>CAVTHY010000005.1:0-93812 GCA_963734655.1 uncultured Acidimicrobiaceae bacterium | reverse complement strand
GGTCAGCAACCCTCCCGCCCGCGCGGCCCTCGGGCGTGATGAGCTGGCTGGCCAGGCCCAGGACGAACTGGCTTATGCCATCCGAGACCGTGAGCTGCTGGCCGGTGGCCCGCGCGAAGTCCCACGCGTTGGACCAGGAATTCGACCGAGCCGATGCCCAGGGCTAGTTCAGCGGGCATCTCGTTCGGGCCGAGCTTGACCGTGCCGTCCAGGCCGCGGACCGTCCAGGCTTCGAGCATGGCCTACGCCGGCGCGGCGAGCCGGGCCTCCAGGGTGGTCCCGTAGGCCGGGACGGCCGCAGTGCCGACCCCCGGGCCCGCGGCGCCGCCGAGGAACGTAACCGAGCCGATCAGGTGCTCGGCCAGCTGGGTGACGTCGAACTCGGTACAGACCGTCGAGCTGGTGGTAGTCGGCGGCGGCGACGCCGCGCAGGACGAGCTGGCAGCAGGCCAGCGTCGCCTCGGCGCTGGTGAGGGGATCGACTTCGGCCGGGATGCCCCACTTCGTCGGGTCCGGCGTCACCCTCGGCCCCGGCCTTGACCAGGGGGCCGAGGTGTGGTTCCAGCCCAGGGCGTGGCTGTCCGCCTGCTCGCCGGTCAGCCCCTCGTGCACCAGGTGGACCAGCGTCCCGCCGTCGTAGTCCCGGGGAACTCACCTGGGCGTTGTGAGGGTCGGCCATACCTCCCAGAGCCTAGTGGCCGTGAGTCACGAACCGAGTGGAAATGGCACGCCCCACTACACTTGGCCCTGGGTATGAACGACAACACTATTGGTGACAGCGTGCTCAGCGACGATCAACGACGAGCCGTTTTTCGTAAGGAACTCGGCCTCACCTCCGAGACAGGGGCTGGTCGCGTCGTCGGACGAATCCCTCAAAAATTTGTTCGCGGCGTTCTGGTCGCAATGGTTGTCCTGGGCGGCGGCGGTGCCCTGGTGGAACACTACTTCGGCAATGTTGGACTCCCAACTTCCAGCCCTCCCACCACCTTCGCCACTCCCTCGACAATCCCGTATTTAGGAACCACTACCGTACCTAGTGTGATCACCGCGTCTCAAGCGTTCATTGGGCTGAAGTTCATCGGCACCGCGAACGTACCTCATTTCTCCTTGACTGATCAACACGGCGCAACCATCACCCCCGCCACCTCGAAGGGCAAGGTCACGCTGGTTGCCTCTCTATAACAAGAACTGCAACGATATTTGTCCCGTCGTAGGTTCCGAACTTCGCACCGCCCTGGTCGACCTTGGGGCCAAGAGTCGCAAAGTCGTAGTCGACATTATCAACACAGACCCGTTCTCCTACGGCGTCAGCGCAGAGCCGCTCGCGCTAACGTCCACCGGACTAAACAATTTCAGCAGCGTTCATTTCTTGAACGGATCTGTCGCTGCTCTCAACGCCGTCTGGAAGTCATTCGGGATACAAGTGAGCGTTGGGGCCACTGCAAATGAGGTTGCCCACAATTCATCACTTTATTTCGTCAGCCCGACATTACAGCTCTCAGCCCTAGCAACGCCTTTCGCGCACGAAAGCACGGCGGGGCTTTTTTCCCTTAGTCGTTCGAATATCAGGAAGTTTGCCCAAGGCGTCGAGCTTGAGGCCATTAGTCTGTTGCCATGACTCACGCACCAACTGACCCTGACGAGGTCCAATTTGACCCCGGTTCGATGCCCAGTACGTCGCTCTCGGCGGTACGCGCGGTCTGGTATCGTCGACCCTGGTTCATGGCCACCATCGGCATCGTCGTCGTGATCGCGATTTCGGTCGTCACCGATCTTCCTCATCACGTCACTAACGCGCAGGACGCGTCACAGCAAAATGGCGTCATCAAGCAAATCAACGGCGACACCTCACCGTGTGTTTTCGCTCTCAAGGAGAGTTTCAGTTTCTACAAGAACGAGATCGATCACACATTGCTTGCGGCCAATCTTCCAATTGTGAAGAACTACCTCTTAGAGGACCAGACGGCGTGTTCGTTCGCTAGTGGGCCGGTGTACGACATGACCAACAACATCCAGCCGATAGACACCGCTGCGGGCAAGAAGGTTGACCGCGCCATGGCGGCCACCGTTAAGTGGATCACTTACGACGCGGTGGGAGCAATTGTCGCCATTAGGGACTACTTTGGCTCAACGCCCTTTCGTCTTACCGACAACAAACTCGCGCAGAGTGAAAGTGCCCTCGCACTCGACCGCGCGACAATCATCAACAACATCAATGCGGCATCCTCTTTGCTGGGAACCACTCTCACGCCAATCAACATTCCCAGCGTGGCTCGCCTTCCGGGGACGTGATGGCGGATAGAGAAATGGCTTTGCAGCTCGACGTCGCAACCACCGTTTAATGCGGTGACGCAGGTCTGGGTCGCCCGCCCGAACAACGACCTTTGACACATGTTCCGACTCAACAATTAATGTGTCCCAACAGTTGAAACGACGCCTTTGACGTCGATCCGAGCAGACACGATGTGCCATGGATCGCGAAAGGGCTCGTCAACCAACTTCGGGCGTTGCGCACTGGGCATCAATCTTCACGGGACATTTCTAGTAAGCCTCGCCTAACATTGGCCACCGCTGTCATTCTTCGTCAATCTGGACACCGCCGAATCTTGTCAACCGGCACCAGCTCGCGCGCGGCTGGTTTGATCCACCCGCCATCGCGAGGCACTCGGCACTTTGGGGCGAACTCCGCTTTCAACGCCTCGATGTACTTGTCCACCTGGCGCCTTTCCCAGAACCCGATGCCCTCGAGTGAGCTTCCCCAGGGAAAGTGGACACCCGATAAGCCAGTCCGATGGATTGGCTGAGAGGATGTCACCATGGCAACCAGAAGAAAGTTCACGTTGGAATTTCGAATCGAGGCCGCGCATCGCGTCATCGACTCGGGTCGCAGCGTCACCGAAGTCGCGAGAGAGATCGCGGTGTCCGAGACCGTGTTGTTCCGCTGGGTCCGCGACGAGCGTCGTCGCATGGAAGCTCTAGCGGGAACGAGTGATGAGCCCTTGAGCGCGAGCGAGCGCGCCGAGCTGGTGCGTCTGCGTCGTCAGGTGGCCGAGCAGGAGAAGGACAACGAGTTCTTAAAAAAAGCAGCCGCGTACTTCGCCGCGAACCCACCAAAGCGCAAAGGTTCGCTTTGATGGAGACGGAGTGCGCGAACTACGAGATCGATCGCATGGCCAGGTTGCTCGAGGTCTCGCGATCGGGCTTTTACAAGTGGCGCCTGGCCCAACAACGCTCCTCCCCCCAGCACCAGCGCCGCGAGGGGATCGACGAGAGGATCGTCGAGTCTCCACCGCGCCTCACGCGCCACCTACGGCTCTCCGCGCATCACGAGGGACCTCGCGGACGCGGGTGAGCACGTGAACGAAAGGACGGTGGCCAAACGAATGAAAGCCCTGGGACTGCAGGGGATCTGTCCGCGCCTGTTCAAGGTGACGACCAAGGCCGACGCGAACGCCAGTTACCCCGCGAACCGAGTGCAGCGTCGCTTCGACCAGGGAGCGCTCGACCTCGTGTGGACGAGCGATATCACTTACATGACCATCGGCACGGGCGAGGCCTACCTGTGCTCGATTCGCGACGAGCACTCTGGACGGGTCCTCGGGTGGGCGCTCGCCAACCATATGCGCGCCGAACTCGTCGAAGAGGCCCTACGTGACGCCGCGAAGTGTCGCGACTACGTCTGCGTGGGGACGATCTTTCACACCGACCGGGGCGGTCAATTCACCGACGCCGACGTCGTGGCGTTGTGTGGTCGCCTCGGCATCACCCGCTCCATGGGTCAGACCGGCTCGTGTTACGACCACGCCAGCGCCGAGAGCTTCTGGTCGATCTTCAAACATGAGTACTTCTACCGTCACGTGTTCGCCAACATGGACGAACTGCGTGCCGGAATCAAGGACTACATCGACTTCTACAACAACGTCCGCCGTTACTCGAAAGTGGGCAACGTCAGTCCCGTCAACTACGAGTTATCGTTGGCAGCACCAACGCGCATCGCAGCATAGAAACCGTGTCCACTTTCCCTGGGGAACCTCATGTATGGGCACCCCCTTGAAAGTCGTGGTATGAACCAGCACGGAAATCGAATTATTGCCCCAGGGACTCGAAGGCGTTTGAGGTGAATCGCGCAAAGGAAAAATGCGACACCAGTTTCAAGAACGGGTGAAGATCAGTCAAACCACAAAATGCCTGAACGGTGACGTCGACGTCTGAATCCCCCAGAAAAGTAGAGCGGCAACAATCCTGACAATATTGCCGAGATTCTTCAGATCTTTTCTGAAGATGACCCCTTCCTAAGGGGTCTGGGCGGCGCCTTCCGCGATTCGTCAGAAGGCGGCAACACCCGACAATAGAACGCCAATCGTCACAAGTAATCTCAAGATGGAGGAACGATTCCGATTCCGCTCACCGTGCATCTCTACTCCTTGTACGAGAACGTCACGACTTGGCACTCCTAGTAAAATTGAGTAGCTGTGAGTCCGTTGGTGCCCAGAACTCGCAGCTCCAGCGAGGCGTCGAAGAAAGAACTCGTGAGTTGAGGTGAATCTTCTGGCAGTCTTCGATCTCGTGAGCGATACCGGCAAATCGTTTGGGCGAACTTATTGAGTCTGGTGGCGGAACGTTTCTCGACCATTTCGGTTAGCAATGACCTAGTCCCACCTCGAACATCAACCCAAGGAGCTAGTTGGCGCTACCGAAGAATCCGTGCTCGCGTTCCTGACGAAAAAGTCTGACGATCTCCTCATCAGGATCCTCCTCCCATTGGAGCCAATAAACCAAGTTCCAAAAGACGATGGGTACGAAGACCGAAGCAGTCAATAGCCAGACGAATCCGGCACTCAATTGCTGGTCAGCCGTCGCCGAGATTCCTCGACCCGTTACATGGTGAAATGACGGTGTACCACGAATCGTGCGACATACCCGCGAGGTAAGCCACCACCCACGCTGACCACATCACCACTGCCGAGATCCCTATGCGGTACGGACGAGAAATACCCGGTGTGAACGGGGGCGATTCAATAATCTCAACCATCAAGAACACCGTCGGGACGAAGAGCGTGATTGCCTCAACAAGCAAGAGCCAATGGTGGTGGACCAGGGCGTTGACCAGCGGGGCCGCACGCCACACCAGCGTCGAAGCCATGACCGCAGCGGCCGCCGCCAATGCACGAAACTGCGCCTTCTCGCGGACCCGACGCGAATTCCAACGCTGGAACCACGCAGGCTGTGACGCCAATTTCAACGCATCGCGCTCGATCCACGTACGGCCAAGCCATGGTGCGCCCGCCACCAACAAGGTGGGCGCACCGAACCCGAAAACGCAAAATTGAATAGCTTGGACGAATCCGTAGCGAAATGACCACTCCCACACCGGGGGCGATAACGACACAATCACCAGAACGACGCTGAATAATCGACAAGAGCCCCCTAAGACCCGGAACCCAGGCCTTAGGGGGCTCCGCCACTTCAGCGAGGTTCATTCTGAGGGGTTGACGCTGAAAGAAACCCCAGAGTAGAACACCGAACAGAACCGCCAACGGAATGACCAAGGTCTCCAGTTGTGCGGGGAAATACGCATCAATTCCGAACATCTTCGATTACCTCTTTCAATTGCTCACAGTACTACCTTGCCCCATTCGAATTACATCAAGTAAAACATCGCGAACAACAGATGCGCCAGCCAGCGCCAGGAACACCTGAAAATACGACATCGCCGCGACGTCCGCGCGAAATGCACGTGATCGTGGGTTACTGGAGAATTCAGGATTCTCACCCGTCGACCTCGCGTCGGATCCGCATTCCGCGCGCTACCGTTGTCTCCAAGCCAGTACGCGCTGATCACCAGTGAAATGATGTTCATTACCGCGAATCCAATGAAGGTCGACGCGTAGCCACTTGATCCAGGGAAGAAACCCAAGTGGCTCAACTCCACTATCTGCAGCAGTAGCGCGATCAGTCCGGTAACCACCCCGGACCATGCCGCGACGCTGAAGTCCGTGAATGAACCCATCGACCAGTCGCTTGCGACCCACGTAGGCCAAGATTCCCGTGACCAAGCTGAAGCCAAAGATCAGGAGACCATAGGCACGCGGCGCCGTGACGTGGTCAGGACGCCACAGCAGTCCGTTGTTGCTCGAACGCAGGTAGAAGTACGAGAACACCAGTGACGCCAGCATGAAGGTGTAGATCGCCGATGAAGAGGCGCCCCCCGGTCCAGATGGAACTGATGTGCGCACGCATCTCATACTCGCGCTCTTCGGGGGTATGACTCGGGTTGCCGGATTGAATTTACAGAATTGCTCATTGTCGTGTCTCCTTCGACCTAGGCCATTGTGGGGGTTGACGAATCGGGCGCGTCCTTCGGTCCCGAAGTCCGCGAACGCCGGAGCACCCTCCTCGCTGTAGCGATAGGGATCGGTCATGATGACCGGAATGCGCTCAAAGTTGTAGGCCGGGATCGGAGTCGCCGTCTGCCACTCGAGTCCGAGCGACTCCCACGGATTCGCGGGCGCCACTTCGGGCTTGATCCACATTGAGTACACCAAGTTGTAGAAGAACACCAGGAACGAGAATCCCAGGATGAAGGCGCTGATCGACGAGAAGTCGTTCAGGCCCTGGAGGTTCTTCGCGTAGGTGAACACACGCCGCGGCTGACCGAGCAGACCGATGATGAACATCGGGAAGAACGTCAGGTTGAAGAAGACGAACATCAGCCAGAAGTGCCACTTACCGATCTTCTTGTTCATCATCTTGCCCGTCATCTTCGGCAACCAGTAGTAGAGGCCCGCCATGAAGGCGAAGAGCAGTCCACCCATGATCGTGTAGTGGAAGTGCGAGAGGACGAAGAATCCACCGTGCACCGTCACGTTGACCGGAACGTCCGAGAGGAACACGCCCGTGACGCCGCCGATCAGGAAGTTGAAGAACAACGCCAGCACGAACAGCATCGGTACCTCGAATCTGATCTTCGCTCGTAGAACGTTCCCATGCCCACCAGGAAGATGAAACCAGTCGGAATCGAGATCAACTCGGTCGTCAACATGAACAGCGGTCGCATGTCCGGGTTGATGCCGCTCTGGAAGAGGTGGTGCTGCCACACGAAGAAGGACAGCAGCGCCACGCCGATCATGCCCGCCGCCGCGACCTTGTAGGCGAAGAGGGGCTTCGAGTGAAGACGGGCAATAATCTCCCCGACGATGCCGAAGCCCGGCAGCGCCATGATGTAGACCTCGGGGTGACCGAAGAACCAGAAGAGGTTCTGCCACAAGTACGAGCTGCCACCGTGCTCGTTCACGTAGAACGCGGTCTGCACGGTCTTGTCGAGGACACCGAAGAGGCCGCCCGCGAACAGCACCGGCGTCGCCAAGGTCAGCAGTGACGCAGTCGCGAGGATCGACCAGACGAAGATCGGCACTCGACTCCAGGTCATTCCCGGCGCGCGATAGTTGATGATCGTGACCGCGAGATTGAAGCCGGCGGCCATCATTCCCATGCCGATCACCGCGAAGCCCAGCAGGTACGAGATCATGCCCGGACCCGCCTGGGTCTGCAAGGGCGCGTAGCCCGTCCAACCGGTCGGGAAGCCGCCGTAGGGCAGCGCCGAGAAGATCACCATGTATCCGGCGGTGAAGATCCAGAAGCTCAACGCCTCGATTCGCGGGAACGCCATGCGGCGCGAGCCGATCATCAGCGGCACGAAGTAGTTGCCCAGCGGACCGACGATGATCGATGTCGCCATCATCATCATGATCGTGCCGTGCTCGGAGACAATCTTGATGTAGGTGTCCGGCGAGAAGTACGTGCGTCGTGGGGTTCAGCAACTCGGTACGAATCGCCATCGCCAGCAGACCACCGGTGAACATGAAGAGCAGCACGCCGACCACGTACTGCAGCCCCACCACCTTGTGGTCAAGGGTGTAGCGGAAGTACTTCGTCCAGTTGTCCACCGGCGATTCCTCCTCGAGCCCGTCTACACCGAACATCTTGGCGAACGGGTAGTTGAGCGCACCGATGCCCACCGAGCCATCCGACCACGCCGAACGCCAGCGCCAACGTGTTGGCGATCGCGTTCTGACCGCTGTTGGCGATGTAGTCGTAGCCGCTCGACAGATAGTTGCCGAACCAGTGACCGATGAGGTAGCCGATCACGCCAAAGACGATCGCCGTCAAGAGGTTCTGCGACAAGCCACCCGGGTCGCTGCGTCCACGAAGTTTCCTCGTGCTGTGCGGATGCCCCGAGACGGGCCCACTTACTTCGGTCTGCGTTCGTCGCTGATCGTCATCGCGAGATCTCCATTTCTACATGACGTCATGAAAAAATCATTGATTATTGGATTAGTCGACTTGGCATCACGAGGGCTGCTTCGCTCCGTAGGTCTCGACGGTGCTGTAGGGGTCCGTTGCCGTCGGTGTAGTAGCCACCGCGGCGCCGTTGGCGTCGGGAACGTAGGTCCACGCGAAGGCCGGGAACAAAGCAGTGTTCGCGGCGTTGGCCGCTTCGGTCGTCGTCGCCCAACTCTCGAAAGTCGGTCTGGGACTGCACCTGGCCATTGTTGAACATCGAGCCGTGCCAGATTCCGCATAGCTCGCTGCATCGGACGATGAAACTCCCCGGGATCCTTGGTCGTCGTGAATGCCACGTTGTTCACTTGCGGGTTGGCGTCGGCCTTCACCCCCAGCTGATAAGCCCAGAAACTGTGGATCACGTCCAGTGACGTCACGTTGAAGGCGATCGTCGTATCCGCCGGAAGGATCAATTGTGATGACTCGAACCCACCGAAAGTGGATAGCGGTAGGTGAACTTCCACTGCTGGCCGATCACCTGGACGGCAATACATTCTGAGCCGGGCGACCACGTCGCTTTGCCCAGCAGCGCAGCGGTTTCCGCCTTGAGGCACCCGCGGGAGCGAAGCCGGGTTCGGACCTTGGCCACCACCCGAACCGTGGCCCACAACCAGCGCCCAGTGCCAAAGCCAGCCAGGAACAAAACCGTCACGGAGGTGATGACCATCCACGACACCTGCGTCTTCATGTTGTTGCGAGCGGCGTCACCGGAGAAGGCGGACGTCCTTGTTTCGCTTGTCACCCCAGACGTAGAACGCGTAGCCCAGGTAGATCCACACGCCGAAGAGAACCGGCAGGGCCATCTCGAACAAGACGTTGAAGTCGGTCTGGTCCTTCGCGGCCGTCTCGGTCAGTCGCCCCGGCGGCACGTGAGGTGCGACGAAGATCGAAAACAGGATGTCGCCGATGACCGAGACGATCACCCAGACGACAGCCATCCGACGAAGGTGGTGTACCTGACCGGTTGAGTTCGTTGATTGGTTCGACATGATTAGGCAACCACCTTCAAGAATCCGCCCATGTAGTTGTGTGTCGACATCGGACCACCGTTGCCGTAGAGGTAACCGAAGCCGCACGGCACGAAGCACTGCCAGTTGTAACTTCCCGGCGCCCGGTCTTGAAACTGAAGGTGATGGTGTTGTGCGGCAGATTGCTACCGCACGGCGCCGCCGACAGATGTTGGTCAAGTTGCCATTGACGCCGATCAACGGTACGGACACGTTCAAACGCGGGTATCGCGAAGGTGTGACCGACGCCATTGCCGGCGTACGAGTTGTACACGCTTGTAGGACTTGCCGTTGAGCGTGGCCTTGCCACCCATGGTGCCCGTGACCTGGCCCCACTGCTGGTTACGCAAGGGACTTCCCGAGTCGTACTTGCAGAACGGTCATATGGATGACGGTGTTGGCGGGAAGGATCATCGAGGTGTCGTGCATCCACTGGCCGGTCGTCGGATCCTTCTGCAGGTAGGTCACCCACGTCGGGTGGGCGCCTATCCGAGTGCCAATCGCCCCACGCTCTGCAAGGTGACGTCACCGGCGCACCCGCGTGTGACCCATGGTGTAGTCGGTATAGCCCCCGTCGGTCCCGGGATGCAGGAAAGCCAGCAGGCTCCACACGATCAGACCAACGGCGACTAGGAACAGACCAACGGCTGTGCTTAGTCTTCCTGTTAATGACATACGACACTCCTTCTCAAAGTCAACTGTGGGTGAACAGTCACCTTTCATCGCCCTGAATATTTTTTCCCCAACTTCTGAATTGCAATTTAGACGACATACTTACGTGAATCGTGTCACATTAAGATATTTATGGCGCCTTCTTACAATCGATTTAGAGTATCACCGATGAACGCGAAAAATCAAGACACGTCTGTGCGGATTCCATCTCGGACTTATTCGTTCGCCGAGGCGATCTGCGTCTCGGCCTTCATTGTCGAGATCTCTCGTGCGCTGTCGGGCAATATCTTGAGTTGGGCCTACGTCGTCGAGTGGCCCATTCTGGGCGCGTACGCAATCTACATGTGGCGAAACTACTGAAAGACGAGGCCTCGACCGCCACGATTGCCCTTCGCAGCCCCCCAAAAGGACGATCGACTCGCCTCGTGGCGTGGAACGACTACCTGGCGCGCGTGCACGCCGACGACCAATCCAACCAAGACGAGTCGTGACCGCACCCCGACGACGCAGCACTCGAAGATATTTTCGACCAGTGGTAGCGTGCGTCATCGTCGGTTCAGTGCTCGCCACGGAACTATTTGAGACCCGCGCGGTGCAGCAGCGAGATCAATTCGGTCACGGCCGAATTCTCGCCCGACGTCGTCGCGATGGGGTCGTCCGGGATGATCCATCGGATGCGCCCTGTGGGGTGAGATGACGAACATCACGTCGGAGTGCACACTCATGATGGACGTGGGGCTCGACTGCACCTGGATGCCGTAAAATTCCCCCACACCTTGGCCAGGTGCGCGAGCGTTCCCGTGACGAAATAGAAGTTCTTCACTGACGCCCAACGCGTGCTTCTCGATGAACGTTCGCACGTTGGCCATCGTCTCGTGACGGGGATTGGCCGCGACCGCGACGAGGTCGAGATTGGCTTGAGGCCGAACTGCGCACCCACCTGCTTCATTTGACCGGCCATGAGAGGGCAGTCCGTCCAGCACACTGGATCGAGGAAGGTCACGAGGTGTAGTGGCCCGCGTGTTCGTCCCAAGGGATAGCTCGCACCCGTGTTGATCGGTAAGCAGTGAAGCCCGGCGCGCTCGTGTTCACCGCCGAGGCGGGGCCGTTCTGGGCGAGGTAGAGGGTGTTCTCCGCCGAGGCGAGCGTGCTCAACGACATCGAGACCATCGAAAAGGCCACCATGCCCGCCGCGAAGGAGGCCAGCACCGCGCCGGTGCTGGATCGCAGCTCCGCGGGCAGTCGTCGAGCCAGCGCGGGGCGCATCGCGACGAGCGGGTGAGGCGCACAAGGTCAAGACGCGAGCGGGATAGCGAGTTCAGATCGGTCGCGAGTCCGCCGAAGATGGCCGCGTCCTGGGCGCCCACCCAGAAGATCACCGCGCCCACCACGAGCGACCACACCGGCCAGCGCCACTGCGCGATCGGGGCCATCCACAGGCCCACCGCGGACGCAGCGAGCCAGAAGATGACGATGAGATTGAATCCACCGCCCAAAGTGCCCGCGAGCACGCCGAACTTGGTGACCACGTCGCCAGCCAGTGGGGTTGAGGGGTCTTGCACCATGGACTGCGTCATTGCGGTGAGCGCGTTGGTGTTGCCACCGTGCCAGAATCCGCCGAGGGCAGCACCTGCAAACCATCGCGACACCCAAGTATGCACCGCGACCAGACGCAGGGTGATGCGCGAGAAGCGTTCGGGGAAGTTCGCGGGCGACAGCGCCAGCCAGACGCCAGCGACGGCGTAGAAGAACGTCGCCCCGGGCCAACCGAAAAGAATGTTGCTGGACGACTGGAAGATGCCGCCCGCCCCGTTGCCGATGAGCCAGATCATGCGCCGCCCACCCCACCGATACTGCGGCCCCACGCGCCCGACGCGCGCCGTTGGACACCAGCAAGAGCAGCCGATGCCGATCTGGATCCACGCAGTGCCGTCCGCCAGGGCGATGGGGTGCGAGTTCCAGATCGAGATGCCGTGCAGCATCAGCGTATGCAGCCAGCCCGGCGTGCCCGCCGTCGCGGGCTGCACCACGTTGTTGGCCAACCCGAGCGGCATCGACGACCTGGAATTGCAAGATGCCGTCGAAGAGCCAGATCGCGCCGAAGGCAAATCGCAGGTAACTGCGACTGCGCGCCTCGCTCGAGCCCGCCTCGGACAGATTGAATCGCAGGACGCCTCGGGTCGCGATCGGAGACACCATCATGACCGCAAAGGCGATGCCGATGATCCACAGCATGCTCGTCACGAACACCTGTGAGTGAACGCGTTCGCGACTAGGGGGTTGTTGTAGCTGTATCCCCGCGCCGCCCATTCCCGGCATCGGATGCTGCTCCTAGTGCTGCAGTTATCTCGTCGGCGATCGACGACAACACGCCATTGACGAACGACGGCGAACCGTCGGTGGAATACGTCTTGGCCAGTTCCACGGCCTCGTCCAAGATAACCGCCGTCGGCGGCGCGTCGTCCATCAACATCTCCGATGTCGCCAAGCGTCATGATCAGACGGTCGATCAACGCCATACGCTCGAGGGGCCAGTCGATGGAGAATCGACTGATCAGTTCGACTGCGTGCCTCGTGGCACTGAGCGTTGCCGTCGAGCAGGGCGACGGTGTACGCGTCGGGTGGCACCGCCAACTCATTGATGACGAGCGCCACGGAGCGGTCCTTCATGGCGGCTTCGTAGAGAAGTTCGAGCGCCCTCTCGCGCGAGCGGTGACGCTGAGCGCCGAGTTCGCTCACTAGGCGCGGGTCATGTACTCGCCGGTGCGAGTATCGACCTTGATGATCTCGCCCGGCCCGACGAACAGCGGCACCTGCACCACGAAGCCCGTCTCGAGGGTGGCGGGCTTGCGCGCGCCCGACACCCGGTCGCCCTGGATGCCGGGCTCGGTCTCGGCGATGCTCAATTCCACCGACGCCGGCAGTTCCACGCCGATGATCTCGTCGTCGTGGCTGATGATCATCGCCTTGCCGGTCTCCTTGAGGAAGTTCGCCGCGTCGCCCAGGCTCTTGGACGAGACCGGCACCTGGTCGAAATTGACCTGGTCCATGAAGATGTAGTCGTCGCCGTCACGGTACAGGTACTGGGTGTCGCGCTTGTCGATGATCGCCTGCTCGAGGCGCTCGTCGGAACGGTAGGTGCGTTCGATGACCGCTCCCGTGCGAGCGTTACGCAACTTGGTGCGCACGAATGCGCCACCCTTGCCGGGCTTGACGTGCTGGAACTCGATCACCGAGAACAGACCGCCGTCGATCTTGAGGGTGATGCCGTTCTTGATGTCGGATGTGGAAATGGCCGCCATGGGGCTCAACTACCTTTCGTGCAACTTGCGGTTGTCAGTCTAGGCAATGGCGACGAGGGGTCCGACTCGGCGCCGGCGAACCCTACCGTTGCCCGAGCAGGGCTACCACGGCGTCGACGGCGAGCGGGTAGCCGAGCGCGCCGAGTCCGGCGATGGAGCCGTCCACCACCCCCGCCAGGGTGCGACACGTGGCGAAAGGGCTCGCGAGCCGCGGGATTGGAGAGGTGCACTTCGATCTTGGGGCCGGAGAACATCGCCAGGGCGTCGGCGCAGCGCCCACGACGAGTGCGTCAGCGCGCCCGGCGTTGATGATGATCGCGGCACGTAACCTCACGCGCGGCGTGAACCGCCTCGATGAGGTCACCCTCGAAGTTCGACTGGACATGACGAAGGCTGTAGCCCGGCGGCTCGCCGCGAGCTCGGCGGAGGCCACGTGCTCAGCCAGGGTGGCCGTGCCGTAGATCTCGGGGCTGCGCGTTCCCAGCAGGTCGAGATTCGGTCCCGACAGCAGAAGTATCTCTTGCATCACGCCTCCTGGAACTGTTCAGTACGTCGCGCACGACGACGCCGGATCGACGCCCGCAACGACCTCGCAACCATTTTGCACCCGCGAGGACGAAGGTCAGATCGTGGTGCGCCTTCTTGTCGCGCGCCATGGCCTCGAGGAGTTGTGTCGACGTCAAAATCGCCCACGAGGCGTCGACGGGCAGACCGAAGTAGTCGAGCACCGCGTCGGTCTCAGTGACGACGTCGTCGCCCACCCGACCCAGTCGGCGCGCCAGGCGTGCCGCGAAGGCCAGTCCGATCGCCACCGCCTCACCGTGGCGCAATTCGTCGGCGTCGCGCGCCAGGGCGACCAGTTCGATGGCGTGACCCAGCGTGTGGCCGTAGTTGAGCAACGCACGCTGCCACGCGCTCCAACTCGTCGGCGACGACGATGCGCGCCTTGAGATCGACCGACATCTCGATGAATTCGTTCAGCGTGGCCTCGTCGAGCATCGTGCGACGATCGCCCTCGAGGAGCCAGCACTTGGCGACCTCGCCCATGCCCGCGATTCGCTCGCGCTCGCTCAAGGTCGCCAAGTCTCGGTGTCGCACCACACGCCCGGCGGGCTGATGAAACGCGCCCACGAGGTTCTTGCCGGCGGCGATATCGACCGCGGTCTTGCCGCCGATGGCGGCGTCGACTTGTCCCACCACGCTCGTGGGCACGTGCAGCACGGCTATGCCGCGCAAGTAGACCGCCGCCGCGAAACCCGCGAGGTCGGTGATGGCCCCCCCGCCGACGCCCACGACCACGTCGTGGCGCGACACTCCCGAGTCGGGCGAGCGATCACAGACCTCGGCGAGGCTCGTCAATGTCTTGGCGGCCTCGCCTTCGGGTACTTCGATGACGTGGGTCTCGACGTCAAAGGTGAAGTCGAACCAGGGCTGGCGACGATCGCGGGCGACGTGATGATGATCGACCATTCGCGCACGCGGCGAGGCGCTCGGTGATGAACGATCGACACCTCGTGGCGCACCCCCGCACCGAGAGTGACCTCGTACGGCGCCTCGCGAAGTCGACCGGAATAATCACGACGACGCGCCTGCCGACTCGACAATGTCGACCACTGCGCCACTACTTCGTCCAGCGGACCGACTGACTCCACGCGGAAGCGACTCACCTCGAGGTAGAGAGGCGTCACGCTGGCGCGCAACGCGACGACGCGCGCCTCGGCGGATCATCGCCGAGCAGCGGGCGGTCGCCCTCGCGACCCGCTCGCACGAGCACCTCGTCGGCGCAGTCGAGCCAGATCGTCATCTCGCTCGACGAGTAGTCGCCGCGCGCCTCGCGTGCTGACGACGCCCCCGCCGGTCGCGACCACGACGTCGAGACACCAGCGCCTGGCCCAGGGCCGCGAATTCGCGGTCGCGAAACGCTGCTTCACCGTGGGAGCGCAAGTAGTCCTGCACGCTCAGCCTTCACGAGCGAGGAAGAGGTCGTCGGTGTCGACAAAGTCGACGCTCCAGGGCGCGCGCGAGCGCTCGCCCCGCGTGGTCTTGCCAGAACCGGGCAGACCGACGAGGACGAGCCGAGCCACGATTACGCGGGTCGCGCGGCCGAAGACGTCGATCCGAGATTCGCGACGTAGGTCGCGTGATTGCGAGCGAACTCCTCCACCGAGTCGCCGCCGAACTTTCGCAGCGCCTCGTTGGCCAGCACTAGCGCCATCATCGCCTCGGTGACGACGCCCAAGCGCCGGCACGGCGGTGACGTCGGTGCGCTCCTTGAACGAGACGGTCGATTCGCCCGTCGCGACGTCAACGGTTTCGAGCACCGGGCGATTCAGCGTCGCCAGTGGCTTCATCGCCACTTTGGCGATCAGCGGCGCGCCCGAGGTCATCCCTCCCTCGAGCCCGCCGGCGTGGTCACTGCTTGCCGCACGTACCCGCCGCCGCGCGCGAACTCTCGTCGACGCGCGATGGCGTCGTGCGCTGACGCTGCCGCGCTGGGAGGCTTGGGCCATCCCGTCGCCGATCTCCACCGCCTTGACCGCCTGAATGCTCATCAGGGCGCCCGCGAGCAGACCGTCCAGCTTGCGGTCCCAGTGGACGTAACTACCCAGTCCGACGGGCACGCCGTAGGCGATGACCTCGACGATGCCGCCCAGCGAATCGCCCTCCTTCGCGGCGGCCTTGATCTCGAGCGATCATCGCCGCGGCGCTCTCGGGGTCGAAGCACCGCACCTCACTGTCGTCGACCACGTCGAGTTCCCCGGGCCCGGGCGCAGCGTCACTCGGGCGTCGCCACCGAGCCGATGCGCACGACGTGGCTGACGACCTCGACGCCGATGGTGGCGAGCAGGGCCTTGGCCAGCGCTCCCGCCACGACCCGGGCCGCGGTCTCGCGCGCGCTCGCGCGCTCGAGCACGTCGCGCGCGTCGTCGAAGGCGTACTTCTGCATCCCGGCGAGGTCGGCGTGACCCGGGCGCGGCTTGGTGAGTTTGTCGCTCGGCGTGCCCGGGTGCGGCGGACATCTCCTGCTCCCACTTGGGCCACTCGGAGTTGAGGACCTCGATCGGCGACCGGTGAGCCGAGCGTGCGCCCGTGTCGGATGCCCGCCGTCAGACGCAACTCGTCGCGCTCGAAGCGCATCCGAGGTCCGCGTCCGTAGCCCAGGCGACGCCGAGCGAGTTCGTCACCGATCTGTTCGCCGCGTGATCGCCAATCCCGCCGGAAGTCCTTCGACGATGACGCGTCAACGAGGGGCCGTGGCTTTCGCCAGCAGTGAGGAAGCGCAGCATCCGCCAAATTCTAGGAGGCGCGCGCTCGGTCCTACTGTGCGTCGGCGTAGAACGGGATTCACCCCCGACGCGTGGTCGGTGACGTCGACGCACGTCGGTGAGCTCCGGGATCGCCTCGCGCAGCGCTGTCTCGATTCCCTGGGAGAAGGTCATACGGCTCATCGCACATCCCTGGCAGCCGCCGGACATCTTGATGTAGGCGACCTTCTTCGCTTCGTCCAGCGCCACGAGGTCGCGCGGCCGCCGTGCGAGGCGATCGAGGGATTGACGCTCGTCTTCGAGGACCGTTGATCGGCGAGTTGCGCCATCGGTCCTCTCGATGCCCATCGCCAGGATCTCGGCGGGCACGCCGGGATTCAGTTCTTCGGGCGGTGGGTGGTTGGGGTTGACCAGCACCAGCCCGCCGCCGCCTTCATTGGCGAACTCGAGACGACTGCCGCGCAGGCGATCGACGCTTCCACGGGGATCACGATCGTTACGTCGCCGTCGCGACCGATCGCGGCGCCCTCGGGTGCGTCGGCGAGGTCCGAGAAGTAGAGGTCGTAGGAGTAGCCCGCGCCCCTGCGTACCCGTCACCTCGACCCAGAGCGCCAAGCGTTCGCTGTTCGTGTCCTCGTTGGCGAGCGCGTCGATGACGACGTTGCGGGCCTCGTCGGTCAGCGAGAGGATGTCGAAGGTGGTGGACGGTGGTCATGCGCTCGAGTCTACGGGTGACTCGTTCGAACGCTCACGCGAACAGTAAGTTTTCGCTGTGACTCCATACCCCCCGACGCCCACGAATGGGTCAGTTTCGAAGACGACACGCCATAGCGCACCTGGATGTTCGACGTGACCTTCCTCGAGAGCAACTGGACCTGCATCTTCGGCGACGGCTGCCAAGGGGTCCTCACCGGGCCCTCACCCGAACTGGTGCAGGGTTGCTGCAGCTACGGTGCGCACTTCACCGACGAGAAGGACCGTCAGCGCGTGGAACTCGCGGCCCGCCGACTCACCGACGACCAGTGGCAATTCAAGTCCAAGGGGCCAAGAACGGCACCACCCGGGTCAAGAAGAACGGCGAGATCGTCACCGCCTGGTGCAGGACGCGTGCATCTTCCTCAACCGGCCCGGACTTTCCTCGCGGACCGGGCTGCGCCCTGCACGTCATGGCGATGGACAACGACGGAGAGCTACATCCCGCTCAAGCCCGAAGTCTGCTGGCAACTACCCCTTCGCCGAGACGACGTGAGTCCTGGACGAACGGGCACGTCATGACGCGCATCGCCCAGTGGGACCGGCAGCACTGGGGTGCCGGGGGCGACGAGTTCCACTGGTGGTGCACCGAGGACCCAGCGGCCTTCGTCGGTGCGACGCGAGTCGTCGATTCGATGTCCGAAGAACTGATCGCCATCGTGGGTCCGCAGCGTCGTACGAGCACGCTGCTCGCGTACATGGATCAGCGGCTCGCGCGCGGCGCAAGGCACGCCGCTCCCCCACCCGGTACTGCGACGACGGACCTAGCTCTCGGCGGCGAGTGGGTCCTCTTCAGTGAACGTCGGTGCGAGGCAGCGAACCAAGGATCTCGTCGTAGCGGTCCTCTTCGGCGAGGCACCACTCGCGTGAACGTCCTCGGGCGCCGCACCGCATTCGACGCACGTCGTCGCTCGAGGTCCGGTAGAGCGCTTGAGTTCGCGAGCTTCAACAAACCGACGGTGGCGGCCCTTTTTCACGTCAACTCCTCACTGGCCGCGGTCCATAACTGGCGGCGACCGCAGGCTCAGCACAACTGAGCCGAGACACCCATGTACCAACTCGACCCCGCGCTCTGAACCCCTAACATGTCCGCCGTGAGCGAGCCTTTAATCCCAGACGAGATGATCATGCGCTTTCGCGAGCGCGCCGAAGCGGTGCGCCGACGGGGTCTCCCCCCGGTCGAAGGGCCCGACCGCCAGCGCTTCCTAGAGGCGGCCAACGTCGATTTCCAGGACTTCGCCATGCTGGGCGACGCGACCGCCACGCTCGAAGACGGGCATTTTGCGCCTCGAGATCGACCTGCGCCCACGACCCAGTCGCAGACGCGGACTAGACGGACGCCGAGACGTACTGAGTCGCGCCTGCGCCTCGGAGAGCGACGCGGCCCCCGCCTGATGCAGGTAGGCGCGCCGCGTGCGGCGCGCTTGACACTCGAGTGTGCGGCCACGTAGCACTCGTTCGCGCCGTCCCGAGGTCGGTGTAGGCGGCGACGAGCAATTGCGTCGACTGGTCGTCGGGCGTGGGCAGCGACGCGTTGGCCTGCAGCGTCTCGTAGTCGAGGACGGCGCACACGGTGTGCAAGTGCGCGGACGTCGTGCGCGGATCGCGCAGTGCACTGAGGGCGTGGCGGGCGTCGGCTGTCAGTTGCGGCGTTATTGCGGGTGAGATTGGCGCTCGTCACCCACTTCTTGAGCGCAGTGCTCGCACTCACCGAACCGCACGCCGTCAGCGATAGTGACGTCACCACGAGCGAGATCGCGACGAGCAGTGCGCCGCGGCGGATCACGCGACGACCACGAGGTGCAGTTCGCGCCGCCCCCGGCGCACCACCACGTAGCGACCGTGCAGAGCGCTCGTCGAGATCCCGACGCGGGCTTCGGACGCCAGACGCGAACGTTGTTCACGTAGACCCCACCCTGATCGAGGAAGCGACGGGCCTCGCCCTTGGACTTCGCCAGGGCGCAACGCACGACGAAGTCGACGGCGTCGATCCCCGGTTCGAACTCGCTCGCGACTCATCGTCGACGAGGGTGCGTCGGCCACGACTGGTCAAGAGCGTCGCCTCGTCGAGTTCGGCGATCGCCTCGGCTGGAAGAGCGCCTCGCCCGCGCGTTCGGCCTTCGCGGCGGCGTCGTCACCGTGCACCAGCGCCACGACGGCGTTGGCCAGTGCGCGCTGGGCGCGACGTTCCTGGGGCGGCGCGCGTCGCCTCGTCGAGCTCGAGGATGGTCTCGTGGTCGAGGAAGGTGAAGAAACGCAGCAACGCCGGGCGTCATGGCGTCCTCGGTGTTCAACAGGAACTGGTGCATCTCGAAGGGCGACGTCAGCGAGGCGTCCAGCCAGATGTGGTCGTCGCCGCCCTCGGACTTGCCGAACTTCTGCCGTCGGCGCGCAACAACAGCGGCGAGGTGAGCCCGGCGGCGCGAGCGACCGGTCACCTTGCGGATCAACTCGGTGCCCATCGTGATGTTGCCCCACTGGTCCGAGCCGCCCAGTTGCAGCGTGCAGTCGTGGTCGACGTTGAGTCGCAAGAAGTCGTACGCCTGCAAGCAGCATGTAGGAGAACTCGGTGAAGGACAGCCCGACGTCGTCGCGGTCGAGGCGGCTCTTCACCGAGTCCTTGGCCACCATCTGGTTGACGGTGAAGTGCTTACCCACGTCGCGCAAGGAAGTCGGTCAGCGAGATCGTCGTCAGCCAACTCGGCGTTGTTGAGCAACAGCGCCTGCGACCGAACCCGCGGCCGGCGTGAAGTCGAGGAACCGAGTGAGCTGCTCGCGGATGCCCTCGACGTTGGCGTCGATCTGCTCGAGGGTCAGCAGCGGTCGCTCGACCGCCTTGAAACTCGGGTCGCCGATCATGCCGGTGCCGCCGCCGGCGAGGGCGATGGGCCGATTACCCGCCAGCTGGAGGCGGCGCAGATTGCACAATTGCAGCAGGCTGCCCAGGTGCAGCGACGCGGCCGTCGGGTCGAAACCGATGTACGCGGTGACGCCGCCAGCGCTCAGTCGGTCCAACAGGGTCTCGTCCGTCATCTGGTGGACGAGACCGCGAAACTCCCAGTCATCGCGCAGTTTCATGGGCGCCAGTCTACGAGGGCTCCCGCTAGAGGCTGGTCGTCGCGGGGAAGTTGGACCTGCAGCCACAGTCACCCAGGTCTGCCACGAGCCCGTCACCTCGGCGACCCCGATGACGATCAACATCACTCCGCCGACGATGCCGATCACCTTGGCGTGGCGACGCAGCCACGCCCGAGGCACTGGCCATCCACTCGGTGGCGAGCGCCGCGACGACGAAGGGCAGGCCCGAGACCCAGACAGTAGACGAAGGCGAGAATCGAACCACGCAGCGCCGTCGCCCCCGACGATGACGCGGCGAGGCCGTCGATGGCCGCCAACGTCGGGTCCGATGCACGGTGTCCAGCCCACCGCGAAGAAGAAGCCGAGCAGGGCAGCGCCGAGCACCGAGGCCCGCGGCAAGAAGTGGATGCGCCGTTCGCGCTGCAGCCACGACGAAGGCCACCACCCGGCGAAGAAGAAGCCCAGCACGATCGTCACCAGTCCGAAGACGATCTTCCAGCGGTCGCTGGTGGGTGCGCAAGGTGATCGCCGAATTGCCCGAAAAGTGCACCGAAGCTGACGAAGACGGCTGAGAAACCCAGGATGAACGCGAGGGAGCCCGACAGACGTGCGTCCGCGGGCACGGCGTGAGCGTCGAGGGTGCCCGCCGAACCGCCGAGGAACGCCAGGTACCCCGGCAGGAGGGGCAGGACGCAGGGCGAGATGAACGACACCAGGCCCGCAGCGAAAGCGAGGGGGAACGCCGCGATCAGCGACGCCGGTAGCGTCGCGATCACCGCGACGACCACCACTGGCGCACGAGTTCGTTGAGTTCCTCGTGACGCGCGACGTTCTGCTCGCGCGAGGGCACCTTCGCCACCACCACCGTGAGTCCGTCACGCCCGAGCGCCGCAGCTCAGTGCGTCGCGCAACTGCTGTTGCCGTGCACACCGCCTCGGCGTGATGACCGAACGCCCGCGCGACCGCGACCAGGTCGTGATGACGCGGGGTGCGCGAAGAGCGTCTCGAAATCGTCGCGCGGTACGTGTCGAGCCTGGGCCAGGAAAGAAAAGATTCCTCCGCCCGCCGTTGTCGCTCACCACCAGCACCGCACGTGGTCGAGGGACCCGCTCCGTCCACCAGCGCCGAGACGTCGTGCAGCATCGTGACGTCGCCCACCAGCCCAATGGCCGCCGAACCATGGGCGACGCCGAGGAAGGTCGAGACGACGCCGTCGATCCCGTTGGCTCCTCGATTGGCGAAGGCCGCGCGCATGCGCGGCTCGCCCCACCACTCGACGTCGCGCACCGGCATCGACGAACCCACGACCAGCGACGTCGCGTGCTGGTTGGCCGCCGCCGACCACGACTCGCGCCACCAGCACCTCGTCGAGATCCTCACCCCAGAGCTCATCAAGGTGACGGCCCAGCATGTCACTGGCCTCGCGCCATAGAGCGACGTAGCTCGCGCCACCCACGTGCGACGACTTCGCCGCGTCGGGATAACCACTCGACGTGCGCGAGTGATCACCGCGTCGGGGTCGGCCACGGGCCCGGCGCCAATCGAGCGCAATGATCTCGCCATCGAACGACACCAGGCGCTGGGCCAAGAACTTAGAAGCGGTAATGCCACCGATACGAATCACCACGTCCGGACGTAACGCTTCCCATATCGCGTCGTGACGCACCAAGGGATCGGCGTAACCCACGGCTCCCGGGGTCGTCGCGTCCCCCACCACCACCCACCGCGCAGCGTGCGCCGTTCGATGATCTGGCGACGAGTAGCGTCGCTAACGCCCGCGCCAACGACGCACAGGACGCGTCGGCCCGAGACGTCGATGTCGGCGCCGGGCCAGGGGACGCTGCGTTGCGCCGTCGTGGCACTGGTGACGGGGGTCAACTCGAGCGGTTCGGCCACGAGGGGTTCGACGAAGGCGACGTTGAGATGGACCGGACCGGGCAGTCCCGCCTCGCCGTCAGCCCCCTCATAGAGTCGTCGGGCCAAGGGACGCCACGACGTCGCGGCGTCGAGGCGCGCAACACCGGGCTCTTCGTAGAGGCGCACCTTGGCACCGTAGAGACGTTGCTGATCAATGGTCTGCGGCGCTCCGACGCCGTGCAACTCCGGTGGTCGATCAGCCGTGAGAACCAGCAGCGACACGTGCGCCAGGTCCGCCTCGGCGACGGCGGCGTGCACTTCGGCCGCCGCAGTGCCACTGGTGACCACGATGGCCACCGGACGCGACGTCGCCAGGGCTCGTCCGAGGGCGAAGAAGGCGGCGCTGCGCTCGTCGATGCGCACGTGCACGGTCAACTCCCCACGTCGCGAGAAGGCCAGCGCCAAGGGGGTGGAACGCGATCCGGGACAGATCACGACGTCCCGAGTCCCAGTCGGCACCACTCATCGACCAGGGTGGCGACGAATGTCGCCTGGACGACGCTCGTGGTCGGTACGCTCTGTTGCAATGCCACTCCTCATGCTGGACCGACAGGGGTCGGGACCGCCACTCGCGTGGCTCCACGGCTTCACCCAGACTCGGGGATCGGCGCGTCAGTTCCGTACCATTCTGGCAGGTCGCCACGAACTCTTGACCCTGGACCTGCCCGGACACGGGTCGGCCGCGGCGCTCGACGGCTCGCTGCCCGAGATCGCCCACCTGGTCCTCGACGCGCTGCCTCGCGAGCCCGTCGTCCTCGGCGGCTATTCCTTCGGTGCTCGCGTGGCCCTGCACGTCGCCTTGGCACGAGCCCCAACGACTGCGGGCACTCATCACCCTGGGCGCTTCTCGCGGCATCGCCGACCCCGAAGAACGCGCCGATCGACGACGACGCGACGACGCGCTCGCGACCCACCTCAGCGAAGTCGGTACCGAAGTATTCCTCAGTGAGTGGCTCGCCCAGCCGCTATTTGCCACGTTGGGCCCCTACGCCGAATCCGATACGCGCAGCCACGACGCCGCGGGACTCGCGCGCAGCCTCCGCAGCGCGGGCACCGGCACTCAGGAATGGCTGGGTGATCGCCTCGCGGGTCTCGACGTGGCCGACACTGGCCCTCGCCGGCGAACTCGACACCAAATTCGTCGCCGAAGCCCGCGCCATCGCCGATTCACTCTCGCGGGGCACGTTCGCCACAATCGCCGGAGCGGGCCACGCCGCCCACCTGGAACAACCCGAGCTGGTAGCTCGCGACGATCGAGACGTTCCTGGCCTAACGAGTTACGAACATCACCGAGGGCGGTCGCACCACCGACCACCCACTGCGCGTGCGACGACTGTTTGCAATAACGCCAAGAGTTCGCGACCCGATCGTGGTGGAGAAGGCCATCTGTAAGCGCGGGGATGTACATCGCGAACGCGACGGCGGCGACAAGACCCTCTCCCCCGAATCCCGCACCGAGCACGGCGCCCGCCACGAACACGGCGTACAGCCACGAGCCGTTCTTGCGGCCGAGACGCGCCGCCAGGGTCTTCTTCCCGGCCACCCGGTCGCCGGTCGACGTCGCGCAAGTTGTTCGCCTCGAGCAGCGCGCACGCCATTGAACCCGTGCACAGTCCCCACCACCACGCCCCCGCGGGGACGTGTCCGTGTTGGGCGTAGGCGGTACCGACGGTGGCGACGAAGCCGAAGTAGATCATGACGAACACCTCGCCGAGGCCGAAGTAGCCGTAGGGTTTGGGTCCGCCCGGTGTAGAACCATCCCGCCGCGACCGCACTCATGCCCAGTGGGATGAACACCCAGGTGCTGACGAATGCTCAAGAACAGCCCCGCCACCGCCGCCACCGCGAAGAAGAAGAACGCCGCGCGGCGAACCGAGACCGGCGCCACCAACTTCGACGCGGTCAGTCGGAAGGGTCCCACGCGCACCTCGTCGGTACCACGAACGCCGTCGGAGTAATCATTGGCGTAATTGGTGCCGATCTGCAGCGCCAGGGCCACCACGCAGACACAGCAGCGTGTTGAGCACGTTGTAGGTGTCGCGGTCGCGCGAGCGACGCGCCGATCACCACCGGCACCGCCGCCGCGGGCAGGGTGCGTACGCGCGCGGCGAGGACCCAACGTTGCAACGTGCCCGGCGTGGCAGCGCGCTCATGGACGCTTGGGGAAACGTGAGAAGTCTGGCTTGCGATGTTCGACGAAGGCGTTACGACCCTCTTGGCCCTCTTCGGACATGTAAAAGAGCATGGTCGCGTCGCCGGCGAATTGCTGCACGCCGGCGAGCCCGTCCTCGGCGGCGTTGAAACCGGCCTTGAGCATGCGCAACGCCATCGGCGAGAGCGTCAAGATCTGACGGCACCACGCGACGGTCTCGCGCTTCGAGATCGTCGAGGGGCACCACCGTATTGACGAGTCCCCACTCGAGTGCCTGGCGCGGCGTCGTACTGACGGCACAGGAACCACACTTCCTTGGCGCGCTTGAGACCGATCGTGTTAGCCAGCAGCGACGAGCCGTACCCACCGTCGAAGGACCCCACCCGCGGTCCGGTCTGCCCGAAGCGGGCGTTGTCGCGCCGCGATCGAAAGGTCGCACACCAGGTGCAAGATGTGCCCTCCGCCGATGGCGTAGCCCGCGATCTGGGCGATGACCGGCTTGGGCAATCTCCGGATCTGGATCTGCAGGTCCAAGACGTTGAGTCGCCCCACGCCGCGTCGTGCCACCTCATCGTCGCCCATGTACCCGTCGTCGCCGCGGATCTTCTGGTCACCCCCGGAGCAAAACGCGTCGCCCCCGGCCCCGGTCAGAATGATCGCACCCACCTCGATGTCGTCGCGCGCCCGCTCGAAGGCGTCGGAGAGTTCGAAGAGGGTCTGGGGGCGAAACGCGTTGCGTCGCTCGGGACGGTTGATCGTGATTCGCGCGATCCCCTCGGCGGACTCGTACATGATGTCCTTGTAGTCACCCAGCGTTTCCCACGCGGGTACGGGCAAGGCACGAAAATCGTCCACGGGGTCGTGCGGGGAACCTGAAATAACTGTCGTCACCATGCACCCACGCTACCGCCCGCACCCGGGACGGCCCTCGACAGCCACCGCGCGCCCGTCGGCCTAAGGTTCCTACGTGGCTTCGCTCGTTGCACTCGATTTCGCCCTCGGACCCGAGCTTGAAGGAGCACTGCGCGACTGCGTCGACGAAGGTCAGGCGTTCTGCGTGCTCGACCAACGTGTCGCCCCGGCGCGACGCCGCGAACAATTGCGGGCATTGGGAGCCACCCACGTGCGAGATGTCTCGGGCGTGCACGCCCTCGAGAGCGGCGAGGGCGTCGACGACGAGATCGGTCTCGTGATGTTGACCTCGGGCTCGAGCGGGAGACCCAAGGCAGTCGAACTTTCGTGGGACGCCCTGCGCGCCAGTGCCGAACTGACCCAGTCGTCGTTGCGGGCAAGCGCTCCCCCTGTGTGGTTACCGTGCCTTCCCGCCAATCACATCGGTGGGCTCGCCGTCCTCTTGCGCGCGATCCTCAGTGACGCGAGGCTATTGTGGGATAACGCCGACGAGATTGCCTCGGCGCCCACTCGCGGCGCCACCCACGTCGCTCTCGTGCGCGCCCAACTCTTTCGCCACGACGTCAGCGGCTACGACGCCGTCCTTCTGGGCGGAGCGCGCCCACCCGGCGAATTGCCCGAGAACGTCGTAGCCACGTGGGGCATGACCGAGACGGGATCCGGGGTGGTCTACAACGGGCGACCGTTGCGCGACGTCCAAGTGGCCGCCGTGGACGGACAGATCTGCGTCAAGTCGCCCACGCTCTTTCGCTCGTATCGCGACGGTTCGCGACCACGCATCACCGGTCCCGACGGCGACGCCAACTGGTTTCCCACCGGTGACGCCGGCGAGGTCACCGACGGAATCGTGCGGGTGCGCGGACGCCTGGGTTACGTCATCAATACCGGTGGTGAAAAAGTATGGCCCGACGACCTCGAAGCCGTGATTGCCCGAATTCCGGGCGTGCGTGACGTCGCCGTCACGGCCGCCGACGATCAAGAATGGGGTCAGCGCGTCGTGGCGCTGGTCGTCAGCGACCGCTCCACCATCGACCAGGAGATCATCGCGACAGCGAGTGAACGTATCGGTCCGTGGGCCAAGCCGAAGGAGATCCGCTACGTCAATTCAATCCCACGCACTCCGAACGGCAAGATCCAACGCGACCG
Organism: uncultured Acidimicrobiaceae bacterium; assembly: GCA_963734655.1. Taxonomy (GTDB): domain Bacteria; phylum Actinomycetota; class Acidimicrobiia; order Acidimicrobiales; family RAAP-2; genus RAAP-2. The sequence goes on along the minus strand of CAVTHY010000005.1, from coordinate 67,264 downwards.
TTTGTCCGAGGCTCGCTAGGCAACAGAGTTACCGCACCACCGTCGCTATTTGACGATCGTGCTGCCGCGGCGCGCCAACGAGTCGATCGTGACCGCACCCAATAGGACCAACGCGGTCGCAATGTACTGCTGTGGCGCACCGAGCTGAATCAGGGCCATGCCGTTGTAGATGGTGGCGATGACGACACCACCGATCAAAGCGTGCACCATCTTGCCGCGGCCACCGAAGAGACTCGTGCCGCCGATAACGGCGGCAGCAACCGCGTAGAGCACGAGGGTGCCGCCGTTGATGGAGTCCGAGATGCCATTCTGGTTCGACACGTAGACCAGGCCTGCGATGCCCGAGATCAGTCCGGTCATCATGAAGGCCATCAGGCGGAATCGGTTGACCGCGATACCGGCGCGACGCGCCGCCTCGGCGTTGCCACCGATGGCGTAAATGTAGCGGCCCGACTTGGTCTTGTTCATGATGAAGGTGCATGCCCCTAAAACGGCGCCCACAAGCATGATCGCGAAAGGCATGCCGCGGATGGGGGTGAAACTACCGCGGTTGGAGTTGAAGATCCAGATTAGGAGACCCCCGCCGATCAGGAGGCCCGCGATACGAATCAACATCAGGGGCATCGGCACTGATTCGAGCCCGCGCGACGCACGACTCGCATTCTTGCGAATCAGTGAGAACGAGAGGGCGAGCACGGTGCCGACGATGAAGATGATGGTAAACAGCGGAGTGAAATTGCCGTAGACGATGTTGTAGAGGACCGGCTCGTGGATCGAGATGGACCCACCAGTGCCCTGGCTGTCGACAATCCATAGGACGAGGCCTTCGAGTCCGAGTTGTCCCGCCAACGTCACGATGAATGACGGCAGTCGCAGTCCTATCACGAGGAATCCCCACAGCGCTCCGAATGCGGTGCTGGCAATGAGCGCGAGGCCGACGGCGAAGTACCAGGACCAGTGGAACTGTTGGTCCACCAAGATGGTGGCGATGGCGCCCGCGAGGCCGGCGTTGAAACCCGCCGAAAGGTCAATCTCGCCCAGCAGCAATAGCCACACTTCAGCGATGCCCAAGAGGACGAAAATCGTAGCCTGCACCATCAAGTTGGTGAGGTTGCCCGTGGACAAAAACACGGAACTTCGGATTTGGAAATACGCACCCAAGACAACGAGCCCGACGACAATTGGGATCATGCCGCTGTCGCCGCGGCGAAAGCGAGTGAGCATCAAACGGTAGACACCTTTAGTGCTGGGCGCTGATGCGGGAAGCTCAGTGCTGGTCTCGGTGGACACTGGTGAGAACCTTTCAGTTCGAAGAGGAGAGAGCGGCCACACGATCGGATTTACCCGTCGTGATCATTTCCACCGCGCTGTTGCGATCGTAGTTGGCAATGGGACCGTGGCTGACGAGAGTCCCGAGGTACATGACCGCGATGCGGTCGGCCACCGTGAAGACATCGTTGAGATTGTGAGAAATGACGAGCACGGCAATTCCGCGGCTCGAAAGAGTCTTGATCAGGTCTAGCACCTGCGCGGTCTGAGACACACCCAGCGCCGCAGTCGGCTCGTCGAGGATAACCAACTCGGACTCGGTCATCACTGCGCGTGCAACTGCCACAGCCTGGCGTTGACCTCCTGAGAGGGAGCCAACGACCTGTCGCACGGACTTGACGGTCGAGACCGAAAGTTCCTTCAGAGTTTTGGAAGTTTCCAACTCCATGGTGATCTCGTCGAGGAGACCCACCTTGGTGTTCTCACGACCGAGATACATGTTCTGGACGATATCGAGATTGTCACAGAGTGCCAGATCCTGATACACCGTGGCAATTCCGTAATGTGTGGCATCACGAGGGGTGTGGATGTGGACTTCTTTTCCTTGCCAGTACATGGTGCCACTTGACGGGGCCCAGATTCCGGCAATGGTCTTGATGAGTGTCGACTTGCCCGCTCCGTTGTCACCGATCAGAGCGGTGACTTGGCCCGCGGGAATATCGAGGTCCACGTGCTGCAGAGCCTGCACGGCGCCAAAACTCTTGGTGACGTCGCGCAGGCTCAGCAGCATTGGTGCTGAAGAATCCACCCCCGAGCCAACTGGCCCAGATTGCCTAGTTTCAGACGAGGTGAGGTTGTTGTTCTCGGGGGCGGAATCCATCAGCGGTGACTACTTGATGCCGTACGTCTTGCAGTCCGCGTTGTACGAAGGCAGGGTCATTCCCTGAACCTTCGGCGCAGCGCTGGTGCACAGGGCCGAAGCCGCGATGACCTTGTCCTTGATGACAGTCGCCTGGACGTTTGCAGCAGTCACCCAGGTCGGGGTCAGCAAGACCGAAGCCACGTTCTTCAAGCTACCAACGGTGGCCATCGAGTCCGGCGTGGTGCCGTTGACGAGGCCCGCCGGCGGCTTGACGCCGCCACGCAGGTAGATGGCCAAAGCAGCCGCAGCCTGAGCCTCAAGCCAGATGGGCTTGTAGACGGTGCCACACTGGTAGCCCGAGATTACGTTCTCGAAACCGGTCAGAGTAGCGTCCTGACCCGTGAAGGGGATGGACTTGGGCTTCAGACCCTGGCTCTGCAGGTACGCAATGATCGGAGCGGCGTTCTCGTCGTTCGGAGTCACCACGGCGTTGATCTTCTTGTTAGCGGTGTACGCACCCTGGAAGTCCTTCAGCGCGGTGGGCGGGTCCCACGTGCCGGTGCCTTCGTTGATCAACTTGAAGCTGGTCTTCTTCAGGACGGCGTTGTAGCCCTGGGCGAACAACGTGGCGTTGTTGTCAGTGGGCGAACCCTTCATCACGTAGACGGTCGGGCTGGCGACGTGCCAGGCCGAAACGCAACTCACGAGGCCCTTACCAATCAACGTACCAACGGAGACGTTGTTGAAGCTGACGTAGTAGTTGCGTGATCCACCCAAGACCAAACGGTCATAGTCGATTACCTTCACACCGCGCTTCGCCGCGTACTTCTCAATGTTTGCACCAGTGGTGGAGTCCAGCGCGTCCACCAACGAGGACCTTGGCACCCTTGGCAATGTCCGCCTGAGCGTCCGCCAACTGAGTGGTCGGGCTTCCCTGTGCGTTCTGAATAATGTACTGCGAAGCCTTCAAACCGGCAGCGGCGAACGAGGCCTTGAGATACGGGGCGTCGAACTCGGTGTAACGGGCTGACGAGGTCGTGTCGGGAAGGATAACGGCGATGGAGCCGGTGCCCTTGGCGACAACACTCTTCAGGTACTTCATAGTGGAAAAGCTCGTATTAAACGTGCTGTCCGAAACGGTAGGCGTGCTCGCACTACTTACGGCAGGCAACATGGCCGCAGCAACGCTGCCGACCAGGGTGACCGACGCAAGAATCCTTGCAGTCTTGAAATTCATCTCCCCAACTCTTTTCTGACGCCCGGGGGCGTCTCTCGGTTTTGCTGTACTTCAAATGCCGTGGCGCTCACGCGTTACGGCATTGAGAACATAACACCAAACGAACCAATGTGAACGCATTGTTTCACCCGATTGTCACTTGTATCGTTTCAATTTTGACGCTTTATGCAACGCGAAGGATATTTTTTCATTTGAATCGAACCCCGTCAAATGAATTCAAATGAGTCAGGTGTTCAGTCCCGTGATCGTACCTAGGAGAGTCTCCACCGTAAAATCTGAGGTCGGAGCATCCTTTACAACCCTGCCGAGGCGTAGCACGATGATGCGGTCCGTCACTTCGAGCACGTGCGGCAACGTGTGTGAGATGAAGAGAACGCACAGGCCCTGGTCACGTGCGGCAGAAATGACCTTTAGCACTTCGAGTGATTGGCGCGCGCCCAGGTGGTTTGTGGGCTCATCCAAGATGATGACGTGCTGGGCCCACATCGCGGCTCGGCCGACCGCGACCGCCTGTCGTTGGCCACCGGAGAGTTGCGACACGGTCCGCTTGGAGAGTGGCACCGTGATGCCCACTTTCTCTAGCTCCTCCAAGGCTCGACGCTCCATTGAGCGTTGATCGAGGAACCCGAGCTTGCCGAAGATTCCCTTTCTTTCGAGTTCACGACCGAGGAAGATGTTCGATCCAATGGTGAGGTCCGGCGCCAGACCCGAATCCTGGTAGAGCGTTTCGATACCGGCCATCATGGAGTCGTGGGGTGACTTCCAGTGACGCGCCACACCGTCGACCATTAATTCTCCCGAGTCCGGATTATGGGCACCGGAGATGGTCTTGATTAGGGACGACTTGCCCGCACCGTTGTCGCCTACCAGGCCAATGACCTCTCCCGCGTACGCCTTGAAACTCACGTCGGTGAGGGCCTGGACCGAGCCGTAGGACTTGTTGATGTTGCGGAGTTCGAGTACTGGTTCGATCTGCGTTGTCACGTCAACCTCTTGATCCCCGGCCGCATTGATTGCAGCACCGCCGCCAGTGCGATGAATCCCGCCACGACCACTTCGTTCCAGGTCGTCGCAATATTGATGAACACCAATCCGTCGTGGACCACCGTCAAAATTGCCACACCGAGGATGATGCCGGTGAAACGCCCTGATCCCCCGAACAGACTGACCCCGCCGATGACGACGGCGGCGATGGCTTCAAGCTCGTTACCGATGCCGTTTTGGGGAGCCCCGCCGCTCGTGTTGAAGTACCAGATCATGCCGGTGAGTCCAGCGAGGATTCCCGAAAGGACGTAGACCGAGGCGACGTGACGGTTTACGTTGATTCCCGCCGCACGAGCGGCGAACGGGTTCGAGCCAATAGCGAAGTTGTAGCGGCCGTAGCGCGTGAGGTGCAGGACCAGACCCAAGATTGCGGTCAGCACCAGGATCATGACGGTCAGCCACCGGAAGATCCAAAATCCGGTGGAACTCCACACGGCCGCGGCCGGGTCGTAGCCCACCGTGCCGCCTTTGGAAAACACGAGCGCCAAGCCCTCACCCATACTCAGCGTCACGAGCGTGGCCACGAAGGGCACCAGACGAGCTTTGGTGATGAGTAACGCGTTAATGATGCCCACGAGGGCGCCCACGCCCGCGCAGGCGAAAGTACCGAGGAACAACGACAGGAATTCGCCGAAGTGATGACCTTCCATGTACTGGATGGCGTAAGCACCCACCACTGTCGAGACCGCGATGGTGGAACCCACCGACAAGTCAATCCCGCCCGAAGAGATGACGTACATCTCGGCCGCGGCGATCAGCACGGCTTCGGAGAAGTCGACGAACAGATTGGTGAATTCACCCGTCCCGAAGAAACGCGAGTTGTGAAAATCGAAGAACACCATGACGCCGACCAGCACCAAGAAAAGTATGAATTGCTGGTTGGAGGCGAAGGATGTCAGACGCCGGTACAGCGACGGTGGTGGCGCTTCGTTGCTCGAGGCAACGGGTGTCTCAACAGTTGACACGGCACTTCCTTAGGACGGCATCACGGTTCTGATGCACTTCGTATGAAAATACTGCACGAGACAAGCAGACCCCCGGACGCCTGATCGAGCGCGTCCGGGGGTCTGATCAAATGTGTGCCTAGGCCGTCTTGTAGACGTAGGTCGCGCAGAGCTTGGCGCAGTTCGACGGCGTCAAGACAATGTTGGCCAAGGTGTTCAAGTGCTTGATCACGCCCTTGCCCGTCAACTTCGCGTACACCGCGTCGATGATGTCCTTGCCCTCAAGAGCGGGCTGCTGGGAGACGATCGCGGAGATCTTGCCTGCCTGCATGCTCTTGATGTTGGCGGCGTAGGCGTCGTAGCCCACGATCTTGATGTTCTTGGCCGAACCACCGGCGGTCAGGATCGCCTGAGCGGCACCAGCGAGGTCGGTTCCGTCAATGGCGAAGATACCAGCGACCTTGTTGGCGGCCAGGGCCTGCTTGAAGCCCGAGGTAGCGACAGCCGGCTGGGAGTTCGAGACAATCGGGTTCAGCACCTTGATGTTGGGGTACTTGGCCGCAACTTCCATGGCGAAGCCCTTCAGACGCGCGGCGTCGGTCGAAGTGGTGATCGAGCTCACGCCCTCGGCGACGACGCACTTGGCGGCGGCGGTGCAGTTCTTGGCGTAGCCAATGGCCGAGGCCAACGAGTCCGCGGCGGACTGTCCACCCTGGAGGTTGTTGCCAGTCACCCATGATGTGATGTTGCCCTGGTTAGCGTCGCCGGAGTCGACGTTGAAGACCGGAATCTTCGCCGCGACGTACTGAGCAACCAATGGCTGCAGCGCCTTGGTGTCGGTGGGCGCCAGAACCAAGGCATTGGGCTTGGTCGCAAGAAGGGTCTGCACGATAGGAATCTGAGTAGCCGAGGAGTAGACGCTGGGATTACCCTGCCACACCAAGTTGATGCCCAACTTCGCGGCCTCGGCCGAAGCGCCAACCTTCATGGACAAAAAGAACGGGTCCGAGGCAGCACCGACAACGTAGGCAACCGTGAACTTCTTTGATGCGGCGTTGGCCACCGAAGCGGATCCCCCGACGAACGTGAACACCGACGCAGCCAGAGTTGAGGCAACCGCCGCACCCTGGATGAGACGCATGGAACGTGACTTCATTTTTTTGCTTCCCCCTTTGCCCGAAACATGAGACCATCTCACGGATTGTTGGACAACGTTGTCTCACAATAGCGATGGCGAGTAATCGTGTCAAACCATTTGGATAAAAATGTTCTGCCGTCTCGTTCCAACTCGTAACTTCAGAATTCCAGCAAATACCGCTCTTTGGGTAAACCCTGATTAACGAGAGTCGCCAGCGTCAGCCACGCCAATCTCGCCCGATCCACGGCAGATGAACGTTGTCTCAACTATCTTCTTCTTCGATGGACTGTCATCGCCGTCAATCCGGGCAAAGAGCAGGGCGGCGGCTTCGCGTCCTATCGACACGGGGTCTTGCGCCACCACTGTCACGCCGGGCTCTAAGAGATCGGCGAGCAAGAAGTCGTCGAAACCCACGATGGCGACTCGTTGTTGCATGCCTCGTTCGCGAATAGCTCGCACCGCACCGATGGTCAGAAGGTTCTGTCCGGCGAAGAATGCAGTCGGGGGATCCTCATTGTCCAAGAACCGTCCCGCCATAATTTCTGCCGCGTCAATCGTCCGCAGGTTGCGCGCGACGAGAGAATCCTCCGGCGTGAGTCCCACGCTGGCCAGGGCGTCGCAATATCCCTGGAATCGTTCCTGCGCGGTATGGATGGTGACGAGATCGCCGAGGAAGGCAATGCGGCGATGACCCAGTGCCACTAGGTGCATCACGGCCTGGGCCGATCCCTCGCGCGAATCCGACAAGACCGCGTCGGCGTCGAGAAGGTAGGGCGGCCGGTCGACGAAGACGAAGGGCACACCGGCCATCTGCTCCTGGCGAAGGTATTGGTGGTCGCGGCTGGCCGGAGCGATGATCACGCCGTCGACACGGTGACGTGACATGGAAGCGGTGAGCTCGAGTTCTCGTCGCGGGTCTTCGTCGAAGCTGCCGCCGAGAACCGAGACGCCTCGGGCAATCGCCATTTCTTCCACCGCTCGGTAGATGGTGGCCGAGAACGGGTTGGAGAGATCCTCGAGGAGAACTCCGATGGTCGAGGAGCGACCGTCTCGACGTCGCAGGGCACTCGCCCCAAAGTTTGGCTGATAGTGAAGTTGACCGGCCGCACGCCGCACGCGCTCGACGAGCTCAGGATTGACAGTGGGCTCGTCATTGATGACGCGCGACACCGTCTTGAGGCTCACTCGGGCCAGCGCGGCCACGTCCTTCATGGTCGCGCGATACCCCGGACTGCGACTCGGCACTACGTCAACCATCTGGCTTCTCCCTCGTGCTCTCCCCTTGGTGGGGAAGGTCATTCAGATGGTAGTGAGATAACGTTGTCTCCACAAGATAAATCCGCTACTCACTTGCCACGAAGCGAAAAATTCTCGTGGCGTTCACACGCGACGGCGAAGAAAGGTGCGTTGAATTGAGTGCACACCCCATTGCGGTTCTCGGCGAGAACCTCGTCGACCTCCTCGTGTCGGGCGACGGAACGGTCAACGCCGTCGTCGGTGGAGGTCCCCTCAACGTGGCGCGTAGCATCGGTCGCCTCGGTGGCGACGCCCGTTTTATCTCAGGGGTGTCCAGCGACGCCTTCGGTGCCTTCGTACGCGCGGCGCTCGCCGACAGCCATGTCGAACTCACTCTCGACACGCCGAAGGTTCAGCCCACCACCCTGGCCGTTGTGGAATTGAACCCGCAGGGCCCGCGCTATCACTTCCACCTAAGCGACACGGCCGCCTTTGCACTTGACGTTCACGAGACCACTAATGCAGTGCGGGCTATCGCAAAGCTCGCGGCTATGTACTTCGGGACCTTGGGTCTTCTCGTCGAGCCCATGGCGTCGCTGGGCGAGGCGCTCATCATGGACGCTCCCGTCGAAACTTTGGTGGTCATCGATCCCAATTGCCGACCGCACGCCGTGCGCGACCAGGCCGCATATCGATCACGAGTCGATCGACTCAGTGCTCGTGCCGACGTCGTCAAGGTGTCGACTGAGGACCTGGAGTACTTGCATCCTGGGGTGTCGCCACTCGAGGGCGCACGCCAGATGCTGCGCCTCGGCGCTACCTGCGTCATCGTCACTGACGGCGGCGCTCCGGTCACCGTGACAACGGATGAATGGACGATCGACGTCGCCGTGGCGCCGACGCGCGTGGTGGACACCGTCGGTGCGGGTGACGCCCTCGTCGGCGGATTCATGACGTGGTGGACCGGGCACGGCCTGAGCCGACAGGACCTGCACGACCCGTCCATCCTTGAAGAAGCCGTCGCCGCAGCGATTGAAATCTCTCGCCTCACCTGTCAACGCGCGGGAGCCCAACCCCCGCGTCGTGCGGACGTCGCGAACCTAGAGGGTTGGCGCTGGCTCTAGCATCGCCATGACATTCTCCATGGTCTGCATGACGGAGATCGTCTCGTCGAGCGGCATCAGCGGGCTCTCCTTCAGTCCCTCGTCAAGACATCGGGCCACTTCAATGGCCTGAAAACGCAGGCCGCGTGGTGCCACGTCGAAGTTGTACTCCGTGACCTCACCGCTTCGGGTGATGTGACGAAATGAAGTGGGAGCGTAGAAGTCCGAGTCGATCTCGACGCGCGCCTCGGTACCAGTGACGCACGCGCGAGTCGACGAACGAGCGAGGGTGGTGCACGTGAGGAGGGCCTGCGCCCCCGACTCGTAGCCAAAGATCATCGAGGCTTGACCGTCGACACCAGTGAACGCGGGGTCGACCATCGCGACGACGCGCGCAGGGGTCCCGAGCAGCATCGACGCGAACGACACCGGGTAGACGCCGAGATCGAGCATGGCGCTACCCCCCAGTTCGGGGGCGAAGAGGCGCGAGTTGGGATCGGGCGCGAACCACTTACCATGATCGGCTTCCACCATGACCAGGTCGCCGAGGACGCCGCGTGAGACGAGGTCGCGCAGCGCGATCACGTGGGGCAGAAATCGCGTCCACATGGCCTCCATCATGAACAGGTCCTTCGAACGCGCGAGGGCGACCAGCTCACGCGCCTCATTCGCGTTCATCGTGAAGGACTTCTCCACGAGGACCGGCTTGCCATGGTTCAGGGCGAGTGAGGCGTTCTCAAAGTGCATCGGGTGCGGAGTACTCACGTACACGGCGTCGACGTCGGGATCGGCCACGAGGGCTTCGTAGGAGGCGTAGCGGCGCGCCACGTTGAACGCGTCGCCGAAGGCATCCGCACTCTCTTGGCGGCGAGAACCCACCGCCACCACTTCGCCCTCGCCGATCGACGCCATGTCGCGCGCGAACGTCGAAGCGATCTTTCCCGTACCGATGAATCCCCATCGCACTGGTTGAGTCATGGTGTGTTCCTCTCTACATGACCACGTCGCCCCAGCGCACTGCAGTGGCGACTCGTCGTGGTCGACATCACGCTATCGAAATCGCCCGGCCGCAGAGTCCCTAGGATTCTCACATGGTTTCGCCTCACGAATGCGTCGATTCACCTCGGGACATTTGAACGTGCCCCTACTTCGCGACTTCGCACCTGGCGAACTTTCGCCGTACCTTCGACAGCACGTCGACAACCCTGTCGATTGGTGGACATGGGGCGCCGACGCCCTTGGCGAAGCGGTGCGGCGTGACGTTCCGGTTTTCTTGTCCGTGGGATATGCGGCGTGCCACTGGTGTCACGTCATGGCGCACGAATCCTTCGAGGACCCCGTGCTGGCGTCATTGCTCAATAGGAATTTCATCGCCATCAAAGTCGACCGCGAAGAACGGCCCGATCTCGACCAGCTCTACATGGCCGCCACGCAACTCATCAGCGGACACGGGGGTTGGCCCATGTCGGTGTTCTTGCTGCCCGACGGTCGGCCCTTCACTGGTGGCACGTACTACCCCCCCACGCAACGCCACGGCCAAGTAGGTTTTGCCACCCTGCTCGAAGCGATCGACGGGGCCTGGCGCACTCGACGAAGCGAGGTCGAGCAACAGGCCCTGGCCGTGCAGCGGGCTCTCTCTCGTGAAGTGGCCTTCATCGAACACCTCGCCCCAACGACCACTCCCCTCGATCTCGACGTGGTACGTCGCACGCTCGCGAGCGAGATCGCCGAGGCCACCGACGCCGACGGCGGATCTTCGGCCCCGCGATTCCCACGTCCCAGTTACGTCGACGCGCTCCTCGGCTTCGATGACGCGCCCACGGCCCGAGCTCGCCACCAGATCCTCGAAGCCATGAGTCGACGGGGGCTGTTCGATCACCTCGCAGGGGGCTTCGCGCGCTACAGCGTCGACGCGCACTGGCACGTCCCGCACTTCGAGAAGATGCTCAGCGACCAGGCGCTCCTGGCGAGAACGTACTTTCGCGCGGCCCGCGCAGACATCGCGCCCCACCCCTACGACGACGTCGCGCGACGTACCGTGCGCTTCGTGCAGCGAGAACTACGAGTGCCGCTGGGCTACGCGGCTTCACTCGACGCCGACGCGTCGGGTGTCGAAGGTTCGCACATCACCTGGACTCGTGAGGAAGTCCGCGAGGCACTCTCCGTCGCCGGTCTAGGTGAACTCGTGACGGCGATTACGCACTACCTCAGTATCAGCGAGCGTGGTGACCTCGACGGCCGCAGCGTGCCACGCCTCGCGGATGACGCCGACTTCGTGGCCGCCGCGGATCTCGAACCGGCCCTCGAGCGCCCTATGGGCCGCACGACGGCATCGAGCCCAGCCGACCCGCGACGACAAAGTGATCCTCGAATGGAACGCCATGTTCGCCAGCGCCCTCTTCGCTTCGCGCGATGAGCAGTACATGCACGACGCGATGGCGCTTCTGCTCTCACTTGGATCGAGCCACTTCGCTCGGGGGCACTGGTGGCGAACGGAGAAATGCCGCGATTACGCGACCGCCGCTGACCTGGCCTGGCTCGTTGACGCGCACGTCGACGCGTACGAGGCAACTGGTGAGGATTCGTGGCTCACTCGGGCCTACGACGCCGCGAGCTACCTCGTCGAGCACTACTGGGACGGTCCGGTGCCCCGAGCGCGATCCCCGCACGTCGGCGCTGGATTCTTCGCCACGTCGGACCAGTGCACCGATATATTCACCCGCCCCAAGGAAATCTTCGACGGCGCCACGCCATCGAGCCACGCCGTCGCCACCCGCGCCCTCGCCCGTCTGGCTCTCTGCCGTGCCGACCAAGATCTGCTGTGCATCGCGGAACGTCTGGTGGCCCTGGGGGCGGAACTACTCGCCACCCATCCCCGCGCCGTGGTGGACCTGGTCGATGCGGCCACTTTCGTCACTGGCGTCGAGGTCGTGGTGCCGGGCGAATCCAACCCCCTCAGCGACCACGTACGATCGTTACCTATGTTGCGCGGCGTCTTAGTCACCGGCTCGGGAACGTCGCCCCTGCTACAAGGGCGACGTGAGGGTCTGGCGTACGTCTGCCACGCAGGGATGGTGTGAACGACCCGTGGAGAGTGTCGAAGACCTCGACCACTCTCCTCTTGGGGGCGCACCTCGTAATGGCGATCTGGCGCAGGGACCCCGCCGCGCGCGCGATCAAGCGCCTCGTCGAGCGCACGCCCCAGTCCCTCGTGGTGGACCTCACGCCGGGCAATACCGTCACGGCCTGGTGCTGGGTTCGACCAACGAGACGACCACGGTGATCGACCTCTCCTCGCACACCATCGTGCGCTGGCGCATTCCCTGGCCTGCAGACTTCGATACCGACCTCGCCGCCTTCGACGTCGTCGAGGGAGTGCTCGCCGACGACATCGAGCGCAACGACCTCGCCCAACCCGAAGCCGTGACCCTGGCGGACTTACCTCGGCGCCTGGGCAACTACTCGGGCCGTCGAGTGAAGAAGTGGCTCGAACAACTCGCCAGTCCCGGCCGACGGCCCCCTCTTCGGCTTCCGCGGCCCGAGCGCGCCCTACTGGGAATTCCGCGGGGAACGACCCAGCGTCGCTCTCATCGCGGCCGATCGCGGACCCCAGCTGCATGCGGCGCACCGACGACGGGTCGACCTGGGTGCGCTTTGGTTGGTACGGCGACGACATCTGGCTACTGTGCGAGGACAATCACGCCATTCGCACTATCGAGGCAACGCGACGAACATCGCTGGCCGGCAAGGACCTCGCCACGTCGCTGGGATTTCGCCCCACGTACATCTTGACGACGCTCTCACAGCCCATTGACGGTCACTGCTACAAGAGTTGCACGGGACTCCTGCCGCGCGGCTAGTGCCGCGACTACTTGAGCAGTTTGCCCGAGGCCAGTGCCTCGGCCATCGCCCAGCCAAAGACCACCAGCCGCTGACCCTTCTCGGCGGTCGACTCCCTCGAAGAAGTCGTCGGCACCCTCGGGAATCGGTCCCTTGGAGGCGCACGTAGTCGAGCCCACCGACCGAACCGGTGGTGACGGTCATGATGAAGGTCTTGTCGTCGATGGCCTTCTCCGACCCGAAACGCTTGGCCAGTCGTCGCCCCCAGGCACGATCCTCGCCCGTCGGCTCGATAGCCCAGGCGCGGCACGACGTCTTCGAGTCCCAGGAAGGCGCGGTATCCGTCGGGCGTGGTGAGCCGCGATCCGAGCAGCACGTCCTCGTCGGGAAAGGCGAGCAGCGCGCGACGGAACTGGTCGTGCAAGATCGGTCTTCAGGGTCTGGTCCGACTTAGCGTTTCGGTCCACGAGCAAGCAGGCCGATCAGTAACGAAGGAGTCCCCCCGATACGCTCGAGCGTGCAGAACGAATAGCCCCGCAACTTGTCCCCCTCGCGAGCGTGGGTCACGAGCACCCACTCCTCACGTTGCTTGGACAAGAAGCCGATGTCGAAGTTGGGCTCGCGATCGACGCACAGATCGGCCATTTCGGCCAGTTCTGCGTCGCTCAGGGCGGTGGAATCCTTCGTAGTGACAGTCATTGCCATAGACATCCATTCTACGAGTGCTCCAGCACCCTCGAAAACCGTCAGGCCTTGATGACGTTTCGACCAAATTCGCTGCGCAGATCGCCCACCACCGAGCGAAATTGCCACTTTGAAGTCCGGTCCGAGCTTGAACGCCTTGCCGTCCAGGCCGGTTTCGAGGATTACCGGTGACGGACCCGGGTAACGCTGGAGGATTTCCTTGAGTTTCGCGATCGACGGTCGAGGTGAAGTCCTCGGGGCGAAAACTCAGACGCAGTTCGTCCGTCGCCCTGATTCACGTGCAGCACCTCGACGTCCATGCGCGCCGAAACGCGGCTCCTCGTCGCGCACGTCGACGCGCACCTTGACGATCACGATGTTGTCCTTGGCCAAGTACCCGCTGCACTTCTCGAACACCTTGGAGGAGAAATTCACCTCGATCGAACCGCCCAGGTCCTCGAGCACCGTGCGCGCGTACGGCTCGACCGTCCTTGGTGGTGCGAATCTGCACCTCGGCGAGAAGATGCCGCCGATCTTGAAGGGCCGATTCGACTTGGCCAATTCGTCGGCCTGCTCGCGCAGACTCACCAGAGGTGCCGTCGGTCTTCGTCGCGAGCAGGTGCTCTCGACGGCGTAGAGCGGATGGTCCGAGATGTAGGTGCCGAGCATCTCACGCTCGAAATCGAGTTTGACGGACTGGTCGAACTCGACGTCGGAGATCGCCACGTCGGTACCCTCCCAGTCGTTGCCCGCCGTCGGCGTCCAAGGCGGCGAAGAGCGTGGAGATGCCCAGCGAGAGGTCCTTGCGTCGCGAGAGCGTCACCTCGATGATCTCATCGACCTTCAAGCAGGAGGCCCAGTCGCGGCACCCCGAGCGAGTCGAACGCCCCGGCCTTGATCAGCGATTCCATAGTGCGCCGATTGAGCACCGCCGGATCGACGCGGCGCACGAAGTCGTAGACCGAAGTGAAGCGGCCCGCCCGCCTCGCGTTCGCCGACGATCTTCTCGACCAGCGCCTCGCCGACGTTGCGCACCGCGGCCATGCCGAAGAGGATCGTCTGGGCTGGCCGTGAGGCTCGGCGCGTACTCGCGCGAAGGACTCGTTCACGTCGGGCACGCCCGACCGTGATGCCCATCTGGCGCGCTTCGTTGAGGTAGAGCGACGCCTTGTCCTTGTCGTCGCGAAACGACGTCAACAGCGCCGACATGTATTCCACGGGATAGTTCGCCTTGAGCCAGGCGTTCTGGTAGGCGATCAGGGCGTAGCCGTACGCGTGGCTCTTGTTGAAGGCGTAGTCGGCGAAGGGCTCGATCTTGTTGAAGATCGCCTCGCCCAGCTCGCGGCCGTAGCCCTCGCGTTCGGCGCCGTCGACGAACTTCGCGCGCTGGGCCTGAATCATCTCGCGGATCTTCTTCGAGCAGGCCTTGCGCAGGTCGTCCGCCTCGGTCATCGAGAAGCCGGCGATCTTGGTCGCGACGCGCATGATGTCCTCTTGGTAGATCATCAGTCCCGTAGGTCTCGCCGAGGATCTCGCTCGAGGTCGGGGTGGTCGTAACTGACATCCTGGCGATGGTTCTTGCGGTCGGCGTAGTCGTTGTGCGACGTTCTCGCTAAGGGGCCCGGTCGGTAGAGCGCAATCGAGTGCGGCGATGTCGTCGAAGGACGTGGGCGCGAGGCGACGCATGAGTTGGCGCATCTTGTCGCCCTCGAGTTGGAAGATGCCGATCGAGTTGCCCAGTTGCAGCATCTCGAAGACCTTGGGGTCGTCCAAGGGCGACGTGGTCGATATCGACGCTTGACGCCGTGGCCGCGCCGGATGTGGTCCAGGGTGCGTTCGATGATCGCGAGGTTGCGCAGTCCCAGGAAGTCCATCTTCAACAGCCCGAGCTTCTCGATCGCCGTGGCCTCGTACTGGGTGACGATGGGCGCGTCCTCGAGCGAGGCGTTGGGACCGGCCTTACGCTGCACCGGGACGTACTCCGAGCACCGGCCCCTGGGTGATCACCACGGCAGCGGCGTGGATGCCGTCCTGGCGTCGCTTGTCGACGAAACCCTTGGCGATGTCGATCACGTGGGTCACTTCGGAGTTCGTCTCGTAGAGCGTGCGCAGTTCGGCGGCTTCGACGTAGCGGCCCTCGTAGCCGGGCATCGGGCTCGAAGCACGCCTGCAAGCGGCAGGTCCTGGCCCATCACCAGCGGCGGCATGGCCTTGGCGATCTGGTCACCGAGTTGGGGCGGGTAGCCGAGCACGCGGGCCGCGTCGCGCACCGCGGCGCGCGCCTTGATCGTCGAGAACGTGACGATCTGGGCCACGTGATCCGCACCGTAGCGCTCGGCGGCGTAGCGGATCATGTCGCCGCGGTAGCGCTCGTCGAAGTCCATGTCGATGTCGGGCATCTGCTTGCGACCGGGATTGAGGAATCGCTCGAAGATCAGTCCGTAGCGGATGGGGTCGAGGTCGACGATCTTGCAGGCAGTAGGCCACGCAGCACCCGGCGGCCGAACCACGGCCCGGTCCCACCCGGATCCCCTTCTCGCGCGCGTGGCGGATGAGGTCCCACACCACCAAGAAGTAGTCCGAGAAGCCCATGTCGGCCACGACGCCGAGCTCGTAGTCGAGCCGCTCGACGCACCTCGTCGCTCAACGCGTCGCCGTATCGTTCGCGCGCGCCCTCGAAGGTCAAGTGCGCGCAGGAGCCGATCGGCCCCCTCCTTGTGGGTCGCACCCGCCAATTCCGGCGGGAATCGGGAACTCGGGCAGCGCGTTGTTGTCGAATTCGATGGTGACGTCGACGCGCTCGGCGATGGCCAACGTGTTGTCACACGCCTCGGGAATCTCGCGAAAGAGGTAGCGCATCTCGGCGGCGGACTTGAGGTAGTGCTGGTCGCTGTGGAAGCGGAACCGCTGGGGGTCCGCCACCAACGATCCGGTGCCGATGCACAGCAGCGCGTCGTGCATCGCGGCGTCGCCGTGGTTGCACGTAGTGCAGGTCGTTGGTGGCGAGCAGTGGTGCGCTGCAGATCGCGCGCGATGCTGCAGCAACTGCGGATTGGTGCGCACCTGCTCGGCGATGCCGTGGTCCTGCATCTCGATGAAGAAGTTCTCCGCACCGAAGATCGTCTGGAGGCGACCCGCGAGTTCGAGCGCCTTCTGGTAGTCGTCTTGCAGCAGGGCCTGGAGCACCACGCCGCCGAGGCAACCCGAAGTGGCGATCAGACCCGCGCGAGTGCTCCTCGAGCAGCTCCCAGTCCAGGCGGGGCTTGTAGTAGTACCCCTCGAGGAAGGCCAGCGAGGAGAGTTCGCGCAGGTTGCGGTAACCGTCGTTGTTGGTCGCGAGCAACGTCAGGTGGTGATAGAGCTTCTGGCCGCCCTCGGTGTCGCCACCGGTGTCGTCCATCTTGCCGCGACGCGGCGGTCGGTCGAAACGCGAGTTGGCCGCCATGTACGCCTCGAGGCCGATGATCGGCGTCACGTCGTGCTTGCGGCAGGTCTCGTAGAAGTCGATGACGCCGTACAGGTTGCCGTGGTCGGTGATGCCGATGGCGCGCTGGCCGTCGGCCTTGGCGGCCAGCACCATCTCCTCGACGCGCGCCGCGCCGTCGAGCATTGAGTACTCGGTGTGGTTATGGAGATGGACGAAACTCTCAGCCATCGGCTAGGACTCTTCCCGGGTCGGCCGCGAGTGGTGCGTGATCGGGCCGACGCTAGTGAGCAGCCTGTGACGCGCCGACGCACGCCTAGAGGTAGGTTCCGGCGCGGGGTTCACCGGCGCCGGGATTGAGCGAACGATCGCGCATCTTCTCGAGTTGGGCGGCCGCGGCCGCCTGCTGGGCGAAGAGCGAGGCCTGGATGCCGTGGAAGAGACCTTCGAGCCAGCCCACCAACTGCGCCTGGGCGATGCGCAGTTCGGACTCGGTGGGCACCTCGGCGCTGAAGGGCAGCACCATGCGCGCCGAGCTCCGCGCCCGAGGTCGGGCGAGAGGGCACTCGAGAGTTCAGTGATCGAGATCTCGTAGATCTCGCGCAGCCGCGCGCGACCCGCCTTCGTCGAGCGGGGCGCTGCTGCGCCTCGTCGAGCAGGATTCTTGACCATCGACACCGATGCGCATCACCTTGGCGGGCTGGGTGATGAAGTCGGTGTCGGGCTCGGCGTCGGTTCGCTCGGATTCGGCGTCGCTCCTCACCGGGCGCGAGCACTTCGTCGGGGTTGACGGTGACGTTGTCGTTGAGGTCTTGTTCCACCCACGAAGTGTGCCAGAATAGTCGAGCCCGTGCGGGCCACGGCGATGCCGTGCACACGCACCGGTAGACTGCCAGCTGTGAGGGTGTCGACGCGCGGAGACTACGCCAGTCGAGCGCTGCTGAGCCTGGCCCTGCGCGGCGACCTCTCGACGCCGACGTCGGTGCGCGACCTCGCCGAACGAACCGGACTCCCCCAGCCCTACCTCGAGCAGATCCTCTTGATCTTGAAGGGCGTTGGACTGGTGCGCTCCAAGCGCGGCGTCGGCGGCGGTTACGTCCTGGCGCGCGACGCCGAGGACATCACGCTCGCCGAGATCGTGGCCGCGGTCGACGGGCCCATCGTGGCCGGCGACTTCGGCGAACCCCACCGTGACGGCGCGTGCGACCACGAAGGCCAGTGCGTCCTGCTGGCGGTGTGGGCCGACGTCGGCAACCACATGCGCGAACACCTCGCGAGTTTCACCCTGGCCGACATGGTCCTCCAGGCCCGCGGCCTGCAGCCGCCACGACGTCCCCACGAGGTCGTGAAGCAACGTTTTCTAAGACCTGCCTTAAATTCAACTTGAACTGCTACTACCACGTGGTAAATTAGTAATGCGTCCATAGGAGAAATACCCCTGGGTCGCAGCGCACCTTCACCCCGACTAAGGAGTTGCCGTGAACACACCCCGCCGATCGGCAGTGAACACCAACGACATGTTGGGCCTGCTCATGCGCGACCTCGACCGCTACCCGATGCCCAACTACGACGAGCAGGTCGAACTGGCCAAGCGCGTCACCGCCGGCGACGAAGAGGCCAAGAAGCAGATGGTCGCCGCGAACCTCCGCCTGGTGCTTGCACTGGGCTCGCCGCTACCAGGACCGCGGCGTCGAGATGGTCGACCTCGTCCAAGAGGGCACTTTCGGGCTCCTGCGCGCCGTCGAGAAGTTCGACTGGGAGCGCGGCTTCAAGTTCTCGACCTACGCCACCTGGTGGATTCGCCAAGCCCTCCAGCGCGCCGTCCAACAGCACGGTCGCACGATCCGCATCCCCCTCGAAGTCGGCGAGCAGCTGCAGCGCCTCGAAGCGACGTCGGCCGAGTTGACGTCGCTCTTCGGTCGCAAGCCCACCGATGACGAGCTCGACGAGGCGACCGGCATGAGCCGAGAGGTCCGCGAAGGTCTTCGCGGACTCGCCGGCGTGACCGCCAGCCTCGACCAGCCCGCCTCGTCGGACTCCGCCACCACCCTGGGCGACCTCGTCGCCCCGAGCCAGCACGACTGGGTCGGCGACATCGAGCAGACGCATGATGGACGACCAGCTGCATGGACGCGCTGAGTCAAGTTGACCGATCTCCAGCGCGAGGTGCGTCACGCTTCGCTTCGGACTCGGACGGCGCCACGCCGCTCTCGCTGCAGGCGACCGCCACCAAGATGGACATCGGCGTGCGCCGCGTGCGCCGCGCCGAGGAAGAGGCGCTGGAGATCCTGCGCCACGACGCCACCGTACTCGCCGCGCACGTCGAACGCCTAGAGCTCGACGTCTCGTCACCCAGCAGGGCCGCGAGGTCCTCGGGTAGCGGCGCGCCGGCGGTGACCGACTCGCCGCGTGCGCGGGTGCGCGAACGCCAGCGTGCGTCGAGTGCAACCAGAACCGCTCCTCGGGCAGGCGGCGGTCGCGGCGGTGGCCGTAACGCGGATCGTTGACCACCGGGTGGCCGATGGTCGACATGTGCACGCGGATCTGGTGGGTGCGTCCCGGTGTCCAGAGTCAGGCGCAACAGCGTCACGGCGTGGGGCTTGTCGATGCGCTCGAGGACCTCGTAGCCGGTGCGCGCGGGGCGACCGTCGGCGCGCACCGCCATCAGCGTCGGCGTGCGCGTCGAGCGACCGATGGGCGCGTCGACCACGCCTCGCTCCTCGGCGACGTGGCCCTCGACCAGCCCAGGTACGTCCGGTCCATCGCACGCGTCGGCGAGCTGGTCGCGCAGGCTCAGTACCCCTCGGGCGTCTTGGCCACCACCAGGACCCCCGAGGTGCCCTTGTCGAGGCGGTGCACGATGCCCGGGCGGAACGGGTCGCTGAGCCCTTCGTCGCTGAGCGCCTGCATCTGGGGGAAACGAGCGAGCAGTCCCGCCACCGAGCGTGCCCGTACGCTGGCCGGCCCCGGGGTGCACCACCTGGCCGGCGGCCTTGTTGATCACCGCGAAGTCCTCGTCGTCGAGCACCACGTCGACGAGCGACCGACGCGTCGGGTTCGACGACGCCGGTGTCGGGCGCGGGCAAGACCGCCACGAGGTGTTGGCCCTCTTCGAGGACGGAGAGACCCTTGACGCACGACCTTGTCGTTGACGCTCACCGACCCCTCGCTGACCATGGCGGTGGCCTCAGAACGCGAGAGGCCGGTCAGCATCGAGATCACCCGGTCGACGCGAATGGCGTCGAGGGTGCGCGGGCACGACGAGGTCGAGGGTCTCACCGTCGAAGGCGTCGACGGATCGATTCGGTCGCTCATCGTCGCACCAATCTCGATCCGCGCAGCAGCGCGACGAACAGGACGACAAAGCCCACGGTGACCGCCACGTCGGCCAGATTGAAGACGGGAAACCACCCCACCGCGATGAAGTCGGTCACCCGATGGGGGACGCGCACGAGGCGGTCGATCTCGTTGGACGACGCCCCCGCCCAGCAGCAGACCGAAGCCCGCGCGTGGCGAGTCCCGGGCGCCGCCTGGAGCGCCACGAAGCTCGAGCGCCAGGACGATGACCAGGTCGACCACCGTCGTGACGACGGGACCGGCGGCGTTGAAAGAGAAGGAGATCCCACTGTTGTAGGTCAGACGCAACCACAGCGGGCCCACGACGTGACGAACGTGGTCGCCACGAGGCGTGGCGCGCCCACGATTTGCTGAGCGTGTCGACGGCGAGCGACCACCGAGGGCCACACCACGACGGCGTGACGTTGACGCGCCGAGCTAGACGCTGGCGCGGCACGTCACACAGGTGAAGACCGGCAATTGGAACTGCAGCCGGGGCTTGGAGATCGGCTCGAAGCACTCGTCACAACGTCCGTAACTGCCGTCGTCGATGCGCGCCAGAGCGCGACGTCGATCTCGTCCACCTTGAGGCGCAGCGCCGTCGCGAAGTCCTTGAGCTGGTCGCGCTGGATGTCCGAGGCGACGCTCGAACCGTCCTCGTCGTCGTACTCGAGTCGCTCGCGGTCCACGAGCATCTCGTTCGCCTCCTCGTCGCTGATGGCGATCTGAGCGAGCGTCGCGTCGCGCGCCTCGAGCAGGAGCCCGCGCAGCTCCTCGAGGAACTCCGGTTCGTCGCGCGTAGGGCTTGGAGTGCATCTTGCGCTCGAGGGCCTCGAGGCGCTTGCGTTCCTCGGCCTCGCGGCGCTCTTGGCGCTTGAGTTCTTCGTGGTTGCGGCGCTCGATCTCGCGCAGCTTGCGCTGCTTCTCCGCCTCGATGGCCTTGCGCTTGGCGTCGATCTCGCGCTGCTTCTTCGCCTCGGCCGCGGCCTTCTCACGCGCCTTGCGCTGGATCTCGCGCTCCTTGGCGGCGGCCTTGGCCTTGGCCTCGCGCTCCTTGGCGGCCTTGGCGGCGGCGGCGGCCTTGGCCTTGGCGGCGGCGGCCTTCTCTGCTCGGCGGCCTTGGCCTTGGCCTCGCGCTCCTTGGCGGCCTTGGCGGCGGCGGCGGCCTTGGCCTTGGCGGCGGCGGCCTTCTCTCGCTCGGCGGCCTTGGCCTTGGCCTCGCGCTCCTTGGCGGCCTTGGCGGCGGCGAGTTGGCGGCCTGGCTGGGTCGCCTTGAGAACTTCTTGGTGGACGCCTTGGTGGCGGACGCCTTGGTCGACGTGGCCACGTCGTGCTCTTCTTGGGGGGTGCAACGTTCTTCACGGTCTTCTTGACGACTGCTTTCTTGGCCGAAGCCTGGGGGGTTGATTTCTTGGGCGCAACCGACTTCTTCGCGACGGACGCTGACGACTTCTGTGCTGCGACAGTCTTCTTGGCGGGTGCCGCCTTCTTGACCGGCGCACGTTTCGTAGCGCTCTTCTTGACCACGGCCTTCTTGACCGCGGCCTTCTTCGTCGAAGCTTTGGCGGTTGACGGCATGGACGACTCCTTGGACGGTGTGAACCAGCGCGCCGACCCTAGCAGCCCGGGGCTGTACTAGGCGCGGTCGTCGCTGGGTGGCTCGAAATTGAGGACTTGACCAAGGTTGGCCGGTGGTGCGGGCGGCGGGGTCACGGGGCGCGCCGGTACCTCGCTGGTGGCCGCGCTGGCGGTCGCCGCCGGTGCGGGCGCGGGTGCCGGTGCGGGGCTCGAATGACCCGCCTGCGGTTGCGCACCCACGTGCAAGGTACTCTCGATCCACTGGGAGAGTTCGGACAAGACCGTCGACAATCGAGTTCGCTCCGCATCGAGTTGGCGCGTCAACATCGTCGACGTCCTCGCTGAGTCGTTGCTTCAGCCCGTTGAGTCGCGTCACCTCATCTTCGGCGCGCGAGCGCGCCTCAGCCACGATCTCGCGCGCTCGCTCTTGGGCCGCGACGGTCATCTCGCGAGCTCGCACCTCGGCCTCTTGCTGGGCCTGGTCGATGAACTGCTGCGCCATGGCGATCATGGCGGTGACCTGTTCGGCACCGGCGGTTGAACTAGCGCGAGCGACGCGGGCGCGGAGCAGGCGCGGGCGCCGGTGCGGGTACTGGCGCCGGTGCAGGTGCCGGTGCGGGCGCCGGAGCTGGTGCGGGCGCTGGTGCGGTCACCGCGCCACCTTCGAGCTGGCGGATCCGCTCACCGGCTTGGCGCAATTGCTGGCGCATCTGGTGCATCTGTTCGCGAATCTGGTCGACTTCGGCGGCGGCACGGTCGAAGAACTCGTCGACCTCGTCGACGACGTAGCCCCGCATCCCCTGCTTAAAGGAAACGGTCTTGATTTCGTCGAGCGCGGAGCGAGGAGTATCGGTACTTTCCATGACGACTACCCTACCGCCCGCCCTCCTACGAGGGAGGATAGACACTCAAATAATCCGCGAGATGATCGTCAGCAGGATCACGGCGACCAGCACCGAGAAGTCAACGCCGACACCGCCGATGTTCGGTCGCGGCACGATTTGGCGCAGCGGGCGCAACAGGGGCTCGGTCATTTGCGCGAGGACCCGCTTGGTGGTCGCGAGCCCACCCGAGGACGAAGTGGTCGGGAACCAACTCAAGAGTGCCGAGATGATCAGGATCCAGATGTAGATGTAGATCAGACGTTGAATGAGCGAGACTCACTAGTAGCCAACGGTGGTGTAGTTCGAAGCCACCAGACGCGCACGCGACTTCGGGACTCAAACTGGCACCGTGAGGGCAGATGGCGTAGACCGCACCCTTCTCCAGAGTCTCCACCGTGGCGCGCAGCGCGTAGGAGGTGCCGGCGGCGAAGTCGATCAAGTCGGCGAGCCACCGCGGGACCGCACTGGGTCACCACCAAGATCACCGTGCGATTCAGCCGCAGCTGGTCGGTGATGCGCTGGCACTCGTTGAACTCCAAGGGCGTCATGATCTCGATGTCCTGCTCAGCGGCGTAGGACACCGACGCCGCGCAGGCCGCCCGACGCGGCGGCCGGGCGCGCACGCGCTACCGGCTGACCATTGTCGAGCAACGACAGCGATGAGGAACGCGGAGCCGGCTCGGCGCCGAATTCTGGGGTCGCGCGGGCATCGCAGCCCCGCTGCGAGGTGCCGGAGTCGGGTTGATGCGCGGCGAGGGGGTGCTGGGACGCGCGGGCGCACTTTGTTGGCGAGGCGCCCAGGTCGGCTCCTCGCGCATCTCTTCGGTGAAGGGTCGCGAGGCCTCGGTCGCGGTGTACTCGTTGTAATCATCCTCAACGAGGCCCAAGAAAGCCGAGTGCCTTTCGCATTTTTTCGTTCATCAACATCTCCTCGCGGCTCTACCGCCCGGTCCTATGTTAGGCCAGCGATGTCGGGCTGGTTCGAGGGCCGAATAATGCGCGTCCCACCCGGATTTCGGTACTGCCGTGCGCGACGGCGATTTCGAGGTCGTCGCTCATCCCCATCGAGCGCCCGCGGAGTCCCAATTCCCCCGCGAGATCGTTCACCCGAGCGAATTGCACCGCCGCGGCCGACGGGTCCGGCGAGGCCACGGTCATCAGTCCGCGCACGTCGAGTCCCGCCTCGCGCGCCACGTGCACCAGGTGCGGCGACCTCGGTCGCTCCGGCAGCCGTTTCGTTGCGCGCTCACGCGTGAGGTCGACCTGGACGTCGATCGTCAGGCCCCGTCGCGGACGGCGGCGATTTTGAGGATCTCCTTCTCGCGCGACACGCCGCTAATCACGTCGGCGACGCGCGACGACGCGGGCGATCTTGTTCGACTGCAGCGCGCCCAGGTAATGCCAGCGCACCGCGAGGTCAGCTCGTGCGGTCGACGCTTCGTCCTCGAGTTCGTCGACGTAGTTCTCCCCCATCGACGTCAAGCCCACCGCCGCGGCCGCGCGCACCATGGCGGCACCGAAGGTCTTGGTCACCGCCACGATGCGCAACACTCGCCGGGTCGCCCCCGGCTCCGCTGATACGTCGGTGCACCTCGGCCAAGTTGGCCGCGACCCGCTGGACGTCGTCGGGGCTAGCGAAGGAAGCTGGGGAGGTCGTCATCGCCACCGACGTCGAAGAAGTCGTCACTGGTGGTGTTGGCGAAGATGTCCGAGCGCGGCGCATCGGTACGCGGCGCGGTCGGCGCAGCCGGCGCGGGACTCTTGGCCGCCGGCGTGTGGTCGAAGCCCGCGGCGATGACGGTCACGCGCACGGCGTCACCGATCGACTCGTCGATCACGATGCCGAAGATGATGTTGGCGTCCTGGTGGGCGACGTCGTGGATGATGCTCGCCGCGTCGGTCACCTCGTTCAAGGTCACGCTCGGACCGCCGACGATGTTCATCAAAATGCCGCGGGCCCCTTCGATGGAGGCCTCGAGCAGGGGCGACGTGATGGCGGCGCGCGCGGCGTTAATCGCGCGTCCTTCGCCGGTCGACATGCCCACCCCCATGATGGCGGTGCCGGCGTTGCGCATGATGGCGTTGACGTCGGCGAAGTCGGTGTTGATCAGACCCGGCACCGTGATGAGGTCGGTCACGCCGCGCACGGCCGACAACAACACGTCGTCGGCGATCTTGAAGGCGTCGAGCATCGAGGTCTCGGACGTGGCGACCGAGCGCAGTCGGTCGTTGGGAATCACGATGAGGGTGTCGACCTTCTCGCGCAGCGCCTGGATGCCCTTCTCGGCCTGGGTCGCGCGACGCTTGCCCTCGAAGGCGAAGGGTCGCGTCACGACACCGATGGTCAAGACACCCAGTGCCCGAGCGATGTCCGCGACGACGGGCGCGGCACCGGTCCCGGTGCCGCCGCCCTCGCCGGCGGTGATGAACACCATGTCGGTGTCCTTGAGCGCCTCTTCGATCTCGGCACGATGGTCCTCAGCGGCTTGACGACCGATCTCGGGGTCCGAACCCGCACCCAGTCCACGGGTGAGCGAGCGACCGATGTCGATCTTGAGGTCGGCCTCGGAGAGCAACAGGGCCTGGGCGTCGGTGTTGGCCGCGATGAATTCGATGTTGCGAAGTCCGGCGGTGATCATCCGGTTCACCGCGTTCACCCCACCGCCGCCCACGCCGATGACCTTGATAACGGCGTGATAGTTGCCCTGGTTGAGACTCATGAACTCCCCTTGCTTTGGTGTGTCGAAACTACTCTGGTCTCATTGCGAACGACCGATTCGATGCGAATTAAATTGATTGAAGGCTAGTAATGCCTCCAGTTTAGGGTCAAATGTCTTTCTCACGAGGAAGAAGGCCCGGTGACCGACAATTCACTGGGCGTCGTGACGTCCACGAGGTCACCCGCGCACGAAGGTCGCGTGGGCAATTGCTGAGGCCACGGCGACGAATTTGGCGCTCAGATTCGTGGCCGGACCGAGGTAAGAACTTGATGCGGCGTCGTTAACTGCAACGTCACGTTGACCCTGGGCATCGACGATGATCTGGCTCACTTGGGCCGAGAATGCCTCGGGGAGTTGACTGGCCACGAGCGCGGCCGCCGACTCAGGTCCCCGGTAAGGCCAGGACGTGGCACCCAAACTGACCGGCGAGGTCGTCAGCGTCGGGAAATTGGCGCTCGTGGGCGCGGCACTCAGGTCGCGCCCATCGGTGCCCACGTAACGCAAGACGTGGTGATCGTCGTACGCCACCGCCACGGCACTCACCTCGTGCACCGCGAGTTGAACTCGTATTGGGCCAACGCTTGACCAGCGCGACCGAGCCGATCCACGGATATATCGACAAATCGCGCTGGAGTGTGGCCTGAGATGAGATCAATCATCGCCGGATGCGCGTCGAGGTGCGTGGAGGCGAGAATCTGCGCGAGCGATCTCGTGGTGCTCACCCGTCACGATCACGTGCTGGACGCGAAAGAACGACTGGTGCAGTACCCATTGTCCCGCGAGGAGCATGGTCGTGGCGAAGAGGGCGACCGCGGCGACAACGACCATCGCCCGGACGCCGCGGCGGCGGCGTCGCGGTGAAATGTCGGTCAGGACTTCGTGCTCGCGCTTCGTCGTGGGCCGTTCGCGGTCTCGCGCGGCCGCGTTCTCTCGCGTGTTGTGACGCGCGCACTGGTGGAGGCGACGGGACGCCGACTCACCAGACCCCCTCAAAACCCAACAAGCGGTGCTCGGTCTCGAGCCATACGCCCGACGTCTCTCGCACTCGTCGAGCGCACGTGTCGCATCAGCGCCACGACGTCGTTCGCGGAGCCCTTGGGATCGGCGATGATGAAATTGGCGTGCTTTTCCGAGACCATCGCGCTGCCCAGTCGATACCCCTTGAGTCCCGCCGCTTCGATGAGCCGGCCCGCGGAATCACCAGCGGGGTTGCGAAACACGCTGCCCGCCGTTCGCCCCACCGGGCTGATGTTCGCGGCGCCAGCGCACGATCTCAGAGATCTGTTCACGAGCGAGGGTCGCGTCACCTCGCTGCAGGCGCAACTCAACCCGGGTCACGATGTCACCCGACTGAAGCGCGCTGTGGCGATAGGAGAAGTCCATTTCCCCGGCGTCGACGCCAGCGCCACCGGCCGCCCGACCAGACCTGCACGCGCACGACGCTCGCCTTCATCTCCGATCCGTGTCCTCCCGCGTTCATCGCCACTGCGCCACCGAAGGTGCCGGGCACGCCCACCGCCCATTCGAAGCCCACTACTCCCTCGCCAGCCAATCGACGAGCGGCGACGGGGAGGTCGAGCCCCGCTCCCGCCACTACGCGTACGCCCTCGGCATCGTCGCTCACCTGCAAGGCGGTGAAATCCCCATCCAGGTGCACCGCCACGACGTCGAGAAAGCCGTCCGCGACGAGGAGATTCGATCCGTTCCCGACGGTGACGACGGGGCGCGAAGATGTCGCGAGGCGTGAGGAGAACGCCTCGACGTCCTCGTCACTTGACAACGTCACCAGGGCGGCCACGGACCCTCCCACGCGATACGTCGTGCGCGCCCCGAGAGGGGCGTCGTAGATCGTGTTGGCGCTCGAACCCAAGAAACTCTGGTCCACCTGCCCTCGAGGCGTCGCCGTCTCGGCGTGGTCCTCATGGCCCGAGGTGGGTCGTGTCGTTTCGGACACGTAGTCGAGAACCCGCGTCACGTCCCCCGCGCCGAGGATGAGAAGGAGGTCCGCTCGCGTCGCGCGCCGTTCCAATGCGTGGGCCGCCTCGAGGAGGGTGGGCGCGTAACGAGCCGGCGTGCGACCGCGGTCGTTGACGAAATCCACGAGGAACTCACCAGTGACCGCGTCGGGGTTGGCCTCACCCGCGGTATAGATATCGGTGATGATCACCTCGTCGCGACGTCGAACGCCGGGGCGAATTCGCCGCCCACTCGCAGCGTCCGCTCACGCGATGCGGCTGGAACACCGCGACGATCTTCTCGTAGCCCGCCGCGTGCGCCGCTTCCAACGTGGCGGCGATCTCACCGGGGAGGTGCGCGTAGTCGTCCACCACGTCGACGCCGCGCCAACTGGCCAGGTGCTCGAAACGGCGTGGCGCACCGCGAAAACGACGCAGTCCCTGCGTCACGTTCGTCGGCTCAACCCCCACCGCGAGAGCGAGGGCCGCCGCCAGGGCGGCGTTGGCGAGGTTGTGCCGACCGGTCACCGCCAAGTCGATGTCCACGTCGACCGGACCGCTCAGTCGTGCGTGCGCGCCACGGCGCGAGACGACCTCGTCAACCAGGCGCCACCAGGCCGTTTCGTTCCTCCCGACGCTGACGACATCACGCGTCGCGAGCGCCGCGACGCGAGCGGCGCCGGGGTCGTCGGTCCACACCACCACCGGACCCGTCGTGCGACTGAGGACGCCCGCGAACGCCGTTTCGAGGTTCTCGAGTGATCCGTAGTGATCGAGGTGGTCGGCCTCCACGTTCAACAAACCCAGAGCGTAAGGGGTGATTTCGACGAAGGCCCCGTAACTCTCGTCGACCTCGGCCACGAGATCGTCCGGGCCGTAGTGGCCACCGAAACCCACGCCACGCACCGGTGCCCCCAGAAGCCGCGCATCATCGCGACCGGCAGCCACCATGATGTGCACGAGCATCGACGTCGCGGTGGTCTTGCCATGGGTGCCCGTGACGCCGATCAATCGCATCATCGTCGAGAGTTCGGCCAGAACCTCGCGCCGCGCCAACATCACCCGACCGGCACTCTGAGCCGCCACGAGCTCCACGTGTTCACGAGGGACGGCCGGAGACCATAGGACGACGTCAGCGTGCGTGACGTGAGCCGCGTCGTGGTGCTCACTGGCGTCGATACCGAGGTCACGTAATTGGGCGAGCACACCGACGTTGCCCGCGTCGCACCCGCTCACGACGCATCCCCACCCCTGGAGAAGAACGGCCAGCGAACTCATACCCGCGCCACCCACCCCTACGATGTGCACCCGAGTCCCGCGCTCGAAATTCACGACATTCCCCCCAGCGAGAGTGCCACTTGGGCGATTCGGGCCGCAGCGTCGCGGCGAGCTAGAAGAGAACTGGCTCGCGACATTTCCACCCAGACCTCGGGTTGCAATATCTGATCGACCAATCGCGCCAGCGCTTCGCCCGTGCACTCGGCGTCACGCAGCGTCCTTGCCGCGCCGACCGTAGCGAGCGCGTCCGCGTTGTGCGACTGATGATCACCGGGCGCACCCGGCAGGGGAATCAGGACGGCTGGCAGCGCCAACGTCGTCAATTCAGCCACCGTCGTCGCGCCGGCACGGCAGATCGCCACGTCCGCCACCGCCCACCATGTCGACATGTCGGCGAAGTCAATGACCCGGTAGTCCAAGCCCGCCATCTCGCGCTGTGCCGCCGTCACCATTTCATAATCGCGACGTCCGGTGATGTGCACGAGCGCCAGGTCGTCTCGGTCGCGCCACATCTGCGCAAGTTCGAGCACCGCTCGATTGACTCGCGTGGCCCCGAGCGAACCGGTCATGACGACTATCACCCGACGCGACGCGCCGATAGGTGGATTCACCTTGGTCTTGGCCGTTTGACGGGCGTCGTGCGAGCGGTCGAGCGCGAGCACGTCAGAACGCACCGGCGCGCCCGTCACGTGCACACCAACACTCGGCGAACCCAGGGCGACGCAGCGTGCGGTCGCGTATCGCGTAAGAAACCTGTGCGTGGCGCTCGGTGTGGCGTCGAGGTCGACGAGCACGAGAGGACGACGCCAGAACACCGCCGCCGTGGCCACCGCGGCAGCCGCGTAACCTCCCACCGAGACCACGACGCGCGGTCGCCAACGGTGAACGTCGATCAGTGCGCGTATGACGGCTGCGGCGAACGCGAGGAGCGCACCCGCGTTGTCGCGCCACGCGCGTGGCGCGAGCGACCGGCGAATACCACGCCCGGGGAGCAGCGTCAAAGCAATCGGTCCGTCACCCAGCAACACGGCCTCTTGACCCCGACGAGAACCCACGTAGCGAATATCGTGCTCGGCCACCCCCGGGCGACCAGTGCTTCGGCGATGGCCTGCATGGGAAAAATGTGGCCCCCGGTCCCACCCCCGGTGAGAACCATGGGGCCGGTCACGATCGCGGGGCGCGAAGGGGGCCGCGATGCGAGTATTGCGGTCGGGCCGAACGAACGGGGGCGGCCACCGCGACAAAGCCCGGCTCCATCGCCCCAATGTCGAGGTGGTCTGAACGGCTGCGGTCGTGCGCGATGTTGTAGAGGAGACCCACGGCCGCGAGCTCAGTGATGAGCGCCGTCCCACCGTAGGAGAAGAAGGGTAAGGGAATACCGGTCACCGCCCAAAAGCCTACGACCGAAGCGATATTGATCACCGCTTCGAGAATGATCCACGCGGTGATGCCCACGACCAGCAGGCGATACGCCTCGTTCGTGCACTGGCGCGCGATGCGGGTGGCCACCATCAAGAAGCCGACAAAGAGGGCGATGACACTCAAGGTCCCGATCAAGCCGAGCTCTTCACCGATGATGGTAAAGATGAAGTCGGTATGCGGGTTAGGCAGTAGTCCCCACTTCTCGCGACTGTGATCGAGCCCGAGTCCGGTCAATCCCCCGGCACCCAAGCCAATGCGCGACTGCAACAACTGATAGCCGCTGGTCGCCAAATTGGCATTGGGGTGCAGGAATGAGATCAAACGACGCACCGAATAGGGCTCGAGAAGAGCGTAGACACCCAGAACGGGCAGACTGAGCAGCAAGATCCCATTAATGATCTTGCGCGGCAATCCCGCGACGAAGAGCACGACGAGAGCAATCGCCACCACCACGGTGTCAGTACCCACGTCGTGTTCGAGCAGGATCAATCCCACGCCCGCGAGTACCGGTGACATCCACAGCGCGAGATGTTGCCAATTGCCGATGCGCCGGTGGTGGCGTTGGATTACCCACACGACGTAGAGGACGACGAATAGTTTGAAGAACTCCGATGGTTGAATCTGGATGAAGGGGGTCGGTAGCCAACGTTTGCCACCGTTGACTGTGATGCCCACCATTTCGACGGCGGCCAGCAGTGCCAGTCCCACGCTCACCAGCATGGGGGCCAGTCCCAAGAGCCAGGAGAGTCGCACTCGCGCCACCACCCAGAACACGATGGCACCGATCACCAAGTACAACAGGTCGCGAATCGCGAGGGCGAAGGAGGTGCCCCCATTGAGGGCCGACTGGGCGTCACTGGCCGAGCCCACCATCACCGTGCCGTATCCCACCATCAGCGCGGTGATGACCAACAGGGAGGTGGCCGCACGGTCCCCACGGGGGAAAGGCTGCAGGAAGCGACTCATCATCTTGGCCACGTGCTAAATCACCTTCGCAGTTCGCACAAAGTCACCGTAGAAAATGCCGAGCCCCAGCGCCGCCAACAAACCCGCCAGGATCCAAAAACGAATGATGACTGTGATCTCGGGCCAACCACGCAATTCAAAATGATGGTGGAATGGCGCCATGCGAAAGATTCGCCGTCCAAAGACCCGAAAGCCCACGACCTGCAGGATTACCGACGCCGTCTCCGCGACGAACAGTCCTCCAATAATTGGCAACAACAAGTCGAGGTTCATCAACAGGCACAAGGCCCCCAGCCCGGTGCCGATGGCCAGAGAACCGGTGTCGCCCATGTAGATCTTGGCGGGCGCCGCGTTCCACCACAAGAATCCCAGACTCGCACCCACCAGGGCCACGGCGACCAGACCCAGGTCCAAAGCGGCGTTGAGGTGATAGATCGAGTAATGGCGGAACTGCCAATAGCCAATGATGGACAGCACACCAAAGCAGAAAGCGGCCGAGCCCGCGGCCAATCCGTCAAGGCCGTCGGTGAGGTTCACGGCATTGGAACTTCCGATGACGACGAAAATCGCGAGGACGATCCATCCAATCTCCGAAAGGTTCCAACCCGGCAGGGTCACGCGAGTGAAGGACAGGTGCGTCGAAGTGTGCACCCAACTTATGGCGAGCGCCGCGAAGGCACCGGCGATAATGAGTTGCCCCACCAATTTGCCGCGCTTTCTGAGACCGAGGTTGCGCGCATGACGGATACCGAGATAGTCGTCGATCAGACCGAGACCTCCCGATGCGATGGTCACTCCCATGGCGAGGATTCCCCCGCGAGTGAAGACGATTGAAGTACCGACGTGGCCCATCAGGTAGCCGAGCACCGCCGCGGCGACGATGACCACCCCGCCCATCGTGGGGGTCCCCGCCTTGGCGAGGTGACTCTCGGGTCCGTCCTCGCGAATCTGCTGGCCCAGTGAGCGCTTACGCACGAAGCGGATCCACGCGGGCGTCACGAAGAGGGCGAACAAGAAGCCCACGCCGCCCGACTTCATCAAACTCAGCACTGCTTCTCCCTCATGAGTTCACGCACGACCTCGCGGTCATCGAATGCCACCACGCTCTCGGCGAACGTCTGCGTGGTCTCGTGGCCCTTACCGGCCACCACCACGACGTCGCCGGTCTGCGCCATCGCCAACGCCTGGGCAATCGCTGCACGGCGGTCAACTTCACGAACGACGTGAGCAGAGACCACGGCCCCGGCGACGATGGCATCAATAATGGCACCTGGCGACTCGCTTCGTGGGTTATCCGAGGTCACGATGGTCACGTCGGATAGTTCGACTGGCTACTCGACCCATCACGGGTCGCTTTGCGGTGTCACGCTCTCCCCCGCAGCCAAAGACCGTGACCACGCGACCAGTTACCAGTGAGCGCACCGAACGAAGGAGTCGTTCGAGACCGTTGGGCGTATGGGCGTAGTCGACGACCACGGTGAAGTCACCGTGGTAGACCACCTCGAATCGACCGGGCACGGCGGTCACCTGGGACATCGCCGCGGCGACCGCCGTGTCGTCCGCACCCAATTGGGCGATGATGGTCATGGCCATCAGGGCGTTGTCGATGTTGTAATCACCGATGAGGGCAGTATTGACTAAATGTCCTCGCCAGAAGAAGGCGGTGCCACCCAATGTGCTCGTGACGTCAGTGGCGTCACTGCGAGAGACGGGCACCACGTTCAAGGTCGTGGTCGCGGCCAGTTGCGCGCCGTACGCGTCGTCGATCCAAATAACCGCCCGCGACGCGAAGTTGGGCTGAAAGAGACGCGACTTCGCCGCGAAGTACTCCTCCATGGTTCGGTGATAATCGAGGTGATCGTGACTCAGGTTGGTGAAGGCCACGACCGAGAAGTGCGTCCCCTCCACGCGGTGCTGATCAAGGGCGTGACTCGAGACCTCGAGCGCGATGACGGACCTGGGTCGTTGGAGGTCGAATTCTGCGTGTACGCGTGCGATGGTGCGGTAGAGCTCGGGGGCGGCGGGGGTAGTTCGTTCATTGGTCAACGTGCCGATCATCGCGCCGTTCCACTGCAGGACGCGAGCGAGTTCGGCAACCAGAGTGGTGACACTCGTCTTGCCATTGGTGCCCGTGACACCAACCAGGTCGATGCCGACTTCGGGGTGTGCGCTCAACGTAGCGCTGGCGTGAGTCAGGGCGCCGTAGATTCGAGACTCGGGTATCACCACTACGGGAACGGCGGCCTTGATGTTGTGCGTCGCCACCACCGCCACCGCGCCCCGGTCGATGGCGTGGGCCACAAATTTGGCCCCATCGGTCGTCGTGCCCGACAGCGCGAAGAACAGCGTCGGGAACTCGCACTGCCGTGAGTCGATCTCGACGCGGGCAACTTCGATGCTCGCGGTGAACACGTCGAAGGACTCGTCGCCAAAGACGTCACCGAGTTGCATCACGTCACGTCCGATGCGATGCTCGCGCCCGCACCCGTGAGGGGCTTGACGATGGTTCCACTCGAAGGAATGCCGTAGTGGCGAAGCGCGTAGGACTCATCACTTGCTGGAATACCGGCGCGGCCGCCGAGCCGCCGAAGATGGTCGTTTCGGGTCGTTCGATCACCACGATCATCGACAAGACGGGGTTGTTCGCGGGGGCGTACCCCACGAAGCTCGCGTTGTACTGACCGCTCAGTAGCAGGTCCTTGCCCGGGTACGGAATCGACGCGGTACCGGTCTTGCCCGCCACGGTGTAGCCCGGAATGATGGCGTTGGTCCCGGTACCAGCGAGGACCACCTGCTTGGAGCATCTTGTTCATCGTTGTCGCCACGGCGGGCGTCAACGCTTGACGCGTGACGCTGGGCGCCACGGCTTTGGTTATGCCATTGGGTTCGACGTAGCCACGCACCAAACTCGGCTCAACGAAAGTGCCCCCATTGGCGATCGTGTTGTAGGCGTCAAGCACTTGGATCGGCGGCACGGCGTCCACTTGACCGATCGGTAGGGCGACTTGGTCGCTGGCGTACCACTTAGCAGCGTCCACGAGCAGTCCCGCGGTCTCGCCCGGAAAATTCACCGCGGTCATCTGTCCGAAACCCAGACGCTGCACCTGGGCCAGCAGACCGTTTTCGCCCACCCGGGTGCCGATCTCGTAGGTTCCGATGTTGGACGATTGAGCCAAGACCTGCGTGGCGGTGAGGTTTTCGAGCCGGTGATTCTCGGCGTCGTGGAAGATGCGCCCACCCACGAGGACCGAGTTCGGCACGGTGAAAGTAGCTCGTGGGCGTGATGGCGCCCGCACTGCAAGGCCGCAGAGAAGGTCACCACCTTGAAGACCGAGCCAGGTTCGTACGCCTGAGTGAAGGCCAGATTGTTGATGGTCTGCTCGATGCCGGGCACCCCCACTGATGTGCCCCAGGCGGGAATCGGTCCGAGTACGCCGGCTTTGGTGGCCGTGTTGACCAGCGACGCGTCGGCCAGAATTTGGCCGGTCTTCACGTCCATCACCACCGCCACGCCGGTGAGCGCCGTCGGTCGCGCGAAGTTGTGTGGCCAGCGCGCGCTCGGTGACGAACTGCAGCGGCGCGTCGATGGTCAGTTCGAGGCCCACGCCGGGCTGCGCGGGCTTGATGACGCTGCTGTAGGTGCTCGGCAGAGCGACGCCCGAGGACGAGACGAACTCGCGCGTGACGCCCGTCCTGCCCGCCAGACTGGACTGGAACTGGTACTCCAGCCCGGTCGATCCCGCTCCCGCGGCGTTGGTGCGGCCAAGCAGTGATTCGGCCAACGTGCCGTTGGGGTAGGAGCGACTCGACGCGTCCTGCACGACGATGCCCGGGAAATTTCCGTTGGCGATGGACTTCGCCGTCGCTGAGGTCGAGTTGGCCGTTCAAGATGACGTACCCGCTGCCAGCACCCTTCTTCGAAAGAAGTGCGGTGAGTTTCGCCACGGGGACCTTGACGAGACTGGAGAGTGCTTGAGCCTCGAGGGCCGGTTGGGAGATCTGCATGTCGTCAGCGACCACCGAAGACGTAGGTTCCGAAATCGCCAGGATCTGGCCGTGACGATCGTAGATGCCCGCGCGCAACGCATTGGTCGTCAGGTCGTGACGGACCTGGCCGACCGACAACTGGGCGTAGTGCGGGTGGTCGAAGACCTGCAGAGCGACGAGTCGCAAGCTCAGGGCAGCGAAGACAACGATGAAGAAGCCCCGCACGAGTTGCAGGCGGCGAGGTGAGAAGGACGGGCCCGACGGTCGGTGCTGGACGCTGACGGCGGGTGTGGGTGGGAGATGCGTGCGAGCTCACCGCTGCGTCCTTGATGTGACCGGTGCGTAACCTGAGAACTTCGGCAGGGGCAGGATCGCATCAAGCGACGTAGCGGGAACCTGAGTCACCGAAGTGGGGTTCACGAGATGCAGCGCGTTGGCCTGCGTGACCACCACGCTCGGGTGCCGAGAGGTTCGTGAGCGAACCGACCTGGGTCGCGTACGTCTGACTGCTCCTGGAGGACCTGGCTCTGGAGCTGGTGGAGTTCGACTTGTCGATTGGTCTCCAGCATCGATCCAAAGAGCGAGAGCATCACGGCCGCGGCCACGATAGCGACTGATTTCTTCACCACGGAGATCGACGCCAGACGACCTTGCCGCAAGGCATGGCGCGGCCGCGCCTCGCGACGGGTCGTCGGCGTGGGGGCGGTGCGCGTCGCGGGGCGCACGCGCGGGCGCGCGGGCGATGGGCCCGGGCGCGGGATGGTGACGTCGCGACGAGGGAGGCTGACGACGCTCATGGCGCCACCTTCTGAGCCGTACGCAAGCCGCGCAGAGCGCGCGCGCGGATTCAATTCGATCTCGTCGGCGCTGGCCAATTGGGCACTGGCTCGGCGAAGGTCACGCGCGGCACTGCGCCGCAGACGCAGCCGAGTTCGTATGGGCAGTGCAGCCGCCGGTCGCCGCCTCGTGCAGCGCGGCCTTGACGGCGCGGTCTTCACCGGAGTGGTACGAGATCACGGCGAGCAGGCCACCGGGCGCGAGGACGTCAGAGGCGGCCTCGAGCCCGAGCTCGAGTTGGTCCACCTCGTCGTTGACGACGATGCGCAGCGCCTGGAACACCCGCGTCGCCACGTGGCCGCGACGGCGCGCGGCCATTGGCACCGCACGCTCGACCGCTTCGGTCAGTTCGTTCGGTCGTCTGGGGTTGTCGTTCGAGCGACCGACCTCGCGATCGCGCCCGGCGAATCGGTCCTCGCCGTTGGCGCGCAAGCAGTCGCACGAAGTTCGTGCAGGTCGACGTGGCGCAGGATACTGCGCAGCGGTTTCTCCCTGCGTGGGGTCCATCCGCATGTCGAGCGGTGCGTCGGCGCGAAATGAGAATCCTCGGCTCGAGTCGTCCAGTTGGTGCGAGGAGACGCCGAGGTCCATCAGGACCCCGACGATCGGCTCGCCGCCGAGGAAATCGGCTGTGAGCGGCGACGACGTCGGCCATCGTCGCGAAGGTCGCGTCCACGATGCGCACTCGTTCGCCGTAACGGCGCCAGTCGTACGGCGCGCGGCGCGCGGCCTCGGGGTCGCGGTCGATGCCCAGGACGCGTCGGTGGCGAGGCGCTCAGCAAGGATCGCCGCGGCGTGCCCTCCCCCGCCCAACGTGGCGTCGAGAACACCCCAGCGCGGCAGGCTGGCGAAGAACTCGACGATCTCTCGTTCGAGAACTGGCTGGTGGTAATTGTCCTGGGCCATCTGCAGCCTTTCAATCGCCGAACGGGTGGGAGGGCGGAGGATGATGCCCTCGTCACGTTCGGCGATTGCCAGGCTGCGCATGGTCCGCGGCCGGTACTGCGTTGTCCTCCCGTCACTCGTTACTGCCTTGTTTGAAAGTCTCCTCGGCCGACGCTGACCTGCTCGGCGTAGCGCGCGGGGTTCCACAGTTCGATGTGGTCGAGGTTCCCGCGACGATCACGTCGCCCGCGAGTTGGCCGAACTCGCGAATTGCACCGGCGGCAGTGCGAATCGACCCTGCTTTCGAATTCCACGTCCGAGGAGTTGGTCGCCCAGTAGCGTGCCTGGCGACGCTCGCGGCGCCGCCGCCACGACTCTGCTTCGAGGTACTCTCCGCTCTTGCGCGCGAACTCGCCCGGCGTCCAAAGTGCGACACAGCCCGTCCATGTTGGGGCTGAGGTGACCGCCCGTTCTCGAACTCCGCGACGGAACTTCGCGGGCAGGATGAGTCGACCCTTGGCATCCAGCGAATGCTGAAACTGGCCGACGAACAACAACATCTATTCCCCTTCCAGTGGGCTCTCCACTCTCCCCCACTTCGTGCCACATTACACCACTAAACCCCACTATTCGCCAAATTGTGCCACATTTTTGGGGTCAATATGTGACGGTGCGCGCAGGGGCGCGCGGAGGTCCGTCCCGATGATTCGAAGGAGTGACTGGTCGACGAGAGAGGCTGAAGCTGGCGTAAGCAATGAGCAGGGACGCGCTGACGGGTGCCGAGGGTTGCGATCAGAGCCGACGTCACGGTCGTCGCCATCGATGCCCAGAGTCGCCAGCGTGTGATGATCCAAGGCGTCGACGCAGACCCTCGCGGCACGTCGGCGCAGGAGCTCGATCAGCGGCGCGGAAGCGTTGCGCGTGCAGGACGGTCGAGACGAAGACCCCTTCGCGCACCCGCCACTGCGTCACCCCGACCGCCTTACGGCCGTCGACGAAGACCTCACCCGGTCCGCGTCCCGCGAAACAAGCGACGCGATAGCGCGGGCGTCGCCCTCGAGCGCCCCCTGGTGCAGGTCACCGTCGCCGCTCGATCCGTACGGCGAGGACGTCGACGCCACCATTCGCCCGCGCGCGCTTGACGTGACGTGCACGTCGCTGCGACCAGCGAGGGTCGTCGGCTGGGAATCCACCAGTCCACCCAGATGTCGTCGGGCTGCAGCAAGACCGACCCCTCCGCCGCCTCGGCGGCGCCGGCAGCGCCACCCGTTGACGTTGCTCCTGGTCCAGCACGTCGAGCGACTGGCTGCCCCCGAGCACCAACGTCGGCTCGGCACGTGCGCACGACCAACATCGTGGGCGATGTCAAGTGCCGTAGCACGCCGTAGTCGTAGAGTTCTTCGACGGTCACCCTTCACGAGGCGCGAGGAAGAACGGCGCCCAGAGGGGATCGGGGTCGGGCACGTGGCGCCAACGCCACCAGGGACCGTCGGGAATCGCGAGGCTCGAAGTGCATGCGCCAACCGATCTCCTCGAGTAGCCGGTCACCCTTTTGCATGTTGTGGCGGCGACACGCCGCGACGACGTTCGTCCACTCGTGGCGACCACCTCGACTGCGCGGCACGACGTGGTCAATGGTGTCGGCGTGTTCCAGGCAGTACGCGCAGCGATAGCTGTCGCGAAGCAGCAGTGAGCGGCGCGTCAGTGGCGGCGTGCGCACCTTGGTGGGCAGCCGCACCATGTCGTGCAGTCGCACGATCGAGGGAATGGTCACGCTCACCGAACGTCGAACGACAGACGGGCGGCTCGTCGGCGCGTGGCAATGGGTTCCGCTCGACCGGCGAGCAACAGTACGACCGCGCGACGCTCGCTCACGAGCTGCAGTGGTTCGAAGGTGGCGTTGAGGAGAAGGACGCGCCCCACGGGTAAAAACTACCTTCCCACGTCGTTGCGAGATCGACCACCTGGCGGCCGCGACCACGTCGCCGCGGCTCCAGCGTCGCCATCGCTGCCCATCGACCGTCGACAAGCGAAAATCCCAGTAGTCCGCCGCGGGAAGCGGGAGCCAGGGTCGATGTCGCCACCAGTCCTTGCGCCGAAGTCGCCATCCCGCTCGCACCACGCAACGCAATTTCACGGGGTGCGCGAACAAGGTACCGCCCGAGTCCAGCGCACCCAATATCGTCTCACGACGACACCTGCCACGCCACACACGCGGCGCCCAGAATCGGTCCGTCGGCACCTAGACCACGATCGTCGCACTACAAGGTCGTGGAGTAGCGCAATCGTCGCCAATTCCCGCGCGGACGTGTTCGCGGTGGCGAAGAATTCATCACCGAAGCCCAAGGCCACCGAACCCGCGACGTAGCAATGATTGAAGTCAAGCACCGACGCCAGAGTCCCGATGGCGCGACCGACCAGCGTCGCGGTTCGCGTCCGCACGGTCGTCGTCGGCGAACTCGGGCGACGACCGGTCATCTCGGTGATCGCCCAGCCCGACGCTTCCGCTTCGAGACAGCCCGTGCTGCCGCACGAACATCGCCGACCGTCGGGAACGACGTTGAAGTGACCGAGGTGACCAGCGTTACCCGAGTCACCGTTCACGAGTCGACCGTCCATGACCAGCGCTCCCCCCACTCCAGTGGAGACCACCATCGAGGCGTAACTCTGCACTCCGCGCGCGGCGCCGAAGGCGCCTTCAGCGAGGGCCAGGGCGCGAACATCACCTTCGATTTCCACGTCGCAAGCCAGTGGCCCACTCGAGCTCGGCACGCAAAGCGAAGTCCCGCCACGCCGGGATATTGAGTGGCGAAACAGTCACACCGCCAGCCGACATCGGACCCGCGCAGGCCACCCCAAGGCACTGACTTCGTCGCGCCGATCGCACGCGCGCCAAAAGGTCGACGATGCGATTCGAAGAGTCGATCGCCCGCCAGTTTGACGTCGAGGCGGTCGCGACGCAACACAACGCCCTCACGAGTCACGACGGCCGCCTCCGCCTTGGTACCCCCGATATCGAGAGCGAGGCACGGAATGGCAG
Source organism: uncultured Acidimicrobiaceae bacterium (assembly GCA_963734655.1). Taxonomy (GTDB): domain Bacteria; phylum Actinomycetota; class Acidimicrobiia; order Acidimicrobiales; family RAAP-2; genus RAAP-2. The sequence goes on along the minus strand of CAVTHY010000005.1, from coordinate 27,595 downwards.
TCGCCACTCCGGGCGAAGTCATTCGCTTGAGCGGCGTTGGCGCGACAACCAGTCGCGAAGAGAGCGTGCCCGGGGTCCGAGAGAACCCGTGGCGTCATCCCCCGGGCGCGAATGCGTGATGTCACGCCACCCGGCACGACCCATCAGTCGGGCGTTGCGCTCGATGACGATCGCCGAGGCGAACATCAACGCCACCCCCAGCAGCCCGACGTACACGTTCTGAGAGAAGAAAGCGAGGAGGATGACCAGTCCAACGACGAAGCCTGCGATCCCCCAGCGCACGCGTCGGGTACCGTGGGAGTAGACGTTCGTGTCGCGCACGTTCTTGGCGAAGCGAGGGTCCTGCTTGGAAAGGGACTCTTCGAGTTCAGCGAGAATCTTCTGCTCGTGCTCTGACAGTGGCATCGCGGTTCCCTCCTCCTTCGTATTTATCGTACCTCGTAACTTTCCCAACCGGTACGGCGTTACGCAAGTGACACTCTATGAAAACTATGTAAGAAATAGGTGACGAATTACGGGTTCGGATCAGCGTTGGACAAGGGAATTTCGTCGGCTACGGGGTGCAGACTGGTGCGCAACTTCACTTCGGGCAGCGTCAGACTCAACAGCAGCGCGACGACGCCGACGGGGATAGCCAGCACGTAAATATGGCTAATACTGGCAGAAATCGCGTGCACGATGACGTTCAACCCTGGACTCGGGAGGGCGCGCAAGGTGCTGGGAGTCCACTGTGACGCTGATGGGAGGGGTCCACTGTAGTGAGAGGACTTGAGTCCGACAGCCAGCTGCCGGGGTAGTTCGTTACTGAAAATTGCTCCGAAAACGGCCGTTCCGAAGCTGCCGCCGATCGAGCGAAAGAAGTTCGAGCCGGCCGTCGCAGCTCCGACGTCGGCGGGATTCACCGCATTCTGCACCGCGGTGATGAGAATCTGCATCACCAGTCCGATCCCCACGCCGAGGATCAACGTGTAGGCACCGGTGATGTAGGTCGAGGTGGTGACACCAATGGTGCCGAGAAGGCCGATACCGACCGTCATGACCGCAGTTCCCGCGATTGGAAACGGGCGATACCTCCACCCCCTGACGACGAGTTGTCCCACGATGATCGAAGCCGAAAACAGTCCGACCATCATCGGCAAGAGACGAAGACCCGAATTCGTCGGCGACGCGCCGTGGACGTCCTGAAAATACAACGGGAGAAACGTCATCGCGCCGAACATCGCGAACCCCACCACGAAGCCAATGGCCGAAGCGAAGGAGAAAACTCGATTGGCGAACAAACTCGGAGGAAGAATCGGTTCGCTCGAGCGACGCTCGATCATGATGAACGCGATTGTGAAATCCACCCCGGCCGCCAAGAGAGCGATTGACTTAGCGGATCCCCACGCTAAACCCGAGCCACCGAGCGAAGTGAACAAGATGAACGAGGATGCGGCAATGGTCAACGTCAATGATGCCGGCGTAGTCGATGACGTGCTGCTTGCGGACTCCATAGTTGGGAAGTGCCGCCACCGTGACAACCAGGGCCACGATGCCAAAGGGCACGTTGACGAAGAAGATCCACCGCCACGACCAGTATTCGACGATGAATCCGCCCAACAATGGTCCCAGCACGGTGGCGGCGCCGAAGACCGCACCGAACAATCCCGAGTAGCGGCCGCGCTCGCGAGGCGGAACTACGTCCGCGATGACCGCTTGCGCCCCGACCATCAGTCCACCGCCCCCCAGTCCTTGGAGGGCTCGAAAGAGGATCAGTTCGGGCATGTTCTGAGCGAAGCCGCACGCATCGAGCCCACCAGAAAGATGACGATGGCCCAAATGAAGTAGATCTTGCGGCCGTGCAGATCACCGAGTTTGCCCCACAGTGGGGTACTGACCGTGGAGGCCAGCAGATACGCCGACGACCACCCAACTCAGGTGATTGGCCCCGTGCAGATCGCCCACGATGGTCGGTAGAGCGGTGGAGACGATGGTGGCGTCGAGTGCGGCGAGCAACATGCCGAGCATGAGCGCGCTCAGGACGAAGTACAGCTCCCGTTTGGGCAGTACGGCGGGTACGCGAGGCTCCATACGACTCCCCTTTTTTAAAGACTCGACCATGCGCGAGGCATGAACGCGCGGCGGCGGCGCATTATCCTACCGACCACGTTTTTCTCCTACGGTTGGTTTAGGCTGAGTAGATGTCGCACGGCGTCGGGCGCCTGTATTCGGGCCCTTGATCACCAGTACACTGCGGCGTTCACCGTGGGCACGGGGGCAGCCCTGGCCTTGGCGTGGTCGGCCGCTTCCTCCTCGACGTATCAGCACGTTGTCACCGCGTCGTGGTTTCACGGACGCGACGTCGGACTTCACTCCATAGTGGTGAACGGGGTCATGACAATATTCTTTGCGACCGTTGGTTTGGAGCTCTCGCGTGAATCTCGTTCACACTGGCGACGTCATCTTCGAGAATCCCTGCCGCCGCTTTTCGGCGCCCTCGGGGGCATGGCGGCCACCGCGATGCTGTCGCTCCTCCTAGGACAACTTCTTCACTCTTCGGCCCTTCACCGGGGCTGGGGCGTACCCATGGCGACCGACATTGCCTTCACCTTGGGTGTGCTCGCGCTGGCGGGACCATTGATCCCGGCGCCATTGCGGATCTTTCTCTTGACGTTGGCCATCGCGGACGATGTGTTGAGCGTGGTCGTACTTTCGGTCACCGGCGTTGCCCACGTTCGTATCGTCGGCCTCGTCATGATGGTCGTGGTGATCGTCGGGGGCGCTTTCGTCGCCCGACGCCTGCATCCGACCGTCGCATTCTTCTTGATGCTCGCCACAACGTGGTTGGCTTTCGCGTGGGCGGGAGTCGACCCCGCTCTCTCTGGGCGTGGCAGCCGGCGTCCTGATTCCCGTCACCTCCGGGCCCTCGCGACGTCTCGAACTGCACGTCGTTCGTTGGTCGGTCGGCGTGGCCCTGCCGTTCTTCGCGCTCGTCGCGTGCGGCGTCACCTGGACCTCGCTGAGTCTCGGCGGGGCCAGCGGCAAGATCATCTTGGGCACGACGGTCGTGCGCATCGCGGGCAAGGTACTCGGCATCGGCGCTGGGGTCTACCTGGCGCAACGTCTCGGCATGCGCCGCCATAGGAGTATCAGCGCACCAATCCTTGCGGGCGCCAGCTTGCTGTGCGCGATTGGCTTCACCGTGCCGCTCCTCTTTGCGGGGGCCCTCTTCCCCACTACGAGCCCCACCTACGGAGCCTTCACCGTGGGGCTCCTCGCGGCGTCGGTGATCGGTGCCGTGGGCGGCGTGGCGCTCCTGCGTCGTGCGACGCGCTGACACTGGAGCTCGCGTCGGTCTCGCGGTGAGATTCGGCGTGCGTTCTACGCTGGACTCATGACAATCGACGAGGACCGCTGCGAGGAAGTACTCGACACGCTGCGCCAACACGCCAAGCGCATCACCGCTGCCCAAGCGCGCCGTCGTTGAGGTCCTGGTAGGTGCGAACGACCACCTCACCGCCGACGAGGTCACTCGCCAAGTTCAACAAGCGCGCCCTGACGTGAGTCCGTCGACGGTCTACCGGATCCTCGAGGAACTCGAGGCGCTCGCCCTTGTTGTACATTCCCACGCTGGTCACGCGGCGGCGAACTATCACCTCGCGGGCCGTTCGCACGGGCACGTGACCTGCGAGGTGTGTCACGTGACCTTCGAAGTCCCCTCCGACGTCTTTGACCGCGTGGCGCGCGAACTCGACGTCGACGTTGGGCTTCGAACTCGATCGCCACCACGTCGCCCTCTCGGGCGTGTGCGCGCAGTGTCGAGTAGGTCGTCGGGGCAACCCTTAGCCAACGTTTATTGAAGGGCCGACTCTCGGAGTGGCCATCTCAGTAGTGTTCAAGGAAGGCCCATGTTGAAAATTGATCACCTTACTAAACGCTACGGCGAAACCCTTGCGGTCAACGACCTCGACTTCGAGGTCAAGGCGGGCGTCGTCACCGGCTTCCTCGGACCCAACGGCTCGGGCAAATCGACCACCATGCGCGTCATCATCGGACTCGACCGACCCAGCAGCGGTCGCGCCACCATCAACGGCCAGACCTATCACCAATTGAAGGCCCCCCTGCGCGAAGTCGGGGCACTACTCGACGCCAAAGCCCTCGACCCGAACCGCTCGGCGCGAAATCACCTTCGCGCCCTGGCCCGCGCCAACCGCATTCCCGTCACGCGCGTCGACGAGGTCCTGGAATTTGTCGGTGTCGCTTCCGTCGCCAACAAGAAAGTGGGGGGCTTTTCCCTCGGGCATGAGCCAACGCCTAGGCATCGCCGGCGCGCTCCTGGGCGATCCGGGGATCCTGCTCTTCGACGAACCCGTGAACGGGCTCGACCCCGAGGGCATTCGCTGGATCCGCGACTTCTTCCGCTCCCTCGCAAAGGAGGGGCGTACCGTCTTCGTCTCGTCGCACCTCATGAGCGAGATGGCGGTCAGCGCGGACCAGATCATCGTGATCGGCCGCGGGCAAGTTCATCACCTCGGGCACCGTTGATGACTTGACTGCCACCGCCATCGGCACCGTCTTCGTGCGCAGCGCCGATCCCGTGCGCCTCTCTCAAGTTCTCGCCACCGCTCACGCCGACGTCGAAGTACGGTCAACGACAATGGTTTGAACGTAAGCGGCCTCAACTCAGAACAAGTGGGTGAGGCGGCCTTCGCCGCGGGTATCGTCGTTCACGAACTCACCCCCCAGCGCGCCTCCCTCGAAGACGTCTTCATGACCCTGACAGCCGACTCCCTGGAGTACGGACACAAGAACGTCGAGACGCACTCGTGAGCACCACACCCACCCTCGTCGACACCACTCGTTCGGAGTTCATCAAGTTCCGCACGGTGCGCGCGACCTTCATTGGTCTGGCGACCTTCATTTTCTTGACCATCGGACTGGCCGTACTCATCACCCTGGTGATCAAGTCCAACTGGAACCAACGCAGTCCCCTCGACCGGCTCGCCTTCGATCCGGTGGCCACCAGTCTGGTAGGAGTCTTCTTCGCCCAGTTCGCCGTCGGCGTGATGGGAGCACGCTCCATCACCTCGGAGTACGCCTCGGGGGCGATCCGCACAACCCTCGCTGCAGTGCCACGGCGTGTACGTCTGGTCATCTCTAAAGTCATCGTCCTTCTGGTGACGTTCTTCATCATCAGCGCAGATCGTGGTCTTCGCCGCCTTCGAAATCGGCCAAGCCATCTACCGCTCCGGCCATTTACCCTCGGGGACCCTCTCTAACTCCACTGACCTCCGCGCGGTCATCATGGCGGGCGTCTACCTGACATTGTTGACCCTGGTGGGCTTCGGCATCGGTCTCATCTTGCGCACCACATCGGTGACGATCTCGGTCTACGTGACCGTGCTCTTGATTATTCCCATCATCGTCAACTTCTTACCCTCGAGCTGGCAAAGTCATATCAGTAAATTCCTTCCTTCAAATTTGGGCCAGTCGATGACCTCTCCCACTTCAATCTCGTCGAATTCGTTTTCGTGGGGAACTGCTTCAATTGTGTTGACGTTGTACACCATCATCATCGTGGGCGTCGGAACCTTCTTGTTGACTCGTCGCGACGCGTAACGCGACCTCGCGAGCACTGGGAATTCACTTACCCGTGAGTTACCCGATGAACTGCCACTTACTCCTCGGTTACCTGGCACTCACTGTTCGCACAAAAATCGCCTGTGCCATAATTGTCTTCGATGATTGAATCCACTGGAAATAGTGGGTCGCCCCACGACGAAGACCTTGATCACTCTTTTTTCGGAGAAGGACACCCGCTCGGGCTTCCTACCTTCGAGCCCGAGGTGGAAGCGCACCTGCGTAACCGACGCAAGATAAATAGTCCCGGTGAGTTGCTCAAGCTCCAAGAACTCGTTCACTTCAAGTCCAGTCACGGGCGTTGGAGCATCGGCAAGGACCTCATTGGTCTCATTCGAAGTGGTGGCTCGGGCGAACGTGACGAGTCGTATCTCGACAAATTGCGCCGCGAGACCGGTCGGGGAAAGTCCGAATCCTCCACCTACGGTTTGGCCAACTTCGACGGACATCCGGTCGTTCTCTACGCGATGAATTGGGACTTCTTCGCGGGCTCTCTCGGGGTCGTTTCCGGCGAGACCTTCCAGGCCGCCGCCGACCTTGCGATTTCGAAGAAGCTCCCCTTCGTCAGTGTGTACGTCTCGAGTGGTGTACGCCAGCACGAGAACTTTGCGGGTCTCACCCAGATGACGCGCATGGTCGAAGCGATTCGTCACTACAAGGAGAAGGTCGCACTTCCTCAAATTGCCGTGCTGCTCGGCAACGTCTGGGGTGGCGTCTCGGCGAGCGCCGTGCCTAACGCCGACCTCATCCTCGCGACCTCCGGGACCGACTACGGGTTCGCGGGACCCAACGTCATCGAGGCCTTCGAAGGGAGCGCAGTGCCTTCGGGCTCGCAGAGCGCCGAGGCCAACCTCCTCGACCGCAATATTGACGTCGTCCTGCACGACGTCAAGGAACTCGTCACGTACGTGGGATCGGTCCTTTCGTCGACCACCCTGCCCGACCGCCAACACCACTTGACCCCCGAGACCGTTCCGGCGATACGCAACGTGAGCGCCCCCGACGCCCGTCGTACCTTCGACTTTGGAGCAGTGGGAATCCAGGGGCCCTCCTTCGAGATCGCTAAGGACGCCGAACTCGTTCGCCCCTCGCCCTCGCGGACCCCTTCGAGTGACCCGGCCGACGCACTCGTTGAGCGCTACCAGGACCTGATGACCGACGCGAACCGCATCGATCTCGAGTTCATCGCGCGCTACGCCTTCAGCGACGCCACCGCGGTCTATAACTTCGTCCAAGAACAGGACTTTCGTCGTTACCCCGCCATCGTCGGAGCCTTCGCCAAGATTGGTGCCCAGCCCTTCGTCATCGTCGGCACCCAGCCCTCCTACCAGCGCATCGGTGACACCGTGGTCAAGCGCCCCTCCAATCCGGCGCCCGAGGACTTCGCCTTCATGGAGCGTATGCTCGACATCGGCGAGCGCCTCGGCCTTCCCGCCCTCTTCGTGACCGACACCCTAGGAGCCAAGCCGACGCTAGAGAGCGAGCGTCGAGGCCAGAGTCGCGCGATCGCCCGTTCGATCTTGAAGGGCATCGACTACTCCGAACCGGTCATCACCGTGGTGGCCGGAGCACTGGGCTCGGGCGGCGGACTCGCCACCACGCCCATGGCCGACCACGTCATCATGCTCGAGAAGGCCATGGCGTTCGTTGCCGAGCCGCGCTCGGCCGCTTCGATCCTCTACAAGACACGCCGCCCCTACGCACGAGCAGGTGAAGATCACTGTTTCGACAATGCGCTCTACTGCGGCTGACCAACTCGACCTGGGTCTCATCGACGAAGTGGTGAGCGAGGACTCGAATCCTTTCGTGACCGTCGAGCACTTGCACCAAGCGATCCTGGCGTCCTACGTGGAACTCGCGGCACTGTCGGTAAAGAAGCGTCGGGCCCGTCGACACGAGCGAATTCGCAATCTACGGGCCTTCGAGATCGTTCAGGAATAATCGGCCGGGGCGCCCAGCAACTCGGCGTTGTCCTGGCCCAATCGACGCGGGCCACTGCGCAGCGCCGGACGAACACCGTCGATGCGCAGGGGCGAACGCATCGCTCGCACGCCACCGTTAGGCGTTGACATCTCGCCCACGAAATCACCACTGGAGATGGTCTCTTGGGCGAACGCGCCGGCCACGTCAAGTATCGGGGCATGGGGCACGCCCGCCACGCTCAACACATCGAGCCACTCCGCAGTGGCGCGCGTCATGAAGACCCGTTCGAGGCTCGCGCGTAATTCGTCACGACCAGCGACGCGCTGCTCATTCCGAGAGAAATCGCTCGCGCCGGGGTGATGCGCTTCACCGAGTACTTCGAGTAGACGTGCGAATTGTGCGTCGGTGCCCACCGCCAGCATGATGAAACCGTCGCGCGTGCGGACGGGGCCATACGGGGCAATGGACGGATGGTCATTGCCCAGTCGTTGCGGATTGACGCCAGTCGCCAGGTAACCCTGGGCCTGGTTGATCAGAGCCGACATCGTCGATTCGAGGAGAGGCGCTTCGAAGTGGCGACCGGGACGTCCGGACATTCGGGCGTAGAGTCCGGTCACCAGGGCAATAGCGCCGTAGAGGCCCGTGATGACGTCCGCCACGGGCGCGCCCACCTTGGTGGGTTCACCCCCCGACTCCCCCGTCACCCCCATGAGTCCTGAACGGGCCTGCGCGAGCACGTCGAAGGAGGGCAGCGTCGCCAAGTCGGTGCCGGAGGCCGCCGGCGTCACGCTCACCCACACGCAGTCAGGATTCGCCTGGCGCAGGCGCTCGACACCGAGTGCCGCGTACTGGGCGGGAAGGAAGTTCTCCACGACGGCGTCGGCCTCGCGTACCAGAGCCTCGACAGCGGCGAAGTCGTGAGGGTCTCGTAGGTCCGCCACGACATTGCGGCGATGACGATTGACCGCGAGGTAATAGGTCGAGTCCTCACCGTAGGAGGGAGGCGCCAACGCGCGTACGGGGTCGCCCCCTGGTCCCTCCACCTTGATCACGTCAGCGCCCAAATCGCCGGCAATCATCGCCGCCAGGGGACCGGCCAAAACGCGCGAGAAGTCCAGAACCCGCACGCCCTCGAGGGGAAGACCCGAGCCCACGTTGACCTCATTGAGTTCCCAGACCACTATCGAACCTTAGACCCGCTTCAGACCGATTGCGGGTGCGACAACGTAGGCGAATCATGACCCGGAGTAGTCGATTGGCGTGGCAGAAAGAAGAAAGTCGCCACCCCCACCACGATGGACAGCGACGCTGCGACGATACAGCCGCGGTGAAAGCCGTCCATGAAGGCCCGGCCAATCGCGTCCTGAGTCGTCGTACTCTGCACACCCGAACCCGCCATTGCCACCACCCGCAGTGCCGCCTGCATCGAGCTCTGGGCGAGCACCACTTCGTGATGGCTGAGACCGAGGGGAGTGAGCAACTCGCCGATGCGCTGAGCGAAGAGCGAAGAGAATACCGATCCCACGACCGCCACTCCCAGGGTGCCGCCCAGTTCTCTCGTAGTTTCATTGACCGCGGAGCCTGCACCAATCTGCGACGCAGACAGTGAGCCCATCAACGCTGACGTGGAGGGCGACGAGATGAACGAGAAACCCACTGCCAGCACCATCATTGACACCACCACCGGTCCCCAATAGGCGGCGTGCGCGCCGAACTGCGTCATCCACATCATTGCGCCGCCCATGATCACCAACCCTGAGGAGACCACCCAGCGAATCCCAATACGCAGGGCCAGGATCGCGCCGACGGGAGTGGCGATCATGGTGACGATGGCGAAGGGGAGAGTGTGCACGCCCGCCGACAATGGTGAATAGCCGTGCACCAACTGGAAATACTGCGTCACGAGGAAGACGAAGCCGAAGAGGCAGAAGAAGCTCGTGGCGATGGCCGCCGACGCCGCCGAGAAAGCACCGAAGCGAAAGAGTCGGATGTCGAGCATTGGATCGGTGAGGCGTCGTTCGTAGAAACCGAACCAGATGAACGTTACGACCGACAGCGCGAAGAGTCCTAGGACCTTGGCACTCAACCAACCCCACGAGGGACCCTCGATGATGCCCAGCACGAGTGACGTCACGGTCACGCTGCCCAACATCAGACCACCCAAGTCGACGCGGCGCACCACGGGGCTTCGCGACTCGGGCACGATGAATGCCGCGAGAACAATCGTGAGGCACGCGACGGGGACGTTGACAATGAAGACCGAACCGTACCAGAAGTGATCAATCAGATATCCGCCGGCAATCGGCCCCACGGCAATGGCGACCCCCGCCGTGGCCCCCCAAATCCCGAAAGCCTTGGCCCGCTGCGCCAGGTCATCAAACGATGCGGTGATCAAAGACAACGTAGCGGGAAAGGTGAACGCCGCGGAGGCACCCATCAGTCCGCGCGCGATGAGCAATTGTGTCATCGAGTGACTCTCGGCCGCCATCACCGAAAAGACCGCGAACGCCACGAGCGAGAGTTGCATGACCCGGCGACGTCCCCAGCGGTCCGAAAGTTCGCCACCGGCGAGCAACAGTCCAGCAAAAGGCAAGGAGTAACTGTCGACGATCCACTGCAGGCCCGCGTCGGAGGCATTCAATTTCGCTGACAGCGTGGGCAGGGCAACATTGACAATGGTGTTATCAATGACCACGATCAACACCGCAATGCAGAGTACGGACAGGATCAACCAAGGGCTATGCCGCCAACGTCGAGCCAACTTCGTCTCCTCCCTTTTGCACCCGTGCGGCCAGTGTCCCCCTAACTATAGAACGCTGTTCTACACTGCTGATGGTGCCACCCCGTCCACAACGCACACCGTCCGACGGTATTTTTCCCGGCGTCTTGAGCGCCGCCCTGGCACTCATGAGCGAAGAAGGGCCCGAGGGTTTGACCGTTCGCGCCTTGGCTCGGCGCGCCGGCGTCGCGCCGATGTCGATCTACAACCATTTCGACGGGAAGAATGGTGTCATCGACGCCATCATCGTGGACGGATTCAACATTCTGGCCGCGATTGCGGACACCACTCACGAGGATGCTCGTACGAACCTCGTCGCCGGTTCGTGCGCGTATCGCGATTTCGCGCTCGAGTACCGGGCTCACTACACCGTGATGTTCCTTCACCGATTCGTGGGGTACTCCCCCAGCGCCAACACGATGTCGGTCGCCGCGCGGGGCCTCGAGATCCTCGCCGGACAGGTTCAGCGGTGCGAGGAAGCGGGGATGTTCACCGGTCGCGCGTACATCGACGTGGCCCAGCAGCTCTGGGCGGCCGTGCACGGATACGTCGCCCTCGAGATCCTCGGCATCAACTTCGCCTCTGATCGTGACGAGGTCTTTTCCGACTTCATCGTCGCTTTAATCAGCGGACTCGATCCACGCGGCGCCCTCTAGGCGTTGGCAACGTACTGGCTCAGGTGAGTCGCCACGTCGTCGACGATGTCCAAGGCGTCGGGAATCACGTGTCCCATGCGCAAGAATCCGTGCAGCATTCCCTCGGCCTCGAGGATCTCCGACGCGAACTCCGAAATGCTCGAGCAAACCAGCGTAGGCAACTGGCCTCGTCCCGCAGTGGGTCGCACTCGGCGACCACCACGATGGCGGGCGGTGCTCCGGTGAGGTCATTGGCGAAGAGCGGCGTCACGCGCGCATCGGTGTGATCGGTCCACTGGCCCAAGTACTGCTGGTAGTCGTAGCGCAGGTGGTCGATCTCGAGGATGTAGCCGGTCGCGTAGCGATGCGAGGAATCGGTCATGACCTCGGGACCGAGCGTAGGGTAGATCAACACTTGGCCAGCGAGTGCGACAGTTCGTGGCGTGTCGCGGCCGCGGCCACTGCCACCAGAGACGCGCCGGCGGAGTCGCCCATCGCGATGACTTTGGTGCCCGCCGCGGCGAACTCCTCGACGTGGGAATTGCACGTAGCGCAAGGAATCGATCGGCGTCGTCGACCGCCGCGGGGAAAGGATGCTCGGGGGCGAGACGGTAGTCCACCGCAAGAAAACGCATCGAAGTGTCCTTGCCAGTCGCCGGCATAATGCCTCGTGGGTGTCGAGGTCGCCGAAAACGAAGGAGCCGCCGTGAAATAAGACCACCAGTGCGTCGCCGCGCTCTTGTAGAGGAACCAAAAGACGATAGTTGAAGGTCCCGCCCGTCGAGACGGAGCACACCGTCACGCACCTCAGCCATATCCTCCAGGGGCCCGCGCTGCCGAGCGCGCGCTCGCGGTAGGTCCGCGCGACGCTGCACGGTCGAGATCGACGACGGATGCGCGACCGGTCTCGGCAGGGTCCGTAGGTATTTCTCGTAGTCGGGATGGATCATCACTCCGCCTCGCTTAGAGCGCCAGCCTAGACAACTCCAGGCGTGTGAAACGCACTTCTCGGGTCGCCGAGGCTCAGAGGACCTTGGAAAGAAACTCGCGAGTCGCTCCGAGCGGGGATTGCCCAGCACCTGCTTGGGCTGCCGGACTCCTCGATGACCCCCTGGTCGAGGAAGTAGACGCTGTTGGCCACCTCACGGGCGAAGCCCATCTCGTGGGTCACCACGATCATCGTCATGCCACTCTTGGCCAAGTCGCGCATGACGTCAAGGACCTCGCCCACGAGTTCAGGGTCCAAAGCGGACGTCGGTTCGTCGAAGAGCATCAACTTGGGTTCCATCGCGAGCGCGCGCGCGATGGCGACACGCTGTTGTTGGCCGCCGCTGAGTTGGGCGGGATAGGTCTTCTCCTTCGCGTCGAGACCCACGCGTTGCGAGCAATTCTCGCGCCCGACGGCGCGCGGCCTTGTCCTCGCTCACGCCCTTGACCTTGATCTTGGCCAATGGTGATGTTCTCGAGCACCGTCAAGTGCTGAAACAGATTGAAGCGCTGGAAGACCATGCCGATGTTCGCGCGTTGATCGCAGATCTGCTTGGGGCTGCGCTCGTAGAGCTTGTCGTCGCGCAACTCGTAACCGACGAGTTCACCGTCGACGCGTAATTCGCCGGCGTCATGTTGCTCGAGGTGGTTGATGCAACGAAGGAAGCGTCGATTTCCCCGACCCCGAAGGCCCGATGAGACACGTCACCTCCCCCGACTCCACAGTCAGGTCGACCCCCTTCAGCACCTGCAATGCGCCGTAGGACTTGGTCACGCCCTTCGCCTCCACCATGGGCGCACTCATCGCGCCACCGCTTCGCCGCTTCGGCCGCATCCGCATCGCGACACCCTTGAGGTCACGGCGCAGCCGCTGGATCGGGTGTCGGAGGCGGATTGCGCAGCGATCCACGCGCGAAGTGGCGCTCGAGTAGAACTGGCCGATCGACAGCACCGTCGTGACGAACAAGTACCAGAGACTCGCCACGATCAGCAGTGGCACGTCTCGTAATTAGCTGCCGAGATGGCCTGCGTGGCGCCGGTCAATTCCAAGACGCCGATCGCCGAGGCCAGCGAAGTCGTCTTGAGCATTGAGATCACTTCGTTACCCGTGGGCGGGATGATCACGCGCATCGCCTGGGGAAGAACGACCAGACGCATCGTCTGCGACCGGTGTCATGCCGATCGACGTCGCCGCCTCGATCTGGCCCTCGTCGACCGAGATGAGCCCCGCACGGGCGATCTCGGACATGTACGCCGCCTCGTTCAGGCCGAGGCCGACGATCGCGGCCGTTCATCGCGCCAAGAGTGTGATGCGTGTTGATGTGAGACGAACGTGATGGGCAAGAAGGGGATCACCAAGCGTCAGATGCGGATAGAGCAGATGCGATGGCGAACCAGAAGAGCAACTGGACGACACCGGCGTGCCACGAAAGAACCAGGTGTACGTCCACGCGATCGCCGACAAGAGTCGATTGGGCGACAGCCTCATGATCGCCACGACCACGCCGAGGGCGATGCCGATCACCATGGCGACCAAACGGTGATCTGCAAGGTCAACCAGCACACCCTTGAGCATCTCGCGGACGAAGAAGATACTGACCGACCGTGTTCCAGCTGAATCGCCACACCATCAGCGGCTGGCAGATCTTCGTTCCGTGCACTCACGTGACACACCATCTGGCCCGTGGGGTCGGGGACCTTTGAGAACAGCGTGTGGATGACCATCGCCACGACGATCAGCGTCGACGACGATACCCACCCACCGCCCGTAGTGGCGCAGTGGCACTACCTTCAGGCCTCGTTTCGCATCTCGCGGTTCCGTCGAGCTCATGCGACGATGATGTGCTGTCGTTACGACTTGGCGCCGTTGAGCATCATCTGCGACGCCGGAATCGCTCCGCTGGACACACCCCACTGCTTCAGGATCGCCGCGTACGTGCCATTGGCGACCATCGTCTTGAGTGGCGGCCTGGATGGCCTTGGCCAACTTCAGGCCGCCGGCGTCTTCGCGGTCGCGATGCCGTAGGGAACACGTTGACGGGCTCACCCGTCAACTTGAACTGCCCTGTGGCCGATCGACGACCACGTAACCCGCGACCTGGCTGTCGAGGAAACCGCGTCTGCCTGACCCGACTCGACGGCCGAGTTCGCCTGGGTTCTGGGTCGCGAACGATGCCGACCGTGACCTTCTTGCCGCCCGCGCACTTCACGTGCTGGGCGTCGGTCAGCTCGGTGGTTCCCGCTTCGACGGCCACCGTCGTGACCACAGAAACTCTGCAGATTCTTGAACACGAACTTCGAGGTACTCGTCACGTAGACGCCTTCGCCGGCCTGGTAGTAGTCGACGAAATTCACGTGCTTCTCGCGCGACTTCTCGTCGGTGAAGGAAGAGTTGCCGATCTGGTAGCGGCCAGCCTTGGATGCCGCCGATGATCGTGGCGAAGGTGACGTTGTTCTCCTTGTACTTAACGCCCAGGTCGTGGCACGATCGCCTTCATCAAGTCGAGGTCGAAGCCGACCATCGTTGGTACCGCTTGAGATACTCGTCCGGCGGATAGGACGCGTCAGTCGCGACCTGCAGCGTCATGTTCTTGTACGCGGCCGGCACGAGCGCGGCGTCCTTGGCGTTGTACACGCCGGACGTGGTGCTCGCTCCGGCGCTCGTGATCACCGCGGAGGCGAGCAGTGAAGCGGCCCCCATCACAACGAATGCACGAACGCAGACGGGTGATTCGCTTCATGAGGTCTCCCCTACTTCACTGTGGCATACTGACACGACTACATTCATACTGGAGCGGACGACCGGGCTCGAACCGGCGACCTCGACCTTGGCAAGGTCGCGCTCTACCAACTGAGCTACGTCCGCGTGGTGACCCAGTGTAGCCGATACTCGCGAACCCGTCCAGTCAGCCGTCATCAATATTTAACGAGGATTTCGCCAGCGATCTCTAGCGTCCCGGTGCTGCCAAAACCGCCGCTCGCCTCGAGACGATTCAGGGAGTTCGACACTTCGTCGAACTCCGTCATGGGCGTGGCCACAATGACCAATTGGGCGATGCGGTCCCCGGCGTTGCACCGTGTACGTCTGTATGGGGTCGAGGTTGACCAGGGCCACCTTCAACTCGCCGCGATAACCCGCGTCGATGAGCCCGGGCGCGTTGGCGCAGGTCACGCCGTGTCGCGACGCGAGACCGCTGCGCGGCAGGACGAAACCGGCGAAGCCCTCGGGGATGGCGATGCTGAGCCCCGTGGCGACCATCGGCCCGCGCACCCGGGACCAGTACGCACGTCTCGATGGCAACGAGGTCACCGCCCGCGTCGCCCGGGTGTTGGGGCACGGGAAGCACGGCGTCGGGGTGCAGACGTCGGATCTGAATCTTCATGGTCGGCACACTAGCCCTCGTGGACGGTCAATCCTTGGGTAGTCTCACAGGATGCTCGCTTGGATGGACTTAGAAATGACGGGTCTCGAACCCCGCCGTCACGTGATCGTCGAAATCGCCACGATCATCACCGACGACAACCTCAACGTCATCGCCGAGGGACCGGATCTAGTCATCCACGCCTCGCCCGAACAACTGTCCGAGATGGGTGACTTCGTCACCGAGATGCACACGAAGTCCGGTCTGTTGCCGGCGATCGCGGCCTCGAGCGTCGGTGTCCGCGAG
Organism: uncultured Acidimicrobiaceae bacterium; assembly: GCA_963734655.1. GTDB lineage: Bacteria > Actinomycetota > Acidimicrobiia > Acidimicrobiales > RAAP-2 > RAAP-2. The sequence continues at coordinate 11,984 of CAVTHY010000005.1, read as the reverse complement.
GCGGAAGTCGCGACGCTCGACTTCATGAAGGCCCACATCGCCGAAGCGCGCAGCGTGCCGCTGTGCGGCAACTCCATCGGCACCGACCGACGCTTCCTCGAGGAGTACATGCCCGAGCTCGAGAACTTCTTCCACTATCGCAATGTCGACGTCTCCACGATCAAGGAACTCGCGCGTCGCTGGCATCCCGACGTCCTCGACGCCCAGCCCGAGAAGGCCACGACGCACCGCGCGCTCGACGACATCCGAGAGTCCATCGACGAACTGGTGCACTACCGTTCGACCCTTTTCCCGCCCCACGACGTTGAGGTAACGTCGAAGTAATGCCGCCAGTTGCACGCCCCCTCGCACGAGGTCCGCGCGCAACTCACCGCACCCGGTCAGCCCTTCGAGACGCACGTCGTTGACGTCGACGGCGTATCCTTCACCATCGTGGAAGAACGCGCCGAGCAATCTGGTGGAGATCCTCGCAGCACTCTTCGACATTCGCGGACCGCGAGATTCATCGTCCACGAAGGTCAGCGCTTCACTTTCGCCGAACACTACGCCGAACGCCGCCACCATGGCGCATCGACTCGATCGAACACGGTGATCGAATCCGGAGACCGCGTGGCGATTGCGGCGCGCAATCTGCCCCAGGGCATCGTCGACCTTCTGGGGCGCGCTCGCCGCGGGGGCCGTCGTCGCCCCGCTCAACGCGTGGTGGACGAGCGAGGAGCTGGCGTACGGGCTGAATGATTCGGGGGCGACGCTCCTCATCCTCGACGAGGAGCGCTTGGCGCGGCTGCGCAAACAGTTCAACAATCTCGAGCATCTTCGCCACATCGTGGTGATCAGTGACGACCCGGCGCACGGCGCCGACCTCGGCAAGCCCCACGACGTCATCTCGCTGCGGGGCTACGCCGATTTCCTCGGCGCCGTTGACGCGCGACGCGACCCTGCCCGCGATCGAGCATCGCACCCGACGACGACGCGACGATCTTCTACACCGCCGGCACCACCTCCAAACCCAAGGGCGCGGTCGCCACGCACCGCAACTCGGTGGTGAGCGTCATGTCGTTGGCGTTCGCCAACGATGCCGCGACCTCGCCGCCGGCGTCGACTACCACGCCGGCGCGCGAGATCAGCCTGCTGAACATCCCGCTCTTTCACGTCACCGGCGCCCTCGCCGGTCTCGTCGCGCACACCGCCGCGGGCGGGACGCTGCGTGACGATGCGCCACTTCGACGCGGGTCGAGCTCTGGCGCTCATCGAACGCGAACGAGTCACGACGATCGGCGGCGTGCCCACCATCGTCCAGCAGCTCCTCGCGCACCCCGATTTCACCAAATTCGACCTCTCGAGCGTGCGCTCGGTCAGTTACGGCGGCGCCCCCGTCGCCGAAAACCTGCCGTCGCGCATCAAGTGCGGCCCTGCCCCGCGCGCATTGCCGTCCAACGGCTACGGCCTCACCGAGACGTCCGCACTGGTCGCCCAGATCAGCGGCCAGCAGTACCTGGAGCACCCCACCAGTTGCGGGCAGCCTCTGCCGGTGTGCGAGATCGCGATCGTGCCCGAATCCTTCGACGACGCCGAACCCACGCCCGAGTCACGTTGCGCCACCGAGCGAGGCAGGAGAACTCTGGGTCAAGGGGCCCAACGTGGTCCGCGGCTATTGGCACAAACCCCAAGCCACCTCCCAATGCTTCTCACGAGGTTGGGTGCGCACCGGCGACATCGCGCGTCTCGACGACGACGGACTTGCTCTTCATCGTCGATCGTTCCAAGGACATGATCATCCATCGTGGCGAGAACGTCTATCCCTCGGTGGTCGAGGCCGAGATTACTCCAACACCCCGCCGTCGCCGAATGCGCCGTCATTGGCCTGCCCGACGACGATGACGGCGAAGAAGTCGTCGCGGTCATGGTCCTGCGCGAAGAGGGACTCGCGAGCGTGGACGAGATCGCCGCATTTCTGCAAGCCCCGCGTGGCGAGCTTCGAGATGCCGTCACGCGTTCTTCTTGCGACCCTTCGCCCTGCCGCGCAACGCGCAACTCAAGGTCTTGAAGCGCGAACTGCGCGAAGCACTCGCCCACGAGAGACTTCTGAGCCGCATACGCGCACGACGCCCGCCGCGTCGGCCAGCGGCGCGGCGGGCGGGCTGCGGGATCTACAGGTTGGGCTGGGGCGTGGTGCGCAGGTAGGGCTTGATCTTGGTGAAGCCCTTGGGGAACTTGGTCTCGGCCTCTTCGTCGCTCACCGAGTTCGACGATGATCACGTCGCCACCGTTGGTCCAGTTGACCGGCGTGGCGACCTGGTAGCCCGCCGTCAGTTGCAGCGAGTCGAGCACACGCAAGACCTCGTCGATGTTGCGACCCGTCGACGCCGGGTAGGTCAAGGTCAGCTTGACCTTCTTATCCGGGTCCGATGATGAACACGCTGCGCACGGTCAAGGTGTCGTTGGCGTTGGGGTGGATCATGTCGTAGAGGTCGGCGACCTTGTGGTTCTCGTCACCGATCAGCGGAAAGTTCAGCTCGGCGCCCTGCGTCTCGCCGATGTCGGACTTCCACTTGTTGTGCGAGGCCACGTCGTCGACCGAGAGACCGATGATCTTGGTGTTGCGCGCGTCGAAGTCGGCCTTACGCTTGGCGAAGCCACCGAGTTCGGTGGTGCACACCGGGGTGAAGTCCTTGGGGTGCGAGAACAAGATGCCCCAGCTGTCGCCGAGCCACTCGTGAAAATTGATGGTACCTTCCGTGGTCTCCGCGGTGAAGTCCGGGGCCACGTCGCCAAGGCGAATCGCCATGTTTGCTCCTTGAATGAACGATGCCAGTCCCTCGACTGAACTATCTCCAGTCTACTCGCCGCACACAAATTCTTGGAAATCTCTATTTGCATTTGTAGGAATATTGACTGCGACGTCACGATATCCTGTGAAACTGGAGGGATGGAAAACTCCCCCAGTCGTCGCCGCCTTCGATCTCGACGGCACCCTGACCGAGGGTGGCAGCGTCTTTCACTGGTTGCGCTTCGTCGCGAGTGATTCCACTGTCGCGCGCGCCGCACTCCCCCTGCTGGTTCCTCTCGACGGTCGGAGCGATTCGCTCGGGTCGCTGGGCTGATTCGGCCAAGGAGCGACTCTTTCGCGCAGTGCTCGCGGGACGCGACCTCGCCGAGGTGACCAGCGCCTCGCGCGAGTTCATCGTGCACCATCTCGCGCACGAGGGCCGTCCCGAGGTGCTCGCGCGCCTCAATTGGCACCGCGACCAGGGTCACGACGTGGTACTCGTCTCTGCGTCACCCCAGATCTACGTCGACATCCTCGTCGAAGAGTTCCAGATCGCGGGAGGCCTCGGCACGCGCCTCGCGGTCGACGACCCGAGGCAAGCTGACCGGAAGCTACCTGGGCAAGAACTGCCGAGGGACCGAAAAGATGCGTCGACTCAACGAGTGGATCTCCTCTCGGGACTACCTCGAGTGAACCCGTCATCTACGCCTACGGCAACTCCCGTGGCGACCGGCGTCTGCTCGCGGGTGCCACGCACCCCTTCGACGCGGGCAAGATGGGACGATGGGGCGCCTTGCGCGCCTACCCCCGACTGCGCGAAGAAATTCCTCCCCTGGACGAGAAATGATCCGTGCCGCGTCACTTTGACGTTGATCGCCGCGTAAGAGCGCGATCGGGAGTGAAGTGGGATGTGATTGTCAACATTGGAACAACGACATAACCGATTACTGCCAATTGAATCAAAAAAGGCCCTTTCACCGGTACTCTTGGCCGAGAAAGGTGGTGTCGGCGTGTCCCAACCAACCGACGGTGAAGCAGCGCTACGTGGCCTCGTGACTCCCGAGTCGACACACCTCGACGTGGTCGCACCGCAGCGCGTCGCCCATCGAAGACGCGCAGTACTACTCCATGCTCGAGGCCATCAGCCAGAGCACGGCCGACCTCATCGTCATCGTCGACGCACAGGGTCAAGTGGTCTACGGCAACCCCATTGCCCAAAAAGTGTTCGGCGTCACGATCGAAGAGGCCAAGGGCACCCAGGCGCGCCTCTATTTGCACCCCGACGACCTCGAACGCAACCTATTCTTCTTCGCCGACGTGATTTCGACCCCGGGGACCTCGGCGCGTCAGGACGTGCGCACCATGTCTCCGGCCGGTGACGTGCGCCTTCTCGAAGTGGTCTGCACCAACCTGCTCGACGACCCTTCCATCCACGGCATCATCATCAACGGCAAGGACGTGACCGAACGTAACGAGTACATCGCAGCGACTCCAGGCACTAGAAGAACGCTTTCGACTGGCGTTCGAGGAGAACATGGCGCCCATGAGCTTCGCCGATGCTGACGACCGCATTCTGGCTGTCAACGACGCCTTTTGCGAGATGGTTGGTTTCTCTCGCGACGAGTTGATTGGCTGCGACTCAACTCCCTTTACCTACCCCGATGACATCGGTATCACCGAGTCCACGCACGAGCGCGTCATCAGGGGACGTGCCGAGCGCGTGCGCTACGTCAAACGCTACCTACGTAAAGACGGCCAGGTCATCGACGTTGAAGTCTCACGTTCACCCGCGCGTGACGCCGATGGGCACATCTTGTACTTCGTCTTCTCCGAGCGCGACATCACCGAGGAACGCAAGCTCACGAACCAACTCTCTCATCAGGCCCTCTACGACTCGATCACCGGGCTGGCGAACCGCACACTGATGGAGAGTCAATTGGCCAAGTCCCGCGCGAGCGTCAAGCGTCGAGGCGGTTTCAACGCACTCTTCCTCCTCGACCTCGACGACTTCAAGGGGGTCAACGACACCCAAGGGCACCCCATCGGTGACCAGCTGCTGATCGCCGTCGCCCGACGCTTCGAAGCTGTGACGCGTCCCGCCGATACCTTATGCCGTTTCGGTGGCGATGAGTTCCTCTACCTCGCTGAGGGTCTCGCCTCGATCGATGACGTGAAGGGCATCGCGCGCCGCCTCCTCGCCGCCCTCGAGGATCCCTTCCATTTCCTCGATATCTCGATCGAACAGCGCGCGAGCGCGGGCGTCGTGGTGTGGGGGGCGACTGACGCCGACGACATCGACCTTCTTCAGAACGCCGACGTGGCACTCTACGAAGCCAAGCGTGATGGTCGCGGCACATTCGTGATCTACGAACCTTCGATGCACGAAGAGGCGAGTCACCGCTTCATGCTCATTCAGGATTTCGTAACTCTCTGGCCCGTGAGCGATCTTGAGCTCTACTACCAACCCATTGTGCACTTGCCCGACACGACCGTGGTGGGCTTCGAGGGATCTGATGCGCTGGCCCCACGCCGATCGCGGGTGGGTGTCGCCGGATGAATTCATCCCCCTCGCCGAGCCCAGCGACATCATCCTCGATATTGGGGCTCTAGCCATCAAGTCAGCCGTCGCCGCCGCCAGCCAGTGGATCTCCAGCCACCCAAAGGATCCGCCCCCTTCGTGAGCGTGAACCTCTCCGCCAAACAGTTCCACTCCGCCAACCTCGTCCCCCTCGTGGAGTCGGTGCTTGAGTCGTTACAACCTGCCGGCGTCAGCCAGTTGGTCCTCGAGATCACCGAAGGCGTCGCCATCTCGAACTTCGGCGAGACGATGAACACGATCAAGCGACTCGAACGCATCGGCGTGGGGCTCGCCCTCGATGATTTCGGGACCGGTTTCTCATCGTTGTCCTACCTAGCCAAGATCAACCCGCGCATGATCAAAGTGGATCAATCCTTCGTTCAACTGGCGAGCACCAGCCCGCGTGACGCTACGCTCCTCGAGGCCATCGTGACCCTTGGTAAGAACTTGAACGTGACGATGTTGGCCGAGGGAGTCGAGACAAACGAACAATTCTCGCGTCTCGTCGACCTAGGGTGCTCGTTCGCCCAGGGGTATCTCTTCTCGCCGGCGGTCCGTCTGGAGCAAGCCAGCGCCATGGTGGATGGCAACTTTGAGTCGAGCGTGAAGGCGACGAGCGATTCGCGCCGAGGGATTGGCTGATTCAACCCACCTTCCCCGGCGGTGGGACTCAGTTCTGGCGAATGGTGGCGTCGAGTTCGACGAGTCCGCTCTGACGTCCACCGTAGGTGACCTGCAAGGTCGCCACTTTCTCTCCCCACGCCTTGACATTGGATCCGCGCGGATCGAGCGACACCGACGTTGACGTCGAAGACGCCATCGAGCAACGGCATATTTGGTAGGTCGATTCCGATCGAGTTCTCTCCCGGGCGCAGATTGATCGGCGCCCCCTGGGCGTCGGAGCGACTGACCAGCACGCCGTCACGAGTGAAGATTTCGAGGACGAAATTGCCACTGTACGCAGTGGCGGAAGTGATGTGAACGTCGAAGTGCATGCTCGCGCCACTCTGCACGTCGAAGCTACCCGTAGGAGTAGTGATCGAGTCAATATGCACCTCGGCATGGTGATGCTCGTTGATCTCGTTGGAGGGGGTGTCGCCGAGGAGGTGCTCACGAAAGATCCGCAGCGACTCGCCCACCGGTCCGTTGGCGATCATGAGTCCCGATTCGAGCACGATGGCCCGACTCGCGCAGCGCGCGAACCTGGTCAGCCGAGTGCGTCACCAGCAGTATCGCGCGACCCTCTTCTTGGAAGTATCGGATCCGGTCGATGCACTTGGCCTGGAAACGTTCGTCGCCCACCGCCAGCACCTCGTCGATGACCAGGATGTCGGGATTGACGTTGACCGCCACGGCGAAGGCCAGTCGCACGTACATGCCGCTCGAGTAGAACTTGACCGGCGTGTCGATGAAGTGCTCGATCTCGGAGAAATCGACGATGTCGTCAAAGATCTGGTCGATCCGCTTGCGCGTGAAGCCGAGCATCGCCCCGTAGATGTAGACGTTGTCGCGTCCCGAGAGCTCGAGCTGGAAACCCGCACCGAGCTCGAGCAGCGCCGCCAGAGATGCCGCGCAGACGGATCTCTCCCGAGTGGGCTGCAGGACGCCACAGATGCACTTGAGCAACGTCGACTTACCCGAACCGTTGTGGCCCAGGATGCCGACCGTCTCGCCCTCTTGCATCTGGAACGAGATGTTCTTCGAGGGCCGAGAAATCCTCGGTGCTACCGGTCTTGGGGTGCAACAGTCGTTCCTTGAGCGACTGGTGGCGCTCGTAGTGAATCTTGAAGTCCTTGGAGACGTCAGCGACGTCGACGACGATGGTCATCTACAACTCCGATTCAAAGTTGCCCTCGAGGCGCCCGAAAATCGTCAGAGCGACACGAGGAACAAAAGCACATCACGCGCCAGCATCGCCAGGTTCAGGTACAAGAACGACGACTGCCGACCACTTCGGCAGCATGTGGATCAGGCCGTGAGGGGCGATCAGAGAATTCACGTCGGTCGTGACGTAAAAAGTGCGCTGGAACGTCAGAACGATCAGCGTCATTGGGTTGACGAAGTACAACAACGTGAGGCCGTGCTTGTGCGATCTGGGGCGCCAGCGAGTTCGAGTAGGAGTAGACCACCGGCGACATCCAGAACCACAACTGCAACAGCACCTCCATCAAGTGCTTCATGTCACGCAGGTAGACCGTGATGGCCGACATCACGATCGCCACCGACGAAGCGAAGAGGTACAGCGTGGCGAAAGTGATCGGCAAGATCGCACAGCATCCTCCAAGCCGGCGCGTGATGGAAGATCAGCAGGAAGAGGGCCAAGCACGCCGAGCTGAATCAGGAAGTAGATAACCGCCGATCCAACGCTGGCCAGCGGCAGTATCTCGCGAGGGAAGCGAAACCTTCTTCACCAGTCCGGCTCGGTCCACGATGACGCCAGTCGCCGAATTGACGGCGTTCTGGAAGAGGTTCCAGACAATGAGTCCCGAGAAGAGAAAGATAACGTAATTGGGATAGCCGTTCTTCAAGAAAACCGAGAAGACCAGGTAGTAGATACCCAGCGTGAAAGCCGGGGCGAGCATCGACCACAGGAGGCCGAGCGCCGAGCCCTTGTACTTGATACGAATATCCGAGACCACCAAGTTGCGCAGCAACTCGCGACGCCCCCACAGGTTGACCAGGCGAGTGCCCAACTTGACGCGAGCACTCATCACTCGCAACGGGGCGTGCGCCAGACCCTCGTGCACCGCCACGGGCGAGGTGGGATGTTCCATTACACCCCTTGGCGCAGCGCGGACCGATCGATCACGGCGTCGATGAAGCCGTACTCCAGAGCCTCTTGCGCCGTGAACCAGCGATCGCGGTCCGAATCGGCCTCGATACGCTCGACCGACTGACCGGTGTGAAAGGCGATTCGTTCAGCGAGCATCGACTTCATGTAGACGATCTGCTCGGCCTGAATAGCGATGTCCGAGGCTTGGCCCTGCATGCCGCCCATCGAGGGCTGGTGCATCAAGATTCGGCTGTGCGGCAATGAGAATCGCTTGCCCTTGGTACCCAGCGCACAACAGGAACTGGCCCATCGATGCGGCCATGCCGACGCAGATCGTGCGGATGTCGCAGTTCACGTACTGCATGGTGTCGTAGATGGCCAGGCCGTCGGTCACCGATCCACCGGGCGAGTTGATGTAGAGGCTGATGTCCTTGCCGGGGTCTTCCGCCTCGAGGAGCAGCAGTTCGGCGCAGATTCGATTGGCCGCACTCTGGTCGACCTGGGAGCCCAAAAAGACGATGCGCTCGCGCAAGAGGCGCTGGTTGAGGTCGTTGGCACCGAAACGTGTCCGACATGGAGGAGTTAATCATGCGTCCAATCTACCGTGCCCACCCTGAGCCACGGACTCATCAGGGCCTAGACTCTTAAGTCGGCGGGCGTGGCGGAATTGGCAGACGCGCTGGTTTTAGGTACCAGTTCTTCGGAGTGTGGGTTCGAGTCCCTCCGCCCGCACCATTGTGATGTGACAGGTTTTCTGAGACGGTTGAACCCTCAGACCTTATCAGGAGCACCCTTTTCTCGAAAATGGACCACTTTGCGTCCGCCCCAGCCATAAAGAGGTTCCCGAGTCCTGCGAAACTGGTCCAATGGGTGCGCTCGTAGCCGGATTCCTAACGGGACTCTCTCTCATCATCGCCATCGGCGCACAAAACGCCTTCGTCCTGCGCATGGGCCTATCACGTAGTTACGTGGCCCTCATCGTGGCCATCTGTGCCCTCTCTGACATCGCGCTCATCGCCCTCGGCGTCGGTGGACTGGGCGGCGTCATTCGTTCTGCCCCCTCGCTTCTGCAACTCTTTCGCTGGGTGGGCGTGGCGTATCTCTTCTATTTCGCGGCGACTTCAATTCGCCACGCCTACCACCCCGGAACGCTCGAACCCGGACCGGTCTCGTCCCCTCACTCGTCGTTCGACGATCGTCGACGACACTGGCGCTGACTTTCCTCAATCCTCACGTGTATCTCGATACCGTGCTTGCTCCTCGGTTCGATTGGAAACCAGTATGGGCACTTGCGCTGGACCTTCGCCTTCGGAGCGTCGACGGCGTCGTTGGTGTGGTTCTCGGGTCTCGGCTTCGGCGCGCGACTCGCGTCACGACTTCATGTCGCGACCCGGCGACGTGGCGGATACTCGACAGCGTCATCGGCATCGTTATGGTATTGATCGCGCTAAAACTCGCCACGACACCATCTGTCGTCCTAGGGTTCACAACTCCCACTAGATTCAGCGAAAGTTTTGACCCAAACGATCTGTCACGGGAAGTGAAATCGGCGCGAGAAATTGCGATGAGATAACGAGTATCTCCCCATCCTTAGTGGCGGCGTTGAGCAAAAAGGGTGGCGCCGACAGCGCTCACCTGCTAGCGTTGCATTCGCTGTCTGTGCCGCACTTCGCGGTGGAGCCGATTCGACTGTGACATATCGAGTTGGGCTCATCTCAACTTGTAGGAGTCATATGTCCATGTCCTTTGCCGACCTCGGCGTGCCGTCGAACCTGGTGGAGCGTCTCGCTGCTCGCGGCATCACCGAAGCCTTCCCCATCCAAGAGGCCGCGCTCCCCGACGCCCTCGCCGGTCGCGACGTCGTCGGAAAGGCCGTCACCGGCTCGGGAAAGACCCTCGCGTTCGGACTTCCCCTGATGGCGCGCCTGGGCAAGGCTCGTCCGCGCAAGCCCCTCGGCCTCGTCCTCGTGCCCACCCGCGAACTCGCCGCGCAGGTCCAGAAGGAACTCGCCAACCTGACCGACGACCGCGGTCGCCGCGTCATCTGCATCTACGGTGGCACGTCGTACAACGTGGCGCGCAAGGCACTCAACTTCGGCGTCGACGTCGTCGTCGCGTGCCCCGGCCGCCTCGAGGACATGCTCGAACAAGGTGCCCTCGACCTCTCGTACATCACGACGGTGATCGTCGACGAAGCCGACCGCATGGCCGACATGGGCTTCTTGCCCGCCGTTCGACGCATCATGGGCGCCACGCCACGCGACCGCCACGTCATGCTGTTCTCGGCCACCATGGGTCCCGACGTCAAGTCGCTCGTCAAGGAATTCACCAACGACGCCGTCGTTCACGACGTCGTGGGCGAAGAGGCGCCCAGCGACGTGGACCACTACTTCTGGCGCGTGCCGCGCGACCAGCGCCCCCAGTATCACCGCGGACATCATCGCCGAGTACGAGCGCGCGATCATCTTCACCCGCACCAAGCACGGCGCCGACCGTCTGGCGCGCCAACTCGAAGAGCGCGGCATCTCGGCCGTGCCCCTGCACGGCGACCGCACCCAGGCCCAGCGCGAACGCGCTCTGCGCAGCGTGAAGAGCGGACAGATCCAGGTCCTCGTCGCCACCGACGTCGCCGCGCGCGGCATCCACATCGACCTCGTTGCCCGTCGTCGTCCACTACGACCCGCCGGCGCAGGCCACCGACTACCTTCACCGTTCGGGTCGCACCGGCCGAGCCGGGGCCACCGGCGCCGTCATCTCCCTCGTCGGCGAGGACGCCATGGGTCAGGTCAAGCGCCTGCAGCGGGCGCTCGGCGTACCCACGTCGATCGAGACCCGCGAGGACGCACCAGCGATCCGCCTCGGCGCGGTCGACGACGCCGTCGCCGCCGAACGCATCGACGACCGCGGCGGCAAGGGCCGCTCGGAGCGACCCGCACCGCGCGAGCGCAGAGCGCGGTCCGCGCAGCTTCGAGCGTCGCGACCGACGTTCGTTCGAAGCGTCGCGACCGACCAAGCCCCGAGCGCAGCTTCGCCGAACGCGCGCCACGTCCCGAGCGCAGCTTCGCCGAACGGCGCCCTCGACCCGAGCGAAGCGTCGCCGAGCGCGGTTTCACAGACCCGCAACGAGCCGCGCACCGAGCGTCCCGAGTGCGCAGTTTCGCCGAGCGCAACGCTCGACCTGAGCGCACCGAACGCCGTGAGCCCCGATTCAGCGATCGAGGCGCGACGCCTCGTGGTGCACGCAACGGCGAAGCGGTCGTGAGTTTCTTCAACGACTCCAAGGGCTTCGGCTTCGCGAGCGACGACAAGGGTGACGACCTGTTCATCCACTTCTCGAACATCCGGGTGACGGCTTCAAGTCGCTCAGCCAGGGTCAGAAGATCACCTTCGAAGAGGCCCAGGGTCCCAAGGGTCGCGAAGCCCGCAACGTCCGCGTCGTCGGCGGTCGGTCGCGAGCGCCGCTACTAGAGGATCGCTCCATGTCTGATAAGCCACTCGTCGAACCGCACCTCGGCCCGGCCCCCGATGATTGCTCATCGAAGACATCGTCGTGGGCACGGGCGACGAGGCGAAGGCCGGCCAAACCGCCGTCGTCCACTACGTGGGCGTCGGCGTGACCAGCGGTGAGGAGTTCGACGCCTCGTGGAACCGCGACGAACCGTTCGCCTTCCCCCTGGGGCCGGCTACGTCATCAAGGGTTGGGACCAGGGCGTCGCGGGCATGAGGATCGGCGGTCGCCGCCGACTCGTCATTCCCTCGCACCTGGGTTACGGCGATCGCGGTGCGGGCGGCGTCATCGCGCCCGGCGAGACGCTGATCTTCGTCGTCGACCTGCTCGAACTTCGCTAGGAGACTGTTGAATA
>CAVTHY010000004.1:0-514081 GCA_963734655.1 uncultured Acidimicrobiaceae bacterium | reverse complement strand
GGTGAAACTCCACCCCGTCAGCCAAAGCTTCGCGTACTTTGGTCGATCCGGATCACGTCAGATGTCGACGAACACCTTCTATGTCCGTATCACGCCGCCATCACAATGGTATCCATGCTGTGGGACGCCGATATGAGAGTCAGTCCCTGTTTGTCCAGCACTACTTTCACGACACCCGCCAGAGCGTGCCGCCTGTAACGAGCTACTTGCAATTTCTCCGCCCACGGGCACGAGACATTTGGCGCAACTGGGCCACGACGGGTACGAGGACCCGCTTCGCTTGTTTCTTTGATAGTCCCAAACGAACTGAGAGTGTTTTTGCACCGAAGTTGGCAGATCGCTGGGGAATGACGCCATTGGCGGAGAGAAAGTCAATCGCGCGGTCGCGCGGTCGCATCGTTTTGGACCTCCGCCGTGCACGGCGTGATCTTGATGACATAGGCGGAGATCGCAAGTAGAGCCAGTACGACGGCCGCGCCGATGACCTTGCTCATGGAAGAGGGCGCCGAGGACTCGGTTCCCCCCGCTTCAACTGTCAGACTTGTATCGCCCACAAATTTATGATTACCTAGCGAATCATCGGAGTCTTGCACCGGAATAGAGGCAGGTTCGTCGAAACGTCGCCTGCCCCAGTTTTTCCATTCAGAGCATCACCGCAATCGCCACAGGTCAAATCATTGTCCGGGTTGGCTACCACATGCTGCACATAGCATTTTCTAACTCCTCTCAAACGGCAATCGTCATCATTCGAGATGATCGTGCTTTGTTGATTCATGCCAGTGTATGGACATTCTTTGGCAGTTGAATCCGCCGGCGATGGGCCCACCGATGTCCATGGGCAAGTGATGCTCGCACGCAATTTCGCTCCGCCCCCAACCTTCCCGAGAGCGCCCGAACTCCCGGAAGTCTGATCATCGAAATCACCCGAGCGGTTCCGTTCAGTTGTGAAACGATGGAACAGAGCTCTGCGTAGGTACCATTTCCCTCATTTCTGTCGATGACGTAATGTCCTGTCGAAGCGGGTCGTTGCCGTCGCATTCTCTCGTCAAGGCGTTCAGTTTTACTGCGCACGTTCGGATGGAGACCGACGAGGGATGTCTCGAACACGCCCAACACATAGGCGGCACCGATGCCATCACGCTGCTAACGCCGAACCCCGGTTGCGAGACCGGCACCTCTTCGACGTCATTGTCAATCCTCCGAGCGAAGGCAGAAGGATACATCTCTGGATGATGGTGTACCCATGATCGCCGACGAGGTTTTCGTTGGCCTTCTACACAATCGTCCACACCACTCTCCCGATTACAACGGCGCAGATCAGTGAGCGAGTGCGCACCTGGGGTGAGGGCGCGAAACGCGGCGAAGTAGAGCGTCACGAGGGATTGATATTCGGCGTCAACCGACTTTCATATCACCCGCATTCAGTCTGGTGTGAGGCACCCTGTCTCGACGCCTTACCGGAATCGTCGCGCGGTCTCACTCGTCACCACATCGACGGCCGACGTTGCGTCAGACCTGGTGCGACGGCAATGCAGTGAGCTCGCCATCTCTTAGTGCCGCTTCACCTGTTCTCGCCCATTCTCCCCGTCGATCATCTCAGGGCGTAGGAGAAGCCCCTTGGTGCCCGGCCCGATCGGCGGCCGCTGGTGCGGACGCGGATGAGCGGGTCATGTGTCCACTGCGCACCGGCCTCGACGAGGAGACCAAGATCTCTCGGTCCTCGCTGGTGGCGACGGGAGGAAATCCCCCCGCTTCGAGATACCTCCAGGCGTTAAAGCCCATGTTGGTGCCGTGAACCGGGAACTCCTCGGCTTCGTATCTCGTCGTCCACGTCCGCCGCGTACGAGCGTCATACTCCGTCCAGTCGTCGACCTGCACGCGCCCCGTCCAGAGATCGGTGCCCCTCGTGCTCGTGGAGCTGGGCCAGCAACCACTCGCGCGGCACGCGAGAATCAGTGTCGGTCGTCGCTAGCCAGATCTGCGCCGCGTCGATATCGGACCACGTGGTGAGAAGATCCGCACACCCGAGCGCGCGCGCCACACCCACGTTCCTCGCGGGGCACTCGATCCTGTGAACCTCCACGCCATCCTCGCGACTTTCAATCTCACGCTGCCACCGCCTCACCAGGTGGGCGCTCGCGTCGTCGCAGGCATCAAGTACCACGACCACCCCGAGCTGAAGTTTCGCGTCGACGAAATCGAGGGCGTCGCCGATCGCCGCGAGCGCCATTTCGAGGTGGGCCTCTTCGTTATGCACTGGCAGCACGACCCCGAGGGCCCTGGTACGCACCAGGTCAACTCGCCGACGACTCATGACCCCTTCTCCCACACGTCGAGGAGGAAATTCTTCTCCTGGTAGTGGGCGATTGAATCCAGTTGCGGGCAATCATCGAATTGCCGGTGCACCTCGCGGGCGCCCAGCGGATAATTGGTCGGCCCACACCAGTGCACGGCCACGAGATGGGCCCCGGTGCTCGTGGAGTCCAGATGGGTTCACCACCTCGTCGAGAGTCTGCGCGTCGAAGTAGTACGCCACCTCACTCAACACGATGAGATCGAAGCGGTCACTCGGCCACTCCTCGGGAATAGCCAGACGTCGCACTTCGACGTTCCCTAGAGCAGCTGTTCGCAATCTCACCTGATCAAGAGCAATATCGACGATGTCGGTGGCCAGGACGTGGTCACTTCGCAACGCCAGATGAGCAGTCAGCACCCCAATCGAGCAGCCAGGTTCGAAGGCATTGGAGTAGCGCTTGTCGGGCAGCGCCGCCATCGTCAGCGCGTACTTCCTCGCCTCGTACCAGCTCGTCGCGAAGTCCCAGGGATCCCCCGACGTCGCGTATATGTCGTCGAAGTACTTTCGATCAATCGACCCCATCGGTGATACCCCCTCATCGATGTACATCTCGAAGGGGCGCCAGAATCGTCGAAGAATGGGGGCCGGCAGCACCGGTTCCTAGAGTTCTGGGGGTCTCGCGCGGAGGTCTGCGACGTGAAGGCCATGGTCGCCCACCGCTTGCGCGCACGCTCGCGACGAGAGAGTTGCAATTGGTGACACGATTCCCAGGGCAGTGTCGCGTCGTCAGGACTCGCCCAGTGCCACGTCCACACCAGGTAGCTCAGCAGGCGTGCTCCGCGTAGTTCGCTCGCGCGCAGGGCCGCATCGCCACAGGCGTCATGATCGGGGTGACCATCACGGCGCCACGGGGCCACGCACCAGTCGCCTGGACGCAGGAGTGCCGACAGGGCGCCCAATAATTCCGAACGGTGCACCGAAACTTGCTATCGGGAATGTGTAGTCGGTTGATTTTGGGCCGGCGTGCCCCAACCGTCGCAGAGCCTCCGTGGACTCTCTCCTGCGGCGATCCACCAGTGCGCAGGTTTGAGCGGCGTTGAGATGTGGGTGCGAGCCCTCGCCATCGGTCACCGAGAGGATCGTCACTTCGACGCCTTCTGCGAGGGCTCGTTGGACGAGACCTCCTGCGCCGAACACCTCATCATCGGGGTGGGGGGCAACGATGACGATTCTCTTCTGCTCAGGGTCCTCAACGGCGCGAGACCCCGTAGTCTCGCCGACGTTCGCCACTGCTCCTCGGAAGTACCCAGATTCTCTTGATCAACGACTAATTCCACAACGTCCTCCCCGCATCATGTCGTACTCATAATCCACCGGTGGCGAAGAGGGCCACCGAGGCGACGCCCATGACTGCCACAGTCAGCCAACCCATGGTCTTCGCCGCTTTGCCGTTAACGTAGTTGCCCATCATTTCGCGACTGTCGGTGACCAACATCACGACGACCAGTAGCGGTGCGGCGATGACGCCGTCGATCACGGCGACGAACACCAATAGCTTGATGGCATTCACGTTGAGCAGGCTCATCGCGGTGCCCCCGAGGGCGCCGAGGGCCACCAAGCTGTAGAACGTCGGCGCCTCACGGATTGAACGCGAGAAACCCCACTCCTTGCCCAGTAAACCCGAGATGCTCACCGAGCCCGACGCCGCAAGGACGGGAATCGCCAGGAGGCCACTTCCGATGAATCCGAGCGCGAACACCGTGGAGGCAAGCCCGCCGGCCAGCGGCCGCAGCGATTGGGCAGCCTGAGCGGCGCTCTGGATGTTGGTCTGGTGGTGGGCGTGAAGAGTGGCCGCGGTGGTGGCGATGATGGCGAACATAACGATGTTGGAGAACGCCATGCCGCTGAACACGTCGATGCGACTGGTGCGCTGCTTTCGCTGAGCGCGAGCCCGGCGACGCGACGCGAGGGGCAGAGGTTCCGGTCACCACCCTCGGGTTCTTCACGCATCTCTTCGAGTCGGTTCGCGCTCTGCCAGAAGAAGAGGTACGGCGAAATCGTCGTTCCCAGTATCGCCACCAAGATCGCTATGTACGCCCGGTTGAACTCGAGGTGAGGAACCAGCGTGTTCACTAGCACCGTGCCCCAATGGCGCGTCACGGTGACCGCCACGACGAGGTAGACCAGTAGCGCCAAGCAGAGAACCTTGAAGATCTGACTGATCCGACGGAACGATCCCATGGCCACTGTGACGGTGATAGCGATACCCGCTGCCAGGGCCCACCACCACGCGGGGCCGCAGTGCAACAGGGTCATGCCGCTTCCGACCGCTACCAGATCGGCGGCGATGTTGAGCGTGTTGGCGATCATCATGACGGCCATCATCACCATGACGATGACACGTCCGCTTCGTTGGAAGCGCTGAGCGATGAGTTGCCCCAACTCCGAGCCGGTCGCGAGGGCCGAGCGATCGCAGATCTCTTGCACCGACGCCATGAGCGGGAAGCTTAGGAATGCCACCCAGAGAAACGACGTGCCGAACTGCGCACCCGCTTGCGCGTAGGTGGCGATACCAGACGGATCATCGTCGGACGCACCGGTGATGAGTCCTGGCCCCAAGGCACTGATGGTGTCACGCCAACCCGGCGACCGCGACGACTCGTCGTCACCGCGCCGGGACAACACTCTTGGACTAGCGACTCTCATCTTCCCTCATCTACTTACGGCATTAAGTGGTTGGCCCGCCGGTGCGAGCCGCGCGTGAAGCGACAGAACCGCGAACGTTCTCGTCGAATCCGTCGGCTGAACGTTGGCGCCAGATCGGCGCGAGACACTAGCGGCTTTTCGCGTTGACCTAGTGACGTCCGCGCAACATCGAGTGAACGGCCTTGGACCATCGAACGATCCGCCTGAAGCGCCGTTGGAACTCATCAACCCGCACGAGGATGGTGCGCCGGACTCTGTGAGCCGAGCGCAACGTCCTTGCGCGGGCGACGTCCAGCGCTTCTGGCACCTCGAGCCGTCGCTCACCAACCGCCCTGGCCGTGGCACCTTTTGCTAGACCGGTCACGAGGTGTGCTGCGTTCCTCGCGCGGGTCGAAAGGTCATTGGCAATGGTATTTGGAATGGTGTCAGTCATAGCCTTGTAGCCTCCCTAGCTGTTTTCACGTTCGCGAACCGATGGAGAACGATCCGCTTGTTTGACGGCCACCCCACGAGTCTTAGTAGAAGTGTCGTCGTCCGCCCACCGTCCGGCCCATCGATCCCATGATCCACAGGACTGCGCCGATGACGATCAATATCAGTCCGATGACCCAAAGAATATGAACTGCCAGAAATAGCCCTAAGAGCAGCAAAATTAGTCCAACGATTATCATCGTTCCTCCATTCGGACACTCGCAGAGTGACTCGCATCAGCATCGCCATGCCTTGGCGACTGGAGTGAGCATATTTTGTTTCGCGCCACCACCGTCAGCTCGTCGCACCCTCACGTTCGAACTGCGACTACCTTTGCTGATCCGTCGCAATGGCGTTCAAAGGCCAATGAACAACGAGAGTTTCGTGCACCAGGTTGGCGTGTGTGTCGAAGTGAGGCGTTCGATGCGGTTCTTCGAATTCGATTGGGTGATGACTCTTTCGCACGTGGCAAATCACTGTGTCTAACTGATTGCGTTAACGAGAAGTACGTCACCAAATCGACGCGAAAATATCATCGTTATCAGGTACGACCCTATGACGCCGTGGATGAACTGTCGCAGTTCTTAACCTGTGAATTAGTGCCCGGCGATCGCGGATTCATCGTCGCTTTGACGGCGAGGCCTTAGAAGTTGTTGAGGATTGGTGAGTGGCGTGAATGGTGTACGGCGCACTCTTTCTCGTTGACATCGCGAAATCTTGGAGGAATCTGAGAAGTGGTGAATCGCGCGAATGAAATAGCGGTACCCACTCGCGATGATGCGCCGCGAAAGTCGAATGGCCCCTTGAATATCCTCGCCGCAGTTCTCGAAATTCGCGCCACGAAAGAATGCGAGTGATACGAATCGTGGCTTGACTAGATTTTCTGACCATCGCAAAATGTCCACATCTGAAATTCATCAGATTGTCAAATATTGACATCAACATCACACATGAGGAGAACCATGAGCATTTCTGATGCAACCATTGAGTTCAAGGACCGATTCGATCTGTTCGATCGGAACTGTCTTTACGACCCCAACACGGTCCTCAACATCATGCGGGAAATCGGCGAGAGCCCCTGCGGCGGTATGTGTTCTTCGAGTCGAACGTCGCACGACTCGTTGATTATCGAAGTCGAGGGTGGGTCGTCGATCAAGGTGGTCGACGTCGACGAGGATGGCAACTGCACCACCCTGGGGTACCTCGCCAGTGCGAGTCTGGCGACGACCGACTTTCCCCAGGAGCAACCGCCCCGTGAGGACTCCGATGGAGCCGACCACGACCACGACCACGACCACGACCACGACCACGACCACGAAGAGAAGACAAGCGCACCGCAGGAGGAGGGCGAAGAGGAAGGCGAATAGGAGACGCCCCCGCGCACGAGCACATCACGAGCCATCAAACTTTCTAAAACCAGAGGATTAGCAAATGAATGAGTTTCTAACTGACGTGAAGGTCCTTCGAGACAAAGCACGCCAGAACATCGACAAGGGGCCAATTACTGACGCCTACGGAGCAGACCTCGAGAGGGTGGTCTTCGTTCTCAACCAGTCACTGGCCACCGAACTCGTCTGTGTATTGCGCTACAAGCGGCACTATTTCACCGCCCAGGGACTCAACGCTCAAGCGGCGGCCGAAGAATTCATGCAGCACGCTGGCGAGGAATCTGAGCACGCCGACATGATCGCGGCGCGGATCCAACAACTGGGTGGGCAACCGGACTTCAGTCCCGACACCCTCACCACGCGAAGCCACTCGGAGTATGACTCTTCCGAGGCGCTCGAGGACATGATTCGCGAGGACCTAGTCGCCGAGCGCGTCGCGATCAGCTCCTACACCGAGATCATCGCGTGGTTGGGCGACGGCGATCCGACTACCCGGCGTCTCTTGGAGCAGATCCTGGCGGTGGAGGAGGAGCACGCTGAGGACATGTTGGACTTGCTCACGGTAGTGGGCAAATAGCACCCGCTTCGCGTCGCAGTGAAGAGCACCTAGTGGTGACGCGCAACGGGGAAACGAGAGGAGAGGAAGCCCCCATGGACATGGCAATCGACGAGACGTTGGACCTACTGAACGCCTTCGTAAAGACCGACGGCGTCACTCTGCCGTTGCCCGGCGCGGGCATGACGTGGCACCGGTTCGCGACTCTGGCCGACTGGTCTTCGGTGGACCTCTCACTGGGTCGGCTCTGCGAGGGCCACTCCGACGCGGTGGCGATACTGGCCGAAGCAGGTCGTCACGCCGTTGAAGGAGCGTCGTATGGCGTTTGGGCGTCGCGCAGCGGCGCCGCCACCACCTTCGCGGAACGATCGGGTGATGACTGGGTCCTGAGCGGTGCGAAGGAATTCTGCTCTGGCTCTGGTTCGATCGACCGCGCCCTGGTGACGGCGGTGACCGGCGAGGGCTACCTCCTTTTCGACATCAGTGTGCCGGACCAGGTGGTCTCACAGGTCGAAGGATCGTGGCCGGCAGTCGGGATGGCACGATCGGACAGTCGAACGGTGCATTTCGGCGGACCGATCATCCCCGATGATGCCGTCGTCGGCGGAGCCGAGTTCTATCTGGAACGAGCGGGATTCTGGTTCGGTGCGGTGGGTGTAGCCGCGTGTTGGTTCGGCGGTGCGGTCGGACTGGTTAACGGTCTCATTGACTGGATTAATCCCGAACCCGACGACCTCCAGCTCGCGGACTTGGGTGCGATGTTCAGCGAACTTGAATCGATGCGCTACACCCTCAAGAGCGTCGCTCGCGCCATCGACGACGATCCCTCGGACCTTGCGGGCCAAGCCCAGGTCCGCGCACTGGCCGCGCGTCGCATCGTTCACGATGGCGCCTTGCGAGTTCTGCAGGGCGTCGCGTCCGTGGGTGGTGCACGGCCCTTATGTCATGACGCCACCCAGTCGCGACGGGCCGCGGACCTGTTCGCGTATCTTTCTCAACATCACGGAAATACCGATGCGAGAGAGATTGGACGAATCTTCACCCAGTCCCAGCCCTGGAGCTGATTGGACGTACTGAGGACCGAAGGACCGTCTCGATGGGTGCCCACCATGACTGCTTCTCAGCAGCGAGGTCGTGACAATTGTGAGGAGGAAATAAATGCCTAAGGGATCGTGGAGTGACAAACGCGAACGCCAATACGAGCACATCAAAGACGGCGAGTTGCGCCAAGGCCGCTCTGCTGCCGTGGCAGAAGAGATCGCGGCGCGAACGGTGAACAAGGAGCGCGCCCGCCAGGGTGAATCGCGAACTGCCAGTGAGACGTCGATGACGGACATCTCCTCGTCCCGGCGAGGGGGGTTGCGCTCGCACCGCGGACCAGGGGGCCGGACATACCGACAACTCTACGAAGAGGCCCGACGCAAGAACATCAAGGGGCGCTCAAAGATGAATAAGTCGGCACTGGAAAGCGCTGTCGACCAGCACTAATCAGACAGCGTGGTCCAGATCGCCCCGGTGTCGGACTCACCGTTCTTGGTGGTGATCAGCGCCGGGAGTCCTCGAAATCCTGGACGATCGGCCGCCGTTCGAACGGCGTCGGGCCACGGAGTTCCTCGGGGGGGCATCGGCAACTTCGTCATTTCGCCTCAACACCAAGATGTCGTGTTCGAAGTTGACCCGCGACCGCCACTACGCCCCGAGGATCGTCAGGTCCACTTCTGGGTGGTCTGAAAGCAACTTCTCCCTACCCTCAAGGGTACGTGCGTGTTACGCTCGCCCCATCGAGTCGGGCTGAAGGCCAGTTTCCTTACCCCGACCCGCGGTAACGACGCTATGGGAGGAGCCGGTAATGCCGAGGCAACGCAGTGCGCGAGCGGCCAACAACGACCTCGCCATCAGAGACGCGGCCGTAAGGTTGATCCTTCGGGTCGGGGTCGACGGGCTCGCCATCCGCGATGTTGCCAAGGAGGCGAAACTGACCCACGGTGCTCTGTACGCGCGTTTCGAAGACGTCGAAGAGTTGTTGGTGGACGTGTGGTCCGCGACTTTGCTCTCTCGAGCGATCTCGCTCTACGAGGCTGTGTCGCTCGCCGTGGCGGATCCCAGCGAGAAGTCCGTCGCCCGGGTCGTCGAACGGCTGCGCACCCCCGTCGCGGAGGATGTCGTGATGGTAAAGGTATTGTGGACGTCGCGACGCCACATCGTCTTGCACGAGGAGGTCGAGTCATTCATCTTCGACTACCTCGAGACCAGCAACATTGACACGTCGGGCGCCCTCCAGTCGAGAACGCTCTGCCTCTTCTCGTTCGCGATACTCGCCTTGACCGGTAGTTTTCAAGGATCGCTGAACGAAAAGGATCTGGACTGCTTCGAATCCACGATTCTTGAAGCCTTGACGTTTCCCGTGGACGACGTCGAGACGATCATCTTCTCCGACCCGATCGTGCGAGAGCTCGCCGATCCCAAGGGTGACCTCCAGAGTCAGTTGGCGTACCACACCTGTGTGGCCGTGGGGACAAGTGGTTACTCCCGTGCGACGATCTCACGAATTTCTCGTCGCGCGGACTGTTCGCCCGGAGCGATCTACAAGATCTACCCCACCAAAGAAGAACTGGTCATCGGATCGGTAAGGACCAACATGAGCGCCCCCGCGATCCGGCTCGCCACTCTGGCGACCATTCTGGATCCGCAGAAGCTCGCTCAGATCCTTTTCTCCGCGGCCAGCCCCCAGAACATGGTTCGCAAGTCCTTCACGTTGGAGGTGTCCATGGCCGCAGCGTACAACGAGAAGTTGCGCGCGGCGGTAATCAAACAATTGCGCGATGTCGAATCGGTCGTCCCTATGCTCGAGGGACTGAACGACCAGGAGGTCTTCCAACTCACCTGCTCGATCCGTTTCATCGTTTATTCCGTCATGGGCATCAGTTATCTTTCGACGGTGACGAAGGTGACGGACCACGTGGACTTCAATCAGTTTTGCGAACCCGTTCGTCACGCTCTCCTGATGAACCTGGGGACTTCGTGGCCAAATATTCGACGACAGCTGGAGAATCTTGCCAACGCGGCCCGTGTTCAGTCGTCGTCACCTTTTTAATGAGTTCACCGAGCGCCCCTTCTTGCACCAGTCTGAGGTTTCTAAGAATCCGCGGTTCATGGATGAGAATCCGGTCCGATGACGTAGTTCGCTCGATTACCTGACGCCGGACGAATTTGCATTACTATCCTCACCGCTAACCTCGGCCAAAACTCTGAGCGGAGTGGCTCACTGGACGAGGACAAGCTCACGGTGTCCAGTTTGCGCTTTGCACTCCACGACGCCGCCGCGGTGAAACAAATGCGACGAAGGGGAATCCGACGCGTCACCATCACTGTCGCGGAGGGCGGGCAATCAGACAGGTGCGGATCGTTGCCGTCACTGTTGCGGGCGAGAATTCCCTCGCAGCCCGCCAGGCCCTTAATTTTGATGTCCGCCTTGTCACGGCTCAGCGCGCCGAGGGCCTTCTCCTCCGCGCGACGGGCGTGAAGTATGGGCTCGGTGTAACCAGCCGGTTGGGTCGTTCCCTGGAACACGAGATCAGATGCCGCGTGGAACGCGACACCGTCGAAGCCG
Source organism: uncultured Acidimicrobiaceae bacterium (assembly GCA_963734655.1). Classification (GTDB taxonomy): domain Bacteria; phylum Actinomycetota; class Acidimicrobiia; order Acidimicrobiales; family RAAP-2; genus RAAP-2. The sequence goes on along the minus strand of CAVTHY010000004.1, from coordinate 503,054 downwards.
GGGGCCATTGGCACGTACAGAGGATCGTCGGCGTTCTGAGCGTCCACGACGACCGCCATCCGACGAAGGGCGTCCGTCACCTGCGCCACCGAAACGATTCCGTGTAGTAGCCAGTTCGCGATGTGCTGTGATGAGATGCGACACGTGGCCCGGTCCTCCATCAAGGCGACACCGTTGATGTCGGGAACTTTAGAGCAACCCACTCCTTGTTCGATCCATCGCACCGCGTAACCCAAAATGCCCTGAGCGTTATTCTCGACCTCGGCCATGCGCTGTTCGTCGGTCCAGTCAGTGTGAGGACGACACGGGAATCGATAGCAGGGATTCGAGCGTGGCCCGGCTTCCCCCCGCCAGTTCACGCTGACGTTGGCGCACGTCGACGCGATGGTAGTGAGTGGCGTGCAGCGTTGCCGCAGTAGGAGAGGGAACCCACGCGCAGTTGGCTCCGGCCAGCGGATGACCAATCTTTTGGACCAGCATGTCGGCCATTCGATCGGGCGCGGCCCACATCCCCTTGCCGATCTGGGCCCGACCGCCGAGGCCGCACGCCAAACCAACGTCGACATTCCAGTCCTCGTAGGCGAGAATCCACGGTTCGCTGCGCATATCGGACTTTCGCACCATCGGGCCCGCCCTCATCGAGGTATGAATCTCGTCGCCGGTGCGGTCGAGGAAGCCCGTGTTGATGAAGGCGACGCGAGACTGGGCGGCCCGGATGCATTCGAGCAAATTGACGGTAGTGCGCCGCTCCTCGTCCATGATTCCCACTTTGAGGGTGTCCTGGTCCATACCGAGCGCCCGTTCGACCGCGGAGAACAAGTCAACGGTGAGTGCCACCTCCGCGGGCCCGTGCATCTTGGGCTTGACGATGTAGACCGATCCGGCGGGAGAGTTGCGATCGGCCTGCGGGCGGGCGCGGTCGTGCACGGCGGCCAGTGCGGTCACCATGGCGTCGAGCGACCCCTCAAAGATCTGATTTCCTTCACGGTCGAGAACCGCCGGGGTCGTCATCAGGTGACCAACGTTGCGCGCCAGCAAGAGTGAGCGCCCGCGTCGCACGACGGTGTCGCCGCCCACCCCGATGTAGGTGCGGTCGTCGGCCAGTCGTCGCACGAAGGTCCGATCACCCTTGGTCACGCTCTCGGTGAGGTCGCCCTTCATCAGACCCAGCCAGTTGTGATACGCCACCACCTTGTCCTCACCGTCGACAGTGGCGACCGAATCTTCGAAGTCAATGATCGCCGTAATGGCCGATTCCATGATCACGTCGCAGACGCCCGCGGGGTTCGAGGCTCCCACCGGGTTCGCCCGGTCAATCGCGATCTCGATGCCCAAGCCATTGTTCTCGAGCAGGACCGTCGACGGCGCCTCAGGTGCGCCCCGGTACGCCCGCAGCGCATCGCGATCTCGCAATTTCGACGACGTGCCGCTCGCCAAAGTGGCGTGAAGATCACTGCCGTCAATGGCGTAGCCCACGACGTCGGCGTGCGAACCGTTTTCTAGGGGCACGACGTCATCGAGAAACGACTGCACCCACGCCACGACGCGCGCACCTCGCACGTGGTCGTAGGGACCGCTCGCGGGGAGGTCCCCCAGGGCATCAGTGCCGTACAGGGCGTCGTAGATCGAATTCCATCGCGCGTTGGCCGCGTTGAGGGCGTAGCGCGCGTTGGTGGCGGGCACGACTAATTGCGGCCCCGAAATTTCAGAGATCTCGGCGTCGACGTGGGCAGTACTCACGTTGAACGGCTCGCCCGCCTCCACGAGGTAGCCAATCGTGGAGAGAAACTTCTCGTAGCCGGCGGCGTCGTGCGGCGCGTCACGGTGCTCGAGGTGCCACTCATCGATCGCACTCTGTAGTTGATCACGAAATGCCAGGAGCTCTCGTTGGCGCGGACCCAGGGTGTCGACAATCTGGGCTAATCCGTCCCAGAATTGCGGTGATGACACACCGGTGTCGGGCAACGCCTCATTCTCGACGAAGTTGAACACGGCGCGGTCCACTTGCAGCCCGCTCACTTCCACGCGCTCTGTACTGGCCATTAGATTTCCTCCTTGGTAGAGCCACCGCTACAGCGGGTCACGTTGTCACGATGATGCGTGGTGCGCGAGTGGTGCTTACGATTTTCGCACTTACCCTGCGCCGGTTGATCACGGACATCGTCGTGGGCCACGAACTACCGGGGAGCCCGCGTGCTCACGCGCCAATTCAACAGCGACACGAGCTCGTACACGGCTTCGGTGGCGGGCATGGGCGTCGCGGTGAGTTGACCAAGTTCTACGAACGATCCGATCAACGGATCGATCTCGAGAGATCGACCGGCTTCGACGTCTCGGAGCATGGACGTCTTGTGCTCGCCCACCTTCTGCGCCCCGTCAATGCGCTGCTCGACGGAAACGCGCAGTTCAATTCCCAGTTTCGCCGCCACGTCGGAGGCTTCGAGCATCATGCTCCTCGCGAGCTCGCGTGTCGGCGGATGCTGACAGATCTGGGCCAGAGTGGCGCCGGTGAGAGCACTGATGGGGTTGAACGCCAAGTTGCCCCAGGCCTTAACCCACAGGTGAGCCCTGATATCGGTGAGGGCGCGCGACTTGAATCCCGCCGCACTGAGAGCAGCCGCAATATTCACCGCGCGGTCGGAGCGTTCACCGTCGAGCTCTCCGACCGGAAACCTGTCGCCCTCCACCAGGCGAATCACCCCGGGAGCGTCGCGATCGGCGGCCGGGTAGGCAATGGCCCCCAGTATCCGCTCGACGGGGATGTAGCGCGCGAGGATTCCTTCGGGATCGAGCGCCCGGATGCTCCTACCTTCGAAGGGACCCGGAAATTTTTGGAAGAACCACCAGGGAATGCCGTTCTGCAAGGGAAGCACCACGGTCTCCTCGCCGTAGAGTTGCGGCAATTTGTCGGCAATCTCGACGATCTGGTGTGCTTTGAGGGCGAGCACTACGAGATCTTGCGGCCCAAAATCAGCGAGGTCGTCACTGGCCGCGAGCGTGGTAGCTACGGTCGAGGAACCGTCGGGTTCCACCAAGGTGAGGCCACTCGACTGTATCTTCGCCAGGTGATCACCGCGAGCGAGAACGCTGACTTGTTCGCCCGCGTTCGCTAGCCGGACGCTCAGCAGTCCACCGATTGCTCCGGCCCCCACGATACATATGCGCACCGACCGATTCTATCGACGGGGAACTTTTGCTTACAGCGTCACGTGCCGACCGATTGCCAACCAATGTCCAGGCACTACCCACTAGTAAAGATATGCTGGCCTCGCCATGACCGACAGTCACACCCTTAGCGACAATGCGTCCTCGGCGAACACCGTGGCCTCCCTCTTATCGCCGGACGCCCGCGGGAACGCACTGCTGACCGCAGAGGGAATCGCGCTCGATCACGCGGCGCTGCGCCAAGAAGTGGAACGCCTCGCGACGCAATTGCGACGTGCGGGACTGGGACCCAATGACCGGATCGCCATCGTGCTGCCCAATGGTCCTGAGATGGCGCTCGTGCTGTTGGCGGCAATGTCGGTGGGTTGCGCCGCCCCCCTCAACCCCAAGTACCGCGAAGAAGAATTTCGCTTCTACCTCGACGACCTTCACGCGTCGGCCCTGCTCACCAGGCAAGGTGGCGCGCCAGCGGCCTTGGCTGCCGCACCCGATGGCATCTCCTTGATTGACGTACAGGGTGAGGGTCTCGCCATTGACTTTGTGGCGACCGTGGAGGTGGACGCCACGGCGGAACGACCGAGCGACCGCCGATGAGGCCCTGGTACTGCACACCTCGGGAACAACCTCGCGCCCCAAAATCGTCCCCCTGCGTCAAAGCAACTTGGCCCACTCGGCTCGAAATATTGCCGAGTCACTGCAACTAACGCCCGTCGATCGTTCGCTGAACGTCATGCCGCTCTTTCACATTCACGGAATCATGGCGGGTCTGCTCGCACCCCTCTCGGCCGGCGCCTCGGTCGTGTGCACGCCCGGATTTGACGCGTTCGCCATCCACCGCTGGATTGACGAAATGAAACCCACCTACTACAGCGCGGTGCCGACCATGCACCAAATGGTCTTGGCACGCGCACCCGAGAAGCGACCCACTACTCTGCGTTTCGTACGCTCATCGTCGGCCTCCCTGCCCGCTCCGGTCCTCGAGCGACTGAGCGAACTTTTCGGCGTTCCCGTGATCGAGGGATACGGAATGACGGAGGCATCGCACCAAATGACGAGTAATCCTCTGCCACCACGTCACGTGAAGCCGTCGTCGGTGGGCGTCGCCACCGGCATCGAGGTGGTCATTTTGGATGACGAGAATAATGAACTGCCCCGGGGTCAGCGAGGTGAAGTGGCGATTCGGGGCAACACCATTGTCGCGGGCTACGAGAACAATCCAACGGCGAATGCCACGGCCTTCACGAACGGCTGGTTCCGCACGGGTGACGAGGGAATGTTCGATGAGGAGGGATACCTCTTCTTGACGGGCCGGCTCAAGGAACAGATCAACCGGGGGGGAGAGAAGATCTCACCGCTCGAAATCGACGCCGTGCTCCTTCGCCATCCCGCCATTGCCGAGGCCGTCGCCTTCGCCATTCCTCACGACAAACTAGGTGAGGAAGTGGGCGCCGCGGTCGTCTTGGCCGCCGGTCAGGAAGCAACGGAATCTGAGTTGCGCTCCTTCGTCGGCGAGCACCTCGCTTCCTTTAAAGTGCCGCGACGGATTCTCATTGTGGATGAAGTTCCCAAGGGCGCCACCGGCAAAGTTCAGCGCATCGGACTGGCAGCGAAACTGAACCTCGGTTAGTCCGAGGTCGCCAACGTATTGCGCAGAGTGCCAATCCCCTCGATACAGATCTCAATGGGGACACCCGGTCGCATGGGCATGGCGCCGACCGACGTGCCACAGGCAATGACGTCGCCGGGCATCAGCGTTACGTCGCGTGAAATGAGGTGCACGAGTTGACGCGGTGAGAAGATCATGTCGCTCACGTCGTAATCCTGACGGGCCTTGCCGCCCACCAGGGTAGTGACGTGCAGTGCGTCAGGCTCGATTCCGGTGGCGATGACCGGGCCCAGGGCGGCGAAAGTGTCGAAGCCCTTGGCGCGCGTCCACTGGGCAAAGGATTCGTCCTCCGTGATCAAGTCCATCGCCGTGACGTCGTTGACGCACGTGTAGCCGAACACCACGTCGTCAACGTCGTCCATCGCCACGTCAACGCAACGTTGTCCAATGACCACGCCGAGTTCGCCCTCGTAGACGATGCGTCCGGTATAGGAAGCGGGGCGGCGAACGCTCGACTCGTGACCGATCAGCGAGGACGAGGGCTTGATGAAGTACAGAGGGTCGCTGGGGGTGCTCCATCCGAACTTCTCGGCGGCGGACCCCAAGTTGTTCCATAGCCCAATAATTTTGGTGGGCTGACACGGAGCCAATAACGTGACAGAACGCAAGGGCAGTCGTTCGTCCGTCGCTTCGGCACCACCGAAGATGTCACCCGTGTGGACGACAATATCCTCGCCCTCAACCACTCCCACTCGCGTTCGACCCTTCTCGTCGTCGAAGCGCACCCAACGGATAATTTCCTGGTCTTTCATGGATGTCCTTGGTAACTTTCTCTCGACGACGATGCACGTACGCAGTGGTCCTCAGTGGAGCACGACCATTGTCTCGAGACATGATATCGACCGCGGGTTCGAAGGTGGCGCCGGCCTCACCGAGGTGGCGTCATACTTCGGCGAGCCTTAACCACGTGATCGGCGTCGGAGTACTCGCAGTAGTTGCTTTGCTTGGTACCACTTAGCCCGGCGCAGTCGCAGCAGTCGACCACCGGTTACGTGTTGGTGGAGTGCGGGGACACCAATTAGTGGTCCATACGACACGGACTATTTCATGAGGACCGCCTCTCGAATGCGGGCGGCAGCGGTCCGATGAGGGACCAGCGAAATACATCCCATTCCCGCCCAATGCTGAACCCGAGAATCAATTCGTAGCTCTTTGCTTGGCGCGCTGGTGCCGTCATTTTTTACTCCGAATGTCCTCGAGCAAGCATTGCCAGCACCTCATTTGGCGGCACTGCGGGTGAGAAGAGGAAGCCCTGGCCAAGTTCGCATCCGAGATGACGAAGACGACCAAGTTGTGCTGCAGTCTCGATACCTTCGGCCAGCGTGGTCATATTGAGATTCTGGCCCAGAGTTACTATCGCCTCAAGGAGGGTGTCGTTTCTAATACTCTCCCTCGCAGGACTGACGAAGGACTGGTCAATCTTGATGATTCTGGGGTGCAGTAGCGCCAGATAGGAGAGGGAGGAATATCCCGTTCCGAAGTCATCAAGGGCGAAACTAACGCCCAGTTGGTTGAGACGTTCCATCACCTCCATGGTCTCGGGGACGTTGTGCAGCGTCACGCTCTCGGTGATTTCAAGAACAAGTCGTTCGGGAGAAAGCCCACTGTCACACAGCGCACTTTGAATCATCGACACCAGATTGAGGTCGTGAAACTGGCGCGCGGAGAGATTGACGGTGACGAACAGTTCGCGGGTGTCGGCTTCACGATCTCTCCATGAACTAGCTTCCCTCACGGCGTTGTTCAGGGCGAACACGCCGAGATCAAGGATGAGATCGCTCCGTTCAGCGAGTGCAATGAACACATTTGGCGAGATGGCCCCTAGTTCAGGGTGTTGCCATCGCATCAAGGCCTCGAAGCCGACGATCTCCTTGGTCGCCAGATTGACAATTGGCTGATAGTTCATGGTGATCTCGTTGCCCGCGAGCGCACGGTGAAGGTCTTGTTGGAGGGTGAATCGGCCTACGGCCTGCTGGTTCATGCCGGAGTTGAAGACGGCATAGCGACCTTTGCCTTCGCCCTTGGCGACATACATTGCTACATCGGCCTGTCGGACGATCTCGGTAGTGTCCCCGCTGGTCTTATCCCAGACCACGACGCCAAGGCTCGCGCGCTGTTCGATGTGGGCGCCCGCAAGATCGAACGGCTGAACCAGAGCATCGAGGAAACGCGCCGCCACCGATTCAGCTTCGCCGATTGAGGTGAGACCTTCCGCCAAGTAGAGGAATTCGTCGCCCCCGAAGCGACATAGCGTGTCCGACGCCCGCGCCACCTGTTCGAATCGGCGGGCGACTCCAATGAGGAGTTGGTCACCGATGAGATGGCCGTGGGTGTCGTTCACTCCCTTGAAGTCGTCCAGGTCCAGGAGCAATACGGCACCCAATCCACCTTGGCGATCTACCCTCGAGTGCGCCTGGGTGAGTCGATCTTCAAAGAGCACGCGATTGGCCAGTCCGGTGAGGGGATCGTGCAGCGCTTCGTGAGAAAGTTGAGCAGTCAGAGCGCGCTCTTCTGTTACGTCACGAACCGACGAAACGAAGTAGCGAGCGTCTCCATGACTGTCACGGGCCGGCGACAACGACACTTCAGCGGAGACGATGCGCCCATCCTTGCGTTGGAATCTTTTGAAGTACCTGACCCGTTCAGCCTCTCCGGAAATTATGCGACGATAGACGTCCTCACTGAGGCCAATGTCGTCGGGAAAGGTGAACAACGCCGAACCGTAGCCAATGAGCTCTTCCCTGTCTCGACCCACGATTTCGCAGAATGCATCATTGACTGCCAGCAAGAGACCGTCACCATTACTGATGACCATGGGTGCCATGTTGTCCTCGAAAGCCAGACGAAATCGTTGCTCATTCTCGGCAATCGACGCGGCTGCTTTGGACTTGACTTCCTTCGTTCGTTCTTCGGCCGCACTTCGCGCTTGCTCGAGTTCTTTGGTCGCGGTGTTGTCGCGGATGGAAGCGACCGACCACGACTCTCCTTCGAAAGTGATTGGTGAAAGCGTGAAGTCAACCGCCAGCTCACTGCCGTCACGTCGTAAGACGGTCAAGTCTTGGTTGCTCCAATTGACCCGCGTCTGCGGATCCCGAGCACGTTCGCGTCGGGCAATGTCTCGAACTTCTTGATGCCTCGCCGGCACGAGGATCTGGACGTTCTGACCAACGAGTGACTCATGTGGGTAGCCAGTGAGCGTTGATAGAAGCTCGTTGGCATAGCGAATCAGGCCGTGTTCGTCGATGAGAGCGGTACCGTCAGGAAGCGCTTCGAGTAGCTCTTGCCAAGTAAGAGAACTACGTCCCATCTCACCACCCTTCGATGTCAATTCTTTGGCGTCAAAAAAGCACGGCCACTAGAGGAATACTGACACAGCTTCACTGGCCGCGAGCGTTCATCGTCGATACCCACATCGCTGCGTAACGAAGATTCCGCGTGAGTTCGGTATCGCCTCTACTCGTTGCTTGGCGCGGTGGACATCAACACCTCTAAACCACGACGCCACGTGCTGGTCGAAGCTTCGTACTCTGGTGCAACTCAAGGATGCGTGACGTAGAGCCGGAAGACCCGGTTGGCCGGTAGTCCGGTGCACGCCGTCGTCGCGGCGGTTCCTTGGAAGACGAGAGTCGAGATGACCTCATTGTCGAGTGAACTGAAGTAGTAGTACGAGGGACCATTGGGTAGGTAGGTGCCCATCAGCGTGAATTTGGCTGTAGTGACCTTGTCCGCGAGTCGCGGCGTCGAGGAGACGGCGGCTTCCCCGGAGAAGCGGAAGTGTCGATTGACAATCTTGATCGGCGCCTCGAGTGGAAGTATGAAGACATTGGCGTAGCGGCTGCCGTGGAGCAAAGGCGCAACGGCGTCATTGGGAAAGCACGTGAGTTCGAAGGTCGCAATGGAGTTGTTCGAGACGGAGAGCGATAGTTCTTCGCCACTCGGGACGCCGGGAGTGAACACGGGGGCGTAGTAGCCGTTGGCGATTGTGCTATTCAGCGGTGAGGCGAGTGACGCCACCGGATTCGCCAACACAGTTATCAAGATCACCGCGAAGGTGACCAGCCGCCGCCGCCGCCCCCTGTTGGCCCTTCCCATTTCCACCCCGTCCACCTACTAGCCGCGCTTATCAACATGGTGATGATACTGGTGCGTTCGCCGGCGTTCGCTCGCGATCTATCTGAATTGGCCAGTCTGTCTTTGCCCAGCGCTTGAAGAGGACTGTTGCGTGTGATCCTCTGCTGGGCGAAGTTGGAGTCATTTGCACGAACGCCCCGGTCGACGTAGTCTCTCGCGATGACGACCCTCTACTCCCGGTCACGCGCTGCGCGATGACACAGTCGGTCGCCGCCCCGTCGACGTGGGCTCCCCTCAGGGTCAAGATCTTCCGGTGGCTCTGGCTGGCCTCGCTGGTCAGCAACCTGGGCGCGTGGATGCAGACCGTGGGTGCCCAGTGGTTTCTCGTGCACGCCGCGCACGCCGCCATACTCGTGTCACTGGTTCAGACTGCCGACATGTTGCCCGACGTCCTCTTCGCCGTCGTGGGGGGTGTTCTCGCCGACACCCTGGACCGCAGGCGATTACTGATCGCAGTGCAAGTCGGTCTCGCTCTCGCTGGCGCGGCGCTCGCGGCCCTTACCTTTGCGCACCAACTCTCGCCCGCCTTGCTCTTGATCTTCACCTTCGTGATTGGCTCGGGTTCGGTCTTCATCACGCCCGCCTATCAGTCACTCGTGCCAGATCTCGTTCCGCGCGAAGAAGTTCCCTCCGCCGTCCAACTCAATTCCCTGAACTTCAATATCGCCCGCGCCCTGGGACCGGCCCTCGCTGGCATCTTGATCGAGCACTTCGGGGTCGGCGCCGATTTCGCCCTCAATGCGGGAACGTTCCTCGTGTACGCCATCGTCGTCATACTCTGGCGCCCCACCAGGGACATGTCCCCCCAATTCCCCGAACGCTTCTTCTCGGCCCTGCGGGCGGGTGGTCGCTACGTTCGTTACTCACCGATCGTGCGGCGGATACTGCTACGAGCGACACTATTTCTCTTCCCGTCGAGTGCGCTGTGGGGCCTGCTGCCTCTCGTGGCGACTCGTAGCCTTTCACTCGGCGCGGGTGGGTACGGACTCCTCCTCGGCGCGCTGGGTATCGGGGCCATTGCCGGAGCATTGGTGCTCTCCAAAGCGCGCACTCAGTTTTCAACGAACGGCTTCATCGCCCTGGCCGGCGGCGTCTTCGCCGTGGCCCTCGTCGTCCTGGCCCTCGTGCACTCGACCACCGTGGTCGTCCTGGTCCTGGTCCCGACCGGCATGACCTGGGTCTGGATGTTGGCGACGTTGAACACGACCCTCCAGCTCTTTTTGCCGACTTGGGTCCGCGCGCGAGGCTTGTCGATCTACCAAATGGTGACGTTCGGCGCTCAGGGACTCGGAGCTCTGGTGTGGGGAGTGGTCGCCGACGTGTTCGGGCTCCTCACTGCCTTTCTCGCCGCCGCCGCAATACTGGGCGCGGGCACCCTGTCGATTCGTCTCTGGCCGCTCTTTGAGACCGCGAGCATGGACCGGTCCACCGTGGTTCGACCTGATCCTGACTTGGCTGTCGAGTTGGAGTCAGGCGGTGGGCCAGTACTCGTGCGAACGACCTATTTGATAGCGCCAGACAGTGAGGGCGAATTTAGGAGCGCCATGATGCGCGTGCGCGAGTCACGCTTGCGCACGGGCGCCACCGAATGGGGACTCTTCCGCAACGGCGAACAACCGGGTGTTTTCGAAGAGGTGTTTTTCGTCGCCTCGTGGGAGGAACACCTTCGCCAGCACCGCGAACGACTGACCCCGGCCGACCGCGACTTCGAAGATGTCGCGAACACCTTCTCCTTGGAACCCCCTCAGACGTGGCATCTGCTCCCCGCCGACTTTGATGACCGCTGACCACTTTTCTCCCCTGGAGCCCCTACGCACGCGTTTACGCATCGCCGCTTACCATCGCGGTTAGCCCCCACTAACTCGTGGCTTGGAACCGACCACAATTGGCGGGGTTTCGACCCGCCGGTATCTATGTAGGAGACCTCACTACGTGCGCGATTAGACGTAGTGGCCCGTTACCGCGCGCGATTAGGTGTCTGGCTCGAGGTCCAACAACTCTCGATCTTGTGCCCCTCGATGAACGTGTTGGAGATGTTCCAATCGCCTTCACACATTCGTCATCACGTGACACGCGATCTCCATAGTCGCTTTCGACGACGAACTGCGTGGACGATGACGTACACCACAAGCACCACGACAGCCATCGCGTGCCACTTTTGAAAAATGTAGGGCCCAGGAAGAGGCAAGAAGATCGTGTGGCCCACGACGAAGTCAGCGATTCCCGAGATCATGGTGTTCAACGTGAGGAGCCAGAGGATCAGATCCGAGACTGCTTGGGGAGAAGAGTGCTCTGTCGCGTGGCGATTTCCGAGGAGTTGCGAGAGCAGTCGCCGCACGGTTCGGCTACGTTGCCGGAGATGTACGAGAACGAGCCCTAGCACCAGAGGGCCAATAACGGCGTGATTGGTGGTTCCCCACAGACCGAAGTATTGGCGCGTGAGAAAGGCGAGCGAAACGAGGGCGGCGACGAACCCCAGAATCAGGGCCAAGTGAATCAGCCCCCTACTGCGGGCCACTGAGTTGGCGCGAGGGCGAGTCTTAGTTGAGGATTCCAAGAGTCGGCGTACCTTCGGTTCGGGTAAATCGCTGTAGGGGCACCATCAGCGAAACCACAGAGCGAAGCGCGGCGGGTCTCTATAAGGGCTTACCCTGAGTCGATCCCCGATTTCGCCGGCCCGTGTCAAGCAACTCATACTCGTGGAAGTCCCATCGCGGCAGAACTGACGCCGTGCCTTCGAGATTGAATCACACCCCCCCGTTTTGCCACCACGGAGGCTGGCCTGCCGGGTGCAATGAATGTGACCAATCCGGTGAACCTTGGGCTGAGGAGTGCCCGGGCCAAAATGGCGAACGGGCAGTTCTCCTCCGTCGATCGCCGTATCATCCAGCGCATTCCTCATCCGGGCAGCCCTCTTCGACGGTGGCGAACGCCCACCGAGTTCTCTAGTGCTCAGGACAATGAATGCGCGCTCCGGAATCGCTGCTTCCCGGTTCCGCCGTTGAACCTCAGGAAAACGACAATCATGGACAAATAGTGGTGGCACCCATCGTCGTCAGTGCCCGGACAATCTTGCTCCGCCTCGACGTCACCACGGTCGTGGTAGCGATACCCGACATTCAATTGAAACTGCATAGCACCTTCTCCGCTGTGCAGTGGGTGATCGACGACTACTCCTTGACGCTCGCGTCGCTCCTTCTCACGACGGGGGCGCTGAATGACCTGCTCATCGTGAGCGGCATCGTCGCGCTGATCGGCGCCGTTTTCTCCGCGTTGTTTATCCGCAGCAAGGACTTCGTAGCATCGCGGCCTTCGACGTCCCCGGACGGGCGCTGGCAATAAGCGAGTGACCCGCCACCGGGTCCCGATGCGCGAGCGCCACTCCTTCTCGATTGAACGTCCACCCCCCCACGCCACTTTGGACGTGTTATCACTCATCCATTGTGAGTTCACCCCTCCAGCTGACCGTGCAACGCACCGGTGAGAATTTCAGTCGACTCTCAACATCTCTCCTCGAAGGCTGACGCGCTCAGGATGAACTCGGCTTCGTATCAGGACGGGTCGAGAATCGCACTTCGCCCGATTGATCAACTCCCCCAACTGCTCGAACGACGGACTAAGTGTTAGTGGTGAAACTTGTCCTTTTGTACTGCCAAATCGAGAGGGCGTACATGACCACGAGGATGCCGATGCTCCAGGCGAGAGCGAGCCAGACTCTGTTGCCAGACGAACCGGTGGTGAGCAGGGACCGCATGGTCTCGATGATCGGGGTGAACGGTTGGTTCTGCGCGAATCCACGCAGGACGGGCGTCATGGACGCGGTGGGCACGAACGACGGGCTGATGAAGATGAGCAGGATCAGGATGTAACTGAACGAACCCGCACCCTCCGCGGACCTCGCACGGAGTCCGAAGAAGATTGCCATCCACGTCGTCGCCAGCGTGAACAGCACCACCAGGGCCGCGAACAGCAACCACTCGATGGGCCCAGCACTGGTGCGAAAGCCAATGGCGAAAGCCACCGCCAGCACTAACACCGACGAGAACAGGTTCGACAAGGTGGACGACGCGGCCTGCCCACTCAGGATCGAAGAGGGTGCCACCGGCATGGTTCGAAATCGGTTGATGATGCCCTTTTGGATATCGGTGTTCAAGCGCACGGCCGCGTAGGCGATTCCGCTGACCACGGTCATGATGATGATCCCCGGGGTGATGTAGTCGACGTATTTCACCGCACCGGTTTGCTGACCGAGTGCGCCGCCCAAGACGTAGACGAACATCAGGAGTAGCGCGATCGGCGACAACACCACCGTGATGATCGTGTCGGGACTGCGAACGATATGACGCAGGCTCCTCTTTGTCATCGTCCAGGTGTCCTGTAACGATCGCACGGCTAGTCCTCCTCCGTCATATCGCTCGTCAGTTTGAAGAACACGTCGTCCAACGAGGGCAACTGCTGGGAGAAATCGGTCGGCTCGAGGTTCGCGTCACGTAGTCGGATGAATACTTCGGCGATGCGCGTCGCGTTGCCACCGGTCACCACCGAGAGGCTCAAGTCGTCACTGTGAGTTATCTCGTAGTCACTTTCCAAGAGGGCGAGTGCGGCCTCGTGCTGCGAAGCGTCAGCGAAGCTGAACCGCACGAGGCCGCTGGGAACAAGTTTCTTCAGTTCGCTCGCCGTGCCACTCGCGATGATCCTTCCCTGGTGCAAAACCGCGATGATGTCGGCTAGTTCGTCGGCCTCTTCGAGGTACTGAGTGGTCAAGAACACCGTGGTGCCGTTCCGGGCGAGCGTTCGAATGGTGTGCCACATATCGTTGCGCGCCTGCGGATCGAGTCCGATCGTGGGTTCGTCCAAGAAGATGATCGCGGGACTGCCGATCAGACTCATCGCGATGTCCAGTCGTCGACGCATTCCCCCAGAGAATGTCGAGACTCGTCGGTCCGCGGCGTCGGTCAGGTCGAACTTCTGGAGAAGTTCGACGGCGGTCTGCGCGGAATCACTCACGTGGCGCAAATCGCCGATGAGCTCCAAGTTCTCGCGCGCCGTGAGGACGTCGTCGACGGCCGCGAACTGCCCCGTCAGGCTGATGTGCTCGCGCACCTTTTGAGGAAAGGCGTCGACGTCGAAACCGCCAACGCTGGCGTGGCCGTCGTCGGCCTTGAGTAGCGTGGTCAATATGTTGATGACCGTGGTCTTGCCGGCCCCGTTGGTGCCGAGGAGTGCGAAGATCGTCCCCGAATCGACGCTCAGGGTGACGTCGGTCAGGACGGGGTCTCCCTTATAGGACTTCTTCAACCCGCTCAACGCGATTGCGGGTTCCATCTATTTGCCCCGACCCTTCTTCGGCACTGGCCTCTTTTGATGAAAGTTGCTCCATTCCTCAAAGAGCTGTGGCAGCCTCAGCGCCAAGAACTCATTGAGAGATGCGACGATCTCCAAGGCTTGACGTCGCTCCGGCGAGGCATCGGCCAGGAGAGCCAATCCCTCGTGCGCCAAACTCGCCATTTGCCGGTATTCGCTCGGATCGAAGCCCAGATTCTCCCAACCGAGCGGGTTGAGACTGATGAGATCGGCGCGCGTGCCCGCGGGTCGTGAACGGTGGATCAATTTCTGCGTCTCGAGCGTCTTGACTCCGTTGTTGATGGCACTGCGACTCGTCAACAGGGTGTCGGCGATGTCGTTGATGGACTGTTGTGCGGGTTCGCAGACGTAGAGGTAGCCGATCAGACGCCCGGCCACGGGTGGAAAGCCGTAACGCTCGGCGTAGAAGCGTCCCAGGTGATCGCTGAAGATCAGAACTTTGTCCCTATCCATATTCTCACTATACACAAAAATGTGTAATAACACAATTTTGTGTCATTACTGAAATCATTGTGATCTGTCGACACGATGCTGAGGCGTCGTGGTCGCATCGCTCGCTGAGGGCGACGTGGTCCGCGAGTTCACCTCGACGATGCGCGCCGGTGAATCGACGGACCGCACTCACGGCGTAGGGCCTTGCGCCGAGGATACAGAACTGCTCACAAGGAAAAATGGAGACCCTTGAATGTCAACGGCCCGGTTGAGTAGCGTGGCGACATGAATTTTCCCCGGCTCCACTTGATCGCCCTCGACTGTCCCGAGCCCTACGAACTCGCCACGTTCTACTCGGCATTGACGGGAATTGCGGTGGAGACGTGGCCAGGCTACGCGCCGGAAGACATGCCGGGCATCGACTTAGTCCACGATTCAGTGCCGGCGTTGAGTTTTCAGAGAGTCGAGAACTTCGTTGCGCCCACGTGGCCCGCGGATGAAAGACCAAAGCAGATGCACCTCGACTTCGAGGTGGATGACCTCGACGAAGGGGAACGGCACGTCCTGAGTATCGGCGCGCGCAAGGCCGACTTTCAACCTGGGCAGACCTACCGAGTATTCCTCGACCCCGTCGGCCACCCCTTCTGTCTGATCTTGACCGGCGACTAGGCAGAAGTCGTTCGGAGATTCGAAACCACTCACCGAATACTTCCCGCCCAGCGATGCTCGAGCCAGGTGGGTGAACGGGGGAAGAGTCTCCAAACACCCATGCCAGTGCGATGAGCACCCACGCGCCCGCCTGGCGGTAGGACCGTGTGCCCGTCACGTACTGACGCGCCCCACGTTGATTTCTTGAGCGCGATCGAAGTGGCACTCCCCTGTGTCGCTACCAACGAGTCAACTCCAAGTCGTGCGACGTTCCCCAATAGGACGATTCCCCATCAAAGGGCCGAATGCTCCGTGGCTCTCGTGGAGAGGTCTCTCTACGCCTTAGGCCGAACGTTCCAGTTTTGAAGGACTCGCTTGTCACGCACGTCCTGCACCAGGGAAATGGTGGCGGTGTCCAGCGTGAAGACCTCGCCGCACTGTGGGTCAAGTCCAATCGCTCGAGCGGCGATGATACGAATGATGTGCGCGTGGGCGAACGTGACGACCACGTCAGGACCCCCGGCGAGGCCGGCGAGGAAGGTATCGGCCCGGCGGCCCGCGTCCTCCGGGGTCTCGCCGTTGGGACAACCGTCGCGCCATAGATCCCACCCCGGTCGACGTTCGCGGATCTGTTCAGTCGTCAAGCCTTCATAGTCGCCGTAATTGAATTCGACCAAGCTGTGGTCGAGGCGAACATCGTGTCCGGCGCCCATTACGCTCTCGGCGGACACACGAGCCCGAGTCAGCGGGCTCGAGAGAACCGTCGCCGACGTGAAGTGTTCGCCCAACATGTGTCGCAATTCCCGCGACAACGGGCCCAATTCAGCGACACCTTCACTCGACAGAGGAAGATCGGTCGTACCCGTGTGCTGCCCGGTCGCACTCCAATCGGTGGCACCGTGTCTGATTAAGAAAAGTTTCATTGCACCCACCCCGCACTCACAACGCCAGCGCCTCACCACCGCGATCACTGCAACGCTACGGGTGACGAGGGAGAAACGTAGCGGTTGGAACCCCTTGCCGGGCTCGAAGGAGTCGAAGGCAGATCTCCGCTTCGGCGCACAACTCAAGGGGACATCGCAACCCGCATCCGCACCCCGAGCGTCTCGCGACCGTTGGGTGTGGCGATGTCGCGGCATCTCGGGCGAGGAGACATGGTGGCCAAACGACGAGCAAACCGTGAAGGATCGATCTACCAGAGAACCGCCGATGGTCGATGGATCGGAGCGATCCGCATGGGTCACGGTCCCGATGGGCGATCTCTTCGAAAGTACGTCTCGGCCTCCACTCGCGCCAAGGTCGCCGCCAAACTCAAGGTCCTCCAACGTCAAATCGACGACGGTCTCCTTCCCGTCGATGGCCTCATCACCTTGTCCACCCTCTTCGATCGCTGGTGTGCGGACATCATGCGACACCAGGTCGAGGCCAGCACGCTGCGCAACTACGTGAGCATCGGGAGGAACCATATCTTGCCCGCGCTGGGACACAAGAGACTCATCGACCTCCACGTCAACGATGTCGACCGCCTACTCTCACTCAAGCGCGATAGCGGGCTCGCGCCCTCGACGGTGCGGCGAATACGTATTGTCCTGGCCCAGTGCCTCAACCAGGCGATTCGCTGGGGCCTACTCTTTCGCAACGTCGCTACTCTTTCGCGACCACCGAAAGCAGTTCGAGCCGAGGGTCGAACGCTCTCACCCGATCAAGCCCGCCTATTCCTCGACACCTTGAAGGGACACCGCAACGAAGCTCTGTTCGCGCTCATGCTCACCACCGGACTGCGACGAGGTGAAGCATTGGGACTGATGTGGCCCGACCTGGACCGCGACACTGGCGTGCTACGGATTGCCCGCCAACTCAAACGCGAGGGTCGCGCCCTCGTCACGTCCGATACCAAGACCTTCCGCAGCCGTCGCGCGGTCAATCTGCCCGAACGGATGATCTCAGCACTGCTGGAGCACGAGTCGACGCAGCGCCGCGATCGCGAACGACGCGGTGCTGGATGGATCGAGACGGGCTTCATCTTCACGACGTCCAAAGGGACTCCCATCGATCCACGAAACTTCTACCGGGATTTTCGTGCGATCTGCGACGAGGCGGGACTCGGACGTTGGCACCCCCATGAACTACGACACTCTGCGGCGAGCCTCATGCTCGCTCAAGGGGTGAAGCTCCACGTCGTCAGTCAAGTCCTCGGACATTCCTCCATCCGTATGACCTCCGACGTCTATGGCCACCTTCTGGATCCGGACCGCCGTGAGGCCGCTAATGCGATGGGAGCGCTGCTATGGGACGAAATCGACGGCGTGGCCCAGTTCGACGACTAGGGGACTGTCATGGCGCTGACGCGAAGGGAGCCCATGGGGATTCACGAACTGCAAGGAAACGCTACGAGCACTCAAGCCAGTCGCGAGAGGCGGGACTCTCACCCTTATCGCCCGGGGACGACGACAACCGGCACGCTCGCGTGTTGCACGAGTTCGAGGCTGACGCTGCCGATCATCAAACCGGGGCGCTTGCCGTGCCCTCGAGAACCCACCACCAACAATTGCGCGCCGATCGGTGGCGTCACGCTGTGAAGAAGCGCGGAACACGCGTCGCCCTCGTCGACGATCCAGTGAAGGCGCGCGGCGTCGAGTCCCTCCTCGGAGACGATCGCGTCGACGACCTCTGGAGCCACCACGGGGCTGAAAGAGTGAGGAGAGTCCAGTCGCTCGAGAGCGCCCGAGGCGTGAAGGACCGTGAGCGTGGCGTCGAAATCGCGAGCGGCGCGAGCCGCCCATCGAACGGCCGCTTGGGATTCGATTGATCCGTCGAATCCCACCGCAATCGAGTTGATCGCTTTCACTGCGTCGCCTCCCCTTCAATGACCTGAAACCACGACTCGAGCGCCGCGACGCGTCGGGCTTTCACTTTGGCGAGCTGGTCATCACCTGGACCACCGCTCGTCGGCCGTTCTCCCTGGTGGGGAGATCCCAGCACCGAACTCAACGTGGCCGCCACCGACGCACGCAACGCGCCCAGGTGGTAGCCACCCTCGAGGAAGAACGCCAGGCGGCCGGGCGCGGCCACGTAGTGCGACACGCACGACGCCATTGCCGCGAAGTCGGCGTCACTCAGGCAGAGATCGGCCATGGGGTCGAGGAGATGGGCGTCGAATCCCGCCGAGACCAGCACCCAGGTGGGGTGAAACGCGTCGACGACGGGCGCGACGATGTCGTCGAGAGCGCGTCGCATCACGTCACCAGTCGCTCCGGCCGGCAGCGGCACGTTGACGACCGAACCCAGGGCACCGCGACCGCCGACCTCTTCGGCGGAGCCGCTGCCGGGAAAGAGGGGCCACTGGTGCATCGAGAGGTAGAGGACGTCGGGCTCGTCCCAAAAGATCTGCTGCGTGCCGTTGCCGTGGTGCACGTCCCAGTCGACGACGACGACCCGCTCCCCCTGACTGACGAGATGCGCCGCGCTCACCGCGATGTTGTTGAGGAGGCAGAAGCCCATCGCGCGGTCCCTCAACGCGTGATGGCCGGGTGGGCGCGACGCGACGAATCCAACGCCCTCACCGCGGCGCTGGAGTTCACTGACGACCGACAACCCGGCTCCCGCGGCCGTGGTGGCGATGGACCAAGAATCGAAAGTGGCGTAAGTGTCTTGATCGATGTCGCCGCCGCCGTCGTAACAGAACGCTCCGAGTTCGTCGAGGTAGCCGGCGTCGTGGACCCTCAGCAGTTCCGCTCGGGTGGCGCTATGCGCCGGAGCCACGACGAGGTCGCTTCCCAAATGGAGGTCGTCCACCGCACCTCTGGCGGCTTGCAGGCGACCGGGTCGTTCAGGGTGATCGGGTGATTCGTGCTCCGAATCGTCGTACCCCTCATTGACGATGAGCACCATTGGCTACTCCTCGCCCGTTCGGTGTGGTTGCGAATCCACGGCCGCGCGCCCCGCGGGGTCGATCGAAAACGACACGTAGTACTCCTCGCCTTCGTGCGTCACCGTCACCGGGAATCCGGAATGCTCGAATATCGAAATCATGCCACGATTCTCACGCATCGTGACACCGCTGAATTTCGTAAGCCCACGCGACCACGCGGCTTTCGCCAACTGCTCGAGCATGACGTGGCCCAGTCCGCGATGCTGGTAGTCGTCGCGAACGACGAAGGCCACCTCGCCCGTGGTTGTCGAGGGGATTCGTTCGTAGCGACATATTGCGACGATATCTTCGGCGTCGGTGATGACCAAGGCGAGTCGGTCCAGGTAGTCGACCTGGGTGAGGTGACTGACCTCTTGTTGCGAGAGGAGTGGGTGCGACGAAAAATAGCGCCGGTAGATGGAATCAGGAGAGAGACGGGCGTGGAAGTCAACCAGCCTCGCAGCGTCGTCACCGCGAACTGGACGCAAGTGCAACGGGCGGTCGAAGTTCGTCGCAATGTCGCACTCGAGATCGCCGGGATACTCGACACCTCGCGGAGGCTCATCCGGCGGAGGTTGCGAACCTCGAACACCCGCAGTGGAACCGTGATCCGCCGTCATGTTTCGCGCCCGCCGCGCACCGATCCGCGGTGATCGCACGCCCTTTCGCCTCCGCAGCGGTCAGGGCGACACCGTAAGCACGCGCGCGCGCCCACAACGTGGTCTCGTCGACGAGAGGAGGCGGAAACTCTCACGCAATCATCTTTGCCGCTCGTGGTCACTTTCGTCAGTAGCCAAAGTCACTTTCCCGGTGAACCATGCGATGAGGACGCCCCCGGTCGGTCCTGCACATCGTGGTCTCGGCGATGTCCGTGCCCCCGGAACATCGCCCACGACCTCTCCGCCAGCGACGCGCGACGCTTGAAGACCGTCCTCAACGTAAGAGGCACTCGGGTGAGAGTCACTCAGTCGAATTCGTCGAACCCGACTTCGCGCCCTGCGCGACCAGATGAGCCACCTGCGCGACGAACTTCGGATCAATCTGAAGGTGGCCCTGTAGCAATCGGTGATACGCCGCGCCGTAGAGCAAGTCCATGATGACGTCGACGTCGGACCCACTGGGAATCTCGCCACGCTCGATGGCGCGCTCGACCATCACGCGATAGCGCTCCCTCGCGGGCGCCAGAACTCGGTCGATCCACTCCTGAGCGAGGACCTCGTCATTTTGGGCCTCGGCGATGATCCCAACGAGGGCACGACCCATCGCCGTATCGACAACGGCCGTCGCCCAGTGGGTCAACCCCTCGCGCAGGTCGTCTTCGAGGTCACCGGTATCGACGACGGGTTGCAGTGCCAGGTAGTCGACGAGGAATGCGTCGAGGGCCAGACTCCCCTTGGTGGACCAGCGCCGGTAGATCGACGCCTTGCCCACTCCCGCGCGCGCCGCCACCTCCTCAATCGTCATCGCGTCCAAACCCTTCTCCATCAATAGTTCGGACGCCGCGGTGAGGATGGCCCGTTCGACGTCGTCGCTGCGTGGTCGACCCCGCTTGGCCGCCTCGGAAGACAATTCACCGGTCACGATCTCTAACCTATCATATAGAATACGAGACGTACCGTATTGTTAATGATGTGAGAGTGGAGAGGTAAGACCATGAGCTTCGGATATGAGAACGTCTTCAAGTTTCCGCCGTATTCAGACCACTGGCGGGCGATCTCGGCGCAGTGGCCGCAATCACCCAGGCACGAGCGCCCCACCCGGCGCCCCTGGCGAGAGCGTTTATCGAGTCGCGTCGGCTACTGGGTCGTGGCGTTCGCACTGCTGATCACCATGGCGACGTCGGCCGTGCCCACGCCCCTCTACGTTTTGTACCAACGCAGAGACCACTTCTCATCACTCATCGTGACCATCATCTTCGCCGCCTACGCCCTGGGCGTCATCGCGAGCCTCTTCCTCGCAGGTCACATCTCGGACTGGCTCGGTCGTCGGCGAATCCTGGCCACGGGGCTCTTCTTGAACGCGGCGAGCGCGCTCGTGTTCATCCTCGATCCGAGCCTCACCGGACTGCTGGTGGCGAGGGTCATCTCGGGTCTCTCCATCGGGATGACGATGGCTACGGCCACCGCGTACCTCGCCGAATTGCACCTCATGGCGCGCCCTGACGCGCGACGCAATCGCGCCCAGATGTTGGCAGTGGGGTTCAACCTTGGCGGCATCGGATTCGGGCCATTGGTCGCGGGCGTCCTCGCTCAGTTCGCACCCGCTCCCCTGGCACTTCCCTACGTCGTCATGGGTCTCACCTTGGTGGTCCTGGCGACGTTGGTGCTCGCGACGCCCGAGACGGTGGCGCCACCGACCGAGCGGCCACGTTGGCACCCGCAGCGCGTCGTCGTACCCGTCGAGGCCCGGCGCCAGTTCGTGGCGGCCACTCTGACGGGTCTCGCGGCCTTCGCCGTCTATGGCGTCTTCAGTTCACTCGTGCCTCGATTCCTCGCGGGCACGATGGGCATTTCGTCGCACGCGGTCGCTGGAGTCGTCGCTTTCACGGTCTTCGCCACGGGCGCCCTGGCCCAGATGGCGATGAGTTCATTCAGGCCCGTCACGCTGCTGCGGACGGGAAGCCCGACTCTGCTGGTGGGGCTCTTCCTACTCGCCACCGGCATGTGGACGGCGGGTCTGACCTTCTTCGTGGCGGGCACCGTGGCGTCGGGGGCCGGAGCTGGCTTAGTTTTTCGAGGGGCCATGGCGAGCGCCGGCGAGGCGGCGCCACCCGAGTCGCGTGCCGAGGCGATCGCGGGATTCTTCCTCGGCGCCTACGTCGGACTGTCGATTCCCGTGGTCGTGCTCGGCGTCGCGGCGAGCTACGTGCCGGCTCGTACCCTCATGCTCGTCTTCGTTCTCGTCGTCGCCGTGACGATAGCTGCCACGGTGCGGTCCGTTGTCACCCTGGATTCTGCAGTGGTGAGACGCCAACGGCGGCGGCTACATCGACCATGGGTGTCGGGCCGTTCGCCACTGACAGGTGCCCGCAGTGCTCCCGGGAACGACTAGCACCTGGCCCACTTCGGGCCAACGATTAGCCAACGGCCTTCATCAGTAACGCCACCAGTTGCTTCTTATCGCTCGCTGTCAACTTAGTGACGGCGTACGCGTTCGGCCAAAGGTTGCCGTCGTCGAGATTCGCGGCCTCTTGGAAGCCAATGGTGGCGTAGCGCGTCTTGAATTTCGCGGCGCTCTGAAAGAAGACGACCACCTTGCCTTCCGCGTTCGTATACGCGGGCATGCCGTACCACGTCTTGGCCGCCAGGGTCGTGTGCTTCTTGACCAGTTCGTGCAAGGTTTCGGCCAACTCCTTGTCCGAGCCGGACATGTCACTGATGGCCCCTCGGCAGGCCTCCTCCATGTCGGCGCCCGCCTTAGCGGCTTTGGCTTCAGCCGCGGCCGCCCTCATCGCCGCCTTTTCCTCTTTGCTGAACGTTGCGCTCACGGGGGTCTCCCTTCATTGTTCTCTTCGCACGAGGAGAATGCTAAATCGAACTAGAGGGCAATGCTCCATACATCTCCGGCGGTGGCTCCTCCACCCTTTCGCATCGCGACGACCTCTCATCGATCAAAAAGGCGAGCCTCGAGCATCGGCGCACTTTGAGTACTGCCCAAGCGCACGGCGGCCTAGTGACGGCGGCGGGTGTCCGAAGTCGAACCGTCGCAGGGCTGACCCATCATCACAAGCGTCTCTCTGCGCGGTCGACGTCAATGCTGCCGTTCGAAGCTCTTGAGCCGTCGCGCACGTCGCAGGCAACCTTGTCGAGGCGCGCGCGAACTCTCGCCCGACCGGGTCGAAGGAGACGTGCGACGGATTGACGCCCAACTTCAAGTTACGAAATCTGTCGATCCTCGCCGTCGGCGAGCGGTAACACCCTCGCCAGATCCAGCAATTCCAAAAGTTTCTCAGCCGCGTCCGCCGACGACGCAGGATTCTGTCCCGTTACCAAAATGCCGTTGACAACGACGTGGGGGGCGAAGTCCTTGTCAGCCTTGGAATACAGCCCTCCGCCACTCACTAGGGCGTCCTCGAGCAGTTCGGGCACGACATCGGTCAACCCCGCCAAAGATTCTTCGGCGTTGGAGAACCCCGTCACCTCTCGTCCGCTGAGAAAACTGGTGCCGTCGGGATTCACTAATTCCTTCAGGACTATCGGCGCGTGACAGACGGCGGCGATGGGCTTGCCTTCGGCGATGAAGGATTCCAACAATGAGCGCGACACGGTGTCGGTCGCCAAGTCCCACAATGGACCGTGCCCGCCCGGATAGAACGTGGCGTCAAATTGGGCTGCCGACACCGAATCCAATCTCACCGTATGCGACAACGACTCTTGCGCGACGTCGTCGCCACTGAATCGCTTCGTCGCATCGGTCAATGCCCCGGACTCCTCACTGGAGGGGTCGATCGGGGGCTGGCCCCCTAGGGGAGAGGCCAAGACCACCTCGACCCCCGCGTCGACCAAGACGTAATAGGGGGCGGCGAATTCCTCCAGCCAGAGCCCCGTCGTGCGGCCCGTGTCGCCGAGCTGTGCGTGCGACGTCATCACCATAAGTACTTTCACCTGATCTCCTATCTCAATTGACGATGATCTTGTGCGACGTCACTACGGCGCGGCGGACGTTGCCGTCATCGATACTTCTCTCGCCGTGCGCACGAAGAACATCCACGGCGCTCGCGGCGGCGGGCGCCACTTCACTCGCGTGACCCGAGGATCCCTGTTGATCGTGATCGTCATGACGACCCATCGTGCATCGAGTGAGCGTCCGCAACGAGGACATAACGACCTCCCGAACATCGGAGGCGTCGTGCCCGAACGAGCGACAATCGTCTAGATCGTCCGACCCGAACCTGGCGTCTCAATTAGGGATAACTTCCCTCTTCTGTTCACTCTACCCACCAGGACCGCGCTCGGCGCCGGGCCAATCGACACTCGGACCACAACTCACCATGAGGCGGGCGACGAGACGATGGAATCTTCGCCACCGCCTCAGTGGCGACGTCCGTCACCCGACTCAGACGCGCTCACACTCGTGGTCAAACACTTCTCCGCGGGTCACGAGTGGCGCGAACGCAGCCCTCGGCGCAGAGAGTCGGCGGATGATTGTCGTCGAGCCCGCGTTACTCTCGAGAAAGGTCGCACAACGAATCGAGGCAGTGAAATGAATTACGAGAGAGCCTACGAACTGCTGCAAGCTGAGTTCCAGCGCGTCAATGAATTACTCGCCCATACGAGCGCCGACGCGGCGGCGGAGCGAGATGGCGCCAACGAACGCGGCGACATGAATGACTCCGCCGAACCCCTGATCGCCGAGCAGGAGGCCGAGGCCGTGGCGGCGAGCCTTCGCGAGCGCTTGGCCGCCGTCGAGCGGGCCCAACAGCGACTCGAGGCGAACACGTACGGCTTCTCCGTTCGTAGCGGCCAACCCATACCCGACGAACGACTCGAGGCGGACCCCGCCGCCGAGCTGACTGTCGACGAGGCGCTCTCGGCGTAACGACCTCGTCATCGCGCGGTCGGCGCCCGGAAGGTCAATCGAACCGATCCTCTTTCGAGAGCCGCACAATCAGGGTCCGGTGTTGGGCGTGTGGGTCTCGAGGAAATCGTAGATTCCCACGCGGTCCACGCCCGTGAAGGTTCCGGTCGGGATCGCCGCGAGGAGTGACGAGTTGAGTTGCGCGCTGGGTAGGGCCATGCCGTCCCAGCGACTCGCGAGGGCGTCCGAGGGTCGACGACAGCACCGCTCGTCGGGACACGTCGACTTGAATCGTCGCTTGGTGTCACGACCTCGGAACCACCGGGCGTCCTCGAACGTCGTACCCAGGCTGACCGAGAATGCGCCCGAGGAGGTGTTTTGAATGCTCGACGTGCACCAGTAGGTCCCGGCGGGCTTGTCGGAGTACTGGTGATACGGGGTCAGTTGGTCCTCCATGGAGAACACCTGGCGCGCCGCCCACCATCGACAGACGATCTGACCCTCGACCGAACCCAGCGCATCGGTGGGAAAGACGACATTGTCATTTTCGTACGCCTTGGAGATGACGCCGCTGTCGTGCACCTTGAGGAAGTGCACCGGCAGCCCCAAGTGATGCGTCGCGAGGTTGGTGAATCGGTGCGCCGCAGTCTCGTAGGGGACCGCGAAGGTGTCGCGCAGGTCCTCCACGGAGAGTTCGCGAGCGGCCTTGGCGGCGCTGAGATACTCAACAGCGCTGTCCTCGGGAATCAGGAGAGCGGCGGCCAAGTAGTTAGTCTCGACGCGCTGGCGAAGGAGCTCCTCGTAGTCCTTGGGTTCCTTCATCTCGAGCACGTGCAGTGCCAGGGCCTGCAGCAATGCGGAACGCGGGTCGATCCCTCGCTGGTTCACGGGCAGATAGATTCTGCCGTTGCGATGGTCGGTGATACTGCGCGTCGACTTGGGAAAGTCCCCGACGTAGTGCAGCGAGAAGCCCAAGTGCTTGGCCAGCTCGCTCGCGCTCCTTTGCGAGAGCGGGCCGCCCGAGTGGTCGACCAGCGCGAGAAGTTCCTTGGCGATGACCTCGAGATGATCGAAGTAGTTGTTGCGATTCCTCTGATCCATCCGAAGAGCGGTATTGGCGCGTCGAGCGATCTCCGGAGTCGCGGCGCGCTCGTGGTGCAATCGTTGGATCTCGTCGTGCAACGCCAGAATCGTCGCCATGGCGTCATCGCTCAATGACTTTCGGATCGCCATCTTGGGAATGTTCAGCGAAGAGAAGACGGCGCCCCGCTGCGCCCGGTCGAGGGCGATCTCGAGCGCCGCGCGTCGACTCGGCGGTTCCGCAGTCATCAAGGTCTCGACACTGGTCGCTAGCGCCGAGGCAATTTGGCGCAGTTCACTGAGTTTGAGTTCCTTACGGCCGTTCTCGATGAGGGACACCTGCGAGGGCGCTCGCCCCAGTCGCAACGCCAGGTCGGTGACCGTGAGCCCCTGTGCGACGCGGCGCTCTCGGATGCGCCGTCCGATGGCGAACGCCATCGACGCATCTTCATCGGACTCTGTCTGATCGAGCTGGGTCATGGTGAAATATTAGCGATTTTTTCTGTATAACGAATAGTTGTTCTAATTTCTTTAAATCTATGGTGATTATTTCTCATTCTCGTCACGCCCCCTGTTAGGTTGACCCGACCACCACGTGTACAAAGGAGTCACAATGGAAAAGCTGCCTATGGGTTTTCAGCCCGGAGACCAGACCCAGACCGAGGATGAGCTCGAATTCGACTGGGCCAACGATCCGCGTTGGGAGGGCGTGCGCCGCGACTACCGCGCGAAGGAGGTCATCGCACTGAGGGGACCCGTGCGCGAAGAGAAGACGCTGGCGCTGCGCGGCGCCCAACGACTCTGGCAGTTGATCCAGGAGAGTCGGTCCGACTCCAGCCAGTGGGTCGCCGCTCTCGGAGCGCTCACCGGCAACCAGGCGGTCGCCCAGGTGAGGGCAGGACTCGAGGCGATCTACCTCTCGGGATGGCAGGTGGCGGCCGACGCCAACTTGAGCGGACAGACCTACCCCGACCAGAGTCTCTACCCGGCGAACTCGGTGCCCGCCGTGGTGCGGCGCATCAACAATGCACTGCTACGAGCGAGCCAGATCGAGTTCATCGACGCCAACACCGAGAAGGAATGGCTCGTGCCCATCGTCGCCGACGCGGAAGCAGGATTTGGCGGACCGCTCAACGCCTTCGAACTGATGCTCTCAATGATCGACGCCGGCGCCGCGGGCGTGCACTGGGAGGACCAACTCGCCAGCGAGAAGAAGTGTGGACACATGGGCGGCAAGGTTCTCGTCCCCACTTCTCAGCACATCCGCACGCTCAACGCCGCACGTCTCGCTGCGGACGTCGCCAACGTGCCGACGCTCGTCATCGCTCGCACCGACTCCCTGGGCGCGAACCTTCTGACCAGTGACGTCGACGAGCGCGACCGTCCATTCCTCACGGGGAACCGCACGGCGGAAGGGTTCTACGAGGTCAAGAACGGACTCGAGGCCGCGCTCTCGCGAGGACTGGCCTACGCCCCCTACGCCGATCTGTTGTGGGTCGAGACCTCCGAGCCCGATCTCCAACTCGCGAAGACCTACGCCGAACGACTCAAGGCGGAGTTCCCCGACAAGATGCTGGCGTACAACTGCTCGCCGAGCTTCAATTGGAAGCGCCACCTCGACGACGACCAGATCGCGAACTTCCAGCGAGAACTCGCCTCGATGGGCTACGCGTTCCAGTTCATCACGCTGGCGGGCTTCCACTCGCTCAACCACTCCATGTTCACTCTGGCTCAGGGGTACAAGGAGCGCGCGATGAGCGCGTACGTCGAGTTGCAGGAGGCCGAGTTCGCGTCCGAAGCCCAGGGCTACACCGCCACCAAGCACCAGCGCGAGGTCGGAACCGGCTACTTCGACCGCGTGTCGACCGCGCTCAATCCCGACAGCGCGACCCTCGCCCTCGTGGGCTCCACGGAAGAGGAGCAGTTCTAAAGATGAACGCCGACCTTCACACCGCCGCCCGGATCCTCGTCTCGGGCCCGATGCAGGAGCGGTTCGACGAAATCCTCACCGACGACGCACTCGAGTTCCTTCGCCAACTTCACGTGTGCTTCGAGGCCGACCGGCGCGACGCCCTGGCCCAGCGAGCGATGTCGCGCCACCGGATCAAGAATGGCGGCCGTTTCGACTTCTTGCCCGAGACCAGACCAATCAGGGAGGACTCGGACTGGCGCGTCGCCGGCGCGGGGCCGGGACTCGAGGACCGGCGCGTCGAGATCACCGGACCGACCGACCGCAAGATGACCATCAACGCCATGAACTCGGGGGCGCGGGTGTGGCTGGCCGACCAGGAAGACGCCACGAGCCCGACCTGGGCCAACGTCATTGGTGGTCAGGTCTCGCTCTACGACGCCATACGCCGACGGATCGATTTCGTCGCGCCCGACGGTCGCGAATACACGCTCGGCGACAGGACACCCACCATCGTCATGCGTCCACGCGGCTGGCACCTCACCGAGGACCATCTCCGCCTCCACGATGACGCCGGTGCGTCGAGCCCGATGTCGGGCTCGCTCGTGGACTTCGGCCTCTATTTCTTTCACAACGCGAAGGAGCTCATCGCGCGGGGCCGGGGACCGTATTTCTACCTCGCCAAGACCGAGAGTCACCTCGAAGCACGACTGTGGGACGAGGTGTTCACCTTCGCGGAGAACTACGTCGGCATCCCCCACGGAACGATTCGCGCCACGGTCCTCATCGAGACGATTCCGGCGGCGTTCGAGATGGAGGAGATCCTGTTCGAACTGCGCGATCACTGCGCGGGACTCAACGCGGGACGATGGGACTACATCTTTTCCATCATCAAGAACTTCCGAGACCAGGGAGAGGAGTTCGTCCTACCCGACCGGTCCCAGATCACGATGACCGTCCCGTTCATGCGCGCCTACACCGCACTCCTCGTCGAGACGTGCCACCGGCGAGGGGCGCACGCCATCGGCGGAATGAGCGCCTTCATCCCTAATCGGCGAGACCCCGCGGTCACGTCCACCGCGATCGAACAAGTGCGCGCCGATAAGCGTCGCGAGTCGAGCGAGGGCTTCGACGGTACGTGGGTGGCCCACCCCGACCTCGTGCCCATCGCCTTCGCGGAATTCGACGCGGTCCTCGAATCCCGTCCCAATCAGATCTATTCCATGACGCACGCGGCCCCTCCGTCGGCCCACGACTTGATAGACCTGAGAATTCCGGGCTCCTACGTCTCGGCCTCGGGGGTGCGCACCAACGTGTCGGTCGGTATTCGCTACATCGAGAGCTGGCTGCGCGGTGTCGGCGCCGCGGCCATTGACAATCTCATGGAGGACGCCGCCACTGCCGAGATCTCGCGGTCCCAGATATGGCAATGGGTCCACGCGGGTACCACGACCACCGAGGGAGAGCGGATCACCGAGCACTACGTCTCCTCGGTCATTGCGAGCGTGATGGAGGAGATGGACCGATTCCCCGACGACCGATTCGACGATGCGGTGGCCCTCTTCGAGCAAGTCGCGTTGGGCGAGGAATTCCTGCCCTTTCTCACCACTCCGGGCTACGAGGAGTTCCTGCAGTAGGTCCGCGACGACGTTCGCTCGTACGAGGTGAGGTGCGGGCACGACGTCACCCTTCGGGCGCACACACCCGGCGGCGCTTTCGGATCAACTCGAAAGCGCCGCCGTCGTCGGGCGCATCAGTGACGCTTCATCGCGTGAGGTGCCAGCCGAGTCGTCGCACCCGTGACGAGACGTCATCGATCGCCGTCAAGGGGTACGAAGTTCTCGTTTCATATACGCTCGCCCCATGGATACTTTCTCCCCCTCACCCGATCGCTACAACTCAATGACGTATCGGCGATGTGGACGCAGCGGACTGCGCTTGCCCGCCATTTCCCTAGGGCTGTGGCACAATTTCGGTGACGACCGACCGATTGACACCCAGCGCGCCATCCTTCGCCGGGCCTTCGACCGCGGCGTCACGCACTTCGACCTCGCGAACAACTACGGTCCGCCCTACGGCAGTGCCGAGACCAACTTCGGGAGGATCCTGCGCGAGGACTTCTCCACGCTGCGTGACGAACTCATCATCTCGACCAAGGCCGGATGGGACATGTGGCCGGGACCCTACGGCGACTTGGGATCTCGCAAGTACCTCCTGGCGAGCCTCGACCAAAGTCTCAAGAGAATTGGTCTCGACTACGTCGACATCTTCTACCACCACCATTTCGACCCCTCCACCCCCCTCGAGGAGACCATGGGCGCCCTCGACTCCGCCGTGCGCCAGGGCAAAGCCCTCTACGTCGGCATCTCCTCGTATTCCGATGAGCGCACCGTCGCGGCGGTCGAGATTCTTCGCGCCCTGGGCACTCCCTTGCTCATTCACCAACCCTCGTATTCGATGCTCAATCGCTGGATCGAGAGTCGACTCCTCGAGGTGCTGGGGGAACAGGGAATAGGCTGCATCGCCTTCTCGCCCCTCGCCCAGGGCATGCTCACCAGTCGCTATCTCGGGGGCGTCCCCGAGGACTCACGCGCGGCGCAGAACACGTCACTCTCTTCTGACATGTTGAACGAGACGAACCTGACCCACATCCGCGCCCTCAACGACATCGCCTCGACCAGGGGTCAGACGCTGTCGCAGATGGCTTTGGCCTGGGCGCTACGCGATGAGCGGGTCACCTCAGTACTCGTGGGTGCCAGCAGCGTCCCACAACTCGACGAGAACCTCGATGCACTGAGCGGCCTCTCCTTCACTTCAGAAGAACTCGCTCTCATTGATCACCACGCCGTGGAGGGGGACATCGACCTCTGGCGAGGTCCGGCGACGAGCTGAGACGCACCCGAAGAACCACGCCGCGCCAGAGGGGCCCCGCGAGCACGGCGCCGTCGACGTTCACGCCCTGCGGTGCGCACGGCGACTAATTGTCGCCTTGGCCGCCCGAACTGGTTTCGGTGCTCGAACCGTCCCCTTTTTCAGATTCCTTGCCCGACGCCCCAGTAGTGGTGTGAGTCACTGGTCGTTTGGCCGTGATCGTCAGCACCCTCGTGGGAGCGGCCGGTCGCACGGTGGTGGTCGGTTGTCGGCTCGAGGACGTCTGCACGCGAACGACCGGTGCGGGGCTCGACGCGTTGTAGTGGATGTTGGCCTCAGCAGTGACCTGGTTCTTGAGATTCGCGAGTTCGGACTGCGCGGCGACGATCTCAGAACTGAGTTGCTGGGCCTGATTGGCGATCGAGGTGACCTCGGGAGTCACGACGTCTCGCGCGGGCGACGCTGCCGGGAGTGGATTGGTCGCGGCCGAACTCGACGCCGGAACGTAAATCATTGCGGCCGCTCCCCCCAGGGTGGCGCTAGTCACTACCGCCACGCCGACCCAACGGATAGGTGTTCTCATGATTTCTCCTCACTCAACTCTCTAGGAACATCAGGTTGTTGCTCGTCACGATCCGTGACGCCGTGTGCAGTTGCGTCGTTCACCTCGAATAGCCGCGTCACCCTGCTCACGGCCTTCTCGTTACGGTGCAGTTGCATCACTCGAGTATCACGGGCCTTTCTTGCCACCAGATGAGGTTCACATGAGAGAAAACTCATGTAGCCCGCGGTGGTGGCGCGAACTACGAGGTCGGCGTTGGCTCCACGCGGCGAGAACTCGCCGATCGCGTCACGAGAGGAGGGATCAGGTGTCTCGATAGGTTCTGGTGACGGCGCCGACGAGGACGACTCAGTGCGCCAGGAGCAGGGGCCAACCAACCGCCAGCGCCAACGTGGTGAGCGCCGCCACGGCGATGAGGGCCATGGTCCAGAACCAGACCACGATGGAGCGAGTAGTGCCGGTCAACGACACCAGTCGGTCCGTGATACTGGACGAACCGCGCTGGGAGGTCACGATATTCTTGCGACGCGCGCGCCACGACAGTCCGTGAAGTTCGCGCACCCCGTGCTCGAGTTCGTATTCGTGCAGCCACGCCGAGTCCGCCAATTCGCTCAAACGATGCGACGCGAGAGAGTGCAGACTCGCCAGCGCCACGAGGAGGGAGAGCGTGGCCGCCACGATGCGCCCCGTCTGCGCGGTCTGGGCACCGAGGGAAATGGTGAAGAGAAACGCCTCGCCCGTGAGGACCATGGTCGGCATCTGCCACAACAGGGTGTCCCACTGCTGGCGACGACTGGCGACGATGGCGTACTGCTCGAGTTCGCCGGGCGTCTCGGAAGGTTCAGGGGTCTCGTCGCTCACGAATCTCCTCGTGCTCGCCGTGGGTTCGTCGGCGGAATTTCACCCTACACCTGGGACGAGACGGTGATAACTCGTGACGTGACGCTGCCGTCGCGTTGCCGAGCGCGCCACCAGAGAAGGAATCAGGCGAGCGTTCGCTCCGCGCGCACCGGCACCACTCGCTCACGCCGAACCCCTCGACCGGGTTTCACTCAGCCGATTCGACACCGACCAATCGGGCGATCAGCATCCGCTGCATCTCGCTGGAGCCTTCGCCGATCTCGAGGATCTTGGAGTCACGGTAGTGGCGCGCCACCGGGCTCTCGTTCATGAAGCCGGATCCTCCGAAGATCTGCGTCGCGTCGCGCGCGTTGTCCATCGCCGCGTTGCTGGCCACCAACTTCGCGATGGACGCCTCCTTCTTGAAAGGGCGCCCCGAGAGCATGCGTGCGGCCGCGTCGTAGTAGGCGCAGCGCGCGACGTGGGTGCGCGCCTCCATGTCGGCGATCTTGAAGGCGATCGCCTGGTTACGACCAATGCTTCGTCCGAAGGCCACCCGTGAATTCGCGTACGCGACACTCTCGTCGACGCAGCCCTGGGCCGCGCCCACGGCCAGCGCCGCAATCGCGATGCGTCCCTCGTCGAGGATCGTGAGGAAGTTCGCGTACCCGTGACCGCGTTCGCCCAGGAGGTTCTCCTCGGGCACGCGCACGTCGTGGAACGACAGCGGGTGCGTGTCCGAGGCGTGCCAGCCGACCTTGTCGTAGGCCGGGTCGACGACGAAACCCTCGGTGGGTACTTCGACCAGGATCGTGCTGATGCGGTGGCGCGCGGCGTCGCCGTCGGTGACGGCCGTGACGGTCACCAGTCGGGTGAGCGTCGTGCCCGAATTGGTGATGAAGCTCTTCGAGCCGTTGACCACCCACGCCCCGCCCTCCAGGCGCGCCGTGGTGCGCGTGCCGCCCGCGTCGGACCCCGCGTCGGGTTCGGTGAGACCGAAGGCGCCGAGCGCCTCGCCCGAGCAGAGCCGCGGCAACCAGTAGTCCTTCTGCGCGGCGGTGCCGAAACGATAGACCGGCATCGCACCCAGGGAGCACCCGGCTTCGAGGGTGATGGCCACACTCTGGTCGACCCGGGCCAACTCCTCAATCGCCAGGCACAGCGTGAAGTAGTCCCCGCCCATGCCGCCGTACTCCTCGGGGAAAGGCAGGGCGAAGAGACCCATGTCGCCCATCTGTCGTACCACGTCGTAGGGGAAGGTGGCCGTAGCGTCATGATGCGCCGCCACCGGGGCCACCACGTCGCGCGCGAAATCCGCCACCGTACGACGCAACATCTCTTGTTCCGGGGTCAGATCCGTATCGATCATCGCTCCTCCTCTCGCTGTCCTAACGTGCTCGCACTCCGCGACTCGGCTTTCACGAACGCGATCGATCACTCGGCGCCGGCACCGCGTCGGCGCCTTCGACGCCGCGCACGCGCGCCACGACCTGATCGAGCACCACCTGATCGCCGACGCGCACCAGGAGCTCGGCGATCTCACCGGCGAGGGGGGCGCGCACGGGGTACTCCATCTTCATCGCCTCGACCACCAGCAGCGTGTCGCCGAGCGACACCTCGTCGCTCGGCCGCGCGCTCACCTGGATCACCACTCCGGGCATGGGCGAGCGCACCTCGCCGTCGTGGTCGATACTCGTCTCGTCGCGTCGCCGCGGAGCAAGCACCCGCCACCACGACGTCGTTCCGCGGTGCGCGATCCACGTCAGCGACCCCTCGACCGCGACGAGCACGCTGAACGTGCGCTCGCCGACGCTCAAGTGGAGCTCTCGCACACCGTGCGCCACGTCCTGCGATTCGAGACAACGAACGCTCACGGTGGGAATTCGGCCGTCCACGGCCACCCGGTACTCGCCTCGACGAAGCGCGGCGTGCACGGTGAGCGCCGCCGCCCCCGACTGCAACGAGAAGTGGGTCGCCGCGTGTTCTCCGACGCGCCATCCATCGAGGACGTCGAAACGTGACGCGCCGTTCGAACGCCGTTGCCGCTCCAGCAGGTTCGCCACCGCGAAGGCGCTCGCGCACTCCACGAGGTCCTCGTCGTCGTCAGCGTCGCGTCGCTCGTCGAGGAATCGCGCGATCAGATTCGTGTCGAGCGCGCCGGCGCGCACGTCGTCGTGGGCGAGGAGACCTCGCAGGAACGACGTATTGGTGACGACCCCGAAGGTGACGAGGTCGCCCAGGGCCCGGTCCAGACGGCTCAGGGCCTCGTCGCGGTCCGCACCGTAGCTGATGACCTTGGCCAGCATCGGGTCGTACGTGGTCCCCACGTGGGTGTGCGCCAGCAGCGAACTGTCCACGCGCACCCCCTCGGCGATCGGCTCGCGCACGAAGAGCAACTCTCCCCCGGTCGGCAAGAAGTCGCGCGACGGGTCCTCGGCGTAGATGCGCGCCTCGATGGCGTGGCCCACCAGACGCACGTCGTCCTGGGAGAACGACAATGCCTCGCCGGCGGCGACGCGCAGTTGCTGCTCCACCAGGTCCAGACCCGTCACCATCTCGGTCACCGGGTGCTCCACCTGCAGACGCGTGTTCATCTCCATGAAGTAGAACTCTTCGGGGCGCTGCGAGGAGACGATGAACTCGACCGTTCCCACGCCGCGGTACTGGGCCACCGCACCCACCCGCAAGGCCGCGTCGGTGAGCTCGCGACGCGACTCCTCGCTCAACAGGGGCGAGGGGGCCTCCTCGATCACCTTCTGATGACGTCGCTGCAGGGAGCATTCGCGCTCGCCCAGGTGCACGCCGTGACCGTAGTTGTCCACGAGGATCTGCACTTCGATGTGTCGCGGACTCTCGAGGTAGCGCTCGATGAAGAGGGTGTCGTCGCCGAAGGACGCCGCCGCTTCACGCCGGGCCGAGACAAGGGCGTCGGCGAGGGCCTCGCGCGCGTGCACCAGGCGCATTCCCTTGCCCCCGCCACCGGCCGAAGGTTTCACCAGCACGGGATAACCGATCTCCTCGGCCACGCGGGTGAGTTCGCCATCGTCCATGCCGGCGTGCGCGCGTCCTGGGACCACGCGTACCCCCGCCTGCGCCACCACCGCCTTCGCCGCGATCTTGTCACCCATCATCTCCACCGACTCGGCGCTGGGTCCGATGAAGACCACTCCCGCCCTCTCGCAGGCGCGCACGAAGTCCGCGTTCTCCGAGAGGAATCCGTAGCCCGGATGCACGGCCTGCGCCGCGCAACTCGTCGCGGCGGTGAGCACCCGCTCGATGTTGAGGTAACTCTCGCGCGCGGCACTCGGGCCCAGGCGAATCGCGAGGTCGGCCTCGCGTACGTGGCGCGCTCGCGCGTCCTCGTCGCTGTAGACCGCCACCGATCGAATGCCCATGGTGCGCAGCGTGGAGATGATCCGCACCGCGATCTCTCCGCGGTTGGCGACCAGTACGGTGTCGAACACGTTCTGCCCCTACATCCGAAAGATGCCGTAGGCCACGTCGGCCAGGGGGGCGTTCGCGCACGCGCTGAGCGCCAGGGCGAGGACGGTGCGCGTGTCGAGGGGATCGATGATCCCGTCGTCCCACAGCCGCGCCGTCGAGTAGTAGGCGTTACCCTGGGCCTCGTAGCGTTCGCGAATGGGCTCCTTGAACGCCGTCTCGTCACTCGCGCTCCACTGCTCACCGCGCGCCTCGAACTGATCGCGACGAACGCTCGCCAGCACCGCGGCCGCCTGGTCACCACCCATCACCGAGATGCGCGCGCCCGGCCACATCCACAAGAAACGCGGCGAATAGGCGCGACCGCACATCGAGTAGTTTCCCGCCCCGAAGGAGCCACCGATCACGACCGTCAGCTTGGGGACGCGCGCGCACGCCACCGCGTTGACCATCTTGGCCCCGTGTTTGGCGATGCCGCCCTCCTCGTAGGCGCGTCCCACCATGAAGCCGGTGATGTTCTGCAAGAAGACGAGCGGGATCTTGCGCTGATCGCAGAGTTCGATGAAGTGTGCCCCCTTGAGGGCCGACTCCGAGAACAGGACGCCGTTGTTGGCCACGATGCCGACGGGGTGCCCCTCGATGTGCGCGAAACACGTCACCAACGTGGGACCGTAGAGCGCCTTGAACTCCTGGAATCGCGAGCCGTCCACCAGTCGCGCGATGACCTCACGCACGTCGCTGGTGGTGCGCGCGTCCTTCGGGATCACCCCGTAGAGGTCACCGGCGTCGAGGACCGGCGCCTCGCTCTCGCGCATCGTCCAGGGCGTCGCCGGTCGCTCACCCAGCGAGGCCACGATGCGCCGCACGGTGCGCAGGGCGTGGGGGTCGTCATCGGCCAAGTGGTCGACGACCCCGCTCACGCGCGCGTGCAGGAGTCCCCCGCCCAGGTCCTCAGCCTCGACGACCTCACCCGTCGCCGCCTTCACCAGGGGCGGGCCGCCTAGGAAGATCGTGCCCTGGTCCTTGACGATGACCACCTCGTCGCTCATGGCGGGCACGTAGGCGCCACCGGCCGTGCACGAACCCAGCACCGCGGCGATCTGGGCGATGCCCCTCGCGCTCATTTGGGCCTGGTTGAAGAAGATGCGTCCGAAGTGTTCGCGATCGGGGAACACCTCGTCCTGCAGGGGCAGGAACGCCCCTCCGGAGTCGACCAGGTAGATGCAGGGCAGACGGTTCTCGAGCGCCACCTCTTGAGCGCGGAGGTGCTTCTTTACCGTGAGCGGGAAGTAAGTG
Organism: uncultured Acidimicrobiaceae bacterium; assembly: GCA_963734655.1. Lineage (GTDB taxonomy): Bacteria > Actinomycetota > Acidimicrobiia > Acidimicrobiales > RAAP-2 > RAAP-2. The sequence continues at coordinate 466,222 of CAVTHY010000004.1, read as the reverse complement.
CCCCCCTTGACCGTCGCGTCGTTGGCGACGATTACGACTTCACGGCCCATCACCCGCCCGACGCCGGTGATGATCCCCGCAGCGGGGGCCTCGTCGTCGTAGAGACCGTTGGCGGCCAGTGGCGAGAGTTCGAGGAAGGGGCTCCCCGCGTCGAGGAGTGCGTCCACGCGCTCGCGCGGAAGCAACTTGCCCCGACTCGTGTGACGCTCGCGACTCATGCTCGAGCCCCCGAGCGCGGCGAGGGCGAGGCGCTCTCGTAGTTCGGCCACCAGCGACTCCTGATGATGGAGATTCGCGAGGAACTCCTCGCTGCGCGAGTCGATCCGTGTGCGCCAGGTGACGTCGTCGTCGATGTCGGCCACGACCTACGAACTCCGCGGAATTGGGCCCATTTCGCTAGGTTAGTGACACTTGGTGGCGCTCGCGAGATGGGTCTTCGGACCGCGCGCCGGCGTGACAGTGCCCGTCAGAGACTCGACTCACAAAGCAACGCACGCGGGGTGGCGAGAGGATCAGTCACTGGAGGGCCAGTGGTTCACGGTCGCTCCTGCGTGGAGCACCTACTATCAACTCTGATGCAGCAACGACGAGTGAGAAGGTAAAAATGTCGAGTGACCACGACCGGGTCGTAGAACAGCGCGGCATGTGGCTCGAGGAGTTCGCAGTCGGCACGCTCTATCGTCACCGACCGGGTCGCACCGTGACCGAGGCCGACAACGTCATCTTCTCGACCCTGACGATGAATCCCCAGCCGTTGCACCTCGACGCCGCGTGGTCCGCCCAACAGTTCTTCGGTCAGCGCCTCGTCAACAGCCTCTTCACCCTCTCCACGATGGTGGGACTCTCGATCAACCAGCTCACCCTGGGCACGCTGGTAGCGAACCTTGGCTTTCGCGACGTCACGTTCCCCCACCCGGTCTTCCTCGGCGACACCCTCTACGCGAGAGTCCGTGGTCGAGTGCGTCCGCCCCTCGCGCAGTCGTCCCGGCGAGGGTGTCGTCGAAGTCGAGCACATCGCGCGCAACCAGGACGGCGAGATCGTGGCACGCTGCCACCGCGCGATGTTGGTGCTGTCGCGGCCCGCCGAGCAGTGACGACTGGGACCCGGCCGGGCCGGCGTTCCTCTTCTGCCCGGCGGACCGACCCGAACGGTTCGCCAAGGCCGCCGCGGTCGCCGACGTCGTCATCATCGACCTCGAAGACGGAGTGGCGCCCGAGCGGCGCGAAGAGGCGCGAGCCAACGTGCGCAACTCGACCTCGATCCCGCCACCACCATCATCCGGGTGAATCCCGCCACGTCACCCGAGCACGACCGTGACGTATCGATGCTTCGACGACAGCGCCTACACGACGCTCATGTTGGCCAAGACCGAGTGGCGCCGACGAGGTCCGCTCACTCAGCCGATTCAACGTGGTCGCGCTCTGCGAGAGCGCCGGGGGTCGCCGCGCTCGAGGAGATCGCGGCGTGCGAGCACGTCGTGGGCTTGATGTGGGGGTCCGAGGACTTCGTGGCGGCTCTCTCGGGCGGATTCTCGAGTCGTCACGACGACGGCACGCTACGCGACGTGGCGCGCTACGCCCGGGCCCGGACGCTCATCGCGGCGCGGGCGCGGCAACTCGTGGCGCTGGACACCGTGCTCTTGAACTTCGAGGACCTCGACGCCCTCGCGCTCGAGGCGGCCGACGCCGCCGCGATGGGTTTCACCGGCACCCCGTGCGTGCACCCCCACCAGGTCGGCGTCGTGCGCGCGGCCTATACGCCCAGCGCCGCCGCAGGTGCTCGACGCGCGGCGCAACGCGTCCTCGAAGGAGCCCAGGGGCACGCGGCGGGCCGTGCGCGTGGACGGACTGATGGTCGACGGCCCCGTACTCGCCCAGGCACGACAGATCATGGGTAGGTTCCGCGAACCCTGAGTGACGCGCCGCTCAGCCCTCGAGCCCGATGATCAACTCGGGTTCGGTGCAGGCCCGGACCTCCTCGAGGCTGACGCCGGGCGCCAACTCTCGCAATACCAAGCCCGCCTCCTCGACGTCGATGACCGCGAGGTCGGTGATGATCCGGTGCACGCAGCGCCGACCCGTCAGCGGCAGCGTGCAGTCATTGACGATCTTGGCGCTGCCATCGCGCGAACGGTGCTCCATCATGACGATGACTCGCCTGGCGCCGTGCACGAGGTCCATGGCCCCACCCATGCCCTTGACCATCTTGCCGGGGATCATCCAGTTGGCCAGGTCGCCGCGGGCCGACACCTGCATCGCGCCCAGCACGGCCACGTCCAGGTGGCCGCCGCGGATCATCGCGAAGGACGTCGCCGAATCGAAGAACGACGCGCCGGCGAGCACCGTGACCGTCTCCTTGCCGGCGTTGATCAGGTCCGCGTCGACGGCGTCGTCCGTCGGATAGGGACCGACGCCGAGGATCCCGTTCTCGGCGTGCAGCACCACGTGCAGCCCCTCGGGCACGAAGTTGGGCACGAGAGTGGGCAGGCCGATGCCCAGGTTCACGTACTGACCGTCGAGGAGTTCGCGCGCCACGCGCTGGCGCCAATTGGTCGCGGGTGAGTGCGCTCATGTCGACACCGTCCTCTTCTCGATGCGCTTGTCGAGCGTCGGTCACGTGCACGACGCGCTGGACGAATATCCCCGGCGTGTGCACCTCGCGAGGATTGAGCTCGCCGGGCTCGACGAGTTCTTCGACCTGGGCGATCGTGATGCGCCCGGCGCCCGCGCACAGGGGATTGAAGTTCTGCGCACTCTCTTCGTAGACGAGATTGCCGTGGCGGTCGCCGTAGCGCGCGTGCACCAGCGCGAAGTCGGTGCGAATGGCGTGCTCGAGGACGTAGGACCGGCCCGCGAACTCGCGGGTCTCCTTGGGCGACGACGCCAGGGCGACTCCCCCGTGACCGTCGTAGCGCAGCGGGAGTCCGCCCTCGGCGATCTGGGTGCCGACCCCCGCCGGAGTGTAGAAAGCGGGGATGCCCGCGCCCCCGGCGCGCAGGCGTTCGGCCAGGGTCCCCTGGGGGACCAGTTCCACTTCGAGTTCTCCGGCGAGGAATTGACGTTCGAACTCCTTGTTCTCACCGACGTACGAGCCGGTCGTTCGACGTATCCGACCCGCGGCCAAGAGCACGCCCAGTCCCCAGTCGTCGACACCACAGTTGTTGCTCACCGTCACCAGATCCTTGACGCCCATATCGAGGAGAGCCTCGATGAGGGCACTGGGTATACCGCATAGACCGAAGCCCCCGACGCTGATCGATGCGCCATCGCGCACGTCACGGACGGCGTCACGCGCACTCGCGACCACCTTGTCCATCACTCCCCCTTCGGCCCCACGCACGTCGTTCGCGCGTCACTGCCGATATTAGGGACCACCCACCGACAGCGTCGGAGCGGCCTGAGCACAACGACACCACGTCGTCGATTCGCCGTCCTCGTGCTCCGTCTCGGCACGGGCGAAACGTGCCGGTCTCCTCGACGATACGAGGTGCGCGCAGTGACAATGGACCCTGATCGCGGCGCGGCGCTCCTCGTAGGATTTCACTGGTTCCCAAGTTCGTCCTCGACGATTGAACGAGTCCGACCCACCCGCTCAATGCCGGGTCTCGAGCGCGGGGGCGGCCTCTTCTCGTGGCGCCGCACCGATCGCCACGAATCGAAGCGTCTCGTCCGCTACAGATCGTGCGCGCGAGCAGTGCAGTGCAATCAGGAGAAGGAGAGTTGACCATGACGAAGAGATTCGAAGCAAAGACCGCCCTCGTGACGGGAGGTGCGTCAGGAATTGGCAAGGCCGTCGCACTGGCGTTGGCCGGCGAAGGCGCCAACGTCGTCGTCGATGATCTGCACCTCGAGCCCGCGCAGGCGGTAGTCGACGAGATCACCGCTGGCGGCGGACACGCCGTCGCGGCAGCGGGCAACGTCGGCAACGCCGACGACGTGAAGGCTGCGGTGGAGTTGGCGGTGAGCACCTACGGGGCGCTCAACGTCGCCTTCAACAACGCCGGGATCGGTGGGCCGCTGGGTCTGATCACCGACATCACCATCGAGGGCTACCACCAACTCATGGACGTCAACTTGCACTCGGTCTTCTACGGGATGTTCTACGAGATCCCCGAGATGCTCAAGGCCGGCGGCGGGGCGATCGTCAACACCTCGTCGATCCTCGGACTCGTGGGTGAAGCCACGGCGCTGCCCTACGTGACCGCCAAGCACGGGATCGCCGGCATGACCAAGGCGGCGGCCCTGGGCTACGCCAGCCAGGGGATTCGCATCAACTCGGTGCACCCGGGATATATCGACACGCCGCTACTCGCCGGCATCCCCAAGGAGATGTACGACGGCCTGGTGTCGTTGCACCCCATTGGACGCCTCGGTACCTCTGAGGAGGTCGCGAAGTACGTCGTGTTCCTGCTGTCCGATGACGCCGCATTCATCACCGGATCGCAGGCGCTGATCGACGGCGGCTACACCGCACGGTGACTTCGCGGTCCCGCCGTGTCGAAGCGAGTTCCGCGACACGGCGGGAACCTCGCTCGCGCTCGACGAGGGACGACATGCCCCCGCGCCACTCGTCGGGCTCCTATGGTGGACACCATGGCACTCAACTTGCAGGGACTGCGCACCGTGATTTACCCCTCCCCGGACCTCGACGCCGCCAAAGCGTGGTGGACCGAAGTGTTGGGTGAACCGCCCTACTTCGACGAGCCCTTCTACGTGGGGTTCAACGTCTGCGACTACGAGTTGGGACTGTTGCCCGACGGCGACGCCGAGGATGGTCCGCTCGTCTACTGGGGGGTGGACGACATGCAGGTGGCCTTCGACGAAGCGATCGAGGCGGGCGCGGGCATCTACGAAGCCCCGAGCGACGTGGGCGACGGAATCATCACCGGTTCGGTCATCTCGCCCCAGGGCACCGTTATTGGTTTCATCTTCAATCCGCACTCGACACTGGAGTAGATGACACGCCGCGCAATTCGTCGCGCGGCGAAAGATCGAAGCCGACCTCAGCAATCCCGTCGATGCCGCGCTGCTACACCATCGCGTGCGCCACAATGAGTGCGTTGCCACGACGAAGGTGATGAACTCCGGCGGCGTGAGTCTGACGCCTACCCCAGCGAGGGCTCGCCCGGGAGAGTGAAGAAGGCTTGCCAGGGGCGAACTGGTCGGTTCGGTCCGAACGCCTCGCATACGATGACGCTCTCGGGCGCCTTGTTGTTCTCCAGCACATCGAGGTCGAGGAGAATCTAATGGTGGTGCAGCGTCACGGCGTCGCCCCTGGGCCAGGTATGCCTTCTTGGTCACCCTCGCGAGATCGGCGTCGCAACCCGGGGATCCGAGCGGCCCCATATCACTCAATGAGCAGGGTGCGCACCGACTTTGCCGTGCAATGTGAGGGAAGTCAGGGTCGGTGCTGGTGACCCTGGATCTGGGCGACCACCGATTCGGGGTCGGCGTTGGCGAGGAGAATCTCGTCAAAGGCGGCGCCCTCGAGCACGATGCGCACACCACGATGCTGAGCGTGGTGGATCACGGCGAAGATCCGCGCGTCCTTCGACGTGAACGTTCCCACCGCCGTGGTACCGGGAATACCGGCGCCCACGCGCAGGCCGTGAACGAATTCAAGCGCGTTCTCGACCACCTCGACGAACCGGATCGATGAGAGGGGCACCGTGACGTCGGAATGCACGGACTCGAGCTTCTCGCTGGTGTTCAGGCGCACGACTAACTGATCATCACTCGCCACGCACTCCGCCATCTCCACCTCACTTCTCTCCTACTGCTGACTCTACGTCGCGCCCGGCAGCTCGTGAGTCGCTCAGAGGTGGCTCGTCGCGTTGCGCTCCTCGAGCGCCCACGGCGAGCCGTGGGAGTTCACCAGGTCGAGGAACGGGTCCGCGGGCAAAGCCTCGGGACCGAGCACGCCGGCACCCGACCAGACGCCGGCGTCGATCAACTCCAGGGCGATCATCGGGTTCATCGCGGTCTGCCACACGACTGACTGCGAACCGAACTCCGCCATGGACCAGGCGTTGTCCACCACGTGGTAGAGGTACACCTCGCGCGGCGCACCGTCGATGCCCGATGCCCTTCACCCACGTACCCGCGCAGGTCAGACCCGACATCCGCTCGCCCGAGCTGGGCGGGGTCCGGGAGGCACGTCGCGACCACGTCGCGCGGGGACACCTCGACGCCGCCGACGCGAATCGGCATCGTCGAATCGAGGCCCAACTTGTGCAGGACCGAGAGCACCTCGATGAACTCGTTGCCGAGTCCGTACTTGAAGGTGACCCGTTGCGCGTCGACCCAGCGCGGGATGAGCAACACCTCCTCGTGCTCGACATTGACGCACTCCACCGGACCGATGCCGGCGGGGAAATTGAACGTCTCGGGCTCGGAGAAGGGCGCCGTGGTGAACCAGTCCTTGCCCTTCTCCCAGATGATCGGCGGGTTGAGGCACTCCTCGATCGTCGTCCAGATCGAGAACGAGGGCGCGAAGTCGTAGCCCTCGACCACCAGGTTGGCCCCGTCGCGCACGCCCGATCTCCTCGATGGACGTGAAGAGGTGGTCCGCGGCGTAGCGCGCGAAGACGTCCGAGAGACCGGGCTCGACGCCGATGCCGCACAGGGCGAGCAGTCCGCGCTCCTTCCACTGCTCGGACATCGCGAACTGCTCGTCGCCGAGCTTCACCCCGGGCAGCTCGTAGGGCTTCGTGGGGTGCGGGTGCGAGAGCGACATCGCCATGTCAAGTACGTCACCCCGGCCTCGAAGGCGGCGCGAAAGACCGGCATGACGAAGCGCGGATCGAGGGCGTTGACGACCGCATCGATGCGCTCGCTGCGCGATCGAGCTCGACCATGGCCCCCTCGTCACGACCATCGAGTTGAAAGGCGGCGAATCGCTCCCCCGCCCCTTCGACGGCGCGCTGTGCGCGCGCCACGTCGAAGTCGGCGACAGCGATGTAGTCGAACAGTTTCCATTTGGCCGCCGTGCGCGCAATCGCCGTTCCCACTCCGCCGGCTCCCGATTACCAATACCCGCATCTCGCTCCAGTCCTTATTCGATGGCAGATTCGTGACCCGTCGTCCCTCGACGCAGTCACGCCGCCCTTGCCATCCAAGCACAACGACACGCACACCCGTGCGCGCAGAAAATCACCACTGTCTCGCCGACGCCGCATTGCCACCTCACTGGGGATCTCCGACGAGAGGGTCTGTCAAGTGGTGCGCACCGTCGCGTGCGAGCACTCCGTGGCGACGTTGCTCGCCACGGAAAGCGACGAGGAGAGTGCTGAGAATGTGGGCGTCACGAGAAGAACGAACTGATCACTTGGTTCGCCGCACGCTCCAGACCCCAGTCCACGTCGCGCCCGGGGCGAGAGTGATGAGACCCTGCCCCGTACGCAGTGCGTCGGCCGGAGCGGTCATTGGTTCGAGGGCCAGCGACGTGCGACGTCGTTCGGGGGCGAGGGTATCTGCGCTGAAGGCCTGAAAGTACGGGTAGGCCTCGTCCTGGCTGACCTGGATTTCGTGTCCGTTGGCGTCACGCAGGCTCGCCGTGAACATGCCCGTCTCGTCTCGCTCGAGGTCCCCGTAGGTGACGTCGAGCACGACCCCGTCAACGCGGCGCGGATCGCGAAAATCCACGGTGCTGGCGTCGACCTTGAGGATGTCACCAGTGGGCAACATCCGCGCGTCAACCGCGACGTAGGACTGGGCGGGGATCGTCAACCAAGAACCGTCGATGCTCGGCGTCGTCACCGCGAAGTAGGGGTGATACCCCAACGAGAATGGGATGTCGACCTCGTCGAGGTTCTCGACCCTCGACGTCACGCGCAAGCCCATCTCACCCAATTCGTACGTGACACTGAACTTCGTCAGGAACGGGTAGTCCGGCAACGGATGCAACACGAGCGACAAGGTGCAGAGATGCGCGACACTCTCATCAATGGTGAAGGGACGCCATCGCGCCAGACCATGATTCAGCGTGGCACTGACAACGTTGTCTGCACCGACCCTCGCAATTCGCCCCGAGTGACTCCACTCTCCCGAGCCGACGCGGTTCACCCAGGGGTAGCAGACCTGATTGCGACAGGCGTCGGGTAGCTCGTGCGGGTCGAAGCCCTCGACCACCGCCACGCCGTCGTGGACGTAGTTGCGCAGGGTCGCACCGACCTCAGTGACCACAGCAGTCTGGTCCTCGAAGGCGATCTCGATCTGTCGGCCCGATGGCTTCATTTGTCGTTCCTTTAGCGCTAAACGAACAATTTAGGTGAATTTTGAGAGCGGCCCGACACCAATGCGGCACCGGGGCCAGCTCAACCTGCTGTGACCCCGTTTTCGTCGGCCACGAAACAGCTGTGGGTCCTGATCGTGCGCGGTCGTCGTCGGTGATCGGGTCATCGGGGAGACCCCCGGGACGAGGGATTCGTACCGATTGCGTACCGGCAGTGTTCGTTCCATCCCGGCAGTACCGAAGTCGAAGTGACAGACAACGTGCGCACTCCTCGTCGAGAACGGGGGACGTGTCGGGTCAGGCTGAACCCTCCAGCGACCGAGTGCGCCACGTGGCGGCATCATCGAGTTAGTCGATCAGGCGCCCTTGACCGCTTGCAGGGTGTAGGTGAGCGGGATCAGTTCGCCACCCGTCCGCAGTTCGTACTCGCCCCCTCCGACGTCGCGCATCATCCCCTCGAGCGCGAGCCAGGGGACACTACGGTGCTCCTCCAGAGCTCTCAATGCCATACCCGCTTCGAGCAACGCTGTCACGATCTCCGCGAGACCGTGGTTGAAGTGGCGAATTTCGGGCGAGGTAAGGACGCCCTCGTGTGGGACATAAGTCTTCTCACTGAAGAACGTCACCGCCTCGGTCTCGAAGTAGGGGTACTCCAGCACCAACAGACCGTCCGGGCGAGGATCACTCAACGCCCAAAGGACAGGGTGTCCCTCGCGGATGAAGAGACGTCCGCCCGGGCGCAACAATCCGGCGACCACGTGAGCCCACCGTGTGATATCGGGTAGCCAACACAGGGCACCTACCCCGGTGTAGACCAGGTCGAATCGTTCGCGCCCGAGAGCCTCGAGCGCGTCGTAGAGCTCGCTCTCCACGTAGTCGATAGTGGCGCCAACGTCGTGGGCCAACTGCCTCGCCACTTCCAGAGCACGGGGCGAGAAATCCAATCCCGTCACGCTGCGGGCGCCGAGTCGAGCCAGGGAGAGGGTGTCGGTGCCGATGTGACACTGCAGATGCACCACGTCGAGTCCGGCCACGCTGCCCAGACGCTCCCGGTCAAATCGCACGACGTCCGAGATGAACTCGGGGTCGGCACGAAACGACGAGAGGTCGTAACCCGTCACGTGGTGGGGTACGCGGCTATCCCAGTTGGCCCGATTCACTGCGACGTAGTCACTCATGTGCCCATCATGACATCCAGCGACACTACGTGAATTGCCGAGGTCTCATGACTGCGAGAACGCGACGGGACTGGTCGATTCCCCTGCGCCGCCGTAGAGTAGATGCCATTCGAACGGAGGACCGCCCAGTGCGCCACGAGTTTGTGCCGGCAACTACACCTCGCCATAGCAGGGAGTGCGCCGTGTCCACGCCCGAAGAATCATGATCTCGGTCGTACTGCTTCGAGGTGTCAACGTGGGTGGGAATCGTACGATACTCATGGCCGATCTAAGGACGTGGCTCGGTGCGGCTGGCTTCACGGGCGTCCAGACGTACATCCAAAGCGGCAACGTCATTGTTGAGCACGCAGCGCGAGTTGACGTCGCCGCTCGGTTCCGTACCGTCATCAAGGAGAACTCCGGCCTCGATGTACCGATCGTGGTGCGCACTGCTCGCGAATTACACGGCGTCGTCGCTGCCAATCCGTATTCGACACTGGAGCCCACCAAACTGCACGTATCGTTCCTGGCTGACGCCCCCGACGACGCCACGATCGCCGCGTCCGCGCTCGCGGACTGGCTACCAGAGGAGTTCACACTCCGAGGTAACGACGTCTACCTGTACCTGCCCAACGGCATGGGGAGGTCCGTCATGGTCCCGAAGCTCGCGCTCATAAAGAATGCCACGACCCGCAACTGGAATACGGTTCTCGCCCTCGCGGCCTTGGCCACGAGTTGAACTACAGACCGAATTCGCGACGTCGCGTCTCGGGTACGAGGTCCAAGTATTCGTCAGGATGTCTCGCGATGTAGTCGGCGACGAAGGAGCACGACGGCAGCACCGCGAGGCGGCGCTCACGGGCCTCGTCCAACACGTGGGCCACCAAGTGCGTGGGGAGACCTCGACGAGCGAAGCCGTCGGAGACCTTGGTGTAGTTCATCGACATCGTGTCGGCGCGCACCCCATACACCAAGATGACCGCCATCACGTCGTCCACCAGTAATTCGTAACGATGTTCGCTCTCCCGGTCACGAATCACTATTGCTACTGATTCCGCGTTCATTGTTTTCACTCCCGTCGCACTTCGACACCTTCACACCACTACGACCGCGCTCACTCGCACCCGCGCCAACTATCCCTTCGCCACCTACGCCGGGACCGCCGTCGCATTGATCTGGCGAAGGAGACGGCGCGCACTGGGACGCAGTTCCACCGACTTGGACCATACGGCGCGCAGGCGGCGCTCGAGGGGCAGGTCATTCACCGCTACCGCGACGAGCCGCCCTTCACGCACCTCGCTCTCCACCGCCAACGTGCTCAAGATCCCCGGGCCCGCCCCCGATGCCACCGCGGACTTGATCGCGGTGGTCGAAGCGAGCTCCACCTGAATGTTGACGCTCAGTCCGTGGCGCGCCAGGGCGGCGTCGAGCACTTCGCGGGTTCCCGACCCGCGCTCGCGCACCACCAGTGGCGTGGCCGCCAATTCAGAGGCCGAGAGCGCCAGCCGGCGTCGCGCCCACGGGTGCGACGGAGCCACGACGACCGCCAGATCATCGGACTGCACGACTCTCGACGTCAGCGTGCGCGGCTCGTGGACACCCTCGACGAATCCCAGGTCCGCTCCGCCGCTCTCGATCACGTGCGCGACGTGCTGGGAGTTGCCCATCTCCAGCGACACGATCAGCTCCGGATCGCTGACGCGCAGGTGCGAGAGCCATCCCGGCACCAGATACTCCGCCACCGTCAAGGAGGCCACGATGCGCAGGTGCGTTTGCCCCTCCACCTCGAGCGCCTGGGTGGCCACGATGAGTTCGCGCATCTGCTCGAGTACGTTGCCGGCCCACTGCACCACGGCGACACCCGTCGGCGTGAGTTGGGCACGACCCCGCGAGCGATCGAGCAGGTCGACGTTGAGGACTCCCTCTAGGGCGCGCAGGCGCACGCTCGCTGCGGGTTGGCTGATCGCGTGGTGCAGGGCGGCCTGACGTATGGAACCGAGTTCCGCCACGCTGCGCAGCAGGTCCAGCGATCGAATATCCGGCACCGGCTCGGGCAGAGGCATAACCAAATCTTATACCTGCATAGCCAAGGTCGCACTAGTGCGGACGACGCACGAAGTCCAGACTGGACGCGTGACTGACTCCACCCTCGCCATTGCTCCCAACCCCGTCGAGACCGCACCAGTGCCCGCACGACGTGCGCTGACCGATTTCCTCGGCCCCAACTGGTTCGCCTCAGTGATGGGTACCGGCATCGTGGCCAACGCCGGCGCCCTCCTACCCTTCGACGTGCCCGGACTGAAATACTTCGCCCAGGTCGTATGGGTAGCCGCCGCGGTGCTGCTCGCGGTGCTCATCGTGGCCACCGCGGCGCACTGGCTTCGTTCGCCCCAGGTGGCGCGCGCCCACGGCCGTGACGTGCAGATGTCGCACTTCTACGGCGCGCCCCCCATGGCGTTCTTGACCGTCGGTGCTGGCGCCATCTTGGCCGCGCACTCGCTCCTGGGTCTGCGCCTGGCGGTGGACCTGGACTGGGTGCTCTGGATCGTCGGCACGCTCGGTGGTCTGGTGACCGTCGTGATGATGCCCTATCGTCTCTTCACCCAGATTCACGTGCGTCCTGACGCCGCGTTCGGCGGGTGGTTGATGCCAATCGTCCCACCGATGGTTTCGGCATCGACGGGCGCGCTGTTGATCCCCCACATCGCCTCGGCTTCGGGTCGTGCCACCTTTTTCTACGCCTGCTTCGCAATGTTCGGCATGAGCCTGATCGCCGCGCTCATCATCATCACGTTGATCTGGTCGCGTCTCGCGCACTTCGGCTCCTCGAACTCGGCGCGTGTGCCCACGTTGTGGATCGTCCTCGGCCCCCTGGGTCAGTCCATCACCGCGGCGGGGCTGCTGGGACAGCAGGCCCACCTGGCTATCCCCGCCCCGTTGTCGACCGGGATGGTGGTCTTCGCCGTGCTCTACGGTGTGCCGGTCTGGGGTTTCGCCATGCTCTGGCTGATGATCGCGAGCGCGTTGACCATCCGTACCTGGCGAAGGAATCTGCCCTTCTCACTCACCTGGTGGAGTTTCACCTTCCCCGTCGGCGTGACCGTCACCGGGACCATTCGCCTGGCTGGACAAACCGGTCTGGCGGCCTTTCGCTGGGCGAGCGCCGTGGGCTACGTCGCCTTGCTGGCAGCTTGGCTCCTCGTCTTCACGAGCACCGTCCTCGCCACGCGCAAGGGCACCCTGCAACGCCCCCCGGCCGTGGGAGCAACGACACCACCGGCCTTCAAGAGCCCACCGGTCGAGAACGGCGCCACGGCGTGACCTTCGTACGAGCGGCCATCTCACGAACACCTCGGTGCGCTCCAGGTATGCGTTGGACCTCGTCCTGACCACGAGTACCGGTCCAACCGAGCGTCCGATAGTGATGCGGCCACCTCGGCGGGTGAGAAACCGACCATGCCTTCAATACGCACGAAGGGGGCGGCGGAGGACTTTGGTCACCCACCGCCCCTCTCACGACCACCCCACGGGTGAAGAGGTTCGCCTACGAACCCGAATACCCGCCAGCGGCGAGACCGATGATGCTCGCGTCATAGGACGCGTACGCCAGGGCTAGGTTCCCGTCGAGGATCTTGTGATTCTGATTGACGAAGACGACCGTGTTGCCCGGGTAACCCTGAGGTGTCTGGGCGAGGACGATACTTTCGACGGTCGCGATGCGCGTCGACCAATTGGCTAGGCGGGTCACGTAATCGTTGTAGTGGTTCAGGGCGGTCTTGTAGCCCGGTTGACCCTCGAGCGAGGTGGTCTCGGCTTGGAGCATCGGTTCATTGCCCTGCATCGTCGCCACTTGACTGGCCACCGAGGACGCTTCGATCATCTCGAAGACCTGAGGTGCCATCACCGCGTACACGCGGTTGTCCCTCAACATGGCTGTCTGGTCCGCCCGCAACTGGGCCCAAGTGGTGTCCGTGGGGACCTTGGCGATCAACCCGTTGATGCTCGCCTGCTCGGTCGACAAGCGTGCGAGCAAGGTGGCCTTAGTGGTGGCCGACAGCGCAGTCGCGGTGTTCACGTCGGCGCTGAGGCGCGTCAGTTCCGTCGCCCGGTTGGCCAATTGGACCTCGAGCGCCTTTTGAGCGGTCACGAAACTCGCGCTCGTGGCGGTCGTACTCGCCGGCGTCACGGGCGACGTGGTCGTCGAACTGGCGAAGGCCACCGAGGGAACCCCAATGCCCATAGCGGCGACTAACGCGACAACTACTACGGATCGGGTTGATAGTTCCTTCATGTGGTCCCCTTTCACAGTGACGTTCTCCACCGTAGGGAGCATGTCTGTGGGAGTCGTGAGAGCGTCGTGTCGAATGGATGAGAATTGATTCGGAATCCTCTCAGAACGGCGCCGGAGCGACGTTCGAAGAATTGTTCTCGTCTGCGCACCTCAGAAGGGCATCGCCTCGCCGACGGTGCGCACCGTCTCGGTGACCAAAGATTGTCTGTGCACCGCTCGCGACGTGAACGGATCGAGTCGCCGGCTCCTAGAGGAGTGAGGAGTCACTCCTCTAGAGGACATTCGATTGACGAGGGGGGCCGGTCACCTCGCGGTGTCCCGGACCCCCCTGCGTTCTCTGGTGAGTTCACGGCTCACCCGCGCTGCACTAGGCGTCGCGACGAACCAGCATCCACATTCCCACCGCGAGCGCGACGAAGGCGTAACCGCACAACACTGCGAAGCCGGTCCAGGGGCTGAGCGAGGGTCCGTTGCCGAGCACGTGGGTGACCGAGGTCATCGCGTTGCTGATGTGAAAGGGCAGGTACTTGGTGATGGGTTGGGAGATCGATGACGGCAGCGCCTGCACCACCAGCGGCAATACCAAGAGCATGCCGACGTAGGACGTGATCGCCGCCGCCGAGTGCCGGATAATCGTGGCCAGTCCCAGGGCGAAGAGGCCAAGAACAGTCAAGACCAGCCCTCCGCCCACGACCGCGCGCAGTACGCCCGGCTGTGACAACGTGGCGTGCGGCGCCGGATTGGCGAGCAAGGTCTGGCCGAGGAAGAACGACCCGAAGGACAAGACCTCGCTCACGACGAAGCCCAGCGGCCGCCATGACCGTGATCTTCGAGAACAGGACCTTGGACCGGCTCGGCACGGCCATGAGCGTGGAGCGGATCGAACCGGTGGAGTACTCCGCGCTCATCACCAGAATCCCGAGCACGCCGATGACCAGTTGACCAAAGAGCGTGCCGCGCAGCGACAGCGCGGTCGGGTCGAACGTTTGACGTTCGAACGCGGACATTGTGTGCCAACTGTTCGAGACCGTCGATCCGGCGATGGCTGCGATGCCGAGGGTGATGACTGCGAGCGCGAGGACGGTCCACGCGCTCGAACGTACGGTGCGCAACTTGGTCCATTCCGCGCGTAGGACGCTGGTGGTGCGCACTCGAGCGTGCGACGCCGGCGCCAGGTCGATCGAGGTATACGTGAGGGTGGTGGACATGGTTTCTACTTTCCTGAGTTGGTGGAGGGGAACGAGGTGGTGACGGGTTCGCCGTGGGGATTGTCGTGGCCGCGATACTCGACGCTGTCACGCGTGAGTTCCATGAACGCCTCCTCGAGCGAGGCCATCTGGGGCGAGAGTTCGTGTAGATGCAGTCCGGCGTCGCCGGCCAGGGTGCCGATGGCCGCCGCGTCAAGACCACTCACCGAGTAACTGCCGTCATCCTCGGCCACGACGTGCGCGCCGCGTTCGATCAGGAGCGCCTCGAGGGCCCGGGCCTCGGGCGAGCGCACGCGCACGAACTGACCAGAACTCTCGGCGATGAAATCGCTGACCGAACCCGACGAGATGAGCCGTCCGCGACCGATGACGACCAGCTGCTCAGCGGTGAGGGCCATCTCGCTCATGAGGTGGCTCGAGACGAAGACCGTGCGGCCCTCGGCGGCGAGACCCTTGAGCAGGTTGCGCACCCAAAGGATTCCCTCGGGGTCGAGTCCGTTGATGGGCTCGTCGAAGAGCAAGGTTGGCGGATCACCCAAGAGCGCCGCGGCGATGCCCAGGCGCTGGCCCATGCCGAGTGAGAACTTGCCAACGCGCCGGTGCGCCACCGCGGAGAGTCCGACCATCTCGAGGACGTCGTTCACTCGCTGACGAGGGATGTCGTTGGTCTGGGCCAAGTACCAGAGATGGTTGAAGGCGCTGCGGCCGGGATGGATGGCTTTGGCCTCGAGCAGAGCGCCCACTTCGCGCAACGGCAGACCCAGTCCGTGGTAGGACGTCCCGTCGATCGTCGCGGTCCCCTCGTCGGGCGCGTCGAGTCCCATGATCATGCGCATCGTCGTGGACTTTCCCGAACCATTGGGTCCGAGGAAGCCGGTGACGACACCTTCGTGGACCTCGAAGGTCAGGTCGTCCACCGCCGCGGTGTCCTTGTAGCGCTTGGTGATGCCCTGAACTTGAATCATGCGTCCTCCTCGGAGCGACTACTGGCGTGACGCCACCACCGCGGTGACGTCGTTGTAGAAAGTCTGGTGCGCGCCCGGTGCCAAAAACATCGGCCGCACGGCCATTTCTTGTGACGTCGTGCGATGTAGCGCGGTCGCATTTCGCGCGGGGCACGTCATCCTTGCGATGGATGAGGATTCACGACTCGCGACCTACGCGCTGCGCCCGGGACTTGGCTAGCGTCCAAGTGTGACTCTCAGCACGACCTCGTCGTCACCGCGCCCCCCGTGGCTCGAGCGCTTCTCGGCGCTCCAGTGGGTGGTGATCGACTACGTCATCGCCGCCATCTTCACCGCGGGCGTGCTAACCCACCTCTTCGTCTTTCCGCGGTTCCCCAGTGGGGCGCCCTTCGACGTCTCGCGTGTGCTGCTTGCGCCGTTCTACCTGCTGGCCACCGTGCCGGTGGCGTTCCGCCGTCGCTGGCCGGTACTCGCCCTGGTCCTCATCACCGCGGCGGTCGCCGTCACCACGGTGCTCGGGCACTCCCTCGCACCCGCCCCGCTCATCGCGCTGCCCCTCTACTCCGTCACGCTGAGGTACCCACGGCGCCAGTCGATCGTCGCCGCCGTCGCGGTGGAGAGTGTCCTGGCGATGGCCGTCGCGATCGCCTGGTCGATCGGGCGCGCGCAGGGCGACGTCACCTTCAACTTCTTCTTGGCCGCGGCGACCTGGTTCGTCGCCGACTCCATCGCCACTCGGCGCACCTACCTGCGGGGCTTGAGCGAACAACGTGAGGAGCGCCAGCGTCTCGAGATCGAGGAGGCGCGCCGCGCCATCGTCGAAGAGCGCATGGCCATCGCGCGCGAACTACACGACGTGGTGGCGCACAGCCTCAGCGTGATCGCCATCCAGTCGGGAGTCGGACGCCACGTGCTCGATACCCAGCCCGACGAGGCCCGCAAGGCGTTGGCCGCCGTGGAGTCGACCAGTCGCGCCGCCCTCGAGGAGTTGCGTGGCGTGCTCGGCGTGCTGCGCCGTAGCGACGACGACGATTCCGCCACCACCTCACCCACGCCGGACCTCGGCGACCTCGATGAACTCGTCGAACGCATACGAGGTGCCGGCGTGCCCGTTCACGTCAACGTCACCGGGCAGGTCCGCGCGCTGCCCCAGGGGCTCGAGCTCACCCTGTATCGCATCATCCAAGAGGCCCTCACCAACGTGGTCAAACACACCGCCAGCGCACCCACGACCGTCGAGGTGGATTACTCGAGCGACGAGGTCCTCGTCGAGGTGCGCAATGAGGGCACGGGCCAACCACGCGAGTTCTCCTCGGTGGGTGTCGAGGCGGCGCGTGCGGGCACCGGTCACGGCATCATCGGCATGACCGAACGAGCCCGCTCCTTCGGGGGGACCCTGCGCACCACGGCCCTCGAGGACGGCGGTTTTCTCGTCAGCGCGCGGCTGCGCACCAAGGACCTCTCGTGACGATCCGCGTCGTCGTAGCCGATGATCAAGCGCTGGTGCGCGCGGGTTTCGGCGTGCTGGTGAACTCCGCGCACGATCTCGAAGTGGTCGGCGAGGCGAGCAACGGCGAGGAGGCACTCGCGGTGGTGCTCGACACGCGACCCGACGTGGTGATGCTCGACGTGCGTATGCCGCTGATGGACGGACTCGAGGCCGCCCGGCGCATCAGTGCCTCGACCTCCGAGTCGACCACCAAGATCCTGATGCTCACCACCTTCGACCTCGACGAGTACGTGTTCGAGGCCTTGCGCGCCGGGGCGAGTGGATTTCTCTTGAAGGACACGCCCCCCGAGGATCTCTTGAACGCTATTCGCGTGATCGCCAGCGGCGAAGCACTGCTGGCACCGAGCGTCACGCGACGCCTCATCGCGGAGTTCACGAGTCGCCCCAGCACCGCGACGGCCCCCTCACGCGCTCTCGACGAACTGACGGAGCGCGAGCGCGAGGTCATGATCGCGGTCGCCCAGGGCCTCTCGAACGCCGAGATCGCCGAGTCGCTGCACATGAGCGTCGCGACTGTCAAGACCCACGTGAGTCGCATCCTCACCAAGACCTACACCCGGGACCGCACCCAACTGGTCGTCCTGGCCTATCAGAGCGGTCTCGTCAGCGCCCCGTGATTCTGGGTGCGCGGGTGCCGACGAGGGTGTACGGCGACTAAGAACCCTTCAGTGCGGGGTTCGCCGGCGCCCCGGTCCCCGGGTCGCTCGTCGCGTGGTGCGAGGTACGCGGCGCGCGAACCACGAGCAGGGCCGTCAAGAACGCGAGGAACGCACTCAGTGAGCCCACTCGCAGCGCCACGTGAAAGCCCTGGACCGTGGCATTGACCTGCGCCTGCGCGGTGTTCAGAACGCTCGATTGGGCCAATTGGTGGGTACGCACCGTGGCCGACACGGTCACCAGTACCGCGAGTCCCAACGAACCGCCGATCTGCTGGGAGGTGTTGAGTAACGATGAGGCGAGACCCTGTTCGTGGTTCTTCACCGAGGAGACCGCGTTGAGCGTCAGGGGCACGAACGAGAAGCCCATCCCGAGACCGAAGACCACGAGCGGGCCCAGGACGTGCCAGTAGCTCGACGTGGGGGTGAGGAACGACGCCCAGAGGATACCCACCGCCACGAGCAATGGTCCCGCGGTCAAGAAGATCCGCACCCCGAAGCGCTTGATCTTCTTGGAGAGGAACACGCTGGTCGAAGCCACCATGATCGGCACGGGCAGGTACGACACCCCCGCGCGCAGCGAGCTGTAGTGCATCTGGTCCTGAAGGAATTGGGTCAGGAAGAACAGGAGCGACAACATCGAGGCGCCGATCAACATCATCGTGACGTATCCGCCCGCGCGGTTGCGATGACGAAGGAAATGTGGCGGGATGAGCGGCTGCTGACTTCGTCGTTCGACGAGAGCGAACACCACCAGGAGCACCACCGCCGCGGCGAACGCCGACAGGGTGCTCGATGCTCCCCAGCCCGCCGTCGGCGCGTGCACCAGTCCGTAGACGAGCAGCGCCACGCCGCCCGAGACCGTGACGGCACCCGGCACGTCGAGTCGACCGCCGTGACCGTCGATGCGCGGCAGGACGAAAGGGGTGGCGACCATGACCACCACGCCAATAGGCACATTGACGAAGAAGACCCAACGCCACGAGGCACTCTCGACGAGCGCACCACCCAAGATCAAGCCCAGGGCCCCACCCGCCGCGGTCATGGCGGCGTAGACCGCCATGGCCCGATTTCGCGCGGAACCCTCGGGGAACGTCACGGCGATCAACGCGAGAGCTGTCGGCGACGCAATGGCCGCGCCCACCCCTTGGAGCGCTCGCGCGCCCACCAGTAGACCCTGCGAGGTTGCCACGCCACCCAGGAGTGACGCGAGAGCGAAGATGCCGATGCCGATGAAGAACAACCGCCGGCGGCCGAAAATGTCGCCGACGCGACCGCCGAGTAGCAGCAGTCCGCCGAAGACCAGCACGTAGGCGTCGATGACCCAGGTCAGGTTCGTCGTCGAGAAGTGCAGGCTCGATTGGATCGAGGGCAGCGCCACGTTGGTGATGGTGAGGTCCAGCATGACCATCAACTGTGCCGCCGCGATCAGGACCAGCGCCCAGCTGCGCCGATCGTGCGACGCCGTGGTCGGAGTGAAGTCGGTCATCGCGCCACCTCAGCCTGGTTGCGCTCCGCCCACAGCAGGACCGAGACGTCGTCGATGTCCCCGACGTCGGAACGTGTATCGCGACGCTCAAGGTGCTCAATCGTGAATCCGTCGAAACGGTCGTGGAAGAGGGACTCCTCGAAGAGCCGCTCGATCATCGGCGGCCCGGATTTCCCGAGGGCGTCGACGTGATGACCAACGATGAACAGATGACCACCGGGGGCGACTGCTTCGGCCGCGCGGGCGAAGAAGACGTCGCGCTGTTCGGGCCTGAGATGGATGTTCGCCACCACCACGAGATCGAAGGCGGAAGCGTCGGGTTCGAAGTCCAGAAGGTCGGCCTGCACGGTGTGCAGCGTCAAACCTTCACTCGCCGCCTGTTCGGCGGCCATGTCGAGTCCCACGCGTGATGCGTCGACCCCGGTGACCGTCCATCCGGTGCGCGCGAGCCACAGGGCGTTGCGACCCGTGCCACAGCCCAGGTCAATCGCTCGCCCGGGGGACAGTCCCGCGACCAGTTCGACAAGATTCTCGTCGGGCACCTGCGACCAACCGTGTTCGCGGTAGCGACGGTCCCATACGGGTCCGATCGCCTCAACGTGCTCGTTATCTCCATTACTCACGAGTGTTCCTCACTCTCTTCGTTGCTCGACGTTTCCTCATCAGCGCCAATCCCCTCGGCACGTTCCAGGTGTTCGAGCAGGGCGCTGAACACTTCGATCTGCGAGCGCGAGAATTGCGCGCGCAACGTGCTTTCCTGGTGGTGGACGAACTCGTCGAGGCGGCGCATCAAGGCGTCGCCCTGAGTGGTCAGGGTCACGACCCGAACGCGTCGATCATCGTCGCGCGTCGAGGTGGTGACCCATTCGCGCGCCTCTAATTCATCCACGCAACGCTTCACCGCCATCGCGTCAAATTTCAACGTCCTCGCCAGGGCGCGCAGAGCTTGGTCCGGGTGATCCCTCGTTGCGCGAAGAATCGCCGCCTGCGGCGGCGTCAGACCCAATGTGCGCAACTCACTCGCCCAGCGCTCACGGCGCACGCGCACCAGACGACTCAAGCGAAATCCAACGCTGTCCTCCAGGGAAATCTGCCTCGTCCCCTCCGGGTGGTTGGTCTCGTCCACGGGCGGGGTTGTCGCACTCTCCGATGAGGTCATGACGGCACTGTAGCACAGATTGTAACAATTGTTACAATCCTCCCCCGATGAGGGTGCCCCAGGGAACTGGTGCCGCGAGGATACCTACTTCTGGGCGTCGCCCAATGGTCGCGGGCGTCGGCGCGAGCGGAAATTCCACGAGGAGTTGACGACCAGGGGTGCCTCGAAGGTGACGTCGGGATTGTTACCGGGTTGGCGGTGCGGCGGACGGTGTGGCTCTACCGAAGCCTCCGGCAGATTCCGGCGTGTCCCCGACCACTTGGCCGGTGGTGCCGAGAGATGATCGGTCAAGTGATACATCGACTCCTCATAGTTGACGCGCCACCCGTGAAAGTCCGGCCACGCCTCCTCGGCCGTGCGCTCCATGGCAAAACCGACCCGACTCAGCATTGTCACCGCCTCGTCGAATTCCGCGAAGGTGAGCTGGATCGGCTCATCGGGGCGAGGGTCGAAGTTCACCTCCCAACCCAAGGAGGTGGCGATGCGATTGGTCAATGTGAAACCCATGCGTAGGACCAGTCGGGCGTGCGAGGGGGCACTCGAGGGGGCCAGGGCGAGTTGCATGGCGGCGGCGTCGAGGACCGCGAGGAGGCCCAGCATCCACGACAACCAGGGCTCGGGGGAGCGAAAGAGCAGGAGGATGGGGTAGGTGCTGTGACTCTCCGCGACGTCGGCGGCCCAGACCTCCCAGTCCTTATAGAGATCAGGCAACGTATCGAGGATTCCCACCAGTTGATGGCGCGCCAACAGTTCGGGCCCCCACGCGGGTGCCCCCGCGCGACTCTCGAGCATCGCGACCAGCGCCTCGCGCCGACTGAACGAACCGTAGAGAGTCGGCAGGTAGGCGATCTGCAGGGCCACGACGATGACCCAGGTGGCGCCCGCCCAGATGTCGATTGCCGTGTTCGTGCGCCCGCCCACGTGAATGGTGCCCACCGTGAACAGCGACGTGAGCGCCTGTTCGATCCCCGTCCAAAAGGAGTGGGTGGTGGGCATCAACATCAGACCGAAACCCAGCACCAACGATGCCGCCCAGAAGAGGATCTGACTCACCAGCGCCACGGGTGCCGTGGGGGCCAAGATGGCGTCCCTCTTCTCGTAGGTCCGCGCCAGGTGCGAGAGTCCCACGAAGACCAGGCGCACCGAACGATTCACCCACATGGTCAGACGTTCGAAGCCGAAGGGCTGGCGCGGCAGGACCAACACGAAGAGTGTGCCGGTGATGGTGGTGATCACGATGGCGAGACCGAGAATGAACTCGAAGACGTGCACCCAATTCTCCCGTGAATGTCGCTAATGAACGCGACGACCCTCGCGCGTTAGCGTCATCGTAGACGCGAGAGTCAGAACTTCACCGGTTCTAGCGGGACTTCTCGGGGGCTGGGGCGTCGTGTCGTATCACGTCACCCAACGACCCGGCCGCATCGCTCAACGCGAGACGCGACTCCTCAACTGTGACCACTCTTGAGAGGTCGACCGAAGAGTGGCGCGAGCAGGCAGACGTTGGCCATTCCCGCCACCAGGGGGATCACACCGACGATGGAGAGCGCGATCCACCCACCGCCCCCGACGAATCCAACGATGATGAGCACTGCTCCCGCCACCAACCGCGCCACCCGGCCGGCACTCGATCCCAGCCATTCAATGAGCTTCATAGGCCCGTCTCCTTCAACTCGTTCTCGGTCGGTCACCCATCTGGTGCCACACCACGATTTGAACCTATACCCCTGGGGGTATAGGTTCAAGGGGCCGAAGGTCCTAAATGTGCATGGGAAATCTCCCGTCACCCTCCGGGTCCCTTGCGGTAATTTCCCCTGATCACTAGCACCGCCTGGAGATTCACACGCGCCCGCGGTCCGGTACCTCCGGGCGACGTCAGCGAGGATTATGGTGAGCCACGTGGGTACCTCGATCGAAATCTACGCCGACATCTGGTGCCCCTTCGCGCACGTCGGACTGCGCGCGGCGCGACGTGCGCGCGAGCAACTTGATCGGTCCGACGTCATCTTCTTGATTCGCCCCTGGCCGCTCGAGTTGGTGAACGCCGGGCCCCTGGACCCCGGCGTCACCGCCCGCCACGTCCGCGAGTTGCGCGAGCAAGTGGCCCCCGAACTCTTCACCCACTTCGACGAGGACTCCTTTCCTACCTCCACGTTGCCCGCATTATCACTGGCCCTGGCCGCCTACGACCAGGACCCCGCAACCGGTGAGGCCGTGAGTTGGGCGTTGCGCGACGCCCTCTTCGAATCTGGTCGCGACATCGCGAGCGTGTCCGTTTTGCAGGACATCGCGCGCACCTTCGCCGTACCCGTGGGGGCCACGAGCGACGTCACCGGGGTCATTGACGAATGGCGGCGTGGACAATCTCGAGGGGTCAAAGGTTCACCCCATTTCTTCTGTGGCGCGAGTGACGCCTTTTGTCCGGCACTCGACATCGCGCGCATCGTCTCGGGCGATTTAGCCCTGCGTGCCAACGCCGAACGACTGCGGACTTTCCTCGAGGCCTGTATGAGCGACGAGGTACCGCCCGCCTAGGCAGCGCGACGACCAGGCGTAACACCCGCGCGCCGGGCGTCATGTACGTTGAAGTTATGGTCGAATCCCTGCCCCCGATCGCGGTGCTCTTGAAGGAGGCTCGTGACGCCTACGGCGCGGTGATTCGACGCGAGGTCGAGCGCAAGGGGTTGACTCCCCTGCCGCCTAACGGCGCCTTCGTGCTCGGCGCGCTGCATTACGGCTTGACGCGCAGCGACATCATGCATCAGCGCGGCCAGGCCCTCGATAAGAGTCGCGCTTTGTCCCAACTCAGTGACTGCGGCTACCTGATCGACGAGCCCGATGGGCTGCACCTCACCACCGCGGGTCGCGAGTGCGCCCTCGCCATCGCCGACGCCACTTCGGCGCTGACGACTCACCTGAATCAGGCGCTCGGCGATGAGGGGTACTCCCATTTCGTCTTGGGTCTGATGACCTTGATCGACATCAAGGAAGAGATCGAGCCGCACTAGGTTCCGACGCGACCTCGCGTCGAGCACACCGTTCGGAAACGAACACTCAGGTACCTCCCTCCATGTCACGGATCCCCCGTCGGCATCTCGTCGCGTAGAACGTAGAAACGCGCGCCGAGTCGAGCGTGTGCTGGCGGGTGAGCGGACCGCACGGGCGACCGCTCTCTTCGGCCATTGGACGCTTCACCTAGGGAATCGGACGCTATGTCTGTAGATATCGACCGTCCCCCCGTCCATGCTTGAAGCATGACCTATTCGCCCCCCTCGTTGAAACTGGTCTTCGACTACGGCGACGTCGCTCGCGTGACCGATAAGTTGCTCACGCCCGTCACCATCATCGGCGCCGACGGGACGCTGCGCTACGCCAACGAAGCGGCGAGTTCCCTCATTGATTACACGGGTTCCGACCTGACGGGGCGTCGCATGTTGACCCTCATACATCCGGGTGATCGCGATCGAGTGGAGGAGCAGCTCCAACGACTGGTGAAGGATCCGAACGGCGGAGGATTCACGCGATTCCGACTTCGCTGCTTCGGTCCTCAAGGAAGTTCGTGGCGGGTGATCGACGGGTACGCGCACAACTTCCTCAGTGACCCCCAACTCAACGGCATCCTGATCTCCGGCGGCGACGCGACGGAGAAGGACCGTCTCAGTCGTGCTCTCACGACGTTGACGCAGGGCAATCGAGTCCTCACGCAAGCGGCCGACGAAGAGACGCTGTTCCAACGGATCTGTGAATCCATCGTGGAGAATGGTGGCTACGCATTGGCGTGGGTCGGCCTAGCCGTCAACGACGATGTCCACTCGGTCGCCGCGGTCGGTGCCGCGGGCAACACCGACTACCTTTCTGAGGTCACGGTGCGCTGGGGCGACGACGAATTCAGCAACGGGCCGACCGGATTGGCCATTCGCAACGGCACCCACCAGGTCATCAAGAACCTCCAGCGCTCCAAGCGATGCGGCGCATGGCGCGAGGGAGTGACCAAACACGAACTGCGCTCAGCGTGTTCCTTCCCCCTCGTCGTCAAGGGCCGCGTGGTCGGCGCCCTGACCATGTACGGGAGCGAAGCCGACACCTTCACCGCCGCCGAGGTCAGCCTCCTGGGCGAGTTGGCCGACGACGTCGCCTACGGCATCGCTCGATTGCGCGACGCCGAATCACTCTCACGAAACGAATCACATCTGCGAGAGGCGGAGCGCCTGGCCCACGTGGGTCACTGGGAGTGGAACCTGGCGTCGGATCGCGTGGAATTCATGGCCGACGAGATCTTCACCATTTACGGAGTCGATTCTGCGACGTGGACCGGTGACCTGACGGCGTTCGAGTCGTTCGTACCCGTGGCCCAACGTGAGGCGTTCGACAAGACGTTGCGCGACACGCTGGAGTTCGGCACGGCGGAGATCGTCCACTCCGTGCGTCGCGACGACGGCGAAGTCCGTCGGGTGAAAATGCGCTGTGAACTCATACGCGATGCGTCCAATACGCCCGAGCGGGTGGTGGGCATCTCCCTGGACGCCACCGACTACATCGCTGCCCAGCAACAACTCGATCACTCACAACAGTTCCTTCTCGCGATCACCAACAACATGACTGAAGGGATGATCGCGACCGACGACGCGGGCGTGGTCATCTTCGCCAATGCCGCCGCGGCGCGACTGTTGAACCTGGAGGTATCGAGCATCGTGGGCAACCCGACCTATCACTCGATGCGTTACCAGACCAAGCAACCGCTCGACGACTCCGCTTCCTGCCCGCTCTCTCGAGTGTGGTCCGACGGCGAGACGCTCAACGTCGATCACGCGCTGATCGTGCGCCACGACGCCAGCATCTTGCCGGTATCGCTGCACGCTTCACCCCTCAAAGCCGACGGGATGCGCGGCGCGGTCATCGTCTTCGACGACATCACCGAGCGAGCCGGCGAACAACTGCGCGTCGACCGCGAGCTCGAGAAGCTCGCCTGGGTCGGACGAATACGCGACGCCCTCGACCAGAAGAGATTCGTCCTCTACGCCCAACCCATCGTGGACCTCGCGACCAGTGAGGTGGTCCAGAACGAACTCCTCCTGCGAATGATCGGTCCCGACGGCGAAGTGATCCTACCGACGAGGTTCCTACCGACGGCGGAGGAGTTCGGGCTCATCACCGAGATCGACCACTGGGTCCTCGACGAGTCAGCGCGCATGGCGTCGTTGGGTCACCACGTGGAGTTCAACCTGTCGGCCAAATCGGTGACCGACCCGCACATGCTCTCGGACATCGAGGCGGCCCTGGTTCGTCACGGGGCCCCGCCCTCTCACCTCGTCTGCGAGATCACCGAGACGGCGCTCCTGCGCAACATGGCGACGGCCGAAGGGTTCGTACGCGGACTCAACGATCTGGGTTGCTCGGTCGCGCTCGACGACTTCGGCGCCGGCTACGGCGGCTTCGCGCACCTGAAACGACTCGCGGTGTCGTACCTCAAGATCGACCGCGAGTTCGTCGGGGACCTCGTCGAGGAAGCCTCGAGTCGCCACGTCGTGTCGGCGGTGGTGAGTCTGGCCCACGCCTTCAAGATGCGAACGGTGGCCGAAGGGGCTGAGGATGATGCCACGTTGAATCTGCTGCGTGAGCTCGGTGTGGACATGGTCCAGGGGTACGTGATCGGGCGGCCGGCTCCCGCTGAATCAGTCCTGCGGGGCCAAATGGGCTCTCACGACCACCTCTCGTCGCCAGCGTAGCCACAGTCCCTACACTCGGAGATACCCCCTACGAAACGGAGGTGGGCGTCATGGAGCAAGTCCTGACTATGGGAACAGCAGGTAGTTGGTTGACGTGCCTGTCGGCAATCACTTTCGTCAACGCCTCCAACGGCGACTGCGCCAAGCTGATTTCGCTGTGCCCGCTCGCCGTCGCCATCATCGACCTGCCGGCGCAGCAAGTCGTGGCGATGAGCCCGAAGATGTCCCAGGTGCTCGACGCCGGCAACCGGCGCCAACCCGTGGATCTCGACGTCCTCGAAGTCGAGCCAGCAGGCATTGGCACATTGTTCGACCTCGTCATCAATGGCACCATCGACGTCTACGGTGCCCATCGCACCCTGCGACGCGGTAGCGATCACTTCTTCGAAGCCGAGGTGTGGATCGCGGTCTCGACCGTGCCCGACCGTCATCTCGCTCTGTGGATCATCTCGCCCGGAGAGGACGACGACGCCTCACAGGTGTCGTTGCCGAGTCTCGAACAATGGCCCCGGGAGGTGCCCGGGCTCATCGTGGGCGTCTTCGGTGCCGATTGGTGTTTCGAGACGGTGTGTGACGCCGCCGCAGAACTGACCGGGCGTCGCGTCGAAGACATCATCGGGCGCCCCCTCACCGACTTCGTTCACGACGACGACGTCGAGAGTCTCTTCATCGCGGTCGCGCGAACCTTCGTCGAGGAATCGGGTGTCGGCGTGCGTCTGCGCCTGTGCCGAAGCGACGGCAGTTGGAGGGGCGGACACGCCATCGTCACGCGCATCATGGAGCCGGATCTGAGATTCGGTCTGGCCTTCTCACTCTCCGAGAACGTGGAACCCGAAGCCGACCGGCGCGTGGCCGCGCTCGAGAGACACCTCTGGCGCATTTCGCGCGAGATCGAGAACGCCGGCGTCGGAGCAGGCGGGTCCCCCGTCCCTAGCCTCGACGCCCTGCCGGGGACCAGCGAACTCTCCGCGCGGCAAGAGGATGTCTTGAACCGTCTGCTGCGCGGTGAGCGCACCGCCACGATTGCTCACGACATGTTCATCAGTCCCAGCACGGTGCGCAACCACCTGTCCGACATCTTCAAGAAGATGGGCGTCCACTCCCAGGGAGAACTCATCGAACACTTGCGCGCGGACGAACTTCGAGATGAGCGTCGAGTATGAACCCTCGATCGCCCCGGTCCGCGGTGGCGCGACCCCGGCGCGAATTAGGACCAAAGACACGGTGATGGCGCCGCTTTCGCACTCCTGGTCCACGTCGCAGCGATATACAGTGACAAGGGTCCACGAATCCGCGAACGGATAAGGGGCCGGTGACGACTTTTATCAGGGGGACGTTCGGTGGAACCAACGAATGATCAGGATCCCAACTATTTTCATCAGGTAGTTGATTGCCAATGGGCGTGTCCCGCCCACACCGACGTGCCGGGCTACATCCGATTGATCGCCCAGGGGCGTTTCGATGACGCGTACCTCCTCAATCGCGAGTCCAACGTCTTTCCGGGCATCCTGGGACGCGTCTGCGACCGCCCGTGCGAGCCCGCGTGTCGGCGCACCCGCGTCGACGGCAATCCCGTCGCGATCTGTCGCTTGAAGCGCGTGGCGTCGGACTTGAAGGGGGACATCGCCGCGGCGCTGCCCTCGGCGCCCGACGTGAAGAACGGCAAGCGTGTGGCCCTCGTGGGCGCCGGCCCCGCGTCGCTCACGGTCGCCAACGACCTAGTGCCCCTGGGCTACGACGTGACCATCTTCGAGAAGTACGACAAGGCGGGTGGATTGATGCGCGTCAACATCCCCGAATTCCGACTTCCCAGTGAAGTGCTGGACGCCGAGACGCAGGTCATCATCGATATGGGTGCCACCATCCACTACAACTCGCCAATCGACTCCATGCGTGATCTGCTGGCCCGCGACTTCGACGCCGTCTTCGTCGGGGTGGGCGCACCCAAGGGTAAGGAGCTTGAACTGCCGGGTCGTCACGACGCGAGCGAACACATCTTCATCGGTATCGAATGGCTCAAGTCCGTGGCCTTCGGACACATCGACTCCATTGGTGAGCGCGTCCTGATCATCGGTGTGGGCAACACGGCGATGGACTGCTGTCGCACGTCGCGGCGCATCGGCGGCGTGGACGTCAAGGTAATGGCGCGTCGCCCACGTGAGTACTTCAAGGCTTCGCCCTGGGAACTCGACGACGCCGAGGAGGAGAACATCGAGATCACGGTGAACCACGCGCCCAAGCGCTTCGTCATCGAGGACGGCACGCTGGTGGGCATGGAGTTCGACATCGTCGAATGGGACGAGGGCGCACGTCACTCCAGCGTGCGCGAGACCGTCATCATCCCCTGTGACGACGTGATCTTGGCCATCGGTCAAGAGAACGCCTTCGATTGGATCGAGCGCGACCTCGGCATCGAATTCGGCGAATGGGAGACACCCGTGCTCGACGAGGTCACCCTGCAATCGACGTTGCCGCAGGTGTTCTTCGGCGGTGACGCGGCCTTCGGCCCCAAGAACATCATCTGGGCCGTCGCGCACGCTCACCAAGCGGCCATCTCCATCGACCAGTACTTGCGCGGCGAGGACGTCACGGTGCGTCCACCCGTGGGCATGACGCTGGCGAGTCAGAAGATGGGCATGACCGAGTGGAGCTACCACAACGAGTACAACCCCTCACCGCGTCAGAAGATGCACCACGTCGAACTCACCAAGCGCTTCGCCGCGGTCGACCTCGAAGTGGAGTTGGGCTTCGACGCCGAGCAGACCGCGCGCGAAGTGCAGCGTTGCCTCAACTGTGACGTGCAGACCGCGTTCAAGGCGAACCTGTGCATCGAATGCGACGCCTGCATCGACATCTGTCCAGTGCGCTGTCTGACCATCACCACCAACGGTGACGAAGCGGACCTTCGTAGCCGGCTCAACGCGCCCGCGGTCAACGCGGACCAGGCGATCTACGTCTCGGCGCCGCTGCCCCAGACCGGGCGCGTAATGGTGAAGGACGAGAACGTCTGCGTGCACTGCGGACTCTGCGCCCAACGCTGCCCGACCGCGGCGTGGGACATGGAGAAGTTCGAACTCGACATCCCCTACGCCGGGCAGTACGACATCCTGGGCAAGTCCCGCACCGACACCATCCTCTCGAGGAGCTAGATATGACCACCACCCTCCCCCAGCGACACGAGAGCGGCGCGACGCACGCCAAGGTGAACAACTTCGCCCTCAAGCTCGCCAACGTCAACGGCACCGGCTCGGCCAGCGCGAACTCACTGCTGATGCAGGCGATCTTTCGCATGGGCATCCCCGTGTCGGGCAAGAACCTCTTTCCCTCCAATATTCAAGGACTGCCCACCTGGTACGAGATCCGCGTCAACAAGACCGGCTACACCGCGCGCGCCCTGGACTACGACCTCATGGTGGCCATGAACTCCCAGACGTACGGCGAGGACATCGCCGAAGTCGCCTCGGGTGGCTATCTCCTCTACGACTCGTCCTGGCCCCTCGAGCCGGGCCTGATGCGCGAGGACGTGACCTTCCTCGGTGTGCCGCTGGCCAAGATGTGTCTCGAGAACTTCACCTCCTCGCGCGAACGCGTACTCATGAAGAACGTGGCCTACGCCGGCTCGCTCGTAGCGCTGCTCGACCTCGACCTCGACATCATTGCGACGTTGCTGACCGAGTCCTACTCGCGTAATGAGAAACTGCTCGCCTCCAACCAGAAGGCACTACGCCTCGGCTACGACTACGCGATCGAGAACTTCACCTGTCCCCTCGAGTTCCACGTGGCGCCCATGGACGAAACTTCGCACTCGATCCTCATCGACGGCAATACCGCCAGCGCTCTGGGGTGCCTCTACGCCGGCGCGACCGTGGCGGGTTGGTACCCCATCACCCCCGCCACCGCACTGATGGACAACTTCACGGCGCTGTGCGCCAAGTACCGCCGCGAGCCGGTCGATTCGACCGTCCCGGGCGCGCCCGACTCGTTCCAGAACAACTACCTCATCCTGCAGGCCGAGGACGAGATCGCCGCTATTGGCATGGTGCTCGGTGCCTCGTGGAGCGGAGCGCGCTCCTTCACCTCCACCTCGGGCCCGGGCATCTCCTTGATGAGCGAACTGCTCGGACTGGCGTACTACACCGAGATTCCGGCGGTCATCTTCGACGTGCAACGCACCGGACCATCGACGGGAATGCCCACGCGCACGCAGCAGGCCGACATCTTGCTGTGCGCCTACGCCAGTCACGGCGACACCAAGCACATCTTGCTGTTCCCCGCCAACCCGCACGAATGCTTCGAGTTCGCGGTCACCAGTTTCGACCTGGCCGAGCACTACCAGACCCCGGTGTTCGTCCTCTCCGACCTCGACATCGGGATGAACGACTGGGTGGTGCCCGAACTGACGTGGGACGACGACTTCGTGCCCGACCGCGGTCGCGTGCTCGACGACCAGGATCTCTCCGAGATCGCCGAGTTCTTCCGCTACGCCAACGCCGACGAGGACTTCGTGACCGCGCGCACCATACCGGGTTCGGACGATAAGGGTGCGTACTTCATCCGCGGCTCGGGCCACGACAAGTTCGGCAAGTACACCGAGGTCCCCGCGGAGTATCAGGAGGTCGTCGATCGCTTGAAGAAGAAGCACGCCGCCGCCGCGCACTCGGTTCCCGCACCCGATCGAGATCCGCCGCCCCGGCGCGACGGTGGGCATCATCACCCTGGGCAGTTGCGACCTCGCGGTGCGCGAAGCCGTCGACGAACTCAGCCGCCCGCGGCATCGAAGCCGACTTCTTGCGCGTGCGCGGCTTCCCCTTCGTGCCGAGCGTGCGAGAGTTCGTCGAGAGTCACGAACACTGCTTCGTCGTCGAGCAGAACCGCGACGCGCAACTGCGCTCGCTCATCGCGATCGAGACCGAGGTCGATATCAACCGCATGCATCCCGTCCTGCACTACGGGGGTTTCCCGCTCTCGGCCGTCCAGGTCGTCGACGCCGTCACCGAGAAGTTGGAGGTCCGCCCGTGAGCTCACCCACCAAGCCGCTCATCCCCTTGGCCGTCTTGCCCAAGAACGAACTCGGCCTGACCGTGCGCGACTACGAGGGCGCCATGTCGACCCTGTGCGCGGGCTGCGGTCACGACTCGGTCACCGCCGCGATCACCCAGATGTTCTTCGAGCTCTCGATGCCCCCGCGCGACATCGCCAAGCTCTCGGGCATTGGCTGCTCCTCGAAGACCCCGACCTACTTCGTGCGCGGGGCGCACGGCTTCAACTCCGCACACGGGCGCATGGCCACCATCGCCACGGGAGCCAACGCCGCGAATCGCGAGCTCACCTACATCGGCATCTCGGGCGACGGCGACTCGCTATCGATCGGCATCGGCCACCTCTCGCATCTGATGCGGCGCAACGTGAACATGGTCTACGTCCTGGAGAACAACGGCGTCTACGGACTCACCAAGGGCCAGTTCTCGGCGTCGGCCGACATCGGTAGCCGCTCCAAGCGCGGCGTGCCCAACATCGTGGCCCCATCGACCCGATCATGTTGGGGCTCTCCATGGGCGCCACGTTCTTGGCGCGCAGCTTCTCGGGCGACAAGGAGCAGTTGATCCCGCTGCTCAAGGCGGCGGTCGCCCACCAGGGAATGGCGCTGATCGACGTCATCTCGCCCTGCGTCACCTTCAACGACCACGAGGGCTCGACCAAGAGCTATCGCTTCATGCGTGAGCACGAGGTCAAGGAGATCGAAACCGACTTCGTCCCCTGGCAACAAGAGATCTCGATGCCGCACCTGAAGGACGACGCGCGCGAAGTCATCATGCACGATGGCTCGGCGGTGCGCTTTCGCTCGGTACCCGAAGGGTACGACCCCCACGACCGCCAGAAGGTCGAGGAGTACATCCGCGAGCGCCACGACCGCGGCGAAATCGCCACGGGACTGCTCTACGTGAACGAGAACTCCTCTGACGTCCACGAGATGAACAACACCCCCGAAATCGGCGCTGTCGAAGGTCCCCTTCTCCAAGCTCTGCCCGGGATCGACGGCGTTGGCGAAACTGCAGGAAGATTTTCGTTAAGTTAACAATCGTGACTTAAGGGCGGGCCGTCCACGGCGCGGCCGCGGACATAATGGGTACGCCGCACACATCGACCTACGCAAACAGACCGTCCTCGTCGGCGTGGCCATGCTGATGGGGATCCTGGTCCCCACGACCACCCTCGGCTCTCGCGAGCGCGCAACCACCCGGTGGAGCGGATCCCTGCCAGCGGGTCCGACGCCCGTCACCGGCGTCGAGCCCACCCACGTGGTGTGGATCATGCTGGAGAACGTCGGCTACTCGTGGTGGGGTCATCGAGTGCCCCGTATTTCAACTCCCTGGCCACGGCTGCGGCCTCGCCACCAACGATGTGGCGGTCACGCACCCCAGCCTGCCCAACTACATCGCCCTCACCTCGGGTTCCCCCTCAGGGGATCAGCGACGACAACGAGCCGAGTTCTCACCCCCTGCATGTCGCGAACATCTTCTCCCAGCTCAAGGGGAACTGGCGCGCCTACGACGAATCGATGCCGACGGCTCGTGCGACCGCGTCACCAGCGGCGTCTACGCCGCTCGACACAACCCCGCGGTCTACTACACCAACCTGCCCGACGTGCGCGCGCAACGACGTCGCCCTGCGCCCGCCGCTCAATCTTTCGGCCGCCTTCACGATGATCACGCCCAACGTCTGCAACGACATGCACGACTGTCCGGTCGCGACCGGGGACGCCTGGTTGAAGAAGTACGTGGCGCTGATCGTGGCGAGTCCGCCAGTACCGAGCTCGAAGTCGCTCGCGCTCTTCATCACCTTCGACGAGAACAACCAGTCGTCCTCCAACCAGATTCCCGACGGTCGTGGTCGCCCCCTCGCGTGCCCGCGGCCTGCGCGTGGCGACCCGCTTCACCCACTACTCGCTTGCTGAAAACGACCGAGACGCTGCTGCACCTCCCCTTTCTGGGTGGTGCGCGCAGCGCCTCGTCAATGCTGAGCCCTTTCACCTCTGAGCGACTCAGTGCGCGGCCACCGGCACCTCGTCCGCCCTCGGCAGCCGGTGCTCCCGAGCGCAGGATCATTCCCGGCGCGACGGCGCCGCCCGAGGAAGATGAACGCCGAGACCAGTTGAACGACGTGGTGTAGCTGTGCACCGCGGCGACCTTCTGGTTGAGCGGCGTCGCCGACTTGCCCACCAGGAAGAGGTCGCCGCGCTGGCGGCCAGGGTGTTCAACAGCGCGGTGCCGATCGAACCACCGATCTGCTGGGAGGTATTGACCAGCGCCGAGGCCACGCCGGCGTCGTGGGGTCCGACCCCCAGGGTGGCGGTGTTGTAGGCCGGAGCGAAGATGAAGCCCATCGCGAGTCCGATCACGATCAACGGCAACAAGACGCCGCCCGTGGTAGGTCGAGTGGATCGTCAACCTCGAGTCAGCCAGAAAGTCCGGCCGCCGCCATGATCATGCCCAGCGGGATCAGCGGTCGCGGTCCGAACTTCGGCAGCAACATGATGTTGGAGAGCTGGGCGGTCGCCGTCAGGGCGAAGATCATGGGCAGGAACGCCAGTCCGGTCTTGACCGCCGAGAAGCCGAGCGTACGTCTGCAAGAAGTAGGTCAAGAAGAGGAACATGCCGAACATGCCCACGCCCGCGACCAACATCGCGAACAGCGATCCCCCGCGATTGCGGTCGGCGAGGACGCGCAGCGGTAGCAGCGGGAACTTGGTGCGGGTCTGGACGAAGAAGAAGTAGCCCAGCAGCACCGCCGCGACCACGAAGGAACCGATGGTGTAGTGGTCGTGCCACGACGTGGTCTCGACGTGGCTGAAGCCGTACACCAGGGCGAAGAGACCCATGCGTGACCGACAACACGCCCTGGATGTCGAGCGGGTCGTGGTCGGTACCGCGGTCGCGCTTCAAGCAGCGCCAGGGAGCCGCGCGATCGCCACGCCGGCGAAGATCAGGTTCACCAGCAGCGTCCAACGCCACGAGGCGTAGGTGGTGAGTACGCCGCCCAGGATCAGACCGATTGCGCCACCGGCGCCGGCGACGGCGCCGTAGATGCCGAAGGCCTTGCCGCGCTCGCCCGGATCAGTGAAGGTCGTGGTCAACAGTGCCAACACCGCGGGTGCCAACAAGTGCGCCGAAGACCCCTTGGATGGTTCGTGCGGTGACCAATTCGGTGAAGTTCTGCGCGGCGGCCCCGAAGGCGGAGGCCACTGCGAAGCCCGCCAGACCGATCATCAACGCGTTCTTTCGGCCGATGTAGTCAGAAATTCGTCCACCGAGGAGCAACAGACTGCCGAAGGCCAAAGAATACGCGGTCACGATCCACTGACGGTCGGCGTTCGAGAAGTTGCAGCGCGTGCTGCGCGGTCGGCAAGCGCGATATTGACGATGGTGCCATCCAGGATGACCATCAACTGCGCGATGGCTCAGGACCGCGAGAATCCACCAACGTTGGCGATGGGCCCGCTCGTGCTCGGTCTCTGGTCTTCATCTCTGTTGCCCCTGTCTCTTCGTACTCGTGTCGTCTCCACGACCATCTCCTTCAATCTCTAACTGGAGAATGCAACTCCGCTTAGTAACACTATAGCGATATGTGGAGGAACATCGTTCCACTTATCTCGTAAAATCCTTGTATCAGTGGACGCAGGAGTATCCATGACAGCCAGACTGAACACCACGAGCGTCCGCTTGCGCGCCGACGCCGAACGAAATCGCGCCAAGATTCTCGAAGCCGCCGCCCAGGTCTTCGCCGAACAGGGACTCGACGCCACGCTCGACGAGGTCGCCGCCGCCGCCGGCGTCGGCGTCGGCACGGTGTATCGCCGCTTCCCCGACAAGGACGCCCTCATCGGGCGCTCTTCGACAACGCCGTCGACGAGATCGCCAACCTGGCCAGCGCCGCGCCGTGCCAAGGCGAACTCCTGGGAGGCGCTGGTCTGGTTCCTTGAGGAGGCCCTGCAGCGTCAGTGCTGCGAATCGAGGCCTGCGCGACGTCGTCGTCGGTTCGACCTACGCCGTCGACCGCATTGAGCACGCCAAGTGTCGCATCACGCCCGCCATCGGTCTGCTCGTGGACCGCGCCCAGCGTGACGGCTACCTGCGCGGCGACGTGGTGGGTGCGGACTTCCCGATCATGGAGATGATGATCAGCTTCCTCGGGAACATGACCGCGTCGGTGGCACCCGACCTCTGGCGTCGCTACCTGACCATCATCCTCGACGGCCTGATGGTCTCGCGCAGCGAACCCAGTGCGCTTTTTGAGGTCCCGGTCGATTCGGTCATGCGAGAAGCCTTGCGCTCCGCTCATCGCCACGCTCGCCGTCCCTTATAGGGAGGCGAGCGGGGAGACTGTCCTCCTGCCCCACTCTGTCGAGTATGTGGTTACCCGCGACGTCGGGTGACACCATGCTCGCCGCGCGACGAATCGCCAGGTAAGTCGTGCGCGCAATACCTCGACAAACCCGACGAGCGATGTTAGAACAGTGGCGGAACAGGTCGAGCGGATTCGCCGGGAAGAAAATCGTCGCAAGCTGTCGTTTTTCACTGGAGCGCTCCGACACATCAGTGCAAGTCAAAGTGAATCGACCAAAGGAGCCTGATGCGTTACATGTTGATCATTCGAAATGGTGAAAACCACCCGCGTCCCGGGGATGAACGCTGGGACCAGTTGATGGCGGATTACGGAGCGTTCTCCGAGCAACTCGCCAGCTACGGGACACCCTTCAGTGGCGACCCACTGGCGCCTCCCGACATGGCCACCACGGTGCGGGTACAGGCCGGCGAGACGTTGATAACTGACGGGCCCTACGCCGAAACCAAGGAGTGGTTCTCGGGCTACTACATCATCGACGTCGATGGTTTGGACCAGGCCCTCAAGGCCGCGAGCATGGTGCCCTCAGCCCAGTGGGGTTCGATCGAGGTGCGCCCCGTCATGGAGATGTAGGTACCGGTGGATCGCGACCCTGCGCAGCACGCGGCACTCGTTCTCGAGAGCGTGCTGCGCAGTGACCGCGTGCGCATCGTGGCGCGCGTGGTTCATATCGTGGGCGACCTGCAATACGGTGAGGACGCGGTGCAGGAGGCCTGTGCGCAGGCCGTTGGTGAATGGACGATGTCGGGCGTCCCCCTGAACCCCCAGGGTTGGCTCGTGACGGTGGCGCGCCGGCGCGCCATCGACCGATTCCGTTCGCTCGCGGCAACTTCTCGCCGCGAGATCGCGCTCTACGAACGCACCGCCACCTGGGATGAGGAGAGCGTCGACTCGCCCGTTCCCGACGACCGCCTGCGTCTGATCTTCACCTGTTGTCACCCGGCGCTCGCGAAGGAGGTACAGGTCGCGCTCACGCTGCACGCCGTCGCTGGACTCACGACCTCCGAGATCGCCTCGGCCTTCATGGTGAGCGACACCGCGATGGCTCAGCGCATCACCCGGGGCCGACGCAAGATCCGTGAGGCCCGCATCGCCTACCGGGTCCCCGAGGTCGAGGAGTTACCGCGGCGGCTCGACGCGGTGTTGTCGACCATCTACCTGATCTTCACCACCGGGTACCTGGCACCCACCGGCACCTCGCCGGTGCGAGTGGACTTGCTCGACGAGTCACTGCGACTGGTGGACATCTTGAGCGAACTCCTGGGCGACCGCGCTGAGGTACTAGGCCTAGCGGCCCTCACGCACCTGACCGACGCGCGTCGTTCGACGCGTCTCGACGTGAACGGACTGCCGATCGACCTCGCGCATCAGGACCGCACGCGTTGGGATACTGATGAAATCACCCGGGGACTTTCACTGCTCAGTCGGGCGCATCTCTTGAACGACCCCGGTCCCTATCAGATCCAAGCGGCGATCGCGGCGGTGCACGCTCGCGCCGGCGACGCCCGGCACACCGACTGGTCGTTGATCGCGACCCTGTACGACGGACTCATGGCGCTCACTCCTTCCCCCGTCGTCGCGATGAACCGCGCGGTGGCGATTGGCCTCTCGCGCGGAGCGACCGAGGGCCTTGCGTTGCTTGATGAACCCACTCTCAGCGCCGCATTGGCGCGCCACCACCGCTACCACGCTGCGCGCGGCCATCTCCTGGAGTTGTCGGGTGACCTCGACGCCGCGCGACGAGCGTGGGACCGCGCCCTCGCTCTACCCATGAGCGCTCACGAGCGCAGCGCGCTGATCGAGCATCGCGTCTCGCTGGCACCCTCGGGTTAACCCCAGATCACTCCGGTCAGTTCCTCCGAGACCTCCCACAGGTGCGCAGCCAATTGAACGTCGAGCGCTCGGGCGGTGGGTTGGACGATGCGGGGGGTCCCGCGCAGTTGGCCAGGTCCGCGCGGACCCAGATACTCGCCGCCTCGCAGTCCGGGAAACGTCGCGGCGCACAGTTGGGGCAACGCTCCGCGCTGCGCACTCTGGGCCATCAGGTGAGCGCTGCGCGACGCCATGGCCCCCATGAAGCCCAGCGAGGACGATGCGTGGGCGAAGAGGTCGGTGTTGGACCAACCCGGATGGGCGGCCACGGAGATGAACTTCCAACCCCGGTCCAAGCGGCGGCGTTCGATCTCCTCGGTGAAGAGCATGTTGGCCAACTTCGAGTCGCCGTAGGCGTCGCGCGAGGAATAGGGCACCCGACCCAGACACCGTCCCCGGATCTCGGCCACCGACCCATCGCCGAAGGAACCGTATCGCTGGTAGATGCTCGACACCGTGACCAGTCGTTCGCTGATGAAGTCCTTGATCAATCCCGCGAAGGCGAAGTGGCCCAGGTGATTGGTCCCCATCTGGGACTCAAAGCCGTCGACCGTGAGTTGGAAGGGCGTCCACATGACCCCGGCGTTCAAGATCACCACGTCAAAGGGATCGCGCACCCGCGCGGCGGCCCGACGCACGCTCGACAGATCGGTCAGATCCATCTCGAGCACCTCGCTCGCGTCGCCCGCAGCCAGGACCGCCTGACCCTTGGCCAGGTTTCGAGCGGTGATGGTGACGTGCGCGCCCCGCGATCGCAACGCCTTGGCCGTGGCGCGCCCCAGACCACTGGTGGCGCCGGTCACGAGGTAGCGCCGTCCCCGTTGCGCGTCGATACTCGTCTCGTCCCATCGCCGGGGAACCTCCAATAGAGCGCTCACGGTATGCCTCCCTCACCTCGGCGGCGCCGACGTCATAGTGCACCCTACGGGGCGGCGAGCGTGCCAGCGTCCCGCTCGCTCACGCCTTCACGGCGTGACCCGCAGGCGAGGTTCGCGACGACTCGTGGTGCCGGCCCACGCGGGGTTCCGGTCTGCCGCGAGCACTCGATCCCTCTCACCACGAGACGGCGATGACGCCGCAGTACAGAGATATCGAGCTGGGGGATGATGCGTAGCGAGAGCGGTCGATTGGACTGCCCCGTCCTGATGGCGGGCAATGTTTCGTACATAAGAAATCCCACCGGACACGTTCATTTTTGGGTCACGAGGTCTATGGTGGGGATTTGGCTCAACCACGAACGCCGCGAAGCGTTCACGAGGAGGAGAGTTATGTCGGACATCGTTCGAGCGGCACTGGTCCAAACCAAATGGACGGGCGACAAGGCCTCCATGATCGACCTGCACGAGACCCACGCTCGCGCCGCGGCCTCGCAAGGTGCCCAGGTGATCTGTTTCCAAGAACTCTTCTACGGACCCTACTTCTGCCAAGTCCAAGACGCATCGTTCTACGACTACGCCGAAGCCGTTCCCGAGGGTCCGACCACGCAGCGCTTCATCGCCCTGGCCACGGAGCTTTCGATGGTCATGGTCCTACCGGTCTACGAGAAGGTCCACGAGGGCGTCCTCTACAACACCGCCGCGGTGATCGACGCCGATGGGACGTATCTCGGCAAGTACCGCAAGACCCACATCCCTCAGGTCAATGGCTTCTGGGAGAAGTTCTATTTTCGCCCCGGCAACCTCGGTTACCCGATCTTCGACACCGCGGTAGGTCGCATCGGGGTGTACATCTGTTACGACCGACACTTTCCCGAAGGGTGGCGCGCCCTGGGTCTGGCCGGCGCCAAGATCGTCTTCAACCCCTCGGCGACGAGCCGCGGTCTCTCGGCCTACCTCTGGCAACTCGAGCAGCCCGCCTCCGCGGTGGCCAATGAGTACTTCGTCGGAGCCATCAATCGCGTCGGCGTCGAGGACCTCGGCACCAACGACTTCTACGGCCAGAGCTACTTCGTGAATCCGCGCGGACAGTTCGTCGGCGAAGTGGCTTCGACCACCGATGAGGAACTGGTCGTGCGCGACCTCGACATGGACCTCTTGAAGGAGGTCCGCGAACAGTGGGCGTTCTACCGGGACCGTCGTCCCGACATGTACTCACCCCTGACCGACAACTAGGAGCGGCGTCATGACCACGACTCTCATCTCCGGCGGTACCGTCCTCTCCTCGACCGGCGAAAGCGCCGCTGACGTCCTGCTCGTGGGCGAAACCATCGCCGCCGTGGGCGCGCCTGGCTACTTCGCGGGTGTCGCGCCGACCTGTGACCGCGTGATCGATGCCACTGGTAAATACGTCATGCCCGGTGGCATCGACGTGCACACTCACATGGAGATGCCCTTCGGTGGCACCAGCGCGTCGGACACCTTCGAGACCGGCACCATCGCCGCGGCCTTCGGTGGTACCACGTCGATCATCGACTTCGCGATCCAACGTACCGGCGAGGACGTGCGTGAGGGACTGGCCGCGTGGCACGAGAAGGCTCAAGGGAACTGCGCCATTGACTACGGCTTTCACCAGATCATTGGCGGCGTCGACGACGCGTCCTTAGACGCCATGGAGTACCTCACCGA
The DNA here is from genome assembly GCA_963734655.1 of uncultured Acidimicrobiaceae bacterium. Taxonomy (GTDB): domain Bacteria; phylum Actinomycetota; class Acidimicrobiia; order Acidimicrobiales; family RAAP-2; genus RAAP-2. The sequence continues at coordinate 425,990 of CAVTHY010000004.1, read as the reverse complement.
GCACGAGGGCGTGACCAGTTTCAAGCTCTTCATGGCCTATCCCGGGCGTCTTCTACTCCGACGATGGTCAGATCCTGCGCGCCATGCAGAAGGCGTCGGGGCTCGGCGCCACGATCATGATGCACGCGGAGAACGGCCCCGCTATCGACGTCCTGGTCTCTCAAGCGCTCGCCCGTGGCGAGACCGACCCCCGGTACCACTCGCTCACTCGTCCCGTGGAGATGGAGGAGGAGGCCACGCACCGCGCCATCATGCTGGCCAAGGTCGCCAAGGCGCCGCTCTATATCGTGCACATGAGCGCCAAGGAGTCCGTCGCCGCAGTGGCGAGCGCGCGCGACAGGGGCGCCAACGTCTTTGGAGAGACGTGCCCGCAGTACTTGTACTTGAGCCTCGAGGAACACCTGTCCAAGGCGGGGTTCGAAGGGGCGGGCTACGTGTGTTCCACCCCGCTGCGCAGCCGCGAGGAGGGTCACCACGACGCCCTGTGGAGCGCGTTGCGCACCAACGACCTCTCCATTGTCTCCACGGACCACTGCCCCTTCTGCATGAAGGACCAGAAGGAGTTGGGCCTGGGGAACTTCTCCAAGATCCCCAACGGCATCGGTTCGGTCGAACACCGCATGGACCTGCTCTATCAGGGCGTGGTCACGGGTGAGATCAGCCTCGCCCGCTGGGTGGAACTGGCCTGCACGACCCCGGCGCGCATGTTCGGCCTCTACCCGCGAAAAGGCGTGATCGCCCCGGGCTCGGACGCGGACGTCGTGATCTACGACCCCCGGGGCACCACCGACATCTCGGTGAAGTCGCACCACATGAACATGGACTACTCGGCCTATGAGGGTATCCACGTCGACGGACGCGTGGACACGGTGCTGTCGCGCGGACGCGTGGTGATCGAGAACAACACCTTCACCGGCACGGTGGGTCACGGGACATTCCTCAAACGCGGATTGAGCCAGTACCTGCTCTGAGCCGCGCGACGGGCCGCCAGTTTCCAGTTACCAGGAGGAGAATCATCATGGATTTTGGAGTCGTCCTACAGACCAACCCTCCCGCCTCACGGGTGGTCGAACTCGCTCAACATGCCGAGAACCTGGGCTTCGACTACGTGTGGACCTTCGACTCGCACATCTTGTGGGAGGAACCCTACGTCATCTACTCAGCGATCCTCGCGGCCACCCGCAAGGTCATCGTCGGACCGATGGTCACCAATCCGGCCACGCGCGACTGGACGGTGAGTGCCAGCGTGTTCGCGACCCTCAATGAGATGTACGGCAACCGTACCGTGTGCGGCATCGGCCGCGGCGATTCGGCGGTACGCGTCACCAACGGCAAACCCACCACGCTCGCCACGCTGCGCGAAGCGGTCGAAGTCATCCGTGAACTGGCCAACGGTCGCGACGCGACCTACCACGGTTCGACGCTGCGATTCCCCTGGGGTGCGAAGAGTTCGCTCGAAGTGTGGGTCGCGGCCTACGGCCCCAAGGCGCTGCAACTGGCCGGCGAGGTGGGCGACGGGTTCATCTTGCAGTTGGCCGACCCCGACATCGCTCGCTGGATGATCTCCTCAGTGCGGCGCGCCGCCGAAGCAGTGGGCCGCGACCCCGACGCCTTGACATTCTGCGTCGCGGGGCCGGCCTACGTGGGCGACGACCTCGAACATCAGCGTGACCAGTGTCGCTGGTTCGGCGGCATGGTCGGCAACCACGTCGCTGACATCGTCGAGCGCTACGGCGACGACCCGTCGGTGAACATCCCCGTCGCCCTCACCGACTACATCAAGGGTCGAATGGGCTACGACTACAACGAGCACGGGCGCGCGGGCAACACCCACGCTGATTTCGTGCCCGACGCCGTGGTGGACCGCTTCTGCCTCCTCGGTCCGGTGGCGGGACATATCGAGCGACTCGAGGAACTGCGCGAGATCGGGGTCGACCAGTTCGCGCTCTACCTCCAGCACGACGCCAAGATGTCCACCCTCGAGGCGTACGGTGAGACCATCATCCCGGCCCTCAGCGGACCTCACGTCGCCAAGAGTTGACGGCTCCGGTCTACGGGACTCACGGTAAGGTCGACGCCCTAAAGCCCCGAAAGATTGAGCACGATGAAAAGAGTATTGAGCGCCGCTGCGACGTTGATCGTCCTTGGGGTGTTCCCCGCGGTGGCCAGCGCTGGCGCTTCTCCGAGGGCGAATTTGAGCGCCCCGACGCCCGCGCAGATTGTGGCCACGTCGTTCAGAGCAGCGAACGCTCAAAAGAGCGTCACCACTGATATTTCGACCACTGTGCTGGGTATGAGCGTCACGGGCACTACCCAGTCGGGTCACACCTCGGGTGCAGCGTCGGTGAATGTTAACGGCCATACGGGTCAGATCGTCGACGTCGGAGGTGTTCTCTACACGAAGTTCGACGCGACGCTCGTTAACTTCGAATTCCACTCGAACGTGAGTTCGGTGGCGAACAAGTGGATCTCGATCACCAGGGCCAGTCGCTTCTATCCGAGCTTGGCACTCGGAGTGGTACTTCCCTCAGTGCTCCAAGAGTTGACCCCCGCGGGTCCCCTGCGCGCCACGAGTGCCACCTGGAACGGCAAACCCGTCATCGCGCTGTCGGGCACGGTCAACGCGACGCTGGGCGTGCCCGGCGGCACGCAGACACTTCTCGTGTCGCGTACCGCCCCCTATCTTCCCCTCGAAGGCGTGGTCCACGCCGTCACCTCAGGTATCTCCCTCGACATCACGATCCGACTGAAGGGCTGGGGCGTCGCCCTGCACGTCTTCGCCCCGAAGGTCTTCACCCCCATCTCCAAAACCGCGCTGAAGTAGTTCGTGCCCGATTCCCCCACACGCGAAAATGGACGCCACTCTGGTCCCCTTCGCTCGAGGACAGCGATACGGGGTCGAGTAGTTTGGAAACACGTAATGACGGAGTCAGACGAATGAAGAAGAAGATTCTCGCGGCAGTAACCACCTCGTGTCTGGTCGGCTCGCTGACCGCTCTCACCGGCGCGAGCGGCGCGACACCCACGTCACTCAAGGGACTCACCGGCGCACAAATCGAAGCCGTGGCGCTGGCGCAGATGAAGGCGGCGGGCAGTTACATGGTGACGGTCAAGAGCGTCTTTAAGGGCGTGAACGCGACTTCGGTGACGTATTCGACTTTGACGAGCGGCATTCGACACGACGTCATCAATGGTCAGCGCGGCGAAAGGCTCATGGTCAACGGCGTGGTCTACGTGAATTTCTCCACGGCCCTCGAGAAGATCTACTTCGGCAAGATCATCCCCACACTGGCCGACAAGTGGGTCGCCTTCACTCGGGGCCAGCCGTACTACTCGTTCTTCGCGAGCACCATGACCGAGACGACGCTCGCACCAATTCTGTCGCTCTCGGGAGTGTTACGCGTCTCGGCTCCCCTCACGTACGATGCTCAACGCGTGGTGCGCATCACTCCTGTCCCCAAAGCCTCGTCGAGCGCGACGGGACTCGTCGAGGACCTCTACGTCGCGGACACGGCGCCCTTTCTGCCCGTGGCCCTGGTGATCGGCGCGCACTCGACCACGTCGACCAAGACCATCGAGACGGTCACTTTCGAGAACTGGGGCACGAAGGTCGCCGTCAGAGCGCCGAGCCACTCCACGCCCAGCTCCACGTTCAAATTGCCGTAGACGACGTATTTCACTACGACTTCATGACGACTTGAGGGAGAAAACTGGCCCCCCGACTAATCTCGTGTGACAACCCGTGTCCGAAAAGGTCTCCAACTTCATGCAGAAGGCTCTCAGCGTCATCGCCACCGTGGCCCTCGCCAGCCTGATGAGCGGTGAAGTCGCCAACGCGGCGTCGCCCTCGAGGGCGGATTTCACGAGCATGTCGCCGGCGCAGATGGTGACACTGTCGCTCGCCGATGCACTGAAGTCTGGGTCGTGCACCGACGTTACCCAGGGCACCGCCGTGGGCTACACCTTTGGATCCACTACGAATTCGAGCAACTCGGCGGCTCTGCAGCTGACGCACTTCAATAAGTCAACCGGCCAGATACTTCTCATCGGGGACCGCCTCTACGTCAAGGAGAGCGCCGCACTCATCTCCCTACAGTTCGGCAAAGCCGCTCCTCAGTGGGCGAACAAGTGGCTCTCCATCCCTCGGGGCAACTCGGCGTACGTGTCACTCTCTTCGGGCGTGCTGTTCTCAGCGATGATGAGCCAAGTACGTCCGTCGGGCACATTGCATAAGAGCAAACTCGGTACCCTCGATGGCGTCGCGGTCATCGCGATCGCTGGTAGCGCCAACGCCAATCTCGGCCTGGCCAAAGGTGTCGAGACGCTCTTCGTCTCCACCACTGCGCCCTATCTCCCGGTGGAACTCCTGGCGGGTGGCCGATCCCAGGGCGTTCCCACTTCTCTGACTGTGACCTTCTCACACTGGGGACGACGCGTCTCGTACAATGCTCCGACCCATGTCACGCCCATCTCCGCAACCAATCTGCCCTAGGAACGTGCGATGACCTCACCCCATCCCCTGTGCCACCACTCGTGGCACCGACCACGGCGGACGCGCCTCGTGGCCGCGTTCGTGGCGGCGGCGAGTCTGGTCCTGGGCCTCGGTCCCGTCTCAGAGGCCGCTGCGGCGACGTCGACGACGTTCGCAACAGAGTCGGGTCACCAAATCATGTCCACCGCCCTGGCCGACGCGCTCACCATGTCCAGTTGCACGTCAACGACAGCGACCAAGATCTCGGGTCAGTCCTACTCCTCGATCACTAATTCGGCCAAAACCACCGGCCAGCAGACTCTGGTGATCGGCAACGCCTGGACCGTCGTGCGCGTCGTCGACGGCGTGGTCTACATCAAGGAGAATGTGACCGCAATGCAGGAGCAATTCGGCGTCAGCGACCTCAAGGCAGTCAACCACTGGATCGCGATACCGCGAACCAACTCCAACTTCGCGCGCTTCAATACCTACATCTTGTTGCCCTCGATGTTGGGCGAAGTCACACCATCGGGCGCTCTCAAGACCACGGCGACCACTACGGTGAACCATCGACTGGTGGTAGGCGTCACCGGAAAGCCCAACATCCACCTCGGTCTCGCTTCGGGCACCGAAACGGTGTACGTTTCGGTGACGGCGCCGCACGTGCCGGTAGAAATGGTGGCCTCCGACGTCGTGCAGGGCCAGCGTGAGACCTTCGTGATCAACTATTCCAACTGGGGCACCAATTTCCGCATCGTCAAGCCCTCCCCCACCACGCCGATTTCCGCGACCAAGCTGCCGAGCTAGCGCTAGCGCACCTCTAGCGCTGTCGGGCCCACGACTGACGATGGCCGCACTGACTGCACTTCGAGCGCGGCAAGCCGGCCATTCCCTGGAGTGAAGCTTCACACTTCTCGCAGCGCGTCGAGATCGATCCGCGACCCGACTTCGGACGAGACCACAGGAATACGATGCCGATTCCGAGTACGCCGAGGACGAGAAGAACGTCGCCCCCGATCTTCGAAATGGTGTCAACGCCCAAAAAGGTGGCGAAGTAGACCCCGAAGATCAGCCACATCAACGGGCGACTCTTGATGATCTTCTCGAACAGTGGTGACGCCATCAGTGACGTGTCATCGTCATCAGTGTCCTCACCGTGTCAGTTCGGCTGGCGAGAACGCGGACCCGTGTCCCGGAATGATCGTTACGGGATTCAGGCCGAGCACCGCGGCACGCGACGATTCCAGTGCTTCTTGATCCTCCGCCAAGGGATCGACCTCGGGCCCCTGCACCGACCACCAGAGGTGGGTGCAGACCACCAGTCCCTCGTTGGTCGCGATCAATGTCGAAATATCTTCTCGAGTATGGCCCGGAGTATTCAGCAACGATACTGACGGCGCTCCTTCGATCGTGTCAGTGCGGTCATCCCAGTGATCGTCGACGTAGATCGCCCACACGTCGTGGTAGCGCGCGTTGAGGAACAGCGCGGCGTTCAAGGTGTGATCGGGATGATGGTGCGAAAAGATGACGTCCGTCACGTCATCTTCATGGACCCCGAGCGCGTGCAGCGGATCAAGAATCGCGTCACGACTCGCAACCATGCCGGGATCGATGACGATGACCGCATCGTTCTCACGCACGAGGATCACGCTCGAGGCAACGCGCTCGTGCACGTAACCAATGGTCAACACGTCGACGGTGGCCGTCACAATCTGCTCCTTACGTAATCTGGGCTGATGCTAGCGCTCGTCAACGCCTTTCCTGTTGACGGGCCGAGATTTCGGCGATGAATTCTCGGCTCTGACGGCTAGGCCCGACGCCTTTTGGGTGCGACGTAGACTGTGGTGACGCCGCACGGAGACGCTCGTCTCGAAGGCACAAAGGGGTAGTGCATGAATACGACTCCCTCCCCAGTGATATCTCCTCCGTGGCTCATCCAAGGTGGCATGGGCATCGCCATCTCGAATTGGCGACTCGCGCGAGCCGTCGCCAGCGCCGGGCAGCTGGGCGTCGTATCGGGAACCGCGATCGATACGGTGTTCGTGCGACGCCTCCAGGACCACGGAGTCGATGACGTCCTGCGCGGTGTGCTCGACAAGTTCCCCGTGCCGAGCATCGTGGAGGACGCTCTGCATCGTTTCGCTGGCGTACGCCGTCGCGCCGGTACGCCTTACAAGAGCCTGGCGATGCTGACTGAGCGCAGCCCTCGTCGTGCATTCGACCTCGTCGTGCTGGCCAGTTTCGTCGAGGTGGCCCTCGCCAAACTGGGACACCGTGGTCAGGTCGGCATCAATCTGCTCGACCAAAGTCCAGATTCCGACTGCCGCGTCGTTGTGCGGGGCCATCATGGCAGGAGTCGACTACGTGATGATGGGAGCGGGGGTGCCTACCCATATCCCCGGCGTGATCGATGACATCTTCCACGGCCGAGTGGCCACGCTTCCCTTCGCAGTCACCGGGGCCGCCAGCGACCATCCCGCCTCCTCGCTCACTTTCGACCCCACCCCGTACCTGGGCACGACGCCACTGCAGCGGCCGAAGTTCGTGGGAATCGTCTCCTCGCACGTTCTGGCCACCGCGCTGTTCAAGCGCAGAACGGACCCGTGGACGGCTTCGTCGTCGAACGACCCAGCGCGGGAGGCCACAACGCGCCGCCGCGTGGCGCCTATGCCCTCGACGAGCATGGTGCCCCCATCTACGGTCCCCGTGACGAAATCGACTTCGACGTCGTGCGCGGTCTCGGCGTGCCCTTCTGGATCGGCGGCGGTGTCACCTCATCCACTGACGTCACCGACGCCCTCGCTCTCGGCGCCGCCGGTGTGCAAGTGGGCACGATGTTCGCCTACTGCCACGAATCCGGCATGGAACCCGAATTGCGCCACCGCGTCCTCGAGGACCTCAAGAGTCACTCCGTGGTGGTGTCGACCTCGACCACCGCGTCGTCGACCGGTTACCCCTTCAAAGTGGTCGACGAGATCGGTACCATCGGCGACCCCGACGTTACGCCGCGAGAACGCGAAAGTGCGACCTGGGGTACCTGCGCGAGGCGTACCTCGACGAGAACGGAGCCACCGCGTACCGCTGTGCGGCCGAGCCACTTACTATCTACGCGTCGCAAGGGCGGCAACGTCGACGACGCGCAATCCACCACGTGCCTGTGTAACGGGCTCATGGCCACGTGCGGACTGGCCCAGGTGCGACCCGACGGCTACGTCGAGCCAGCGCTGGTGACCAGCGGCGACCGGATCGACGACGTCACCCTGCTCCTCGATGGACGCTCAGGACTTCAGCGCTCAGGACGTCATCGACTGGCTGAACCCGGCGAAGCACCCCCACAACGCGGAGTCGTTCGTCGCTCCCATCCCCGACGCGGGGACACCGGCCGTCCGGGTCACGTCAGATACCCCCACGGGTATACTGTCATAGGCGTTCCCACTACGCTGGAACGTACACAGCGAGGAGGCCACAATGGCGACAACAGAACTCACCACCGAGAACTTCGAGGACGTCGTGTCGAACAACGACCTCGTCCTCATCGACTTCTGGGCGGCGTGGTGCGGACCGTGTCGCAGCTTCGCTCCGACCTACGAGAAGGTATCCGCCCTCTACCCCGACGCCGTCTTCGGCAAGGTCGACACCGAAGCGCAGCAGGCGCTCGGCGGCATCGTTCAACATCATGTCGATCCCCACGCTGATGATCATCCGTGAACAAGTGGTCATCTTCAGCCAGGCCGGTGCACTGCCGGAGTCGGCGTTGGTGGACCTCGTGGAGAAGGCGTCGGCCCTGGACATGGCCGAGATCCATCGCCAAGTCGCCGAGGAGCAGGTCGCGAAGGCGACTCAGGCCTAATTCTCTTCGAGAGATACCCCGTATCACGAGGGGGACCAAGTACCCATATCGAGGATTATCTCGTCACGCCCTGTTTCTCGCCTGCGACACTGGAAGCACGAGAAAGGTGTTGACATGGAAGTGGTTTCGCAGGCGGTCATCGGCGAACGTCTCGAGGCTCTCGCACCCGAATGAGCCGCGCATCGTGGTCTCGGGGAATTTCGCCACCCCGTGGGAACTGGTTCACCTCGCCACCGCTACCATTCCAGTCTTTCGCTTCTTCGTCTTGAACCCTCAGGCGGGCTGGCCGCGCCGTGAAGGCATCATCACTGAAACCCCCTTCGTCGGCGCCGGGGTCCGTGCCGACGACGACCTCAAGTACCTCCCCATGCGCCTGTCCCTGGTCCCTCGCCTCTTCGCCACCAGCCGACCGCCCGACGTCGTGATGGTCCAGACCTCCACTCCGCGTAACGGCAAGGTGTCGCTCGGCATCGAGACGAACCTGCTTGCCCGCCGCCATCGAAGAGGTACGGCGCCGCGGCGGTCTCGTGATCGCCCAGCTGAACCGTCACATGCCCTACACCTTCGGAGATTCCGAGATCGTCGTCGACGACGTCGACCTCGCCATCGAGATTCGACGTCGCCCTACCCTCGCCCGCGGAGCGTCCGCCGGATGAGGCGGCGCAGATCATCGGCGAGAGCGTCGCCTCACTCTCGAATGACGGAACCGACCCTGCAATTGGGTATCGGGCAACTCCCCGACGCCGCGCTCGACCAGCATGCACCATCGCCGCCACCTCGGGGTGTGGTCCGAGATGGTCAGCGACGGCATCATGCGGCTTGATCGCGCCGGGGCCATCGACGTGAACCGCGTGATGACGAGTACTTTCCTCTTCGGCACCCCCGAGACTCTACGAATGGGCCGACGAGAACCCGCGCCTGGTCATGCGCCGCACCGAAGTGGCGAACAACCCGGCCGCGCATCGCCGAACAGCCCAGCCATGCTCTCGATCAACACCGCTCTGCAAGTCGACCTCTACGCCCAGTCCAACGCCAGTTTCGTGCGCGGGACGGATCTATTCGGGCTTCGGCGGTCAGCCCGACTTCGTGTCGGGGGCGTTGCACTCGCGTGGCGGTCAAGCCGTCCTGGCACTACGCAGTTGGCACGAGAAGTCCGACGCGTCCAACATCGTGCCACTCCTCACCGACCCCGTGTGCTCCTTCCAGCACTCGGTCATCGTCACCGAACAAGGCGTCGCTCCGATCTTCGGCTTCTCCCAGCAGTCCCAGGCGCGCTCGCTGATCGACCACGCGGCGCACCCGCGGGCGCGCGAAGAGTTGTCCGCAGGCGGCCCAGCGAGATGCACCTGCTCGGTTCGGACTGAGCCTACACCAGGCTCGCGACTCGCCGCCGCGCCGTCGCGGCAGATGCGTTCGAAGACCTCCTCGTCGCAGGCGAAGGGCGAGTCGCGCACCGGCCAGTGCACGACGACCTCGTCGAAGCCGAGTTCGCGGTAGCGCCCGGCCCAGTCGAGGAACGACTCGTAGAGACGGCAGCGGCGTCTCGTCGCCCCCGAAGTTGCAGTAACACCCGATGCATCGTCGGCGCGGCGCGCCCGCGCCGCTCGAGTTCGGCATTCATAGCTCGTGACCTGCTGCTTCACGGCGTCGAGCGTCGGTGAGTCATTCGACCGCGACGGGTCGCCGAAACTCACCCACCCATCGGCCAACTCCGCGGTGAGCGCCAGCGACCGCGGTCCGAGCGCGCTCAAGATAGATGGGTGGACGCGGCGTCTGCACGGGACCCGGGATCTGGCGCGAATCGACGACCGGGTAGTAGCGACCTTCCAAACTCGAGCTCGGTTCGCGCAGCAATGCGCTCCAGCGCGCGCGCGAACTCGTCGAATCGCTCGTGGCGCTCGCTCGGGCGACCACGGCGTCGTGGCCCAGCACCGTCGCGTCAAAGCCCGTGCCCCCGGCGCCGATACCCACGATGAGACGACCCCGCGAGATGTCGTCGAGGGCGATGAGATCCTTGGCCAGCACCAGCGGATGACGAAAATTCGGCGACGTGACGAGGGGACCGAGGCGCAGCGTCGACGTGACGGTGGCCGCGGCCACCAGCGTGGGCACCATCGAGAACCACGGCTTCGTCGCGAAACGATCGCCACGAGAGGTGGTCGTAGGTGTAGCCAGCGTGCAGTCCCCATTCGTCGGCCCGGCACCAGTTCGTGTCGCGCTCGCTCCCAGCGCGCGCAGGGCAGGATGACCACGCTCAGTTTCACGACTCGATGCTACGCCGGCTCGTCAGCCGAACGCGCGACGGCCTAGCGCGCCGAGAGTGTGATGAAGTCGCGCGAGTACGCGCCTGGAAGAATCGCGCGGGCGTCTGCACGCATCGTGGGGGTGAGGTCACGACCGTTGCCGGGCGTGGCGTACCCCGTCGGCGTCGCGGGCTGGTAAGTGGCGAAGACCGGCCACAGCGGGTTCATGTCGAGCACCATCGCGCGCACCGCGCCCGCGCGCACGAGGATGCGCGCGAGGTCGACGACGTTCATCTCACCTTCGACGTAGACGAGAGCCCCGCTGGCGGTGACGCCCAGCGCCGAACGCGGCGTGTCGATCTTGTTGTTCAAGGAGAAGCCCCAGCGCGCGACGTCGTTGGCCTGCAGTCCGGCCACCGGCGCGCCGTGGTCCACCAGCAACGTGAGGTTCTGGCGCACCGCGACGACGTTGGCGTTCATGGCGACGTCGCGTCCCCACTGCCCCACGGTGATCGAACCGTTCTTGTAGATGACCAGCGAGGCCGCGCCGTTGACCAGGGGGGCGACGAGGTGGCCTTCGCTCAGGTAACCGCCGTGGGAATCCTTCAACAAGAACCCACCGCTGAATGCCGCGACCAGGGTCTGCGAGGCCGACGCGCGACACGGGAGCGGTGTACTTCCAGAAGAAGCCGCCCGGGCTCAGGCTGCCCGAATAGAGCCGAGCGCTCAACAGGTTGCGTGATCGATCCACGCGACGCCCGCCACCGTCGTCGGGTTGTCGAGGGGTCGCATGGTCGTGGTGAAGATCGCGCTGTGACCCTGCACCGTGCGACCCGCCGGTCGATAGACGCCTTCACCCGCGACGGCGGGCGTCACGAAGGGCGCCATGTTGGCGGGACTCGGGAGCGTCGTCAGCGCCACGCACGACCTGCGGGGTCGCCGGTACGGGGTCGGCGATCGCCGCAGCGACGGGGCGCGCTCGTGGTCGCCGTCGGTCGCCGCACCCGATCACGGCCATCGCCACCCCGACGGCTCGCCACCGCGACGGTCGCCGTCGCGAACGGACCGATCTTCATCGCGCCACCGCGATCTCCTCGGTGATGATGACGAGGGGTACGATCATCGGATTGGGAAAGGAGATCGGCCGAGGAAAGTTCACCGGGCATTTTTAGTTCGGCGCTCTAAGAAGGCTTTAAGACTGATGCGAAGATTCGTTGACAATCGACACCGTCTCGACGTTGGATTGTTTCATCAATAAATAATCTCAGCCATGATTATTTATGCAAGTCGTCATTGATGATGTACGGTCGAGGAAGCCCGGGATAGAGCTGTTCCTCAACACTCTCAGGGACCTATTGGAGGGCGGACCAATTCGACCATTGTCCCTCGCATCCATTGCCAGATTTCCCAGTAATTTTCCCTATTCACGCCGCTTGTCTGGATACAATTCAAGGGTGCTAGCCACCTCTGTCCCACTGGCTCTGAAAATCGTCATCATCTTCGTCGCAGGCTGTGCTGCGGGCATCTCGAACGGTATCGCCGGCGGTGGAACCTTCCTCAGTTTCCCGACGCTTTTGGCATTGGGCATTCCATCCCTCACCGCCAACATGTCGTCATCGGTGGGCATCCTGCCGAGTACCTTCGGGGGAATCCGAGGATTCCGACACGAACTCAAGGTTCACCGCACCTTGTTGAAGGAATTGGTACCCACGTGCATCCTGGGTTCGGTGCGCGGGCACGGTCCTACTCCTGATCGGCAGCAGTCACACGTTCTCGCTCGTCGTACCGTGGCTGATCGGCATCGCGACTGTTCTCTTCGCGATATCTCCCCGCGTGACCAAGTTGCTCGCCAGGATGGACCGCGCTCAGGATCCCAGCGCGGTGCGACGTCGTTCACTGTTCGTCGGCATCTTCATCGCCTCGATGTACGGCGGCTACTTCGGTGCGGGACTCGGCATTGTCTTATTGGCCGTGATGGCCCTCACACTCCCCTACGACATCAACGTTCTCCAGGGTTTGCGCGTCGCGCTCTCGCTACTGATCAACGCGGTCGCCGCCGTGGTGTTCATCATCCGTGGCCACCTGGCCCTGCAGGCAGTACTGGTCCTCCTCGTCGGTGCGCTCGTCGGCGGCTGGTTGGGCACCCTGTTGATTCGACGGGTATCGCCCAGGGCCGTGCGCGCGATGGTGGTCACCATCGGCGTCGTCACCACGGTGAAACTGGCCCTCAGCGCGTAAAGCGCAAGCGCTTTACTACTTCGATGCGCGCAGCCGCCCTATGACGTCGTCCACCACGCCACTGGTCGTGGAGTCGCCCCCCAAGTCGAATGTGCGAAAACCCTCCGCCGCCCCTTCGAGGGTGGCGTTGCGAAGTCGCGTACCCGCATCGTGGAACGACGTGTCGCCCAGTTTGGCGGCGGCCTGGTCGAGCAACGCGGCACCGGCGAGCAGCATGGCCATCGGGTTGGCGACATTCTTACCCTGAAGTGAGGGGGCGGTGCCGTGTGGCGCTTCAGCCATTGCGACCTTCGGACGGAGATTCTCGTCGAGTGATAACAACACCGATTCCGCGCCAGCGATCGAACCGAACATCGCCAGCACCAAGTCGCTCAGGCAGTCGCCATCACGATTGAGCGCCGGGATGACCATCGTGCGGTCGTGGATCTCGGTCATAAGACCGGCGTAGGTGGTGTCGATCAAGGCCGGGCGATACGTCACGTGGGGGTGTCGCGCCGCGGCCGCGTCCATCTCCTCTTTGAGCATGCCCTCGTACGTCGGCGATACGGTCCACTTGGGTCCGCCGTACACAAGTCCACCACTGGCCTCGGCCGCCACGAAGGCGTATTCGGCGACGCTCGTACAGATGGAGCGTTCGATCTTCTCGGTACGCCACGCGGTCTCGCTACCGAGCCCCGCCTCGCCATCGCGACCCTCGGCGGCACCGTAGGCGTCGCCTACCGCCATGCGCACGACGATAATGGGGGTATTGGTACCCACGACCGGCGGCGTCACGCCGGGAATACGTCGTCCTGTTCGCACGATGACCGAACCACCAATACCCTCACGGAGCAGGCGGTTGGGTGATCCCACGCCCCCAATTTCGGGGGGCGTGACCGTGGCGGCTTTGAGGCCTAAACCGGTCTCGACCATGGCCGCGGCCGCTTCACGAACGACCTCGTTCTTGGTCCTTCGACGATTCTCGAGAGAGAGGTCGTAGTTCACGAAGTTCAGGTCGACGCCGAGCAACTCGGGGGTCATGGCGCGCAGGGACTCGTCGAGGAGTTCTTGGCCCGTTTCGTCGCCGTCGCAGACGACGATGGTGGCAGTTGAAGTGGTCACGCCGTCAAGTCTAAGCGAGGAGCCTCAACGCTCCAGAAGAGCTACTCCTTGGGGGGGCGCACCGCCGCACCGCCGCCCAAGAAGGATTCGACAAAGATCGGATTGTTCTCCAAGTCACCGGGTGCTCCTTCGAGAACGACACGTCCACCACCGAGCACGTAGGTGTGGTCCGAGATGCGCAGGGCCGCCTTGGCACGTTGTTCCACCAACAACACCGTGGATCCGAAGTTCGCGAAGCCGCGGATGTATTCCTCGAGCAACTGAGTCGCGACCATCGGGGCCAGGTTGGCCGTCGGCTCGTCGAGCACCAAGACCGAAGGCGAGAGCATGAGTACCCGACCCATCGCGAGCATCTTGCGCTCGCCACCCGAGAGCTTGCCCGCCTTTCGCGACATCATGACCTTGAGCCTCGGGAAGAACTCAAGCACGGCGTCGATCCGCTCGTGGATCTCGCTGCGCTTGAGCAAGTAGCCACCGATCTCGAGGTTCTCCTTGACCGACAGCGGTGGAAAGACGTCGTCGATCTGGGGTACGTAGCCCACGCCGATCTTGGCCACTTCTTCGGGTGGCATGTTGGTGATGGTCGTGTCTCCGACCTTGACCGAGCCTTCGAGCACCTTGACGACGCCGACGAGGGACTTGAGTAAAGTCGACTTGCCCGACCCGTTGGGTCCGACGATGGAGACGACTTTGCCGGGCGTGGCTTCGATAGTGATTGCGCTGACGATGGCGCGGCCGTCGTAGCCCGCCGCCAGACCAGTCGCGGTCAGAACCAAGCCCTTCTTTGAGAGTTCAACCGACAAGGTACGCCTCCACTACTTCTGGCTTCTGACGAAGTTCCGACATGGTACCTTGAGCCAGGACCCGGCCCTCGGCGAGGACGATCACCGGATCGCAGAACGCGTCCATGATCGAAAGTTCGTGTTCCACCATGACGATGGTCATGCCGCCGCGGCACAGGTTGGTCAACTGGTCACCGATCCGGTGCGCCAAGTTCGGGTGCACACCCGCCATCGGCTCGTCCAACAACAAGATCTTGGGTTCGGCCAGAAGCGCTCGCATGATCTCGACGAGTCGGCGTTGTCCGCCCGAGAGTCCACCGGCGTAGGAGTCGGCATACTGTGTCAGGCCAAAACCCTCGAGCAGTTCCTGCGCGCGCTCGATGTTCGCACGGTCTTCCGCACCCCAATAACGCTTGCCGCGCAGGGAACCCACGAACGTATCCCCCGACTGACGCGGGATGGCGCTCACCAGATTCTCGAGCACGGTGAGCTTCTTGAACTCACTGGCCAACTGGAAGGTTCGCACGATACCGTTCAGGGCACGCTTGTTCGAGGGCATCGACGAGATGTCCTGGCCCTCGTAGAAGATCTGCCCCGACGAAGGCGGCAAGGTCCCCGCCAGCATCGCCAGCGTGGTGGACTTACCCGCACCGTTAGGGCCAATCATGCCCGTGAGTCGACCTTGTTGGATGTCGATCGAGACATCCGAGACGACGGTCACGCCATTGAAGACCTTGGTGAGTCCCTTCGTGGAAAAGATCACGTGGTGGTCGTTGCCCGTCGGCTCGAGGTGCAGCAACTTGTGCAGGTCGACCTTGTGCAGGTCGCCGATCTTGATCAGCGCGTCGGATTCGTCGTCGGCCGCCGTCGGCACCGGCGCGGGTACGTTCTTGTTCCCGCTCAGGATCCGGCGCCTCTCGGGCAGGATGCCATTCGGTCGGAACCACAGGAACAACACGATCAGGAGACCGATCGACACCCACTCCAGTGCGGGCACCAGTTCAGGGTTGCCCACCGGTGGCAAGTAGCGCGTGATCTCTTCGAAGCCCACCGGCACCAAGATGGCGCCGAGGATGGCGCCCTTGTGGTTGCCCGCGCCGCCGATGATGATGGCGGCAAACAAGACAATGGTCTCGGCATACCCCCACGCGCCGGGTGCCCAGAGGGTGATGAAGCCCACCAAGATGGCCCCGGAGAGCCCGGCGATCATGCCACCGACGATCAACACACTCATGCGCTGCATACGCAGGTCCTTGCCCAGCGAGTCGGCCACGACGTCGTTGTCGCGCATCGCGCGCAGCGAACGGCCGTAGGGCGACTCGGTGATGCGCTTGACGAGGAAGTAGACACCGACGGTAAGGATGATGGCGACAATGCCGTAGGCGAACTGGTAACTCAGGCTCTGAGGGTTGAAGTGGCTGGAGAACGGCGCGGGCACGAGCGAGATGCCCGCAGCGCCGTTGAAGAGCGGCACGTAGTTGTTGACGAGCAAGTTCAACAACACCGCCGAGACCAGGAGGCCCACCGCGGCGAAGTCGCCACGCAGACGCTTTCCTACGATGAAGACGAACGGCAGCGCCAAGAGGCCGCCGGCGAGGGCCGCCCCAATCCAGGGGAACGGCCAGGGCAGGTGCCAACCCAGCACGTACTTCTGGAACCCGCCGTTCGACGAGGAGGCGTTGGGCATCGAGAGGACCGCGGCGACGTACGCGCCCACGGACTGGAAGATGATGTACCCGAAGTTCGAGATGCCCGCGACACCGAACTCCAGATTGAGGCCCATGCACGCCATGGAGTCGACGGCGGCGTACACCAGGATGATTGCTATGTAGTAGCCGTAGCTGGACATTAGTTCGTCTTCTCGCTTCCGAAGATTCCAAAGGGGCGGAACATCAACATCGCGATCAAGACGATGAACGCGATCACATCTTTGTAGTCAGGATTGATATAGGAAGCGCTGATCTCGGTCGCCAGGCCGATGGTGATGGCGCCGAACATCGCGCCGTAGGGTTCACCGGGTCCGCCGAGGAACATCGCCGCGAGCAGCAACACGATGTACTGCTGGGCGCTCGTGGCTTCGAAGACGCCAGCGTTCATCGCGAAGACCGTTCCCGCCAGTCCGCACAGGGCTCCCGAGATGAGCCAGGTCGTGGAGATGATGAATTGTGTCTTGATCCCGGAGTTGCGCGCCAAGTTCTTGTTAGCCGAGGTGGCCCGCATGGCCTTGCCCAATCGGGTGTACTTGAGGAGCCCGTGCACACCGATCAGCACGACGGCGCAGATTCCGATGATGATGAGTTGCAGACTCGATAGCAACAGGCCGGCGAAGTGATACTCCGTGCCCTGGTTCTGGGAAAAGGAGACGTAGCCTCCGCCGACGATGGCCTGCAACCCGAAGGTGCCGATCAGGTCGATTCCTAGCGACACGATGACCACCGTGATCGGCGCCAGATTGCGCTTCTGGAAGGGCGTATAGATGAACCGATTGAGCACCCACGAGGCGATGGCCCCAGTCAGGACTCCCCCGATGAGCGCCACCCACGCGTTGACGCCGTGCTCGTTGACGTAATACGTCACGAACGCGCTGTTGATCATGATGGACCCGTACGCCAGGTTCAACACGTTGGTGACCGCGAACTGCATGGTGAAGCCGACGGTGGCGATAGCGAGTACCGCCGCCGTGATGAGGCCGAACCCGAATGATGACATGAAGACAGACAAGGGAAATCAATTTTCCTTTACGAATCGTGTGTTATTCCTGCGAAACCTATTCGGCGGAAGTCAACTCAAATGGTGACGTCGCGCCGTCCTCCTCATATCGGCGATGTGGTGACCACGGCAACGCCATCGTTGCCGTGGTCACCACCGCCGTGGACTAGAACGCCTTCAGGCTATTGAGCAACGCCGCGTTCAAGGTGCCCGCGTTATACGTGGATCCCGAGGCGGTGTAGCGCGCGTCTTCGAACGCTCCGAACGCCGTGTGGAACGCATCGAAGTGATACGTGCCCCCCACACCCAGGTACTGGATCTTCTTGTGGGCCTTGAGCGCCGCGAGACCCGCCGCGTAGGACGAAACCACCGTCGCACCGGGAGCACCCGCAGAGATCGCCAGGATGTCGTTCTTGTAAACCGAACCCGTCGTGGAGCCCGACATCACCATCGCCAGGGCGGCGATGTTGATTGCGTCGTACAAGTGGACCGTGCCGTTGGCTTGGAGCAACGTGGAGTAGTTACCCACGCCCTTGACTTTGCCGGACTGCGCCATGACCAACTTCGCGAACAGTGGGTACGCCGGGGTGTTGCCGGTGGCGATTTGGTTGTCCGCGTCGAAGTTCTTGATGAAGTTCTGGACGCCCACGGCCTTGGTGATCCCCGAGTAGAACGTCGGGTCGATCATGGCCGAGGTACCGATCACCGGAATCATCTTCTTGCCGTTGAGCTGGTAGACCTCACTCAGCAGCGCCACACCAGCCGCACCCAGTGCCTCCATCAAGATCACTTGAGGCTTCGCCGCGACGATGGCCTGAGCTTCTGACTGGAAAGTGGTGGCGGCGATGTCGAGCGTCTGGTTGGAGACGATGGTCATGTGGCCAGCCTTGGTGATAGCCGCCTCGGCGGGGGCCACGAAGGTCTGCGAGCCAGCGTCGTTACCGAAGGCCAGCGCAATCTTCTTGTAGCCCTTGTTCTTCGCGATCGCCACCATGGCCACCGCGTCAGCGGCGTCCGGGGGAACGAGGCGGAAGAAGTACGGGAACTTGACTGCGTCGAACTCCGACTCACCGGTCATGCAGAACGACACCGTCTTGTTCGAACCGAAGACCGGTACGACCGTCGAGGCCTCGTCCGAAGTGCAGCCGATGACGAACGCGATGTTCTTCGTGGTCGCGTACATCTGACCCACCGCGGGGACGGCGTCCGCGGGGTCGCCACGGGTGTCAACCGTCTTGCAGTTGATCTGGTGGCCCGAGCATGCCGCCGAGCGCTGTTGATCTGCTGGGTGGCGGCGAGACACGCGACGGCGTACTTCGGCCCCAGAGCAGCGTCAACCCCAGTGAAGGGCGCCACGACCGGAATCGTCAAGCGTCACCCCTGACGAATGCGGTTGAGCGCTGGCGTGCGCGGCAGTCCCCGGTAGTCCGATGGTGGCGGCGATTAGTGCCATGACGGCAACTAACAGCGTCATCCTCCGGCGCAGTCGCGCGGCCGGAGTACCCGACCACGTCAATGACTTTCCATTCATGTATTCCCCCCCTAGTTGATTTGGTACTCTACTCACTGCATAAAGCAGAACTCAGAACTTCGTCGTGTCCGCCTTCAAGGGCATCCACGGCCAGTCCTCCGGAGCGCCCTCCTCGGCCACGACCTTGTTCGAGATTGACCCGACCCCTTCGATGAACACCTCGATCGTGTCACCCGGGGTTGAGCCAGACCGGCGGCGTGCGAGCGAAGCCTACGCCCCCCGGCGTGCCGCTCGCGATGACGTCGCCCGGGCGCAACGTGGTGAAGGACGAGAAGTACTCCACGGCGCGCTGGACACTGACGATCATGTCCGACGTGCGCGCGTCCTGCATCACGGTGCCGTTGAGGATCGAACGTATTGCCAGGTCGGTGACGTTGATCTCGTCATTGGTCACCAGCTCAGGTCCGATCGGCATGGTGCCCTCGAAGTTCTTGCCCGGCGTCCACTGGGTCGCGGCGCGCTGCCATTCGCGCGCGGAACCGTCGTTCATGACGGAGTAACCCAAGATGGCGTCGAAGGCGTTCTCGGCCTTGATGTAGCGGCCACCCTTGCCGATGATGATGGCCAACTCGGCCTCGTAGTCCATGCGCACGCTCAACGCGGGCTTGACGAAGTCGTCGTAGGCGCCAATGACACTGCCCGCACCGCGCACGAAAGACTCGGGCCACGTCGGCACCGCACGCCCACCTTCGATGGCGTGGTCGGCGTAGTTCACCCCGAGGCACAAGATGCGCGGTGGGTTCGGCGTGAGCGGACCGAAGTCAGTGCCCTCGTATTCCTGTCCCGCTTGCGACGATGCACCGCGCGCCGCGTCGAGCGCGGCGTCGCCACCCTCGGCGAGACCGTTTAGCGTCGCGAGCGACTCATTGCCGGTCGCGTCGGCGAGGTCGACGTACCCCTCGCTCCCCTTCACGTGCAGGCGAAGGCCCCGTGAGGTCCTGATTGTCGCAAACCTCATTGGTATTCCCCCCTGATTTTTTCAACCAAATTGGTTGAATTGGTCCATCTCTCGACTGCGAACTATAAGACCTGCATCAGGAATTGTCAATCACTTCAGAGGAAATTATTGAAATCATTTGGTAACACTTTCGTCATTATTGGTGGGATTGGTCGCTATAGTGTTCCTATCGCACTACCCATTCGAGAAGGCGCGCTTCACTGAGATCCGCGTTCGCAGGAGGTAGAAGATGACCACGGTGTCCAATGATCAGATGAGTGACGTGGCCGACAACATCTTGATGTCCGCCACCCACACGGGGCTACACAACGGCAATCGCCTGCCCACCGAGCGCGAGCTCGCCCACGCCCTCAAACTCTCGCGCACCACGATTCGCAACGCCATGGCCCTGCTCGAGAGTGAAGGCGTCGTTTCGCGTGAGGTCGGCCGCGGCACGTTCCTGCGCCGTGACCCCGACGCGGTGCTCGGCGTCGAAGTCGGGCATTCGCACTCGCACTCAGTCGTGGGTAACGTCAGTCCCGCCGACGTGATGAACGCGCGACTTGCTGATCGAACCCGCAGCTCTCGCCGCCACCGTGGAGAACGCCACTGCGAGTGATTTCGACGAGATCGAACGATGTCTCGTCGGTAGCGAGAACGCGGCCGACTACGACGAGTTCGAGCGGTGGGACCTGGCTCTGCACCAAGCTTTCGTTCGGGCCTCGCACAATCCCCTGATCGAGAACATGTACCACTTCATTGCCGAGGCCCGACTCTCGGTGACGTGGGGCAGTTTGAAGCGGCGCAGCGACTCCCCCGAGCGCAGAGCGCATTACCGCAGTCAACATCGCGAAATCGCCCAGGCGCTCGCCAACCGCGATGGCCGCGCAGCGCGCGAAGCAATGCTGCGCCACCTGGGCGCGGTTGAAGCGAACCTCCAACGCGCAGCGCAGAGTTAACTGATCGCCGGACGAATTGAGCGAGTCGCGCACGTGAGCGAAGAGCTCGATGGCGTGTTCGCGGTGGACTGATGCCGCTAACGCCAGCGTCAAGGCGACGCGAGATTTTCGCGCATCGAACGCACCTCCGGAGATCACTCCTCGCGACAACAAGTCGGTCTCAGAGCCCGTGAAGCCGTACGTGTGGTCCGAGCACTTCGCCCGCACCGGTGCGCGAACACAACACGACGGGCATCTCCCCTACGAGGGTGTCGAACGGCCTCGGCCATGACGCCCGACACGTGACCGGCGCCGAAGCCGCTGATGACCGCACCCTGATATCCCGAGGCTCCCAGAGTATGTAGCGTTCGTCCGTCATCACCGAGCGCGCACGTGACGAGGGCCACGGGTGGCGGGTCGCGCGAGATCGTCAAGCGCAATAGTGGCGAGGCGAGTGGGGACGCACGACGATGCGCACCCGCTCCTCGGCGACCCACCCGAGTGGACCACCACTGAGCGAGCGGAACGTCGCCAGACTCGAGGAATGAGTCTTTCGCACAAAACGCGCGGCGTGCACTTCGTCATTCATCACGACGAGGCACACCCGAGTCCTCGTGCAACCCTCGACGCGGCCACCTTCACAGCGGCCAGGACGTTGCCCGGGCCGTCGGCACTCGCCTGCGTGGGATTGCGCATCGCACCGGTGACGACGACGGGTTCTGTCACGTCCAACAAGACGTCCAGGGCGAAGGAAGTCTCCTCGATCGTGTCGGTGCCCTGGGTCACGACGACGCCGTGACTCCGCCCTCGATGCCTTCCTTGATCACTCGCGCCAGGGCCACCACGTCGGTCAGGGTGAGGTCGCCCGAGGGGACCTGTTGAAACGACATCGTCTCGACGTCGGCCACTTCGCGAAGCCCGGGTACCGCGTCGACGAGGTCCCGCGCCGTGAGCTGGGGCACCACTCCCTCGACGCTCGACGATGACGTGGAGGCAATCGTTCCCCCGAGGGAGACGACGAGCACGCGCGCGCGCTCTACTGAATTGGTCACCTCGTCACCCCCACAGACCTTCACACTAGATGCGCTCCGCGTCACAGAATGACTGGGCTACTATCGCAACGACGACACCCACGTCGCCTCGCGCGACGTGTCGTCGAACGAGCAGCACTCGAGATGGCAAAGGAGCGCCGTGGCCGTCGTCGACCGCACCACCCAACGGGCAGATCCCTCGCACGTGCGTACCCTGGCCACCTTCAGCGTGGCCACTATCCACGAGGCCCAGGGGCGCACCGGCCTCCTCGCGTCGCGCCTGCGACCGATCTACCGCGGAACTCGTGTCGCGGGTACGGCTCTCACGTGCGAGGTGGCGCCGGGCGACAACTCCTCGATCCACGTCGCCGGCGACGTCGCGAAGCCCGGTGACCTCCTCGTGGTAACACCGACGAGCACCTGTGACGACGGCTACTTCGGGGAGTTGTTGGCGACGCACATGGTGGCGCGCGGCGTCGTGGGCCTGGTGATCGACGCGGGGGTCCGCGACGTCACCGAGCTCTGCGACATGGCGTTTCCCGCGTGGTCGAGCGCCATCAGCGCGCGCGGCACGGTCAAGGAGACCCCGGGCAACGTACAAGTACCCATCGTGTGTGCGGGGGTCGCGGTCACACCTGGTGACGTCGTCGTGGCCGACGACGACGGCGTCGTGGTGGTCGCTCGCGAGGATGCCCTCGAGGTCATCGCCGAGTGCCGCGTTCGCGAGGCCGCCGAGGCCGCGTACCGCAAGCTCCTCCAGGCGGGCGAGGGTACCCTCGACCTCTTCGGACTGCGCCAGAAGTTCCTCGACGCCGGTTTACGCGACATCAGCGAATAAGTAGCGTCGCGGCGGAGACCGCGGGCGTTAGTTTGAACTACGGGCGCATCAATGAGGAGGGGCGATGGACGATCGTTTAACTTTCGACGGGACTGTCTCTGATGACGAGTTGACCTCACTCGCCCTGAGTGCCGATCCGCACCCCCACATCGATTTGAGCGTGGCACCGTGGCGAGCCGCGTCGGCCGCCGCCGGCGCACTGCTGCCCGACTGGTATATGCCCGCTCCGGCGGGCCGACACCGCGGCACCGGTGTCAAAGTGGGCATCGCCGTCATTATCGTCAGTTTCGTGCTCATCAATGCGCTGGGGCTGTGCGTGACTTACGGCTTCGTCTCGTTGGCCTGACTCGACTGGGTCGCGCTGCGCACCACCGGCAACACCTCGCTCGCCAACAACTCAATCGAACGAGCCGTCTCCTTGAAGGGCAGTCCCCCGAGACCGATCTGGGCGAGGAAGCGAGTGTGGCCCAGTACCTCGTACTCCCAGAGCATCTTGTCGATTATCTCTTGTGGGCTGCCGCAGAACAGGGCACCGTGAGGAGAGGCCCACTCCTCGAAGTGGTCGCGCGCCAAGGCGACGCCGCGCGCGTGGGGCATATTGTCGCCGATGTAGCGCGAGTAGTAGGGATAGAAGGCGTCGCGTGCGCCCTGTGAGGTCTCGTCGACGTAGAAGTGGCTGGTGACGCCGACGCGCAGGTCCTCGGGAGCGAATCCCGCCCCACGCCCGCTTCGCCGATACAACTCGGCGAGATCGACGAAGCGTTCGGGCTGGCCGAGGATGGCGAAATAGGTGCTCAGTCCGTGACGGCCCGCGCGCACGACGCTCGCCGGAGTGCCCCCCACGGCGATCCAGACGGGGATCTCCCCCGCCAACGCGCGCGGGTAGACCCCGGCGTCGCGCAGCGGTGCGCGGAATTTCCCCGACCAGGTCACACGCTCGTTGCGATTGATGGCGAGCAGGAGGTCGAGCTTCTCGTCGAAGAGATCGTTGTAATCCTCGAGTTCGAAACCGAAGAGGGGGAAGGATTCCACGTAGGCGCCACGTCCCGCGGTGATCTCGGCGCGCCCGCGCGATATCAGGTCCAACGTCGCGAAGTCCTCGTAGACGCGCACCGGGTCCGAGGTGGAGAGCACCGACACGGTGCTGGTGAGGCGAATGCGTGACGTCGCTTCGGCGATCGCGGCGAGGACCACGGCGGGCGAGGAAATGGCGAAGTCCGGGCGATGGTGTTCACCTACGCCAAAGACGTCGAGTCCCGCGTCGTCGGCGATCTTGGCGAGTTCGATGAATTCGCGAAGACGCTGGCCCGCACTGACGGCCGCGCCCTGGGGCGAACGTGTCACTTCACCAAAGGTGAAGAGACCGATCTCCATGCCCGCGCTCAACCGACCAACGTCCTTTCGAGCCAGGGCGACAACGCGGTCATCACCTCGGGGGCGATGGCGTGGCCGCCGCTCGTGCGGTGCGCCTCGAGTGAGGCACCCGAGTCCTCGTGCAGGTACTCCCAGGTCGCCTGCATCAAGTCGCGGGGCATCACTACGTCGTCGACCCCTTGGGCGTGAAGGATGCTCACTCCCGCGAGTCGATTCGGGGTCGTCGACACGCCCGCTTCGAAGGGGATGGTCCCGTAGAGCAGGGCCGCACCGGCGAATCGAGCCGGGTCGTCGAGTACCACGCCCGCGGCGAAGGCGGTGCCGCCGCTGAATCCCACGAGGGCCACTTGCCTCGTCGCCGCGACGGAATCGAGCCAGGTTCGGAACCATTCGATCGAGGAGCGCAGTGACTCCGGCACGGGTCGACCGATGCCGCGGTTCTCGAACCACGTGAACTGTGCGGCGCCCAGCGCGACCGGGCCGCGTACGGCGGCCAAGGCGAGGTCCTGGGGCAGTGCCGGGGCCAGTGTGTTGATCTCGGCCTCGTTGGACCCGCGCCCGTGCAACAACACCACCAGCGGGGCGTCGTCATTCGTTGAACCACTCCACAACACCGTCGGCGTCGACACCGGGTCACCTTCTCACTGCACTAGTTAGTTGATATTTCCACCATTATACCAGAGACTCGATGAAACATCAACAAATAGTCAGCCCTGCTTGCCCGACCGGTCGTGGCGCTTGAAGGGGCGGGTGAGTAGACGATCCGGTCCTCAGATGACGGGGGACAGCCCCCCGTCCACACTCAGACCCACGCCGGTCACGTAACTGGCCCGCGGCGAGAGCAAGAACGCCGCCACGTCGGCGAATTCCTCCGCGCGTCCGTAGCGTCCCAGGGGAATACGCGCATTCGCGGCCGCCTCGAGGTAATAGTCGTCGAGCGACTGCTCACCGATCGCCGCGCGACGCACCCACTGACCAGACTCGATCAGCCCGATCAGCACGGCGTTGACCCGTATGCCCCTCGGCGCCACCTCGTTGGCCAGTGCCTTGGTGAAGGCCAGTCCCGCGGCGCGCGACGCCGAAGTGGGCGTCGAGCCGTTGGACGGGGTACGCGCCGAAATGGCCAGGACGTTGACAATGGCGCCACCGGCCCCCAGGTGATCCAGGGACGCGCGCGCGATGCGCAGCGCCGCCAGCACCTTGAGCTCGTAGTCGCTGCGCCACGCGTCGTCCGAGGAGGTCGCCACGGGGGTCGCCACCGCCGCACCGGCATTGTTCACCACGCCGTCGAGACGAGCGAAACGTTCGAGGGTCGCCTCGAGGAACATCTCGCAGTCGCTCGCGAGGGTGACGTCGGCCTGCACGCATAGCGCGCCGGGTCCCAGTTGTTCCTGGGCGGCCTCGAGGCGTTGTTCGTTTCGCCCGCACACCGCCACGTGCGCCCCCTCGCCCACGAGTCGTCGGGCGAGGGCGAATCCGAGGCCGTCGGTGCCCCCGGTGATCATCACGGTGCGGTCGCTGAGTTCTAAGTCCATGGCGACATCCTAGAAAGGTGGCCGCGTCAGTGGACTAATGCGTGCGACGAATCTCGACCACGACGCCCAACTGCGTCGATTCCGGCCCCTGGTAGATGCCCTTCAACGGCGCGACGTCGTCGTAGTCGCGCCCGTGACCCACGACGATGTGCCGTTCAGTCTCGCGCACTCCGTTGGTGGGATCGATACCCGTCCACGATCCCGAGAAGTACTCGACCCACGCGTGGCTCTGCCCTTCGACCACGTCACCCACCTCGGGTTGCGTCGCCGGATAGAGGTACCCCGACACGTAGCGCGCCGGGATGCCCATCGCCCGCAGCAGGCCGATAGTGACGTGGGTGATGTCCTGACAGACGCCCTTTCGCCGGTCCCAAGCCTCTTGGGCGGTCGCGGAGACTGTGGTCGCCCCCGGCACGTAGGCCACTTCGTTGCGCACGAAGTCCGAGACCGCCGCCACGCACTCGTGCACGTCGGCCAGAGTCTGCCAGGCCGCCATCCCGTCCTTGACGCCACCCACGAGGGTGGTGCGGTGCGTGGGCAAGAGGAACTCCGAAAAGCGATCCGTCAATCGTTCGCTGCGCAGTTCTTCCCAGCCCAGGGGCGTCTCCAGGGTCGCCGCCCAACTCTCCACCTGCGAGACCGCCTCGACCTCGAGCTGGGGATGGGTCTCTTGGATGTCGAAGGCCGTGACGACCGTGCCGAAGTAGTCGACGTGGGTCGACAGCGGGATCGCCGGTCGCACCGCGATCTTGGAGGACCCGACCAACTGGGTGTTGAGCGATCGCGGCGTCATGCGCGCCTCGTTGTAGGAGGCCTTCGCCAGCCCGTCGTAGGTGAAGCCCGTATGGTGGCGGATCGACAGACCGAGGCGCTCGCTCACAGCCCCTCCTCATGGTGCCAGACCACTGCGTCCTCGTGGCGGAAGTAGCGGTCGGTCACGGCGTCGGTGATACGAAAACACGTCGCTTCGAGCATCTCGAGAAGTTCGGGCAACTGATCGATCAATTGTCGCGGATCGATGAATTCGAGCATGCCCCGGGCGCGGGCCAGGGCTTGGCGCGCCGCGTCGCCGGAACTGATGCGTTGACTCACCGGCTGAATCTCGACCAGGCACTCGTCGGCGAGATTGAGTGAATACAGCACCGATCGCGGGAAGAGACGGTCCAGCATCAAGAAGGCCGCCACGCCGTTGGCGTCATTGATCTCACGGGTGTTGCGCATGAAGGCCTCCATGGCCCCCGACGCGCGCAGGAAGGCCATCCAGTCCGGGGCGTTGTCGTCGCTCACCACTCGTCCGCGCAGCAGGCGCGCGGTCATGTCGATGCGTTCGAGGTTTCTGCCCAGTACCAAGAAGCGCCAGCCGTCGTCGTGGCTGAGTGTGGCGTCGGTGAGACCGGCCAGCAGCGAGGTGCGTTCGCGCACGTACGTCAGGTAGGTCGACGGGCCGAGGTCGCGGGCGCGCTTCTCACGCTTGGGCAGCTCGTTGCGTGTGGTGTTGAGCGCCACCCACATCTCTGAGGAGATGTAGTCGCGACTACGCCGCGCATTCTCGAAGGCGCCGTTGAGGGCCCCCGCGATCGAATTGGGATTCTCGATGTCGTAGGCGATCGTTTGCAACGTCTCGTGGGTCCGCAGACGTTCGCTCTCGACCTCGATGCCCAGAATCGCGAACAGTGAGCGACACGTCGCGCTCTCGTCGTTGAAGGGATCCTCCACCATACGGTGCACGTAGGAGTCGACGATGCGTGCGGTGTCGTCGGCTCGCTCGATGTAGCGGCCGATCCAGAAGAGCGACTCGGCGAGCCGTGAGAGCATGCCGCGCTCACTCATTGTTCGCCCTGTTCGAATATGTATTCATCGTTCTGGCGCGGTGGGCCCGCGTAACGCCGCGACCGTGCGCTCGCCGGAGGCACCGCGCCGCGAAAGGGAATCGATTCGTCGTTGAGGACCCAGGTGTCTTTCGAGCCGCCGCCGCGCGAGGAATTGACGATCAGCTCACCTTCGCCCAGCGCCACGCGGGTGAGCCCCCCGGGTAAGACCCACACGTCCTTGCCATCATTGACGGCGAAGGGCCGCAGGTCGATGTGGCGTGGCGCGATGGACTCGTGCACGAAGGTCGGGTGCGTCGAGAGGGCGACGGGTCGCTGGGCGATGTAGTTTCGCGGCGCGGCCGCGACGGCTTTGGACAGCGCCTTGAGCTCGGTCTTAGTCGCATGGGGGCCAATGACGATACCCTTGCCGCCCGAGCCGTCCACCGGCTTGACCACGTAGCGGTCCATATGACCCAGCACTTCGGCTCGCGCCTCGTCGTCCTCGAGGCGATACGTCTCGATGTTGTCGAGCAGTGGCTTCTCGCCCAAGTAGAAACGAATGAACTCCGGGACGTAGGTGTAGACCAGCTTGTCGTCGGCCACTCCATTGCCGATGCCGTTGGAGATGACGACGTTTCCCGCACGCGCCGCGTTGACCAGACCAGCGACGCCGATCACGGTGTCGGGACGGAACTGCAGCGGGTCGATCCAGTCGTCGTCGACACGGCGATAGATAACGTGCACCGCGCGCTCGCCGTTCGTCGTGCGCATGTAGACGTGGTTTGAACGACAGACGAGGTCGCGCCCCTCGACGAGCTCCACCCCCATCATTCGAGCCAACAGCACGTGCTCGAAGTACGCGGCGTTGTACACGCCCGGACTCAAGACCACGATGACGGGGTCGGCAGCCTTAGCGGGAGCGGCCGCCAGTAGGGCCGCGAAGAGTCGCGAGGGATAGGAGTCGACGGGGTGCACCCGGTGGTCGGAGAACAGCGCCGAGAACGCCTGGGTCATCGCCCGGCGGTTCTCGATCACGTAGCTCACCCCCGAGGGGATACGCACATTGTCCTCGAGAACACAGAAGTTCCCGTGCTCGTCGCGAATCAGGTCGATGCCGGCCACGGCGACGCGCACCCCGTTCGGGGGCGTGATGCCGAAGGCCGCTCGGCTGAAATGCGGACTCGAGGTCACGACGCGTCGGGGCATGAGTCCCTCGTCGAAGATCCGCCCCTCGCCGTAGACGTCGGCCAGGAACGCCTCGAGGGAACGGACACGTTGGGCGATGCCGCGCGCCAGACGGTCCCACTCGAGGGCCCCGAGGATGCGCGGCACCAGGTCCAGCGGGAATGGTCGCTCCTCGCCACTGTGCGCGAAGGTTACGCCGCGGTCAATGAACGTGTGCGCCAGTTGCTCCGAACGAAGACGCAACTCCTGGGGCTGATAGGCGTTGAGGTCGGCGAGGAGCCGTTCGTAGATGGGTCGTGGCTGACCAGGGGAAGAGAACATCTCATTCCACGCACCCGAAGCATCATCCTCGAAGACCACTCCCATTATCACAACCTAGGTCGGCTATGTGTACGGAGTATTTCTAAGTGGTAACGGCGATGTAACCGGTGGACTGGTCAGTCCATGTAGGCGCCGCCATTGACCGAGATCGACTCACCGGTGATGAATTCGGCATCGTCCGAGGCGAGGAACGCCACGACCTTCGCTACGTCCTCGGGAGTCTGCAGCCTCCCCAGGGGCGTGTCATCGATCCACATCTGTTTGACGACCTCGGGATCACTGTCGCGCAGTGATGCTTCCCACGCCAGTTCGCGTGTCTGCATGGGAGTCGCCACGAATCCCGGGCACACCGAGTTGACGCGAATGCCGTGGGGAGCGAGTTCGTAGGCCATCGCCTGAGTCAGGCCCAGCACCGCGAATTTACTCGCCACGTAGTCCGCGAGGAAGGGGACCCGGCCCTGCTTGGCCGCCATGGACGCCGTGTTGATGATCCGCCCGCGCGTGCCCAGGGCGATCATCGCGCGCGCCGCCGATTGCCCACAGTAGAAGACGCCGAAGGTGTTGACTTCGAAACTGCGCACCAGATCCGCGGCGGGCACGTCGACGAAGCGTTGCATCTTGGAAATACCGGCGTTGGAGACCCAAACGTCGAGGCGCCCGTGTGTCGCGACGATCATCTCGACGAGCTCGTCGCACGCTTCGGGTCGGGTGACGTCGAGGGGGTGCGACTCGGCGCTCGCGATGCCCCGGGCCGTCAGATCAGCCGCCGCCTCGTCGACGTCGGTGACCACCACGTGAAAGCCCCGACGGCCGAGTTCGGCGGCGATGGCCGCACCGATTCCCGATCCCGCTCCGGTGACGACCGCGAGTGGCTGATTCATAGAGGACTCCTTGCCAGTGAATGGGAGATCGGGGCGCTCGCGACACCAAGTTGGAGGAACTGTTGGTAATCGCTCCTCGTAGACGGCGATGTTCTCGGGGTTGGGCGAGATCACCTCGCCCTTCTCCAGCGCCCCGGCAACGTAGTTCCAGTCGTGGATCACCCCGATGCCGATACCGGCGATCACGGCGGCCCCGTAGGAGGCGCCGGGGTGATTGATGATTGAAATCAGGTCGCGGTGCAAGACGTCCGCGAGAATCTCACGCCACAGACGCGAACGTGATCCGCCGTTGGTGACCCGCACGTCGCCCGAACGCGAGCCCCCCTTCAGCGAAGACGTCGACGTGGGCCTTGAACCCGTAAGCGATGCCCTCGAGGAACGAACGGTGCAAGTCGCCTCGCGTAGTGCCGAGGTGCAGACCGGCAATCACCCCGCGGAGGTCCGGGTCGTGCAGCGGCGTCTTCTCACCGAGGAAGTAGGGCAACGACACCAGCGCGCCCGGGCGTGCGGTGCGCGCCTCCTCGTCGAGGACATCAAGAGGCACTCCAGAGAAGAGAGCCTGTTCCCAGCGCAGCACCGAACCGCTGGTCGCCATGCACCCATTGGGCAACCACGAGCCGGGGATCGGATGCGCGTCGAGATAGAGCCGGCGGTCCAAGAACACCTTCTTCGAGACCGCCAAGATGTCGCCGGCGCCCCCCAACTTGATGAGCGCGTCACCGGTCTTGCACCAGACCCGCGCCGTAGGCCGAGAGCACGTGGTCGGCACCGCCGACGACGATCGTCGTTCCCGGGAGCGAGGCCACTAGCGCGCGCGGCGGCGCCGACACCTCGCCCGCGACGGTTCCCGGACGCATCACCGGCAGGAACGCGGGCCAGTCGATCTTCGTGGCGGCGGGCACCTCGTCGAGGGGACGCAGATCGAGGTTGTAGAGCCCGCTCTCGAGCGCCCAGTTCTGCTCCACGTGCGCCACCGCGCCGAACTGACGAGCGAGCCAGTCGTAGGAACCCTGCACCGAGACCGTGCGGGCCCACAACGCTGGCTCGCTCCTCGCCAGCCACAGCACCGTTGGGGAGACGGATTGCTGCGACAGGACCGAACCGGTCAGTGCGCAGGAGGTCCATGTGCTGCGAGAGCGCGCTTGGAGTTCGCGAATCTCCTGGGTCGCGCGCGCGTCGTTCTGCAGGATCGCTCGACGAAGCGGCCGCCCGTCATCGTCACAGATCACCACCGCCGGCACCATGCCCGAGACGGCGAGAGCCACCACGTCGGTGTTGGACGCACCCGTCTCAGCTGAGTAGTCGCGCGATGACCTCGCACGTGGCGCTGCCACCACTCGTCGGGGTCGGCCTCGGCCCAGCCGACGTGGTCGCTGTAGAGAGCCACCTCGCGCGAGGTGCTCGCGACGATGCCGCGTTCGGGGCTCACCAGCGTGGCCTTCACCCCCGAGGAACCCAGGTCGATGCCCAGTAGGAGGGGTCCGCGTCTCAGGCACTGCGCGCGGCGTCGATGAAGCGCTTGACGCGTTCGGGGTCGACTTCGTTCCAGGTGTAGCCGTCGCGCTTGAGGTCCGAGCCGACGATGCAGCCGTCGGCGAACTTGAGGTACTGCGCGATCGTCGCGGCCTTCGCGCCCGGTGTTGAGCAGGACGGGCACGCCGGGGTCGACCGCCTCGCGCACGTCGGCCACGGTCTGCACGTCGGGTTCGGCGCCGGCCATCGGGCCCGACACCAAGATCACGTCGGCCAGACTCGAGACCACGGTGGAGCGAGCCATCTGCGCGGGTGTGCGCTTGCCGATGGGCGAGGCGAACTCCGGCGTGATGTTGGCGAAGATCGCCAGGTCGTCGCGTCCGAAGTTGTCGCCGGTCACGCAACAGCTTGGCGGCGTCGGGTTGCCAGGGACCCATGTCGGATTCCCACGACGCCATTGATCACCTCGCGCATGAACGACGCGCCCGAACCCACGGCGATGGCCAACGCGCACTGGGCGTCCCAGAGGTAGTCGACGCCGAAGGGGCGATCGTCGGGCTTGCACTCGATGGCCACGCGCGTCATCACCGCCGAGGCCTCGAGCCCGCGTGAAGCTGGTAAGGGCGGTCGCCCTCGTTGCAGAACAGCACTCGCGTCGAATCCGCCCTCGAGCAGCATCGCCGTGTCGCGCTTGACGTGGTCGATCAGTCCCTCGACCCCGGCGGCGGCGTCGTACAGCGGCGTACCCGGTAACGGCGGTACGTGGGCCATGGCGATGAGGGGCTTATCGACCCCGGGAAAGATGGTGCGGAAACGCGACATGGCAATTACTCCTTTACTGGGTGACTGAACGTGCAACGACGTCGACGTCCTGCTCGCGAATGTGGCGCACCCCCGCGATGACGCGGCGCGGCGTCGGTGACGAGGACGTCGACGGCGTGGATCGGACGCGAAGGTCACGAGCGCCACGCGACCGATCTTGGACTCGTCGGCCAGCACGATCACGCGCCGGCCCGTCGCCATCGCGGCGCGCTTGACGTCGGCGTCGTCGAGGTTGTACTCGGTCAGTCCCTTGGTGTGACTGATGCCCGCCACCCCCATGAAGACCGCGTCGAAGTTGAGATCGGCGAAGGACGTCTGTGCGCGCGGACCGATCAGGCTCATCTCGCCCTGACGGATGACCCCGCCGGTCACGATGGTCTTGACGGCGGGCTTCGTGGAGAGTTCCATCGCGATGAGCAGGGAACTGGTGATCGCGGTGATGGGCAGGTCCGCCGGGTATGGCCTTGGCCATCTCGTGGGTCGTGGTCCCCACGTCGAGGAACACCGTCTCGTTCTCGCGCAGCATCGCCGCCGCCGCGATACCGATGGCGCGCTTGGCGTCGGAGGACTGTGAGGCGCGCTGCAGGATCGGCGGCTCGAAGGAGCGACTCTGCACCGAGATCGCTCCCCCGCGCGCGCGCCGGGCCAGTCCCTCGACCTCGAGTAGATCGAGGTCGCGACGAATCGTCATCTCCGACGTGCCAAAGATGAGCCGCGAGTTCCACGATGGACGCCTCACCCTGGAGCCGCAGACGCTCAGCGATGGTCGAGCGGCGGGTTTTGGAATCCACGTGAGACATATGTATGTGAATTTTTCACATTAATCAATCAACTCGTGAGAGAAATTTCACATTGCATGGCATCTAAATCACACCAATTGAGTCAGATTCCGGGACAAGCCAACATCACTCGCCATCTCGTTTATCACCTGAGGCGACCGCCGTCGTCGAAGTCGAGCCAACCCGTGCGATTGTGCCATGCGCCGCCCGACAGCAGGACGTCGAGCACCGTGCGTTGCACTCGCGACGGTGGCCGCCAGGTCCGCCACGTCAGCGACCTCGCGGCCGAAGATGAAGTACCCCACCTCGTCGACGTCGTCCTCGTAGGGCTCGATGAGTTGAAACGTCGCTGAAAGCCCACGATGTGGCTGTGCCTCACCCAAGGCGGCGACCAGGCGCTCGTCCATCATCCACGACTGACAGGTCGCCAGTCGCCGCGTGGGGCAGGGCCACACCTCGGACGAGTACCTCGCGGGCTCGCGCGAAGGTGTCGTCGAGCGCCGCGCGGCGAGAGGTCGATCCGCGCGGGGATGTGCACGCCCAGCGATAGGTCGCCCTGCGCGAAACCCTCGCCGCGAGCGCGCGGCCTCCTCGCGCACTCGAGCCACGGGCTGCGGCGCCAGCGTTCCCACTCCCGAGGTGCACGAGGTGGAACTTGAGCTGCCGCACCTGCAGTATCTCGCCGCGCAGGATCGGCAGCATCCACCACCCGGCGTCGACGCCCGATCGTGCCGTGCTTGAGCAAGTGGGTCTCACCGTGACGGGCCAGGGCGCCGATCGTCGCGGCACTCACGTCCTCGGGCACGTCCGCAGTGCGCGTACCACGTTCGCACACTCACGGACTTGGAGGGCGAAGAGGTAGTAGTAGAGCAGTCGACCGCTCGCGACCATGGTCGTCGAGGTCGTCCCAGATCGCGAATCGGCGCATCGATGTTACCACGGTCGCGTTCGACGCGCGACACCAGCGGCGCCCAGCAACGACGACCAGCGCGACGAACGCCGGGTCTCGTCCCAGTGCTGCCATGAGTTCGTCGATCGACCTCGGAGCGCGAAGGTGGAGCTCACCCAGTCAGCGGCGCCATCTCCACCGCGTCGACGTCGCGCACCCGATCGCTCGCGAGCTCGTCGCGTCGCGGGACCGAGCAATTCGACCATCCGCGACAGCGTGTCAGCTCACTTCACGTCCACGGGTCGAGGGACGATACGCGACGCCCATGGCGTCGAGGCGGCGCGAGATGATTCATCGAGCCGCGGACGGAACTCCTCGAGGCGGCCGCTGCGTGCCCCAGACCACTTCGCTGAAGGCGCACAGTCGCGGGAAGGCCATGTAATCCAGACGCGGCACCGAATCGATGTACTCCGTCCACAACTGCGCCTGGGCGCCGCGGACGTGGTGCTGGAGCGCGCGATCGAGGACGTCGGGGACGACCTCGAAGGCGTACACCTTCTCCCACGTCGTCACGTAGGGCACCGGCGCCACGGCGACGGGCTCGTCGGGCGACGTCACTACTCAACCAGTCGAAGTAGAGATGCTGCATGGGCGCCATGACCACGTCGAGTCCACGCTCGGCCGCCTCGACGCCCTTGTGCGCGCTACGCCACGCGCAGATCATCGTGCCCGGCGACGACCTCGGCGTCGAGCACCTCGTCCCAGGCGAGCACCTCGCGCCCGTCGCGCGCGCAGTGACTCGCAGCGAGTCGCTCGGTGAAGAGGCCCTGTAAGTTGCACTGGCGCGCTCGAACCCGTGCGGCGCATCACCTCGCGCGCGGCGGCACTGCGCCTCCCACTGCGTCGCTCGGACATTCGTCGCCCCCGATATGCACCGGGACTCCCGGGAAGAGGCCCGCCACGTAGCGCACCACATCCTCGGCGAAGTCCAGCGTCGCGGTCTCGACGTTGAGCACGTGTTCCGAGATCCCCCAGTGCGTCCAGACCTCGAGCGGTTCGTCGGTGTTGCCGAACTGCGGGTAGGCCGCCAGTACCGCCTGGGCGTGACCGGGCAGATCGATCTCGGGGACGACCTGGACGTTTCGGCGCCGGCGCGTGCTCGACGATGGTGGCAATGTCGCAGCGCGTATAGAAGCCCCCGTGGGGCACGTCGTCGCGACGGTTCGTCGTGCTCGTGGCCGAGGGGCGAACTCGCACGGGTGGCGCCCACCGTCGGTGAGACGTGGCCAGGCGGGGCACTTCGATGCGCCAACCCTGGTCGTCGTTGAGGTGAAGGTGCAGACGGTTCAGGCGGTGCGCGGCCAAGCAGGTCGATCAAACGCAGCACGGTCGCCACGTCGAAGAAGTGGCGCGCGACGTCCAGGTGCACGCCGCGCCACGCGAACGCCGGACCGTCACGATCGACAGCCCCGGGATCGTCCAACTCGTCGAGCGAGCGTGGCGTTGCGTCGACCACAAGTGTCGCCGGTCCCAGTTGGCGCAGCGTCGTGAGGGCGTAGGAGAAGCCGGCGGCACTCGACGCCGTGATGTCGACGCGATCGCTGACGCGCAGGGTGTAGTCCTCGTCGCCGCGAGTCGTCGTCGCGGCGTCAATCGCACGTCGCACGCCTCACCTCGAACGACCCGTCGCACCTCCCAGCCCACCGCGCGTCGCAGGTCCTCGGCGAAGACGTCGACGACGTCGCGCCACTCGGTCGTCGCAACGCACGCGCAGCGGCGAGTGCAGCGTCAGCGAACCCTCACGCCCCTCGACCCGACGGGGCCGGGGCAGCAACGAGTGGCTCAAGGCTGTTCGACGGCGTAACAGGCGGCGCGCTTGGTGGCCGAGAGCTGCACCATCGGCGGGTGTCGACGTGCGGCACTGGTCCATGGCCAAGGGGCAACGCGGCGCGAAGCGACACCCGGGACCCGGGTCGATCACCTTGGGCGGTTCGCCCAGGTCCTCAACGTCGGTGTCGCGCGATCAGCGGCAAACGCGGGTCGGGCGCGGTGGCCATCAG
The DNA here is from genome assembly GCA_963734655.1 of uncultured Acidimicrobiaceae bacterium. Classification (GTDB taxonomy): domain Bacteria; phylum Actinomycetota; class Acidimicrobiia; order Acidimicrobiales; family RAAP-2; genus RAAP-2. Next base: position 390,191 of record CAVTHY010000004.1, on the reverse strand, counting down.
CAGTCGCGTGTAGGGGTGCGAGGGATCGGCGATGACCTCGTTCGGTCGTACCCTCCTCGACGATGCGCCCGGCGTAGAGGACGATCATGCGGTCGGCCACGTAGCGCGCACTCGCCAGATCGTGGGTGATGTAGAGCAGGGACACGCTGCTCGTCGTCGCGCAGTCCCCTCATGACGTTGAGCAGCCCGATGCGAATCGACACGTCGAGCATCGAGACCGGCTCGTCGGCCAGGATCAGCGAGGGTCGCGACGCCAGCGCCTGGGCGAAGCCCAGTCGCTGGCGCTGACCGCCCGAGAGTTCGTGGGGATAGCGGCGCAGTACTTCGGCGCCCGGCAAGAGCCCCACCCGCTCCACCAGCGCCACCGCCTCGGCTGTCACGAGCCGGCCTTGTCGAGTTCGGGTCGGTGCAGCTTCAGCGATCGCTGCAGGCTGTGACCCACGCGCAGGACCGGATTGATCGAACCGAAGGGGTCCTGGAAGACCATCGGCATGCGGCCGCGGACCCTGCGACTGGCGCGCCTGGCCCTGGACTTCGCCCTCGAAGGTGATCGTGCCCGACGTGGGCGGATACAGGCCAGCCAAGACGCGCGCGATCGTCGACTTGCCCGAACCCGACTCGCCCGACCAGGGCGACGATCTCGCTGGGCGCGACCTCGAAGGAGACCTCGTCGGTCGCGTGCAAGGTGCCCGCGGAGCGAAATCCCCCGACGCGGAAGTAGCGACTGAGATCCTCGACCTTCAAGATCGGCGTCACTCACGAGCGCCCCCTCGGATTGACCAGGTGACAGCGCACCGCGTGCTGTTCGACGGAGATCAGTTCGGGTCGGAACTCGCGACACTCGTCGGTGGCGAACTGACATCGCGGCGCGAAGAGACAGCCCGCGGGCGGATTGACCAGCGACGGCGGATTCCCGGCGATGCCGGTCAGCTCCTTGGCCTCGCCGACGATGGAGGGAAACGCGTCCATCAGACCGCTCGAGTACGGGTGGCGCGGTCGGTCGAACACCTCGCGGGTGGCGCCGAGTTCGACGAACTCGCCGGCGTACATCACGGCGAGTCGATCCGAGAAGTGCGACACGACGCTCATGTCGTGAGTGACGAACAACACCGCGAAGCCCGAGATCGCTGACGCAGGTTCTCCACCTGGCGCATCAAGGAGCGCTGCGCCACCACGTCCAGCGCCGAGGTCGGCTCGTCCATGATGATCAGCTTGGGCTCGAGCAGTAGCGCCATCGCGATCATGGCGCGCTGGCGCATGCCGCCCGAGAGTTGGAACGGGAAGCTCTTGAGGTGCGCCGACGTCGATCGAGACCATCGCGAGCACCTCGGCCGAACGTCGGGCGATCTTCTCGTCGTCCCAGTCGGTGTGGGCGCGGCAGGCGTCGGCCAATTGCGCGCCGATCGACAACGTGGGGTTGAGCGCGTTCATCGCGCTCTGCATCACGACCGAGATGTCGCGCCAGCGGTGCTGGCGCAGCTCCTCGGCCGTCAGCGTGGTCAGGTCGACGCCGTCGAACTTGCACGCTCCCCCCGACGGTCCGGGCCGGGTAGGTCAGCAGTTGGGCGATCGAGAAGAGCATCGTCGACTTGCCACAGCCCGACTCGCCCACGATGGCCAGGAACTCACCCGGCGCGAGGTCGAACGAGACGCCCGCCACGGCCTGGGCCGGGCCCGGCGGCGGTGGTGTACTCGACCTTGAGGTCGCGGACTTCGAGGATCGGCGTGCTCACGCCACCGCCTTTCGATCGCCGTCGGCTCGCCACCGGGCGCAAGCGCCGGGTTCGACACCTCGTCGAAGGCGTAGTTGAGCAGCGCCAAGGCGCTGCCCAGGATCGCGATCATGATGCCCGGCGCCAGGGCCCACAGCGGCAGACCCGCCGAGAGCGCCTCGTTGTTCTGCGCCCAGTAGAGCATGGTGCCCCACGACTCGGTGTTGACGTTGCCCAGACCGACGAACTGCAGACCGGCGGCGGCGAGCACCGCGTAGAGCGCGGCGCCGAGGAAGTTCGCCACGATGAGCGAGGTCATGGGCGGGATGAGCTCGACCCCGATGATGTACCAACTCGACTCGCCGCGGGCCCGCGCCGCCAGCAGATAGTCGCGGTTGCGCAGCGACAGCGCCTGCACGCGCAGCTGTCGCGCACCGTAGCTCCATCCCGTCACCACCAGCACGAAGACGATGGTCCAGAACGACGCGCTCTTGGTGTAGGCGGCGATGACGATGATGAGTGGGAAGGTCGGGATGACCAGGATGACGTCGGTGATGCAGCGACAAGCGCGTCGTCGACGAGTCCACCCGAGTACGCCGCGGTGATGCCGACGACGACCGAGAAGACGGTGCAGAGGAATCCCACGACGAGGGCGATCATCACCGACTGGCGCGTGCCCGCCATCAACTGCGAGAAGACGTCCTGGCCGAAGGACGTGGTGCCCAGCGGGTGCGCCCACGAGAGGCCCGACCCCGGGTTGTAGATCTCGGCGGCCGGGTCGTCGGGGGTGAACCAGCTGGGGAACGCCGCAGATCACGAGCAGGATGAACAAGATGATCGAGCCGACCATCGCCTTCTTGTCGCGGCGCAGGAAGCGCCACGCGGCGACCGACAGCGTCGAAGTCGCGACGGAACTCTTCATCGGCTAGTTCCTCGTGCGCGGGTCGAGCAGCGCGGTGGCGATGTCGGAGAGGAAGATCGCGACGAGCACCGCGACCGTGATGAGCAGGAAGAGCGCCTGCATCAGCGGATAGTCCTCGTTGCTCACCGCCTGCAGGAGCAAGAAGCCGACCCCGGGATAGTTGAAGACGTACTCGACCAGGATCGCCCCGGAGATGACGAAGCCGAGCGACATCGCGAAGCCCGTCAAGTTCGGCAGCAGGGCGTTGCGCCCCGCGTACTGCCACAGGATGCGGCGCGGGCTTGAGTCCCTTGGCGCGCGCCATCTTCACGTAGTCCTCGGCGACCACCGTGATCATGTTGTTGCGCATCGTCAGGATCCACCCGCCGATCGAGGTGATGAGGATGGTGAAGGCCGGCAGCACCGCGTGCCACAGGACGTCGCCGACGAACCCCCAGCGTCAGCGTGGGCGTCGCCGTCTCGGTGTAGCCCCCGAGCGATCGGGAACCAATTGAGCGTGAGAGAGAAGAGCCAGATGGACAGCAGGCCGACCCAGAAGTAGGGGAACGCCGAGACGATGATGAACGTCGGTGGCAGGACGTTGTCCAGCACTCCGCCGCGACGCCACGCGGCGATCGCCCCGATGGCGGTGCCCAGCGACGAAGCCCATGATCGTGCTGATGCCGACCAATCCGAGCGACCACGGCAGCGCCTGCGAGATCACGCTCGTGACCGGTACGGGGAAATACGACGTCGAGATGCCGAAGTTGCCGGTCAAGCGTGTTGTCGTAGGTACTCGACAGTACGACCGACAGCAGATTCTGGTGCCCACCGATACCGAGAGCGACCTCGATGGCCTTGAGCGAACTGGGATTGAGTCGGCCGCGGAAGTTGCGCGAGAATCGCCTCGGCCGGATTGCCGGGCATGAGTCGGGGAATGAAGAAGTTCACCGTTAGGGCCGCCCATAGTGCTACGAGCAAGAACCCTAAACGCCGAACTAAAAACCTCATTCCCCGACTCTGCCCGACTACCTAATTACGCCTTGGGAGTCAGCTTGTCGAGCACGTAGCCCCAGTCGGGCTGGTTGTACAGACCGGGCTGAGCGTACGGGTTGGTCGACGACGGGAAGTTATTGATGTGCGTCGGGTTGAACTGGAACCAGTCCACCTCTTCGAGCACCGGGATGACCGGGAGCCTGATTCACCATGACACCCTCCAACTTGGCGACGATTGACTGCTGCGTCGCGGTGCTCGTGGTCGTGCCGTACTGGTTCAACAGGGCGTCGGTCGAGGCGCTGGAGTAGCGCTCCCAGTTCGACGCGGCCGCGGTGCCGATCGGCGCGGAGTTCTTCGAGAACAGCAGCTGACGCAGCTCGTAGAACGGCGTAGGGCCACCCGCTTCGGCGTTGTAGGCCAACTGGTACTTACCCGAGTACAGGTTCGAGTAGAACGTGGCCTGGGCCGGCGTCTGCAGAGTGATCTTGATGCCGAACTTGGTCAGCTCCTGGCTCACCACCTGCATCGAGGCGATCCAGTCGGAGTAGCCGCCGTTGGTGGTGAGGGTGAACGCCAACTTCGTCGAACCCTTGGTGTAGACGCCATTGACCAACTTGTAGCCGTCCGCCGCCAGGATCGGCCGCTGCCTTGGCCGTGTTGGCCGTCGTGGACAGACCCGCTGCGGCCGAGGGAGAGACCCACGACTTGAACGTCGGAGCTGACGATACCGGTCTGACTCGCCGGAGGCTCGTAGCCGTACTCACCGATCTTGGAGATGAGCGAACGGTTCATCGCGTAACTGATGGCTTGGCGCACCTTGGCGTCGTTGAGCCCGGGCACCGTCAGGTTCGGGAACAACGCCACGTTAGCGACCGGCGGGAACCAGTACGAGTTACCGGCCTTCTTGGCCACGTAGAAACTCTGGATGTTCGGGATGAACTGCGAACCCCACGCCGATTGACCTGAGGCCAAGTACTCGTTGCAGGTGTTGTTCGACAAGAACGCCGGCATGTTGACGACCTTGATCTGCGCCATGCCCTTCTGCCAGTAGTGAGGGTTAGCCGTCCACTGGATGTTCTGGCCCGAGCACTTGGACATGACGTAGCCACCCGTACCCACGGGGTTCGAGATGGTCGAGGTCACCGGGTTGGCGATCTTGCTCCAGATGTGCTGGGGAACGATCGGAACCTGGCCAGCGACGTAATAGAAGTACGGGACCGCGGCGGACTTGAAGTTCATGATGACCTTGGTGCCGGATTGGGTCACGCTCGAGAGCACCGACCACACCGCGTTGAGGTCGAGGGCCGGGTTCTTCTTCAACAGGTCGAACGTGTAGACCACGTCAGCCGCGCTGAAGGGCGTACCGTCAGTCCACTTGACGCCCGGACGGATCGTGAAGGTCACCGTCTTGTTACCGTTGGACCACGCGTAAGCCGAGGCGAGCCAGGGGGTCACCTTGCCACTCTGTAGCGCATTGACGAAGTCCAGCGATTCGTACGTCAAGCCGAACGAATACGGCAAGGACGACGGAATGAATGGATTAAACGCGCACGACCACAGGGTCCCCTGCTCGTTCGCGAGATTGAGCGGCGCTTGCGAGGGCGCGGCACTGGCAACGGTCAGTCCTGCGACCGAAGGGCCCACGACCGTGACAGTGGAAGCCACCAACACGAGGGCCGAGGTCGCGAGACCTACCTTGAACTTTTTCATCACAACAACTCCTCCCGAAGGGAACCGTCTGAGCTCCCATTTGACTGTGGTACCAACCTTCGTGACGACGTTACGCCGGGGCGCAGTGTCGTCACGAATCTGATCTCACGTGGTCACAATATGTGAATTTTTAACATGATTCAAACAGAATTGTGAAAAATTCTCACAATTTGAGAAATTTAATCAGGTCGAAACCATCTGAGCGGGCATCGAGCCGGGGGTGCCAAGGATTTTGGGGGTCCCATCAAGCCGACAGCGTCACCTTGGCCAGGCGTGGTGCGGTGTCGATCGGTCGCCCGCGCACCTCACCCAATCGAAGCGCGATCACTTGGCCCACGATGACTTCGCTCAACCCCACGACCCAGTTCGCTCCGCCGTCGGGTAAAACGATCTGCGCGTCACACGCGGGGGCGATTCTCGTCGACGGGAGGATGACGACCGAAGCCATACCGGCTGCGCGACAACCCTGCAACAATTCCAGGAGGACCGCGTCACTGAGCTCATCGGTCACGACCACCACGACGGTGCAGTCCTCGCCGTCGGCCCCGATTGGACCATGCAAGTAGTCCGGAGCCGAGTAGGACTCGGCTCGCACCCCGGTCACCTCGCGCACCTTGAGCGCAATCTCACTGGCCACGGAGTAGCCGATCCCGCGTCCCACCACGGTGAGTCCTTTGACGTCGAGGAGTTCGAGGGGCAGGGACAGTGTCAACGCCCAATCGGCCACGGAATCAACGACGTCGGGCAACTGGTCCATTCCTTCCAGCGGTTCACCCCTCATCGCCTCCACTAGTTGCGCGAGCGCATGCCACGTCGTCGAGAACGTCTTAGTCGAAGCAATGGCGCGCTCGTGTCCCGCGCGCAATTCGATCACGGTATCGCTCGCGTGAGCCAGCGACGACGTCACGTCGTTAGTCAGCGCGGCCGTCGCGCAACCTTGGGCGCTCGCCTGAGCGATCACCTGTGCCATACCCGGCGAGCGACCCGACTGCGAGATGGCGAGCACGCCCGCGCCGCGCAGTCCAATCTGGCGAGAACCCTCGTAGAGGGAGGGGGCCGCCAGGGCGACCAGCAGACCGAGTTCCTGTCCGGCCAGATATTGGAAGAAGATCGCGGCGTTGTCCGAGGAGCCTCGTGCGGCGACTAAGAGGTGTGTGACGTCACGCCAGCGTTCGGCCGCCTTCGCGGCCTCGTGGGCACCCTCCTGGGCCCGGGCCCGGATGATGGCGCCCTGAGAACGAATTTCCTCTTCAAAAATTGTCATCGTGAGACCTCAGTGCTCTCTCGCCCTCGGCGATACGCCCGTAGCGTAGTGGGCTGCGACGACGACGGTGGAGCGACTCACGTTCGAGCGAAGAGTTGCGCCGCCCCGCGAAGGGTCCCGTCGTTGTCGTTAAAGACAACGGGGCAGCCAATCCCCGCAAGGTCCTCCGGGCGAACATGTCGAGCGTTACCACCGCCCACGTGCACCAAATCTGCACGGAATTCCTGGACGAACTCCGTGAGCGCTTCGCCGAGCCGTTCACGCCAACGGGCGAGATCGAGGGCCCGTGACGGCTCGCCGAACACCTCGTCGTAGGTTCCCAGTTCGCGATACCACTCACCCCCCACGTCACGGATCTTTTGCCATTCACCATCCACGACCAGCGAGATTCCGAAGCCCGTGCCCAGCGTGAAGACGAGTTCGCGCCCCCGACCCTCGGCGTAGCCGTGGGCCGCCAAAGTCGCATCATTCACCACGCGCACCCGTGCCCGACAGCGCTGTTGCAATTCGGCTTGCACGTCGCAGCCCAGCCACAGTTCGTGAATCGCCGGATCAATCGGTGTGGAGATTCCACCGGCGCGTGACAGATTTCCCGGTTCGATGATCCGGCCGTCAATCATGTCGCCCGGAAATCCCACGCCAGCACGCTCGTATCCGCTCTCGTTGATCACCCGGGCCACCACCTCGACCAATCGCGACGGCAAACAAGGGTAGGGGGTATCGATGCGGGTCACTGTGTCGAGCAGGCGACCGCCCGCATCGACCGGACAGAATTTGATGAAGGTCGCTCCGATGTCCACCGCGAGCACGGGGCCCAATTGGGTGGTCACTAATTCGGCCATGGGCGAAGTGTAGTGAGGATGGACCGAGCGATACCATCGGTAGCCGCCGCGTCGCCACCCGAGGAGGGTTCGTGTCATCTCCATCCACGTCGCCAGAACCGACCACCCAGGTCGAACTCACGACACTGGCCCTGGGCAATCTCACGGGCGTCTTCATCCTCGTCGGCGCCACTTCGTCGGTGTTCGGCCCGCTTCTGGTGACGTTCTCGCACCACTTCGCAATCTCGTTGCCCCGAGCCGGGGAGGTCTTGAGTATCTACTTCGTGGGCAGCCTCGTCGGCGTCGTGCCGGGCTGGTGGGGACTCAAACGCACAACGGGCCGTCGGGTTATGTCAGCCTCGCTCATCGTCGTCGCGGGCGGAACGTTGTGCTCGGGACTCGTCCATTCGTGGATGTTCTTCCTAGCGAGCATCTTCCTTTTGGGGCTGGGTTGCGGTTCGCTCGACATGATCCTCAACGTGTTGCTCTCGCGCACGGCGGCCAAGGGCCGCGCCCATCGGCTCAGTTTCGTCAACGCGGGCTACGGGCTCGGCGCAGTCATCTGTCCGCTCATTCTTGTACTGGTACACCCACACAACTTCCCCATCGTGTTCGTCGGGTTCTCCCTGGTAGCACTGTTACTGACGACGTTCAACGCTGGCGTGCACGCGCCACCGCTGAAGAGCGAAGTCCACGAGGTCGCGATCGGCTCGCACGAGTCCCAGCGCTGGGCCATCCTGCTCACCTTCGTCGTTGCGTACGTCTTCTACGTGGCCATGGAGACCAGTACGACGGGTTGGATGTCCTCCCAACTCCAGAGCGGGGGTTACTCGACGTCAGTGGGAAGCTTCATCACCGCGGCGTTCTGGATGGGCATGACCATCGGACGCAGTCTGGGCGGACCACTACATCGTGTCTTCAACGACCGCCGCCTCATTCTCGGCGGACTGACCCTGGCGATCCTGGCCGACCTCGGTGGCACCTCGAACCACGTGGCCCTCGTGACTTATCCCCTACTCGGTCTCATCTTGGCGTCAGTCTTTCCGATGGGGCTGGTGTGGTTCACGCGACTCCTACCTCACGACAATGACGGCATCACACTGATCTTGTTCGCGATGATGGCGGGCGGCGTGATCGGCCCCGGCGGCGTGAGTTTGTTGGTGTCACACTTCGGCGTCCACGTCATCCCTTACGCCTTCGCCAGCTTCGCGGCTCTCGACCTCGCGATCTTCGCGAGCATCCTGCGCTTTCAGCCCATAGCACTGCCCTGACGCGGCCCGCCGCGAAGGCGGCCCGCTCCCCGGGCGAGCCGCACTCGACCTAGAGGTTCTGTTGGATCTCAAGGAGGATGGCGTGGCGATCCTCCTTGGTCGGCATTTCGAAATAGGGCGCTTTCTTGTACCAATACCAGGCCATTGGGACGAGTCCCAGTGCCATCGAGCCCAGCCCCACGATCTTGGTCGTTGAGTTCAGGCCCGGAATGACCCTGAAGAAGACGACCGTCATGAAGATTGCGCCCAGCAGGGGCCACAGACCCATGAAGATGAAGTTCTTCACCGATTTGAAGAGCTGGCGACGGTACAGCACGATGACCGAGAAACCCGCCAACGCGTAGTAGATGCAGATTTGAATACCAATCGCCGAGTAGCCGTCTTGGAGGATGTTGTACACCGACCCGATGTACTGCGAACCCACGAAGAGCGCCAACGAGATGATCGTCACCGTCACCGTCGCGACCAGTGGCGTGCGACGTGTGGAGTGGACGTGACCGAGTGCGGCCGGCAGAGTCTTGTCACGGCCCATCGAGAACATCGTGCGCGTCACCTGGATCAGCGTGGTCTCGAGGGTGGCGATCGTCGAGAGAAGCACCGCGACCACGATGAGCTTGCCGAACCATCCCGGGGCCACGAGCTGACCGAGTCGTGCGAGGATGTCGGCTGAATAGGGTGAGTTCGAGCCCATGTCCTTGGCGGGGATCACCATCGTTGAACCGACGGTGAAGACTTCGAAGAGCAAGAACACCACGATGGTGCCGAGGATGCCACCCATGCCCGACGTCGAAGTCGGTGCCTTCTTCTGTGTGGCGGCCTCACCGACCTTCGTTTCCTCGTTCAGGTTGGCCGTGACGTCCCAGCCCCAGTAATAGAAGGCCGAGAGGAGGGCACCGGCGAAGAACGTGTTGCCCGAGGACGACTTAAAGACGTTCGGCGAGAACCAGCTCCACGAGAAGGGTGCGCCCAACTTGTGGGAATGGAAGATCGCCAGCGCGGCGAAGAGGAGTAGGAAAGCGATCTCGATGCAGGACATGATGATCTGCACCTTCACCGTCACAGTCACGCCCGAGGCCACCGCCCACACCATCGCCAGGAAGAACGCGGCGCCGAGGATCGTGATCAGGGTCTTGTTGGACGCTAGCGAGGGGCGAAAGATGTCCAGGACGTTGGAGCCGGCCGGGAAAGTGGCGATCACCATGAAAATGAGTGCCGAGACGATGAGCGCCCACCCCGCCATGTAACCCAGGAACGGGTGCAGTGCACGGCGCACCCACGAATACGTGGCTCCCGCGCTCGAGTCGGACTTGGAGAGGTAGTTGAAAGCGAAGACGATGCCGAACATGAAGAATCCGCAGTAGAGCAGGGACGCCGCCCCGCCGACACCCACGGCGGCGAAGAGGAAGAGTGTCGTGGCCGAAATCGAATACGCAGGTGCGGAGCCCGCAATGCCCATGATTGCGGAGTCGAAGAGTCCGAGGACCCCCGACTTCAATGAATGCTCGGGTGCACCCGATTGGCTAGCTGTAACGGTGCCGGACACGACAACCTCTTTCTTGTGGATATCACCTTCAATTAGGAACTTCTCAAATGTCGAATTCAACATAGCCTCCGCCGTCGCGTCGCGCTGGCCAACTGCGTTTCGTCTTCGTGAAGTCCTTGGTGTCCTCTGCGTCGGCGGCCCCGGTCTAGTAAATTTGAAGGGAGTCGGACCCCGACCGAACTATTCAGTGAAAGGTCGTCGTGTCAGCATTTGAACGCTTCGACCTCAATGGACGGGGCGCCGCAGCCCAGGAAATCGCCCGGCGCTGGCGCGCCTTTCATCACGACGTGCGCGGCGTCTCCTCGAACCCACTCGTGCGCGTGGTCGGTCCACTGCTGGGCGACGACACGTGGCGACGGCGCATGGTCGAGAAGTTTCGTCGCGCCACTTCAACGCCGACCCCGACACCGAGCTCCGCCGTGCACCGCTTCCCGGCCAACTACGTCCCCGCCGCACTTGCAGCCACCACTCGATCACTCGAGGTCCTCGACCACGTTGAATTCGTCGTGCTGGACTCGCTCGAGCCCGCGGAACTCTTCGAGAAGTTCCGCGAGGGCCTGTCGTCGGGCAAAGAGTGGCTCATGATCACGTCCGATACCGACGAACCGTCGCGACGAGTGAGCGCCGCGGTGCTGTTCGCCCAGCGTGGCCAAGCCGACGTCGTCTTCGCCGACGAGGTGGGCGACGTCGACACGATTCCGATCCTGAAGCCCCCAGTTGTGGGACCGCACACGCTACTCAGCTACAACGTCATTGGGCGCCCGGCCCTGCTGCGCCGAGACGCCGTGGTTCGCGCGGGCGGCCTTCGCCCCGCGGCCGGACACGCCGCCGAACACGACCTCTACTTGCGACTCCTCGAGTCGAGAGCTCGACTTTCGCCACGTGCCCGTCGTCATGCGCGGACGCAGCATCGACGCGCGTCGCCACGTGGGACTCAGCGCCGACACCCAGCGCGTCGTCACCGAAGCGCTGCTGCGCCGTGGCGTCGCCGCGCGGGTGTCACCCGGCGCTCGAGCATCGGTAGTGACGTGGTCACCACAACTCGAGGCGTGGCCTTCGATCGACGTCATCATCCCTACCCGCGACCGCGTCGATCTCCTTCGCCAATGCATCGAGTCAGTGCAGGCCAGTTCCTACGAGAACTTCGAGATCACCATCTTGAACAATGGCTCGGTCGAAGCCGACACGCTCGAGTTCTTCGCCACGACCCCTCACCGCGTCATTGAATGTCCCGGTCCATTCAATTACGCCGCCATCATCAATCGCGGCGTCGAGCATTCGAGCGCCGAGTACGTCGTAACACTGAATAACGACACCATCGTGCGTTCGCGCGACTGGCTCGAGCAACTCGTCGGCGTAGCGTCCCTCGACGACGTCAGCATCGTGGGCGTGACCCTGCTCGACCAGCACGACGTGCACGAGCACGACGGGATCATCATCGCTCCCTACCCCCAACACCTTCGCCGCGGCGTGAACTACCTCGTCGAGGACGAGTCGGTGCTCGCGCGCCGCGACGTGGCGGCGGTGACTGGCGCCGTCCAGATGATCTCGCGCGCGCTCTACCTCGAACTCTCTGGTATGGACGAGCGACTCGCCGTGGTCATGAACGACGTCGACCTGTGTCTGAGGAGTCAGTACGACGATCGCCACGTCGTGATGTTGCCCGATGTCGTGTTGTCACACTTCGCGGGCTCGACGCGGGGACGTCTCGACCCGCTGAGTGATCGCAATTATTTCGTCCGGCGCTGGGACGTCTTCGGTTCCCTGGAGGATCCATACTTCCCCGAAACGCTGCGTCTGCTCGGCGCGACCATGCAGTACCGTGCAGTAGTGCCAAACTAAGGATTGTGAGCAACCGTCTCGACGATTTGGACCTGACCCAGACGATGTCGGCCGTCGAATCGGAGAAGCGAATCGCCGCAGCGCAGAAGCGCCTGTTGCACTTGCGTCTCTTCAGCGCCGGACTCCTCGGTCCCGCACCTCGACGCACCCGGTCTTCTCGTACTCTTCGAGGGCTTCGACGCGGCGGGCAAGGGCGGCGCGATACGTCGGCTGACCGCGGGACTCGACCCTCGTCACGTTCGAGTCGTACCCATCTCCACTCCGTCGCCCGAGGAACTGCGTCACCACTTCTTGTGGCGCTTCTCGCCCTCGCTTCCGGGTCAGGGCGCCATGACCGTCTACGACCGCTCATGGTACGGACGCCTCCTCGTGGAACGCGTGGATCATCTCATCGAGGAAAATGACGTCGCCCGGTCGGCCAAGGAGATTGTGGAGTGGGAGGAGGCGTTGGTCAACGACGGCGTGACCCTCGTCAAATTCTGGATGCACATCTCGGAAGCGGAGCAACTGCGCAGATTCAATGATCGCGCCAGCACCCCCTCCAAGCAATGGAAACTGACCGAGGACGACTGGCGCAATCGTTCTCTTCGCCCCCAGTACCTGCACGCGCTCAAGGACATGATCGATTGGACTGATCATTCACACGCCCACTGGGACCTCGTGGCGGGAGAAGACAAGCATTTTGCCCGTGTCTACGTCCTCGAGACGCTCATTCGACGATGGGAGCACGACCTCGAGCGTCGAGGATTTAAGGTCCCGGCCTCACACGGCACGAATTACCTGGCGTGAGGCCCCTTCTCTCTAGACTTGCTGTAGCGACGGGAGTGTGATGGCAAAGAAGAACTCAGACAAGAAGGACTCCACCAAGAAGCAAAAGAAGGGGCCCAAGGCAAAGAAGGTGCGCATCGGCGTGGTTGACACGATGTTCGCGCGCTACGACATGGGCCAAGCGGCCTGTGACGAACTCGCCATCTGTCCCGGTTACAACAAGACCTTCAAGGTCATCACTCAGACGGTGCCGGGATTCAAGGACCTAGCCGTCGCCGCCATGAACATGATCGAGGAGGACGGTTGTTCCATCGTGATCGCGCTGGGTATGCCCGGATCGGCGCCGATCGATAAGCAGTGCGCCCACGAGGCGGCGCAGGGCATCATGCAGGCCCAACTCTTCACGGGAACACCCATCCTCGAGGTCTTCGTGCACGAGGACGAGGCCAGTGACCCCAAGGTTTTGGCGAGCGTATTCGAGAATCGTTCGCGCAAGCACGCGCGTAATGCCTATTGGATGCTCTTCGAGCCTGAGCAACTGCGCCGACGCGCCGGACAGGGCATTCGTCAAGGTTTTGACGACGCCGGTCCGTTGCAGTTGAAGTAGCGCGGTCGCCGTGGCTGAAGCCGTACTCGTTGCCGCTGGTCGTACGCCGATCGGCCGGGCCTTCAAGGGTTCGCTGGTCAATGAGCGTCCCGACGACCTCACGGCGTACGTGGTGAACCAAGTCCTCGAGCAGGTGCCCGAGCTCGATCCCCACATGGTCGAAGATCTTCTGGTGGGTTGCGGTCAACCCGCTGGTGAGGGCGGCTTCAACTTGGCGCGCGTCGTCGCGGTGCTCGCCGGACTCGACGATGTCCCTGGCGTCACCGTGAACCGCTATTGCTCGTCCTCGCTGCAAGCCATCCGCATGGCCGCGCACGCCATCCGTGCGGGAGAGGGCGACGTCTTCGTCGCCGCCGGAGTCGAGACCATCTCGCGATTCGGCTCGGGCATGTCCGACATCGACGCCGCCGCCAACCCTCGTTTTGGCTCCGCGCGCGAGCGCAGCACGTTGCGCTCGCTGGAGGGCGCAGCTACCTGGACCCCGCCGACGGGCCTGCCCGACATCTACATCGCGATGGGTCAAACCGCAGAGAACGTGGCGCAACTCGAGGGCGTGAGCCGCTCCGAGATGGACGATTTCGCGCTGCGCTCACAGGAACTCGCCGTCGCGCATCAGCGCAGTGGCTTCTTCGCTCGAGAAATCGTGCCGGTGACGCGTAGTGACGGTAGTGTCGTCGACACCGATGACGGACCGCGCGCGGACACGTCCTTGGAACGTCTCGCCTCGCTGGCGCCGGTCTTTCGCCCCGACGGCACAGTCACGGCGGGCAACGCCTGTCCCCTCAACGACGGAGCTGCGGCGGTGGTGGTGATGAGCGACGTGCGCGCGAGAGAACTCGGCATCCGTCCACGCGCGCGCATCGTCTCCTCGGGACTGAGTGGACTCAACCCCGAGATCATGGGTCTCGGCCCCATCGAAGCCAGTCGACAGGCTCTGGCTCGCGCGAACCTCACCATGCACGACATCGACCTCGTGGAGATCAATGAGGCGTTCGCCGCCCAGGTGCTGCCGAGCGCCAAACACTTAGGCGTGCCCCTCGAGAAGCTCAACATCCGCGGCGGGGCGATCGCGCTGGGCCACCCCTTCGGGATGACCGGAGCGCGAATCATGACGACGCTGCTGCACTCCCTCGAAGAGTCCGGACTGCGCTACGGCCTCGAGACGATGTGTGTCGGTGGTGGCCAGGGCATGGCCATGATCATCGAACGCCTGGACTGATCGGCGCCCGATTCCAGCGGCACCGTGAATTAGATGTCCAGGAGCGGAATGTCGCCATGACGCGCGTCTCGTAGATTACGCGTCATGGAGAACCTCAACGAGAGACGATGGGACGCGGTGCTCCGTCGCGACAAGAACCTCGACGGAGTCTTCGTCTACGCCGTGACGACCACCGGCGTGGCCTGTCGCCCGGGGTGCGCGTCGCGCACGCCGCGGCGCGAGAATGTCGATTTCTTCCCCACGCTGCACGACGCCGAAATTGCCGGATTCCGGGCGTGCCAACGGTGTCGGCCTGGTGAGGCGCGCATCCACGACACCTCGCTCGAGGCGGTCATCACTCTCTGTCGTGCGCTCGAACGCGAGGACGAGATCGATGTCGGCGCGATCGCCGCGCGAGTTGGTTACAGCGAGGGGCACCTGCGTCGCCGCTTCAGGGCGGTGATTGGCGTTCCGGTGGCCACGTACGTTCGAACGATGCGAGCACAGCGCGCGCGCGAGACGTTGTCCTCGGCGTCCATGGTCACCGACGCCCTCTACGAGGCCGGTTTCGGTTCGAGTCGGGCCTTCTACGAACACGGCGCCACGCAGTTGGGCATGGACCCACGCCACTACCGCAACGGGGGTCACGGCCAGCGCATCGCCTTCACGTCGCTGGCGACCCCGCTGGGCCACGTGATCGCCGCGCGATCCGAACGCGGCGTGTGCGCGGTACGCATCGGTCACGACGAGGCGTCACTGCAGCGCGAACTGTTCGCGGAGTTCCCCCACGCGACGCTCGAGCGCGACGACGAGGGGCTGTGCGACCTCGCGTCGATCCTCGCGCTCGCCGTGCGCGGTGAGGGTGAGACCACCTCCCTCCCGCTCGATATCCAAGGGACGGCGTTCCAGGTACGTGTCTGGGAGGCCCTACGACGAGTGCCTCGCGGCACGACTCTCACGTACTCAGAGCTCGCCGAGCACATCGGTTCTCCGCGCGCCGTGCGGGCGGTCGGATCAGCCTGCGGGGCCAATCCGGTGGCCCTGGTGATCCCCTGTCACCGGATCGTGCGACGCGACGGTTCCCTGGGTGGCTACCGGTGGGGCATCGAGGTGAAGGAGGCGTTGCTGGGCGCCGAGGGTTCCCGGGCGACACCATGAGCACTACCGCCGCGACCTCGACGAAGGCCACTCGCGCACTCGTGCCCTGGCAGGTCTGGTTCGTGGTTCTCGGCGCCGTCTGGGGCTGTTCGTTCTGGTGGATCAAGCTCGGGTTGCGGTGGATGTCGCCCGTGGACGTCGCCTTCGCACGGCTCGCCGCCGGCGCGGCAACCCTCGTGATCATCTCAGTGTTCACCCGTTCGGCCCTGCCGCGACGAAGCTCGACGTGGGGGCACCTCTTCGTCGTGGCCGTCTTGCTCAACAGCGCGCCCTTCACGCTCTTCTCCTACGGTGAGACTCACGTATCGGCGGTGCTCGCCGGACTGATCAACGCCTTCACGCCCTTAGCGACGTTGATCGTGGTCCTCTTCGTCCTGCGACAAGAGCGTGCGAGTGCCTCGATCCTCGCGGGACTCGGCGTCGGACTCTTGGGCGTCGTTGTTCTCATCGGCGTATGGAACGGCTTCGGCGCGAGTCAGTGGCTGGGCATCGGGTCGTGCCTGGGCGCGGTCGTCTGTTACGGCTTCGGCTTCTCGTACGCGCGAGAGCACCTGGCCACGCTCGCGCACTCGCCCGTCTCCTTGGCCACTGGTCAGGTGCTCTGCGGAACTATCCAGATGCTGCCCTTCGCACTGCTCTTCGGCCGCGTGCACGCCCACCCGCCTCTCTCTTCGCTCCTGGGTCTCGGAGCCCTCGGGGTCCTCGGCACGGGCGTGGCCTACATCCTCAATTTCCACATTGTGCGCCATGCGCCGGCCAGCGTCGTCAGCAGTGTCACCTACCTCACTCCCGTCTTCGCCGTAGTGGTGGGTGTGGCGTTTCTCGGCGAATCGCTGACCTGGAACGAACCGGCGGGGGCACTGTTGATCCTGGTGGGTGCGGCGCTGGCCCAGGGTCGATTCCGGCGGCGGGCCGCCTCGACGTCGGCCTAACTCGGTCTAGGGACGACCCGTATCGCGACCCAAGGGATCGTTCATGATCGCCTCATGCTCCGCATCATCGACGTCGCGCACCTCGCTACTCAACAACACCGGAATATCGTCGCGCACCTCGTAAGCCTGGCGCGTCCTCGGGTTGTAGAGCACGTCGCGCGAAACGACGTAGCGTAATGGACCGTGATCGGCGGGGTCTTCGATCAGTTCCAGTAGGAATGCGTCGAGGGCCATCGCTAGTTGGCCTTGATCATTTCGACCACTTCGGCCACGTGGCGCGCGCAGTCCTCGTCACTGGTGGCCTCGACGTTGAGTCGCAGCAGGGGTTCGGTGTTGGAGGGGCGAAGGTTGAACCACCAGTCGCCGAAGTCGGCGGTGAGGCCGTCGAGCTCGTCGATTGATGCCCCCGACGCGCGTAGCTGCTCGGTGATCGCCGTCACGGTCGACGTGGGATTGGTGACGACGGTGTTGATCTCTCCCGACACCGCGAAACGATTGAAGGGCGCCACCAGTTGCGACAGAGGTCCGGCGAAATTGCTCAGCAGTTCCAGCACCACCATGGCGGTGATGATGCCCGAGTCGGCGCGGTAGTTGTCGCGGTAGTAGTAGTGGCCCGAGTGCTCGCCACCGAAGATGGCGTTGGTCTCGGCCATCACCTGTTTGATGTAGCTGTGGCCCACGCGGGTGCGCACGCCCACCCCACCGTGCTCCGCGATGACCGCGGGCACGGACTTCGAGCAAATCACGTTGTAGAGGATGGTCGAGCCGGGATTCTTGTCGAGCAGGCTCGCCGCGACCATGGCCGTGGTCGTGGAACCACTGATGCCCTGAGCCTTCTCGTCAATCAAGAACACGCGGTCGGCGTCACCGTCGAAGGCCAGTCCGATGTCGGCGCCACTCTCGAGGATGCGTCGCTGCAGGTCGACGATGTTGGCCGGGTTCAGCGGGTCGGCCGGGTGGTTCGGAAAGGTGCCGTCGAGTTCGGGGTACATGATCTCGACGTCGAAGGGTAGACCGGCGAAGATGAGCGGCGCCACGTAGCCGCCCATGCCGTTCGCGGTGTCGGCCACGATCTTAAGTGGGCGCAACTTCGTCGTGTCGATGAAAGAATGCACGTGCGCGACCCAGGCGCTCAGGACGTCGTCCTCGGTCAGGTCCGCGAGGTCGCCGCGCGCCGGGGAGGCGAGGAACTCGTTGGTCATCCGTTCGATGTCGGTGAGACCGGTCTCGAGGCCAATGGGCTTGGCCCCGGCCAGACACATCTTGATGCCGTTGTACTGAGCCGGGTTGTGCGAAGCAGTGAACATCGCGCCGGGCGCATCGAGATACCCCGAGGCGAAGTACAGCAGATCAGTCGAAGCGAGACCGATGTCGACGACTTGCACACCCATTCGGCGCACGCCCTCGGCGAACGCCGCCACCAGGCTGGGACCCGAGGGACGCATGTCGCGCGCGACGACCACCGAGGGACCCCCGACGAAGGTGGCGAAAGCTGATCCGGTGGCCCGCGCGACGTCTTCGTTGAGTTGGTCGGGGTAGGTGCCGCGAACGTCGTAGGCCTTGAAGATCAGCGATGTGTCCATGACCGCCAATCCTACCGTCGGGTCCGGCGTCGTCTCCGAAGACTCACCACCGCAACCGCGAGACCCGCGGCCACCGTGAGTTCCGTGAGGATGCTGCCCCACGCGACCGCCGGACTCGCGCCGTAGGTCAACGCGACCGTGTGCGACGTGGGCACCACGACCATCAGGTTGGGGCTCACGCGGTAGGGTCCCGTCGCGCCAGTGGCGTGCCAGCGCGGAAAGTACGAGATCTTGACCAGTACGGGCACCCCGACCCGGGATACGTCGAAGGAGATCGACTGTGTCGTCTGAACCACGTGACTCACGGTGACCGGGGGAAGTGTCACCGGATTGGCGACCAGGTTCGCTGTCGCCACGCGCCGCCAGGACTCGGGACCACTACTGGCGATCGGGACGCTCCACGCCGTCGGGTCCAACCACCAGGCCTCGTTCGCGTTGAGCCACGCGACGCGACTCGAGAGTCCCGACACCACGACCGGGGCGTGGGTCAACGCGCTCACGACGGGGCTGTCCTTGATCAAGTAGATGTACCACTTCACGCCCGGAGCGGCCCACGCTTTGGTCGTGGCGATAAGGCGAAGAGCGGGGTCGTCGTTGGCCTGCGCGACGACCCCCGGTGAGAAGGCGATGTAGTACTTCACCCCGAGCATCTGCAGGTGCGTGACCCCTTCGGACACGTTCAACGAGCCGTAGTTGAGCCCCACCTGGGGATCACTCGGATTCTGGCTCAGCTCGGCTTGATTGAGGAAGTGATAGGGCGTAGTGGCGGAGGATTCGAAGTAGAGACCCTCCATGGAATCCACGCAATTATTGGTCCAGTACGGCAACAGCATGAGCGCCATGGGGGTACCGAAACGCGACTCGCTCGCGTTGTACTCCCACATCGCTCGCCCGCACCCGTAGGTGTTGCCGACGTGACCCATGGTGTTCATGAGGTCGTGGTACTCGGGCCAGGCGGCCTGCCCCTGGTAGCCCGCATAGTTGAACGCCGCCCAATTGGTCACCTGGTTACCCGTGGTGTTGAGGTGCAACACCCGTGCAACCCCCGGCATCAGACCGGGCACTACCGAGAGCAGGCCCAGCAAGATCACCCCCGAGGTGACGTTGACCAACCGCGACCGATGCACACTCTCGACCCACTCGTGTCGCCACGCGACCGGAGCCGCGGCCTCGTCATCGATCGAGTCCGCGTCGTATTGCACGGCGGCGTCGATCCGACGCTGGCGCTCGACCCAACGCCACGCGCCAAACCCGACCACCCAGCCCCCGAGGAGGTGGATGCCTAGGTACCAGAAGGGGATCAGGCGCTCGTTCCAAATAGCGGCTTGGGGGTCGACCACGAACGCCACGAGAGACGCCACCGTGATGAGCGACAGCACCACTCCCAAGCGGTTGCGCGTCACCGCGGACACGACCACGCCCACTGCCGCGAGCACGATCACCCAGCGATACCCGGAGGCTCCCCCGTTCTGGGTCCACCACCCGAGCGTCGTGAAGATGGCGTGCAGGGAGTTGGTGTTGAGATTGGTGTACCCCATGGAGTTCGTGAGGTTCTGGGTGGTGATGAAACTCAGGAGCCACCAGGCCGACAGCCCGAAGGAGATCATCCCCGCACCGATGGCGAAACGAAGGGGCCGCGCGTAGTCTCCCGGCACGCGCTCCTCTCGAGGGTCACCCCAACCGCGGCGCTGCACCAACTCGACCAGGACGAGAATGCCGATCGCGCCGAGCGCAAACATCCAGGGCAGCACGTGCGAGGCGAGCGTCAAGCTCAGCGCGATCGCCGCCCACCAGTACCCTCGCCCGGTGCGTACGCCGCGCGCGAAGAGTCCAATGGTGAAGAGACTGAGCGCCAGGGAGAACGAGAACGCGTACTCCCCGGCCATCGTGGAGAAGAGATTCCCTCCGTCGATCGTGAAACTGGCGTCGAAGAGGAACGGCAGGGTTCCGAGGGCCAGGGCTGCCGGTATTGGTCGAGGAGCCCGAAAGAGTCGAGCCATGGTGTAGGCCGCGATTGGCATGAGGACCGAGCCGAGGATCGTGACCAACTTGAAGGCCACGGCGAAACCAATGACGTAGCTGGCGAGTACCGCCAGGTAGTCCGGCAGGACGAAGTAGTAGGTGTAGGCGGGCATCCCGTCGAACCATCCGGGGTACCACGGCGTCAGGTGCAAGAGGTCGCCCTGACTGCGCAAGAAGGCCGGCAAGACGACGTGCGCACCCGTGTCGCCACCCGTGATGAGCGTCGAGGAGAAGATGAGATTGGGGTGCATCGACCAGACGGTGACGATGATGACGACCGCCACCGCGAAGAAGTCAACCCACGACAGCACCGTGCGCTGACGCAACCACCGCATCAGTGGTGGAGTCTCTGAGAGATCAGCGACGCCATGGTGAGCGCGTTGAAGCCCACGTGCGTCATCACGGCCGGCACGAGACGCTGGGTGCGCACGACGATGACGGCCAACACCACCCCGAGGAAGAACAGTCCCGGCAATTGCAGCCACTCGGCGTGCGCCACCGCGAAGATGAGGGCGCTGGTCACCACCGCCAGAACGGTGCCACGCCGACCCCACCGCGAAGTGAGCCCCGCGTCGAGGGCGCGAAAGATCACACCTCGAAACAGCCACTCCTCAACCAGTGGCGCCCCCACCACGGTCATCACCGCGAGCAGGGCGAACGCCACCCCGTGCGCCGATCCGAACAGGTGGTCCACCGGTTTGTTCATATTCTTAAAATGGAACGGTAGGTAGGCCAGTCCCACTAGCAACTGCAGTGCGACCCCGACGATGAGGAAGCCCGCGTCATAGGGCCGCGGACGCCACGCGTTGGGCAGTGGATCGAGTCCACCACGATGGTGCGCGAGATAGATCGCGACGCCAAAACCTATCCAAAGTCCAGCCAATCCAGCCACATTTGACCACCACGGTGGCTCACTCGTCGCGGCCAGACCCGTCATCCCGCCAGGAAAATGGGCAAGCGACACGAAGAGACCGTCGAGTAAGGACGCCACGACTTGACCCAGCACGAAACCGAGAAGGGCTATGACGATGATGCCCACGACGCGGGGCTGATTCTTAAGTTTCGTGTCCGTCACCACCCTTCACGCTAACAACTCGAGGGTTTTGCACAGGCCAGCAGAAACAGGTGTCGCTCACCACCTCTAGATTGGAGAAGTGACTATGCCTCCTCCCGAAAAGAACACCTGGCGAAAGTACGTACCCGGCGGACCGAGCCCCATGCCGCCGGACGCGCGCCGCCGTGTCCTGACCTTCGCCGCCATCTTCTTCGTACTGGGAATCATCCTGATCCCCTCGCTCTTCTCGAGCAAGAACGTCAAGAGCGTCAACTACTCCAACCTCCTGACCTACGCCAAGGAACAAAAGGTCGTTTCGGCCAGCATCAACAACACTTCAGGTGTCCTCACCGGACAACTGGCTGATGGGACGAACTACACCACCAACGGCCCCGTCCCGGTCCTCAGCGACGAGGTCACCACCCTGCGCACCGACAACGTATCGGTGACCTTCGCCAATCCCTCGAGCCTGGCTGGCACGCTGCTGCCCTACCTGATTTGGATTCTCATCTTTGGTGGCTTCATGGTGTTCTTGTCGCGCCAAGCCAAGGGGCAGATGAACGGCATGATGTCGGTCGGACGCTCCAAGGCCAAGCAGTTCAATCAGGACCGTCCCACGACCACTTTCGCCGACGTCGCCGGATACTTCGGCGTGAAGCAGGAGATCAATGAGGTCGTCGAGTTCTTGAAGACGCCCGCGCGCTATTCCGCGATGGGCGCTCTGATCCCCAAGGGCATCTTGCTGGTCGGTCCTCCGGGGACCGGTAAGACCATGCTGGCGCGCGCCGTCGCTGGTGAAGCGGGCGTGCCCTTCTTCTCCGTCTCGGGTTCTGACTTCATGGAGATGTTCGTGGGCGTCGGGGCGAGCCGTGTGCGCGATCTGTTCTCCACCGCCCGCAAACAGTCTCCCGCCATAGTCTTCATCGACGAGATCGACTCCATCGGGCGCAAGCGCGGCGCGGGTCTCGGCGGTGGCCACGATGAGCGCGAACAGACGCTCAACCAGATGCTCAGCGAGATGGACGGTTTCGAAGCCGCCGAGGGCGTCGTCGTCATCGCTGCGACCAACCGCCCCGACGTGCTCGACCCGGCACTGCTTCGTCCGGGCCGCTTCGACCGTCAGATCGTGGTGCCCTTGCCGGACCTCGACGAGCGACTGCCTATTCTGCAAGTCCATTCCAAGAACAAACCCCTCGATACGAACGTCTCGCTCGAGATGGTGGCGCGAGGCACGCCCGGCATGAGCGGTGCGGACCTGGCGAACCTGGTGAACGAATCGGCGTTGCACGCGGTGCGCCGCCACTCGACGACCATCGCGATGGAGGACTTCGAATCCGCCCGTGACCGCGTCATGATGGGCCAGCAGCGAGACTCCATGGTGCTGCGCGACGAAGAACGCGAACGCATCGCCTATCACGAGTCGGGTCACGCTCTTCTGGCGTACGTGCTCGACAAGACCGACCCGCTACACAAGATCACCATCATCCCGCGCGGCATGGCGCTGGGCGTGACGATGACCTTGCCCGAGGAGGACCGTTACATCATGTCGCGCCAGCACCTCGAGGACTCACTGTGCATGCGCATGGGTGGCCGCGTCGCCGAGTTGCTGGTCTACGGGGACCTCTCCACGGGCGCCGCCGACGACCTGCAGCGCAATACCGAGTTGGCACGCCGCATGGTGCGCGAATGGGGCATGTCCAAAGAAATCGGACCGATGGCTTGGGGTTCGAACAACCAGGTCTTCCTGGGAGAGGACCTCATGCACACGCGCGACTACTCCGATCACACGTCGCAGATCATTGACGACGAGGTCGAGCGAATTCTGCGCGAGCAGGAATCACGCGCCATCGAAGTGCTCACCCTGCACCGTCGCGGCCTCGAGGCTCTGACGCGCTCGCTCCTCGAGCACGAGACCATCGACGGCGAAGCCGCCGCCCAACTCATCGACGAGGCTCATGGCGAGCCCGTGCACCCCGCGGGTTCGCGTACCGTGAGCGCACTGGGCCTCCGCCAGGAATCAGGCGGGTCCACCGAGGTGTCGAGTAATGGCAAAGGCGCGCCCGCACCCGTACCAGCGGCGGTGCCGACCTGGCAGCCCCCGACGCTACCCGCCGTTTAGAGCCGCCGCCATCGTCACTCCGTAGGGGGATGTCGGGAGAGTGGCGTTGACCACGAGTACCGGCGTGGCGCTGGTGAGCACGAGCGTGGAACCCTGCAACTTGGCGCGGCCGCCAAGGGTCTGACCCAGCGAGATTGTTTGTCGCGCGCCCAACGGCGCGAGTCCGGTCGAGACGATGGTCCCGTGATGCACTAGCGCCCACGTCACCGTCGTCGCGGCGGTGGAGTCGTTCGTCACCGTGGCCTGGGCGAACCCCGCACCGGTCACGTCCGAGAGGATCGCGCGCGACACCGCGGTACTCAGAGGACTCAGCGTCACGCCACTGGTGGTGCCCGTGGCGAGAGTGGCGTTCACCGGTTGCGTCGAGGTCATCGTCAACGACGCTTCGCCAGCGGCCGGAATCGCCGTGTTCGGCGCCACCGAGACCATGGCGCTCGAGTACGGAGCCACCGACACCGATTGTGGGGCCACCTTGAACTTGGCAATCTTGACGGTGAACGTCACCGCGGCGGACGCCGGCCCCGGGTTGGCTATCCGCACCTGGGCGATCGCACCCCTGGCCGTCGTCACGAGGGGGAACGTCCCACTCTTGGCCAATATCGAGGTGCCAGGGTTGAGCGACGAGGTATCGTGCGAGATCTGCTGACCCACTATGACGAGCGAACCACGCAGCACGCTGACCTGGATGCCGAAGTTCTGGGTCACGACGATGGAACTACCCAAATCGAGAGTCAAGACGGCGTGGGGTCCGACACTGACCCCCTGCAACGGGGCCGGCGAAAGGAAACCGCTCGGGGAAAAGGTGGTGACGTTGAACACGGCCGCCGTCGCGGTGGGGTTGTAGACACTCAAGATCGCTGCCGAGCCCACCGTGGTGTCGAAACCCGATGCGTACCAATTGGTGACGCCCTCATTGACGCAGGGCGCTTGAGTGCCGTAGCGGGTCACGACCTGTTCCGCGCTCACGCCGCCCCCATCGATCTGGGCCGCGAGTGCGTAGGTGTCACCCACCAACAGGTGCGTGGGGGTCACGACCTGGCGAGCGTAGGGTCCCAGGGTGAACGCCGTGGCCACGGCCGCCACGGCGTTGGTGGCGACCGCGTGGACGACCACGTGTCGCGTGGCGTTCGTGGTGTTGATGAAGGTGACGATACCGCGCAGAGCGCCCTTGGCATTGGTGAGACCCGTGCAGTACAGCGCGCTCGACTGGGCCGAGGGTCCGGCGACTCCCGGATTTGGTACGGGGTTCGACACGGTGCCCTTGGCACTGATCACACCGGCGAGGGCAATACCCGCCAGAACCGTGGCCACGAGCGGCAAGCCGGATTTACGCATCGACGTCCTCACGGGCGCGCACCATCTGGACAGCGCGCGAATGACGTCCCGTACGGCGACGCCCGGTGAAGAGCCACTCGAGTCGGTGCACCCACCCAAAGCCGAGCCAGATGATCGACCACATCGACAAGGTGAATAGGGCCAGCAGTCCGTTCCAGGGGAATTCGTGCAGGGTCAACGTGCCCACCACCGACTTGGCGCTCGCGGGCACGAGGTAGGAGCCAGCCCAGCCATCGAGGGTGGTACGAGGCAGTGCGTGACCGTTGACGACCAACGAGAACGAACCCGCAGGAGCGGTCCCGGACTCCACCTGACCGCCTCCGATCAGTGACCCACTGTGGGTGATGGGTGAAAGTACCGATACCCACGGCGACGCCTTGGACGCACGCTCGCGCACGATGCCCGAGAACTGCGCGTTGGCGTACACCTGGACGTTCGAGGTCGTGAGTTCGAGCGCGAGGTCGGTTTGCGCATTGAGCGAGGGTACGAGGGTGGCCGGAAGTGGGCGAACGGGGGACGACTCGACGCCGGCGAGTTGCGGTGTCGACGCGTCCATCACGACGATGGCCGAAATACCAGCGGGGGCCAGCAGCTGGCCCAGGTTGACCGTGCGGCCATCGAGCGCGGTCTTGACCGCGGCGATGATCGCGGTCGTGGCCCCGGTACTCGGGGGCGAGAAGAGAGTGTCGCCGCCGGGCAGCCCGTTCGTGGACGTCGCCGCAGCGAGGCCCGGCGCCACGCTCCATCCGGGCATCGGCAAGATCGACGGTTCGCCCAGCCACAGCACCCGATACTGCGTCGCGGTCGGGGGGGCCAAGGTGGCGAGCGACTGCGCCACCGACGAAGTCGGCAAGTCAAAACGACCGCTACCCAGGGTCACCAGCCACGCCAGCGGCGCGAGCACCATTGCCACGACGCTCACGCCGGCCAGTACTTGTCGCCATCCGAATCCAGCGGACCGGACGTCGTTCTCCACCGCCGCCACGCCGACGCCGACCAGTATGGCGAGCATGACGCCATAGAGCGCGAGCAACACGTCGAGGTCAGGGGCGAACGATCCGAGCCAGTGATGGTCGCTCAGCGTCATCAACAGCAGCGTCAACGTGGCGACGATGGCGACCTTGGAGGCGATGGCCCGACGAGGTCCACGCGCCAACAACAGGGCGGCCAATGCGACGGCCGGCCAGAACCAACTCCACCAGTTGTTTCCCAGGCTCCCGTCCACCCCGCGTACGAGGCTCGCAAAACTTGGGGCCGTCCAGGGTCCGCGCACCGCGCCGAAGATGCCCAAGGCGCGTCGTCCCGCAATCACGGTGTTGACGGTCAAGGGCAACAAGAAGATGGCGACGTTGACGAGAATCGAGCCCAGCAATCGCCAGGGCGTATATCGGTGCTCGTCGGGTTCGATTAGGCGGGCCAGGGCGACCCCCACGATGATGAGGGCGACCACTACCAGCGTGGCCGGTGCCAGAGCCGACACCACCGCGATCACCATGATGGCACTCATTCGCTGGCCGGCTTCGCTGGTTCGCCAGCCCCGGTGACCGAAGGGAACCGGTTCGCTGTAGGGCGTGGTACGAAAACCCGGCACCTTGAGCAGGTCGAAGAGACGGCGCACGATGAAGGGCAGACCAGCCACCACGGCCAGGACGTCGACGCGCCCCTGACTGATCATGTTGAGTCCGGTAGGCAGCGCGAGATACGCCACGGCGGCGACCAGACGCGCCCGGTTCGAGACGCGCCCCTTCAGGAATCGCGCCACACCGATGGCGCCGACGGGAACTGCGGCGATCAGCGCCAATCGCGGCAAGATCCCCATGCGTCCGAGCACGAACGTGCCCGCGAAGCCAAGGATGCCGTAGCCCGGCATACCGGGGGCGCCGGTACCCACTCCGTTGGGCGACCACGACGCGAAGAAGTGGCGCCAGGTCGACCACCATGAGTCGAGCGGGGCCAAACGTCCGACCATCGGCAAGTGCATGGCGACCAAATTGCGCGCGCCGATCGCCCACAACAACGCCACGAAGGCCACGGCCAGGGCCTGGGCACGAAATGACGTCAGGAATCGCGAGGGGCGTACGTGTCCTTCGCTCAGACCGACCCCCTCGTCGAACGACTCGTCTTCGGCGAAGGCCGCCGCGAAGCCGACGCCGTCGGGCGTCTCGCCGCTGGGTCCCTCCATCTCGGTCAGCGGCTCGGGCAGAATTCCCCGCGCGCTCTCGAGGCCCTCGCGCACCAAGACGAGGAAGAATCTCTTGAGGCGACTCGCTCCGGCATCTTGCAGACGCATCAACTCGGCGTCTTTCAACACCCGAGTCTCGTGGCGCTGCGTGCGGCGTTCACTCACCCGTTTACGATTGCGCACGAGCCAGGTCCACGATCCGACGATGGCGCCCGCGCGGTCACGATCGCGACCCACGAGGGCCAGAACGAGTTCCATGAGATCCATCATCAGGATCGTGAGGATCGTGAGGATCGAACGCGCGACGCCCCACCCCGTAGCAGCGACCAACAGCTGGTGGCGACGCTGCAGGAGTTGACGCGACGCGTCGCGCGTTCCGCGCGACGTCACGACGCGCTCGCCCGTGAGCAATGGTTTCGCGATGGGCCACGCGGGCTTGGGGGGTGACGATGATGCGGGCGCCGGCCACTTGGGCGCGCCAGCACAAATCCAGGTCCTCGCCGATCAGCGGAATCATCGGGTCGAAGCCGCGCAGGGTGCGAAAGAGGTCGGTGCGTACCAGCGTGACACCACCGGGGGCCACGAACACGTCGCGTTCGAGGTCCTGTTGTCCGTGATCGATCTCGCCGGGGTCGACGCGGTCACGCACGACGCCGAAGCGGTCGCAGGTCTGGCCCACGTGCAAGAGGACCAGTGGGTCCTCGTAGCTGACGAACTTAGGGCTCACGATGCCGGCGTTGGCGCGAAAGGCCGACTCCACCATGAGACCAACGCAGTCTGCGTCCAGGCGCACGTCGTCGTGGCAGAACAAGAAGAAGGCCGAGCCGTCCACCATGAGCGACGCCTCGTTGCAGGCAGCGGCAAACCCACGATTCTGGTCGAGCACCCTGACGAAGGCGCGTGGTGCCACGGCGGCGACTCGTTCAGCTACGTGCTCGTTGGACCCGTTCGCGACGACGAGCAGGCTGAGTTCCTCATAATCCTGGGCGACGATCGAGGCCAAGGTGGCTTCGAGGCCGGGGCCCGGACCAGTGGTAACGACGACGGCAACTACGGCCGGAGCGCGGGATTCCATCAGTACGTCAAGGCTAGTTCCTGGGCTTCATCGCGAATGTCAGCTTCGCGGTCCGGGGCTAGTTCCGCCCTCCGGCTCAAGGACTCGATATCTTTAGCGCCCGCGCTGCGCGGCTATCACGTCGTCGAGCGACTGCGACAGGGTGATGCTCGTCTCCCAACCGGTGGCCTCGTGCAGTTTCTCGAAGCTTCCCCGACTCACCGGCACCTCGATGGGGCGCAACAGATCCGGATCGACCAACAACTCGAGATCGGGATTGATTCGCCGTCGCAGCTCTTCGGCAAGGTCCGAGAGGGCGATATCGTGTCCCGACGCCACGTTGTAGGCCTCACCCGAACGACCCCACTCGCCCAACAACCGATACGCGCGCACCACGTCGCGCACGTCGCTGAAGTCACGGCGCGTGCTGAGGTCCCCCACCATGATGAAATGGCGACCCTCGGCCGTCGCATCGAGCATGCGCTGCACCAAGGCGGGCACCACGAAGACCGCTGACTGGCCCGGACCAATGTGGTTGAAGGGCCGGGCGATGACTACTCGCTGGTGACGCGAGCGCACTGCATCGCGCGCGACGTGTTCAGCTTCGAGTTTGCTGGTCGAATACGGATTCGTCGGTACGGTGGGTGAGGCTTCGGTGATGGGCAGGTCCGCTTCGTCCACGATGCCGTAGACCTCCGCGGAGCTCACCAGCACGACCCGCGCCTCGGGCACCAACTCGTGTGCCGCGTCGAGCAGGTGAGCGGTTCCCAAGACGTTGACCCGGGTGTACTCGGCGGGGCGTGACCACGACTCCGCAACACTCGTCATCGCGGCCAAATGATAGATGACGTCGGGTACCGCGGCCGTCATGATGCTGACCAATGCCGCCCGATCAGTCACGTCCACTTCGCGATCCGCGACGATGACGTCGTCACCCATATCACTCAAGTGCCGGGCGAGATGTCGACCAACGAAACCCTGACCTCCGGTTATCAATGCGCGCACGTCACTCTCCTCGTGCAAGATGGTAGGCGACGAGATGTTGGTCCACGCATCGCGCCCAAGTGAACCCCTCGGCCCGCTCGCGCCCACGACGCGCACCGATGGCGCGCTCTTCGGATGATAGTTCGAGAAGTTCGAGCATCGCCCGCGCGAGGTCGGGGGCGGAGCCCGCGGTCGTGAGGATGGCGGCGGATCCGGCAATCTCCTCCATCACGGTGTCACGCGACGTCACGACCGGTACCCCGCAGGCCAGCGCCTCCAGCACGGGCAATCCGAACCCTTCGCCACGCGAGGGGTAGACCGCCGCGCGCGCGCTACGCAGGAGGGGCGCGAGAGCGTCGTCGGGCACGAAGCCGAGTCGGCGGATGCGCTTCGCCGCCTGGTGCGTCGACAACCGGCTCTCCACCTCCGTTACTCCCCAGCCATGTTGGCCGGCCAGCCAGAGTTCAACCTCGGGGTGCTCTTCGGCCACCTCGATGAACGCGTCGAGCAATACGTCGATGCCCTTGCGGGGTTCGAAGGTCCCCACGAAGAGGAAGTAGTCGACGTCGGTGTGCAGGCCGTGGCGGCGCAGACTCTCCTCGTCGCCCGTGGTATCGAGGTTGAAGCGTTCGAGGTCGACCCCTAGCGGTGCGACGACGACCGGAGCGTGTCCCTCCAGGAGTTCATCAATCAGCCGCGCGGTATATTCGCTCACCGAGACGATCGCGCGAGCGTGAACGCGCCGCGTAGGAGATGGCCCGACGAAAGAACGCGACCTTGGCGCGCTCGTGCCACTCGGGGTTGGTGAAGAACGTCATGTCGTGGATCGTCACCACGCTCGGTGTCGAACCGTGACGCGGCATGGTGTAGTGCGGACCATGCCACACGTCAGCCGCGCGCGCCACGTCCGAGGTGCCCAGCCTCGTGGCCTCGTAGAGCAGTCGGGACACGCGCGCGCTCGGCACTCTCGCCGCCACGTGCGCCTGGGCGAATACTCACGCCAGCGTGCCTCGTCCCCGAAACGCGTCACCAGCGTGGTGTCGAGACCTCGACCCGGGAGTCGTCGCGCCAATTCCACGACGTAGCGCCCCGCGCCCGCGGGTTGATTCGGCACCGCCGAGGCATCGAGCGCGAGCTTCACAGCCAGGCCTTGAGATGGTCGAGCGCACAGTTGTGCCAGGTCATGTCGGCCACCGACTCGCGGCGCCGCTCGCGACTGAGCACGTCGTCACCTTGGGCCGAGCGCCCTCACGAGTCCTTCGCCGATCGAACTCTCATCGAGTGGATCGACGAGGACGACCTCCGTGTTGCCCTCGACGCTCGGACAATTTCGCGACGCGACTACCCTCGAACCGGCGTGCAACGCCTCGACCGGCGGTAGACCCCACCCTTCGGCGCGCGGCACGTACGCGCACACCGTGGCGTCACGGTAGAGACCCGAGCAACAGCGCTCGGTCCACGAGACCCAGGACCACCGCGTCGCCGGTATCCACCTGACCCCAGCCGATGGGCCCGGCGAGCACCAGGGGGCCCAAGTCCGGAGTCTCTGACGGTGCGCGACGTGGTGCGCACGTACCAGCCGCTCGACGTTCTTGCGCGGCTCGCGGGTTCCGGCGTAGAAGGTGAAGGGCCCCGCCACACCGTGGGCGGCGAGCGATTCACGCACGTGCGCGGGGTCGGCCGCCGCGACCGCGGTGTCGTCAACGCCAAGTCGCGCGAAGCGGATGCGGTCGGGATCGATGCCGATCTGAAACAGGCGCACGCCCAGGCGCGGCGAGGTGGTGATGATGCGCAAATGTTCCGCCCGCAACAGGAACTGCAGTCGTGATTCGTGAAAGCGGATCCCGTTGGGCGTCGAGGAATCGGGTTCGTCACGCCACAACAGGTCGTGCATGGTCACCGAGTGCACGGCGCGCTTGGTGCCACCACCGAAGGGTCCCGCCACCGACGTCGCGTGCACGACGTCGGCGTCGCGGGGCACGCCAAAGGGGTAGCGCGGCCAGAACTGGGTCAGCAACCGAAGTGACAAGGGCGTCGAAATCACCTCGATGCCCAATTGGCGCACCGCCGCGGGTCGCGAACGCGGACCCACTCCGATGATCTCGAGCCCTTCACCGACACTCACCAGACCTTCGACGAGACCGCGCACGTAACTGCCGATGCCCCCCGGCTGGGGACGATAGAGCTGATCGACACTCAATGCGATCCGTCGCGTCATACCCGGCTCCGCAGGGCCACGTCGGCGTAGAGTCCAGCGTAGGCCGACGCTACGTTCCAGGGTGAGAAGTCGGCGGCGCGCGCCCTACCCGCGGCCACCAGTATCGCGCGTCGAGGCTGGTTGGTCCATAGATCCTCGAGTGTGCCCATCGCCTCATCCTCGTCGTGGATCAACGCCGCCGCTCCACTCAGGAGTTCACGATTCACCTCGGTCGCGCGCGCCAGCGCAGGCACGCCCGCCGCCAACGCCGCGATGGCGAAGGAGGGAAAACGCGCGCCGTCGGAGATGTAGGCCACACAGCGCGCTTGGGCCAGCGCCACTTCGGCGTGACGACGCTCCACGTATGTGGCGCTGACCCCGGTCGCGCGCAAACGTTGCACGACCGCGGCGCTCGCCACGACCACCAGCGTCGTGCCGTGGCGCGCCACGAACGCTTGCAATTCAGGGGCGAGGGTGACGAATCGCTCAGTATTGCCCGTCACACTCACCACGAGCGACGTGCCGTTCGTCGTGGGCGCCACGTGACCCACCGGTGGACGCACAACAACGATCTCGGGTCGTTCGAGACTCAGCGCCGCCATCACCTCGTGACGCGCCGCACGACTCGATACGACCAGTACGGCACCGCGTCCCACCGCGCGTTGGAGTTGCACCAGCCGTCCCCGTGAGTTCTCCTCGCGCAGCGGACGCAGGTCGTCGACCGAGATCAACAGTGGCACGTCGCGCGTGGGAGGGGTGGCGCGACCAGCCACGTGAATGACGTCGAGTGGCGGCAACATGGAATCGATCGGGCGACCGCGGCTCCGGCGCCACCACGGGGACCAGAAACTTCGCAGCGCCAGTCGCGCCTCGTTAGGGGACTGTCGTGGCGAAATGGTGCGAAAGCGACACAATTGCAAATCGCCACGCTCGTCGAGCGCCGTCGCCAGGTCGAACATCGAATTACCCATCGACTCGAGCGACCCGTCCAGGTCAAGTCCCACGCGCAACAGTGGGGAGTTCACGAGGCGAGTGCCATTCGCCGGGCATCTGACGTCCACGCGGGCCACAGTTCGCGCGCCCACGGCCCGAATTCGACGGTGCTGGTGGCGACGAGACAGACGCCGTCGTGCACGTTCGCTAGCAACAACGCACCGCTACGGCCAAAATGTCCGAACGACGAGGGGGGCCACTCACCCATCCAGTGTCGCTTGCCGCCACGAAGCTCGACGCCCAAACCCCACGGGCACGGGCTGAAACGGCCGAAGCCGGGCACGATGCCCGCGAGGTCGGGGAGGAATGCGGTCGTCGTCGCGTCACGGCGTTGCGCCGTGATCAACGTTGGAGTCACCCACTCACGAGCGAAGGTGGCCAGGTCCCAGGTCGAACCGACGACGCCCTCGGCGGCACGCCCGCGCAAGCGGGTATTCGCGAGTGCCAAGGAGGTGATCACCCGATCGTCGAGCCAAGTGGCGACGTCGCGGTCGCGCGCCAGGTGCGTCGCGGCGAGGTCGATGCCGTAGTTCGAGTAAATCCGTTTGGTACCGGGGGTGACCACCGGATCATCGCCTTCGAGCCCCAATCCACTCGCGTGGGCCAGGAGATGCCCGAGGGTCGAACCCTCGGGTCCCAGCGCCTCGTCGAGGTGGGCTCTTCCCTCGTGCACTTCGCGCGCCCCCGCCATCGCGGTGAGCATTTTGCTGACCGACGCCCAGGGTCGAGGTGCATCGAGGTCACCGTGCGCGGCCACGGTGTGCCACTCCCCCGCTCGCCACGCCGACACCACGATGGCCGGGTCGCCCGGCCATCCGACTGCGAGAAGCGACGGGTCCACGCCAACCAATCTACTGGCGCGACCTAAAGTCTCCGGGGTGATCACTGTTCTGAGCGGCGGCGTAGGGGCCGCGCGACTTCTTCGAGCGTTGCGGCGCCACGACGGCGACGTCGATCTCACCGCGGTGGTGAACGTCGGCGACGACCTCGTGATGCACGGTCTCAGCATCTGTCCCGACCTCGACACCATCATGTACACCCTTGCCGGGGCCAATAATGATGAACTCGGCTGGGGCCTCGCGGGAGAGACCTGGCGCGTGATGCAACGTCTTGGCGAACTCGGTGGCGACAACTGGTTCGCTCTGGGCGACCTCGACCTCGCCACGCACCTCTACCGCAGCCAACGTCTCGCCCAAGGCGCCACCAAGACCGACGTCACGCGCGAGCTCTCGGCCAAGTTCGGCCTCGACGTAACACTCTTACCAGTGAGTGACGATCCCATCGCGACCGAGTTCGACACGGAACTGGGCACGTTGAGTTTCCAGGAGTACTTCGTGCGCCACCACCACGACGTCGGCGTGAGCGCCGTGCACGTTCGCGGCGCCGCGGCGGCGAAATTGAGTGAGGAGGCCCGCGATGCCCTGGAGAATTCTGAGCGCATCGTCATCGCTCCCTCCAATCCGCTGATCTCGATCGACCCAATCTTGAAGGTCCCCGGCGTCGTGAGCATCCTCGCTCGCCGCCGCGACGACGTCATCGCGGTATCCCCCCTCGTGGGCGGCACGGCGCTGAAGGGGCCCGCCGACCGACTGATGCGCGAACTCGGCCACGACGTGAACGCCGTAGGTGTCGCACGCTTCTACCGGGGCCTCGTCGGCACCCTGATCATCGACGTCGTTGACGCCGATCAAGCGGACGCCGTTGCGGCAACCGGTTGTGACGTACGCGTCACCACCACCGTGATGGCCGACGACGACCATGCGCTGGCGCTGGCGGACGCGGTGCGATCGTGACTGACCTTCACCTCTTCGCCCTCGACGGCGTCGGCGAGATCATTGCCGACGCCGATCTGGTGGGCGCATTCCTCGATGCCCTCGACGCTGGCTCCCACCAACTCCTTCACCACGACGTCATCATCGTCACCTCAAAAGTCGTATCGAAAGCCGAGGGACGCGTGGTGGATTTCGACGGCACCGAGAAACATCGCGAGCAACTCATCCTCCAAGAGTCGACCCGGATTCTGCGGCGACGTGGTCCGCTGCGCATCACCGAGACACCTCACGGCTTCGTCAACGCCAACGCCGGCATTGACCACTCCAACACGGCGCCCGGGACGGCGGTGCTCTTGCCGAAGGACCCCGATCGCTCCGCGCGACGCTTTCGCGCGGAGATCGCGCGGCGGCGCGGGGTCGATGTCGGGGTCATCGTGACCGACACGTTCGGTCGCACGTGGCGCAACGGTGTCACCGACGTGGCTCTGGGCTGCGCGGGGCTGCGTCCCATCCTCGATCTGCGAGGTACCCCGGACGCGCTCGGGCGCACCCTCGAGGTCACCGAAGTCGCCATCGTCGACGAGATCGCTGCGGCGGCGAATCTGGTGCTGGCGAAGGACGCCGGCACGCCCTTCGGCGTAGTGCGAGGTCTCTCAGAACGCTACTTCGGCCAAGGGTCGGTCACTGACGACGTCGTGCGCGCATCCCACGGCGACCTGTTCCGCTAGTCAGATCCCGCCCAGTTTCACTTCTCCCGAGAGCTGAGACCCTTCGGCGACGCTGACCGCGGCGCCCACCACGCAAGTGGGGCCGAGCACCGACGTCGAGCCGATGACCGCGCGAGGTCCGATGATGGACATGCGGATCTGCACGTTATCCTGCACTACGGCACCCGGCATCAAAATGACGCCATCGAGGATGACGTTCTCGCCGACCACGCAGTGACGGTCAACCACGGCGTTCGTGAGTCGCGCGCTCGCCGCCACCTGGCTGGTTTCGTGACGCCAGGTGGTGCCCACCAGATCCTTCACGATGTGCACGGTGTCACGGCCGTTGAGGACGTCGATATTGGCCTGCAAGAACGTCGCCGGCGTCCCCGTGTCGAGCCAGTAGGCGTCATCGGCCATCGCGAAGAGCGTGCCCGCGGCGGCGAGAGCGGGAAAGATCTCACGCTCCACGCTCACCTTGCGTCCCGAGTCGATACGGGCGAGCACTGAGGGCTCGAAGACGTAGGTACCGGCGTTGATCAGATTGGTGGGAGCCTCCTCGCGCGGCGGCTTCTCGATAAAGGCCTCCACCCGATCGTCCTCGTTGGTCACCACGACCCCGAATCGCGAGGGGTCCTCGACCGGGTGCAGCGCAATGGTGCCCTCGGCTCCGTGGGCGTGGTGAAAGGCCACGAGCGCCGTCACGTCGAGGTCGGTCAAGACATCGCCGTTGACCACGAGGAACGTTTCGTCAATCTGGGCGAACTGCGCGGCGAACTTGATGGCCCCCGCGGTGTCGAGCGGTTCGGGTTCCACCGCGTAAGAGATCTTCACGCCGCCGATCGAACCATCGGGGTACGACGTGATGAAGTGATCCGGCAGGTAGCCCAGCGACAGTATGACCTCGGTGATGCCGTGCTTGGCCAGCATCTCGAAGACGCACTCGATCATCGGTACGCCCACAAGCGGCAACATCTGCTTGGGCATCTCGTACGTCAAAGGACGCAGTCGAGTTCCCATGCCGCCGACCAGAATGATCGACTTCAATCTCAACCCTTCGCGGTCGTGGTGGTCGATGCCTTGGTCGTCGTGGTGGTCGATGCCTTGGTCGTCGTGGTGCTCGGGGTGGTCGTCGTCGCGGTGCCGACCGTGGTGGTGGTGACCGCTGTCGTCGTGGTCGTTGCGCTACTGGCCTGGAGTGACACCATGGTGTTCACCGTCGTGGTGCTCGGGGGTAGCGGGGTCACGCCCTTGGGCACGAAGGCCATTGTCACGCGCATATCCTGCGCGAACTTAATCGACGAGGGGTTGGTGGTCACGGTGGGCTTCGTCTGGCTGAAGGACGTCCAGTAGGCGTACACCACTTGACCCGCCTTGTGGGCGTACTTCGACGTCGTGGGGCAGAGTTGCCCGTTGCGGTACGTGGTAGCGGCATTGGCGACACCGGCCGCCGACGGAATGCCGAGTTCCGTGGAGCTCGCGACCAGTCCGGGGTACTCCACGGCGAACTGTCCTAACGTGGCGTGACTTCCCGAGTCGGCCGCCGAGACTGGCGAAACCTGGATGACGTTGTTCGCTTGGACCTTCAAGCCGTAAATACTCGCCGGATCGGACTTCAGATAGGGCAACGACACGCCACACACGTCCACGTTCAAAGCGGCGAACCACGTCGTGCCCACCGTGGGCGGGCTTCCGACGGCGGCGCTGGCGGGGTGTTGGTAGTCGTATCGCGCGAAGATCGTGGCCCCGAGACCCAGGACCACAATGATCACCAGGGTCGCGTAGTAGTTGCTCGGCCGCGTCTTCTTATACGCCTTGCTGCCACCCGAGGCTCCGACTTTGCTGACCCATTTACCTGTTGCGCTCTTAGCCACGGAGACAACGCTACTAAAAACTCGCTCTCCCCTCGTCAGAGCGCTCCACTAACAGTGAAATAGCAGTTGTTTCACTCCGTGGCACCTCGAAGGGGCCCGCGCCACTCGGTACCATGTCCTATGCGTTTGGTTTCGTGGAACATCAATGGAATACGCGCGGTACAGCGCAAGGGGCTCTTTGTGCCCTTCGTCGAGGCGTTGTCCCCCGACGTGATTTGCCTCCAGGAAATCAAGGCCGAACAACACCAGTCCGAGCACGTGATCGAAGGGTACGAGGAGTACTGGCACTCCGCGCAGAAGAAGGGGTACTCGGGTACCGCGATCTTCACCCGTACGACCCCACTGAGCATCGTCACGGGCCTGCCCGCCGCCCTCGTGAAGAAATACTCCCTAGGTGAGGACACCTTCGGAAATCCCAATGACGAAGGCCGCACGCTCACCGCGGAATTCGAGAACTTCTTCCTGGTGACCGTGTACACCCCTAACGCCAAGGGTGACCTCAGCCGGCTGCGCCAGCGCCACGAGCAGTGGGACCCGGCCTTCCTGGCGTACCTGAAGAAACTAGAGAAGAAGAAGCCGGTGGTCGTCTGCGGCGACCTCAACGTCGCGCACACTCCCGACGACCTCGCCAATCCCAAGGCCAACGTGGGTAAAGCGGGCTACACCAACGAAGAGCGTGCTCGTTTCGACGAACTGCTGGCGGCGGGTTTCGTCGATTCATTTCGCCTCTTCACCCAAGGCAACGGTCACTACACGTGGTGGTCGAACTTCTCGGCCGCGCGCGAACGCAACGTGGGCTGGCGCATCGACTACTTCTTGGTGTCGCGTGATTTCGCCAGTCGCGTGAGCGCCGCGGAGATTCACGCTGACCTGATGGGTTCCGATCACTGCCCGGTTTCGATCACCCTGGATCTTTGATCGCCCATCGGATTTCAGCGGACTACGCAAATCGCAGAGGGAAACACTCGATGATCGACGCGTCAAACGTATATCGGCGATCAGGGGCACCACGAGTCGGTCGGCGCAGCCGCCGACGGTGAGTGTGATTTTCTCGTATGCCTCGAACCGACAAGGGATCACTGTTGATCGCCGCCTCGCCGGAGAAGGTCTTCGCCGCTTTTGTCGACGAAGATGCCCTGACTGCGTGGTTGCCTCCTGGGGGCATGTCGGGGCGGTTCGAACGATTCGATCCGCGTCCCGGAGGGTCCTATCGAATGGTGTTGACCTACGGGGACGCCCCTGCTTCCGGGGGTAAAACCACGAACGACTCCGATATCGTCGAAGCTCGTTTCGTCGACATCGTCCCCGGCGTACGGGTGGTGCAGGCGGTCGACTTCGTCTCTGACAACCCCGCTTACGCGGGGACGATGACGATGACCTGGGAGGTCACCGCCGTCGAGGGAGGTACGCGAGTCGACATCACCGCCGACGACGTACCAGACGCGGTGTCCCCGGAGGACCACGCCGCAGGACTGAACTCGTCACTGGCGAATCTCGCCGGATATCTTCAGGTGTCGTCCGCAGGCCGACGAAAGACGATCGCTGCGGGCGGTTTGCCCCGGGGGTACTCTGGCTCAACGTGATCTGGCGGGACCGCAGACCGCATCGACGATCTGACTCAATTGGCGCCCCCGCGTACGCAAGTTCTGATGCTTGCAACCTCGCATGGAGGTGCCGTTGCGAGCGATGTAGCTCTCGCGGGTACGGCATTGGCCAGACCGCGAGAATGCGCCCGGCACCGAGAATTGAGATCGCTCCAGGGAGATACTCGCCATCTCGAAAATTCCGCCACGAACCGATCTCCGTCGTCGCGGCGTAGGGGCGAAGGGACTCGAACCCTCACTGGAGGCGGTTTAAGCGCCCTGCCTCTGCCAATTGGGCTACGCCCCCACGCGCGGCGGCGACCTAACGCTAACGCATCAAATCGCCGACAAATCTTCCAAGGGTCGTGGGGGCGGTTCACTAGGATTAAGCAATGAAGTCCGTGCATCGTCGGGGCACGTCTCCCCTCATGGCGCTCAGTGTGAGTGCCGCCATTGTGGTGTTCTCCACGTTGGTCCCCCTCGCCACGGCGGTGACCGGCGCTCAGACGATCGCCCAGACCAAGACGGAGATCGCGAATCTCTCCGCCCAATTGGCTCACCAGCAGAAGTCCAGCGAAGTGACGGCCAACGCCTACGACGCGGCTAAGGCCCAACTCGCCAGCCTCAGCGCCAACATCATCACGCTGCAGTCACGCGAGCGAGGCGAACTGACGGTGGTGCAGACGACGACCCGTCACCTGGTCAACGCCGTGGTCCAGTCCTACGTCTTTGGCACCTCGACATCGCAGGCCATCGCTCTTTTCAATCAGAACGTGAACTCCTCCGGGGCCCGGCAAGTTTTCGATTCCCTGGTGGTGGGCGACCTCAACCACCTGCGCGCGAAACTCGACGCCCAGCGCGCGAGACTCGAGGTCGCCATCAACCAGGTCGCCGCCCAGCGGGCGCGCGCCAGTATCGAGACCTCGAACCTGCAGAACCTTCTCTCACAGAACATCGCCGCAGCGGATCAGACCCGCCAGACTCTCAACGTCGTCACCGCCGCGCTGCGCACGCAGATCATCCAGTACGAAGTCGCCGCGGGCGCCGCGGCGGCGCGGGCGCGTGACACCAACGGCGAAGCTTCGGCGGTCGCGGCGGCGTCCTCGATCGGTGGCCAACCAGCGGCGAACTTGGTCCTGGCCGCGATTGCCGCCAACACCCCGCCCGTGGTGACGAACTTGATTTCTGGCTCGCCGGCCGGTTCGGCCGCGGGTGAAGCGGCGGTCGCCTTCGCCGAAAAACAGACGGGCGTGCCCTACGTCTGGGGTGGCGAGACGGCCGGTGTCGGATTCGACTGCTCGGGACTGGTCCAGTGGGCCTGGGCCCAGGCGGGCTACGCCATGCCCCGCACCACCGAGGAGCAGTGGGCCGCGCTAGCCCACGTGCCGCTCAACCAGCTCCAGCCGGGCGACCTGCTCTACTACTACAACCTCGACGGCGACAACGCCGTCGACCACGTGGTGATGTACGTGGGCTCGGGCCCCTGGGGCACCAACACCATCATCGCCGCCGCCTACACGGGCACCAACATCTCGCTCGCCCCAATCTTCACCGGCGGACTCATCGGCGCGGCTCGACCCTGAACCCATGGCGTCGCCCACGCAGTCGCTGGTAATCCCGGCCTACAACGAAGCCGCCCGTCTCGCTACGGCGTTCGAGCGTCTTCGGCCCACGCTGGAAGTGATGGGACCCGAACTCACCGAGATCGTCATGGTCGACGACGGCTCCACTGACGACACGATGCGCGTGGCCCACCAGGTCTACGGCCA
This sequence comes from uncultured Acidimicrobiaceae bacterium, assembly GCA_963734655.1. Classification (GTDB taxonomy): domain Bacteria; phylum Actinomycetota; class Acidimicrobiia; order Acidimicrobiales; family RAAP-2; genus RAAP-2. Next base: position 350,239 of record CAVTHY010000004.1, on the reverse strand, counting down.
CCTCGAACACTTCCGTCTCGTCCAGCATCCGCACAACATGGGAAAGGGTGCTGCAGTACGCACCGGTATGGCGCACGCGCGCTATCCCAAGGTCATCGTCGCCGACGCCGACATGTCGATTCGACCCGAACACTTCGTCAACATCCTCGACACCTTGGAGCGCGCGCCCTTCGCCCCGGGAACGCGTGCCCTCAATGGCAAGATCCTCTACGAGGCGATGCACGCGGACGGTCTCGGGCACCGCGTTTCACCTTTTGGTGCGGCACTACACCCAGGTCACCGTGCGCGACACCCAGTGCGGCTGCAAGGGATTCCAACTCGCCCCCGGGCGACTCTTAGCGCAGTTGGGCTTCGTCACCGGCTTCGCCTACGACGTTGAACTGTTCTACCTGGCCGAGCAACTCGACTTCGCCACTCGAGCCCGTGCCCGTGACCTGGGACGACATTGGCGGATCCACCGTCAACTTGGCACAGGCCAAGCGCCAACTCCTCAGAGACCTGCGCGGCATCCCGCGCAGCACATACCAGTGCCCCGCTATTCAAGGTCAGGGCCCGGACGTCCCGCTCGACGACGTACGCCGCGCCGCCATCGACGCACGCACCGCCGGTCTCGTCGTCGCGCGCGGCGAAGAACACGACGTGATCGTGGTGCCCGCGCGACGCCGCGGTCGCGGCTCGTGGGTATCGCCCAGTCCCTCGACGGGACCCTGCGCACGACCTCGCTGGGCGAACTGCGCGGGCGGGCCCTCGAAGCGGTCTGATCAGTCGCTGCGCGGCAACAGCCAGTCAGCCACCAGCTGCGGCGCTCGGTCCGCCCACTCCTCGGCGGTGATCGCGTAGTGCGCGTGGTCCTCCCACGCGCCGTCGATCTCGAGGTAGCGCTCGGCGATTCCCTCGAAGCGCAGGCCCAACTTCTCCACGACTCGCCGCGACGCGGCGTTGCGCGGAATGATGTTGATCTCCACGCGGTGCAGACGCAAGGTGTCGAAGGCGTATTGGAGAACCGTCACCACGGATTCGGGCATCAGACCCAGTCCGGCGACGGCCTCGTCGATCCAGTAGCCGACGAACGCCGACTGCAGGGGGCCGCGCTGGATCGACGACAGCGTGATCTCGCCCACGAAGCGCCCTTCGAAGAAGATCCCGAAGCCGAAGCCGGTGCCCATCTGTCGCTCGCGCTCGCGGATCGCGCAGCGACTCGTGAAACTGCGCTCGTCCTCGGCGAGGTGCGCGGCGTGCGCCGAGCGCGGCTCCCACTTGACGAGCCACTCGTGACAGCGGCGACGCACTTCGAACCATCCGTCGTAGTCGGCGTCGCTGAGCGTGCGCAACACCACCCGCCGACCGTGGAGGTTGATCGGCGAATGGACGCTGCTACGGGTGCTCACCACAGGCCATTCCTCACCTCTCTATCGTTACAGGTTCGCTCGCTAGCGCGCACATCAGAGCAGCGACGCGGCCACGCCGTCCAGGATGTCGTCCTCGGACGTGAGGAGTTCCTCGACGCCGAAGCGCCCCATCACCGCGTCGAGGATGTACAGTCCGGCCACCAGCACGTCCTCGCGACCCGGGACCATGCCGGGCAAGGCCGAGGCGCTGCGCGGGCGTCAGCGCGCCCAGACGGTCGCGCCAGCGTTGCACCGTCGGCGCGAGTGAGGCGACGGTGGTGCACGGCGTCGCGGTCGTAGCACGCTCAAGCCCGGCGTCGAGTTGCGCGAGGGTCGCCACGGTACCGGCGAGGCCCACCAGTCGCACGCGGCCCACCAGTCGAGGCGAACTCTGGCTCGCGGCGAAGGCTCGGTCGAGCTCGGTCCTCGATCATGGCGCGCGCCGCCGTCGCGGCGCGCAGGAGTCGACGACGCCGGCCCCCAGGGCGCGCTCGGTCACGCGCACGCAGCCCAGTTGCATCGAATAACCCCGCACCGCGCCATCGAGGCGCACCGCGAGCTCCGTCGAACCCCCGCCGATGTCGACGATCAAGGTCGGGCGAGGGTCGGCGGCGAGTCCACGCGTCGCCCCGGCGTAGGAGAAGGCCGCCTCCTGCTGCCACTGAGCAGTGCGCGCCGCGACGCGCGGTGATCTGCGCGGCGCGCGCGAGGAACTCGTGCGCCATTGGTCGCGTCGCGCACCGCCGACGTCGCCACCAGCAGTCCGCGCTCGACGCCGTGCGCGTCCATCATCGTCGCGGTATTCTCGACGCAACGCGTCGTAACTGCGCGCGAGCGCCTCATCGGCAGAGATTGCCCGAGGCGTCCACGCCCGGCCGACAGGCGGGTGATGCGCATCTCGCGCTGCAGCGTGGTGCCCTCGGCGCGAGGCGATCAGCAGACGCGTCGAGTTCGACCCGCAGTCGAGCGACGGCGACGTTAGGCCACGGACGTCGACGATCACGAGATCGGGCAAGGCCGACTTCGCCCGCCACCAACTGGCCGACCGGATCGTCATGGCCGGCCAGGTAGTTGGCCAGGTGCGCGTGCAGGCACTTCACCCCCACTCGGGTGCCGCCCACCCCGCCGCGCGGCCTGGATGGCGTCGTGGCGCACGGTGGCGGCCTCACGGCGGCGGCGGTAGTCGTCGTGGGTCGCGCTCGAGGTCGCTCGGCGTCGACGAGCTCCTCGTAGCGATGTACGCCGCCGCTCGCCCTCGATGCGGCTCACCGCCTCGTTGAGCTCGTCGTCGATCAGCCAGTAGAGCGTCGGCATGGGCGTGCCGTCACGCAGGTGCGGCTCGTTCTCGATCACCACCGGTCGGCCGTCGCGACGTCGCACCACGACCGCGCAGCGCCCGTTCAGGGGCCGACCCACCAGCGCTTCGATGGCTGCGAGTTCCTCGCGCGGTGGCGTCGCGAAAGGTCAACGCCAGAACTCGAGGGTCCGCACGAAGCGCGTCACGAAACCGTGCATCGCCCGACGTCGGACGATCGCCGCATCCGCTCGGGGAGGTGCTCGACGAAGTCGACCCGTGGCCGGGTTCACCAGCGGCTGGAAGCCGGGGTCGCTCGCAGTTGGGCGCCACGTAGCCCGCCGCCGTTGCCGGGCAGCACCTGGATGAGGCTCTGGCCCGGTTGGCACGAGTTGATACTGCTCGCGCGCCAGGGCGATGGCCGCCGCCTCGGTCGACACGGCCTTGGCCTGCTGGGTCAGGGTCGCGGATTGTCGATTGATCTGGGCGATCTGGCTCGTCGCCGGCGTTGAGGGCGATCTGCTGGCGCCAGAGCGTCTGGAAGGGGAAGGCCACGCGCCACGATCGGCGAGTCGCCGCGAGCACCGACAGTGGGAGGACCCACCGTGGGTAGCGCGTCTGAATTACTTCGTGTAGCTGACACCTGCCGCCCCCGACAACGACGTGGCCCCGAGAAAGCGGGCCGAATCTCCGAGCTGTTCTTCCAGTCTCAACAGTTGATTGTACTTCGCGACCCGGTCAGAACGCGCCGGCGCACCGGTTTTAATCTGACCGGCGTTGGTGGCGACCGCGAGGTCGGCAATCGTGACGTCCTCGGTCTCACCCGATCGGTGCGAGATCACCGCGCTGTAGCGGTGCGTATTGGCCAGTCGCACTGCGTCGAGGGTCTCGGTGAGAGTGCCGATCTGGTTGAGTTTGATCAGGATCGAGTTGGCCACGCCGCGGTCGATGCCCTTCTGCAGCAGTTCGACGTTGGTGACGAAGAGGTCGTCGCCGACGAGCTGGATGCGTTGGCCGAGTTTCTCGGTCATCAGCGACCACCCGTCCCAGTCCTCTTCGGCCATGCCGTCTTCGATCGAGACGATCGGGTAACGGTCGCACAGGTCGACCCAATAGTCCACCATCTCGGCGCTCGAGAGCACGCGGCCCTCGCCATCGAGGTGGTAAGCGCCGTCGCGATAGATCTCGCTACGTCGCCGGGTCGAGGGCGATGGCGATGTCGCGGCCCGGCGTGCGACCCGGTCGACTCGATCGCTTCGATCAAGACCTTCACCGCCGTCTCGTTGTCGGGCAGGTCGGGGGCGAATCCGCCCTCGTCGCCCACGGCGGTGGAGAGTCCGCGCTTGGCCAGCACGTTCTTGAGGGCGTGATAGGTCTCGGTGCCCCACTGCAGGGCCTCGGAGAATGACGCCGCGCCGATGGGCATCACCATGAACTCCTGGAAGTCGATTGAGTTCTTGGCGTGCACCCCGCCGTTGACGACGTTGAGCATCGGCACGGGCAGCACGTGGGCGTTGACGCCGCCGACGTAGCTGTAGAGGGGAAGATCGCTCTCCATGGCGGCGGCCTTGGCGGTGGCGAGCGAGACCGCGAGGATCGCGTTGGCCCCCAGGCGCCCCTTGTTGGGGGTGCCGTCGAGATCGATCATCGCGTAGTCGACGCGCGCGCTGGTCCTCGGCGTCGTAGCCCTCGAGGGCGTCGTTGATCTCGGTGTTGACGAACGCCACGGCCTGGCGCACGCCCTTGCCGCCCCACTCGGTTGCCACCGTCACGCAATTCGACCGCCTCGTGGATGCCCGTCGAGGCGCCCGACGGGGAAACGGCGCGACCGAAGGCACCGGACTCGAGGTGGACTTCGGCTTCGACGGTGGGATTACCACGGGAGTCCAAGATCTGACGGCCCAGGACTACTTCAATCGCGCTCATGGCGTTTCTCCTTCGAATCTTCGCCCTTAAGGCTACTCGCGCGACCCTGCGAATGGTCCGATTGGTTGGCCTCGATAGCGAGTATCTGGTCGCGCAGTGCGCAGACCTCCTCGCGCAGCAGCGACTCGAGGTCGACGCCCGCGGACGCCGCGTGGGCGAGGACTCAGCGCGCCACAGGGCCGAGCGCAGCCGCGTGGCCACGCCTCGTCGTCGAGTTCGGTGCGCTCGGCACTGCGGCTCGTCGGCGAGGTAGAGTCACCAGCGACGCCACGAGTGTCGGCGACGTCGTCGCAGCGTGACCGGCGCGCTCGACGTCGAGCGAGCCGCGAGCGCTTGCAGGACCTTGGCGTGCAGCGCCAGCGACGGCAGCCCGCCACGCGATGCCGTCCAGGACGCTGGTGCGCCCCTTCTCGGCCTTCTTGATGACCTCCCACGCTCGCGCCACCTCGTCGGCGTCGTCGCACCACCACGTCGCCAAAGACGTGCGGGTGGCGTCCGGTGAGCTTGTCGCGCTCGGCGTCGGCGATGGTGGCGAGGTTGAAGCGACCCTCCTCGTCACCGAGTTCGGCGTGAAAGAGCACCTGGAAGAGCAGGTCGCCCAGCTCCTCTTCGGCGTGCGCGACGAGCGCGTCGTCCTCCTCGCCGGCTTCGATCATCGCCGCCAGGTCACTCAGCGCGTCGAGGGTCTCGTAGGCCTCCTCGACGCAAGTAGCGCGTCAAGCGACGCGTGCGTCTGCTCCTGGTCCCAGGGGCACTCGGCGCGCAGTCGGCGCGTGAAGCTCACCAGGTCGTCCATGGCCTCGCCCGCGGTGCGCAGACCCTCGACGTAGAGCGACGTCAGGTGGTCGGCGTCGGAGAAACCCGCGAGGTCGCGCGCCGCCAGGCGCACGATGCGTTCGTCGTCGAGACCCAGGTGGTGCAGCACGTCGACGAGGCGTGTCGCCGGGCAGGCGATCGGCCACCGTCGCGAGGACTTCGGGGGCGTAGGTCTGCAGGATCAGAAGCGGACCGGGTCCGCGAAAGGGCTCGGTGGAGTCGAGCGCGTCCAGCGACGCGCAGACCTCGCGCCATGGGGTCCACGCCGAGCGCCGCGCACGCCACGTCGATCACCGAGACCGCCGGTTCGCACATCGACCTCGACGTCGTCGCGCTCGCGCAGCAGCTCCACGGTGTGCTCGGCGACCACCGGCGAACCCGGGCACCGCGTAGACCGACCTCATGCGTCGGCGAGGTGTGCGCCAGCGCGACCAGGTCATCGACGATGCGCGCGTAGAGCTCCTCGAAGGACTCCGCGCTCTCGTACCACTCGTCGTAACTCTCGAGGGCGAAGTCGGCGGCGGCCGGGTGCACGTTGGTGCGCAGGCGCGCGACGGCGGCGTCTCGCAGCGCGGCGGTGGTGGCGGCGGTGACGTACCGCGCGTCGCCCGGGGCCGAGCCCGACGACGCGAATCCGCGCGCGACTCACTGGTAGGGAGTGGTCGACGCCGTCGTCAGCTGCGCCGTGGTGGCGGGCCCGGAGTCCGGTGGGCAGGCCCGGGGCGAAGATCGTCGGACCACTCGAACCCAGTCCCCAGCGACCGAAGGCCGGATCAACGACGACGGCGGCGGCGTAGAGGATGTTGGCCTTGACAGTGTTGGCGGTCGTGGCGTTCTGGCCTGGATGTCACTGATCACCATGCCCTGGGCCGGGCGAAGGAAGCGGGTGTCTTGCTGGTGGCCGCCACGAAGAGCCGTCGTAGGTCCCCCTGCGTTGTAGCTGATGGACAGCGGCGTGGTCGGGAAGTGACCCACCGCAGTCGTGCCAATGTCGTTGCGCACGCGTGGCGTACGAGGACGAGGAATTGGCGGCGAAGCAGCCGTAGGCGTCCACCCTTGGCGGCGCTGGCGTCGACCGAGTACTTCTTGGCGAGGGCCGCGACCGACATGCCCTGGGACTGCGACGGCGGCGAATGCGGTCGAGATTCGCCTGGGGACACGATCGCGACCGCGACGCAGAGAGTGTCGTAACTGCGACTGGTGCCACTGGAAGTACTTCTTGATTGGCCGGCGTGAGCGCAATCGTGGCGTTGAGCTTGCTCACCAGGTACATCGATGAGGCCTGGTCCTCGATCTGGGCGTTGCGCAATCGCGGCGGGCATCTCCGCGATGGCCTGGGCTGCGGTGCCCGTGCAGTTCTTGCGACGCTGCGCCGCCGCCTGGGTCAATTCGCCCTCGAGCGCCACCTGGTGGCGCTCGCCAGTTCTGCGCGCGCTGGGCTCGTGCTTGCAGCGTCGTCGCCGACGTACCGGTCGATGGCGAGGCCCTCGACGCGCAGATTGGTCCAGGCTGTCCGCCTGGCCGCGGTGACCGAATCGTTGCCCGCCCCGTGCTTGGCGATGGCGGTGTTGGCGAGGGAACTCATGTAGCAGAACGAGACCGGGGTTGGCCTTGAAGGCGTCGCAGTTCCGCGCGGAACTCGCTCTGGCTCACCGAGGTGCCGTTCACCGCGAGCGCGATGGTCGAGCCCGCGAAGCCGTACCATCCGGCACCCACACTGCGAGAACCAGGATGATGATGACGCGACGCACCCTTCTGATGCTAGCGAGTCACGACGAGGGGCTCGTCTCGGCGAAGAGCTCGTCGAGAGCGCGACCAGGGCGCCGCACTCGTTCGTTCCGGGCATCTCGCTGCGAAACTCCTTGGTCTCCTCGCTGTAGGCGCGCGAACCGAAGCGACGTCGCACGCGCATTTGTGCCGACAGGCTCAGCTCGAGCGGGCTCAGTCGCACCACCGGCTGACTGCGCACCCCCACCTTGGCCGGGAAGCACCTGAACGCTGGTCACGCCGTGCGCCAAGCACACGCAGGCGCAGCTCGGCGAGTTCGAGCAGTCCCGCGGCGGGTCGCGGGCAGGGCGCCGTAGCGGTCGACCCACTTCAGTGCGCAGATCCTCGAGTTCGTCGACGCTCGGCCACGGCGGCCAGACGGCGATATGCCTCGAGACGAGCGTCGTCGGCCTCGACGTAGTCCTTGGGCAGATGCGCCTCGCCGGGAACGTCGAGGGTGATGGGCACCACCTCGGGCACGACGATGCCCTTGGCGTCGGCCACCGCCTCGGCGACCAGTTGCACGTAGAGGTCGTAGCCCACCGCCGCCACGGGGCCCGACTGGTCGTGGCCGAGCAGGTTGCCGGCGCCGCGGATCTCGAGGTCGCGCATGGCGATCTTGAAGCCACTGCCCAATGCGGTGTTGTCGCCGATCGTGCGCAAGTCGCTCGAAGGCGGTCTCGGAGAGCACCTGATTGGCCCCGTGGAAGAGGTAGGCGTAGGCGCGCTGTCCGCTGCGCCCCACTCGTCCGCGCAACTGGTGCATCTGGCCCAGGCCCGAGGCGCTCGGCGCGGTCGACGATCAAGGTGTTGACCGAGGGCAGGTCGATGCCCGACTCGACGATCGTCGTGCACACCAAGCACGTCGAATCGTCGCTCCCAGAAGTCGACCATGACCCGCTCGAGGGTCCCCTCGTCCATCTGGCCGTGCGCGACGGCGATGCGCGCGTCGGGTACCAGCTGGCCGAGGCGTCGCGCGACCTCCTCGATGTCGGACGACGCGGTTGTGCACGAAGAAGACCTGGCCCTCGCGCAGCAGTTCGCGGCGAATCGCTTCGACCACCGCGGCCTCGTCGTACTCACCCACGTGGGTGAGGATCGGTCGACGATCCGCCGGCGGCGTCGTGACCATCGACAGGTCGCGGATGCCCGCGAAGGCCATCTCCAGGGTGCGCGGGATCGGACTGGCCGAGAGCGTCAACACGTCCACGCCCACCGAGCGCGACTTGATGGCCTCCTTGTGATTCACGCCGAATCGCTGTTCCTCGTCGACCACCAGCAGTCCGAGGTCCTTGAAGGCGACGCTCGCGGACAAGATGCCGATGCGTGCCCACCACCACGTCGATCGAGCCATCCTTCAGTCCCTGAAGTCGTCTGGGCGGTCTCGGCGTCGTCCACGAAGCGGCTCAGCAGAGCCACGCGTCACCGGGAAACCCGCGAATCGCTCGGCTCAACGTCGCGAAGTGCTGGCTGGCCAGCAACGTGGTGGGCACCAGGATGGCGGCCTGCTTGTTGTCCTGGACCGCCTTGAACACCGCGCGCACGGCGATCTCGGTCTTGCCGAAACCGACGTCGGCCACCACGAGTCGGTCCATCGGACGGCTCACTCTCCATGTCGGCCTTGATCGCGTCGATCGCCTCGGCCTGGTCGGGGGTCAGCGTGTAGGGGAAGAGGTCCTCCATCTCCCTCTGCCACGCGGTGTCGGCGCTGAAGGCGTGACCCACGCGCCACCGAGCGCTGGCGGTACAGGTTCGACGAGGTCCTGGGCCACCAGGAACGCGGCGGCGCGCGCCTTGGCGCGGGTCTTTTGCCACTCGGCGCCGCCCATGCGCGACAACGCCGGCGCGTCACCGCCCGAGTAGGGCGTGAGGGCGTCGATCTGGTCGGTGGGCCAGTAACTGCGGCCGTCCTTGAACTCGAGGATGAGGTAGTCGCGCGTCGTGCCGTTGATGGCGCGCGTGGTGGTGCCCGAGAACTTGGCCACGCCGTGCATGCGGTGCACCACGTAACTGCCCACCGCCAGGTCGTCGAAGAAGCCGTCCACGTTGCGCGTGCGGGTGCGCGCGGCGCGGTGCACGCTGCGTCGTCCGGTCAGGTCGCTCTCGGACCACACGACCACCTCGGGCGACTCGAGGGCGAAGCCCGCGGGCAGAGTACTCTCGAGCACGCTGAGTCGCACGTCGAGCACCTTGGCCGGGTCCGTCGACACGTCGAGTCCCTCGCCGCGCAGTTGCTCGGCCATGCGCGACACCGCCGCCGGCGTTGGAGGTGAGCACCACGCCGCGGCGCGCGGTGCTCCACGTGCGCACGTGGGCCGCGATGCGCGCGGGGTCGCCCTGGACGACCGGGTGGCGACGTCAGCGCCAGCTCTGGGCGCGCCTCGAGCTGGCGCCGTGCTCGAGAGTGATGTCGATGCGCCCGGCGAGCACCTCGTCGATAGGTGTTGTGCAGCAGCGCCACGTCGCTGGTCGCGCGCCACGTGGCGGCGACCGCGCGCGGTGAGTTCTCGCTCCTCGTCGAGCAGGTCCTCGAGTCGGCGGCGGACCCGTTCGGGCTCGACGACCAGACAGGTAGAGGTCGCTCGACCTCGTCGAGCAGGGTGCGCCGGATCCTCGGCCAGAGGGGCATCCAACCCTCCATGCCGTCGAAGAGTTGACCCTGGGCGAGGCGGTCGAACACCTCGCGACCCCAGGGTTCGCTCGCGTCAGCGCCTCGGCGCGCTCGCGCGTCGCCGTCGTCGAGGGCAGCCACTCGCGCGCCGGGCCCACGTCGACGCGTTCGAGGTCGAGCGATCGAGCGCTGCGAGGCGATGTCGAAGGTGGTGAGTCGCTCGATCTCGTCACCGAAGAAGTCCAGGCGCACCGGCTCGTGCGCGTGGGCCGGCCACACGTCGACGATGCCGCCGCGCACCGCGAACTCGGCGCGGTGCTCGACCAGGCTCTCGCGCCGATAGCCCAGGCGCACCAGCTCGGTGATGAAGTCGTCGCGGTCGCGCTCGCCGCCGCGCTCGACGCGCACGGGTGCCGTGGGCGCACTCGGGGGCCAGGATCTGGGCGAGCGCGCGGATGGGCGCCACCACCACGTCGGGGCGTTCACCGCGACCGAGTCGCCACCGCAGCAAGCGCGCGCTCGGCCATGACCGAGGTGTCGGGACTCACCCGCTCGAGGGGATGGGTGTCCCACGCGCCGAAGTAGGCCACCTCGCGCCCCCGCGCCGAGCAAGGCGCGCAGGGCGTCGCGCGAGTTGTTCGGCCTCGGTCGAGGTTGCCGTGACGACGACCAGTCCGGGGTGCTCGAGCGCGTAGGACGCCACCGCGAGCGGGCGTCGCGAAGCCGCTGGGAACGAAGGCGCCCGCGGTGTTGGCCGCCCGTAGCGTGGGCGCGACGAGTTCGAGGACCCGGCGCAGATCCCGCTGACTCAGTCACGCGCGGCGTTGATCCGTCGCTGGGCCGACTCGAAGTCGGTCTCGAGCAAGGTTCGAGCGCGTCAGCAGCGCGCGCGACGTCGTCGGCCACTTGCGCTTGCGCGTCCCGGTCGGGCGCTTGAGGACGTAGTCGGTGACCTGCTCCTTGTGCACGGGTCGGCCGATGCCGATGCGCAGACGTGCGAAGTCCTGGGTACCGAGCACCTGGGCAATCGAGCGCAGTCCGTTGTGGCCGGCGAGACCGCCCCCGAACTTGAGCTGCAGACGTCCCGGGTCGAGATCGAGGTCGTCGTGGGCGACGACCAGGCTGCGCGAGGTCCTCCAGGGAGGTGCGCGTGAGCAGGGGGGCCACGCCGCCCCCGACTCGTTCATGTAGGTGGTGGGCACCGCCAGAGTGATCGGGCCCCCCGGGGTCGCGATCGTCGCGATCAGGCGCGCTGACGTCGTTCATGCGACCATTTCGCACCCCGTGGCGTTGGGCGAGCAGGCGTACCGCGTCGCCACCGACGTTGTGACGTGATCCCGCGTACTCCTCACCCGGATTGGCGAGGCCCACGATGACCAGTGTGCTGGCACTGCCGCGACGGCCACCGGCTACCGTGCGCCGCAGCGCCACGGCAGACTACGACTTCGCGTCGGCCGTCTTGGCCGCTCGGCCCGCGTGGGTGTTGACGACCGAGATGGCGGGGTCCCCCGCCGGCGTGACACCCTCGGGCAACACCACGTCGCCGACGCGGATCGCCATGCCCGGCGTGAGGTGCGAGATGTCGACGTCGACGTGGGTGGGAATCTTGTCGGATCGCGACGAGGACCTCGAGGTTGAATAACTGCTGGTCGATCTCCCAGTCGGCGTGGCGCACTTCCACCGCGTCACCCACCATGTGCAGGGGCACCACCGCGACGACGGGCTTGTGGGGGTCGACGACCTGGAAGTCGATGTGCGCGACGGTGCCGCGCACGGGGTGGCGCTGGATCTCACGGGCCATGACGATGAACTTCTGGCCATCGGCGTCGAGGTCGATCAGGGTGTTGAGTCCCTGCTCGCCCGAGACCGCCGTGCGAAAGCTCTTGGCATCGACCGACACTGGCAGCGGTGCTGACGCCTTCGCCGTAGACGACGGCCGGGATCGAACCCGCGGTGCGCAGACGGCGCGAGTTGCGACTTCCCTGAGCGCGGTCCGTGGACGCGTGCAACGTGGTCTCTGACATGACAACTCCTTGTGCGGATTGCGCGCGCAACCATCAGTCGCGCACAGGGTGAATAGTCTAGCCGCCGCTACGGCGCCACGGACTTTCGCCCTAGAGCAGGTTCTCGCCGCCGAAGATGTCCGAGACCGACGAGTCCTCGAAAATCGCCGAAATTGCGTTGGCCACGATGTTGGCCACCGAGAGGATCTCGAGCTTCTCGAACCGGCGTTCGGGGCCCAGGGGCAGGGTGTCGGTCACGATCACCCGGCTGACGGGCGCGTTGAAGAGGCGGTCCACCGCGGGCGGTGAGAAGAGGGCGTGGGTGGCCATGACCCAGATCTCCCCCGCGCCCTGGGCCTTCAACAGGTCGCACGCGGCGACGATGGTCCCCGCGGTGTCGATCATGTCGTCGATCAGCACGCAATGACGCCCCGCCACGTCACCGACGATGTGACGCGCCTCGGCCACGTTGGCGGTGCCGCGTGGTCGAGTCTTGTGCACCAGGGCCAGGTCGCAGCCCAGGTGCTGGGCGTAGCGCTCGGCGACCTTGACGCGACCCGCGTCGGGGGCGACCACGACCAGGGCGTTGGTGTCCGCGTTGGTCTTGAGGTAGTCCTCGAGCACCGGCGCAGCCACCAGATGGTCCACCGGGATGTCGAAGAAGCCCTGGATCTGGCCGGAGTGGAAGTCGACCGAGAGCACCCGGTTGGCGCCGGCGGTCTGGAGCATGTCGGCGATCAATTTGGCGGTGATCGGCTCGCGACCGGTCGACTTGCGGTCCTGGCGGGCGTAGCCGTAGTTGGGGATGACCGCGGTGATGGACTTGGCCGAGGCGCGCTTGGCGGCGTCGATCATGATCAGTTGTTCCATCACGGCGTCGTTGACCGGGGACGAGTGGGTCTGGATGATGAAGACGTGCGCGCCACGGATTGATTCGTCGAAGCGACAGTGAATCTCCCCGTTGGCGAACTCGCGCAGATTCGCTTCGGTCAATTCGACCCCCAGCTGATCCGCGATGTCCTTGGCGAGTGCGGGGTGGCAACGCCCCGTGACGATGACGAGGCGACGCTTTGACAATGACTCCACGCCGCAATGGTACAAGGTACGCTCCGGTGCGACTTCTCCTACGATGCGGTGATGAACGACTACGACGAGTTCGGACACTTCGACGGAGAACATCGCCGAGTGGGGACTCGAGCGTCTCGACGCCACACGTGCGGCGCGCCTTCGTCGCGGTGGAAGGTCTGCGCCAGGTGAGCGCCCTCGTCTGGGGCGACGCGCCCGCCGAGCTGGTGCTGGTGCACGGCAGCGCCCAGAACGCCCACACCTTCGACACCGTCGCACTGGCCCTGGATCGACCACTGGTCGCCGTCGACCTACCCCACCACGGCCACTCCGACGCCTCGTTCTACGGGCCGCGGGCGCTCGACGAGCACGCCGAGCGACCTCGCGCGCGGCCGTCGGCGACGCTCAGCGCCGCGCCCCGGTCACGCTTCGTGGCCATGTCCTACGGCGGGTTGGTGAGCGTCGCGCTGCCGCACGAACATCCCGAGCTGGCCACCCGACTGGTCCTCGTCGACATCACGCCCGGGGTCAACGCGCGCCACGCCCGCCACATCCTGCGACTTCATCGACGGACCCGAGTCGTTCGCCAGTTTCGACGAGATCCTCGAACGCACCGTCGCCTTCAACCCGGGTCGACTCGGCGTCGTCGCTTCGCCGCGGCATCATGCACAACGCCCTCGAGCGCCCCGACGGCACGTGGGTATGGCGCCACCAACGCCACGGGCGCCGCGCGCACCCCGAACCCGTCGGGACCTGTGGCAGTGGCTCGAGGACCTGGACGCCGGTCACGTTGGTGCGCGCGATGGGTCCTTCATCGGTCGTCACCGACGACGACGTCGAGGAGTTCCGACGACGTCGACCCCACGACGACGTCATTGAAGTCCCCGGCGCGAGCCATTCGGTCCAGGGTTCGCATCCCCTGGAACTGGCCGAGATCATCGCCGCGACGCCTCGTCGCACGGCCTCGAAACCACCTCGAGCGCAGCCACCGATGCTGCGATCGCATGTGTCGCGCGACACTCGTGCAATCGCGAGTGCGTTGAGTGATTCACGGGTTGATGATTGGTCAAATTCGGTCAAATGGTCCGGGTCGCGGCTGCACGCGAATTATTCCCACGAATTCAAGGTAAAGAACTGGTTGAGCAAATCCAACCAATGTATCCATTCCGGGTCAACGCCCCACTACAGTGGCCAGAGCCCGACCACAGAGCATCTGGAGGAATCATGACGCGCACGAACCCCTCGGCCGGTCGCAGTGACCCCAGAGCCCCAACGACGCTTCGTCTACGACTTCGAGCACGACCACGGTGTCGAGCCCATGACGTTGAAGGCGTTGTTGGGCGGCAAGGGCGCAAATCTCGCCGAGATGACGTCCGTGCTCGAACTGCCCGTGCCGCACGGTTTCACCATCGCGACGACGGCCTGTCGGGCCTACTTGCGACACGGCTGGCCGCTTGTCCCTCGACCATGAGATCGACGACGCCATCACGCGTCTCGAGGCGCAAGATGCAACGCCAGTTCGGAGACCACGTCGATCCGCTCCTGGTGTCGGTGCGATCGGGCGCGCAGTTCTCCATGCCAGGCATGATGGATACCGTCCTCAATCTCGGACTCAATGACGCCTCGGTCGCGGCCCTCGTGGCGCGCACCGGCGACGCCGCGATTCGCCTACGACTCCTACGCCCGTTTCATCGCTATGTACGGACGCATCGTTCTCGGCATCGACGCCGCGCACTTCGATGAGCACCTGCGCGAGGCCATGGACCGCGCGGGTGTCGTCGCCGAAGGCGAACTCACCGCCGAGACGAACGCCGCACTCGCCGCCGTCTACCGCGACGTCGTCGAACGCCACAGTGGTCGTGCCATTTCCCCAGGAACCACGCACTCAGTTGCGCGAGGCCATCGAAGCGATCTTCTCGTCGTGGAACGGCGCGCGGGCCCGGGCCTTTCGTGAGCGTGAGGGCATCGATCACGAGCTGGGCACCGCGGCCAACGTTCAGGCCATGGTCTTCGGCAACCGCGACGACTCCTCGGGCACGGGTGTCGCCTTCACTCGCAACCCCTCGACCGGCGAGCCCGTCGCCTACGGCGACTTCATGGTGAATGCCCAGGGCGAGGACGTCGTGGCGGGGACCAGCATCACGCGCCCCTTGAGCGACTTGGACTACCTCTTCCCCGACGTGGCGAATCAATTACGCGAGGTCTTCGCTCGCCTCGAGGCGCATTTTCGTGACATGTGCGACATTGAGTTCACGGTCGAACAAGGTCGCCTCTGGATGCTCCAGACCCGTCCGGGTATGCGCACCGGTGCCGCGGCGCTGCGCATGGCCGTCGACATGGTGAACGATTCGGCCATTCACCTCTCGCGCGCCGAAGCAATCTCGCGCATCACCGGCGATCACCTCGACCAGGTCCTGCACCCGACCTTCGCGCAAAAGTTGTCCGTGACGCCGCTCGCCACGGGTCTCGCGGCGTCCCCCGGCGCCGCGGTGGGGCGGGCGTACTTCGACGCTCAAACGGCGATCGACGCGGCGGCGCGTGGCGAACGAGTGGTCCTGGTGCGCGCCGAGACCAGTCCCGACGACGTCGCGGGAATGCTGGTCAGCGAAGGCATCGTCACCGCGCGCGGCGGCCTGGTGAGTCACGCCGCGGTGGTCGCGCGCGGGTGGGGCAAACCCGCGGTAGTTGGCGTGAGCTCCCTGATCGTGGCCGCCCACGAGGCGTACGTGGCCGACGTCGTGATTGCACGAGGGGGACTGGATCTCGCTCGACGGGGCCACCGGCGTCGTCGTGCTCGGCGAAGTCGAGTTGACCTCGAGCACGCGCGCCCGTCCAACTCGACGTCATCTTGCGTTGGGCCGACAAGATTCGTCGCGGACACCTCGGCGTGCGCGCCAACGCCGATACCGCCGCCGACGCGCGCGCCGCGCGCGAGCGCGGTGCCGAGGGCATTGGTCTGTGCCGCACCGAACACATGTTCCTCGGCCCGGATCGACTTCCCGTGGTGCGCGCGATGATTCTCGCCGACACCGATGAGGCGTATCACGACGCCCTCGAACGACTGCTCGACGTACAACGTGCCGACTTCGTCGCCATCCTCGAGGCCATGGACGCCTTGCCGGTGACGGTGCGGCTCCTGGATCCGCCCCTGCACGAGTTCTTGCCAGACCTCGAAGCACTCCTCGTCAAGGAGGCCACGCGAGGGGCTGAGCGACGATGAGACGCGACTGCTCGCGGCGGCGCGCTATTGGCACGAGGAGAATCCGATGCTCGGCGTGCGCGGCGTGCGCCTGGGCGTCCTCAAACCCGGTCTCTACGCGATGCAGGTACGCGCATTGCTCGAGGCGGCCCACCTGCGCCTGGCCGCGGGGGGCGACCCGCGCGTCGAGATCATGATCCCCTTGACGATCTCGGCGCCGGAATTGGCCTTGGCGCGGTCGTGGGTGATGGAGGCCGCCGAATTCGTGGCGCACAACTACCTGGCGCCGCTGCACTTCTCGATCGGCACGATGATCGAGACACCCCGGGCCGCCCTCTTGGCCCACGAGATCGCGGCGCACGCCGACTTCTTCTCCTTCGGCACGAACGACCTGACCCAGATGACCTTCGGATTCAGCCGCGACGACGTCGAGGGCAAACTGATGGCCCCCTACCTCGCTCAGGGTCTCCTCGAGCACAACCCTTTCGATGTGCTCGACGAGACCGGTGTGGCCGAACTGGTCACGCTGGGGATCGACGCGAGGACGAGGCAGTAACCCTCAACTGAAGGTCGGCATCTGTGGCGAACACGGTGGCGACCCCGCCTCGATCGCGACCTTGTACGACTGCGGAGTCGACTACGTGAGTTGTTCGCCGTACCGTATCCCCGTGGCCCGCCTCGCGGCGGCGCAGGCCGTCCTGGCGCGCACTTCGTCGAGTGATCGATAGAGGTCGAGCACACTTCATCAGGGACTTCGGGCATCGACGCCCGAAGTCTGGAGCTGGCGGGGGAGGGCTCGAACCTCCAACCTACGGATTCAAAGTCCGTCGTTCTGCCAATTGAACTACCCGCCATCTAGGGTAAGAACAATCTTCCTTGATTCTTAGTGAATCACGAAAGACCATTAATACCAACACGCCACACTAGAGCCTGACCGCATTGCAAAGGAAAGCCCGTGACCAACCTACCCACCAACAATGCCTACGTCGCCATTGTCGACGACGACGCGGCCATCCGCACGGCCCTCGGGCGCGCCCTTCGGATGGAGAATTACGACGTCGAACTCTTCGAGGATGGTTCCAGCGCCTTGCGCGCGGTCCAGTTGCGCGCGCCTGACGCCATCGTGCTCGACCTACAGTTGCCCGACATCGATGGCCTCGAGGTCTGCCGGCGCATCCGCCGCGCCGGTGACGCCACGCCCATTCTCGATGTTGACCGCGCGCGACGCCGTCAACGACCGCGTCGAGGGTCTCGACGTGGGTGCCGACGACTACCTGGTCAAGCCCTTCGACCTGGCCGAGCTGCTGGCGCGTCTGCGCGCCCTGCTTCGCCGGCGCCAGGTCACCGATGGCGACGACACCGTCTTGCGCTTCGAGGACCTCACGCTCAACCCCGGGACTCGCGAGGTCCGACGCGCAGAGCGCGTCATTGAACTCACCAAGATCGAGTTCGACCTGCTCGAATTGTTCCTCCAACACCCGCGCCAGGTGCTCACCCGCGACCAGATACTCGACCTCGTGTGGGGCTACACCTTCGATTCGGGCACGAACTCACTCGCGGTCTATATCGGATACCTGCGACGCAAGCTCGAAGAGGGTAACGAGGCACGTCTCATCCAGACGGTCCGTGGCGTGGGATACGCGCTGCGCACTGCATGACTTTTCGCAGTCGCGTCATCGCTGCGACCGTGATCGCGGCGGCCCTGGCCGTCGTGCTGGCGAGTCTGGCCTCCTTCCTCACCTCGCGAAACGCCCTCACCCACTCAGTCGATGAATCCTTGCTGCAGGCCTACCAGCACAGCGAGGAGAACTTCGGGGGCACCCCCTCCTTCCTCGTCCTCTCCGGTGGCACAGTGAGCCCCACCAACACCGCCCCCGCCCTCATCGACGCCACCGTCAAGTCCTACGCCAAGGGCCAGG
Source organism: uncultured Acidimicrobiaceae bacterium (assembly GCA_963734655.1). Taxonomy (GTDB): domain Bacteria; phylum Actinomycetota; class Acidimicrobiia; order Acidimicrobiales; family RAAP-2; genus RAAP-2. Next base: position 332,251 of record CAVTHY010000004.1, on the reverse strand, counting down.
TCAAGGGCTACACCTTTCGTACCGTCGAGTTCACTAATCAGGCCTGGCGCGAACTCATCATTGGTCTGCCGGCCGGCACCGTGATCGCCAGTGGCAACAGTGACTTCTCGCTGACCACTTCCGCGGCCGACGTCTACCTCGTACCCTTCGAAGGTCAGATCAACGAGCTGCGCAGTCTGGTGCGGACCCTTCTGTTCGTGTCGGCCGGCGTCTTGTTGATGGCACTCTCCTTCGGCGTGATCCTGGCCCGAGCGGCGCTGCACCCCCTCGAAGACGTCACCGACGACATCGAGGACATCGCCGAGACCAGTGACATGTCGCGGCGCCTGATCGAAGGTGACGTCGACGAACTCGGCCGCCTACGCCGGGTCTTCAACCGCCTCCTGGGCACGGTGGAGGACTCTCAACAGCTCCAGCGCCAATTAGTTCTCGACGCCTCGCACGAACTGCGCACTCCCCTCACGAGTCTGCGCACCAACGCCCAAGTCCTCTCGCGAGCCCAACAACTGGCCCCCGAGGACTTAGAACAATTGACGAACGACATGGTCACTCAAGTCGATGAACTCGCCGCACTGGTGGGCGACCTCGCCGAGCTCGCGCGCGGCGAGCGTTCCGAGGGACCGGTGACGCAGTTACGACTCGATGACGTGGTCGAGGAGTGCGTCGAGACCGCGCGCACCTACGCCCGCATCAAGAACATCGTCATCGAGGTGGACCTCGAGACGTCCATGGTGGTGGGCCGTCGCGATCGACTGGTACGCGCGATATCGAACCTGTTGACCAACGCGATCAAGTTCACTCCCGCGGGCAGTGAGATTCGCGTCTCCTCCGCGGCGGGCATCATCACGGTGTCCGACTCTGGCCCGGGTGTCGCCGAGGAGGATATTCCTTTCATCTTCAACCGGTTCTGGCGCTCGCCCCTGTCGCGCGGGTTACCGGGTTCGGGCCTCGGCCTGTCGATCGTCGATCAAGTCGTCTCTGAACTCGACGGTACAGTCGTCGTGGACCGCGATCCTCAATTGGGAGGGGCGCGCTTCACCATCACTCTGGCCAGCGTGTGAGCGCTCGCCAACGAGCCGTCCGCGCTTTCACCGGAGCAATCCACCAGTGCCTTCCCATCTTCTCGACGCCCGTCGCCTCGCGAATCCCTTAGATACCCGTTAAAGGGCCAGAGGTCACATCTTTCACAGATTCTTAGTTTCCACTAGTTGAGCGCTTAACCCACCCTGTAACACTGGTTGATGTGACACCCTCCCCTCGCACCACCAACCAACGCGACCGGCGTTTCGCCCGCGTACGCATGCTGACGCGCACGATATTCGTTGGTTCCAGCGTTCTCTCAGTGGGTATGGTCGGCTACCTCGCGAGCATCACCAAACTCCACACAACGACGCACCCGGCGCCCACCACGACCGCACCAGTGACGTCCACGACGGTGACGCCGGCGGGCGCGACAGGCGCAACGGCCGCGCCCACCACCACGACGGTGCCCGTTACGACTACGACGACCTGTTACACCACGCCTTCGGGCAATACCGTGTGCAATTAGGACTCTCGTGAACTTCACTACCTGGGGCCTGTCGGGCTCGTTGCACACCGAACGCGACAATATGTTGGCCTTCGCCGAGGACCGGCTCAACCACTGGCTCGGGGTCATCGATCAGGCGTGCAACCGATTCCGGCCGGACTCTGAACTCAGCCGGCTCAACGCGAGCACCGGCAAGTTTGTTCTGAGCGACGCTCTGGTGCTCGCCCTCGTCGCGGCGCGGCGCGCCAGCGATCTCACGGGTGGACTCTGCGATCCCACCGTGCTCACGTCGCTCGAAGCGCTCGGCTACGACCGTGACTACGACACTCTTGGCATCGTGCTGGACGCTCCGGTGGTCCTGGGTCCCGCACCGGGCTTCGCCGCTCTGGCCTTCGATGAATCGACGCGCACGGTGTACAAGACGGCCGACTGGCGTATTGACTTAGGCGCGAGTGCCAAAGCTCTGGTCGCCGACCTGGTCGCTGACGACGTCGCCCCCACCGGAGGAGTAGTCGTGGAGATTGGCGGCGACGTGAGCGTTCGCGGGCGTGGTCCCGAGGGCCCTTGGGTCGTCGGTATTGCCGAGACGCTCTCCATCACCGGTCACGAACCACGCATTGGCCTCGGTAACGGTGCTATCGCCACCTCGTCGAACGACGTGCGCACCTGGCGGCGCGGGGAAGAGATCGTGGGTCATATCATCGATCCACGTACTGGCCGCACTGCCCAGAGCCCGTTTGCGGCCGCCACCGTGATCGATACGGACTGCGTGAGCGCCAACGCCTTCGCCACGGCCGCCATACTCTGGGGCGAGGACGCCGCGTGGCACATTGCCCAGGCCGGGAGATCGGCGCGATTGGTACGTCGTGACGGCGACGTAGAATTTGTGGGGGCCTGGCCCCGAGAGGAGGCGGCGTGATTGCGTTGACCACTCCGTATCTCTGGTACACCACCCGAGCCACGGGCATCGTCGCGATGCTCTTGTTCACCGCCGTCGTGGCGCTGGGCACCCTCGTGGCCAACCGCGTCGGGGGAACTTTCATTGGCCGCTTCGAAGTCAACGAAGTCCACCGATCGCTCTCGATGGTGGCCATGGTCTTCTTGGTGATCCACATCGTCACCACCGTGCTCGACAGTTTCGTCTCCACTGGTCTCGTCTCCGCGTTCATCCCCATGACCTCGACCTACAAACGGCTGCCGGTCGCGCTCGGGGCGGTCGGCTTCGACCTGCTCTTGGCCGTGTGGATCTCGAGTCTGTTGAAACTGCGTATCAAGAACCAGACCTGGCGCTTCATCCACTGGTTCTCCTGGCTGGCCTACGCCACGTCACTCGTGCACGGTTACCTCACCGGAACCGACGCCCACAAGGGCATTGGCATGCTGCTGGTGGCGGGTTGCGCTGGTTTCGTGGCGCTCGCCGCACTCTGGCGTTTTCTCGGTCGGCCGACCCGGGCCGCCGGACGTACCGCGCTCTCGCCACTCGCCTCACCCCCGGTACCGCCGCGGCCACGCCTGCCCGAGTCCTTCCCGAAGACTCCCCCACGTCCGCCCGCGTCGCGAGGCCGTCGATGATCGAAGCGCGCACCCTCCCGCGACTCTTCGCGGGCGCCACCAACCGTCCCCTCACCCTCGAAGAACACGAACGGGTTTTCAAACCCTCCGATGACGTGTCGAGCCTGCTCGAAGAACTCGACGCCTCGGGCCTCGTCGGGCGTGGTGGTGCCGCCTTTCCTACCACGCGCAAGGTCGACCTCCTGCGACACCAGCGCGGTCACAAATATGTCGTGGTCAACGGCATGGAGGGCGAACCCGCCGCGCACAAGGACAATCGACTGCTCTCGACTAATCCGCACCTGGTGCTGGACGGTGCCGAGATGCTGGCGCAGATGATCGGCGCCAACCGCATCGCCATCTGCGTGGCGCGCGACAACCCCACCGTGGTGAACCACATCGATCGCGCCATCCACGAGCGCGCGCGACGCAACTTGCGCGGACCCGGCATCGACCTGCACACCCCGCCCTGGCGTTACGTCGCCGGCGAGGAGTCGGCCCTCGTGCGCTGGCTCGACGACAAGGAGTCGCTCCCCCAGTACCGCCCGGGACGTCCCCATATCTTGCGCATCGGCCGCGGGGCCACACTGGTGGACAACGCCGAGACCTGCGCCAACGTTGGCCTGATTGGCCGCTACGGGGCCCAGTGGTTCCGCTCCTTGGGCACGACCGATCACCCGGGGAGCGCCATTGTCTCGGTCACGGGTGCGGTGACTCGGCCCAACGTGCTCGAGGTCAACCTGGGCACCCCCCTCTCCACGATCCTCGCCACCGCGGGGGCGGACACGTCTCCCCAAGCCGTCCTCCTCGGCGGTTACGGCGGCGCGTGGTTACGCGGTGATCAGATCAACACCCCCTACAGCAACGAGGCGTTGGCCCAGTTCTCGCTGTCGGTAGGTTCCGGCATCATTGCGGTGTTGCCACGCCAGGCCTGCGGCATCGCTGAGGCGCACCGCGTAGTGCGCTGGATGGCGCACGAATCAGCGCGGCAGTGCGGACCGTGCGCCTTCGGTCTCCCGGCCCTGGCCGAAGACTTGCTGGCGGTGGTGCGGGGGGGCCACGACGGCGTGGCCGCGATCGCCCGACTCCAGGACCGCTGCGGCGTCATCGAGGGTCGCGGGGCGTGCCGTCACCCCGACGGCGTCGTACGCTTCGTACGTTCGACCATCGAAGTCTTCGCCCACGACATCGACAGCCACCTGCGCGGCGCTCCGTGCGCGGGAGCGCGCTCCAAACAGCGCTTCTTGACGGTGCCGGCGCTCGAACACGAGGAGGACCTCATATGGGAGTGATTCGCCGCACCGGAATGTTCATCCTGCAGGTCAATCCCATTCTCTGCGACGGGTTCGGCCACTGCGCTGAACTAGCGCCGGAACTGGTGCACCTCGACGAGTGGGGCTACCCCATCATCAGCAAGGATCCGGTACCGATGGCCGATATCGGGTCCTACGAGTCCGCGCGCTACGCCGAACGCGGGTGCCCACGCCAGGCCCTGCACGTCGCCAAGCTCAACTCTCCCACCCCGGTTTCGAACGTGCCCCTGAATCGCCCGCCGTCGGTGCGCCCTGTTTCGCGCGAACGTCGTCCTCTCTAGTAGTGTTCTCTAAGCCATGGGATCATTAATCAAGAAGCGCCGTAAGCGCATGCGTAAGAAGAAGCACAAGAAGATGTTGAAGCGCACGCGCTTCCAACGTCGCGCTGCCGGTAAATAATGGCCGCTACGCCGCTGGCGTAGCGATCGTCTGACACCACTTCACTGCTCCGACGGGGCTCGTCACGTCCCCGCAGGGGGTGTCGAAGACGTGACCTTGGATGAACACCGTGGAGCCCGAACCGGCTAGCTGCACGTCGCCGAACTGCGCCCGGGCCCAGTCAAGCAGGGTGGCCACGCGCGGCTCCACCAGGCGCGCGGGCGCCTCGAGATGATTGACCCCGCCCGGTCGATGGCCGCTCGCGACCAACTCGTCGTAGGCCTGATAGACCCGCTGGGTCGAGACCTCGAAATCAGCCAGGAACAACGTCACCGCGCGCTCCTCGAAGGGCAGGGGCGTCACCACTTCGCCGATTCCTTCCACTAGAGCGCGCCCACCGACCTGACAAAAAGGCACGTCACCGCCGAGGCGTACCGCGACGTCCGCGCTCACCCCGCCGGCCCACCGCAGGATCGCCGCGGCGTCGGCGCTGCCACCCCCGAGTCCACCACCGATCGGTATCTGTTTGTCGAGGGTCACGCCGGCGTGGCGCCCCACGAGGTGCAGTGCGCGTCGGATCAGGTTCGAATCGTCGCTGGGTACCGACGCCGCCCCGAGGACGCGCAGGTAGTCCGCCTTCTCGTCGAGCACCAGTTGATCGAGCAGACCCACCGAGAGCATCTCACTGCGCAAACTGTGATAACCATCCTCGCGCACGCCGGTCACCTCGAGGTACCACGTCAACTTGGCCGGCGCGGAGAGTTGGATCACTTGGCCGCCGCCAGGGCCGCGAATTCTTCGAGGGTCAATTCTTCGGGTCGGCGGGTCTCGGCCACTCCCGCGCGCTCGAAGACGCCTTCGCTCACCCAGTCGTGCAACGAGCGGCGCAGCATCTTGCGCCGCTGGCCGAACGAGGTGCGAATGACCCAGAACAGCTCTTCCTCGCTCACCAGTGCCGGGTCCACGCGCACGTGATCGCGGCGCACGATCCTCACGAGCGCCGAGTCGACGTTGGGCTTGGGGACGAAGACATTGGGCCCCACCTTGCCCACCACCGTGGCGTCGGCAAAGTACTGCACGCGTAGCGACACCGCACCGTAGGCCTCGTCGCGGGCGTGGGCGGCGAATCGTTCGCCCACCTCTTTTTGCACCATGACCAGCATGCGCGTGATGAGCGGCTGGGTCTCGAGCAGGTGCAGCACCAATGGGGTCGCCACGTTATAGGGCAGGTTGGCCACCACCGTGGTGGGCCCCGTGAGCATGAGTGAATAGTCCGCCGTCAGGGCGTCCGCGTGGTGCACCTCGACGCCCAGGGGCTCGACGACTGCGCGCAACGGCGCGAGCAGGTAGCGATCGACCTCCATCGCGGTCACGTGGGCCCCGGTCTCGACCAACGCCATGGTGAGCGATCCCAGACCGGCACCGATCTCGAGGACTTCGTCACCGGCGCCAACCTCGGCGAGGCGCGCGATGCGTCGTACGGTATTGGCGTCCACCACGAAGTTCTGCCCGAGCGCTCGAGAGGGTTTGAGACCATGTTCTTCGAGCAGGGCGACCAGCTCAGCGCGGGTGTGGGTCACCAGGTGACTCGAACAGGCACCACGCCCACTCCCAGAGGGGCCAGTTCGGCGAACTGGGTCTCTGAGAGGTCCACGACCCGATTGCCACGCGCGGCTTCTCGATCCGTGACCACACAACTGATGACTTTGTGGGTGATGAGGTCCTCCACGTTGATACGAGTTCCCTGGGGCAAGTACCACGACGCGCACTGGCCGGGAATATAGGAGTACCAGGTCGCCACCCCGATGCGAAAGTCCGTGACCTTAGGGTGAATCGGCTTCTTCTTGGTGCTGGTGGGCTTCTTCACGATCGTACGATTGACGACCGCCACCTTGAGGGTCGATTTCCTCTTGGGAACTGCCTTCGTGACAATCACGTGCCGTTTGGACACTGGCTTCGTCACGGTCGCGTGGTGCACGGGAGTCGCGCGGTGCACCGGGCCACGTGGTGCACGGGACTCACGTGGTGCACCGGGGTCGTCCGTTTCACCGAGTCCAGAGCGACGGGTGCGGGGGCGGTGGTGACTTGCAAGATCACCGTGGAGAATGGGTGAATCATCGTGCCCGCGGCGGGAATCTCACTCACCACGCGCACCCACCGCGCAGAATTGGCGCCCGGACCGGTCGTCTTAAAGAAGAGTTGCGCGGAGTACATCTCGGAGAACACCCCCGCGCGCGCCATGCCGATGAAATTCGGCATGGGCTCATAGGCGTTGCTCGTCGCGGCCTGCGCAAGGGTAGGCAACGCGACCGTCGTAGCCATCACGACAGCGATGGCGGCGGTAACCAGTGACGCGGAGCGCACGAGCGCTCCGCGCGGCTTTGTCCTCAGATCTCCACCCTCCACCAGGACAACCGGTCGTTCTCCTCGACCGGCCCTTCAACGCTAGGGGAGAAGTGCGATTTCGGCAACTCGAACTGCAAAAAGGTTCTATTACTCCTGGTAAATTTACCTTTATGGAGTCGGTATCTTGAAGAGGCGGGCACTGTTCTTGGAGGTTTCTCCTCGCACGAGTTCAACGTCCTCGCCGCGCAGCTCCGCGAGGAATTCACCCACGACGCTCACCAGCGCCGGTTCGTTGGCTCGACCGCGATGCGGTACCGGAGCGAGGAAGGGGCTGTCAGTCTCGACGTGGAGCCGGTCCAGGGGTACGAGCCGTGCCGCCTCGCGCAGCGAATCCGCGTTCTTGAACGTCACCACGCCCGAGATCGAGATGTCGCAGCCACGTTCGAGACACTGCGACGCTTCATCAGGGGTTCCCGTGAAACAGTGGATCACCGTTCGTGCAGGAACACCCTCCTCCTCGAAGATCTCGAAGAGGTCGTCGAACGCATCGCGGCAATGAATCACTAGCGCCAGGTCGAGTTCGCGGGCCAGTCGTAGCTGACGCGCGAACGCCGCGCGTTGGGCGGCGCGCGGCGAATGCTCGTAGAAGTAGTCCAACCCGCACTCGCCGATGCCCACCAGCCGCGGGTGCCCCGCCCGTGCCAACGCCACGATCTCCTCGACGTCGAGCAGAGCGTCGTGGGGATGCAGGCCCACCGTGGCGTAGATATCCACCTCGCCAGCCAGATTGGTGAGGGCGAGGGCTTCGCGCGAAGACTGGGCGTCGGTTCCGATCACCACGACGCGATGGACGTTGGCCTCGTAGGCGCGCTCGAGGGCGTCCGTGGCCGAAACCTCGAGCTCTTTCCCCCCCATGTACCGGTCTTGGAGGTGACAGTGCGCGTCGGTCCAACTACTCATCGTTCACCTTGATGCGCGGGAAGAGCGGCTCACCCTTGTGAATCGCCCGGGTGGCGTGATAACGCCCCCACTGTGCGCTGGCGGCGAAGACTTCGTCGGTGGGTGTTCCCTCGAGCCCGATGCGCGTCCAGATCGTGGCGCACACCTGGGGAATCGCCGGGGTCGCGAGAATCGTCACGAGTCGAATCGCTTCGAGCGCATTTCCCATGACCGCGTTGAGCGCGTCACCGGGCTCCATCTTCCACGGAGCGTTGTTCTCGAGGTACGCGTTGGTGGCCCCGATGAGTCCCCAGGTCGCTTCGAGGGCGAAGTTTGGTGCGAAGCGGTTCCACGCCGCCTGCGCCTCGTCGATCGCCGTTTCGGCTGCGGGGCGCAGTTCGCTCATCATCTCGGGCCGGGGGCCCACACCATCGCACTTCGTGGCCACGATGGTGGTGACCCGCGCCACGAGGTTGCCCAGATTGTTGGCGAGGTCGGTGTTGTAGCGCGCGGTAATCCCCTCGTGCGAGAAATCGCCATCATTGCCTAACGACGTCTCGCGCAAGAGGTAGTAGCGGATCGGATCGACCCCGAACTCGTCGGTGAGGATCACGGGCGCGATATCGGTCAGCTTGACACTGCCCTGACTCGCCATGGTCTTGGACAACTTCTGGCCGCCGACGAGCAGCCAGCCGTGCACTTGGACGTGGCTAACCGGATCGAGACCCGCCGCCATGCACATCGCCGGCCACCAGACGCAGTGGAAGCGCAAAATCTCCTTGCCGATGAGGTGGTGCGAGTTCGGCCACCACTCCGCAGTCGTATCGTCGTCGCGGCCGTAGCCAATGGCGGTGAGGTAATTGATCAGGGCGTCGTACCAGACGTAGAAGACGTGGTGTTCGTCCCAGGGCACGGGGATGCCCCACGCGATCGAGGTGCGGGTGATCGAGATGTCGCGCAGTCCGCCCTTGATGAAGGACAGCGCCTCATTGCGCTTGGTCTCGGGCGTGACGAACTCGGGGTGTTCCTCGTAGTACTTGAGCAGAGGCTCGGCGAAAGCGCTGAGGCGAAAGAACCAGTTCTCCTCCTGCATCTCGGTGAGCACACGTCCGTGGATGGGGCAGCGACCCTCATCGCTCGACTCCAAGGTGTAGTAGTCCTCGCAACTCACGCAGTACAGGCCCTGGTACACGTCCTTGTAGATGTAGCCGTTCTCGTAGACCGCGGTGAGGAACTTCTGAACGGTCTGGTAGTGACGCGGCTCGGTGGTGCGGATGAAGTCGTCGTAGCTGATGTTGAGCGCATCCCAGGCCTCGCGAAATCTAGCCGACGTGCGATCGGTCCATTCGCGCGGGCTCACACCGTTCATCGCCGCGGCGTCGGCGACCTTCTGACCGTGTTCGTCGGTCCCGGTCAGGAATTTCGTGTCATCGCCGATCAATCGGTGCCAGCGAGCCATGGCGTCGGCGTTCACCGTGCAGTAGGCGTGGCCGACGTGAGGGGCGTCGTTCACGTAATAAATCGGGGTGGTGATGTAGTAATGCGCCATCTATCAAGGGTACTAACTCAAGGGACCTCGTTCGCTCGCAGCCCGAGAGCGAGCGCGTAGGTCTCGCGACGAGCGACGCCGAGTTCATCGACCACTTCGGCCACGGCGTCACGCACAGTCGCACCGCGCGCGAGGCGTTCGCTCAGGGCCGCGGCCACCACTTCTGGACCCACCGGTGCTGGCGTTGGCGCACCCTCGAGGACCACCACGATCTCGCCCAGCACCTCACGGGCCGACAACTGCGCGGCGATCTCCTCGACCGTGCCGCGCAATACCTCCTCGTGGAGTTTGGTGAGTTCACGCACCACGGCCACGCGACGTGTCGGGGAACACCCGGGCCAGTTCCGCCATCGTCGCCGTGACGCGCTGGGGCGATTCGTAGAAGACGATCGTGCGTGGTTCGCGTCGCCAAGCCTCGTAGCTCTGGGCGCGCTCGCCCGCCTTTCGCCCGAGGAACCCCTCCATGACGAATCGCTCCGTGGGCAGTCCACTGATACTGAGTGCCCCGATGATGGCGGTGGGCCCCGGCGCGGTCGACACGTCCAGGCCCGCTCGCACCACTTCCGCGACCACCTTGGCGCCGGGGTCCGATATACCCGGCGTGCCGGCGTCGCAGATCAGTACGACGAGTTCACCGCGCGCGATTCGCTCGATGATGTCGACACTGGCGCCCATCTCGTTGTGTTCGTGCAGGGCCAGGAGGCGATGGCGCGGCGAAATCCCGTGGGCGCTGAACAACGTACGCGAGTGGCGTGTGTCTTCGCAGTAGACGGCGTCGGCGCTTTCGAGCAGGGCGAGTGCGCGCGGCGAAAGGTCCCCCAAATTCCCGATGGGCGTGGCGACGATCATCAATTGTCCCCGAGTCGCGGGTTTCTGGTTCATCACTCGCGTCTCCTCGTTTGGCTCGACCTGCGTCGCACCTACTAACATTGTCACCTATGTCGAAGCGGACCAATAAGCGCAAGTTACGCGCCAAGAAGAAGGCCAATCACGGCAAGAAGCCGAACTGCGGTCGCGGCTGAGCCGTTGACGCTGTTGGCCACCACATCGACGTCCTCTCTTGGCATCACGGGAGAATCGCCGATGTGCGCCGTGATGAACATCACCTGGGTCACCCCCGGGAGGCCTTGACCTACCCGAACTCTTACGAATCGCGTATCCCTACGCCTTGACGCGGGCTGGAATTCCGTCGGGATAGATCTTGCGCGCCAGGTACCACTCCACCAAAAACGCCACCCCGGGCACGAAACCCGCGAGCAGCATGCCGAGCAGGTAGCCGAGGTTGAGTCGGGCTTTCATCACGAACTGGAATGACATGATCATGTAGATCGGGTACAGCACCATGCCGTGCCCGACGCCGTCGATCACCACCAGGGGTCGGATGCTCTTCCAGAGACTCAGGTCCCACTGGTGCAACGCGAGCGTCACGAAGAGGGTCAGGAGCGTCGTACCGGTCACGAACGACATCAGTCGGTAGCGGCGAAATGCGGCGTCCACCTAGTGACCCCAGAGCTTCTTCTTTGGCGCGATCAGCGAGTTTGGCCAAGTGGTCGTTGTAGGCGGCCAACTCCGGATCCTCTCCTCCGGGTCGCGTCGACGGCGCGCGCCAGCGGCCGCCTCGGCGCGCATGCGCTCCTCGAACTCGCGACGGGCGAGTTCCTGATCCTCGGTGGGCTTTTCGACGTGCAGCAGTTGCCACCACCCGAATAGACCCAGGACCGCGAAGCAGGGCCACTCGATGGCGTAGAGGAAACTGAGTGAATTTCCCCCGAAGGCGCGACCGACTTGCCACCAGTCGGCGACCACGCACATCGCCGAGCCAGAGCGACCAGAGCGGCGTGCACCACGAGGGCACGACCTGAGAAATACTTCGAACGCACGGGTTTCACCCTAGTCGCGCCCCCTCGCGCCTCGAGGGCGTTCGTGCCCGCGGACCGTAGGATGAGGGTCGTATGCCCATGCACATGAGCACGTCACGGCTTCTCGTGGCACCACCTCAACCAGTGGCACTTCGGCGTGCTTCCCCTGCTCTTGATGGCCGCGGCCGCTCGCCCTCTACCTGCTGGGCGTGCGCCGGGTGCCCGAGTGGTCGCGCGCGCGATCGCTCAGTTTCGTCGCGGCGATTCTCGTCACCTTCTTGTCGACCCAGTGCGTGCTGGGCGTCTACGACATGGTCTACTTCAGCGCCCACATGATCCAACACCTCGCGCTCATCATGGTCGCCGCGCCCCTCTTCGCCCTGTCGGCGCCGCTCGACCTGTGGCACGCGGCGGGCGGCGCGCGCACGCCGGGCCATCTTCGACGGGCGCGTCATGGCGGTGCTCACCCACCCGCTGGTCGGCTTCGCGGCCTACTTCGTCGTCATCCCGGTCACGCACCTGTCGGGCATCGCCAACGAGATGATGCAGCACGAGTGGGTGCACCACGTCGAACAGATCGCGTTCTTGGTGGTCGGCTACCTGTTCTTTCGCGCGGCCTTCGGCCTCGAACGCGGACGCACCATCCACCCCGGCCTTCGCCTGGTCTACGTGATGGCCGCGGTGCCCGTCGACACCTTCACCGGACTGGCCCTCGTCATGTCGAGCGCCCTCCCCTTCCCCGCCTACAAGGCCATGGCTCCCGCCGGGTCGTCTTCGGCCTGGTTGCTCTCCAACGTGCACTTGGGCGGCGCGATCATGTGGATCGGCGGCGACGCGTTGATGCTGCTGGCGTGCATCCCCATCACCGCCGCGTGGGTCAAGTGGGAGACCCAGCGCACCAAGGTCCTCGACGCCCAACTCGACGAACTCGGGATCTAGCGCCACTGCTCGGCGCGATTGTCCTCGTGGGCTACGGGCGCCATTCGAACGCGCGAGTCGATGGTTGTGCACCCTTCAAGACGCGTCCTGGCCGCGAGGGGCCACTCGTCGTCGACGAGCCAGTCCACTCGGGGACCGCTGCGTTACGCGGGGGGAACGCTCACATCGTCTTGGAGGTTTCGCATGTCGCTGAGCTCTTCACCCTTGATCACGGTTGCGTTGAGCGTATCGACGTTCTCGATTGCAGTGTGCGCACCATTCGTCCTCGCACCCAGCGCCGCCAACGCCGCAGCCGACCTGTGTCACCAGGTGACGGCGGCCGAGGTATCAGGTGCGTTGGGGGTCAAGGTGACCGCGGTGACGCCCGTGCACAACGCAAACATCACCGTGTGTTGGTACAAGGTAGGAACGAACGCCACTGCGATCTATGTCCGCAGTTCGATCGGTTCGGGCGCCGCGGGATTCGCTCTCAACAGGTCACGATCCCAAGGTGAGCATCTCGCGAGCGACAAGCACTTCGCACCCTACAGCGCATTCTCCATATGGCTGGGCGCTGCTTCCTACGGCTACACCTACGGCGTGGTGATACTCAAGAACAAGAACGAGCTCGATGTCGGAGGCGTCGCAACCTCCCTGGCAAAAATCGAAGGACTCGCCAAGAAGGTATTGCCACTGATCTAAAGCAGTCTCGCCTCGATGGCGAGCTCCTCCAGGTCACTCTCGGGACGAGCGCCCAAGTGCGAGATGATCTCACCGGCGCACAGACTGCCGAGTTCGGCCGACTCCACGGGGTCCGCCCCCAGGGCGAGGCCGTAGAGGAACCCGGCGGCGAACATGTCGCCCGCGCCGTTCTGGTCCACGACGTGGGTAACCTCCCGGGCGGGCACGCTCACGACGCTCGAGCCAAAGGCGACATCGGCGCCGCGCGGACCGCGCGTCACGACGGCGAGGAGTCCGAGTTCGTCAATGGCGCCGTAGGCCGCCTCTAGCGTCGACACCTCGAAGAGCGCGAGTATCTCGGTCTCGTTCGCCAAGAGCACGTCCACCTCATTGGTCACCAGCTCCAAGAAGTCCCGACGATGGCGATTCACGCAGAACATGTCCGAAAGCGAGAGCGCCACCATGGAATCATGGACGTGAGCGAATTCCACCACTTTGGCGATGGCCTCCTTGGCGGGCGGCAGATCGAAGAGGTACCCCTCGACGTAGGTGATCTCGGAACGCGCGATCAGATCCTCCTTCACGTCACTCACTCGCAACTGGTTCGACGCGCCCAGGTACGTGGCCATCGTGCGCTGAGCGTCGTCGGTGATGAAGACGTGACAGCGCCCGGTCGCCCCTTCGTCGGCGGCGGCGATCGCGAGGTCCAGTTCGACGCCCATGGACCGCAAGTCGTGGGTGAATCGCTCACCGAACTCGTCGGCGGCGACCTTGCCGATATAACCGCAGGTGCCACCGAGGGCTGCCACGCCCGCGATCGAATTAGCGACCGAGCCTCCCGACATCTCGATGGTCGGCCCCATCGCGTTGTAGAAGGTCTCGAGCTGGTGCTCCTCGATGAGCGACATCGCGGCCTTGGTGAGTCCGAGTTGACGGATATACCTCGTTGGAATCCTGGGTGATGATGTCGAGCATGGCGTTGCCGATGCCGGTCACCGCCAGTCGATTCGGGCCGGGCTTGACGCGCAAAGAAACGGGCGTGGGCGAATTTGTCACTTAGCGAGCGTAGAACCTTTCGCCCTAGGCTACGTGCTTATGACTTCGACTTCGAACCCCTATCGCCTCGCGCGTAACGTCATCCCGTGCGCCTATCGGATCTTTTTGACCCCCGATCTCGACGCCGCGACCTTCGCGGGTCGCGTCGAGATCGACGTCAACGTCGCCCACGCCACTTCCCAGGTCACCCTGCACGCCCTCGACCTGGTCGTCGGGGCGGCCATCCTCTCCGCGCAGTCCGTGACCTACCGCTCGAGCGAACCCACCTATGACGAGCAGTACAACACCGCCACCTTCGACTTCGACGAGGAGATCCCCGAGGGCGAGGCCACGCTCGAGATCGCCTTCACCGGTGTGCTCAACGACCTGTTGGTGGGTTTCTATCGTTCGACGTTCATTGACGCCGACGGGCAGAGTCACGTGATCGCCACCACGCAGTTCGAACACTCCGACGCCCGCCGCGCCTTCCCCTGCTGGGACGAGCCGTCCTTTAAGGCCACGTGGCAGATCAATCTGACCGTTCCCACCGACCTGGCGGCGTATTCCAACTCGCCCGAGACCTCCTCGACGGACCTCGGCAACGGGTGGCGTACGGTCACCTTCTCTCCCACCATGATCATGTCCTCGTACCTGGTGGCCTTCGTGGTCGGCCCCTTCGAAGAGACCGCGCCCGTCGACGTCGACGGCGTGGCGATGCGCGTCATCTACCCGCGTGGCAAGGGACACCTCGCCGCCATGGCCGAGGAGGCGGGCGCCTTCGCCCTACGCTTCTTCGCCGACTACTTCGACATCCCCTACCCCGGCGACAAGCTCGACCAGGCGGCGATCCCCGACTTCTCCTTCGGCGCCATGGAGAACCTCGGTCTGGTGACCTATCGAGAGTCGCTCTTGTTGATCGATCCCGAGACCTCTTCGCTCCTCGAACGTCAGCGCGTCGCGGAAGTGATCTGCTCACGAGATCGGCCCACATGTGGTTCGGCGACCTCGTCACGATGGAGTGGTGGGAGGGCATCTGGCTCAACGAGGCCTTCGCCACCTTCATGGCCACCCTGTGCGCGGACGCCTACAAGCCCGAATGGAAGATGTGGGTCGACTTCGGCATCGATCGCGACGCCGCTCTCCAGATCGATGGCCTGCACACGACGCGACCCATCGAATACGAAGTCATCTCGCCCGACGACACCCGCGGCATGTTCGACATCTTGACCTACCAGAAGGGTGGCTCAGTCCTTCGCATGCTCGAGCAGTACCTCGGTGCGACGGTGTTCCGCGACGGCATACGCCGCTACTTGAAGAAGCACGCGTACTCCAACACCGTCACCACCGACCTGTGGGATTCGCTCGAGGAGGCTTCGGGTCAACCGGTGCGCGAGATGATGAATACGTGGATCCTCCAGGGCGGCCACCCGTTGGTCACCCTGAGCGAGGGTCGACTGAGCCAGCAACCCTTCGCCTACGGCGAAGCCACCGGCGAGAGCGCCATTGGCTCGCAGTGGCTGGTCCCGGTCCTGACGCGCTCCCTGCAGGGCGGCGACGCCGAGCGCTACCTCCTCGACGCCGAACCCGCAGCGATCACCACCGCCAGTCCGGTCGTCGTCAACGCCGGCGGCTCGGGCGTCTACCGCACCCGCTACGGCCTCGACGAGCTCGTCGCCCTGAGCACACACATCGATGAGCTCGAGGAGCTCGAGCGCGCCACGTTGGTCGCGGACTCGTGGGCCGGCCTCCTGGCCGGTCACATCACCTGGCAGGCGTTCCTCACCACTGCTCGTGGCCTGGGCGAACAGAACGAGCCCAACCCGTGGGGCACCGTGGCGAGCGCCGTTGCGTTGGCGCACCGCGCCCTCGAGGGCGACCAGCACGACACCCTGGTGGCCCAGGTGAGGGAACTCTTCGCCCCGCAATTCGCCCGTCTGGGTTGGGACGCGCAACCCGGTGAAGGTGAACTCACGCCCCAACTGCGAGCCACCCTGATCTCCACGCTCGGCGTGATCGCCAACGACGAGGCCATCCAGGCGGAGGCGGTACGCCGCTTCGAAGCCAACGAGCTCGACGGCGACCTGGCACGCGCCATCTTGCGAGTGGTGGCCCACCAGAACCGTCCCGCGGACTACGAGACCTTCCTCGAGCGCTCCAAGAACGCGACCACACCCCAGGACGAACTGCGCTACCTCTACGCCGTGAGCGACTTCCCCGACCTGCAAATCGCGCGCGACGTCATTCGGCGCTGCTTCGAGGAGTTCCGCGTCCAAGATGCGCCCATGATCCTGGGGATGCTCACCGCCAATTCCGTGGTCGGAGCCGATGTCTGGCGCATGGTGACCGGGCGCTGGGATGAGGCCCTTGCTGCATTCCCGCCCAGTCTGATGGTGCGACTGACCGTCGGCATCCCCACCTTCGTCCAGGACCCCGCCCTGGCCGACGCCGTGACGGCGTTCCACCACAGCCACCCACTCGGAGGTGACCAGCGCACCGTGGAGCAGTACCTCGAGCGCATGCGCGTGGGACTGGCCTTTGCGGCCGCCCTGCGCGAACAGTTCTAGGGGCTCCACGTGAGCGCGGGGGCCCTCGTCGGAGTCTTCGCCCTGATCTTCGTGCTCGAACTACCCGACAAGACGATGATCGCGACCATCGTCATGTCCGCGCGCGCTCGACCGCTCGCCGTCGCCCTGGGCGCGAGCGCCGGTTTCGTCGTGCAAATGGGCATCGCGGTGGGTGCCGGGGGGTTGCTCACGCTTCTGCCCTCGCGAGTCAAAGAAGTCATCGTCGGACTGCTCTTCCTGGGCGGTGCGGCGTATCTGCTCCTGGTGAAGGAGAAGGAGGAGGAGGCGCAGGGCGAACGCGCCGGCGCGGTCGAGAAGCGCGCGACGTGGGGGCGAGAGATCTTCACCGCCTTCAGCGTCATCTTCATCGGAGAGTTCGGCGACCTCACCCAGATCCAGGCCGCCAACTTCGCCGCCAAACTCCATCAACCCCTCGAGGTCTTCGCGGCGTGCAGTTTGGCACTGATCGCCGTGGCGTTCCTCGGTGCCTTCGCCGGCCAAGCCCTCCAACGCGTGATCCCGCTCAGCAAGATCCGCCTAGGGGGTGGCCTCATCTTTCTCGGTCTCGGTGCGTACACGTTCATCAACCTGGCACTGACGTGAGCCGCGTCGAAGAACTCTTCGCGCTAGCCGGCGAAGTGAAGGGATTCATGCCGCCCGACGAGGGACGCGCCCTCTACCGCGCGGGCCTCGCCCAGCGCCGCGGCGGGACGTGGCTCGAGATCGGGGCGTGGTGCGCGAAGTCCGCCATTTACTTAGGCGCGGCGGCCGAGCAACTCGACTGCGTGCTCTTCTCCCTCGACCACCACCATGGCTCGGAGGAGAATCAACGCGGTTGGGAGTCATTTCGACGAAGAGTTGGTCGACCCGGCGGATGGACGCCTCAACACCCTGCCGCACTGGCAACGCAACATCGCGCGCGCGCACCTCGACGACGTTGTCGTCGGTCTGGTGGGACGCTCGCAGGTGGTGGCCGCTCACTTCACCACACCACTCGACGTGGCCTTCATCGACGGCGGGCACGGCCAGGACGTGGCCTGGGCGGACTACCACGCCTGGGCACCACGGGTCGTCTCGGGTGGTTCGCTCCTGATCCATGACGTCTTCGAAGATCCCCGCGAAGGGGGGCGACCGCCCTACGAGATCTACCTCGCGGCCCTCGCGAGTGGGGACTTCACTGAGCGAGCGAGCCAGGGTTCGCTGCGCTGGCTCATCCGAACCTAGACGTCGAGACCGCAACCGGGCTCGGGCCAGTCGAGCGTTTCGGCGAGCACTCCGTGGCGAAATAGTCCCGCCGACGGCGTTGAGTTCGTGACGGCGTCGACGGCGAGCAGGATCGCGGCCGTGGTGTACGACGTTGTTTCGGCCCGGGGAAAGACGATCTCCTCGGGATAGGCGATACCCGTGAAGTACGAGCCATCCACGCAACGGTGCCGATTGGTCTCGACCAGCAGGTCCAGCGCCCGTTCACCCCATCCCACCGCGTCCAGACTCAACACGGTCTCGGCGGTCTCGGCCGCCGTCACCCAATCGTTGGTCGAAACGCAACGCACGCCATAGCCATCCATCACGTAGCGCGACCAGTGCGCCGCGAGCCGTTCTCTCGCACTCTCGTTGACGACCGCGCCGGCGAGCACCGGGTAGTACCAATCCATCGCAAATTCGTCCTTATTAGCGAAGGCTTCGCGGTGGTGCGCCAGGGCGTGGCCCACCCGGCCCGCGGCCAATTCCCACGCGGGACGGTGCACGTCGAGTCGCTCGCCGAGCGCCACGGCGCAGCGCAGCGAATGAAAGATCGACGACGAACCAGTGAGCAGCGCGTACGACTCCACTCGACCGCTCGCGTCGAGCGACCACGCGAATGAACCATCGGCCCGTTGAAAGCGGATGACGAAGTCCATCGCGCGCTCGACCATGGGCCACCACCGCGCCACGGTGTCCACGTCGTCGGTGGCCACCAGATAGTGGTAGACGCCGGCGGCCACGTAGGCGCAGACATTGGTATCGAGGCGCGTGTCCTTGACGCGAGCGCCGAGGTAGTAGTTGAACCAACTACCGTCCCCGAGTTGGTGGCGCGCCATCCAGTCGTACGCCGCACCGGCGCCCCCGAGATGACCCGTGATGGTCAGGGCCATGGCGCACTCGACGTGGTTCCACGGGTCGCTGTGACCGCCGTCGAACCAGGGGATCAGACCCGAGGGCAACTGCAGCGCCGCCACGTGCGTCGCGCTCTGGGCGAGTTGGGCCTCGCTCAAGATCCCGGGCACCCCTTGAAGGACATTGACCGCCCTCACGCGTCGGGCTTCTCGAGGTAGACCACGAGGGACTTGCCCACCAAAGGATTGAGCGCGGCCTCGAGGTACCTGGTGAGCGCGGGGTGTTTCATGATGTCCCACACCAGGAGTCGGTGATACTGGCGGACGAGAAAATTCTTGTCGTTGGTGGTGCCGACGAGACATTTGAGCCACCAGTAGGGACTGTGCAGCGCGTGCGCGTAGTGGTGTGACGAGACGCGAAGGCCCACCGAGGATAGGCGCCCTTCGAGCATGCGACGTGAATAGATACGAATGTGGCCGCCGGGAACCTCGTGGTACTCCCTGGACAGCGCCCAGTTGATGCGTTCGGGACCCTGACGCGGGACGGTGATCGCCATGGTGCCGCCGCGGCGAAGCACCCGTGCCAGTTCGGCCATAGCTCCGACGTCGTCGGGGATGTGCTCGAGGACCTCAGAACAGATCACGCGGTCGAAGGTCTCGTCGGCGAAAGGCAGCGCCAGGGCGTCACCCTGCACCGCGACGGCCAGCGTGTCGGCCGCGAGTTCACCCACGTCGAGCATCGCGGCGAACGTGGCGCGCACCGCCAGCACCTCGTCGCGCCCTGCGTCGAGGGCCACCACTCGCGCGCCACGACGGGCCGCCTCGAAGGCGTGACGTCCGAAGCCGCATCCCAGATCCAGCACCGCGTCGCCCGCGTCCACTCCGAGTACGTCGTAGCGAGCCGTCAACATCAGGCGAAGTCCACCGAATCAGGCAGGGCGTCGCCCCGAAGAATCGCGTCATAACACGCCGCAGTCCCTCGTGCGGTGACTTCCCACGTGAACCGGCTCATGACGCGCGAGCGCGCATTGGCCCCGAGTCGCGCGCGCAGTTCCGAGTCGTCGAGGAGCGTGCGGATGGCGCTCACCAGGGCATCGGGGTTGTTGGGCTCCACCAGCAGACCGGTCTCGCCACTGGTGCCGACCACTTCGGGCAGCGCCCCCCCGGTCGTGGCCACCACCGGCACCGCGCAACTCATCGCCTCAATCGCCGGCAGGGAGAACCCCTCGTAGAGACTCGGCACGATGGCGACCTGCGCCTCCCCGTAGAGGCGCGCCAGCGCCTCGTCGCTCACCCCCGAGATCGTGGTCACGACGTCGGAGAGCCCGAGGCGCGCGATGGTCGCGGCGACGCGCCCCTCGGGCTTGGGCCGGCCAATCACCACCAGGTCGATGTCGCGCTCGGTGCGCAACTTGGCCAACGCCTCGAGCAGGGGCACGAGACCTTTCATGGGCACGTCGGAACTGGTGGTGACCATGAGGCGACCGGGCCTCTTCACCACGTCGTCGTAGGGCCGGAAGATCTCGTGATCGACCCCCACGGGCACGACGGTGAGTCGCTCGAGGGCAACGCCCATCTGGGTATGGATGTCGGACTTGGAATTATGCGACACCGTCAACACCGCAGCGAGACGACGCACCACGTGCACCTGCATGCGAAGGAATCCGAACCACCGCCGCGTGCTGTAGCGCTGCCAGTGGGTGGAGGCGTGGTCGAGGGCGATGGCGCGGTCCACCGTAATGGGGTGGTGCAGCGTCTCGAGTAGTGGCCAGCCCTCACGGTGCAGGGCCAGCACCCCACGGCCCAGGCACTGGTTGTCGTGGATGATGTCGAAATCGCCGCGCCGGGCGGCGAGCATTCGTCGCACCCGGTGCGCGAACGCCCAGGGTTCGCCGAACCCGCCCGTCAGCATGATGGCGAACTCGCCCACGTCGGCCCGGTCGCGAAACTCACGAGGCGCGGGCCAGCGAAAGGGATCGGGGTCGCGATAGAGATCGAGTCCCGCCACGGGAGTGAAGCCCACGCCCTCGTCGAGCTCGGGCCACGGGGGTCCGGAAAAGACTTCGACGCTGTGACCGAGGCGCACCAACT
Source organism: uncultured Acidimicrobiaceae bacterium (assembly GCA_963734655.1). Classification (GTDB taxonomy): domain Bacteria; phylum Actinomycetota; class Acidimicrobiia; order Acidimicrobiales; family RAAP-2; genus RAAP-2. Next base: position 311,403 of record CAVTHY010000004.1, on the reverse strand, counting down.
CACGGGTCAGGTGCCGGGTGTAGACCCCCTGGCCCCCGCACTGGGGATTTCCGCGGTACACCAAGAAGGCGATGCGCAGTCCCCCCGACGCCGCGGGGCGGGCCGCCACGCGCGGGGGCGTGACGATTGCTTGGGACCGGGCCCACGACTCCCTCGTCTTGGCGACGGTCTGACGGAGGGTCTGGGGCACTGTCCAACTTTCCGGAGATCGTAAGAGTTCATTCTCGCCGATGACCACCAACGGCACAAATGAGGACCCTAGTGGTACGCGGCGCTCTCGTCGGGGGCCGGGGCGCGTTGCACCAGGGCGGTACGCACCAGGAACGCCCCGGTGATCAGCGCCACGATGGCGCCGAGCCAGACCCCCACTCGAGGATTCGTGTGGTCGATGACCAGTCCCACCAGCGGCGCTCCGATGGGCGTGGTGCCGAGGAAGGCGACGGCGTAGAGGCTCATCACCCGACCACGCATCTCCTGACTCGAGTTGGTCTGTAAGAAGGAGTTGGCAGTGGAGATGAGGGCAATGGACAGTGCCCCGGTCGGGATCAACATGAACTCGGCCCACGCGAGGGTGGGCATCGCACCGACGAGTGCCATGAAGACGCCAAAGCCCAGCACCAGCCCCGCCAGTAACAGCGGGGTGGGTCGAGAGCGATAGGCCGTCGCGAGGCCACCGATGATGGCCCCGAGCCCCATGGCGGCCATCAAGACGCCGTAGTCGGCGGCGGAGCGCGCGTGGAAGGTCGTACGCGCCAGAAGCGGCAGCGTCACCGTGAAGTTGTAGGCGAAGGTTCCCATGGCCGCGATACCGATCAACACTTCGCGCAACAGGGGTTGTGAGGCGACGTAGCGCAGTCCCAGTCGGACCTGGCCCTTGTCGCGCGACACCGTACGCATGGGCAAGAAATCCCCGCGATGCATCATGAACAACGCGGCGAGCACCGCCAGGTAGGAACCCGCGTTGACGTAGAAGCACACCGCCGAACCAAAGAACGCGATGAATCCCGCGGCGATGCCCGGGCCGATCAGGCGACCGGCATTCATCAGCACGCTGTTGAGACTGACCGCATTGGCGATCAATTCCGGCCCCACCATCTCCTGGACGAAGGACTGACGAGCCGGGTTGTCGAAGAGATTGACCAGTCCGAGCAGAGCGGCCATCACGTAGAGCGCCGGCATCGACACGTCGTGCAGACTGACCAATAGTCCCAGTATCAGGGCGAGCGCCCCCGAGACACTCTGGGTCACGTACAGGATCTGTCGCTTCTCACGACGGTCGGCCACCAGACCCCCGTAGGGTCCCGCGAACAGCATGGGAACGAACTGCAGGGCGACGACGTACCCCAGGTCGAGCGAGGAGCCGGTCGTCTGCAAGACCAGCCAGCCCAGAGCGACCGACTGCATCCACGTTCCCGAGACTGAGATCAGCTGTCCGACGAAGTACAGGCGAAAGTTACGCACGCCGAGGGCCGCGAAGGTCTTGGCCGAGTAGCCCTGGGCGTTCACTCTTCCTCCAGCAACGTCTCGAGGAAAGCGACCAGCTCGACGGCCTTCTGACGCTCCGCGGGTGAGAGTGCTGAGAAGCCTCCGTTCGAGGAACTCGGTGCGTCGGCGACGAATGACGTTGAGTTCCCGTCGTCCCCTGTCGGTGATCACGACACGCGTGCTTCGCCGATCGACCTCGTCCTTGGCGCACGCGACGAACTCTTGGGATCGCAGGGCATTGACCAGGGGTGTGATGGAGGGTGGACGGACCTGTTCGTGGGTCGCGAGCTCGCCCAGAGTCAAGCTCTCGTTCTGGTCCAGCCATCCGAGAATCGAGACTTGACCGGGAGACAGCGAGCCCACCGCGGAGAAGCGCAGGCGTCGACTCAGTCGCATGACACCACGTCGAAGGCGGGTAGCGAGATCGGTCAGCGTTTCATCCATTTAGTTCACCTAACTAAATAATATACCCGCTGAGCTACTCCGTGACACTCTCCCTCACCGACATGTCGCGAATATCGTCGCGCAACGTCGTCTGGAAACGTAGACGTCCACTGCCCTGCGCGAAGTCAATACTGGTCAGGGGACCGAAAGCGGGATGATAGAAGATGGCCTGGCCCAGCACGCACGTGTAGTGAACCACCGCGAACGCCGCGGCATCGTCGTCAGCGCTGATCCAACCCCTCTCCTGAGCGAGGAGCAGGACCTCGATGAGTCCGGCCAGTTCACGGGCCTGCACCTCGCGCAAGCGCACGTCCTCGGGAGCCTCCTGGCGGAAGTACACGATCAGCGGGGCGAGGCGGTGAATGTTCTCATTGACGGGCGTCGACCAGCAGTGCTCCATGAAGTCACCCGTGGCCGCGCGAAACGCCGCCTCCTCCGCGTCGTCGAGCGCGCGCGTCATGCCGGCGAGCAGTCGAGTGAAGGGGGCGAGGAATCGGTGCAGGGTGACGACGGTCGCTTCCACGATGATGTCGGTCAGCGAGTGGAAGTTGTAATAGACGGTGGGGATGGCGACGCCCGCGCGGCGAGCCAGTTCACCCACGCGCACTTCGTGGATATCCATCTCACCCAACATGACCACCATCTCCTCGACCACGCGCGCGGTTCCCAGGAGACAGCGAGCGATCCGTGCTCGGGTGAGATGAGCTCATATTGGCTTCGAACTTAGACGCTGCGGGCAACTGTTCGCGTACGCGCGCCACGATGACCTCGGTACCGTGGGTCTCGGTCCAACGCAGCGCCAGTTAGATCTCGCGGTAGCGCGGTACGTATCCACCGACGCCGAGCGACGCCGACTCCTCGATGTCGATAGTGTCGTCGACGCCCCCGAGCACTTCAGTCACCCAGGACAGGCGATCCTTCAAGATTCGCGTCACTCCCCCTTGAAGGGTGTCTGACGAGATCGCGCAACTCGAACACGCGCCCTGGAGCTGGACTTCAACCACGCCGTTCTCCACATCGGCGCGGATCAACACCAGGTCTCCACCGTCGGCTTGGACGGCCGGACGCATGAGGTCGAGCAGATTACGTAGTGCGGTCAGTCGCGACGCGCGTTCGAGGTCATTGAGTTGGCTCACCCCACCAGTCTGCCGGGAATTGACCGGCGCGTGCCCCACCCGCTACGTAGTGCGCTCATCCTTCAAGATATCGGAGACCGCTTCGTCGTAGCAGCGCAGGGCGCGCGGCCCCCACACGGTCCCCGGTCCCCCGTTCATCATGATGGCCACGCCCACGGCCTCGGCGATCGCCTCACGGGTGACGCCGGCGCGCACCGCAGAACGCGTGTGCGACACGATGCACCCGTCGCATTCTCGCGTCACGGCGATGACCACAGCGAGCAGCTCCTTGGTGGCGCTACTGAGCTCGCCTGGCGCCATCGCCGCACGCGCCATTTCGCCGTAACCTCGCATCACCTCGGGTATCAGTGTGCGTAGCGCGAGCGCCGGCTCTCGAAGTTCGGCGCGGACCTCGTGGGAGTGTTGCACGATTACTCCTCTCAGCGCGTCGACATCGTGCGCGCATCGTCTTCTTTAGGATAGGAGAGATGAGCACCATTGATGACCTGTTGGAGCACAATCGCGCGTACGTGGCGGGACACGGACACCGTGAACTCCCCACCGCCCCGGCCCTGCACCTCGCGGTACTGACCTGCATGGACTCGCGCCTCGACCTCTTTGGCGCTCTGGGTCTCGACCTGGGCGAGGTGCACCTGATCCGCAACGCCGGCGGCATCGCGACCGACGACGCCGTGCGCTCACTGCTCCTGAGTCAGCGGCTCCTCGGCACTCGCTCGATCATGGTGATCCACCATTCGCGCTGTGGCCTCGAGTCCTTCGAGGAGGACGCGTTGCAGGCTGAGCTCGAAGAGATCTTCGGCACGCGCGCGCCCTTTCGACTCGGCGCCTACTCCGACGCTGACGCCGACGTGCGCGCCACGGTGCGCACGCTGCGCGAGAGCCCCTTCGTCGACACCACGGAGGTACGAGGGTTCGTCTTCAACGTCGACGACGGCGACTTGCGAGAAGTGTCACTCGACGAGTGACTTCTTGAACCCCTGAGAGGTCTGGCCATAGCCGTTGGCGCGGTAAAAGCGGTGCGCGTCGAGTCGCTCGTTGCGACTGGTGAGTTGCACCCGGTAGCACCCGCGCTCGCGCGCGAATACTTCGCAGTGCGCCAAGAGCGCCGCGCCCACGCCCCGACCCCGCTGGTCGGACCTCACGTACACGCTCTCTATCTCACAGCACCACCCCGCGGTGTGCTGGAAGTGGCGGAAAATGATGATCTGGCACATCGCGACGACGTCGTTCGCTCGCCGCGCCACCACGACGTCGCCGCCGCGGCGTCGTGTTTCGAGAACGGCCTCCCAGTAGTCGTCGAGCCGTTCTTCGTGCTCGACCCCCGGGCTCAGGGTGCCTTCATCAATGAGCCCCACCGCCGTGGCGAGTTCGTGACGTTCAATCGCGCCGATTTCCAACTCCACGGTGCGACGCTATCCGAATCGCCGGCGTCGCGGGGCCTTTTCGATCAGCCGAAACGACCCGAGATGTAGTCCAGCGTGCGTGGATCCTCGGGGTTCTTAAAGATCTTCTCGGTGCTCGAGAACTCAATGAGTTCACCCGCCCGGTCCTGACCCATCAACAAGAAGGCGCAGTTGTCGGAGATGCGCGCGGCCTGTTCCATGTTGTGGGTGACGATAACGATCGTGACGCGCTGCTTGAGCGAAGCCATCAACTCTTCGATGCGCTGGGTAGCGATCGGGTCGAGTGCGGAAGTGGGCTCGTCCATCAACAAGACCTCGGGATTCATCGCCAGGGCTCGCGCGATGCACATCCTTTGTTGCTGTCCGCCCGAAAGACTCGCGGCGCTGCTCTTGAGGCGATTGTCCACCTCGTCCCACAGGGCGGCGGCGCGCAGCGAACCTTCGAGGGCGTCGTCGAGGACGGACTTCTTCTTGACCCCACTGAATCTCAGACCAGAGATCACGTTGTCGCGAATCGACATCGTGGGAAAGGGATTGGGGCGCTGGAACACCATGCCGACGCGAGTGCGCAGTTCGGTGAGGGTGATGTCACCGCGGTAGATGTCACTTCCCTCGAGCAGGATCTCGCCGGTCACTCGAGCCGAGGGGGTGCGATCATGCAGTCGATTGAGGGCCCGCAGCAACGTGGTCTTGCCCGAACCCGAGGGGCCGATCAGACTGGTGACCCGATTCTGAGCAATGTCGAAGGTCGCACCGCGCACCGCGGTGCGTTGGTTGAAAGAAACTGCCACGTCGCGCAGACTCAGCGCGGTCGTGGCGGGAGCCTTCGTCGCCACGCCCGTGGCCAACGTCACCGACGACTCCCCTACAGACCCGAGGGTCGCGTTGTCCAGCATGTCGATCTCCATAACGTTCGTCCCTGGTGCGGCGCACCCGACTTCCATCCACTTCTCGTCTCTCGAAAAAGTCTAGGGATGGGGTCGGTGACGTTTCGGGGGAAAAGTGACGTCCACGCGTCATCAACGTGAACTAAAAATGAACTTCTCGTGATGTCCGACGTCGCTCGGTACGTCGCTCGATGTTCGAGAGATGGCCAACATCTTGAACACAGTTCAAGCGCAAAACCTTCCCAAAGGTGAAGTGTCCTAAGGTGGGCGTGGGGAATTCGAGCTACAAGGTGGAAGTAAATGCGAATTGGAGTCCTGACCGCTGGCGGCGACGCACCCGGACTCAATGCGGCCATTCGAGCCATTGGCCAGATGGCCACCCGCGACGGGCACGAAGTCATCGGTATCGCTAACGGGTGGGCTGGCCTGGCCGACGAGTACGCGGGACGGCCCCTGGAAACCAGTGATTTCATGGGGATTCTGAGCCAGGGCGGCACCTTGTTGGGTACCGCGCGCTACAACCTCGACGACCCAGCGGGAGGTCGCGAAAGCGTCCTCTCCGCCATGGAAGCCCACTTGGACGCATTGGTCGCGATTGGTGGCGACGGCACCCAACGCATCTCGAATTGGCTCGCTGATCACGGGGCCCACGTCGTCGGAGTACCCAAGACTCTGGACAACGACCTACTGGGGACCGACTACTGCATTGGCTTCGACACCGCCGTCTCCATCGTGTGCGAGTCACTCGACCGCCTCTACACCACCGCCGCGTCGCACCACCGTGTCATGGTCGTCGAGACCATGGGACGAGCGACCGGCTGGGTCGCGGCGATGGGCGGCCTCGCGGGCGGTGCCGACCTCATCGTGATTCCCGAGTTCCCCCTCACCATGGAGCAGATCGTCGACCATCTCGTCACGCGCCGCTCCAAGGGGTACGGTTTCTCCATCGTCGTAGTGGCCGAAGGCATCAATCTCGAGACCCTCGGCGGCACGGAGATCAACGGCGTCCCCACCGAAGGGATCGGTGGAGTCCGCCTCGCGACACGGGGCGTGGGCCAGTTCGTCGCTGCCCAGATCGACGCCCACGGTGGTTTCGAAGTGCGCACGACTGTTCTGGGGCACTTGCAGCGCGGCGGTAGTCCGAGCGCGTACGACCGCATCTGGGCGACCCGAGTGGGCGCGGCCGCCTACGACGCCGTGTCCGCGGGAACCTTCGGGGTGATTCCCGTGGTGCGCGGCAACGAGGTGGTTCTCTCCCCCTTGTCAGCAGTGGCTAACGGCCAGCGACAAGTGCCCCGCGAGATCTACGAGCTCTGCTCGGCGTTCTTCTAACCAGCCACCCGGTACGCCACTCAGCCGCGCGCGTCCTCGGGTCCGAGTTGGCCCAGGCGGTAGTGCTTTCGACACAGCACCTGGTAGTGAATCACTCCCTGGTTGACGTCGCCGGTCAGGAATTGCGAGCCCTCGCGCGTGATGACTCCGTTGATCACGCGCGCGTTGCAGCGACCCTTCTCCCCGCACCAGCACGTCGAGGTGAGTGGCAGCTCCTGGGCGCGGTCGGCAATCGCGAAAAGACGTGCCGATCCGGGGAACACGTTGAGCAAGAAGTCCGCGGAGAGGCCGAAGGCGTGAACGTCGACGCCGTGATCGTCGACGAGTTGGCCCAGTTGATCCACTTGTTCGGTACTGGCGAACTGAGCTTCGTCGATCACGAGGATGTTGTCGCCCTTCTCCACGAGACGCAGGATGTGCGGCTCGAGATCCCGGCCCGGCGTGACGGCATCGGCGTGGGCCTCGATGCCGATACGACTGGTGACCATGCCCTCAGCGCTGCGGTCCCCGAAGGTCCACAGGGCCACGTCCGAGCGGGTCTCGCGCAGTTGCCAGCACAATTGCAGGGCCAGCGTGGACTTACCCGCCGCCATTGTCCCGTAGGTAAAAGTGAGTTCGCCCATGTCGTTCCTACTCGTCGTGCGGGCATAACGCTAGCCGCCAGGCCAACTCGACCCGGGTGGCTGACTTCACTAGATTGGTGCCATGAACCTCTCCGTGCGCGCCGTCGCCTATATCCGCAACGAACGCAGTGAAGCTCTCGACGATGACTGGGACGACGTAGTCAGCACGGTCGAATTGGCCAGTGATGTACCGGGCGAAGCCCTGAACGGGCTCAGCGACTTCAGCCACGTCGAGATCGTCTTCTTCGCGGATTGGGCCGAGGACGTGCCGCCCGCGCCCTGGCACCGGCGCCCGCGCGGCAACGAGAACTGGCCCGACGTGGGGGTCTTCGCCCAGCGCAACAAGGACCGCCCGAATCGCATCCTGCTCACTACGGTGGAGATCGAGGAGGTCGGTGATCGCTTCGTGCGGGTGCGCGGCCTCGACGGCATCGACGGCACCCCCGTTCTGGACATCAAGCCGGTGTTCCACTGGAGTGTGCCGCGCAGCGAAGTACGCGCGCCGCGATGGAGCGAAGAACTCGGTGAGAACTACTTCTAGTTCTTAGAGTCGTGTGACCACGCGGGGCTGCGCCCCGAGCAGTGCGTCCACGAGGTTTCGCGTCGGACACGTGGCGGGTCCGAAGGATTCAATGGCAATTGACGCTGCGGCGTTCGCGCGCAGCATCGCCTCATCGAGTGCGCTACCCATCAAGAGCTCAGCGATCACCACGCCGTTGTGCACGTCACCCGCACCGTTAGTGTCGACGACCTCCGCCACAAACCCGGGCGCGCGAGAGAGACCGTCCCCGTTCGCACCGGCGCAACCGCGCTCGCCGTCGCGCACCACCACGAGGGAGTGCGCCCCACGGGTCAAGAGCTCGTGCGCGCATTGCGCAGCGTCGTCGTTCACGCACCAGAGCTTCGCTTCGGCGGTGTTGCACAAGAGCCAGTCCGCGCGCTCGATGACGCGGGTCATGACCTCGGGATCGATGTCGGCGGCGCGCGGGCCCGGGTCAAACGCCACGACCACGTCGGCGGGCAGGGTGCTGAGCCAAGAACTCACCAGTTGCGCCACCTCGGGATAGACGACGTTGTAACCCGATACGTAGACCACGTCGCCGCCCACCAGCGTGAGGGCCGCCAGATCATCACCACCTAGGGTAAGTTCCGCCCCCGGAGAAGTCACGAAGGTGCGCTCGCCGGTGTCGTCGACCAGGACCACGCACACGCCGAGATCGAGGTCACCCCGCGATGTCAGCGCCAATTGGATTCCCTCGTTGAGCAGGACTCCTCGGGCGATGTCGGCGAAACGCCCCGTTCCGAGTTGACCCACGTAGAGGGCGTTCACCCCCTGACGCCGGGCGGCGCTCATGACGTTGAAGCCACCACCCGCCGTCACGAGGCGTCGCGAGGCCAGGGAGTCCCCGCCGCGCTCGGGCAGGGAATGAATGATCAGCGCGAAGTCAATCATCACGGTGTCCAGGCACACCAGGCGCGCTCGCGGAGTTGGCACCTAGAGGTTCGCGATCCACTCGGCCGCGCTGACGACGGTGGCCTGGCGGGGAAACACCTTCTCGGTCAACACCCGGTGCACTTCAGGGTCGGCGTCGGCGCAGGCGTCGCCGATCACCGTGAGGCGGTAATCGAGGTCCGCGGCGTGGCGCGTCGTCGAGAGGACGACGCCACTGGTGGCGATGCCGGTCAACACGAGGTGATCTACTTCGAAGGAACGCAAGACCACGTCCAAGTCGGATCCGGCGAAAGCACTGACGCGGCGCTTGGTCACCAGCACGTCGCCCTCGTGAAGACTCAGCCGGGGGTGGATCTGGGTGGAGGACTCGGTCTCGTTCATCGAAGACGACGATTTCAGGGCCGTGAAGGCCTGGTTGCGTCGACTGACTTCGGGTGCGCCCGGACGGAACGCGACGCGCACGAAGATGACGGGGATCCCGTGCTCACGAGCGGCGTCGATCACTCGCTCGAGGGTGTCGAGAAGAACGTCGGCCTGGTCGCCCACTCGCGCAACGATGCCATTTTGTAGATCCATTACCAGCAGGGCCTGGGTCACGGCGGACTCCCTTCGAACGCTCGACTACTTCTTCCTGACCAGGGCAGTTTCACTCTTGATCAACGCCGCGAACTGAGCCGACACCGAGACGTTCAACGTTGCCACTTGCGCCTCGGTCATGGGCGCCTTCTTGCCCTGTAGGAACAGGATCTCACTCTGGGAGATCCGCATCTGATTGTGCGCGAACGTCGTCAGTTGAGTGTTGAAGGACGCGTTGGGTCCGTTAGCGTGCTGAATCATCGAGCCGCACTCCTGCTCGAGAAGTTGATTGGCGTAGATGCCGATCGAGGTGGTCGCGGTGGAGGATTGCAAGGCCGAGGCGTCGGTCTGCATGGCCACCAGGGTGGCCGCTTCGCCCTCGACCCAAAGGTTGAAGCTCACCGTCGCGCCCCTCTCAGCCGCCCGCAGCACGTTCACGTCAGTACCGATGTCGGAGGTCAGATAGAAGATGTTCCCGATGTCGCCCGAGAGGGTAACCGTCGAAGTGGTGGTGAAGTAGACGCGGTAGGAAGCCGCCAGGAGATGCATGTCACTGACGAACAGTTTGAGCGCGCCGCGGTACTTGAGCTGCACGCTGGCCTGGGTCGCCGCCGCGGCCTGGGCCGAGAGTTTCGTCATCGCGCTCTGAGCGCCCTTCAGGAGGGTCGAACGCTCCGACTTGCACTTGGCGCTATTGCACAAGAAGTAGGTGCGCACGCTAGTGAGATAGTTTGCGGTGTTGTTCAAGACGCTCACCACGACACTCTGCGGTGGCGTCGAGGTCGCGGCACTCGCCGCCGGACTGCTCACCAGGGGGCTCATCGTGGCGACGGCGAGCGCCCCGAGAGCGGCGAATCGGCGCAAAGATTTGGACACAGTAAAGAACTCCTCGTTTGATACCACCCTAGCGAAACGACCTTTCGCCCTATCGCGAGATACCGTGCAAACAACGCGCCAATATCAACGTCGGATAAGAATGTGCCCCCGACGACATCGGACTCGTGACGGGTGGGCACCTACTCTGGATTGATGACCATCCGTGTACGGGTCCTACGCCCTATCGTCGGTGCTCTCGTCGTCGTCACACTCGTGACCTGGGTCGGCGCGGTCGGCGCTGGCGGCGCGTCGGCCGTGTCCACTGCGCAGAGGCAGGGCGTTGAGCCGTCGTTCGGCGCCGCATTGAACTCGCGGATGGGGACCCTGTTTCACGACATCTCAATTGATTCCCTCCCCCAGGCCGAGAAGATCTTCTTTCCGGAGTCGGCCTACGTCGCCATGAAGGTCGGGCGTATCGCCTCGCCTGGAGCGGATTACGTCGACCGATTGATCGGATTCTTGAGACTCGACCTCGCGGCCTACCACGCGACACTCTTCGCGCGCGCCACGAGCACCTTCCTCGGGGTCAACGTCAATCCTGGCGATGCGGCGTGGATCCGGCCGGGATGGTGTGAGAACTCCATTGGCTACTGGCACGTCCCCGGAGTGCGCTTGGTGTACCGGCAGAAAAATGTCGTGCGTTCGGTGGCCGTAGCGTCATTGATCTCGTGGCAGGGAGTGTGGTACGTGGTGCACCTCGGACCCAATCCGCGGCCCCGTAATGTCGGTACCGTCGACGCGCCGGCCCTGGGCCGCGGCGTACCGGGACCCGCCGGAGGTTGCTAAGCGCCCGCCGGAATAGCGAGGTGGCCGCGCGCGTCGATCAAGGCGGCGCTGGCGGCGAAGTCCTCGCGTGAGAGTTGATTCATGAAATTCCAGGTCGCGTGCGTCGGGTCGGGAACCGCCTGTCCGCCCTGTTCGATAGTGAGAGGGACCACCGAGGCTGCGCTGATCACGCCGTGGGAATTCATCGTGACGTGCAATATCGCTGACAGCGATAAATCGCCCACGCTGGCGAAGGCGTCATAGTTGGTGAAGTCGCCCAAGCTGTACGCGATGAGTCTCCCCTTGTACCACTGCATCCCGCGCAGCACGTGAGGTCCGCTGGCGATCACCAGGTCCGCACCCTCGTCGATGGCCGTGTGGGCGAAGACGTACGGGTTCCCACGATTCTCTCCATAGAAGTATTCGTTCTGGCGCGTCACGTGGTCGGCCGCCGTGCCCTCGGCGCCGGCGTGCATGTAGACGATGACGACCTTGCGCCTCGCGCTTGGCCTGCGCAATGAGTTGACTCTCCTGACTGGCGACCAGCAAGTTGTTGGTCAGGTAGTACGGCGCGAAGTCCACGAAAGCCACCGACACGCCGTGTACGTGCACCACGCCGATCTGTCCGGGCAGTCCCGCCTGCACGATGCCCGCGGCCTTGAGGGCGGCGGAGGTATCGGCCTCGCCCTGGGCGCCGAAATCGTAGGAGTGATTATTCGCACTGTTGAGCACGGTGAAGCCAGCGGCTCGGTATGCCGGGGCGAAGGAGGGGGGCACCCGAAAGGCGTAACACTCACTCGAGGTTGCGCCACATTTGGACCGTCCCGCCGTTGGTCATGGTCCCTTCGAGATTGCCAAAGACGATGTTCGCGGCCAGGGCGGCCTTGACCGGCGCGAAGTACGCCGAGGGGTTAGCCGGTATCTGCGGCGTGTTGCCGAGGTCCGTGTCACCCACCGCGGAGAGGGTGAAGCTCAGTCATCGCTGGCAGTGTCGTCGTGGTCGGCGCCAGTGTCGAGGTGGTGGTAGACGTCGTCGTGGTGCTGGCCGTGGGCCGCGTGCTGACGATAGGCGCCAGTCCCCCCGGCGAGGAGTACGACGATGCCCGCGACGCTCCACCACCGTGGGCGACTTCGCGCGATGGCGGCGTGTCGACCTACCACGGCTGGGGTTCGCCCGGTCCACGCGACAAGAAGACCGCGAAGAAGTCCTTGGTGCTGGAATAGAGGAAGCGACCAGGAATCTGATTGGGATTGGGCACGTCGAGCGCCGGACTCTGCGCACCGGGCCCCGCGTAGGTCACGAAAATGGGCCACTCGGGATTGATATCGAGTTCCATCGCGCGAACACAGTGCAATTGGACCATGACACTCGCCATCGAGGCCGCGGTTTGAGCCGGTGCGGCCGCGTAGATCAAGTTGCCGTTCTTATCGATGCCGAGGGCGGACCGCCACACCGCGGCGGCACCGTGCAGGGTCAGGCCCCAAGCGAAGTTGTTGGCGGTACCTGGCGTGGGCCTCGAATTATTCACTAGGAGCGGCAGATTCTGACGCGCCATCAACACCGTCGGACCCGGGTTGGGACCACCGGCCCACTGAGTGATCCCCACGGTGCCATTGGTGTATCTCACTACGGTGGCCAGTCCCTTGACCATCGGAAAATACAGTGTGTGATTGGTGAAGAATCCCGCCGGACCGTCCTTCTCGTAGAAACCGGAATTGAACGTCGCGAGCAAGCGAGCGAGTCCCGCCGAGGGGACCGCTTCGGGCCCGCGCGAGTAGCTCGTCACGCCGGGACCCTCGTAACCCAGGTACAGCCCCAACACGGTGGCGGCGGTGCGGATCCAACTCGCGTAGGCGACCACCCCCACGGGCTGGCCCAACGGATGGAAGTTCATTAACGCGACTACCGGTTCGTGACCGGCCCACGTATCGCGCACGGACCACGCGTGGCACACCGTGCTGACCTTCGTCGTTCCTGCCATAGGCAGTCCTTGGCAGACGGGGGCTGGGATCGATACCGCGTGGCTGTTCGACGACCCGGCGCTCGATTTGAGCGATGTCGCGTTACTCGATAGCGAGAACATGCCGAGTACGCCAGTCCCCAACAGGACGGATAACGCCACGGCAATCAGTCGCCTCCCGGGAACTCGCACGTACGACGACGTGTTTCGGTGGTGGTGCGGGACGGAAATTTTCATAGGACCTCTGGGTGTCAACGCTAATTGCTGTGGTAGAGACGAAGGGTCATAGACCCACTGCGGCCTTCACGCTGAGAGGGGCGGTGGCCCGGGTGCGCTCTCCATGGTGGCCGGGGTGGCGGCGATAAGAACCCACGCGCTTATCAGGGTGAGCACCAACGACGCACCCGCCACGCCACGCCACACCCAGTTGACCCCCAGGTGCTCACCAAAGATCCACGCACCGAGGAGCACGCTGACGATGGGGTCGAGGATCACGATCGCCGTCTGCGACGAGCGCAGCGGGCCTACGTGCAGAGCCGACTGTTCAGTGAGAAGACCCGCGATGCCACAGACGATGAAGGCGTAGAACGGCCAGCGCGTCAACAAGCCTGCGTAGCCGTCGCTCGAAATGACATCAGTGCATTGTTTTATGTAGGCCGCTTCGAGGGCCCAGAGGATCGCCGTCGCGCTGCCCCACATGGCCGCGCGGCGCCCGGGCGACCCGCGCAGTCCCGCGAGAACGAAGACGACGACTATTCCAGCACACCAAACGCTGGGCGCGGCCCAGCGCAGCACGTGGGCGGGCGAACCACTGGTGCGCGTGAGGGCGACAAGAAACATTCCCAGTGCCAGCGCCGTCACCAGCGACGCGGTCCACGCTCGGGCCGACACGACTTGACCCAACCACACTCGACGCAGCACGAGAGCCAAGACGAGTTCGAACACGAGTAGTGGCTGAACGAGGGACATCGCCGCGAAGTGCAGGGCCAAGGACTGGAACAGTAGCGACCCCCCCATCGCCAACCACCCCACCAGCCAGAGCGGATGACGGAACAGAAAGACCACGAACCGCCAGCCTCGCTCGTGGTGCGTGGCCGAGGTTGAGGCGATGTGCTGTGCGGTCACCCCCAGCCCATTGGCCAAGGCCGTGAGCAAGGCGCAGATAATCGCGATGGCGTCGTGCACTGCCACGCTTCGAGTCATGATGTCAGGCTACGTCCCCCTCCTACACCCTCGTCGCCGCTAAATCGGGCACTCGACACTCAGAGTCGGGCCACGCCTCCATCACTTGACGTTGACCGTGAACGACGTTGAGGAATCCGCGCGCTGGTACCAGGCCCCGCTCGGTGACGCCCAGGTCGTGAAGCGTTCGGCACCTGGCTGGCGACGCACGCGGATAGAGTCGCCTGACGGGCTCATCATCGGCGACACCCGATTCGACGGTCCGATGACCGAGCGATTCACTCCCCTAAGCGTGGGCCTCGACCTCGTGGGACTTGCCTGCACCTCGCCGGACGAAGTGCGCTCGTGGACGCAGACCATGGACCAACTCGCCATAGAGCACGGTCCCGTTGTGGCGGCGCCGTGCGGATGGGCGGTCATGGCGCACGATCAGGACAACATCCCCGTCGAATTCTTCTGCACAACGCCCTAAAGGGACCGCCGCGTCGACGCGCCGGGTCAATCTGGTGAGTCGACACTCCTAAGTCTCAGACAACTCCAAGTCCCGGCACAGAATGACACCCTTAACATCGTCTCTAAGGCATCGCTCAACGTTAGGTAGAAAATGCGCATTCGTCCCTTGGCAGTGATTACCCTGAGTGCCGCACTCGGTTCGGGGACATTGGTGACGAGCGCCGTCGCCGCGCCCGCTCCCGCCACGTTGGTCGTGAGTGGCAATGGTCTGAGCGGCTTGCACTTGGGTTCCAGCGAATCGAGCGCCATGGCGTTCTTGACTGGCAAGCTCGGCCGACCGAGCGGCAAACTCTCGTTGACGCCAGGGTTCAAACTTTGCGGTGTGGGTGCTGTCGCCAGTTGGTCGTCGATGAATGCGTACTTCAACGCCAACCGTCTCGTCGGACTTTCCTTCGGACCGGGTCACCTGCCGAGCGTTCAGACGGCGGCTGGCCTCAAGCTGGGTAGCACGCTGGGCCAGGCCCGCATCCTCTACCCCAAGAAGCTCACGACGTCGAACAACCAGGGTGGCGCGTGGTTCGCCTCGACTCCCGTGGGAAAGATCGAAGGCTTCTTGAACCCGAGCACCTATAAGGCGCCCACGCCCGCGGCGAAGATCCTGACGATCGACGTGGGCGTGGTGGGATGCCCGGCCGAGACACCCTGAGACGACTCGATCGCCAAGTCTGAGGTTTCGCGACTAGGGCGCGTCGTGCAGTGCGATGGCGACGCGCGCCGCGGCCCAGAACAATGACTCCCTGACCGATTGGGCGCGGTCCCAGTGTCGATTGTCCCACTCCTCACCCGCCACCATGTCGCCGGCGTAGAGCACGTGGGCGAGACGCAGTTCGCGGTACTGCGCCAGCGCCATCAGCGCCGAGGCTTCCATATCAACCATGTGGCAACCCTCGTCGATGCGCCGCTGCACCCTCGAGCGGGTCTCACGAAACATGGCGTCGGTAGTCCACGCGCGCCCGGTGAAGTGTTCGATGCCCAACTCGCTGAGGACGCAGTTCGCCACCTCGACCCCGCGGGACTGAGCGCTGATGAATCGTGAGGGTCGCGCGTAGTGAAAACTCGTACCTTCGTCGCGCAGTGCGCTTTCGACCACCATGACGTGGCCGAGGTCGTAGCGAGCGTCGAGCGCACCAGCGCCCCCGCATGCCACGAATGTCGTGATGCCCAGGGCCACTGCTTCTTCGGTGATTCCGACCGCGAGAGGAGCGCCGACTCCCGGATGTAGAACGCACACTGGCCGGCCGTCGAGGACGACCTCGTACACGTGATTCGACCCGATCTCGCTGCGCAACGTGTAGCGGCGGGTCAACACGCCGCGCTCAACGAGGCTTCGCAAGAGGTCGTTGAAGAAGCACAGGACCGCAACGGGCGCGAAGGGTTGGGGCTCGTGCAATAAGCGCGCCTCGATGACACCAGGCTCGTCAAGGTTGTCTTCGAAGATCGGCAGATCGTCCGGTAGACCCATGGAGGAAGGCTACCGGAGCACCCACGGAATTGGGCAACAGCCGGGCGCGCAGTCCCACTTTTCGCACGACCGCTCCGTCGGGGCACGACACCAGACAGAGTGGAGAATTCGACGACTTCGAGTGACGGGACCGGCGCCGTGCTGAGAGCCCGCGGTGCCACACGACCCCCGAGTTCACGTTCGTTGTATCATCGCGCGATGACGACACCGCGGACGACCACCAGTTATCTTCCCTTTGGCGAGTACCAGACGTGGTACCAAATCGCGGGCGACCTAAACTCTGAACGAACGCCGCTGGTTGCGCTTCACGGCGGCCCTGGGGTGGCCCACAATTACTTAAAGCCGATGGAGGAACTCGCTCAGGACGGTTGGCCCGTGGTCTTATACGATCAATTGGGTTGCGGTCGATCTACGCATCTTCCCAATGCCCCCAAAGAGTTTTGGACGGTGGGGCTTTTTCTCGAAGAACTCGACGCTCTGCTTGCCCACCTCGGCATATCTTCCAGTTATCACCTCTTTGGTCAGTCCTGGGGCGGCATGCTGGCTGCGGAACACGCGGTCAGGCGTCCCCAAGGACTTGAGTCGTTGATCTTGTCCAACTCCCTCGCGTCCTCAGCTCTATGGGCGCAGGGCGCGAATCGACTTCGCGCTCAACTACCCCCCTCCACCCTTGAAGTTCTCGAACGCCACGAAACCGATGGGACGCTCAGCGACCCCGAATACGTCGCGGCGGTAGAGGAGTACTACGCCCGTCACGTGTGTCGAGTACCACTGCCCGACTACGTTCAGGAGTCCTTCGATCAATTAGCCCGAGACCCCACGGTGTACGGCACGATGTGGGGACCCAATGAATTCGCACCTGTGGGTTCACTGGAGAATTGGACAATCGTCGAGCGACTCAGTGCTGTGAATGTGCCCACCTTGGTGATCTCGGGTGAATACGACGAGGCGACGAGTGAGTGTCAGCAGCCATTCGTCGAGAGGATTGCCGATGTCCAACGGGCCGTCATCAAGGATGCGTCACATCTTTCAATGGTGGAACAACCCGAAGCGTATTTCTCAGTGCTACGTCAGTTCCTCGAAGGCCTCGCACGGTGACGATCAAGAAAATGACAATATTGGCTGCCCCGCAGACACCATCGCTTACCAACATTCTCTTCGTGAAAATGTTGGAAGAGTTTGGGTCAATGATCTCTATCCAGTGGTGCCCCCGGCAGGATTCGAACCTGCGCTCACGGTTTAGGAAACCATCGCTCTATCCATACTGAGCTACGGGAGCAATACCCAATGCTCCAATCTTGCTCCACTTTTTAAAATGTCCAAGGTATCGCACAGGGATACCTCAATCCTACAGTCTTGAACTTCTCAACATGGTTGCCACGCTCAATGAGCATGTCATCAACAGTCTGAGCAAACCTCTTTCTAGAGGAACAAAGTTGCCTGACGATTCACATTGACCTCTTACATCACGCCCCTCAACAATGTCATCCGATACTCTGCAACTCTGCATCTTCACCGGCACGCACCGCACATTTTCGAAGAACCGAGAAGCGTTGACTCAGAATTAGGACGCATCGAAGATCGCAGGGGCTCGTCACATTCACGACATCCAGAATTTCACGGCGGCAGCCAGGCCAAAGACAACGACGGTCCAACGCAGTGCAGTTGGGTTCACGACCCGTGAGAGACGGCCACCAGTGTGACCTCCCAGGAGCGCCGTCACAGTCATAATTGGTACGAGTTTCCAACGAACATTCCCGGTAACGGAAAAGATGACCGCAGCGCATACCTTAATCACGAGGAACAGTGCTTGGTTGAGAGCATTGACGTGAATCAGACTGTCATCGGTGAACAATCCGAGCAGGCCTAGCAGCATGATGCCGAGCCCGCGCCCAAGAAGCCGTAGATCGCAGCAAAGAAGACGGGGACGAGCGCACCCACTGACGGGTCCCGGTGGTCAGGGCGCCCACCGACGTCGCGAGTTTCGTGTCAGTCCGCAACCTTACACAGTTACGGACCCCATTTTGGGCGAGTTACAGAACGCACGACACCAAGATGAGCCAAGGGGCGGCAGAGCGGAACACCCCGTTGGGCGTCAACTCGAGCAGCAGTGAGCCGATGAGGCCGCCGAGAAGACCGGCGACCGCGAGGCGCTTGGTCTTCGCCATTTGTGGCACGAGGTCGTCACGTTGAGCCATCTTCCCGACAAGTAGCCGGGGCAGAGCGAGACAGTATTCGTGATGTTGGCCGGTAGCGCGGGGACTCCAATGGCGGCGAGCACCGGAAAAGATATAAGGGTGCCGCCACCGGACAGAACGTTGACCGCCCCCATCGCAAAGGCCGCACTACCAGCGGCGGCGAAATCAAATGTGCTGAGCGACAGCGCACGGCCCGGATTCGTCGGGCATTCATTGTCGTGGGGTCGGATGTCGTGGCTCTGATACCTCAACTGTCTCGCCCCGGCCATCGCTTCGTGGATCCGATGCGGCGACAAGAGTGCCGTCGTCGAGGATCGCGACTGCTTGAGAATGACCGGTGGTCTCGTCATGGGTAGACAAGTCGACTACCGACAATCTTGCTTTAATGCTCTGGCGAGCTGGAGTCGCAACCGGACGCTCGACGTATGCAACCTCGTCGATATGGTCAACCTCGAGACCACCAATTACCCATCGAGGTGCCGCCACAGCCTCACGAGGTGTCTGCCCCGCGAAGAGCCTGAGGAGAACCTGTGCGAGGATCTGCGGTTGTGCCTTGCCGCCCATCGTGCCCACGACCCACGCGAGATTGGGTCCGCCGGTGACCATCACGGGCGTCAAAGTGTGGGCCGGTCGCCGGCCAGGCGCGAGTCTATTTGCCGAATCAGGTGACAACGAGAAGAAGCTGCCGCGGTTGTGCATGACGAATCCCGTCGCGGGCTCGAGAATAGCGGCCCCAAATGCGTGAAAAACGCTTTGGATCAGACACACCGCGCGCCCTTCACTATCGGCGGTCACTACTGCAACAGTGTCACCCTTCGGCCGACCCGACCCGAGGGGGCGACTGGTCGCCAGCGACTCGCTGTGCTGAACTGCGTCACGAGCAAATCTGAAAAGGCGTTCGCTGTCTAGGAGATCATTTACGTGAGGAGTCATGAACTCTGGGTCGGCGAGATAACGTTCCCGATCGGTGGTGGCGAGACGAAACAATTCGCTGAGGACGCCCGCGTCACGACCGAGTGGCTCGCAGTCGGGCCCAAGAGTCTCGAGCGCGCCCAGGATTTCGAGAAGCAGAAAACCTTGGCTGTTGGGGCCGCTCGTCCACACGTCCCATGGTCCAAAACTTCTGTGCAGCGGTTCCTCGAGGCGGGGAGAGAACTTAGTCAGGTCTTCGATGTCGAGCTGACCGCCAAGTGCGCCAAGTCCGGCGATGAGCGTGCGCCCGAGTTCGCCGCCGTAGAGAGTAGAGGGCCCGCCCTCGGCCAGTATTTGAATGCTGCGAGCAAGGGCAGGCTGGACTAGCTGGTCACCCGTGCGCAGTGGCTCTCCTCCCGGCGCCAAGAGGTTGGCGAGGCCCGGATCCTGGAGCACGAGAGCAAGTTGCTCTCTGATGGCGGCGCCCAAACTGGAGGCCACCGGTGCCCCATTCGCCGCGAGTTCGTAGGCCGCCGTGAGATGTTCCGACCAGGCGCGTGACGCGCCAAGATTATGTATTTTGGCCAGTCCGGCGACAGCTCCGGGGACGGTGACCGTGTCGACCCCCGTCACGGGCATTGTGTCTCCGTAGCGAGCGCGGAAGTCGGCGAGGTCGACGTGTCGACCGGCCGGGCCGGAAGCATTGACGCTGGTGATCGCACCATCGGGTTGTCGAACGAGCGCAATGAGGTCGCCGCCTAGAGCCGTGTTATGGGGGTATACGACCGTGAGGACGAACGCCGCCGTCAAAGCCGCGTCGATGGCGTTACCGCCTCTTCGGATCGCGTCGGTTGCGGCTTCTGTGGCTAGCGCGTGCGGTGTAGCGACAGCGCAGTGACGACGCAGTGAAGCGGCTGAATTCTTCGGCGCCATCATCACAGAACTTTGGAAAGGAACGCCTTGGTGCGAGCCTGCGTCGGACGATCGAAAACTTGTTGGGGGATGCCGATCTCGACGATCTGACCATCGTCGAACATGGCAACTCGGTCGGCGACCTCGCGAGCGAAGCCAATTTCGTGGCTCACCACGATCATCGTCATGCCATCGTTGGCGAGATCACGGATCACGGTGAGGACCTCGCCGATCACCTCCGGGTCAAGGGCGCTCGTGGGCTCGTCGAAGAGCATAAGGGCAGGACTCATCGCCAGTGATCGAGCGATGGCGACACGCTGCTTCTGACCCCCCGAGAGTTGGGCGGGGTAGGTGTCAATCTTGTTGCTCAACCCGACCTTGGTCAGTTGATCAATCGCCAGAGTTCGGGCCTTTTCCTTGGACATCTTTTGCACCTTGATAGGACCGAGCATCACATTCTCGAGAGCTGTGCGGTTGGGAAAGAGATTGAAGTGCTGAAAAACGAAGCCAATCTCGGCCCGTTGTCGTGCTATTTCGCGGGCGGAAGCGTCGACGCGCTGTCCGTTGCGGTCGAGTTTGGAACCGATTAGGTGACCGTTGACCTGAACCACACCCGAGTTGGGCTTCTCGAAATGATTGATGCAGCGCAGAAATGTTGTCTTCCCTGATCCCGACGGCCCGATCAGCACCACAACCTCACCGCGCGTCACGTCAAGCGACACGCTTTTCAGCACCTCCTGGGAGCCGAATGACTTCTTGATCTCCGTGGCCTGCACAATGAGCGCCGAGCCGTCAGCATTCGATCCCGAACCTTGGTGGTTTGATGAGGTCACAATGCTCTCCTGCCAAGTCCAAGGGTCCGCGGGTCCTTAAAGCGATCTCGAACCGAGGCCCACATTGAACGCTGAGTTCGAACAATGCCCCAACTCCGGTCGATCTTGACTTCAAGCCACGCTTGGATGAAAGTCCAGATGGTGGTCAGTGCGAGGTAGTAGAGAGCCGCGTCAAGAAATATTTCGAATGTATGAAACGTACTTGAGCTGATCTCTTGAGTGATGAGAAACATTTCGGGGACCCCGATGACACTGAGGACTGAAGTGCTCTTCATCATGGCGTTGAAGTCGTTGCCCAGGGGCGGTATCACGAATCGCATGGCCTGCGGGACGACCACGTGGCGCATGGACTGAGCGGGCGTCATCCCGATCGAGAGCGCCGCCTCATTCTGACCCACGTCAACTGCGGCGAGACCAGCGCGAATGATCTCGGACATGTACGCGCTCTCATTCAGGGCCAACGTCACGATGGCCGCTTGAACGCTGGCGAGGATACTGATGCCGAGCAAATTCATATCCCGGAACCTGTAGATGTCGGTGGCCGCCAGGCCGTCGTAGACGATCACGAGTTGAACGAGCAGAGGCGTGCCGCGTAGTACCCACACGTAGAGGCCGGCCACGCCCCGCAGTATGCGGAGCGTGGACCGGCGCGCCAGGGCGACCACCAAACCAATGACTATTGCAATCGCCTGAGCTATGACCGAGATATAGACGGTCCGCCAAAGTCCACCGAGGAATCCGCTAGAGGGTCTCAGTAGTTCGTGCCAAAAAAAGGACGTGTCGAATTGGAGGGAACTAAATAGCATCGTGGCAACCCTGCTCTAGCGCTGCGCTGACCTAGTGCAATTCGTCCCGTTGAATGCCCCATTGAGTCATGACCCTGTTGTATGTACCGTCGGCCCGAATTTGGGCAAATGCGTGCCGAATAGCGGCAAGGAGTTTTGGATTTCCTTTATTGACGGCAATCCCGGTCAATATCTTTCCGAACGGTTGACCCGCAAACTTGAACGTACCGGGCTTGGTCTTCATGTAATAGGCGGCGGTTTCCGACGTCGTCGCATAGGCGGTCGAGAGTCCCGACAACATGTTCTGCAGAGCTAAAGGGTCACTGGTGAATAGGATCACCCCGACGGCCGGCTTATGAGCAGCGGTGCAGGTGGCACTTACGGTCGCCAGTTCCGTCTGGGCGGTGGTGCCAGTCACCGTGGCAACATGCTGTCCGCACAGGCTGGTGTTAAGACCGGTGATCTTTCCGGGATTGGCGGTCGGCACAGTGATGGATTCAGACGAGTACATGTAGGGCACGAAGTTGACAACCAATTCACGCGCTGGCTTGATATAGAGCTGCGACAGGATTGCGTCACAGTGACCGGCCTGCAGGGCAGGGACGATGCCGCTGAATGCCGTCTGTTGCCACTGCGGCTTCAGCCCAATTCGAGCTGCAATGGCGTTACCAATTCCGATGTCCGAGCCGACCGGCTTCAGAGAAGAGTTGAGGGACTCGAGCGGAGGAGATGACATGTCGGAGCAGTACTGCAGTTTTCCCGCCGAGAGAATAGTTGGCGGCTTCAATGTGGACTTGCTCGTAGCAGCCGATGCACCTCCTCCGACGGACATAAAGACAGCACCCAGGGGAAACATCAACGACAACGCCAGAGTGGTCTTGGCCAACCGCCGGCGATTCCCCATACTTTTACGCGTACGTACAGTCATGATTCTCCCCTTAAACACGTCAACGTCACCAGACCCATTTGGTCTGACCATCCGACCAGCGTGAAAGTAGCAGATGGCTAACATGAACGCAAGCAATAATGCGATCGAGTTGCTTGCGCGTACAGTTTTGGCGATGAACTGGGACACATCCCAACTATTCGAAAGGTCAATATGTTGGTCGAACCCTCCGACTGGGTGGGCATTCACCGTACCCAGCTTTCGGTGCCCGACAATCTTGCGGTAGAGATTGAGAAGTTGATCCTCTCTGGTCAACTGCCTGTGGGAGGACGGATTCCTCCGGAACGCGAACTCGCCGAACTTTGGGGCCTATCTCGAGCTTCGGTCAGGGACGCACTCAAGCAACTCGCTCTTTGGGGACTCATCGAACGACGGCCCGGACGAGGAACCATCGTCGTCGAGAAGGTCAATCAATTCGGTGACTCGCTCATGGATCTCCTCAACGACGACCACCACGAACTTTTACAGGTCATGGAAGTTAGAACGGTCATTGAACCTTCGGTCGCCGCCAGAGCGGCCCAAAGAGCCCGAACCGTCGACATCGAAGAGCTTGCTCAGCTCTTACGCGAAATGTCCGAGACGGTGACCGTCAAGCGACATGCCGAGCTTGATCGAACCTTCCATCTTTCGATCGCCCGTGCGACGGGTAACCCACTACTCGTCGCACTACTTGAACGTGTCGGAGAGATCGTTGACCAGTCTCCGCACGAGTTGATCCAAAGTCGTAGTGAACACCTCACGACTCTCAGCGAACATGCCGCAATTTTCCAAGCGCTAAGCGAAAGGGACCCCAAGGCCGCAGAAGCCGCGGCGTTGGCCCACCTTGAGTCCGTTCAGCGGCAAATCCTCAGCGGTGCGAAGACTCGTTCACCACGCCCTCGCCAAAGGTCTCCCAAAGGGTGAGGACACAATTGCCAACCATGAATCGTCGAGAAGGGACCGTACAAGAACTCGTCGCAGTACCGTGAGCTGAGGCACTAAAGGAGTCCATTTTGCGGAAGTGAGCCGGGATAAATGAACGTGGATTCGGATCCGTTGAACCGACGACAAATTCGGTGTGGATTGACTGAACAGTACGCGAAGCCACGAAAGTGACCAGTCTCTCTGAGACGGCACAAACCTGAGCTGAACTCCGTGTACTGACCCATTCACTGCAGTGTCAACGCATCTCGAAGTTCGACGTCGATCCACCAGTTCATCCGGATCACCGTGTCGGCGTATCTTCTATAAAGTCGCTTGAAGTGCCGCTTCCAGGCAGTTAATCAGTATCGGCACGTGCTCGGTCTTGAAAGCCAGCGGTGGGCGCAACTTGAGGACATTGCGGTTCGATCCGGTCGTCCCTACAAGTACCCCCTCCCGCCTCATGCGGTCTCGCACAGCGGAGGCGCGGATGGCGTCCGGAGTCTTCCCGTCGAATGCATTGACAATCTCAATCCCGTGGGCGAGTCCGAGTCCGCGGACCTCACCAATCACATCCCAACGCAATGCGACCTCGGCCAACGCCTCGCCGAGTGTCCGTCCGACTGCTTGAACGCGAGTCAAGACACGTTCATCTTCGTACACGTCAAGCACGGCTAGGGCTGCCGCGGCACTGACCGGGTTGCCACCGAATGTACTGAACAGCACTGTCTCATGGCTGATCTTCTCTGCGATCTCTCGCCGTGTAATGAGCGCGGCGACCGGGTGACCGTTACCCATTGGTTTTCCAAGCGTCACGAAATCTGGGGTAATTCCGAGGTGCTCATACGAAAAGAAGGTCTCGCCATTACGGCCATGACTGGCCTGAACCTCGTCAGCGATCCAAAGGCCACCGGCGGCTCGAACTCGCCCAACCCAGTCTTGAACGAGATACGGCGTAAGATTGTGAACACCGTCACTCATCGCGAGCGAATCAAGGATTGCCGCCGCTGGCTGAAGCCCCTTGGTACTTAGACGACTGAGCGCTTCGATCATCTCAGATCCGTCGAGGTAGGCGCCGCGCAAGCGGTCAGGCACGTGCCATGTCTCGACGTGTTGGGGACCAGTGCCGCTGAACCATCCTTCTGGCGAGAACTGAGCCGAGGCCTCTGTGATCCCGTGATAGGCGTAAGCAGTGCAAAGACCGCCATGATTACCGGTCACTGCTACAGCCATACGCCAGGCAATGTCGTTCGCCTCGGAGCCCGAGTTCACGAGCATCACCGTGTCGAGGCCGTGGCCAGCGAGTTCAGCGAGTCGCTCGGCGAGTTCGATAGCCGCAGGATGCAGGTAGCGCATATGAGTGTTAATTCGGTGGCTCTGACGCGCAATTGCGGAAACTACCCGCGGGTGCGCGTGGCCGACGGTAGGTACGTTGTTGTAGGCGTCGAGTAGGTGAACTCCAGTAGTGTCAGTGATCCAAACACCATCGCCACTAACGATCTCTACTGGGACATCGTAGGACAGCGCTTCCATTGACGGACCGAAAGCAGCAGAGCGACGCTCTGCCAATTCAATCGCCGAAGTGCGTCTTTTCGGTGCTCCCACCAACGGCGGTAAAAACTCCCAACCAATAGTCGTCATCGTAGCGAGCATGCGCGCACAACGTTCGTTGTATCGCTGCGCGAATTCGCGATTCTCAATACCGGTCGCGGCGCGCCACGAACTGATTGCGATCGTAACCGCGCTACGAGTCGCCCACGCCAGCGGAATCAGGCGCAATTCGTCTTCAGTCAACTCGATTCGTCGTTGATATCCATCGAGCACAAGCCGCGAAAGCCGAAACAACTCATCCCCGTCACGCCCAGCACCAAGCGAATCGAGCACCGAGGCTACGTCGCTCACCAGTGTCGTAAAACTCATATCGCCGAAGTCGATGATCCCGGTCACAAACCCATCGGGGTCCGTGATCGTGTTGTCAACCGAGAGGTCGGTGTGCAGCACCTGTGCACGCAACGACGGCCACAACGGTAGCAATGTCTGTTGGAACTGTTCAAGCGTTGCGGTCACCAAACGCCGCGACTCGGCGTCCTTGATAAATGAGACCAGCGGTACGACATCGGCAGCGTACTGAATGTCCCACAACATTCGTCGTTTGGCGCGTGGATGCCAATATCCCTGCATTGACTGTGCCAAACGTGCAGCAGTGTGGCCCCAGGCGAAGAGCGCATCGTCGCTGAGCATGGTCGCGTCAATACGGCTGTTGCCATGCAACATGTCGTAGAGCCTTAACCAGTAGCGTTTTCCCTCAAGTTCATAACTTGCCCTCAACTGGCCGATGTCGTCTCCGGCCACCGCCGACCCTGGGTTCCCGCTCACGAGAGAACGCCAAGGCAACGCAACCCTAAGTTTCGGATCAACCACGGTCACATGCAACGCAACTTCTGCCTCCATATCCAGCACTTGCGGATCTTCCAATTCATTGGACACCTTTAGCACCGCAAACTGCTCACCGCTCGAGTAACGGAGCACGAAGGCTCGGTCTCGCTCACTCCCAAGGTCTGTTGCGGCGTCCGCCTCGACGCCGAACAAAATTGTGGCGGCATTAACGGCGTCCTGAGCGCTAAACCTCGGCGGAGCGCCGTTCAGGACCTGATCGTCAGCACTCATTACGCTCCAGCTCCATTCAAAATAAAGATTGATTCACAAGCTTCACAGAACAAGCGTGACGGCCACTGCGTTGGCCAACTGCCTGTGTCGGTAGGCGCGTAACTCCCTGCCAGTCGGAATCACGCGCTTCTTCACCGAGTCAACTGCTTATTAACTTAACTTCGCCATGAATTTCAGTCGCTTGAGAAGCATGCATAATCTAACATTGCGCCAAACTAGCGGCCCGACCCAAGCTCGGTCGAACAAGATCGGTGCGACGACAAAAGAAACTAATCAAGTTGCAAGCACCAATAGGCTCTCACGGCTGACTGGTTTGTCGCGATTTTGGGGTGCGCCATCGCCGCGGACTCAACTGGATTTCCAGTTGAGCTTGTCGATTCTCCGATCCGTGGGCCAGCGCAGAGTTACGTAGCGGTGAGGCCCCCGCACGGTCGAATCAATATCAGATTCTCCCATCCGAAGCAGTGCGTGAGGCCGGACCCCGAAAACTAAGCCACGCTGCGAGTCGTTGCCGGTTCCTGAACTTCCATGTCCCGGCGATCTTGACCGATGGGAGCCGACGAAGTGCGCTGGGCGTTCTCTCGTGATTAGATTCGTGTCGCCAGTCCCCGAGGAGCACCTGCACCTCGAGGAGGCTATCGAACCATTGACCGTCGAGGAACTCGCCGCGAAGACGGGCGTTGGTGCTGATGTCGGTTTAGTTGACGGTTTGACCTGCCCTCGACATTTTTACCTTTTGTCAACTAACTGACAGCAGCGCCTAACGACCGACTTAGCTTTGCTCCAATCTTGCTCCAATATTTTGCAATCTGGAGGTGTTATTTCCCAACCATGGCCACCGAAAAGCCCAATTTCCTAGCGATTCCCATTCTTTGCCACATAAAACTTCGGATTGGGAAACCGATGCTCTAGCCCCTGAGCTACGAGGGCATTGCTGGGTTATCGCGCCCATGCCGTAGTTTCCAGCACACGTCAGCACAACATTTCAGGATTTACTGCTCACTACGCTCGATCACTCCCCACTATTCAAGCACGTGGACGATTCACGACGGATATCGCATTCGATGGTCTGTCCCATCCAACATGAGCAAAAATGACACCATCGTCTTTGCGCGAAATTGATACTTCAAATTAGTCGATTTCGTAGGCTCGCTACAAGGTGGAAGGTCTCCAGTGGGCGCAAGACAACACAAGTCCATTTGACTGCACAGTCCGATGCTTACACAACAAACCAAAGGTACTTGAGCTATGGGTGCCGTGCGATGGAGTCGAGAATCGCCGCAACGCGAATTGAATCTGCACTGGACACGATCCAGCCACCGTCGCCGTCAATTGCTCCACTGACATTTTCCACCATTTCTACAAAAGCGTTTGTGGCAGGGAATTCTTCAAGCACATCGTTGACCAGTAGGGAACTGGTTTCGTTCCAAGTTGTGAAGGACTCACCTGCTTCAGTGCTGATCTGCCCGTGAGACCCTTGAACAATGAACTGTTGATGGCTTGGTAAGGCAAATGAACTTACCGAGTGTGCAGTGATGTTGTTATTGATGCGCACACTGAGATCAGTAGTCAGGTCAATGCCCGTTGGCCCGATTGTGCGTTCAAGTTGAGTAATCGTGAGATCAGAGGCGCCATTTGTGAGTGCGACCCATGCGTGCGCTTGGTAACAGCCCACATCAAGTAATGCTCCGCCACCCATTGATGGAATGAGTCGATAGTTGTCGGTCATTTCAGAGGTGAATGTGAAAGCTGTCTCGATGTGCTCGACGTCTCCGATTTCCCCACTGGCAACAAGGTGAACCATGCGAGCAAAACGTGGATGCCATCTGCCCCACACTGCTTCAACAAGTAGTCGACCGTTGTGCGCAGCGGAATCAAACATGGCCGCTGTTTCACTGGAACTTAATCCAAGGGGTTTTTCACAGAGAACATGCTTACCGGCCTCGAGCGACTTCGTCACCCATTCAATATGTTGACTGTTCGACAAACTGATGTACACGGCATCAACACGTTCGTCGGCCAAGAGGTCGTCATATGTTGCATGAACTCGTTCAGGTTCAAGAGTTGCCGACCGTTGCTCATCGCGGCTGGCGACGGCATATAGGGTTGCTCCGCGCGATGTGTGAACGGCGGGGGCTAGGCCACGACTGGCAACAAAGCCAGCGCCAAGGAAGCCCCAATTAACAGCCACTTGCTACGACCGACGAAGCACTGGTGTCACGGGCATTGCATTTTGCATGGCTGATTGTTCGGCAGCTTGCATAATTGCCACCACATTGCGAGATTGCAGTGCATTAACTTCCATAGGAGATCCATTGTTAATGTACTCGACAATTGAGCGATGGAATTCGTGCGGTTCTGGCGGTCGTAATGGCGCAATACGCGAAGTTCCGTCAACGTGATGCACGGTCAATATCGCGGGTAAGTCGGCGACCGCTGGTTCACCCGCAGGATCCCAATCACCAATGATTGCGCCTTCGGTACCCAGCACATAGAACTTTGGCTTACGAGCAGCAGCAAGATCGGAATGAACAAAAGTTGCTTGCTTGCCGGACGAAAATGTCACGGTGACATGTGCGTGGTCAGCATTCGTTGCATGGGTCCATACGCGCTTGTGGTTTTGCCCACTGACATGTGCGACGTCATCAGGGATGATGTTCAGAATCTGATCAATGAAATGACTTCCCCAGTCGAAAATTGCACCACCAGATACCTCGGCATTCGAGTGCCAATAATCGCACGGCCGTGAATACCCGCCGACAAAACTGTCGTAGTGGTAGACGTCGCCAATTTCACCGGAACGAATGATTTGGCGCATCGTGACAAAGTCTTCATCAAATCTGCGGTTCTGATACACCACAAGCATGAGGTCTTTTTGTGATGCAAGCAAGATCAATTCATCGCATTGATCAGCAGTGAGCGCCATTGGCTTTTCAAGGACAACATGAATGCCTCGTCGCAGTGATTCTTTGGCCCATTGATAGTGGCTATTCGGTGGAGTGGAAATAACGACAAGGTCAAGAAGGCCAGAATCCAGCATTTCACTTGCGTCGCTAAAAGCGGTTGCCTGCGGGGCAAGTTGCAGTGCTGCTTCGACACGTTGTGGATTGGTGTCACACACAGCCAAAAGTTCGAGACCGACTGTGTTTTGGACTGCTTGGTTGTGCTCATGTCCGATTGCACCATATGCAAGGAGACCGACGCGAATAGTGCTTTTTTCCACAAAGGCCGAGTTTATTTGTATTTACAGAATTGGAAACGCAAGCCCCGCAAATGGCGCGATCGAGGCTACGACATAAATCGCGCTCAATTCTCTCGATCGCCTGGCCCGCGTTTGCGTTGACATCGTTCAACTTCGTACTGACCCACTCCCACCACTCCGACGTAGCGACTGAATTACCATCGGTTTGCGCGCTGTGAATTGCGCCAACGAAAGCCAGTATCGCTTCATTCAGGGCCCAAGTGTGTTCGTCCGACGTCTTCGAAATGTGCCTACCCGATTCTTAGTCGCTGCGGTGAGCTGAACGTAGTCCGTCAATGTGCTCGAGGGGAAAGTTGACTCGTGAATCGGTAGGGACCTCGTCTGGTGTGTCCAGTCTGTAAATGAACCGAAACTACTTTCGATGCCGGCTCGAGTTGACGTCCCCTGAAGTGGTGGAAATCCGAAGGTCCGCTGATGAGGACGGGCCACCGGAGTAGTTCTTGATGTGTCCCTAGCAAGACACGGAAGGAGGACTCCGGTGACCCACAATGATTTTGACCTGTCCGAGGCTCTCGAACAACTCCAGAGCGACGAGACTGGGACCTGGTTCGCCAGATGGTCACCTTCCTCTATCAAGCCCTGATCGATGCCGAGGCGACCGAGGTGATCCAGGCCGAGCGCCACGAGCGCTCCCTGACGCGCACCACCCAGCGCAACGGCAGCCGTCCCCGACTGCTCACCACCAAGGCCGGCGACGTGGGACTCAAGATCCCCAAGCTGCGCAAGGGCTTCTTCTTCCCGAGCGTGCTCGAGCGCCGCCGTCGCATCGACCAGGCCCTCTACGCCGTGGTGATGGAGGCCTACGTCCACGGCGTCTCGACGCGCAAGGTCGACGACCTGGTCGTCGGCGCTCTGGGAGTGGACGCGGGGATCTCCAAGTCCGAGGTCTCGAGGATCTGTGCGCAGCTCGACGAGGAGATGAGCGCCTTTCGCACCCGGCCCTGTCGCACCTGGCTTTCCTTACCTGCTCTGTGACGCCACCTACGTCAAGGCCCGGGTCGGCGGACGAGTGTGTCAGCCGCGCCGTCGTGGTGGCCACCGGCGTCGCCGAGGACGCGAGTCGCGAGGTGCTGGGCATTTCAATCGGCGACTCCGAGGACGCGGCCTTTTGGACCGAGTTCCTCCAGTCCTTGAGGGAGCGCGGACTTCACGGCGTCCAACTCGTCATCAGCGACTCACACCTGGGCTCAAGGCGGCCATCACCAAGGTCTTTCCCGGGGCCGCCTGGCAGCGTTGTCGAGTTCACTTCATGCGCAACGTGCTCGTGAAGGTCACCAAGAGCCAACAACAGATGGTGGCGGCCATGATCCGCACGATCTTCGCCCAGCTCGACGCCGCTCACGTCAAACGTCAACTGAAGGAGGTCGCCGCCACGATGAAGCGCCAGTTCGCCGTCGTCAACGAGATGCTCTTAGACGCCGCCGAAGACGTCACTGCCTTTCGCCACTTCCCGGCGAGTCACTGGCAGAAGATCTGGTCGACGAACTCCCTCGAACGACTCAACGCCGAGATCAAGCGACGCACCAACGTGGTCGGGATCTTCCCCAACGACGCCGCGGCTCTACGACTCATCACCGCGGTCTGTGTCGAACAACACGACGAATGGAGTGTCTCAGAACGGCGCTATCTCAGTCAGGAGTCCATGGATCAACTGAGGAATGACCCTCAGATCACGGCACCCGTTGCCCTCGCCAAAATCAAGTGACAAGATGGCTTCGCATTGAGAAGTGCTCCATCGGAATTACACCACTCGGCGGGACGTGATCCGTGTCGAGATTCTTCTTCGTTCCATGAGGTCCATCCGAGCGACGAGTCAAAACAGTCTGGCCGACTGAAGGCGACCCGTGGCGCCACTTTCGCCACGTATCCAGATTTCGAACCGGGGACAAACTCAGAGTTTCTGCGCGATGCCCTCGCTCCGAGAAACCCCTTTGGAACGCCGAATACCAACCCGACGTTGGAGAATTTGTCCCCGCAACCCCCGACCCACTTCACTTCGGACAAGGTTGGTGGACGTGACTATTCTCAACACTATGACAATTCGCCAAGTACCACCGTTTCGCGCCGATCACGTCGGCAGCCTGCTTCGCCCCCCCGCTCTTTTGCGCGCTCGCGACGACTTCAAGGAAGGCCGCATTGACGCCGACGAACTGGCGGGGGCCGAAGATGCGGCCATTCGAGACGCCATCGCCCTGCAAGAAGATATCGGCCTGCAATCAGCGACCGACGGCGAGTTCCGACGCACCTCGTGGCACATGGACTTCATCTACCAACTCGGTGGCATCACCAAGACGGAGGAGCAACTGCAAGTCGCATTCAAGAACGCCGATGGCGAGACATCCTTCACTTCCGCCGCACTGCGGGTGAGCGAAAGCGTCCGACTCGACCACACGATTTTCGCTGACGCCTTCACGTTCCTCAAGGACAACGTCACCACCGCCACGCCGAAACTCACCATACCTTCGCCGAGCATGGTGCACTATCGCGGCGGCGCGGCCTCGATCGACCCAGCGATATATCCCGACGTCGAGGAGTTTTGGCACGATCTCTCGGCGGCGTACGCCGAGGAGATTCGCCGCCTCGGCGAGTTGGGTTGCACCTATCTCCAACTCGACGACACGTCGCTCGCCTATCTCAACGATCCCGCGCAACGTGCGATGATTGCCCAGCGTGGTGAGGACGCCGACCACCAGCATCTTCGATACATCAAGCAGATCAACGCCGCCATCGCTTCGCGCCCCGACACCATGTCGATAACCACCCACTCGTGTCGCGGAAACTTCCAGTCCTACTGGGCGGCCGAGGGCGGCTACGACTTCGTCGCCGAAGCGCTCTTCAGCGAACTCGACGTCGACGGATTCTTCCTCGAGTACGACGATGTCCGCTCGGGTGGATTCGAACCGCTGCGCTTCATCCCTCCCGGGAAGATGGTGGTTCTCGGTCTCGTGACGACGAAGAAGGGTGCCCTCGAATCAAAGGACCAGTTGAAGCGTCGTATCGACGAGGCCAGCCAATTCGTCCCCCTCGAACAGATTTGCCTGTCGCCGCAATGCGGCTTCTCTTCGACCGTCGAGGGCAACAGTCTCACCTTCGAAGAGCAGAAGGCGAAACTGCGACTGGTCGTCGAAACGGCTCACGAGGTGTGGGGCTAGATCCTCAACGAGTAAGTGCCCGTTGTGAACGGGACTCGTGTCACGTTCCAGACGGCGACCGTCGGCGACGGGAGCCTCCGACGTATGACCTCTTCACCGACTGGCGCAGGACGCGGAACGGTGCGCGAAGCTGCAAAGCCTACTCAGAGTCATTGATTGACCGATAACAACTCTCAAGACTCCGACGGAATTGATCCCGATCGGAAGCCGACAATTCGGCCAACATCTGCGTCTCAATATCGCGCACCGGCCCGTCGAGGCGGCGCAACAAGGCCCGGCCCGGTCCGCTAAGAAACAGCAGCCGGTGCGAGCCGTTCGTGGGATCATCTCGACGAAGTATGAGACCGCGATCAGCGAGGGCAACCACGACATCAGACATCGACTGCGGAGTAACGAAGGACCGTCGAGCGAGTTGGGCCGATGTCAGGCCATCACGATTGCGAAGCACCGTCAGGGCGGTGTACTGCACCACAGTGATCTTCGACTGCCGAAGGGCTTGGTCCAGTCGAACGCGAATCGACAACTCTAATTGCTTGACTCGGTAGAGATAAGTCGGTTCGCCTTCGTGCTGGTCAATCTTCCTCGCACTCAATATTCTTGCCTCCTCGACCTCACTCCCATTGAGACACTACCGACCTGGTCGGCAGGCGACTCTGTCGTGAATACCCATCGTCTCCGCGTAACGAAGGGAGATGGAGCGTCGACGACGTGGCAAACCGGTGATGCTCGTTCGCCGCCCAGGGGCGCGACTCCGCTCCCTCAGCAGATCTGCACGGATGATTCGCGTCACGTCTGGGCGACGATGAGGGCATCAAGTGCCACAACACCCTCACCTTGAGGTAGAACCACGAGTGGATTCACTTCGATCTCCGCGATTCCTGGCGTCGCACGCAGGACACCGCCAATAAGTTCGATCGCGCTTACGAGCGCGTCGAGGTCTGCCATCATTCCGCCCCGGGCACCGCGTAGCGAGGCAGCTCCGCGCAGCGAATCGATCCCGGTGAGGATTTCGCTTCTATCGGCATCGGCTGCCAATACGATGACGTCGCCCATCACCTCGGCCCATACGCCGCCCAGACCAACGAGGACGGTGTTCCCCCAGTCGACATCCCTGCGCGCACCGACAATCATCTCGATTCCCCCGTTGACGACCTCTTCCACGAGAACGCCGTCAATGACGGCGTCCGCGCGCGCGACGCCGATTCGATCACACATCTGCGTGTAGGCCCGACTGAGCTCATCTTCATTGGCCACGACGACGACGCCACCGACGTCGCTCTTGTGGAGTATTTGGGCGGAGACGACCTTTAATACGACGGGATAGCCAAGACGCGCGGCGGCCACTCGTGCGGAGTCGACGTCGGTCGCCAGGTCGCCCGCAGGGACACGAAGTCCCAACCGCGATAACAATGCCTTGGCGACGTATTCACCAACGTAGGTTCCCGTTCGCGTTGTCGAATCGAACTCGAGGGCCCCGAACTCTCGTGGGGCCACGCGTGACGCCACCTCGTCCAAGGTCCTAGCGCGGCGGGTCACGTTTCGCGCAGCGCGTAGGGCACGCTCGGGTGAACGAAATAGGCACAGACCGGCGTCGAAGATCTTGAGCCTATTTTCCTCAGGTAACGGTGAATCGCCACCCATGATCGTGTAGATCGCCGGCTTGTGCGCCCGAGCAAGTACCGGCAAGAGCGCCTCGACTTGTTGAGTTCCCTGGACGACAGAACCCGGCATCGATGAGACCACGAGACATCCGACATCCTCCTCGTCGAGAAGAGTTGATGCGACTCGAGCGTACAGACTCGGATCGTTGAGTCCCATCGCCGTAATATCCACCGGATTACTCGCAATTGCGAAAAAGGGCAACTCCTCTGCCAATTTCGCCAGAGTCGGTGGAGTCAATTCTGGGAGCTCGAGACCGATGTCCTCACTCACGTCGATCGCGTAGCGTCTTCGCCGCACCCGAGTCAGTCATGAACGCGACACCGTAGGCACTCGGAACCTGACACTTGACCAAAACGCCCACCGTATCGATGAGCTCGTCGAGAGAATCAATGAACAGCACCCCTTCTCGGGCGAGGATAGCCCGCATAACATCCTGATCCCCCGCGATGGCACCGGTGTGCGAGAGTGAGGCAGCTTGAGCGCGCGCGCTACGGCCGGTGTGAAGGACGCACAGCGCGACCCCGCGCTGACGCGCCCGTTGTGCCAACTCGATGAATTCGGCCGGTCGTCGGATCTGCTCGATGAGAAGCGCCACCGCACGGACGCCCTCTTCGTCAAGGATCAGATCCAGATAGTCCTCGATCCCGAGCACCGCCTCGTTGCCGGTCGAAATGGTGAAGCTGAGACGAATATCCTGAGCCATAGCGGCGTACGTGAGGGCCAATGACATCGCCCCGCTTTGCGAGATGATCGCGAGACTCGGTCCACCATTCCGGCGATTTGGCGAAGCGTCGCCAAAGGTCAACGGAACGGATTCCGTGAAGTTGATGAGTCCCAGGCAGTTCGGTCCCGCGAGTGCGAGGTGGTTAGCGAAGGCCAGGGACGCGAGATCGAGTTGCTCTGCGGCCCCGGCGATACCAGCTTCGGCGTAACCAGAAGAGAACACCACGGCGCCACCTACGCCGCGACGTGCGCCGGCCGCAATTGCTTCGGCCACGCCCACCTTGGGGATTGCGAGGATAAGGGCATCGACCCCGTAGGGGAGTTCGTCGATAGATTCGACGCACGCGCGCCCATTGATCTCACCACGAGTGCGACTCACGCAATGAATCTCACCCGCGTAACCGAAGCGCTGCGCTAGAGCGAGGGGGGCTCCACCGATTGATTCTGGATTATCGGACGCCCCCACGATGGCGATCGATCGAGGGTGCAGTAGGCGCCGTAACGCATCGCGCGAAACCCTGGGTGGCTCGGGCGATGTCTCAGTCACGTTTGTAAGCGCCCAGGCCGGGCTTGAACGTCTTGTCGTCGAGGAACTGGCTCATTCCCTTTTCGCGCCCGTGCTCGGAGTCGTTGGCAATGGACTGGTCGAGCTTGGCGTAGAGGTACTCCTCGGAGGTCTCCCACTCCATAGAACGCGCCCGCTTGAAACCGGTCTTGGCCGCCTCGAGCACGGTTCGGTTCATCTTCGCCACATGCTTCGCCAATTCGGTCGTCCGCTCGCGGAGTTCATCCCTGGGAACCGCTTCATTGACCAGTCGCATCGCCGCGGCCTCAGCACCGGTGAAGGTCTTGCCCGTCATGATGTAATAGATTGCGTCGCGCGCCGGGATCATTTCGGCCAGCGAGCGTGACACCACGGAACCGGGCGGGATGCCCCAGTTAACCTCCGACAGACCAAAGATTGCGTCCTCGGCGGCGATCGCGAGATCGCACGCAACGAGGGGCGTGAAGGCGCCACCGAAACACCACCCGTTCACCATCGCGACGGTGGGTTTGGCGAAGAACATGAGACGACGGTACTGCCACTCGTTGGCGGATCGACGGGAGCGGATCCGCGCCATCGGCCCGCCGGCATCAATGTCACGAAAGTACTCCTTGAGGTCCATCCCCGCGCAGAAGGACTCCCCCGCTCCGGTAAGGACAAGTACCTTGACAGCGTCGTCACCCTCGACGACGTCGAGAACCTCAATCATCTCCTCGTTGAGTTTTGGATTCATCGCATTGCGCTTCTCGGGTCTATTCAGAGTCACCCACGCAATGCCGTCTTCGTCAACCTCGGCGAGAACTGTACTCCACTCACCAAGAGACCGATTTGCGTTCCCCGCCTCCGACATCGCTGACATGTGTTCTCCTCGCCATCTCGTGGACCAACGTAGCGCCGCACACTGCGAATAGAACATTGCCTCAGAGATAGGTCGATTCCTCACCCCTCGACATCTCTGCTGGCGTTCACAAAGCGCCCCTGCTCCGATTGCAATGTATCAGGGAACCTGATTCACCGCAACTGACCTTAAGTGGTCATCGAGCATCAAGGAGCCCACCACCTCCCAACTCCGCTCGGGCCACGAGACACTCGTCGAGTCACGCCGTGATGTGCCCGACCCAAGGGCGTGGGAGTCGGCTTGAACCCTCCGCTTCGTTGCGACAACATGATCTACCCTCACAAGAGATCCCGGCGTGGTTGTCACCATCACGTCGCTGCGGAGCGAAGAGCCAACTCTCCGCGCACGCTAAGGGGGCCAAATTCACCATTGGACCCGACTGAATCTGCGCTATTGTAACGTTTAGTTCATTAGGGGGGCATCAATGTTTTTGGGAGCAATCGAGGGTCCAGACCTCATCATCGTTATCGTCGTTGTCGCGGTTCTCGTCTTCGGTGGCTCCGCAATACCCAAACTGGCTCGAAATCTGGGCTCGGCCAAGACCGAGTTTGAGAAGGGCCTCAAGTCGACGAAGATGACTGAGGATCAATCTTCTGAGTCGGCCACGAAGAATGGCTCGGACACCACCAAGTAGTCTCGCGCTACTCGCCGTGTCGTCGATGTCCCCGTCACCTTTGGAAGTCGCTCTAGTGCTATCGAGACACTCGCGATGATCAATATCAGCCCGATCAAGATAATGGTCATCATCACCGTGATTCTCGTTCTCCTCGGACCCGACAAGCTCCCTGAAGTAGCGCGCAAATTGGGCGCGAGTTGGCAGTCCGTCAAGCGATTCCAACAAAAGGTCGAAACCGAAGTTCGAGAGGCGATTCCCGACTTGCCGAGTTCTGGCGACATCGTGCGGATTGTTCGTAACCCCGTGCAGCTGCTCGACCAGCTGGCTGATCGCGGCGACGCCAGCGAGGAGCCCGCGCGGTGGTCGCCCGACAGCGACCGTATCGACCCGCACGAAGTGCGTGAAGACGTCTTGGGCGCGGTCCCCACTCCCATTGACGATTCCGTGACGTCGCCGACCTCCAGCCCGTCTTCGCGTCGAACCTCCGTTCGACCCCTCGCTGAACTAGGCACGTGGCGAAATTCCAACACGCCCGTGAGGGCATGACCCTTGGCGAGCACTTGACCGAGATCCGCCACCGGTTCCTCATTGTGGCGCTCTCGCTGGGCGTCCTGGGCGTGCTGTCGTTCATCTTCTATCCCGAGATACTCCACTTCCTTCAACGCCCCTACTGCCACGCATCTCCCAAACGATGCACCTTCCTCGTGACCAACCCCCTAGACGGACTCAGCCTGCGAGTGAAGATCGCGTTCTACGGAGGCATGTTCTTCTCACTCCCCGTCGTTCTGTGGCAATCGTGGCGCTTCATCACTCCCGGGACTCAAGGCCCGAGAGCGCAAATACGCGGTCCCCTTCGTCGCGGGGTCGATCATCTTCTTCGCCGCCGGGGTGGCCGTGGCCTACTTCAGCTTCGCCCACGCCATCCAGTTCCTCCAAGCCGTGGGGGGCAAGTCGCTGGTCTCGTACTACAACCCCGTGCAATACCTCAGTCTGATTCTGCTCATGATGTTCGTCTTCGGGATCACCTTCGAGTTCCCGGTGGTCTGGTCGCCCTCGAACTGGCCCGCGTCGTCACGCCGCGTCAACTATTGCGGGCGTGGCGTTACGCCCTCATCGCGATCACCATCACGTCCGCGGTGATCACTCCCAGCGGCGACCCCTTGTCAATGATGGCCCTCGCCATTCCGCTGACGATCTTCTATTTCGCGGCCATCGCCGTGGGCAAGCTCTGTAAGAGGTAGCCGACTTGCGCCTCGCGCGAGTCGCAGCGAGACCCGGCCGGACTTCGCTGTCGTGTCAGTAGATACCGGTTCGGCGGGTTCGACCCAATGGCCGACGGGGAGCAACTCGGTGTGGAATCGATCGCGGAAGGCACCCCACAGCCCCCGGGGTTGCCACAGCGCGATGGCGACGGCCAGGGCCCCCACGATGATGAGGTACCAGACACCTTGTTGTTGCAGGGTCTGTTGGAGAGCGAAGAAGATGATCGAGCCGATGATGGGACCCTCAATGGTCCCCAGCCCACCGATCATGGACACGAACAGCATCTCGGCCGCCCACTGGAGGTTGAACTCGTTCGAGGGTTGAATGAAGGGCTGGCTAATGGCAAGAACGGCGCCGGCCGCGCCGCATCCCGCCGCCGCCACCACGAAGATCGACCGTCGGGCCGCCCTCACGTTGACGCCGGCACTTCGAGCCGCCACCTCGTTGTCACGGATCGACGCCAGGACCAACCCAGTGCGACTGCGCAGCAAGAAGTAGGTGCCGGTGACGACAACGAGGGCGACGAACCACGTCGCCAGATACGAGAAGTGCGCCGTCTCGCTGGGGCTCAGATTCTGCAGGCCCGGCATCGTTCGCCCCGTGCCGCCCCCCAGGACGGCGATCGTCCCGATGATCAACAGCGCCGTGTCCGACACCACCCACGTCGCGATGGAGAAGTATCCGCCGCGAAGACGAAAGAGGAGATAGGTGATGGGCACCGCCAGGACGGCGCACACCAGCGCCGCCAAGGGGACCGCCACGAACGGGTTCATCCCCTTGATGGCGAAGTAGAGCGTCGCGTAGGCCCCCAACCCCACGAAGGCCTGCTGGCCGATGGAGACCATTCCCGCGTAGCCCGCGAGCAGGTTCCACATCGTCGCCATGATGACGAGGATGAAGAAGTTCGTCAACGTCGTCGCGAATTGCGCCGGCACGATCCAGGGGGCGAGTCGTCAACAGACAGACCAGCACCAGCGCGCCGATGATGGTGAAGACGGGCGAATGAGTGGAACGACGAACCTTCACCCGGGCCCGTGGCGCCTCGAGAGTCCCCTCGGTGCTCACGCGAGTGAACTCCGTGCCCGAAGAGTCCCTGCGGACGCACCGCCAGTACCGCCAGGAACAAGATGTTGCCCGCGAGGATCTGGTAGCTCAAGTTGATGTGAGCGCCGAACTGCTGGGCGATGCCCAGCGCGATACCACCCACCAAGGTCCCCCACAGCGAACCGATCCCGCCGATGACCACCACTTCGAAGGCGAAGAGGAGATTCACCCCTCCCGACGTCGGCGCGAACTGGGTCATCATGCCGTACGCGATGCCCGCCAGGGCCACCGTCGCGAAGGCGATTGCCGCCGCGATGCCAAAGACGTGACGATAATTGGCGCCGCTGAGTTGCGCGGCCTCTTGATCGTCGGCCACCGCCCGGATCAGGCGACCGATGCCCGACTTGGAGAGGAACAATTGCAGGGCCAGCAGCACCAAGTACGGCCGCGGCCAGCACCGCCAAGGAGACGTACGAGATGTAGATGATCGACGCGGGATGCCACGACTCGCCGATGAGCGAGCCAATGTTGACCGACTGCCCGTTCGCCGAGTACATCTCCAGCAGGAGGTTCTCGATGACCACCGAGAGACCAAAAGTGACCAGCAGCGTCGTGAAGGGGTCCCGGTCGATGCTCTTTTGGATGAGCGTGCGCTGCACGACGTAACCCAGCAGCGCGAAGATCGGGAACGACGATGAGAAACGACCACAGTCCTGGAACGTGCAAGCCGCGGCGACAAGAACACCGCCACGTATCCGGCCACCACCGCCATGTCACCGTGGGCCAGATTGATCACCTTCAAGCACACCGAACATGAGCGAGAGCCCACACGCGAACAACGCGTAGAAGCCCCCGACCAGGGCTCCCTGAATGACGATATTGAGCCAGATCATTCCGACTACCTCCGACTCACCGGTCGAGCGATCCAGGCCGGCGCCAAAATACGCTCGATCGATCTCCTCACTTGTCAGTTCCGCTGGAGTCCCCGTCATCGATGTTCGCCCTTCCAAGAGACAGTGCACCCGATCCGCGGCGCTCACTCCCTGTGAAACGTCTTGCTCCACGATCAAGATGCTCACGCCCTGCGCGAGAATCTCGGGGACGAGGGCGTAGATCTTCTCAACGATGATCGGCGCGAGACCCAAGGACAGCTCGTCCAACAACAAGACACGGGGATTCGCCACCAACGCACGACCAATGGCCACGGCCTGTTGCTCGCCGCCGGAGAGTTGCCATACCGACTGCTTGCGGCGAGCTGGGCATCCAATCGAAGAGTTCGAAGATCCGCTTGATGTCGAAGGGTCCCGGGTTCGCGTGATAGGCGCCCACTTGGAGGTTCTCCTCGAGGGTCATCGAGGAGAACAACCGGCGGCCCTCGGGCACGAGTGAGATCCCCAACGCCACTCGACGACTCACCGACAGGTCATTGATGTCCCTACCATCGAGACGAACGCAACCCGAAGTGGGTCGATGAAGTCCGGCAATCGTGCGCAACAGCGTCGACTTGCCCGCGCCATTCGCCCCGATCACCGCGAGGACCTCGCCCTGGCGCTGGGAGAAGCTGACGTCATCGATCGCGCAGAGCTGGCCATGATGCACCGTCAAGGATTCGACTTCGAGTAACGCCGTGCTCACGACGCCACCTCGTCCACTCGCTTGCCGCCTAAGTACACGAAACGCACCGCCTCCGACGCGAGCACTTCCTTGGGCTCGCCGTCGGCCACCACGACGCCGCCCGCCAGACAGATCAGGCGGTCCACGGTGGAGAGCAGCGCCCGCACCACGTGCTCGATCCACAAGACAGCGATGCCGTCGGCGCGAAAACTACGAATGATCGACGTCAACTCATTCACCTCGAGGTCGGTGAGACCGCCGGCGATCTCGTCCAGCAGCAGCACCCTCGGTGACGTTGACAGTGCCCGAGCGAGCTCTAGACGCTTGCGATGCAACAACGTGAGCGACCCCGCTGGTCTATTCGCCATCGCCGCCAGTCCGGTGCGCTGCAACGAGTCGAAGGCCACGTCGTAACTCTCGTGGCCTCGAGTACGGGCGCCCTGCTGGGCGGCCAACAAGGTGTTCTCAAAGACCGTCATGTGCTCGAATGGGCGCGGCACCTGATACGTCCTTCCGATGCCCGCTCGTGCCCGCCGGGCCGGGGACATTCGCGTCAGATTCTGACCGACGAACGAGATCGCCCCGGCATCGGGAGATATGTCCCCGGAGATCA
Organism: uncultured Acidimicrobiaceae bacterium; assembly: GCA_963734655.1. Taxonomy (GTDB): domain Bacteria; phylum Actinomycetota; class Acidimicrobiia; order Acidimicrobiales; family RAAP-2; genus RAAP-2. Next base: position 269,761 of record CAVTHY010000004.1, on the reverse strand, counting down.
TGCCGAACAGCGACGTCTTCCCTGCACCATTAGGACCCACGATTCCGACGGCGTCGCCCTGCTCCAACTGGAAGGTGATCCCTTCGGCCACGACAACTTGGCCGAACCTCTTGGAGACACCTTCCAGTTGCAACAGCGGCACGAACGAGACTCCGTTAACTGTTGGTCGGCTCAAGTGTGCCGTTGAGTGGTATCGCCTTGTTCAGAGAGTTGTCCACGACCCACTGGGACCACGAATACTTGTTGTGTCCCACGAGATCCTTCGAACCTGGCTTCCACTGCACGCCCACGGGCTGGACGATCGCAATACCCTTGGCCGGGCTCGCCAGGAGCGGGTTCGGGCTCTTGGCGTTGAAGTTGAGCGGTCCACACATGCCGTGATAGTTCACGGTCTGTAGCGCGTGCGCCACATCCAAGCGATTGTGGGGATTGTTCACCTTCTTCAACGCCTGAATAGCGATCTCGAAGAGTGAGTAGGTCGAACCCATGGACTGCACCCACTGCCCGTGACCCGAAGCTTGATACGCCGCGGCGAAGGCGTTAGCCGTCTGGCCCGTCAGGGAGGACTCGTAGGGCGAGTAGGGCGTGAACCAGGCGTCGGTCGCGATGTTGTTCGAGAGCGCGCCCAGCGCATAGGCGTCGGTGGGAAAGAGCATGACCTTGGCCACCGTCGCCAACTTCGGGTTGTAGTTCTGTTGCGACGCTTGGGTCCAGAACGACTGGAAGTCGGGAGGCAATGGGCAGTTCACGAAGATGTCGCACGCAGCGCCGCCTTTGCCCCCGGTCTTGAAGGTCTGGATCATGGACGAGTAGTTCGTCGTCAGATCCGTGTACGCTCCGCCGTCGACAAAGGTGTAGCCCCCCTTGGGGAACATTGCTCCCACCGTGGGCGCGAAAGCCGCTCGGAACGCGTTACCATCGGCGTCATTTGGGAACATCTCCGCGACGTTGTGGTTGGCCTTCGTCATGTGCGCAATCCGCTCCCACATCGGCACGAACGTACCGGCAAAGTGCGGAACACCGAAAAAGAACATCGAGTTGTAGGTGGGTCCCTTGCCCGCCGCGGCTCCCTCACGAGAAATCGACGCGCCAGTGAATCCACCCCACCAGGCCTCCCAGGGAACGACGGTGGCGAGGCAGGGCACCTTGTATTGCTCGCACGTCGTCGCCACGGGAATCGTGGTCTCGGGAGCCGAACTCGTCAAAATAAGATCGCAGCCGGAGTTAATCAACTCCTGGGTGACCTGCACAGCGACGTTACCCAGCGACTGAGTGTCCTTCTCGATGATTTGTATCTTGTATTTGGTCTTGCCGATGACGATGCCCTTGGCGAAGTAGCTCGCCGCACGAATCTGTTGCAGGACGAACGCGTCGGGTCCCGCGAAGTCGGCCAAGGCCCCCGTTCTAGGCGACACGAAGCCAATCTTGATGGTCCCCGACTTCGTCGCCGCGTGCGCTTCGGACACGTCGGCCAGTGTCGCCAACGCCCCCGAAGCGGCCATGACGGCTGCGGCCTGCAGACCGAGTCGACGTCCGAACTTGAAGCCACCCCAACCTGGAATGCCTTCGTCACTCGCTGGATTAATTTCTTCACTCATGTATTGACCCCCCAATAACTGTTGCAAAGATTTTTAACACACTATTTCGTACATAAGCAACGATTCTTTCACCTGAAGGTGAATTACCTTGAAGCGATGGCTAGCGCTACGCCGACGCCGTCGTCTCTTCCATGGAGGCGAGGACCCGACGAGCGGCCAGGCCCCCGCGATCAATCTTGATGCTGACCTCGGCGACCTCGGGAACACTTTCGAAGCGCGACTGCAAGATGTTGAGCGCGTCGACGTCCTCTTGTACAACGGCCGACTGCATCTTTTCCAAGAAGACGTCAACTTCCGCTTCGCCCACGCAGAAGTCTCGCGCCAACGCCCAGAAGTCGTAGACCCGACCGTCATGCGATGGAGTGAGGCCGTAGAGGATCTTCATGTGGAAGGCGTGGTCATCGGACCCATCGGGGTGGGGAGGATCATCGACGGCGGCAATACGGGCGTTGAGTAGATAGAAACCCGGGGCGAAGTACTCAATATCCTGCCAGCGGTCGATCTTGCCGGCGAGACCCGTGGTGCGCGAGTAGAACGGTGGGCATTCCACCGACTTCATGTGGCGATACACGCGAACCACGTGCGACGCCTCATCCACTTCGACTTCAATGGGCGTGGTCGCCACCTCGGGCGTGCCGATCGAGCCGTTGTGCAGGTAGGTCTCGTGCGACAAATCCAGCAGATTGTCGACCAGGAGACGAAAGGGCGCGTCGATCTTGGCGACCCCGACGACCGACGACCAATTCTCGGTGTCCACGAGCCAGGGCGTCGCTGGCAATTTGGTGTAGTCCGCTTCGCCATGGCCCATCCATATCCAGACCCAGGCCCCTTGAGATACCACCGGGTATTTGCGAACGTTGGCCCGACTGGGAATATGATCCTGGCCGGGGGCGCCGACGCATTTCCCCTCGCAGTCGAAGGTAAAGCCGTGGTAGCCGCACACCAGTTTCTCGCCGACGACCGTGCCGAGCGAGAGCGGATAGCCCCGGTGCGGGCACGAATCGGCGAGCGCCACGACCTCGCCGGACTCGGTCTTGTAGAGCGCGACGTGTTCGCCCAGTATCTGACGCGTGACGGGCCGCGACTCCAGTTCCGTGGCCAGTGCCGCGACGTACCAGTATTCACGTAGGAACATTGTCCCCCCCCTCGAGAATTGGACCCGTGCCACGAAGCAACGTCTCGAAGCGAGAGGGACCAGTGCCCGCAAACTAGCAAATGTATGCTAAGCAAGCAAGCAACTTTGTACTAGGGGGTTAATATGACTTTTCTCGATGACGCGCCGTGGCGCTCGAATATATTCACCGGCGAGTGGCGCCCAGGAGGAGCGGCCGACGCCCCCGTCATCGAGCCGGCGACCGGTCAAGAACTAGCCCGAACAGGTCGGGCGAGTGTTGACAATGTGGCTGATGCCAGTGAGATCGCGGCGTCCGCTCAGCCCGCGTGGGCCGCCCTTCCCTTCACGCAGCGCGCCGCCATCTTGCGCCGCGCGGGACAGATCTTCTTGGAACAATCCGAGGAGATCTCGGACTGGATAGTGCGTGAATCGGGCGGCATCGAGCCCAAGGCCGGCCTGGAAATCCACGTCGCGTCCGAGGAGTGCTTCGAGGCCGCCGCGTTGGCATCGCACCCGACTGGTGAGATTCTGCGAAGTGAGATGCCGCGTCTGAGTTTCTCGCGACGGGTTCCGTCGGGAGTGGTGGGCGTCATCGCGCCGTTCAACTTTCCCCTCATCTTGTCCATCCGATCGGTGGCCCCGGCTTTGGCCCTGGGCAACGCCGTCATCCTCAAGCCCGATCCGCGAACCGCCGTGTGCGGCGGCGTCGTCCTCGCGCGAGTCTTCGAAGAGGCCGGCGTGCCCGCGGGTGTTCTGTCCATGCTGCCCGGCGGCGCCGACGTCGGCGAAGCGTTGGTGACCGATCCGCGGGTCCGCGTCATCGCCTTCACCGGATCCACCGCCGCCGGACGTTCGGTCGGCGCTCTGGCGGGCCAGCACCTCAAGAGAGTTCACCTAGAACTCGGCGGCAACTCCGCCCTCATCGTGATGGACGACGTCGATCTCGAGAAGGCCGTGTCGGTGGGCGCGTTCGGCTCCTTCATGCACCAAGGTCAGATCTGCATGACGACCGGACGCCACATCGTGGACGCCAAGATCGCCGACGACTACGCCAACCTCCTGGCCGAGCACGCGAACCACACGCCGGTGGGCGACCCCAAGAGCGGGCAAGTCGCCCTCGGGCCGCTCATCGACGCCAAACAACGCGACCGCGTGCACTCGATGGTGAACGACACCGTGGCCGCCGGCGCCACTCTCCTGGCCGGGGGCACGTACGAGGAACTCTTCTATCGACCTACCGTGCTCAGCAACGTCCCGACGGCAATCACCGGCGTACTGCGAAGAGGTCTTCGGGCCGGTCGCTCCCGTGGTGTCGTATTCGTCTCTCGACGAGGCGGTGGCCATGGCGTCGTCGAGCCCGTACGGTCTCTCGCTGGGCATCCTCTCCAACGACGGTCTGCGAGCGTTGGAGCTGGCTAGTCGCATTCCCACCGGGGCCATTCACATCAATGACCAAACGGTCGGCGACGAAGCGGTCATCCCCTTTGGGGGGACGGGAAATTCGGGTAACGGCTCACGAATGGGCGGTCTGGCCAACCTCGACGCCTACACCGAGACCCAGTGGGTCACTGCGCAGAGCGAGCTGCCCACGTATCCGTTCTAGAGACTGTTGAGGTCCACGTAGTTACGCGAGAGGAGGGCCGTCGCTTCGCGTGAGGTGACGGCCTGGTGTAGTCGCGCACGCTGAATCCCGTTCTCAAACTCGTCCTCGTAGCTGGGGTGCAGCATCTGCGTCATATAGGTCGAGAACTCTTCGGCACGCCACACCCGCTCGAGACACGTCGCGGAATAGGCGTCCAACAGCCGCTCGTCGTTCTCGCTGAACTTCGCGACTCAATGCCCGAGCCAACTCGCGAACGTCGGCCAAGGCCAGGTTCATCCCCTTGGCCCCCGTCGGCGGCACGATGTGCGCGGCGTCCCCGGCCAAGAAGAGTCGCCCGTAGCGCATGGGGGCAACAACGATGCTCCTCATCGCGGTGATGCCTCGCTCCAAGATGGGACCCACGTTGATCTCGTGGCTTCTCCTCGGTCGCGAGGCGGATATTGAGTTCGCTCCAAATACGGTCGTCGGACCAGTCGTCGAGTCTTCTCATCGGGTGGCACCCCTAGGTACAAACGGCTGACTGAAGGAGAACGAAGCGAATAGAGCGCGAAACCGTTCTCGTGACGGCAGTAGATCAGTTCATCGGTAGCGGGCGGGGCCTGGGCCAGGATTCCCAGCCACGAGAAGGGATACGTCCGTTCGTAACGACGTAGCTCGGTACGGGGAATTGAACGATTCGAGACGCCGAAGGTGCCGTCGCACCCCGCCACTACGTCACCGACGACACGCACGCGGCCCTCTGGCCCCGCGAATTCGACAACGGGCGACGTCACTGGTGAGGCCATCGATAACTGTGACTTCGGAGTCGAAGTACAGGGGTGCTCCCGCATCTAGACGTAGACGCGATGAGGTCCTTTACGACTTCCTGCTGACCGTAGACCGTGATGGAACGCCCATCGGCCAACTCGCTCAGGGGAATCCGATACGACACGCCGTCACTGCGGATCTCGACTCCGTGGTGCACGAGACCCTCGCGCAACATGCGCGCGCCAGCGCCCGCCGACTCCAGCAATTTGGCGATACCGTGCTCGATGACGCCCGCCCGCACACGCTTCTCCACGTAGTCGCGACTGCGCTGTTCGATCACGATGTTGTCGATACCTTCAAGAGTCAAGCAGTTGTCCCAGGAGCAATCCCGCGGGACCCGCTCCGACGATGACCACCCGAGTACGGACCTCATTCATATCGCCCATCCTTATTCAATCGCTGCTCAAATAGCTAACCGCCGGACACATCGACAACGCTGCAGTTTTCGTGTACTGTTCAGTTAATTAAACCCTAACGGAAACGGTGACGGCGATCGGAGTACACCGAGTTGACCGGGCCCATCAGGAGGACCACATGGCAGTTGTCGTTCGCAACACTCAACGAACGGACCTAGAACTCGTTGATGCGCTCGGACAATTTGGCGTCGCCACCATTCATGAGGCCCAGGGCCGCCGGGGTCTACTCAACGCCCGTTTGCGGCCCATCTTCCGACCCGTCCGAATCGCAGGAACGGCACTCACCTGCGAAGTGGCTCCCGGGGACAACTGGTCGATCCACGTGGCGGTCGAGCAAGCGAGGCCCGGCGACATCTTGGTCGTCACACCCACGAGTCCGAGCGACGACGGCTACTTCGGCGAGTTGCTCGCGACCAGCCTCATCGCCCACGGTGTGCGAGGTCTCGTCATCGACGCCGGGGTGCGCGACGTGAGCGAACTCACCGCCATGCAGTTCCCCGTGTGGTCCAAGACGATCAACGCTCAAGGGACGGTCAAGGAGACACCTGGCAACGTGCAAACTCCCATCGTCTGCGCGGGTGCCTCCATACAGCCCGGGAGACGTGATCGTCGCCGACGATGATGGCGTCGTCGTCGTCGCCCGAAGAGACGCCGCGAAGAATCCTGGCGGCAAGTCGCCTGCGCGAGGAGAACGAACACAGCAAACGCCAACGCCTCGCGGCGGGCGAACTCGGTCTTGACATGTACGCCATGCGAGACAAGCTCGAGCAGCAAGGACTTCGCTACGTCGACGAGTTAGAAACATGAGCTCGCAACGGGCAATTCGCTGTTCCGTGATGCGCGGTGGGACCTCCAAGGGGCTCTACTTCCACGCCTCGGACCTGCCTTCGGACGTCGCGACCCGTGACGCGGTGCTGCTGGCGGCGATGGGCTCACCCGACGTTCGCGAGATCGACGGGATGGGCGGGGCGCATCCGTTGACTTCCAAAGTGGCGGTCGTCGGCGCGTCGCATCGTGAGGACGCCGACGTCGACTACCTCTTCTTGCAGGTGTGGCCGGACCGCGCCGAGGTCTCGGACAATCAGAACTGCGGCAATCTGCTGGCCGGTGTCGGACCCTTCGCCATCGAAGAGGGGCTCGTGGCGCCGTCGCGGGGACACTCACCGAGGTTCGCATCTGGATGCAGAACACGCAGAGCCTGGCCGTCGCGCGCGTGCAGACACCCGAGGGCGTCGTTCGCTACGACGGTGAGGCCCACATCGATGGCGTCCCGGGCACCAGTGCGCCCATTCCCATTGAATTCCTCGATATCGCCGGGTCGACGTGCGGCAGTCTCCTGCCCACTGCGAAGACCGTCGACGTCATCGACGGAGTTCGCGTTACCTGCATCGACAACGGGATGCCGGTCGTGTGCCTGCGCGCTCACGACGTCGGCCTCAGCGGGTACGAGACACCGAGCGAGATCGAGGCGAACGCCGAGGTCTGCGCCCGCGTCGAGCGAATTCGACTTCGCGCGGGCGAGCTCATGAACCTCGGCGACGTCACCTCGGCGACGGTACCCAAGATGAGTCTCGCTGGCGCCCGCGCAGCACGGCGGTACGACCTCTCGACGCGAACGTTCATCCCCCAAGAGGGTGCACGAGGCGATCGGTGTGTTCGGCGCGGTCTCGGTCGCCACCGCGTGCCTGGTCCCTGGTTCGGTGGCCCACGAGGTTGCGGGACTTCGCCCGGAGGAGCACACCGCCACCATCGACGTCGAACACCCCACGGGGTACTTCAGCGTCTCGATGAACGTGTCTATCGAAGATGGTGCTGTGCACGTGCGGTCATCCGCGCTGCTTCGCACCGCACGGCTGTTGATGCGCGGCGAGGTGTTCGTTCCTGGAGCAATTTGGAGAGACTCATGATCATCGACTGCCACGGCCACTACACGACCGCACCGGAGGCCCACAATCTGTGGCGCAAGGCCCAGGTGAGCGCGTACGACGCCGGGGCCCGACCGCCGGCCTACCCGGTCATCAGTGATGACGAGATCGTCGAGACGATCGAGTCCAACCAACTTCGCCTGGTCCGAGAGCGCGGTGCCGACTTGACGATCTTCTCACCTCGCGCCTCGGCGATGGAGCATCACGTGGGTGACGAGGCGGTGAGCGCGGCCTGGTCGCGCGCGTGCAACGACCTCATCGCTCGAGTGGTCGGCCTCTTCCCCGACAACTTCGTCGGCGTGTGCCAACTGCCCCAGTCTCCCGGCGTTCCCGTCGCGAACTCCCTGGCCGAACTCGAGCGTTGCGTCCTCGAACTCGGTTTCGTGGGCCTCAACCTGAATCCCGATCCCAGTGGCGGATGGTGGAACGGCCCGCCGCTCACCGATCGTTCGTGGTACCCGATGTACGAGAAGATGGTCGAGTTGGACGTACCGGCGATGATTCACGTCTCGGGGAGCTGCAACCCTAACTTCCACGCCACCGGGGCCCACTACATGAACGCCGACACCACGGCATTCATGCAACTGCTCCAGGGCGACCTGTTTAGTGACTTCCCCGACCTTCGATTCATCATCCCCCACGGCGGCGGCGCCGTCCCCTACCACTGGGGCCGCTATCGGGGACTCGCCGACATGCTGAACAAGCCCAGCCTCTCCGATCACGTGATGAAGAATGTCTTCTTCGACACCTGCGTCTACCATCAGGCGGGCATCGACCTCCTCTTCGAGGTCATCGATATCGAGAACATCCTCTTCGGTTCCGAGATGGTCGGAGCCGTTCGTGGTATCGACCCCGAGACCGGCCACTACTTCGACGACACGAAGCGCTACGTCGACGCGGCCGACCTCACGACTGCCGAGCGCGACATGGTCTATGCAGGCAACGCCCGTCGGGTCTACCCCCGGCTGGAGCGGATTCTCGCGGCCCAGGGCCGATGACGACGCGAACTTCACCGCCGACGCGGACTGGCTGCATTTTCACCCCAATCCGTCACGACCGAGATTCGTCCTGCCCCGCCGGTGCGGTGGACGCGCACTGTCACGTGTTCGGACCGGGCAACGCGTTCCCCTTCGCCCCGGAACGCAAGTACACGCCCTGCGACGCGGGCAAGGACCAGCTCTTCAATCTGCGCGACCACCTCGGCGTGTCGAGAAACGTGATCGTCCAGGCGACCTGTCACGGGGCGGACAACTCGGCCATGGTCGACGCGCTTCGCTCCTCGAATGGTCGCGCTCGAGGAGTAGCGACGGTGCGACCCGACGTCTCGGACGCGCAACTTCGCGAACTGCACGAGGCCGGCGTGCGCGGCGTCCGGTTCAACTACGTGCGCGCGTCTCGTCGACCCGCAGCCCGACGAGTACTACCACCGGATCGTCGAGAAGATATCGCCCCTGGGTTGGCACATCGTCATCTACTTCGAGGCCGCCGATCTAGCCCGTCGCTGGAGCTTCTTCACCTCCCTGCAGACCATCGTCGTCGTCGACCACATGGGTCGCCCCGACGTCACGCAACCGGTCGACGGAGAAGAGTTCGAACTCTTCACGCGCCTGGTGCGCGAGCACGACAACTTCTGGGTCAAGGTCACCTGCCCCGAACGGCTCTCGCTCTCTGGTCCGCCCGCCTACGCCGACGTCGTGCCCTTCGCGCGTCGCGTGGTCGAAGAGTTCCCCGATCGGGTGCTCTGGGGCACCGACTGGCCCCACCCCAACTTGAAGGACCACATGCCCGACGACGGTACGCTGGTCGACTACATCCCTCGCATCGCCACGACGCCGGACCTGCAACGACGACTGCTCGTCGACAATCCGACGCGGCTCTACTGGGAGGGAGAGAAATGGTAGACAATTCGGAATTCGACGACATCCCGGGCACCACCGTCTTCACCGCCGAACGGTCCCACGAGGGCTTCCACCTCAACCAGTTCTGCATGAGCCTGAAGGACCCCCGCAATCGTGAGCGCTTCAAGGCCGACGAGAAGGCGTATCTCGACGAGTGGCCGATGACTCCGGGTCAGAGACAGGCCGTCCTCGACCGTGACTACAACGCGATGATCGCCCAGGGCGGCAACGTGTACTTCCTCGCCAAGATCTTCTCCAGTGACGGAGTGAGCTTCCAAACGGCGGCGGCGTCGATGACGGGTATGAGTGTGGAGGAGTACGCCCAGATGATGCTCGCCGGCGGACGATCACCGGAGGGTGTGCGTTCGATCAGGGAGGGACGCTGAGCATGGCACGGATCACTGCCGGCCTGACCACCAGCCACGTCCCCGCCATGGGTGTCGCGTGGGACGGCAAACAACAGGACACGGAGTATTGGGCACCGGTGTTTGCCGGCTACGAGTGGACCAAGAAATGGATCGCCGAGGAGAACCCCGACGTCATCATTCTGGTCTACAACGACCACGCCTCGGCGTTCTCACTCGAGATGATTCCAACGTTCGCCATCGGGTGCGCCGACGACTTCGCGATCGCAGACGAAGGATGGGGGCCCCGACCTGTGCCGCCCGTAGTGGGCGCGCCGGAGCTGGCCTGCCACCTGGCGCAGAGCCTCATCCTCGACGAGTTCGACATGACGATCGTGAACAAGATGGACGTCGATCACGGGCTGAGCGTCCCGTTGTCCATGGTCTACGGGTCCCCGGAGGCCTGGCCCGTCAAGGTCATCCCGCTGGCCGTCAACGTCGTGCAGTATCCGCCACCGACCGGGGAGCGCTGCTACAAGTTGGGTCGCGCAATACGGCGCGCGGTGCAAGCCTTCGACCAGGACCTCAAGGTGCAGGTGTGGGGAACGGGCGGCATGAGCCACCAACTCCAAGGCGCCCGCGCGGGGCTCATCAACCAGGATTTCGATCGCCGGTTTCTCGACAACATGAGCACGGACGTGGACGCGCTTCGCGCGATCACGCACCTCGAGTACCTGCGCGAGTCGGGCTCCGAGGGCATCGAGATGGTGATGTGGCTCATCATGCGTGGTGCGCTCGGTGACCGTGTCGAAGAATTGCACCGCCACTACCACGTCCCCGCGTCCAACACGGCCGTCGGACACCTGGTCCTTCAACCCACGGCATAGAAGGACGGAACACTCACATGCGAATCGCCCTCGCCGGCGCCGGCGCCTTTGGCATCAAGCACCTCGATGCCCTCTCACGCATCGAGGGCGTCGAGATCGCGGCGATCGTGAGTCGCACAAGCTGAACAAGCCCGTGAGGTCGCCAAAAAGTACGGCGCAGCGCTCGCCACCACCGACCTCGATGACGTGCTGCTCATGCAGACGTCGACGCGGTGATCCTGTGCACGCCAACGCAAATGCACGCCGCGCAGTCCATCGCCGCCCTGCGCGCCGGCAAGCACGTGCAGGTGGAGATCCCCCTCGCGGACAGTTGGCGAGACGCCCTGGAGGTGGCCGAGGTGGCCCGTGCAACCGGACTCGTCTGCATGGTCGGACACACCCGACGCTTCAATCCCTCGCACCAGTGGTTGCACCAACGCATCGTCGCCGGCGAACTTTCCCTCCAACACATGGACGTTCAGACGTTCTTCTTTCGGCGGAGCAACATCAACGCACTAGGGCAACCTCGCAGTTGGGTCGACAACCTGCTGTGGCACCACGCCGCGCACACGGTTGACCTCTTCGCGTATCAATCTGGTGAGAGAATCATTGACGCCCATGTCATGGCGGGGCCGCCGCACCCCGAGTTGAAGATTCCCATGGATATGTCGATCCAATTGAAGAGCGAGTCCGGAAAGCTCTGCACTCTGGCGCTGAGTTTCAACAATGAGGGCCCGCTAGGGACGTTCTTTCGCTACATCTGTGACAACGGGACGTACGTCGCGCGCTATGACGACCTCGTCACCGGTCGAGACGACGTGGTCGACGTCACCAAGGTCGCGGTGTCGATGGACGGAATCGAACTGCAGGACCGTGAATTTGTCGGCGCCATTGTCGAAGGCCGTCAGCCAAACTCCTCCATCGAGTCGGTTCTGGACTGCTACAAGGTCCTCGGGCAACTACAAGAACAACTCGACGACTGATCCTCAGGTATCGCGGACTCGTCAAGTACTCGATGACGACGTCGCCGATCCTCTTGCGATAGATCTGCCGCCGCTTCTTCTCAACGAGATCGCGCCCAAAGTTCGCCGCAAACGTGTAGCGATTGTTGATGCGAAAGAAGCAGAATGAGCTGATCAGCATGTGAAGGTCGGGCGCGTCAATGTTTCGCTTGAAGACACCCTCGGCGCGACCGCGCTCGAGCGACTGCTTCAACATCTTCATGATCGGCCGGTCGAGTCCGGGGAAACCCGCCGCCGCAGTCACGAACTCCGCTTCGTGCATGTTCTCGTAACTAACGAGACGGCTGAACGTGGGATTGGCCTCGTGACGATCAAACGTGAACTCGGCCAACTGTCGGATGGCGGTCACAGGGTCGAGGCTCTCCACGTCGACGTTTTGCTCAGTGACGCGAATATCCTCGTACGCCTTCTCCAGCACCGCGATGTACAGACGCTCCTTCGAACCGAAGTAGTAGTAGATCATTCGCTTGGTAGTGCGCGTGCGCGCGGCGATCTCGTCGACTCGGGCGCCCGCGAATCCTCGATTGGCGAACTCTTCGGTGGCTACCTCCAAGATCTCCTTCCTGGTCCGCTCCGGGTCGCGCAAACGTGGTCCGCTCTTCGACTGCTTGGTTCCGCCCACCGTCATGATGCTCCTTCGCTCGTACTACCACCTCGTGTTCACCTGACCACTCTCTGCAGCCGCCTTGGGCCCAATCCACCTTCGTGGGAGCCGCGCGCCGCACGTGACTAGCAGTTGAATGCGAGCCCATACGAAAGTAACCAGTTAGAACATCTACCAAATTAGCGACTCATAGTTGTCGGCCACGATTCGGGTCCGGCTCGTACCGATCGGAACGAGGGACTGAACTGGAACAACGCCAACCAATCCCTCGATCTCTCGGGTAATCTCTCGCAAGCCGGCCCCGAGCGACACCCACTCTCTGGGCGCACCCATCGCCTCGTGGCTAGTTCTGTTAGTTCACGAGGCGATCCCCAGGGACTGGCCAGCCAATCCTCTCCTCCTATTTGGGGCGACGCCACACACATGGGTATGTCATGTTCGTTCGCTTTACGACGCATGTACTGCGAGTACACAATGTTCTTTAATTCCGTGGTGCCAGGCCTTCTCGACCTATTCACTTCTCCAAGTCTGTTGCAATTCCCGGCATGACCTCAGCACAATAATGACCGGGAATGGTCGGGAATTGGGGGTGATCTCCCAGCTCACGGATTGCCTTCAAACTGGGCAATTCACGAGTCATTGTAGGAAATTACTGGGTTTCCGAGGTGGAAGACGCGCCCCATAACTCGGCTTCGGAAACCATCGCTCTGACCATACTGAACTCCGGGAGCCTTACCCAGCGGTCCAATCTTTGCAGTGGTACGGATTTCGCGCCGGGATAGTCAAATCCTACGGGCTGACTGGTTCGATTCGGGTTCACCTCAGACCGTCAACCAAAGGTGCGGGGTTCCCACTGCGCGATGGCTCTTGGTGCAAGCCATCTTGCTGGGCACTCTGCTGAGTGTGGCATGGCGAACAGATACTCCTCCATGGATCACTTACACTCATAGACATTGCGGCTAACCCTTTGAGACTTCGGAGTGTCAAACTAGGGTCATGCAGGCGTGGCTGAGGGACCGACTAGAACTCGCATTGCACATTACGTCTGTCCGAGCAGACCAGTTTTGTGAGGCAAGAGAGTCGTGACCAATCGTGCAAGTGATCTACGTGCCAACACCGCAGCGAGCGGAGATGGCCGTCTCGGCATGAGGGCTTCCCACTTACTCGCCGCGACAACGCAGATCGAATGGCCGCAGGTCACCCGGTGGCGAATCACGAAGTTCATGGTGGTTCTGGGACTCGTGGTCACGGTCGTTTGGTCAGTGACCAATGTCAGTTACTTCTGGCCAGGATGGGTTTGGTTTGGACTACTTCTGCCTTACGGGTCACTTCTAGCCATACGCGTAGCGATCCGCACGAACAAACGACCCTCCTTGGCTGTGCACGTCGCTCTTGCGCTCATACTCGCGGCGACCGGAATATTCATCTGGGTAATGGGAGGCCTCCGATATTTCTGGCCGATGTGGCTAATCCTTGGTTTCGTGGTCTCGCTTGCCGTGCACGGGTGGGTAGTGCCACTATTTTCGAACGATCGCGAGAAGGTGCTCGAGCGGCGAGTCGACGTACTCACCCGTACCCGGCGTGGAGCCCTCGACATCCAGGAGGCCGAGATGCGGCGCGTCGAGCGCGATCTCCACGACGGCGCCCAGGCACGATTGGTGTCGCTGGGCATGAGTCTTGGTATGGCCGAGGAGCTACTTGGTACCGATCCGATCGAAGCGAGACGACTATTACTCGAGGCAAGAACCGGTGTTGTCGCAGCTCTAGCGGACCTGCGCTCATTGGTTCGAGGCATTTACCCACCGGTGCTCGCCGACCGGGGTCTCGACGGGGCCATTCAAGCATTGATCCTCGCCGTCCCACTTCGCGTCGAGGCGAATATCGATCTCTCGGATACCCGGCTGCCACCGCCGGTGGAGTCGGCGGCCTACTTTGCGGTCGCAGAAGCCCTGGCTAACGTGGTCAAACATAGCGACGCGACGCACGCTTGGATACAGATGCATTTCACAGACGGTACTTTGCTCGCGGTGGTTGGTGACGACGGAAAGGGAGGAGCTGACGCGAACTGCGGGACGGGTCTACGTGGAATCGAACGTCGACTCGTCGCTTTTGATGGCGGCCTACACATCTCAAGCCCCATGGGTGGACCCACGATCCTAAGCATGGAGGTGCCGTGCGAGTAGTTGTCGCCGAAGATCTCGCCCTCCTAAGAGACGGTCTCATCCGACTCCTCAGCGCACACGACTTCGACGTGGTGCAAGCGGTCGAAGACGGCCCTTCAACGCTGTCCGCATTGATCGCACACCGTCCGGATGTCGCAGTGGTGGACGTTCGATTACCGCCGACGTTCACTAATGAAGGACTAGTTGCGGCGATCGAAGCTCGTCGGCAGTTACCGGGTCTGCCAATCCTGGTGCTCTCTCAGTATGTCGAGCCACTGTACGCGCGCGAGTTGCTATCGGATGGCGTGGGGGGCGTTGGCTATCTGCTGAAGGATCGTGTGATGGACGTGGGCCAGTTCGTCGATGCGGTTCGCCAAGTGGCGAGCGGTGGCACGGTGATGGACCCTGAAGTCATCGCCCAGTTACTCGTCAAGCGAAGTATGGACGAACCTCTCACCCGTCTTACCGACCGAGAGCGCGAGGTGTTGGCACTCATCGCCGAAGGCCGTTCGAACGCGGCCGTCGCGGCGGGATTGTTCGTCTCAGAAAAAGCGATCAGTAAACACATCGCCAACATCTTCATGAAGCTCGATCTCCCGCTCTCCGACGACGATAACCGTCGGGTCATGGCCGTTTTGGCGTACCTGAACGCCCGCTCAGCGCATCCAGAGAAGTAGACCTATCACCCCTCTAAAGAGGGACCCCGCACCATTGTTGGGAAAGACCAACAACTTTAATTTTGATTGAGTGACCAACACTCCTTCACGCCATCGAGTTCCCCTTACACCCAACGCTTCTCGAGGCGGTCTCGCGCGACTCACCCACTCCCTGTTACGTCACCGCAAGTTGGTCGGTCTGGTCTGGTTGGCGCTGGCAGTAGTGGGTATCGCACTCGTGGGACCCATCACAGGACGACTCACGTCAAGTACAACGTTTCCGGGATTGCCGAGCTACCAAGCTGGCCTCGCAATCACCAACGCCTACGGCAATGGTGGCAACGTCAGTCCGACCGTCGTCGTCGTAACGCTGCCGGCGAGCGAACCGGCCCAGAGCGCGAGCGGTCGTGTCGCGCTCGACGCAACCTTCGCTCCCTTGATCGGAGAAGGATCCCTGCGCGTGGTCTCCTACCCGACGGTGAACGATCCTCGTCTCGTGTCGGCGAGCGGACGGGCCGTCCTCGGACTGATCTTCGGTGGCAATAATTCACCCAACGCCGCCCAGATCGCGGCTTGGATGCGGGCGGCGGCACCGCCGGGAGTCACGGTCGCAGTGACCGGCCTCACCGCCCTCTACACAGCACCGGGCGCCGGAGGAATTGGGATACTGGGCGAGGTCGTCATTGGCGCAATCGGCGCACTCCTGGTACTAGTCCTGGTCTTCGGATCATTCCTGGCGGTGATCCCTCTCATCCTCGCGGGTGTCTCTATCTTGGCCACGTTCCTGCTGATTGGGGTACTCACCGCTTTCACCGACGTCAGCCAACTAGTCGAGTACCTCGTCGCTCTCATCGGCCTCGGAGTCGCCATCGACTATTCCCTGCTCGTCGTGACTCGCTGGCGCGAGGAGCGAGATCGAGGCCGAACCAATGACGACGCCGTCGTCGTCGCCATGTCCACCGCCGGCCGAGCCGCCGCCTTCAGCGGCGCAACCGTCGGAGTTGGCCTTCTCACGTTGGTCCTCTTGCCCGTCCCGTTCTTGCGCGGTCTTGGTTACTGCGGTCTACTTATTCCCCTAGTGACCGTCGTCGCGGCCCTCACTCTACTGCCGGTGTTGCTGTCTTCGTGGGGGCCCCGTCTCGACCGCAGGAGTCGACGAGCCCAAAATAGACATCAACGAAACGCCGGAAGGCCAAGCCGTTTGTGGACGACATGGACCCGAGCAGTGATTCGTCATCGTATCTTCGCCATCGTGGCCGCCCTTACTGTTCTCGGCGTTCTACTTGGCGCCGCATCAGGCCTTCGACTGGGCGAAGTCCGACCTACTTCTCTGGCCAGCGTTGGCTCAGCCGAGCAAGGTCTACGTTCACTTCAAAGTGAGGGGTTCCCCGTCGGAGTGTTCTCGCCCATCGAGGTTCTCGTCCCCGATCGCGACAATCCGCAGGGCCTCGTGGTTCGTCTCCGGAGCATCACCGGTGTCTACACCGCTTTTGCTCCGAGGGGACAAGCCTGGCAACGATCCGGCTCGAGCCTCATCGACATATTGCCAAGTGCTCCCACTAGTTCTTCGATCAATACTGTGACGGTGAGTGCAGTGCGTGCCACGGTTGCTCGACTGGCTCCTGGTGCGCAGGTCGCGGGCGACGGACCAGCAGAGATCGATATCGTCCACGCCCTCTACTCTCGATTTCCCCTTATTGTCGCCATCGTGGCCCTGATCGCCTTGCTCGCGCTCATTCGCGCCTTCAGGTCTGTGGTTCTGCCCATCAAGGCCGTGGTACTTAACTTGCTCTCGGTGGGCGCATCCTATGGGGCACTAGTTCTCATCTGGCAGAACGGTTATGGGTCTCACGCCATTTGGGGCATAACAGCGACCGGGGTCCTCGTGGATTTCGTTCCTCTACTGATGTTCGCTTTCCTCTTCGGACTCTCGATGGACTACGAAGTATTCATTCTCTCGCGAATCAAGGAAGCACACGACGCAGGAAGATCAACCGACGACGCTGTGATTGAAGGCCTGGGTCACACTGGCCGACTCGTCACCAGTGCGGCGATTATCCTGTTCCTTGCTTTTGCGGCACTGGCCTCGGGGCCCGGAGTACCGCTCAAGATCTTCGCGACCGGTTTGGGTGTTGGCATCCTTCTCGATGCGACCATAGTCCGGGCGTTGCTCGTGCCAGCCCTGGTCTCCCTGCTTGGGAATTGGAATTGGTGGCCGTTCGAGTCACGCCGAGTAACTACAACGAGATGAGGGATTTCTGTGGTGTCCCTATACCGACACCAATTTCTAGGTCCCGATAACCGGCAACGAACAGGGTCAAGTGAAATAGTGGCCAAGTTCAATGTCCTCGAGGAGGCCGGGGTGAGTGGGCTGCCAGGCAAGGAGTTCGCGTGTGAGAGTGCTCGAGGCCGGCATGTCAGTACTCATCAAGCGCGCGAGGATGTCAGTGAATTCTTCGGCGGGCAGGGACACGGTGTTCATGTTCAGACGCCGACCAATAGCCTCAGCGATCTCCCGGGTGGGCACACCTTCCTCACCGACGGCGTTGAGAACGGCACCAGCGGGCGCGCACTCGATGGCCAGGCGGTACAGACGCGCGGCATCTCTCACGTGAACTGCGGGCCAGCGACAAGTCCCGTCACCGATATAGCCTGAGACACCCCTCGTCCGGGCCGCGGAGATGAGCTGAGGGACGAAGCCGTGTCGCTCTCCCTCACCGTGCACGGAGCGGGGCAGCATGACGAGGCACGCACGCACCCCACTGTCAGCTGCAGCGAGGGCCGCCTTCATATTGGTGATGCGCGCGGCAATGGGTCCGGCGGCGATGAGTTCGTCGTGTTCCGTCGCGGGACGTCCCGGGGTGACGAGTGTTGCGCCCGAGACGATTAGGGACTGGCCGGTTCCGGCGAGGCTGGTGACGAACGTTTCAATCGCCCGAGCATCGGTCTGCGTCGCAACTTCGGTGACGCTCGGCACGACGAAGGCCAAGTGGATCACGCCGTCGCTATCGAGTGCACCCGTTCGCAGCACGTCGGTGTCATTGAGGTCGCCGCGCAGCACCTCGGCGCCCATCTCGACGACTGCCTGGGCGGAGGCGTCTGAGCGGACTAGCCCGAGGACCTGATGGCCGGCATTGATGAGTTCGGGGACGACCGCGGACCCGATCCATCCCGACGCTCCGGTGACGAAAATGCGCATAAAAATTCTCCCTAGTGATGCAGTCGTCGCAGCGCTTGTGCGACGGACTGGTCGCTGCTGGTATCCTGAAGCGACTGAGTCGCATTAAACCTAACACATCGATGCGACTACGTCGCATGGATTCTTGCGTGATGCGATTCAATCGCGTCGCGTACTCTGTGACAATGGGCCGATGGGAACCGAACGCACGTGAGCGACTGGAAACTGCCGCGCTGGATCTGTTCGTCGAGAACGGCTACGAGGAGACCACTGTCACTCAGATAGCTGAGCGAGCGGGTATGAATCGTGCGACTTTCTTCCGGCACTTTGCAGATAAGCGCGAGGTCCTCTTCGGTGGAGAAGACGCTTTGGCCGGACTGTTCGCGGACGCGATCGCGGCGGCGCCCTCGGGGGCGACGCTCACCGACTGCCTATGGACGGCGCTGGTGGCGGCCGAGGTCGTGATGACCGCGAACTTGCGGGCCGCGGCCTCACGTCGAATCCTGGTAGTCGCAAGAAGCACTGAGTTGCAAGAGCGCGGACTGCTCAAGCACGCGCGCGTCGCCACGGCGGTTACCGCTGCCCTGCGCGCGCGGGGCGAGGACGAACTGACCGCGCGACTGGGGGCAGAGATAGTCCTGCTCGCTTTTAACGTCGCGTTCGAGCGATGGATGAAGGCGAAGAAGAGCGAACCTTTCTCACCCTTTGCCGAAGCGGTCCTGCGTGACCTGCAGGTGCGCACTGCCGAACTGGCCATCGCTTAACGCCCTTCAAACGTGACCTGGGCTCCGAAGAGTAGGGAAGCCCCGTTCAGAATCCCTCAAACGCCATCAGGAGGCGTTCGCTTCAAGTTCGAAGTCACATACTTGACGCGATTAGAAGACGGCCAGTTTTCGTCGTTTCCTCAGTGATCTCCAACACAACCTCAGCACAATAATTGCCGGGAGTGGTAGGGAATAGTGAGGGAATTCCCCTCACTCTTGTGGGTCTCAAAGTGGGCAGATTCCGAGTAATTGCCGGAAATTTACAGGCGTTCCTACGACAAACACGCGCCCCATGATTCGGCGTCGGAATCGATTATTCTCTCCATACTGAGCTCCGGGGCGTTACTCGGTGCTCATTTCATTCTTCGCATTTCAGAGAGTTCTAGATTTATCACTGGGATGCCGCCGTATTTCAGGCTCCATCGTGCCAACGGGTCTGTTCAGAACAAAAAGGATGCCACCAGACACCCGAACAGCAGCTCCCGTTAGTGAGTGCTTTCAGCCGGCGAAATGACCGAGTTGTCTTCGTCTAAACGGAGCTCGATGCATGCAACTTCTGGCGCGATGCCACTGGAAACCAGCGAGTCCCAGTGGCTCCGAGGACCGAGGGTGAAAGTAGACCCCACTTGTACCCTCGCATCCACGAAGAAGAAGCGTCAGGAGGTCTGAAGGCATGGCTCAATCATTCAACCAATCGCATCTTGGCTGTCAGGATCGAAGTAATGGAGCCGTTCGGGGAAGATTTGTAGCCGGGTGAATTTACCCACCCGCACTGCGGCGCGAGGTTCAACGCGAGCGACCCCCTCTCCCACTACGCCAAAGGCGGTGGGCATCTCCTCGGACTGCTCCTCTCCCGACTGCTCACCACTAATGCGCTTCGCATCAATTGAGAAGTGAACCAAAAGTTCTGAACCTAATGCTTCTACGGCCTCGACGTACACGCCGATCGACGGCGAAGAATCGTCAGCGAGTACTGGCAAGTCCTCCGCTCGAAATCCAACAATCACCTTCTTGCCACGAAACGCAGCGAGTTCTGGTCGCATCTCCATCGATATTCTCCCCAGGTCAATAGTTTGGGTTCCAAGATGCAGTGTGTCTCCACTTTCGTTCAGAGTCGCCTCGAAGAGATTCATCGCAGGTGAGCCGATAAACGCGGCAACAAAGAGGTTGCGCGGGCGAGCATAAAGAGCTTGTGGTTCGTCGCATTGTTGCAAGACGCCGGAACGCATTACCGCGACTCGATCGCCCATCGTCATCGCTTCGATCTGATCGTGAGTGACATAGAGGGTTGCCACACCAATACGGCGTTGAATGCGATGCACTTCGGTCCGCATTTGAACTCGCAGCTTGGCGTCAAGATTCGAAAGGGGCTCATCCATCAAGAACACCGCGGGATTGCGAACTATTGCACGGCCCATTGCGACGCGCTGGCGTTGCCCTCCCGAAAGAAGTGCGGGGCGTCGATTTAGCACCTCAGTGAGACCGAGAATCTTTGCAGCCTCAGTCACCGTTCGTCTGACCTCTTCCTTCGGCACTTTTCGAAGCTTCAGCCCGAAAGCAATATTCTGAAAAACGGTCATATGGGGATAGAGTGCATAGTTTTGGAAAACCATTGCCACATCGCGATCCTTCGAGGTGAGTTTATTGGCCTCTCGAGAACCGATCCGAAGGGTCCCGGATGATATCTCTTCAAGTCCTGCCACCATCCGGAGCGCTGTTGTCTTACCGCAACCTGAGGGGCCGACGAGAACCATGAACTCCCCTTCCGCCACCGAGAGGTTCAGAGTGTCAACAGCCTGAAAGCCATTGGGGTAGACCTTGGACAAACCTTCAATCGAAATTGATGCCATGCCTATTACATACCTTTCATCCGTCGATTTGAACTAACGCAACTAACCATCACTCGAGCTCCTCATCAACGCGACCTCAGTATTTCCCACGACTGGGTCGAGTGGCGTCCGCTTCGCCGTAGAGATTCCATCTTGTAAGAGTGTGCGCGATTGAAGCAGTCGTTCTCCGCTGCGCACAGGTTCGAAGGCGACGTGACCAGCGTCATCGCTTCCACCTCTCGGAGTCAAGAACTTCGAACATCTCTCGCCCTATCCCTTCAACGAACCCTGCAGCAGCGCGGCCACGAATTGGCGTTGGAAGATGAGGAAGATCACGACGGTGGGAGTCAGGATGATCAGCGAGCCGGCCGACAGGAGGGGGATATTGGTGCCGTATTGGCCCTGGAACGCCCCGAGCGCTCCGGCCATTGTCCCGTTGGTTGGATCGTTGACTAGCACGATGGACAACAAGAACTGGTTCCAAGTCCACACGGACAACAAGATCGCGAGTGATGCAATGGCGGGCCGCGCCAGGGGAACCTGCACTCGCCAGAAGAGCTGCCAGGTAGTCGCTCCATCGACGCGGGCTGCCTCGGAGAGGGCCTGGGGCGAACTGAGGAAATGGGCGCGCATCCAGTACACGCCGAAGGGCATGTAGAGACCAATCAGCGGCAACACGATCGCCCATCGGCTCCCGAGTAGTCCCATGCTTTTGATCTCATACCAGAGCGGCACGATGACACCCTCGAACGGCAACGTGAGGCCCAGCACGAAGAGGTAGAAGGCGACCTGACTGTGGCGCACGCGCAGATGGCCGATGGCGAAACCGGCGAACGTGGCGATGAGAACCGAGATCGGCACCACGCCAATGACGATGGAGAGGCTCGACTTGAGGATGGTGGCCATGTTGGCCACGTCGAATGCCTGGACGAAGTTCCCCCACTGCGGATGCGCGGGCCACGATATTCCGACCGGATACGTCCCCGAAGGGAACAGGGCGCTCGTGAACATACTGATGAATGGCAGCAGGGTCACCGCCATCAGCACGACGAGCATGAGGCCGCCAGAGATCGCATCGCGTCGTTTGACGATCATTGTTCGACCGAGCCGCGCCGGGCGAACCACTGGATTGGCAAGATGCAGACAATGACCAGCACCATCAACACCAGCGCGAGAGCCGAGGCCAGGCCGACCTGGCGGTTGAAGAAGGCGAGTTCGTAGATCTCTAGTCCCGGCACCATCGTCGCATTCCCCGGTCCCCCCTGGGTCGCGATGTAGACAATGTCGAAGGCCGACAGCGCGGAGATCATGGTCACGGTCACGCAGACGCCGATCTCTTGACGTAGCCCCGGGAGGGTGATCGCGATGAATTCGCGAAAGGGGTTCGCCCCGTCCAATTGAGCAGCCTCATAGAGGGCCGGATCAATCTTGGCCATGCCCGCGAACAACAACACGGTGCACAGTCCCAGCAACACCCACGCACCGATGACTCCGACTGCGGGCAGTGCGGTATTGAATTCCCCCAACCATGAACGGGCCCAACCCCCCAGACCAACGCCGCTCAGGAGCTGATCGACCGCTCCGGTGGTTGAGAGCAGCCAACTCCAGGCAATACCAGCCGCCACCAGTGGAACGACCTGGGGAAGGAAAAGTATGGTGCGAGCCACCGTACTCATCCGCCCCGTCACGAAGCGACGCATGACGGTGGCGATCGCGAGACCGAGCACTACCGGAATTCCACTGAAGAACACTATTAACTCGAACGCGTGGCCAATAACCGCTACCAGCTGGCCGTTCGTGAACACCGTCTTATAGTTCGCGAGGCCGGCCCACTGGGCCGGGGCGACACCGTCCCAGTTATAGAACGAATACCGGATGGTTTGAGCGATGGGCCACAGGACAAAGGCCCCGTAGGCAATCAACGCGGGCGCCATGAAAATCCAGCCCCGCAAGGTGGCGCCGCGGACCCTTCTGCTTCGAAGGGCCCGCGGCGCCGATCCTACGTTCGGCGAACCGTTGGGGAGATTCGGCGATGTCACGCTACTCATTGTTCATGAAGTTAAGGGGCGCTGAGCTCTTGCTTGTAGGCCGCCTGCACGGTCTGCAACAGACCCGCGGGTGTCTCTTGTCCGGCGAAGAGCTTCTGAACCTCAGGCGTCCACGCTTGGGCGTAGATCGCTCCGGTGGCGTTGGCGAGGAAGCCCATGGCACCATTGTCCTTCGAAATGGTTCGCCCCGAAGCCAGCGTCTGGAACGTTACCGTGCCGGGCTTGACCGCGGGGATCGGGAGCGTCGCCGGTCCACCAGGGTTCGAACCGCCAACCTGCACATTCAACTTGCGAGCCGCAGCGTTGGTCGCCGCCCAGTTGAGGAAGAATGCCGCACAAGAAGCGTGCGCCGCTCCAGCCGGGATGCCGTAGGTGAGAGGAGCCGACATGGCGGCCTGCAGACCACCCGCCTTGATCGCCGGGAAGAGGAAGAACCCGAATTTCCCCGGCAGGTGCGTGTCGAAGTTGCCCGACTCCCAGTCGCCATCGAAGATGAAGAGACCGGTGCCCGCCTCAAACTTGCTCATCATGGCTGAATAGCCGACCGCGTTCGCATCGGAGTTGAAGTACCCCGCCTTGATCCATTGCTGGAGGTGCGTCACGGCCTGGAGATTGGCCGGCGTGTTGATGTTCGCGCCGGGCTGGTCGTTGACCCACGCGTTGAGGGACTTCACCGAGCCGTAGTCGGCCGCGAGGAACTGGAGCGGGAAGACCAGACCCCCGGTACCGTCGCCGTTGAACTGCTCAACCGGCAAGATGCCAGCGGCCTTGGCCTTGGCCATGTCGGCGTCAAGCTGCGCCAAGGTCGAAGGGGCGCTCGTCATCCCGATCTTCGCCGCCAATGCCTTGTTGTAGAAGACCCCGGTCATGCTGTAGTTCAGGCCCATTGCCCACAGCGGACCCACGCCTTGGGGTGCGCCACTGGGTGCGACACGCATCGACTCCAACTGCGTCGCCGGAAACTTCGACCAGCCGAACGTCTTGTAGTAGCCGTCGAGGTTCTTCAAAAGGTGGTCCTTCACCAGACCGTTCAACTGGGGCATGCGCATGATGTCGGGTGGGTTCGGTCCCGCCAACAGCAGGGGCGCATCGCGGGTGATGGTCGCGAACTGGTCCTCGCGAATCTTCCACTTCACACTGGGATATTGCTTGGTGAACAACTGGGTGAGATCGATCGGGTCTGGGAACCCGGTCTCGAAGTACGCATTCATCGTGACTGGCTTCGTCCCACAGTTGGCAGCAAAACTCGCCGCCGAGGCCGCCGCTTGCGCTCCCATGGGCGCCGCCGCCACCAGACTCGCCGCCACCAGGCCAGCGGCGAGAGCCGCCTGGCCGCCGAGGCGGACCGACCGGCGCTTCTTCGAGCGCCTTTGACCTCTCGAAAGATTTCCTTCTTGCATTGTTCCCTCCCTATATGTGCGCAGCGAAGAGAACAATGAGGACCAGAGATGGACAGCCCTGCGGCGATCCAAACCGGTCCCGGGCCCCCCCGTTGTGCAACCCCCGTAAAGCTAAATCGTATTAGCTCCAGGGTGAGTGTACATATCGACCCCCCCGCTGTCAAGGAACACGGGACTAAATCCACGCACCTGTAATACGCTCAAGATACATTTAACGATGGTCGCACTACAGAAAGGCTTCGTCTCGTGCACGCAACACCGAACGAGCTGAATGCCCTCGGGCCACGTTCTAGCGCAGTGGTGTCTACGGCACCAAGCCCCAGCCACCTGATAGGACACGATCGAGGACAGTTTTGACTCGTCGCGTCACGCTCGCGGAAGTTGCGCGAATAGCAAAGGTCTCCCAAACGACCGCATCGTTTGTCCTGACTGGCAGGCGTGAAGAGATGCGAATCTCCACTCAAGTTGAGGCCCGCGTACTCGCTGCCGTAAAGGAGACGGGCTACCGTCCCAGTGCGGTATCGCGCAGCTTGCGCACCGGGGCGACGAATACGATTGCGTTCGTATCGGACACCGTCGCCACCACGCCATTTGCCGGTCACTCGATTTGGGGAGCGCTTGACGCTTCACGCGAGCGCGGTCATTTGCTTGTCATAGCCGAGACCGAAGGCGATCCCGAGCTCGAGCGCGAGCTCATCGAAGCGATGCACGACCGCAATGTGTACGGGATCGTATTGGCGTCGATGTACACGCGCGAGATCACGGTTCCCGAAGGGTTGCTGCAAGGACGCAGTGTTCTTCTCAATGCTGTGCCATCTCGACATTCACCGGTACGCTCGGTTCTGCCGGACGAGTACGAGGCTGGACGTACCGCGGCGCGTACGCTACTAAGTGCGGGACACACCGAAGGAATCTACCTAGTGGGCGCCGATCCAAAAACCAATCGCTACCCCAAACACAGCCTCGCCGCCATCCGACGATTGGAAGGCATCAAAGAGGTCATGCACGAGGCGGGAGTGCAACTCGCTGGCGGCATCGGATTATCACAGTGGCAACCGACTGAGGGCTTCGACGCCACATTGAAAATCCTCAAGAGGAGAATCGCTCCCCACGCGCTGATTTGTTTCAACGACCGCCTCTCCGTAGGTGCGTATCAAGCGCTGCAGACAGTGGGCATGAGCGTGCCGGACGACGTCTCGGTGGTGTCCTTCGACGACGAGCCTGTCGCCTCGTGGCTCAGACCGCAATTGACTTCCGTCGCACTCCCCCATTATGAACTTGGCCGAAAGGCCATCGAGGTTCTCTTCGATGAAGCCGCTGTTAGTGAAGACGAGTCCGCGAAGATCAATTTTGTCTCAATGCCGCTTCGCGAGCGCGATTCAATTCGCAAAGTCAAGATCAAGAAATAAGTCAAATAGAAAGAAGGTGTGCTCGCCGAGCAATGGACGGGCACAGGCACAAAGACTCTCATCGCGGCAGCAACTCGCGAGCAATGTCTGAGAAGTACCACCATGGCACGTCAGGGTGTTGATTCGCACCACAAGTCCCGTCGATCAGCAGGGAACCCAGCGTGTGGCAGAAAAGTCACTCTTGGGGTGTGAGCCACGTGACGGGACCCCGACGCTGAACACGTTGTTCGCGTAGCGATCCGGGATGGAGAGGCGGGGTGGCCCAGATTGCGGTCAAGCTATGGCCATCAAGGTCGCACGAAAGTTCTAGCCGGTGGGGCGATTCGATGAAGATCAACGAGACCTGTAGTGATCCAGGTGTAGGCCATCCGCCGCTGCAGAGGATCGGCTGAATCACACCGTTCGAATAGCAGTAGCTCCAATCCTCGGCCAAGTGCATGTCTAAGGTCCAATCCTTCTCCTTGAGCACCAACTCCCAACCGCGAGCACCTTGCGAGACTGTCAGGCTGATTATGCCCGGCTGCTCTCGACATGAATCAAGGATCGGTTGAAAAGTCACTTCCGACCAATGGGTCACATTGAGTGAGGGTTCGAGTTGAGCTCGTGACGGCGGTAGTGCAAGGTTCGCCAGTCGCTCCTCGAGCCGTCGCTCACTTTCTGAGTCCGGGATAATCGAATCGTTCTTGAAGGCTGGAAGAAGTTCATTCCACACGGAGTTCAAGATGAGCTGCGTTTCCGTGCTCTGCCCCGTTATCGCGATGACGGCGTCGTACTCCGGTAGGACGAGGCAAAACTGTCCAAACGCGCCATCTGCCCGATAGCCATGACGTGATTTCCAGAACTGATAGCCGTAGCCCAGTTGGGAATCAGCACCCGTCTCAGCGGCGGGATCGTCTGTCTCAGTACCGACTTGTTCACGCGACGCCTGTTCAATCCAGTCGGACGACAGAATCTGTCGGCCGCGCCAAAATCCATTGTCCAGATAGAGCTGTCCTAGGCGCGCAACTGTCTCCGTGGTGGCGTGAAGACCAGAGAAACCAAGGTCTTGCCCTTCAGGGTGCTCCCACCACGCGATTGCTCCCGCACCAATAGGGTCAAGCACTCGACTTCGCAAGTATCGCGTCACCGACTGACCCGTGACTCGCTGAACGATGGCTGCCAACGTGTACGAGGCAGACTGATTGTACCGAAAGATCGAGCCCGGATCGCGCTCAGGGTGAAGACGCAGAAAGCCACGCACCGGGTTCTTCGCGTCCAAAGTGAGCACCTCCGACCACGTGTCCTCGAGGTGACCACTCGCCATAGCCGCAATGTGTCGAATCTTCATGGAACGAGATCTTGGATCGGTAATCTCATGATCCAACTCGGGGAAGTACACGATCACGGGATCGTCGAGATCAAGGAATCCATCATCCACCGCGAGTCCAATTGCCGTTGAGGTGAAACTCTTGCTCACTGAGTACAAGAGTTGCAACTGATCTCTTGTGTAGGGCCACCACCATCCTGCCGCGATGACCGATCCATGGCGCAGAATCATCAAACTATGTGCCTCGACACCGGGTGTGGCCTCCAGCACATCTACGAAAGACTCGATACCCTTCGCCTCTACGCCCTCATGCGAAGGCGAACTGGTAGTCAAATCGTTCAGGTTCAATGGTTCCATCTCAATTCCTCGCTAGAGCCAGTCGTGGACTGTCGCGAATCACTTCACCTGACACGACGCGCTCGTTGTGAGAATTCCATCTGTTCGCCGATGCTTTGGTTGAGACTGTGATGACAAAATCCGCACTTGCCCCACTCTCATCGCAATTGGCCCACGAACATGCGTGGTTCGAGCACATCCGAATCACGAATCACTCATCTGGTCAATGACTATTGCGAGCCCTCCGTCACCGGTTGACTTAATCGGCAAGGGGTCTGTCAGCTCACCGACAAAATCCATTTCGTTGTCACCGCCAAACGCCATGAACTCAAGTTCACCGATGCCTCGGTCGATCACCTTGCCCGAATACAGCACGCCGAGCGCAGTGTTAGAGGCACCTACCGGTTGATCCGTAGCTGCGTAGGGACCATCGATATTCTTGGCAAAAAGTACGAAGGTGCCGCCAAGACTTCGCGCGCCAATTCTCCCCACGCGTTCCCTCGAGTGGTCTTCAGCATGGCAGCTAAAGAGAATTCTGCATCCTTCATTGTCCACGATCAATTGTGGGACCTCAATTTGAGCGAACTCCCCGGGCTCGGTGATGGGTGACAGAACCTCCCAATTCACGAAATCGTGCGATCTGGCGTGAGCGACGACGCCAGCGCCATCCGAAGGTCCTGAAGGAGATCGCGCCGTTATCAGTACGTGGAAGTACCCATCTTCGGAATAGCGGAAAAGGAAGGGGTCACGCCAGGACTGGTCACGCCAGCGCTCCAGATTGAGAAGCTCGTACCATCTCGGGTCAGCTTCGATCACTGGATTTGCTTCGTGCTTGGTCCAGTGAACGAGGTCGTCAGAGGTGGCAAGGCCAATTCGTTGAATAAGACCTTTCTCGACACTGCTGATACCGGTGTACAACATGTACCAACAGCCGTCGTGCTCGATGACGCTTCCGGTCCAGGTCGCAAGATCATCCCAGCTACCCGGAGGTCCCGGTCGGACCGCATCATCGAGTACCTGCCACTGATGACAATCGCGCGACACGGCGTGTCCAATAGAAGCGTTGTGATGTCGAAGGGCGGGATCGCCAAGCGCGCGGGGCGCTTGGAGGTAAAAGATGTGCCACTCGCTGTCACGACGGGCAAACCAAAAGTCCCATACCCATTTGTCGGGCAATCGGAGCGTCATCGCTTCCACCTCTCGGAGTCAAGAACTTCGAACATCTCTCGCCCTATCCCTTCAACGAACCCTGCAGCAGCGCGGCCACGAATTGGCGTTGGAAGATGAGGAAGATCACGACGGTGGGAGTCAGGATGATCAGCGAGCCGGCCGACAGGAGGGGGATATTGGTGCCGTATTGGCCCTGGAACGCCCCGAGCGCTCCGGCCATTGTCCCGTTGGTTGGATCGTTGACTAGCACGATGGACAACAAGAACTGGTTCCAAGTCCACACGGACAACAAGATCGCGAGTGATGCAATGGCGGGCCGCGCCAGGGGAACCTGCACTCGCCAGAAGAGCTGCCAGGTAGTCGCTCCATCGACGCGGGCTGCCTCGGAGAGGGCCTGGGGCGAACTGAGGAAATGGGCGCGCATCCAGTACACGCCGAAGGGCATGTAGAGACCAATCAGCGGCAACACGATCGCCCATCGGCTCCCGAGTAGTCCCATGCTTTTGATCTCATACCAGAGCGGCACGATGACACCCTCGAACGGCAACGTGAGGCCCAGCACGAAGAGGTAGAAGGCGACCTGACTGTGGCGCACGCGCAGATGGCCGATGGCGAAACCGGCGAACGTGGCGATGAGAACCGAGATCGGCACCACGCCAATGACGATGGAGAGGCTCGACTTGAGGATGGTGGCCATGTTGGCCACGTCGAATGCCTGGACGAAGTTCCCCCACTGCGGATGCGCGGGCCACGATATTCCGACCGGATACGTCCCCGAAGGGAACAGGGCGCTCGTGAACATACTGATGAATGGCAGCAGGGTCACCGCCATCAGCACGACGAGCATGAGGCCGCCAGAGATCGCATCGCGTCGTTTGACGATCATTGTTCGACCGAGCCGCGCCGGGCGAACCACTGGATTGGCAAGATGCAGACAATGACCAGCACCATCAACACCAGCGCGAGAGCCGAGGCCAGGCCGACCTGGCGGTTGAAGAAGGCGAGTTCGTAGATCTCTAGTCCCGGCACCATCGTCGCATTCCCCGGTCCCCCCTGGGTCGCGATGTAGACAATGTCGAAGGCCGACAGCGCGGAGATCATGGTCACGGTCACGCAGACGCCGATCTCTTGACGTAGCCCCGGGAGGGTGATCGCGATGAATTCGCGAAAGGGGTTCGCCCCGTCCAATTGAGCAGCCTCATAGAGGGCCGGATCAATCTTGGCCATGCCCGCGAACAACAACACGGTGCACAGTCCCAGCAACACCCACGCACCGATGACTCCGACTGCGGGCAGTGCGGTATTGAATTCCCCCAACCATGAACGGGCCCAACCCCCCAGACCAACGCCGCTCAGGAGCTGATCGACCGCTCCGGTGGTTGAGAGCAGCCAACTCCAGGCAATACCAGCCGCCACCAGTGGAACGACCTGGGGAAGGAAAAGTATGGTGCGAGCCACCGTACTCATCCGCCCCGTCACGAAGCGACGCATGACGGTGGCGATCGCGAGACCGAGCACTACCGGAATTCCACTGAAGAACACTATTAACTCGAACGCGTGGCCAATAACCGCTACCAGCTGGCCGTTCGTGAACACCGTCTTATAGTTCGCGAGGCCGGCCCACTGGGCCGGGGCGACACCGTCCCAGTTATAGAACGAATACCGGATGGTTTGAGCGATGGGCCACAGGACAAAGGCCCCGTAGGCAATCAACGCGGGCGCCATGAAAATCCAGCCCCGCAAGGTGGCGCCGCGGACCCTTCTGCTTCGAAGGGCCCGCGGCGCCGATCCTACGTTCGGCGAACCGTTGGGGAGATTCGGCGATGTCACGCTACTCATTGTTCATGAAGTTAAGGGGCGCTGAGCTCTTGCTTGTAGGCCGCCTGCACGGTCTGCAACAGACCCGCGGGTGTCTCTTGTCCGGCGAAGAGCTTCTGAACCTCAGGCGTCCACGCTTGGGCGTAGATCGCTCCGGTGGCGTTGGCGAGGAAGCCCATGGCACCATTGTCCTTCGAAATGGTTCGCCCCGAAGCCAGCGTCTGGAACGTTACCGTGCCGGGCTTGACCGCGGGGATCGGGAGCGTCGCCGGTCCACCAGGGTTCGAACCGCCAACCTGCACATTCAACTTGCGAGCCGCAGCGTTGGTCGCCGCCCAGTTGAGGAAGAATGCCGCACAAGAAGCGTGCGCCGCTCCAGCCGGGATGCCGTAGGTGAGAGGAGCCGACATGGCGGCCTGCAGACCACCCGCCTTGATCGCCGGGAAGAGGAAGAACCCGAATTTCCCCGGCAGGTGCGTGTCGAAGTTGCCCGACTCCCAGTCGCCATCGAAGATGAAGAGACCGGTGCCCGCCTCAAACTTGCTCATCATGGCTGAATAGCCGACCGCGTTCGCATCGGAGTTGAAGTACCCCGCCTTGATCCATTGCTGGAGGTGCGTCACGGCCTGGAGATTGGCCGGCGTGTTGATGTTCGCGCCGGGCTGGTCGTTGACCCACGCGTTGAGGGACTTCACCGAGCCGTAGTCGGCCGCGAGGAACTGGAGCGGGAAGACCAGACCCCCGGTACCGTCGCCGTTGAACTGCTCAACCGGCAAGATGCCAGCGGCCTTGGCCTTGGCCATGTCGGCGTCAAGCTGCGCCAAGGTCGAAGGGGCGCTCGTCATCCCGATCTTCGCCGCCAATGCCTTGTTGTAGAAGACCCCGGTCATGCTGTAGTTCAGGCCCATTGCCCACAGCGGACCCACGCCTTGGGGTGCGCCACTGGGTGCGACACGCATCGACTCCAACTGCGTCGCCGGAAACTTCGACCAGCCGAACGTCTTGTAGTAGCCGTCGAGGTTCTTCAAAAGGTGGTCCTTCACCAGACCGTTCAACTGGGGCATGCGCATGATGTCGGGTGGGTTCGGTCCCGCCAACAGCAGGGGCGCATCGCGGGTGATGGTCGCGAACTGGTCCTCGCGAATCTTCCACTTCACACTGGGATATTGCTTGGTGAACAACTGGGTGAGATCGATCGGGTCTGGGAACCCGGTCTCGAAGTACGCATTCATCGTGACTGGCTTCGTCCCACAGTTGGCAGCAAAACTCGCCGCCGAGGCCGCCGCTTGCGCTCCCATGGGCGCCGCCGCCACCAGACTCGCCGCCACCAGGCCAGCGGCGAGAGCCGCCTGGCCGCCGAGGCGGACCGACCGGCGCTTCTTCGAGCGCCTTTGACCTCTCGAAAGATTTCCTTCTTGCATTGTTCCCTCCCTATATGTGCGCAGCGAAGAGAACAATGAGGACCAGAGATGGACAGCCCTGCGGCGATCCAAACCGGTCCCGGGCCCCCCCGTTGTGCAACCCCCGTAAAGCTAAATCGTATTAGCTCCAGGGTGAGTGTACATATCGACCCCCCCGCTGTCAAGGAACACGAACATCCATGACGACTTCGGTCCGCATGAAGGGGAGGTGGGACTCCTCGGTCACTTAATGGAACTGGCTTTTACAATCATGTTGTCTCGGTGGCGACAAAGACAAACTCGAAAACCATTGGCGTGAGTTTGGTCAGTTGGTGTTGACGATGATGGAATTGATCTCTGACTATTCCGACTGAACTCACGACCAGTACCGCGTGCCACAAAGT
This sequence comes from uncultured Acidimicrobiaceae bacterium, assembly GCA_963734655.1. Lineage (GTDB taxonomy): Bacteria > Actinomycetota > Acidimicrobiia > Acidimicrobiales > RAAP-2 > RAAP-2. Next base: position 237,684 of record CAVTHY010000004.1, on the reverse strand, counting down.
CAGTGTCTAACGATTCGCGAAGTGTCAGGGCCGGCGAATCTGTTCAGCGGTCGTTGAGACCAATTCGGCCACATCTTTTGAGATTCCCAACACGGTCTGAGCACAACAATTCCCGCGGACGGTCGGCAATCGTGCGTGATTTTCCCCGTCTGATGGCATTCAAGACAGCCGCCTTGCGAGCCATTGCAAAGCACTTACCGGGCATCTGAGGGGTTAGGCACATCCCACCACTGGGCTTAAGAAACGATCACTCTCTCCAAACTGAGCTTCGGGAGCAACACCCGTCTCTACGACCCTGCATCTGCTTTTGGAGTCCTAGAGGCGGTACGCGGGGAGGCCCCGACTCTTCCGGCTCCAACCAACCAGCACGGTTGCTCCGTGCGATGAGAACGTCGCCAGAAGTCTGGGAAACACCTCTCCCAAAGCGCTCGCTACTCCCGATTTACCGCAACGGTCGGCCTTGTGCCGACGAATCAGCGATCAGTGAGTGTTCGCTCGATGATGTCGCAGGCGCGCTCGAGGCGAGTGGCGTTTTGGGAGAAGTTAATGCGGAAGTGTCCGCGGCCGTCCCGCCCGAACTGGTACCCGGGAGAGACCAGGACGCCGGCGCGCTTGAGATCCACAGTTAGGGCGAAGTCGTCATTTTCTCCGCGGGTCCGAGCCCAACTTGTCGCCGAACAGTCGGGAAATACGTAGGACGAACCCGCGGGGACCGACACATGAACCCCAGGGATTGCGCGGAGCCGAGCGACGAGTACATCGCGAATTGCTTGATGGGCGTCAGTACGTTCTCTCAACCACTGCTCGTCACCGTCCATCCAGTGACGCAGGGTGTGCTGCGCGTAGCCTCCCGTACGAAGTGCCGCGAAGGAGATGACTTGCTCCATCGATTCGATCACCTCACTCGGGCCAATTGCTGCGCCGACGCGGTATCCACTCATCGACTCGGTCTTGGAAGGGCCGATCAGTGTGATCGTGCGCGACGCCATCCCGCTCAACGCTCCCAGGTGTACGTACTCGTGACCGGCGAATATCAGTCGGCCGTAAAGCTGGTCGACCACGGCCCAAATGTCCGTGGCGACCACCCACGCGGCGAGCCGCTCGAGGGATTCGCGTGCGTAGACGCCGCCGGTCGGATTATTCGGATGCGAGAGGACTACGCCGCTGACTCCCGCGCGGGTCGCCGCTTCGAGATCAGAGTCCTCGATGGTGATAATGCCGTGGTCGTCCTGGTGCAGGGGGATGCGGTGAGGAGTCGCACCGAGATACGCGATGATGCGCTCGTCCATGAAGTACTCACGCGACGGGAAGGCGACGACATCGCCCGGCGCCACCAGCGCCGAGAGGGCGGTGAAGAGCCCACCCTGGGTACCGGGAGTCAGAATGATCTCGTGCGCCGGGTCCACGGGTCGCTGCAGCAGCGTGGCGACGCGCGGGGCCAGGATCGAGCGCACCGTCGAGCTGCCGCGGTAGGCCGAATACGCCTCGGTGTTATCACGCACCGCCTCGTCAAAGTCAATCTGCGCCGAGTCGGGTGGCGTGAAGGCCCGCGTGTCGCCGTGAGTCAGGTCGATGAGGTCGTCGGGTGCAGGGGTCGCCGCGACTTTCTTGTCCATGTCGCGTACCGAGAAGCCGTAGCTCGCCGTGTAGAGATCGAGTTCAGCCGCGAGCACTGCGGGAGGACGTTGGTAGTTCATGATTCTCCTTGTTAATTAGACGTGCGTGGTCCGGCGCCCACAATGGCGCGCGTCTGGTTGATGTCGATCGAGTAAGGCCCGAGTTTCGTCATCAGACATGTCACTCCTGCGTCGGCCCAGATTTGGGGATCATCGCCGTCACGGCCCAGGACCACGATGTCGAAACTCTCGAGGTCAACCCCGTCCTCCCGCAACTGTCTCCGCAACGTCGCGACGTCGGCGGGATCGGTCATCTCGATGATGACGACGCCCTGGTAGCGCGCGGCGCGGTGAATCGGCGCTCGGTGGGGCCAGCGCGCGGCGATCCAGATTGGAATGCCGCCGTCGCGTAGCGGCTGGGGTGAGAAGGAGACATCCATGGCGCGGTAGAACTCGCCCGCGTGTCGCTGGATTGAGCCCGACAGTAACCCAGTCAGGACACTCAACCCTTCGTCGAGTTGGCGTCCTCGTACTCGGGCGTCGACGTTCTCCGCGAAAGCCGAAAGTTCGCCCCCCGGGCCGCCATCGTCGCCGATCCCAAAACCAAGCACGAGACGACCGTGAGAGAAGCGGTCGAGGGTCACCGCCTGGCGCGCGACGACTTGTGGTCGACGACGCACCAGGGGCGTGACCATTGGCCCAATTTGGATCTTCGACGTCGCCTGGGCGATGGCGCCGAGACTGACGTAGGGATCGAGGATGTCGCGCACGGGTGCGTCGTAGAGAAGGTGGTCCCAGAGGAAGAATCCATCCCACCCCACTGACTCGGCAAGGACCGCCAACTCGATCAGGTGTTCGGGGTCGGCGAGATCGTCAAAGGGAGGTAGGAAGAGGGCGTGGCGCACTCAGAGCGCCTCCGGTGGATCAGTCGGGGCCCTGAGATAATGGTCCTTGATTGCTGCATGGATGACCTCACTCTGACGAGAACGCAGTGCGTCGATGACGATCTCGTGTCGCGCAACTATCTCGTCCATGTCGATTCCCTGTTCTTCGAACGACGAACGCATCAAGGAACCCATTTGTCCATCGAGCGTGTGCCAAAGCTCGCGGACGCGATTACCCTTGCCGGCCGAGACGATGACACTATGAAAGGCAGTGTCGGCGTCGACGATCGATGCCATGTCCTTCTTGAGGGCATAAACCTTCATGATCTCCAACTGGACCTCCAGTTCCGCGAGCACTTCGGGCGTTATCCACGAGAGGTCGTCGGTGGCGGCGCCTGCTTCAAGCACGTAGCGCGCGAAGCACGAGTCACGCACTTCCGAGGCGTCCATGCGGGCCACAAAACAACCGCGACGTTTAGTGATCTCCACCAGATTCTCGCTGGCCAACTTGCGCAACGCCTCTCGCAAGGTGGTGCGGCTCACCTCGAATTCTTCGGCGATCCTGGACTCCACCAGCCGTTCGCCGGCGGCGAACTCGTTGTTGAGGATTCGACGTCGCAACTCGTCGTGCACCGCTTCTGGTAGGGAGGTGTGGTGAAATGCCCGCCCGTCGGAGTTGGAATTTCGCAAAGTCTCGCTCATCGTGTCAGTCCTCTAATCCCGCGATAGAGAGGAGCCGCTCCTCGGTCAGACCCTGGTGCTGAGCGCCTTCGTCATGAACCAAGAACGAGGTGGCGGGACCGCTCAAGACTATCGTCACCCCAGGACCGTGTCCGGGCTGGGGACTCGCGCCGTGCACGACAACGCCGATGCTCAACCAACCGCGGCGGTACCCCGCGTTGGTTCGCGCGTCGAGGTCGGTGATGGCGACCACGTCACCCAGGCAAAGCCCCGCGGCGGAATGCTCGGCGTCGACCTGGAGATCGACGTCCCACATGGCCATGGGGCGCCCGATGCCGTTGCCGACCTGACGACTAGACAGGGTCGTGCGAACCCCCACGGAAATGAGTCCGTCCTTCGTCTCGATGCCGAGCAGCGGCCGGGCCCGGGGCGCGATATTCATTTGGACCACATCGGAGCGTAGTGACGGCGCGCCCTGACCCCGACTCGTGATTGCAACCTGGTCGTTCGGACGCAGGCGCTCCAATACTTCGGGCGCGAACACAGCGATGACACGTTCGCCACCTCCGCGTTTGCCCAAGACGGCACCGATGGCGCCGACGGCGTCTCCGGTGCGCACCGTCACCCGATTTCCCAAGCAGGCGAGTCCGACGACGGCGCGACGGGCGTCATCGTGGGGATGGACCAGGCAGGCGCCCGGCGCCGCGTGATCGCCCGCGTGGGCAAAGACGCTGTCACCCAAACGCAAGCCGAGGACCACCCCACCGTCACCGACCGCGACGTAGGGAGAGCCGTCGCGGTCGATGCGGTAGGGATCGGTACCGACCTCACCCTGGTCCACGAAGGCCAGCAGATTCACGCTGACGAGTTTGACGTCACTCATGAGCGCCCCCTTGGTTGGTCGAGATTGAAGGATTTGAGATTGGCGTCGTCGTCGAGCACCACGTGAAACGCACTGGAAGGACCACTCATAATCGAGGAGGGGCCGGGGCCGTGCCCGTAGAGCATGCACGTGGCCGTCGAGATGATCCCGATGGTCGTCCACCCCTCGCGATACCCCCGCCCGAACCGATGGTCCTGGTCGACTAGGACGACGACATCACCCACGCGCAGACCTTCGAGACCAAGGGAGAGGTCCTCGCCGAGTCCGGCGTAGGCTCCCATGAGGTCGGTGTTGGCGTATTCCGAGGCCATGCCTGCGCCGGCCCCGACGGCCTCGGCGGGAATGACGGCACTGACGTGGACCTCGAGACGGCCGTCAACCATGGTGCCACCCGGCATCGCGGCGAGCAGGTCGGGCGACATGTTCTTCACAACGATGTCGGGGTGACGCTCAAAGCGCAGCCCCTGACCCTGGGCGATGACGCTGACCTGGTCGCCCGTGGTGACCCGGGCCATTTCCTCGCCGCTCATGTCCACCAGCACGTAAGCGTGTTGTCCGATCACGAATCCGGCCGCCCCCTTGGCGGGCCCCGACGCAATCTCGACCCGGTTGCCGATGCAGGTCAAGTACTGCAGGGCGTAGTTGGCACTGGTCTCGCGGTGGCGAATGGAGAGACCAGGCTCGACGTGGTCACCCGCGTAGCCAGTGGCCGGGTCTCCCACGTGCACCCCCAGGGTCACCCCTCCCATGCCTGGTAGAAAGAAGGCCCGTCCGTCGGGGTCGACCCGGTAGCCGTGACGATCCGCCAATGGTGGCCAAACCTCGCCGGAAAGGATCTGGGTTAAAAGCTGGTTCGCGTTACTGGACACTCTCATTCGTGCACCTCATTCCTCGTGCGGGTCCCGAACCGGAATCCGCGTACCCGTATCGCCGGAGCGGTGATGCAACTGTTCCAGAGGTTGGGGATCGGCTGGCTGTAGCGCTGCGCGCTCAGTCCGTCGGTGCGCGCGAGCGCATCGAGGACGCTCTCGTTGAAGCGGCCGCCGGCAAGGGCCTGAGTCCGCCGGCCGTCTTCGATCAAGAAACATGCGTCGCGACTCGTCCCCACGACGGTGCCCGACTCGGCGTCAACCAAACGGTTGTACCAGAGGCGCTGGATGTAGAGACCGCGTTCGACACCAGCGACGAGCTCATCCTCACTGCCCGTACCCGCACTCATGACGAGATTGGCACACGCCGGCTCAGGGGACTGCTCGCGCCCAATCGAAGCATGTCCCGTCGATCCGTCGGTGATGTCGGCGTTGGCGAGGTCGCTCACCACATCGCCGACCCGACCCTCGTCGACAAGGCGAACGGTTCGCTTCCGGCTTCCTTCGAAGTCGAAGGGGAATGGAAGCCCAATTTTGGAGTCGGCGTCGTCGCTGATTGAGATGAACTCGGGGGCGATGCGCACGCCACGGCGCTGGGCAACGAGACCGATCCCCGAACGAAACATCGGTGCGGTGAAACCGAAGTCCGGTACGAAACCAACGAGCTCGCCTGCGGCGAGCGGACCGAAGACGACATCGTGGACACCGTCAGGGACGGGAATCACTTCTCGAACCCGTGAGGTGCTAGCAATGGCGTCGAAGGCTCGTGACTGCACCTGCAGGGTCGAGGCGTCGCGTGACAGATCGCCAACGTAGGACGAGGCCTCGCCGAAGCGTACGGTCATGGTGAATCCGGCCTCGGTCGCGCTGCCGTGGGCGCGCACTCCTTGGCTCGTGGCCACGGCCAACTCGGTGGTCGCGATCATGAGGTTACCGTTGACTACTCCCCCGGCACGATTCGCCCTCGACATCAGCAGCCCCGCGAGACGCGAACGCTGGGTGACGTCCCAGTCGAGGGTTGCATCGAACCAGAGGTCGGAGGTGTCGTCATTGAGAGGCCCTCGGGCCACGTCGTAGGGGGCGACGGCGTCCGCGACACCGTCGCGAGCACTCGCCAGAGCGGTTGCCTCAACCACGGCACGGTTGAGTTGAGCGAAGGAGTTCACTGCGACGCGAGCGCTGCCGGTACCGACGACGGCGCGCACCATGATCTGGCATTCGATGATCGATTGAGCCTGGTGGATCCTTTCGCCGGCGAATCGAGTGTGCTCGCTCATCCGACTGGAGACGGCAATCTCCACATGGTCGCAGTGCGCGCTGCTGACGGCGCTCTCCAGAGCGCTCAGTGACTGGTCCTCACCGAACCACACGGCGGCGCTCACGAGACGCCAATCTTGACGTCGCGTACCAAAGTGGGCGCCGCGCCATGACTCAAGAATCCCCACTGCTTCGGCTCACCCTTGCCACAAGGCATCCCGAAAGTGCGGAATTCCTCGGGCCCGGCGACCGCTTCGACTGATCCCCAGAATTCGGGTGTGAGCCCTCCGTAGGAGAAGTCACGCACCAACCGGGTCTTCTTGCCATTCTTGACTTCCCAGGCGACCTCGGTGCCAAACTGGAAGTTCCAGCGCATCGAGTCGATGGACCAACTGCGATTGTCGTCGATGTAGTACCCATTACCCATTCGATCAAGCAGTTCCTCGGTGGAACCGGTTCCGGGAGCGAGGAAGACGTTGGTCGCGAAGCACAGGGGCAAGAAGGCCCAGCCATCGGAACGCGCGGCTCCTGTCGAAGAGAGCCCTTGGCGTGCGGCCGAGTCACGGCTCGACAGGAAATTACGCACCACTCCCTCATCGATCAGCGTGGTTGGTGCGGTTCGCGTTCCTTCATCGTCGAACATGAAACTGCCCCGGGTACCACGTACGGTGGCATCAGCGAGGATATTGACCGCCGGCGAGCCGTAGCGCAGAGTACCGATGGCGTCGCGCGTGATGAACGATCGACCCGCGAAGTTGGCCTCGTCGCCCAATATTCGGTCGAGTTCGATGGCGTGTCCGGTCGACTCATGGATCTGCAAAGCCATTTGGGCCGGACCGATGACCAGAGATGAGGAGCCCGAGGCCACCACCGGCGCCTTGAGGAGTTGGACAGCTTCTGCACCGACGCGATGAGCCTCTGCCACCAGGTGCAGATCACGCACGTACTCCCAGCCGGCGGCAGCGGTGTTGCCGTGGAAGGAATTGGGGAAGCTGCGCCGTTGGACGATGTGTCCGTCGGACGCCACCGCGAGCACCATGGCGCCGGTCTCGACGAAGTGCTGTTCCTGCAGCGAACCCTCGGAGTTGGCGAAGAATCGATGCTGACGCTTGGCGTTGACCCCGGCCTGTGCGCGCACGACGCCACGTTCTCCTCGTGCGGCGTCAAGAGTCTCGAGAACCAACTGCTCACGTTCGCTCGCGCTGACGCCAAAGGGGTCGATGTCGGCATCGGTCTGGTAGACGCCAATCTCGGCGGCCCGCGGCGGCAGGGTGACCTGGACCGCAGAGCCTTCGCGCCCCGCACGGGCATTGGCGATCGCCGAGTTGACGACGTGGTGCACATCGTTCTCGTCGCGCAGTGGTCGAGAGGCGAAACCCCAGACGCCGTTGACCAGCACGCGAACGCCGATACCGGCGTGGCCTTCGACGCGTTCGTCAGGTGCTACTCCCGAGACCGCGTACAGGCGCATCTCCTCAGTCTCAGAAAGGCGGACATCGCAGAATTCGGCACCGGCCTCCTGCGCGGCAGCGATGACTCCCGAGAGGAGAGGTCTCGCCGCAGCGCGAGTGACCACACCCCACTGGTGCGATGGCAACAAGATCGGGTCAGACACCTTCGACCTCGCTCAGGTTCACCCAGCGGCGCTGGCGATAGGAGTGTTCGAATGCGTTGATCGTGCGCTGCACCAACGCGCCCTGGGCGAAGTCACCCTGAGTCGCGGGCGCATCGCCCAATATCTCGTCGACGAAATTCTTGATCAGATTGGAGTAGAAGAGGAAGGGCCACGGCTCGCGGCTGTTACCACCCTCGGGGAAATACTTCTGGGGAATCTCGCGTTCGACGAACTCCACCGAGTCCTTGGTCGCGGTCTTGATGGTCTGACAGATGCCGAACTCTTCGACCAGTCGGACAATCACCGCCCCCTCGGAGCCGTAGAGACGTGCTTCGATGCCGGGGTAGTTGCCCACCGTGACGTACGAGGATTGGATGGAGGCCATGACGTCGTCCTCGAATTCGCAGATCCACATGTCACCGTCGTCGATGTTCATACGCTCCATGGTCCCCGTCGAACGCAGCATTCGATTGGGAACAAAGTTGCGCATGGTACCCACGACGTTGGTGATCGGACTGTTCGTCCACCAGTGCATAATGTCGATGATCGGCGCACCATATCCCTCGATGGAAGAAACGGCCATCTCGTCGGAGCCCGCCGGCGTGTGCTCAAACTGACGCAGGGGAGTCTGCGGATCGATCCACTGACTATTCTGCTCATAGCCGTTAAAGACGTAGGGAGTGCCGACGAAGCCCTGGTCGATGAGGTCCTTGGCGTACTGGATCGCTGGCGCGTAGCGGAAGGTGAAGCCGAGTTTCGTCCGCAGACCCTTCGACACTGCGAGCGCCGCGGCGCGCGAGGTCTCTCGGGCGTCGTGGTGCACTGGCTTTTCGCACAGCACGTGCTTGCCCGCCTCTAAAGATGCCATGGAGACTTCGAAGTGAGCCTCGTTGCCTGACGCGACGTCCACGACGTCAATCGTGGGGTCGTCGAGGACCTCGCGGTAGTCGGTGAACACCCGCGCGATTCCGAAGTCGTCGGCTACCTTGCGCGCAAGAGCTCCGTCGAGGTCGACTAACGCGGCCACCTCGGCGCGACCGTCGCGCTGCCAGCCGGGGATGTGCGCTCGTTCCGCCCATCGACCGGCTCCGACGACCGCAACGCGGATCTGCTTCTCACTCATGCTCACTGCTCCTTTCTGCACGCCGAAGCGGACAGGTTTCTTTGTCGAGGGATTGGTCACTGCTCGAGGAGTGTGAGGGATCACCGGCCACGGTTCAACCTCACGCGCGGATCGATGAACGTGTAGGCCACGTCCACGATGAAACTCATGACGACCATGAAGATCGCCGCCACCATCACCGTGCCCGTAATCATCGGGACGTCCAGGGTCGAGATCGACGCGAAGGCCAATTGACCCACGCCGGGTATGCCAAAGATGGACTCGATGATGAGTACGCCGCCCAGGAAGTACCCCAGGTCCATCCCGAGCATTGTGACCACGGGAATCAATGCGTGTCGAATCACGTGACGAAACAGGATCGTCCTCTCGGGCATGCCCTTGAGGCGAGCGAACTCGATGAAGGGCGAACGCAGGACTTGGAGGATGGTGGTGCGAACCATGCGCGAATAGAACGCCGCACCGCCGACACCGAGGGTGAAGCTCGGCAGGATCATGTACCAGATGAGCGGGGAACCGACACCGTTGAGCGGGAAGATCGACCAGCGATACGAGAGGAAGTAGATAAGCATCAATCCCAGCCAGAAGGGGGGTGCCGACAGACCGAAGAGTGCCCCGAGAGTCGCGAAGCGGTCGAACACGCTTCGGGGCTTATAGGCGGCGATGATCCCCGCCGGGATGCCGATGATCACTTCCCAGATAACCCCGCCGACGGCGAGAAAGGCGGTGTAGGGCAAGGCGCGCAATATCTCGCTCGCCACGGTGCGTCCCTGCAGGACGAAGGAGATTCCGAGATTGCCATGGACCAGTCGGCCGAGGAAGCTCCAGTACTGGCTCCAGGTCGAGCGATCGAGGCCCAATTGATGGGCGATGGACGCTACGGCGGCAGGACTGGCTTGGGGACCGGCGACCATACGTGCTGGGTTCGCCGGCACCAAGAACGCAAAGACGAACGCCAGGGTTACGACACCAAAGACCACCAGAATCATCTGCAGGAATCGTCGAATGAGCCAGCCGCTCATCGTCCCTCCCTCGTCGCTGGGTCGAGAAGATCGGTGAGCCAATCCCCCGCGAGATTGAATGCCAGAACCGTCAAGATCAGAGCCACGCCGGGCACCACGAGCAACCACGGCGCACTTTGGAAGTACTGCTGACCTTCGGAGATCATCTCGCCCCAGGAGGCTTGGGGCAGGGGCACGCCAATTCCCAGGAAGGACAGCGACGCCTCGAGGAGGATTGATGTAGCAATCCCGAGGGTGGCGTAGACAATGATGGTCGGCATTAGATGAGGCAAGATGTGCTTGCGAATGATTTTGATGTGCCCGACGCCTAGTGTGCGCGCGGCGGTCACGAACTCACGCTCCTTGAGGGAGAGCACCTGTCCACGAACCACGCGCGCCAGGTAGGTCCAATATGCGAAGGCGATGACCAAAACCACGTTTCGCGTACTCGGACCGGTCACCGCGATGAGGGCCACGCAAAAGAGCAAAATCGGAAACGATAACACCATGTCGGTGAAGCGCATGAGCACCGACTCGACGAGGCCTCCGGCGTAGCCGGCGATCGCGCCGACCATGACACCGATCGCCGAAGCCAGGCTGGTGGCCACCACGCCCACGAGGAGCGAGACCCGCGCACCGTAGATCAAGCGAGATAGGACGTCGCGGCCCGACGCGTCGGTGCCGAGCAGGAAATGACTGCCCGGCCCGAGCGGCGCGCCAACCGGGGAGAGTCCGTTGGCGAACTGCTGCACAGGGTTGTAGGGCGAAATCCAAGGCGCGAAGACCGCGACGATCACCAGTAGCACGATGAAGACGACCGACGCCAGCGCCACGCCATCATGCATCAGACTCTTCAACGCTCGCCGCCAGAAGTTCGGCTGGCCGAGCATGGTGGGCTCGGCACCGGCGAGTCCCAAGCCCAACTCGTTCTCGGGCAGGTTGATCACGGGGAGACCTGTCGCGTCGCGTCGCGTCCGTGTCGTGACAGCACTACGTGGCACGCCACCGACTGGCCTTCGTCGGTGCTCCCGAGCTCCGGGCGCGTGATACGGCACTGGTCCACAGCTTCGGGGCAGCGCGGATGAAAAGGACAGCCCGAGGGGGGATTGCCCGGGTCCGGGGGCTCGCCACTGAGCTTGAGCCGAGTCCGACCTCGGGTGGTGACACTGGGCACAGCGGCGATGAGAGCCTTGGTGTAAGGGTGCAAGGGGCGCGAGAAAACCTCTTCACTGGTGCCGTACTCCACGACGCGTCCGACGTACATGATGGCCACCTGGTCGGCCATGAAACGCAAGGTCGAGAGATCGTGTGAGATGAAGAGGTAGGCGACCCCGGTGTCGCGCTGGATGTCCTTTAGTAAGTTCAGCACCTGCGCACGAATCGAGACGTCGAGGGCCGCCACTGCCTCGTCGCAGATGATGATTTCGGGATTGACCGCGAGGGCTCGAGCGATCGAGACACGTTGGCGTTGGCCGCCTGAGAGTTGACCGGGGTAGCGCCGCGCCATGGAAGGGGGCAGGTTGACCCGCCGTAGTAGTTCTTCGACGGTCTCGTCGTGACGCGGTCCGGGCAACCCACTCACGCTGAGTGCTTCACCGATTGCGTCGCGTACCGACATCCGCGGATCGAGCGAGTCGTAAGGATCTTGAAAGACCATCTGCATACGGCGACGGAATTCCTTCAGTCGTCGACCTTTGAGACTCGTGACGTCGGATCCGTCGAGGTAGATCGTGCCGCCCGTGGGACGGGTGATCTGCACCAGTGAGCGCGCCACGGTGCTCTTGCCCGAACCGGATTCGCCGGCGATGCCGAGGGTCTGACCTTTGGCGATATCAAAGGTGACCCCGTCAACGGCGCGAACGTTCCGCGAATCCTTTGGACCACGGCGAAGTCGAAAATGGACTCTCAAGTCGCGAACGGAGAGAAGGGTGCTGGTCTGGGTCACGATGGCCCTTGGTTACGGGTGGGCCAGGTCGCATTTCCCGCTGCATGGCAGGCGACCCGTCGAGCGGACTCGTCGAGCCGACGCAGCGCGGGCTCTTCCTCGAAGCATTGGGGTTGGGCGAGCGCACAGCGTGGCGCGAAGGCGCATCCTTTCACCGCGACACCGCCCGCCGGCGGGCTACCCGCGATAGAAGCAAGACGTTCGGGCAGTGTCTCGGTCATCGAAGGAACCGAGGTGAGCAGTGCAGTGGTGTACGGATGCTGGGGATCTTCGATGAGTTGGTCAGTAGGACCGGATTCGACGATTCGTCCCGCATACATCACGAGGATCTCATCGCAGAAGTTGGCCACGACTCCCAGGTCGTGGCTAATGAGCAGTACCGCACTGTGGTGGGTGGCGGACATCTCCTCGAGCAAGTCGAGGACCTGAGCTTGAATGGTCACGTCGAGTGCCGTGGTCGGCTCATCGGCGATCAAGAGACCAGGGTTGCAACTGATGGCGATGGCCAGAGCGACGCGTTGGCGCATCCCACCCGAGAGGACGCTCGGGAATTGACGAAGGGTACGTGGAGGATTTGGGATACCCACGGCGCTGAGAAGTTCGACGGCACGCGCACGCGCTTGAGAACGTGTGTAATTCAGATGATGGCGTAGCATCTCGGTGATCTGCACCCCGATGCGAACCAGTGGATTCAAGCTGGAGAGAGGGTCCTGGGTGATCATCGCCACGGTGGTCCCGCGCCACTGCGTCGCGTTAGAGGCAGAGAGCGCTGCGGAGTTGCCCGCGACGCGAATCTCGCCGGCGCTCACCCGACCGGGCGAAGGAATGAGTTGCATGATTGCGCGGGCGGTCAAAGATTTCCCTGAGCCTGATTCGCCGACCAGGCCAATACGCTGCCCCTTCCCCACGGAGAAGGACACGCCGCGAACGACCTCAGCGGCTCCTTCGTCGGAGGGGAAGGTGACCGACAATGAGTCGACCACGACCACCGCGTCGATTTCCGGCATCGGCTCAACCAGAGACATTGAGCTTCCAACGGAAATCGACGCGGTGGTTCGTGGTCATTCTCTTCCTCGACTACTTACTAGGGTTCAACAGCCAGTAGCGGTCGATCATGTACGCCCAGATCGGATTGGTCTGATAGCCGCCCACATTGGCCCCGTAGATGTGTGTACGCTCACCAAAGTAGAGCGGGATAACCGGGTTGTCGGCGAGTAGCAACTTCTGAGCGGCCACGTAGTGAGCTGCGGCGCTCGGTGGATTGGCCAGACCCTGGTTCACTTGGGCATCCATCGCGTGGTTGCAATAGAACGGGTAGTTCTGACCACCGGGGATGTCCGAAGCACACGACACCAGCGCGTTGAAGAAGTCACTGGCGTCGGGGAAGTCCGCGATCCAGAACGTCAGCGTCATGGGAGTCTTGTTGGGCGTTGCCGCCAACTGGAAGAACGTGCTCTGCTGAATCGCGTGGACGTTCACGGTGATGCCAACCGCGGCCAGTTGCTGTTGCAGCGCGGTGTCCAAATTGGTCCACGGTTGCGTGTTCCAGCTGTACATGCTGGTGGTGAAGCCGTTGGGGAAACCAGCCTTGGCTAACAGCGCCTTGGCCTTGGCGACGTTGAGGGGGTTCACCAGGTTTGCCGCAGTGTAACCCTTGACTCCTGGCGGAATGAATCCGGTGGCGGCCTGACCGAGTCCGTTGACGTACTTCAGAAGTGCCGAACGGTTGATGGCGTAGGACACTGCTTGACGAACCAGTGGATTGTTGAAGGGCTTCATTTTGGTGTTGAGCGTCAAGAAGTACGTGTCCAGACCCGCCGATTGGACGAGTTGCTTCTTCAGGGTCGGGTTGTTGGCCACACTGAGGTAACTCGAGTTGGGTAGGGTGTCGCCCATGAGGTCGAGTTGGCCCTTTTCGAGCTCCAGCAGCTGCACTTGGGGACTCACCCCGAGCTTCTCGTTGACCCCGTTGGTGTACGGGAGTGACTTGTTCCAGTAGTGGGGGTTCTTCGTCAACACGATCGACTGACCTGGCGTGTAGCTCACCAGCTCGTAGGGACCTGAGCCCAGTGGGTGCTGAGCCTGCTGCGCGCCCGTGCCAGTGGGGATGACCGACGCGTGTGGCATGGCCAGGACATAGACGAAGGCGGAGTTGGGCTGGGTCAAGGTGATCTGAAGCGAGTAGGTCGACAGAACTTTGATACCCGACACGTAGCCCGTCGGGTGCTTGGCGTACGCCGTGCAACCCGAGACCACGGTCCAAAATCCGACCACTGGCGACTTGGTCGCCGGATTACAGATTCTCGAATAGGTGTAGGCGAAGTCGGCTGCCGTGACCGGATTGCCGTTGGAGAACTCCATGCCCTTGCGAATTGCGAAGGTGTAGACCTTCCCGCCGCCGGACACGACCGGGAATGCCGACGCTGCTTGGGGTTGCAGGGTCGTGCCGCCAGTGACGTAGTCATACATGCGATTGAAAATCATCTCCATGTTGTCCCAGCAGGTTGCGTCGTAGCAGACCTGCGGATCGAAGGTTGTCGGATCAGACTGGAATGCGGTCTGCAGCGTCCCTCCGTGTTGTGGACCGGGACTAGCGAGTGACGCGCTGGGCGCCACACTTACCCCTAATGCTCCCAGGAGGCACGCCGTACTGGCCAAAACAGCCAGTCGGTGGCCCCGACTATTGAGAAATTTCATGTAACTCCTCCCTTAGTGTCGATTGCCGACAATCGACACTTTTTAGCAGCGTGAGAGATCAAAGTCAAGGTTGGAGTGTTTCCAAAGTGAGAATTCCCTGTTTTAGTAGCCCAGTACCCGGTCGTAAACGTTGCGAAGAGGCTCGCCCCGGCGCAAATGATCGAGGTTCTCAAGGAAGAGTGTCACCAGGTCCTCGTTCTCGGTGCGCACCGTCGAGGCAGAATGCGGCGAGACGATGACGTTGTCGAGGTCCCAGAGCGGATTATCCAAAGGAAGCGGTTCCTCGAGAAAGACGTCGAGGGCCGCTCCGGCGATTCTATTGTTCGACAACGCCTCGACCAGGGCGTCCTGGTCGACGAGTTGTCCTCGCGAAACGTTGACCACTATGGCGTCGGACTTTAGGAGTGCCACCTGGGCGGCCCCAATGATCCCTTCGGTGTCGGGAGTGAGGGGACACGAGAGCACTAACAAGTCGACACTGGGTAGCGTCACATCGAGGTCAGAGCGGTCGATGACCTTCGCGGTACCTTCTATTTCGTACGTGCGGCCCGTTCGCCCGAGTCCCCAGACTTCCACACCTTGACTGGCTAGTTGCCTAACGATTTGACGCCCCATGCCACCGAGTCCCACCACTAACGCCCGACAACCCTTGAGTTGGCGCGTGGTGAAGCGCTCCCAGTGATGTTCGTGTTTCCACCGATTCAGTTGGGGAATGCCCTTAATGAAGTAGAGGGCGCCCATGACCACGAACTCCGCGAGCGGCACCGCGTGAATGCCCCCTGCGGTCGTCATGATGAAGGAACTCTTGTCGAGTCCGGTGCGCTGCACGAAGCCTCCGATGCCCGCGCTAGTGCCCTGGATCCATTTCAGGTTCACGCATCTTTCGCGCATGGCAGCGGGCTCGAGCCAGTCAAAATCCCACATGACGTCGGCCCGTGCAACGATGCTTCGCCATTCATCGAGTTGCTCACTTGTGAGATTGCGCGGCGGCGCCGAGTGATCGCACGCGTAACGCGGTGGCGGCAGGAGGTCGGGGCGGTAGTGCACGATGACATCATCTGCCGAGGTCTCTATTCGCTTTACGAGTTCGGGTTCGAGGTAAGTGCTAATCACGATGTTGATACTCACGAGGATCCTTCCCCTGCAATAGCCACGATGGCGTCGATCTCAACGAGGTACCCACGTAGTCCTGCCTGCACTGTCGTGCGTACGGGGTACGGCTCGGTGAAGTACGTGCGATACACCTCATCGAACTCCTCGATGCGGGAAAGATCATGAAGGTACACATTCACGCGAAGTGCGTGTTCGAGCGATGTATCAGCCTGCGTCGCCACGGCAGCGACGTTGTCGAGGGTCTGACGAACCTGGTCCGCCAGATCCGCCGGGACCTCACGCGTGGTCGGATGACGAGGAACTTGTCCGGCAATGTACAACAGATCTCCGAAGACGATGCCTTGAGAATACGAGAACGCCGGTGTCGGCGCGTTAGGAGTGCGAATTTCACGGCGGTTCAGGCGAGGCACGAAATGAAGATAGCAGTGTGAGTATTGAGCCACACAATGATGGCGTCAAAAGGCACGCGGTAGATCTTCAAGTGACTCGATGGGCAACTCGCCCTCCGCGACCTCAACACACCGTCGGTCCACGACATCGACGGAGTACTGAATGCGCATCGCACCAGCGGTGGCGCGCAGGTCGCGTACCGCGCTCACGCGACCGAGCGAGGCAAGGAATTGCGGGGTCATTTCCATCGCGCCAACCTCCGGAGCTCTCTGGATATCGCGCTGGGGTGTCGCTAGGTCCCTGGCTTCTTCAGTGGCGCGCAGTTGGTCCGCGCAAGAGAGATACTGCGGAAAAACTGAGTGGGCCCCTCGACGATTCCTAGTCCCTCTCGAACTCTCTCAAGCCGTGCGCCGCCGTCCACGACTCCACCACGAGTTTGGTGGCTCCAGCGTTCAACCTTGTGATGACCACTTCACTGATATCGACAGTGAAGGACTCACCATCGGGCGAACCCTCTCCTTCCGGGGTCGTCACGTCAACAGACACTGCGCTCCCGTAAATCTTCGCCTCACCCGGCCATTCTCGCTCTTTTCCCTCCTCGGGATTGAAAGTTGGCCCGTGCAGCGCGAACAGAGGATTCCGCTTGAGATCAGCCAGTTTTCGCGCTCCCGCCATTGAAGCGAAACGAAGCTCACCGTCGCGGAACTCGCACTCAATACCCGAGATTCGAGGTGAGCCGTCGAGTCTCAGCGTCGCCATGGTCTTGTGCCGTCCGGCGTCGAAAAGTTGTCGCACCCGGTTCGCAAACTCAGGTTCATTCTGCTCAATCACGTTCCACGAGGGCATTGGCGAATTTTAGTGTTCCAAAGAAAGTCCAAAGAGGGCAATATGGTCACGTAGCCACTCCTTAGTAGCTACGTATTCGAGTCAAGTTCATGAGAACAGGAATACTGATCGCAATGAGGAAAAATGTCTGTTCTGGTTTGCTCCACTCTTGCTCCAAAGTTACGCAACGAGGATGTGCTCTGGCCCGAACAAGGGGGCCCAAATAGCCTTGTTCCACCGCGTTTACCAGTTTTGGCAACCTGAATCTTCCGATAAGGGAACCATCGCTTTACCCATGGCCGCCGAGGAATGGCGCGGGTGGATTCTCACTATTTGAATGGCACCGTGACGCAGGCCACGACTCGCGCCGGGTTGCTCGACAGCAATACCACGGAGTTCGCCTGACCCGAGTCAAACGTCCAATTCTGAGAATCTTGGGAGTGGGCAGTGCCACGGGCGTTGGTCCTGAAGTTGAGCCAGACTTCATTCTGCGGGTAGTGCGCCCGGCTGGGTCCGTTCTGAGTCCGCTTGCCGGCGTTAGTGGGTGCGACGCCGCATGGGCGGGTGTAGACGTAGGCATTGTAATTTCGGTTAGGACTGAGCCCCCAGACGCTGAGCTGCACTTCCAACCCACCAGTAGTGTTGGGCTCTTCCAATACTTGAACCCGACTACCCAAGCGCACGCTACTTCGGTCGTAGGTGACCGCCGGGTTCGTTCGGTACGAGATTGGCGACTTGAACAGCGCTGTCACTTTGGCGTTCGCAGAAGCCGGGGCAGCGGAAGCAATCGTGGCCGTCGTCGTCACTGCGGCGAACGACATAGCCAGGGTGAGCGCGAGCGCCGAAATGGATTTGGAAGTTTCGTAGGGCTTCGACATAGCGAGGTCTTTCTGCTGGAATAGTGCGATTTTTCCCCCCGGCGACCCTAACAAACCGTTCCAGTCAGAGATCGTCTTCACCCGTGAACTGTGGATCTACCGGACATTTCGATATCAGTGGAAATGAGAGTGGTGGTGCTTCGAGTGGACCAACGTCAGTTTGAACTTGATCTTCGAGAACTGGACCAAGGCGGGCTGACAAGGTCGTGAGTGATCAACTGAATCATTCCAAGGAATGATCACGTGACGGGCCCCTCACCTACATCACCCTGTGTATGGTTGACGCAGGTCAGGGGCCTTTTTTACTCAATCCATCGCGACCGTCAATGGGCGCGTGCAACCTGGATTTTCGGTCGAGACCTTACACCTTTGCCGATACTTGTCCACTGTCCCAAGAATCACGAACGGCCCCCTTGGTCGGTACTCGCGCGCCAGCTGCACCACGGGCAGAAAGTATTTGCGATGATGTCAGCCAAGTTGAATATGCTTCCCCTAAGTTCACAAATCCAAGCCCCAAGGACGGCTCATGACACGACGTTCATCGACTCCCTTCTCACAATTTTGCTGGGCCGACCTCATGACAACTGACGTGGAAATGGCGCGTCGCTTCTACCCCGCGGTTCTCGGGTGGGAGGCTCGAGACGGTGACCCCAATTTTGGGGGCTACTTCATGTTCTTCCATGATGACCTGCCAGCCGCCGGCGGTATGCCCGACATGACCGGAGGCCAGATGTCATCAGCCTGGACTGCGTACGTCGCCGTCGAGGACGCGGCAGCGAGTCTTGACGCCGTAGGTGCCAACGGTGGCACCGTGGTGAGCGGCGCGATGGAGGTGGGAACGCTCGGGGTTATGGGTATCTTCGTTGACCCGAGTGGCGCCGCAGCCGGCGTGTGGCAGCCCCGCGACTTCACCGGCTTCGGGGCGATAGACGAAGTGGGTGCGGCCCGATGGTTCGAACTCCACACGCAAGATTTCTTCGCCGCTAAGAGATTCTTCGAAGGCACGTTTGGGTGGTCGACGTCGATGATGAACGACTCCGACGAATTCCGCTATGCCACGGCGAACGAAGGTGATGCACAGTTCGCCGGTATCAATGACACCTCGCACCACGACGACGATGCGCCGTCACGCTGGCTGATCTACTTCGGTGTGGCCAGTTGTGACGATGCGGTCGCCGCCGCGCGAGCCAACGGGGCCAGTATCGTCATGGAACCCGACGACACACCGTACGGAAGATTGGCCGTCATTACCGACCCCGCGGGTGCCACTTTCGCGGTCATGCAGTAGGGGTTTCTCGTAAGAATCTCGCAATCACGTTCCGATCCTCAGGTCTCCCTCAATTCTCATTCTCCACTTCAAACCGGACCCCCACGGTCGTCAGACGTCGCGCGTGGCCATTCGCCACACCCCGAGCGCAGTCCAAACGACCAGCCATCCAACAATGACGAACACCGCCACCGCAGTCGATTCGGGGATGATGCCGTTGGCCCCGGGGCCGTGTCCGCCAAAGACGGAGGGTAGACCCGTGGGTTCAAGGTGCGCCGTCGCCAGGCCGACGACGCCACGTTGCACGTTGATGAGGTGAGGGATGTGCGCCACCGAGAGTATCGGGGTGAGGACGATCTCTAGGATGATCATCAACACGGTGGGCACCGTGCGAGAACCCATGAGTGAACCCAGCCCCAGGCCCACGACGAATCCAATGATCGTCTCGAGTTCCAGCCACAGTCCTGATTGGATCATGAGTTTGACGGGAGGTGACAGGAACGTCTGGGAATAGTTCAGGTAGTTCTGATTGGCCACCTCGACGGCCAGGGTCTTCATCTGTGCCGGCGTGGCCCGGTGCATCGTCGTCCCACCCTTGGTGATGATGACAGCGCCGTTCCCACCGAGCGGGCCACAGGTCGGGAAGAGGTCCACTGGACCGCGGTAGGGGAATTGGCAATCCACGGTCTGGGAGTTCTGTTGCGCCCACGTAACGAACTGCGTGCGGCTCAGCCCCGAGGGCACGGTGACACCTTGATAATTCAATTTCGTCGGTGCGGCGAAGACGCAGACCGCGCACACGATGACGAAGCCAGCGGCGACAATCGGTATGACGATGGCGAGTCCGGCGGGGATCCGGGCCAGGTAGAGGGCAACGCGCGAACGCCCCGTCACCACCGAATGGCGAAAGA
Source organism: uncultured Acidimicrobiaceae bacterium (assembly GCA_963734655.1). Taxonomy (GTDB): domain Bacteria; phylum Actinomycetota; class Acidimicrobiia; order Acidimicrobiales; family RAAP-2; genus RAAP-2. The sequence continues at coordinate 217,732 of CAVTHY010000004.1, read as the reverse complement.
CACCTTCGCTCAAATCGACCGAGCCCGCGGTGCAACCTAGTGTCGCGGCCACGATGAACCCGAAGATGAACATCACGCCCGCGACGAGGTTGGAGAAACTGTCGTAGCCCCCTGCTGGTCCGTAGGACTTCGGCGCAACGGCGTGCGTGATGAGGCGGATCGACAGGTACAACACGGGAATGCCGATGTTCACCGCGATCAGCGCCACCATGAGACCGCGACGCTTGCGCAATTCCATGATGCGGGTCCTGATCATCGCCCACGTGGGAAGTGGCCGGCCACGGTGATCGTCGGGAAAGGCGATCAGCCCCGGAAAGAGTTCTTCGTTGACAGTCGGCGCGGTCATTCGGTATCTCCCAGTCGACTCGTTACTTCAAGGAACCACGACTCCAGTGACGCCCGGTTCTCCTGGAGCCGATAGACCGACACGCCACCGGAGACGAGAACGCGGTTGATCTCAGCCACCACGTCGCGCACCGTGCCCGCGGGCAAACTGACGTGGATCCCCTCGTCCACCACGGTGATCTGAGCACCGAATGAAGTACGCGCCAGCATGGACCGAGCGGTGTCGGGCGCATCACAATCGACCTCGACCTCGAGATTGGAGCCGGCGAGAAGTTCTTTGATCGGACCCTGGCGGATGATACGGCCCTGGTCGACGATCGCGACCGCATCGCAGGTTCGTTCGATCTCGTCCAGGAGGTGCGAGGACAGGACCACCGTGCGCCCTTCAGCGACCAGCGAACGGATCATCTCGCGCATGTCAGCCATCCCTGCCGGATCAAGTCCATTCATCGGCTCATCGAGGATCAAGAGGTGCGGATCGCCGAGTAGACACGCCGCCACACCGAGACGCTGGCGCATGCCCATGGAATACTTCGCCACCTTGTCGTTGGCCCGTTGGCTCATTCCGACCCGCTCGAGCGCTGCGTCGATACGCGTTGCTGCGGCCGACTCGCGGGCGGCGGCCAGGATCCGCAGGTTCTCTCGTCCAGTCAGGTGCCCATGGAAGCGCGGCTCGTCGACGATGGCGCCCACACGCGCCAGAGCGATATCACGATGTTTCGGCACTGAGTATCCGAGCATCTTCATCGTGCCGTCATTGGCCCGGGTCAACCCGAGTAGGACACGTATCAAGGTCGTCTTGCCGGCACCGTTGGGTCCGAGGTAGCCAAAAGCACATCCGCGCGGGACCAACAGATCAACGCCGTTGACCGCTGCGCGGTCACCGAAACGTTTCGTCAGGCCGTGGGTCTCAATCGCCCACGGGCTCTGTGACGCCTCCGCGATGCTGTCCTGGTACATGACGTCGGTCATAACGCCTCCTGGTCCGGTGCCGCCACTCCTGTGGCACAGGCTAAGAGCGAGAAGGAGCACAATCTATGGGGGATTACCCTGAGGAACTCGGGGTGGTCAAAGAATCATTCGCGGGTAACTACGACGCCTTGGGGATGAGTCACTCGCGCTACGAATCCGTGAATGGTGCGAGCCCGTGATGGTCACATTCTCCCAGGTCGTGGTGCGCGGCGACTCGACATTGGCGGACCGTCCCCACCTGCGCGGATGCCAGCACCGGATGGTGAAAGTTCGACCGCGAACGCCACGATTGGATGGCTTCACTCCACGACGACAGAACCACCTCTCAACGTCGGATACAAGCCTGTGACAACCGGCCCGCAGCAAATCATGATCGTCGCATTCGCCACTCTGTAATGGCGCACGCCTGATCCCGTGCGCATCCACAGATTCTGGGGCCTCCAGCACAAAGTTTCGAACGAGGACGAGCGTTTGAGCGCCCCGTGAGTACCCTCTCCTCCAACCAGCGCCCGAGCGACACCCAATCAAATGGCGAAATGTTCCAGGGGCGAACAGGGGCGAGCGCGTTGGATCCATCGAAGTAATGGCTAGGTCGACTTGGTCCGCATCGTCATCTCCAACACTGTTGCGCTCCGACTGAACCGGGGTCGTCCGCCAGACGAATTGCCGCCCACCCGAAGATTAAAAGTTAGAATTTCTCAATGTCCGCTGGATCCTCGAACGGTTCAGACCGCCAGTCCCGAAATTCGGGAATGCGTGCGTCGGGTCTCGCCAACTCTCATCGACTGGAGGATCTCGGCAAGGCCATTGATGACAAGGCGGGGATCAAGCACAAGACTCGCCAGCGTCGTCACCCACCCAGGAGCCGACGCCACAAGGTGATCATCCGTAGTGCCATTGCCCTAGGGGTCGTGGTGGCTCTCATCATCGGCGGTGTTGTTGGCGACTACTTCTATCTGGGCTCGTTACTCAAACGACAACACATCGGCCATCTCCAGAGCACCGGGTCGTCAGTGAATATCTTGCTCATTGGCTCCACCACACGCTGCGGTCTCAAAACACAAAACATCGCCTTTGGACTCTGCGCCACGACGACGGGGGTCAACAGTGACATCGTCATGATCGTGCACCTTGATCCAGCGACTCACTCGGTGTCACTGCTCTCCATTCCCCGTGATACCTTCGTGCCCAATGCCCGCATCGCGGGGGCGAACAAGATTGACGCCGCTCTCTACGAGGGTCCCACTCAATTGGTCGCGGCGATCGAAGAAGACTTCGGCATCCCCATCAACCACTACGTCGAATTGAACTTCGACACCTTCCAGGGTGTGGTGAATGCGCTCGGCGGCGTGCGCATGTACTTTCCGATGCCCGTCTTCGACGCGTACTCGGGGCTCTACGTCTCCCACCCCGGTTGTTTCTTACTCGACGGGTACCGGGCGCTTCAGGTCGTTCGAGCTCGTCACCTGCAGATCCAGACCAACCCGGCGATCACCAATCGTGCGGACTGGACCCAAGAGGCGCTCTCGGACCTGGCGCGAATTCGCCGCACGCACGAGTTCCTACGTGTCCTGGCGGCCAAGGTGTCGGCACGAGGCCTGGGCAATCCACTGACGGACCAGAGCATCGCCTCGAGCGTGCTGGGGAATCTCACGGTGGACACCGGATTCTCAGAGGGCAGCATGGTGTCCTTGGCCACCAACTTCGCCCACGTCAACATCGCCAACGTGGCCCAGGAGACATTCCCCGTGGTCGGCGTGAATTCACCCAACGGATATCAGTACAAGGGCTACCCCTACGGCTCCATCGTCTTTCCGGTCGAGCCCACCGGCTACAGCCTCATCGACCAGCTCTTCGGCGCATCGATGTCGACGAGCACCTTCACCGGCACGGCCTTGCCCTCGCCGTCGACGTTCAAGATCTCGGTGGAGAACGGCTCGGGAATCGCCAACCAGGCCACGACCATCGCGACGGGGCTCACGTCCAAGGGCTATCACGTGTCGAGCATCGGGGACCGCACGCCCACCGGACCAATCCCCGAGACCGTCGTCTGGTATGGCGGCCCCCCACCTCCCGACACCGGCAACTGGAAGAATCCGGGTCTCGAGGCGGCGCAGTCTGTCATGAGTCAGATCGAGGGACCGGCCATCATGGGCTACAACCCTTCCGAGGTCACGCCCGGCACACTCGTCACTGTCCAGACCGGCATTGGGCTGACGTTGAAGCCAGCCGCGTCGAGCACCACTACCACCGCGACGACGAGCGCGGCTAGCTTCACGCCGACTTCAGGTTCGAGGAGCGCGTCCACTCCCACAGTGGAATTGGCCGCGAGTTCCACTTCGACCTCCACCACCTCCACCACAATTCCCGATCCCAGTGGTATCAAGTCGAACCCCAACCTGGGATCGCCCAGCGCGACAAATCCAGCGTTGCAGCCCTGGGACCCGCGCGCGTGCAACGCCGCGGGGACCGGACCCGCAACCACGCCCTAGCCTGATCGTCGTCGTCCCATTCACCGAGATCGGGCTGGGGCGAGTGACACTATCCTGCGACGCATCTCCCATCACAGACCATCGCCCGTCCTCGCGATTCACGAATAGTTTCGAAAACGGGGCCACGAACTCGACCACGAAGTCCGTAGGCCCGAGGCGATCATCACTTCGATTCCCTGCTCGTCATTGGACACCCCCAGACCATTGGAGTAGACGAGGACGAGTCGAACGTGCGCGAAAACTCGTCGAAGTATCGACCGATCCACGTTGACGGCCACCACCGTCGAGGCCGACGGCGGAGGCGGTCCCCACAACCAGAACGAGTTGGCGCCGCAATAGATGCGACCGGGGGGAATCTTGTATTGCGCACCGTAACGCTCGAGCGCCCCGGCCTCACCATAATTGCCAGTCAAAACAATGGCGTGCCGTTGCTGAGATTCGGGCATCGAATGGAACACCGCCGCGACCTGAGCGACTTCACGGGGCCACGCTATGGTCTCGGCAAGGTCGTAATTGATCTTCTGCAGCGCGAGGGTGTGCAGACTCTTGGCGGACAACACGGGAATCGCCAACGGGATCGTGATCAGACCGGAGATCGCCAGTGCCGCCATGGTCGTTCCGGGACCGAATGATCGCAGCCCTCGCCCACGTCGGGTGGTCCAACGACGCTCGACCGCGACAGCGCCAGCGGCGAAGAGTAGAACGAAGATCCCACCCACGTAGTAGGGCTTGCCACCCAGGATGAATTGAATGATGAGAACAACCGTGCTGGCCACCGCCAGCGAGCGCCAGCGACGATCGGGTGATCGTCGACGCCAAAGTGCAACGAGTCCGGCCACCCACAGCGCAGCCGCGACAAAACCCGTGTACAGGATCTGGGCGGCCCAGTAGACGGCGCGGTTATGACCAGCGTCGCCTTGCAGTGAGTGAAATACGGAGAAGTTCGGCCAGCCGTGCAGTGCCTGCCAAAGGAAGTCCGGCCAGCCGAGTGCGACCACGAGGGCCATGGAGGCCACCACCATTCGGAGCGGTATCAACCGTCGCGCCGAGGGCGTCACGGCGAAGCCGATGACCAGAGCCGCCACCAGAAACCCCACGTTCCATTTCGCGTCCAGGCCCACCCCGGCGAAAGCGCCGGCGACCATGAGCCACCGCGGTTCCTCGCTCTTGACGAGATGGACACAGCTCCACAGCACTCCCGCCCACGCGGCGAAATCGAACACCGTGGTCGTGAGCAAGTGGGCGGTCGCTAGGTACTCGCCGCAGGCCACCGTCGCGAGCGCGGCGATTCGCCGGGCCGGGACCCCTCCACCCAACAATCGGGCCATTGAACTCGAAGTGACGGCGAGCCATCCCAAGAGCAGGGCCGGAATCACCCGCAGTCCAACGAGACTGTTGGCGAAGAGAATTGACGACAACCTCGCGATCAGCGGTGCCAACAGCGGCTGATCGACGTAGCCGAACGCGGGGTGTTGTCCCGCGACGAGAAAGTACAGTTCGTCGCGATGATATCCGTAGCGCGCGCTCACCGCCATCTCGAGGGCCACACCAGCGCACACGATGATGGCAACGCCGAGGTCTCGAGATCCAAACTCGTGACGCTGACGAATCGCGAACATATCGTTCCCTCAGGTAGACCACCGCTCCATCCAACGACAAGGTCGTCGCCCATATTCTTCGTGAAAGTTCGCTGAGTGGCGAAGCCCAATCAGACAAACTCTAACGAAGGGATAGTGAAATCGCCACCACGATTTCAGAAACCCACGCATGGATGTGAGGGTCCGTCGTTGGCGACGAATCACGACTGTCGATGGTCACGGGATGATGTTCGCACTCGCTGGTGTTCCCCACTAGATGTGTGAAGCCAACGTCGCCTGATCGGCGGACCAAATACTCTCGATTTCCCGGCATCAATGGCTGCGAGAATCAAACAGGTGGTGGCCAGGGCAACGATACTGCCCGCGGCGACACTCACCCGCCCTAGCCCGCTCATCAAGGTTGGCGCCGCTCGAGTGTTCAGTCGAGCAACCCACGCCATAAGAAATCATCGATGGACCCGCCACGATTGGGCGGGGAGTCGACCCCTCGGCTCTACAGACACTCCACCCTGTCCCCCTACCGCGGTGACGTGAAGTTGTCACGCTGAGCGCTGACCAGCCCTCGAATCACGCAATCAGCGGCGTGATCGTTGACCAGCCCCATCGCTTGCATGAACGCGAACACGGTCGTGGGTCCCACGAATTTCCAACCTCGCGCCTTAAGGTCCTTGGACAGAGCGACCGCCATTGGCGAGACCGACGCGAGCGGCGGTGGTGCGACCTCGTCGGCCAATTGTTCGTAGCCCCAGAAGAACTTCGCCAGGGAGCTCCCCTCGTCCACGATCTCGACTGCCCGGGCGGCGTTGTTGATGACGGCTTCGATCTTCCCGCGATGACGTACGATCCCGCTATCGCTCAGCAAACGCGTGACGTCGGCTTCGCCAAACTCGGCGACGACACGGAAGTCGAATCCAGCGAACGCGTATCGAAAATTCTCGCGCTTCGCTAGTATCGTGCGCCAACTGAGCCCGGATTGGAAGCTCTCGAGACTTAGCTTTTCGAACAGTCGACGATCGTCCGCGACGGGAAATCCCCACTCGGTGTCGTGGTAGCTGAGAAACTCCGGAGCGCCACCCGCCCAGCCACAGCGCATCCGTCCATCGGGGGCGACGAACATCGTCAATTGTCTCGACCCTCAAGAATCGCCTGACCTGAATAGGTGACGATGAGTGATAGTTGGAGAATTTTCACCATTCCCCCATTATGGGCGAAGGAGAGAGGGACAGCGACGAGCGCTGGCTACGCCGGGAATAGGGTGGCCCTATGGAGCTCAGAACACTTGGTCGTACCGGAGTTAGAGTCAGCCCGCTGTGCCTGGGCGCGATGATGTTTGGCGAATGGGGCAACCCGGACCACGATGACTCAGTTCGCATCATTCACCGCGCGCTGGACGCAGGTATTAACTTCATCGACACGGCCGACGTCTATTCCCAGGGCGAATCCGAGACCATCGTCGGCAAAGCACTCTCCTCGATCGATCGATCGCGCGTCGTACTGGCGACGAAGGTCCACTTCCCCATGGGAGACGACCCCAACGCCCAAGGCAACTCGCGCCGCTGGATCACCGCCGAGGTGGAGAACAGCCTGCGTCGCCTCGGTACCGATTACATTGACCTCTACCAGATACACCGTCCCGACGAGTCGACAGACATCCACGAAACGCTGGGCGCACTCACGGACTTGGTGCGCGCGGGCAAGATTCGCTACTTCGGCTCGTCAACGTTTCCGGCCGACATGACCGTCGAAGCCCAATGGGTGTCACTCACCCGCCAACTCGGGCGCTTCGCGACCGAGCAACCACCCTATTCAATACTCGTGCGCGGGATCGAGCGCGACCTGCTCCCGGTGGCGCAGACGTATGGGATGGGCGTCCTGCCGTGGAGCCCCCTCGCGGGCGGCTGGCTCTCGGGCAGTTACGGCGAGGGAAAAACCAACACGAGTCGTCGCTCGGAGCGAATCCCCGCGCGCTATGACCTCAGCATCCCCGAGAACCAGACGAAACTTGAGGTCGTCGACCAACTCGCGAAGCTCGCCGAAGAGTCCAGCCTCAGTTTGATCCACTTGGCGTTGGCCTTTGTATTGGAACACCCCGCCGTGACTTCAGCCATCATTGGACCACGCACGATGGACCAACTCGAATCACAGCTCGGTGCCGCCGACCTTCGACTTGAGACTTCGGTCCTAGATCGCATCGACGAAATCGTGCCGCCGGGCACCAACCTCAACCCCGGTGACGCCGGCTGGGCCCCCCCATCGTTGACCGACGCGACGAAACGTCGTCGAGTCCGCCGCTAATTGCTAACCACCGAGCGTGACATCTTGTTCCTGGTACCACGCCAGCGCCTCAAGGAATTGCTCAATCGAAAAGTCCGGCCACAGATTGTCAATCACGTAGAAGTCCGCGTAGATCGACTGGACTGGTAGGAATCCACTGAGGCGCCGTCCGCCACCCCATCGCACGATGAGATCGATTCTCGAGATGTCCGCGGACGCAATACCGTTGGCGAAATTGTCTCGGGTTCCCTCACCCTTGTTCTTGAGCGAATGGTTGAGATCCCAATTCCAGCCGTAATTGACCAGGAAATTGACTTTGATGCGGCCCTCGCCGATGCGAGTCCGCTGCGTGTACCGTAGGAGCTCCTTGGGAAAGAGCGACGACTGCGTGTTGCCCACCACGAGAAGGTCGGCGTCCAGCCCTTCCAATTCCCCCACCGCTTCGACGCACGCTCGTTGAAAGGCTTCGATCTGCGGCGCCGGCCGTTTCGTGTTGTCGACCGTGAAACCGTAGAAGGTGATCTCTGGGATACCCAGGGCCAGGCACGCTTTATAGACCTCGAGGCCCGGCTGTAGTCCGAAGTGGTAGCCGTCGTGCTTCTCAAGTCCCTGCCCGTGAGCCCATCTCCGATTTCCGTCGGGAATGATGCCCACGTGTTGGGGAAGTCTCTTGATGTTCGTCCTCATTGAATCAGTGATCGCGGTATCTGTCATTTTGATTTCTTTCCCATGCATGTCGTGGTTAGTCTCACGACGTTGCCCGTGTCCGCAAGACTCTTGCCCCACCTCGCCGGAGCGGTGATGTCCGGCGAGGTGCCAAACAAGATCACGCGTGCATCGAGTGACGATACCTCAACGCACACCACTCCGAATCGTTGACGACTAGTAGTAGTGGCGTCGGCCACCCACCATGTGTCCCATCGTGCCCATGAGCCACAGCACGATGCCAATGATCAAGACTATGACACCGATCGACCACAGGATGGGAACGCCAAGAATGAATCCAATCAGCATGAGAACTGCTCCAAAAATGATCATGATCTAACTCCTCTGTTCGTGTATTTCGGTGGTGTCGCCCGCTTCGTACTGCGTGGTGCGTTCGTCGCTGCCCTTAGGCGCTGTGCGAGAGGTTGCGTTGCAAGGAAGACCAGTATCGGATACGGCAAACGCCATAAGACCGACCGTCATCAGATGCCGCCCATCGTCGAGAGGCGGTAGCCAGTGTTGTGAGCCGCGTTCCGGGCCGGTACGCGCACGTCAATTGCGAACACCATCGCGGCAATGCCACTGATCACCGTGGCGGACAATCTCATCGGACACCTCTTCACTCAGTGCGGACCATCGGTCCGTGGCGGCAGTAGCGGGGTCTAGGCGTGTCGGCAATTCCATCGTACTTCTCGTGGCAGAATCCCGAGCAGGTGGCCGCGTTGCGGGTCGAAATGGGACCAGATAGGGTCACGCCGATGAAGGATTCGATCTCACCAGAACTTCGAGAGCTGCTCGGCGAGGAACTCACCAGTGACCCCACGACGGTCCATGGATTATCAAACCACCTCCCGATGGCGCTCGTGGCGAAGCATCGTCTCGGTGCCGACAGTGATGAACTCAGGCGATTCGCCGCCACGTATTCTCGACAACTGGCGCCTCTCGCGAGCGCGAAGGAGCCTCTTGATCGCGCGACGTGGAAGAGGGCCATCGGAGATTCGCGAGCGGCGACGGAACTTCGTTCCTACTTCGCTCACCGCGTCGCCGACGACGGGGTCGAGGTCACCCTTCGTTCGCATCTTCCATCCCTGCTCCCCGGGGCCGGCGGGGCCGGCTTTCACGGCGTTATCAGACTGGCCTACGCGATCGATGCCGCTTCGACTCTGCAGGTGGCAGCGGGGTTGGCCTATTTCGCTGAGGTGGCCAGACCGTTGGCTGCGCTAGCACCGTTCGGGGGAACCACCCGCGACCCCGAAGAGATTTTCACGGCCTTGTCGAGCACATCGACGTGGGCGACTCCGCCATCCGCACGTCTGATTGATGACGCCATGCACAAAGTGGCCGGACACGAAAGTTTCGCGCACGCCGCTGCGTCACTGGAGGTCGATGACGATAGTGAGGCGACCCTCGCCGCCTGCGCTCTTCGACTGCACGCGTCGACCAACAACTTCACCGCCCTACACGGTGTCACCGGATTGGCCGCTCTCTCGGTGGTGCGGCCATGGATTGAAGACCAGCAATTGGTTGACCGAGTCGCGTTCCAAGCGTTGCTTGCCGCATATCTATCAATCGGAGCACCCGCGATCTGGTCGGACAACCAACTCGAGGAGTTCGCCCTCTCCACCACGGGCGACCCGACTGAAGTCAGCGTCGCAGCTGCGAACTCCGACGATGAGCACGTGGCCAAACTGGCCTACACCACATTGACGGCGTTCGAGAAGACGAGAGATCCGCTCTATCTAGCGGTGGCCTCGAGAGCCGTAGGGCCGACTTCCTCGCAGGACGACTAGGGACACGTGATCAAGCTGACACTCCCACGCTATGGGGACCCTCCACGTTTGTGGGCCGACACTTGTCGCGCCGGCGGCTCTTGCGACTCGTACGAGTCCCGCCGATGAGGCGCCAATTAGGCCAAACCGACGTAGGCAGCCGCGTTGGTGGACGAGTTCAAGTCAGCCACCAGCACGTGGCGACAGGTGCCGATTCTGGGCCCGGCGTAGGGCGTGACGTTGATGTGTCCGACACCGATTACTTTCACCGCGGTTAACCCCCTCACCGATGACGTCGACATGTCACTCGACTCGACGAATTCGTAGAGCGTTGAAATCGTCTTTGCCGGGGTACGGACCACGCTGAATTGAAGCGCCGAGTGCCACCCCGGGATCGCACCGTACAATCCCTCGAACGTGGTGACGGCACCGGAGAACCCCCGGGGATCGTGGGCTTCGATGCGACCCGCCTCGAGGTAGACGGAGGGTTTCAGCGGTGCACCCTTCGACTGTCCGGCGCACCCCAAGTCAAAGATGCTCCCCGCTGCGATGTTGTAGGTCATGAGTCCATAGTGAAGCGTGACCGGCGCCGAAGTTGTGAAGACGTGAGAGCCACTGCTCGAGAGGAGGGTGCCACTCAGTCTCCCCTTCTGGGGAGACTGCTGATAGGGAGTGGACACAGGATTCGTGGCGCTCAGAACGCCCTGCGAGAAGTTGAAGTCCGTAACGTGAGTCGCGTCGGCCTTCGAGACGTACGCCGCGAAACTTGGGCATCCCGCTGCCGAGGCGACTGTCGCGGTGGCAAGTGGCGCGAGGCCGAGAAGGAGCGGAAGCACCGCGAACAGCAGTCGGAGTTTTCTCATGGCCCCGTCTCCCCTCGGACGCATCTCGACCCGGATTGCCATCGGGCCTCGACAGAACCGATCGTACATTGGACCGACCGAATCGATCAGTGCGATGGTAAGGATTCCTTCAGTTCCAGTGTCTCGAAAAGTAGACGCGCGCCTTCATTTTCGTGTCGCGAGTTCCTCCTACGTTGGACCCCTCGGGTTGGAGTCGGGCAGTTCTGACGACCCTGTGTCCCGTGGCGAGGAGACCTGATGACCAGGTCGACCGGACCGACAATCGATTACCACGAAGAGCCGGTTATCCGATCCAGAGCCTCAACACCCAAGGGCGGCCGACTCAGAAATTGGTCCTCTGTCGCCGCGACGCCAGTACCACCGAGTCGTGGCTCCCATCCATAGTGGCAGTCGCGCCCCATTGCCTCAAGGCGTAGTGCTCAATCGTCCATATCCTCGTTGGGTGACGTCGGTTGCTCTGTTTGGAGGGTTCACCATGAACGGTCACAATCGGTCATTTGGTCTGGCTCAGGAGGTCGAGCATGTCCTCGGCGTGCTCCTCTTCGACCGCGAGGATCTCTTCGAGCATGCGACGCGTGGTCGGATCACCATCAGCGAGCCAAGCAATGATCTCAGAGTATGAGGCGATTGCTACTCGCTCAGCCACCAGATCCTCTTTGATCATCTCTTCGAGCTCCAGGGACGAGTCGTACTCCGAGTGGCTCCGTCCAGAGAGCGAATCCGGGTTGAAGTCAGGTTGTCCTCCGAGTTGCGTGATGCGCGCGGCAATGCGATCGGCGTGCTCTTCTTCTTCGCCAGCGTGTTCGAGGAACTCGGCCGCGGCGGACTGGGCATTGAGGCCCTGAGCCGTGAAGAAGTGGCGCTTGTATCGAAGGACGCACACGAGCTCAGTGGCGAGCGCCTGATTGAGAACATCAATGACTCTGCCCAGATCCGCGCCGTAAGCATCAGTCACTGGTCCCTTGTCCATGTTCTCGCGAGCCCGTGCGCGCAGCGTTTCTACATCCGTCAAGAAATCCTTCATGATAAGCCTCCCTTAGTCGTCTGAGTGGTTGCTGCCGTGCAGTTTCCAATCGGGTGCACGGCAACTTCTAGCAATGCCAAGTCACTCTCTCGAGTGACGTATCAATTTCGTCGAAGCGTGATCGACGAAGCGCCGCTCATCGCGCGTCGTCCTCCGGGCCCTCACTCTTCGCGGAGTGACCGTTCACTTGGAAAGCGTCACCTTCGGCACCGTGTCGCTGATCGTCGTCGTTGTGATTGTCTCGCTCAGGCTCGCTGTTGACTTGGAACGCGTTGCCTTCGGCGCCATGTCCGCGATCACCGCCGACTTTGTCGACGTGCCCGGACCCGCTGTCGACGCCGCGCGGATGTTGTTGCGATGGCAATTTGCGCGACGTCAGGCGGCTCGACCACTTTTTCAGTTGTCTCGTGAATTCATTCACTCGTTCGATCCTCGACGCTCACGGCACCTGAGGCGCGAATCTCCTTTGGACGAATCACTACTCGCTCGTCAGACGCCATCATGTACCTCCTCATTCCAAGGTTGACCACATGCCAACTCAGGAGGATGCGAAGTCTGGACGTCCCTGGCTTCACCGTACCCGTTTCGCGACGAATTCTGCCCGACCCAGTCATTTTCGACTCGACCCGTGACGAAGCGTCGACCGCCGCTGAGCACTCGCGCGGCGGGTCGACCTCGGTATCGCCCACGATCAATAACTCGACCATCATCAGGGCTCATCTAGAAGTACAACCCCCGTGGAAGTCAGTATCTCCAGAGTCCGGTGACCTCTGTCTCAGAATCGGCGACGCCACCGGAGTGAGAGTGGTCGCCCGTCGGGATCGAAGATCAATCGATAGACGACCTTCGCCCATAGTCGAGTCATCCCGTCAACTGGTTCCACCACGTGAACACCGAGACGTGACCTGCGATCTCCGACACCCTCGTTTGATCCCGTGCCGGGTTCATCTCGTTGGGTTGCCCTCTCCCAGAGACCCACGGAGCCTTCGAGGGCGAGGAGCTCGGGGTCGTCCGGTGAACGCACCAAGTGTTCGCTCCAGAGGGCGAGCCGCAACTCACGGGCGAACTTTCGACTGCCGTCCCCTAATTTGCCAGGGTCTTCGGGTGCCCTGGTATCGCGCTGCTCATCGATGACGGCACACGACAATTCCGAATCATGGGTCCAGGACCGTCGATTGAGGTTGTCGGATCCCACCGACGCCCAGACATCGTCGATGATGCACACCTTGGCGTGAACGTAGATGGGACGATCGTCCCCATTGGTCAGGTCGTACACGCCGACACGTGATCCGCCCGCCTCCTTCAAGATCGCCAGGGCCCTCGATTGGGCGAACCGGCTCGGAGGGCCCGACAGGCGGCCGTCCTTGTCGGGATACCGCGGAACCACGGCGATGAGTTGCAGATCCGGTTGACGCCGCAGGGCGGCACCCAGCACGTGTGCCGCCTCAATCGACCAGAGATACTGGTCCTCGATATAGATCAGTGAGCGAGCGCGTGCGACGGCCTTGGCAAATGCTCGCGCGACGCTGCGCTCGCCCGCGGGAGCGAACGGATAGCGCGGACGTCGCGCGGGGTACGTGCGCAGGACTTGCACGGCGTGCCCGCCACACGCCGGCGGCGGCGCCAGTCGCGCAGGCAGGGCGCGGGTCACTCGGTCGCGCCTCAGCCACCGCGGCGTCCCCGATCGCCACCGACCCGAGTGGTTCAGCGGAGTCGGATCTTCCCAGCGCTCACGAAAGGTGAGGTCGAGGTCGCCGACGACGGGCCCTCGCACTTCAAGTTGCACGTCGTGCCATGCCGGATGGGGGCCGTAGGAAGTGTTCATTTTGACGGGCTGTTCGTCACCTCGGTGGCGACTGTCGTCACGACGTCCGTGGCTCAAGTCGATCCCGCCCACGAATGCCACGTCGTCGTCGGGGGACTCGGGACGACGCATCAGCACGAGCTTTTGATGATGAGAGCCGCCGCGGCGCACGCGGTTGTCGAGAACAGCTTCTCCCCCCGCCGCCGCCACCTCGTCGGCGAAACTTCGATTCTCCTTGGCGCTGAACGCCAATCGATCGCTATGCGACCGCCAAAGAAGACCACGAACGTCAACGCCTCGTCGGCTGATGTCGGCCAGAAGAGATCGCATGCTCGGGCCCTGGTTCGCCAAGAGTTCGTCACCATCACCTCGCCAGTCCGCAAATCGAACCTCGTCGCCGTCGTGGAGACTGGAGAACGCCGCGAGCAGATGTGAGAAGTAGGACTTCCCGTCAATCAGCGTGCGCACAGTATTGCCTTCGGTCCAGGCTTGGCGAATGGGAGCGTGATTGTCAATCTCACTCGCGTCGTTCCCTCGCTCGCTCGGGGTGAGAAACCAGTCATCGAGTCGCATGTAGTGCACCGTACCCGCGCGTGTCACCCCTTCCACCGTGGCCCTCCAATGAGACCATGGTGAGCCTCCTACATCGCTGTCGTCGACTGTCGAAGTCTCGAGTCGCACGCGCGTGATACGCCGACTGATTCGACAGTCGACGTAGGGTCTCGCGAGGGAACAGGACCGCGCAGAACTTGAGAGACCTCGGAACCGAACGTGAGCGAGGTCGACACGCCCTCCGCCTGGCCACCGGCTCGCGTAGTGATATGTTTCAGACAGGACGTCCGGACTTCGCATCCTTCTCGCCCAGCAACTCGCTGGTGCGTGAGTAGGAGGACGCAATGAAGTTCTTTGATGGACGATCTCTTCGAAACCTGGTCGGAGTGCTACCGGTTGTCGTCCCTTTCGCCAAAGCGGCCGACGACCACGCCGTCGTAGGCGATACCAGTGCGGGCGTGGCGAGAGATATCGGTGTCTACCCATCGACGGCCCGTGGATCGAGCGTCACGACGAGTCACGACCCCCTAGGTGGCTGGCGCTCGTGTCGACCCCCTCGGACTCGACCTCGGGCGTGCGCTCGATCCAACCATGCATTCGCACGAAGTGGAGATTAGTCATGGAGCCACAGCGAATGGCGCCCTATTGCATCACCAACGTCTCTCCCGACGTCGGTGGAGAGGAAGGAGCCCTCATCCTTTTCACCTCTCCCACGTTGATCGGCACGCACATAGAGCTCATCCCGGTGGGGATGAATGACGCTCAGGTCAAGGGCGCAGTCTGTGAACGTGATCTGCCCCAAGGGGTGTCCTTTGCCGCGGTCTACCCGCGCCTTCGTCAAGGCATCTACTCCATCGAAGGCTCTGAGCAACGGGTGACCATCACGAGCGGGCACGTCACCACCCTCGATTACCTCGAAGACTGTTGCCGCATCTACTACCACCCGTCCTCGACTTCGGTCCTCGCGCAGGGTGGCTAACCACGATTTCGCCGGGCGACGAACGCTGAACACCCGTGACGCATCCCCCTAGGAAGCGACCAGAACGGGCCAGCGGCGGCGTGACGCCCCACCCTCGGCACCCACTACGCCAATACCTACGAGCAATTGGGCCTGGCCTGATCTCGGGCGCGTGCGACGACGACCCGTCGGGCATCGCGACGTACGCGCAGGCCGGTTCGCAGTTCGGCCTGTCATTCCTGTGGACCGCGCTCTTCACGTTTCCTCTGATCGCGGCGATACAGGAGATCTGCGATCGCACGGCCCTGGCGACCGGAACCGGTCTGGGCGAACTGGCGATGAAACGCTTCCATCGCCCGGGACGTTGGGTGGTGGGAGGGATTCTGTCGGCCTTGATCGTGGCGAACACGCTCAATATCGCCGCCGACCTGGTAGCCATTGGATCGGGAATGAACCTATTGAAGGCGGGACCCACGTGGCTATGGGCGCTACTCGCGGGCGTCGCGATTTCGATGCTGATGGTCGTGGGCTCCTTTGATCGCATCGCCCAAGTCTTCAAGGTCCTCGCGGGCGTCCTCGTCGTCTACATCGTCGTCATGGTCAGTGTCACCCACGATTGGCTGCGGATCCTGCAATACGGCGTACTGCCGCACATCCAACTCAACAAGTCCTACGTCTCCGTGCTCGTGGCCGTCCTGGGCACGACGATCTCTCCCTATATCTTCTTCTGGCAGAGCGCCAATCGCCTCGAGGAGATGCGTGAAGAGCCCGAGGGTGGTTCTCGGGTGGCGCCGCTGAAGCAAAGAAGCGCTCAGAAAGCTCGGTTCAAGCAACGCACCAGTCGTCTCGACGTCTTCTCGGGAATGGCATTTTCGAACATCGTGATGTTCGCGATCATTGGAACGACGGCCCAGACCCTTCACGCGCACGGCATCACCACTATTCAAAGTGCGGCGCAGGCCGCTAGTTCGCTCAAACCAATCGCGGGCAGTCTGGCCAGCGTGGTGTTCGCGCTGGGCTTCATCGGCAGCGGACTGTTGGCCGTCCCGGTGCTCGCGGCGTCGGGCTCGATTGGTGTGTCGGGCCTGATGGGGAAGGAGTGGGGATTCTCGCGCAAGTTCCGCGAGGCGCCACTGTTCTACGTCCTCGTCGCCGTGGGAACGATTGGGGGCACCGCGCTCAGCCTGCTGAACGCCAATCCCATACGCCTACTGGTCTTCGTGGCCGTCATCAACGGCATCATCGCCGTTCCCCTCTTGATCTTCGTGTTGATCATCTCCAATAGTCGACACCTCATGGGTGACTACGTCAACGGACACGCTGCCAATATCCTCGGGGGTTTCACGTTCACGCTCATGTCGGTGGCGTTGGTCGCCCTCTTCGCCACGGGCGGCATCTCGTTCTAGATGGCGTTCCAACCTACGAATGCGCCAGCGAGACCCCGCGAACATCACCACGACCATGGCGACATGGACGCCCACATGATTCTTGCGGTGATTCGGTTCGACCACTGTCGCCCTACACAGATAACCCTCCCAATGGCCCGCGAGGGGAAGACTCTGCGCCCATTCTCTTGGTCACCAAGTGTTAACCCTCTCCTCTTCAGCTTGTCCACTTTAGAAATAGCAAGGGTCGTCATCGTGGGCGATTGTGGATCGAGACACGCCCTTAAGGTTGGAGGTACGGCGCACGAAGTGTTGTCCAGAAGGAGTGTCGACATGGAGATCATTCGAAACATCGACGGAAGCCTCATCGTGCCGATTCCACCAGGGCGGCATCACGACGACGACGCCACCGGCGAAGGCGTCGACCCGGTCGCGGAGGCGACGACCCGATTGTTGCATCCTGGAGAGGGAGGCTACAGCGAGGCGCTGGCTGATTGGGATATTCAACAGAACCCCGATCGTGCACCAGCCGTCTCGACGGCGAATGGGCGAGAGGAGGCGATGAATGTCGTGCACACCCTTGCAGAATCGCCCGACCATGACGTTGCCGGTGCGCTCAAAAACGTCAGCGACTCCGCCGCGAGCGGCGAAGCGCTACGACACGTGTTGATTGGCGGTACCCACTCGGTCGAGGCTTTCTCCGATGAGGTGGCGCACGCCGAAGGGGGCGAGCCACTCCCCTCCCATAAGATGACCAAGATCATCGGCGAGGTCCTCGCCGAATTGGACAAGTAGCGAGTCAACGGGTCCGCTACCTTCATCGTCGATAACGCCGCGTTGCGACGGTCGGATCGATTGATGACGACCACGGACAAACTTGGTAGGCGCCGTTACTTCGGAGCACCTCTTCAATGGATTGCCTCTAATGTCGATGGTTATGGATCGGTCACGACCTAAACGTTCGGATACCGACCTGAAGGTCGCAGAACTCCTTCGCACCGCCAAGGATTCCCTCGGGTTGAGTTTGACCTTCCTCAGTCGACTTGACGGCCAGACCCAACACCTCGAGGTCGTCGAATCCTCCATCCCCTTCTTTCGCGACGGTCAGACTCAACCCCAGGCAACGTCTCTGTGCCAGGCAATCCTGGAGGGCAAACTCCCGAGCGTCATCCCGAACGTCGCGAAACTACCCGAGGCGAAGCGCCTCCCCGCCGCTCGTTTCCCGCGGATCCGAAGTTACGTTTCCGTGCCAGTCTCCCTGAGCGACGGGACCCTCTACGGCACTTTTTGTGCCGCGGGCTTCACCGCCGACAAAGCTCTGTCCAAGCGAGACCGAGCACTGATGGAGGTTCTAGCCAGCGCGGCGGCGACTCTCATCGAGCCGGGGGTACAGGATCGTCGTCGTGAGGCCGAGATTCGTGGTCGATTACTGCCAGTACTCGACTCTGGCGGCCCCCACGTTGTCTTGCAGCCCATTGTGGCGCTCACCAATGGAGAACGCGTCGGTGCCGAAGCTCTCAGCCGTTTTCCCGCCGAATGGGGCAAGCCCCCCGATGAAGTATTCGCCGAGGCCGCGTCGATCGGCGTGGGCGTCGAACTGGAATTGAGCGCGGTCCGCCGCGCCACTGAGGAGTTATCGAATATTTCGGGATACATGTCGATCAACTTTTCACCCGACACCATCCTTGACGAGCGTTGTCTCGAACTTCTGTCCCAACTCCCCGTGGAGCGCGTCGTTCTCGAGCTTTCCGAACATGATCCGGTCCAGGATTATGAGGTCCTCTCCGGCGTCCTCCGACCGCTACGCGAACAAGGTTTGCGACTCGCCATCGACGACGTGGGCGCGGGTTTTTCTTCGCTGCGCCACATATTGTTGACCGCTCCGGACGTCATCAAACTCGATCGCAGCATCGTGGCCGGGGCCGCCACCGATTCGGTGCTCCTCACCCTGATACGGTCGCTGGTCGACTTCAGTCACCAATCCGGTGCTCACGTCGTCGCTGAGGGTGTCGAGACCAGAGGTGATGCACTCGCATTGCTGAGCGTCGGCGTCGACTACGGCCAAGGTTGGTACTTCGCCAGGCCCGGCTCGGCCGATCAACTCATCGACCGTTACCCGGTGGTTGACGAGACCGTCTAATTCGCGCCGCGTCCTTAGGGTGAGCTGACCGACGATGGCCCCCCGGTCGAACTCGGTTTCTCGCACGAATGGAGACGCCTGGCTCGTTAGTACCGAGGGCAATCACAACGGTACTTCGATGCCACGTCGTAGAGGGCGCATCACCACGTCGGTTCGACGCCACCGATGGCATGGGAGGACGTTCGTCTCATCTTCGAACCGACTCTTATGGTTACCTACCCATGGGGTGAATCAGCAGTTGGCCCGTGGTCGATCACCCAGTTCATCGAACATCAACTCTCAGGCATCGACACTGCTGACCAACTCGCCTGCAGGGTGGTATCGTTACCTCGCTGTACTACGGGAGCTCGGACGTACCGGGCTGAGAGGGTGGTTGGCCTACGGGCCGCAGTACCACCGACCGTCGAACTTGTCCGGGTAATGCCGGCGTAAGGAGATCGTGGTGACCACCCATCCAGAATCATCGTTCACGTTGGTCTCGGGAGACAAGCATTCCGAAGTTCCTCGAACGCTCAACGAACCAGTGCCCCAACCGCTCGGACTGATCGATCAGTTCGGTCTGTGGGGCAACCTCGGCGTCAGCCTCCTCGGCTTCACGGGCGCCATGTTCGTGTTGCAGCCCAACGGAAGCGGAACGCCCGAACTCTCCTTTCTCGCCGCGCTCACGGCGATCATCGTCGGCACCGTGCTCGGCACCCTCGCCATAGCGTTCTCCGGTGTCGCGGGCGCGCGCACCGGAGCTCCCGCCATGGTCCTCCTGCGCGGCGTCTTCGGAAGTCGGCTGTCCTACCTACCCACGCTCATCAACATCATCCAGCTCCTCGGTTGGGGGGTTTTCGAACTCGTGACGATCGCGACGGCTGCACGCACCGTGGAGCCCGGGCTCGCACAATGGGTGTACGTCGTCGTGGCCGGCTCCATCACCGGACTCCTGACTCTTCGCCCCCTCGGGGCGATCCGCATTCTGCGCCGCTTCGCCACGCCGGCGGTGCTCGTGGTTCTCGTCTACCTCTTCGCCCAACTCTTGCGACACCCCCTTCCCTCGCTCACCCACGGCACCTGGACTGGCTTTTGGGCGGCGACCGACACGGTGGTGGCCGTGGCAATCTCGTTCGCCCCACTAGCCGCCGATTACACCCGACACTCGAAGTCCCCGCGTACAGCCTTCTGGGGCGCCTTCGTGGGCTACGGCGTGACGCAGGCCCTGTGCTACGTGATTGGGCTCGTCGCCCTCGTCACCGTGGCGAGATCCCCGTCGGATATCTACGGGGCCTTTATCGCAGTCCCCTTCGGGGCAACCGCTTTCGCGATTCTCGCCGCGCGTGAACTCGACCAGTCCTTCGCGGACGTGTACTCCACGGTCGTTTCCATCCAAAACCTTCGACCGCTGTGGGACCGACGGATCCTCGCCCTGGCCACGGCCCTGCTGACGACGGCGCTGGCCCTGGGCATAAATATCGCCGACTACGAGAACTTCCTCGTGCTGCTCGGTTCGGTGTTCGTTCCCCTCACGGCCGTCTTTATCGTCGACTTCTTCCTCCTCTCCACGGGGCTCTGGAACTTCTCTCGACGGATCCACAGCCGCTCGTCCATGCTCATCTCCTGGGCGATCGGCTTCATCGTCTACCAAATGATCAACCCGGGCTACATCGGATGGTGGGTCGCGATGTGGAGTCACGTCGGCGCGAGCGTCGACTTCCACGCACCGAGTTGGATGTCCGCCTCATTGGCGTCATTCGTCGTCTCGGCAGTGGCCGCCCTGCTCACCGGCACCGTAGCGAACACGCTTCACCAGCGTCGACCAGCACCCGCCGCCCGCGACGGCGGCGGCGGCGGCGGAACGTGAGCGCCTCGCGCGTCGAACGCCGAGCGCCCGACGGACTCGTGCACGGGATGCTGAACGATTTCGCGACCCCTGATTGGCCGGCACTCAGCGATCGAGAGATCACCGACGTGCTCTCGCACTACTTCGGCGCCAACGACGTCGCCTCGGACCCACCAGTAGTCACGTGGCGAAGTCCGCGACCGATGTCCGCCGGGGCCCTCGTCACCATTGGTACCCGGTCGGTCTTCGTGAAGCGCCACCACGTTCGCGTGCGCTCGCGCCAACGTCTCGAGCTCGAGCACGACTTCGTGCGTCACCTGCGAGCGCGCGAAGTCAACACCCCCGCGGTACTGGTCACGAGGCGAGAGTCGACCGTCGTTGAGCGCGGGGACTTCCTCTACGAAGTCCACGACGTCGCGGTCGGCGTCGACGTGTACCGCGACGTCCCCTCGTGGCACCCGTTCGATCACCGCGCACACGCCCGATCGGCCGGTTCCGCCCTCGCCCGGTTCCATCGGGCCGCGGCGGACTTTGACGCGCGGGCGTGGCCCTTCGGCGCTCTGGTCGACTCCGTCGAGGTTCTGGGCGCCGAGAGTCCCGCTGAGGCCTACCTTCAACTCGTCTCGGACCGCCGCGACCTCGCCGACGCGGTCCGCGCCTACGACGTCCGCGGTGACCTCGAGTCGGTCCTGCGCGGACCCATCGAGGCGGCGTCGCTGAGAATACGGGGACTCGATTCGCAGTGGACCCACGGTGATTGGCACGCGTCGAATCTCACGTGGGACGATCCATCACCGCGCGCGGGCGTGGCCAGTGTGCTGGACCTCGGACTCTGCAATCGCACTCTGGTGACGCACGACCTCGCCGTGGCCATCGAGCGCAGCACCATTGACTGGCTCGACACGAAAGGCGCCGGGTTCTTCACCGTCGACTTCGACGCGCTCGACGACCTGCTGGCCGGGTACCAGGAGGTCTCCCCGCTCACCGCAGAGGACATCGAGACCCTGCGCGTACTCCTGCCGGTCGCCCACGTCGAATTCGCACTCTCTGAAGTCGAGTACTTCGGTACAATCGTGCGCTCTCGCGAGAACGCGGACCTCGCCTATCGTTCCTACCTCCTCGGCCACGTCCAATGGTTCGCCTCCCCCGACGGCGTCGCGCTCCTCTCCCACCTCGCTGACATTGCTCCGTGGGGTGACGTCACCTGACGACTGAGCAGCCAGCGACGTCCAGCGGGGGTGGCCCACAAGACGTCGACCAACCATCGATTGGTCGGCGTGCTCTGGCGGGCGGCCCCGGTAGAGTGTGATGATGAGGCTGTCCTGCGCCAGTAGCCGAGTGGTCACGGCGGCGGTATTCAGTTACATCGGGGCGAGTCCGATTCCCAATGCCGGCGTACGCGATGTCGTCGTGGTGAGCGCCGTCGTCACTGCGCTCGCGTGGCCGCGGTTACTGGGGCGCCGCGCGGCGTCGTGCTCCCTCTCGCCCGTGGCCCCATCAGTTTCCTGGCCCGAACGACCCGAGTCGTCACCCGACGACCGCGACCACCGAAAGCACTGAGGAGCAACCATGTCGAGCGAACACGCCCCCGCCAAGGTGGCGTTCATGATTATCAGCGATGATCCGGCCCGGGCCGTACCGGGCATGGTGATGGCTACGCGCATGAAGGCGAACCGTGGTGTCGACGTGCGCGTCCTCTTCTTTGGACCCGCGGTACGACTGGCCGCGAGCGGTCAGATCGACGGCCAACTGGCCGATCTGCGCGACGCCGGCATCGCCACCAAGGCGTGTCGGGCCAATGTCGAACAATACGAGGTGGCCGAGGAGATCAAGGTGCGACCCCTGGAGTTGCTCTCGGCCGGTGCCGAGGTCGAGGCCTTCGCCCTCGAGGGTTACACCGTCGTTAGCTTTTAGGAATATGCAGGACGAAGGACGAGGAGTGCGCGGCACGACATCGGTGGACGCCACCCGCACGCCGAAGTCCGGCGATTGATCCATCCTCTTCATCATTGGCCTTCGTGAGTCCGACGTCGCTCGCGCACCGGGACGATGGATTCACGACGTGCGACGCGCGGCGGGCGCGGCCATTGCGAGGACGTTGTGTCAAAATGGCTCATGACCTCATTTGATCGTGATGCGTCTCTGGCTCTCCTGGCTACCGAAAAATTCGATGTGGCGGTGATCGGCGCGGGGATCACGGGTGCCGGAGTGGCACTCGACGCTGCATCACGGGGACTCAAGGTCGCACTCATCGACGCCGGCGACATCGCCTCTGGCACGAGCTCCAAGTCATCCAAGATGGTGCACGGCGGACTTCGCTATTTGCAGCAGCGAGAATTTCGACTGGTGTACGAGAACCTTCGCGAACGCCAGCGTTTGTTGGAGAATGCACCTTATCTCGTACGTCCCCTTCCCTTCCTCATTCCCCTCTTCGGCAACAACGGTGTGGCCTCCAAGACCCTAGTGAAGGGCTATTCGACCGCCCTGCGCCTCTACGACCTCACGGGCGGATGGCGAATTGGTCAACGCCACCGCAAGATCACCAAGAGTGAATCGCTCTCACACCTGCCGACTCTGCGCGCGGACAATCTGGTCGCCGGATTCCTCTACCTCGACGCGCGAGGCGACGACGCGCGAGTCGCGCTCGCTCTCGCGAGGACCGCGGCGCTGGACTACCGCGCCAACGTCGCCAACTACGTGCGCGCCCTCGACATCGTCCGCGACGATGGCACTCGCGCCAGCGGCGTCGTCTGTCGCAATGAACTCGATCACTCCACTTTCACCCTCCAGGCGTCGACCATCGTCAACGCCACCGGCGTATGGGCCGACGAGGTCTTCGCCATGGCCGAGCGTGCACCCTCGAATCGCATCACGCCCGCCAAGGGAGTGCACCTCTCGGTTCCCCGTACGAGATTGCCCGCCGACGTCGCAGCCGTCTTCTCGGTACCCAATGACAGCCGCAGCATCTTCATCATCCCGGCCGAGGACGCCTCCATCACCTTCATCGGGACAACGGACACCGCCTTCGACGGCTCGCTCGACGATCCTTCGTGCACGCCCGACGACGTGAAGTACCTGTTAGACGCCGTCAACGCGTCGACCTCATCCAACTTGACCTTCGAGGACGTGACCGGCCTGTGGGCGGGCCTGCGGCCCCTGCTCTCACCCCAGGAGGGACGCCGCGTCAGCCAACGAACCGCTGACCTCTCTCGTCGCCATCGCGTGACCGATACTCACGACGGCGTCGTCCACATCACCGGCGGGAAGTGGACCACCTATCGCCAGATGGCTCAAGACACCGTCGACGCCTTGTCACCCTACGTACCCTCACTGCCCAAGGCGCGTACCAAGAACCTTCGCCTGCACGGTGTTGGACCGTGGCGACCACAGACCGATGTCGAAACCCATCTCTACCAACGGTTCGGCAGCGACTCAGAATACATACTGGACTTAATAGGCGAGCGGCCCGAGCTCGCCGAGACGGCGATCGCGGGTCAGAGTTACATCAAGGCCGAGTTCGTTTACAGTGCTCGTCGTGAGATGACCACCTCACTCGTCGACCTGCTCACGCGACGCACGCGCGCGCACCTCCTGAACGCGCGGGCGACGCTGGCGAGTGCCCCGGACATCGTGCAACTCGTCGCGGCGGATCTGCACTGGGACGACAGCGAATGCGATCGCCAACTCGCGAGGTATCACGACCTGGTCGTGCGTGAGTTGGGGTGCGCTGGACTGGTTCTCTGAGAGCGCGGGCTCGACGCGTAAAGTTCGCGTCGACACCCTGGTGTCAGGGTGTCTCGAGGGCCACTCGCGGCGCCACCAACACGTCACGGGCGATCACCTTGACGTTGACGCGGGCCCCGAATGCCAGGTCCTCCCCTTCATCGCTTCGCACGTCCACTCGCACCAGGGTCTCGCCGACCTGCACTACGAGACGCGTCGTCGCGCCGAGGAAACTCTTGTGAGTGACGAATCCAACTCCTGAGGGGTCGGCGGTGATCGCGAGGTCCTCGGGGCGAAGTATCGCGTCCACCTCGCTCAAGCCGGTCAACTCCTCGTCGCCCCGTACCGCACAGCGCTGGCCGAAGATCTCGACCTCGCGCCCCGTGAGGTGCGACGGCACCCGACTCGAGACGCCGACGAATTGGGCGACGAATGCGGTGCTGGGTTGGCGGTAGAGGACCGCGGGGGTCGCCGTCTGCTCGATTCGACCCTTTGACATGACGCACACGCGGTCCGCCATGGAGAGGGCTTCCTCTTGGTCGTGCGTCACGAAGATCGTGGTGATGGCCAAACGCTTCTGCAGCAGTCGTATTTGGTCGCGCAGTTCGGCACGGACCTTCGCGTCGAGCGCGGAGAGCGGCTCGTCGAGCAAGAGGACTTGGGGTTCGATGGCGAGCGCTCGGGCGAGGGCCACGCGCTGTTGTTGCCCTCCCGACATCTGGTGAGGATATTTCTTCGTCTGATCACTCAGCCCCACCATCTCCAGGAGCTCGGCGGCCTTCTTCAGGCGCTGCGCGGATCGTTGGTGGCGCATGCGAAGCCCGAAGGCCACGTTATTCAGTGCGTTCAAATTGGGGAACAACGAATAACTCTGAAAGACCATCCCCATATCGCGCTTCTGGGCGCTCACGTGCGAGATATCGTGGCCGTTCACCAAAACCCGGCCACTGTCGAGTTGCTCAAAACCCGCCAACTGTCGCAGGACCGTGGTCTTTCCACAACCCGACGGGCCGAGCAGCGCGATGAACTCACCGGGCTCTATCGTGAGCGAGAAGCCGTCGAGCGCGCGCACTGCACCGTAGACGCGCACCAGATTGTCGAGCTCGACGCGCGAACCGGCCTCGGAACGCTGACGCGGCAATGACGGGATCGTCAACGCCTCATTGGTCTGGGTCACAGCGCTCCCGCCTTTCTACGCGATCTCCGTGACTCGGACCGATCGATGGATACGATAACCGTCAAAAAGAGCCAAGTGCCCACGAGACCCAACATCGAGGCGGCGGTCTGCACGTGGCCATTGGGCCCGGTATTGAATTGCGTGATCCACACCGGAATGGTGGTCCAGAGGTCCAAACTCGCCATCGTGAATTCGCCCAACACCAACGCAATGGTGAGCACCATCCCCGAGAGCAGGGCGGCGCGCAAATTCGGCAAGATCACCCTCAGCAACGTCATGAACCAGTTGCCGCCCAGCGACCGTGAGGCCTCCACCAGCGTCTTGAGGTCGATGGCGCTGAGCCCGGCGTCGAGAGATCGATAGTTGAATGGCATCGCGAGTATGACGTACAAGAAACTGAGCAGATAGGGCGACGATTTAGCCCAGAGCGGCGAGGCGGGCAGGACCCCGGCGATGATGACGATGGGCGGGATCACGATGGGCAAGATGGTGACGAACTCCATCACGCGTCGCATGCGCGGCAGCCTCAGGTGCACGTAGATCGTCGTCGGCACCATCAAGAGGGTCGAGACCACCAACGTGGCGATGGCCAGGCGCATCGACAACCCGAACGCCCCCGAGAATCCGGGCGCCGAGGGCAGACTCTGGAACGCCTCGAAGGAGAAGCCGCCGTTGATGTTCTGTAATGAGAATTTCAGCCCGGCGTAGATCGGGAGCAAGAAATACGCTCCCGCGACCAACATGACAAACGCCCGCCACGGGCGGAATCGCGGTCGGCGACTTCCTCGCGAGACGCGAGGTTCGGGCACCTCGGCCAATAACTCTTCGAACGCGCGACCACCGCCTACGGAAGCCATTTCGACGCCCTCCTGCGGACCAGGCCGTAGGCGATCATGGTGACGGTCAGGATGACCAACATGCCAAAGGCGATCGCGTAGCCCACGTGTGTCTGACCGGCGACGACGTTGCCGTTGAGCACCACCCCGATCTGGATCGGCGCCAGGGCGATGATCCCCGTCGTGAGCGACTCCGCCGTGGCGTAGGCCGCGAAGGCGCTACCGAAGAGGAGCAACGTCGCGCCGAGTACGGAGGGCAGCAGCACGGGGATCCCCACGTGGCGCCAATAGCGCAGGGTCGACGCGCCCATATTCTCCGCCGCCTCGCGCCACGATTGGCGCAGTCCGGCGAGGGCGGGCGTAATGATCAACACCATGAGGGGGATCTGGAAATACATGTAGACGAACGCCACGCCGTAGAAGGAGTACAGATTGAATCCGTAGTGCCAAGGATTGAGTCGAATCACGTTCAGCCACATGGTCAGCACCCCGGTGGATCCCAGAGTGGCGATGAACATGAAGGTGAGGTTGACGCCGCCAAAATTCGCCAACACTCCCGACGCCGTGGCGACGAGTCGTCGCAGCAGCCCGCTGCGCGACGTCTGGATGGTGTAGGCGAGAATCACGCCCAAGATGCTGGGAATGATCGAAGTGATGAGTGCGAGTTTGATGCTGTTCTCGAAGCCCAATCGATAGATGCCCTGCGATATCAAGTGGATATTGCTGGTGGTCGGCCGTCCGTTCTCGTTACGAAAGGCCAGATTGATCACCGCCAACGTAGGAATCCCGAGACCGAGGAACGTGTAGATAAGGAAGGGGGCCATCGCCAGCGCCGGCACGCCGCCGCGGACTAGTCGCCGTCGCAATCGGTGCGGTCGCGTAACGAAGGTCGTCTCGGACGCTGACGCGTTCGAGACGACCTTCGTTACATCGGCTGGACTACCTTGACTCATCAATGACTGCGAATCAGCCAGCGCCGACCTGAGTGGCCCAGGTGTTGGTGATCACCTTCGCGGCCGAGGAGATTTGCGCTGTGGTGGGGTAGAGCGGCTTGGCACCCTTGGGCAGAGCGGGCAACTTCGCCAGCCACGCCTTGTTGGCCTGACCGTGCGCCTGCATGTACGCCAATTCCGCGGGACGAGCCAGTCCCTTCAGCCACAGGTTCTGACCAGTCACCGAGTACAGGTACTCTTCCCAGAGTCGAGCTGCCGCGGGGTCCGGAGCGGACGAGCTGATGGCCTGCGAGTAGTACTCACCGAGCACGGCGTCCGAGGGCACTGAGACCTTCCAGGTCTTCACGGCAGCGCTGATCCCGCTCGCCTGGAGGTAGTCCCACCAGATCACGATGTTCGTCGCGCCACTCTCGACCGTCGAGGCGTTGGCAATAGTCGGAACGAAGGTTCCGTTCTTGTTCAACTTGGCGAAGAGGCTCACGCCGGGCGCCACGTTGTTGAGCGATCCGCCGTTGGCCACCGCGGCCGCTTGCACTCCCGCCAGAGCGGAGTTGGAGTTCAGGGGACTGTCGTTGAGGCCGATCTTGTAGCCCGACGAGGCAGTGGCGCTGAGCATCGACTTGAACGAGGTGGGACAGGACTTGACCGCGGCGGTGTTGCAGCCAATGGCGACGTACCCGCCGTAGTCATCGAACCAGTATCCCTTGGAGTCTTTGAGACCGGCCGGAATCTCGCTCCACGTGGCCACCTTGTAGGGAGCCAGGAGGTGGCTCGACATCGCGGTCAGGGCGTAACTCGTTCCCACGTCGATGACGTCAGGTGCGCTCGAACGGCCCTTGTCCGCGGCCAGGGCAGAGATCTCTTGCGCACTGGATCCATTGGGGTTCTCGGAATTGACCTTGATGCCATACTTCGACGCAAAGGTAGAAATCAACTGGCCGTAGTTCGCCCAGTTCGCCGGCAGGGCAATGACGTTCAGCGTCCCTTCCTTCTTGGCCGCGGCCACCAATGCGGCCATTGAAGTGGCCCCTGTCTTTGAGAGTTGGGTGACCTTCGCCCAATTCACGTTCGTGGTGGCACTGGCCATCGAGGCCGGGCCCGCCAGTGCAATCAACGACGTGCTGGCCAGCGTGGCGCTCGCCACCAACGTCAAACCTAATTTGCTCTTTTTCACCACGCGAACCGTCCTCCACTGAGATTCAGAGTCACCTCGTTGCGACTCGAGACGAATTGTAGCCGTGCATTCTCGCGAGATTCTTTAGTTCACGAAGAGTACATATTCGTCAACTCCTCACTCACCACGATCATGTCATTCTCTCGAACTTCTGACGCTCGGCGCCGCCGTCGAGGGTTCGAACTCGCACGTATTATCAAGTGATACGTACGTATTGCGTGATAACTCTCGCCCACTCAACTTAGAACGGTTCCGCACATCGTTCCTTCGCACGGCGTTCACCTCAAGATGATTCGTGTCCTGGCACGCACCATCGAAATTCACCGGGAGTTCAAAATGGGATCACATAACCCTGATAGCCCCAATGATTCGCAACAAATCCTTACGCGCGACGAAGTAAAGATTGAGATCAGAACGGCATCGAGCCAATCCCCTCGTCTCGCACCCTTGGTGAGAATTCGGCCCGATTTCGACCCCAGTGCCGAACCGGACCGACGAGGGCACGAATCCGGGACGCGGACCTAGAGTGACTTCGCAGTTTGAATTCGCTATTTGTCGTTGTGAACGACGAAAGAAACACGAATTTTGGGATTGAGGACGTATGTCCGATCGAGCCGGAAGTAAGAATCAAGGCATTTCTGCCCAATCCCCGCAGAAATCACTAGCCGAGAATCATGGGCGCAGAGGGCTTCAACGATGGTTCGCACTCGGCGGCGCTTCGGCGCTGAGTGTCGCGACGCTGGCAACTTTCTCTTTGGCGATACCTAACGCCGACGCTGCCACGACGACTGTGAATCTGGGTACGGCCGCGTCGTACGCGGTCTTGGCCGGGAGCGCCATCACTAACACCGGTGCCTCGGTCATCTCAGGGAACATCGGACTCTCGCCCGGTACGGCGATCACCGGTTTCCCTCCGGGCGTGCAGTCCTCGGGCGTGACGCACGTCACCGACGGTTCGGCGTTGAGCGCGCAGAGCGACTTGACCGCAGCGTACCTTGACGCCGCAGCGCGCACTCCCTTCACCACCGTGTCGGGTGATCTCGGCGGGTCCACGCTGGTGCCGGGCGTGTACACGTCAGCATCGGGGCTATCGCTGACCGGCACGTTGACCCTCAATGGCGGTGGCAATGCCGACTCTGTCTTCGTCTTCCAGGCGGGCTCCACCTTGATTGGCGCAACATCGAGCCGCGTCGTGTTAGAGAACGGCGCACAGGCCTGCCACGTGTTTTGGCAAGTGGGCAGCTCCGCCACACTCGGCACCACGAGTAGTTTTCAGGGTTCAATAATGGCTTTGACGTCGATCACTCTGAATACCGGCGCCAGTGTCAGTGGACAAGTATTGGCTCGCAATGGCGCCGTAACGCTCGACGACAATGTGGTGAGCGTGCCCACGTGTTCAGCGGCGACTGCCACAACGACGACATCGACCACGCCGACTACGTCGAGCACGATCGCCGCCCCGACGACCACGATTGCTACGACAACGACGACCACTAAGAAGAAGGTGGCTCCGTCGACCACCACGTCGGTCCCGTCGAGTGGCGCCACTTCGACGACCCTCGCCACGACAACGACGTCGACGACACCCGCTACGTCGACGACGTCGACGACGTCGACCACGCCCGTGACGTCGACCACGATCGCCACCCCGACGACGACCACGACGACGCCATCAGTCATCCCGACTGGACCTCCCGCAACGGGGTTCGGTGGCACCGCGAGTGCGCCAGGAACTCCTCGCACACCATTGGTGGTGAGTTCGCTCGCGATCGCATCACTCTTTGGTGGTCTTGCCATCAATGAGCGACGCCGTAGCCGGCGCAACCGCGATGACGAATCACGCGACCGACCGACCCGCTCGTAGCCGACTGCGCCACCGGGAACGCTTGTTCTGGGCTCTCGCTAGTGCGGCCGTGCTGTGCGGTGTCATCGTCGTCATCTCGATGTCCAAATCTGATCCGGCGGTACGCGTCTTGCGCACATCGCCGAAGACCGCCGCGAGTACCACCACGACGACACCAGGACTCGCCCGATCGACGCCGCGCGAATTATTGGTGCCCTCACTAGGCATCGCGACGACGATTGGCGAACTCGGTCTACAGGCGAACCGCCAGGTTCAAGTTCCCACGAGCGTCCATACTGTCGGGTGGTTTCGTCTAGGGCCCACGCCAGGACAGGTCGGTTCGGCAGTCATCTTGGGACACGTCGACTCATACCGGGGCCCCGGGATCTTCTTCAACCTCAAGACCCTGACCATAGGTGCCCTCATCGAAGTCCGCCTGGCCAATCGCAGCACCGCACTCTTTCGCGTGACCAGCGTCGTCCAGTACCTCAAGACCGATTTTCCTGACGCCCTGGTCTACGGTTCCTCCGGTGGGCGTGACCTCAACCTGGTCACTTGCGGAGGGACGTTCAATCACCAGATCGGGAGTTACGAATCCAACATCGTCGTGTTCAGTCGATTGGTGGGCGTCACCGCCGCGTAACACATGGGGTTGAGCGCCCCATGGGGCAACGACGCGAGCCATCGTTACGCGCACGCGACGTGCTCGAAACCTGATCCCGTCGGGTCACGGCCTGGAAGTTGGCTTCTCAGAGTGGATGTCCACGAACGTGCGAGTGCCTCCGTCGACGTGGCGGCGCTCTCGAATTGACGCCATCCACCCCGCGTCGCGAGATCGTCAGAGCAACTTTGCGATGGGGAACAATGTCACAAAACTGCGAGTCAGCGTGACGCCCCGGTGAATGTCTCGCCCACAGGCTCTACGCTTGAAACGTGGACCCTACGCCGTTTCCAGCGACTTTGCACCGGGTTCGATCGTGTCAAAATTGGACCACCGGCCCTCGGACCAATTCACGGTACAGGGAATCATGACCTCACTACCCCGTCCGCACAAAATGCGAGGAGGGCTCGGCGATGCGAGTTGCGCGTCGCCTGATCTCGCGTCACCCCACGCCGGCACCGAAGGCTTGCCCACCTGTTCGACGGGACCCTTTCGTCGAGCCACTTGGGTGTTCAAGGAGATCGCCGACATCTTTCGCGGGCGCCACTGACCGCACTGGTCCGGGGGCTCGCGACGCGGACTCGCCCGCGTGAACTCCCGCGACCGAACACGATGATCAGGCTCGTTCTTCGGCAATGGAGTTGCCTCCATCGACCACCAGACACTGCCCGGTCACGTAGGACGCCGACGGCGACGCCAACCAGCCGATACTCGCCGCGACCTCTTCGGGTCGTGCGCTGCGGCCCATGGGCGTGGCCAGACCTTGCGCGTATTCGTGCGGCGTCTGCGAGCCAGTTTCGATCCACCCGGGCGCCACGGCGTTGACGGTCACGCCATAGGCGGCCGAATCGATCGCCAGAGCGCGCGCCAGCCCCACCATCGCGGATTTCGCCGCAGCGTAAGCCGGTTCGCCGCGCATGGCCATCACCGGTCCCGACACGCTCGACACCATCACCAGGCGGCCCCAGCGCGCCGCCGTCATCACCGGCAAACAGGCCTTCGCCACCAGGAACGCCGTATCGAGATTGCGTGACACGCTCGAGCGCCACCGGTCGAAGGTCATCTCGTCAATGGTGCCCCCCTCGTTTTGCGAATTGGCCACTGACGTCATCCCGGCGTTATGGACGACCACGTCGAGTCGGCCCCAGTGCTCCACGGCGTCGGCGACGAGTCGCGGGGCCGTGGAGGGAACAGTGAGGTCACCCACCAGAGCACGCACTTCGACCGCGGCGCAGTGCAGTTCCTCGGCGCGCACGAAGATGCGATCTGTCGTGGACGTGATCAACACCGATGCGCCCATCTCGATGAGCAGGCGAGCGGTGGCGAAGCCAATCCCCGTGTCACTGCCCGCGCCCGTCACGAGTGCGCAACGTCCCGTGAGGTCGAATTCTCCACTCATCTTGAGCGCGGCTTCACGAGAACGCTACGGGGTGCCCGAGGAGAACGGCGAAGAGTGCGCGCCGATTGCTTGATAACTTCGCGCGACGTCATGAGGTGGAACATTACCAAGGTGAACATCGCGCCCAAGGACCGATGCCAGAGAATTGCGAACCTTCGCCGCACCCCCACGAGGGTTCTAGCGATCCGTCCCGACGTCTCGGCGCGAATCACTCGAAGTGCTGCCTATCGTCTCAACGTCGAACGCGCACCGACGCGGAGGAACCGTATCGGATTCGACTCACCCGCGCTCGGCCACGTCGGGGGACCCCAATGATGGTGTCGACCCTTCGCCCACGATCTGGCTGTCGTCGAGATAGAGATAGTTCTCGTCCTCTTGGGCGGTGTGCAACTTGACGATGAAATAGAGGCCGTACAGCAGGCCCCGCAACTCCGCCAACTCCGCGTCGTCGATGTGGTCAGTGTGCAATTCACCCAGGACCTGTCCCAGTCGACGAATCTGATGAATGATCTCGCGGTGCGCGTGACTCATGGCCCCCAGAGGCTCACGACCGCCCATGAGGCGCACCAGCATCGGATAGAGAATCGCCTCCTCCGCCTCCTCGTGCGGCTGGATATCGGTGATCAGCATCTCGTAGATCCCTTGGACCGCGTGGACCGTCGCGGCGGGCGACATCGAACCCAGTGAGTCGGCCACCGCATGGATCTCCTCGATACTGGCGCGCAAGGTGGAGTGTTGGGAGCGAAAGTGAGCGGTCACGGCGACGTCCTTGGCGTCGAGATGAGGGCCATGGTCATCCGAGGTCAATGCGCGCAGCGAATTCAAGATCACGGCCACGTCAATCAATTCCTGCAACAGCGCCCCCCAGACCGCAGGGAGCCATCCCGCCAAGGCGAAGACCATCGCCACCAGCGACAGAGCGATGCCGGTCACCATGCTCTGTCGCGCCACTTTGAGGGACTTTTGAGCAATGGCGACCGCGTCGTCCAAACGGTCGAGACGGTCGGAGGTCAAGATGACATCGGCGGCCTCGGATGCGGCGGTGGCCGCCCGCGAGCCCATGGCGACGCCGACCTGAGCCAGAGCCAGCGCGGGCGCATCGTTGATGCCGTCACCGACCATCATCGTCGAGGACCGCAGCGACTCGTCGCGGACGATATCGAGCTTCTCCTGGGGCGAGCGTTCGGCGAACACCTCGTCCACGCCAATGATCGCGCGCACCGTCTCGGCGACCTCAATGCGGTCACCGGTCACCATGGCGATCCGGCGAATGCCTCGTCGTCGCAATTTGCGCATCGTGCGTTCGACGTCGGGACGAATCGGGTCATCGAACACCAACACGCCAACGGGCTCACCCTGCACTCCGACGAAGACGGTCAACGCACCGTCGAGTTGGGCACGGCGCCGCGCCGCCGCAGCCCAGACCGGATCCTCTCGGGCACCGCACCAGGACGCCTTGCCCACGGTGACCAATCGTCCGGCCACGTGTCCCTTGATCCCCTGTCCCGCCACCTCTTCAACCTGCGTGGGCATCTCGAGTTCCACACCGCGCCCCAGGGCGGATTGGACAATGGACCTCGCGAGCACGTGGGGCGACAATTGGTCGAGGGAGGCCGCGAGTCGAAGGACGTCCTGCGCGGCCCACGCGGCACCGACCGCCACGTCGCTCAGCACCGGACGCCCGCGCGTGATCGTTCCCGTCTTGTCGATGAGCAGTGTGTTGACGCGCGCGAGACGCTCCAGGACCGCACCGTTCTTCACGATGATGCCCAGGTGAGCGGAGCGTGACAGGCCCGACACCAGCGCCACCGGGACGGCCAAGATCAGCGGGCAGGGCGTGGCCACCACCAGGACCGCGACCGCGCGGCTCAGGCCACCGACCAGCCACGCCACACCGGCCAGTGCCAGGGACGCCACCACGAACCATTGGGAGTATCGGTCCGCCATGCGAACGAAGGGGACGCTCGCCGACTCGGCACCCTCCACCAGCCGGATGATCCCCGAATACGTGCTGTCCTCCGCGCTGGCGATGGCACGAATCTCAAAGGGCGGCCCCGCGTTGAGCGAACCACTGCGCACCTGTTCCCCCCGAACGCGTTCGACCGGCAAGGATTCGCCCGTCAACGCAGATTCGTCGAGCACTGCTGATGCCATCGTCAAGTTCCCGTCGACGGGCACCATCTCACCCGACGTGACCACGACCAGATCACCCACCACGACTGACGCCAAGTCCACGGTGGTCAGTTCATCACCGCGCAGGATCTGGGCCGTCTTGGGCACTCGCACTAAGAGCGAGGCGATCTCTCGTCGCGCCCGACGTGATGCCCATTGGTCCAGGGCGTGTCCACTCGCGAACATCACGCTGATGATCGCTGCCGCGAGGAATTCGCGCACGAAGAGCGCCCCCGCGAGGGACAGGAGGGCGAGCGGATCGACCCCGAAGCGACCTCTACGAAGTTCATTGACCATCGCGACGAAGGAATAGACGACGCCGACCGCCGCTGATAGGAGCCACGCGATGTGCGCAGCACCGAGCGACCCGGTCAGCCAGATCACGAATCCGATGAGCAATCCGGCAGTGACACTCACGGGAAGCACGAAGACCCCAGCCTTCGCACTCCAGTACCGCACGCCGCGCTGCCGTTCACCCATAACCCCATCTTGGTGCATCTCACCACCCAGCGCCCCACGCGACCGCGTGCGCCCGGCCCCGCGGTTCTGGCGTTCGCCACTGACCTACTCACCGAGGCAGCGTCGGCGCCCTCCGTCTCGTCGCTTCGACCCTCCGCGACCTTCGCGAGGCCTCGGGTGCACGCCCGAGGATCGGACGAACGACGTCGAGGGGCACGTCCCTCTGGGCATTTTCACTAATCTCATTGATTGAGCCGGGAGACGACATGAGTGATGTTGAGGGTGCAGTACTCAAGTATGAGGTGGACCACGAAGGTGACGTCAGTCGCCTCGTCTACACCTTTGGCGGCGTGGAGGCGCGCGCGGCCATCGCACCGGGTACCATCCTCGACACGTCCAGCCTCGACTGCTTCGCGGGGAAGATTCGCTCGGAGCACGACCACGCGAGCGAGGTGTGCGATCCTCGGTACCTCAATCCCCAAACGGGCCCTTTCTTCGTCGACGGCGCGATGCCCGGCGACGTCCTCGCCGTGCACTTCGCCCGTATCGAACCCCGTAACACCCTGGGCATCTCGACCACCGTCCCGCTCTTTGGCGCACTGACCGCCAACGGTTTCACCCAGATGTTGCACACCCCCCTACCGGAGATCACCTGGCGCTACGACATCGACAAGGAAGCGCGTACCGTTCGCTACCAGGCGCGCGACTCCGCGGCGATGTACACGTTGCCCTTGGACCCGATGCACGGCACCGTGGGTGTCGCGCCCGCCTTGAACGAGGCCCGCTCCGCTCTCACGCCCGGCGACTGGGGTGGCAACATGGATACCCCCGAGATGCGCACGGGGGTCACCTGCTACCTCGGCGTCAACGTCGAAGGCGCCCTCTTCAGTTTCGGTGACGGCCACGCGCGACAGGGTGAAGGTGAGACCTGCGGGGTCGCCGTCGAAACCGCGATGGACACGGTGATGGTGATCGACCTCATTAAGAACGTGCCGGTGGTGGCCTGGCCGCGCATCGAAAGCGACACCGAGATCATCACCACTGGTTCCACCAAGCCACTCGAGGACGCCTTTCGCATCAGCCACGTCCAGATGGTGCACTGGGTCGCCGAACTCACTGGCTTGTCGGTGATGGACGCCTACCAGTTCGTCTCGCAGGCCGCCCAGACCCCGGTCGCGAACGTTGTCGACACCAACTACACGGTGGTGGCCAAAGTGAAGAAGTCCTACCTTCCCGGCATCAACCCGATGAACGGCGTCCACCAGCGACTCAGGGCCATTGGCCAGGCGTACCTAGCGACGCGCTAGTCGTGTTCGGCGAGGAACGACTCGACCACCGAGAAATAGGCCTCGGGCTCTTCGACGAAGGGCATGTGGCTCGACTCCTCGAAGATCACCCAACGCACGTCGGGGATCAAGTCCATGAAGGGTTGCACCACCGCCGGAGTGGCCTCATCGTAGCGACCCGACACCAACAGGGTCGGCGCAATTATCTGATCGATCCGATCGACCACGCTCCAGTCCTTCATCGTGCCAATCACGTGGAATTCGTTGGGCCCGTTCATCACGTTGTAGACCGTTGAGTCCTCGCGCATGTACTGGTTCGTCGCCTCGACCTCGAGAGGATTCGGCACCACCCGGCAGACGTGCCGGGCGTAGAAGTAGTCGGCGGCCTCGAGGTACTCCGGGGCGTTCAAGGTCCCCTGCGCCTCGTGACGATCGAGGACCTCCGCCACCTCGCGGGGGAGTTCTGAGCGCAGTCTCTTCGCCTCGCTCAGCCACAACTCCATCGAGGCGGGCGAGTTCGAGATCACCAACGCCTTAAGGCCAGGGGGCCGGCGAACGGCGTGTTCGGCGCCGAGCATCCCGCCCCAAGACTGACCGAGCAGGAAGTAACGATCCGCGATACCAAAGTAGGCCAATAGATTGTCGAGTTCCTCGAGGAATAGTTCCACGGTCCAGAAGTCGCCGCCCTTCTCACGCAAGTGAGTCGAACGACCACTGCCGAGCTGGTCGTAGTGGATGACGGGTCGACCGCTGTGGGCGATCTCCGCGATCGACAACACGTAATCGTGAGTGCAGCCCGGTCCCCCGTGCGCCACGACGAGTGGCGTTTTGGGCGACGTCAAGTCGCCGCTCACGCGGTACCAGGTCGTGTAGTCGCGAAACGGGATTACGCCCTCTTGGGTGGCCTCGGGAATCATTCGCTGTCCTTTCCGGTGATGATCGACGAACTCAGGGGGTGGTGACAGGCCACGAAGCGCCGCGGTCGGATTTCCACGAGGGTGGGATCGGTGCTGCGACACACGTCGCTGGCGTACGCGCATCGAGGGTGGAACGGACATCCACTCGGGCGATCGGCGGGGTCGGGAACATCGCCGTTCAGGACAATGCGCTCACGCTCCACCTCGGTGCCATCATTGAGCTGAGGCACCGCTGACAGCAGGGCCTCGGTGTAGGGGTGCAGCGGCTCGTCGTAGAGAGCGTCAGCGGTGGCGAGTTCCACCAGCTGGCCAAGGTACATCACCCCGACGCGGTCGGACACGTGACGCACCACGCCCAGGTCGTGAGCGATGAAGAGGTACGTCAACTTGAGCTCATCTTGGAGGTCGGCCATCAGGTTGAGCACCTGGGCCTGCACCGACACGTCGAGGGCCGACACCGGCTCGTCGGCGACGACGAGCGACGGGTTAAGTCCGAGGGAACGGGCGATGCCGATGCGCTGGCGCTGACCTCCGGAGAACTCGTGGGGGTAGCGCCGCACGTACGAAGGGTCGAGCCCCACGGTGGTGAAGAGTTCCTTCACCCGCTCATCGATCTGCGTCGCGGTGCCGAACTTATTGATCCGCAGCGGATCAGCAACAATGTCACCCACGGTGCGACGCGGATTGAGCGAGGCGTAGGGATCCTGGAAGACCAGTTGCATCTCGTGACGATACGGCCGCAACTGACGTCGCGACAGACCTGTCAAGGTCGTGCCGCGGAACTCGACGCTCCCCGAGGTCACGGGGAGCAACTGGACCAGACAGCGCGCCAGCGTCGATTTGCCGCAACCCGACTCGCCAACGATACCCAGGGTCTCGCCGCGCACGATATCAAGTGACACCCCGTTGACGGCGGTGGCAACTCTCTTGGAGCCCATCTTCGCGCCGCGAACGTGGAAGGACTTGACGACATTGGTGGCGCGCAAGAGGACGTCGTCACTCATGAGGCTTCTTTCGTGTTCGTACGGATTATCAGGCGCTGTTCCTCGCTGAGCCAGCACGCGTGCTCGTGCACTTTTCCGACCATCGGCGGACGCTGCGCGCACTCGGGCATCACGTAGGTGCAACGCGGCGCGAAAGCGCAACCCTCGGGCACGTCGAGCGGCGACATGACGTTGCCGGGAATGGTGGCTAGACGCTCACTTCGCTCCCCGAGGCGCGGCACAGCGCCGAGCAGTCCCCAGGTGTAGGGGTGACGCGGGCTGCGTACCACGTCCACCTCGGGTCCGCTCTCGACTGGTCGGCCGGCGTACATGACGGTCACCCGGTCCGCCATCTCGGCGATGACCCCCATGTCGTGGGTGATTATCACGATGGATGAACCGTGCGTGTCGCGAAGGCGACCCATCAGTTCGAGAATCTGCGCCTGCGTCGTGACGTCGAGCGCCGTCGTCGGTTCGTCCGCAATCAACAGCCGCGGATTGCACGACAACGCCATGGCGATGACCACTCGCTGGCGCATGCCACCAGAGAATTCGTGCGGGAACGAATCGACGCGACGGCGCGCGTCGGGGATACCCACTTCGGCCAACAGCTCGATGGCGCGCTCCTTGGCTTGGGACTTGTTGAGGTCAGTGTGCTGGCGAATCTGTTCCACGATCTGCCAGCCCACACTGAACACTGGGGTGAGGGCCGTCATCGGGTCCTGAAAGATCATGCCGATCTGACCTCCGCGCAGCGGCTGCATCTCCTTGTCCGAGAGACCGAGGATCTCTCGTCCCTCGAACTTGACGCTGCCGGTGATGGAGGCGTTGGCGTCACGGACGAGGCCCAGCATGGAGTACATCGCGACGCTCTTGCCCGACCCGGACTCGCCGACGATCCCCACCACTTCCTTGGGCGCGACGTCGAGGTTCAGTCCGTCCACCGCGCGCACGAGACCCTGGCGCGTCGCGAAGGACACGCGCAGGTCGCGCACGCTCAAGACGGCGTCGCGCAGTTCGGGTTGAGGATTGGGGCTACTTGACAACGCGCACCCTCGGATCGAGAACGGCGTACAAGACGTCCACCACGGCACTGGCCACGACAATGAAGAAGGCCCCGTACATGACGCAGGCCATGATGACGGGTAGATCCAGGTTCTGCAATGACGTGTCGGTCAGCATGCCGATTCCGGGCAATCCGAAGACGACTTCGGTCAACAACGCCGCACCGCCCACCAGCGAACCGAAATCCAGTCCGAAGAGTGACACCACCGAGATCAAGGAACAGCGCAGCGCGTGACGCATCAGGATGCGCCGCTCTGAGAGACCCTTGGCGCGCGCGGTGCGCACGTAGTCCTCATTCATGGCATTCACCAACTCGGCGCGCAGGACGCGCGCGTACACGCCGGCGTAAAGCGTCGCGAGCGTGAACCAGGGCAACAGCAGGTGCAACGCCCACTGTCCCGGACTTTGGGAGAAGGACACGTAGCCCGACCCCGGAAGCCACTTGAAGACCGAGTGGAACTTCGTCTGGGTCAAGAGCCCCACCACCTGGCCTAACCAGAAGACGGGAATCGAGACTGCCGCAATGCCGCCGAACATGATCAGTGGGTCAATCCACTTACCCCGGTTCGCCGCCGCGACGAGGCCGCCGAGCACCCCGACGATCAACCAGATGACGGCGGCGCCCAGAACGAGGGACAACGTCACCGGTGCGGCGCCGGTGATCTGGGGTATCACCCGCACACCGATATTCACGTACGAGGTCAAGTCCTGTTGAATGAACAAATGCCACATCATCAGCCCGTAGCGAATCGGTAACGGCCTGTTCAGCCCGAACTCGGCGCTGACCTGGGCCAGCACCTGAGGTGAAGCGCCACGGCCCGCGATGCGCGCCGCCGGATTGACCCCGGGCGTCGCGAAGAAGATCAGAAACACCATCACGCTGATGGAGAACATCACGAGCAGCGCAGATATCAGTCGGCGAATGATGAAGGTGAACATTACGCGCCGCCTCGTAGCTTCGCCTTGGGGTCGAAGGCGTCACGTGCGCCGTCGCCCAACACGTTGAGTGCCGCACAGGTCAACACGATACAGATACCCGGCGCGATCGACACCCACGGTCTCGTGTACAGGAGTTGGAGCCCGTCATTGCTGATGGTGCCCCACGTGGCATTGGGCGGCTGGACGCCCACG
This sequence comes from uncultured Acidimicrobiaceae bacterium, assembly GCA_963734655.1. Classification (GTDB taxonomy): domain Bacteria; phylum Actinomycetota; class Acidimicrobiia; order Acidimicrobiales; family RAAP-2; genus RAAP-2. The sequence goes on along the minus strand of CAVTHY010000004.1, from coordinate 177,247 downwards.
CCGAGGAAGGACAGCGACGACTCGGTCAGCATGTTGAAGGCCACCATCATCGGAAAGAACACCATGACCGTCGGTGCCACGTTGGGCCAGATCTCCTTGCGCAGAATGCGCCAGTCCGAAGCGCCCGACCCCACCGCCGCCTGAATGAACTCTCGCTCGCGCAGCGTCAAGACGATGCCGCGCACTGGACGTCCCACGTAGGGGATATAGACCGAGGCGATGATCAAAATAGGGAGTAACAGTGATCCCGGGGCGATGTGGACGAAGCCAATGTTGAGTCCGCTGGTCAACAAGATCACCGAGAGGCAAATGGCCAGGAGGTAGACCGGGAAGGCCCACACGATGTCAAAGACTCGCGAGACGACCCAGTCGATGACGCCACCGAAGTAGCCGCCGGCCATGCCCAACAGCGCTGCGATCACGCAACAGATGATGGCCGACGAGAATGAGATCAAGAGACTGATGCGACCGCCGTAGAGAAGGCGTGCAAAGACGTCGCGACCTTGGGGATCAGCGCCCAAGAAATAGGTAGAGAAGTTCCACGTCGGGCCAATGGGCGTCACGCCGAATCCGACGGTACTGGGTTGCAGCACCGGCACGGTCCGACCGCCGAGTCGGATAGTCCCTTGGACGTTGGCCGGGAAAGGGTTGACGTGAGCAACGAGGTGGGCGTACACCGGTGCCAGGAGGCTCGCGACGACCATGAACATCAACAGTCCCAGCGCCAACATCGAGGCGCGATTGCGACGTAGCTGGCGAAGCGACGATCGCCAAGGGCTCTCCGAGCCCCTGGCGATCGTCGTCGTACTGCTCGTCGTCGTTGTCGACGACGTCATGACTCCTACTTGACCCAGAGTTGGTCAACGTACATGTAGAACTCCAGCGAGAACTGGTAGTTGCCGACACGCGAACTGGTGAAGTCCACCAGTTTGGGGTTGAAGAGCGGGACCCACGGCGCCTGCTGCGCCATGATCTGGGTGTCGAGCTGACCCCAGAGCTGGTTAGCCGCCGTCGGGTTCGAGATCATCAGCGTCTCGGCCTGGTGGATCTTGGCGTCAATCGACGGCACACACATACCCGAGATGTTGATCGAGTTAGGCGACCCCTTGTGGAAGTTGGCGCAACTGAGCAACACGTTGATGAAGTCCGATGCCGCGGGGTAGTCCTGGAACCACTGCGTCAAACTGATCTGGACGTGGTTGCTCGTGTTCTGGATGTAATTGAACTCGATGTTCTGCGACAGCGGCTTCAAGGTGGCCTTGTAACCAATGGAGTTCAACACGCTCACGACGTACTGTCCGACGTTGGCGTCGACCGGGTCGTTCTGCGAGACGACGGCGACCTTCTGACCGTAGGTGCCCGAGGCCTTCACCAGGGCCTTGGCCTTGGCCAGGTCGGGACCGGCGTAAGTCGAACCCGTTCCCTTGTTGTAGACGCAGGTGTTCACGTGGCCCGGGAAGTTCGGGGGCAGGATCGTGCAGGTCGGCGTCGCCAACTGGACCCCACCGTCGAGGGTCACGGCCGCGTTCTTGTCGATGGCGTAGTTGACCGCCTGACGAGCCTTCAAGTTGTTGAAGGGGGCGATGTTCATGTTCATCGGGAGGTACCAGTCCGCGGTGAGGGTGTGCACGTGCACGTTCTTGGCGTACTTGGTCGACACCTGCTGGAGACGGTCCGAGGGCAACGGGTCAAAGACCCAGTCGGCCTGACCGTTCTCCACCGAGGTCACCTCGGATTCGACGGTCTGGCCAAAACTCTGCACGATGGTGTCCGGGTAGCCCTGGGGCTGAGCGGCGGAACTCCACACCTTGAAATAGGGGTTGCGGGTCATGACGAGCGACGTGTTTGGGTTGTAGGACGCGAACCTGTACGCGCCCGTCCCTGGGACCGGGGTCGAACCTTGGTCCTTGGCGGGAGTGCTCGCCGGAAGGATGGAACCGAAGGGCACCGCCAACTGGTCGAGGAACTCCGCGTCCGCGTGAACGAGGTGGAACACCACGGAGTTGGTGGCGGCGTTCACCACGAGACCGGGCAACGTGCACGTCGCGGGGGCACTGACGCAGGCGGGGCCACCGGCGATGACGTTGTACCACGTGCCGGCGTTGGGGTTGGAGACCTTGAACAGGCGCACGAAGGTGGCCTTGACGTCATTGACCGTCACGGGTTGACCGTTGGAGAACTTGATGCCCTTGCGCAAGGTGAAGGAGTAGGTGAGCCCGTCCTTAGAGACCGTGGGCAACGAGGTGGCGAGGTCGGGGACGATGGTGAATGACGGCGTACCTCCGACCTTCTGGAATGTCACGAGGCCGTCATAGGTGGCCTGATACAGCTGCCAGTACTGCAAGGTGTAGTTAACTTGCGGGTCGAGAGTGCCACCCGCTCCGGTCGCGAGCAGTTTGAGCGTGCCGCCGGCGTGGGCAGCTTGGTACGTCGGACCAGCGGCACCGGCGCTCGAGGCGACGAGTCCGGCCGAACTCAACGCCGACGCTGCCACGGCGACACGAAGCCACTTGGATACGGAATTCTTCAAGGTTCCCCCTTAACGAGACTGCCACCACTACGGCGACCGATAGTGAGTATTGTCGCCCGACGACCTCGGTGCAACCGACTGGACCCCTAAATAGCCAAATAAAAAGTGAATTTCACATCGCTGAAACAACCCGACGCCTGCCGTACTTCTCCGACTCGAGTATTCAATAGGTGCAGGTTGCGAAGTCAAGTCACGTTCACTCTGTCCGCGACCCAGGCTGCTCCTACTTTTGAGACCGTGGCGACATAAGTTCCTGCGACGCGCCATGGACTCGTGCCCATCACCACGGTCCGCGAAGGGTGGTTGGTGAGAAGTCCACAAAAGTAGTGTGGGTCACTATCAAGGCAACCCGAGAGAACCACAAGGAGCAACTTGACGCCCAGCGAACACGAACCGCCGAACGACAGCTCCAGCGTTTCGACCCTCCGCGGCGCCTCTCCGGTCGGCGTGAGTCGTCGATTCTGGGCGATCCTTGGCGCGCTCGTCCTCGTGGTCTTCGCCGTCACTCTCGTCGTGAGCTTCGTCTCCGCGACGCACGACAATTCACGGATCGAGCGTCTTAAGACCCACGGAATAACGTTGAGCGCCACCGTGAACAGTTGTATCGGCAATCTCGGTGGTAGCGGATCGAACGCATCGAGCTACACCTGCGTCGCCACCTACGCCATCGCTGCGGCGAGCTACCACGAGGTGGTCGGGCACATGAGTTCCTTCGCCGCGCCGGGCACCCGCGTGATCGTCGTCGCCGATCCCTCGCAACCGAGCACCATCGAGTTGGCGTCCGCCGTGAAGGGCTCCTCGCCATCCAATGGTGTCTACCTGGCACCGGGCCTGCTGGGCGTGCTCTTCGTCGCTCTGACGGTGGGTTATCTGCGCCTACTGCGACGTCCTCGGTCGTCTCGCCACCGACACTGATACATTGCGCTCATGACGTTCGCCGCGGCCACTGAGTCTCTCGAACTGAGCGATGGCCGCCGTCTCGATGTCCGCGTCAGCGGTCCCGAGGGGGGCGTGCCGCTCCTCTTCCACCACGGGACCCCCGGCGCCGTCCCAGCGCTTCGCGATATGGAGCGGTTCGTTCACGATCGTGGTTCGCGATTGGTCACCACGTCGCGGCCCGGCTACGGCACCTCAACGCGCCAGCCCGGGCGTCGCGTGGTCGACGTCGTGGCCGACAGTGCCGAGGTACTTGCGTGGTTGGGCGCCGAGCGCTGCTACAGCGCCGGGTGGTCCGGAGGTGGCCCCCACGCTCTGGCGTGCGCCGCGCGCCTCGACGCCGTCGCCGGTGTTCTCGTCATCGCCGGGGTGGCCCCCTACGACAGCCCCGACTTGAACTTCCTCGACGGCATGGGTGAGGGGAATATCGAGGAGTTCACCCTGGCCCTCGAGGGCGAAGGACCGTTGCGCGCATTCATGGAGCCCCTGTGGGCGAACTACCGAACCATCAGCGCCGATGAGATCGTGGCGTCGCTCGCCTCGGTGTTGCCCGACGTCGACCGCGCCGTGTTGAGTGGGGAGATAGGTCTCGACCTCGCCGAGCAATTCCACGCCGCGTTCGCCACGGGCATCGATGGTTGGCTCGACGACGACCTGGCCTTCACCCAGCCGTGGGGATTCGATTTAGCCGAGATAGGTGTGCCCACTTTGGTCTGGCAGGGTGAACTCGACCTGATGGTCCCCTTCGCTCATGGGCGATGGCTGGCCTCGCAACTCCCCCACGCCAGCGTCCACCTCGAGAGTGGGGAGGGGCATCTCTCGGTCGGCGTCGGCTCGCTCGAGCGGATGCTCGATGAACTGCTCGCGACTTCTTGAGCCCAGGGGTCCCGCCGCGCCAAATTGTGACTTAAGGGCCTGGCCCGGCCGGGAACCAGCGGGGTCCGCACTGTTACCTTGACCCCATGGAGCACACCTTTCAGACCATCATCGAACCTTTTCGCATCCACTCGGTCGAACCGCTACGGCTGACGACGCGAGCCCAGCGCGTGAGCGCCATCGAAGAAGCCGGATTCAATCCCTTCAATCTTCGCTCCAGCGACGTCTTGATCGACCTGTTGACCGATTCGGGGACGGGGGCGATGTCGCGCGACCAGTGGGCCGCGATCCAACACGGCGACGAGAGCTACGCCGGGTCCCCCTCGTGGTTCCGCTTCGAGGAGGCGGTGAAGAACCTCTTCCCCTTCACGCACGTCATCCCGACGCACCAGGGTCGCGCGGCCGAGAAGATTCTCTTCTCCGTGCTGGGCGGACCCGGCAAGACCATCCCCAACAACACCCACTTCGACACCACGCGGGCCAACGTCGAGGCGTCGGGGGCCACGGCCCTCGACATGGTGATCGCCGAGGGTCACGACGCGAGCGCCATTCACCCCTTTAAGGGCAACATCGACCTCGAAGCGCTCGAGACGCTCCTCAGCCAACACGCCGACGACGTGCCCGTCGTGATGTTGACCATCACCAACAACTCCGGGGGCGGACAACCCGTCTCGCTGGCCAACATCCGCGGCGCCAGCGAACTCTGTCGTCGTTACGGCGTGCCGCTGTTCCTCGACGCCTGTCGCTTCGCCGAGAACGCCTGGTTCATCCACGAGCGCGAGGAGGGTCAGGGGCATCGCGACGTCGCCGACATCGTGCGCGAGGTCGCCTCGTTGGCCGACGGCATGACCATGAGTGCCAAGAAGGATCCCTTCGGCAACATCGGCGGATGGTTGGCCCTCAACGACGACGACCCTGGCCGAGGCCTGTCGCAATGTGCTGATTCTCACCGAGGGCTTCCCCACTTATGGCGGACTGGCCGGACGCGACCTCGAGGCGCTGGCCCAGGGCCTTAGCGAAGCGGTCAGCCCCGACTACCTGCGTTATCGCATTGGTTCGACGGCGTACCTCGGCGATGCGCTCGACGCCGCGGGCGTCCCCGTCGTCAAGCCCATAGGCGGCCACGCGGTCTACCTCGACGCCAAAGCCCTGCTCCCCCATATCGCACCCCTGGAGTACCCGGGGCTGTCCCTGGCGGTGGCGCTCTACGTCACGGGTGGCGTACGCAGTGTGGAGATCGGCTCGGTCATGTTCGGTCGCCAGACCGACGGCAGTGAAATCCCCGCGGCCATGGAACTGGTGCGTCTGGCGATCCCGCGTCGCACCTACACCCAGAGCCACATCGACTACGTGATCGAGGTGGTCACCGCCGTGGCCCAGGACGCGTCCTCACTGCGCGGGTACAAGATGATCTACGAGCCCCGGGCCCTACGTCACTTCACCGCGCGCTGCGAACCCCTTGACTAGTCCCTCGCGACGAAGGATCCTCGCCGAGTGATCGCGGCGCGGCGATAGCATGACACTCCACATCACGCCTCGTCACGGCGCGGCCCCGGCGACGCGCGACGCCAGCCCGTCGGCGTCACCCGGTTCACGGTGCCCAGACGTTAGCGTTCACTAACGTGAGTTCACTTTCGCCCGACGAGCCCAGCGACGTTCCCGTCGCCGATACGCGCCGCGCACGCCTCATCGAGCGCGCCAACGTCAACAATGTGCCCCTGAACACGATCTTGGTCACGATCTTCGTCATCGCGGCGGTGTTCTTCGCTGGCAAGTTGCTCTACCGCCTGCGCGACCTGATCCTGCTGTTGTTCGTCGGGGGCTTCATCGCCCTGATCTTGAATCCCATTGTCATGCGACTCCAGAAGTGGGGCATCAAGCGCCGCGGCTACGCCGTGCTCATCGTCGCCTTCGCGGCCGCGATTGCCTTCAGCCTCTTGGCCTTCGCGTTCGGCTACCCACTGGTGAACGCCATCACCCACCTGGCCAACAACCTGCCGACCTACGTGAACAACGCCGAGCACGGCCAGGGCTGGATCGGCCACCTGATCTCGAAGTACCACGTCAACCAATGGGTCAACGCCAACTCGGCCAAGTTGGTGTCCTTCGCCAACGGACTCTCCAAGCCCGCCCTGGCCCTCGGCAAGGGCGCGATCTCGATGCTCATCTCCCTGATCACTCTCTTCGCCTTCGTGATCCTGCTCCTGCTCGAGGGCCCCAAGATCAGCAACATCATCTTGATCTCCCTCTCGCCGCGGCGCGCGCCGACGCGCCCAGGAGATTGGCGCGCTGATCTCCCGGGCCGCCATTGGCTACGTCGTCGGCAATCTGATCCTGTCGGTGCTCCGCGGGGGTCGTGGTCTACGTGACGCTGATGTTGACCCACGTGCCCTTCGCGTTACTCTTCTCGCTCTGGGTCGTCCTGGTCGACTTCTTGCCCCAAGTGGGCGGAGCCCTCGCGGGTATCCCCGTCGTCCTCTTCGCGTTCGTTCAGTCGACGTCGGCGGGAGTCGTGACCCTCATCGTCTTCGTGGTCTACACGCTGCTACAGAATCACGCCCTCTACCCCGTGGTGATGAGTCGTACGATCAAACTCAACCCCCTGCTGGTCTTCCTCGCGATCCTCATCGGCGCGGAACTCGGCTCCTGGGTGGGCGGGACCTTTGGCGGCCTCGTCGGTGTGATCCTCGCCATTCCCCTGGCCGCCGGCATCCACGTCATCGTGACCCAGTGGTGGGAATCGAGCCGCCCCGAGTCGCAACGCACCACGCCGGAGAGCGATTAGATCTCTTCGTAGGTGCCCACGAGAACCGCGCGGGCCACGCTGTGCATGAACAGATTGAAGCCCAGGTAGGCCGGCGTGGCGTCCTCGGGCAGGCCCAGGCTCTCGACGTCGACGGCGTGCACGGCGACGTAGTAGTGGTGCAGGGCCGTGTCCCGCGGGTGGCGCCGCCCCCATGTAACCGCGCACGCCCGCGTCATTGCGCAACTGCAGCGCGCCCGAGGGCAGGACGCGCCGTTGGAGTCCCCCGCGCCCGCGGGCAGTGACGTTGTCACCACGGGGATGTCCGCGACCGCCCAGTGCCAAAAACCCGACGCCGTCGGCGCGTCAGGGTCGTAGATGGTGACGGCGAAACTCTTGGTGTTGGCGGGGAAATCCGACCACGACAATTGTGGCGAGACGTCACCGCCACCCGAACCCATCATCCCGCTGACTTGAGCCATGGCGAGGGCCTGTCCGTCGACGACGTCGGTGGAGGTGAGAGTGAAAGTGGGGACCTGGGGTAGTCCCTCGTAGGGGTTACGTGTCATGGATAGCACCCTTCTCGTGACGACCTCTGTGCGCGAGCTCGTGGTTATGGGGTCGAGCATAACGCCGACGCAACCGCGTGTCGCCGGTCAGGCGCCGGGGTCCTTGAGCAGACCGCGAAAGAGGAAATCGATGAAACGCTCGACGTGGGTCGACTCGTCGAACGGTCCCGACAGCGCGTCGAACGCCCGCGAGAGGCCCACTTGGGCGTAGGGCGAGAATCCCGCATCGACCAGAAAGAAGACGTCGCGGGCTGAGATCGGGTAGATCACCCCTTGGTCGACCAGTCGATCGAGGATCTCACCGTAGACCGTCATCCCCGGTACGAAGCCGACGGTGAAGATGTAGTCCATCCACTGACTGGGGTGCCCGGCCTCGTGGTTCACGAGTTGCGCGAGGAGCGGGAACTTGATCGACGCGGCCATGAAGGACTGCACGGCGAAACGTAGTTCCTGCACGTCGTTCTCGGCGTCGCCGCGCAGGGCGATCTCCTCAAAGAGGAGGGTGTAGAACTTCGCCACGCCGTAATCGACCGCGGCGAAGAAGAGCTCACTCTTGGATCCGAAACGTTGACGTACCGTCTCGTGACTGAGCCCCAGGTCGAAGTTGAGCCCACGCACCGACATCGACTCGTATCCCTCCGCGGCGAACGCTTCGAAGGCCGCTTGGAGAATCGTGTCGTCACTGACCGTGCGCTGGCGACCCCTGCGTGCTTCTTCCACCATCTCGCCTCCGGAGTGTTCCTCACCGTTACTGGATTAATACATCTCTATCAGGTATTTTCTTTTAGCGTACCCGTTGGTGCCCACCCGCCGTCAAGGATAGACCGTGCGCGGACCTACCGGCCAAACGCCTATGACACGCCGTCGCGCCGGAGAGGCTCGATTTCGCCATCCCCTCTCGCGCCATGCGGGCACACATCCTCGCGGCGAGTCGCGCGAGCGACCTCGCCCGACGTGCCTCACGACCGGTGCCGTGTTCGCGGTCACTAACCTTGTCGGGACGTGGCCATCCTGATCGATCTACAAAATGTCTCCCTCGAAGGTGCCGAACGAACAATATTGAAGGGCCTCTCCCTGACCATCTCGAGTGGCGACCGCATTGGGGTGGTGGGCATCAACGGGGCCGGCAAATCCACCCTGCTGCGCATCATCGCCGGGACGCTCAGTCCCGACGGCGGTCAGATTCGCCGCTCCAAGACGCTGCACGTCGGGTACCTCGAACAGATCCCCGACTTGCCCGAGGGCAGCGTGCGCCACGCCCTGGGCAGCGGTTGGGAGATCGACGCCGCCCTGGACCGCCTCGGCATGCTCGACGCGGCCGACGTCTCGACGGCCCACCTCTCGGGTGGTCAACGCAAGCGCGTCGCCCTCGCCCGACTCTTCTCCCAGCCCCACGACGTGGTGATCCTCGACGAACCCACCAACCACCTGGACCTCAACGCCATCTCGTGGCTGGAGAACCAGATCACCTCGTTCCGCGGCGCCGTCGTCCTGGTGAGTCACGACCGTTTCTTGCTCGACCAGGTGACCACGCGCATGATCGAGATCGACCGCGGGGTCACCTACGTGCACGCGGGCGGCTACTCCAAACTCCTCGAGGCCCAGGCCGAACGTGAGGCCCAAGCCCAGAGCGCCGAGCAAGTGCGTCGCAACCTCGCGCGTCACGAACTCGCGTGGCTCCGTCGAGGGGTCAAGGCCCGTTCGACCAAGCCCCAGGCTCGCATCGACGCGGCGAATCGTCTCCTCTCCACGCGACCCGACGCCGCCGCGCGCGAAGGATGCTCGACTTGAGCATCGAGACGCCGCGCCTGGGCAACACCGTCATCAAGGCGCACCAGGTATCCTTCGCCTACCCCGGCGCGCGCGAGGTGCTCAAGAACGTCAGTTTGGAACTCGGTCCCGGTGATCGGGTGGGCATCGTCGGACCCAATGGCGCGGGTAAGTCGACCTTCGTCAACATCCTGGCTCAGCAGAATGTGCCCACCGCGGGAACCCTCAAACATGGGCCCACCGTCGTCACGTCGTACTTCGAACAGGGTGACGGCGACATCAACCTGGACAAGACGGTTCAGGAGCTGGTGGCCGGACCACAGGGGATTCCCGGCTCACTCGCCGACGTGGCCCTCATGAAGAAGTTCTGGTTCTCCGGTGCCCTCGCCCAGACCCGCGCCCGCGAACTCTCCGGCGGCGAGCGCCGTCGCCTCCAACTCCTCCTCGCCCTCGCCAAACACCCCAACGTGCTGTTCCTGGACGAACCCACCAACGACCTCGACCTCGAGACCATCCGCCTCCTGGAGGATTTCCTCAGCCAGTGGCCCGGCACGCTCGTCGTCGTCAGTCACGACCGCACCTTCCTCAGTCGCACGACCGACCGCCTCCTCGAAGTGCACCCCGACGGTTCGATCAAGGACATCCCCGGTGGCATCGACGCGTGGATCGCGCGAGCGGCCGGCCTCGTCCTCACCGCCGAGGGAGTCGAGGATTCCCCCGCGGGAGTCTCCAAGGGTCGGCTCCTGCGCGACGCGGAGAAGGATATGCAACGCCTCGAACGCAAACGCGCAACCCTGGGCGACAAGATCGCCGCGACGTCGGACTACCTCGAACAGGCTCGTCTCGGCGCGGAACTCGAACGGGTCCTGAAGGACCTCGCCGTCGCCGAGGAGTACTGGCTCAGCCTGGCCGACTAGTCACGGTAGGTCGCGAGACGCTCGCGCAGCACCGCCCGGAACCGGTCGTTGTCGACGCCAACTCCCACGCGCACGCGACTCTCGGCGTGTTCGCGGCGCCGATCGATGAACGTGGCGCCGCGCGAGTGCACGCCGCCGACCTCGACCGCGACGCTCACGCCCTGCTTTTCGATGGCGCGCGGATCGATCAGTTCGTACACCGCCATGGCGTCGTGCATGATCACGTCGCGATTGCCGTACCAGCGCTGGTGGAACCGCGCGTAGGGCTCGAGCATCGCCGCCGTACGTCGACCGACTTCGGTGCCGAGAGCGTTGAAGTACGCCAGGTCCTCATCGTTCAGATACGCCTGGTGGGTGAGATCCAGGGGCATGAGGGTGATGGGCCAGGACGCGGCGAAGACCACGCGCGCCGCCTCGGGATCGGCCCAGATGTTGAACTCCGCGGCCGGAGTGACGTTGCCCTGGAAGGACGCTCCGCCCATGATGACGAGGTGCTCGACCCGGTCCTCGATACCGGGGTGGCGCTGGAGCAAGCACCGCCAGATTGGTCAGGGGGCCGATCGCCACGATGCTGAGCGGACCCTCCTCGATCAGCTCGGCCGATGAGTTCCACACCGTCGCGCGGGTCCAGTGCCACGGCGGGCTCGGCCCACTCGAGGTCGCCCAGACCATCGTGGCCGTGGACCACGCTGTCCTCGCCCAGTGGCTCGCTCAGGGGCGCGCGCACCCCGCGGCGACGGGGATGTCGAGGCGTCGCGCCAGCGCCAGGACGCGGCGCGCGTTGAGCGCGGTCTTCTCCAGGGCCACGTTGCCGTTCACCGCCATGACGCCCACCACGTCGATTTCGGGACTCGCCAGGGCGAGCAGGATCGCCACGGCGTCGTCCACGCCCGGGTCGGTGTCGATCAGGACGCGCGTGCGAGCCATTGTTGCACCTCCTCGGTGGTGGGTAGCGAACCTTGAGCGCCGAGGGCTCAGGGTGGCCAGTGCGCCCGCGGTCACCGCGAAGCGCAGGGCGGCCACGGGGTCGGATCGTGCAATAGGTAGCGCGAGGCGTAGGCGGCGCAGAACACGTCACCCGCACCCACGGTGTCGAGCGACGTCCACGGTCGGCGCGAGCTCGCTTCGGCGACGACCTCGCCGAAGGAGTAGTGCACCGCACCACGCGAACCCCGTGGTCACGATGCAGTGCGCGAGCTCGCGCAATTCCAGGTTCTGGGCCTCGAGTTCGTTGGCGATCACCACCGCGCAGCGCAGCAGGGTCGTCGCGGCGACTCGACGCGCCGGGGCGACGTTAAGCACGAGTGACGAGGTGCGCCGCGCCAATTCGTCCACCACGTCGGCCGGGCACCTCCATCTGGGCCAGCACGACGTCGAAGGGGTCGAGGTCCACGTGCGACAGGTCCAAGTCCGCATTGGCTCCGCGCGAGACCACGATCTCGTTCTCACCCGTCGCGTCGACCGTGATGAACGCCGTGCCCGTCGGGCGCGCGCTGCGCTGCATCGAGCGAAGTGTCGGCGCCCGTCGACTCGCCAGCGTCGTCGAGCAACCACTCGCCGAGCTCATCGCGGCCGACGCACGACACCATCGCGTCGTCGACCCCTAATCGCGCGAGCGCGGCGGCCTGGTTGCCCCCCTTGCCACCGGGCAATCGCTCGACGTCGCTCGCGAGCACCGTCTCGCCCGGGCGCGGCAGCGCGTCACAGCGCACCACCAGGTCGGTGTTCATGCTGCCCACCACCGCGGCCCGCGGACGGGCCGATTCGCTCATGACGCCGGGAGGAACTTATTCGTGAAGTACGTCGACGGCGCCGGCACCTTCGAGATCAGGCCGATTGACTTGAGCGCGTTCGACAGCGTGGACCACTGCGCGTCGGTCTCGACGAAGTACTTGCCCGCGGCGTTCTTCAAGAAGGGGATCGTCAACTGCCACCCCGAGAGGTTGTACGCGTTGGTGTAACCACTGCGCCGGGTAGGTCTTGTCGAACAGCGTCGCCGCCTTCACCGGGTTCGCCACCGCCCACGCGGTGGCCTTGGCGATGGCCGACATGAAGGCCTTCAGGTTCGCTCCGTTCGACGCGGCGTAGCTCTTGGTGGTGGCGTAGTCCCAGATCGGGATGTTCGGTGCCCCCACGGCCGTGCCGAGGAGTTCGCTCAACTGGCCCTTGACCTTGGCGCCCTGGAAGCCGGGAATCTCGTAGTTCGTGGTCGAGGTGGAGAAGTCCACCTTGCCGGCCAACAGCCACGTGGTGTCGATGGCGGTGGGTTCGACCTTGATGTCCACTTGGGAGGTGGTGAGCCCCGCGCGCTTCAAGACGAAGGGCAGCATCGCCTCGGTCCAGGTGTCGCCGTAGGAGAAGATGCTCTTGCCCTTGAGCTCACTCTTGAGGTTCGCCGCGGTGAGCTTCACCCCGGGCTTGGCGAAGATCGCCCAGTTGTTGCTCATCGAGTAATTGCCGATCGAGACGATCGGCACCTTCTTGTCCACCGCCACGCCCATGTCCGTGGTGGTCACGAAGCCCACCTGCGCCGATCCCGTCGCCAGCATGAGCGCCGTCGAGGACGTGTTGGAGGGGAAGACGACCTTCACACTGAGCCCGGCCGCGCTGAAGAAGCCCTCCTTCTGGGCCACGACGAGGGGGATCAATTCGAAGTCGGGTCCCGGGAAGTCGTAGGCGAACTTCACGGACGTGAGCGGCGCCGCCCCCGACGCGCCGCTCGAGAGGGTCACTCCCAGGGTCACGAGTGTGGCGGACAGGGCCAGGGCCCCGGCTAGACGCAACTTCATAAGTACTCCCCTTTGGACATCACTGTAATAACGAGGTTAGTGGTCGGCCTGGGAGGTCGCAATGTCGCGACGGCGCCAGTGGCGAATCGTGGTGCGTCGCAACCAGGGCGTGGACAGGACCTCGAGACCGACCACGGTCAAGAACCACGCCACGCCGATGATCGCCATCAACAAGGTGATGCCGTAGACGGCGGGCGAATTGAGATTCGATTCGGCGTGCTGGACGTAGAGGGCCAGCGACGACCCCGTGGAACCGACCTGCTCCGGGGACGCCAGTTCTCCGATGAACGCTCCGGTGATGGCGTAGGTCGCGCCGATCTTGAGGCCGCTGAAGAGCGGCGAGACCGTCGCGGGCACCTCGATCTGGATGAAAGTGCGCCACCGCGAGGCGCCGTAGACCTTGGCGAGGTTCAACAAGTCGTGATCGACGTGGCCCAGTCCGTCGATGACGCTCACCGTCACCGGGAAGAACACGATCCACACGACGATGGCGATGATGGGCTTCACCGAGCCGAAGCCGAGGATCGCCGCGAGGGGAAAGGCAATGACGATGACCGGCACGGCCTGGGAGAGTACGAGCGAAGGGTAGAGCAACTTCTGGACGACGGGCACCTTGGACATCACCACCCCGAAGAAGATCCCGATCAGGGCTCCGAGGAGAAATCCGAACACCGTCTCCTTGACGATCTGAATCACCAGCGGCGACAGGAGCGACCAATTGTCGGTCACCGCCCGTATGGCGTCGAGGGGTCGCGGCGCAATATAGCCCTGGACGTTGAAGATGACCACGACGGCTTGCCACAACAGGAGCAGGATGGCGAAGGACGCCACCGGCAGCACCACCTTGGTCAACGCCGGGCGTTTCAACTCTTCCCCCCGTGCAACAGGTGCATGATCCGGCTCTTGAGCGCGACGAAAGTCGGGTCCGTCAAGACGTCGAGGTCGCGCGGCCGCGCCAGCGGGTTCTCCAGATCCGCGACGATGCGACCGGGGCGCGGCGACATCACCAGGATCCGGTCCGACAAGAAGATTGACTCGTCGACGTCGTGCGTGATGAACAACACGGTCCGCCCCGACTCGCGCCACACGTCGAGCAACCAACGCTGCATGTCGAGTCGCGTCTGCGCGTCGAGGGCGCCGAAGGGTTCGTCGAGCAACAAGAGCTGCTGGTGGGTGACCAGGGTGCGCATGAAGGCCACGCGCTGGCGCATCCCGCCCGACAGCGCTTTGGGATAATGCTCCAAGAACTCACCCAGTCCGTACTTCTGGGCGACCTGACGAGCCTCGGCGCGGTCCGCGTCGGTGACCTTGCGCGTGAGGCGCGCGGCCATGGTGATGTTGTCCTGCACGCTGCGCCAGGGCACCAGCAGGTCCTTTTGGAGCATGTAGCCCACGTGGCCGGTCGCGCCGACCACGTCGCGCCCCGACAGCAGCACCTCGCCCGCGTCGGGTTGGAGTAGCCCCGCGATGATGTTGAAGAGGGTCGACTTGCCGCACCCCGACGGGCCCACGATGGCCACGAAGGACCCCTGCGTGATACGCAGGTCGGTCGGGGCCAAGACCACCTTGTCGCCAAAAGTCTTCGCGACGGCCGAGAGGTCGAGGAGGACCGGCGAAGTCATCCCATCAATGTAGCCCTGGGCCCCGACGCGTTCGCGAGCGCCTTCACTGGGAACTCACCGACAACTCACAGGTGATTCTTAGTCTTCACTTAGTGCCGGTTTGACTCGGTCTTTCAATGCTCCAGAAAGATGACGATCAGATTACGGAAAGGAACAATCCAATGAACGCTCTGCGTCGAGGTGTGCGAAACGCCTTCAGGAACGTCATGCGTTCGGTCGGTGTTGTGGTCATTTTGGCGGTGGCGATCGCCCTGGCCATCTCGATGTTGATCGCGCGCGACGCGGTCGGCGCCAAGATCAATGCCGTTCGAGCGTCCACGGGCAACACCATCACCGTCTCGCCGGCGGGCTTCGGTGGGGGCGGCTTCGGCAGTGGTGGCAACCCCCTGACCAACGCCCAGATCACTGGTCTCTTGAAGATCCCCAACGTGACCTCGGTCCAGGCCCAATTGGCGGCCCGGCTCTCCAGCACCCAGACCAACCTCGTCTCGCCGATCAGCGCCGGGTCACTGGGCAGTCGCTTCGGTGGTGGCGCCGCGGGCGCGGGCGCGTCCGGCAGTGCGGGCAGTTTCGTCGTGCCCGTGCGCGTCATCGGCACCAACGCACCGGGCAACGCATTGGTGGGCGGCGCCAACTGGCGGCGGCACCGAGAAGCTGACGGCCGGCACCACATTCAGCGCGACGTCGACCGCTGACCAAGCCCTCATCGGTACCGACATGGCGACCAAGAACAACTCTGAAAGTCGGTTCGACCTTCACCGCCTGGGGCACCACGATCACCGTGGTCGGAATCTACGACGCGGGCTCCACCTTCGCCAACGCCACGGTACTGATGCCACTGGCCACGGTCCAAAAACTCAGCGCCGCGACGAACCAGATCACGGGCGCGACGGTCTACGTCAACAACATCGGCAACGTGGCCGGGGCCGTGACGGCCATCACCAAGGACCTGGGAACGGCGGCGGACGTCACCTCGACCCAGGCCACGGTCCAAGCTCAACTCTCGCCGCTCAACTCAGTCAAGACCATCTCGACCTACACCTTGATCGGCGCGGTCGTCGGGTGCGGCCATCATCTTGCTGCTGTCCATGCTCATGATCGTTCGCGAACGCCGTCGTGAGGTCGGCGTCTTGAAGGCACTGGGCGCCACCAACCGCTCAGTGGTCTCACAGTTCGTCGCCGAATCCACCACCTTCACGCTCATGGGCGCGGTGGTCGGATTCCTCGGTCGGCGTCATCATCTCGAGTCCCATCACCTCAGCCCTCGTCAGCGCATCAGGCGGCTCCTCCCCTGGCGGCTTCGTTCGACGCGGCAGCGGCTTTGGTGGTGGTGGCTCGGGCTTCGTCCCGCCCACCGGCACCGGCGGAGGCTTGGGTTTCCGCGGATTTAGTGGGCTCAGTAACACTCTGGGCAATCTGCACACGTCGGTCGGCTGGTCGACCCTCGTCTTCGCGCTCCTGGCGGCCGTCGTCATCGCCGCCCTGGGCTCCACCGTGGCCTCGGCCACCATCACCCGTATCCGTCCCGCCGAAGTATTGAGGAGTGAATAATGCTCAGTGTTGACAAGCTCAACAAGACCTTCAAGACCGACGGCGGCGACGTCCACGCCGTGCGCGACGTGAGTTTTCACGCCGAGGACGGTGAGATGGTCGCGATCATCGGGGCCAGTGGTTCGGGGAAGTCCACCCTGCTCTCACTGCTCGGCCTTCTCGACGCTCCCGACACCGGCAGTATCGACATGAACGGAACGCAGTTGGCCCACCTCGATTCCGCGGGCCGCACCAAGTACCGTTCGCGCCAGGTCGGTTTCATCTTCCAGGCCTTCAATCTCATCCCGAACCTGACGGCCAAGGAGAACGTGAAGCTCGCGTTGGAGTTCGCCGAGTGGCCCAAGGAGACCCGTGACGCCCGGGCCGACGAGATGCTCGCCATGGTCGGGCTCGGGGGTGACAAGGCCCAGCGCCGCCCCAACAAGCTCTCCGGTGGCGAGCAGCAACGCGTGGCGATCGCCCGCGCCTTCGCGGTGCAACCTCAACTGATCCTGGCCGACGAACCGACGGGTTCGCTCGACAAGGCCACGGGCCAGAAGATCGTCCAGTTTCTGCGCGAGGCCGCCAACACCCACCAGACGACCGTGCTCGTCGTCACGCACGACGAGCGAGTGGCCAAACAAGCCGACCGCCGCCTCGAAATCGAGGATGGAATCCTCACCGAGATCGCCTAGTCCCCCCTAGGCCCCACCGGCCTCCGAGGTTGCCGCCCAGAGGGGTGCAGTAGCCTCGGAGGCCGTATGGCTCTCTCAATAGGTATCGTCGGACTTCCCAACGTGGGCAAGTCCACGTTGTTCAATGCCCTCACCAACAACAACGTCCTCGCGGCGAACTACCCCTTCGCCACCATCGAACCCAACGTCGGCGTGGTCGTCGGTCCCCGACGAACGACTGGCCCAGTTGGCCCGGGTCTTCGCCTCCGAGCGGATCTTGCCCGCGTCGGTGACCTTCGTCGATATCGCGGGCATCGTGCGCGGGGCGTCGGAGGGTGAGGGCTTGGGCAACCAGTTCCTCGCCGCCATCCGTGAATCCAACGCCATCTGCGAAGTGGTGCAGAGTCTTCGAGGACGACGACGTCATTCACGTCGACGGCAGAATCGACCCCTCGAGCGACGTCGCGACCATAGAGACCGAATTGATCCTGGCGGACCTGCAGACGGTCGACAAGGCCATGAGCCGCCTGGAGCGCGAAGCCAAACGTTCACCCGACGTCGGCGTTGAAACTCGCCGAGGTCAAGAAGGCCCACGACGCCTTGAACCAGGGGCTCGTCATCTCCAAGACCACGGGCCTCGATCACGACGCCATTGCCGATCTGCATCTGCTCACCGACAAGCCCTTCATCTACGTCTTCAACGTGGACGAAGCCACCCTGGCCGACCCCGAACGCCAACAAGTGCTGCGCGACTCGGTCGCGCCGGCAGCCTGCGTGGTCCTGTGCGCCAAGGTCGAGGCCGAACTCTCGGGCCTCGAACCCGAGGAGGCCCTCGAGATCCTGCAGTCCTTCGGTCAACAAGAGTCGGGTCTCTCCCAACTCTCTCGCGTCGGCTTCGCCGCCCTGGGCCTACAGACCTACCTCACCGCCGGACCCAAGGAGACGCGAGCCTGGACGATCCGCCAGGGCGCGACCGCACCCGAGGCGGCCGGCGAAATCCATACCGACTTCCAGAAGAACTTCATCAAGGCCGAAGTCGTCGCTTTCGATGACCTGATGGCGGCGGGCACCATGGCGGCCGTGCGCGCCGCGGGCAAGGCTCGCATCGAGGGCAAGGACTACGTCATGCGTGACGGCGATGTCGTCGAGTTCCGGGTAAACGCCTAATCTGGAGGGATTAGGCGTATGCGACAGAGGTCGGCGCCTGGCGGACATCAACCATCTTCTAGGAGCACCATGACCTCGTCATCCTTCGACTTCAAAGTCGCCGACCTCTCGCTCGCGCCCTTCGGACGCGCCGAGATCACCCTCGCCGAACACGAGATGCCCGGCCTCATGGCCATGCGGGCCGAATTCGGCGACGCCAAGCCCTTGGCCGGAGCGCGCATCGCGGGTTCCTTGCACATGACCATCCAGACCGCCGTACTCATCGAGACGCTGGTAGCCCTGGGCGCCGACGTGCGATGGGTCAGTTGCAACATCTTCTCCACCCAGGACCACGCCGCGGCCGCAGTCGTGGTGGGACCCGAGGGCACACGCGAGAACCCCCAGGGCGTGCCGGTGTTCGCCTGGAAGGGTGAGACGCTCGAGGAATACTGGTGGTGCACCGAACAATTGTTGCGCTGGCCGGGCTTCGACGGTCCGACGATGATCCTCGACGACGGTGGCGACGCCACGTTGTTGGTGCACAAGGGCGTCGAGTTCGAGCGCGCCGGTTTCGTGCCCTCGCCGGAGTCGGCGGAATCCGAGGAGTACTCGATCATCCTTCAACTCCTCAACCGCATCATCGCCAGCGGCGAGAAGATCTTCGCTCCGATGGCCGCGGGCATCATCGGTGTCTCCGAGGAGACCACCACCGGGGTGCACCGCCTCTACGAGATGGAGCGCGACGGAACCCTGCTGTTCCCCGCCATCAACGTCAACGACGCCGTGACCAAGTCCAAGTTCGACAACAAGTACGGCTGTCGCCACTCGCTCATCGACGGCATCAACCGCGCCACCGACACGCTGATCGGCGGCAAGGTCGCGGTGGTGTGCGGTTACGGCGACGTGGGCAAGGGCTCGGCGGAGTCCCTGCGCGGCCAGGGTGCGCGCGTCATCATCACCGAGATCGACCCGATCTGCGCTCTGCAGGCCGCGATGGACGGATTCCAGGTGACCACGCTCGAAGAGGCGCTCCCCTACGCCGACATCATCATCACCGCGACGGGCAACCGTGACATCGTGACCATCGAGCACATCTTGATGATGAAGCACCAGGCGATCCTGGGCAACATCGGTCATTTCGACAACGAGATCGACATCGCCGGGCTGGCTAACCTGCCCGGCGTGAAGCGCGAGAACATCAAGCCCCAGGTCGACAAGTGGATCCTGCCCAACGGTCGCGCCATCATCCTGCTCTCCGAGGGCCGCCTGCTCAACCTGGGCAACGCCACGGGCCACCCGAGCTTCGTGATGAGCAACTCCTTCACCAACCAGACGATGGCCCAGATGGAACTCTTCGCCAACGTGGCGAACTACGAGAAGAAGGTCTACGTCCTGCCCAAGCACCTCGACGAGAAGGTCGCGCGACTGCACCTTGACGCCCTCGGGGTGAAGCTGACCACACTCTCCAAGCAGCAGGCCGACTACATCGGCGTCGCGGTCGAGGGACCCTTCAAGCCCGACAGCTACCGCTACTAACGGACATCGCCGCCGGGCGAGGCGCCTGAGTAGTCTCTGGAAAGGGACTCGCGCAACGGAGCCGGACCTGGGGGATGTCATGAAGTCACACGCGGCACGACGCACCATTCTCGACGCCATTGGCAATACGCCGCTCGTCGAGATCGACGGCGTCTGGGTGAAGCTCGAGTACCTCAACCCGTCGGGCTCGATCAAGGCGCGCATGGCGCGCTACATCATCGAGCGCGCCGAACACGAGGGTCTCCTGCAACCCGGCGACACCATCGTCGAGGCCTCGAGCGGCAACACCGGCAACGCGATGAGCATGGTGGCGGCGGTCAAGGGTTACAAGATGATCGTCGTGATGCCCGAGGGGCTGAGTCCCGAGCGCTCCGCCATCTCGAGCGCCTTCGGCGCGCAACTGGTCACCGTGGGTAACTTCCACGTCAATCAAGCGCTCGAGATCGCGCGCGAACTCGGCCAACGGCCCGGGCACTTCAGTCCGCGTCAATTCGAATCGGAATGGAACGTCGAGGAGAACCGCACGTGGCTCGGTCCCGAGATACTGGGCCAACTGCCCAATGGCGAACTCCCCGACGCCTTCGTCATGGGCGTCGGCACGGGCGGCACGCTCATCGGGGTGGGCCAAGCCTTTCGCGAGGTCAATCCCGACGTCAAGATCGTGGGGCTCGAACCCAGTGAGTCGTGCACGATCCTCTGCGGCGATACCGGAC
This sequence comes from uncultured Acidimicrobiaceae bacterium, assembly GCA_963734655.1. Classification (GTDB taxonomy): domain Bacteria; phylum Actinomycetota; class Acidimicrobiia; order Acidimicrobiales; family RAAP-2; genus RAAP-2. The sequence continues at coordinate 156,896 of CAVTHY010000004.1, read as the reverse complement.
TGCACAAGATCGAAGGCATCGCCGACGGTTTCGTGCCCGGCATCTACCAGCGCCATCGCGAGATCGTCACCCGCGTCGTCGACGTGCACAGCGACGACGCGGTCGCCGAGATGCGGCGTCTCTCGAGCGATCACGGCATGTTGGTCGGTCCGAGCTCGGGGGCCAACATGGTGGCGGCACGGCGCCTGCTCGTGGAGAACCCCGACGACCTGGTGGTCACGATCATGTGCGACGAAGGGCGAGAAATACCTGAGCGAGTACTTCATTGATGAAGTGCAAACGGTGTCGCTGGAGGCACTCTCCCTCGACGCCCGGTGACGACCGGCGACCGGCGACGTGCACTGGTCGCGCAGTACGACACACCACCCCCAGGAGTATGGGAATGATGTGATAGACATCGCACCGTGTTCTTCAACGTAACCACCGAACACAATCTGGAGAATCCCCAGCGCAACCCGCCCCTGTCGCGACGGTCCCTCCTTCGACGGCTCGCCGCCGTCCTAGTCGTCGCGGCGGCGCTCGGCGTGTTCCTCGCACTTCGCTGACGGCCCCCCGACGTCACGGCCCCCCAGGTATCGTCACTCACTCGCGACGCTCGCGCGATTGTGCGCAGCCCCGACGGCACCGTGCGAAAAAGGTCGGTCGCGATCGAACCGCTAGAGCGGCGTGACGTAGGCCGCGTGCAGGCCGCCGTCGACGAGGAACGTGCTCGCCGTCATGAACGAGGAGTCGTCACTCGCGAGGAACAAGACCGCGCTCGCCATCTCCTCGGGCCGAGCGAAGCGCCCCATCGGCACGTGCACCAAGCGACGCGCCGCGCGCTCGGGGTCCTTGGCGAAGAGTTCCTGGAGCAGCGGCGTGTTGACCGGTCCCGGGCACAGTGCGTTCACGCGGATGTTCTCGCGCGCGAACTGCACGCCGAGTTCGCGGCTCATCGAGAGCACGCCGCCCTTGGAGGCGGTGTAGGAGATCTGCGAGGTGGCCGACCCCATGATGGCCACGAAGGACGCCACGTTGATGATCGAGCCGCCACCGCGCTGTTGCATGTAGGGGATGCCGTACTTGCAGCACAGGTAGACCGACTTGAGGTTCACGTCCTGCACGCGCTGCCAGGCGTCGACCCCCGTGGTGAGGATCGAGTCGTCGTCGCTGGGCGAGATCCCCGCGTTGTTGAACAGGATGTCGAGCCCCCCGAAGGCCTCGACGGTGGCGGCGAACATCGCCTTCACGCTCTCCTCGTCGGCCACGTCGACGTGCACGTAGAGTCCACCGAGTTCCTCGGCGAGGGCCATACCCGGCTCGTCGGCCAGGTCGGCCACGACGACCTTGGCGCCCTCGGCGGCGAAACGCACCGCCGTGGCGCGTCCGATCCCGCTCGCGGCTCCGGTGATGATTGCGACTTTGGTGTCGAGACGACCCATTATTCCTCCGTTGAAATGAATACGTTCTTTTCTTCGCTGAACCCGAGCAGGGCGTCGGGACCGAGTTCACGCCCGATGCCCGACATCTTGAATCCACCGAAGGGGGTGTTGTAGCGCACCGAGGAGTTCGAGTTCACCGAGAGCGCCCCGGTCTCCACGCCGCGCGCCACGCGCAGCGCGCGACCCGAATCGCGAGTCCAGATAGAGCCCGACAATCCGAACTGGCTGTCGTTGGCGAGCGCGACGGCCTGGGCCTCGTCGGCGAAGCGCGCGACCGAGACGACGGGGCCGAAGATCTCCTCAGTGAAGGCCCGACCGGTGGTGTCGGTGGCCTCGAGGACCGTCGGCGCCATCCAGTAGCCCTTGCCCTCGGGGGCCGACCCGCGAAAGGCGACCTCGGCGTCGTTGACGTAGCCCATCACGCTCTCGCGCTGGGCGGCGGTGATGAGCGGGCCCATTTCGCTGGCGTCGTCAGTGGGGTCCATAACTTTGACCCCCTTGACGGCCGCCTCGAAGTGTTCCATGAAGAGTTCGTAGGCGCTGTCCTGCACCAGGATGCGCGAGCGCGCGCAGCAGTCCTGACCGGCGTTGTCGAACACCGCGTAGGGCGCCATCGCGGCGGCCTTGGCCACGTCGGCGTCGGCGAAGACGATGTTGGCGCTCTTGCCACCGAGTTCCAGCGTGACGCGCTTGACCTGGTCCGCGCAACCCGCCATGATCTTGCGCCCGGCTTCGTTGGACCCCGTGAAGCAGACCTTGCGCACTCCAGGGTGGGTGACGAAGCGATAGCCCACGCTCGAACCCGCCCCGGGCAGGACTTGAAAGACGTTCTCGGGGATGCCCGACTCCAGGGCCAACTCCGCCAAGCGCATCGCGGTGAGCGGCGTCAGCGTGGCGGGCTTGAGGACCACCGTGTTGCCCGCCGCCAACGCCGGGGCCAGTCCCCAGCCCGCGATCGGCATCGGGAAGTTCCAGGGCACGATGATGCCGACCACGCCGAGGGGCTCGTAGAAGGTGATGTCCACTCCCCCCGCGACCGGTATCTGCTTACCCGAGTGGCGCTCGGGAGCACCCGAGTAATAGTTCAAGCAGTCGCGCACGTTACCCGCCTCCCAGCGCGCGTTGCCGATGGTGTGTCCCGAGTTGGCGACTTCGAGTTGGGCGAGCTCCTCGTTGTGTTCGTCGACCACGGCGGCGAAGCGGCGCAGTAGTCGCGCCCGATCGGCCGGCGTCACGCGCCGCCAGGACTCGCCCGCCTTCTGGCTGGCCTCGATGGCGCGGTCGGTCTCGTCGACGTCGACGAGTTCGATGGTGCGAACCACTTCTTCAGTGGCGGGGTTGATGACGTCGTAGCTCATAGGCGTTCAAATCCTCGGTAACGTTCCCAGTCGGTGATGGCCGCGTTGAACGCATCCACTTCCACGCGCGCGGCCTGCACGTAGTGATCGACCACCTCGTCACCGAAGGCGTCGCGCGCCACGACCGAGTTGTCGAAGAGTTCCATCGCTTCGCGCAGCGTCGTGGGCACGCGCGCCGCGTCGGCGACGTAGGCGTTACCCTTGAAGGCCGGGCTCAGTGCCAGCTCCTCCTGCACCCCGCGCAACCCGGCGGCCACCAGCGCAGAAATGGCCAAGTACTGGTTCACGTCACCTCCCGGGATACGGCACTCGAAGCGAATCGCCGGGCCGTGTCCGACCACGCGAAAGGCGCACGTGCGGTTGTCGATGCCCCACAGCAGCGCCGTCGGCGCGAAGGAGCCTTCGACGAAGCGCTTGTAAGAATTGATGTTGGGCGCGAGTAGCAGCGACAACTCTCGCGCGTACTTCAACTGACCCGCCAAGAACTGCTCGAAGACCAGTGACATGCCGTGCTCGCGGTCGCCCGCGAAGATCGGGCGATTCTCGGCGTCGCGCAGCGACAGGTGGATGTGGCACGAATTGCCCTCTCGCTCGTTGTACTTGGCCATGAACGTGAGGCTCTGCCCCTCCTGGGCCGCGATCTCCTTGGCCCCGAGTTTGAAGAGGCCGTGCTCGTCGCACTTGTCGATCAGGGTCGAGTACTTGAACGCGATCTCGTGCTGACCGAGGTTGCATTCGCCCTTGACCGACTCTACGACCATGCCCGCCCCACGCATCGAGCGCCGGATGCGCCCGAGCAGTGGTTCGACGCGTGACGTGCCTTGTAACGAATAGTCGACGTTGTACAGGTTCGCCGGCGTCATGTCGCGATAGCCCGAGTTCCACGCGTCCTCGTAGGTCGTGTTGAAGACGATGAATTCGAGTTCGGTACCCGCCAGTCCGTGCCAGCCGCGTTCGGAGAGACGCTCGACCTGGCGCTGGAGCACCTGACGAGGTGACGGTGCCACGGGCACGCCCTCGACCGTCTCGACGTCGCAGAAGATCATGACGGTCTTGTCGAACCAGGGCACCGCTCGAATCGTCGAGAAGTCCGACTTGAAGGCCAGGTCCCCGTAGCCGTGCTCCCACGAGGTGAGTGCGTAGCCGTCCACGGTGTGCATTTCGACGTCGGAGGCGAAGAGGTAACTACACCCTTCAGTGACACCGCCGCTCAGACCTTCAGCGAAGAATTGAGCGTCCACTCGCTTGCCTTGGAGGCGACCCTGCATGTCGGTCACGGCCAGGACGACGGTGTCGATCTCACCTCGGCTGATCTGGGCAAACAATTCCTCGCGCGACACGCGCCCGGGGATCAGTGCAGTCATGGGCTCTCCTTTGAGCAACCCCTATCGCTTCGGGGCCTCCGCCGATACTAGTGAACAACCGTTAGTACCGTCCGGGCCGAAGAGCGACACATTTTAATCGTGACGACTCAGAAATGTGACCGATTCTCTGATATACCGAGATGAACACGAAGTGCGGGCGGCGACATCGAGGAGGGGCGGAGTAGCCATGACGGGGCGCATCGCAGGGAAGGTCTGTGTCGTCACCGGCGCCGGCTCGGGTATCGGTCGCGCCACCGCGCTGCGTCTGGCGGCCGAGGGCGGTCACGTTCTGTGCGCCGACATCAACGCCGCCTCCGCCACGGAGACCGCTGAGGAGATCACGTCGACGGGCGGATCAGCACTCGCGCGACAAGTCGACGTCGCGGATCCGCGCGCCGTCGACGCGATGGTCGCCGACGCGGTGCAGAACTTCGGTCAGCTCGACGTTCTCGTCAACAACGCCGGCGTCAATCTTCCCGGGGTGTTGCACGAGGTCAGCGACGAGGTCATCGAGCGCACCCTCGCCGTTAACGTCAAGGGGCAGATCTACGGGTGTCGCGCGGCGATCCCGCACATGCTCGATCGCGGTGGGTCCATCATCAACATCTCGAGTGTCAACGGCATCGTCTCCGAGCCCTTCCTGGCCGTGTACTCCGCTTCCAAGGGCGCGTCGGTGATGCTGACCAAGGGCGTGGCCCTCGACTACGCCAAACGGGGCATCCGCTGCAACGTGGTGTGTCCGGGATGGGTCGACACCCCGATCAACTACGCCCACGCGGAGATGATGGGCGGACTGCAGAAGGTCTACGACACCATTGACTCCTTTCAGCCCATTGGTCGTCCCGGCCAGCCCAGCGAGATCGCCAATGTCGTCCTCTTCCTCGCGTCGGACGAGTCCAGCCTGATGACCGGCAGTGTGGTCGTCGCCGACGGAGGAATGACGTCTCAATAGGGTCGCGACAGTTAACCAAGTGCGAAATAGGCCACGGCCGAAAAGGAGAAGAGACACATGAGTACAACACCACCCCCGGGTGGGACGATGACGAGCGACGAGGCCAAACTTCACGCGCTCGGTTACGCCCAGGAGTTGAAGCGCGGAATGTCGGGCTTCTCCAACTTCGCCGTTTCCTTCACCATCATCTCCATCCTCTCGGGATGCCTCACGCTGTTCTCGTTCGGCATGAACACCGGTGGTCCGATGACCATGATCTGGGGTTGGCTCCTAGTCGGCGCCTTCGTCATTCTGGTGGGAATGGGTATGGCTGAGGTGTGTTCGAGTTACCCGACCGCGGGAGGTCTGTACTACTGGTCGGCCAAACTCGCCAAGAAGAACTCCGCGCTGTGGTCGTGGTTCACGGGCTGGTTCAATCTGCTCGGCCAGGTGGCCGTCACGGCGGGCATCGACTTCGGCTGTGCCTTGTTCATCTACGGCTTCTTACAGTACGCGAACGTCCTCTCGGCAAATGTCGGTTCTCACACCACTCAGCACGAGGTGGTGCTCATCACGGCGATCCTGCTGGCGGTGCACGGGCTGCTCAATACCTTCGGCGTCAATCTCGTAGCGGCACTGGCCAACGTCAGCGTCTGGTGGCACTTGGCGGGCGTCGCCATCATCGTCGCTCTGCTGGTCTTCGTGCCCTCGCACCACCAGAGCGCGTCCTACGTCTTCACCCACTTCGTCAACAACACGGGCTTCAACAAGTATCCGTTCTACGTGTTCTTGATCGGATTGTTGAACGCCCAGTACACCCTGACGGGCTACGACGCCTCCGCCCACATGACCGAGGAGACCCACAAGGCCGACGTGGCGGGACCCAAGGGAATCGTGATGTCGATCGTGGTCTCGATCGTCGCGGGGTGGATCTTGTTGGTGGGCGTGAGCTTCGCCATCCAGCCGGGCAAGTACACCTCCGAGGCGGGAGCGCTCGTCGCCCCGGGACAGATCTTCATCGACGCGCTGGGCAAGGGCGGCGGATTGTTCCTGCTCCTCATCGCCATCGTCGCCCAGTTCTTCTGCGGCATGTCGAGCATCACGGCGAACTCGCGCATGATCTACGCCTTCTCACGCGACGGTGCCGTCCCCGGCCACCGCAGTTGGCACAAGATCAACGCGCGCACCCGCACCCCGACGAACGCCGTCTGGTTCGGTGCCGTGGGCGCCTTCATCCTCGTACTCCCGTACTGGTTCAACTCCGCCGCCTACGCCGCGGTGACGTCCATCGCGGTCATCGGCCTCTACATCGCCTACATCATCCCGGTGTTCCTGCGGGTGCGAGCCGGTAAGAGCTTCCAGGCGGGACCCTGGAACCTCGGCAAGTACGGCGTCCTCAACGGCGTGGTCGCCACCGTCTGGACGGTGTTCATCTGCATCATGCTGCTGATGCCCCAACTCAGTCCGATCACGGTGAACACGTTCAACTACGCGCCCATAGCGGTCCTCGTCGTCATCGGTTTCGCGACGATCTACTGGTTGGTGAGTGCGCGCAAGTGGTTCACCGGTCCCAAGGTCCAGGGTTCGGCCGCGGAACTCGCCGCCATCGAGCGTGAACTCAATCTCGAAGGGGCTGCGGAGGAGGAGCACCTCGCGGAGTTGCTACACCACCCCGTCCAGACGATCGAGCGCGACATCGAGGAGCACGACCGCCACGAGCACCCCGAGCACGAGTAGTCCGCTCGCCCGCCCCCACGAGAAAGACCGGAGTCCTCTCGGACTCCGGTCTTTCTCGTCGGCCCGCTTCGCGACCGGGGTCTCTCTCGCGGCGAAGTACTAGCGGTACCCCGCGAAGATATCGGTGACGTTGCCCTCGAGGTCGCGTGGATTCGTCACGCGCGCGAACCACTCGGTTCCCATGGCGAGACGGAACTCGTCCCTCGACATCTTCATCCAGAAGGAGTCGCCGATCTGTGAGGCGTGCGCCGCCAACGCGTCGTACTTCGCGTCCGTCACCCCCGACACGTCGATCGTGGCACCGATGTGGTCGTCCGGGGTGCCCATGTTGACGGGCTCACCATCCAGGGTGGGCGGACCCTCGGGTTCGCGAACGATGCCCTTGGCGGCGTCCGCTTCCGCTTGGCGACGGCCCTCCTCCTCCCAGCGCGCGCGCATGATCTCCATGACCGAGTCGGGAATGGCGTTGTAGTACAGGGTGGGTTCGTAATCGATCAACCCCAGCGCGGCGCGAGTGATGCGATTGGCCTGGATGTGGTCGGGGTGTCCGTAGAAGCCGATCTCGTTGTAGGTCACGACGACCTGGGGACGCTCCTCGTTCAAGATCTCCGCCAGTCGCGCCGCCGCGTCGGCGACCGGCGTCGCCCAGAAACTTTCGGGGTCGTCGTTCTGGGGCCAACCCATCATGCCCGAGTCGCGGTACCCCAGTCGGATCAATCGATCGATCCCGAGGACGTCGACCGCTTGGTCGAGCTCCTTGGCCCTCACCGCGGCCACCAGGTCGGCGTCGTGGTGGTCGGCGTCGGGCTTGGCGCCCTCGGGGTCGTCACCGCACTCGCCGTTGGTGCACGTCACCAGCACTGTGCGCACCCCCTGGTCGGCGAGCAGACGGTAGAGACCACCCGTCGACGTGGCCTCGTCGTCGGGGTGCGCGTGCACCGCCAAGAATGTCAAATCACCCATCACAGTCCTCCGAACAAATCATCGACCCAGGCTAGTGACGACTCGTCACGACGCCACCCGAGCTGGTAGTACTCGGTGCCGAAGAGCAGCGCGAACAATTCGGCGTCCATCGTCACCAGGTCGGCGTTGTCGATCTGGGAGGCGTGCGTGGCGATGGCGTGTTGCTTGCGGGTGCTGAAACGCGAGACGTCCATCGCGCAGGCCACCAGCTCGTCGGGGAAGTCCGCGACGGCGTTCTCGACCCACGCGGGCAAGAAGACGCCGCGCGCCCGGGCCAGGTCCACGAAGGAGCTCAACACGCTGCGCGGTACGACGGGATAGAACAGTCGCTGCGCGCTGGTGCTGAGCTCGACGGCGCGACGCGTGACGATGTGGGCCATCACGTGGTCGGGATGACCGTAGAAGCCGTTCTCGTCGTAGGTCACCACGACCGACGCGTTCTCCTGGTCGATGACGTCGGCGATGATCCGCGCCGTGGCCTCGATGTCGACGTTCATGAAGGCGTCGGCGTCCTGGTTGGCCAGCCAGCCCATCATGCCCGAGTCCTTGAAGCCCAGGGTGAGTTGGCGCTCGAAGCCGACCAGCTGTCCCGCGCGTAGCAGTTCAGCCGCGCGCGTCGCGCGCGTCGCGGCCGCGTCGTGATCCGGGTCGGCTCCCGCGCGACCCCGGTCGTCGATGCCGAGTTGACCCATGGTGCAGGTGATGAGGACGTTACGCACCCCGCGCTCGGCGTAGTGCGAGGTCACGCCCGCGGTGAAGAGCGACTCGTCATCGGGGTGGGCGTGAACGCACAGGAGGGTCGAAGTGGGCATCACTCGAGATTACGAGGTGGAGATCTGAATGATGCGAACCACCAACAAGGTCCCGGCGGTGAAGAGGTAGGCGCTCTGCCCGCGCATCAGGTAGCGGCGCGCGCGCGAACTCGGCAACGGCGTGAGCAGCGACAGACGAGGGGTGCGCCAGTCGCGACGATCGATGTCGAACGTGGGTGGCGGGGCCATCTTGCGCAACCCGATGGGCAGGCCGATGAGTAGGCCCACGACGTCGAAACCGGCCAGCCACTCGAGCAGCGCGATGACGTTGACCGACGTGAACAGTGTCGACACCATCAGACCGATCGAAAGCACGACCAGCGCCGAGATGATGGCGATGGCGATGGCGTTGAGCCACTTGGGATTGACCCACGGTCCCATCACCGCGCGGTCATTGCACAGCAACAGCACGATGATGGTGGTCGAGGGCAGCATCAAGCCGCAGATCGCCTGCACCGCCAGCGTGATGAGACCGAGGGGCGCGTGAGGAATGACCGCCACGGTGCCCGCCACGGCCAGCAACGCGGCGAATCCGCCGTAGAAGCCCCGGGCCTCGGAGAAGCGCGCGTTGAGTCCTTGGTGGCTGCTCGACAAGTCCCCGATGGCGTAGGAACTCGCGAGCGTGACCGCCGCCGCGCCGATCACCGAGGCGTTGAGCAGCAGGATGGCGAAGAACCCTCCGGCGCCGTGGCCGACGTAGCGGTTCAGACCGTGCGCGACGTCCAGGGCCGAGGTGAAGGCGTTGGTGCCACCGTGACTCGACAGGCCCGCGGCGGCCGAGGCCATCAGCGCCGCCGCGCCGATGACGACGATCACCGATCCAATGATCGTGTCGGCCCGTTCGTAATTGAGCCAGCGCGGCGTGATCTTCTTGTCCACGATGTTGGATTCCTGGAAGAACAACTGCCAGGGCGCGACGGTGGTGCCGATGATCGAGATGATGAGCAGCACCGCGGTGGAACTCGCGCCGCCGCGGATGCCTGGGGTCACGGCGTGAAGAATCACCTGATGCACCCGCGGCTTGACCGCCACGAACAGCGGGACGACGAAGATGTTGACGGCGACGAAGAGCATCATGAAGCGCTCCCAGCGGCGAAACGAGCCCGTCGCCGTGACCGCGAAGAGCAGGGTGACGGCGACGGGCACCGACAGGTAGGGCGAGACACCGAAGTACTCCATCGACAGTGAAATGCCGATGAACTCGGTGACGATGATCAAGAAGTTGAGGACGAGGATCGAGTAGATCGACAGATTGCCCCAGTAGCGGCCGAAGCGCTCGCGGATCAGTCGGCCGTGACCGACACCGGTGACGGCCCCCAGGCGCGCCACCATCTCTTGGATGATGATGAGCACCGGGATGAGCACCGGTAGCGTCCACAGCAGCGTGTAGCCGTAGTTCTGCCCCGCTTGGGCGTAGGTGGAGACGCCGCCCGCGTCGTTGTCGCCCACCATGACGATCAGACCGGGGCCAATGATGGCGAGCAGCGTGAGGAGTCGAGCGCGCGCGCCACGGCGCGCGCCGTGGTCGTGCGATCCAATGGTGCCAAAGGCCCCGGTGATCTGGTTCTCGGTTGACTTCTCGCTCACGCTCCACCTCCTTTCGTTCTCTCGTGGTCGTTCGCGAAACAACCACGCGGGACGAAAGGCGCTAGGGGCGCGCCCCGTCTCTGATCGGAGGTTGAGTCGTGTCGTGGACAGCTTTCAGGCTGGTACTGGGGGGTTTCAGACAAGCCCCCTTAGAACGGTGCGACGCGACTGCGGGGACATCATTCCTCCACCGCCGTCATTCCGAACTCCTTGCGCCAACCCTGCGGCAACAACTCCTCGAGCAGGTCGTCCACGGTGATGACGCCGATCATGACGTTGTGCTCCTCATCGAGCACGGGCACCACCGTCAGATTGAAGTCACTCATCTTGCGCGCCACGCGGTGCAGGTCCCAGTGCGGGTGCACGTGGCTCATCTGCGTGCGCGCGACACTCAGGGCGAGCTCGTTGTCGCGGGCCTTCACCAGCGATCCGAGCGAGGCCGCCCCGACGGTCTTACCCTGGGCGTCGGTCACGAACACCGCGTGCAGTGATTCGGCGGGCACGTTGGAGGTGCGGATCGCCGCGATCGCCTCGACGACCGTCGCGGTGTCGGGGACCGAGACGAAATCGGTGTTCATCAGACCGCCGGCGGTGTCGGAGTTGTAGGAGAGCAGTTGGCGCACCTTGACCTGCTGCTGAGCGGGGAGGCCCTCGAGAATCGGCAGGCGGCGCTCCTGATCGATCTCGTTGATGAGGTCGGCCGCGTTGTCGGGCTCCATGCGCGTCAGCAGACGCGCGGCCTCGACGTCGCTGCGCGAGTGCAGGAACTCCAGCTGGTGCTCGGTGTCGAGTTCCTCGAAGACGTCGGCCTCCAGCTCGCGGTCGAGCCCCACCGCCTCGATGATCTCCTCACCCTCCTCGTGACTGGCCTGTTCCACCATGTCGGCGATCTGCGCCGGGTGCAGCTTGGCCAGTTTGCGATAGGGGATGCGCAGTCGCGCCGAGGGCACGTGCGAGACGAAGGGCTCGATGGAGGCGAAGTCGACGATGGCCTCGGCCTTGAGGCGCTGGCCCATGCGCTGGCCCAGGACCCGACGAAGGAACGGACGACGTCCGGGGTCCACCCCCACGACCTCCCACCGACCATCGATCTGGGCGATCTCGATCTCGTTGGCGATGATCAGTCGCCCGCGCACCAAGTTGATCAGGTTTCGCGCGAGCAGGTCCTCGGCCAGGAGCAACTCGCCCGGACGACGCTCGAAGCGGCGCAGGTCGACGCGCTTGCCCTGGAAGGTCATGCGCCCCTCACTCAGGCCGCCGATCTTTCGGATGGGTACGAAGAGGTTGCGACCCTCAATACGGATCACCGCTCCCACGATGGGCGGATGCGCGTCGTCGCCTAAGCGCGCGACCAGGTCCTGGACGCGGCCAATCCGGTCACCGTCCTGATCGAAGATCGGACGGCGCAGGAACGTGGAGAGGTGGAGAATATCAGTCATGGCGCACTCTGTAGCCCCTTCAGGCTACCCCCAACCCGCCACGACGACCACCCGAGCACGGTGAACTTCTAGCGAACGACCCCGGTCGCGGCCGTCACGGTGAATCAGTGCGCCGGCGTGAAGTGGGTCAAGACGTCCGCCACGAAGTCGACGTCGTCGTCGTCGACACCGGCGTGCGTGACGAAGCGGACGCGTCGTGGCGCGATGGTGTCGCCCCACACGCCACGCTCTGCGAGTTCGTGCACGATCTGGCGGGCCTGGGGATGATCGAAGGCGACGATATTGGTCCGACACGTGGCGGGGTCGTACTGCGCCTCGGGAAACGCGGCAGCGAAGAGTTCACCCACTCGGCGCGCTCGCGCGTGGTCCTCGGCTAGACGCTCGACCATGGTGTCGAGCGCTACCAGTCCGGCCGCGGCGAGGATGCCCACCTGGCGCATCGCGCCCCCGAGTCGTTTGCGCTCGACGCGCGCACTGCGCATCAGCGCGGCGGGCCCCGCGAGCAACGAGCCCACGGGGGCGCACAGACCCTTGGACAAGCACGCCATCACCGTGGTGGCGCACGCGGCGATGTCGCGCGGCGACTCACCGGTGGCGACCGACGGCGTTGAAGAGTCGCGCCCCGTCCATGTGCAATGGCTTGTCCCCCAGCGCGCGCGCCAGCGCATTGAGGCGCGTGAGGTCCCACGGGCGACCCGCCCGAGACCATGTGGGTGTTCTCGAGGGTCACCATGGAGACGGCGACCTGATGATCCTTCTCCGCGTCGATGATGTCCATGACGTCCTCGATGTTCAGTTCGCCCGACGTGTCATCCACCAGAGCGAACTGCACCGAGGCGTTGCGCGCCGACGCGCCCATCTCGAAACTCACCACGTGCTGACCCTTGCCCGCCACGATGACGTCACCGGGGCGTGTCAGGACCCTCACCGCGATTTGGTTCGCCATCACTCCCGAGGGGACGAACACCGCGGCTTCCTTGCCCACCACCTCAGCGAAGCGCTCCTCGAGGGCGTGCACCGTCGGGTCGTCACCGAAGCCGTCGTCACCGACGATGGCGTGGGCCATCGCCTCGCGCATCTCGGGGGTCGGTTGGGTGACGGTGTCGGAGCGCAAATCCACGTGGCGGGTCATGCCAAGAGGCTAGTCAGCACTTCTAGACTGCCCTCATGACCGACGATCGTCCCTGGACACCCCTCGACGCCACCAACGTCCACGACTACTTGGGCATCCGCACGATCGAGGCCACGCCCGAGCAGGGTCGTCTTGGAACTCGACGTGACCGCGCACGTGCACCAGCCCTTCGGCATCATGCACGGTGGCGTCTCGGCACTGCTCGCCGAGGGCGCCGCGTCGGTCGGCGGCAGTCATCAGCGTCGACGCCGGACAGGCGGTCGTGGGCACCGAGTTGAATATTTCTCACCTGCGACCCATCCGCGCCGGCGTCCTTACCGCGACGGCCACCCCACTGCGCAAGGGTCGCACGGTGCAGGTGTGGGCCATTGAAATGACCGACGAACGCGGGCGTTAGATCTCGGTCGCGCGCTGCTCCCTGTACGTCATCGCCGCAACTGCCCCCCACTAGGGCGAGGGCGTAGACTGGTCGCCAGTACCGAGCCAGTGAGGGGCTGACAACATGGGAGTTCGCTTCAAGGGCTGGGGAATTGGGTTGCCTGACCGCATCGTGACCAACGACGAGCTCTCCTTGACGCTCGACACCTCCGACGAGTGGATCGCTGAACGCACCGGCATCCGCCAGCGTTACATCGGGGGCACCGCGCGATCGCTCGGCGTCATCGCCGGACGCAACGCCATGGCCGACGCCGGCGTCGAACCCGAAGACATCGACTTCTGCCTGCTGGCGACGACGTCGCCCGACCGCATGGCCCCCGCCACCGCGGTCCTGATCGCCAACGACCTGGGCTTGAACTGCCCGGCGATGGACGTCAACGCCGCCTGCAGCGGCTTCATGTACGCCGTGCGCACCGCCCAGGGCCTCCTCGAGACCGGCAACAAGCGCATCTTGGTGATCGGCGCCGAGCACCTCTCGAAGTGGGTCGACTGGACCGATCGCAACGTCGCCGTGCTCCTCGCCGACGGCGGGGGCGCCGCGGTCCTCGAATACGACCCCGACATCAACGACATCCTCTCCTTCTCCCTCGGCGCCGACGGCTCGGGCGCCGACCTGTTGACCTGTGAGCACGAGGGCACCTTCACCATGGACGGGCGTGAGGTCTTTCGCCGCGCGGTGCGCGTGGTGGTCGAGTCCTCCCAGCAGGCCCTCGAACGCGCCGGCATCACCGCCGACGACCTGGCGCTCGTCATCCCCCATCAGGCGAACATCCGCATCATCCAGGCGGTCGCCGATCGCTTGGGCATCGGGATGGACCGTGCGGTCATCGCCCTCGACCGTTACGGCAACACCTCGAGCGCCTCGATCCCACTGGCCTTTGACGTCGCGCGCAACGAAGGCCGCATCAAGACCGGCGACTACGCCCTGTTGACGGGATTCGGCGCGGGCATGACGTGGGCGTCGGCCGTCGTTAAGTGGTCCTGAGCGTTCTCGTCTCGGTGCGCGAGCGCGCGCAGAGACACTTGCCCGCACCTCTTTTTTGATCCGCGCGACGCGCGCGACGATTCCTAGTGTGGATTCACGAGCACGAAAGCGCTTGCTCGACGAGAAGGAGTAGATGGTGACCGGTATCAGTGTCGACGTCCTCATCGCTCGCCCGCGTCACGTCGTGTGGGAGGAACTACGTCACGTCGATCGCCACGTGCGCTGGATGTCCGACGCGCTGCGCATCGACTTTCGTACGCCCCAACGCGAAGGGGTGGGCACGACCTTCGACTGCCTGACCAAGGTCGGGCCCTTTAGGACGAAGGACGTGATGAGCGTCACGCGCTGGGACGACGAGGTCGCCATGGGCGTCACTCACCACGGGCTCTTCACCGGTCACGGTGAATTCCTCTTGACCGACGAAGGTGCCCACACCCGCATGACCTGGCGTGAGGACCTTCACTTTCCGTGGTGGTTTGGGGGCACTCTCGGGGCCCTCGTGGCGCGACCCCTGCTACGCATGATCTGGAAGAGGAACCTTTCGAGTCTCGCGCGTCTGCTGAGCGCCCAGTAGTCGAGAAAGGGTCGAACTCAGTACTAGTGAGCGAACTCCGCTAGGAGTTCGCGTTCACGCTGTTCGGAGAGCCCGGCGCGTCGGCTGCGGCGGACGCCGAGGGACTCCTCGTAGGCACGTATGTCGCCCGCCGTCTCGGCGAGCGAACGCAGCACCAGCCCCTGTCGCCGCGCGGCGTCATTGGATCGACGAGTGAAGCCATCGAATCCCTGCCCCGTGGGTATCCACAGCGGCAGGGACTCCTCCCCATCCATGGTTCGACACCGTGGTCCAGGAGCCACTGGTCCGGCACCACCACCACGTCGTTTTCGTGGCCCATGATCAGTCGCAGTTCATCGAGGACCGTCGACAGCGGCCGGGCATCGCCCACCGCGTTCAACGTTGCCCTCAGGCCCTCCTCACCCGCCGCGACCATCCATTCGGCGAGGTCGCGCACGTCAATGACCTGCGCGGCCACGTCGCGCGCTTCGGGTACCAGCACCGGTTCGTCATCACGCACGAAGCGCGCGGGCCAGTAGCCGCCACGGTCGCTGGGGTCGCCGGCGCCGACGATCAGCCCCGGGCGCACCACTAACAGCCGCTCCTCGCACACTTCAGCGCACCACGACTCACTGGCCGCCTTGGACGCGGCGTAGTTCTCCTGGCTCGACACCTCTGTCTCGTCGAGCGCCTCGACGATTCTCCGGGTCTCGTCAAGGCCGGCGGTGTCCTGATCGGCATAGACCGAACAACTCGACACGTACGTCCAGTGACGAGTTCCGTGCGCCAGCGCGCTCAGGGCTTCGCGTACCCAGACGGGATCAGTCGCCACGTCGACCACGCAGTCCCAGGGACCCGCCACGTGCTCGTAGCTCGACCCCCCCTCGCGCCGGTCGGCCGAGACGGCGTGCGCACCCGCGGGGGCGCGCTCGTCGGCGCGGCGTGCCAGGCAGGTCACGTCATGGCCGCGCGCGAGGTACTCGCGGGCGATCCCTTGTGACAAGAAGACCGTGCCGCCGAGGACGAGCACCTTCACGAGGGCCGCTCAGCTCGTGGTCGTGACGACGGGGCCAGCGTAAACCTCGGGACGTCGCAGGCGAAGACCTCGATCTGAGCGCGGCGCTCGAACACGTCGTCCACGTCGAGATCGACGAGAAGGACCTCCTCGTCGGAGCCCGGTGCCTCGGCGAGCACCACGCCCCACGGATCGACGATCATGGAGTGACCGTGCGTGGCGAGACCCTCGAGGGTCGTTCCGGTCTGGGCCGCGGCGACGACGAAGGCGTGGTTCTCAATGGCCCGCGCCCGCAACAGCACCTCCCAGTGCGCGGGTCCGGTGAGGGCGGAGAACGCCGCGGGTACCGCCAGCACGTTGGCCCCGGCCAGGGCGAGGGCCCGGTAGAGTTCGGCGAAGCGCACGTCGAAGCAGATGCTCAGCCCCAGGCGCATCTCGCCCATGTCCACCACCTTCATCGCCTCGCCGGGAGTGATGTACTCCGACTCGAGGTAGGTCACTCCACCGGGAGGCTGCGCGTCGAAGAGGTGGACCTTGCGATAGACCGCGATGACCTCACCGCTGCGGTCCGATGACCACGCTGGTGTTGAAGAATCGGCCCGTCGGGCGCGGGCTCGAGCATGCTGCCCAGGTGCACGGTGATGCCGCGACCCTTCGCCTCGAGCCCGAGTTGGCGGATGAAGCCGTCCTCGAGGGTCTTGGCCGCCGCGTCGTAGCCCGAGCGCGGTCCCCAGTAGGTGCTGTACTCGGGCAATTGGATGTACGTGGCACCCTAGTCGCTCGCGCGCTCGACCAGTCGAAAGATCGCCGACTCGTTGGCCCTCACGTCACTGCCCGACATCATCTGGATCGCCGCCACCCTCACGGTACTCATTATTCACCTTTCGTGCGCTCGGGGCAGTGATCCTGCGCCTCATCAGCGCCAGTCGCGCGACGGCGCCGTGGCGCCCAGCGACAGCGGTTCGACGAACTCCGCCTGCAACGCCAGCGTGCCCTGTCCGCGCTGTAGCGCCCCGCGGATCATCAGGGCCGGCGAACGTGCGCGCCACCGGTCCCCAGCGCGCCCACGCGCCCTTGGAGAAGATCACGTTGACGTGCCCGCTCTCGTCCTCGAGGTTGAGAAACACCGCCCCGTTCGCCGTCTCGGGGTGCTGGCGGTGCGTCACGACGCCGGCGACCGTGACGCGCGAACTCTCGGCCCCCATCAGTCGCGCGGCCATCGTCACGCCGTGCTCGTCGAGCCAGGCGCGCACCAGGGCGATCGCCGTCGCCTCGGGGGTGAGACCCATCGACCACAGATCGTCGGCGACGCGCTCCATCTCGCTGGTGAGCGGCAGTCGCGGCGCGCGCAGTCCGGTCACGACCCCCTCGAGGCGGTCCGTGGTGCTCTGGGCCGCCGCCCCGGCCGTCCAGGTCAGGGCCCGGCGACTCTGCCCGAAGCAGTCCATCGCGCCCGCCGCGGCCAACGCCTCGAGGTGTTGTTGCTGGCACCCGGCGCGACGCACCAGGTCCTCGGCGTCGCGCCACGGCGCCCCCTCGGCGATACGCTCCGCCAGCTCGCGACCGATCCCGCGCACGCTCGCCAACCCCAGACGCACGTCGGGACGATCCTCGTCACCCTCCAACGTGGCGTCGGCGCCCGAGATGTTCACGTCGGGGCGCACGCACCGCGACCCCGTGTCGTTGCGCGTCGGCGACCAGGCTCTGGGGCGACCAGAACCCCAGGGGTTGCGCGTTGAGCAGCGCCACCAGGAACGCCGCCGGGTAGTGCACCTTGATCCACGCCGAGCAGTAGACGAGGTGGGCGAAGGAGACCGAGTGCGACTCGGGGAAGCCGAAGTTGGCGAAGGCCGCCAGCGCGTCGAAGAGTTGGTCGGCGGCCGCGCCGGTGATGCCGTTGGCCGCCATGCCGGCGTAGAAGCGGCTCTTGAGCTTGAGCATGCGCAACTCCGAGCGCTTGGCGGCCATGGCCTGGCGCAGCTCGTCGGCCTCGGCCGGGGAGAAGCCCGCCACGGCGACGGCCATCTCCATCAACTGCTCCTGGAAGAGCGGCACGCCGAGCGTGCGCGAGAGGATCGGCTCCAGGCGCGGGTGCAGGTACGTGACGGGCTCGTCGCCGCGACGTCGGCGGATGTAGGGATTGACGGCGTTGCCCTGGATGGGGCCGGGGCGGATCAGCGCGACCTCGATCACCAGGTCGTAGAAGCAGCGCGGCTGCACGCGCGGCAGCGTCGCCATCTGCGCGCGCGACTCGACCTGGAAGACCCCCACGGTGTCGGCCTCGCAGAGCAGGTCGTAGACGGCGTCCTCCTGCTCGAGCTCGCCCAGGTCGAGCGTGACCCCGTGATACGCCGCCACCTGGTCGACGGCGCGGTGCAGCGCGTCGAGCATGCCCAGGCCCAGCAGGTCGAACTTCACCAGGCCGATCGCCGCGCAGTCGTCCTTGTCCCACTGCAGCACGGTGCGCCCGGGCATGCGCCCCCACTCGACCGGACACACCTCGAGCACCGGCCGGTCGCACAGCACCATGCCCGCCGAGTGGATGCCGAGGTGGCGGGGACGGTTCAGCATCTGCGTCGCCATCGTCGAGCAACAATCTCGGGCACGTCGTCGGACATCGCGGTCATGCTCGAGCGGTCCACCTGGTCGCGCAACTGGTTGGCGGCCTCCTCGGAGTAGCCGAAGGCCCGCGCCACGTCGCGCAACGCCGAGCGTGGCCGGTACGTGATGACGGCCGCCACCTGGGCGGCGTGGTGGCGCCCGTAGCGCTGGTACACGTACTGGATCACCTCCTCGCGTCGACCCGACTCGATGTCGACGTCGATGTCGGGCGGACCGTCGCGCGCGGGCGAGAGGAAGCGCTCGAAGAAGAGGTGCAGCTTGACCGCGTCGGCGTTGGTGATGCCGAGCGAGAAGCACACCGCCGAGTTGGCGGCCGAACCGCGGCCCTGGCAGTAGATGTTCGAGCGTCGACAGAACTCGGTGATGTCCCAGACCGTGAGGAAGTACCCCGCGAAACCCAGCCCGCCGATGACGCCGAGCTCGTGGTCGATCTGGCGCCACGCGCCGGCTACGCGCTCGTTCTCGCGCGGACCGTACTTCCGCGTCGCCCCCTCGTGCACCAGTACCGTGAGGTAGGCCTGCTCGTCCATCCCCTCCGGGGTGAGCGAACGCCGGCAGGTTCGGCGCCACCAGACGCAGGTCGAAGGACAGTTCCGCGCCGAGCTCGCCGGCGCGGTCCACCACCCCGGGCCAGCGCGCGAAACGCCGACGCTGCTCGGCGTCGCCGCGCAGGTGCGCCAGCGGCGACGCCGAGAGCCAGCCCTGCATCTCCTCGAGGCTCGCGACGTGCGCGAATCGCCGCCACGACGTTGGCGCGCGCGAAGTCCTCGGGTCGGGCGTAGTGCACGTTGCCCGTCGCCACCAGATGCCACGTCGTGGCGCACCGCCAACTCGGCCAGGACGTCGTTGCGCGCGACGTCCTCGAAGTGTCCGTGGTCCCAGATCTCGACCGCGACGTTCTCGCGACCGAAACGCTCGATCAGCCGCTCGAGTTCACGCTCGCGCCGCGCGCGGTCCCTCCTCGATGCAGCGCGCGCGTCAGCGGCCCCTTGCGACACCCGGTCAGGACCAGCCACTCGCGCGCACGACGCGCGACGTGATCGAGACTGAACTGCGGCGTCCCCTTCTCGCCGCGCTCGAAGTGCGCCTCACCGAGCATCGTCGAGAGTCGCTCGGTACCCCTCGGGTGAGCGCGCCAGCACCACGAGGTGGTCCCCCTGGGGATCGGGCACGCCCACGCGGTCGTCGCGCGCGTCGATCGTCAGCTCGGTGCCGAACACCGTGGGCAGCCCCAGCGCGCGCGCCGCCTCGGCGAAACGCACCACGCCGTAGAGACCGTGATGATCCGTGAGGGCGAGTGCACCCGAGCCCGAGACGCACCGCCTCGGCGACGAGTTCCTCGGGGTCGCTCGCCCCGTCGAGGAAACTGAAACCCGAGTGGGCGTGCAGTTCGGCGTAGAGCGCCATCAGTCGTAGATCCCCACCAGCCACCAGCGGCCGGCCTCGGCCGAGAGCAGCATCGCCTCGCCACTGTCGAGCAGCACCTGCAGGTGCGCGCGACGACGCGACGACGCCCACCAACGCTCCACCAGCGGCCAGGGGCCGGCGAACCACACGACGCCCCGGCGCGAGCCGCGCACCAGCACCAGCGACGCGGGTGCGGCGCTGAGGGATCCGCGCGCGCCCATGCGCACCGGCTCGTCGCTGCTCGTCGCGCAGCTCCACCGCGACGGGTTGGTGCAGCGACGTGATCGGTGAGGGGCCCGCCAGACGGCCCGGCCAGGGCGCGTCGTCGCGCTAGTTCGCGCGAGGGCGAGCCCCAGGGGGTCAGCGTCGCCCGGTCCTCGGGGACCCGTCCCCCGCGCAAGCGCGCCACCAGACACCCCTCGGGACCCAAGCGGTGACGCACCCGGTGCGCCGCCGCCTGGGCGCGGTCGTCGCCGGCGCTGCGCTGACCGAAGAAGCTCACCTGCTCGTCGCCCACGCGTTCCTCGCCACGTGCGCTGCGCAGCCGCGCCGCCAGGCGCGTGTCGCGCTGGCCGGGCAGTTCGGCCAGTTCCCCGCGCGCCACGCGATGCAGCACCCGCACCGCGGCGCTGAAACGCTCGGCGACGCGCGCGGCGTCCAGGTCGGCGAAGTCGCCCACGGTGTAGAGGCCCAGACGTCGACCAGTGGTGGCGAGTTCCTTGTGACCGAGCGCCGCCAGGGGTTGGGCTCCGACGAAACGCCGTCGTCTGGCCCGCGCGGGACCACGACCTCCTGGCGCGCCGCGAGCTCGGCGCAGAAGAGTCCTTCGGCCACCCCGAGCGCGACCTCGAGACCGAGCACGTCGCGCACGCTCTGACGCACGGCGGCGAAGACGGCCTCGTCGCCGCCGAAGAACCGGCTCGGTCCGCGCAGGGGCAGGGTGCACAGTCCGAGGCGTACCGCTTCGACGAAGGGGCAGAGCACGCCGAGTGCGTCGAGCAGGCGCAGGTAATCGCGCAGGGTCGACCCGTCGGGCCGCTCCTCAGCTAACGGCTCCACCCAGAGCGCGAGAAGGCGTTCCACTTATCTCGCCACCGCCCGACCCTCGAGCGTCGGGCACCATCACCACGTGCTCGCCGCGACGCGCGGCCTCACCGCGACCCCCGACGCGCAACGTCACGTAGCGCGCGTCGAGTCGTGACGACATGATCCAACGCGAACTGGTGAGATGAAAGGAGAGATCCACCGGCAGCGGCCAGGGCGCCACTGGGCTCGGTGAGGACGATCAAGACGGTCCCGCGTTCGCGTACCCGGTCCATCAATTTGCGCGCCGCTCCGTGCGACGCGCGCGAGGGCGGACGCACGATCAAGAGGTCCACCCCGTCGAGCAGATCGGCCGCCGCCTCGGCCCACGCGCCACGCGGACGCGGCACGAAGAGGACGCGGCGCAGGTCCACCCCAAGTCCGACATCGCCACCACCCCGGGGTCGTCCACCCCCACCACGGCCGCCCAGTGACCCTTGGCGCTGGCCTCGCTGAGCAGGCTCAGACGCCACGCTCAGCCCACCGAGTCCCGGCTGGGCGTGCACCACGACGGTCGAACCCCGTCGTAGCCCCCCCCCGGACATCAAGGACGTCCAGGGCTCGCAGACGGGGACAATGCGGGATTTTGCCAGGGTGACGGGACGCAGCGTCGCCACGAGATCATCCGAGAGGCGCGGGCGAGGAGGTGAAAAAGCGAACATATGTTCGCTACAGTAGCCACTCCCCGTCACACACGCCAATGCTCCTAAAGTCACTGTTGGAAGGAGTCCTCATGTGTGGTCGCATCGCCCTCTACAGCCCCCCGATTCGCTTCGCGCGCCTCCTCGACGCCACGCTGGCGGCCGGCCTCGACGAGGAGGCGCACCCCAGTTGGAACGTGGGACCCCAGCGCCGACTCTTCGCCGTCGCCGAACACGAGGGCGCACGCGTGCTCGACCGCTATCGCTGGGGACTCCTGCCGAGCTGGGCCAAGGACCCCTCGGTCTCGAACCGACTCTTCAACGCCCGAGGCGAGACGGTTGCCGAGAAACCGTCGTTCCGCGCCGCCTTCAAGAAGCGCCCCTGCGTCATCCCCGTCGACGGCTTCTACGAATGGGACCACCGACCCGGTCGTGCGAAGCAACCGAACTTCTTCACTCGCCGCGACGCACGAGCCCCTGCTGCTGGCGGGTCTCTACGAGCACTGGCACGACCCCGCCACCCCCGAGGACGCTGCCGTGGGTGCAGACCTGCACGGTGATCACCACGACGCCCAACGAGGACATGGACGAGATCCACGACCGCATGCCCGTCGTCCTGGAACTCGCCGATGTCGCTGACTGGCTCGACCCCGATGAATCGGGTCCGACACGACGCACGCACCTGCTGCGCCCCGCCCCGACCGGCACGCTGCAGCACTACGGCGTGGATGCCGCCGTGGGGTCGGTGCGCAATGACGGACCCGAATTGATCGAGCCCGCCGAACCTCAGGCGCTCTTCTAGCGCGCGCCCAGTGGGAGCACGGTGGGGGCGAAGTTCAAGTACTGCGACGGCAGCGCCACCACGGTGAAGTCCACCTGATAGCCCCCCGTGACATCGGTACCCGTGTAGTTGTACACCGGCAACTCCATCCAGACGTTGCCCGTCATCTCGTAGGACGCGTAGTGAAGCGTCACCGCGGTGAGGTTGACCACCCTCGGCGCCGGGAGCACCGTAGTGGTCGTGGATCCGGTGACACCCGACACCCCGGTGACCCCCGACGGACCCGTGACACCCGACACCCCGGTGACTGTGGTGGTAGGACCAGGTGACCCCGATGCACCCGTGGCTCCCGTAGCACCCGTGGTGATCGTGGTCACCGGATCACCCGTGGTGATCGGAGTAGTCGTCGTGGTCGGACCGGGGGAACTAGAGGCGCCGGTGTTGGTGGTGACCGCCGTACCCGTCGCGCCAGTAACTCCGGTGGAGCCGGTCGAACCGCCGGGCGAACTCGTGGCCGCAGACATCGTGACGCCCCCCGAATTCGAAAGCGACTGAGCGGTTGGTACGGGCGCCGTCGTCGGCGCCACGGTGGTGTAATCGACGAAGCGACGAAAGAGCCGCTGTTGTGCGGTGATCTGTGCGACCCCCGCCGACTCCGAGATCATCGGATACGTCGCTACCGTGCTCAGCGTGAAAGTACTTCCCGAGACGCTCTGCAAAGTCCCGTCACTCGCGAAGCTGAACGAGTCGCTCATGTCCGAGGGGTACCCGTTGATGAGCAGCGGCACCGTGATGGTCGTAACGCCCCCGCTCACGCTCTGCGTCGCGGTGCCGGCGCTGTAATCGCCGAGTGCCCGGACGAATCCCAGCGACTGAGCCGCCAATGATCCGGTCGCGGTGACTGGCCCGGTCGAACCGGTGGGACCACTCGAACCCGTCGGACCAGTCGTACTCGTGGTTCCCGTGACGCCAGTGGCGCCAGTCGCAGCCGGTCGCGCCGGTCGCGCCGGAAGCGCCGGTCGATCCCGTCGTAGGCACCGGCACGACCGTGCCGGTGGAACCGGTGCTGCCCGAGGCGCCCGTGACGCCGTTGGGCGTGGCGTCGATATTCCAGTAATCCGATCCGCCGTTGTTATAGATGGTCCCGGAGTATCCCGTACCGGACACGCCGTAGTAACTGCTCGAGTTCCCCGCGTCCACCGTCGTGGCCAGGGTGATGCCCAGCGCCGAGGCGACCGAGGCGAGCGTGGTCGCCAAGTCACCGGGTGCGCTGAGCGCGTAGACCGGGGCCGAGCCCGCGGTGCTCGAGAAGTTCTCAGCGCCGGTGAAGGTGTAGTTGAGCATGACGGGCATCATCGTTCCTTGGATGGCGCCCGGCACCGCCTTGACCGACGACGCGCTGGGGCCGTGCGAGCCCGCGGCCGAGAAGCCCAGCACCGGCAGGGCACCAGCTCCGTTGAGCGCACTCACGCCGAGGACCGTCAGGGCGCTCGCGGCGGCCACCGAGCCGGCCATGCGCAGACGAAACGCCCGCCATACCGAATCGACCGGGCGCGAGTGGCGCATGGCGCGCGCCACCATCTGCTCGTAGTTCGCGGGAACGTACTGCTGGGTCACCGGATTGCTATCGGCTAATCGTTCTTCAATCGATTTCATAGCGTTCTCCTCCGCTCTACCTTCTTTATGTCGTGAGTAGCGGTATCTTTCAGTCGACGGAAATACTGGCGAAGTTCTGGCGGAATCTTTCCTGGGCCCGCGAGAGTCGCACGGCCGCGGCGTTGGTGCTGACGCCCACGATCACACCGATCTCGGCGGCACTGCGACCATCCCACGCGTGCAGCAGCACGATGTCGCGGTCGTCGTCGCTCAGTGCCTCCAGGGCCGCGCGCACCCCTTCGTCGGCGATGACGTTGTCCTCGGCCGAGGAGGCGTGGTGCGGCGGCGCCATGGATCCCGTGGCGACCTCGCCGCGGCGAAACTTGCGGTGCGCATTACGCAACACGTTGCGCGCGACGCCAATCAACCACGGCACCTCGGCGCCAGCGGGAATGTCGTCCAGTCGACGCCAGGCGATGATCAGCACCTCTTCGACGAGGTCGTCGACGTCGGAATAGCTCAACGGATAGATACGACGTTTGATGTACGCGCCGATGGCGGGCGTCGCCTCGTCGGCGACTGCTCGGAATCGGCGCTCCCTGGCGGCCCTCATATCAACGTCCTGTCCTGTCTCTACACTTTCTTACCGTGTTTATGGACCGGGGTCGACTTCATGTCACCGTCGCGCGAGTTGCCGTTGGAAAAGCCGAAAACCCCGAGTGACCAGTGAGCCGAAGCTCACCCGCCCCTCGGGGTTTCCGAGGCACACCATTCGTCGCCCCGTGTCGGACGGGCCACCGAATGACGGCAGGCACTCCACACCCTTCACCGTCTCGTCAAGCGGACCGAACTCCGCTTGCCGCTGAAGTGATCCGTTCCTCTTGCGAGGCCCCTCTCACTTCCGCCTCCCTCGCCTTTCGGTTTGGTCTGCGTCGGCAGGTACTGCGTGGACTACGAGAAATACAATGCCACCAGCGAGAGCCCGCGTGAAGTCCTGATGACGAAATCGAGAGGTTTTGCCCAGGTTCCGTCTACTTTTGCACCGTTTTCCTCACCTTGGACACACTTGTGCACCGGTAAGTAGCAACTTTTGCACATCTGGCAATCATGTAATTACGCGCTGAGAAGACAAACTCGTCGTGATCGGGGGGTGGACTTCGCCGCATTGAGCGGCCTAAACGACCCGTGGCGGGTACCTTCGGTACCGTGGAACTCCCCGAACTCATAGTGTCGGACGCCGATGAATGGCGAAGCTGGTTGAGCGCCCATCACGGCGCTTCACAGGGTGTCTGGCTCGTCCTCGCGAAGAAGGGAACGCTCGATCCCACGACACTCTCGTACGACGAGGCGCTGGACGAGGCGATCTGCTTCGGCTGGATCGATGGTCAAGTGGCGCGTCGCGACCTCACCACGTTCCGACGACGTTTCACGCCGCGACGAGCTCGTAGCGCGTGGTCACAACGAAACGTCACCATCGTCGAGAGATTGATCGCCTCGGGGCGAATGCACGAGGCCGGTAGTGATCAGGTGCGCCTCGCGCAACACGACGGACGATGGCAGAGCGCCTACGCCGGACAGGCGAGCATCGAGGTTCCCGATGATCTAGCCGCCGCGCTCAGCGCCAACCCGCGGGCGAGGGAGATGTTCGAGGTGCTCTCCAGTGCGAATCGGTACTCGATCCTCTACCGGATCGACAACGCTAAGAGACCCGACACCCGTTCGCGACGCATCGCGCAGTTCGTCGAGATGTTGGCCCGGGGCGAGACCGTCCGCCCCCAGGGCCCACGAACGACGAAGTAGAGGGGTCGCCCGGTCCGTCCCCACGCCGAGCGAGGCGACGCGCTCGGCGCGCTTCTCGCTCGAGGGTGTTCTCGTCACTCACGAGTGTTGACTGGGGGTACCACACTCGAGCACGACGGACAACTTCTCAACTCAGCACTTCATCGTTCCAATCGTATAGATGATCGTGGATTTACCAGAGGGACCAAAGTCCCATGACCTGGTCAGAACACTGAGAGCGCCGCGGCGATCTGACCCGACGGGACCGACGTCGTCTCGCCCGAGTCCGCGCACTCGTCGTCGGTCGCGAGGTGCGTGTTCTTCAGTCGCCAGACGCGTGCTCCGCTCAGACGTCGGGCGTCCTGATGCGAGATGATGACCACGATGCCCTCACGGTAGTGTTCGCGCAGATTCACCAGTAGGTGCTGCGCGGTCTCGTCATCGAGACCCTCGGTGGGTTCGTCGAAGATCGCGATCGCTCGTCCGCTCAAGAGTTCGCGCGCCACCCCGAGGCGGCGCTGCTCACCACCCGAGAGTCCCGTGTCCTCGCCGCCCAGTGGGGTATCGAGCCCGCGTTCTAGTCCGGCGAGGAACGCGCCGAGTCCGGCGTCGCGCATCGCGCGTACCAGTTGTTCGTCGTTCGCGTCGGGCGCGGCCACGCGAAGATTCTGCGCCAGCGTCGCCGCGAAGACGTGCGGGGCGTCGTCGACGAGTCCGACGCGCGTACGCACCGCGTCCGAGGTGAGGAACGTGAAGTCCACGTCACCCAGACGCATCGTCCCCTGCGTTGGTTCGAGGAACTTGGCGATGAGGCGCGCCAGCGTCGTCTTGCCGCTCCCGCTCGGCCCCTCCAACACGACGGCGTCACCCGGTCGCAGGGTGAACGACAGCTCTTCAAGCACGGAGGTCGCGTCGTAGGCGTGCGCCACGCCCTCCAGGGAGACCGATCGGTCGTCCTCGGAGAGTTCGACGACGACGTCGGGTTCGTGCACCGGCCGGGGTCGAGTGCCCAAGGCCTGTAGACGACCGATCGCCGCGCGATCGCGCGAGGCGCTCACCACGCTTGCCACGAATCCGCCCACCAGTTCCAGCACCGCCACCGTCGTCAACGCCGGGACCGCGAGGAGGGCGCTGGCCAGGTGACCACTGCGCAGAGCCGCGACGCTTGCCAACGCCACCATCACTGCGGCGGCCCCGTTGACGAGAATCGTGAGGGCACTCACCAGACCCGTCGCGCCACGGCGGAGGGTCTGCGCGCGGTCGGCGCGAACCTCGAGGTCCGCGAGGCGCTGGCGTAATCGTTGGGACGCACCCACCATGATGAACTCGTCGCCACTCTGGGCGGCCTGGTCGAAGAGCTCGGTCATCGCCGCGTGGACGGTATCCATCTCGAGCGAGCTCGTCGCCCCCAGGCGCAGCGCGAGCCACGGCAACGCCACGGCGTCGACCGCGACGGCCCCCAGGAGTATCACCCCGGTCCACGGCGCGATGAGTCCCAGCACGACGACACTCGCGAGACCGGCGCCGATACTCGTCAACAACGGACCCGCCACCGCGGTCAGCAGGTCCTGCACCCGCTCCACGTCACCCAGGACGTTGTCGACCACCTGCGAGCTGTGCGGTCCGAGACCCGCGGGCAAGAGAGGTTCGAGGTACTCGCCCACCCGCGCGCGAACACGACCCATGGCGCCCAACGCGGCGCGGTGCGTCTGGGTGCGTTCGAGGTAGCGTCCGGCCGCCTTAGCGAGGGCGAAGAGTTGCACCAGGCCCATGGGCACCGTGAGCGACAAGACACTGGGGCGCTGCGCGGCGCGCACGATCAACCACGCGGACGTTCCCGCGAGGGCGACGGTGCACAGCGTCACCAGCAATCCGGCGCCGAGCGCGGCGCGCACCGCTCGACGCTCACGACGCAGTGCGGTGGCGACGATGCCCGGGTTCTCACGCATGCCGGGCGCCCGCCGCAATGGTGAGGACGTGATCGGCGGCGAAGTCTCGGTGGGTCGCCACCACGCGCGTCATGGCAAGTGAGCGGATCAACTCGCTCACCAGAGCCTCACTGCACTCGTCGAGGTGGGCGGTGGGCTCGTCGAGCACGAGGAACTGGGGCTGGCGCAACAGGCAGCGAGCGAGGGCCAGACGCCGGCGCTGACCCGCCGAGAGGGCCGCCGCCCCCTCACCGAGGTCTCGGTCGAGGTCGACGGGGAGGGCCAGAGCGTTGAGGACGTCGATCATGGCCTCGTCGGTGATGTGCTCCTCGCCCATCGAGAGGACGCCGCGCGCGTTCGAACCCGGGAGACGCGGATCTTGGGGCAGGTAGGCAATGCCCGACTGCCACTGGTCGAGGTCGAGTTGGGCCAAGTCGACGCCGTCGACGAGGACCGTGCCGGCATCGGCGTCGCGCAGACCCACCAGGACCTTCAACAGTGTGGTCTTACCCGAACCCGAGGGTCCGCGCACGACAGTGAGTTCGCCCGCGGGTATCACCGCGCTGACGTTTCCAACACCGAGCCGGTCGCCGCCGGAGACGTTCACGTTCCTCAGGACGATGTCGGGTGCGCGGGGGTCGCGTCGCAACGTGCCCGGTGAGTTCGCAGGGTCCACGAGATCCAACAGGGTGCTCGCGGCGGCAATGCCGTCGGCCGAACCGTGATACTGGGCCGCCGAGCGACGAAGGGGCAAGAACACTTCGGGCGTGACGAGCAGGACCGCGAGCGCCACGCTGAGGTGCAGGGAACCGCTCATGAGTCGAATCCCGAGTAGCAGCGCCACCAGGGCGGTGGCCAGCGAGGACAGGAGCTCGAGAGCGAAACTCGAGAGGAAGGCGACCTTCAGGGTCGCCATCGTCGTTCGCTGCAGTTCTTGGCCGACCCGGTCGAGTTGTTCGACGTCGCGCCGCGAACGGCGATGCGCCTTGAGCACACCCATGCCGCGCACGACGTCGCCGAAGTACCCGGCCAGTCGTTGCTGATCGCTCCAGCGCTGCTCCATCTTGTCCTTGGCCTCGAGACCGAGCAGGATCATGAAGACCGGCAACAACCCCACGCTGATGAGGACGATCAGCCCACTCAGCGGGTCGCGCCAGGCGAGGTAGCCGAGCAGGATGAGCGGCGCCATTGTGGCCAGCACCAGCGAGGGCACGTAGTTCGCCACGTAGGACTCGATGGCGTCGACCCCCTTGACAGCGAGTTGCACCGTCGCGTCCGCGCTCTGCGCGGGTCCGCGTCGCAGCACGCGAGAGAGGAGTCGCGCGCGCAGGTCGCGCCGGACGGGCGCGGCGATGCGGGCGGTGACGGGTTCACTCAGGCCGACGCAGAGTGCGCGCACCAGCGTCGCCGCGAGGAACCACGTAACGTCGACGCTGACGTCGACGCGGTGGTGATAGAACACGCCACCCAAGGCGTGCGACAGGGCCGCCGCCTGCACGACGATCGCGATCGTCGTCGCGAGCCCCAGGGCCACCGAGACACCGAGCGCGCGCCGCACCACGGGCGACGCGCGCATCAGGCGCTGGAGCAGAGCCGACGGACGTTCTGCGCTCACGGCTACGCGTTCGTCACGACCGGCGTCTCAGAGGGCGCGTCCGGACGACTCACGCGCTTGCGGAAGATCCAGTACGACCAGCTCTGATACGCCAGCACCAGGGGGGTGAAGATCAGTGCGACCCAACTCATGACCTCGAGCGTGTAACGGTGCGACGCGCTGGCGACGATGGTCAAGGTGTCACTGGACGACACCGAGGAGACGAGCACGTTGGGGTAGAGGTTCAACATGATGGTCGTGAAGAAGACCACGATGACCAGACCAGTGCCGATGAACGCCCAGCCCTCCATGCGCTCGCGCACCAGCCAACTCACCGCGGCCAGTACCGCGATCGCCCACGATGGGCAGCAGCGGCGGGACGAGTCCGACTTCGTGGCGCGCGTGCGCCGTCAGGTACGTCCACCCCAGGAAGGCGAAGACGATGACGAAGGTGAGCGGCGCCAGGCGCGACGCGATCCGCTGGGCGCGCACGCGCACGTCGCCGTCCGCCTTGAGTCCCAGGTACGTCGCCCCGTGCAGCGTGAACAGAGCCAGTGTGCTCAGCCCTCCGACGAGGGCGTAGGGCTTGACCAAGTCGAAGAAGGTCCCCGTCCACGTGGCGTTGGCCGCGATCGGCACGCCGTGGATGAAGTCGGCGAAGGCCACGCCCCAGAGCAGCGCCGGCAACGCCGAGCCCCAGAAGATGGCGCGGTCCCACCACGCGGCCCACTTGGCGTCGCCGCGGTGTCGCATCTCGAAAGCCATGCCGCGAAAGATCAGGGCGGCGAGCACCAGGAACAGGGCGAGGTAGAAGCCACTGAAGACCGTCGCGTACCAGAGCGGGAACGCGGCGAAGGTGGCCCCGCCCGCGGTGAGGAGCCACACTTCGTTACCGTCCCAGACGGGTCCGATGGTATTGATCACGACGCGCCGGTCCAGGTCATCCTTGGAGACGAACGGCAACAAGGTGCCGACCCCGAAGTCGAAGCCCTCGAGGAAGAAGTAGCCGAGCCAGAGCACCGTGATCAGTGCGAACCAGAGTTGCTCGAGTCCGCTGGGGGATGTGGGAAGTAGTCCTAGCATCGTCATTCTCCTAGTAGATGAGTTCGGGGACGGCCGGGGCTTCGCTCTCGCTGAGCACCGGGGAGGGGACCTTGGCCAGGCGCATCATGAGGCCGATCTCCACGATCGCCAGGAGCGAGTAGACCGCGGTGAAGCCGATGAGCGACGTCGCCACGTACCCCGGAGCGATGAGCGTCACGGCGTCGGAGGTCTTCAAGAGTCCGTACACCACCCAGGGCTGACGACCGATCTCGGTGAAGATCCAGCCCACGGAGTTGGCGAGGAACGGGGCCAGCAACATCCACGTCGCGAAGCGCAAGAAGACGCTTGCGACTTCTCCAGGCGCTTGCTTTCTCATGAGCCACAGACCCGCGGCCCCGAGGACGAAGAGCAGGATGCCCAGGCCCACCATGATGCGAAACGTCCAGTACAGCACCCAGATGACCGGCACGTAACTCCCCGCGCCGTACTTGCGCCGTCGCCTGCTTCTCGAGCTGGTTGATGCCGTCGACCTTGCCGTTCCAGGTATTGGTCGCCAGGACGCTCAAGATGTGCGGGACGCGCACCTGGAAGACGGGGTTGCCCGAGAGGTCCCCAATGGTGAGCAGCGAGAAGCTCGCACCGTTGGTCGTGTTGTAGAGGGCCTCGGCGGCGGCCATCTTCATGGGCTGCTGCGTTTCCATCTGCTTGGCCTGGGAGTCGCCGAGGAACATCGTGGCGACCGCGGTGATCAGCACCGCCACGATGGCCGATCTTGGCGGCCTTGGCGAAACCCGCGACGTCGTGACCCTTACGAAGGTGCCAGGCCGAGATCGCGAGCATGAAGACCGCGCCGGTCAAGAACGCGCTGAACAAGCACGTGTCCGTAGGCCAACAGGAAGGTGGAGTTGGTCATCACGGCCCAGAAGTTGGTCATGACGGCCTGGTGCGTGACGGGGTCGATCGCGTAGCCCACGGGGTGCTGCATCCACGAGTTCGCCGCGACGATGAACGCCGCCGACAAGATGGTCCCCACACTCGCGAGCCAGATCGACAGCAGGTGGATGCGGTCGCTCACGCGGCCGCGGCCGAAGATCCAGATGCCGAGGAACGTCGACTCCATGAAGAAGGCGAGTAGTCCTTCGATCGCCAGGGGCGCACCGAAGATGTTGCCCACGAAGGTGGAGTAGCGCGACCAGTCCATACCGAACTGGAACTCCTGGACGATGCCCGTCACCACGCCGATGGCGAAGTTCACCAGGAACAGCTTCCCAAAGAACCTGGTCATCCGGTCGTACGCCGGGTCCTTGGTCTTGTAGAACGCCGACTGCAGTATCGCGACCAGCAAACTCGAGTCCGATGGTCAGGGGCACGAACAGGAAGTGGAAGACGGTCGTAATCCCGAACTGCCATCGCGCCAACGACAGGGTGGATATGCCGCCAATGAATGTGTTCATAAGAAGAACCTAAGTTTTACGTCGTGACAATTTCGGGGTCTCATTAAGGTCCGATGTCCTTTCATTTCCTAAATCGATAAACGAGTTATCAGTGATCTCCCTTAGTGATCATGGTGAGGAATCGCAGGTTGAGCGCGATGAAGCGCCACGTCTGGAACACGAGGTTCTGGCGGCGGTGCAACGTGCTCGGCGTCGGCAACGGGGCCTTGGCGATGTCGTCGGTGGTGTTGTCCATGTTGGTGTCCGTTTCTGTTCGTAGTTATTCGGGGATGAGGAACCAGAGGGGGCGAGCCTTGGCCTTATAGATGAAGACCACGTGCAGCATGTACTTGATCCAGTGGCCCGCCAAGCCGATCTCGCCGAAGGTGTCCTTGCGGCTGCGGCCGGTCTCGGGGTAGGTGGCGAAGTCCGGCACGACCGGGTACATCGTCATCGAGGCCGCCGTGCCCTGTCGCATGCCGACGCCCGAGGACGCGACGCACGCCGCGCCCATCGTGGCCATCGACGCGGTACGCGCCGTGGTCGCGCCGTGCAGGATGCGGTCGCAGATCGTCATGGCGACGGTCTTGCCCATGACGCCCGAGGGCATGCCCGTGCGCGGCGGGGCCGGGGCGATCAACGTCCCGTTCGCGCTGGTGCGCGGACGAGAGATCTGATGCGGCGGGGCGAAGGCAATGCCCACGCCGAACACGTTCGCGAGCACCGCGCTCTCGTAGGTCCTCGGCCAGTCCGCCGCGCTCCACTCCTCGTAGGGCTTGGCCTCGTAGGAGGCGTCCACCTTCATGAACCCGCTCGGTGCGAATACGTCCGAGGTGATGTCGGCGCCCGCGGCGTCGAAGGCCTTCATGTCCGCTCCGCGAAAGGGCGGCAGCAGCATTGCGAAGTCGAACTCGAGCGTGCTCTTGGAGCCGTCGAGCTGCTCGTAGTGGATGACGCCGGGTTCCACCCTCTCGACGTGCGCCTGGGTGATGGCGTGGACGTCGCGCTCGCGAAAGAGCGACTCGGTCCAGATCTTGCTGGTGGTCTCGAAGCCGTTCTGGCTGAAGACCATGCCCCCCACGCCGAAGTCACCCAATTCGTGCTCGTTGGTGAGGTAGGTCACCTCGGTCATATCGCGCACGCCGGCGAGGCGAAGTTCGTGCTCCACGTTGAAGCAGTATTCGAAGGCCGCCCCCTCACAGGTGCACGTTCCGTGGCCGACGCCGACCACGAGGCGTTGGCGCTCCCCCGCGCGGGCCTTGGCGATGACGTCGAGGAAGCGCTGCGAGGTGTCGGTGGCGTGCGCGGCGGTGCACACCGAGAGCGAATTGCCGTCGGGACCCAGGCCCGGTGTGGCCGCGAAGTTCAACTTCGGGCCCGTGGCGTTGATGAGGTAGTCGTAGGTGATACGACCCTCCTGACCCTGGCGAGCGGGGTCGGTGTAGCGAACACTGACGTAGGGCTCGGATTCGAGTTCAGAACCATAGGGATGCAGTTCGGTGGCGAGCGCCTGGTGGAACTCGATTCCCTTGCGTCGATAGATCGGCGCCAGGGGGAACGTGACGTCGTCCGTGGTCATCTTGCCGACGCCGACCCAGATGTTCGAAGGGATCCAGTTCCACTTCGAGTTGGGTGACACCACCACCACCTCGTGCGCGCCCTTGAGGCGACGCTTCAGATGCAACGCCGCGGTATGTCCCGATATACCAGCACCTAGAACCACTACTCTCGCCATGTCGTACCTTCTTCATTCCTCGCGGCGACATCTGCGACGTCGTCGACCTCCACCGTGGTTCGCCACGGACCGCACTGCCTCGCGGTTCACATTCCCCGCCCTCTCAATTTCTCATACCCCATGGGGTATTTAAAGGGCGGTGGTAGTGCCGAAAGTCCCGCGAGCGAAGGATTGACGCGGGGCAGTCGTCTCGAGGATCTCGACCCCCCAGAGGTGACCAACGCCCCTAGGTCCAGCACGCAAGCGGCGTCAAGAATGTCTGCATGTCCTTGATCGCGAACGACGCCCGTCGTGTTGAACTGCACGCGGGCGACCACCGGCGTGAAGTCATGCAGCGACGATTCAACGATCGCCCGCTACTCGTCTTCTGGGAGATGACCAAAGCCTGTGACCTGGCGTGCGCGCACTGTCGTGCCGACGCCCAGCACGAGCCCAGTCCCTGTGAGCTCACCACCGACGAGGGACGCGCCATGATCGACGAGATGGCCCAGTTGGCCAGTCCGCGACCGATCCTGATCCTCACCGGCGGCGACTGCCTCAAGCGCGACGACCTGCTCGAGCTCATCGACTACGCGCGCTCGGTCTCGGTGCCCGTCGCACTCGCCCCCTCGGTCACGCCACTGTTGACGCCCGCGCGCATGCGTGAGCTGCGCGAGCACGGCATCAAGACCGTCTCGATCTCCCTCGACGGGATGAACGCCGAGACGCACGACGCGGTGCGCGGCGTGCCCGGACACTTCGACGCGACGATGGACACATTGGCCCAGCTCAAGGAGGCCGGATTCACCGTGCAGATCAATACGACGGTGATGGCGCGCAACGTCGAACAGATGGCCGACATCGCGCAACTGCTCCACGAGCACCACATCGACATCTGGGAGGTGTTCTTCCTGATCTCGACCGGTCGCGGCACCGACGTGAACGCCTCGACACCCCAGCAGAACGAGGACATCTGCCACTTCCTGGTCGACGCCTCGCAGTACGGCTTCACGGTGCGGTCCGTGGAGGGACCCTTCCTACGTCGCGTCAACCAGCAACGCCACGAGGGCCTCGCCGGTCCGGCCACCACCGCCCTCTACGAACGCTTGCACGCGCGCCTCGGCGAACTCCTCGGTGAGCCGACGCACGACGTCTGCGCCCCCAGTGCCGCGACGCGCGACGGCAACGGCATCGTCTTCGTGGGCGCGACCGGCGACGTCTACCCCTCGGGCTTCTTGCCCCTGGCGCTCGGCAACTTGCGCGACGGGTCGCTCATCGACATCTACCGCGACACGGCGCTGATGAAATCGATCCGCGAGGCGCAGTTCCACGGGGTGTGCGGAGAGTGCTCGTTTCGCCAGTTGTGCGGCGGCTCGCGCTCTCGTGCTTTCGCCGCCTCCGGCGACCCGCTGCAGTCCGACACCGCGTGCATCCTGGTGAGTTCCTCCTAGCGCTTCGTAATCCACAATCTTCACGTGGTCACCAGAAGTCTCCACCTCGACGCACGTCCTTCGATGCGTGGCGAAGTGGGAGCCCCGAGCGCCCCGGTACGTCCACCGAGACACTGAAGGCGTCACGACACTAGAGCGAACGGCCCTCCCCGCTTCGAAGAGATCATCCATCACTGATCACGGGTTTCGTCTCCGCCCACTTGAAACGTGTCATTCCCCGTTCAATCGAAGTCGCGGCTCTCGTCGTCGTTACTCTCGGGTGGCCATCGCGTTACTAACGTGATTTCAACGGACGGATACGAAACCCCAATTATCAACGGAAGATAAATTTCCTCACAATTTCTCATTTGACGGATTTGTTATTGCGTGACATGCTGACCATCGCAGGGGCGGATAGGCGGCGGTGATGAAGTCCAATTCTTGTACCCAGATAAATCGATTTTCTGACGCCTCGCCCGTCCACTCCGGCGATCTCCCAGGTGGAGACCGGGATATTTCTGAAAGTGAAACTCGTCCTCCAGGGGCGACGTTGCTTTCACTCAGGAACCAATGGACCAGCGGCACGTCGGCACGTGCGCACCAATTGTGCTCAGTTCTCAGTCGTGACTCGCAGTCGCCCCGGGGCGACATCAATGGCGAGCGAAGTGTTGCGGTATTGACGCACGGGTACGAATCACCCGTGGCGCCAAGCCCGCACCAGCGGGGGGCTCTTGTCAAAGAGTTTCTTGGCAGTAAGGGGAAGTGCATTGAACCACGGGCCTTATTTGGTCGCCTGACCTGTGGCGAGCGAATGGCGAATCCACCGTCTCTCCCGTAGTTATCCATGTCAATCCGTAACTAAACAGGAGAAAAAAAGCAATGAAACTCTTTAAAACTCATAAGAAAGCGGTGGTGGTCAGCCTTGCGCTGACAGTCGCCATCCTGGGTGGAGGAACGGCGTTTGCTTACTTCACTTCGCACGGGAGCGGCGCTGGTTCAGCCAAGGTTGGTACCGCGTCCACACTGACTATCAGTCAGGTGGGAGCGGGCTACGACAGCATTGATCCCGACGTGGCCATTACTCCCAGGACCATGCTTTTGCGTGCACCATCTCTCGAGAGCTTGGTAATAAGATCACACTCTCCACCACTGACGCATCGCATCTCACCACTGTGATCGTGGCGGTACGTAACTGGGGTGCGGCAGAGACACGGCGTGCCCATGACGTTGTCACATCGGATAACTACAGTGGGTGACGTCTCAACATCAGCGACACGGTGGTCCGCCTCATTGCCCGGCGGCCAATTAACTCCCTACTCGAATCCGTCGGCTGACCAACGTCACCTTCCAGAGCTGGGTCAGTCCTACAAGATGCATTCGTCGTACACGGCTTTCACCTACGGCGATCACGTTCAACTTCAGCACTCCCGGCGCGGCCGCCAGTAGCCTACGGCAGCGGGTAAAGTTGTGAACGTCTGCGTTGCTTCACAGTTCTGGCGACGGACCTCACCGTCGTGAACGGACGCGGCCCCGGGCAGTATCTGGATGTTGGGCGGCTACGCGGGCGACAACTAATCTCCCGACGTGCACCACGGGTCTTCCGACTGCGACCTTCTCGACAGGTGATCACGAACTGTGGTCCGTCGCGATCCCGGCTGACCCCGGTGCCTATGGCAACGAGGCCAGTCACTGACTGACATCCCGGCCGTGGAGTTCAACGTGTAGGTGGCACGGTGACGGGTCTGTACCCGGGTTCAACCGTTCCCCATGGACTTCACGATCACGAATCCCGGCACGAGTCGGCGTGTACGTGTCGGACAGTGAGCGCTGCACGTGCCCGAACTGACGGTCAGCGGTGTCGGTAGTGACTCCCGGCTAACGTCACACTGATCGTTACTGGCTGTCTGGCGAGTTGGTTCACGGCGAGCAAGCTCCAGCTGTAGCATTGGATATGAATGTTCCGCCTGGACCACACGGTAACTTCTGGCATCCGTGCCGACAGGAGCCTGATCTCACATGTCGAATGCCGCTGTTCATCAGGATGCCTGTCAAGGGGCCATACATTGGTCTGATTTTCACTTCCAATTGACACTGATTACAAGTGGGCCTAGTTCGCCTCTAACTCGACGAGTCGGAACTGACGCCGGGCCGCGAAGATCCTCCGTCGGTCGGCCCGGCCGTCAGTGCCATGTGTAGTGCTGATACTTCGTGTAACTGCGGCGTGCGACGAGCAAATCAGTGCGAGAGGAATAAGATGTCGCGAGTTCGAGTCGAAAGACGACAATTTATCGGGTCAGTGCGCTACGGCACTCGTGGTCTTCGTGCTCATCGTAGTGGATCGCAAACGCCGCCACCGGCGATGACGAATCCCCCGATCGTCGACTTGAGCCCCAATTTCACCATCACCAGCTCTATCAGTTCTTCACCAACCAGTCATGATCTCCGCGATCTCTGTACCCCGGGATACGTCGTTATCTGTGGTACACCGTTCACAATCCACATTTGGTTCCCATTACTGTCCATACCATCGGATATCCATCACGGAGTCGCACCCCGCGGCTGTTCAATTACCAATCTCAAGTTCGACCTCACGACGTTCACCGGCGCCCTGGTCGTGCCGGCGCAAGGTACCAACGCCGTGTCAGTGCCCATCTCCCTCTACGACACGCGGAACGAACCAAGACTCGTGCCAGGGCACGACTTTCAACTTCACCTATTCAGGATCGGCGACCTACACCGAGGTTTACGCGACCTCCACGACTTCACTTCTTCGATTGAACCCGTCGCTTCTTGGCCAGTCGGTCACCTACACCGCCACCGTTACGGCGAACCCGACGGCGGGCCAAGACCCCGTGCCCAGCAGTCCCACGGGATCAGTGACCTTCATGGATGGCGACATCGCCATTCCTTCGTGCTCCAACGTGGCAATCGTCAGTACAACTCATCACGACCGCGCGGGCCACGCTGCACGACTTTTGCCTACGCCACCTCCGGTACCCATGACATCACCGCTGAATTACACGAACTCCGACGGCAACTTCTCGAACTCCACTTCGCCAGTGTTTCCTCAGGTGGTCGCATGACTTGCCTCTTCGTACCGTATGTCTCCGCCGATTCAGGTGCGAAATCGTGTCGCGGGAGTTCAGTAGTCTACTCCTTGAATGCGATTCAAACGCGCTCCCGTTCGCGCGGAGTCGTGAGAAGTTTCGTGCGACCGATTCCCCGATCTCGATCCTCAAAGTTTCTTTCTGACGGCCGTGGTCGGTGTCGCAGCGAGCATCAGTCTGGTGCAGGTCGCTTCTGCCTTCTTCACCACGCACGGCACGGGATCGGGAGCGCTCAAGTTGGCGGCACTCAGTCTCGACCATCTCACGGTCTCCCCCCAGGTCGCCAATGTCGTAGTGGGCCAGAGCGCCTCGTACACGGTGAAGGCGTACGACAACTTTGGAGGTTCGAAGGACGTCACCGCATCCTCGAGCCTCTCAATCACCCACGGCACCTGCGACATCCTCACGATGACGTGCACTTCTGACACGACTGGCAACCAGACCGTGACGGCGTCCTACAAGGATAAGACCGCGACGGCCTCGCAGGTCGTCGGCCCCGCATCGACTTCGACATCGATTGACGCCAAACCGACCAGTCCATCACTCGTCGGCCAATCCGTCACTTACGACGCCCACGTGAGTGTGGACGCTCCGGGCGCCGGTTCGCCCACCGGCAACGTGGAGTTCTTCGACGGAGGCGTCGCAATTCCTGGGTGCGGCGACGTTAGTGGTAACGCTCTGACGGGCACGAGCACTTCGTGCACCGTGACCTACGGGACAGTCGGATCACACACGATCACCGCGCAGTACTTGGGCGACATCAACTTCCTGGCTTCAGCGATCTCCGATCCCATCACCCAGGTCGTGAACCAGTCCTCAACATCGACAGCTACGACTACTGACCTTTCGGACTATGTCACGGGTCAGTCGATCGTCGTCACGGCCAACGTGAGCGCAGTGGCCCCTGGTTCGGGGACGCCGACAGGGACAGTAGTGGTCACCGACGGCGTCAACCCGGCCAATACGTGCACTATCAACCTCTCCAGTACCACTAGCTGCACGATCACCGAGAACACCCCGGGCACCTACACCCTGACGGGCACCTACGGCGGCGACGCCAACTTCCTCGGCTCCTCAGGTAGTGCCGCACCGGTGACGGTAGGTAGCGGCGGACCCAGCACCTTGGCCTCCACCACAGTGGTCACGGACAACGCCTCGAGTCCGACGGCCGGGTCGAATTTCACCTTCACCGCCACCGTGAGCGCGGCCGCGTCGGGGTCAGGCACCCCCGCGGGCACCGTGACCTGGAGAGTGTCCGACCCGCAAGGCCATGCCGTGAGCTGTCCGACCACGACGCTGACGGCCGGCGTCGCGACCTGTGCCATCACCAATGCCCTCGCGGGCAACTACAGTGCCAGCGCCCAGTTCACTGCTACCGACGGGGTCTTCTCCAATAGTGGATCCAACACCGATTCGGTGACGGTAGGTAGCGGCGGACCCAGCACCTTGGCCTCCACCACAGTGGTCACGGACAACGCCTCGAGTCCGACGGCCGGGTCGAATTTCACCTTCACCGCCACCGTGAGCGCGGCCGCGTCGGGGTCAGGCACCCCCGCGGGCACCGTGACCTGGAGAGTGTCCGACCCGCAAGGCCATGCCGTGAGCTGTCCGACCACGACGCTGACGGCCGGCGTCGCGACCTGTGCCATCACCAATGCCCTCGCGGGCAACTACAGTGCCAGCGCCCAGTTCACTGCTACCGACGGGGTCTTCTCCAATAGTGGATCCAACACCGATTCGGTGACGGTAGGTAGCGGCGGACCCAGCACCTTGGCCTCCACCACAGTGGTCACGGACAACGCCTCGAGTCCGACGGCCGGGTCGAATTTCACCTTCACCGCCACCGTGAGCGCGGCCGCGTCGGGGTCAGGCACCCCCGCGGGCACCGTGACCTGGAGAGTGTCCGACCCGCAAGGCCATGCCGTGAGCTGTCCGACCACGACGCTGACGGCCGGCGTCGCGACCTGTGCCATCACCAATGCCCTCGCGGGCAACTACAGTGCCAGCGCCCAGTTCACTGCTACCGACGGGGTCTTCTCCAATAGTGGATCCAACACCGATTCGGTGACGGTAGGTAGCGGCGGACCCAGCACCATTCTGCAGACCTCTGTCACGAGCCAATCGGTGCTGACGACCAGTGAGGCGTCGATCATCTCGGCCATCACCACCAACGACAGCGTTGGAACGGTCGTGTTCACGCCCTCGAGCGACCATGGCCTGGCGGTCAACGATTCGGGAGCCATTACTGTCACAGGGAACTTGGCCGTCGGCACATACTCCGTATCGGGTTCG
Organism: uncultured Acidimicrobiaceae bacterium; assembly: GCA_963734655.1. Classification (GTDB taxonomy): domain Bacteria; phylum Actinomycetota; class Acidimicrobiia; order Acidimicrobiales; family RAAP-2; genus RAAP-2. Next base: position 116,710 of record CAVTHY010000004.1, on the reverse strand, counting down.
ACGTCGGACAACTTGGGCGACACGGGAAGCTACTCGTTCACACTAAATGTGACCTCTGTGCCCATCCTGCAGACGTCACTCACTAGTCAAACTGTTCTCACCACCAGTGAGGCGTCCATCGTCTCGGCCATCACCACCAACGACAGCGTTGGAACGGTCGTGTTCACGCCCTCGAGCGACCATGGCCTGGCGGTCAACGATTCGGGAGCCATTACTGTCACAGGGAACTTGGCCGTCGGCACATACTCCGTATCGGGTTCGACGTCGGACAACTTGGGCGACACGGGTACTTGGTCGTTCACACTGTTTGTGACCTCTGCGGTCGAGGGCGACTCGAGGTTGCATCTCTTTCCACAACATCCTCAACCGTTGATAGTCGGCAAAAGCGCTACTTTCATTGCTCGGGTCCAAGTTCAAGGAGGACCAAACAACTTGACGGGCAACGTCTATTTCTTCGTCAATGGCGCGCCCGTCACGGGTTGCCAGGACAGTAGCCTTACCGTAAACGCATCGAGCTGCGTCATCAACTTCCCGAATGCCGGGACTTTCACCGTCTCGGCGACTTACGCCAACGACCCGAACTTTGCTGATTCCAGAGATTCGAGTCTCCAGATCGTGAAACGCGGCACGACATCGATCACACTCTCGTCCCCAGCACCGGCCCTGTCCGGCTCGCAACTCAACTACACCGCGACGATTGTGACAACCTCGGGCTCTGGCCCCCTTGGAGGTTCGGTGACCTTCACGAAAGACGGATCGCCGCTCTCCGGATGTCTTAACGTGACCCTCACGTCCAACTCGGCCAGTTGCTTGATCTCCTTCGCCGATCCAGGCACGTACTCACTAGAAGCGACCTACGGGGGCGATCCCAACTTCAACGGTTCGTCGGCCCTCGTCTCCCAGGTGGTGATCTCACCCCTCGCCATCACCACCACATCACTCGCGACGGCCCGAGACGGCGAAGGGTACTCCCAGACGCTGAGCGCGACGGGGGGCAAGGAACCCTACTCGTGGAGCCTCGTGGCGGGGACCCTACCCAAGGGTCTGAGTCTCAATTTCTCGACGGGTGCCATCGCGGGCGAGGTGGCCCCGTCGGGCACCACTCAGACCTTCACCGTGAAGGTGACGGACTCACTGGGTGCGACGACGACCAAATCATTCACCCTCACTGTGCGCGCGAGGATCGAATTCACCTGCGGGGATTCCGCCCGCACATCACCAGGTGAGGGATTCCACTTCTACGTCACCACGTCGGGACCATCCGACCGACGAGTCTCGTGGTCCGGACACCTCCCTCGGGGCGTCAGTTTTGACCCCACGACCGACGAGTTCACCGGGACTCCCGCGCGCGGTTCGGACGGAACGTACGTCATCACGCTCACCGCAAATGACCCCTACCAATCGACCTCAAAGAACTTCACTCTCAACGTCACTGGTTAATTCGCACTTCAACACTGTTCCGAACGTGCGTCCCCGCGGGGAATTCGGTGCCGTCCGTCGCGGTCTCGATTCCAATCGACGCCACCGTCAATTCGGGGAACCATCGGGTCGTCCATTCCCACGACGACATCAAATCCTGGACAAAACAACGCGGAACCAATGTTTTCACGCAATTCGTGGTGCAGGATAGCCCCGCAGTCCGGATTTCTCGGCACGCTGCTCTCGGCCTCAGCTGAGGTGGTTCTCTCCAACATGCCCCTGTAGGGAAGGGCCACGTCCATTCGACAATAAGGTTCCGCCGCCAATCGTGAGTGACCCCCGCGCACGCGCCGTGAACGAGTCCCACGACTGCTCGGCGACCGCCTTGACCAACCACGCCGCACCAAAGGTCTGCGACTTCGCACCGCGTACTCGTTGCATTGGACGTGGTTAGGCCGCTCTTCGCCCACGTGCGAAATCGACATGGAACTGGCTTCCCGGCAGAATCAATGAGTCACGGCGAGGGTCTGGATCCTCTCATAACGGCAACGGGCCGCGTTCGAAGACCTCACTGAGGCGACGGGCCGTCAGTTCGAGTTCGGCCCGATTGTCGGTCCAGATGTTCCATCCGAGGTGGGTGAATCCGATGTGGAGCTCGTAACAATGATGGCGAACGGCGGCGTCGATGAGCGCGTGTGGTTCACTTCGCACGGCCGGTGCGGCGATCAAGCCCGAGAGCGGTTCGGCGCGGGCGATACCTTCGTGCCACGGGGCCCAGAAGGTGCACCACGCGGCGTCGTAGAGAAAATCGCCTCGCACTGAGCACTTCCACGAGAACACCGCGTCGAGCGTTTCGGCGTCTGGGCTGACCAGCACGTTGCCGTGGAGCAGGTCACCGTGCACGAGGTCTCGACGTTCGGGACAAGCGTCAACGAGAGTCCGGATCCTCTCCTCGACACCCGAAGCGAGTGTGGCGAGTTTCGGGTCGTCGGCCAGAGTGGTGCGCCAGCCGTGCGCCGCGCTGTCGGAATCGTCGACCACGCCGGCCAGGAGGAACTGACGCCACGACAGTGCTGGGACATCGGGTTGGTGCCAGAGGACCGGGCTGAGTGATTCCGACGGCACGGCCAACAACGCCACGAGCAGAGTGGTGAGCGTCGGAGCGAGAGTTCGGCCTAACTCCGGGGGCGTCTCCTCCAGAAAGCGGCCATGGTGGCGCACCGATATGGCGTACGCGTCGCCGTCGGGAGTGACACCGACTTCGCGCACCTGCGGAATAGGTAATCCGGGCCGGGCGAACGCCATCGCCAGGCGGTCGGCCTCGAACCATGACACGTTGTGACCGAATCGGACGACCAACTCCTCATCGTCGACCCGGTACCCCCACGCCGACGACCACCGACCTCCCCCGAGCGGCTCGAGGTCCTCTACGTGCCCGGCGTGTCGTTGCGCGAGGAACGTCGCGACTTGCTCGATTGCCAGCCCGCCGTCGTTCATCACGCCAGTTTCCCCCAACTTCGAGACCCTGCCGGCCACACCTCCGAATTCTCCAAGCACCGCTAAAACCCATGGGGTGGTCCCCGGTGTCACGACCGCGAACATCGTCCCCGAAGGGATCCGGCGCTCGGCGCGAAGTGCGAGACGCTAGCGACCGGTAACGCCGTCGATGACCTGGCGCATCATGTCGGCGTGACCGTTATGACGGGCCCACTCCTCAATGAGGTGGACGTAGATCGAGGCGAGTGACACTTCGTTGCCCCGCACCTCAATGCAGTGATCGAGCGGCACATCTTCGACCGCCGCGTCGCACATCGCCCACTCGGCGTGAAGGTCGGCGATGGCCTGCGGTGCGCTCTCGGCGTTGAGGTCATTGAAATCCTCATCGGCGGCGGTGAAGAGCGGCGCGACGTCTTCGCCGGCGGCGCGTATCCGCAGCCACGTTCTCTCTACCTTTGTCATGTGTCGCACCAGACCCAACAATGACAGCGTGGAGGGGGGAACCGGTCGCAGCGCCAATTGCTCGGCATTCAATCCGGCACAGATCCGCACCAGAGTGAGCCGGTTCTGATCCAGGTATCCCTGGAGGATTGGTCGAAGGTCACCGGTGTCGGGCGCGGGTCCCTCGGCGGGCGGTTCGGGCGCAGTCCACGTCACTTCGCAATGCTACCAATCGTCGATTGACGATCTCCAAGTAGACAGCGGCCGCGACGTCTCTCCCTTCACTGACTAGCGACACCGTGACCGATCGGTGCAGCTATTGCGTCAACCCCGTTTCCTGGACCGTGCGGGACACGATTCGAACCGGTCCGGAATCATTGCCACAGGCACGTCCATCATCCACTACTTTGCCGATGCCCGAGGGCAGATACGGAAGCCTTTCCTACGCGCGAATCGCTGTCGCCGCAACGACTGGGTCCGAGCGACCATCCTTTGCGTGCCCTCTCGAGACTCGCTCGTCGTCGACGACCCGACCGACTCGGATGCCATGCGTCACGTGGCAGAACCGAAGAGGGCCCCGATGCCGTAGGTCACTGCGAGAGCGAGCGCACCGCCGATGCCGACGCGCAGCGTGCCGTGGATGCGAGGAGCGTTGCCGAGGGCCGCTCCGACGGCCCCCAGGACGCAGAGGGCCACCAGAGTGACGGCGGCGATACCGGCGGTGCGGAGCCCCGCAGGGGCGAGTGCCGCGGTGAGCAGTGGAATGACCGCGCCCACGGCGAAGCTCGCAGCTGACGCACCAGCGGCTTGGAGCGGCCGCGCCGCGCCGGCTTCTGTCTGGCCCAACTCATCACGAAGATGCGCGGCGAGAGGATCCTTCGTTTGCAGGACAGTGGCGACCTCGAGGGCGAGTTCCGGCGGAAGTCCTCGACTTTCGTAGATCGCAGCGAGCTCTCGTAACTCACCCTCGGGATCGGCGGCGAGTTCCGACTCCTCCTGTCGTCGATCGGCTGATTCGGTATCGGATTGTGCGCTGACCGAGACGTACTCGCCTATCGCCATCGACATCGCTCCGGCGCTCAACGCGGCGATGCCCGCGGTGAGAAGCGCGCCGCGACTCGCCCCCGCTGCGGCCACGCCGACCAACAGCGCGGCGGTGGACACCAGACCGTCGTCGGCGCCCAGGACGGCCGCCCTGAGCCAACCAGAGCGCCCTGCCCGATGGTGTTCCGCGTGAGAACGCATATAAGCAAAGTACTCGGCGCGATGAGACCGAGTAGGGGGAACTTGACCCGGCCCCCGGCTCCCGATCTATCACTGGAGCCCGGTCGGCTTTCTGCAGTGCGGCGAACGTAGCCGGTCGTTCAAGAGGGTGCCGACGTGATGGTCCTTTTGGTCAACGAGGACGTACTGGTGCGTCGACCGAGTCGCGCGATCACCAGAACTCCGTCGCGTTCGACATCGAGAGCGATCCTCGGACCTCGCGCGCGAAACTGCGGTGAGAATCCGCTACGTCAGAAAAGAGAGCGCATCTCGACCGCCGATTTGATGAGAATTCTTCGTGTCCGCTGAGACCGGGACACTTCACAAAATCTTGTCACTCGTCACTTCGCTATTTCGGACCCGCACAACTGCGAGGCCGCTGACTAGCGTCGACATCGGCGTCCGGTGTGGCGTCGGATGCGCGCGCTCTGCCCGCATCGTTGTCGCGGCTGGGCGGGAGCGTCGTGCTCGATACACCCTTCGCAAGTGTCAAGGCTGGCGACTTCACCAAGGCGCCGGTGTTTTTTGAGCACGCTGCACTCGTCGCGATTGTCGAGCACCCCGACAAGGACAACGAGATCCCCGCTGTCACGATCGCCGTCACGACGGCCTTGCGGTACGCGACGTTGCGACGACCCCCTGTGGCCACGTCACTGGTAGCGAGACCACCAGTCGAATTCGCTGACCTTCTCACAGGTTCTCCTTCTTGAGCGTCACCACGTGACACTGCGAGCCCGACCCATCACGAACGTCGCGTAATGGGTGCTCTCCAGCGAAATGGTCGTCGATCGGATGCGACAGCACCGTCATCGATTGCGAATCGATTTTCGTCGCGAGCTTCTCGGATTCGCCGAATTTGGGTCGACGCATCCATACGTACAAACCGGTGTACAGGACACTGAAGAACGCCATTGCCACCACGGGAAGGACGACGTTCATCTCGCGTCTCCCTCGACCGATTCGTCGGTTGCTGCCAAATCTGCGCAACGGACTGGGCACATCTTTTTCATGGACGCTGATTGTTCGACACTCATCAACTCCCCCTCGCCTCGTATTTACATCGTACACTATTTAATCGTACACTATTTAGTCGTGTAGACTTTAATATGTTCATGATTAGTCGAGTGGCGTCGTGGCACCAACTCAAAGGGCCCGATAGCAAGCCCTACCATGTCGGAGATGGCAAACGTGCAAGACGATTCGATTGACGTGCAGATTTCGACACACGATTCGGCCCTCGTCACCGATACGGTGACCGAGATCTCGCCGGACGACCCTCTCGCCCTCGAGCGCCAAGTCTGTTTCGCCCTCGTCGTGGCGGCTCGCAGCGTCCTATCGGTCTATCGACCGCTATTGGAACCTATGGGACTCACTCACCCTCAGTACCTCGTGATGCTCGCCCTGTGGGAATTTTCACCCCTCTCCGTGCGAGAGATCGGTGAGTTGCTGCAACTCGACTCGCCCACGCTCTCGCCGCTGCTCAAGCGTTTGGAGATCGCGGGTCTCGTGACGAGGACTCGAAGTGATGACGACGAGAGACGTCTTACCATTGAACTCACGCAAAAGGGTCGCGAGCTCCGCGAACGGGCCACCCAGATTCCTCCCGCCGTGGTCGCTCGTCTGGGCATAGAAATATCCGAACTCGAGTTACTGCGTACGGCCCTCACGAAAGTCATCAAGGCGGCCCTGGAGGTTGGTGATCGTCCCAGTGAGGCCCCCATTCTGCCGGAGTGATTACGCAATACCCTCACCATTGACCGAGATCCGGTCCTCCTCAAGACGGGCCGTGGCGGAACTAAGAGCACCAAATTGTTGGGTCTGATCGTGGGGCTAACCGCCCGGCATTCGATCCGTGAATAGTTCCTCGCAGTGCGATTCGGAGTCGGTTGATATCACGGGAGAAATATGAGATTCTCACTCGGGTCAGGGGCGGCGCACGCGAGATGCGCATCATCCCCTTACCCCGTCGAAGCGAGACCCATTCACACCGTGGGATTCGACGAATGGGTTTTCACGCGTGAGACTCAGCCAGTTTGAATCTGTCACTTTTACAACGCTTTCGCGGGACGTTCGCGACTCTCGGTGGAGTCGTTGCCCCCACGTCAGTCCGGGCAACGATGCTGCTCACATCGACCCAGTCGGTGGACCTTGTCTAACACGATACGAACCGACATCCGGTGGAGGTGACGCAGCGTCATAGCGCTAAAAGCATGTCGGGCGCTATGTTCTGATCACAAAAGGAACCCTTCGGATTTCCGGAGAGTTGGGGTCGCCGGTGTCGGGCGCCCGTCAGAAGTCGTGCGCCAACGGTTCCGATGGTTATGCCTGGATCGCTTTCGAAACGCGCAACGGAGTTCTCGTCCAGCTCACGGCTCGATCAATTCGGTCCATCCCCACTGGTCGGGCGATTGACCTCGTTGTATCGCGACGAGCGCCTGGCGCAGGCGCAGGGTGTTCGCGCCGACCCCCCCGTCTCCCACTTGGATGGTTTTGCCGTCATAGATGAAGGCACCCACGCCGGCAATGACAGCGGCCGTGCCCATGAGGGCGGCTTCTCCCTCGGTGGTCCAGGCGAGCACCTCGTCGACGGTGATCTCGCGTTCCTCGACCTGGTACCCAAACTCCCGGGCCAGGGTAAGGATGGAATCTCTGGTCACACCGGCGAGGAACGAACCGTCGAGTGGCTTGGTGATTAACCGCGAGTCGTCGAGCAACATGAAGTTCGACGCCCCCGTCTCTTGGACGTCACCGCCAGGAGCGAACAGGACCTGATCGGCGCCAGCGTCGCGCGCGCGCTTGGTGATCCCCAATGCCATTGCGTAGTTCGCGCCGGACTTGACCTGACCGAACTGGGGTGTCGAGCGCGGTAACTGGGTTTCTATCGCCACCGACAACGCTCGCGAACTGTCGAAGTAGTCACCGACCGGACTCGCAATGACGTACAACAGCGCTTCGTTAGAGGGCGTGGCCGCGGCCCCGATATTGGGATCGACGCCCAGTAGGGTCGGGCGAAGGTACAAGGCGCCGGGAATCTGAGGGACCTGTCCGAGGTTGACCCGCACGGCGGAGCGCATCATCTCGACGAGTAGCTCGTGCTCCGCAACCGGTAGGCAAAGAATGTCCGCACTGACGCGCATCCTCGCAGCGTGGGCCCGAGCGCGAAACAGACGCACCTGACCGTCCGGGGCCCGATGAGCCTTCAGGCCCTCGAAGCACGAACTCCCGTAGTGCAAGGCGTGGGTGGCGGGATGCAGTTCGAGAGGACCGACCGGCTCGACCTGCATCGTGCCGAAGACGCCTCCCATGGTTCGACTGACCACCATATGCTCGGCAAAAACGCTGCCGAAAGGAACCTTGTGCGGGGCTTCGATCTGGGTCATTACAAATTTTACCCAGTCCTCTCGAGGTAGGCAACCGATCCGAGTTACGTCATTCAAAACCCCGCGTGACGAAGGGATCCGAAGAAGAAGTCCCTTCGTCTGCATATGTTCCATGGCACTGACGATGAGTCAACGCCGCGCGGCACCAAGAAGATGGCCGTCACACGTGAACGGGTCCGGATCCGAAATGACCGCGGTCCTCGCCGAAGGCTCAACCGCCGTGGTCGCATCACTCTGACGGGCCCCTATCCACGGAGTAGCCGCATCGCCAATAGCCTGTCGTTTGCATCAGGTCGGCGGTAGACGCCATGGCGCTCAACACGACAAACCTCTTTCGGTGGAGGTGATGGGATTCGAACCCACTGCCTCTACATTGCGAACGTAGCGCTCTACCAATTGAGCTACACCCCCGAAGGACTACCTACTTTAGCCCAGGGCGTAGCGACGTGGCTCACGACGCCACTGTTGGTCGGCGGCGGTCGTTTCCCACGCCGCTTCCTCGTCGTATTCCTCGTCGTCGTACGCGCTCTGCGCTGACTCGTCGAACGTCGAGAACGCCCTCGTCGTGCGGCGTCCGAGCAACGAGGCGATCTCGAGGTAGCCCTGGCTGACGGCGAAGAGTGCCGCGACCACGTAGAACACCAGCGCGGTCCACGAGAGGACCGCCACGTACTGCACGAGGGAGAGCCTGAGGAGGACATCCAAGCCGGTGCTGACCGCTGCGCTGAGGCCCAGACTCGTGAAAATACGATTGCGCCGGACCCTCATCGACACGCCGAGCGGCGCCGCGGGGTAAGCGTAGACCGCAGGTTCGTAGTCGCCACGGTCCTGCGTGAGGGGCGCCGCGGGAGCGCTGGCGTAGGCGGCGTAGCGATGTTGGCCGAGCGCACCGGCGTCGTCCCTCGAACTGCTCGCGCCCACCGTACCCAGCGTGCGCGGCTGGTCGTAGTCGTAGTCGCGGTCCCAATCGTCCCAGGACGTGCGACTCTCGAGGGTGGAGTAGGTGTCGTCGTCCTGCACCACGGTGAGGCGCGGACGCGAGCGCTCCGCCTCGTGCTCGGGTTCATAGGCCTGCTCCTCGTAGAGGTAGGCCTCATCGAGGCGACGGGCGGGCGCCACCGAATACCCTTGGCGACTCAGAACCTCGTGTTCGGCGTGGAAGTAGTCGATGGACTTCTCCGAGCGCGCGTTGCGAAACTTGACCACCGCCCACGGAGTGAGAATCGCCAGCCAGAAGAGGGCGACGATGAGGGCTAGCATCGGGCATCTTGCGCGGTAGCACTCATAAACATTGAAGTCAAATGTACTGCCGAATCCCTTGAAATTGGTGGATGTTCAAGGTTATTAGGCCTCGTGCAGTCCGCACTCTTCCTTGTCGGCCCCCGCCCACCGGCCAGAACGTCGGTCCCCGGGGTTGAGTGGCTTGATCGTCACGGGCGCGCAGCCAATCGACGCGTAGCCCTGCGCCCACAGCGGGTGCTCGGGCAGATTGTGCGCGCTGAGGTAGTACGCGACGTCGTCGTCGCTCCAGGTGGCGAGAGGATTGACCTTGACGAGTCCGAACTTGTCGTCCCAGTGCACGATCTTCATGTGGGCGCGCGTGGGCGCGTCGACGCGCTTCACCGCAGTGATCCACGCCCCCTTGCCCGCGACGGCGCGCGAGAGGGGTTCGACCTTGCGCAACTCGCAACAGCGTTCGGTGCCGCAGGGCCACGCCTGCGCCTCGGGGCCCGGTTGGGTCCGAGTGACGTTGAGGTCCCAGTCACGCTCCATGCGCTCGAGGAACTCCGTGGTCTCGGGGAAATGGCCCCCCGTGTCGAGGAAGATGATCTCGGTGCGCGGCGCGACCTCGTGAATCATGTGCAACAGCGCCACGTCCTCGAAGGAGCATGCGAAGGCGACGTCGGTCGGCGAAGCGCGCGAAGGTCCACGCGAGGATCTCGCTCGGGGACGCGTGGGTAAACTCGAGAGTCGGCGGCTTCGAGTTCCTTGAGGAGTTCTGGCGATGGCATGAGCATAAGTTTGGTGGAAGGAAAAGCCTGACAATCTCTAGTGGTTTAGTAGAGTACACTACAGAGTACTCGTTCTATGACCACTTCACTCCTGCAGGCTCCTGATATGACCGACCATCTCGACTTACTCGAATCCCACGCCATCTTCATCCTTCGAGAAGTCGTCGCCGAGTGCGAGCGGCCCGTGCTGCTTGTTCTCGGGCGGCAAGGACTCGGCGGTGCTGCTGCACCTCGCGGCCAAGGCGTTCGCCCCCCAGGCGCTGCCCTTTCCGGTGATGCACATCGACACCGGCCAGAACTTCCCCGAAGTCATCGCCTTCCGCGACCACGCAGTCGAGCGCTGCGGCGCTCGACTCGTCGTCGCGTCGGTCCAGGACTCCATCGACCAGGGCAAGGTCGCCGACCCCGGTCCCCTGGGTCCGCGTAATCGACTCCAGACCGTCACCCTGCTCGACGCCATCACGGCCAACGCCTTCGACGCCGCCTTCGGCGGCGCGCGTCGTGACGAGGACAAGGCCCGCGCCAAGGAACGCATCCTCTCGTTCCGTGACGCCTTCGGCCAGTGGGACCCGCGCCAGCAGCGTCCCGAGCTCTGGCAGCTCTACCAGGGCAAGGTGAACCCGGGCGAGCACCTGCGCGCCTTCCCCCTGTCGGACTGGACCGAACTCGACATCTGGCAGTACATCGAGCGCGAGCAGATGGAACTGCCCGCAGATCTACTTCGCCCACGAGCGCGACGTCGTGCTGCGTGACGGCATGTACCTCGCGGTCGGTCCCTTCGTCGAGCCGCGCGCGCACGAGGTGGTCGAGCGCCGGATGGTGCGTTTTCGCACCGTCGGCGACGCCAACCTCACCGGCGCGGTCCTCTCGCACGGCCTCGACCCTCGCCGCCATCGTCGACGAGATCTGCCTCGCGAACGTCTCGGAGCGCGGCGCGACCCGTGGCGACGACAAGTTCAGCGAGACCGCCATGGAGGATCGCAAGCGTGAGGGCTACTTCTAGATGAAGCTCGCCGCGAAGGACCTGCTGCGTCTCGCCACGGTCGGCTCCGTCGATGACGGCAAGTCCACGCTGATCGGCCGACTGCTGGTCGACACCCGCCAACTCTTCGACGACCAGCTCGACGCCGTGGTCGCCGCGTCGGAGAAGCGCGGCGTGGGCGACCTCGACTTGAGTTTCGTCACCGACGGACTGCGCGCCGAGCGCGAGCAGGGCATCACCATCGACGTGGCGTACCGCTACGCCTCGACGCCGACGCGTAAGTTCATCATCGCCGACTGCCCCGGTCACGTGCAGTACACGCGCAACATGGCCACCGGCGCCTCGACGGCCGACCTGGCCCTGGTGGTGCTTGAACGTCGCCCACGGCGTCAAGGAGCAGACGCGCCGCCACCTGTGCATCGCGGCCCTGCTCGGCGTGCGCACGATCATCGTCGCCGTCAACAAGATGGACGAGGTCAACTGGTCCGAGGCCGCGTACCTCGGCGTGGTCGACGAGCTCAATACCCTCGCCCACGAGTTGGGCTTCGAGTCGGTGACGTCCGATCCCGGTTTCGGCGCTGCTGGGCGAGAACGTCGTGGAGCGCTCGTCGCACCTCGACTGGTACGACGGCCCCACGGTGCTACAGGCCCTCGAGGCGTGCGAGGCCGGGTCCTGGACGCACACCAGCGCCGGGCGCCCGACTGCCGGTGCAGTGGGTCCTGCGCCAAAACGGCGGCGGGCGCACCTACGCCGGCATGCTCAGCGGCGCCACGCCTGCACGTCGGTGACGACGGTCACGCTGCTGCCCGCCAACATCGACCACGACCATCACGTCGCATCGACGTCGGGTTCGGGACCCCGTCACGCCGCCACCGCGGGTCTCTCCATCGACGTTGGCCTGGCCGACGAAACCGACGCCGGTCGCGGCGACCTGCTCGCCACCGCTCCCCTGCCCACCGTGACCAAGGAATTCGTCGCGACGGTCTGCTGGTTCGGCGACCAGCCCCTGCGCGGCGACTCAGCGTCTGCGCCTCAAGCACACCACCAAAGTCGACGCCCGTGCGCCTCAAGGCGATCTCCGGCGTGGTCGACATCGAGACCTTGAGCGTCGTCGAGGCGACCGAACTCGCGACCAACGACATCGGACTCGTGACCCTGCAGACGGCCGACTGGCTCGTCGTCGACGACTACCGCGACAACCGCGTCACGGGCAGTTTCGTCCTGATCGACGAGGTCACCAACGCCACGGTCGCCGCGGGCATGGTCGGTCGCGCCGCCTTCCTCTAGGCGTCGCGCTCAGTCGTCGGCGAAGACTTCGAGGATCTGGCGCCGCGCGTCGACGTAGTGCTGCGCCCACTGGCTGCGTAAATCCCCGATCTCGTCGCGCAACGCCCGGCGCACTTCGAGGTCCGCCTCGTCGCCTAGACCGAGTGAGTCGAGGAACGAGATCGTCACCACGCGGTCGTGCACCTGACCCAGGACGTCCTGGATCGTCTCGAGGGTCTGGGCGACCGCGTGCGCTTCGTCGCCGAGGTAGATGCCGGCGATCTCGAAGTTGTAGCGACACTTCTTGGTGGCGATGCGCACCTGGTGCAGCGCCTCGTCGCTGCGTCGCACGAAGGGGTCGCCGATGAAGTCGAAGTAGGTGCACGACGCCTCCCAGAGGACGGGCATGAACAATTCCGCGGCCGCGACGTGCGCCACCGCACCCAACTCGGGATGCCGACTGAGTTTGCCTATCCGTTTGACGATGCGCGCGTAACGAGTGGAATCGAGCATCTCACCCACGTCACGACGGCGCCGGGCTCGGCGCCGAGCGAGCGTCGTCATCGCCGCTTCGTGCAATTGGGTACCGGGGTGCAGGTGCGTGGACAGGAGTTCACCGAGGACGTCGAGGTCGCGTAGTCCGCCGAGCACCGCTCCCATCCACTGGAGGTCCTCACTGAGTTCACGCCAGGGTTCGCGCGGCAGGACGCTGCGCATGGCCTGAAGCTCCGATCGCAACCGTCGCGCGCTCACCCGCAACTGGTGCACCCCGTCGGTGTCGGAATCGTCGTGGGCCAGGGGTTCGTTAAAAGCGATGGCCTTGACCTCGCGACGGAGGAATCTCTGCACGATCTCACCGCTGTCGAGTGAGGGGTCGGGTGCGAACTTCTTCATCGCGTGGCCACGTCGCCATTTCCCACGGTGCGCAGCCATCGGGCGCGGTCTCGAGTGTGACACGTTCTCATGGTCATCCCCTCTTCGCCCTCACCGCAAAATATACCGATGGACGCGGACGCGAGAGCAATGTCTCAGTCCTCCGCGCCCTTGTCCACGAGCCGGTCCACCTCGGGGCGGTACCCTGCATCCGTGAACATGTGGCGTAGGTCCACGATCATCTGCACGTCGATGTCCTTGTGCTTGGGACGATCGAGGTAGCGCACGTCGTTACCCATGTGCACTTCGTACTTGCCGTCGCGGTGCTCGTCGATTGAGCCAACCACCGCGAGCAACGAAGCGACGTCCGACCACTCGATGTTGTGGCTCGTGGGGTGCTGAAAGATCCTCAACAAAGTGTCGCGGTGATGATTGTTCAGGTTGATGGGCTCGGGTGCAGATGACATAGAAACCTCCATGCTCTTGAACCTAACCCGACCGAGCGTGCGAGCGAGCGCTCGGCGGCGTTCGCCACTATGACCAAAGGCCCAACCTGGCGCCGCGCGGGCGCCACCAGGGCGCCACCACTCAGAATTGCCACAGCATGGCGACCACCGCGACGGCGATGATGGCCAACAGCGTGTCCATGGAGCGCACCAATTGACGGCCGCGTTCGACGCTGGCGTGGCCGTCGTGCGCGATGACCTCGGCCACCGTGCGTTCCAGGGGCAGCGTTCGCGCTTCCAGGTGGCCGGCCGCCGCCAAGTAGCACAACAGACCCACGCCCACCCAGGGCCGCGCCAGGGACACTGAGGTGTCACCGATCAGCGACATGGTGAGACCGGTCAGGAGCATCAGGTGCAAGACGCGCGCCGCCCAGTTGCGCCGCGTGGGGAACCTGCGGCGCTGCTCGTCGTCGCTCGCGGCGTTGACGACGGACATGGCCGAAACCCTCATCACGACGAAGACCGCAATCACCGCGACCGCGCTGAGGATGTGGGCGACGAAGAGCAAGTCGTAGGGAACACTCTGTGCGATCATGCTTGAAAGAGTAATGCCCTCGCCGCGCGATAGGGATCCGTCGCTCCGCTCATCAAGGCGTCGATCTGCTCTTCGTAGCGTTGCGCGGCGGCCCCGGAATGCACCGATTCGCGCAACAACGCGCCCAGCACCCGGTCGAGTTCGTGGGCGAGACGCCGGCGACGACGTCGGTCCTGCTCGTCACCGGCCAGGAATTCAAAATGGCGTTCGAGTTCGTGCCACAGATCCTCCACGCCGCGTCCGTCGCTCGCCACGGTCTCGACGATCGGCGGACGCCAGGGCGTCACCGGGCCCATGTCCATCATGCGCTCGAGGTCGCGACGCGTCTCGGCCGTGCCCGCTCGATCGGCCTTGTTGATGACGAAGACGTCGGCCACCTCGAGGATGCCCGCCTTCTCGGCCTGGACCGCGTCGCCCCAACCGGGATTGAGCACCACCACTGTCGTGTCGGCGGTCGAGGCGACGTCGACCTCCATCTGGCCCACCCCCACCGTTTCGAGGATGACCAGTTCGAACCCCACCGCCCCGAGTACTCGTACCGCGTCGGGCACCGCCAGCGACAGCCCACCCAGGTTGCCTCGCGTCGCCATTGAACGGATGTAGACGCGTTCGTCGGTGGCGTGTCCCTGCATGCGGAAACGGTCCCCGAGCAGCGCTCCGCCACTGAAGGGCGAACTCGGATCGACGCAGAGCACCGCGACGCGCGCGAAGGGCCGTTCGCCGCCGAGGGTGCCGTGGTCCAAGGCGGTCGTGATGAGTTGGTCGGTCAGCGTCGACTTACCCGCGCCGGGGGCACCGGTGAGACCAATGACGTGCGGCACCCGGTGCGAATAGACCAGGGCCGCCGTGGCCAGGTGTAGCTCCCCCGCGCTTTCGACGTAGGTGATGAGTCGCGCCAGCGCGGCGCGCGAACCCTCGCGCGCGGCCGCCAGCAGCCGTTCCGGTGCCCGCTCGATCACTCGACCCACGCGACGTCGGCCCCGAGACCCTTGAGTCGACCCACGAAGTCGTCGTAGCCACGCGCCACGTGCTCCATGCCGCTCACGGTGGTCGAACCCTCGGCGACGAGTCCCGCCAATACCAGCGCGGCCGCGGCGCGAATGTCGCTGCCGTGCACCGCAGTACCCGTCAGGTGGTCCACTCCGCGAATCATCGCGTGGTGCCCCTCGGTCGTGATGCTCGCACCCAGTCGCACCAACTCGTCCACGTAGCGAAAACGGCCCACGAAGAGGTTCTCGGTCACCACCGAGACGCCCTCGGCGACGCTCAGCATGGTGGTGATCAGGGCTTGTAGTCGGTCGCGACGCCCGGATAGGGCAGCGTCGGCGACGTCGACGCGCGCGCAGGCGTGCGGGACCCTTGACACTGACGCCCTCGCCCGCGAGGTCGATGACGCCACCCATGGCCTCGATCTTTCGCAGCAGCATCACCATGTGGTCGGGCCGCGCGTCGACGACGCGCACCTCGCCACCGGTGATCAACGACGACGCCAGGTACGTGGCGGTGACCACCCGGTCAGTCACCACTTCGTGCGCCGCCGGCGACAGCTCCGCGACGCCATCGATGATGAGACGCGACGTTCCCAGGCCTTCGATCCTGCGCGCCCATGGCGAGGAGCTGGCGCCCGAGGTCCTCGACCTCGGGTTCGCGCGCGGCGTTCTCGATGACCGATCGACCCTCGGCGAGGACGCACGCCATCAGGAGGTTGTCGGTCGCGGTGTGGCTCGGGTACTCGAGCGTGATGTGCGTCGCGCGCAGTCGTCCGCTCGCACGTCGCACGGATCGAGGTGCGGTCGTTGTGGAAGTGCGCGCCCATCGCGGTGAGGCCGTCGGTGTGGAAGTTGATGGGTCGGTGTCCGAAGTCGTCGCCCCCCGGCAGCGCCATGGCGGCGTCGCCGCAGCGCGCGAGCAGCGGTCCGAGCACCACGATCGAGGCGCGCATCGCCTCGAAGAGGTGGGCCGGGCGCCTCGGTCTGGAGTTCTGACGCGGGCGGGCACGGTGATGACGAGTTCGTGAGCGACGCGGTCGGTCGACCCGACAGCCCAGAGCGACCAGCAGGTCGCTCATGATCGACGACGTCGGTGATATCGGGCACGTTGGTCAGGTGGTGCGTCGCCGGTGGCGAGCAGGCAGGCGGCCATCTGCTTGAGCACCGCGTTCTTGGCGCCGAAGGCCCGGACTTCGCCCGACAGGGGGCCGCGGGGCTTGACGACGAGAGAACTCACCCCTCAAGTATTGCCGGAATTCCGTGATACTTCCGAAGCGCCCCGAGACGACCGCCAAGTACGCTGGCCTCGTGCTGAGACCCACCCAGCCCGATCGCAACCTCGCCCTCGAGATGATCCGCGTCACCGAGGCCGCCGCGATCGTCCGCGGCGCGCTGGGCGGGGCGCGGCGACAAGAACGCGGCCGACGGCGCCGCCGTCGACGCGATGCGCTTCGTTCTGGGCGCCGTCGCAGATGGACGGCGTCGTCGTCATCGGCGAGGGCGAGAAGGACGAGGCGCCCGATGCTCTACAACGGGGAGCGCATCGGCGACGGTCACCCGCCCGAGGTCGACATCGCCGTCGATCCCGTCGACGGCACCTCGCTCACCGCCATCGGGCCGCAACGGCGCCCTCTCGGTCATCGCCCTGGCGCCGACGCGGCACGATGTTCAATCCCGGGTCCGTGCTTCTACATGAAGAAGGTCGCCGTGGGCCCGCGCGGTCGTGGCGCGGTCGACGTCAACGCGTCGGCGACCGACAACCTGCGACGAACTCTCCAAGCGCCTGAAGAAGCCCGTCCAGGAACTCGGCGTCGTCGTCCTGGACCGCCCCCGCCACGACGACCTGGTCGCTCGAGATCCGCGAGGCCGGTGCGCGCGTGCTTGTCGATCTCCGACGGCGACGTCGCCGGCGCCATCGCGACGGGCTGGCCGAACTCGGGCGCCGACATGCTCATCGGCATCGGCGGCACGCCCGAGGGCGTCATCGCCGCGGCGGCGCTCAAGGGTCTCGGTGGCGAGATCCAGGGCGTCCTGCACGCGCGCACCCCCGAGGAGCAACGCGCCGCCGAAGCCCTGGGCTACGACTTCACTCGCGTCCTCACGCACCGACGACCTCGTGGCCTCGCGACAACTGCTACTTCTCGGCCACCGCCATCACCGACGGCGACTTCCTGCGCGGCGTGCGTTTCACCGAGTTCGGCGCGACCACGCAGTCGCTCGTCGTGCGTCAGCCGCTCGGGCACGGTGCGCACCATCGAGACCTTCCACCGCCACGACAAGCTTCAGGAGTTCACCACCGGTCTCTAAGCACGTCGCACCGGGTGATTCGACGGGACAATGAGCGATAGCGTGAAGTCATGAGCGCTGACCCCCGGCCGACAGCCACCGTGCGCAACCCGCTCGAGCGTTTCGTCGATGGCTTCCTCGTAGTGGTCGAATACGCCATTGTCGTGAGCCTCCTGCTGATCGCGACAGCGGTGCTCGGGCGCACGGTGGTCAATTTCTTCTACCAGTGGAGCGGCTTCCCCGAGACCGTCGTCGAGGCGATCGACGGGATTCTGGTCGTGGTCATCTTGCTCGACATTGCGCACACGGTGCTCGCGCACCTGCGCACGTCGAGTTTTCCCGTCCGCCCGTTCCTCGTCATCGGAATTCTCGCTGGTGTCCGCGATATCTTGAGCGCCTCGGCCCGACTCACCTTCGGCAGTTCCTTGCAGGGTACGAATTTCACGCACACCCTGATTTCGCTGTCCTTAGGCGTCGGGGTGGTGATCGCGCTCTCGCTCTCGCTCCTGCTCTTGGGCATCAACCAACGACGCCAGGAGAGCCCGCGTCTCTCGAGTCTCGTGAACTATCTCACGAGCGCGGCGGCCTCGGGCGTTGCTATTGGCACTGAGTGAGGCTTAAGGTCCGCTCAGGAGCACTCTGCACGTTGAGTACCCGGAGGAGAGCCGATGATGCAGGTGAAAGAGATTCTTGCGAAGAAGGGTCACGACGTCGCGACGATCTCCCAGGAGCGCACCGTCAGCGACGCGCTGGCGCTGTTGAGGGAGCGCGGCATCGGTGCGCTGGTCGTCACGGGCAACGGTGCTCCGCTGGCGGGCATCTTCTCCGAGCGCGACGCCGTGCGCGCCCTGGCGACCACGGCGCCGACGCGCTGACACATGACGGTCGGCCGACCTCATGAGCACCGACGTCACGACGTGCGACGAGGCGACCTCGGTCGACTCGCTGATGGCGACTCATGACCGACAAGCGCATCCGTCACGTGCCCGTCGTCAACGACGGCGTGCTCGCGGGGATGATCTCGATCGGCGACGTCGTGAAGTGCGCGCGTCGACGAACTCGAACACGAGAAGCGTGACCTGCATCGACTACGTGACGCGCGCGCTAGGGACGCGTCTAGCGCGACGCGACGCGCAGGCGCAGTTCAGCGCGCTCGAGTGCGCTTCGAGCAATGCGCACGGGTGCGCGTCGTCGAGGTCCGCGCGTCGGCGGCCAGTCGCGCCTCGGCGCGCTTCCTTGGCGGCCTGGGCGCGTGCCACGTCGATCTCGTCGACCCGCTCGGCGATGCCCGCCAGGACCGTGGCGCGCGTCACCCCGGCCTCGTCACCGGGACCTACCTGGAAGTAGCCGCCGTGGACGCAGAAGGCCAGTTCGCCCTCGACGTCGCCACGCGCACGACGCCCGGGCACGATGTCACCCACGGTCGGGGTGTGCTGGGGCAGGATCGTGAACTCGCCCTCGGAGGAGCGCGCCATCAGAGCGGTGGCCTCACCGATCCACAGCGCCGCCTCGGGCGTCACGATCTCCACCTTGAGCGACGCCATGGTCTAGCTCTTCGCCAGCTCGGCGGCCTTGCGCTCGACGTCTGACGGCGCCGCCGACGTTGAGGAAGGCCTGCTCGGGGAACGCGTCGAGGTCGCCCTTGACCAGGTGCTCGAAGGACTCGATGGTCTCGGCGACGGGCACGTTGATGCCGTCGATGCCGGTGAAGATCTTCGAGACGAACATCGGCTGGGACAAGAAGCGCTGGATCTTGCGCGCGCGCGTCACGGTGACGCGGTCGTCCTCGGAGAGTTCGTCGAGACCGAGGATCGCGATGATGTCCTGGAGCTCCTTGTAGCGCTGGAGGATCTGCTGGACCTGGCGGGCGACGGCGTAGTGACGATCGCCCACGATCTCGGGCGCCAGGATGTTCGACGTCGAGGTCAGCGGGTCGACCGCCGGGTAGATACCCAGCGCGGCGATCTGACGGCTCAACTCGGTCGTCGCGTCGAGGTGGGTGAACGTCGTGAAGGGCGCCGGGTCGGTGTAGTCGTCCGCCGGCACGTAGACGGCCTGCAGCGACGTGATCGAGCGGCCCCGCGTCGAGGTGATGCGCTCTTGGAGCTCGCCCATCTCGTCGGCGAGGGTCGGCTGGTATCCCACCGCGCTCGGCATACGGCCCGAGCAGCGTCGAGACCTCCGAGCCCGCCTGCACGAAGCGGAAGATGTTGTCGACGAACAACAACACGTCCTGGTTCTTCACGTCGCGGAAGTACTCGGCCATCGTCAGGGCGGCCAGGGCGACGCGCAGGCGCACCCCCGGCGGCTCGTCCATCTGGCCGTAGACCAGGGCGGTCTTCTCGATGACGCCGGACTCGCGCATTTCGAGCAGCAGGTCGGTGCCCTCACGGGTGCGCTCGCCCACGCCGGCGAAGACCGACACGCCCTCGTGCTGCTCGGCGACGCGACGGATCATCTCCATGATCAACACGGTCTTGCCCACGCCGGCGCCGCCGAAGAGGCCGATCTTGCCGCCCTGGACGTAGGGGGCGAGCAGGTCGATGACCTTGATGCCCGTCTCGAACATCGTGGCGCGCGGCTCGAGCTGGTCGAAGGCGGGCGCGTTGCGGTGGATCTCCCAGTGGTCCTCGACCGGTCCGATGTCGTCGGTGTCGAGGGGCTGGCCGATGACGTTGAAGACGTGACCGAGGACGGCGTCGCCGACGGGCACGGTGATGCCGCGTCCGGTCTGGCGCACGACGGCCCCGCGCACGAGTCCGTCGGTGGGCTTCATGCACACGCAGCGCACGCGGCCCTCGCCGATCTGCTGGGCGACTTCGCCGGTCACGGTGACGGTGACGCCGTCGATGACGATGTCCATCTCGACGGCGTGGTTGATCTCGGGCAGCGAGTGCGGCGGGAACTCGACGTCCACGACCGGTCCCGCGATCGCGACGACGCGACCCGTTTCCAGAGTGGTCTTTTCAGGAGCGATGGTCATTTGTTTCTCACTTTCCCGAGCGGAGCGCTTCGGCGCCGCCCACGATTTCCATGATTTCGGTGGTGATCGAGTCCTGGCGGGCTCGGTTCATAATGCGCGTCAGGGTCTGGCCGAGTTCGTCGGCGTTGTCGGTGGCCGCGGCCATCGCGCGCTGCTGGCTGAGTGTGAAACGACGCCGCGCCCTCGAGGAGCGCCGAGAAGATCTCGCTCTCGAGCGCTCGCGGGGCGAGCTCGGTGAGGAGCTGCTCGACCTCGGGCTCGAATTCGGTGTAGCCCTTGAGGCCGCACGGACGTGTCGATCTCCGATGTCGCTCGGGCATCGACGAGCGGGCAGCAACTGCTCGGACTCGACGACCTGGCTACCGGCGGAGAGGAAACGCGTCGACACCAGCAGGACCTGCTGGACCTCGCCGGCGACGAAGGGCGCGGCCAGCGTGCTCGCGACCAGGCGCGCGTCGGCGAAGGTCGGGCGATCGGCGAAGCCCGTGAAGCTCTGCTCGACTTCGATACCACGGAAACGGAAGAAGGCCGGCGCCTTCTTGCCCACCGTGAAGAGGCGCACATTGGTGCCCTGGTGCTGGAGCATGTGCACCAGACGGTCGCCCGCGCGCAACGCCGAGGAGTTGTAGGGGCCCGAGAGCCCGCGGTCGCCCACGACCACCAGAACGATGGCGGTCTCGACGTTCTCGGGCGTCGCCAGCATCTTGCGCGCCGCCGCCGGGTCGCGCCGAGGCCGCCTCGCGGATGATGCGCTGCATGCCCGTGGCGGTAGGGACGGTTGGCGACGATGCGCGCCTGGGAGCGGGCGATCTGGGACGCGGCGATGAGTTCCATCGCCTTGGTGATCTTTCGGGTGGCTTGCACCGACTTGATCCGTCGACGCAGAATCCGTTCTTGTCCTCCGGCCATCGCTCCTCCTTTCTCGCTCGTTCGTTCCGGTTACTTAGTTCGTGACCGCGAAGCCGTCGACGAACGACTTGCAGCGCCGCGTCGAGGGCGGCGCTGTCGGGCATGGTGCCCGTGGTGCGGATGTGCGTCGAGCAGGTCGGCGTGCGTGCGCGCGGAAGGTCGTGACCAGTTCGGCCTCGAAGCGACGGACGTCCTCCACCGGGATCGTGTCGAGCCAGCCCTTGGTGCCCGCGTAGATCACGACGCACTGCTCCTCGACCGGCACCGGCGCGTTGAGTCCCTGCTTGAGCAGTTCGGTCAGGCGGTAGCCGCGGTCGAGCTGCGCCTGGGACGACTTGTCGAGCTCCGAGCCGAAGGTGGCGAAGGACTCGAGGTCGCGGAACTGGGCGAGGTCGATCTTCAAGCGTGCCCGCGACCGACCTCATGGCCTTGATCTGGGCGGCGCCACCGACTCGCGACACCGAGTTACCGACGTTGATCGCCGGACGCACGCCCGAGTAGAAGAGGTCGGACTCGAGGAAGACCTGACCGTCGGTGATCGAGATCACGTTGGTCGGGATGTACGCCGAGATGTCACCGGCCTTGGTCTCGATGATCGGCAGGGCGGTCAGTGAACCGCCGCCGAGCTCGTCGCTCAACTTCGCGGCGCGCTCGAGGAGGCGGCTGTGCAGGTAGAACACGTCGCCGGGGTACGCCTCGCGGCCCGGTGGGCGACGCAGCAGCAACGAGATCTGACGGTACGCCTCGGCCTGCTTGGACAGGTCGTCGTAGACGACGAGGGCGTGCTCGCCCGTTGTCCATCCACTCCTGGCCGATGGCGCAGCCGGCGTAGGGGGCGAGGAACTTGAACGGCGCGGGGTCGCCGGCCGAGGCCACCACGACGACGGTGTACTCCATCGCGCCGTAGTCCTCGAGGGTCTTGACGGTCTGGGCGACCGAGGAGTTCTTCTGGCCAATGGCGACGTAGATGCACTTCACGCCCTGACCCTTCTGGTTCAAGATCGTGTCGATGGCGACGGTGGTCTTGCCGGTCTTGCGGTCACCGATGATGAGTTCGCGCTGGCCGCGACCGATCGGCGTCATCGCGTCGATGGCCTTGATGCCGGTCTGCAGGGGCTCGCCGACCGGCTGGCGGCCGATGATGCCCGGCGCCTGGACCTCCATGCGGCGCTGACTCGGGTTGACCAGGGGTCCCTTGCCGTCGATGGGCTCGCCCAGGGCGTTGACCACGCGACCGATCAGCGCGTCGCCGACGGGCATCGACAAGATGCGTCCCGTCGCGCGCACGACCTGCTCTTCCTCGATGCCGTCGACCGAGCCGAGCACGACCGCACCGATGGTCTCCTCGTCGAGGTTCATCGCCAGGCCCACGGTGCCGTCTTCGAACTCGAGCAGCTCGTTCACCTTGGCCGAGGGCAGACCCGACACGCGCGCGATACCGTCACCGACCTCGACGACGCGACCGACCTGCTCGGCGCCCACGGCCGGGTTGTACTCGGTGACGTGCTTGCGCAGGGCGTCAGTGATCTCGTTGGCACTAATGGTGAGCTCAGTCATCACAGTTTCCTTTTCCTAGTCGTTTCGAGTCAATGCGGATTCGTAGAAGTGACCCGCCGAAACGGAGTCGTGCAGCGCGCGCGAGGCGTCCGCGAGTCGATGCGTCGAGGCGCACGTCGCCCACTTCGACCAGCACGCCACCCAGCAGGTCGGCCTCGTCGGCGATCTGCAGTTCGACGTTGGTGCCCGTCAACGTCGCCAGTGAGCGCACGAGGTCGGCCTGGGCGGCATCGTCGAGCGGACGCGCGGTGTAGACGCGCGCGACGCGCCAGTTACGGGCCTTGGCCACGTAGTCCACCAAGAAGTCGAGCGTTCCCACCACGTCGCGGGGACGACCGCCTTCGATGACGTAGCGCGCGAGTCGCAACGTCACCGGGCTGACCTTGCCCGAGAGTAGTTGGTCGACGAGGCCCAGACGCGAACCCAACGCCGCGTCGCGGTCCAGCAGGACTCGTCGCAGTTCGAGGTTCTCCTCGACCGTGCGCGCCCAGCGGAACAATTCCTCTTCGATGCGCGCGAAGTCGTCGGTGGCGCACGCCTTCGAGCAGGGCGTCGGCGTAGCCGGCGACGCGCCGACGCGCCGCCAGCAGTCCGAGGCTGCGCGGCTGTAGGGCCCCGGTCTCTTCGAAGACCAGTGCGGACTGAGCCAGTTCGCCGATGGCCGAGGCGACTTCCTGAGCGGGGGCGACGGTGGCGGCGTAGACCGCCACGCGCAGCGTCTCGACGTGAACCTTGGAGCCCGAGCAGTTCGCGCAGTACCCGCCCGCGCACCACGCCGGTCAGCGACGTGTCGCTCAACATGCCGCGTAGTTCGGGCTGGGCCAGGACCGCGCGCTCGAGGGAGGTGAGCTCGCGCGACCACCGCGGTCAAGGTCGCGTCGTCCAGGGCACCCAGGAGGGCGGCGGCGTATCCTTCGAGCTTGGGCAGCATGATTAGCGGTTCGATTCCCTCTGGGCCTCGGCGTTCAGCGCCGCGACAGCCTCGCGCACGAGGTCCTGGTGGGCGGCTCTGGTCGACCTCGCGGCCCACGACCTTGGCCACCAGTTCAAAGACGATCTCGCCGATCTTGCGCCGACGCCTCGTCGATGGCGCGCTGGCGCGCGCTGGCGACCTCGGCGTTGGCCTGGCGCCACGATGCGGTCGTACTCGACCTGTCCTCGAGCACCCGACTCCGCCTTGACCTGGTCCGACAGGGCCTGGGCGTTGGCGACGATCTCGCGGGCCTGCTCACGCGCCTCGTTGAGCACCGCGAGCGCGCTCGTCGCCCGGCGGCGTCCGCGGCGGCACGCGCCTCGTCGGCCGCCGCGAGGGCGGTGCGAATCTTGTCCTGGCGCGCTTCGATCGCGGCGTTCAGCATCGGCAGGGCGTACTTGGTGACGACCCAGCAGGATGATGACGACGACCGCGAGCTCGACGAACCACGTCCCGTTGGGGAGGAGGAAGATGGAGCCTGTACTCATGTCGGGTGACCTTCTTTACTGAACGGCCTCGGCGCACGGGTCGAGACGACCCGTCGCGAAGGAACTAGTTGGCCTTGAAGACGTAGACGAAGACGACCATGAACAAGCAGGTTGATGAAGTACATCGCCTCCACCAGACCGACCGTCAAGAAGAAGTACTGACGCGCCTTGTTCTCGATCTCGGGCTGACGAGCGATAGCCGCGATGGTCTGGCTACCGGCCAGGCCGTCACCGATCGCTGCACCGATGGCGCCTCCACCGAGGGCGAGGCCGCCACCGATGAGTGCACCGGCGTTGCGTACTGCGGCCGCGATGTCGTTGGGATTAGTTGCCATTTCTGTCTTTCCTCCTGGGTTGGGTTAGTGAGAGGCCTGTAGTGCGTCGAGAGTTTCGACGTGGTGCTCGTCGTGCGATTCGTCGTGGCTCGTGGCCATGCCGAAGTACAAGACGGCGAGGAGCATGAAGATGTACGCCTGGATGACGCCGATCAGGGCGTCGAAGGGCTTCCAGACGATCTCGCCGAAGGGGATGGCGTAGACCGGCAGCAACGTGGTCATGACCGCGATCATCAGGCCACCCGAGAAGAGGTTGCCGAAGAGACGGAAGGTCATCGTGATCGGCTTGGTGATCTCCTCGATGACGTTGATCGGGCGCGAGCGCCGCGTAGGGCTGGGCGTAGTGCTTGAAGTAGCCCACCGATGCCGCGAGCGCGCACCGATTCGACGTGCACCCAGACGATCACGAGCAGCGCCATGGCCAGCGGCAGGTTCACGTCGCCGGTCGGGCGCGGGGAAGATCTCGCCCGACTGGCCGGGGTGCATCGACGGTCGGCAAGAAGCCGATCCAGTTGGCGATCAAGATGAAGAGGAAGAGCGTCACGCCCAGCGGAACGAAGCGCTTGCCGCGCTCGCCCATGGCGGACTCCGCGAGATCGGTGACCATGCCCACGATCATTTCCCAGAAGATCTGCATCTTCGCACGGCACGCCGTCGGTGACCTTGGAGGTCATGCGAAAGACGAGGAACATGAAGATCAGGAACGCCAGCACGGTCGACATGATGATGTCGGTGTCGAAGGTCAGTCCAAAGAGGTGGGCCGTCGGGTGCACCCCGACTTCAATGGTCTTCGCCGCGTACAGCGTCTTCACTACATGTCCCCCTGCTTCGCCACCACGCTGAAGACGTTGATGACGAAAACGATTTGATAAATCACAAGCCCTGCAACAATACCTATTCCCAGTGCCTTGTCCAGAAACAGGGCCCCGATGGCGACCACGGTCATGATCATCAGTCGGCTGACGGTATTGCCCCCGAGTTGGCGACGCACGGCCTTGGTGCTCTGCTCGCCCTTGACCTCGACCTTGGCGACCTGCTTGTCGAGGAAGCGAAGGTTGAGGATCGCCAGACCGACGCCGATCACGACGCCGAGCCCGGCGAGAGCGGGCGATCATGCTCACCGATGATGAACCCGACGGCGCCAGCGGCGAGTGCGGATAGCACGGTACGGCGCAGCAGGCGCGGCAATGTTGATGGGGAGAGGTTTTCGAGCACGGTGAATGGGGTTTCTAGAGGTAACGCCGGACTTGCTGAACCACGCTCACCACGGCGGCGACCGTTCCCAACACTATCCCGATTAGCAACCCCGCGGGTGCGGTGTGCCACGTTTTGTCGGCCCAGATACCCAGTCCCACGCCCACCGCGATGCACGTGGCGATCGTCGTGCCCATGACGGCGAAAGCGGCCAGACCGGGAAGACCGTTTTTATCAGGCTCTTCGGACGACCCCGGCGGGTCCGGATCGGGGTCGGGTCGCACTCAATGGTGGGCCTCCTCGCGTTCGTACTCACGATGCTCGATGCGCCGGCGGCGCGTGAGGATCGGGCTGGACCAGGTGAACAGGCCGATCAACAACACCGCGACCCCCAACGGCAAGAAGACGTTGGTGCGCGGGTAGAAGAGCGGGAACAGGACGAACCCGCACAGCAGTGCCGTCCAGAGCCACAAGATGATCACCGTACGCCGGTGCCCGTGACCGAGGCGCATCAGGCGGTGGTGGATGTGGTTCTTGTCGGGGGTGTGAAAGCCCTGGCCCGACATCGTGCGCCGCACGAAGGCGAAGACCGCGTCCGTGAGTGGGACCCCCAGGATGAAGACCGGGATCAGCAGCGGGGCGAAGAAGAAGAAGGTGACGCCACTCGCCGGCGGGGTGCGCCCGCCGATCACCATCGTCGAGGCCGACATCAAGAGACCCAGCATGAGCGCCCCGGCGTCGCCCATGAAGAGTTTCGCCGGGTGGAAGTTGTCGCGCAGGAACCCCACGCAGATCCCGAAGGTGAGCGCCGCGATCAGCGGACCGACGTTGGTGGAGGGCAGGAGGCCCAGGTCTTCGAGCCGCAGCCCGTAGACGCACAACGTCCCCGAGGCGATGGCCACGATGCCGCCCGCCAGGCCGTCGAGGCCGTCGATGAGATTGACCGCGTTGCGACAGCGCGAACACCCAGATCGCCGTGATGACCGGCAGGATCGACGGACCGAGCACGATGAACCCGGCGAAGGGCAGCTTCAGCTGGTACATCGTGCAGCCGCTGAAGTACAGGATCGTCGCGGCCAGCACCTGACCGGCCACCTTGGCCGGGCGCACTCATCTCGCGAAAGTCGTCGACCACGCCCACGACGAACATGACGCCCGCGGCGAGCAGCACGCCGAGCATCTCGTGCGACGATTCGATGACCGCGCGCGTCGTCGGGAACACGAAGGCCACGATCAGCGCGACGCAGAACCCCACGAACATCGCGCCCCCGCCGCCGTAGGGGGTGACGCACCTGGTGGACCTTGCGTTCGTCGGGCTGGGCGCTGTAGTTGACCGCGAGGGAGATCCGTCGCGCCGACGGATTGGCCACCAGCGTGACGAGGGCTCCTACGAGGGCGATGATGCCGTAGGTGCCCAGGGCGTTCATGGGCTACTTCGTGAAGCTGGCGTAGGGGTTGAATGTCCGCACAGAGCCCGGCGACCTCGTCGCGCACCTCGGCGATGACCGCCTCGTCCTCGCGTGCGCGCAGCGCGCGCGCCATCAACGACGCGACCGTGGCGAACTCGCCCTCGTGCAGCCCCGCAGTCGTCTCGGCGGCGGTGCCCACGCGCAGTCCCGAGGTGATGAAGGGGCTGCGCGGGTCGTCGGGGATGGTGTTGCGGTTCGTCGTGATGCCCGCACGGTCGAGCACCTCCTGGGCCACCTTGCCGGTCAGGTCGGCGTCGAACTCTCGCAGGTCCAACAGCACCATGTGGTTCTCGGTGCCGCCCGAGACCATGCGGAATCCCTCGCTCGGCCAGCGCGGCGCGCGAAGGCGCGCGGCGTTCTGCACGATCTGATCGGTGTAGACGGAGAAGCTCGGGCTGCGCGGCCTCCTTGAACGCCACGGCCTTGGCGGCGATGGCGTGCTCGAGGGGGCCACCCTGCTGCCCGGGGAAGACCGCCATGTCGATCGCCTTGGCGTGATCGCTCGCGACACAGGATCGCGCCGCCGCGAGGGCCGCGCAGAGTCTTGTGGGTCGTGAAGGTGACCACGTCGGCGTAGGGCACGGGATTGGGGTGCGAGCCGCCGGCGATGAGACCGGCGACGTGAGCCGAGTCGAACATCAACATCGCGCCCACCTCGTCGGCGATCTCGCGGAACGGCGCCGGGTCGATGCGTCGCGCGTAGGCGGTGGCCCCCGCCACGATCAACTTGGGACGGTGGCGCGAGCGCCATGTCGCGCACGTTGTCGAAGTCGATCATCTCGCCGGGCGTCGCCGGGTCGTCGTTGCGCGGCGTCACCCCGTAGGAGACGAAGTTCCAGGCCTTGGAGGTCATCGACGCCGGCGAGCCGTGGGTGAGGTGCCCACCCTGATCCAGGCGCATCGCCAGGACCGTGTCACCGGGATCGCAGCAGGGCCTGGTAGACCGCGACGTTGGCGTTGGCCCCCGAGTGCGGCTGCACGTTGGCGTGGTCCGCGCCGAAGAGGCCGGTCAGGCGGCGGCGCGCGAGGTCCTCGATCTCGTCGACGACCTGGTTGCCCCCGTAGTAGCGACGTCCCGGATAGCCCTCGGCGTACTTGTTGGTGAGGATCGATCCGGTCGCCGCCATGACGGCCGGCGAGGCGAAGTTCTCGCTGGCGATGAGTTGCAGAGTGGTGGTCTGACGCTGCCACTCCTGGGCGAGCAGGCCGACCACCTCGTCGTCGTTGGTGATGAAGGCGTCAAAGGGAGAGCTCACGGTGGAACCTTTCTGTGCGCTAGGCGCGTTGGTCGAGTCGACTGAGTTTTTCGATGCGCGCGAGGTGGCGACCCTCGCCGGGCTCGGCGCCGAGCCACGCGACGAGGGCGTCCTTGGCGACCGGCAGACCGATGAGGCGTGCGCCGAAGCACAGCGACGTTGGCGTGATTGTGTTCGCGCGCGAGACGCGCCGAGGTCGCGTCGTGCACGACGGCCGCGCGTACGCCGGGCACCTTGTTGGCGGCGATGGAGATGCCGATCCCCGATCCGCACACCGCGACGCCGAGGTCGGCATCGCCGTTGACGACGCTGTGACCGACGGCCGACGCCGAAGTCGGGGTAGTCGACCGACGTGGTCGCGTCGTTCGTCCCGAGATCGATCACCTCGTAGCCCCACTCCTGCAGCGTGGTGAGCAACAACGTCTTGAGTTCATACCCGGCGTGATCCGCTCCGAGTGCGATTTTCATACCCACACCCTACTGGTCGCCGCCACCGGATTCGGGCCCGAGTAACCCTCTCGATATCGTGCGCGCTGAGCGCCCCGCGACGCAACAGCCGCCAACCCTGCGGGGTCAGCTCGACCACGCTGGACACCGCACCGTCGCACACTCCCCCGTCAAAGACTCCCGCCACGGGGGCGGCCCAGTCGAGTGAGAGCACGTCCTCGGCGCTGGTACACGGTGTGCCTCCATGCTCATTGGCGCTGGTCACCGCCAATGGTCCGCACTCGGCGATGAGGGCCACCAGGTCCTCGTGGCGCGGCACGCGCAGTCCCAGAGTGGTGCTCGCCCCCACCGAGCCGCGTTGGACGCGGCGGCGCCCACCACGATGGTGAGCGCGCCGGGCCAGAATCGCTCGCGCCGAGCGCGCTGGCGCTCGCGCGGACCAGCTCACCCCGAGGGTGTCGACGTCGTGCGACCGACTCGACCAGCACGGGCAGCGCCACGTCGCGGGGCCGATTCTTGACCTCGAAGAGCCGCGAGACGCCGACGGCGTCGCAAGACGCGCGCCGCGACGCCGTAGACGGTGTCGGTCGGCACGGCGACCACTTCGCCGCGTCACAGCGCCGCGCACGGCCTCGTCGTGGCTCAGGACGTCCTCACGCGCGACGCCTCGCCACCAGTATCCGCGGCTCGACCGCTCAGGTCGTCCACGATCCACGCACCGTCGACGTAGCCCGCGCGTCGGGCCAGCGCCGACCAGAGCGGCGTCGCGTGGGTGTCGCCGTGCTCGCAGCACCAGTGAACCGCCCGGGCGCAGCCACGTCCAGCGCCTCGCTCACGATGATCGCGAGGTCCTCGAAACCCGCCACGCCCTCGGCGTCGGGCGCCACGAGCGCGCCGCGCGGCTCGTAGCGCAGCACCGGATCGAGAGTCGGCGAACTCCGCCGTCGCCCACGTAGGGCGGGTTCGCCGACGATCAGGTCGACCCGACCGCGCAGCGAGCGGTCGAGCGCCGTCGAACCACGACGACTGCACGAAGGACACGGCGTGCGAGCTGGTGCTTGCGGGCGTTGGCGCGCGCGACGTCGAGCGCGTCGCGCGATTCGTCGAGCGCGACGAGCGTGGCGACGACGCCGCGCGAACGCAACTCGTCGAGCAGCGCCAGGCCGATCGCGCCCGACCCGCACCCGAGGTCGAAGATGCAGCGGGCGCCGGCGTGGCCGCGACGTGGCCAATTCGCCCAGGGCGCGACGTCGACCAGCTCCTCGGTCTCGGGGCGCGGGATCAGGACGCGAGGGTCGACGTCGAGGTCGAGGGAGCGAAAGGGCCAGTGCCCGATGATGTACTGCAGCGGCTCGCCCGTCGAGGCGACGCTGCGCCGCCGCTGCAGCACGAGCCGGTCGCGTCGGGGTCGCCGCCGGGTAACGAACTCCTCGACCAGCCAGCGCGCCTCGCGTCGCTCGAGACCGAGCTCCACGAGCTCGGCGACGAGGTCGGGGTTAGCGTCCGTCACTCTCGGCCAGCTGGCGCGCGCGCTGGTCGGCCAACAACGCGTCGATGTAGGGGTCGAGGTCACCGGCGAGCACGGCGTCGAGGGTGTAGTTCGTCAGGTTGATCCGGTGGTCGGTGACGCGGTTCTCCTTGAAGTTGTAGGTGCGGATCTTCTCGCTGCGTCCGCCCCCGCCGAGCTGGGAGCGCTTGAGGTCGCCGAGTTCGTTCGCCTGGGCGTCCTGGGCCGCCTTGAGCAGTCGCGAACGCAAGCACGATGAGCGCCTTCGCCCGGTTCTGGATCTGGCTCTTCTCGTCCTGCATCGAGACGACGATGCCCGTGGGCAGGTGGGTGATGCGCACCGCGGAGTCGGTGGTGTTGACGCTCTGGCCACCGGGGCCCGACGAGCGGTAGACGTCGATCTTGAGTTCGCTCGGGTCGATGGCGACGTCGACCTCTTCGGCCTCGGGCAGCACCGACACGGTGGCCGACGAGGTGTGCACCCGACCCTTGGCCTCGGTGACCGGCACGCGCTGCACGCGGTGCACGCCGGCCTCGTGCGCGAGGCGCGTCCACGCGTCGTCACCCTTGATCAGGTAGGTCGCCTCGTCGAGTCCGCCGTGGTCGGACTCGCGTTCTTCGACGACCTCGAGCTTCCAACCGCGCAGCGCGGCGTAGCGCCGGTACATCTCGGCCAGGTCGCCCGCGAACAGGTTCGCCTCCTCGCCGCCCTCGGCGCCGCGGATCTCGAGGATCACGTTGCGCCCCTCGTTGGGGTCGCGCGGCAGGAGCAGCGTCTCGAGCGTCCTCTTCGAGGCCCGGCGATGCGCGCCTCGGCGGCGTTGACCTCCTCGCGCCACTGCTCGCGGTCGTCGCCGCCGGTCTCGTTGAACATCTCCCGGGCGGTGGCGAGGTCCTCCTGGGCGGCCTTGAGCTGCCGTCCAGGCGGCGTTGATCTCGGCGAGTTCCTTGTGGCGACGCGAGAGGTCGCGCAGGCGCGTCAGGTCCGAGGCGACGTCGGGTTGCGCCGAGAGCCGTCTTCGACGGAACGAAGTTCGTCCTCGAGGGTCGTCGAGGGTGTCGTCGAGCGAGCGCACGAAAGGTGGCGGCTCGCCGGCTTACGCCTTGGGAGCGCGCGCCTTGTTGGTCTTTTGCGCGTAGCGGCGCTGGAAGCGCTCGACGCGCCCACCGGTGTCGACCAGCTTCTGCTTACCGGTGAAGAAGGGGTGGCACTCGTTGCACAGTTCGACCTTGATCTCGGCCTTGGTCGACTTGGTCGTGAACGTGTTGCCGCACGAGCAGGTGACGTGTGCGTCGATGTACTTGGGGTGAATATCGGTCTTCATGGGTGCTCCTTGGTGCGGATGACGAGTTTAGCAGGAAAATCAGCTGGTCGGTGCGGGGCCCCGCGCGATCTCGGCCAGGAACTCGTCGTTGCGACCGGGTGGACTTGAGTTTGTCGATCAGGAGCTCGAGTCCGGCGGCCTCGCGGCCCTCGGAGGCCAGTCCGTTCAGGACGCGGCGCAGCTTCCACACCTGGGGCAGGACGTCGCGGTCGAAGAGCAATTCCTCGTGGCGCGTCGAGGAGCCGTTGACGTCGATCGCCGGGAAGAGGCGGCGTTCGGCGAGTCGGCGGTCGAGTTTGAGCTCCATGTTGCCGGTGCCCTTGAACTCCTCGAAGATGACCTCGTCCATCTTGGAGCCGGTCTCGACCAGCGCCGACGCGAGGATCGTGAGGGAGCCGCCTTCTTCGATGTTGCGCGCGGAGCCGAAGAACTTCTTGGGCGGGTAGAGCGCGCCCGAGTCGACGCCACCGGACATGATGCGTCCGGTCGCCGGGGCGGCCAGGTTGTAGGCGCGCGCCAGACGGGTGATGCCGTCGAGGATGATCACGACGTCGCGACCCTGCTCGACGAGGCGCTTGGCGCGCTCGATGCAGAGTTCGGCCACGTGGGTGTGCTCCTCGGCCGGACGGTCGAAGGTCGAGGCGATCACTTCGCCGCTCACGCTGCGGCGCATGTCGGTGACTTCCTCGGGGCGCTCGTCGACGAGGAGCACCATCAGGTGCACCTCGGGGTTGTTCGCCTCGATCGACTGGGCGATCTGCTTCATGATCGTCGTCTTGCCGGCCTTGGGCGGCGAGACGATGAGCCCGCGCTGACCCTTGCCGATCGGCGCCAGCAGGTCCACGATGCGCGGCGTGAGTTCGGACTTGCCCTCGTTGGTCGCCAACTTGAGCTTCTCGTCGGGGAACAGCGGCGTCAGGTCCTCGAAGCGCGGGCGCAGGCGCGCGACCTCGGGGTCGAAGCCGGCGACGGTGTCCACGCGCAACAGCGCGGGGTACTTCTCGTTGGACGCCGCGGGACGGTAGCCGCCGGTGACGACGTCGCCCTTGCGCAGGTGGTAGCGGCGCACCTGGTTGATCGAGACGTAGACGTCGTTGGGCGAGGCGTGAAAGCCCTTGGTGCGCAAGAAGCCGTAGCCGTCGTCGCGCAGGTCGAGCAGACCCTCGATCTCGACGAGCTCGCCGTTGTAGGGCTGGTCGGCGTTGGGCATGGCCTCACCGAAGCGCTCGCGACCATTGCCCGTGCCGGCGCCACCACTGCCGTTACGGTTGCGACGGTTGCGGCGGTTGTTGCGCCCACCGGGCTCGTTGCGCGAAGTCGCGGGGCTGACGCGGCTCGCGGGGTTCACGCGCTCGCGCGGCTGGTTGCTCTGCTGAGCGGGGCGAGCGCTCGGCGCTGCGCTCGCGCCATTGTCGTTGGCCGAGCCGGCGTGAGCGGGCGCGACCGACCGTGAGGGCGCCGTGGAGGCGCTGGGCTCCTCGGCGCGTCGACTGCCCGCGGGCGCTGGGAGCTGGGGCCGCGGTCGTGGCGGCAGCGCTGGCCGGGGCGTCGGCCGTGAACTCATTGATGAGGGATTCGAAGTCGTCGTCGGGGGTGGCGACGGTGCGTCGCGAGCGCACCGCGCGGGTGGCGGGCTTGGGGCGTGCGGCGTCCGAGTTCGACGCTGCGTTCGCGGGCGATCCCATGATCGTCTCGATCAGCGTCGCCTTGGAGGCACGGGCCGAGACGTCGGCGCCGGTGAGCTTGGCGATGGCCTGAAGGTCCTCACGCGACTTGGATTCCAAGTCCGAACGGTCAGGGGTGTTGGGCTTGACAGCCATTCATAAGTCCTTTCTCACCACGACCACGCAAGAAAATCGTGGGTGGTGAAAAATACGGGAAATGTCGTAACTGGAAGAGTTCCGCACGTCGGCGAAAGGCCAGACGTGAACGACAACCCTCAGTGTAGCGGACGAATGACCTCGCGAGCGATCTCGCACGCGACTATGCCAAGCTCGCCCAGCAGAGTGCCTCCAGAGTGGCGTCCACCACCATGGGCATGGCGCTGGTGTGCGACCGCGGTGTCGGGATCCTTCAGACCGTTGCCCGTGAGCACGCACACCACCGTCGAGCCCGCCGGCACGCCGAACTTCAAGATGCCCGCGACCGAGGCGGCCGAGGCGGGCTCGCAGAAGATCGACTCGTAGCGCGCCACGTAAGCGATAGGCGTCGAGGATCTCGTCGTCGGTCACCGCGCGGATGTCGCCGAGGGACTCGTGGATCACCTCGAGGGCCGGGACCCAACTCGCGGGATTGCCGATGCGGATCGCGGTGGCGATCGTCTCGGGGTTGGCGACGGGGTGCCCCAGCACGATGGGCGCCGCGCCGGCCGCCTGGAAGCCCCACATCTTGGGCAACTTCTTGGCGAGACCGGCGGTGTGGTACTCGATGAACCCGCGCCAGTAGGCCGTGATGTTGCCGGCGTTGCCCACCGGGATCGCCAAGAATGTCCGGCGCCTCGCCCAGCACGTCGACGATCTCGAAGGCGCCGGTCTTTTGGCCCTCGATGCGGTCGGGGTTGATCGAGTTCACGATGGTGATCGGCAGGTGCTTGGTGAGTTCGCGCGCGAGGTCGAGCGCCTGGTCGAAGTTGCCGCGGATCTGCAGCACCTTGGCGCCGTAGACGATCGCCTGGGCGAGCTTGCCCATGGCGATCTTGCCCTCGGGCACGAGCACCACGCAGTCCATGCCGGCCTTGGCGGCGTAGGCCGCGGCCGCGGCCGAGGTGTTACCGGTCGAACCGCAGATGACCGTCTTGGCTCCCTGCGGCCTTGGCCTTCGTGATCGCCATGGTCATGCCGCGGTCCTTGAAGGAACCCGAGGGGTTGAGTCCCTCGTACTTGAGCCAGACGTTGGCGCCCGACGCGCTCGGAGAGGCGCTCGGCGAAGATCAGGGGGTGTTGCCCTCTTGGAGCGTGACGATCTCGTCCACGCCCTCGAGGTCGAGCCACTGCCCGTACTCCTTGAGCAGTCCGTTCCAACCCGTCACGCGACACCTCCGTCAATTACGCGAATACACGCGCCGATGGAATCCACCGACGCCAACTGATCGAGCTCCTCCATCGTCGCGGTGACGTCACGGGCCAGGGCCCCGTGCGTCAGGAACGAGAGGCGGGCCTCGTGGCCGAAGCCGGACTGCTCCATTGACTGGATCGAGACGCTGTGGCGACCGAAGACTCCCGCGACCTGGGCGAGCACGCCCGGCTCGTCGCGCACGTCGATGCTGAGATAGAAGTCGCTCGACGAGGTCGCCCGCGTCCACGCTCACTAGACGCTCGTCGACGCTGAAGGGGACGTCGTGGCGTCCGCTCACACGATTGCGCGCGGCGTGCAACACGTCGCCGAGCACCGCGGTCGCCGTGGGCTCGCCCCCCGCGCCCTGGTCCGAGCCACATCAGCGGCCCGCTCTTGTCGCCCTCGACGAAGACGGCGTTCATCGCCCCGTGCACCGACGCGAGGGGGTGATCGACGGGGATCAGCGCGGGGTGGGTGCGTCGCGAGAGCCCGTGCTCGCCCACGCGTTCGACGACGCCGAGCAGTTTGATGACGTAGCCCGCGCGTCGCGCGAAGTCGACGTCGACCGAGCGCACCTCGGCGATGCCCTCGCGCGAGATCGGCTCGCCGTGCAGTGCGGTACCGATCGCGAGGGAGGAGAGGATCTGCACCTTGGCGGCGGCGTCGAACGCTTCGACGTCGGCCGTGGGGTCCGCTTCGGCGTACCCGAGCGCCTGGGCCTCGCGCAGCGCGTCGTCGTAGTCGCGGCCCTCGCTGGTCATCTGGGAGAGGATGAAGTTCGTCGTACCGTTGACGATGCCCATGACCCGGTTGATCTTCTCGCCCGCGAGCGACGTGCGCAGCGCGCGGATGATGGGGATGCCGCCGGCCGACCGACGCCTCGTAGAGGAGGTCCGCGCCGTTTTCGTGGGCCAACTGCGCCGAGTCGGTCCCGCCGTCGGCCATCAGGGCCTTGTTGGCCGTGACCACCGAAGCGCCCCGGCGCAGCGCGGTCTCGATCCAGGTGCGAGCCGGGCTCGAGCACCACCCGCCAGTTCGACCAGGATGTCCACGTCCTCGCGCGCCGCGAGACCGAGAGGGTCGTCGGTCGAGCAGCGAGGGGTCGATGCCCTCGCGAGGCGTATCGAGGTCGCGCACGGCCACGCCCACGAACTCGAGGGTGGCGGTCGCCCCGTCGACCAGAGCGACCTGGCGCGAGTCGTCGCTGAGCAGCTCACGAAGGCGCGGCCCACGAAGCCCGCGCCGATGACCCCGAGGCGCACGTGCGGCGTTGTCATGACTTAAAGGCTAACCGTATTCACCGAGGTGATCTTTCTAGACTTCGAGGCGCGCGAGGTCGTCGAACGTCTCGCGACGCAGCACGTCGCGGGCCGCACCCTCGGCCACGAAGACCACCGCCGGGCGCGCCACCCGGTTGTAGTTCGACGCCATTGAGTACCCGTAGGCCCCCGTCACCGGTGTCGCGATGAGGCTGCCCACGCCCGTGGCGTCGCGGGCAGCCAGGCCTCGTCGATCAAGATGTCGCCGCTCTCGCAGTGACGACCCACGAGGCGCACATTCTGGGTCCGCCGCGCGAGAGGATGGCCGACGTCGAAGGCCTCGTAGCCCGAACCGTAGAGCACGGGACGAGGGTTGTCGCTCATGCCACCGTCCACCGCCATGTAGGTGCGCTGGGTGACCGCCTTGACGGCCCCCACCGTGTACATCGTCACGCCCGCTTGCGCCACGATCGCGCGTCCCGGCTCGGCCGTGATCCGCACCTTGGGGTCGAGCCCCGCCGCGAGGGCCGCCGCGCGAACGGCCCGACCCCACTGGGTGATGGCTCAGCGTCGACTCGCCCTCGACGTAGGCCACGCCCGAGTCCGCCGCCGATACAGAGCTCGTCGAAGTCGTCATCGCGCGATGAAGTCCACCAGACACCTTGACGGTCTCGTCGAAACCAGCGGTATCGAAGATCTGCGAACCGATGTGCGCGTGCACGCCGTGCAGCGTGACGTGCGGCATGCCGCGCAGCACCCCGATGGCGCGCCGGGCGTCGCCCGAAGCGAGTGAGAACCCGAACTTGGTGTCCTCCTGGCCCGTGCGGACGAATTCGTGGGTGTGCGCCTCGACCCCCGGCGTGACGCGAATCAGGCAGTGCAGGGGCCGGGCGGCACTCGACCAGATGCCCCAGTCGCTCGATCTCGTCGAAATTGTCCACCACGACGCGGTGCACCCCCACCTCGAGGGCGCGTTCGAGTTCACTGGGCAGTTTGTTGTTGCCGTGCAAAATAATCCGGGTGGGGTCGACCCCCGAACGCAGCACCAGGTCGAGCTCACCCCCCGTCGCGACATCGACGCAGAGCCCCTCCTCGACGCGCCAGCCGCGCCATCGCGCCACATAAGAATGACTTGGACGCGAACGCCACCCCGTCGTCGAAGACGCGCGGCCGCCTCGGCGCAGCGCGCGCGCAGTGTGGCCTCGTCGTAGACGAAGAGCGGTGTGCCGTAGGTGGCGGCCAACTCCTTCAACGACACCCCACCGATGTGGACGTCGTGTTCGTCCAACTTCGCGGTGTCGGGGAGCAGGGACGCGAGGATCGGCTCAGTGGACACGCGACCTCCGTCGAGCGAGGGGTCCGCGCAACACAGGAGCGAAGGAAGCGACGCCCGAAGTCTCACGACGCGGGCGCTCGAAATGCCCCGGAGCCCTCAAACCGCTGGCGTTGTGGGCGATCAGGCTCAATGACACGCGATCACGCTACCTCACGTGCGGCGACGTTCGTCTCGTGCAGAAGGTGATCGCGGTCTCGGCGTGAGCCCAGGGTCCAGTCGGGCACGGGTAGGCTGGACGAGCACGCTGCCGTGGTGTAATTGGATAACATGCCACCCTCCGAAGGTGGAGATTTGCGAGTTCGAATCTCGCCGGCGGCACCACGACCACACTGCGTTGGACCAATCCGCCTCGCGGTGGCGACTCCTACGGCGTCTGGAGAACTTCGTCGCGGGTGGGTTCCTCGCATACCGATGACGAGTTGCGTGCGATCAACTGCGCTCACTCAATGCTCCGGGCCTGTTCGCGCTCACGCGGGTTCGGTCCCTGCGCGGAATGAGGATGGTTTCTTCGCGACCTCACCCTGGTCGGCCCCGCGAGATCACCATCACCACCGCAACTGAAGGTCGCGACGGTGTGGGGAGCAATCGTTCGCCACATTCTCGACGTGAGGACACGAGAGAGTCTCGAGAATATGTCCAGCTCCCCGAAGGCTTCCGGCGTGCGAGGTCGGTCGTTGGATAGCTCCGTGGCGAGAATCACTCCGCTCGGGGCCGTCGTGGGAGAGGTCAGATGCGCGAGTCTCAGTGGACAGCGCCGACTGGTCGCGACGACGTCACGATAATGACGTTGCGGTCGATTGGGTACGAGGTACTGGATAAGGAGACTCCTCCACCCAACACGTACACGTCGAATCTCGCCGAGTGGTAGCGGGCTAATTCCTCTCTCAGGTACGCCGCGACCGCGTCGGCGCGCTCGCGACTCAGTACCAGGTTCGAAGCCGCGGTGCCGCTCTTGTCCGCATGACCATAGATCGTCAGCGAGGCGACACCGTTCTTGGCGATACTCCTCGCCAGATCCGCAATGGCCACTCGAGCCGCCGGCGAAAGTGCGTAGGAGCCCGTGGCGAAATACGTCTGCAGCAAGACGACTTCGCTCACCGTCGAGCTCACCGTGCTCACGGGCACGCCGATGCTCGAGAGAAGTTGCAGCGTCACTGCGTAGTGCAGAAGATTCGGCGCAACCATGAATTCGCAGTGCGTGGTCCCCACGCTCGCGCAGCGGAGATTGCCAGGATTTAGGACGACTCGATAGTGCGGGATCCCCCACGTCAACGCGAGTGCGCCACGCCACGAGACGACCGCGAGGCCGCCGTTGACGGTGACGATGGGAACACCCAGGGTCACGTCGGTCGCGTGAGTGGCCGGCGACTCTCCCGCTCGGCTTATGGCCACCACCGAGAAATTGATGGTGCTGGCGCTCGACAGTCCCGAGATCACGCAATGCGTCGCTCCGCGCGTGCTACAGGTAGCCCCGCCGGGATTCGCCCGCACGAGGTAGCGCGTGATGGGTGCGCTGCCCGAATTGATGGGTGGCGTCCAGGTGAGGGTCGCGTCGGTGTTGACGATGGTGACGGTGAGGGCGCGCGGCGCTGAAGGTGTCCTCACCACGGCGCGAGGGTTCGACGTCGCAGGGGGCGACACGCCCGCGGAGTTGTACGCCACCACGGTGAACGTATAGGTCACCTGCGGACGGAGTCCCGAGATCACGCAGTGAGTCGCTCCGCGCGTGGTACAGGTGGCTCCGCCGGGATTGGCTCGCACGACGTAGCGCGTGATGTGTGCGCCGCCCGAGTTGGCGGGTGGCGTCCAGGTGAGGGTCACACTCGTACCCGAATCGCTCACCACCAAATGCTGGGGGGTGGAAGGTGCGAAAGGAGCCGTAGGAGCGGAGGGAGCGGAGCCCCCCGAGGCCGCGACGGCATCCACCGTGAACCCGAGGGGCGCACTCGCAGAACCCGTGAAGTTCGCGTCACCCGAATACGACGCCACCAGAGAATCGGTGCCGACCGGCAACGCCGTGGTGACGCACTGCGCGCTCGATGAGCTGATCGCCACGCTCGAACACCCCGCGATAGTCGAGCCATTGGCGCTGAAGGTGACGGTCCCGGTGGCGCCGGAGGTGACCGTGGCGCTGAGAGTCACGCTGTCGCCGTAATTGCTCGAGGTGGGCGCGGCGCTGAGGGACGTGGAAGAGGATATGGCGTTGACGGTGAACACGGTGGGAGCCGAGGAGACGGGCAGGTACTGCGCTGATCCCGCCATGGTGGCGGTGATCGTGCACGTCCCGCCCGACGTGTAGTTCAGGGTGGCGCCGCTGAGCGTGCACCCCGCGGTATTCGCAACCGAAGAGACGCTGTAACTCACCGCAGCGCCCGTCGTGCCCCCCGAGGTCACCAGTGCCGACGTGTTGGCGGGACTGGCGGCGTACGTGGTGGAGGTCGAGGTGATGATGAGCGGGGCCTGGTGTTCGAACACGGAGTTGTGGACGGTGAACACGGTGGGAGCCGAGGAGACGGGCAGGTACTGCGCTGATCCCGCCATGGTGGCGGTGATCGTGCACGTCCCGCCCGACGTGTAGTTCAGGGTGGCGCCGCTGAGCGTGCACCCCGCGGTATTCGCAACCGAAGAGACGCTGTAACTCACCGCAGCGCCCGTCGTGCCCCCCGAGGTCACCAGTGCCGACGTGTTGGCGGGACTGGCGGCGTACGTGGTGGAGGTCGAGGTGATGATGAGCGGGGCCTGATTCAGGGCACTGACCGAGAACGACGTGGCACCTTGGGAGGAGGCGTAAGTCGCGTCACCCGAATACGACGCCACCAGAGAATCGGTGCCGACCGGCAACGCCGTGGTGACGCACTGCGCGCT
The DNA here is from genome assembly GCA_963734655.1 of uncultured Acidimicrobiaceae bacterium. Classification (GTDB taxonomy): domain Bacteria; phylum Actinomycetota; class Acidimicrobiia; order Acidimicrobiales; family RAAP-2; genus RAAP-2. The sequence goes on along the minus strand of CAVTHY010000004.1, from coordinate 76,303 downwards.
CGATGAGCTGATCGCCACGCTCGAACACCCCGCGATAGTCGAGCCATTGGCGCTGAAGGTGACGGTCCCGGTGGCGCCGGAGGTGACCGTGGCGCTGAGAGTCACGCTGTCGCCGTAATTGCTCGAGGTGGGCGCGGCGCTGAGGGACGTGGAAGAGGATATGGCGTTGACGGTGAACACGGTGGGAGCCGAGGAGACGGGCAGGTACTGCGCTGATCCCGCCATGGTGGCGGTGATCGTGCACGTCCCGCCCGACGTGTAGTTCAGGGTGGCGCCGCTGAGCGTGCACCCCGCGGTATTCGCAACCGAAGAGACGCTGTAACTCACCGCAGCGCCCGTCGTGCCCCCCGAGGTCACCAGTGCCGACGTGTTGGCGGGACTGGCGGCGTACGTGGTGGAGGTCGAGGTGATGATGAGCGGGGCCTGATTCAGGGCACTGACCGAGAACGACGTGGCACCTTGGGAGGAGGCGTAAGTCGCGTCACCCGAATACGACGCCACCAGAGAATCGGTGCCGACCGGCAACGCCGTGGTGACGCACTGCGCGCTCGATGAGCTGATCGCCACGCTCGAACACCCCGCGATAGTCGAGCCATTGGCGCTGAAGGTGACGGTCCCGGTGGCGCCGGAGGTGACCGTGGCGCTGAGAGTCACGCTGTCGCCGTAATTGCTCGAGGTGGGCGCGGCGCTGAGGGACGTGGAAGAGGATATGCCCGGAACGACCGCGATACGAGGGGTGGACCGGAGGCTGTACTGCGAATGGACGTTGACCGATTGGATGGAGACGTAGTACGTCGTTCCATTGGCGAGGCCGCTCAACCGGCAACTGAGGGTCGACGTGGTGCAGGTACTGGCTGGAGAGCCGCTGATGGCGGCGGTGAAGGCGGTCACGGTGTAGCTAGAGATCGCCGCTCCGTTATCGTTCGGCGCCACCCACGTCAGGGTGACCTGGTTGCTTCCCGCGACGTAGGTCGTCGTCGCGTTGTTGGTGGGGTCCGGGGCCGCGTAGGGGGTGGCGGTCTCGGAATTGGAGGAGGCTCCCGCACCCAGGGCGCTGAGCGCGCGAAGCACCACCGTGTAGGAGGTCCCGTTCGTCAAACCGGAGATGACTAGGGGCGACGTCGAGCTCGAGGCCGATAACCACGTCGAACCTCCATCGAGCGAATACTGATAGCCGGTGACGGGATCGTTGGTGTCGAAGGTACCGGCGCTGAAGGGTATCGCCAAGTACGCGCTACCGGCGGTTGGCGCTGAAAGGATCGGCGCACCCGGTAGAGCCGCAGGCAGCGCTGTCACCCGTGGGCTCGATGACGGGCCGGGTCCCGCGGCATTGGTCGCGGTGACGTCGATGTAATAGGTGACGTCGTAGGTGAGTCCGCTGATATCACACGATGTGGTCGCCGTCGTGCACGACGCGAGGGCGCTGCCCCCCGACGAGGCCAAGTACGCCGACGCGGTGAATCCCGATATGGCGGAACCTCCGTTGGACGTCGGCGCCGACCAAGAAACGTGGGCACCCGTCGATGCGCCGAGCGCCTGGACCTGAGTGGGTGCGCTCGGTACAGTTCGCGGCGTGCCGCTCGTCGAGAGCGACGACAGACTCGAACCGACACCATTGTCGGCACGCAACGTGACGTTGTACGTCGTGCCGTTGGCGAGGCCCGCGATCGTGAAGGGGTCGGCCAGGGTCCCCGCGCTCGTCCACGTGGTCCCACCGTCGAGGGAGTAGTCGATCCCCGAGATGGGTGATCCGCCGTCGTTGCTCGAGGTGAACGGCCCGTAGGTCACCCGCAACGACGAATCATTGGGCGTGACGGACGTGATTGTGGGCGCATCCGCGACCGCCAGTGTCACGCCGTTGGCGAAGGCCGACCCCGGGCCGGCGCCGTCAGTGTTGAGGGCGCGCAGTTCGACGCTGTAGCTATTACCACTGGTCAGCCCCGAAATCGCGAACGGAGACGACGTGCCCGTGACGGGGGTCCATGAGCCAAAATTACTGGTATTCGCGCCCAAACTCGTCGCGTATTCGTAACCCGTGATGGGTGATCCGCCGATGTAACCAGGTACGAACGTGACCGATAGCGAGGTGCCGTTACTCCCGGGCGTGATCGACGTGATTGTGGGCGCTCCGGGAACCGCGCTGGGCGTCGCGCTCACGGCGTTGGACGTCGCACCATCTCCGACCTGGTTGACGCCACGTATCTCAACCGAATACTGCGTTCCGTTGGTGAGGCCCGCGATGGTCAGGGGGGACGAGTTGACGCCTCCCGAGACCCACGTCATCCCCGCGTCGAGTGAGTATTGGTAATCAGAGGTGGCGAGCGACGAAGTGGGGGCCGTGAAGTTGACCGTCAACGATCCGTCGGAGGGAACGATCCCTGAAATGGTGGGCGCCCCCGGAGGTCCCGACGGAGTTATCGCGGGCGACGCCGCACTGAAACTCCCTTGACCGTTGCGGTTGACCGCGGCGACCTCAAACTCATAACTCGTGCCGTTGGTCAGGCCGGTGATGGTGCATGAGGTCAACGTGCCCGTGCACATCGACGCCGGCGACCACGAGGTGTAGGGACTCTGAGCGTATTGAACGACGTAGCCCGTGATCGGGGGCGTTGTTCCACTGGTCGAGGGAGCGGACCAGTAGATCGACGCGCCGGCATCGCCCGGCGAACCGTAGACCCCGGTCGGCGCCACGGGGACGCCGGTGGAGTAACTAATCACGACCGAACCGTTGGCGTTGTCGTCGCCGTAGTAGACGTACTGCGACGACAAGCCGGGCAGCGCATTGGTGCTGTTCTCACCCGGATAGCCCCCCAGACCGAACCATTCGTCGGAGCTGCCGGAGCCGAACTCCACGAGGCCGGCGGAGCCGCCCTGCGCGCCGCCGCCGCCGCCCGCGCCGCCGCCGCCGTCACACTGCTGGCCGGTGACCTGGTGACAGGCGGTGTACACGGATTCGCCGTACTGGCCGTTCGTTGAGATGAGATCGGGTCGCGCCGTGAACGAGGGTATTGAGATCTGTCCCTGCGTCGGAGCAAACTGACCACTCCCCCCTGACCCGCCCGAGCCACCGGCCACGATGACGGCGTCGCTCGAGGGTGCCCCCGTAGTACCCACTTCGACGACCGACGCCGCGCCTCCCGAGCCACCGTACCCTGAACATCCCGAGGGGCCCGGCGATCCACCGTTACCTCCGTCGTACCCACCCAAGGGATTGAGCCCCCCGACGGCGTCATTGGGGTCACCGGTGGGTTGACTCGCTCCGGCGGTGCACTGATTCCACACGGGCGAGCTCGCCCCACCCTGACCGACTGCCACGGTGAGGACCTGTCCCGGCGTCACACTTATCGTGCCCGAAACCTCTCCTTGGTATCCGCCGGCCGGCGCCGTACCCGACGCGTCGCGACCACCGCGACCACCCTCGGCGCCCAACACAGTCAGTGAGACAGAGGTCACGCCAGCGGGGACCGTCCAGTTCTCCGTCGACCCGGTGTAGCCGTACGTGTCAGTGACCGTGTTGCCCGACGAGGTAATCGTCACCGCTCCCGCCACGCTGGACCCACCACTCGCGAGCAGCACGGGCGCGATCGAGGCGTTGATGAACAACCCCAGCACCACAGCACCATGACGGGTCCTTCGACCCATAGAAAGATTCACTCACGCCCCAATGACTCGTGGTCAAACTTGAAGTGACACGCCGACAACTTTGAGCAATGCTATTTCAATGGATCCATAAATTCGGGGACCCTGGCGAGGAGCGGACGAATACCGGGGGCCACCTGTCGCCACCACTGACGTACACCGGCCCGTCGTGCACTGCTTGACTGTGGGCACTCGATAGGTTTCCCCTCCCCTCAACAGGGGTGAGTCCCGCAAGGGCGATCACGCGAGACGAGGGTGCCTGAGGAGAATCCGAGGATGGAACTCGTCCGCACGTCGTGCCGAGCAACGCACCTACCCGAGCCGGCCATCACTCCGGGCGCTTGACCCTCGGTCGGGGTTCTCGCCCATCCCCTTTAGGAGATGATGATCATGCGCACGGTGTCAGTGACCTGAGCCCCACCCGTCGCCGAACCCGCCATCACGACGATCGGGTCGCCCGGCTGAGCGATGCCCGCCTTCTTCACTTCGGCCACCGCGACCTGACAGAGTTCGTCGATGTCGTTCGACGGTGAGAGCACGACCCGGTCGATACCCCACGAACCCCGCAGCTGACGAGAGGTCTCCTTGCTCGGAGTGATTGCCACGATGGGCATCGGCGGGCGAAAACGCGAGATGGCCCGCGCGGTCATGCCCGAACGGGTGCACGCCACGATGGCCACGGCATTCTCCTCCATCGCCGCGCGCCACGCGGCGCCGGTGATGGCGGCGGTGATGCGCGTTGACTGATTGGCGTGGCCGACGTGGGATTGCAGTTCCAGACCTGCTCCCCACTTGGCGTAGTCGAAGGACGCTTCGGCGCGACGCACGATACGGTCCATGGTGATGACGGTGCCGACCGGGTCGTCGCCGATGGCGGTCTCGCCCGAGAGCATCACCGCACTGGCCCCGTCGAGCACCGCGTTGGCGACGTCGGTCACCTCGGCGCGGGTGGGGACCTGGGCGTGGGTCATGGACTCGAGCATTTGGGTCGCGACGACCACGGGACGTGCGTAGCGGATGCCGTGGCGCACGATGAGCTTCTGAAGGTGGGGTACTTCCTCGATCGGCATGCGCACACCGAGGTCGCCACGTGCCACCATGATGGCGTCGGAGACCGAGACGATCTCGTCCAGGTTCTCGACACCTTCGCCGGTCTCGATCTTGGCCATGAGCAGAACGTCGTCTCGGCTCAACACCGAGCGCACGGACACCATGTCGAAGGCCGAACGCACGAAGGAGACGGCCAAGAAGTCGATGTCCTCGTCCTTGAGCGCCTCGAGGCGGGCGCGGTCGTCGTCGGTGGGCAGGCGGTCGTTGAGAATCGACGCCGGCAGTCCCATGCCGGGCTTGCCGACCACGGCCCCACCAGAGGTGACCTCGGTGAAGGTTTTCGCGCCCGTCTTGGTGACGACCAGGGAAATGCCGCCGTCGCCGATGTGCACGCGGTCACCGGTCTTGAGGTGCATCAAGATGCCATCGCGCTCGACGGCGATGCGCTCGGCATTGGACGTCTCTCCGAAGGCTTCGACGAGTTCGATCGTTTGACCGATCTCCGAGGACGCACTGGCGCCGTGCCGAAGGAGCCGGCGCGAATTTTCGGGCCAGGGATGTCGACCATGATGGCGATATCCGGGGCGACGGCGCGCACCCGACGGATCCGCTCGAGGTTCGAGGGGATATCGCCATGGGCCATGGAGATGCGAAACACGTCAACCCCGGCCTTGGCGAGGTCACGAAGGACCTCGTCGCTCTCTGATGCGGGTCCGATGGTTGCTACGATTCGCGTGCGCCGCACGATATTCCCCTTAAAGTCTTTTCAACACTCTAGTTGAGGGCTACGTTGTCTCTCCCGGCCCCAGATGAACGTTGCGTTTCGTGTGAGCACGTTTTCACCGTGTCACGTCGTGGTCGAGCGTCTTACTCGCGGGTATCGCCGCGCACGGGCACCACGACGTCGCTCCCGTCGACATTCACCACGCGCAACCGGGTGCCGTAGCTCTGCGCGAGTTCCTCGGAGCGGATCACGTCGTGCGCCGCGCCGTCGATGCACGACCTCGCCCGTGATGCAACAGGACCAGTCGATCGGTGAACAGACCGGCCAACGTGAGGTCGTGCAATGTCGCGATCACCGTGAGGCCGCACTCGGCGACCTCCTTCTTGAGCATCTCGAGGATGTCCATCTGGTGGCGCACGTCGAGCCCGGTGATGGGCTCGTCCAGGACCACCACCTTGGTCGACTGGGCGAGCGCGCGGGCGAGCACCATGCGCTGGCGCTCGCCGCCCGAGAGCGACGCCCCGTCGCGGTGGCGAAAATCGCGCCAGTTCGAGTCGCTCGAGGACGCCGCTCGACTGACCGTCGCGGTCGCGTCGGCGACGGGCGCGCGCATCACCCCGTGGAAGGCGACGCGCCCGAGCGACGACGTACTCGCTGCACGCTCATGCCCGACGGGGATCTCGGGTGCTGGGGGACGTAGGCGACCAGCCGCGCGCGCTGCGCGCTCCTTGAGCCGGTCGAGGCGCTGCCCGTCGATCGTCACGGTGCCCTGTGCGAAGCGTGCGCAGGCCGGCCATCGCCGCCACCAGCGACGTCTTGCCCGCGCCGTTGGGACCGATGATCGTGCACCAGGTGCCCGCGGCCGACTGTCGAGACGTCACGTCGCGCACCAGCGTCGTCGACCCCGCGCGTGAGCGTCGACGTGCTCGAGCTGCGACCATCGTCACGGCGTCACCCATCCGACGCACGCTCAGGATCAGCACGAAGACCGGTGCGCCGATGATGGCGGTGACCACGCCGAGGGGCAGTTCCGACGGCGCCATCACCGTGCGCGCCACGGTGTCGGCAGAGCACCAGGAACGCCGCGCCGAAGATCACCGAGATCGGCAGGATCCGTCGATACGACGTGCCCACGAGCAGTCGCACGATGTGCGGGCACGATGATGCCGACGAAGCCGATGAGCCCCACCGACCGAGACGATGGCCGCGGTGCCGAGCGACGAGGCCGCCACGACGACTAGGCGGACCGAGCGCACCGACAGGCCCAGCGAGCGCGCCTCGTCGTCGCCCACGCTCATCACGTCGAGCGCCCGCCCGGCCAGCGACGCACACGACGATGCACACCACCACGTAGGGCAGCACGATGACGACCGAGTGCCAACTCGCGGTCGCGAGCGAACCCAGCAGCCAGATGTAGACGCGCGCGATCGACTGGGTCGAGGACTGTTGTTGCAGGAACGTCTGGGCGCTCGTGAACAGCGCCGACACCGCCACGCCGGCGAGCACCAGGGTGGCGGTGGTCGAGCGCAGTCCGCGCCCGCCGATCACCCACGTGCAGCGTCACCGCGACCATCGCGCCGACGAAGGCCAGCAGCGGCGTCCACGTGGGCACCGAGCGCGGCGTTAGCCGACGTCCGACGATGGCCAACGTGGCGCCCAGCCCCGCACCCGCGGCCACGCCGAGCAGATAGGGGTCGGCCAGGGGATTGCGGAAGACCCCCTGGTACGTCGCCGCCGGCCACGGCCAGCATCGCCCCCGCGAGCAGTCCCAGCACCATGCGCGGCGCGCGCAACTGCCACACGATGGTCGACTGCAGCGACGCTCAGCGTCGAATGCCCGATCCCCAGGTGGCTCACCGCGTCGCCGAGGATGCGCCACGTGCCGAATCGGACGTCGGGCCGATGACGAGCCCGAGGACCACGGCGACGCACGAGCGCGGCGACGGTCGCGACGGCGACGATCGCCACTCGTCGCACGCTCGGTGGGCTCGTCATCGCGCGACTACTTCCAGACGCGCGGGTCGGCGAGCGACCTTCTTGACGGCCGCGGTGATCTGGTTCATCAGGAGCCCGAGGCGCGGTCCCCAGCGCGAGGCCACGTCGTCGTTGAGGTTGACGACGTGGCCGTGCAGCACGGCGCTGACCGTCGGCGAATCCCGGGCCGCTGCGGCGACCTTGGCGGGGGTGACCTTGCAGCACACGGTGTCGGCGAGGAAGATCATCTTGGGGTTGGCGCTCACGATGTACTCGGCGCTGAGCTGGGGATAGCCCGGCGTCGGCGCTGGTGGACTTCGGCGTCGGCGATGTTGACGACGCCCGAGCGCCTTCATCAGAGCGACCCGACGAACGTCTGCTAGGTCAGCGAGTAGTAGGTCGGGTCGAGCTCGTAGTAGACCGTGACCTTCTTGCCGGGGTGCGCGCGGTCACCGACGCGATGTCGGCGCGTGATGGTCGCGCCGATCGACGTCGCCAGGGCGTTCGGCCGCGCGCGACGTGGCCGGTGAGCGCACCGAGTTGGCGGATCTGGCGCGAGGGCGCCGGCCAGCGAGGTGGGCGCGTCCTGCGCGACGACCTTGACCCCGAGCGCGCTGTCAGCTTCTCCTTGATGCGAGTTGGCGTCGTAGGAGATGATGACCAGGTCGGGCTTGGCCGACGGGCGCCCGTGGACGGCCTTGCAGATGCCGATCACCGCTTCGACGCTGGGATTGAGCGCGTTGATGCGCTTGGTCGGCAGTCCCGTGGTCGGGTAGTTGGAGTCACTGTCGACCGCCTGGACCTGGTGGCCCGGCGCCGATGGCGAAGAGCGTCTCGGTCGCGGTGGGCGACAGCGACACGACGCACGGGGCGCCGTCGCGCTGGACGCGGCCGGCGACCGGAGCGCTCGACGAGCGGTAGCGCCAGGGCACCGAGCGAAGAGGGCCAGAGCGAACCGGAGGGACTTGAACATGGATATCTCCTTTCCGTCGAAGTGGTGTGGACGACGGATGGATATCCGAACGACCGCCCTTTACCTCGAGAGCTGTCTTCACAATCTCCTCGCGCAGGCGACCTGGCTACGTGGACGACATCGATCCACTTACAGTTGCGGGACAGCGTTGGAATCTCACCAACTTCGCTGCTCCGAGGCATCCTCGACCTTATCGCACCGCGACGCCCGGCGCGAGGATGCGGTCCGCGCGATGCCGCGCTGTCACCTGCGTCGCCGCGAGGCGCTTACATCTGCTCGGGCGCCTCGATGCCGAGCAGCGAGAGTCCCGAGCGCCAGCGTGCGCGACGGTGAGCTCGCACAGCGCCAGTCGTTCTGTGCGACGTCGGCTCGGGTGCGGCGAGCACCGGGCACGCCTCGTAGAACGAAGTGAAGCGTTGCGCCAGGTCGAAGAGGTAACCGCTCAGTCGATGCGGCTGCAGGGTCGCCAGCGCCGGCGTCGAGCGCCTCGGGGAAGGCGACGAGCCCCAGCGCGAGTTCGCGCTCGGCCGGCTCGTCCAAGCGTGAACGTACGCGGCGCTCGGGGTCCCACGGCTCGCCGAGGCGGCGAAAGATCGAGCGCAGGCGCGCGTGGGCGTACTGCAGGTAGGGACCGGTGTCGCCCTCGAAGGCGATCATGCGCTCGAGGTCGAAGACGTAGTCGCGCTGACGATCGGTCGAGAGGTCGGCGTACTTGATGGCGGCGCGCGCGATCTGGGTGGCCAGGTGGTGGCGTTCGTCGTCCGAGAGGTCGTTCGAACGCTGCGCCAGGGCGGCGTCGGCGCGCTGGGTCGCCTCGTCGAGCAGGCCGATCAGCTTGACCGTCTCGCCCGCGCGGGTCTTGAACATCTTGCGGTCGGGTCCGAGCACGTTGCCGAAGGCCACGTGCTCGCAGCGCACCGTCGTCGGGCAGCCAGCCCGCGGCGCGCGCGACGGCGAAGACCATCTCGAAGTGCTGGTCCTGGGGAGCGCCCACGACGTAGAGCAGTCTCGTCGGCGTGCAGGTTCGCCGACGCGGTCGCGCACCGCCGCGAGGTCCGTGGCGGCGTACCCGAATCCCTCGTCGCGCTTCTGCACGATGAGCGGCAGCGGCTCGCCGTCGCGATTGGTGAAGCCCTCGGGGAAGACGCACAGCGCTCCCCCGCTCTCCACGAGCAGGCCCGCGCGCGTCGAGGTCGCGCACGACGTCGTCGAGCATGTCGTTGTAGTAGGACTCGCCCACCACGTCCTGCGGGCGTCAGCGTCACGTCGAGGGCGGCGTAGACCTCGGCGAAGTAGGCCACCGACTCGTCCACCAGGATCCGCCAGAGCCGCCGCGTCTCGGGGTCGCCGCCCTGCAGGGCCACCACGCGAGCGCGGCTGCGCTCCTTGAACGCGTCGTCGGCGTCGAACTTCGCCCGCGCGCCGCGATAGAAACTGTCGAGGTCGCCAATGGACAACGACGCGATGGCCTCGTCCTCGCCCAGGTCGAGCAGGTGCTCGATGAGCATGCCAAAGGGCGTGCCCCAGTCGCCGACGTGGTTGCGCGCGATGACCCGGTCGCCCGCGGAAGCGGTACATGCGCGCCAGCGCGTCGCCGATCACCGTCGAGCGCAGGTGCCCGACGTGCATCTCCTTGGCCACGTTGGGCGCCGAGTAGTCGATGACCACGGTCGCGACCCGCGCTCGTCGCCACGCCGAGGCGCTCGTCGCCGAGCAGCGCGCGCAGACTGCTCGTCCAGGAACGCCGGGGTGAGGGTGAGGTTGAGGAAGCCCGGTCCCGCCACCTCGCACCTCGGCGATCGCCGTCCAGGTCCAGGTGGTCGCAGGACCCGCTCGGCCATGTCGCGCGGCGGTCTCCCCGCGGGTCTTGGCCAGCGCCATGACGCCGTTGGCCTGGTAGTCACCGCGATCCGAGGTCGCGCAGGACCGGGTCGGCCCCCGCGAGCACGGCGTCGAAGGCGCTGCGCGAGTCGCTCGAGCAGAACGTCGTAGGTGGAAGTCACCGTCGCATTCTCGCATCTGGCCCGACCGCGACGCGCGACGTCCGGCGCTCCTCGACGGCGCTCGCAAAACAGGGCAGAATAGTGTCATGACCCCCTCCCTCAACTCCTTCAACGCGCTCGACACCCTGGACGTGAACGGTCGCACCCTGCAGCTACTTCTCGCTGCGCGCCAGCGGTCTGAGCGCGTTCGCCATCGACCGACTGCCCTACTCCATCAAGGTGCTGCTTGGAGAACCTGCTGCGCCACGAGGACGGCGTCAAGGTCACCGCCGCGGACATCGAGGCGCTCGCGCGCTGGAGCGAGACGCCCACGCGCCACGGCGAGGCCGCGGGCGACGACGCCACGCGAGATCGCCTTCACGCCGGCGCGCGTCCTGATGCAGGACCTCACCGGCGTGCCCGCGGTCGTGGACCTCGCGTCGATGCGCGACGCGATCATCGCGCTGGGCGGCGACCCGGCCAAGATCAACCCGCTGGTGCCCGTCGAACTGGTCATCGACCACTCGGTCATCCTCGAGCGCACCGGCACCGCCGCAGAGCTACGACCAGAACGTGGCCATCGAGTACGAGCGCAACATCGAGCGCTACACCTTCCTCAAGTGGGCCCAGAGCAGTTTCGACCAGTTCCGCGTCGTACCCCCGGGGATGGGTATCTGCCACCAGGTCAACCTCGAGCACCTCGCGCGCGTGGTCTTCGAGAACAAGGGCGTCGCCTACCTCGACACCGTCGTGGGCACCGACTCGCACACCACCATGGTCAACGGCCTCGGCGTCCTCGGCTGGGGCGTGGGCGGCATCGAGGCCGAGGCGGGCATGCTCGGCCAGCCGACGTCGATGCTGATCCCGCCCGTCGTGGGCCTGCGCCTCTCGGGCGCGACCAAGCGAGGGCGTGACCGCCACCGACGTCGTGCTCACCATCACCGAACTGCTGCGCAAGCCAGGGCGTGGTCGGCAAGTTCGTCGAGGCCTACGGCCCCGGGCGTCGCGTCACTCTCGCTCGAGACCCGCGCCACCATCGGCAACATGTCGCCCGAATACGGCGCGACCTGCGCCATCTTCCCGATCGACCAGGTGACCCTCGACTACCTGGCCTTCACCGGCCGACCCGCCGAGCAGCTCGCGCTCGTCGAGGCCTACGCCAAGGCCCAGGGCATCTGGCACGACGCCGAGGCGCCTCGAGCCCACCTACTCCGAGTACGTCGAGCTCGACCTCTCGAGCGTCGAGCCCAGCCTCGCCGGACCCAAGCGTCCCCAGGACCGCGTGTCGCTCTCGGGCGCGCGCGGCGCGTTTCGCGCCGCCCTCGGGCGCGAGCCCAAGGAAGTGCATGGGCGACCGGACGTCGCCGAGCACCTGCGCGACGGCGCCGTCGACCGTCGCGGCCATCACGTCGTGCACCAACACCTCGAACCCTTCGGTGCTCGTCGCCGCGGGCCTGGTCGCCAAGGCCGCCGTCGAGCGCGGCATCACGCGCCAAGCCGTGGGTCAAGACCTCGCTGGCGCCCGGGCAGTCGCGTCGTCATGGACTACCTCGAACGCGCCGAACCTCGTCGACGCCCTCGACCAGTTGGGCTTCTACCTCGCCGGCTACGGATGCACCACGTGCATCGGCAACACCGGTCCCCTGCTCGACGGCGTCTCCGACGCGGTGAACGAGCACGACCTCTCGGTCGTCTCGGTGCTCTCGGGCAACCGCAACTTCGAGGGGCGCATCCACCCCGACGTCAAGCAGAACTTCCTCGCGTCGCCGCCGCTGGTCGTCGCCTACGCCCTGGCCGGCACCATCGACATCGACCTCTCGCAGCGAGCCCCTCGGCACCGACCGCGACGGCGCAGCCGGTGTTCCTCGCCGACCTGTGGCCGAGCGACGCCGACGTCGCGGCCGCGGTGCGCGCGTCGATCACCCCCGAGATGTTCGAGGAGCGCTACGCCAGCGCCTTCAGCGGCGACGAGAAGTGGCAGGCCGTGCCCACCACCAACGCCGTCACCTACGCGTGGGACGACCGTTCGACCTACGTCAAGCTGCCCCCGTACTTCGAGGGCCTCACCATGGAGCCCGGCGTCGGTCAGCGACATCGAGAACGCCCGGGTGCTCGCCAAGCTCGGCGACTCGGTCACCACCGACCACATCTCGCCCGCGGGCAACATCCGACCCAGCGTGCCCGCGGGGCGCTACCTGACCGACGGCGGCGTCGCGCCGGCCGACTTCAACAGCTACGGCACGCGCCGCGGCAACCACGAGGTCATGGTGCGCGGCACGTTCGCCAACATCCGACTGCGCAACCAGCTGGCCCCGGGCACCGAGGGCGGCGTGACGATCAAGTTGCCCGAGGGCACCGAGATGTCGATCTTCGACGCGGCGATGGCCTACGCGGCCGAGGGCACCCCGCTGATGATCCTCGGCGGCAAGGAGTACGGCAGCGGCTCGAGCCGCGACTGGGCCGCCAAGGGCACCAAGTTGCTGGGCGTCAAGGCCGTGCTGGTCGAGAGCTTCGAGCGCATCCACCGCTCCAACCTGGTGGGCATGGGCGTCCTGCCCCTGCAGTTCCTGGCGGGCGAGTCGCGCCGCGACCTACGCGCTCGACGGCACCGAGACCTTCTCGATCCACGGCCTCGACCCGCTCAATCGCGGCGAGACCGTGCCGCGCGTGACGCGTCACCGCGGTGCGCCAGAACGGCGAGGTGCGTCGAACTTCGAGGTGCGCCTGCGCATCGACACGCCCACCGAGGCCGAGTACTACCGTCACGGCGGCGTCCTCAACTTCGTCCTGCGCCAGCTGGCCCACGGCGCTAGCTTGGCCGACTTGAGCGCGTGCGTCGCCGCGGCGTCGACGCTGTCGTAGCAGCTTGATGGCGCGCAGCACCTCGTCCGGGTGCGCGGCCGAGCGTTCGCGCGCACGTCGGCGTTGGCGCGCGCGAAGGACAACGTGACGTGGTCGTGCGCGAGGTCGCGCGCGATCTGGCTCGAGCGTGGCCAGCGCCGTGTAGTCGATGTCGGAGATCGCCACCGCGTCGAGGACCACGTGGCGCGTCTTGGGGTACTTGTGCATCATGTCGTGCAATTCGCGGCGAAAGACCCCGGCGTTGGCGAAGAAGAGGTCCTCGTCGAAGAAGCACCGCGAGGACGTGGTCCACCCGCTCGACCGCCTTGGCGTCGTAGGGCTCCCAGCTGGTGGTGCCCTCGCGTCGCCCCATCTCGACCATGCGCGGACGCGCGGCGCGCCACATCTGCGACCAGGATGGCCAAGGCCACCGCGATCGCCAGTCCCAGCTCGACGCCGAGGAAGATCGACGCCCACCCACGCCACGAGGGCGAAGACGAACTCCGACGCGACTCGTCTGCCAGATGCTGCGCAGCCGCGACGACCTTGATGAGGCGCCCCGCGATGAACAACAGCACCCCGGCCAGCGACGCCAGCGGAATCGTGCGCGCCTCCCCGGCGAACGGCGAAAGAGCAGGGCGCCCGAGCCCCGGCGACGACGCGCACGAGCTTGGTGCGCCCCCCCGCGAGTTGCGTCACCGTGGTGCGCGCCGGGGAGGCGTTCACCGGGATGGTGCCGAGCAGTCCAGTCGACCACGTTCGCCATCCCGACGCCCACGAAGTCTCGACTGAGGTCGTCGGCGCACGCCGATCTCGTCGGCCGAAGAGCGCGCGGTGGCGGCGCTCTGGCTCATGATCACCACCACCAGAGTCAGCGACGTCGTGACGACGACGCTCCAGTCGTGCAGCGAAGAACCAGGACAGTCGCCAGTGGGGCAGCCCCACGCTCACCGAGCCGAGTACTTGGACGCCGTGGCGATCCAGTGAGAGCGGCGACGCGACGACGGCTCCCGCACATCACCGCGGCCAGGGCCCAGGGCAGGCGGGGATTGATCTTCTCGCCGACGACCATGACGACGAGCGTCGCCAGGGCCAGGGCCGAGCGACCACGCGCTCACGTGCCCGAGTTGATGGCTCAGCGACGCGAGACGCTGCACCACCGAGTCACCGCTCGAACGTCACGCCCAGGGCGTGGGGAAGTTGGTGCACCGCGATGATGACGCCGATCCCGCACAGGAATCCCGTGACGATGGGCACCGACATGAAGTCGGCCAGCCAGCCCAGCTCGAAACAGCCCCACGCCATCACGAGCATCACTCCGGTGACGACGGCGGTCGCCGCCACCAAGTCGTAGTACTGAGAACTGGCGGGCAGCGCCACGTCGAAGTAGCGCCACCGCGAAGAGCGGTGCGATGGTCGAGTCCGCACCCACCGAGACAATGGGGTTCGAACCGAAGAAGGCGAAGACCAGCGTGGCCGCGATGAAGGCGATCATCGCGGCGAAGGCGGGAACCCCCGCCAATTGCGACGGTGGCGAGTTGCTCGGGGATGGCGATGGCCAGGAGCGTCACGCCAGCGAGCACTTGGCCCGCGGCGTTCTTGCGCGTCACGCCGCGTAGGAGTTCTGCCGATGCCGTAGTGCGGCGCTCCGTTCGCCGATCGGCGTGCGCTGGTGGTGGTCGCTCGGCGACTTCTTCGCCATTCGACCACCCTAAACCGTGGGGCTCAAGCGGTGTTGACGACGCGAAAGGTCTCGGCGAGGCGCCCGACGGGCAGACCAGCGACCTCGGCATTGGCCGTCGCCCACGCGCGCATCATCTCGTCGAGGTCCTCACGATCACCGACCTGGTGAGACGTGCGACCTCAAGGCCGCGATCTTGGTCGCGAAGGTCTCGGTGATGTCGACCACCACGTTGGGTGTCGAACCGCCCACCCAGACCGTCGCCACCGCGTGGGGCGCGAACCCCTCGCTCGAGCAACTCCGGGAATGCGTGGGGATTGCGCGCGTCGGGGTAGACGGCGCGCAACGTCGCCTCGCCCGCCGCCATGTGGTCGGGGTGAGAGGCGTAGATTCGTTCGAAGTTGCGTTCGGGGCTCTGGGTGATCACGAGGTCGGGACGGTGCATGCGGATGACGCGCGAGATGGCCTTGCGCAATTCGCAGTGTCGGTTCGACCTGGCCGTCGGGCCAGCGAAGGAACGTAAGTTTGGTCACGCCCACGGCGGCCGCGGCAGCGGTCTGCTCCGCCTCACGAATTTGCGGCGCGCTCTTCCTTGGTGAGCGTCGAGGCGTCACCTCCGGCGTCGCCGGAGGTCACGAGACAGTAGGCCACGTCAACACCGTGGCCGGTCAGCACCGCCATCGTGCCGGCCATGCCAAAGTCGATGTCGTCGGGGTGCGCCACCACCACCAGCGCTCGCGTGAGCGACGCGGTCGAGTTGGTAGAGGGGAAGAGTGCGTCTCGCTCACGAGGACGGCTCTCTCCTTGGTCGGGTCCCAGTTCGCCAGATCCTTCAGATGCGCGGGTCGTTGGAGAAGACCTCGACGACCGGTCGCTTCATCCCGAGGCGGCGCATGATGACTTCGGCCTCGATGATCTGGTTCCACAGCAGCAGCGATACGACGACGCCGGTGGAACCCGCGCGCGCGGTGCGACCCGAGCGGTGCAGGTAGGCCTTGTGGTCCTCGGGCGGGTCGAAGTGCATCACGCAGTCCACTCCGTCGATGTGCAGTCCGCGCGCGGCGACGTCGGTCGCCACGAGGACGGCGAGCTTGTCGGCGCTGAAGTCGGCGAGCGCCTTCTCGCGCTGGCTCTGGCGCAGGTCGCCGTGGATGGCGGCGGCGTCGACGCCCTCCTTTTGCGAGCTGCTCGACGAGGCGGTCGGCCCCGCGCTTAGTGCGACAGAAGATGATGGTCTTGTCGAAGGAATTGCAGATCGTCGCGGCCACCTTGATGCGGTCCATCTGGTGCACGGTCAAGAAATGGTGCACCATCAGCGATACCGTCTGGGAGTCGCTGGCGACCTCGTGGAAGACAGGATCGGTCAAGTAGCGCTTGACGAGACGGTCGATCGCGCCGTCGAGCGTCGCCGAGAACAGCAGCGTCTGATGCGGGTGCTCGGCGATGCGGCGCAGCACCCATTCGACCTGGGGCATGAATCCCATGTCCGCCATGCGGTCGGCCTCGTCGAGTACGAGCACGTCGAGCTTCTCGACGTTGAGCTCCCCGCGGTCGCCGAGGTCGATGAGTCGTCCCGGCGTGGCGATGATGATGTCGCAGCCCTTGCGCAACGACTTCACCTGGCGTTCGATGTCGGCGCCACCGTAGACCGCGTTGACGTGCAGACCGAGGGCGGCGCCCGAGCGGCTCCATCACCTCGTGCACCTGCACCGCGAGTTCACGCGTGGGCAGCAGGACCAGCCCGCGCGGGCGGGCGGGTCCGCCCTCGGTGCGCTCGAGGGTCGCGCTGGCGGCCACGCGCTGGAGCATGGGCAGGCCGAAGCCCAGCGTCTTGCCCGAGCCGGTCTTGGCCTTGCCGCAGACGTCGCGTCCGGCGAGAGCGTCGGCGATGGTCATTGCCTGGATGGGGAAGGCGGTAGTGATTCCTTGGGCGGAGAGCACCGACACCAGTTCGGGTGCGACACCCAGATCGGCGAAGGTTTTCTTCGTGTCGTAGGAGTCCTGAGACGCGGACGTCTCGATAGTTTCATTACTCATGGGCCAACGGTCGTTTCTCGGTTGGACCCGGAACCGGCGTTCGAAAGGAGGGCCCAAGCTCACTTCTAGAGCTTCGCTCCTAGTCTAGGTGCGAGGTCGACTCCGACCCGACCACGATGACAAGGAGAAGCAATGTCGCGACTCGAAGTGGGCGACCCGGCCCCCCACTTCTCGCTGCCCGAACCATGACGGGCAACTGGTGAGTTCCGCGTCCCTCGCGGGCGAGCGGTACGTGCTCTACTTCTACCCCGAGGACGACACGCCCGGCTGCACCGTGGAGGCGTGCGGGTTTCGCGACGAGATCGCCGGATTTCGCGGACTCGGGGTGCGCATCGTGGGCGTCTCACCCGACGTCGGCCGCTTCGCACGTGGCGTTTCGTGCCAAGTACGGACTGGACTTCGACCTCTTGAGCGACCCCGCCAGGACGACCATGGCGGCCTACGGCGCCTACGGCGAGAAGATGCTCTACGGCAAGACCGTCGTCGGCGTCATCCGCTAGCACCTTCGTCGTCGGACCGACCGGGATCATCGAGCACGCCTGGTACGGTCCGCGCACCAAGGGTCACGCCGCAGCGCGTGCGCGCGGCAATCGAAGGCTAGCGACGCGGCCGCGCGTGGCGCGGAGGCTGCTTCATCGAGTGCCAGCGGTGCCACACACCCGCGGCCAGCACGAGCACGATCAATGCGGCGATCGGATACTGCGCGCCGTGGAAGTACTTCACGAAGTACTGGTTCTTTCCCGCGTGGTACCCCAGTTCGGTCAGGAACGTCGCCCAGATCAGCGACCCGATCGCGGTCAAGACGAGGAAGCGCCCACGCTTCATCTCGGCCAGACCCGCGGGCAAAGAGATGAGTGCGCGCACCACGGGGATCAGACGACCCACCAGCACCGAGGGCGTACCGTACTTGTCGAACCACACCTCGGACGCGTCGAGATCCTTGTGCGAGAGCAACAGGTACTTGCCGTAGCGGTCCACGATGGCGCGTCCCGCGAAGCGACCCAGTTCGTAGGCGATCACCGAACCAATGATCTCGCCGATGGTCCCGATGATCACCACGCTGATCACGTTGAACTGCGGGTGCAGCGGTGAAGGCGGTCGTGCAGTAGGCACCGGCCAACCCGAAGGCGACTTCGGACGGGATGGGCAGGCAGGCCGAGGAGAGGACCGTGACGATGAAGAGGCCGATGTAGCCATAGGCGGAGATGAAATGTTGCATGGCCCTAGTCTCCTATTTTTCTTCGAGGGCTCGCGGCGCCCTATGAAATTCTTACTTTTGGTGCAGCGAACACCAGTACGAGGTGCGTCCGCCAATGATATTGACCCGCATCGCGGCCCCGTCGCGTGGGCACAGTCCACCCGGGAAACGACCGGGCATGTGGTCGCCGAGGTGGGACCCGCCCCGGCGCCGCAACGTCCGCATCGTCTGGGTGAAGGACGTGAAGAGCGCAGCGCGTTGCTCGTCACTGAGTCGTCCCGTCGGCGTGCGCGGATCGATGCCGGCGCGGAAGAGAATCTCGTCACCGAGCAGGTTGCCGACCCCCGCCACCACCGACTGGTCGAGCAGGCGCGCCTTGATGGCCGGACCTTCGCCGCGCGCGATGTGCACCACGTTCGCGAACTGCGCCTTCGTGAGCGACAGCGCGTCGGGACCGAGTTCGGAGAGGTCCGGATCGATCTCGACGCGCGCGAGGCGCCGCGGATCGTGCAGCAACAGGCGACGGCCGTCGCTCGAGTTCGAGGCCCGCACGGACCCATTCGGCGCGAAAGGTGTGGGGGCCGTAGAACAATCCGTCGATGCCCGCGCGCGTGTCGATCAGCAACACACCCGGTCATGCCAAAGCGCATTCCCAGTCGGACTCCGTCGGTCTCGATCAACATCAATTTGCCCCGTCGGTCGGTGGCGGTGATGCGTCAGACCCTTGACGGTGCGCGCCCACTGCGCGCTCGAGAGCAGCTTCTTGGCGGCGTAGGCGTCGCTCCAACCCCTGGCGATGGTGGCCCCCACCAGTCGATCGGCGAGTTGACGGTACGACTCCACTTCCAGCACTTCAGGCACCTCGGCACACATATCGAACTGGAGAAACGCGGTCACTAAGGTTGTCACCATGGCTCTCGAGAAACCACAGTGGAAAGAACTCTTCACCGAGGTCGTCACCTCGGGTCTGTGCACGGGGTGCGCAGCCTGCGTGGTGGCGTGTCCCCACGACGTCCTGGACTACGACGCGACCGGCGGCGTGTATCAAGCCCTTGGCACCTCGACATCGACGGGGGGCGCGAGGACTGCACCCACGGCGTGAAGGGCTGCACCATGTGCACCCGGGCCTGCCCGCGCTTTCGCAACTGGGAAGCCGAGATCGACACGCACCGCTTCGCGCGCGAGCGCACCGAGGACGAGGTCTTCGGCATCGGCGACGTCCTGCTCGCGCGCTCGACGCGACGAGAGCCTCGTCGAGAACGGCCAGGACGGCGGTTTCGTCTCGACGCTGCTCATCTACGCCCTGGAGAACGACCTCATCGACGCCGCGCTCGTGAGCGGCCTCGAGGGCGACGGCACCGACGTGGCGCGCCGAACCGCGGGTGGCGCGCACCCGCGCCGACGTGCTCGACACCGCCAAGTCGCGCTACACCTACAGCGCCAACCTGCTCGCCTACCCCGAGGCCGTCGAGGCCGGCGCCGAGCGCATCGCCCTGGTGGGCATGGGCTGCATGGCCTCGGCACCGGGAGCGATGCAGACCCGCAAGGCCGGCAAGATCGCGCGCCGCCTCAGCCTCACGCATCGGCCTGCTGTGTTCCAAGACCTTCGACGACGCGATCTTCGAGGAGCTCTTCGAGAAGCAGTACGGACTCGAGCGCGCCGACATCGTGAAGATGAACATCAAGGGCGTCTTCCAGATCTGGACGCGCGACGGCGGCGTACCACGAGGTGCCCCTCAAGGAGGCCCACGCCTACACCCGCGAGGGCTGCAAGAGTTGCCCCGACTTCGCCGCCGAGCACGCCGACCTCTCGGCGGGCGGCATCGGCGCCTTCAACGACTGGACGCTCGTGATCGTGCGCACCGACCAGGGCCGCGAGATCGTTGCGCGCGCTGAAGGAGCACGGGCTGATCGAGACCCGTCCCGGCGACGACGACCCCGGCGCGGTCGCGCTGCTGCACAAGCTCGCCCAGGTCTCGCGCAAGCGCTGGCCCGAGAGCGCCGATCCCGGGACCGCGGCGCATCCCCGTGCGCGCGTCGTAAGTCACCGTGGCCCGCACCCCCGCCCCACGCTCCACCACCATCCTGCTGGTGCGCCACGGCGTGACCGCCACCACCGGCAAGGTCCTGCCCGGCCGCGCGCCCGGCCTGCACCTGTCCGACGCGGGGCCGTCGCGCAGGCCAACGCGCCGCCGATCGCCTCGGCGAACTCGACCCACGCCCCGAGCGCGCTCTACGCCTCGCCGCTCGAGCGCACCCGCGAGACCGCGGCGCCGATCGCGCCGGACCCTGGGCCTGCGCGTCGAGGACCGAGCGCGGACTCCTCGAGTGCGACTTCGGCGAGCTGGACCGGCAAGACGCTGGCGTCGCTGCGCAAGAAGCCCGAGTGGCGCGCGGTGCAGCACGCGCCGAGCACCTTTCGCTTCCCCGAGGGCGAGTCCTTCACCGAGATGCAACTGCGCATCTGGACGACGCTCGGAGCGACTCGCGCCAGGCCACCGCGGCGAGACGATCGTGGTCGTGAGCCACGCCGACCCCATCAAGGCCGCCGTCACCTACGCCCAGGGCGTGCCCCTCGACCTCTTCCAGCGCACCGTCATCTCGACGTGCTCGGTCAGCGCCATCGTCTTCACCGACTCGACGCCCGTCGTGCTGAGCGTCAACAACACCGGATCGCTCAAGGAGCTCATCGCCTCATGAACTACGTCTTCGACGCCCCCGACAAGGTCATGGTGGGCGTGCGCGGCGAGGTCGGCAACCGCCTCTTCCTGCTCCAGGCGCGCCAGGGCCGACGTCTCGTCATCGTGAAGTGCGAGAAGCTCCAACTGGCCGCGCTGGCCCAGTGGATCGCCCAGGTCCTCGACGACCTGGGCCGACCGGGCCACCTCCCCGACGACTTCGCCCTCGAGCCCGAGTACGAGGCCGACTTCGCGGTCGGCGACATCGCCATCGCGGTCGACGAGGAGCGCGACGTCGATCGAGGTCACGTTCGAGTCGGTCGAGGAGGACGACGACGCCGGCCACCTCACGCTCACCAAGGAGTGGGCGGGCGGCCTCGCCATCGCGATCACCCGTCTCGTCGAGGCCGGACGCCCCCCCTGTCCGCTCTGCGGCGGACCGCTCGACCCGCGGGGCCACGACTGTCCGCGTACCAACGGGCACCGCGCGCCCGATCCGCTGAGCGTGCGACGCGAGGACCAGATCGAGCTGCTGCGCCACGGCGCGCTCGACGTCGAGGGCCGCGTCGCGGGTTCCTCCAACCAGGCGCTGCTCGTGACGCGTCGACCCTCGACGGGCGTGAGCGCGCTGGCCTGTTACAAGGCCGAGGCCGGCGAACGGCCGCTCTGGGACTTCCCCGACGGGCTCTGGCGCCGCGAGGTCGCCGCCTAGGAACTCGACCAGCTCGCTCGGCACCGACCTGGTGCCCACCACCGTCGCGCGCGAGGACGCACCCTTCGGCATGGGTTCGCTGCAGTGGTGGATCGACGACAACATCGACGACCACTACTTCACGCTGCGCGAGAAGGCCGAGCTCTGCGAGTGGTTCGCCGACCTGTGCGCCTTCGACGTCGTCGCCAACAACGCCGACCGCAAGGCCGGTCACGTCCTCTTCGACGGCGAGCGCTGTTGGGCGATCGACAACGGGCTGTGCTTCCACGAGGAGGACAAGCTGCGCACCGTCATCTGGGAGTACGCCGAGGAGGCCCTGCCCGACCGCCTGCTCGAGCGGCTCGCGCGCCTCGCCAAGGGCGAGACCGGCGACCTCGGGTTCTACCTCAGCGCCGACGAGCTGCGCAGCGACGCCGGCGCGCGCACGACCTCCTCGTGAGCGCAGCAGCTTTCCCACGCCCGACGACGACGCGCGACTGGCCGCCGTACCCCTGGCCCCTCATCTAGCAGATCAGCGGGACCGAGGTCGCCCTCGAGTTCGGGCACGCCCGGACTCGAGCATGAAGAAGGTGACGATGGCGCCGACGCCGAAGAAACCGCCGCCCACCAGAAGGCCACGGCGTAACCGTGCAACGTGGCGGCGCGTGACGTCCGGCGTGGCAAGCGAGTCGGCCGCGGCGACGGCCACGCGATCGCGCCCGCGACGTCGCCGATGACCGCGATCGTGTTGAGCAGCGCCGTGCCCATCGACCCGCCGATCTGCTGGGAGGTGTTCACCAGCGCCGACGCCGCGCCCGCGTCGCGGGGTTCGATGCCCGCCGTCGCGCTCGCCGTCGCGGGCGCGAAGATGAGTCCGAGCCCGAGGCCGGTGACGACCAGGCCGGGCAACACGTGACCGAGGTAGTCGGCGTTGGCGGGCAGCTTGGTGAACAGGACCATGCCCATCATCGCCGAGCAACATGCCCACCGGCACGAGCGGGCGCGGTCCCACCGAGGGCGAGAGGCGCGCACTCGCCAGGGACGCCGAGAACGCGATGGCGCCGACCAGCGGCAGGAACAGCGACGCCGGTCCTCATCGGCGAGTAGCCCAGAGTGTTCTGCAGGTAGTAGGCGAGGAACAACGAGATGCCGAAGATGCCGATGCTCGTGATGAACAGCGCGATCAGCGATCCGCCGCGCGTGCGATTGGGCACGATCCGCAACGGCAGCAGCGGGTGCGTCGATCGCTGCTGCCACAGGACGAACACGACGAGCAGCACGGCGCCCACCGCGAGGCTCCCCACGTGACGACGTTGCCCCAACCGGCGCTCACGGCGTGACCGAGGCCGTAGACCAGAACGAAGAGCCCGGCGCTGGCGAGCACCGTGCCCACCACGTCGAGACGACGTGCGCTCGCGCTCGACCGCGCGGCGACGAAGAGCACGACGCCGACCAACGCGACAGAGCGCGAAGAACAAGTTGATGAAGAGGCACCAGCGCCACGAGGCCCACTGGGTCAGGGCGCCGCCGAGCAGGAGACCGATCGCTGCGCCCGAACCACCCATCGCGCCGAAGATGGCGAACGCCCTGGCTCGCTCCCTGGGCTCCGGAACGTGACGGTCAACGCCGCGAGCGCCGCCGGCGCCAGCAGGGCGCCGAAGACTCCCTGCACGGCGCGCGCGCGCGACCAGCACCGCGAAGCTCGTGCGCCGCGCCGCCGACCGCGGACGCCAGCGCGAAGCCCACCAGACCCACGAGCAGCGCGGTGCGACGTCCCCAGAGGTCGCTCAGGCGACCACCCAGCAACAACAAGCGACCCGAACGCCAGCGCGTAGGCCGTGATCAGCCACTGGCGATTGGCGGAAGAGAAGTTGCAGGTCCACCTGCGCGCGGGGCAGCGCGATGTTGATCACGGTCGCGTCGAGGGCGACCATCAGTTGCGTGATGCTCGACGGCCACCAGGGCCCACCACCGACGGTGTGTGCGGGCGTGGGAGGTGGTTCATACTGTTGTGTCTCAGCCTAAAGAATCCGCGCGACCGCGGCGGCACTGCGACGTCAACGTCCCTCGCAACTCGTAGTGAACATAAATGGCCTTAGACCGCGCTTTCAATGCTTCGATCAGCGCGGGCAGGACTTGTGCACGTCACCCACGACGCCGAAGTCGCTGATCGGGAAGATCGGCGCGTCGGGGTCCTTGTTGATGGCGACGATGTTCTTCGCGCCCTTCATGCCCACCATGTGCTGGGTCGCGCCCGAGATGCCGCACGCGATGTAGAGGTCGGGCTTGACCGTCTTGCCCGTCTGGCCGACCTGGTGCGAATAGGGCACCCAGCCCGCGTCGACGATCGCGCGGCTCGCGCCCGGGCGCGCCGTGCAGTAGCCGGGCGAGCTCTTCGATGAGTTCGTACGACGCCGGCGTCACCGAGTCCTCGTCCGCCCGAGACGACGACCGCGCGCGTCTTCGAGCGCCGGACCGCTGCGCTCCTCGACGTGCGAGGTGCGGATCATCGGCCGCGCGCGTCGACGGCGTCGACGGGCGTCACGCTCTCGCGTGGCCGGCGCACCGCGCCTCGGTGCGCTCGACCACGAAGGACTTGGCGCGCACCACGAAGATCCCGGGCCCTCGCCGCGGAAGCCGCGCCACCACGGTCTGGGTACCGCCGAAGATCGGGTGCTCGGTCTCGAGCCCGTCCCCGTCGCGCAGACCCGGTCACGTTGGTGAGCACCGGCGGATCGAGCATCGCCGACAGCCGTCCGGCGATGTCGCGACCGTCGTTGCTCGCGGGAACCAGGATCGCGTCGGGTGGTCTCGTCCGCGAGCGAGCGCCGCGATGGCGGCCGCGACCGACGCCCGCGGGCAACACGGCGCCGAGGTCACCCAGGTCGTACGAGTCGTCTCGCCCCGAACGCGCCCACCTCGCCGGCGAGCGCCGTCGCCGCCCGTCGCCCCAGGTGATCGCCGTCACCGACGGCGCCGAGCGGCGCGCTTCGCTGAGGAGTTCCTTGCGACGTGGAGGTGACTCGCCGACCCGACGGCTCGGCGACGACCCAGAGATTGACGACACTCATGACGCACTCCCCTAGAGGACCTTGATCTGTTCGAGGAACGCGACGATGCGCGCAGCGGCGTCGCCCTCGTCGACGTACTTCTCGCCCGCGCTCTTGGTCGCGGACGTCTCGACGGCCCGTGTCCTGACGCGGGTCGAGGGCACCGAGCGTCCAGCCCGAGGTCCGCGACGCTCAGCACCTCGACCGGCCGCGACTTGGCGGCCATGATGCCCTTGAAGGTCGCGTAGCGCGGCTCGACCACCCCGGCGGTGACGGTCACCACGGCGGGCAGCGGCGCGCGACCTCGTCGTACCCCGCCTCGGTCTGGCGATGGACCACGACGCTGTCGCCCTCGACCGCCACGGACTTGGCGAACGTGAGCGCGGGCAGGTCGAGCAGCTGGGCCAGCTGCACCGGAGGTGCCGGTGTAGCCGTCGGAGGACTCGGTCGCGCAGAGCACCAGGTCGGGCATCTCGCGCTTGATCACCGCGGCCAGCACCTTGGCGGTGCCTGAGCGCGTCGGCGCCGCGCAGCGACGGATCCGACGACCACGGTGGCGCGCATCGCGCCCATGGCGAGCGCGCTGCGCATCCCCGTCGACGTCGGTCGCGTCACCCATCGAGACGAGGGTCACTTCGCCCTCGCCCGCCGCCTCGACCAGCTGCAGGGCCACCTCGACGCCGTAGGTGTCGGCCTCGTCGAGGATCAACTTGCCCGTGCGGTTCAAGCGATGTTCGGCGTCCAGCGACTGGGGGGCGGCCGGATCGGGAATCTGTTTCACGCAGACGACAACGTTCATGCCCATCAATCTACGTCATCATTACTGTTCGGTACTGCGCACGGTGCCGATCGCGAGCGCCGCGCCAAGGGCACGTCGTCGGTGATCAGCGCGCCCGACGCCCAGCTCGAGCATTCGCTCGATGTCCCGGTCGATGTTGGCCGTCCAGACGTGCACTTCGATGCCCAGAGTTCGCCGCGCTCGACGGCCACGTCGCGGTTGACACGCGAGAAGGGGAAGTGCGCCGACGTCAGCCGATGGCGCTCGACCTGGTCCAGCACGGCTGCGCCGAGTTCGACGCGTCGACGAGCCAGCCGACCTCGCCTCTCGGGCGAGACTCGTCGCACCTCGTGCACAGTGGCGAGCGCGAAACTCGACACCAGGCACTGCGCGCGACGGCGCCGAGCGTCGAGGAACGCGCGCCACCTCCCGCGCCACCGCCGGCGTTGTACGGAGCCGAACGAGTTGATTTTATCTCGACGTTCACCCGCATCTCGCCCAGCCGCCGTCCAGCACCTCGGCCAGCGTCGGAACGTCGCGCGCGTCCCGAGTTCGCCCGGGTCGCGGCGGCGATCGACCGGCCCGCCACGGTGCGGTCATGGTTCACGATCAGGTCTTTGTCGAGCGTGAGCCACACGTCGATCTCGACGCCGTCGGCCCCGACGTCGCCCGCTTCGGCCACGGCGCGCGACCGTGTTCTCGCGCCACCGAACGTGAAGACCACGGTGGGCGAAGATTGAGTCACGATAAGAATTGCTGTCATCTCGTGACCACTTTGGAGGTCGAAATCCAAAAACTCCTTGAATTCAGAGCCATCGCTTAGTAAAATTGCCTTCCCGCCCTTAACGGCCTCCGAGGACAATTTCGGACGTTTTCGTTAATTTAGAAGGATTTTGTCATGTCGTTGATCTGGAACCGTACTCACGCCTGGGATGACGCCGACTGGCGGTCAAACGCCGCCTGTCGCGATACCGAGCCAGAGCTGTTCTTCCCCGTTGGCACGACCGGCATGGCCACCGACCAGATCGAATCGGCCAAGCGGGTCTGCGTCCACTGTGACGCGCAGAAGCTCTGCCTGGAGTTCGCCCTGGCGACCAACCAGGAGTCGGGCGTCTGGGGCGGCACCACCGAGGACGAGCGCCGCAAACTGCGCAAGCAGTGGCTCGCCGCGCGTCGTCGCATGCAACAGAACTAGAGTCGCGAATTCGTCAGCTCGGTCGGCACGACCACCCGGACGAAGGTCCCCCCGCCCTGGCGTACGGGCACGTTGGTCATCTCGATCGTCCCGTTGAGTTGGGAACGCACGAGGTCACGCACGATCGACAGCCCCAGGCTCGTGGCGACCTCGAGCGTGAAGTCGTCCTCGAGCCCCCGACCGTTGTCGCGGATCTCGGCGACGGCGTCATCATCCTCGTAGACTCAGGTTGAGCGTCACCACGCCCACGTGCTCGTTGTCGGGCCCACCGAAGTCGATGAACGCGTGCTCCACCGCGTTGGTGAGCAGCTCGGTCGAGCGCCAGCGCGAGCGGCGTCGCCAGGTCGGTCGGCAGACGTGCCCAGCTCGCCGTTCACCACGATCTCGACGGGGTGCAGGGCCAGCACCGTGTCCTCGACGAGCAGGACGAGGAGCGGACGATCTCGTCGAAGACCACCTCTTCGCCGGGTTCGCGCGAGAGCACCTCGTGCACGACCGCGATCGAGCGCACGCGCCGCTCCGCCTCCTGCAGCGCCACGACGCGTCTCGATCTCGTCGCTGCGTCGCGCCTGCAGGCGCAGCAGCGACGAGATCGTCTGCAGGTTGTTCTTCACGCGGTGGTGGACCTCGCGAACGGCGGCCTCCTTGTTCAGCACCAACCGATTGAGTTGACGAAGGTCCGACACGTCGCGCAACGAGGACGACGACGCCGGTGACCAGGCCGTCGCTCGAAGAGCGGCACGCAGTGAAAGAGGATTGCCACGTCGCTGGAGCGGTCGACCTCCTCCATCGCGGGTATGCCCGTATTCGAGCGATCGCTCCACCACGCGCACGCGCAGTCCCGACCTCGCGAAGCGTCTTGCCCTCGGTCGAGGCGTAGACCCCCAGACGGTGCAGGGCGTTGGTCGCGTTGGGCGTGGCGAACTCCACTTCGCCCGCGCCCATTGATCAAGATGATGCCGTCACCCACGCGAGGCATGCCCGGGTCCGGCCACGGTGTCCTCGCGGTAGGGGAAGGTGGCGTCGGCGACCATGGAGCACAGCCGTTCGAAGATCGAGAGGTACGCCTGCTCGTAGAGCGACGCCGGTCCACGCAGGGGTCCCTGCAGGCGCACCAGCACCGCGATGACGCGGCCGTCGAAACGAACCGGCACGCACCAGACCGGCACCGCCTGGTCGATGGCGGGCGATCTCCACCTCACCGACGACGCGCTCGTCCCGCTCTCGAAGGCTTGGTGCACCAGGGGCCACTGCGATCGAGGCGCTGGATCGTGCCCATCGAGGTCGTCGACGATCAGCGTCGAGCGATTGTTCGGGCGCACCTGGCCCAGGACCACGAAGTCGTCGTCGACCTCGAACGGGTGTCTCGTCGGGCGCCGCATCAGGACCATGTCCGAGAACGAGAGGTCCGCCAGGAGCGACCACGACGCCGTGAGGCGCAGGAGGTGGTCGACCGCCGCGTCGCTCAAGCGACGTGCAGTCGCTCGGAGCAGTTCGGCGAGGGTCGCCACGGCGGTCGCGCAGCGGCACCATGACCGCTGGCGCGCGCTTCGTAGGTCGCGAGTTCGTGCACGCCACGCGCCTCGAGCAGGTCGGCCAGGTCGCCGGCGCGTGCACCCACGCGCTCGAGACGGTGGGCGTCGGAGGCGGTGGTGAACGTGACGCCGCGCGCCACCAGTCGGTCGAGGAACCCTTCGGCGGGGTACTGCTCGCCGACCGGCTTGAACCACCCGGCGACGAGCACTCCACCGACACGTCGGCGCTCGCCGCGGCGTCGGCCATGCGTTCCCAGTGGCTCGGCGGGTTCGATGGCGTAGTACCCGGCCACCTTGATGACGTCGGGGTGCGCCAGCACGTCGACCGCTGCGCGTCGCCGCCAGCTCCTCGAGGGCCAGCGGTGTAGTCGTCCCAGCACTGGTCGACGTCGCGCGTGCGCCATTCGTCCATCTGGACCTCGTTGTCGATGTCGTCGAACTGCCACGTGCTCGAGCCAGTGCACCGAGCCGATGAGGACGTCGAAGGGGTACTGGGCCAGCAGCGCCGCGACGTCGTCCATCTGGTCGCGGTAGTAGTCGACCTCCAGGCCGACCTTGACCGGCAGTCCCTCGTACTTCGCCAATTGGGCGAACGTCACGTACTCGTCGAGCGAGTTGCGCGCGTGGAAGTCGAAGTAGTCGGCCATGATCGGGCTCGTCGGCTCGTGGCCCCAGCGATTCCAGAAGTCGCCCGACCGTAGCGCGCATGACTCGACGAATCGGTAGAGGTGCTCGGTCAGGGCGAGCTCGTGCACGCCGTGGCGTCGCCGCCTCCTCGCAGTACTGGGCGACCTGGTCGAGACGGATACCACGACCGACGATTCGTCGTGGCTCCAGAGGTGCAGGTGGTAGTCGATCACGGTCTCAGGACTCGCGCCGAAGCCCACGTTGCGCTCACTCGACGGTCGACGAACTCGACGTAGGCGACGCGCGCGGCCGGCACGCCCACGCGGCGGCCCTTGCGGTCGGTCAACCACAGGAGCTTGTCGCCCTCCGAGGGCGGTCTCCACGCTCCTTCTCGACGGCGTCACGATCGGCGCCCTCGGGCAACTCGACCTGAGTTCCTTCATTGACTGCACGATGCCAATTCGAATTTCCATGACGACTCCTCGGCTCGGTAACGACTTTCCCATGTTACGGCGTTGGGGCAAGATGATGGTCGTGACCAGACGATTCCATCAGCGACCGCAGCCGCCACTGGGCCGCCACGATGGAGGGTTTCGTCGGTGACGACGATCGTGCCGAGCCCACCGCGATTCGCGTCGCCGTCCTCGACCCGGACGATGATCGTGTGGTCACCGCATCGTCGCGTCGACGCCCGCGAGGAGCAGCTCGACCAGTTGCTGGCGCAGCGGGGCCACCGCGGTCGAGGAGCGGGGAATCGCGCGCATCGACGAGGAACCCGACCTGTTTCGCACGTGCTTCGAACGCGACCGCGACCGGATCCTGCACTCGACGTCATTTCGCCGACTCTCGGGCAAGACCCAGGTCTTCGTCTTCCCCGACGACCACATGCGCACCCGCCTGACCCACGCGCTCGAGGTCGCCCAAGTCGCCACCAGCGTCGCGCGCGCGATGGGGCTGAACGTGGCGCTGACCGAGGCGATCGCCCTCGGTCACGACTGCGGACACGGACCCGGGGGTCACGCCAGCGAAGAGGCGCTCGACCCCTATCGTCGAGGGCGGCTTCGACCACGCGACCGTGGGGCGCCGACGTCTCACTCGCCACTCTCAACCTGTGCCGCGAGACCCTCGACGGCATCCGCAACCACTCGTGGTCGCGCCCCGCGCCCGCCGACCCCCGAGGGCGAAGTGGTCAGTTGGGCCGACCGTATCGCCTACGTGTGCCACGACTTCGAGGACGCCGCTTCGGCGGGCATCGTGAGTTTCGACGACCTGCCCGATGCTGGTGCGCGAGTCGTTGCGGCTCGTCACGGCGCCAGCAGCTCGGCACGTTCATCAACGCCATGATCGCCACCACCCGCGCCAGCGGCGTCATCGGCATGGACGCTCGCCACGCCGAGGCGCTCGCCGCGTTTCGCGCCTTCAACTACGACTCGATCTACATGCGCGACGCGTCACGTCTGCAGGCCCAGCGGTCGTGGGGATGCTGCGCGCCCTCGTCGAGCACTACGCGGCGCACCCCGAGCTCCTGCCCGACGACGCGAGGCCCGCCGTCGATCTGGCGGATTCGCCCGCGCGCATTGTCGGCGGCCGTCGAGCTACGTCGCCGGGTATGACCGACCGATTCGCCTGTCGCAGCGCGGTGCACTCCTGCTCGACTGGCCGATCGACCAGTTGCCCAACGGGATCGACCGCTAGAGCAGTCGCAGCTCCTGGCGGTAGACCCGCGCGGGACCCTGAGCGGCGACTTTGCGCGGCAAGTTCGCCAAAGGCCAGCGCCGCTTCGCTCTCGGGGTGGCTGACGACCAGGGGAACTCCGGTGTCGCCGCCCTCGCGCAAGGGCGTCTCCAAGGGATCTGTCCCAGCAACGCGACGCCGAGGTCGCGCGCGAGCAGCTCGCCGCCGCCGCTGCCGAAGATCTCGTAGCGCGTACCGTCGTCACCGCGGAACCAACTCATGTTCTCGATCACGCCGCGCACCGACAGCTTCAGTTTGCGCGCGGCGTACGCCGAGCGCTGGGCCACGCGCTGAGCCGCCGCCTGGGGTGTCGTCACGACGTACATCTCGATGCGCGGAAGGATCTCGGACAAGCGTCAGCGCGACGTCACCCGTGCCCGGCGGCATGTCGATGAGCAAGAAGTCGGGCTCGTCCCACCACGCTTCGGTGACCAATTGTTCGATGGCCTTGTGCAGCATCGGACCTCGCCAGATGACGGGCTGCTCGTCGGGCACGAAGTACCCCATCGAGACGCAGCGCACGCCGTGGGCCAACGTGGGCAACACCGTGTCGCCCAGCACGATGGGGTCCGCCACTGCGCCGAGCATCTTGGGCAGCGAGAAGCCGTAGACGTCGGCGTCGAGGACCCCGACCTGATGACCCCTGCTGGGCCAACGAGATCGCCAGGTTCACCGTCACCGACGACTTGCCCACCCCGCCCTTGCCCGAGGAGATGCCCAGCACTCGGGTCTTGGAGAGTCGGTCGAGGAACTTGGGCTGATCACTACCGCTGCCGTGCTCGCCCGGAGGCGAGGAGCCGGTCATCGACGCCGCGAAGGAAATTGCGCAGGCGCAGGAGTTCCTCTTCGTTCATGGTGCGCGTCCGCAGGGTCGCTCCCGGCACGGCGAGCGGATCGTGCTCCTCGAGGTAGTCACGCTGGGGCCAATTCGAGGCGGGCAGGACCAGAGTCACCTGTGGACCCTCCGCGGTCTCGATGACTTCGTCGAGGAAGCCCAGTTCGCCCAGGGGTCGCAGGACCTGGGGCTCGATGATGGCCGCGAGCGAAGGGTACTGCGTGGCGTCGAAAGTCACGGCTCATCCTTTGTGGTGGTCACCCAGAGGCTACCGGCGCCGGCGACCATTGCGCTCAAGTGCGACCCCGTTGCCCCTAAACTTTGGACATATGTCGATGAACCGCGAGACCGACCTCGACCCGGCGCTGTTTACCGCCACGGTCACGAGTCTCGCGCACTCCTTTGGTGACAACACGCGTCGCAAGATCTACCTCTACTTGCGCGAGAACCCCGGCGCTACCGCCTCGGAACTCGCGCGACACTGCGACGTGCACGCCAACGTCGTCCGTCATCACGTCGAACGCCTCACCGAAGGTGGCTACGTCACCTACGACAACGTGCACAAGTCAACCGTCGGGCGTCCGGCCAAGGGCTACCGCGTCGTGGACAGCAATGTCGCCATGGAGGGTTCGATTCGTCGCGACGCGCTGCTGGTCGCCCTGCTCGAGATGGCCCTGGAACGTCTCGGACCCCGAGGCGGCCGAATCCCTCGCCCACGACGTTGGCCTGGAGTACGGTCGCGGTCTCGGGGCCACGGCCAACACCGCTTCGCCCGACACGACCGTGACCGTCAAGTCCGCGATGTCCTCCATTGCGGGGCTCTTGACCGCACACGGGTTCGCCGCGCGCGTCGAGGAGGGCGTCAGCACCCAATCGGTCGTAGCCGACAACTGTCCCTTCGGCTCGGCGGCCCAGCATCACCCCGTCCTGTGCGCAGTCGACCGAGGTCTCATCTCGGGGATGCTCGAAGGACTGGGCGCGAAGTCGACCAAGGTGACGTTGACCTCGCGGGCGCGCGGCGACGACACCTGCCGCGTCACCGCCTGACGTGACCCGCGCGACCGGCCTTCGCGCCGATC
Organism: uncultured Acidimicrobiaceae bacterium; assembly: GCA_963734655.1. Classification (GTDB taxonomy): domain Bacteria; phylum Actinomycetota; class Acidimicrobiia; order Acidimicrobiales; family RAAP-2; genus RAAP-2. Next base: position 44,002 of record CAVTHY010000004.1, on the reverse strand, counting down.
GCCAGAGTTCACCTGCGCGCCATCGTGGGCCAGCGGGACGGGTCCGCTTCCTCGTGGGCGAGCCCTACCTCATCGTGCCGGGATTCGTGATGATTGTGGCGCTCGCAGCACTGTTCTTCGCACGACACCCCGCTCATTTCCTACTGGGCGCGGCCCTCGGGGCGGGAGCGGCGCTGGGCGCAGCCGCACGCACCAAGTCGCAGATTGCGGTACCGCTCTAGGCAGCGATTCCCAAATTGCGTAAGAAGGGGCCGGCAATCAGCAATTGCGCCTTCGAGGGCGTGAGGGTCAAAAAGGTCGCGAACTCCCTCTTGGCCAGAGCCTGGTTCCCCGGGGTCGACGCCGCGACGATCGCGTAGTACAAACGGGGCGCCGGCGAACGAGGGGCCAGCGTCACCGCCTCGTGCAGGTCACTCACGCCGCGCGCGACCACAGTCGTATTCTTACTGGCGCTGCCCGCGGTGAAGTCCAGCCAGCCGGCTTCGGTGAGGGCCGCCACGTTAGTGGGCTCGATGGCGAGGATCTGTTCGTACGCCGCGAGGGCGGCCACGTCGTTCCCCGACGCCACGTCCGCCTCTCCCTCGATCACCAGTTGCTGCACCTTTTGGGTTTGCGACAAGCTCAATCCGCCACTGGCCGACTGACCCGCCTGACGTAACCCCAGGTTCGTCCAGACCAGTACACCCGCGGCGAGGGCGAAACACACGAGGGCCACGACCAGCCGGCTGCGCCGACGCCGACGCGGCGCGTTCGATGACGGTGAGAGGGGTGTCGCCGATGAGTGTGCCGCGGCGCTGACCAGAGCCGCCAGTTGCGCACGGACCAGTCCAGTGCGGCGTTCTCGCGCTCGACGATCGACGCGTAGTCGATCGTCGGCCAGCTCTCCGGCCGCGCGTTCGCGTCGAGCGTCGTCGAGCGACGCCTCGCGCAAACGAATCTCGTCGAGAAGTTGTCGCTCGTTCCTCATCGACGCCTACGCAGAACAACGACCGTGACGATCAAACCGGCGAACACCCCGCTCGGCAGGATCCACAACAGGGCGCCCAGTCCCGACGTCGATGGGCTCAGCAGGACCGACGGACCGTAGGCGGCCTCGATGGCGGTGAGGATCTGGGTGTCACTCTCCCCTTTGGCCACCATGGCGACGATCTCGTTTCGTACCGCGAGGGCCGAGGATGACGTGCTCTGAGCCACCGAGAGGTCCTGGCACGAGGGGCACTTGACCAATGTCTCGAGGTGCGCGACGCGCTGGGCCCCGCTCGAGGTGGCGGGGGAACTCACCACCGCGAAGACCACCACCGCGACGAGGGCGACCAACCAGAGCGCGAAGGAGCCCGGGTGCATCACTCGACTTCGTGGCGGCGAAAGCGTACTCACGCGCGCACCCGAGCGACCACGTTGTTGAGTTGAGCGGTCGTCACGGGCCCCAGGAGCTCGGCGACGACGCGACCGTGGGTGTCGATGACGAAGGTGGACGGTGGCGACGTGACGCCGTAGTGAAACGCGAAGGTGCCGTTGGGGTCGGCGATGGAGGGATAGAACTGACGGGTGCCCCACTTGGCGTCGAAGGCCTGCGCCGCCGCGATGGTGTCGTTGAAGACGACCCCGAGCACCACGACACCGCGAGTGGCGCTGTTGCCAGGCGAAGGTGATGAGATTCGGGCTCCTCGACCTGGCACGGACCGCACCACGACGCGAAGAAGTTGACGACGACGATCTTGCCGCGTTGCGCCGAGAGGGAGAACGTGCCACCGCCCAACTCCGTACCCGAAATCGTGGGCGCACTCTTGCCCACCAGCGCGCTCGGCACCGGGGTCGCCGAGACGGGCTGGCGCGTCACGAGCAGGACCGAGAGGCCGACGATGACGACGAGGGCGACCAGGGCGGTGATGAGCACGAGGTGACGTCTCACGCGCCACCTCGTCGCGGTGGCGGCGACGAGCGAAGGAGAGCGCGCTGCCCACCCCCACCATGAGACCACCGATCCACAGCCACGACAACAGCGGTTCGACGGTCACGCCCAGCACGACCGAACCCGCGGGGACATTGCGTCGCCACCTGGGCGCCCGACGTCGCGCCGTTGCCCGCCGACGGCGTCGAAGGTGACGTAGACGTCGCGCAGGAGGTTCGAGTCGATCGCGGGCGTACCCACGGGCTGGCTCGCGCGCCCGTTGAAGGTGGTGATGGCCGGACGCAGTGCGTGCCCGTCGACGTTGACCACCAGCTGCGTCTGCTTCTCCAGGGCGGTCGTCACCGTCGCGAAACCGTCGAAGCCCACGTACTGGCCGTCGATCACCGTGCGCTGGTGATTGGCCAGCGTGACCTCTGAACGCGTGGTGTACGACGTCGAGACCACGATGCCCATCGCCAGCACCACGACGCCCAAGTGCACGATCATCCCGCCGGTGCTCGGGCGCGCGCCACGCCGACCACCAGTCGCCCGCGGCGGCGAGCGCTCTGCGACGCACGCCCGTCAGCGTGCGCAGCGCCGCGCCCGCGGCGCCGACCGACAAGAACACCGCCGACCAGCACCGCCGCAGTGGCGCACGCCAAGGGCGATGAGGGCGACCACGACCGGCCAACGCCGTCCAGGCCGAGATGCGCACTCGCTGCCAGAGCACGGTGCGCGTCGACCGTGCGCCAACTCACCACCGGGGCGAGCGCCATCAAGAACAGCAGCAGCACGCTGACCGGCGCGGCCACCGCCGCGAAGTACGGCGTGCCGACGGTCACCTGGTTCGCCGTTCACCGCTTCGTAGAGCAGCGGGAAGACGGTGCCGAGCAACACGACGAAGGCGAAGCCCACGAACGAGAATGTTGTTGGCGACGAAGAGTCCCTCGCGCGACGCCGGGTGGTCCACCCCCACCGGCGATCGCAACTCGTCACCGCGCCAGGCGATGCAGCGCCACCCCCGCGCCCACCGTCAGGACGAAGAAGCCGATCAGCGCCGGGCCCAGGGTGGACGAGGAGAACGCGTGCACGCTCTGCAGGACGCCCGAACGGGTGAAGAAGGTGCCCGAGCACCGTGAAGGCGAACGTGGCGATGGCCAGCGAGAGGTTCCAGATGCGAAAGAGTCCGCGCCGGTCCTGGACGATGACCGAGTGGATGTACGCCGTCGCCGTCAGCCACGGCAGCAGCGCGGCGTTCTCCACCGGGTCCCAACCCCAGAAGCCGCCCCAGCCGAGCACCTGGTAGCTCCACCACGCGCCGAGCACGATGCCCACCGAGAGCGATCCCCAGGCCAGCACCGTCCAGCGACGCTGCTCGAGGGGCCAGCGGTCGTGCACGCGCCCGGTGATCGAGCATGGCGATCGCGAAGGCGAAGGGCACCGCGAAGCCCACGAAGCCGGCGTAGAGCAGCGGCGGGTGCACCGCGACCAGCGGATTGTCCTGCAGCAGCGCGTTGGGTCCCGCCCCCTGCAGCACGTGGGCGGGGTTGTGCAGGAACGGGTCGGCCGGACCCACCATCAACAAGATGAAGAAGCCGCCGACCACGAAGAGCACCAGTGTCGCCCAGACCACCACCGCGTCGTCGCGCTCACTGCGGTAGTGGTGGACGCACGGCGAGCGTCAGCGCGGTCAGCATCAGGGCCCACAGCAGCAGCGATCCCTCGAGGGCCGACCACATGCCGGTGATGGAGTAGATCAGCGGGGTGAAGGTGGCGTTGTTCTCGGCGACGTAGGCCAGGGAGAAGTTGTGCGTGATGAGAGCGAACTGCATCACCGCGACCGCCGCGACCATGCCGACCAGCGCCACCCCGGCGACCAGAGCGGCGACCGAGATCGCCGCCCGCGCAGGGTGAGGGCCTGGGCGACGCACTGCCGGCGACGCACGCGAGGAAGGCCACGTCGAGGGCGACGCGCCCCAGCCACGTCAGGGTCATCGACTCGTTCCGTTCGGCGCCTTCACCCGATTGGGGTGCGCGGCGATGTACGACGACGAGTGCTTCACCATGATCTGGGTCCCGTCGAAGTCGCAGCGACGTCGACGACGCGAAGTGCCCGACGACGACGACGGGGATGTTGGCCTGGAAGAGCTGCGGGGGCGAGCCCTGGGCGGTGACGAAGACCTGTGGTCGCCCGAGCCGGTGATGCGCGAAGGACGCGCCGCTCGTTGGTGCGCGCGATGCGTGCCGGGCTGCGACCACCCCCTCGAGGCGGATCACCTTGGTGCCGAGCGTGGCACCGCTGCGCCAGCGCCTGATCCACGGTCTCGAAGTAGTTGAGCGACTTGAGCAGCCCTTGGCTGAGCAGCGACGATCACGACGATCGACCAGCACCGCCGATGACGCCGATGGAACGTCAGCGACGAGCTCGACGTGCGCGGCGGTGGCTCGACGGGGGTCAGCGAGTCGAGCGCGTGGTCTCGTCAGCCACGGCGACCTCGCCAGCAGATCGACAGCGCGTAGAGCGCCAGCCCCCCAAAGGCGAACGCGTAGCCCGCGGCGACGTAGCCCATCAGACGCCCCTCGCGGCGACGCAGGCTCAGCGCCTCGTCGAGCGTCGCCGGCGCTGTGGGCGCTCGCGCTTCACCTCGAGGCGGTAGCGCTCGCGCAGCAGCCAGAAGAAGAGCAGGGTGAAGCCGACGAAGCCGAGCAGCATCGTCCAGCAGCATCGAGCCGTGCACGTTGAGCTGTCCCGTTGCTGGTCAAGCACCGACGCGCCCTGGTGCAGGGTCTTCCACCACACGCACCGAGAAGTGGATGATCGGCACGTTGATCGCGGTCAGGATCGCGAAGACCGCGCTGCGCCGCGCGCGCAGCCACGGATCATCGTTGGCGCGACGCAAGCGCCAGGTACGCGAGGGCGAAGACACCCAGGATCGCGGTCGAGGTGAGGCGCGCGTCCCAGGCCCACCAGACGCCCCACGTCGGACGACCCCAGATCGAGCCGGTGATGAGCGTCAGGACGATGAAGACGACGCTGACCTCCATCGCGCAGTGCGCGATGCGGTCCATGGTCATCGAGCGCGTGCGCCGCCACAGGTACAGGCAACTCGCGATGGTCGCCGTGCCAAAGGAGACGTAGAGCGCGACCCAGGCGATGGGCGGGTGCACGTAGAGCAGGCGCACCAGATTCCCTGAATCTGGTCCTCGGGCGGCGTCACCCACAGGCCCAACCACGAAGGTCAGCCGCGAGGCACGCGAGCGTCACGGGACCCAGTAGTCGTTGGGAGAGCTTGATCATGATTCCTCCAAAACACCGTAAAGCAGAATCCCCACCGCGGTGTACGCCACCAGGGCGACCACCACAATGACCCACCACTCCCACAGTGCTCCCCCGTGCAGGGCCGCGCTGAAGGAGCGCTCCCCCGCAATCAACAATGGGGCGAACGCCGGGAGGGTCAAGACCGGCAACAAGGTTGCCGGACCGTCGCCGCCCTGCGTTAATGCTCCATAGAGCGTACCGGCTACCGCGAGAGTGGCGAGCGTGACCAGGATGCTGGGCAGCGCCTCAGCCGTCCCGATCAGGGCGGTGTGCAGTACCAGGACCGATCCCGCCAGCAGTACCACCCCCGTGATCCACAGTTCCACACGTGAGCGCCAGGGCCTTGCCCAGAAACACCCCCGCCGGATCGAGCCCGAGCGTGGCGACCGACGCCCGGGTGCCCGGCGCGTTCTCCAGGGCCTGGGATGCGATTGATCATGAGCAGCGTCACGAAGAGGGTCACCAGGTAGAACAGCCCGGGGCCCGCCGAGGAGTTGCCCGCCTGAGTGGGCCCGAGGGCCAGACCCGCCAGCAGCAGGGCGATCACGCCGAAGGGCAGGACCTGCCAGAGCAGCACCCGACTGCGCGCCTCGATGCGCAGGTCCTTGGCGGCCACCAGCCGAGCGATGCGAATCACGGTCGCGTCGACCCGCCCACCCACCATGTGCAGCGTACGCGGGTGCAGTTCACTCGAACCGAAGCGGATCGTGGGCGCTCACCACGACCGTGGCGCCGCCGCGCACGACGTCGCCCAGCAAGTGGTCGAAGAACTCACGACCGGCGTCGTCGAGCGACGCGTAGGGCTCGTCGAGCAACCAGAGTTCGGGACGGCGCACGAGCAGCCAGGCGAGGCCGAGTCGACGACGTTGACCGGCGCTGAGTTGCTTGGCCATGGTGTCGACGCGGTGGCCGAGGCCGACGCGCTCCAGCGCCGGCGACCACGTCATCGATCGGGACGCATCGAGCGCCCGCGCGGCGAAGACGTCAGGTTCTCGCGCACGCTCAAGTCGGCGTAGAACGAACCCTCGTGGCCGAGCCAACCCACTCGTCGTCGCAGCAGTCGCCGGTCCCCGTCGACGAGATCGACGCCCGCGACGTGACCCGCGCCGCTGGTGAGGGCGTCGAGGCCCGCGAGCAGTCGCAGCAGACTGGTCTTGCCCGCGCCGTTGGCGCCGGTCACCACGACGAGTGATCCTCGCTCGATCTCGAGGTCGACGCCGCTCAGCAGCGGGAACCCCCGCGACATGACGACGGCGTTGACGAGTCGAACGACCAGGTGGTCGCTCTCCAAGGTGTTAGCTCCGCAGGGCGTCGAGGTCGGCGGCCACCATCATCTCGATCAAGACCATAGAAGTCGACGTCGCACTTCCAACCCAGGGTCGCCTGAGCCTTGGACGGGTCGCCGACGAGGAGGTCGACCTCGGCGGGACGCAAGAACGCCGGGTCGATCGTGACGTGGTCCTCCCAGTTGAGCCCAGCCGCCGCGAAGGCGACCTCGCAGAGCTCGCGCACCGAGTGGGTCTGGCCGGTAGCGATGACGAAATCGTCGGGCTCGTCGCGCTGGAGCATCGCCCACATGGCCTTGACGTAATCGCCGGCGAAGCCCCAGTCGCGCTGCGCGTCGAGGTTGCCCAGGCGAATCTCGGTGTCCAGTCCGGTCTTGATGCGGGCCACGCCGTGGGTCACCTTGCGCGTCACGAATTCCAGGCCGCGTCGCGGCGACTCGTGATTGAACAGGATGCCGCTCGAGGCGTGCAAGTTGTAGCTCTCGCGATAGTTCACGGTGATCCAGTGGCCGTAGACCTTGGCGACGCCGTAGGGAGAACGCGGATAGAACTCGGTGGTCCTCGCTCTGGGGGATAGCGCGGACGCGACCGAACATCTCCGAGGAGCTCGCCTGGTAGAAGCGGATCTCGGGGTCCACGATGCGGATGGCGTCGAGCATGCGCGTGACGCCGAGCGCGGTGGTCTCCGAGGTCAGCACCGGCTGACTCCACGAGGTCTGGACGAAGGACTGGGCGGCGAGGTTGTAGACCTCGCTCGGACGGCTGTCACGCAGCACGTTGATGAGCGAGACCTCGTCCATCAGGTCGCCCGACAACAAGGTGAGTGCGGTCCTGGATGTGGCTGATGCGCTCGAAATTCTCGCTCGAGGAACGGCGCACCAGGCCGAAGACCTCGTAGCCCTTGTCGAGCAGCAGTTCGGCGAGATAGGAACCGTCCTGACCGGTGATGCCGGTGATCAGCGCACGTTTTGCCATCGAATTTCCTCCGGGGAACGTCACCAGCGCGACACTGGTCGTCAGCCGACTGCGACACCTTACCACTGGGGACAAAATCGCCCCGGCGCCTAACGTGGCGCCATGCCGCGCGTCGCCGTCGTCAGTTTTCGCCTCGGCGGCACCGACGGCGTCTCGATCGAGGCCGCCAAGTGGGTGGGGGCGCTGCGCGACTCGGCCACGACGTGAGCACCGTGGCCGGCAGCGGCACCGCCGATCGCCTCTCGCCGGGCCTCGCGGCCGACGCCACCTCACCGCCCTCGTTCGCCGAACTCAGCGGACGCTCTCGAGCGCCTCGACCTCGTCATCGTCGAGAACCTGGCGTCGCTGCCGCTCAACGTCGCCGCGCGCGAGGTCCTCTACGACGTGTTGGCGGGCCGACCGCGCTCTTTCACCACCACGACCTCCCGTGGCAGCGCGCGCACCTCGCCCACCTCGAGGGACCGCGTGACGAGCCCGCGTGGCGCCACGTGACGATCAACGAGCTCTCGCGACGCGAGCTCCACGAGCGTGGCATCAGCGCCACCGTCGTGTACAACTCCTTCGACTGCTCACCTCCTCCGGGGCGACGCGACCTCGACGCGACGGGCTCTGCGACGTCGACCAGGAACTGCTCGTCGCGTTGCCGACGCGGGCCATCCCGCGCAAGAACGTCGCGGGGGCGCTGGCGCTCGTGCGAGCGACTCGACGCGGTCTTGTGGATCATGGGCCCGGCCGAGGACGGCTACGGCGAGGAACTCGAGCGGTTGCTTCGACGCCTCGCGCGTCACGGTGCGCCGCCGGCTCCCCGCCGGCGTCACGATGACCGACGCCTACGCGGCGGCGGACCTCGTCGTGATGCCCTCGACCTGGGAGGGGTTCGGCAACCCGGTGCTCGAGTCCGTGACCCATCGTCGGCCCCTCGCGCTCAACCCCTACCCCGTGGCGCGCGAGATCACTCGCCTTCGGCTTCGAGTTCTTCGAACTCGACGACGTGGGCCGTCATCAAACGATTCCTTGAACGCCCCGACGAGGAACTCTTCGACGCGAACCTCGAGATCGCTCGTCGACACTTCAACCTTCAACACCTCGCCGCTCGCCTGGAGCGTCTCGTGGGCTAGATGTCGGGTCCACGACGATTAGATTTGCCACATGGTGTTACGCGACGATCGACCGCTTCATGTCGAGCGGCGCGTACAACTCCTCGAGATCGCCAAGGGCGTTTTCGCCGAGAGCGGGTACCAGGCGACGACGATGGACGACATCGCCAAAGCCGCCGGCTTCACCAAGCCAATCCTGTACCAGTACTTCGAGTCCAAGAGCATGCTGTACCGCGAGATCGTCGCGCACACCGGGGCCATCTTGGTGGAGAACCTGATGAAGGCGGTCACCTCGGTGACCACACCGCGGTCAAAGATCGAGAGTGCCTTTCGGGTCTATTTCGAGATGGTGGTGAACGACACCGACGCCTTCCGCCTCCTCTTCATCCACGCCCACGAGGGAGAGACGGCGATCGAACTGCGCAAGATCGAAGTGAGCCTGGTGGGCTTCCTCGTCCCCTACATCGACGTCTCCATTGGCCATGACCACCGTCGCCAACTCGCCGCCGGCATCGTGGGAATCGCCGAGGGCGCGGCCATTGTGTGGCTGCTGCAACAAGAAGCCAAGGGGTGGCCGACGCCGCCGCCCGACGAGGCGAAGCGACTGGCCGCCCACAGCGCCACACTGGCGTGGGGTGGGCTGCGCGCCGTCCACAAGGACTAGGGAGCGAAGTGACGACTGCGACGAACGTCGAGCGTCCAGCGATGCGCGGCGAACTAGGTGCGACGGTGGCGACGGTTCGCTTACTTCGTGCGTTCACATGAACGACGAGGGCGATCGGATTCCATCAGGGGCCGCCGTCCATGACGCAACCTCGCAGTCGTCTCCCACCATGTCCGCCGGACTGAGCACCGACGACGTCGCACGGCGGGTCGCCAAGGGACAGACCAACAGTGGCGGGGAGCGAACTGGCCGCACTGTGGGCGAGATCCTCCGGGCGAATCTTCTCACGCGGTTCAATCTTCTCCTCGGCACACTGCTCGCCGCGATTGTCGCCGTTGGCCAATTGCGCGACGCCCTCTTCGGCATCGTACTGGTGACCAATGCCCTCATCGGGATCGTTCAAGAAGTGCGGGCCAAACGCACACTCGATCGTCTCGCCGTGCTGAGTATGCCCTCAGCCACCGTCATTCGTGACGGGGCGGCCACGCAGGTTCCGATCGGCGCCGTCGTGCTCGACGATCTCGTCGAACTGCGCACCGGCGAACAAGTCGTCGCCGACGGGGTCGTCCAGGTGAGCACCAACCTCCAGGTCGACGAATCCCTTCTCACCGGTGAGGCCGAGCCCGTCGACAAGGAAATCGGTGATCGATTGCTTTCGGGGAGTTTCGTCGTGGCGGGAGCTGGTCGCTACCAAACGACCGCGGTGGGCGCCGACGCCTACGCCCGACGACTCACGGCCGACGCACGTCGCTTCACTCCCACTCGTTCTGAATTGATCGAGGGCATCAACCGCATCTTGCGGTACGTGACCTGGGCAATTCTTCCCATCGGGGCGATCCTGCTCTTCAGCCAGCTGCACGCGAAGCAGGGGATCAGTGGTGCCGTGAGTGGCACGGTCGCGGGGCTCGTCGGCATGGTGCCCCAGGGACTCGTCCTGCTGACGAGCATCGCCTTCGCCGTGGCCGCCGTGGCGCTGGCGCGCAAACATGTCCTGGTCCAGGAACTGCCCGCTATCGAAGTACTCGCCCGCGTCGACGTGATCTGTTTTGACAAGACGGGCACGCTCACCGACGGTTCGATCTTCATGGAACGGCACGAGTTGCTCGACGACACGTTGCCCGTCGAAACTGCCCTCGCGGCGCTGGCCGATGACGAGAACGCCAACGCGACACTTCGAGCGATTGGCCAGGGGTTCGCGCCCACCCACGACTGGGTTCGCGACACTTCAGTCGCCTTCTCCTCGTCACGCAAATGGAGCGCGGCGCACTTCGGGACCAACGGCACGTGGGTCCTGGGCGCGCCCGAGATGGTGTTGCCCGTCGGCGAGGAGAAGACCCTGCGGCGTGGCGAGGAACTGGCTGCGACGGGTCAGCGTGTGTTGGTGCTCGCTCACAGCGACCAACCACTCGAGGGTGACGTTCTTCCCTCCCGACTGCGCGCCGCGGCACTCGTGCTCTTTGCCGAACGGATCCGCGACGACGTCGCCTCGACACTCGCGTACTTCGCGACGCAGGGCGTGGCCACCAAGTTGATTTCGGGTGACCACCCGCTGACCGTCGCGGCCATCGCGTCGAAGGTGGGTTTGACCGATGCCCGAGAGGCGGTGGACGCGCGCGACCTGCCCGATGACGTGGACGCCTTGGGCCAGATCCTCGAGGAGCGCACGGTCTTTGGTCGAGTGACGCCCCGTCAGAAACAAGAGATGGTCACCGCCTTACAGGCTCGGGGCCACACCGTGGCGATGACCGGCGATGGCGTCAACGACGTCTTAGCCCTCAAACTCGCCGACATCGGCATCGCCATGGGCTCCGGCGCGCCCGCCACGCGAGCCGTCGCTCAGATTGTCTTGCTCGACGGGCGCTTCGAGACGATGCCCGAGGTCGTGGCCGCGGGCCGGCGGGTGACCGCCAATATCGAGCGAGTGGCCAACGTCTTCCTGGTCAAAACCGTCTGGGCGGCGGTGCTCGCCCTCATGGTCAGCCTCTTCTTGTGGCCGTACCCCTTCTTGCCTCGACATCTCACCATCATCGACACCTTGACCATTGGCATCCCCACGTTCTTTCTGACCCTCGCGCCGAACCTTCGTCGCTTTACGACCGGATTCGTCGAACGAGTCCTTCGATTCGCGATTCCCACCGGACTCATCGTGGGCGTCTCGGTGTTCGCCGCCTTCGCCCTAGCGCGATCGAAAGGCCTCCCGCTGGTGCAACAGCGCACCGGCGCGACGCTCGTCGCGCTCATGCTGAGTCTCACCGTGCTGGTACTGGTCGCGCTCCCGCTGACCTGGCGCAGATTGTTGATCGTCGCAGGAGTGGCGACCGGATTCGTGCTGCTGTTCCCGCTCGCGGCGGTGCGGTCGTTCTACGCGCTGCAATTACCCACCGCGGTTCTCACCGCCACATTCCTGATCGCCCTCGCCGGCGTCGCATTGGTGGTGGTGGCGCAGATCGTCTCGCGTCGCCGCCGTCGAGATGTCGTGAACGCCCCAGACCCCCGAGATCACGAACCAGAGCAGACGCACACCATTTAGAGGGAGCGAAGGAAGGCGTCGGCGGCGTCCGCTTGGGCCATCATCTCGGCACCCTTGCGCCGAAGTTCTTCGCTGATGCCGTCGCCCACGGGAATTCGAAATGGTGCGTCGCGTCGCGTCACGCTCGCGACAATCGCGTCGACGCAGGGCGCCGCATCCGGAGCCCCCGTCTCGTGCCGCTGCAACCAACTATCCACATCGTTCCAACTCGTTTCGTACAGGCCCGTCGAACCCTTCGCACTCGCCTGGAAACCCTTGGACGCGATCTCGGTTCGAAAGGCACCCGGCTCGACCAGGACGACGCGCACATTACGGGCGTGCACTTCATCTCGCAGTGCCTCACTCGCTCCTTCGAGCCCGAACTTCGAGGCCTGATAGGCGCCGAAGAGCTCGCTGGAGGAGTACCCGGCGACACTCGAAACCTGCACGATGACGCCACTAGCGACACGCAGTGCGGGTAGGCAGGCGCGCGCGAGAGCCAGGGGCGCCACGAGATTGACGTCGAGAATCAGACGCACCTCGGTCGGATCGAGCTCCTCGATCGGACCGGTCATGCTGATGCCGGCATTGTTGACCAGCGCGTCGAGTCGTCCCCAGCGCTCGAACACGTACCGTCCCAGACGAAGGACGTCCTCGTCATTGGTCACGTCACACGTGAAGGTCTCGAAGGCTAGGTCCTCCTCACCACGCACGGTGCCGAGCACTTGCCATCCCAATGCCACCAAACGCTCGGCCACGGCGCGACCCAGCCCGGACGACGTCCCGGTCACCACGGCTACGCGATCGGTCATCGTCGACATCCGCCAAGAGTATCGGCCCGAGATCACGGGACTCCGACGACGGGCTCATGAGACCGCGGTGCGTCACATCAGGACGCCGCCGCTTATTGAATGTGAACCCCCGAGATGGCGCGTGCGATGATCAAGCGCTGTATCTCGCTCGTCCCCTCGAAGATGGTGTAGATCTTCGAGTCGCGGTGCCAACGCTCCACGGGGTAATCACGCACGTAGCCGTAGCCGCCCAGAATCTGGATGGCCTCCTCGGTGACGTGCACCGCCGTTTCGCTGGCGAACAGTTTCGACTGTGAGCCCTCTCCCGCCGAGAACGGCTGGCGCGTCGCCGCCATCCACGACGCTCGCCACACCAGCAAGCGCGCCGCGTCGATGCGCGTCTTCATGTCCGCCAACTTGAAGGCGATCGACTGGTTCTCGATGATGGCCCTGTCGAACTGGCGTCGCTCCTTGGCGTAGTCGAGCGCGTACTCGTAGGCCGCCCGTGCGATGCCGACCGCCTGAGCTCCCACGTACGGGCGAGTCGCCTCGAAGGTGGCCATCGCCGCCTGCACCGAGGTCTTGGCGCCCTCGCGCGCGCGAGCCAGCTTCTCGTCGAGCTTCTCCTTGCCACCCAGCAGGCAGCGGCCCGGCACGCGGCAGTCCTCGAGCACCACTTCGGCGGTGTGACTCGCGCGAATACCCATCTTCTTGAACTTCTGGCCCATGCGAGCCCGCGCGTACCTTCGGGGATGACGAACGACGCCTGTCCACGGCTTCCGAGCGCCGGATCGACCGAGGCGACGATACGTGACGATGAGCGATGCCGCCGTTGGTGATCCAGGTCTTAGTGCCGTTGAGCACCCATTCGTCGGTGGCTTCGTCGTAGACGGCGCGCGTGCGTAGCGAGGAGACGTCGGAACCGGCGTCGGGCTCGCTCACGCCGAAGGCGGCGATCTTGATGTCGCCCGGTGTGCCGAAGCACGGCCGGAGCCCACTCGCCCACCTGCTCGGGCGTCCCATTGGCCATGATGGCCGCCACGGCCAGCGTCGAACCGATGATCGCCATGCAGAGCCCCGCGTCACCCCACGCGAGCTCCTCGAGGGCGAGAACCATCGTGAGGCCGGTCGGGTCGGCGAAGGCGTTGGCGAAGAAGTCCAGGGAGTAGATGCCGATTTGCGCGGCCTCTTCGATCACCGGCCACGGAGTCTCTTCGCGTTCGTCCCATTCGTGGGCCACTGGTCGCATCACGTCGAGCGCGAACCCGTGGACCCAGTCGCGTATGGTCGTCTGCTCGTCGTTCAGGGCCAGAGAGAAGTCGGACATCGCCACTCCACGCTATCGTCATTGGTTACTTGCGAGTAACAACGCCCACCCTATTGCATCACGACCGGGGGGCCAAATGAAACAACCGCCGCCCGAGGGCGGCGGTTGTCTACATCAGATTGATTGGTTAGTTCAGGACGACGCGCTTGGCGAGTGGGCCACGATCGCCCGGCTCGACATCAAACTCGACCGTCTGACCCTCGACGAGAGTCTTACGACCCTCACCTTGAATCTCCGAGTAGTGAACAAAGACGTCCGGCTGGCCATCGACAGCGATGAAACCCCAACCCTTCTCGTCATTGAACCACTTAACGGTTCCTACAGCCACTGTGGGCCTCCTTGTTTCTTTGGAGTGGGCGTCAACCCATCCCGGAGGGAACCACAACGGCAACCTCATGCTATAACGCTACCTGTTCTTTTGCGCCTCGACAAGATTTTTTTAGCCTCGTCGGATTCGCGTTCCCTCCGCGGAATCCTCGACCATCCATCCCCGAGTCACTATTTCGTCACGCAATCGGTCCGCTTCGCCCCAATTTCCCTCGCTGCGGGCCCGGTCGCGCGCTCGGGCTAGTTCTTGCACTTCGTCGTCGGACACGTGCACGGCTGAATAGACATTCAGCCCCAGGGCGGCGAAAAGGACGCCCACCGCCATCGCGAGGTCGCGCGCCTCCTCGATTTCTCCCTGATCAGCCAGCGTGTTGGCCCGGCTCACCGCGTCGAAGAGTTCGGCCACGGCGAACGGCGTGTTCAGGTCCTCATCGAGAAGGGCACTCACCTTGCCCTCCAAGAGCTTCGCGAGTCCCTCGAATTCAAATTTATTCTGCTTCACCAACTTTTCACCGGCCAACGCCGGCAGGTCGAAGCGACGAGCCAGCGTGTCCAGGCGCGCGAGGGCCCGTTCGGCGTCGGCGATCGTCGCCGGAGACACCTCGATCGGCGAACGGTAGTGCGAGCGGATCACCAAGAGGCGATAGGCGCGCGCGTCGGTGCGTTCGGAGAAGTCGGTCAACGAGGTGAAGTTGCCCGAGCGACTTGCTCATCTTCTCTTCGCCCACCATCACCCAGCCGTTGTGGCCCCAGTGCTGGGCGAAGGAACGGTGCGCGGCCACGGCCTGGGCGCGCTCGTTCTCGTGATGGGGGAACTTGAGGTCGAGCCCGCCGCAGTGCAGGTCGAAACCGTCGCCGAGTAGCCCGAGCGACATCACGACGCACTCGGTGTGCCAACCCGGCCGGCCGTCGCCGAAGGAGGCGCGCGCCAGCGAGGCTCACCGGGCTTGGCGAACTTCCAGAGAGCGAAGTCGAGGGGCGCTGCGCTTCTCTTCACTGGCCTCGACGCGCGCGCCCGGCGCGCAGGGAGTCGAGCGCCTGACCCGCCAGCAGTCCGTAGTCACTCACGCGCGAGGTGTCGAAGTAGACACCGTCACTCGATGACGTAGGCGACGTCGTCGCGAGGAACGTACTCGATCAGCGTCACCATCTGGGCACGTACTGCGTGGCGTGGGGGACGTCGTCGGGACGCGCCACGCCGATGGCCGCCATGGCCGCCCACCACTCGTCCTCGTAGCGTTCGCGGCCACCTCGGACTCGGTGGTCCCTTCACGCAGGGCCCGGCTGATGATGTTGTCGTCGATGTCGGTGATGTTCGAGACGAAGCGCACGTCGAGTCCGCGAAAGGTGAACCATCGCCGCGCCACGTCCCAGACCAGGGTGAAGCGGCCGTGGCCGAGGTGGGGCAGGTCGTAGACGGTCGGGCCGCACACGTACATCGAGAGGCGACCGGGGTCGCGCGTCGCGAGGTCGCGGACCTCGCCGTGGACGGTGTCGTAGAGGCGCAGCACGAGTACAAACTACGCGACGGGCCCGTCGCGGCGACCACTGCGACCCGCCGCGAACTCAAGGAGCATCGAGATACCTGACCTAAACTCGCTACACCATGACCGACGACCTCCATTCCCGCACCGTGCCCGAAAAGCCCACCATCGACGGCCTCGAGGAGGCCTGGCTGGAGCGCTGGGACGACGAGCGGGTCTACCGCTTCGACCGCTCGGCCGCGCGCGACCAGGTCTACTCCATCGACACCCCCCCGCCCACGGTCTCGGGATCCCTGCACATCGGCCACGTCTTCAGCTACACCCACGCCGACCTCATCGCGCGCTACCAGCGCATGACGGGCAAGAACGTCTTCTATCCCATGGGCTGGGACGACAACGGACTGCCCACCGAGCGGCGCGTCGAGAACTACTTCGGAGTGCGCTGTGACCCGTCGCTTCCCTACGACCCCGACTTCAAGGTCGCCCGGAGAAGCCCGCCGAGAAGAAGGTCTCGATCTCGCGCAAGAACTTCGTCGAGCTCTGCCACCACCTCACCGCCACCGACGAGGAGGTCTTCAAGAACCTCTGGCGTCACCTCGGGCATCAGTATCGACTGGAGCCTCGAGTATTCGACCATCTCCCCGCACGCCCAGGCCATCTCCCAGCGCGCTTTCCTCGAGATGCTCGCGCGCGGCGAGGTCTACTCGAGCGAGGCGCCCACCCTCTGGGACGTGGACTTTCGCACCGCCGTCTCCCAGGCCGAGCTCGAGGACCGCGAGCGTCCCGCCAACTACCACCGCGTCGCCTTCGCCAGGGCTGACGGCGTCGGCCACCGTCGAGATCGAGACGACGCGCCCCGAGCTGCTCGCGAGCTGCGTCGCGCTCGTCGCGCATCCCGACGACGAGCGCTACCAGCCGCTCTTCGGCACCACGGTCGTGACGCCGCTGTTCCACGTCGAGGTGCCCGTCCTCGCCCACGAACTCGCCGACCCCGAGAAGGGCTCGGGCATCGCGATGATCTGCACCTTCGGTGACACCACCGACGTCACCTGGTGGCGCGAGCTCTCCCTGCCGACGCGGGCCCTCATCGGGCGCGACGGACGATTCCTGCCCGCCGACTTCGGCGCCGAGGACTGGCCCTCGCGCGACGCCGACGGCCGCCAACGCGTTCTACGCCCAACTCGAGGGCCGCACCGTCAACCAGGTGCGCGCGACCGTGGTGGACGCGCTGCGCGAGAGCGGCGAGCTGCATCGGCGAACTGCGCGCGATCACGCACCCGGTCAAGTTCTACGAGAAGGGCGAGCGCCCACTCGAGATCGTCACGTCGCGCCAGTGGTTCGTGCAGACCCTCGAGCACCGCGCGGAGCTCCTGGCGCGCGGCGAACAGCTCAAGTGGCACCCCGACTTCATGAAGCACCGCTACAAGTCCTGGGTCGAGGGGCTCAACGTCGACTGGAACATCTCGCGCCAGCGGTTCTTCGGCGTGCCCTTCCCCGCCTGGTACCCGGCTCGACGAGGACGGCGAGGTCGACTTCGACGCACCCGATCCTGCGCCGACGTTGACGACCTTGCCGGTCGACCCCTCGAGCGACGTCCGCGCCGGGCTTCAGCGAATCCCAGCGCAACCAACCCGGTGGCTTCATCGGCGACCCCGACGTCATGGACACCTGGGCGACGAGTTCGCTCTCGCCCCAGATCGCGGGACACTGGGGCACCGACCTCTTCGAGCGCATCTTCCCGATGGACCTGCGCCCCCAGGCGCACGAGATCATCCGCACCTGGCTGTTCTCCACGGTCGTGCGCAGCCACTTCCAGCACGACTGCCTTGCCCTTCACGAACGCCCTGATCTCGGGCTGGGTCCTCGACCCCGACCGCAAGAAGATGAGCAAGTCGGTGGGCAACGTCGTCACCCCCATGCCCCTGCTCGAACAGCACGGCGCCGACGCCCTGCGCTACTGGGCCGCCTCGGGCCGACCCGGGCACCGACACGGCGATCGACGAGGCGCAGATGAAGATCGGCCGACGCCTCGCCATCAAGATCCTGAACGCCTCGAAGTTCGTGCTCGGCCGTCTCGAAGGGGTGCGCCGGTGCCCGGACCGCACGACGTCACCGAGGCGCTCGACCGCGACCTGCTGGCGATGCTCGGCGCAGCTGATCAGCGACGCGACGACGGCCGTTCGAGAACTACGACTACGCGCGCGCCCTCGAGCGCACCGAGGCGTTCTTCTGGTCGTTCTGCGACAACTACGTGGAGCTCGCCAAGTCCCGCGCCTACGGCGACGGCGACGACCCGGCCGACCCGTTCGGCGCGCGCGACCCTCGTCGACTGACGCTGTCGGCCCTTCAGCGTCTCCTCGCTCCCGTTCCTGCCCTTCGTCAGCGAAGAGGTCTGGCGCTGGTGGCACGACGACTCGGTGCACCTCGCGCCGTGGCCCTCGCTCGGCGAACTCGGCGACGCACCGCTGGCTACGGGGGTCTACGACGCGATCGGCGACGTGCTCGAGGCGGTGCGCCGAGAGAAGAGCACCGCAAAGGTCTCCCAGCGCAAGGAGGTCGCGGAGTTGGTGGTCGTCGGACCCGCCGAGTTGCTCGACGATCGTCCAGCGCGGACAGCGCGACCTCGTCGACGCCGGGGGCGTGCACGAGCATCGTCTACGAAGAGGCCAGTGAGCTGAGCGTACGCGCGACTCTCGCGCCCGACGCCTAGTAGAGAACCACCGACCCGGCAATCGTCGGGGCGTGACCTCGTAGATCGCGTGCTGTTCGAAGGCGCGGCCGAGCGCCCGGCAGAACTCCTCGGACTGCTCGAAGATTGCCAAACCCTTCTCCTCGGGCCAGGCACCCGCGCGGGTCGCGGCCGAGCGCGGGCAACGCGCTCAGACCGCGCGGCGCGCGCCAGTTCGTCGAGCTCGTGACGGCGAAGCTCATTGCGCGAGTCGAAGGGGTCGGAGAATGCGTTGTCCGCGCTGACGACGATAGAAGGTGCCGCGTCGACTGGCGACGTCGGTCGCCGGTTCCCACCCCGAAGGTCCCTCCGCTACGAGCACTTCGACGGGCGGCGACTGGTAGCTCGGCGACCAGCTCCTCGTCGAGCGGACGACGCGGGCGCAGCGACCGATTCGGCGAAGGCCACCGCCGCACGCAGAGTCGACGACGTGCGCGGGCTCGCGGTGTGGTCGAAGGCGTGCTGGGTGAGGGGCAGTTCGACGTAGTAGATCGGCGCGAGGGCGACGCGTCGGAACTTCTCCACGAAGTCGCGAGCGACGTTGACGTCGACCAGGGTGTCGTTGCCTCCCTGGACGACGAGGAACGGCGGCGAGTCCAGGGTGATGCGATGGTACGGCGACATCTGCTCGTAGAGGTCCCGGTGTCCCTCGAAGGGAAGCTGGACGACGCGGCGTTCGAGCAGGATGCGCAGTCCGTTGCCCGAGCCCGCGCCAGTGCGTCTCGTCACCGGTCATCTCGAGCACGCAGTACAGCGCGATGCACCCGCGCACCGACCAGTCGGACACGTCAGCCTGAGTCGCGGACTCAGCCACTCCTCGCGCGTGCTCAGCGCCAGCAGCGACGCGAGGTGTCCCCCGGCCGATCCGCCCGCGACCACGACGCGCTCGGGGTCCCCACCGTAGTTCGCGATATTCTTCTTGATCCACCCGAGTACTCGTTTGGCGTCCATGATGTGCGCCGGCCACAGGTGGCCCGGGCGAGAGCCGGTAGTTGCTGGTGACCACGACCCATCCGCGCTCGACGAATTCGTGCAACATCGGTCGTCCCTGCTCGCGCTTGTCGCCGAAGGTCCACGCCCCACCGTGGAAGTACACGATGACCGGGGCGTTCTGGGGGGTGAGAGGCGTGCGCCACATGTCGAGTACCTGGCGCGGGTGCGCACCGTAGGACGATGTTGGCGATGACCTGCATGTTGCGCGGATGAAAGGGGACCTGCAGCATCGTGCGCCACCACGACCCCGCAAGAGTCCTCGCGAGGTCGCGCGACGCTCGAGCGGGTCGTCGCGGACTCGAGGCCAGGGCGCGTCGCACCACCGATGCGCGAGAGGAACTGCACGACGATGAGCGCCAAGTTCTCGACGTCACCACGAGCGCCGAGACTCAAGACCAGTGGCCCGAGCCACGACCCGAGCGGCCATCCCCACCAACGACAGCAGTCCCAGCAAGGCCAGTTGCCAGATGATGCGCCTGGACCGGTAGCTCGCCCGCCGCCCAACCCACGGGGTAGGCGAAAGCGGCGAAGAGGCCGCTTCGTCCCGGACGAAGCGCGGTCAAGGCCGACACCATCATCCACAGCGAGATAGCGGCGACGACGTAGGCCATGACCCATTGTTGTCGGTCTATCGCCACGACCGGCAAACTTCCCTACAATCAGAGACGTGTCCCCTTAGCCGTCCTCACTCTAGCCGTCTCGCAGCGAACCGTCGGCGTCTGGACTGAGCACACGAGCTCGGTCGCTCCCACGGTGCGTAGTGGCGTCGCCGCTGAGATCGAGTCGCTGGGCTACTCCGCACTCTGGTTCCCCGAATCGTGGGGGCGCGAGTCGCTCACCAGCGCCACGCTGCTCTTGGCGGCCACTTCGACACTGACCGTCGCGACGGGCATCACCAACATCTGGGGCCGCGACGCGGTGGCGTCGGTGAACGCCGCGCGGACGCTTGAACGCCACCTTCGACGATCGCTTCGTGCTCGGACTCGGCGTGAGCCACCAGCCCCTCGTCGAGCGTCTGCGCGGGCACGAATACGCGTCGCCCCTGGCGAACATGCGCGACTACCTCGCGGCGATGGACAAGGCCCCCATGCACGCCTACGAGGTGCGAGCAGACCTACGCGCGCGTCATCGCGGCACTCGGCCCCAAGATGCTCGAGCTCGGCGCCGAGATGGCCGATGGGGTCCACACGTATCTCGTCGACGTCGAGCACACGGCGCTCGCGCGTGCTCTCGTGGGTGACAAGTTCCTCAACGTGGAGCAGGCGGTGGTGATCGGCGCAGAGCCGCGAGGAGTTCCTGCAACGCGCCCACGCCCACCTCGATTTCTACACCGGACTCGAGAACTACCGAGCCAACTGGCGCCGCATGGGTTTCGGTCCGGAGGACTACGTGCGGGGCGGTTCTGAACGCTTGTGCGACGCAATGGTCGTGCACGGGGACGCTGACGCGATTGCCCAACGGGTGAGCGACCACTTCGCCGCGGGGGCGGACCACGTCTGCTTGCAAGTGCTCGGCCCGGATCCCAAGGTTCCTCCCCACGAGGACTGGCGACTCGTCGCCCTAGGACTCGGATTGACGACGAACTAGGGACGCTCGTCGGGGCCGAAGATGATCACGTCGTCGGTGCCAGCGCGCGGTGCGCCGCCGCGCACGCTTCGCACCAGCAACGTGATTGCCCCGAGGGCGAGAAATTCGAGGGTTCCAATCGCGATCCAACCCACGGTGATGAGGAACACGCCCACGAAGAACCCTCGGAGAAAGCCGTGACGCACCATCGCGGCGATCCACAGTGGTAACCACGTGAAGCTCCAACTCACGAGTGGGGCCACGAACACCGCCGCGCCGTGGCGACGCCACCCGAGGTAGGCGCCGAAGACCACCGTCACTGCGAGACCCCAGAGAGTGGCGCGAGCGTCGGCGCTCGGTCTGACCTCCCAGACGACGAGCACCACCGTCATGGCGAGCGCCCAGACGACCATCGCGGCCGACACGTTGCCACGGGCGCGCTGGCGAACTTGGACGACGAAGCTCATGGCCTCAACATAGTGCGTGGACGCGTCGGCACCTCGTCCCCGCTACGCTCGCTTCGTGTCCCGCGGCGTTCTTGCTCTCTTGGGGTCTGGTGAAACCGGACCCGGAATGACCAAGGTCCACCGAGACCTCCTCGCGCACCTCGAATCGAAGCGTGCGGTCAATCTCAATACGCCCTACGGATTCCAGGAGAACGTGCCGCAGATGACGGAGAAGTTGTTGTCGTACTTCTCCACGTCGCTGCACTTGGACATGACGGCACTGGACTTACGCTCTTTCGACGCGGCGACCCCCGGACAGCGCCAGAAGTTCAAGGACGCGATACGTCGCGCCAATTACGTCTTCGCCGGACCGGGCAGTCCCTCGTACGCGTTGCGCCAGTGGACGCCAATGAATCTGGCCGAGGATCTCAGCTCGGTCCTCGCCCAAGGTGGCGTCGTGTGCTTCTCCTCGGCGGCGGCCCTGACCCTGGGCCACTACGCACCGCCCGTGTACGAGATCTACAAGTCCGGCGCCGGGCTCGAATGGTTGCCCGGGCTCGACCTTATGGCCGCCGTCGGACTGGACTGCGTGGTCCTGCCGCATTACAACAACGCCGAAGGCCGCGACTACGACACCAGCCGCTGCTACATCGGCGAGCGCCGCTTACGACTTCTCGAAGAGTTACTGCCCGCCGACGTGGGCGTCCTGGGTGTGGACGAACACACCGCCGCGGTCATCGACCTCGATAGTCGCACGATCGCCGTCAAGGGCAAGGGCCAGGTCCACTGGCGCCTCAACGGTCGCGTCAGCGACTTCACCAACGCCAGCGTCATCGCCCTCGACGACCTCGGCGCGCACGCGCGTTCCCTCGAAGCGGTCGACGAATTGGCACCGCCCTCGCTCTCGGTGGTCAGCGAGGGTGAACTGCTCGCCCTGAGAGAAGCGCAGGAACGATTGGCCGACGCCCTCAACACCATTCGTGCCACCGCGCGGGCCCAAGGTCAGTACGCCATCGCCGACGAGATACGCGATGCACTCAACGCCTCGGGAATCGTGGTGCGCGATGGTGCGGTCGCACCGAAATAACACCTAGGCGATCGCGCAGCGATTCGGTCCGAGTTCCATCTTCGGCGGCATCGTCGGCCATGGCTTCGGCACCCGCGTTGATGCGCACGATGCGCTGGTAGTTCGGCGGGCGATCCTTGACATTGGCAATCGCCCACGCGACGAAGTCATTCTCGCTCAGTACTAATGCCGGCAGCGTGGCACGCAGCTCACCCAAGGGTCGCGCGACGAACTCCCCGGCGCGCACCTCGACCGCCGTGCCGTAGTGGGCCGGAAAGACCACCGTGGTATCCGCGAGTGGCAAGACCCGCTCGTGCAGACTCTGATAGAGGTTGTGCGCGAACTCTTCGGCCCGATCGGCCAGGTCCGGACGGCCGACGCTCTCGAGGAACAACGTGTCACCGGTGAAGATCGCTGAGGACCCCAATTGATACATCGTCGATCCCTCGGTGTGGCCCGGCACGCTCACCGCCGAAACGGTCAGTTCGACCTGATCGGCGCAATTCGATGCGGCGTCCGTCAGTCAGCGGTTCGAAGTCGAAACGGAAGGGGTCCGACGCACTTAACAACAACGTCGCCCCGCTGCGCCGACGATGTTCACGCGCCCCCGAGATGTGATCGGCGTGCAGGTGGGTGTCGAGCACGTGGGTGATGGTCCACCCGTGCTGAGCGGCCACGTCCTCGTACTGCGCGACGTCGAGTGAAGGGTCAATGACGACACAGCGCTCGCCCGCGCCCACCACGTACGAAAGGCAACCTTTTCCGCGGCGACGCAATTGGATCACGGTGGCCCCGCCGAAGTCGCCACTGACCTTGTCGTAGGTCCCCGCCCACGCCCCCATGCCGCCATCGAGCACGGCACTGGCAATGCCGTGTTCCGCGAGAATCTCCGCACCCTGTTGCGCGCGCGCACCCTTCGCGCACACGATCACGAGCGAGCGTTCGCGCGGGACGTCCGCCAACGCCTGTCCCAATCCTCCCAGTGGAATATTGTGCACCCCGGGAATACGCCAGTCGGCGACCTCGTCGGGCTCGCGCACGTCAATCATGTACAACTGGTCGTCGACATCGAGTCGGGCGAGGAGTTCCTGAGTAGAAATCCGAGATATAAGGTCACTGGTGGTCATGTCTTGAGTCTAGGGTGAGGACCACAAAATTGGGCGTGCTCAAGCACCCCTCGAGAGGTGGATGGCAATGGACCAGATCGAGAACGTCGACGTCGCGACGGCGCTGCAATTAGTCGACGCCGGGGCCCTCCTGCTCGACGTGAGAGAGGAGTATGAGTGGGTGGCTGGTCACGCCCCCGCGGCTCGTCACGTCGCGCTCGCCTCAGTACCGGACTTCATCGACGACCTCCCGCGCGAGCACACCATCGTCTGCGTGTGTCGATCGGGCGGCCGCTCGGCTCGCGCCGGTCAGTTCCTGATCGAACAGGGATTCAAGCGTCGTGAATCTAGAGGGGGGCATGACCGCCTGGCACGCCGCGGGCGCCGAGATGGTGGCCGACTCGACGCAACCCACCGTCGCGTAGGGAATGCGGGCGAGACTACGCCTTCTCGCCGAGGAGGCCCTTCTTGGATTCCTTCTTCGCGTGCTTGTCGTTGCGCTTCTCTTTGAGCGACTTTCCGACCTTTTTGGCGTTGTGTTGGCTAGGTGACTTTTCGGCCATCGTGACTCCTCGCTAGGCGTCGTCATTGTTGGCGGCGTCGAGGTCCAGGTCAGCGGGTTCGGACGTCGGAGACCAAAAGAGCCGTGTCGACCCGCCGCCCTCGAAGCCCGTTCTCGCGAATGGATTCTCTGTACCGACCTTAACCGTCCGGCGCCGACTTTTCAGCACCGTGTCGTCGCCGACCCCGGCACCGCTCTCGAACGATGGCGCCGCGGTGCGTTACAACCTTGCGACATTCTCCCACCACCGAGGTCACCTGCCTCTATCGTCGGCACAGGCCGGCGTTCGCATCAAACGCGCATCGGGGAGAGTGCCGTTGGATGCGGGCGCCGGCCTGTGATGCCATCACCGAGGCGAAGGACCATCCTCGTTGACGCTCTCGAAGTAGTCGGCCTCCGCTCCCACCGCCACCTCGCCCATGGCCATTTCGCCCACTGACGCGTACCCCTCGGCCACCTCCTCGCGCAATGGTGCCACGTGGTGCTGCACACCCGGTCCCCGGAGCCACGAAAAGACCGCCCCGAGGAAACACAGGGCCGCCGCCACCAAGAACGCCATGTGCAGACCGTTGGCGAAGGGTGACTCGATCAGACTCGGAAAGAAACTGTGGCCGAGTAGCACCTGCGCGTGCACGCCGGGCATGGCCAGTACCTGAGGACCGAGCAGTCGTCTGGATCGGGTTGATGCCCAAGAAGGCCGAGAACAAGCTCCCGATAGCGGGAATGTGGCTGATGGCGGTGGCCTGAGCGAGCGGAACTCCCTGGTGCGTGAGGCCGGTCAGCAGGGACTTGGGCAAAGTGGCCGAGAGCCCCAACGTGATCACCGTGAAGAAGAAGCCAATGGAGAGCACCGAGGCTGAATTCTGAAAGGTGTTGAGCATCGCCCCGCCCGCCCCGCGACGATTAGCGGGTAACGAATTCATGACCGCCGAGGAATTCGGGGCGGCGAAGAGTCCCATCGAGAGACCGACGAGCAACAACAGCGAAGCGAAGAGCGGGTAGGGGAAGTTGATGGGAATGGCTTGCAGCCCGATCAGACTCAACCCGGTGAGGACCAGGCCGATCGTGGCGAAGTTTCGCGCACCGTGGCGATCGGCGAGTCGTCCCGACACCGGACCCGCGATGAGGAATCCGACGGTGAGCGGAATCATGTAGATGCCCGCCCACAAGGGGGTGCGCGAGAAGTCGTAGCCGTGTTGCGGCAACCAGATGCCCTGGAGCCAGATGATGAGGATGAACTGCAGCCCGCCGCGCGCGAGTGAGAGACAGAGCGTCGCGAGATTGCCCATGGCGAAGCCTCGCGACGAGAAGAGGCTCAACTGGAACATCGGGTCCTTCACCCGTCGCTCGATCCCGACGAAACCGACCAGGAACGCGACGCCACCGATCAAGCACGACAGGACGAAGGGGCTGGTCCACCCCATGGCGTGCCCGCCGTAGGGCTGCAGCCCGTAGACGATCCCGGTGAGCAGCGCGATGAGGCCAATGGCGAAGGTGAAGTTACCAGTCCAGTCGATGCTCGAAGGAGTACGCGCACCGTTGTCGCGCAACTTGAAGTACGACCAGAATGTCCCGAGCAGACTGACGGGCACCGATACCAAGAAGACGAGTCGCCACTCAATGGGTGCGAGGACCCCGCCGATGACCAGACCCATGAACGATCCACCGATCGCCGCGACGCCGTTGATGCCCAGCGCCAGTCCACGCTCGTTCGCCGGGAAGGCGTCAGTCAAGATGGCGTTGGAGTTCGCGAAGAGGAACGCGCCGCCCACACCCTGGCCCACGCGCATGGCGATAATCCACATCGCGCCACTGGTACCGGTCAGCCACGTCACCGACAACAGGATCGAGAACACGGTGAAGATCGCGAAGCCGAGAGTGAACATTCGTACTCGGCCGAAGATGTCCCCCACTCTCCCGAAGCTCACGACGAGCACTGAGGTGACCAAGAGGAAGCCAGTCAGGATCCACAAGAAATATGGCGTGTTCGAGGGCGCCAAAGGATTCAGATGGATACCGCGAAAGATGTTCGGCAGCGCGATGAGCAGTATCGACCCGTTGATCGTCGCCAGCAGGATACCCAGGGTGGTGTTGGACAGCGCAATCCACTTGTAGTTGTCAGGATGTGGCGACGTAAGGGTGGTAGTGGCTGACACGAAGGACTCCCGGGATTGACGACACGACAGGTGCGAGAAGTATTTAGTTATTACTAACTAATTACCAATATAGTGGTCTCATGGCTCACGTCAACCCTTCGTTCGCCGCCACCGACGAGAAGTCGGCGGCCGCAGCGCTACGCGTCACCATTGCGCGCATCTATCGGGCGCTGCGCCTGAGCACGACCTCGGGCATCACACCCTCGCAGGTCTCGGTCCTGTTTCGCGTGGAACAAAGCGAACCCGTGCGCATGGGGGTACTCGCCCACCTCGAACGCATCACGCCCGCCACTCTCTCCAAGGTCATCGACTCGCTGGAGGCGCTCGATCTGGTCGAACGAGAACCTGATCCTCTCGATGGTCGCGTGACGCTTATCAGGGTGTCCACCACGGGTCGTCGTCTCATCGAGACTCAGCGAGCCGCGAGCACTCGCGCCCTCGAAATGGCACTGGCGAAGATGGAAGGTTCGAAACGCGAGCTCCTCCTAGAGTCGCTTCCCGCCCTCGAGGATCTCTCGGAGATCCTGCTGGCGCACGGTGAAGGTGCCTAGCGACACATCGCCAGCGCGGGCCGGACTAGACACCGCGAAGTCGAGCCTCAGTTGCCGCGCGCTTCACCACTTCGTTCGCCTGAATCTTCTCCGCCGCCTCCACCGTGCCTCGGAGTTGGTCAATTGGGATGATCACCACGCCGTCGGCGTCGCCCACCACCACGTCACCCGGGAGAACGCATTGTCCCCCGAGGGCGATCGGTACTTGCTGTCGATGGGGCCCCATCTTGTAGGGTCCCGCCGGAGTGACGGCGCGCGCGAAAACGGGAATCGCCAACTGCTCGATCGCGTCCACGTCACGGACTGCCCCGTCGATGACGAAACCAGCCAAATGATTCGCTTTCGCCCGACCCGCGAGGAGTTCGCCGACGAGGGCGCGCGACTCATCGGCGAACCCGTTCACCACGAGGACCTCCCCGGGCGCAGCGAGGTCGATGGCCTCGTGAATTCCTTGATTATCCCCACTGCGCGTGACGATGGTGTAGGCGCGCGCCACGATGCGAGCGCCGTGCCACATCGGACCAATCGAGGAGTCCACCGCGCTGATCCGGTCCATAGCGTCGCCGACATTGGCCACCGGGATTCGGGTTAGTCGGCCCAGCAGGTCCGCCGTCTCTTCGTCGTTGAATTGTGCTTCACTCATTGGTACCTCGAACGGCCTCTTGGCTTGATGAGCTCGCCCCATCTGCCCTCATCGTAGGAGAAGATCGAGGGCTCCAGCTAGGGCGGCCATCGTCGTGTGCCCTCGTTTCGCCTTGGCCCTCTCACCTAGTCCGTGATCACCCGACGTCACGACGTAGCGAGGTCCCCGGGCCAACGGACCCTACGCTCGAGCCCCCGCTGCGAGCGCCTGGCGCCAGGTATAGATCAGGGGTGGCGCAGCGCCGACGACCTGCACGATCAGTTCTGTGTACGAGTTGTAGGTCTTGGCCCAGTTCAGCGGCGCATACCCCGCACCCATCACCAACGAACAACTCGCGGCGTAACAGGGCATCGTCGATGAATTGACCAGAATGTCGTCCCGGTGGCCCCAGCACCCCGGGGCGGTGGGCGACGTGCAGGTGAAGTTGAACGTGTGACCCTTGCCGCCCCAGCCATCGACGTACATCCACGAATAGTTGGCATCGAGGGGGCTCACCGCCGCGGCCCAATTCGCGGTCCACCCGCCCGTCGATCCGGGAATCGCCGCACGATTCGACAGAGACGGATCCTCATTCGCGAGGGCTCCCTTCTGGGCCATTTCATCCGCCGCCTGCGATAGTCCCAGTACTGGTTGCTCGCCTCGACTCACGCGCTCGAGATCGACCAGCACCAGGGACTGCTCGTTTGCACTGAGGACGTTGAAATTGCGCGGAAGGGTGACGCCCACGATGTGCTCGAGGTGATGGGCCCGGTTCGTCGCCTGAACCTCGGCGTTCTCGCATTCGCTCGACTGAGCATTCGCGAAGAGTTGATCCGCGCGCCAGCGCCAACACGGTGGCAACGCCGACCCGACGATGTAGTTGCGACCCGCGGTCATGTTGTAGGTCGGGAGGGGAACAATGTTCGTCGAAGGATGCCGTGGAGGAACGACACCCGCCGCGCCCGCCGCGCCCGTGTAGGTCGCGAGCAGAACCGCTGCACCCAGCAAGGTGTTAGCTCCCCGTCGAAACGTCCTCATTCTTATGCGCCACCCTCACCTCTTCGACCTCTCACCGAGTCGCTCGTGGGCCCAGGCTAGCGCGCAGTTCGACTCGCCTTGAAGGACAGATTAACGCTCGCCGCATTGGCGATGCGTCGCTTTATTTGCGTGGTCGCGGGAAGTGAAGCCAATTTTCTGTCTGAGGGAAGTCTTGTGGCGCGGTGCGATCGGGACCTTCGCGAAGACGGCGATGGTGGTGAAGAATATCCGCGGTTCCACCCCGTGTCACGGAGTCGCCATCACTGCGACGAGATACCCATGACGTGGTCTCGCGTGTCCCTCGCCGGTTCAGTCGTTATCGCCGCGCCCTCTCTCGACGATCGGCGCACAGGCGCCCACTGTGGCGACTCACGTCGTCGGATGCAACTCTTGCTACGGTTCCCGGCGCGCGGCGCGCGCCGGAACCGGCTTCGGGGTGGGAGATGCGTGATTCTCGAGAACGCCGGTCTCCGCAACAACGACACGATCGACGCCTCCGACCTCGGCGGTCACGCACGCTAGAGTCACGGAGTCGTGATGACGTCGGGCTTGTTGCGGCCCCGCGAATCAACCGACACGATCGTCGATATGAAGAGGAGCGCCATGTCAATTCCCACCACGTTCACGTACGCCAACCAGACGGTGAATCGACTCGGTTACGGGGCCATGCGGATCACCGGACGAGGCGTGTGGGGTAGTCCCCCCGACCGCGAGGAATGCCTCGCCGTGCTGCGGCGCGCGGTCGAGTTGGGGGTCGACTTCATCGATACGGCGGACTCCTACGGTCCCTACGTCTCCGAGGAGTTGATCGCGCAGGCCCTTCACCCCTACGGCAACGTCAAGATCGCCACCAAGGCCGGTTTCTTGCGCACCGGTCCCAACGTCTGGGTGCCCTGCGGGCGTCCCGACTACCTGCGTCAAGAATGTGAGATGTCGCTTCGTCGACTCGGTCAGGACTCGCTCGACCTGTTCCAGTTGCACCGCATCGATCCGACGGTGCCCGGCGAGGAGCAATTCGGACTCTTGAAGGCGTTGCTCGACGAGGGCAAGGTCCAGGCGGTGGGTCTCTCCGAAGTCTCGGTCGCTGAGATCAAGGACGCGCAACGCGTGGTGACGATCTCGACCGTGCAGAACCGCTACAACCTGAGCGACCGGCGCAGTGACGACGTCCTCGACTACTGCGAGGAGCAGGGCATTGGCTTCATCCCGTGGTTCCCCATCGCCGCGGGTGAACTGGCGCGCGAAGGCGGTCCGCTACACGCAGTGGCTACCTCGCAGGGCATCACGGTGGCGCAACTCTCGCTGGCGTGGCTGCTGCGGCGTTCGCCGGTGATGATGCCCATTCCCGGGACCTCGAAGGTGGCGCACCTGGAGGAGAACCTTGGAGCGGCGCACGTCACGTTCGACGACGCGACCTTTGCCGCGATCAGCGCGATCGGCGCGTGAACGGGCCCGCAGGAGGTCCGACGCGGTGATTCACCGGGCGAGCCGACTATTCGTCCCGCGTCAGCGCGAACCTACGACCGATTAGACATCGCTTCTCTGCCGGCGTGGTGTCAACTCGGCTCTAGCTGCGCCGCGAGGACGCCTCTCATGTACGCGAAGTCGCTCTCGTAGACGTGGGCGGACTTGATCGTCATGGTCAACGTCCCCGTTACGCTCGCCACACCCCGGGCGACCTCCTCCTGCAGGCGGGCCAACTCCACGAGGTTGGCGTAGCCCTTGGCGCCGAAGTCGATACTGTGCGCGTAACACGACAGATGCAGTGCACCGTCGATTAAGTAGAAGTCCAGCAAGCTGACGCAGGGGATATAGCTCGTGTCGGTGAGCGGCTGGAAGGTAGTGATGGTCGCTGACCTCGTTAGGGGATCAGCGCGCAACCGATCGATCACCCATTGGACTTGGTCGCGACCACTGTGCTCATAATCGCGCAACCGAGTCGCGTAGCTGTCGGCGTCGCCCAGGGCCGCGACGCGGTCGTGATTGGTGAAGTTCTCGTACATCCAGGCCAGACGTGGCCGGTCGGCGTAGCGTCGCACGATCTCGTCGTCACTACTGGGCTCGGTCACGACCAGCGTCGCCATAATGACCTCACGAATGGCGAGTTCGTCGTAGGAATTATTCACACCACTCTCCAAGATGAGAGCGCTGACGCCGATCCACGCCTCGCCAATCGTCGACGCGCCGATTCGCTTCGAGGAGGAGGGGGCTTCCTCGTGAGAATCGAGGACATGACGCATGGTCCTCCCATAGTAGGACTGGGCCGGGGCATCGACGCGAGATGCGACGGCATCGCGGACCTCACCTATGTCACGGCGACGATTGGTGTGATCACTTCGCACTTCGTCGCACGACCCTCGGATTTCACGCATTCTCGAAAGCTCAGAGGGGGAATGTCTCGCGGCGAAGCGACGTGTTGTGATGAAGCACCGCACCCCGGATATACCGCCGGCATCCTTTCTGGGCTTCATCTCCTGACAGAATCAGAGAGAGGCCTAATGTGGGTTCTCCTCGGCTACCAGGGCCCGAGGTGCTGGAACACCTCGGCGTCGCCGGAGGAGAGCACGAGTTTCCAGTGGTGATCCTTGAGGAGGTACGTGCTCAATGCACTGGAGCGATTCCAGAGGACCCATTGGACGTCCCAGTGGCGGAAGATCGCATCGGGTTCAACGTAGAGCGACGACACATTGACGTAAGTGGAGAGAATGTCCGTACCGAAGTAGAGGTCGGTCCTTCCGTCGACGAACACGGGCACCCCGAGGTGGATCAGATAGTCGCCCCACCAGTACGTCGAAAAGACGTGGCCGTGTTGGCGCTGGACGAACGCGGCGGCGGCGACCGGCATGTCGTTCCCACTCTGACCTTGCGCCGGCGCGCCGGCAGCGATATGAGGACCCGCGACTAGGGCAACGGCGAGGACGATCGCGATCGGAAGGCTGAGAAGTGATGGTCGAATCGACTCCTTACGCAAAGGGGTTGCCCGGCTCAACACGGCGCACCAGGCGAGCACGAGATACGGAAGGAAACGGACCGCGTGCAGTGTCGCGATAAGCAGTACAAAGGAGATGACGACATCTTCGAGCGCTAGTGGACGATCCGAGAATCCGAGCGTGCCGATCAGCCAGAGCAGCGGTCCCACCACGAGGAACAGGACGAGCAGTCCATGAAAGTTTGGTGACTGCCATTCTTGGATTAGCGATGTGAGCTCGGTCGAGCGAGCTCACGTGGAGCGCGTAGCCTAAGAGCGCGACACCATGGGGATTGACGAACGTCGCCCCGAACGAAACTGCCGCGGTCGCCGCAATGGGGCGCGTCGGAAGACGGCGCGAAACCCGAAGCCGGCCCGCGAAATCGGGGAGGACCGACCAGAGTACTTCAAGCCCCAACACGCCGAGACCGAGCAAGAAGCTGCCGTGCACGTTTGCCCACACGAGGAGCAGTGGCGGTAACGCGATGAGCCAGCGCGTCCGTCCGCGTGCGAGCGACAACAGAAAGAGCTCCGCGGCGAAAAACATGTAGCTCGGATCCTGCGGTCGCACGGCGAGACCCACCACCAAGCCGCCAGCCGCGAGAGCTGAAAGCGCCGCGGTCCACAGCCACGCCGCCCCCGCTCGACGCCATGTCGCTGCACCGAGGAGCACTGCCGCACTACAGCTACCCGCAGAGACCAACCAGAAGCTCCCTGCGCCGAAAGTGCGGACCAGCCACGCGAGCGCGACTTCGTAGCCCCATTCGTCGGCGAGCCAGTGACGACCCGCCACGGTGTACGAGAACACGTCGGTTCGGATGACACTGTGGTGATCGAGCATCCACACGCCTGCCGCCCAGTGGAAATAGACGTCACCCGAGAGCCCGACGTGCATGATCTGATGGAAGAGCGCCGCACACGCCCCGACGATGACGATGATCGCTGGATGGAATCGAAGTCGCGACCCTACGAGTCGACTCGCGCCGTTGGCCCGAGAACGCTCATGCGCGGTCGAACTGGCGCCGGACTCGTCGACCGCGTCGGCGCTCATCGCAGACAATATTTACAGTAACCTGAACCGAAAGTCAAGGAACACCGTGGCGACAAGGTCGGAGGGCGATAATGCGAGGACCACCACCCAACGGAGAAACCGATGATCCCGACTCTCTCGCGTCTAATGTCCGGTTGACGCGGTTGACGCGGTTGGCCGACGCGGCGGTGCCCGCCGACGCGCGCCGCACAGTTCCGCCCGATCGGAGGACAACGCCGTGACGCGACGCCGCATGCAGTTCACTAGGCGGAGCGGCGCGCTCGATCGTTGGATTGGCGACGCATCACATCCTCCCCCGCGGCTCGGCCGTAGCGACTGGGGAATCGACGAGCTGATCGTCGCGCTGCGTTGGACTGGTTTCTCGCTCTCGGTGCTCACCATGATCGCGTCCGCACCTTCGCGAAGGGACATCATCGCCGCCTCGATGTTGCTCGTCTACTCCATCCTTCGCACGCTCTGGCCGGTTCACCTAGGACGCACGGCCCGGCGCACGCTTATCGAGGTCACGCTTGACGCATTCCTCGGCGCGGGCATCGTGGGATGGACCGGGCTCGCCGCATCGCCGTTCCTGTTGAGCCTCGGAGCAAGCCTCCTCGTCGCGGGACTCGGAATCGGTGCCGCGGTCGCCGTGCTGGCGCCGGCCACCGCCGGCGTCGCCGTGCTCGCCTCGTGGGCGGTCGGGGGTTTCGATGCCTCGGACCGCTACGCGGCAGCCCAACGTGGTGGCTTGCTCGCACTCATTTGCCTTCTCGGTGCGTATAGTCGATGGTTACTCCGGCCCGCGCACGATGAATCGGTCGCAGAACTCGAGCGTCTGCGCAGTCTGAGCGAGGTCAATAACCTCCTGCTCGAGCTGCATGCACGCGCGGCGTCGCTGCCGGGCTCGGTCAGCCTCCGCGGCGTGCTCGCACAGACCGTTTCGCGGTTGCGCGATCTGCTGCAACCTCAGCTTGTCGCTCTTTTCTTGCGTGACCCAACTGCCGAACGCAGCGCGAGCTCCTGGGGGGTCGCGGTCGCCGAGGGCGTGCATCTGCCGGAATCGCTTTCGGACGAAGAGCTTCCGACGGTTCTTCGCGAGGCCGCGCGCTCGCTCGGTCCCGTGCGACGCGAGCGACTCGAGCCGGGGGACGGACTCGGCGCGGGAACGAGCTCGGGGCTGTACATCCCTCTTTGGGCCCGTGAATCCCTCGTCGGGCTGCTCGCAATCGAGCGCCATCAGAACAGCCCCCCGTTCAGCGAACTCGATATCAACGTCGTAGCTGATGTCGCCCAGCACGCCGGTCTGGCGATAGACAATGCGCGGTGGTTTCGTCGACTGCGTACGCTCGGCGCGGACGAGGAGAGGGGTCGCATCGCGCGCGATCTGCACGATCGCGCCGGCCAGGCACTCGCATTCGTCGCACTTTCGCTCGACCGCGTCGGGGCTGAAGTCGGCGCCGACCGCTGATCTAGTCGCGCACCCCGAGCTCCGCTCCGAACTCGCGTCGCTCGCCGCGGAAATACGTCTCGTCTCGGCCGACATCCGAGAGAAGCTCTCGGACTTGCGGATGGAAACTTCCGAGGATCTCGATGTCGAGGCCGCGCTCGCGCGCCTTTTGACTCGCGTCGAGGAGCGCTCTGGCGTGTCGACCGTCTTCGAGCACACGAGCTCGCGCCGTCTCGGGCCGATCGTTGAACGCGAAGCCTGGCTGATTGCCCAAGAGGCCATCTTGAATGCGGAGCGACACGCCGAGGCGCTCACCATCACCGTCCGTTGGCGGTGTGAATCGGGCGGAACCCAACTCGAGGTCGTCGACGACGGAAAGGGGACGGCGGCGACCGCGCCCCTACGGCGCAACGCGTACGGCATCCTCGGTATGCGCGAACGGGCGGACGCGATCGGCGCGTCACTCGCGATTACGTCGGCGCCTGGGCAAGGCACCACGGTTCGCCTGCAGATCGAGGCCAAATGACCGCGCTCCGCGTGCTTCTCGCAGACGACCACACAGTGTTGCGAGACGGGTTGCGTCGCTCGCTCGAGGCGTACGGCCTCGACGTCGTGGGCGAAGCCAGCGACGGGGCCGAAGCGGTGGAGCTCGCAGAGCAACTGCTGCCCGACGTCGTCTTAATGGACGTTTCCCTCCCCGTTCAAGACGGCGTCGAGGCAACACGACAGCTCCGTGCCCGGGCGCCCGGTATCGCGGTCGTGATGCTCACGATGTTCGCGGACGGCGCAACGCTGCGCGAGGCCCTGAGAGCCGGCGCGGTCGGCTACCTCGTCAAGGACTGCACGACTGCCGAGATTGTTGACACCGTGTCGGCCGTGGCCGCTGGCGAGACCGTGCTGTCCGCAGAATTGGCAAAGTCCTTTCTCGCCGCTGACCGGGGACGTGGTACGACGGACCACGCGCTGACCCCTCGGGAGGTCGAAGTACTTCGAATTCTCGCTACGGGCGCCTCGACTTCACAGGTGGCATCCGAGCTCTATATAAGTGCGAAAACCGTGAAGAATCACCTCGCCCACATCTACAAAAAGCTCGACGCGATGGATCGCACCCAGGCCGTCCTCCAAGCGGTGCGGCTCGGTATCGTGCGCCTGACGTAGTCCTCAGGCCATCAAGTGTGGCTAATTCGGCCCGACACGCCGAAAAATGAGCCGAACGGCCCATGGAAACCTCGCCAGGGTCCGAGCACACTGGTCGAGAACCCGCCTGCGCGGGACCACTGGCCCCCACCCGGGTGGCCTTTCTCACAACAGAAGGAAAGCCACATGAAACAGTTAATGCTCTTGCAGACGATGCTCACCGGATGGTTCCATGACGTCATCGACCGCGCGGACGAAACGGGTGCGAGCCTGGTCGAGTACGCCCTCCTCCTCGCCCTCATCGCAGTCGTCGCAATCGGCGCACTGGTGTTCCTCGGCCACTCGGTCAGCAACCAGCTAAACAACGTCGCGAACACGATTAACAGCGCTGGGTAGCCCGTCGCCACCATCGGTGCCCCGCGAGGCGCCGATGGTGGCCCGATTCAGCGCGTTTGTACCTGATCACGGAACAGTCCGGATCACTAGGTCGTCCATATCGCATGCACGGCAAATCTACGAAAGGAAGCAGCACATGTTCAGACAACGGATGTCTCAGAGAAAGAGGGCGTGGTCCGGGCAACGTGCCCGGCGCCTTCGCGTCCGGTTCACCAACCGCGACGAAACCGGCGCGAGCCTCGTCGAGTATGCGCTCCTCCTCGCCCTTATTGCGGTCGTCGCGATCGGCGCACTGGTGTTTCTCGGTCACACGGTCAGCAACACCCTCAATAACGTCGGCAACAGCATCGCAGCCGGTACTTCGGGCGGCGGTGGCGGCGGTGGCGGCAGGCGGCGGCGGACCTACCTTCACGGACGGCGCTGGCGCCGGTACGGTCACCGACACGGTCACGTTAGGGCAGGTCGGAACCTTTGCCTTCGCCACGACCGGGGGGACCGCTCCGGTGACCTTCTCGATCACGGGTCAACCCACCGGCGTGGCGATCAACTCCGCCACCGGCGTTCTCACGGTCGGCACCGGAACCAATTCCGGGACGTACTCGATTATCGTCACGGCGACCGACAAGAACGGCAACAAGGGCACCCAGACGCTGACCCTCACTGTCTCGCCGTCGGCGGACGTGGCGAATGTGACAATTCCCGCCGCCTCGGCCTGTCAATATGTATGGCGGCGGAAATTTTGGTAATTGCACCTCGTATAGCTGGCTGGACGGCCTGTACATCTGGAGTGGCAGCTCCTGGAACCTCATCGTGTCCGGCACCGCCGGCACAGGCCAAATGCAGGACAGTACAGCCTACGGACACGGCACCGGCGGCGGCGGCAACTGGAGTTGCTCTGCGCACACCAAGCAACTTCCCTTATCAGTACTGCACCCAGCTGCAAACCAACGACAATACCTTTAACAATCCTAGGAACTACGACTTGGCGTCGTAGTCCAACGTCGGCACGTCGTCCAAGGAGGGCACGGCAACCGCGCCGTGCCCTCCTTGGAAACGGGGATTTTGACTTCCAGAGGCGCCAGAGATTCCGCCAGGTGGCCAGTGTTCAACGTTGCTTCGCTGCATCGAGCAGAGCCTTGGCTGAGATCGAGCCCGGCCCGTCGTGCGTACTGGCGAGTCAGGACCACGACGACCACGGCCCATTTGAGAGGGATCGGTGGGACTCGGGACCCGGCAGGGAACACGGAGAGGTGAGGTGTGAGCCTGACGAGCAAGGGGGGCTCTCTGCCGGTTCGGATTGCCGCCACTCCACGGCTCAAGCCGCCAGTCGGGGAACGTTGACGACGGCCCGCCGTCGGCCTTGAAGGAACGGCGAGATACCGACAGGTATTAGCGCGAGTCGGCGAGTAGGTTCGGCTTCAATGTGACAGGTGGAAGGGTGGTGACTTGTGACTGGCTGGCGGGATCGCCAAATCGGTAATGACATGACCACTCAAGCCGCTTCCTCACTTGTTCATTTTCAGGACGATTTCGTCCCAGCCCGTACTCGATGGCACAAGCGTTGGACGATGGTCTCTCGACCGGCGATCGCTCTCGGGGCGTTGGCCTGGGTCATGGCGGCGTTGATGCCCCATGCAGACGTCCTGCTCTACGAGCACTACGCGTCCCTCGCGCTGCACTCGCCGGCCCTGCACCTCCTGCCGAAGGAGTACCCGGGCCCATCGATCGGCCTCTTCCTCCTGCCGAAGCTGCTCCCACTGCCCTACGTGCTGGGCTTCAGCGTCCTCGCCGAACTGGCGCTCTTCTCGTTGTTGGTCTCGAGTGATGGACTACCCGGGCTGCCCGGCTGGAATCGCCGAGCCGTCGTCTATCTCGCGCTGGGCACGTCGGCAGTCCTCGTCGCGCGTTACGACATCGTCCCCGCGATCGCAGGCTTATTGGCAGTAGAACGCGCCCGCTCGGGGCGTTGGAGCCGGTCCTGGGCCTGGGCGGTGCTCGGCGGCCTCTTGAAGCTCTTCCCGCTGCTGCTGCTTCCCGGCTTTCTCATCGCCGAGCGCCGCAGCACCGGGCGCTGGGCGCTGCGTCGCGTCGCGGCCACCGTCGCGGTGTTCGCGGCAACAGCGGCCGCCCAGATCCTGCACTCGCCCGGGAGTCTTTCCACACCATTCTCCTATGAATTTCACCGCGGATTCGAGATCGAAAGCCTCCCGAGCAGCCTTACCCTTCTTGCGAGCCCTCTCCATGTCCACTGGATCTACGCCTTCGGCGCAATCGAGACAGTAGGCCCACTCCACGGGTTGATCGGGGCGTCGCTCGACGTGCTCGTCCTGACGGCGCTGGGCTCGATCTGGTGGCTCGCTGCACGGGGACGCCTCCGCATCGAGGCGGTCAGCCTTGCCGTGCTCAGCGTTGCGGTGCTCGGTGACAAGGCCTTCTCTGCGCAGTACTTGATCTGGCTGATTCCCCTCTGGGCATACTGGGAGCTGCGCCGTGGCTGGCTCATCGCCGCTTGCCTCACGACCGTCGTGTTCCCGTTCTTGTACTTCGAGGCCAACGTCATCGGGCCGGACCATTACGTTCCGACCGCAGTCGCCGGTCTACGTAACATTGTCTTGCTGGTGTCGACGCTGTTGTGGCTGCGCGAGCAGCTCGCGGCGACCCGAAGCGCGGCTTCGATCTCGGATTCCCTCTCTACGATTGGCCCGCGGGCCAAACGGGCCATGCGAGTGCCGGCGCTGTTCGGCGCACCTCGCGCCGCGCGCCGAAAGCGGAACGCGCGCCTCGGCCCGTCGGCTGAACCGTAAGAGAGGTACCGTCGCAAATCCGCAGCGTCGGGTGCCGAGTCGCGCCGTGCACCAGACGATGCGACGAGCTAACAGTTCCCCTGGTTCCCCTGGTTCCCAGCTGATCCAGGGGCGCCCCAGCAGAGCTTCGCCGACGTAGTGGATCTGATGGTTGCCTCCGCGTAGGCCGTCACGCTGACGGATACCGGCGTTGCCGAGGAGCGAGGGTAGCGCCTGTCCGGGTATCTCGACCCAGATCGCGGTGGGGTCATTGCATTCGGGTAGAAGGCGATGCAATTGGTCGCGTCACACGCTTCGAAGGGGGCGGGCCGGCTACAACCATTCGAAGGTGCGTTCCACGAAATATCCGGGATGTAGGTTTTGGCAACGCCTTCTACGGATTTAATCGCGCTCATCACGTCGGCTCCGTTATGGAGCGCAGTCACCCCGGCGAGCGCGGCGGCATCCGCGGCGTTCTGGGTGTTGAGGTGGCTCTGGGCCGTGTTGCCGAGGTCGACCGCGAGCGCGGCGAACCCGAGCAGCGCGCTGAACGAGATCGCGAAGATGACGAGTACCGCCCCTTCCTCAGATCTCGGCGTCTCGCAGCGGACCGCGATCCTCCAGCCGCGCACGGCGATTTCGCCGACCGCTCTGACGGGCTCTACGAGCCACAGTTGGCCAAGCCATACGGGTTGTAACTCTGAATCGGTCCGTACGGATCGGTCGTTTGGCACGGGTTCCTCGATGTAGAACTGGCTGGTCGACACGAGTTGCATGGTCGGGAAGAAGCCCGTGAAGGACAACGCGGGGATGCTCGCACATACTGTCACCGTGCCTTTCCGCCATTTCCGACCGGGTGATCAAAAGCCCGATCTTCATCGTCGACGCGCTCGACGGGTCCGTCCCCACCGGTGTGCCGATCTCATTCGCGATCTCGCAGAACATCCATTCTAGTGGACATGTCGAGCGCGTAGCCGGGTTGTAGTTCTGCGCGGCCGTCAGCGGGTGGCAAGTGCTATCTGGGCGAGTCCGGGATCGTTGAGCGCGATGAGACGCGCGGAATTTTGCACGCTCGCGCGAACCGACGCCCATCCACCGAAGGCAAGACCGAATTGAATCACCCCAAAAAGTAGGAGCGCGAATAGCGGCACCACGAGCGCAAACTCGACGAGCGCCGCGCCCGACTCGTCTTTCCGAGAGCGCTGCACGAGTCGGCGTGCGCTGACCAGACGTCCACGGGCGGCGCTCATTTGATGATCGTCTTGTAGATCTCGATCGCCGCGGGACCGATGACCACGACGAACAGGGCCGGCAGCACGCAAAAGACCATTGGAAAGAGCATCTTGACAGGAGCCTTCTGCGCCAGCTCTTGCACGTGCTGGCGCTGCGCGATGCGAACATCCTCCGCCTGGGCGTGCAGGATCGCCGCGATCGATACGCCGAACGTGTCGGCCTGGATCAGCGCCATGAGGAAGGAACGAAGTTCGGGGACGTCGGTGCGTTGGTCGATCCCCTCGAGCGCCTCTCGCCGTATGGAGCCGACCCGTACCTCGCCCAGGTAGCGATTGAACTCGTCCGCGAGTGTGCCGGGCATTGCGGCAACCGTGCGGGCCAGGGCCTGTTCGAAACCAAGACCGGCCTCGACGCTGATCAAGAGCAGTTCGAGCATTCCCGGCAGGCTGGTGCGGATCTTCTCCTGTCGTTTGCTGACGCGGTGGTTGAGGAGCGCATCGGGACCGAGGAGGAGCAGGAGGGCAGGAATCAGCGTGGCGAGAAAATCGAAGAGCGGGGAAAGGTGGGCCTGGCGGACCAGAAAGAACGAGACGGGCACCAACGCGACGGACAGCAGTCGCCCAGCGAGGAAACGCTCGAGGTCGATCTGCTCGGCCCTGCCCGACAGGGTCAAACGATGCCGGACGCTGTCGCGATAGACCGGCGGACAAAGGACCCACGCGGGCTTAGAGACGAGGCGGATCGTCGGCACCACGAGACGCTCGACGAACGAACGGCGATCGGCGAGCGGCGTTCGTCCTACGGATTCGAGACGGGTGCCTTCCGTCGCGATGAGAAGGGTCGCCCTCACCGCGCGGCGCGACGCGCGCACCGCTGCGAGCACGGCCGTTGCGAGCAGTACCGCCCCGACGACGGCGACGACGACGATCAGCAGCACGTCAGACCTCGATCTTTACGATCCGGAACATCCAGATGAAGCCCACGAGCTCGAGCACCGCGGCGCCGAGCACCGCGATCCGGCCCGCACTCGTGTGGAAAAGCTCCATGATGTAGGCCCGATTCGTGGAATAGATGAAGAGGCCAATCGCGACCGGGAGGAGGCCGAGCACGTACGCGCTGATGCGCCCTTCCGCGGTGAGTGTACGAATCTCGCGACGCATGCGCATCCGCAGTGTCATCGTGTTGGCGAGCACGTCGAGCAACTGGGACAAATTGCCCCCGGTCTCCTGCTGGATCCTCACCGCCATCACTGCCTCGCTGAAGTCCTGGTTGTGAATCCGTTCCGCGGCATCGGCGAGCGCCTCTTCGAGAACCTTTCCGAGTCGTGTCTCCGAGAGCGCCTGCTGCAATTCGACGCGCGCCGGATCTTTCACCTGTTGAACGACGCCGTCGAGACTTTGCGCGAACGAGAAGCCCGCCCGAAGCGACGAAGCGGTGAGCTTCAAGATGTCGGGCAATTGCTCCGCGAACTTCCGGGACCGCTGTTTCAGTGCCATCATGAGACCCAACGGAGGAGCCGCAAGTACGAGCACGAGAGCGACGATCGCGCCGACGATATGCCCCAGTAGGGCGCCGATTCCGACGAGGAACACGAGGAAGGCGAGCCAGACGAGGACGAGCTCGCCGAGCTTGATCGGGACACCCGAGCGCCGCAGGACGAGCTCGAGACGACGACCGAGGGGACTGAATCCCCCCGCGCGGCCCGAGCGCATTCGAGGCCCGGCGCAGCACCGGTAGCGTGACAACGGCGGTCGATCCCTCGGTGTCGGATTCGACATTGGGGAGCTGCAGCTGATACGGCCCGATCAGTCGGGAAAGTCTCATACTCCTTCGCTTCGCGACGCGAAGGACGAGGTAGGCGGCGAGCGCGACCACCGCGAGGACGATCGCGGCTTCGCCGACAGCACCGATGTGGTGAAGGAAGCTACGAATGTGGGTGCTCACCATGAGAGCGGACCTTGAGAGCGAGGTCACCGCGCTCATCGTCGCCCTGCTGGGTCGTGCAAGAATCGCTCCGCGTCGAATAGCGTCGAGTCGATCTCGATGCCGCGATCGAGCAACGTCTCGCTGAAGCGGGGCCGCAATCCAGTCGCCTTCAATTGACCGAGCGCGTTGCCGTGATCGTCGGTCCCCATCGCGAAGTCGAACAAGAAGATGTCTTGGAGCAGTATCACCTCGCCCTCCATCCGACCGACCTCGGTCACGTGCGTCACCCGCCGACTGCCGTCTCTCTGTCGCGAAAGGTGCACGATGAGGTCGAGAGCGGAGGACATCTGATCGCGCACCACGCGCACCGGGAGGTCGAAGCCAGCCATCATCGTCATGGTCTCGACGCGCGACAGCGCGTCGCGGGGGCTGTTGGCGTGGACCGTCGTGAGCGAACCCTCGTGTCCGGTGTTCATCGCCTGCAACATGTCGAGAGCCTCGCCCGCGCGACACTCACCGATCAGGATGCGATCAGGTCGCATACGGAGCGAGTTGCGCAGCAGGTCCCGGATGGCGACCCCTCCTTTGCCTTCGGTGTTGGGGGGTCGCGCCTCGAGCGAGAGAACGTGGGCCTGGCGCAATTGCAGTTCCTTCGCGTCCTCGATGGTGATGATGCGCTCGTCGCTCGGAATGAACGACGACAAGACGTTGAGAAGCGTTGTCTTGCCAGTGCTTGTGCCGCCAGAGACGAGAATGTTCATCTTCCCCCGCACCGCGGCTTCAAGCAGGCGGGCTACCGGAACGGTGAGAGTGCCGAACCCGATGAGATCCTCGACGGTCAATGCATCGACCGAGAACTTTCGGATCGTGAGATACGGCCCGTCGATGCTGAGCGGCGGGAAGACGGCATTCACGCGCGATCCGTCAGGCAGTCGCGCGTCGACCATCGGCGTCGTCTCGTCAATATGGCGACCGACTGCCGCGACGATGCGCCCGATGACATGGCGAAGATGATCCTCATCGAGGAAACGACTCTGCGTGAGCTCGATCCTGCCGTTGCGCTCGACAAAGACACGGCCCGGCCCGTTCACCATGACCTCTGTCACGGTCGGGTCCTGCAAGAGACGTTCGATCGGCCCATGGCCGAGGACGTCGTCGGTGACCTCTCGGGCGAGCTGTGCGCTTTCACTGACCGAGAGCGGGGTCTTGGTCGCCTTCAGCGCCTCGTCGACGATGCGCTGCACGCTCGAGCGCAACTGTTCGGTGTTGGCGCCGTTGGAGTAGAAGACAGGTCCGAGACGAGAGATGACCCGCTCGTGGATTCCCTGGCGCAGGCCGTCGAGCAGGTTCGCGCGTGCGTCCTCAGCGCTGCGAGACTCCTGGAGACGCTCGTAAAGGCTGAGGGTTGGCCCCTTCACGCCGGGGGGGTCAGGGCTCATGTCGAGCCTGCTCGCGCTTGACGAGGATGTCGACGAGCGAGTCGATCCGGCCGGCGAAGCGCGACCGAGGCGAGGCGAGTACCGCCGGCAGCCCCTCGTTGACCGACTGCGGGACGAGCGCCTCCGACGGAAGGCTGACCGCGACCTTCATTTGGAGGGCACGCTCGACCTCCTTCGACTCCGAGGTGGACTTTCGAATCCGCTCGGTTCAACACGAGGACGACCTTGTCGAGAGGCAGCTGCAGCAATTCGAACGCCTGCAGGCCGAGACGCGCGTTCTTGACCGACGGAACGTCCATGCTGACCACGAACGCGACGTCGTCGCTCTCGGAGACGGACTGGAGCACGATCTCGCTCAAGTGCGGCGCGGTGTCGATGACGACGTGGCTGCACATCTCGCGAAGGACGGCGAGAACTCGCAACAAGTCCTTCGCATCGATCTGGTCGGCGGCGAGCGGTGTTGTCGGCCCGGCGAGCACGAGTAATTTGCTCGCCTCGTGGCGCACCATCAGGCTCGACATGAGCACCTCGTCGAGCTGATCACCAGCGGCTGCGGCGTCCACGATCGTGTTGACCGGTTGGATTCGCAACATCAACGCCACGTCGCCGAACTGCAGATCGAGATCCACGATCGCAACCGGTTTCGTCGAATTGGAGCGTCGGGCTAGCGCGACGGCGATGTTGACCGCAATGACCGACTTGCCGACTCCACCCTTGGGTGAAAAGACCGTGGTCACCTGCGCCTTCGGGGCCGAGGCGACCTTCACAACCGAGGCCTCGTCCCGGCGCCGCTCGAGACGTGACCACAACTCGTCGACGGCATCGACGAGGTCGCTCTCCACGTTTCGCAGATCGATCGCGTCGCTGAAGCCAGCTCGTAGCGCGAGACGCAGCATCGAGGTCGAGGGGCCGTCGACGACGAGCAGCCCGCCAAGGCCCGGGCGGAGCTTCGTAAGTTCCTCGAACCGACCCATG
This sequence comes from uncultured Acidimicrobiaceae bacterium, assembly GCA_963734655.1. Classification (GTDB taxonomy): domain Bacteria; phylum Actinomycetota; class Acidimicrobiia; order Acidimicrobiales; family RAAP-2; genus RAAP-2. The sequence goes on along the minus strand of CAVTHY010000004.1, from coordinate 164 downwards.
GTGGCGACGTCACTCTGCGTCGGGCCAAGAATCAGCACGGCGATCTCGTTGGTGTCGAGGTCGCGAATTTTCTCGATCCCCGAGACCGCCCGCACGACGTAGATAGGTGGCAGCGCCGACTTGAGGCCGTCGAGCAGTAAGGGGTCGCGCTCAACGATGATCAC
>CAVTHY010000003.1:0-789058 GCA_963734655.1 uncultured Acidimicrobiaceae bacterium | reverse complement strand
ATCTCATCCGCAACAGTGATCGCAATGATCAGCACCTGCTCGTTCGCCCACCCTCCGCGATAGCGATGATGACGCGTCGGGTTCCCCCTGGTCGCATTTGGTTCACCGCGGCGACGTTGTGGAGTGGACTCTGGAAACTGGGGACAACGCCACCTACGACGTTACGTGAATGGTCTTGACGATGGGAAGGCGTTCCGGCAACTCATCGCCGTGAAGACGCAGGCCCTCCAAGTGGAAGGGGATTGCTTCGTGCATGTTCTCGATGACTTCTTCGACAGTGTTTCCCGTCGTGATAACGCCATCGAGTCCAATCACGTACGCGGCATAATTCGTTCCCGCATCTTCGATCACGATCGTATAGTCGGTCATCGCCCTGGCCTCCTAATTCCTGCCTGTTTCAAGATGCTAGCGAGAGTTCCGAGCGGGACTTCGTCCCCCAGGTGACCAGGCACCGTCACGCATCCGCCCTTGTTTCGGTGATGGAACTGTCGATGGCTTCCCCTCTGGTGCGTAAAGAACCAACCGTCATTCTCGAGCAATCTGATGACGTCCCTCACCTTCACACTTTCCCAACGGTTGGGACTAGCTCAACTCTGTACGAAACGCCTGGCGGAGAGCTTGGACCGGCCCTATGCAAGCCCATGCCGACACAGGTCTGCAAATCGGCTCACGACGACTTTCCGGTTCCGTCACGCGAAGCGTCGAAGGCTCCCTGTGGCGGGCGCGCGAGTGCTCGCAAGTGTGGGACGCCGGGCGATGACCTCATCCGCGCCAAGTAAGGGGTCAGTGCCTTTCACCAGGTACTTCGAGGCGATTCAATAACACCACGTATATTTAATGTAATACATTTAACAAATAAAGATTGACCGAACGGCGCAACGACATGGAATCAGCGACGAGGCATTTGCACATGCGTTCGTGCACTCCATTGTGTGGTGGAAGTTGGTGATGATCCCATTCGAGTGCAGTTGGCGGGACCAGACAGTGCAGGAAATGTTCTTGAATTGGTGGTGATGATGGGAGACGAAGAGGCGTTGGTTATTCACGCGATGCCACTTCGGCGCACGGCGGCGGAACCACTTTTTGGAGGTGAAGAATGACGAAACGAATCTACGGTTACGCGAAGAGTGGCGAGGCTATCACTAACGAGTCGATCGAGGCCTAGTGCTCGAGGCTGAGAACGGATATAGCGAAGAGAAACTCCGCACGGCTCGGCGAGGGCGTGGTCGGCCACGCTTAGGGGGTGACAAGAAGTCTGTTGAATCCGTTCGCCTCGGCTCATCGCTGAAATCCGAAGCGGAGCAACGTGCCCAGGCCGAGGGGATCAGCGTATCTGAGGTGATTCGTCGGGCGCTCGAGCAGTATCTTCACAGCGCATAGCGATCCGGCTCTCGGTGATTGACACCGTGACTGAACGAGCGTCGGAGGAACCGAACGCACGATCATTGATGAACTGAATTCACGTTCGTTTCACGGTGGCAGCAGTGGCGCACCGCATCTCGACCAAAGTCCGCACCAGAGTCACGAGTCAATCGGTCACGGCTCCCCAAGGTAGGCAATCTGCGCGGTCCGGGGTCAACCCAGGACGCCGCCCAGAACCGGAGATCTGAGCACTATCATCTCCACTATTCGCGTGAAGAGGGGAGTCGAGGCAATGCAAAGAGGACACTCTGGAGGCGCCGTTCGGCGTTGGGTACGTGCAGTTGTATCGCTGGCCGCCGTGGGGACCGTGGTGTTTCCGGCGACGGCGCTCGCCACCTCGGTCAACGTGAAGATCGCCAACGGCTACTACTCCACTGTGGAAGTCGTACACGTTCCGAGCGGCGAAGACCTGTCATTCACGCTCGTCGACCATAGTGACTTGAGGTCCCTCGCCCTCACATGCACGCCCAACTCCGCGGTCTCGAAATTGGTTCAAGGAAGTGGATACGGCGTTGTCTTCATCTTGCCTACCGTGAAGCAGATCGCTTTGAGCAATGGAAACTTCAACTTCTCTGGGGTCGCTGCTGTGTCGGGGACACCCACGCTCGCGGGCAAAGTGACTACTACGAAGTTCACGGTGAGAGGCGCGTACGTGCCCAACGGCCCTTCGTACCACTACACCGGATCCCTCAACAATAAGGTGACGGCAACTCTCATCTTCGAGGGAACCGCCTCCACAACAGCCTGTACCGGTCTGCCCGCTAATCACATTTTCCGGCTGTACCGTACGCAAAGTGTCGGCTGAAGAGAAGGCTGACGCACTGGTCAGTGATTCGCCCGGGCGGGTGCACGGTGAAGCTTCGCCAAGAAGAAGGAGGGCGAACGCTGAGGGAATGTGTTCGGGGCACACTGCGCCCGGCAAAGGGTTTCGCGTTGATTCCTAGAGAATCGATTGGGCACCACGTTTGGAGATTTTATGACGCGACGTGAATGGTCTTGACGATGGGGAGGTGGTCCGGTAACTCCTCGCCGTGAAGACGCATACCTTCCAAATGGAAGGGGATCACTTCGTGCATGTTCTCGACGACTTCCTCGACCGTGTTACCCGTCGTGATGACACCATCGAGTCCGATCACATACGCGGCGAAATTCGTTCCCGCATCTTCGATCACGATGGTGTAGTCAGTCATCGCCCGGGCCTCCTGATTCCTGCCTGTTTCAAGATGCCAGCGAGAGTTCCCAGAGGGACTTCGTCCCCCAGGTGACCAGGCACCGTCACGCATCCGCCCTTGTTGCGGTGATGGAACTGTCGATGACTTCTCTTCTGGCGAGTGAGAACCAACCGTTATCCTCCAGCAATCTGATGACGTCCCTCACCTTCACGTTCTCCCAACGGTCGGGGCTCGCTCAGCTCTGCACGAGACGCCTGATGGAAAGATTGGACTGGCACTCGACACGCTCACGCCGACATTGGCTGACACATCGACTGACGACCGCTTTTCGCTTCGGTCAAGGGGGCATCGAAGGTTCGCAACGGCAGGTGCGCGAGCGCTTGGTGGTGTTGGACAATGGGCGAGTGCCTCATGCGCGCCAGGTGAAAGGGGTCAACGACTTTGTGTCGCTGCCTTAGAGACCAAGTGTCGCTCTCATCGAAGGGACGTCGTCGTTCAACACGGTCCAGATGATCGCGGGATCGACGTTCTCGTAGTCGTGGACGATGCGGTTACGTGTCCCGACGGGAAGGCCCCAGTTGATACTGGGAAATTTCGCCGTGTACGACCCGGGAAGACGACCCACCGCTTCACCGATCTCGGCGACGATGTTCTTGGCAGCGCGACGTGCGACCCAATCGCTCTGAAAGTGTTCTAGGCCCAATGATGCCAATCTTTCGGCGTCATTGAAGAGCACGGTCAACTGCGACAAGACAAATTCGAGATTCCTTTCACGTTTCTCGTTGTGACGTTCTTCCTTCGAGGAGAGATTGAAAACAGTCTCGGAATTTCGTCGCCGAACGAACGGCTTTCCTCCGGGACCATCGACATCCTTAGGAGGCGTACTCACAGCGCCAGTGCTTCGGCGACAATGACGTCGCCGGGAGCACGACCTCGGTCGCTGACCACGTCGACCGGGTAACCCGTGAGCTCCTCGACCAGTAACGCGAACGCCGTCAAATTGTAGAGCGAGGCACCTTCTCGAGGTGTCACGAGTAGGTCGATGTCACTGACGTAGACGTCCTCGTTACGGGCAATGGATCCAAAGACCCTCACGTTGCTAAGTCCACAATTGTCGGCCAAACGCTTCACAACGTCGCGGTTCTTGTCGAGTGTGTCGCCCGGCAACGGTCGGGCCGCCTCCAGTAGTCGAGCGCGCGTTCGCGGGTTAGGGACCATGGCGCCTGATTCATACGATGACAACCGAGACTGGCTGGTGTTGGCCAAAGAAGCGAGTTGCGCCTGGGTCAGGCCCGCCTCTTCGCGCCGCTGTCGCAGTTCAATCGAGAAACTCATGTTCTGATTATACCAGTGATATACCAAGACCACTCGATTCATCTCTAATGGGAAAAACTCATCCTTCAACGCGAAGGGCAGTCCACGGTGGTTTGGATGCAATGAAATGACGAGTCGTGATCGAAAAATTCAGCAAAGTGTTTGCTGGACCATGACCGTGCCCGGAACGGGATTCGAAGTCGACCGGACAAGCGGTGCCGTGAGGACCAGTGATGGTCGCGACGCCTATGAAGATGTTGATATCGCGTTGGCGAGCGAGCTATGGGGTTGCTAGGAAGTGACTTCGACTAATAACACTTGTGACGATGGCAACGGGATGTCCTCGCCGTGCTCGACCATCGATGCAATGTGCAATTCGATCGCCTCGTGGATGTTGGCCGTGACCTCTTCAACGGTGTAGCCCGCAGAGACACAGCCAGGGAGGTCGGGAACGTACGCGCAAAGGTTCGCTCCGGCATCCTCAATGATGACCGCGTAGGTGCTCATCGCGATCTCCTCTCAAGACCTGCTTGTCTCGCAATGCAAGCCAGTGTCGAATTCGATAGCTCAATGCCCAACGCTCCCGGCACGGTGGCGGACCCCTTCTTACTCCCGTGGCGGAAGACGCGATGACTTCCGGATTGCCTCACCTGAAACCAGCCGTCGGCATTCAATTCGCTGATCATCTCTCAGACCTTCACGCCCTTCCAATGGGCGTGAAGGCGACCGCCCTCTTCTGGAGACCTATACATAGGGGTGTGACCCACGACTACCTCGTAACGCAGATGGTTGACGAATCGGCTGACGAGCTCATCCGGACAGATGGAGAGGTGAGTTGCCGGACGCCCTCTTCTGGAGAAAGTCAAGGCTATTGGGTTGTGTCACGTCGGAAGTGACGAGAATCACTCATCGCGCCTGGCAAGGGGTCGAGAGCGCAAAGTGTCCAGACGAGAAGGCATGAGCGCCACCTGGTCGTATGCAATCAAGAATCTTTCGTCACCTGGCCCCGGCATCGTGCGCAGACGACACGTACAGAGTGTCGTTGTTGGAAGAATAAATAGAGATGTCGTGGACAAAAACCTGTGATGGGAGTGAGTACCCATAGATTGATCTTAGAAGTTGGTAAGTATCGTGTTGCGAGCGACGTCAGCCTCTTCCCCCTGCGTCTTCCACTTCTATGCTGACAAAGAGGCGTAAAAAACGTCTGTTACGTAAAGAGTCCCTAAATCGCTGGAGGACCTTCATGCTCAAGGAGAACTTATGAAAAGACTGCCATCAATCCGCCGGTGGGGAGTAGCAGCCTTAACGGGTGTCACCCTGTTCGGCGGCCTCTCAATAGTGGGGACAGGAGTTGCGTCAGCAGCGACGACGCCTACCGTGTCCGCTGCCCTCACAACGAATGCCACCGTTCAGACGATTGCCGGTAGCAAGACCGCCGCTCAAAACGGAGCGAGTTTGACCTTGACTGTAACCGGTGCGATTTCTGCTGGCGATAAGATTGTTCTGACCTTGGCTTGCCCGACGGCTGGAACCGCCTCGTTCGCAAACGCGACGATCTCGAGCACCCACTTCGGTACTACAGCCGTTGCCGCGAATCAGTCGGGATCGACTTGCAGCACGTTGACTTTCACGGAGGCGACCACGGGAACAAACGATTCCATCGTGTTCACGCCTAGCTTTGTGACTTCAGGCGTTCCTTCGCAGGCATTGGCAATCACTGGTCTGTATGAAGTGTTCGGTGGCGCAACTAGCTTCACCGTTCCTACCGTTGCTAACGTCGCATGGCTCAGTGTATCGTCCAACTCTCCTGCGGTCACGCTTCCGCAGTCAGGAACGACGAGCATCAGCAACATTACGGTCACTGATCCCGGTAACCTGCCCTCTGGTTCGATCGCCACTGGCGACAGCATCACGTTCACGCTTCCACAAGGTGACACGTGGAGTGGTACGCCGACGGTCACTGCATCGCCCACTGGTACCGTAGCTCCGACCGCAACTTTTAGCGCGAATGTGTTGACCGTCGTTGCGGGTACTGCTGCTACTGCAGGCGTCGTCAACTCTTTGACGCTCAGCAACTTGTCGGTCGCAACCACTTCTGGTTCCTCGGGCTCCGCACTGGGTGTTCAGGACGTTGCAATCAATAACGCCACCCAGAGCCTTGTCATTGCACCTGCCGTTTCGGTAGGAACAATCTTGGGATCAGTCACGCGAATTGCCGGTGCCGACGGCACCGCTGACGGCACGGTGGCTGCCGAATTTGAAGCCGCTTACCCGTACAACTCAGTGGGTACTGGTGGCAACCGCAATGTGGTTCTAGCCACGGATGCCCCGCACACTAACGGTTCTGATGCTTTGGCGGCCTCGTACCTTGAGGGTAAGTTGGGTACTGGTCTTCTGATCACGTCTCCGACAATCTTGGGTGCAGACGCGCAAAATGCGATTCGCTTCGAAGGGGTCAACACTGTATATGTGGTGGGTGGACCTCTGGCCGTGAGCCCAGCGGTTCTCGCCCAGATTCGGACGCTGCCGGTCTACAACCCGGGTGGTTTGACTACCACGGGTAAACTCGTCACCGTCGTTGGACCCATTTACGGTGCCGACGGAACTCCTGAAGGAACGGCTGCCAAGATTGCAACGTACTTCAATAGCTATGGCAGCGTGAACGTGTCCGGTGCGTATTCGTCGAAGGGTGGTCTCTACAACGACACCACTGGTAACGCTTCCGCATCGGCTGCTAACGGTTCTTTGAGCACGGCAATTGTTGTTGCGAGTTCAGACTGGCAGGATGCCATGTCGATTGCTCCAGAAGCATTCAACCAGAAGTTCCCGGTCGTGTTGGCTGGACCTTCGACGTCGACGACTCTCGGTGCCGATGCTAAGGCTGCGCTTACTTCACTTGCGGTCAAGCAGGTTATTGTGATCGGTGGACAGTTTGCACTCCAGAATTCCGTCGAAACCCAGATTGCTGCACTCAACGGTGGAATCTCCGTTCTGCGCATCGCTGGTATCGACGCGACCGACACAGCTGCGCAGATTGCTAACTTTGCGTTGGCAGCTTCCACTGCGGGCCTTGGTTTGTCGGGCAGCCACACCGTGATGGCCAGCCACGTCGACTACTGGGCTGATGCTCTCGGATCAGCTGCACTCGGTGGTGGCGCTAATGGATCATTCGGATTCGAGCCCCTCATCCTGGTTGAGAACCCGACTACGGTCGGTAGTTACACCACAGCCGCGTTGCCTGTTCTTAGAGCGGCTCCTGGCAATGTCACTGGCTTAACCGTTCTCGGTGGCCCCTTGGCGATGCCGACGTCAACGGTGAATGCTCTGTTGGCTGGTCTGTAGTGAAGAAGTTATACATCCCTGCTTGACAAAGTTGAGGTGTTGAGAATGAGGGGGCCCGAAAGGGCCTCCTCATTCTTGATTTGTGGCCAAATTCATTTTTGTTACTGGTTGATTTGTGGCTGACGATGTGGCTGACGACTCACTACCTAGATAGGGCGTTTCCGCCTCGATCTGCCGGGACTAATGATTATGTGGAGCGACGGTCCGGCCGACGCGACGAAGATCACCTTCGCGCAGGGCAATGGGTCAATCGGCGGGTCGAAGCCGTGCAGGTCGGATACATCAGGAAGCTGAGTAAGCCAGACTCTGACGTGACCGAAAGAGTTCTCAAAATGATGCCATTTCGACGAATTCACCGAGTCCGCTACTAGCCCTCAATCAGTCCGGCGCTGCGAAAGTGTCGGCGAACGTGACGAAAATCGTCAAAGCGCGGCGGACGAACTAGATGCTCGCTCATCTCCGCGTCCCAGCGCGACTTGTAACGAATAAGACGATCTTCCAATCGTTCTTCGAAGGATGCGGGGTCGATTCTCCTCGCTTCCGCCTTACGCCCAAAGAGCGGTCGGACCTCCGTAAGGTCGACGCCCAGGTCTTGCACAAGGCGAAAGATGTCGTAGAGATTGCGACACTGCACGCGCTGAATGATGCAGCGGACCTTCTCCGCTGCGATTTCGGATGCAGGATAGACGTCGAAGGGTAGGGGAACTGGAAGATCGGACCATAGAGTTGGGAGTATCGTGCGCTGTTCAACGGTGTCGACGACTTCAGAATCCGACACGTCAATCTTTATGCGTCGTGGTTTACTGGCCCCAAGTGGCCCCACATACAGAATCGATGGAGTGTCTCCCTCTGCCAATTCAAGTGATGGGAAGTCTGCTTGCTCGCGCGCGGCCGCGAGGACCTGAACCATGGCGAGCATGGCGTCCTCGATGCTTCCTTCGATCATGGTGAAGTCGAGGTCAGCCGAGTATCGGTAGTTGTCGATGTGCACCATTCGCAGCGCCGTGCCGCCTTTGAATACCAAGCGTCCTTTGTCGGATGTTTGCAGGAGGTGGAGTTGAGCAACGATGTGAGCGAGGACGTAATCGCGCTCGGCGACTGCGGCATCCACGCCATCCTGGTCTGCTTGGCGCGTGATGGCGTGTCGAGTCAGCACTCTCAGTTCCCTACGACAGCTTGGAGTTCGTCGACGGTCGCATTCCATATCACCCGGTAACGGGTGTCGGTCCACGCATCGCTGTCATCTTTCGGATTAAGACGGATCAGCGGCTGTTTGGCAGCGACGTTGGGTGTCAACGCGAGCGGTAGGTGCAGGGCGTGGGTCAACGACGCGAGCCGTCGTTCTGCAGCACGACCTCGCCCGCCGAATACCGTAGCGAGCTGCGCAATCCGTGTCGGATTCACGTCGCGCGATCCTGCGGTCAAGGCTTCGGCGAGTAGTTCAACACTGCCAGTGAGGTCCATACGAAGCGCGCTTTCAAAGAGAGCTCGTTCGAGGCTTGATCGCCACGATGACCCGACGGCCTCAGCTTCCAGGTGAATGGTCGCAGGTGTCTCGATAAGCGAATGCAGCGGTCGGGCACTGATGGCAGTAAAACGAACCTGGTGAGTGCATGCGACGTAGAGCGTTCGCACTGGATGGCTGACTAATCCAAGTTCACTCAGTGCGCTGCAGTACGAGATTCGGTGGCTGCGTCCCTCGAACGCTGCCCCGATCGCCGCACTGATATCGTCCGTAGCGGTCGACGTGCCTAGTGAGCCGAGGGGGCGGATTGCGTAATGGCCGCGTGTCAATCGATTGACCAATCCCTTTTGCGCCAGCTGGCGCAGGGCGTTGGCCGTGGCCGGGGTGGACACTCCGAGCACCGATTTAGCGTCGGCAAATGTGAACTCATGTCGACCGTCTGCGACAAGGTAGTTAATCAATTCCAGTTGACGACTCATCAGGACTCTTTTGAATGTAATATAGCACAAAATCACCTAAATAGTGACTTAACGCTATGTCACTAAGGACAATCCGAAGTTGCCCAGTTGGCGAATCGACTTGCGATGGCCGTAGACCTGGAATTTTTAGATACTAATGAGAGACGTGAGGGAACACCAGCCGGGCGGTGGCGGCCCTACGACAAGCTCATGATGTTTCGTTCGCGCAGTATCGCCATGAACGAGGATTTGGCCTTGTGGATCGCTGCAACGGCGCCGACGTACGTAGTCCACTCCACCTCGGCGTCACACGCCTCGTACAGACGTCGCACTCTTTCAAGCAACGCCGCTGCTGACTGATAGTCCTGACGTTTCTTTCGATCAATGAGTTCGTCAATCTCAAGCTGGTGAAGCGCGATCGCTTCACGGGGTCGGGACTTCTCAATCGCACGAGCCAGCGTGTGTCGAAGGTCGATGCCACAACCGAATCGGGAGGCTGCGTCATAAGCGGCGTCGATCTCACCTTCGGCCAGAAGAATCCTCGTCAGGTCGTTGGCACTTTGAGGGGCGGGGTGCTCTGTCGCCGCGCGCTGTTCGAGCCATTCGAGCAGCGCGCGGCGTTCCGCGGCACGTTGGTGATCAGTGCAGGCCGCAAGGTAACGCCGCAGCGATTCGGGGGATGGTGAGGATTGGAAACCCTGGAGCAGCACGGCACGCGCCTCGTCAAGATCTCCGCGGTCGATAAGGATGCCCACCAACCGGTCGCGAAGTTCGCGGCGGTGCTGTTCGAGAGACTTGGGCAAATTGAGTCCCCGGTGCGCCCACTCGACGGCCTCGGTGACACGATCAGCGGCCATGAGAGCATTCACGATGACCAAGCAATCGGTGGGAAGCATTCGTTCGGTCGTCAACTGCGTGATCAGCTCCTCGATATCTCCCGTTGCCAACGCGATACCGATGCAAGCGTGACGAATACGAAACGTTGGCGACGACCATCCGCCAGTCGTGTCAACATCCACACGCGCCTGAGCCTCCTTAATCAGTCGACGGTACTCTTTGATCCCCTCGTCGCCGAGCACTTCAGCGTAGGGTTCTGCGGCACCCCGGAACGTGTCGAGGTCGTAGTCCAATTCGAATCCAACCAGTCGCCGAGCCAATTCTTTTGGCGCCGGTCTCGCTCGTTTGCAAGCCCCTAAATGAGCATCGCCGATGTCTCCTGCGATCATGGTGATCCATCCGTCAGAGTCATCGATGTGCTGCATCGCTCGCTCGGTGCGGGTGAACGCATGCTCGAGAAGACCGATAGCGTCGCCCGCAGATCCGTCGTCGATAGCGTCGCGGAGTTCTTCGATGAGGCCCAGAATATTCTGCGCCCAGTGGGGGGCCGCCCGATAGTCGATGAATCTGGACTTCGGTCCGAAAGCCGCGGTGATCTGTGAACGCCATAGCTTGACGTCAAGTGCGGTGCGCAACGTGCCCGTGGACTTTTGCAACACGATGCGCTGAGCAGTGACTCCGTCACGCGTGGACGCGTCGAGAACAATATTCACTAGTTCCTCGCGTGAGAGCGACTCTACGTAATTCACGATCTCACGCGCCGGTGATGACTGTGGGTCCTTCTGCGGCGCCCCAACGATGGGCGAATTCGAGTTTTCGTGCAGCGTCAGAGCAAGCGCAGCGCAGTGCTTGCAGAACTTCCCGTCGTCACCTTGTGGGCAGGTGCAGGAGTAATTCGGCCATAACTTCTCATCTACCCGGAGCTCAGTCCGGTAAGGAAGAGATCGCTCGAACAGTTGCAGTGACGCGGTCGTCGGCGGCCTCGACGTTCTCGATCGCTTCGCGCTGAATCATCTGTGCGCGCCATAGGGTTCGCTGGCCGGCCATGCGAGTGATCATTGATTCCGAGAAGGAAGAAGCGACTCGAGTTGTCACTGTCCCTCTCCAGACGATGGTTGCACTTGAGATTTCCATTGACGAGGACAAACATCGCCGTACGAGCGGTGCATGACTCTAAAGCTACGACGCCGGACTTGAAGTTGGCCAATCGAGCTCGTCGTTCTACTCGGGTGGTACCACCCTGTCGTAATGATGCAGAGAATTCGGTGAACGATGGCTGGGGCCATCAGCGGGGATTACATATTGGCCTTTGACAATGGCGCAGCACCTCTGGCGCTTCGTACTCTCTCACCGCTGGCTGAAGAAGGTGCTGACGCAGGGACGTCGACCCCACGCATCGGAGTCGGAGATTTAGTGCAGCGATGGGACTTGATGGTGAACGCAGACATGCTCGAGATCATGGACTCCGCGCCGGGGTAAGGGGTCAGGCAGTTCATCCGAGTCATTCTCGAGGCACATGTGGCGAGATCCGTTTGCGTGATTCTGACCGGCCTCGAGTTATTTGCCAGTTGACATTACGGCGTCGAATCCAATTCTGACATTCGATCGCGCAGATTCGAATGATTCGCCGACGGCGAGACGATACTAGGAGGTCAAGATTGCCAAGATCAAAATTCATGAACCCATTTCTAGTGCTATAGCCCGCAGCGCGGAGCATCGTCTCGGCTCGCTGCGACACGCTGCCCTGCGCGATTCCGAAGTACTGCATCATGTCCTTGACGTACATGCCATTGCTGGTGAAGAGATTGTTCACCTTGCCCACCGTCCAACAGATCGCCGCCGCCGCGGTGTCCGTTCGGGCCTTGCGACGGAACACTTGGGGATCGCCGACTGCCACTTGCTCGAGGAGCAACCGACAGGCACTTCGGTACTCAACGTCCAGTCGTTCGTCGCAGAACTGGTCGCAGAGGTTCAACACTTCGGCAACCTTGTCATGGATGTCGTCGGGAATGTCGAACCACGAAAACTCTCGATCTTCGAGTGGAGAGTCATCAAGTGAGTGCAACGCCTCGTTCCCTCCCACGGCGTCACTCATCCACCCCAGTGCCCACTGTGCGTAACTCGGATGAGAAAGAATGGCTTCGAAGTCATCTCCGTCCAGTAGTCCACTCGCGCTCAAGACTGCCGCGGGACCCGTGAGTCGGGGTAGATCGATCAGGCGCGAGAACATCGGCTCGTAGCGATCGATCGCCTCGAGGGTCTCGGTGGTCAGTGACTGGCGGATACCTCGTTGCGCGTGAGCGAATCTCACGAACGCGCGCAGTACCTGGGGGGCTAACGCCAGGTAGTCGACAGGGGCGATGATCTTGCGTGGGATCCAGTCAACCAACAAGATTTCCACCGCGACGGGGCTCCAGCGCAACGGGTCTCCAGGTCCGTAGTCGCGGGCGAACCACAGGATTGACTCGAGTATGTCCCGGTGTTCGGCGCTGGCGACATCAGCGCCGTAGGGGCTGGCGAAGAATTGCCGGGTAAGTAATGCGATGGCGCGATCGTCCCACTGCGGCCGCACGTAACCCGTGCCACCGAGGGGCAGCAATCGAACGATCCACTCGGTCAAGGGTCGACACGAGGGCCACGAGTCGGTTTCGAGTGGTGGGTAGATCATCGCTCCCGCGTCGATCGCTTCAGCGATGTGTTGGCGCGCGTCGGCGAGACTGAGGTCTGACATCACGGTGTCGGGGTCATCCATCCGGGCGGTCATCTCGAAGGATAATTCGTCGATCGACAAAGGGACCGCAAACCCGTCCTTCACGACCGTACCCATATTGTGGTCTATGTAGATGACCAGACTGAAGGGTTGGCCAGAATTTAACGTCACCTCCACCACCACGTTGTCGCCGTCGCCGAGTACGTGCGACATGATCGATGCCCGGCTCGCTCTCACATTGTCAAGATGCCTGAGCCACGCGGGCAGAGCGTGTGAGCGTCGGGCCAATTCTCGCTGAGCTCGCGCTCGCAACAACTCGTCGTCACCCATCTGAGCGAAGGCGACCAACATTGCGGACGCTTCAGGAAGGTTCGTGTGGATGAAGGTGTCACAGAACTCGCTCGCGCTCAGTTGCTCCGCTCGGGCGCCCTGAATCCGTTCGAGCGGGTCACGACGACGGGGGTCGAGGGCGGCCAAGAGGCTGCTCGCCAGAAGGAGGAATTCCAAGGGATCACGATCGCTGAGGGAGCGACGAATCATGGTGAGCATTTCTGACTCCCCGTGGGAGTGAGGGCGTGAGCGTGGGGTGGGGGAGCCGTCGCCCGGCCGAGTCCCCCGTGGCGTAACGCGTCCGCCCTTGGGGTGACGTCCTCGTTGTGCCATGGCGCAACTTTAGGCGAGTCACCCCATTCGTCGCGCTGGCAGGATCCGCGCACATGAAACACGACCGTACCGCCAATGACCGGGAGTTTCGTGGCGCTTACTTTCACCACCTGCCCTACGACGTGATAATTAATGGTACAGACTATTGCTTTTGGAAGCAATAGTCTGTATCATTAAATCGATGAACCGTCGTACGGACGCACAGGTAATTGAAATATTCCATCTGCTCTTCCTGCAGGTGCTGACCGCTCATAGCCGTGACAAGTTCGTGCTCAAGGGAGGAGCGAACCTGCGATATTTCTTCGGCAGCGTGCGTTACTCCAACGACATCGATTTCGACATCTTGGACAAGAGGGGTGGGCAGGTCGAACGCAACGTCGACGCCGTCCTCACCGGGCGAGCGCTCAGCGTATTGCTCGGGCAATTCGACCTGCGAGTCGAAGAATCCACCAAGCCCAAGCAGACAGAGACCACCCGGCGTTGGAAGTTGGGCATCGCACGAGAGGACGAGGCAGGCGATCTTGTGCGTACCAAGATCGAGTTCTCCAACCGGGGAGTCGTGAATGACGACCGACTCTATGACACCATCCCTCGCCAGATCGTCGACCCCTACGCGATCCGACCGGCCTCTTTGTCGCACTACGGACCAGTCGCAGCGCTCGAGCAAAAGATCGCGGCTTTGGCGCTGCGTAGTGAGACGAAGGCTCGCGACGTGTTCGACCTTGAGCTCTTGTTTCGCCTGCGCCGAATGAGCGACCAACCTCAAGTAATCGACATCAGCCATGCGCCGTTGGCGGCGCAGAAGGCACGTGAGATCACCTACTCGAGTTTTCGTTCCGAGGTAGTCCCCTTCTTGGACCCCGACATCGCCGCGCTGTACGACAGCGACGAGCAGTGGGACATCATGCGTACGACGGTGAGCGACGAGATAGTGGCGCTCGTTGACGGCGCTACGGCGGCAGGCTCGTGAGGTCCATCGACGCCCTTTCCGCACTCGGCACCCTCCGCAAGCCAGTCATCACTACTGCAGAAGCCTCCGCCGTGTGGGGCATGACAGCACCCAGTGCGTCGAAGGCGCTGACTCGACTCGCCGAGGCGCACGTGGTTCAACGCGTGGGCCAAGGGATGTGGGCGATGGGAAGCGGCACGCTTGATGTCTACGAGGTAGCTCCGGTCCTCACGCGTCCCTACCCCAATTACGTCTCGATGTACAGCGCTCTCTTTCGACACGCGATGATCGACCAGATTCCACGCGGCGTGGATCTCATGTCGCTCGGCCGGCCGATGAAGGTTGTGACGTCCGCCGGTCTCTTCACCGTCCACCACATCCACGAAAACAGCTTCGTTGGTTTCTTGGGGCAAACGGCAATTCGTTCAGGCCTGGCCACCGCCGAAAAGGCACTTGTCGATACCGTCATGGTCCTTAGCGTGCGTAGCGGTTCGGTGACGCTTCCCGAGATCGATCTGCCCGAGGATTTCGACGTCGCAACGATGTGGGGATGGGTTGAGAAGATTTCGTCAATGCGACTGAGGACGATCACCACGAGGAACCTGGTGCACCTCATTGAACAGCGGTCTCGTGTGTGAAAACAGACTTTGCCCGTTTGATCTTCGCACTTCAGACTTGCGGGTTGGATCGTCGGCCGCGGCGAACCCTGCACCGGAGTAATTGGCTGAAGTAGTTGCTGAAGTAAGAGCGTGCGCAGTCCTGGTGGAACTGAATGCAAGAGCACGGTAAAGGAATTTACGTTCAATCCGCGTGGTCTTGCCTGAAAGACACACACTGCGCGCGCCGAGTTCTGCCGCCGTGACCTCATGACTGAATGAAGTGCCGTCGAGCATTGCGCTCGTGGCCCCAACGAAACCATCGTCGGTCGTCCAAATATCGTCGGTGTCAATGAGCACCATGGCGGTTTCCTCGGACACTTGAACGTCGTCGTAGGGCTCGAGTGGGCCGAGTGCGCCTCGGCGACGCAACGACGAGCCCGTCAATGGTCAGTGGTCCCTCGGCCAATTCTTCTAGTGCGGCGTCAATCAGTTGTGCTTCAAAATCTGGGCTCATCGCATAATGCCAGTGACGACGCTTTACCCTCGCTCTTTTGGCCTCAATCCGCGGCGGTCGCCGGCGTTGTCACTTGGCACTGTGGTGAGAGCGCCATAACGCAGAAATCGGGGCGCTGGAAATTCGATCACCCAGCGAATGAGATTCTTGTCCGGCGTGGAGCAAGACTCCACCGACGAAGCGCCTCCCGAGAAGTTCGCGTAAATACTCGAGCCAACGAATGTCGGTGGTGCTGACACTTTGGGAGGCTTTCACCTCGATCGCGGCGATTCGACCGTCGCTGGTCTCGAGCAGGAAATCAATCTCACGGCGTTCTAGGTCGCGGTAGTAGTAGAGGCGGGGCGCGCTCTCAGATACTGGGATCATTTTGCGAAGTTCCTCGGCGACAAATCCTTCGATCAATTGACCCGTCCTGGCGTAGGTGGAGGGATCCATCAACGATGTCGGTGTCGCATTGAGAAGACGTGCTTCTATTCCCGAATCGGCGACGTAGATTTTGGGGGTTCGACCCACTCTCTTCGCGAGCGAATTCGACCATGGCTGAAGTCGGTGGATCAGGAACATCGTCTCGAGCAATTCCAAGTAACCAGGAACCGAGGAGTGCGAGATGTTGGTGCCGCGCGACAAAGTGGTGTTGTTGACGGGCTCGGCACTGTGGCCCGCGAGCAACTCGAAGAGCTTGGGAAGCTCGCCCAACTTCCTTAAGTTCGAGAGATCGAGTGCGTCGCGTTGCACAATGAGACGAACGTATTCGTCGAACCATTTGTCGCGCCGCCGCCCCACTCGCTTTAGTGCCTCGGGATAGCCCCCCGCGCAAGCTCGCTCCACGTACTGACGTTTGTCGAGATCGGAACGCGTGATTCCGCTGAGTTCTCCGTTCATCAATCGGTCAACGAAGCCAGAAGTCGAACCTTCTATCTCGGCCTGGGAAAGGCCGTAGAGGTTGACGGTCTCAGCTCGACCCGCGAGACTGTCGCTCGTCTCCTTGACTTTGAGCAGGTTGGCCGATCCAGTGATCAAGAACTTTCCCGGCCGTCGTTGCCGGTCAATCGCTGCCTTGATCGAGAGGACGAGAGATGGTGCGCGTTGGATTTCGTCAATGACGAGACACCCGTTGGGATTGGAGTCGACGAAGGACTGCGGGTCCTGATCGGCGGCGAATCGGGTGCTGGGATCGTCGAGGGTGACGTAGCGATCCCCGGGTTTCATGAGATTCTGGGCCAGGGTGCTCTTGCCCACCTGGCGGGCGCCTTGAATGATCACGGCCGGCGTATCGAGGAGAGCCCTGCGGATTTCATTCTCGCAATGCCGGGTAATAAATGTATCCACGCTCCGACCCTAGCACCTACGCTAGATTTTCAGTTGCTCTACTGTAGATTTTCAGGTATTGAACCGTAGATATTCGGACGTAGTCCACCACTCGGGCGGCCTCCGTCCAGCTCAAATACCACTCTTTCATATGCGTGGACGTCTGCTTTGGGAACGATCCTCACCGCCTCGTGTGGTCGTTGGCGCGACGTCTTAGAGTTGCGCTTATCGCACGTCCCCATACTTCGGCTGAAGAAGATGCTGAAGCACGGGTGTCGACTCTCAAAGGAGGGACCGAAGAGTGTGGGATTGCCAATGATTCGCACTGAGCGCGGTCGATTGGAGTGCGATGGCCTCACCGCGCCAGGGCAACGGGTCGCGTGGTGATCGCGTGACCCCGGTCTCGAAATGACGTCAGTCACTCGTCGAATCATTTTCAACGAGTCCTGAATTGGATTCTCGGTCGCGACCGACCGGCATTTCACACTTTGGTTGTTGATTGCTCCAGGATTTTCGCGACGAAGTCGTGTACTCGACTAATGATCGTTGGCAGCGCGATTATCAGTCAGTTGGATATGTCCAAGATATGACGAAGCCTCTCGACGTCAAAGCCGGCGAATCCCGACTCCCTGGCACCATGGTGATCGAACTCATTCAGGAGCGCAACGAGATCTTCGCGTCGCGTCGGGTCGCTCGCTGCTTGCCGCGGTGTCAATCCGGAAAGTGCCGGGAGAGCCTCATCGATCCACGCGACCTCCTTTTCGCGAATGAACGCACTGAGGACCTCCAGAACTTCGGTCGATTGAGCCCCGTCGGGTAATCCCAGGTCGCGCCCTTCGGCCAGTAATCGGGCTCTGGCTGTCGCCACGTCAGTACGCTCTTCTTCCACGACGTGTAGATCGGCGACGTTCCTGTGCAACACTGCCAGGACTCGCTCCAGGCGTTCGACCGAATTGGTGATGACCACCAGGGTGTCGTCAACCCGACTGAGGAAACAGCGCACCGCGGGGGAATGCTCCGTTTCAACCGTCTCGTTCCACTGATTGTCGCCGATTGGTCGAAAGAGATCGTCCAGTGTCGAACGAAGTGCGCTCCAGGGCGTCTGGGTAGGCACCAATACCGCGCGACACATCACGATGTCCTCACCTTCGTAATTCACCATGGTGATCGGACCGAACATCTTGCCCATCCACGCCGCGAGATCGAGCGGATCGCCTCCCTCGTCGAGGACTTCGATTAGGGAGGCGCGGTACTGCACTGGCACCAACAAGATCTCGGACTCGATCGCCCACCAAGTCCCCTCTTCCATGAGGCGTGCGAACACGTAGTCTCCGACGTGTAACGATTGTGAAGCGGTCTGTTCGCTGACGTCGACGATGTCACCGGTACATGTGTCGAGTAGGCGCATCGAGGTCCCGGGAGTCACCTCGAGAATCTGCCAGAGCGAACGTCGAGCCCCGATCCACGCGAGCACGAGCGATTGCTCCGTGTCGGGGAGAAAAGGTCCTCGAGCGTCACTAAAGCGAGTCAACGCCTCGGCGCTATAGGCGGCGAGATCTATCAAGAACGGAGCCAGACCCTCACTCCGCTCTTCGTCGGCGAAGTGCATTGCGATATCGAAGACTTCACGCACTCGTCCTCTATTTTGAGGTCGAAACGAGAATTGCATGATCTTGTGGTGCAACACCTCCCTCAATTGTTGGGGGGTGAGTTTGGGTTCGATGAGGCAGCACACTTTGAATTTCCGGCCCGAGCCGCAGGGGCAGGGATCGTTACGTCCCACCTTGGGTGACGAGATGCCGAGCAGGGCTCGGAGATCGTCGATCGGCGGGTCGCCATCCTCGAAGCCGACCCGGCGCAGTAGCGAGATTGCCGCATTGAAGTGACCTCGGTCCGATTCGTACCACGACAGTTCGCTCAATGCCGGGAGGAATGCGTCGTCGGTCGTGGTGGCGAGCTTGAGAAGATGTTCAGCCTCGATTGTTCTCCGGTCACGTTCCGCGTTGAGGGCGAGGAGGTAGTGGCCTGGGGCGCTCAGTTTGCCATTGAGACAGGCCAACGCGGATGCGAATTCCTCTAGACGTCGTGACCCGGTATTGATACCACCTAAGACGTACTCGACGAAAGCGGGCGCAAGAGTCTCGTGGGCAAGAGCCTGCGCGACACGACGATCGTCATCGTTCACGGTGCCACTCATCAGGAAGTTGTTCCAGGCGTCCAGGACGGATTCAAAGGCCGCGGAACAGCATCGGTCGAAGTCGAAGTTTTCGGCGAGTTCGGCAATCCGGTGGCGGCGATAAATCACGCCAGGTGGCTCCGCCGCTTCTCCACGACGCTGCAACCACTCACCGTCGCACTCGAGTCCCACCCGCTCGAGGAGTTCGCGAATCGGTGGGACGGGGGAGCGGAACAGCGTGCGGTCACGGCACAGTGAGTCCAGGATCACTTGCGTGATGTCGTCCATGATGCCCTCTTCGTGAACCAATTCGAACGAGGAGAGGAGGGCTTGTGCTTCTTTGTCGCCTGGCCCGAGCGAAGGATGGTGAAGAAGGGCGGCTGTCCTGTCGTGTCGTGAAATGACCAACAACTCACCCGCTACGACGTCCTCGAGCCAACCTGGGGGACCGACCAAGTCGTCACGGTCCGACTCGAGATCGTTCCCCATCTCGTTACGCAGTCGACCACCACTGGCGTAGGCCAGCCCGTCGTCCATGTCGAAGCCCAAGGCGGTGAAGTCCGGAACTACCTCGAGCGCGCTGCGCTCGAGTTCAGCAGCCGTGATCTCATGACTGAAAGAAATGCCGTCCAGCATTGAACTCGTCGCCGCAATGAAACCATCGTCGGTTGTCCAGATCTCATCGGTGTCAAGGAGCACCAAGTCGAGTTCTTCGGACACTTGATCGTCGTCGTAGGGCTCGAGTGGGCCAAGTGCACCCCGGCTACGCAACGCAACGACGAGTTCGCTGATCGTGGAAGACCTGCCGTCCAATTCCTCAAGAACAGCGTCAATCATTGACTCTTCAAAGTCGTGGCTCATCCCAAAATGCTAGTGAAGACGCATTGCACCTGCGCAGCGATCTGCACTGGGCCGAATTCTCGGGAGCAAGGGGTCAAGGTTTTCGTGCTCTGGTCTAGAGACCAAGCGTCGCCCTCATTGCCGGAACGTCGTCGCTGAGCACCGTCCAGATGATCACGGGATCGACGTTCTCGTAGTCGCGAACGATTCGGTTGCGGCTCCCGACCGGAAGACCCCAGTTGATACCAGGGAACTTCTTCGTGTACGACTCGGGAAGGCGTCCCACCGCTTCGCCGATTTCGGCCACGATGTTCTTGGCCGCGCGCCGCGCTACCCAATCGCTCTCGAAGTGCTCCAGTCCTAATGAGGCCAACCTCTCGGCGTCATTGAAGAGCACCGTCATCTGCGCTAGAACGAAGGTGAGGCTTCGTTCACGCTTCTCATTGTTCCGACTCTCCTTCGACGAGAGATCGGGCACGGTCTCGGGCTTCCTGCGTCGAACGAACCGCTCTTCTCCGGGGCCCTCGACATTCTTCGGCGGCGTATTCACAGGGCCAATGCTTCGGCGACGATGACGTCGCTCGGGGCGCGGCCTCTATCGCTCACCACGTCGACTCGGTAGCCAGTGACCTTCTCAACCAGCATCGCGAACTCGGTCAAGTCATACAGTGAGGCACCCTCGCGAGGCGTCACGAGTAGATCGATGTCGCTGACGTAGACGTCCTCATTTCGTGCGATTGATCCAAAGACACGCACGTTGTCCAAACCACAATTGTCAGCCAGACGTTTGATATCTTCGCGATGTTGGTCGAGCGCGTCACCCGGCAACGGTCGCGCGGCGGCCAGTAGTCGAGCTCGCGTTCGTGGGTTAGGGACCGCAGTGCCGGATTCGTAGGACGACAATCGAGATTGGCTCGTGTCGGCCAGTGCGGCGAGTTGTGCTTGAGTCAGTCCCGCCATCTCGCGCCGTTCGCGTAGTTCTGTGGAGAACTCCATGAGTCTATTATACCAGTGATATACATACTTGCACCCTTTGACGGGGCTCGAAGAGTGATTGACTGCCCCCTCGCGATGTTCCTATCGCGCTGCTCGAGTGACACACCTTTTGCACTCCCACAATTGGCTGCCGGAGTTGATGCCGTACGTGATCGTCCCACACTGACCCATCAAAAAGAGGGGGCGCGACAAGGGGATCGATTCTGAATCGTGGGGGCCATGCTCGGTGGACGCATTGCGCGCGCCAAGGCAAAGGGTCGAAAGAGAAAGGGGCAAGGCGCCACGGCGTGAATTCAAATCGTCTTACGCAATCAGGAAACGCTCGTCACCGATGGAGACTTCGACGGACAGTTCACCACCGACTGCTTCGACATACTTGCGAAGCGTGTCTAGTTGGGCCCTTTCGATATCGCCATGTTCAATTCGTGATACTCGATTCTGGCTGATGTTCAAACGATGAGCTAACTCGACCTGTGAGAGGTCAGAGGCCTTGCGTAATTCGCGCAATCGATATGAGCGGACCTCCTCAACCATGCGCTTCTTGTGAGTATCGACTTTCTTTCGATCAATCGGTCGGTCCTTCAGGACATCGCTAAGTCTCTTCGTCATCACTTCTCCTTTCTCAATGCTGCCGTGTGCTCATCTAATCGATTATCGGCGATGGGAATATTCACCGAGTACCACTTCTTCCAATTCTGCGACTTGTCCCCTGCCACCAACAACACCGCGTTTCGTTCGATGTCAAAGGCGAACAGGACTCTCAACTCCGAACGGCCTTTGGAGCCAGGCCGCAATTCCTTCATGTTCTTGTGGCGCGAGGTCTTCACCGTGTCAACGAGTGGTCGACCTAACTGAGGACCTCGTTCCTGCAATAACTCGAGGGCGGCGACGACGAGTTCGAAGGAATCTTGGTCGAGTTCTTTGAGCCACGACTCGACGAATTCAACATTCACCTCCCACACGGGATCAAGTATACAACACTGGTATTATATAACACAAGAGTTGTATTCACTCTAGGGCAAATTTTGTGTGCTGGTTGCGGCTGGATCATCGCCCGGAGCAGTAGTGGTCGAAATCCACCACTACCTGTCGTCATGAGACTGGGTGACAAGCAGGCTGAAGTTCGACTTTTGGGCCGAGGGATGGTGCGCGCTCGAACCAACTGACTCTGCAGAATTGGCTGTGTTCGGAATGCCAGTGCGTCAGATCACCTCATCCGCGCCGGGCAACGGGTCAAGTGAACAATAGCTTCAACACAGTTTGAAAACTGCAGTCAGGGATTGGGCAGGCCAGTCAGTCAAGACTTGGATTCATTTCGAGTTCGACAGAGCAAGATCTCGATTCATAGTCGCTTGATAGTTGGCAATTCTCGCAGTAATTTGCGTGATCGCGTCGTCGGCAACAACAACCTTGTCCAGCAGTCTTGGCCGCCATCTCTTAGCATCTGCGCCATGAATGATTCGAACGTCCTCGACTCTGCCTCCAACTCGTCGAACGGTCATTGAGGGAGCCTTGACAAGGCGACCCCAAAATACAATTACCGGTCTTATCGGAGCATCTGGTGCCACAGTTTGCAAGAGGGCTCTAACGCGTCCTGCGTTATCTTCCACTTGGACCATCGCTTCGGTAATGCGCTGCTCCAAAGTTGCAGCGCCTAGATCAAGCGGTGCAGAAGAAAATTTTGTTTCAACCACAAGTACACCGTACGGACCAACAACTATATGGTCCACATCTACGATCCAAGTTTGCTCGCGCCCCACCGAAAAAGGAACGTTTGAGAAGCAATGCCATTCTTTCCCTAACGATGAAAATTCTCTTTTGGTCCATCGCTCCGCAAGCCCACCCGTGAGGAAATTGCCAGCACCCGTAGTAATGATCACTACGTACAGAACGGCGCAAACGAATGTTGCGATCAGAAAACCCTCCATAAATCCTAGGGTGCTCCCATCACTATGAATTCCGAGTGCCCTTAATGCGGCGAATTCGATCGCGAAAACCATGAAGTAAAAAAGGATGATGGACAGAACGAGAATCACAAACCGAGGAGAAAATAGCAAGCTGCGGATTCGTCGGGACGCTTCTTTCATCGGACCGTTGAATGCCATCTTCAGTTCCATTCACTTGCGAAGAGGTAAGAGGAATACACTGCCACAAGCGAATCTAGACGGGGTGAAGGTGTGTTGGTATTCATCACTTCTTAAGGCGAAGACGGTTTGAGAAGTCTGAGGGCAGTTAGATGTTGAGATTGACGGCTTTACACTTTCAGATTTCTGCCGCTATGCATCTCTTGGTTTCATCCTTTCGGTAGCGCGGCCAACTTTCGCGCCTCATCCAATTTGTCTGATAGAACGAATTCGATGCTTTATGACAAATCGGTGGCCGAACTCATGCGTGATGCGTCAACGGCGCTGGACGAACCTACGTCGTCTGGCGACGTCATCTCTTGGTTTCAAGCCAACTATCCCCGTGTTCAAGTAACGACAATTCGAGCTCACATCATTGGATTGACTTCGAATAATCCGACGAGACGCCACTACCCGAGTCTTGCGAAGCGTGAACCGATTTTCTTTCAAGTTGGAAAAGGGAGCTTGATTCGCTTTGATTCTGACCTCCATGGAAGATCCAGCGAATCCCAGGATGCAGTCGAGGACAATGAAGTCTTTGATTTGGTGGACGAAACCATCGCCTCAGAATCTGCCGCATTGGCAATGGAATTCGCCTTGGAGATGTACCTGGAAGAATTCATTGTTACGAACTGGGAATTGATTGACTGGGGAAGGCGACTTGAAATCTGGGACAACGGATCCGGCCAATCGGGACATCAGCTGATACCTCTGTTGGCCGTCTCGATCTACTTGCACGAGACCTAGATTCCGATGAACTGGTGGTGATCGAGTTAAAACGTGGCAAGTCTTCGGATCAAGTTGTGGGACAGGCTGCGAGGTACATCGGGTGGGTGCGCCAACACCTTGCGAAGCCTGGACAAAAGGTAACTGGAATTGTCATTGCCGGCGAGTTCGATGACAAATTGCGATACGCCGCTTCGGCGGTTCCCGGACTCTCTGTGCGCGCTTATCAAGTCAGTTTCTCTCTTGTAAGTGCGGATCCGGTTGGTTCTGTGTTGGAGTGAAAATCGAACCTGTCTTTGCTGACTGAGCATCGGACTGCTTTTTCCACTGTCGCTCGCGAGTTAAGAATTCTGAGGGGGGCTCTCTTTGAATTCCAGACCAAGTGAGGAATTTTTGACGTTGGTGGAGGACTGCGGGGGAGTGTATTGATGCTTCACACCGGTGGCAGAGGGGATTACCGTCCTACCCAGAGTCTGACGGTCGTAGATTGCGCACAGCATCCCTAAGACATAGCCAAAGCCAGCGAGCACACACGCTGCGAAAAGTCCACTCGCGACGATCGTCCACACAATTGGATCGTGGTTCCCATTTGTGCCCACCGATGCTCCAGAGCGGGCGACGACGTTTGCTGTAACGATTGTCCCCAGAATGACGGCAAGCGAGAGCAATTGAAAGATGATCCCGAAGGCGCGTGCGCCAGCGCGTTTGTTGTCCATAGTTTGAACACTTAATGTCACAACGAACCCCCGACTCTTAGGTTTTGAGGAACAGGTAACGCTGAGCTGAAATCTAGCCAATGTGCGCGGGAGAACCGGGGAATGTATGAAGTGACGTCGATAATGTGAAGTGGACTTAGTCGAGGAACAATCTATGAGCAGGATTTCATTTTGTCGACGATGTCTAAATTGGGCGTGTTTCAAGCATTCTGTACTCGACATGAGATTGAGCGCGAATGGTCGATGTCGCGGCTGCAATGGAGATGGAGAACGACTGACCAACTGAAGTTCGTCCAACTCAATTCGGTGCAAAACCACCACGAGACCCTTTTCGCGCCGAGCAAAGGGTCAAAATCTGATAGTGGGTGTGCGGAATCCGTTTCTCCACGAACGTCCATAGACACTATTTTGGTAAAGACCACCATTCGCTGATATTCGGTGCAGCGTATAGTTTGCGAATCCCTGGTGATAGCAAAGGACGCACCCGATCACTTTCGCGGGCTCCACTTGAGCGAGGCGCCGACTATGACACAACTGATTCCGGAACTCCAATAGGCAAGATTTTCGTGCCCGCTGGAATGCCAACAATCACTTATCAGACTCGCGAATCAGTTGGGCTTGGAGCGGATGGTGACAACCGCGATTGAAGATGGTCACAAGATCATCTCTCTATCTGGGCCACAAATCTGGCAAAACCGTTCTGTTACGGGAGGTTCTTCCGGACCCAATTTGGATCGAAGGGGGGCCAATTTACGACATTGATTCCTTTTGGTCACGCTTTCCGCAGCCTTGAGAGCTCCAACACAAGCTCAACTTTGTCTGACGAATCCTCGTCTGGAACTGCGCAGACCAGAACACTTGGCGGATCGCGGGGGCGTTTAACGTTGGTGTCACGGGTGAGCGACAATCGTCGTCAGACCACGAGTCCTCCCGCGCAGTTGAGAAGACTTTGATCCGGTCAAACAAGGATGCCTGCCTTGACTTGCTTGTGTCGCAAGATCGACCTCTTGTAATTGACGACTTTCACTACATTGCTGCCGAGGTACAGATTGAGATTGTGAGGTCCCTCAAGGCTCCAATTTTCAATGGTCTTCGTGCGGTATTCATTTCTGTTCCTCACCGGTCATTCGATCCCATTCGAGTCGAACGTGAGATGACTGGCCGACTAATCCAGATTGAAGTCCCGGAGTGGACATTTGGTGAGCTCAAGGCTATCGCTGACGAAGGATTTCGCGCACTCGTAGCAACTGACAACCATGGACTTGCCAATTCATTTTCAATGAACTCCTACGGAAGTCCTCACTTGATGCAGGAGTTCTGCCTCGCCATGTGTAGGCAACAAGGTTTGGACTACGTACGCGACACTGAATTTATTTTCGAACCTATCAACTTCCCTGAGTTTACCGCGCAAGTGCGCGATCGGCATCGAAAGATATGTATAACCGCCTTGCACGCGGACCGAATTCACGCAAGGAGCGGAAGAAGTGGCGCCGCATTGACAACGTAGAGGTTGATATTTATGGCCTCATATTGTCGTCGATTACGGGCGGTCCCACGAGCCGGATGGCGACTTACGAAGACATTCGACGAAATCTGAAAAATGTGTTGGCTCCTGGAAGTGTGCCGCCACGTCGTGCAGACGTCAGTCGAGTCCTTGAACAAATGACAAAAATTGCGAAGTCAGACGACGCGGGCGAACCAGTACTCGATTACGACAAGACAACGGCCGTGCTTTACATCGTCGACCCATTCTTCGCTTTCTCCTGAAATATGGATTTATGGAGTCGTTCTTATATTCCCGGCCCGTAGCACCAACTTCTATCTAGAGAAAAAGGGTGTTGTTGGTTCGTGCAAAAATTGCTTGTGAGGTGATGGTCGTCAATGGGTCGAAGAGGATCACGGGTGACCTGTTTCACGTTGTTGATGGTTCTCTGAACTCTGCAGTAGAAGACTCGGGCGACGACCTAATACGACAATCAGTTGCCATCACCGAAGGTTGCCCGGTTGAGATTCTGGCTGACGAGATGACTACATGCTCTCGGCTCAATGGTCATCAATTGCCAATTATGACGCCTTGCATCGAATTGAAAACTATTTGCTTTCCACTGCGCCGTGTAAAGGGTTGGCAAGCGTCTTCGTGAGGCTTGTCACTTGGGCTTGGTGGTCGACAGCGTGACACGCGACGAGATCACTGGAGAACAACGTCCTGGTGGTATTCGAGAAACTCGCGCTGCCTAGGTTTGAATTCACCCACAGTTAGAGGTAGTGCAATGGCCCACTTCTCAAGCACGCTGACGTCGAGCTTTGGTGACACGAGGAGTTTCCTTCACCCGAAAAGGAGATTAAGCCTCTATCGAAAAGATGGTCGACATGAGGGGCCAACAGGAGACCGTTGGCCCCATCGATCTTCTCATGATCGTCCGAATCCTTCCAAGGCTTGATGTGACTGGCTCGCAAGTGCTTGATGGAGCGAACGTGCGTCACGCGACACTCAGTTTCGTAGAGTCGCACATTCGCCTTGAATAAGCCTTGGCCTCGTCGGGCTTTGATTAGTTGGATCTTCTCTAAGTCACCTTCCAGCTGTTTGGACTGGATTTCGAGCTGAATATCTTCGTCATCTTCGTCGTCGCGGGGATCCTCGAGATCGCGAATGAGTCCGGTGAGGTCGCGGTGTGAGAGCAGCATAAGGAGATCGGCCAACTCTTGGGAAACCTCAGCCAAGTAAACGCCCTGAAGCCCATCCGCGGTCACCGAGTTGAGCGGAGAATACTTTTGTCGGCAGCAAGGGGAGGATCTGGTCCTTGAAGTCACGGGGTCGAAACGGTTCTCTTAGAAGCTCAAACTCAACTTCGAGAAACCAGCCCGTATCGTTCCAGTTCGCACCTGCACCCTCAAACTCAGGCTTCGGCGTCACCGTCGCTCGTCGCTTGACAACGCCAACTGCTTGCACGTGGGATCGAGCGAAGGAAAAGACGACGTCACCCTGTTGGGCCAGTTCCATCGTGTCGTAAAAGTAGTTGCGTTGACCGTTCGCCTTCGTAAGGGGCGCCCAAAGGAAGCCGCCGAATACCTCGTGGTCGAAGGTTTGATTGTGGCTCACCCACCAGTAGCGCATTATTCGCAGCTTATGTTGTCATGAAAGGGTCTTCCTAGGCAACACTAATGTGCTGATACATTCAGCTAGGGCATTACACAAACCGAGTCCGCCGCTGGTCCTCACAACGCTCCAAGAATCCCAGCATGCTTTATCGTGCTCTGCAACTTGTGCCCGAGTCGGTCGCATGTCAGTGCTCTCTTCTACAATTGAGAATGTTCATCACCATGCATCGAGCGGTATCGAACTGGATTTGCGGACTTGCATGACTACTTAGATCTGGCCAGACGACCTGGGCGGGTAAGTCGTGCTCTGATCGAAGGGGGGGAGTGAATCTAACAGGTGACCGAAATGTGACTTGGGTAGATCCGCACGCCCCTCCCACCTTAACGACACAGCGGGTCTTCTTTGGGCCGGATCCTTTCGGTCTTGGCGGATTCCAGGTCGCACTGGCCAATGCGACGATCACCCCTTCGAGGCAGGTAATGCGGGATCTCTTTGCCGAACGCAAAGGGAAGACGCAAGTACAGCTCGTGGTCGCCGTCGTGCACGAAGACAGGGCATACCTCTTTGGCCCCGATCCGCAGGCCCCAGTCATCGAACTTCCGGTTGAACAGGCGCAACGTCAGTTGCAGTCAGTCTTGAGCGAGCCGGACGTTCTCGCGGCTACTGAACGGTTCGCCGGTTTCCGCAAGGCTAACGACTCGACCGGTGTGTCGGGATTTACTAATAGTGGCCTCTTCGCAACGCACCATATCAAGGAGAACGTTCCTAAGCGGACAGACTGGGATGCCCTGGGCGATGCGGCACATTCGCTCCTAGGACTTCGCAAGAAGCGGCTCATTGAGGCCTTGGGATTTCGAACCCATGCCGGACCCAATGGAACGTTGCTTCTCTCGATTGACGAACGACCACCTCGGGCGATCGCCGTGCTGCTTGACGACTCCGAGCACTTCGACTCAAAGACCCAGCGGTTTCAGCTCTCACCCGTCGCATTCGGCCTAGCGGTCGCATCGCGCCAAGAGGTTCCTTGGCTGGTGGTCCTGCGAAAAGACCAGATTCGCCTCTATCCGGGACGAGACGGAGTTGGCGTCGGTTCAAAGGGGCAGGCCGAGACTTTCTTTGAGATTGACCTCGCTACGATCGACGCGGCGTATGCGGCACTGCTGCCACTAATATTCTCCGCGGCGGCATTAGCCCCGTCAGGTTCTGCTGAGGAGCTTCTTCGTGACAGCGCCAGGTACGCCAGCGAACTTGGCACGCGTCTTCGCGAGCGGATCTACGACAAGATCGTTCCACCCTTGGCGGTGGAGGTTGCGCAGCGGCTCGTTGCGCAGAGCGCGAGCTGAAATTGGATGCGGATGGGCTGTCGATTGCCTATCGGGTGACGTTGCGGATCCTCTTTCGCCTTCTCTTTCAGGCGTACGCGGAGGACCGCGGCCTGTTGCCGTCGGGTCGCAATGAGGGCTTCGACGCGAACAGCCTTAAAACGAATGCTCGCCGTCTACTGGACTCCAACACCGACGAGTTCGGAGATGCCTCGACAATCTGGCTTGATCTTGTGCAGGTCTGGAACGCGATCGACCAAGGGAATCCGCAGTGGCAGATTCCGTCTTACAACGGTGGTCTCTTTACCATCGATCCCGAAGGTCGCCCGAAGGCGCCTTGATCACGAGGATTGCGCTGCCAGACAGCGTGCTCGGACCCGCACTGAAGAGCCTGCTCATTGATGTCAGCGACGATGGCGTTTTGGGCCCGGTTGACTTTCGGTCACTGAGTGTGCGCGAGTTCGGCACGATCTATGAGGGGCTTTTGGAGAGTTCTCTGTCGCTGGCTGAAGAGGACCTGACTCTCGACTCCAGGGTGCGTGGGTTCCAGCCGACAAAGACGACCAGATCTGGGCCGCGGCAGGCGCTGTGTACTTCCATACCGCATCCGGTGAGCGAAAGGCGACCGGCTCATACTTCACGCCCAAGGTTGTCGTCGACCACTTGATCGAGCGCTCGATCGTCCCGGCGCTAGAGACCATCTCGAGGGAATCGCGATCTCCTGGCCAAGGGAGACGCAGCGACCGCCGCGCGTGACTTCTTTGACTTCCGGTCGCTGACCTCGCAATGGGTTCTGGTCACTTCTTGGTTGCAGCGGTTGACAAAATCGAAGCCTTGATGCGCACTTTCCTCACCGAGCATGAGGTTCCAGGCGTCACCGAAGAATTGTTGCGTCTCGCGGCAGTGGCCAAAGAGGCGCTCGGCACCGATGACGTGGCCAAGAGTGAGGTTGACGAGGTGGGCCTCCTACGACGACAGATCGCCCGCCGATGCGTTTACGGACTCGATATCAATCCGATGGCTGTCGAGCTCGCACGCCTTGCCCTCTGGATTCACACCTTCGTCCCGGGCCTTCCGATGAGCAATCTCGATCACGGGTTGGTGCACGCGAATAGCTTGACGGGAATTGGCACCGTTGACGAGGCACTTGACGCTCTCGTGCCTGGCCGCGTGAAGGGAATGGCCACGTTCTTTGATCGTGTGATCATCGACAATCTTGCCTCTGCAAAGACACTCTTGGTGGACGTCGCAAATGCTTCGGAAGCGAACAAGGCGGAGGTAGAGGAAGGATCCCGCCTGCTCGCCCAAGCGCGCGAGGCTGCAGATACCGCCCGCCAAATCTTCGATGCTGCGGTTGCCGTGCGTATCGGTGTGGTTCATCCGGGCGAGATCATGGACGAGAGAGTCGCTGAAGAGTGTTCTGGATCTCCCAATGGTGTCGGAGACGTCGAAACGATTGCAGCCGGCGCATATGCCGTTTCTGTTCCCGGAGGTCTTCATCCGAAGTGATCCTGGTTTCGATGTCCTATTAGGTAACCCGCCCTGGGAGAAGGTCATAGATTGAGACGGACCAGTGGTGGGGACTGCGAATGCCCGGGTTGCGTTCCATGCCACAGAAGGAGAAGAACGCGGCATTGAGTCACTTCCGGGAGTCCGCCCAGATCTAGAAGCGCGCGTTCGAAGTTGAGCAGGAGCAGGTCCTTGCGCTGAATGCGGTGATCAAGTCGGGACCCTATTCCGACCTAGGTTCAGGCGACACTGACCTCTATCAAGCTTTCGCGTGGCGCAACTGGCAACTATTGCGCAATGGTGGTCGATTCGGCATGGTCCTGCCCCGCAGTGCATTGTCCGGATCCGGTCTTGCCGCGTGGCGGCGAACAATCATCGCGATGGCTCCTTCTCCGATGTGTGCTTCTTAGAGAATGCGGCGCGCTGGGCCTTCGACATGGAGCCGCGGTACACAATCGGGCTCACTGTCGTTGGCAAGGGTGGGGATCACGTGTGTCCGCTGGTCGGGCCCGTTTGCATCCGAGAAGGAGTTCACTATCCGGGCAGCGAATCTTGCAGAGGTATCAGCCGAGGAGTTCATCACGTGGTCAAACACTGCTGCGTTCCCGCTGATCCCGGACCTGATCTCCGCCGAGATCTTCCGTCAGATGAAGAAGTCGCCGCGCTTCGATGCGGCGAAGTCAGGTTGGGAGTTCCGGCCCGTTGAGGGAGCTTCACGCGACCGGCGACAAGTCCGTGCTGGAATTCGACATCGATGCAGACCCGTGGTCGGATCCCCGTCTTTACCGGGGCGATCGTTCAATCTCTGGGATCCAGACGCAGGAGCTCCCTACGCGTATGCAAGGCCCGAGGTTCTTACGCCCCCATCTAGACAAGAAGCTCGACGGCGCAGTTCGTAATTCCCGGTCTGCCTACTACGGGATGAAGTTCGCCTGAGTGCCGCCCTCCCGCTGGACTCTGCACGCATCGCCTTTCGTGACATTCGCTCGGCGACGGACACGCGAACAGCGATCGCGTGTCTGATTCCACCTGGCACCGCGGCCGTCCACCAGTCGCCGTTCTCGTCCGGCGAGAGGGTGACAGCCGAGGGCGGAGGCCTTCCTACTCGGGGTGATGTGCAGTATCCCGTTCGACTGGGCGTCTCGTCGATGGGTCGAGTGTGCACCTGACTTTTGAACTGCTCAACCCGCTTCCCGTCCCGAGATCTACGACCAGGACGCGCCACTTGGCCAAGCGGGTTGTCGAGATCTGCCGGTCGCCTTGCGGCCGTCGACGACCGCTATGCCGATTGGGCGACCGAAGTTGGCGTGCCCGTCGGCTCGGTGACAGCCCCGGCGCGAGAAGGACGATCTGATCGCAGAACTCGACGCGCTCGTCAGCCTGCTCTACGGCCTGACCGAAGACCAGGTCGAGCACGTCTTCGCGACTTTCCACCGCGGCTGGGAGTACGAGTCTCGCCTCGACGCCGTGCTGAAGCACTACCGCGAGTGGAAGGGCAAGGCATGACCCAGCTTCCCGACTTCGCGACCAACCATGCGCCGAGTGAGGCGGCGACGACTGTTGCCGACAAGGTCAACGAGCTCTTCCGGCTTCTGCGTGAGAACAAGGTGACGCCGCCGCCGATCGCGATCGCTACGGCGTACATCAACCCGGCTGGGTTCGCCCTGCTGGCCGACGAGCTGGAGACGGCGCCCGGGTGCGCCTGCTGCTGGGAGCGGAGCCCGAGCAGAGTCGGTGCGTGCGATCGCGTCGGGTGACTCCGACCAGGACGCGCGCCGTGACGCCGCGATCCAGCAC
The DNA here is from genome assembly GCA_963734655.1 of uncultured Acidimicrobiaceae bacterium. Lineage (GTDB taxonomy): Bacteria > Actinomycetota > Acidimicrobiia > Acidimicrobiales > RAAP-2 > RAAP-2. The sequence continues at coordinate 757,000 of CAVTHY010000003.1, read as the reverse complement.
CACCAGGCGTGGCTCGAAGCCGAGCGGGACACCATGGGTTTCGCGCGCGTGCCGACGAGCGACGCGAAGCGGATGGTCGAGTGGCTACGCGCTGCCGACCCGACGGGCAGCGCGAAGGTTGAAGTTCGCCGCTACTGCGGGTGGCTTCCTTCACGGCAAGGCCTACCTCGTCGAGGACGGCGCCGCGCAGGCCGCGATCGCCGGCTCGTCAAACATGACCTATGCCGGCCTCGCGCACAACGCCGAGCTCAACCTCGGCACCGGCGGCGGAACCAGCTCGGCCGGCAAGGTCCGCGAATGGTTCGAATACTTCTGGAGCCTGAGCGATCCATACGACCTGGCGGAGCTGTACGGCCGCCTGTGGGAGCCGCACACGCCATGGTCGATCTACCTGCGCATGCTCTGGGAGCTCTACGGTGAGCACCTTGACGCGGACGAGAACCCCAACGTCCGCACGGGTCTGAACCTCACGCGGTTCCAAGCCGACGGGGTAGCCCGGATGGAACGCCTGCTCGACGAGCACGGCGGGGTGCTCGTCGCCGACGAAGTCGGCCTCGGCAAGACGTTCCTTGCCGGCGAGGTGATCTACCGGACCGCGAACATCAACCGGCAGCGCGTGCTCATCGTGGCACCTGCCGCGCTGAAGACCTCGATGTGGGAGCCCTTCCTGGTGACCCACGACTTCAGCCGATGGGTGAAGGTCTACTCCTACGAGGAGGTCCGCAACCGGCTCGATCCCGACAAGGGGCCGATCCACAACTTCTTGCAGGAGATCGAGGACTACTCGCTCGTCGTCATCGACGAGGCCCACAACCTGCGAAACTCAGGCGCGCAGCGCTCCGGAGCCGTCGACCGTGTGATCACGGCCGGCAACCCGAAGAAGGTCGTGCTGCTGACCGCGACACCAGTGAACAACTCGCTGACCGATCTCGAAACGCTGATCAAGTACTTCATCCGCGACGACGCTCGCTTTACGCTCGCTCGGAATCCCAAGCATCCGCGAATACATCAAGCAGGCGCAGGCGATCGACCCGGCGAATCTCACACCCGAGCACCTCTTCGACCTGATGGACCAAGTCGCTGTTCGACGTACCCGGAAATTCGTGAAGGAGCACTACGCCAACGAGCTGATCATCGGCCCCGACGGCAAGCCCACCACGATCAAGTTCCCGCAGCCGAAGGTGCGTCGAATCGAATACGACCTTGACGCCGATGGGCTTGCGCTGATCGACGCGATGGTATACGCGCTCGATGACCCGACCGACCCGCATACGCCGCGAGCGTGGGAGGAGCGCAGCCGCGACCCGAAGCGGCTCATGCTCGCTCGCTACCTATCCAGCATGTACACGGTCGACCACGACTTGCGGCAGTACCAGATCACCAACGCCGGACTGTTGCGCTCGGGGCTGCTCAAGCGCTTGGAATCCAGCCCGCACGCGCTCCACTCGTCTCTGGAGAAGATGATCACCTCGCATGAGGCTTTCCTCGACGCGCTCGGGCGGGGATACGTCCTCAAAGGCGAGGCGCTCAGTGAGTGGGTCTCGTCTGACTCTGACGACCTCGATGAATTCGTCGCCGAGTTCGACGCCGACGACCAGATCGAGTCAGTCGACGGCTACCACCTCGCCGAACTGCAGGCCGACGTCGAATCGGACATCGCGCTGCTGTGCGAGCTGCGCGACCTCGCCGAGGTAGTGGTTGACGGCATCGAGCCCAAGGTCGAGAAGCTGATCGAGGAGCTGACCGAGATCGCCGCAGGATGCGCGGCGAATCGACCCGCGCGGTCTTTCGCACGCCGACCGTCGCAAAGTGATTGTGTTCTCCGCCTTCACTGACACGATCATTCCGATCCACGAGGCGGTTGTTGCAGCTATCGAGGACGCTCCGGCTGGATCGCCCCTCGCGGACTACCAGGGCCGGGTCGCTCCACCGATCATGGGCGCCTACGCGAAGGTACACGAGCGCGGCGCGAGCGGCGGCGTTGACCAAGGCGGACGCGCATCGACCATCGCCGGCTTTGCGCCGCAAACCGCAGGTCCGCGCAACGCCGCGGGCGAGCCGACAGCCAAGGACGAATTCGACATCCTGTTCACCACCGATGTGCTCTCCGAGGGGGTCAACCTGCAGCAGGCAGGACAGATGATCAACTACGACCTGCCGTGGAATCCCATGCGCATCGTCCAGCGCCACGGCCGCATCGACCGCATTGGCTCGAAGCACGACTACGTCCACCTCGGCCTGTTCTTTCCCGCCGAGCGGCTCGACGCCCTACTTGAGCTCGAAGCACGGCTCGAGAAGAAGCTTGCGCTGGCCGACGCCGCCGTCGGGGCCGGTGAGGTGCTCCCTGGCCGCGGGCCGGGCCATGAGGTCAATCTCGCGGACGACCAGGTCGTCAACGAATTCGAGAAGCTGCTCGATACCGGAGGATCCAGCGCGTCGCTATCGGGTGAGGAATACCGCCGACGCCTCTTCGGTGCGTTCAACATGGAACCCGTACTCAAAGCGGACGTCATGAGCCTCCCTTATGGGTCGGGCAGCGGCTTCGTGAACCCCGTCGTCCGTGGAAACGGCTACGTCTTCTGCGTCAAGATCGGCGACAGTGCAAAGCCCTGGTTCCGCTACGTGCCCACCAAGGAAGATTGGACGATCCGCCGCACGGAAGACGGGCACACCGATCGTCTCGTCCGACACCCTCATTTCCCTGCGCGTCGCCGACCCCCAGGAGCCGTCGCCGATCGGTGGCTTCCCGACGAGGTTTACGACCGGGCTTTCGATGCCTGGGAAGTCGCCCGCGACAGTGTCTACACCACTTGGAAGGAGCTGACCGATCCGAACGCCTTCCAGCCCGATCTCCCACTTTCATTCCGAGATGCCTACACCCTGGTGTTGCAGCGAGGGCGCTACCTCGGGCCGGATGCACAGATCGAACTTCGAACCGACTGCGGAGCGTGCCGTCGGCCAAGGTATCACGGCAGGTGCGCGGCGCTCTGAATCAAGGACGTACCGATGAGGAGCGCATCGGCCTGGTCACTGAAGTGCTTGATGAGGCCGGTATCACTGCGCCGCCACCTCGCGAGCCCCTGCCCGACATCGAAGAACATGAGGTTCGCCTCGTGACGTGGATGGCTGTCCAGGGAACTTTCCAGACCCCAGAGTGAGATCTCGCGCCGATTGATAACGAGAAATTGAGGGCGCCGGAAATGACTTGGTACTCGAGAGGAGGAGTGGTGATTGCTTCGGACGCTATCGGACGCGGCAATATCCTTACGGGCTCGAATGGGCTGATTGAACTTGTTGAACAGCTCAGAAGCGATGAGCTGCGTTCGATCGCAAACGATGTCGCAACTGGCTTGCGCGACCAAATCCTCAAGGCGCTGGACGAGCGCGGGCGTGCGCAGGAGCTTGTGCGACAAGCAGTACAGCGCCCGTTACCCGTTTGAGCTTTTACAGAACGCCAATGACGCGAGCGCAGATAAAGGTGGAGGAAGCGTATGTTTCCTTGTTACGGATGACGCCCTCATCGTTGCTGATCAAGGGAATGGTTTCGGACGAGAGCATTCGCGCCATCTGTGGGTTGGGCCGTTCATCCAAAGATCCGCGGAAAACGATTGGCTACAAGGGGCTTGGCTTCAAGTCCGTTGGTGAGATCAGTAACAACCCTCAGGTGATCTCGAGTGCAGTCTCCTTTGGCTTTGACGAGATTGCAACACGCCTTTCCGTCGAAGAAGTCATAGGTGAATCTCTTGATTCTGCTCAGCGTCTGCCGGTGTACGCCTTTCCCTTTTCCGGTTTCGGCATCCGACCTCGGAAACGATGAAGGGGCTCTCCAAGAACTTCGGTGCGCGCGGATTCTCCACGGTGCTTCGTCTTCCATTCAACACGCGAGTGACTAGGGAAATGGTTCGACAGGTCCAGGAGACGATTCTTCCAAGGCTTCTTCTTCTTGGACGCGACGGACTCCCTTGGCGGTAATAGGGACGGAAAACGACTTTTCTGCATTGGCGGTCCGCTCTGAGTCAGGGCAGTGCACGGAAACGTTGTTGCAAATTGGAGGCCTTGTCGAGCATTGGCTCGTATTTGGCCAGGCGCTCCGCGATCTCGACCGTACCTTGGTTGATCCGCTGGGCGACGCTTGGCGACTGGTCGAGGAAGTGCATGTTGCAGTTGCCGTACGGCTTGACGATGACGGTCGGCCAGTCCATGCTGAGCCCGAACCGGTGCACGTCTATTTTCCAACGGAGGAACTTACTGGTCTTCCTATTATTCTTCAAGGCGATTTTGCTCTTGAATTCGACGCCGGCATGCCTCCCGATCACCCGAGTCTTCTCCTTACAACGACTGGCTCGCCGAGCGCAATCGCGATTCATGTTGGCGAAGTTGCGGTTTTACTTGCAGAACAATTACAGGTGACGCGGCTGTGGTTGGAGCGTTTGCTCCTGCTGGACTACCGAGTGGCTTCGGTGAGCAGATCATGGAGGAAGTGAAGAGTGTTCTCCGCACTGCAAAATTCATTCCTACAGTTAACGGCGATACTCTTGCGCCAACCGAATCATTACTTCTGGCCACCTCCATTCCAAGTGTTTCGTCGGCACATAGGCATCTTGAACTTCGTGCGAACCCAAACGTCGTGATACCTGAAGTCGAAATTGACCCTCTCCGTCGCCGCCTGTTGTCCGACTTGCTGGGAAGCCGAGAGTTATCGACGATGGAGACTTTGGAGTTGCTGAAGGAGCCAGAAGAATTAGAAGCAATGGACTTCTATGGGTTGCTCGTGGAGTGGTCTAGAAGCAGAGGGAGGCCGCAGATTTGCTAATTGCCTTAGCAATATTCCATGTGTCCGGACGCTAGGTGGTCTTTGGGTTGCTCCAAATTCGGGAGTGTTCTTTCCGCGCCAACGTGAAGAAGTTAAGTTTTCGACCAGCCTTCAGGTTCCGATTTCCGATCTACCCGAAATCGGAAAGAGACTCAGAACGCTCCTTCAATCTGCAGGTGTCAGACCGTTCGAATGGCGCCTGCTCATACCGGATTATGTCATGCCCATGCTGCAAGACGTTGACCTCGATCAAGACATGAGAGAAGCGGCCTTCCTCGCTCTGCGCGGTTACTACGAGACCGAGCGCGGCGGAGACCCGCGAATTCGCTCCCTCATCTCAGAATCACTGATGCGCGCGAGAGACGCTGCGGGGACGGAACGAGTATTGGCCCCACTTGGCTCTCTCTATTTTTCCGAACCGTGGATCGGGCATGATCGGATGGAGCGCATCTATGGGCCATTCGGCCGCCCCCAGTTCCTGATGAAACTCCTCCTGTTGATGCAGATGAGCGTCGTTCAACTCGCGACTTCTACGAGTGGATCGGCGTTAGCTCGTACCCGCGTATCGACGAACGACGAGCGGATCAACGGATTACTTATCCTCTAAACAACTTGAGCCGTCATCCACATCGGATCTATGGCGAGTATTGACAGCTTGGCAGGTTGATTCGTCAGTTCGAGAGAGCTGGAATTGCGATCAAGGGCACACCACGAACCAGCAACTCCGATGCTCGTACGGACTCGACCGGTTTCCTCAACTCGTTGCTACTCGAGATCCTGAACGATTGGCACTAATGTGGCGTGCAATCTGCGCCGATTGGTCCCGCTACGAAGGCGCGCTCACAGCTAGTTTGAGTGCAACCACGGTTGGCACAGTGGGGCTTCAGTTCGATATGTAGCCTCGCTTTTCGACTTTATGCTCAGAAGTGCGCCCTGGATCGCCTGCATTCGGGGTGGGAAAGAACTCTTGCTGAACCAACGCGAGCCTGGCGGATCACGTTCGACACGCCACCGCGAATTGCAGAACGACTCGATGTTCTTGATCCCTCATTGGACGTGCCGGGTAAGTGCGTCTAGCAATGAGCCGCACTTGGCGTCGTCGATGCAGCCAGGCGCAGCAGTGTCTAATCTTGTGGCTCTCCTTCGGGAACTAAGCCGAGTACGCTTCAACCGTTCATTCCAACGGCTCCGATGAAGCGCAGTCCGATGAAGGTGAAACCCAGGGTGTGAGTCGAGACGTGCAGCTGGCCGCTAAGTGGACGATGAGAAGCTCGCAACTCATGGTCGAATCGAACACGGGGGAAGCTTGGACCGACCCGTACCGCTTCTGGCTCGATGGAACGGACGTCATGTGTCTCCGAATGACCCATTTGTCGTGGGAAAGATCAATCCACTGTTGGCTAAAACATGGGAACCTGTAAATTCTCGATCCTCGACGCCGATCGGGAACTTCGTCGACTGCATGCGACTTCACATCTGCGAAATCTCGATAGCGAGGTGGTGGTCATGCCCGATCCGCGCCAGCCCGGCCGACCGACGTCTCATCGAGAAGTGGATTAACGAGGCGAAGCGGCTGCCTTCGTCGCAGTTTTCGATCTCCAAGTGCGATCTCGCCAGAGCGTATCATTCTCGAGGACTTTCGCGACTGAGATTTCCATATGCGGACCTTGTCCTTAGATACGAACTCGACGGGGAGATACGGCAGCGCACCGACGCGGTGTCATTCATTGCCATCAGAATCGAGCCGGAAGGGATAATTAGGCGTCGCGTAGGCACTGCCCATCTTGAGATCAGATCCGCGCACGTCGGCACCACACTGGTACGCGTTCGGTCCTCAACTCGCTCAATTCCTCGATGTGCCGAATCTTGGAGACGCCTTTGCGATTCTTCTCAGTGCGGACCCATCAGGACGTGAACAGTTTCTTGGGGCAAAACGAATTGCCATGGAATCGGTCGATGAGGTCAGGCTCGAACTCGTTCAGCCAGAAGACGAGCGTCAGTTGGAAGATCTGCTGACTCCAAGCGAGGTCCAGTTTGCGGTGATGGACCTTGGAGAAGACAAATCTCCCAGTTGGGGGACGATGCTGAATTGGAGATTCCAGTCACTCGGGATGAGCTCCGATGCCGTAGACGAAGATTTCCAAGGAAGTGGAATTACCAGCCGTCGACTTTGATCGACTCAGCATTCAAGACGTGGCTGTCGAATTGAACCTTAGTTTAAGGGGCACACAAGAATACCGGCCATCGACTGGGACTTGGTTCATCCTGGGTCTTTCGATCATGAAGCCTTGAACAGACTCCGACGCAAGATTGGTGCTCGAGGTGAGGAGGCGGTTTTCGAGGCAGAGAAAGCGGCGCGTGGTCAGACTCGACCTGGACCCAGAACTGGTCGTGTGGCGCTCGCGTGAGAATGAGTTTGCACCCTACGACATTGAAAGTCTGGATGAAGACGGCCAGTTGATCTTCATCGAAGTGAAATCGACAACCTCTGACGATCCAACGGATCCCTTTGAGATCAGCGAAGCTGAGCTTCTACTCGCGCTTCAAAAGCGAAGTCGGCATTACGTTTACCGAGTCACACTGGCTCATACCGATCTCCCAATCATTCATCGGTACCAGGATCCAGTTGGGGGAACTTCCAGAAGAACTCCGCGACCCTCCGACTTAGTGGAGCACGATTAGCGTTCGCACCTGCAGAACCTCTGACTCGAGGATGACATGAGTGAATGGCTCGACGCTCTCGTCCGCGACACCCAACGATCGATGGCAATTCGAATTGGCACCGATTTTGAAATTCCGCAGGCGCAACCTGGATCGTACCGGAATTCACTTGCTTCAGTGATCGGCGAAACACAACGGTTCATCGGATCTGGTCCGTTCTTCCTGAGTCGATTGTTTGTGATTCAGCCTGGGAATTGTAAAGACTTCTCCTCTTGGAAGAGGATGGAGCATGACAAACAGTTCATCGCAGAAGCAATACCCCGATGAGTTGAAGGAACGGGCCGTGAAAATGGTCCTGGAACTTCAGCGAGAGGACCCCAATGACCACGGCGTGTTCAGCCGAGTGGCCCGTGAACTCGGCGTGGGCAGCGAGTCACTTTGAGACCTGGGTAAGAGGTCCGAGATCAAACTCGGCGTTCGCGCCGGCATGACCGACGCTGAACGTGATGAACTCACGAAGCTGCGCCGAGGAGGTCAAAGAGTTGAGACGCGCCAACGCGATTCTGCAGTCGGCATCAGCTTTTTTTGGGGCGGAGCTCGACCGCCGATCACAGAAGTAGTCACCTACATCGACGCCCACCGGTCCAACGAGACCGGCGGGCTCACGTGGGGGAGTCGAGCCAATCTGCGAACAACTGCGGGTTGCCCCCAGCACCTACTACGCCGCAAAGTCCCGTCCGCCCTCGAAGAGATCGCTGAAGGACCGTGATCTCGGCCCGCAACTCAAAGCGATCTGGCAGGCTAACTACTCCGTCTACGGACGTCGCAAACTCCACACGGCTGCCTGCTGCAAGGGTCTCGAGATCGGTCGAGATCACGTCGAGCGACTGATGAAATGCCAGGGCATTGTGGGGCGTCTCGAGCGAAGAAGCGCTTCACCACTCACGCCGACAAGGGTGCAGTGCGCGCACCCGACCTCGTGAGTCGCAGCTTCAGCGCCACCCGACCCAACCAGCTGTGGGTCGCCGATTTCACCTACTGCTCCACCTGGAGTGGCATTGTCTACGTCGCCTTCGTCACCGACGTCTTTTGGTCGCAAGATCGTCGGGTGGAAGGCGTCACGCTCGATGACCGCCAACCTCGTGGTTGACGCCCTGAACATGGCGGCCTGGACGAGGCGTCACATTTCCATCGAGCAATTGCGCTGCCACTCAGACGCCGGAAGTCAATATACGTCATTGCCTACACCGACCGACTCGAAGAGATCGGCGCCACACCGTCGATTGGCACAGTCGGTGATTCGTTCGATAATGCCCTCGCCGAGTGCATGTTCGCACTCTTCAAGACTGAACTGTTTCGCAACCCCGCGGTCCTGTCCGAGGTGGGTGGCCACTGGAAGGGGCTCGATGACCTGGAACTGGCCATCTCCAAATGGATCCACTGGTTCAATGAAGAGCGCATCCACAGCGAACTCGGCGACCTCTCCCCATCGGAGTTCGAGGCCAACTACGCTGACAAGAATCAGGTCAACGCGGCGTGATGAAGTGAAGCGGAAAAGTCTCCACTAAACCCAGGCCGAATCAATCACTGTTGATTCTCAATCCAACCTTCGTGCTTGAGCGTATTTGTACCTCAGCATTCTTCTGGGAGATCAAATCTAGGTTAATTCCTCTATCAGAGAAGGAGGGACCGGACGGTTCCACCGCCCGAAGTCTGTTGGGAGGTTTCGGGAACTTGCTTGGATTTTCCGCAGAGGAATATGCATTTGATCGACTTCGGCATATGGAAGCGCCCTTAGAGACTCTTGGACAGAGGGTGTGTGGAGGGAAGAAGAACTCAAGATCCTTTGGAACGAGTCTCCGACGCCTAAGGGTTGCGATCTTGTAATCGATTACGGGAGCCACTGGATTGCGATCGATGTTGTAACGACGAGACTCTCGCAAAAGGCAGCCGAGGCGAATTCGCGAACAGATCTGGATGATGACATTCAAGAGATTGAGAAAGCCGAGCAAATTGATTCGACAATTCGTTGGATGATTAGTAACGGCGGATCCTTCCCGGCCAAACGTCGCGCGTAGTGGTGCCACGGTATTTTCCCGTCATTGTGGCGTACTGCGGCTTCCCATGGAATCAGATCATGGCGCGCTATGTTCAATCACAACTCGATGCGCTGGGCTACCTTCATCATCCGTTGATTGGCCCTCTCATGGTGATCGACATCAGGGAGTTGGAGCATCTTGAATCGGCTACTGAACTTGGTCATTCGCTGATTTCAATACTTCAAGGTATCGAGTCATCCGGATCGTCAGTTCATCCTATGAATTGGTACCTCGCTAAGAATGTCGGGCTCAAGTGGCCCGAAAGCCTCCAGACCCCCTTCAGCGAAGCATTCAATGATCTCATCGAAAATCGGAAACCGGAGTTCCAAGGGAAGTCGGAGGGCGTCGCCGACTAGGTCCCAGGTGTATGAGACAGCGGCAAGCTCTTCTTGACTTTTCCAAGAGCCCGGAGCATTGAAGAAGACTTGCTTTCTAGTCGAGACGATCGCGCCATTGCTGACGCTCACTGTCCCATTCGATCTCGGCGCTCTTGCCGTGGGGCGGTATCGGCTCTGTGAGCAATTTCTTGTACGCGATTTCTGGGAGGTCCGGGTGGAAGACCGCGACTACTTTTTCGTTCCGGATACGCATACTGATCACGCCGGGAGCGCCACGATGCCGCATTGCCCGAAAAGTTCCGCGAATCAGCCTGCCGAGCCGCACTACAGCGCTGACGGCTGCCCCACCTACAAGTGCATTGAGTGATGGGGTAAATATCCAAACCTCGAATCCTGACGGCGGTACAGACTCGAGAATCTTCCTGTTGATTTCGCCAGCTTCGATGTGGTGGCCTGCCTCGGCAAAGACGCCTGCGAGCTCTTCACTTTCGGTGGTGCTAAGTGCTGGATTGACGGCTATCGAAATCTCGTTTTCGTTGGACTCAGACTCCATTGGCCTCACTTTGTTCAATCTGAACTTAGGCCTTCAGAACGGCGAGTATTGCCGTCAACGGCTGATCGAAGTCTGCATGAGCGAAGATTCCGAACACCGCAGTAGCAATTGACTGCCCCGGGTCTAGTAACTCCGGCCTGGAAATTGGCTAAACAAATGAAAATGCGATTGGGTCCTCGAAGCGTCTTCGGCAGTGTCGAGGATCAAAATTGACAACGTCCAACAATTCGGATACGTAGAGGGTGGTCATGCTCGCTCCGGAGGCGCAATTGCGTGGGGTTCGAGTAGACCGTGTTCAAGCTCGGATTAGGCGTCGATGGCCGCTCGGAGGTTCGACATGCCAAAGTATCTCGCCTGATGAACTGGAAGGCAAGGGGGTTCAAACATATTCTCGTTACCTCCACTCGTTGTTGTCAAGAGTACAACGTCGTCCCTGATGAAGTGCGAGTTCGGACTTCCAATCCCTCGAAAACGTGATGATCCTTATTCGAACCCACTCTTGGGGTCTCGCCAAAGACAATCGGTGCGCTGCTTGACGTCTTCAGACCGCGTGCTTTGCAATGCGCTCGGAGTACTCGATTGGGAAGGTCAAGTATCACTACCGTCGTTCAGACTGGTTGGGCGAGATTCCGGTCTTCGACCTCCCGCATGCCTCGAATCGTGAGGTAGACGTTTCCGTTCGCGTGCATGTGCACCAGCTTGTTCTCTTGAAGTTTCTTGAGCCGATTCCGCAAGTGGTCTCGACGAGTAGTTGGGAGCCAGCCCAACAGCTTGTCGATTGTCGCTCCTTTGGCACCAGCTCTGTAGAGCATCAGAAGCGCCTGGTCCCGTGGTTGAAGATCCGTCAGAATTACAGGTTGGCCCGCTATTTCCTGCACAGCTGGCACCTCACGTGTCACGAGGTCCTCGATTATTTGCTGAGCCTCGCTGGCTGGGACGCCATGATGCAGACGCACGAGTTCTGCCATCACCCAGTCCATGTTCGCCATGATCAGAGTCGCGTCCTGAAGGTTCGGGTCGATTCCGTCCGCGAGGTGCGCGGCGTCCCGCTTGTTCCGGATGTTGTAAATGGACTTCAGCGCACGAGGGATGTGGAAGCGAGCCGAATCGGGAGCGTTCGTCGCACTCTCAAACTGTGCCAGTGTCGAGTCGGAGATGCCCGGTAGGTTCTTACTAAGGGGCGTGACGGCGAGTGCACACTCATGCTGGATGATGCGAAAGGCCGCCTCACAGAACCTGCCTCCCTCAACCGCTTGAGGCCTGTGGTCTCCGAGGTGGAACCGCCGCTTCTGCTCGACGTATGTCTCAAGGAGCTGATCCACAAGTGACTCTGGGATGCCGCCCTGCAGCAGCCCTGCTTTGACGTCGGCCAAGTCCACCTAGATGCTCAGTCGCCGTCGCCTGACCGGCCGAGAGCTTGGTTCACGGCTGGCTTGAAATCGTCGATCCACTTCGAGGTGAGGACAAGCGTGTCACCTGTTCCGCCCTTGTTGAGGCCCTTGAGTCCTGCGAGGTGTTTTGAGGAGTAATTCGGCCTGTCATAACAGTTCTTCCTCTGAACCTCCGTTCGCACCTTCTTGCCGTCGATTGGAGACTCTAAGAGACCGTACGCTCTCGCTCCAGCGACCAACGCAGCAATCGTTTGCGTCTGCTTTTGCTTGCTGTCCCCAAGCTTCCGTGTAGCGGGCGTGACGTGCACATCGCCGGTCGATGTGAGCTGCAGAACGTCCCGAAGGTCGTCTTCTGAGACGCCAGACTCCTCAGCAAGCCTGGTAAAAAAATCGGATTCCGATGGGACTTTGATTTCCGACCCATTTCCCGCCGCAGGAGTTGTCGCCCGACCTCGTGATGGGGCCGCAGCCTTCTTGCCCGCGGCCGCTTTCCGGGCGCCGTTTAACCCGCCACTGAGCGGCGACTCGCCATTCTCTCGGAGAATCGCGATCGCCTCCCTGAAGGCAACCGATCGCTGGTCCGTTGGGACTCCAGATTTCTCGACGGCAGCCCACGCCGAGGCTAGGAGGTCGGAAAGTTCCACAATATCTTGACGATAATGCAGTTGGGGCCAAAAACTGCGGATGCTGTCACCATGCGGCCACCTCAATGGCGAACGACAGCCTCAGGTGTCGATCCCACTCGGGACCCTGTCACCCTCACGGGGTTCGAGTAATCAGGCTCAAACGAGTTTCGGGTTGCCGGGAAGCGAGAATGGAAATTTTGGCCGACACGTTCTACCTGATAAACAGGGGTGCAAGAGGGTTCGAACATAGTCCCGTTACCTCCACCAAAGGGTCAAGGATGTAAGACAATAGTGAAAAGGCGACGCAAGAAGCTCCAGACTCCCTCGTCGCAAGAAGGGTTGCTTCTTCACTACAGAGGAGGCCAAGTGAACATCTTTAGGCCGATTACGGACGTCCAATCGTGGCTGAAGGTGTTGCTGAAGTGGCGAGATCGAGAAGTGGCTCTAAGACCCCGAATTCCCTGTTTAACCAACTTTTCTCTTCGCGGAGGAGTGGCAATCGAATTCATAACCCCTTGCATGCCATGCAACGGGTAATTCACTCGGCTATTTGGACTGAGGGCTCGCTCCCGGGGGAATGCTCTCATCCAACGTCACCTCAACGTCGTCACCCGGCTGCTTTCCGAGCGCCTTCAAGAGCGCCTTGTTGAGTGGGAGGAATTGGGTGCCGTCGCCCCAGGGCATGAATGCCGTTTGGAAGGGGACGCCGTCAATCGTGCCCTTCACCTTCACTGATTTGGTCGAGCCGAAGTACGCCACGGACTCATCCCACGTGATGATCGCGGTCCCGCTGTCGAGTTGGTGGATCACCGCACGGAACCTCCTCTTGATCTGCAATGCAAAAGCCCTTCGTTTTTCGCCTTTCGGCCGTCGACTACGTCTCAATATAGGCGCTGTGCAGTGGCCGGATCCGCGGCAACGCCCGACTTCTCACCGCGAAGATCTTCGTCGCGGACCTGGGTCCGTGACCCCCGCGACGCCGCGCGAGACGCGACGCCACGGTGAGCTATATGCACCACGTGCGGTACACGACGTCGAGCACGATCACGTAGAACGGTGCCACCGGTTCTCTCCCTCGGTGTCGTGCACCACATCGCTCGTTTTACGACGAATCCGGGGATATCCACGGTCACCGGAAGTTGGAGTTGCGAGCCAGCGTTGCGGTCACTCCGGCCACTGTGTCCCGGGACGGTCTCTTCTCACCATCAGTTGTTGAGCGCGAAGATCACGCTGACCTGGACGTTGACCGCTTCGCTCCCGGCGTTCAGGGGCACGCCTCTGGCGAGGGCCGACGCCTGGAAGTTGGCGAAGGGATAGACCACGGGGGTGGCGTTCTCCTGATCGGTGATCTTCTCGATGGCGCCCAGACTGGTGCCGCCGCCACGCGCCACTTGCGACGCCTCGGTGCGCGCGTTCTGCATGGCCTTAGCGCGAGCGGCGGCGAGGAACGTGGACTCGTTCGAGATGGAGAACGTGACACCCGAGAGTTCGATCCCGTTGCCGACGGCGTGCACGGCGGCGTCGATCGCTGCGCCCGAAGCCGCGATGTCGTGCATGGTCACGTTGAGGTCATTCACCACCGTGAAGCCAGTGAGCGCACCTTGGGCGTTGGTGTTCTGGTAGATGTCGAGCCCGGAGGTCTGCATGTCCTTCTTTGTGACGCCGTGTCCGAGCAACGAGTGCTCGAGGGAGTCGACGCGTGTGTTATTGGTGGAGAGCGCCTGCGCCGCGGAGACCGCGACGTTCTGCACGCCGATCTGAAAGGACACCGTGTCGGGGATCCCCTGCACGGTACCCGAACCGGTCACCGAAATGGTGCCGGGGGGCGTCGAGCGCGAGTGGCCGAGCGCCACGCCGACGAGGATGGCTCCCGCCACCACGACCGCGACCACGGGCACGATGATCCACGGCGCGACACGAGGTGCTACGTGCAGTGAGACTCGCTCGTTGCGCCGGACGTCGTCCTCGGCGTGGTCCTTGTCACTATCACTCATGGTTTCTCCTTCGTCGTTAGAATTCGCGCTACGACACGCCCCGCGGCGAACTTCGCAGTGAGGTGGCGTCGTCTCACCTAGTTATGGTGCGAGTCGCACGTTTAATTACATGACGACGTCGGTGGATGGCGCAAAATGTCATCAACCCGCACCATTCAATGAGTACGAGGGAGCACGACACGTGCGTCGTTACAGGCTGGTACTTCAGCCGCGTGTCGAATCGGACGGTCGCGGATACTCGAGCAACTTGTCTTTCGATGCGACACCGCAACCTCGGCGATGAGCGTACGAGTTTTGCCCACGCTGCGCCAGTAGCATTCGAACATGATTGAGGTGGTATCGGTCAATGTCGCAGTGCCGAGCCTGCTGGGGCATCGCCAGGGTGCCGCGGTCTACAGCGCGATCGCCAAACGCCCGGTTCCGACGGGAACCCGTATGTGGTTGTCACTCTTCAATCTCGCCGGTGATGGTCAGGCTGATCTCACGGTGCATGGCGGCAGGGACAAGGCGGTCTACTGCTACCCGAGCGAGCATCTCGCCGCGTGGCAAGAGGAACTGGGCGAGATACTCGGACCGGCTCCCTTCGGTGAGAACCTCTCGACGGCGGGGGTCCTCGAGGGCGATGTGTGCATCGGAGACCGCTGGCGCTGGGGTCAGGCGATCATGGAGGTATGTCAGCCGAGGTGGCCGTGCTTCAAGTTGGCTCTGTATCGCGAGCGGGCCGACATCCAGAGCCGGATGCGCGCCAACGGACGTACGGGTTGGTACTTGCGCGTTGTCGAGCCCGGCGAAGTCGTCGTCGGCAGTGCCATTGAAGTGACGGGGAGGGACCCCGCCAGATTGAGTGTCGACGATGCGCACCGGGCCATGTCTGATCGTCACTTGAGCGAACGAGACCTCATCGAGCGGCTCGCGCAGCACGAATCCCTCGCGTCCGAGTGGCGCATCCCCCTGCAAGAACGTCTCGGCATCATCGGCGACTGAAGCCTCATCAGGGGGCACGGCCGAGGACTGAGAAAACAGGATGGCGCGAACCATCTTCTTTTTGTGCCAGTCTGCGCATGAGTTTTGAAGTGAATTGAGGAATGTCAGTACTCGGAGGTTCGCGTCAAGGTCCAAATGATGATGAGGCACTACTACTCATCAGAGTATTTTGTCCCAGGAAGCAAGGAGATTCGAACGCCTGACCCTTAGCGGGCCATGACTGAGAAAACTGAAATCTCCACTCAATTCGGAATGCCTATACATTTTCTCGCCTAGGAATTTGGAAGTCCCAAGGCTCCGGTATTTTCAGCAGTATATATTGATCACTAGGTCGTATATACTGGTTCTATGAGTAAGAGATTGATTGATATTGACGAATCATCGCTAGAAGCGGCACAAGCGGAACTCGGAACACCGACCATCAAGGCGACGGTGAATGAAGCACTTCGCTTGGCAGGGGGGCGGAGAAAAGAAAGCGTCCAATTTGCGTTCCAGACCTTGGCCGATGCTTCATTGCTGGATCGCGAAACCGCGTGGCGCTAAGCCATCTCGCAGACACGAGTGTTCTGACCCGATTGAGGTCACCGTCGGTTCGTGCATTGCTCGAACCACTCGTCCAGGCAGGAGCGGTAGGACGGGCAGCGACGTCGGACTTGGAGATCGGATTCTCCGCTCGAAACGTCGACGAGTGGGACGCGCTGGCGTTGGCTCTGGATGTAATGGAACTAGTCCCTGTCACTGCTCTGCACTTCTCGCGCGCACGACAAGTGCAGCGATTACTCGCAGAGAGGGGGCTTCGTGGCCGAAAGGTTCCCGATCTCCTAATCGCCGCCGCGGCCGAGGAGAGAGGGCTAATTGTTGTTCACTACGACGCTGACTTCGGCCACATTGCCGAGGTGACAGGCCAAGTCGTCGAGTGGATCGTACCCAGAGGTTCAGTGGACTGAAGAACTTGGATTGTGATTCGATCATGGAAGGACACGTCCTACATGTGCGGTGAAGTCTTCTTGGCCGTATAGCTCGATGGTGATCACTTCGGGCCAAGTCAAGACTTCGGCACCTTGAAATTGAATCGGCGATTATCTCGACGTACGCCTTCGCGGTGACATTCGCGATGTGTCACACCCGTCCTGTGACGTGAAATTCAAACCTGGACCCCTTGGGTGCCATGCAATGTGTGAATCGCTTGGCTATTTCGCCTTTTGGCTGGTCCCTGGGGGAATGCTCTCATCCAACGTCACCTCAACTTCGTCACCAGGCGGCTTTCCGAGCGCCTACAAGAGCGCCTTGTTGAGTGGGAGGAATTGGGTGCCGTCGCCCCAGGGCATGAATGCCGTTGGGAAGGGGATACCGCCATTCGTGCCCTTTACCTTCACTGATCTAGTCGAGTCGAAGTAGGCCACGGACTCATCCGACGTGATGATCGCGGTTCCGCTGTCGAGTTGGTGTTTCTTCGCACGGAACGTCTTTTGAATCTGGGTTACCAGAGCCCCTTGGCCGTCGACTCTTTCACAATCTACGCATTATGTGGTGGTTCGATTTCGCGGCCCCGCTCGTCCCTTCTCTTAGAAATGCCAAAGTTCAAACCGATTGGATTACGGCGCGACGACTTCATGAGGCTCGTGATGGCGCGCTGCGATCACGGCGATCGCGGCGATCGCGATTAACAGACCAAGGATCTGGATGGGACCGAGGGGTTGATTCAAGATCAAGAAGGCGGCGACGGCTGCGACGAGTGGATTCAGACAAGCGATTGCCGAGGATACCGACGCATCGACATAGCGGTGTGCCCAGTTCATGACCAAGTGCGCACCGCCGGGGACAATCGCCATCAGAAGGATCCAGATCCAATCCCCGGAACGAACCTGAGTCAAGGACTGGCCCGACAACAGCACAACGGGTGTCATGATGATCGAGGCCATGATCGTGACACCGGCGGTGTATTCGATGGCGTTTTGAGTCGCGCGCGCATGTTTCGACACCAGCCAATACGCCGACCAGCACAAGAGGGCGACGACCGCCATTAGATCACCGCCCATCGAATGTGGTCCGGAGGCTCCCTGTCCAATGACCGCGACCGAGACCCCGGTGATGGCAAGGAGTACCCACACGACATCCCATCGTCCCGTCCTTTCGCCGAAGAGGCGTCGGGCCACGAGTAGAACCAGCGCCGGCTGGAATGCTCCGATCACCGTGGCGTTGACGATGCTGGTGTCCTTCACGGCACTGAAGAACATGGCCATGTTTCCGGCTAAGAATATTCCGCCGAGCCACGACGCTCGCATGTTGGTCCACGTCAATCGTCGACCGGTGGCGTAAACGATTGCGGTCAGGATGATCACGGCGATCCAGAGGCGATAGAAGGTTATGACGAAGCCCTGCGCAGCGGCTAGGACGGCAAAAATCCCACCGAAGCCCCACATGATCGCCGAGAGAGCTGAAGCGGCGAGGCCCGCCGGACGACGCCGACTTTGCGACATTTGAGTCATGGAAGAAAGGTTCATCTCATCGGGCCTGGGACGAACTGCCTCGGCCAGCAGGTTCACTGAATCGAAATGGCACGCATCGACACAAGGAACCGGGCGACCAGGTCATCTCGTAGGTGGTCCCACTCGAAAGTCATGCTGAAACGACCGATGACGTGATGGCCGTGCGAACATATGTGCATCTGCGGGTGCGGCGCGAGAGGAACAGTTCGATAGTGATTGGAAGAGCCCCGTCACCATCTGAGCCTCAAAGGTCTGCGCGGTCGATCGAGGGTCACGTCCGGATCAGCGGTGTCCATTGAGTGCATTCGATACGTTCGCCATTCGACTGTTCAATCGCTCGTGGCAATTTCAATCGTCACAACGACGAAGGCCTCGTGGGTGATGGACGCCACGTCTACGCGCGAACTTCGCTCACGCAGACGTAGAGATCGTCTGGGTCCTGAAAATAGACGTAACGCCATGACGCACCGTTTCCGAGGTCGATGATCGCTGGTTCATCGAGCGTGCGAATACCCAGCTGGGTGAGATGTTCGATGGCGCATTCCAGAGACCGAGCTCCAATGGCGAACTCGAAAGTACCGAAGTGGCCCCACTCGCCGCGCATGTCGGGCGAAGGAGGGAACTGTTGCACTGGTTCGAGTCCTCCGCCGTGAGGTGTGGTCAAGAGCATCATCTGCTGACGCGGGGGAGTTCTCGGGGCGAACCATGGATGCATCGGTTCGAAGTATCCATCTGATTCGAACAGCTTCCCGGTGAAGCCGAGCGATTGGTAAAAGGCTTGGGTCGTCGCTAAATCGGTGCAACCAAAGGCCACGTGGTTCACGCCCTGGGGACCATCGCTGACGGGCCAGCCGCTCTCGAGGGTGGACCACTCGATCAGTTCGATCTTCGCGCCGTCCGGGTCCACCACGTAGGAGAGACCGCAATGCGTCTCGTAGGGGGGGAGATCCGCCTCATTGGGCTCCATGATGCCGGTGTGACCTCGTGAAACCAGGTCACGATAGAAGTCAGCTTGGCCGTGGACGTGAATACAGACCTCGCAAATACCGAGTTCGCCCCACGCGAACCCGGCGGGCTGGGGTGGCTGAGTCCTGTTCGTGAGTTGGACCAATTTGATCGACGCACGACCCAGCACGGTGGGATTCGAACTTCGGACCATGACGACCCGGGCCTCAGTCACATCATGACCGGTGACTGCTGAAAGTCCTGGTAAAGGCCCTTGATAGTCAAATGCGACATCCTCGAAACCCAATCCGGCGAAGAATGCGACAGACGCTTCCATGTGGGAGACGCCCAGACCAATATGGTCGAGGCCGGTCATCGTGCCGTACCGACGTCGAACCTGCACCACGGTGACTACCTCCCGATGGATCGCTATACGGACAATTATCCGCTATGCGTATACTAATGAGACTGAGGTGGGCGAGCAAGGCGGTCGGCCCCGTGGGATGTTGCAACCAATGTTGTTTTCGATGGACATTTTGACCGCTTTGGGGGGCTAGTTTTGAGCGACCGTATCCGTGCCATCGAGGTGACGAATTCCCGTTCCTCCAATGACCTAGCTCCCGAGGTTTGCACCCCATGACCCAGCCCCACAGCGACGAAGAAGTGTTGACGGACAGCCCGAAGGAACCCGAGAAGGCCAATGGTCGCTCGCGTGATTTCGTGCAGTCCTTGGAGCGGGGCCTCGAAATAATGCGCGTTTTCAACGCGGAACGTCCTTCCATGACCGTTTCCGAAGTCGCACAATTGGTCGGATTGACGAGGGCCACCGTGCGACGCTTTCTGTTGACGTTGTCTGAACTCGGCTACGTTCGCGAGAAATTCAATCGCTTCGAACTGACTCCTCAGGTCCTCGAACTGGGCTACGCGTACCTTTCGTCGCTGTCGTTCCCGGACGTGGCGTTGCCCAAGCTCGAAGAGCTCGTCGCGGTGACGGGCGAGTCCAGCGAGGCTGCGATATTGGATCGCGGGGACGTCGTCTACGTTGCGCGGGTTGCCGGTCCTTCGTTGATGACCATTTCGGTCAACATTGGCGCTCGTCGTCCGGCGTACGCCACTTCATTGGGGCGAGCGATGCTGGCGCACCTCTCGGAGACCGAATTGCGCTCCTACCTCGATCACTATGAGTTGAAACCCATGCGCGCCGGGTCCGTCGTCGACGAGTCGAAGTTCTTGTCGCAACTCGAAAAGGTGCGCGAACAAGGATTCGCCTTCGTGAATCAGGAACTCGAAGAAGGTCTGATCGCCCTGGCCGTCCCCGTGAAGGACGCGCAGGGCGCCGTCATCGGAGCGATCAATCTCTCGACCCATATCGGACGCAAGTCCGTTGAGGACTTGACGGCATTCGCACCACTCCTCATGTCGACGGCGGCCGACATCGAGACGGGACTTCGTTACTCTGCGGTGACCACTCGTTAGATGGACCCTACGGAAAGGCGCGACGTGAAAGAAGAGCACGCGGGTCATATCGCGGTCATCGGTGCCGGCAGCATCGGCGTGGGCTGGGCGACCGTATTTGCGCGATCGCGCGAGAGGGTCGTCGTCTACGACCTCGATCCTGGGCGACTCGACGACGCGCGCCGCGAGTTCGAAGGGGTGGTTTCGCGACTTCACGCGGCTGAACTCCTGAAGGATCCCACACACGTACTCGGGTTGGTGACGTTCGAGTCAGATCTCGCTACGGCGGTTGGCGCTGCGCGATTCATCCAAGAATGCGCCCCTGAGTCGCTGGAACTCAAGCGAGAACTCTTCGAGACCTTGGAATCCTTGGCGCCGTCGGAGGCCGTCTTCGCGAGTTCCTCGTCGGCGATCACGTGCTCGGCATTCGCGGCCACTCTCGACAGCCGTTCACGATGCATCGTCGCGCATCCCGCAAATCCTCCGTATCTTCTTCCCGTGGTCGAACTGGTCCCCGCGCCGTTTACTTCGTCTCAGACCGTGAGCGCGACAGGGACGCTGATGGCCTCCGCGGGACTCACGGTCATCGAAGTCAAGAAGGAAATCGAAGGCTTCGTCTACAACCGACTACAAGGAGCGCTTCTTCGTGAGGCCTACTGTCTTGTTCGCGATGGTGTCGCCGAACCCGAAGACATCGACCGCATCGTGCACGATGGGCTGGGACGGCGCTGGTCGGTGATCGGGCCATTCGAGACAGCGGATCTCAATACTCGTGGCGGCATCGAGTCGCACGCCAAGAAGCTCGGGCCGGCGTACGCTCGCATGGGTGCCGAACGAGGTCAGCACGATGAGTGGTCGCCGGACTTGGTGGCCCGCGTCGCCGAATCGGTACATCGCCGATTGCCTCTAGAAGAGTGGGTAGAGAATTGCGAGAAGCGCGATCTCGCCTTGATGACACTGGAACACGTCCGACAAGAGTCGCCGGAAGTCTTCAACCTCGAGGCGACACCTTCGGGTTCGAGTTGACTCTCTCTCGCTTCTGCTGAAGCACACGAGAAGCAGCCGATCGATCGGCGGGTGATTTCGGCCACGCCACAGGTTTATGGAGGGACTAGCGGGCGTCGAGGACCACCGCAATACCTTGTCCCACACCGATGCACATTGCGGCGAGTCCCCAGCCACCTCCGCCTCGGCGAAGTTCGTGGGCCAATGTGGTGACGAGTCGTGCTCCCGAGGCGCCAATGGGGTGTCCCAGCGCAATAGCCCCACCGAGGGGGTTGACGATGGACGAGTCGAGTTCGGGCCAGGATTTGAGACACGCGAGGCACTGCGAGGCGAACGCCTCATTGAGTTCCACCACAGCGAGATCGCTCCAGCCAATGCCCGCACGTTCCAGCGCGATCTGCGCCGCTTCGACGGGCCCCACGCCGTAACGCTGTGGCTCAACGGCAGTGACAGCGCGACTGGCGATTCTTGCCAGAGGCGTCACACCGCGCTCGTTCACCGCGCGTTCGCTCATCAAGAGCATCGCGGCGGCCCCGTCATTCATCGGTGACGCGTTCCCCGCCGTCACCGTACCGTTGTCACGAAAGATTGGTCGTAATCGGGCTAACGCCTCAATGCTGGATTCGGGGCGAACACATTCGTCCATGCTCAGGTCGGCGGAGGGCACCGCAATGCATTCGTTCTCGAAAGCCCCGCTCTTCCACGCCGCCGCCGCGCGTTGGTGGCTGCGTACGGCAAAAACGTCTTGCTCCTCGCGCGAGATCTTGAACTCGTCGGCGAGTATTTCTGCCCCTTCTCCGAGGGCCACCGTCCACTCGGAGCGCATCTCAGGATTGATCATGCGCCAGCCGAGGGTCGTCGAAAACATCGTCTGGTGGTCTCGTGCAAAGGCACGATCGGGTTTGGCCACCACCCACGGTGCCCGCGACATTGATTCGACCCCACCGGCGATGACCAGGTCGCCGTCGCCGACTGCGATTTCACGGCTCGCCTGGAGGACGGCTTCCATCCCAGAGCCACAGAGTCGATTGACGCTCGCTCCCGGTACTGACGTCGGGAATCCCGCGAGAAGCAGCGCCATCCGCGCCACGTTGCGGTTCTCCTCGCCGGCGCCATTGGAGTTTCCGAGCACGACGCCAGAGATGTCTGTGGTCGTGGAGTGAGTCTGTCGCGCCATCAGCGCCGAGAGTGCCGTGGCGGCTAGGTCATCGGGGCGCACGTGGGCGAGGGAGCCTCCGATACGCCCCATGGGGGTGCGTACAGCATCGACAATGTAGACCTCGTTCATCGAGTCCTCCCGTAGGTTCTTAGTGTTCGTGACCCACGAATTGGCGCAACGCCGCCAGTTCGAGTTCTGTTGGCGCTGGTGTTTCGATCAGAGTGGGCGCCACGTGCAGCGCCCATCCGGTGGCGCTCACCACGTCGCTCACATCGACGCCGGGATGTACTGCGACGAGAGAGAACTCCCCGGACTCATGATCGGGACGAAGGACGCCGAGGTCGGTGATGATGACTTGTGGACCGGCTCCGGGCATTCCCCAGCGCTGGCGCGAGTGTTGCCCGTCACCATGCCCCAAGGAGGTCACGAAATCAAGCTTCTCGACGAGGGCTCGTGGTCCATGGCGCAGCGTGATGATGACGCTCTTGCACGACGTCGCTATCTCGGGTGCGCCTCCGGCACCGGGTAGTCGCACTTTGGGATGACCGTAGTCACCGATCACGGTGGTATTGATATTGCCCCAGCGATCGACTTGCGCCGCGCCCAAGAATCCCACGTCGATCCGCCCCGCTTGGAGCCAGTAGGTGAATATCTCCGGAACTGAGATGACCGCGTCGGCCGTCTCGCTGAGGATGCCGTCGCCAATGGACGGAGGAACATGGTCCGGCTTCGCCCCGATGCACCCGGATTCGTAGATCAAGACTACGTCGGGAGCGTGAATGGCCCGCGCCAGGTTGGCGGCGGTGCTCGGCAGACCGATTCCCACGAAACAG
The DNA here is from genome assembly GCA_963734655.1 of uncultured Acidimicrobiaceae bacterium. Classification (GTDB taxonomy): domain Bacteria; phylum Actinomycetota; class Acidimicrobiia; order Acidimicrobiales; family RAAP-2; genus RAAP-2. Next base: position 733,655 of record CAVTHY010000003.1, on the reverse strand, counting down.
ACCGAACCATTGGCTAGTTCTCGAGCGGCGGCAACCGTCATCATCTCATCGCTCGTCCACTGAATAGCGGGTGGTCGCGTCGTCATGAGACGCTCCCATCACGCGCACTCTCGAGTGACGCGAGGTAGCCAGCGTGGTCGACGGTGTCCAGCACGTGCTCGTTCATCCAGGTGAGGAAAACCTCGCGGTCCCGGCTGATGCGCTCCCACGACGCGTAAAAGGGATTGTCGCGTTGCGAGTAGCCCTGAGAGTAGGAAGGGTGCGGGCCCGACGGCACCACCGAGATCGTGTCGATGACCCACGCGGGCAGAACGACGCCATTCCTCTGCGGTGAGAATTCGTCGACGACCTCCTCAACGAGTACGACAGATCGCTTCGAAGCCAGCACCACTTCTTTCTGAACACCAGTGATTCCCCACATCATGACGTTCCCTCGCCGATCGGCCTGTTGGGCGCAGATCACACCGACATCAGGTGTGAGGGCTGGCACGGCGGCGAGAATCTCGCCGGTGAAGGGGCACGTGATCTCCTTGATGGATTTGGTCACGTCGTAGAGATCAGTTCCGCGGTAACCGCGCAAGACGCCGAAGGGTAATCCCGACGCGCCCGCCTGGTACCGAGCGGCCATACCCGCGTGACTGTGCTCCTCGATTGCGAGTTCGTGAGGTGTCGCGTTCTCGACGGCGTCTCGAAATCGGTGCAGCGAACCGGCGCCGGGATTGCCCGCCCACGAAAACACCAGCTTCTTGGCGCACCCCATGCCGATGAGCTGGTCGTAAATGATGTCGGGCGTCATGCGGATCAGCGTGAGGTCGCGACGTCGTTGGCGAATGATCTCGTGACCCGCCGCAAACGGAATCAAGTGGGTAAATCCTTCGAGAGCTACGGCGTCGCCATCGTGGACCTGATCCCTAATGGCCTCGTGAAGTGGAACAAAACGAGCCACGACTAGCGCATCGTCCTTGGAGACTGTGTCACGCTGCTCCTCTGAAAATGAGGGACGTTACGGGATACGAAACCACGATGTCCCTCCTAGTTTGTACGCATTTCGCACAATTGTACGATATTACGACACTCTCTGTAGCGTAGCAAGGGCGTGCAGTATCCCGGCGCCAAAGCATGATGCGGATCAACGAATGTAGGCCGCGCCGTTCATATCGATGGTCGCACCGGTGAGATGCCGGCAGAGACCGCTCGAGAGGAATGCGACCATGTTGGCGACTTCCGACGTCGGCACCAGGTCCCCTAAGGGCAAAATCGCCTTCACGGCGTCGTCTCCTCCTCGTGCGGTGGCAGAAATGAGCGACATGGACGTACGAACGATGCCGGGTGCGACCACGTACGCGAGGACGCCGTCCTTGGCGTAGTTGCGGGCGATGGTTTGAGTGAGTGCCTTGATCGCAGACTTGGTCGCCGCGTACGCGGACAACGTGGCGATCGCCGAGCCTCGTTGAGCCGCCCAACTCGAGAGCGAGATGACGATGCCGCCACCCGTGTCGACGAAGTGCAGTACTGCTTCCCTCGTCAGACTCGACGGCTCGACGAGATTGACCTGCAACGCACGAGCCCATCCCTGGTCCCACTCCTCGTCGCTGCCGGACAGTGCCGTCTCGGGCATGATTGCGGCGTTGTTGACCAACACGTCGACGACACCGCGCCACGAAAGCGCTTCACGCCACAGCCGTCTCGCGGAGCCGGGCTCTTCGAAATTGGCCGAGAGCAGTAGTTTGCGGTCGTCAGGAATATCTCTGGTCGCGTGCTCGACCCCATCGAGATCGTCGACGTAGTGGGCGATGACGTGGGCGCCGGACTCGCCGAGGACCTTCGCGGTCTCCGCTCCGATGCCACTCGAGGCTCCCGTCAGGAGAATCGTCTTCGTCGCTAAGTCCATCATGGTGACTCCTTGCATCTTGAGCGAAATGAATTGCAAAAATGTTCGCGGAGATCGACGACGGCGACACGAGTCGGGTGAGTCCGTGAGCAAGTCCACCCTACAGATAGTGGCGACCGTGACAACGTCGCACGCCTCAGGGTTGGAGGTCGCGTCGCCTCTCGCGCAAGTCAATGGATCTGTGATTTCGCGGTGACGGCGTTGATTTCGCCGTGGTGAAGATTGATAGTAGTCGGCCGTTTCGTCGCATTGTTCATCAACCATCGTCGCGAGCGTCGACCACGAGTTCGCCATCGACTTCGGCCCGGCGTGATCGACAGTGTTCCGAATGAGTGCACGGCGTCCCATGGTCCTTGGCCTCGCCGTCAGAGGATTCGAGCTCGTCACGACGAGCGACGAGAACACACCGATTGTCGAAGGAGGATTCCATCACGGCGTCAAGGAGCGGGTGAACTGGTGACGTGTGGGGTCGAGTCACGTATTACGATGCAGCCATGAAGCGTTTTCGCCGAGGTCGCCTCCCACTTTCTCAAGATGATGGTCTTCGTCGAGGTCCTCAGGTGTCGCTCGTGGTGGACGGACGACCGACGGTGGCCTTCGATGGCGAGTCAGTCGCCGCGGTCCTCGTCGCCCTAGAAGGCTTGTCGACGCGAACTACCGTCAACGGGGCTCCCCGGGGAATCTTTTGCGGGATGGGCGTCTGTTATGACTGCCTCGTCGTGGTCGACGGTGTTCCCAACACACGCGCGTGCATGACTCCCGTGCGGGCCGACATGCGAATCGATCGTCAAAGTGGAGTTTCCTCACACTCCTAGGCGGCAACGAACCCTCGGCCAGTTCTTCTCAGGCTCGAGGTTCGCTCAACGCGTAACGATGTCGTGTCCTCTTTCGCTGGGGCACGTTGAATCGTAGCAACCGCACTTCGGTGATATTCCGGCTCCAGTGCGGGTTTGCATAGTGCGCAGTTCTTCAGAAATTAACAATAATTTCCCGTATTGTCATTGACACGGGATGTCACTATGCGTACAGTTGCCCGTACCACGGGCGAAATCGGGCTATTCTGAATTTTCAATGTGGGGAGGGAGATCAGTTCGTCGAACGTGATTGTGGCGCTCATTGCGTCACGTCGTGATCGACAAGCGCAAGAACTATGACGACCAATTCAGTGCATAGTAACGATTCCTCGCCGCACCCTCCCACGCGTGGCAACGCGGTCATCGAGTTGCGTGGCATCAAGAAGAAGTTCGGATCAGTCGAGGTTCTCCATGGCGTCGACCTTTCGATTCACGCTGGTGAACACGTGGTGATCTTCGGTCCATCGGGTTCTGGGAAGTCGACGCTCTTGCGTTCCATCAACTTGTTGGAGCCACCGGACGAAGGATCACTGCGGGTCCTCGGTGTCGAGTACGGGCCTGCTGAGTGCTCGAAGAAGGAGCGCGGTTCTCCCTTGGCGCTTCGCCGTCAAGTCGGTATGGTCTTTCAGCAGTTCAACCTCTTTCCTCATTTGACCGTCCTGGGCAACGTGACCTTCGCGTTGCGACGGGCGAAGGGTGTGTCTCGAGAGGCCGCCGAGGAGCGGGCCGTCGAAGCACTAGCGAGCGTCGGCCTCCTGCCGTGGGCCGCTCACTATCCGAGCCAACTCTCAGGCGGCCAACAGCAACGAGTGGCGATCGCCCGGGCCCTCAGTCTCGATCCCAAGGTCATGCTCTTCGATGAGCCGACGTCGGCGTTGGACCCCGAGCTCGTGGGAGAAGTACTGACCGCCATGCGCAAGTTGGCCGAATCCGGCATGACGATGGTGATCGTCACGCACGAGTTGAACTTCGCTCGTGAGATTGGTGACCTGAACGTCTTCATCGAAGGCGGCAACATCGTCGAATGTGGTGGTCGCGAAATTTTCGACACGAGCACGAATCCGCGTACGCGCGAATTCATCGGAGCGGTGTTGTGACGCTTGCCGCGAACTTCGATTGGTCCCTGGTCTGGCAATACCACGGCCAACTCCTGAGTGGCCTGTGGGTAGCGATCGAAGTTTCGGCCGTCGCCCTCGTGACCTCGGTCGTGTTCGGCCTCGTGTTGGCGCTGGGTCGCATGTCCAAGGGTCCGGTCAAGTGGATTTCCGCTCTCTTCATCAACGTCTTTCGCGGCATTCCCGCGTTGGTGAGCGTCCTGTGGGTGTACTACGGCTGGTCGCTCCTGCTCAACATCAATCTGAGTCCCTTCCAGTCGGGCGTGGTGGCCTTGACCTTTCTCTACGGCGCCTTCATCGCCGAGATCGACCGAGCCGCACTCCTGGCGATTCCCAAGGGTCAGCGTGAGGCGGGACTGGCGCTGGGTCTCAGTCGATGGAGGATCTTTCTTCACGTGACGTTGCCCCAAGCGACCCGCATCGCAATTCCCAATATCGGCAGCATGTTTATCGGTATGGTGAAAGACACGTCGGTCTTCTCCGTCGTTGGTCTGACCGAACTCTTGAGAGTTACTCAGAACATCGAGTCGCAAACGTACCAACCGTTCGTTCTCTACACAGCGGCCGCAGGCTTCTACGTCGTGGCCGCTTTTCTCATCGACTTTCTGTTCCGTTTGGTCGAGAGGATTCTGGCCAAGCCATCGACCGGAATGCTCTCTCGCTTCGCGACGTCTCGTCAACGGCGTCGCGCTGAATCGATCGCGTCGCGAAGCGCCCCCATCCGCGAGTCAATTGCGGCGTCGAAGGTGTAGTACCGAAGGAAAGACAAGAAGTGCACAATCATCCAAAAGGAGAAGAAATGAAGCTAAGCACCACACTGAGGTATCGAGCTGCCATTGTGGCGTGCTCAGGTACCCTCGTTGCGGGGGCATTTCTGGCGACGGGTCCAAGCGCGACTGCGGCAGCGGCCAACCCGTATCACCTGATTAATCCCGGAACATTGACCGTAGGAATGGACCTGCAGTTCAAGCCCGAGATGTACACCACGGCATCGGGAACTCCCGCGGGCTACGACGTCCAACTGGTCAAGTTGCTCGCCGCCAAGATGAAGGTCAAGTTGAATATCGTGAACCTGGCCTTCACCGGACTCATTCCGGGGTTGCAGGCGAAGAAGTTCGACCTGGTGTCGGTGGGCCTCACTCCGACCGCCGTTCGTCAGAAGGCCGTGTCCTTCAGTCGTTCCTACGTGCCCTATGAACTGGTCCTCGCCGCGAGCAAGAAGTCAACCTTTGCGCCGACGATCGCCGCATGGAATAAGGCCGGCGTGACCATCACGTCGCTGCAGGGCTCGACGGACGAGTCGCTTGTCAAGAGTGATTTCCCCAAGGCCACTTCAAGCACGTTCCCCGACGACACCACGGCGCTACTGCAGGTCTCGACTGGTCGTGCCAACGGAGCGGTCGTGGAGGACTACATCTTGGGTCAGTTCAACAAGGCCAACGGCAACGTGTTGAAGGCAGTGAACTTCTCCAAGCCGCTGAACATCGCCTACGGCTCCTACGCGGTCCAGAAGGGCAACACGTCCTTCGTAAAGTACCTGAACTCGTTCATCTGTGGAATTCAGAAGTCGGGTCAGATGGCCAAGGCGTACGAGTCGACTGAAGGGGCGAGTACCTTGCCCATGATGCCTGCTTGCTAATAGGTAGAAAGATTCGACACCGGTAACGGTGTCGCTGTAGTTCGACCCCTGTTCCGGGAACCCGCGCGTTGCCGGGGCAGGGGTCGGCGCCACTAACGAGTCCGCGAAGAGAGTAACGATGATCACCGAAGAGCTGGAGTGCGACCTTCTCGTCGTGGGCGGAGGTCCTGCGGGCCTCGCGGCCAGCGCTCTCGCCTCGCGACACGGCGTCAGGACTCTGCTCGTCGATGAGCGGGTGACGCTCGGTGGTCAGATTCATAAGCAGCCGGGGCCGGGGTTCGTCATCGACACCCCCCCTGCCCTCGGACGTGACTTCGAGCGTGGCGTCGAATTGATCAATGAGGCCCGTGCGGCCGGCGTCCAGTTCCTCCTCAACACGAGCGTGGTGTCAATCAGGGACTTCACGGCAGTGGTCCATTCCCACGGTGCCGCCTCGATGACGACCATCCACGCGAAGCGACTCCTCATCTGTCCCGGCGCCCACGACCGACCTGTCGCGTTCCCTGGTTGGACCTTGCCGGGCGTCATCACCGCGGGAGGGGCGCAGTCGCTCTTCAAGACGTCGCGCGTCAGCGTGGGTGATCGGATAGCTTTCGTCGGCAGCGGGCCGGTAGCACTTGCGTTCCCCGCCCAACTGCGTCATTACGGCGTCAACGTGGTCCTCGCGCTGGAGGCGGGTCCCGCACCTTCTTTGCGTTCCGTCGCCGCGATGCTCAAGGCGGTGAGGGGAAACGCCTCACTCTTGAAGGACGGCGTGCGCTACCGCGGCCAGTTGTTGCGCTCGCGAGTTCCTTTACGGTACCGCCGAATCATTGTGCGCGCCGAAGGCGAGGACCGCGTCGAGGCCATCGTCCACGCTGCGGTGGACCATCAGTGGAGGGTGATCGCCGGAACCGAGGAACGTGTCGAGGTCGATATCGTTTGCCTCGGTTACGGTTTCGTCCCTTCAAGCGAGCTCTTCCGACTGCTCGAGTGCCGTTTCGGTTACGACGAAGATCTTGGTGGTGCGGTGGTCGACCTTGACGAGTGGGGTCAAACCTCGATACCCGGCGTCTTCGGGGCCGGAGATGGTACGGGGGTGCGCGGTTCACTCGTCGCCACGGCCCAGGGGCGCCTCGCCGCTCTGCGCGTCGCAATGGAGCTTGGCTCGGTGAAGGAGACCGACGCGCAGTCCTTGGCGCGCAACCTGCGCCGTCAACTCTCGCAGAAGGAAGCGTTTCGTCGATCGCTCCAATCGATGTTCGCGGTCGGTGCTGGAATCTTCGAATTGGCCAGTGCCGAGACCGTGATCTGTCGATGTGAGGAAGTATCACGCCAGCGTCTCGACGAGGCGATCTCTGCGACGTCCGACCTCAACACCGTCAAGAGCTACACGCGCGCCGGGATGGGCCTGTGTCAGGGGCGAAATTGCATGCGACACATTCAGTCGATGATTGCCGCATCGACGGGGATGTCGATCGAGAACGTGCAGATAGCGACCCAGCGCCCTCCCGTTCGCCACGTTCCCCTGAGCGCACTCGCTGACGAATCGATTCGTGATCGTGGACTATTCACCCGCGAGACGTCGTGAGTACTCACGTGCGCTCGCCGGCGACCCTCCCGCTTCTATTGCCTGCCACCAAGGACCTTGACGCTGCGCTGCCCGCCGAGACCGACGTGTTGATAATCGGCGGCGGCCTCGCTGGATGCGCCATTGCGTACTACTTGGCCCAAGCGGGCGTTGCGGTGACGCTGGTCGAACGCGGAGAACTCAATCGAGAAGCTTCGGGCACCAACGCGGGAAGTTTCCATTTCCAGATTGCGATCCACCAACTCACCGGCGCCAATGGTGAGGCCGATCAGCGCCGACTGCTCAATGACGTCCGTCTTCAGGCCGCCGCCGCGGCCATGTGGTCCGAGCTCGAAGAGGAGTTGGGCACCGATCTAGGCGTCCACGTCACTGGTGGACTCATGGTCGCCGAAACCCCGAGCGAACTGCAGATCCTGCTGGACAAGCAGAAGATCGAACGCAAGGCCGGCCTCGAGACCGAGGTGCTCACCGGTGACGCCCTTCGCGACTTCGCACCCTACCTCTCCGAGCGAATCATCGGCGCGACGTACTGCGCGAAGGAAGGTCACGCGAATCCGCTACTGGCCGCTCCGGCGTTCGCGGCGCGCGCGATCGAGGCGGGCGCTCGCATCAAGACGCACGCACGCGTGTCGTCCGTGGAAAGTCTCGCCACCCAGGGCGCGACACGATTTCGAATTACGACCTCGGCCGGGGTGATCGAAGCCCATCGAGTGGTGAACGCCGCGGGAGCGTGGGCCGACGTCATCGCAGAGTTGAGTGGCCTGCGACTTCCGATGCGTCACGAGGGTTTGCACGTCAATGTGACCGAACCCCGCGAACGAATGCTCACCCCGATGCTGCAACACATTGGGAGGCGACTGACGTTGAAGCAGGCGAGTAACGGAACGTTCATCATCGGAGGTGGTTGGCCCGCTCGGGACGAGCCCGACCCGAAACGCAATTCCGTGCGGTGGTCGAGTGCGGCGGGTAACGCCGCGGTCGCGCTGAGTGTGCTGCCTTCTCTCAAGGACGTTCGCGTCATACACATGTGGACCGGTGTGATTGCGTTCACCGATGATCTCAATCCCATCTTGGGTGAGTTTCGTTCGATGCCCGGCTACTTCGTGTGCGTTGCGTCAACGGGGTTCACCCTGGGCCCCCTGGTCGCGCGTCAAATTGCCCGGCATCTCGTCGAGCCCGGCGCCTCGGAGATTCCCCCGGAATTCGCCCCCGACCGAATCATCAAGCAGTGACCCTCAAAATAAGGAGACAGTGTGGACCGAAGTGATGTGGACTGGAAAGGGTACTGGCCGTCCTGCCCGACGCCCTTCAAGGAGGGTGACGAGAGTTTGGACCTCGACTCGCTGCGCGCGCTGCTCGAATACTACGTGGGCTGTGGCTTCCATGGAGTCTTGATCAACGGCACGGTGGGGGAGTGGTTCTCCCAGACAGAAGGTGAACGGCGCCAAGTCGCCGAGACCGCGATCGATCAAGTAGCGGGACGAATGACCGTCGTCATTGGCTGCACCGCCTACACCGCGAAGGAGATCGCCCACTACGCGCAGCACGCTCTCGCCGCGGGCGCCAGCGGTGTCGAAGTGAGCGCCCCTCCCTACTCCAAGCCCACCCCTGATGAGATCGTGCAGTACTACGACGACATCTCCTCGTCCATCGACGGTCCCCTCATGGTCTACAACTGGCCCCACGGAACCAATGTGGAGATCACGCCAGACCTGGCCGATCGGCTCGTGGACATAGAGAACGTCGTTGCCGTGAAGGACTCGACCCCCAACACTGAGCAGTTCTACGAGACGTCGCGACGTATCGTCGGACGTGCTCGCGTCTTCGGCCCCTACATGACGAGTCGCGGCCTCCAGGAGATTCAAGAGTTCGGCGGTGACGGCTTTATCGGAGGCGGGAGTCTCTTCGGCGAACCAGACGCGCAATTCTTCGAGGCGCTGTGGCGCGGTGATCTGGCCTTCTGCGAAGAACACGCCCGTCGAACCGAGGAGTTGTTTCCAAAGCTTTGGCTACCGGGCGGTTGGGCCGGAGTGTACGGCGCCTACCAGAGCGAGCTCAAAGCCATCATGGCGATGATTGGACAGCCGGGGGGCACCGTTCGTCGACCTCGCCTTGCTTTGACCGACCCGAAGGCTCTAGCCGAGATCCACCAAGTACTCGTCGATACCGGTATCGCGGTGACGTCGTGAGCGGGACCTAGATCCCGTCGACGCAGAGGTACTTGAGTTCAGTGAATTCGTCGAGGCCGTGACGTGATCCCTCACGGCCGAGACCGGATTGCTTGACGCCGCCAAAGGGCGCACCCTCGTAGGAGATCGCCCCCGTGTTGACGCCGACCACTCCAAACTCCAGTGCCTCACCAACGCGGAACACCCGTCCCACGTCGCGGGTGAAGAAGTACGCGGCGAGTCCGGACTCCGTTGAGTTGGCCAGCGCGAGGGCCTCCTCCTCGGTCTCGAAATCCAATACGGGCGCGACGGGCCCAAAGGTCTCCTCACGCGTCACGTCCATGGCGGACGTGACGCCTACGAGTACGGTGGGTTCGAAATACGTGCCCCCCAGCGCGTGACGGCGACCACCGTGAGCGATGGTCGCGCCTTGATGGGTGGCGTCGTCGAGGTGGCGTTGCACTTTGGCGACGGCGGCCTCGTCGATCAATGGTCCGATGGTGGCATCGGGGTCGAATCCGTCGCCGACTTTGAGCTTGTCCACCGCCTCCACAAACTGCGAGACGAATTCGTCGCGGATGCTCGAGTGGACGATCAGTCGGTTCGCGCACACGCAGGTCTGACCCGCGTTGCGGAATTTCGCATCGATCGCGCCGCGTACCGCCGATGCGATGTCGGCATCTCCAAAGACGATGAAGGGAGCGTTGCCACCGAGTTCGAGCGCGAGGCGCTTGACGGTCGTCGCGCACTGGGCCATCAGCAGTTTGCCGACCTCGGTCGACCCGGTGAAGGTCAGCATGCGAACTCTGGGGCTCGAGGTCAATACCGGGCCGACAACTTCGGGCTCCCCGTGAACGACGTTGAAGATCCCCGCGGGAAGTCCCGCTCGGTGTCCGAGTTCGGCGAGCGCCAATGCTGATAGTGGCGCCTCGCTGGGTGGTTTGAGCACCACGCCACAGCCGGCAGCCAGCGCGGGTGCCACTTTGCGCGCGATCATCAGGGCCGGAAAGTTCCAGGGACTGATCGCCGCGACTACCCCAATGGGCTGACGGAGTGCAAAGAGCCGTCGGCCGGCGCGATTTGACGGAATCACGTCGCCGTAGGAACGGCGAGCTTCTTCGGCGTACCAGCGCACGAATGCAGCGCTGTAGGTAATCTCGCCCTTCGCTTCAGCGAGGGGTTTTCCTTGCTCTGCGGTGAGTATGGTGGCCAGGTCGTCAACATTGTCGAGTAATAACTGGTACCAACGCATTAACACGTCTGCTCGCTCGGTGGCGGTTCTCGCCGACCATTCGGCCATCACGTCATGGGCCACGTCAATTGCGCGGGTGGTCTCGCTGACGGTCGCGCACGCCACGCTGGCGATGGTTCGACCGGTCGACGGGTTCGACACGTCAAGGCGCTCGCCGGATGAACTCGCCATCCACTCGCCACCCATAAATAGGTCTTCTCGCAGAAGTTTCGATTCGCGCAACGAATTCAGCCGGTCACCAATATTTTGGGGCAAATCTACGAGTGGTTCCATAATTCTCTATATACTACTCTTGTTTTGTGCGTTCATCGCGCACTTGCCCGCGTAGCGAACACTTGATAGGGGTACCCGATGGTTGTAGAAAATGAGGCGTCTGTGGCGCGCAGCGAAGAACTTGATGACCTTGACGTCAAATACGCGTTCCATCCATTCACTTCGGCCCAGGAACACGGTCTTTCGGGTCCATTGATGATCGTGCGTGGTCAGGGCTGTGAGTTGTTCGATTCGAGGGGGAATCGTTTCCTTGACGCCATGGCGGGACTGTGGTGCGTCAATATTGGCTACGGCAATGAAGAGATGGCCACGACCCTTCAAGAGCAGTGCTCGAAACTGTCCTACTACCATTCGTTCTCGTCCATGGCCAATGACGTATCGACCATGCTGGCCCAACGCCTGATCGAGACGGCTCCCGTACCGATGTCCAAAGTCTTCTTCGGCAACAGTGGATCTGATGCGAATGACACGCAGATCAAGTTGGTGTGGTACTACAACAACGTTCTCGGCCGTAGCGAGAAGAAGAAGATCATCTCGCGTCGTCGCGGCTACCACGGCGTCACGGTGATGACCGCAGGACTCACCGGCCTGGACAATTTGCACGACGGCTTCGACCTGCCGCTGCCCATGATTCGATTCACCAAAGCCCCGCACGCCTTGTGGGAAGCGACACCCGAGATGAGTGAGGCGGACTTCGTGGCGATGCTGGCCAATGACCTCGAGCAACTCATCCTCGCCGAGGGACCCGAAACAGTCGCCGCGTTTATCGCTGAGCCCATCCAGGCCGCGGGTGGCGTCATTGTCCCACCGGCGGGTTATTTCGCGGCGGTGCAAGAGGTTCTTCGCCGTTACGACATCTTGATGATCGCCGATGAGGTGGTGTGCGGATTCGGCCGCCTGGGTGAAGGATTCGGCACGAGCGTCTTTGGGATTGAGCCCGACTTGATCACTGTGGCCAAGGGAATCACCTCGGCGTACGTGCCACTGTCGGCGGTCATGGTCTCGGACAAGGTATGGCGAGTGATCGAGGAGGGCAGTTCACGGTACGGTGTCTTCGGCCACGGCTACACCTACTCGGCGCATCCCCTCAGTGCCGCAGCGGCCTTGACTAATCTCGACATCATTGAACGCGAGAAGCTCATCGGACGCGCGAAGGACCGCGGAGACTATATGCAGGGACTCCTCCATCAGGCCTTCGATGGACACCCATTGGTGGGCGAGGTGAGAGGTCAGGGCTTGATCGGCGCGGTCGAGTTCGTGCAGAGCACCGATCCACTCACGAAATTTGATCCCGCTCTCAAGGTGGGTGTGCGCGTCACTCGGGCGAGTCGCGAACTGGGCGTGATAACGCGCGCGCTGCCGGCAGCCGACACGATTGCGTTCTCGCCACCCTTTATCGTCACCGAATCGGAGCTTGACGAGATGGTGGCGGTCACGAGACGAGCTCTCGATAGCGTCGCCGACGAACTTGCGGCCCACTGAGGCGGGCGAGGGTGATTGGCACTCTAGGACTGGTCGTCAACCCGATCGCGGGCATGGGCGGAGCGGTGGGCCTGCACGGCACCGATGGCGCCGACCTACTATCGGAGGCCAGGCGACGTGGAGCGCAGCCGCTCACGGCAACGCGAACGAAGCGAGCCCTCGCGCACGTTGATGCCTCGAAGGTCCGCTTCGTCTCGGTAGCGGGTCCAATGGGCGGCGACGTTCTCGCGGAGTTGGGCATCGAGTACGAGCATCTGGTCGAGGAGGCGTCGAATGTCACGACCGGTGACGACTCGCGACGTGCGGCGCGCCTGTTGCGCGACGCGGGATGCGATCTCATCTTGTTCGCGGGTGGTGACGGAACGGCCCACGATGTCGTCCGTGGCGTCGGTCCTGGTTTTCCGATCTTGGGGATCCCCAGCGGCGTCAAGATGCGTTCTGGAGTATTCGCCGCCAGTCCCGAAGCGGCCGGTCTCCTTGCTCACGAGTATCTGGTCAGCGAATCACGGCTCATCGCGTCGGCTGAGGTGCTCGACGTGGCGGGGGATGCGCGCAGCGACCAGTACTTGGGTGTGGCGACGGTGCCGCGCGGTCGTGACCGGCGCGTGAGCGGCGCCAAGGTGTCTACCGCGCTGGGGTCCAGGGCCGAGTTCGAGGCGTTGTGTTTCGCGGTGGCCCACGAACTCCTTCCCGATGTCTTGTACCTCTTCGGTCCCGGTTCGACCACGAGACAGATCCTTTCGCACCTCGGCCTCGAGGCCACACCGCTGGGCGTTGACGCCGTCGCGAACGCGCAGTTGATCGGATCGGACTTGAGTGAGGACGAGATCCTCCACTTGATGACCGGCTTCGAGCGCACGATCGTAGTGCTGGGCGTCGTCGGCGGCCAAGGTTTCTTGCTGGGACGCGGAAACCAACAACTCGGCGCACGGGTCTTGAACAACTTGGGACCCGAGGACCTGCTCATCGTGTCGGGCGCCACCAAACTCTTCGCCCTCGACCCGTCGGTCCTGTGGGTCGACGTCGACGGTGCCGTTCCGCACCACTGCTTGAGGTACCAACGCGTCCGGGTGGCACCTCGTCGCTCTGTGGTCATGCGAGTGGCAATACCGTCATGATGAAGGATGAGCGAAAGGACGAAGTGATGGCACACCCCTATATGCCCAACTCGGTGAGAGAGATCCAACAAGAGATGCTCGACGAGACCGGCGCCTCCAGCATCGATGAGTTCTTTCAGCAGATTCCCGCGAGTCAACGCCTCCAACGCCCTCTCGACTTACCGCGCCAACTCTCCTCCGAGGCAGAATTGCGCCGACACCTCCAAGGCTTCCTCGATCGAACCACCTCGTGCGAGGAGACGCTGAGTTTTCTCGGCGCGGGCGCATATCGCCATCACGTGCCCGCGATCTGCGACGAACTCTCGGCGCGCTTCGAGTGGCAGACCTCGGTGATGGGAACGTCGTCGTCGGATTATGGTCGCTACCAAGCGTGGTTCGAATGGGCGAGCCAATTGGGGGAGTTGCTCGATCTCGACTTCATCGGATTGCCGGTGTACAGCTGGGGGTGCGCCGCCGGCCACGCCCTTCGAATGGCCGCGCGCATGACCACTCGTTCCAAAGTCCTCGTCACCAACGCCGTCGACCCCCAGCGCCGCTCGGTGATCTCGAATTATTGCGGGAGTTCCGAGCAGGAGAATCACCTGGGACTTGAATTCGTGGGATACCGTGCGGCTGACGGGCGTGTCGACATCGACGACCTGAGATCCAAACTGGGCGACGACGTGGCGGCTGTCTACGTCGAGTCGCCGAACTTCTTCGGTGTGATCGAAGACGAGATCGCGTTGATCGTGCGCGAGGCCGCAGCGGTGGGGGCCGAGGTGATCCTCGGTGTCGATCCCCTCCTACTCGGCGTCTTGGCGCCGCCGGGAGAGTTGGGGGTTGGTCTGGCAGTCGGATCGATTCAGACCCTCGGTGTTCACATGAATGCGGGGGGCGGTGTCGGGGGCTTCATCGCCAGTCGCGATGAAAGTCGCTACGCCCGTGAGTACCCGACGCTGCAGGTGAGCATCTGCGACACCCTCGAGCCCGGCGAGCGCGGGTTCTCCGAATTCCTCATGGAACAGACTTCCTACGGAGCGCGCGAGCAAGGTAACGACTGGACGGGTAATTCGACCTATCTCTGGACGATCTCGAACACCGCATTCATGGCGATGATGGGTCCCCAGGGTTTCCGCGACATTGGCTTGGCGCTGTTGCAGCGCAGCCACTACGCGGCAGAACGACTCAGCGCGATTGAGAACGTGTCGATACGCTTCGGCGAAGGGTTCATCCGAGAGTTCGTCGTCGATTTCTCCGCGTCGTCGCTGAAAGTCAAGGAGATCAACGCGAGGCTTCTTGAACGTGGAATCTTCGGCGGACTCGACCTCTCCGAGAGCGCACCCGAATTGGCTCAGTGCGCACTCTATTGCGTGACCGAGCTGCATTCGCTCGACGACATCGAGCGTCTGGCCACCGTGCTCGAGGAGATCGTGCGATGAGCGCCTCCCGCGATCCAAGTAAATATCGGGCGGCGGTGTGGGACGAGCCCCTCATCACTGAACTCGGCCGAACGGGGCGACGAGGCCTCGTGGTTCCGGGGATGCTTGAAGAGGGAGTCGAATCAGTCGAGACGGCCCTTTCACGGGTGCCCGAGAGCGCCCTGCGCACTAACGCACCGGTATTGCCGGAGTTGAGCGAGTTCGAAGTGTTTCGCCACTACTTGCGGCTCTCCCAGGAGACGTTGGGCATGCTGGGCGTCGATCTCTTTGGTACGTGCACCATGAAGTACAACCCGGTGATGAGCGAATCGTTGACTCGGCTGCCCCAGATGCGCGAGGTGCACCCGCTGCAAGACGAGTCCACCATTCAAGGGCTCCTCGAGGTGGTGTACGAGTTCGACCTGATGCTTCGCGAGCTCTCCGGGATGGACCGGTTCGTGTTCCAAGCCGGCGGCGGGGCCGATGCGGCGTACGTCAGCGTGTGCGTGACGCGCGCCTACTTCGAGTCACTGGGACAACTCGCCCAACGCAACGAGATCATCACCACCATTCAGGCTCACCCGTGCAATGCCGCGACGGCCGCTGCGGGAGGGTTCGACGTGATCACCCTGCCGCTCGAGGAGTCCGGCTATCCCTCGGTTGAAGCCCTGCGCGCAGCCGTGTCACCGCGCACCGCCGCTCTCATGGTGAACAACCCTGACGACATGGGCATCTACAACCCCCACATCGCCGAATGGGTCGATATTGTCCACGCGGCGGGTGGGTTGTGCTTCTACGACCACGCCAACTTCAACGGTCTCATGGGGAAGCTTCGCGCACGTGAACTGGGCTTCGACGCCTGCATGTTCATGTTGCACAAGACCTTTGGCGCCCCCAAGGGTGGCGGCGGGCCGGCGGTGGGGGCGTACGGTTGCAGCGCGGCGCTCGAGCCGTTCCTCCCGGGCCCCCTGGTGAACAACGACGAGGGCCACTTCCGTCTGGTGGAACCGGCACTCAGCATCGGTCATGTTCGCGAGTTCTTGGGGAACATTCCCCAAGTGTTCAAGGCCTACGCCTGGACCCGGGCAATGGGTGCGCGCGGCATTGACGAAGCGTCGGATATCTCGGTGTTGGCGAGTAATTACATCGACGCCCGATTGGTCAAGATCCCCGGGGTAACGAGAGCGCACCCTCACCTACCGGGATATCGGATGGAGATGACCCGTTACAGTCTCGAGACCCTGACCACCGACACCGGCGTCACGGTCATCGACGTGCAAAATCGCATGACCGACTTCGGCATCGACGCCATGTGGCTCAGCCACGAACCGTGGATCGTACCTGAACCCTTCACGCCGGAGGCGGGAGAGACGTGGTCGAAGGAAGACATCGACGAGTGGATTGATGTCCTGGCCACCGTGTGTTCCGAGGCGTACGCCACTCCCGACGTGGTGCGCACATCGCCGCACAGTCAGGTGACCCGCCGTGCAGTCGCGTCGCCGCTCGAAGACGAGCACG
This sequence comes from uncultured Acidimicrobiaceae bacterium, assembly GCA_963734655.1. Taxonomy (GTDB): domain Bacteria; phylum Actinomycetota; class Acidimicrobiia; order Acidimicrobiales; family RAAP-2; genus RAAP-2. The sequence goes on along the minus strand of CAVTHY010000003.1, from coordinate 717,378 downwards.
TCTGGGCGACCACGTGGCGCGCGTACAAGAAGAAGCAAATCGGCCGTCCGCAGTAGGTCGTTCATTATTGAAGCGCTGCAGGAAGCGCGCACAATGATTCCCCAATAGAAAGGTCCTCAAGTCATGATTATCGGAGTCCCCAAGGAGATCAAGACCGACGAGCACCGCGTAGCGCTCACTCCCGCGGGGGTACGTGAGTTCACGTCCCAGGGACATCAGGTCCTCGTTGAGAGGGGTGCGGGTGAGGGGTCGACGTTCGCCGACGCCAACTACGAAGCGATGGGCGCAACAATCGTGAACGACGCAGACGATGTGTGGGCCGCAGGTGATTTGATCTTGAAGGTGAAGGAGCCGATTGCGGTCGAGTATCCGCGATTGGCCGCGAGAGACAATCAAGTGCTCTTCACCTATCTTCACCTCGCCGCCTCACGACCCTGTACCGACGCACTGATCCAGGCGGGCAATGTCGCCATCGCGTACGAGACGGTGCGCCTTCGAGACGGGTCCCTACCACTGCTGATACCCATGAGCGAAGTGGCTGGCCGTATGGCGCCCTTGATGGGCGCGCATCACCTGATGCGCTCTGGTGGGGGCCACGGCACCCTGGTGTGCGGCGTTCCCGGAGTGGAAGCCGCGAACGTGGTCATCATTGGAGCTGGAGTTGCGGGGATGGCCGCCGCAACGATCGCGGTGGGAATGCGAGCGAATGTGCGCATCCTTGACCGGAACCTCGAGCGGTTGCGCCAGATCGACCACCATTTCAGAGGATCGGTGGCGACGATCGCGTCGTCCGTCCTCGCCGTCGAAGAAGCGTGTCTGTGGGCTGACATCGTGATCGGTGCGGTCCTCGTGGTCGGCGCGAAGGCACCCACCCTGGTGAGCAATGAACTCGTCGGGCGCATGTCGCCAGGCTCGGTGTTGGTCGATATCTCCGTGGACCAAGGCGGCTGTTTTGAGGCCACTAGACCAACGACTCACTCCGACCCGACGTTCGTGCTCAACGGGTCCGTGTTCTACTGCGTGGCCAATATGCCAGGCGCCGTGCCGACCACCTCGACACGGGCACTCTCGAACGCGACGCTGCCCTACGCCATGCGACTGGCCGACCTCGGATGGCGTGAAGCCGTGAGGGCCGACCCGGCCCTCGGCGAAGGGGTGAACGTCGTCAACGGGGATGTCACCTACGCGCCCGTGGCCGAGGCCCATTCGATGAAGATGGTGAGTCTGTCGTCGCTGATCGCTTAGGTTCTGCGCGACATCGAGAGAGCGCTGCGCAGCCAACGGCTCTTCGGGGTGTTGCTCACTTTCGCGATGAGCTCTAGTGACACCTCGATGACGCTGCGCTCATGAGATATCTGTCGACCGGACTCGAGTTCACGTCCTCGCATCCGCGGGAGTAGACCACGTCAATTGTTGCGCGTGAGCGCGGGGCGACGTGCAAAGACGTGCGCCACAGGAGTTGATGCCGGTGAATCTCCCTAGGACGGTCAATCCTGTGACAGGGACGAACCTTTCGCTAGCGCCGTCACACAGGTGGGCAGGAAGGGCGCCTGAGGGATGAAGCCCGAGAGGACGTCCACCCTGTCACCCGCCGCACGTGAGGCCAATTCGGTAAGAACCGGCGAGCAGTATCGGCCTTGGCATTTGCCCATTCCCGCTCTCGTGACGCGCTTGACGGAACCGGCGCTACCCAACCACGACTCAAGTGCTGCGTCGATCTCACCGAGGGTCACCTCTTCGCATCGACAGATGATCGTGTCCGGCGTCGCCAACTGCCCGACCAGACGAGGGGCCCTGAACTGTTGCCAGAGGGATCGCTGGAACCTCTCCTGGCGAGAGAGAATCCGAACAGTCGTCGCGGTCTGGTCGTGATCACGAGTCCCTTCGGCGGCTCCGACGTGCCGCGCGGCGTCGGCGCCAGCGAGTTTGCCCATCGATTGGGCGACCTGCGCCCCCTTCACGCTCCCTCCGTCGCCCACGACCCACACCCCGACCACCGACGTGCGTCCGACCCGGTCGCGGTCGACGACCACGGAGCCGCTCGATGCATCGACGTGGTGAGCGCACCCCAGAGATCTCGCCAGTTCACTGGAAGCCACGAATCCGAATCCCAAACAGATCGAATCAACGTCGAAGGTCTTGTGCGTGCCGGAAATAGGACGACCGGTCTCATCGATCTTTGCTACGACCGCGGACTCGACACGTCCGTCACCTTGGGCTTCGACGATGACCGATCGAGCCATTATCGGGACTCTCGCCTTGAGGAGATCGGTGACGTAGGACAACCCCTCACGGCCGTAGGCGGGTGCCATCAGCATCATCTGGGCCATATGGGCGACGTTAGAAGGACGCCACAACGCCGCCGCTTCGGCTACGCCCGCGACGTCGACGCCCGCGCGCGTTAGTTCCGCCGCGACTTGAAGGTTGAGGGGACCGTTGCCCGAAACGAGGACCCTTCTTCCCGCGGCGACGAGATAGGAACGTAAGAGAGTCTGGGCGGCACCCGTCGTCATGACGCCGGGCAGCGTCCAGCCGGGAAACGGCACGCCACGCTCGTACGCCCCCGACGCGAGGATCAGAGCGTGCCACTTGAGTACGAGGCGACCCGTCGACGATGCTGCATAGATCGCACCGTCTTGAGACACTCCCCAAACTCGCGTCTCTTGGCGAATCTCCACACCGGCAGCGTCGAGGGCGCGCACCAACTCGCGCCCCTGTTGATATTGATGATCGAGTCCGTCTTCATCAACTCCGAACTGTGAGTTGGGTTGCTTGAAGTACTGACCGCCTGGCGCGGCGCGCTCGTCGAGTACAACCACCCGGGCGCCGCACTCCGCAGCGCTGAGTGCGGCCTGCAGGCCCGCGGGCCCGGCCCCGATGACGAGGATCTCGCAATCGATGAACTCGTCCTCGAGTGATACCGCCGTCGCATCGTCGAGACGACGCATCGGCGGGTTCTTCTCGACCAGCATTCCGTCGGAGACCTTGGTCATGCAGCCGAGGCGGCCCGGCTCGCCATCGATGGTGAGGGCGCATTCACTGCATACGCCCATGCCGCAGAAGATGCCGCGCTCGGCCCCCGCCCTCGTCGTACGAAAGCCGAGGTGGCCAGAGTTCACGAGCGCGGCCGCAACACTCTCGCCGGCACGTGCTGGAACCGGGAGTCCCTCGAAGTTGATGGAAATATTGGTTGGCTCCGAGACAATGCCCGGCTTCGTCACTCGCACGGTACGTCGTCCCTGGTGTCGCCTTCTGCAGTGGCGGCGGTGCGATGGAACGTACGCGGCCGTTGCGCGTTGACTCCAATTCCTAGCGATGTCATATCGTTCGCATCTCCCGTATGCTCGTTATACGCACATTTGCTCGACTAACGGACTTTTGGCATCATGATATCAAGGCCGCTCACTTGATTCGCCCCAGTAAAGGAAATCCTTGATGCAGATCATCTTCAACGAGTCGACAGGTACCAGATGAAGGAGTCGCGAGTGACTGACGCGGATACGAAGTCATCGGCGACGATACAGAAAGAAGGTTGGCGTGGATAGTGAAGACTACGTCGACCAAGTGCGACACAAGCAAGCGATCAGCGAACTGCTCTTCGCGTACTGCGCGTACCTGGACCGCATGGATCTCGACGCCTTGGGCGCCCTGTTCACCGACGACTGTCAGGTCGACTACGGTCCCGAGGAGCGAATGCACAGCACTGGATCGAGACAGCTGCGCCAAGACCTCGAACGGATGTGGCGCTGGAAGCGGACCTCGCATCATTTGTCCAATGTGATGGTCTCGCTCGATAGTGACAATCTAGGGGCGAATGTTGTCAGCTACGTCTTCGCGTGGCACGAGCGGCCCGATGGTTCCACGGCGACGATGATGGGTCAGTATCGAGATCGGGTGGTGCGTGAGGGCGAACAGTGGCGCATCGCGCAGCGTCGTCAAGAACTCACGGGAAATGACGCCGGCTTTGACGTAGGCATCAACCCGTTCGTGAGATTCGGGCCCCCTGAAAGTGATTGATCGTCGAGAGGCCCACTGAAGTTCAATCGCCGTTGGCGATCACTGAGAAACGGGCGCCTCAAGTTCGTCCATTAATCCGTCCATCCGGCCCATGATCTCTGAGAGCAACGACAGACGCCGCTCTCCTTCTTCGCCGAGTTGGGGGAACGTGGTGAGGGGCGGACGCACGTCACCAACGGGGTAACCCGCGTGCGCCGCGAGTCTCTTCGAGTAACACTGGTGACCATAGGTAGGGTGACCCTCGGCGATGATGTGGTCCATGGCGTCAATTAGTCGCTGAATCCTTCGGGCGTCGTCAATGCGCCCATCGGTTAGGAGGTTCCAGATTCGACTCGATGCTCGAGGCACGTAATTGCCGTAGGGATTGACGTAGCCGACCGCGCCCAGTAAGAACGAGTCGACCACGCGCTCGCCGGCGTAGACGTTCATCACCCCGTCCGTGGCTTCGATGACGTCTCGCACCCTGGCGATGTCTTGGCTGGACTCCTTGATATATCGCACGTTTTCGAAGGCTTTGGTCAAGCGTGCGACGAGGGCCGCCGACATGTCAACGTTGGAAGTGACCGGATTGTTGTACAACATGATGGGTATGGTGACCGCTTCGGAGATTGCTTGGTAGTACCGAAAGATCTCGTCGTCCGTCGGCGTGTAGTAATAGGGCGGCAAGACCATGAGCCCGTCTGCACCGAATTCCTGCGCTTGACGACTATTTCGCACGGCTCGAGGGGTCGATGCGTTCATCGTACCGACCAAGACTTTCATCCTCCCTCCGACGTGCGACACGGTGGTGGCGACGACTTCGGCTCGCTCTTCTTCGCTGAGGGTGAGGAATTCGCCGGTGGTGCCGAGCATGATGACTCCGGGGACGCCCAGGTCGATCTGCCAGGACAGGAATTGCTTCAGGCCCTCGACGTCGATTCGTAGTCCGTCGTCACTGAATGGCGTGACGCATACGGTGTAACTCCCACGAAAGCCTGAATCCATATTTGTCCTCTCTCCGAACATTTGCACGTGTAGCGTACACTAAGTGGTGGATCAATGATGACGCCGAATTCGACACCTGCCGAACCTTCCGACGATGCGATGACTCTCTCACGGCACGCTCCGGTTCGTGATCAGTCGAAGCTTTTGCACCTGGGCGACTTCGACGTCGCCGTGATCGGAGGCGGGATCACCGGCAGCGCCACGGCATACCACCTAGCTCGCGCCGGTGTGCGTGTCGTCATCGTGGATCGCAACGATATCGGTACCGAAGCATCGGGGAGAAACGCGGGAAGTCTCCATGGACAAATCCAGCACCAACCTTTCGTCGAATTGGGTGAGGAGTGGGCCACTCAATTTCTTCCCGCGTTGAAATTCCTAGCCGACTCTCTCCAATTGTGGTCCGTCCTTTCTGACGAACTCGGGGTTGATCTAGAAGTCAAGACGCGCGGAGGTCTCCTGCTCGTCGACAATGCCGATCAGATGCGTCTGGTCGAACGCAAGGTCGAGGTCGAACGATCGGCGGGAATCGATTCTCGAATGTTGGACCAAGGAGAACTGCGAGAGCTTGCCCCGTACGTATCCGAGAAGATCATTGGTGCTGAATATTGCCCAATTGAAGGCAAGGCCAATCCGATGTTGGCCGCACCGGCGTTCACTCGTCAGGCGGTCGTTCGGGGTGCGCAAGTTCTGACGCGGGCGAACGTCGTGCACTTCGAATTGGACCAACGCCATGTTCGTGTGGTCACGGATCGAGGCACTGTTCAGGCTCGACAGGTCGTGCTGGCCTCGGGTGATGGACTGGCGCAGCACACGAAGATGTTGGGTTTCCCCCTCCCCGTCACCTCCGAACCCGTCCAAGTAAGCGTCACTGAACCGCTGGTGCCCCTCATCGAACACTTGGTCTACTTCGCTGGGAAGCGATTGACACTCAAACAAGCACGATCGGGTGGCGTTCTCATCGGCGGTGGCTGGCCGGCACGACTTGACGAGACTTCCCTGTATCCACTCGTCAACATTGAATCGCTCAGGGACAACCTCGATGTCGCCCTTCACGCCGTCCCGTCGCTTGCTCGGGCACTCATCGTGCGCTCGTGGGCGGGGATTGGAAATGCGACGCCCGACTTGGGACCCATCCTCGGATCCCTTCCCGCGGACCCGCGTTTTCTGGTGGGTCTCTTTCCTCACATGGGCCTAACCGCGGGTCCTCTCATGGGTCAGATTCTCGCCGAGTTGACTCTCGAAAGAGCGCCATCCTTTGATCTCGAGCCATTTCGAATTGACAGATTCTCAACGTTGTGAGGGCATGATCCGGACACAATTGCACGTATAGCGTACATTTGCTTGCTTGACGAACAAATGTCTAGACGCTATGGTGACTAATCAGTCCGCTAATCGAGTTGGGCCAAGGGGAGGTATCAATCACAATGAACAAGGAATTTGCTAACCGAGCGGGTGCTTCGAATCGACGTCGACCGAAGAGAATTCGCTCAGCCAGTACCCTGATCGTCGCTGCATCAACTCTCGCGTTAGGTGGGCTTGTGATGGGTTCCTCCGCAGGAGCGGCGGGACCAGCGGCGGCAGTGAAGATTGACGGCGCCACGGTGTCGGCCGATGCAGCGCTGGCGTCGGCGGTGCCGGCGGCGGTCAAGGCCACGGGCCTGGTGGACATCACGTACAACGACGCACCGCCGGACGAATTGGTTGTCAATGGAAAACTGGTGGGCTGGGAAGTCGACCTGGGTAGGGCCGTCGCGGCCACCTTGAACCTTTCGTGGCACGCAACCGCGTCGGGCGCATTCGATGGATTTATCCCCGGGCTCCAGAACGGTCGCTACAACACGTCGTTCACGTCGTTCATTTCAACGGCGCCGAGATTGAAGCAGATCGACATCGTGACCTACTACAACGTGGGAACTGGATTTGCCGTACCCAAGAGCAGTTCGCTCAAGATCACCAAGGCGACTGACCTCTGCGGCAAGAGTATTGCGGTCATCGAGGGCTCGGCCTTCATCGAACAACTCAAGGGTGTTGATCCGGCGTGCAAGTCTGCGGGCAAAGCGAACGTCAACGTCGTTTCGTTCCCGTCAGACTCTGCGGCGGAGCTCGCAGTGAGCAGTGGCCGCGACCAGGTGTATTCGAGTTCTGAGGATCAGCTGTCGTGGCTCATCCAGCAGACGGCCCATCAGTTCGTCCTGCAGCCGCTCAACTACCTGCCCACCCCTGAAGGCGTCGGTATCGCCAAGAAGGCGGGAATCACCAATCTGGTGGGCCAGGCGATCAACCACCTCATTGCGACGGGGGCGTACGCGAAGATCATGAAGCAATGGAGTTTGACCTATGGTCTCGTGAAGTCGGCCGGCGTCTACAAATAACGCTTCTCGTAGTTTGAGGCAATGTTGATCCGGTGGCTGCCGATTCTTCGTCCAGCTGTGCCAAGAAGGACATGAAGGTGGATGAAATTGTGGTGACGCAACCGAAGGCATCGGGTCAAGGAGGACAAGAAGGATTCTCATCGGACGGAGTGGCGAAGAAGGTCGTTCGCCACTCCGTCCGATGGGTGATGGTAGCGATTGTCTTCGTCCTCCTCGCGATGCTGATTCACTTGCTGGTGACATCAAGCAGTCTGCAGTGGGGCGTGGTCGGCCAATATTTCTTCAGTTCCGACGTGCTCGCGGGACTGTTTCGTACGCTGTACCTCACTGTCATCGCTATGTTGATAGGCATCGTCGGCGGGACGATTCTGGCGTTGATGCGCCTCTCAAAGAATCTCGTACTCTCTAGCGCTGCGTCGAGTTACATCTGGTTGTTCCGAGGGACCCCACTGCTCGTACAGTTGCTCTTCTGGTTCAATATTGCGTCGTTTGTTCCTCGCCTTTCACTGGGTATCCCCTTCGGCCCAGGTTTCTTTAGTGCCAGTACCAATAGTCTGATCTCAATCTGGGTGGCGGCCGTGCTGGGATTGGGTTTGAACGAAGCCGCATATATGGCGGAGATCGTTCGTGCCGGGATCGTTTCGGTCGACCCGGGTCAAGGCGAAGCGGCTCTCGCGTTGGGTATGCCCAAACGGCTAATCTTTCGCCGCATCGTTCTTCCCCAGGCGATGCGCGTCATCATTCCGCCCACTGGGAATCAAACAATAGGAATGCTCAAGGGGACCAGCCTCGTGAGTGTGATCTCGCTACCCGAGTTGTTGTACTCGGTCCAGTTGATCTACGCCCGGAACTTCGAAACCATTCCCCTCTTGGTCGTCGCAAGTCTGTGGTACTTGATCGTCACCACGATTCTTTCGATTGGCCAACACTTCGTTGAGAAGTATTTTGGTCGGGGGAGGAATCGCACGGAGGTGCCGAGCGTCCTCTCTCGCCTAATCAGAACGCATCGCGAAGAAAAACTCATTGGATCGACGGATCAATATGTGTAACTTTCTACCCGGATGCGATCGTCGTCCTCACCGCTGGAGTCACTCATGCTAGATCGCTCGCCACTCTCATCGAGCGGTCAGCCCATTTTGAAGGTGGAGCACGTGTCCAAGGATTTCGGCGCGGTCAGCGTGCTCAAGGACATAAATTTCGAGGTGGCCTACGGAGAAGTGGTGTGCCTCATAGGGCCTTCGGGTTCGGGCAAGAGCACGATGTTGCGGTGCATCAACTATCTAGAGAAGCCGGGGGCTGGCTGCGTCTACCTCGATGGTGAACTCATCGGCCGAAAGGTCCAAGACGGTCGCTATGTTGATCTCAAACCAAACGAGTTGGCTGCTCAGCGGACCGAAATGGGCATGGTATTCCAGAACTTCAATTTGTTCGCACATATGACGGCCCTGGAGAACATTATGGAGGCGCCAGTCCAACTCAAGAGGGAGACGCGAGCCGAGGCGGAGACCCACGCGCGTCAGCTTCTCGAGAGAGTCGGTCTCACACAAAAGGCGGACTGCTACCCCCTACAACTCTCGGGCGGTCAACAGCAGCGCATCGCGATTGCGCGTGCCCTCGCTATGCGTCCCAAACTGATGCTGTTCGACGAGCCGACGTCGGCCCTGGATCCTGAAATCGTCGGGGAAGTTCTCGAAGTGATGAGGTTGCTCGCCAATGATGGCATGACCATGGTGGTAGTAACTCATGAGATGAGTTTCGCTCGCGACGTCGGCGACCGTGTGATTTTCATGGATGGTGGCGTCATCGTGGAGACGGGGACCTCGAAGGAGGTGCTCATGGCACCTCAACATGCTCGCACCAAGCAGTTCCTGTCTCGCATCACCTGACGAAGCGAGTGCGGTGAAGTACCAACAATGTCGATCGTCGATACGGGCGGATGAGCGGGGAAGAGTGAAGATATGAGGATTGGCGCGAAGGTCCCTAATAGTGGTGCATTACCCGTCCAACGAGGAATTGGCGCGATGGCGAGAGACCTCGAATCGGCGGGCTTTGAGTCGTTGTGGGTGAGCGATCACGTAGTGATGCCGTCAGTGGTGACGTCGTGGTACCCGTTCGCCGCTGATGGAAAACCTGATTGGCCATCGACCACTCCCTACTTCGATGCGATGATCTCCCTGACCGCGATCGCCGCGGCGACCAAAAGTGCGGTCATCGGTACGGCGGTACTCGTACTGCCGATGCGACACCCTGTGATCCTGGCCAAAGAAGCCGCTTCCCTCGACGTTCTGAGCGGAGGACGACTCACGCTAGGGGTTGGTGTGGGGTGGCTTGGGGATGAATACGACGCCCTGAACGTCCCCTTCGCAACCCGTGGGCGAAGGTTCGTGGAGTGGATTGAGGTTCTACGACGATGTTGGACCGGAAGCCCGGAGGCCTTTGAGGGAGAGTTCTATTCGATCCCGTCAGGAGTGCAGTGCTGGCCTCGGCCCTCACATGACATTCCAATGCTCGTGGGCGGTCATTCGAAGACCGCGTTCTCTCGCGCGGGGTCCATCGCCAATGGCTGGTTGGCGCAGCAATCTGCGCTCTCCCTCGACCACGAGACGCTTCGCGATGAAGTGACTCAAGTGCGCCGATCGGCGGAACTATCCCATCAAGATCCGTCGCTCGTGTGGGTAACACTTCGCATTGTCGACTCGGCGGCCAACTTGGAATCGATTACGCGCGCCCTGCCTCTTCTGGTTGAAAGCGGCGTCGACGAAATCATCGTCGACGTCGATTGGACGAAACCCGAGTCGTTGCCCCACGTGTACGGCGTCCTCCGTAGTGCGGCGAAATGATGGGTGAGGGGAGTCTGCCGCCCGGAGTTCGAGTCATTCGCCAAGGAGGCCTCGCGGCGATTGAGGAGCCTAGCAATTCAGCGCACGTGTACCCGGTCGCGCGACTCGACGAAGCAACCTCCTCGATGAGTATCACCAGGGTTGACATTGACGGTCGTCATCAATGGTTGTCGTCACAGCGATCGACGCGCCTGTACTTCGTAGTGCTTGGACAGTTGGTTTTTCATCTGCAGGGTGCTGATCCAATATCAGTCGCCACCGGAGACGCCCTCGTGATTCCGCGAAATTGCTTCTACGACCTCGAAGGCACCGCGACATACCTCGTCATCAATACTCCCGCGTTTGAAGACGGCGACGACATTTATCTGTCGTGACTCGTGGTGTACCCGTGAAGCCGTCATCTTCACTCTCGTCTGAGGTGCCAACGAGGAGGATCCGATGACTCACTTCCCGGATTCGAGTCAGCGCACGTAGGCGGCGCCGTTGATGTCGAGGGTCGCCCCGGTCAGGTGTCGACACATTCCGGTGCTGAGGAATGCGATGAGGTCGCCAACTTCTCTAGGTGGAACCATTTCACCTAGAGGAAGGATTGCCCTCAGTGCATCCATTCCACCCCGCGATGTCGCTGAGATCTGCGACATGGTTGTATCAACGATGCCGGGCGCGACGACGTAGGCCAGGATGTTATCTTTGGCGTGCGCTCGAGCCACCGTTTGGGTTAGCGCCTTGATGGCCGCTTTGGTCGATGCGTACGCGGTCAATTGAGGAATCGTTGAGCCTTGTTGCGCCGACCAACTCGATAGCGAGATGATGATGCCACCGCCTCGTCCGAGAAAATGTCGAATCGCACCCCGCACGAGGTTCGCTGGCTCGACCACGTTGATTTGCAGCGCGCGCGCCCAAGCGTCGTCCCACTGGGCATCGTCACCGTCAACGAACGACTCGGGCATGATGGCGGCATTGTTGACCAGCACGTCGATGTGACCGCGCCACTCCAGAGCCCGGTTCCACAGGTCCCTACCCCCGCCCGGTTGTGCGAAGTCACCTTGAATGAGCATTTTGCGAGCTGGCTCGATGGCCGCGGTGGCCAGTTCAGCACCGTCGCGATCCTTCACGTAATGAGCGATGACGAACGCTCCGGCTTCGCCCAGCGCCGCTGCGGTTGCCGATCCAATGTCACCGGAGGCTCCTGTTAAGAGAATCGTCTTCTCGCTCAGATCGATCATTGCGGACTTACCTTTCTAGTTGGTTGCGGGGTTTCTTAGGGACCATCACAATATTCCCGCGTCGACGGGGAGGAATTGGCCCGTGATACCACTCGAAAGGTCACTCGCCAGGAACAGTACCGCGTTCGCCACTTCGGCGGCAGTTGCAACGCGTCTGAGTGCGGTGGTCTCTCCGGCGCGCTCAAGGGCCGTCTTCACATCGAGTCCGGTCGACTTCGAACGATCGGCCATGCGTTCGAGAAGCGCATCGGTGGCGATAGGACCGGGACCCACCGCGTTGACTCGTATACCCCGGTGCCCCACATCTTGGGCGACCGAGCGTACGAGACCTACAACTGCGTGTTTGCTCGCTACGTAGGCAGGAATGTGAGGATCTCCTCGCCAGCCGTTGAGCGAGGACATGGCGACGACGGATCCTCCGCGTTCGCTCATCACTCGAACTGCCTCTCGGATCGTCAGCATTACGCCGCGAGAATTGACGGCGAAGACGTTCTCCCACGTTTCGAGATCGATCTCAGCGGTGCTCGTCCACGGAGGAACGATGCCTGCGTTCGCCACGACAACGTCGACTCCTTCGAAGACCTTGACTATTTCGTCGAAGGCCGAATGAAGAGAGTCGGCGTCGCGGACGTCAGCCTGAAAGACGTGCCAAGAATCTGGTGGTCGCTGCCCAGAACTCGTTTTCCAATCAATAATCGCACCTCGTGCGCCATTTTCGGCGAAGCGGCTAACAATGGCGGCTCCAAGTCCATTGGAACCGCCTGTCACAATGGCAACTTGCCCTTCGAGAAGTCGCGAGAATTCGCTCACTTCGATCCATCCCGTCTGGCCTGTGACGATGTCATGACGGTTTTCACGTGGGCGTTGCCAATCCTTCTACGAATTCTCTACGACGTTGCGCGAATCAATAGTTATTTGTTCGCAATGCGATCTTACGTGCGAATGACGAGCAAGTCAATCGATGCCGCTCACTTCAATGACTTGGTCGTTGGGGCAAAGGTAGACACGGTGAACCACCGGATAATCCTCACCCACTTCGTCAAAGATTCGACGATGGACTCTGTGACGCAACGGTGTGAGTGGGACAGGATTTAGAGATTCATTGACTTTATTTTGGATGTCGAGTGGAATTCAGTTTCACTGCGTGAGGCGGCGATGTCGTCTTGGACTCCAGATCCTTTGGGCATTGGCGATGTTGCCGCGCAATAGTGGAAGCGAGAGGTTCAGGACCCTTGATCCGTGCTGGCCGTGGGTTCCATCGTTGCGCGACAGCCTCGATGGAGGGGTAGGACGGATTTCGCCGATGTCGTTCACCGGGATTGAACTGGACGGTTCTCCCTACCTGTTCACTTCGCGGAGGCCCTCGACCGCAGGTCGGCTCAGTAGCCAATGAGGTGTAACGGATTCGAGAGTTAGGGGACTCAACTATCGAACGGAAACGGTCCGTTCGACGCTTTGTTCACCAAAGAGTCCCACTGGAGGGAAAAAAGAAATGAAGAAGTCACTCCGCAGTACGGTTGCATCGCTCGCCATCCTGGCCGGATCGTTTGGAGTTGTGGCGACGACTGTCGCCGTTCAGGCGAATACTGCGTCGGCGAGCACCATGAAGACCCATTCCTGGCACGGCACGGTGGAGAAGGTGAACGCCATGATGGGTTCGGACGGCTCTTTCACCATGAAGGTCGGCATGAAGACCTACAAGGTTCACTACACCGCGATGACGAAGTTCACGTTGGGTTCGCCCAAGAAAGTGAAGGCTGGGGGGATGATTGGCGTGACGGGCACCCTCACCGGGTCAACCATCATGGCCACCAAGATCAGTCTCTAATCGCTGGCGCTCGATCCCGCTCGATATCGATCGAACGGGATCGAGCGCTGGGAACGACATGAACATCACCCGTCGTGCAGTGGCGCGTCCAGGGCGGAACTCGGCAACCTACCCTGGATTGCGCTCATCGACTTCCACCAGAGATCTTGGATAGAACACCTGTGGCTCGACGGTGTGATCGCCCCCGATTCGTCAAACATTTACAACTTCACGCCCCTCCCGATTTACTCCAATGGAGGGGACATCAACGTGTACTGAGTTGAAGTCGTCGACTCGTCGCCCTATAGGATCTCTCAACAATTTCGCACCGCAAGGGATGTCTGAAGCTGACCCTTGAGTGCTGCTTGCACCATGTGACTCGCTCGGCTATCTGGGCTGAGGGCCAACTCGGGCCGGGTACGCTCCCATTGAACGTGACGGCGGGTCGTCGCCCTACTCGAAAATTTCGTCAACATAATTTCACACGGCGCGACCTCTTACAGTCCCTGGGGGCGGTGGCCACTACCTCGGTCCGGCAATGCAGATGATGGAATCCCCAGATTCTGAGATATTCGACCCAGCAGGGCGAGCAACTGATCGCGCTCGCGTGGTTCCAGGCCCGTGCATATGCGCGCCTCCTGCACCTGCGCCGCGCTGAGCGCCCGGGTCAGCAACAATTCGCCTCGCGCAGTCAAGAGCAAGACTCGAGTGCGCCGATCGGTGGGGTGAGGCCGTCGTTCGAGTAATCCTTCTCCCTCGAGATGATCGACGATCGCCACCATGGTGCTCGCGGGGATCGCCAAGCGGTCGGCGATCGCCTGCTGGGCCTGTCCCTCGGCGCGCTGCACGGCGTGCAGCACCGCGAAATGGCGTGGCTCGAGGCCGAGGGCGCCGACGATCTCGCCAAATTGCCGAGCAGTCTCCAAGCCGATTTGTGACAAGGAGAATCCCACGGAATTAACCGTCCGGCTCATCGCGGCGTCACCCGCTGGCGTTACATTCTCTGGTGCGGCATGCCTCATGAATTAATTGTATCTCGCTAAACATTCATGATAGAACTATTCGATTGAAACTAATTCGAATGAGAAGGAATGGTGACGACCTTGTCAAGTGAAGCGGGGGAATCCTCGATCCTGGGTCGGCTGGCGCGATGGGTCATCCGCCATCGCCGGCGCGTCTTCCTAGCGTGGTTGGTGTGCTTCGCGACCGGTGGGTACGCCGCGTCGCAACTCACCGGGCGACTGAGCTACGACTTCTCACTGCCCGGTCAACCCGCCTACGAGACGGGAGTGAAGATCTTCTCGCTCTACGGCAATGGCGGCAACACGACGCCTTCGGTGCTCGTGGTGACCGTGCCCAGCGGCCAGAGCGTGCGGGGTGATCACTCGTCAATAGCGTCGGCCTTGGCGTCGGCGCAGCGGGCCACTCCCGCCGTGCGCATCGTCGACTACTTCAACACCGGGAGTCCCGCATTCATCACCGCCAACGGACGTACGACCTACGCCTACCTGTTCGCCCCACCGAGTAGTGGCTTCGGGGCCAATGTCCCGACCGCGGCGGCGCAGGCCACGGTGACCCGAGCACTGCCGGGCGACCAGGTGGGACTCACCGGCATCGCGGCCTTGAGTTCGGGCGGGTCGTCCAAGGGCCCGAGTGTCCTTATCGAGACGCTGCTCGCGGGAGTGGGCGCCTTAGCGGTGTTGGCATTCGTCTTCGCCTCGTTCCTCGCGGTGCTGCCGCTGCTGATCGCGTCGGTGTCGATCCTCACGACGTTCCTCGTGTTGTTGGGCCTGTCCTACGTCACCTCGGTGTCGTTCATCGTCCAGTTCCTCGTCTCACTGGTGGGACTCGGCGTCGCGATCGACTACTCACTTCTGCTGGTGACTCGTTGGCGTGAGGAGCGCGCTCGAGGCGAGTCCAACGACGACGCCATCGTCAAGGCTATGGAGACGGCGGGGCGCGCCGTGTTGTTGTCCGGGCTCACCGTCGCCATTGGACTGATGTCACTCATTGTGTTGCCGGTCCCGTTCCTGCGCAGCACCGGCATCGGCGGGATGTTGATCCCGCTCGTTTCGGTGGCGGTGGTACTCACTCTCCTACCCGCCGTGCTCTCGCGGGTGGGCCCGCGCTGGGACTGGCCGCGCCTCCGCAATGAGAGGTCGGCGAGTCGGGGGTGGACGGCGTGGGCGAGTTCCATCGCGAAACGTCCGTGGTGGGGTCTGGCCGCGGCGGTCGTGATCCTCGGTATCGCGATCTCGCCGGTGTGGCATCTGAGTATCGGCCAGACGTCCGCGCAGGCGGAGGCGCAGAGTGGTCCCGCCCACCAGTTGTACCAAGAATTGTTGGACGGTGGGATACCCGCGGGGGTGATCACGCCGATGGAGGTCCTCGTCGACGCGGCGCACGCGAAGGCGACCGTGCAGTCGTTGCAGGGCGTCAGCGGGGTGCAGGCCGCGGTGTGGCCAAGCGGTTCCTCGGGCACGCGGGCCGGCTACGCCGACGTCGTCGTGGTCCCCACGATCGAGACGCTCAACAGTTCGACGTTGGGTCCCACCCGCTCGGTCGAGAGCGCGCTGAGCACGACGACGGGTGTGACGGGCGTGGCGGGAGAGGGACCGGGTCAGCAGGCGTTCTCCTCGGCCGTCTACGGGAACACTCCGTTGATGCTGCTCGTCCTGACGATCCTCACCTTCTTGTTGCTGGCGCGAGCACTGCGGTCCATCATCCTTGCCGTGAAGGCCGTGGTGTTGAACGTGGTGTCGCTCGCGGCCACGTTCGGGATCCTCACGTGGTTCTGGCAGGACGGGCACGGGTCGTCGCCCGTCTTTGGTATACCGGCCACGGGGGCCATCACCTTCTGGGTGCCCATCACGGTCTTCGCGTTCCTCTTCGGGCTCTCGATGGACTATGAGGTGTTCATCCTCACCCGAGTGCGAGAAGAGTACGACGCCGGTCGTTCGACGAATGACGCCCTCATCGAAGGTCTCGGGCGCACCGGCCGACTGGTGACGAGTGCGGCCCTCATCTTGTTCCTGGCGTTCATCAGTCTGGCCTCAGCGCCCCTCACCGACGTGAGGATCCTGGCGACGGGCCTGGGGATCGGCATCCTTCTTGACGCGACGCTCATCCGCGCGCTCTTCGTACCATCGTTGGTAGTTCTCTTCGGCAAACGTAATTGGTGGTTCCCGGACAAGTTCGCGCGTCTGCTCTTCACTCGCGCCACGGGTGAAGGGGCGCAATGAAATGTCGCGAGGGAAAGTCCCCCGCCGTGCGATTCAGGTAGGGCCGAGGGGTGAGAGTCGATCGTGGCGACGCGACGACGTCGGACGGGCTGGTGGCGTATCGCTGCCGGTTGCCCCTACCGAGTGAATCCGCGCACGTCGCGACTCGGCACGTGAGGGAAGGCGCGCTGATCAGGTGATGATGTGACCCCAGTGGTCCTCGAGGAACGCTCAAAAATGGACCACTGGCTAGCGTGGCGGCTATGTCCGAACGCATCATTGCCGATCTTCACGTCGCGCGTCACCTCGTGGTCGATGCCACGAGTACGCATTCACCGCCGCCGTACCCACTCGCGACGGGTCACCACCAGTGAGGAGTCGCCGCGGGACGGACCGCGTTCGGCGGTGGCGCGGCGCGGCCGCGGTGTTCCTCAGTGTCGCGACGCTGAGCGGTCCCTCACTCGCCACTGTCGCGCGAGCGAGTGTCACGCCGGCCCACACTGGGGCGAGCGCGCAGAGGGGCCTGCGCGTCTTCACGATGAACGGTCGCCGCTTCGGCATCACCACGGCGATCCACGTCATGACCTTCACGAAGTCCCGGTACCGGGTACGCATCGCCCTGGCTCACCACGCCATCGACGGGGGCGTGCAGACTCCGCGTTCGATGTGCGTGGCGACGCCGGGTTGCGTCGCGGCCGTCAATGGCGATTTCTTTGACATGACCCGCCGGGGTGTGCCCGATCCCGGCGACGAGGTCGGCGGGATCATTCAGAACTGCGTACTCCTTCACACCCCCGAGATCTCGCACCAACAGGCGAACCTCAACGGTCGCACCGTCAGCCAGGGTCTCGACTGGAGCGACACCGTGGACGTCAATGGCACGTCTGTAGCGATCACCGCCATCAACCAGGAACTGCCGATGGCGTACGTGAACGTCCATCTGGCGGTGTCGGGGACCCTCCTCTTCACCGCGCCGTACGCTTTGCGCACCCCCTCCGCCCCGGGGCGGGTCACCTATAGGTTCGCTCTGGTGGGTGGCGGGCCGAGTGCGACCTCCATCAATTCGACGGCGCAACTCGAACTCGTGGGCACGACCACCCGAGCAGTGAAGGTCAAGGCGGGGGAGGTCGACATTTCCGCACCGTGGGGGTCGCCGCTGGCGTCGCTGCATCTCGGTCAGACCATTTCTACGAGGACTCGCTCCTCCGGCGGGTGCAACAATATCGGGGGACACCCGATTCTCATCAATCAGGGCGTGGCGGTCCCCATCGTCGCGGCCGATACGTATATGGCCAAGCGCTTCGCGCGCACCGTGATCGGCTGGACGGCGACGGGCCGGACGCTTCTCATGACCGTGGACGGCCGGGACGGCGTGTCGGGGGCCTCGGCGCCACAGCTGGTCGCAGTACTGCGCGCTCTCAAAGTCGTCACCGCGCTCGACCTCGACGGAGGGAATTCAACGACGTTCTTCGCCGAGGGCCGGACCTTGAATCATCCCGCCCAAGGTTTCGAGCGACCGGTCTCGACCGCCCTGGTCGTCGTGGGGAATTCACGGGGGAGATGACCTGGTCGGACTGTCGGACCCCACCGGGTCGTGCGCCGAGACGAAGTGTCGTGAGCTGGCCAGGACCACGTACTGCGCCGAACGGCCACCTGAGACAATCGCTGCTTTTGGACGATTCCGCGGCAGCGAGGTGGCCGCACCCGGGCTCCGCCGGGCCCGTCATTTGTTCGCGGGGGTTGTGACGCGGTGTTGAGAGTTGTGGACAAGTTGTCGCCCCGCGGGTGCGGCGTTGTCCCGCGATGGCGATGATGGGAGTGGTTCGTGGACCGAGGTGGAGTTCGCACCGTCGGATCTTTCAGCACCCGGCGTCGTCGGGCGTTGGTGGGAGGGTCTCGCGAGTGATGAAGAAGGCGGCTGGAGTGATGAAGGGGCGAGAGGGATGACGGCGGGTGCGCGACGCAGTCTCTGGCTCGTCGTGGCGGCGGTCATGGTCGCGGTCGGTTTCGGTGGTTCGCTCCTCGCCGCCACCGTCGTGGCGCGTAACAACGCCCAAGCCGCCCACCAGTCCTTCGTCGCATCCTCAGAACAGATCGCCTCGACGTTGCAATTGGCCATCCAGCACGAACAGGACCTCGTGGTCAATGCCGGCGCCTTCTTCGTGGGCACTCCCGATCCGACCGGGGCGCAGTACCGCCAGTGGCTCACCGCGTCGCACACCTTCGCGCAGTACCCGGAATTGGCGGGCATCGCCCAGGTGGTGGTGGTCCCGGCCGCGCGTCTCTCCGCTTTCGAGGCGCGGGCATTGAAGGATCCGGCGGGCACGCTCGGCGCGCACGGCACCTTCCAGATCATTCCCGCCGGGGTGCGCCCCTACTACTGCTTCACCAACGTCGCCCAGTCGCGCTCGGGGCAATCGGTGACCCCGGTGGGCTTCGACTACTGCGACACGGTGCTGGGTCCCCAGTTCTTGAAGGCCCGCGACACGGGCGTGGGCGCCTACCTGCCCTACGGCTCGGGGAGCGGTGAAGGGCTCGTGGTGGGTACGCCGGTCTACACCACGGGTGTCGTACCCTCGACGGTGCAGGCGCGTCGAGCCGACTTCATCGGGTGGATCGGCACGCAGGTGACCCCGAGCGTGCTCTTGACCACGGCGCTGGCGGACCACCCGAGGACCGCGGTGGCGTTCGTCTACCGCGACCACTCCTCCGTGGTGACGTTCAGGGCCGGCGTGGCGCCCGCGCACGCGCAGTCGACCACCATTGGACTGCACAACGGCTGGAGCGTCCAGACGTTCGCCGCGTCGAAGGCGGGCGGGGTGTTGAACAACTCCAGCGCGCTCATCGTGCTGCTCGGCGGCCTCTTGTTCAGCGTGTTGTTCGCGACGCTGATCTACGTGCTGGGCACGGGGCGTTCGCGCGCCCTGGTGATGGTGCACGAACGCACCGACCAGTTGCAGCACCAGGCACTGCACGATTCGCTCACCGGACTGCCCAACCGGGCCCTGATCCTGGACCGCATCGATCAGATGCTGGCGCGTGCGCGCCGAGATCACGTGGACGTCGCAGTGCTCTTCTTGGACCTCGACAACTTCAAGGACATCAATGACACCCTGGGTCACGACGCGGGCGATCAACTCCTCGTGGGCGTCGGGGCGCGCCTGTCGAACATGCTGCGAGAGGGAGACACCGTCGGCCGTCTCGGCGGCGACGAGTTCGTCATCCTGGCCGAGGGCGCCTCGTTGGCGCCCGGCGCCGAAGCGGTGGCCCAGCGGGTGCTCGACGTGATGAGGTCCCCCTTCGAGATTCCCGCCAGCGACGTCCCCTTGAACGTGACGGTCAGCATCGGCATCGCCGAGGGCGTGCGCACCAAGCCCGAGGAGTTGTTGCGCGACGCCGACATCGCGATGTACCAGGCAAAGAGCGTGGGCAAGCAATGCGCCGTGGTCTTCCTGCCCTCGATGCAGAAGGTCGTGGACGAACACCGCTCCCTCGCGGTGGACCTCGGTTCGGGCATCGCGGCTCAACAATTCTTCCTCCTCTACCAACCCACCATCGATCTCGCCACCGGAGCCTTCACCGGGGTGGAGGCGCTCCTGCGATGGCGTCACCCGGTGCGCGGCGTCGTCATGCCCGACGACTTCATCCCCGCTCTCGAAGCGAGTGGCTTGATCGTGCCGGTCGGGCTCTGGGTGTTGCAGGAGGCCTGTCGTCAGGGCGCCAGTTGGCACCGCGAAGGCCACCGGTTTGCGGTCTCGGTGAACATCTCGGTGCGCCAATTGGAACGGGACCGGATCGTCGACGACGTCCGCGAGGCGTTGGTGTCGAGTGGCTTCGACGCCGACAAACTCATCTTGGAGATCACCGAGAGTTCCTTGATGCATGACGTCGCCGCGACGATTCCGCGTCTCACCGCCCTTAAGGAACTCGGCGTGCATCTCGCGATCGACGACTTCGGCACCGGCTACTCCTCGTTGGCGTACCTGCGACAGTTCCCCATCGATATCTTGAAGATCGACCGGAGTTTCGTGTCGGGTATCGTCGACACCAGAGAAGCGACCGCTCTCGTGCACACCCTGGTTCAACTGGGCAAGGTCCTGGGCCTCGAGACCATTGCCGAAGGTGTCGAGAGCGACGAACAGCGTCGTCAGCTGATCGACGAGAAGGTGGACACGGGACAGGGCTTTCTCTTCTCGCGACCCCTCGACGCGCAGGCCGTGGACCAGCTCTTGAAGGTCTGGGACGGCGGACCAGGGTTCTAGGTGGGCGCGGACGGGCCGAGTCCGCCCACATCCTTCGCCGCCGCCGCGTTGCACCCGGGTGTCCACGGCGGATCAGAGACCCGTAGGGCCGCGACGTTGCTCCGAGGAACTACGCGTCGAAATCGGTCAGTACCGCAGCGCCGGTGAATCGGTCATTCGCGAGGTCGCTGAGGGCGCGGTCGGCCTGGTCGAAAGGGTAGCGATGCACGGTTGTGGTGATACCGATGCTCGAGGCGAGTTCGAGGAAGTCCTCGCCGTCGTGACGGGTATTGGCGGTCACGCTGCGCAGGGTCTTTTCTTGGAAGAGGTCACGCTGGTACTGCAGAACCGGGATATCCGTCAGATAGATGCCCGCGACGGCGAGGACGCCTCCGCGGTCCAGTGAGGCGAGAGCGACGGGGACGATCTCGCCGACGGGAGCGAAGAGGATGGCCCCGTCGAGCAGTTCCGGTGGTGCGTCATTCGTGTCACCGACGCTCGCGGCCCCCAGCGTCAAGGCGAGTTCGCGCGCCTCGCGAGATCGCGTCATCACGTGGACGCGGGCGCCTTGGGCGATCGCGATTTGGGCGGTGAGGTGCGCGGAGCCGCCGAACCCGTAGATCCCGAGTCGACCACCCTCGGGCAATTCGGTGCGTCGAAGGGCGCGGTAGCCAATGATGCCCGCGCAGAGTAACGGGGCCAGCGCGACGGGGTCGAGATCAGCGCGCAGCGCGTACACGTAGTCCTCATTCACGACGACGAACGTGGCGAAGCCGCCGTCGATATCCCAACCGGTGAAGGTGGGATCCAGGCAGAGATTCTCTCGGCCACTGAGGCAGAACCGACAGGTGCCGCACGTCCGGGCCAACCAGGCGGCGCCCACTCGCTCGCCCAACTGGAATTTAGAGGCACCGGGTCCGAGTTCGTCGACGACCCCCACGATCTCGTGGCCGGGCACCACGTTCGTGCGGTGCACGGCGAGGTCGCCCTCGCTCACGTGCAGGTCGGTTCGACACACGCCGCACGCGACGACGCGCAGTCGCAACTGGCCAAAGTGGGGAATCGGAACGTCACGCTCCGAGAGGACCAGTGGATTGGTGTCGAGCGGCCCGGGCGTCGGCACGGACCACGCTCGCATCGCTGGTGACATCGGGGCACCTCGTTTCGTAGGTTGACGGTCCCCATCTTGGCGACGGGAGTTGGCGGACGACAGGGGCGTAAGCCCCTTCTCCACGGTGATTCGACCAAAGGACTTTGGACCCCCAGCATCTTGGAGGATGCGCGCCATACTGCCAGAAGGTGGCAAACGTCACGCATGAATCTGGAGGCACTTATGACTGACCTACTCGAAAAGGATGCGGCGTCGCAGTCCGACCCGGCCGACAACGTAACGGTGTTCGTCGCACCGGGAGTCGAGGGAAGCCTCGTCACCCTCAAGGCGCGCTACGAGAACTTCATCGGCGGCCAGTGGGTGGCCCCGGTAAAGGGGGAGTACATGGATGACGTGTCGCCCGCCGACGGCAAAGCGTTCTGTCAGGTGGCGCGCTCGACCAAGGAAGACGTCGAATTGGCGCTGGACGCCGCGCACGCCGCCCGTCAGGCGTGGGGTGAGACCTCGCTCGCCGATCGCGCGAAGGTGCTCAACGCGATCGCCGACGTCCTCGAGAAGAACCTCACGATGATGGCGGTCGCGGAGAGTTGGGAGAACGGCAAGCCGGTACGTGAGACCCTGGCCGCGGATATTCCCTTAGCCGTCGACCACTTTCGCTACTTCGCGGGCGCCACGCGCTCCCTCGAGGGTCGTTCGACCGAGATCGACAAGGACACGGTGGCGTTCCACTTCCACGAGCCCCTGGGCGTCGTGGGTCAGATCATCCCGTTCAACTTCCCGATCCTGATGGCGGCGTGGAAGATCGCCCCGGCCCTCGCGGCGGGAAACTGCACGGTGGTGAAGCCCGCGTCGCCGACGCCGTGGTCGATTCTGAAGTTCGCCGAGTTGCTCGACGGCATCGTGCCGCCGGGAGTCATCAACATCGTCACCGGTCCCGGAGCGGAGATTGGTAAGGCCCTCGCCACCAGTCCGCGCATCGCGAAGATCGGCTTCACCGGCGAGACCACCACTGGTCGACTCATCATGCAGTACGCCGCCGAGAACCTGATCCCCTCCACGGTCGAACTGGGTGGCAAGTCGCCCAACATCTTCTTCGCCGACGTCATGAACGCCGACGACGATTTCTTGGACAAGGCGGTCGAGGGACTGATCCTCTACGCCTTCAACAAGGGCGAAGTCTGCACCTGTCCCTCGCGCGCCCTCATCCAAGAGTCGATCTACGACAAGTTCATGGAGCGCTGCCTCGCGCGGATCGCCAAGATCACCCAAGGCAATCCCCTGGACACCCGGACGATGATCGGACCCCAAGTCTCGAGCCAACAGTTGGACAAGATCGAGTCCTACGTCAAGATCGGTAAGGACGAGGGTGCGCAAGTACTCATCGGTGGAGAGGCGAAGAGCGTCGGTGGCGAGTTCGAGAACGGCTACTACTTCGAGCCCACCGTCCTCAAGGGTGACAACAAGATGCGCGTCTTCCAGGAGGAGATCTTCGGTCCGGTGCTGGCGGTGACGACCTTCAAGGACGAAGCCGAGGCGCTGGAGTTGGCGAACGACACGCTCTACGGTCTCGGTGCGGGTGTGTGGACGCGCGACGGGAACCTGGCGTATCGGATGGGCCGCGGCATCCAGGCGGGGCGCGTGTGGACGAATTGCTACCACCTCTACCCGGCGGGTGCGGCCTTTGGAGGCTACAAGATCTCGGGTATCGGTCGAGAGAACCACGCGATGATGTTGGAGCACTACTCCCAGACGAAGAACCTGCTGGTCAGCTACAGCACCAAGCCAATGGGCTTCTTCTAAGCCGGCGCAGCGTGACGAGCCCCCTCGAAACACCGGGCGTCGACGTGACGCCCGCGGCACTCGAAGCCATCGCTCACGTGGTGAGCGATGGCGGGCCCGTCATGTTCTTTCAGTCGGGGGGGTGCTGTGACGGCAGTCTGCCCATGTGTTTTCGCGAGGGCGAGTTCAAGATCGGCGAGCACGACGTACTGATGGGCGTGGTGGGCGAGTGCCCCTTCTACATCGACCATCGCCAGTACGCCGTATGGAAGGCGACCCGGCTCACTCTCGACGTCGCCGCGGGCGACCCCGAGGGCTTCTCGTTGGGCGCCGGCCCTGGTCGACATTTCGTCACGCGAAGTCGGATGTGCGAGGTTCCCTCGCTCCAGTGAGCAGTCGTCGAGGAGAAGTTTCGATGAGAGTTACGGTCCCTTTCCTCACCGCGAAGCTCGCCCTCGCGGGGCACTCGACAGGCGGCCCGGGCGACTCGGCGTCCCCCACCCAGTGATTGGCGAGCGCGTAGCGACGGGGGTGTCACGTCGCCAAATACTCGCCAGGACTCGATCATCGCGAGAGTCGGTGACGTCGGGGTGAACGTTTCGGGTCGACGCGACGACGCGGCGCGAGTGTCGTCACTCATGACCGGCGCACCTTAAGGTGAGGGCTACGTATCGACGCAGGAGGTTTGTCATGGTAGTTTCTCGCCGCACGCTCGGAACCGGTTCGGCCGCGTTGGAGGTCTCCGCCGAGGGACTGGGTTGCATGGGAATGTCGGAGTTCTACGGTCGAGGCGACGAGGAGGAGTCCCTCGCGGTCATCCACGCCGCCCTCGACGCGGGGGTCAATTTCTTGGACACCGCCGACATGTACGGCCCCTTCACCAACGAGAAACTGGTCGGTCGCGCCATCGCTCAGCGACGCGACGAGGTCGTGCTCGCGACCAAGTTCGGTAACCAGCGCGGCGAGGACGGTTCTCGACTCGGTATCAACGGCCATCCGGAGTACGTGCGCCAGGCCTGTGACGCGAGTCTCGCGCGTTTGGGGGTCGATCACATCGACCTCTACTACCAGCACCGCGTGGACCCGAGTGTCCCCGTGGAGGAGACGTGGGGTGCGCTGGCCGAACTCGTGGCGGCGGGCAAAGTGCGCCACCTCGGCATCAGTGAGGCGGCACCGGCGACGATTCGCCGCGCGCACCAGGTCCACCCGGTGACGGCCGTTCAGACCGAGTGGTCGCTGTGGTCGCGCGACGTCGAGGACAACGGCGTCCTCGCCATGGTGCGCGAGCTCGGTATTGGCTTCGTGGCCTATTCACCACTAGGCCGGGGCTTCCTGTCCGGGACGATCCGCAGTATCGACGACCTCGACGCGGACGACTTTCGCCGTCACTCACCGCGATTCCAGGGGGAGAACTTCCAAAGGAACCTTGAGCTCGTCGACCGCGTCCGCGAGATCGCGGTCGCCAAGGGTGTCACGGCCAGTCAATTGGCGCTGGCGTGGGTGATGGCCCAGGGCGAGGACGTCGTACCCATCCCGGGCACCAAGCAGCGCCGCTACCTCGACGAGAACATCGCCGCGGCCAGCGTCGAGCTCAGTGAGGACGACCTGCGGGTTCTTGACGCGGCCGTGCCGGCGGGGTCGAGCGCGGGTGAGCGCTACGCCGACATGTCAACGGTGAATCGCTAGACCGGGGTCCGTGTGGACCCGCCGTACGGGCGTGGGATCGCTCGGACTAGCGACCCCACATGAAGTGGTGACCTTGTCCCCTGATGGAGAGAATACTGAACCCCGAGAATATGAACAGAGAAGCGGCGTCGAGGAGGATTGCTATGGAGAATGAGAAATGCGAAGGGCACAACGACCACCTGATGTACATGTTGGTGCCCAAGGCCCTGCTGTTGGCGACCGTGATGGGTATCGGAGCGTGCGTGCGGCACCGTCGGCACCGTCACCTGCACGATGGTCCCGCTAAGCACGACGGTCACTGCGGTTGCCAGCACCCGCGTCAGCGCGGATCTGGCGACCCAGAGCACCACCACGACGGCCCCGACCACGCGCCGCACCAGATGGAACACCGCGAAGGTCCGGGCCACCTGCCACCGAGGCCCCAACAGGGCCCCGTGGAGATACTCGAGTTGCGTTTCGCCAGCGGCGAGATCGACGAGGATGAGTTTCGTCGTCGCCTGAGCGTGCTACACGAGAACACCCGCTGACGTCGCGGCACCCTCGCCGGTGAACGTCGCCTGGTGGCGACGTGAGACGAGAGTCAATGGCGTGACGTTGGTTCACGTCATTGACTTGACCATTTCGATCAGCGTCGCCGGAGTCTGTCCTCTCTGGGGGAGCGGCATCACCTGCAGGTGCGTGACGCCGGCTTCTTGGAACGCCGCGATCCGCTCGGCCACGTAACTGCGAGGTCCACAGAGCGTGGTGAGTTCGAGGAACTCAGCGGGCACCGCCGCTTCGGCCTCGCGCTTGTTGCCGGCCAAGTACAGGTCCTGGATGATCGCCGCTTCGCGTTCGTAACCGTAACGGATCGCCAACTCGTTGTAGAAGTTCTTACCCCTGGCTCCCATGCCGCCCACGTACAAGGCAACGAAGGAGCGCTGGAGTTCACGCAACGCGACGACCTCCTCACCCTCGCCAATGGCCAGGAGCCCCCCGGCCGTGATCATCAGGTCGCCGAGCGCGGGCGAGCGCTTCGCTCGGCCCGCGCCGAGGGCGCCGCCCCAGACATCGTTCGCGCGTTCGGGGATGAAGAGCATGGGTATCCAGCCCTGGGCGATCTCGGCGGTCATTTGCACGTTCCTCTCACCCAGCGCGGCGATCCAGATCGGAATCTCGCTGCGTAGCGGGTGCGCGATGATCTTCAGGGCCTTGGCGAGCCCGGTGCCCTCGTCGGAGGAGAGAGGCACGGTGAAGTTCTTGCCCTGATGCACCAGCGGCGCCTCTCTTCGCCACACGTCGCGACATATCTCCACGATCTCGCGGGTGCGTCCGATCGGGTCCGCGTAGGCGACCCCGTGGAAACCCTCGATCACCTGTGGTCCCGACGCACCAAGGCCCAGGTGGAATCGGCCGCCGCAGAGCGCGTCGAGCCCCGCGCCGGTCATGGCGATCAGAGTGGGCGTGCGGGTGTAGATGGGCAATATCGCGGCGCCGATCTCCACGGTCTCGGTGAGAGCGGCGAGGTAGCCCATGAGAGAGGGACTGTCGAATCCGTACGCTTCGGCCACCCACACCAGATCGAGGCCGGCCCTCTCCATCTCGGCGACGTCGCGAGCGGCCTGGCGAAAGCCACCGGAGTAACTCAGCATCGTCGAGACTTTCATGGGTGCCCTCCGTCGCCGGGAATCGAAGGCCAGAGTACCGGAGAACCTCGCGGGCATCACTCGTGATGTCCACTGCGCATGTCCTCGCCGCCGCGAACGGGGCGCGGCATTCTTTGCGCCTAGGACTCTCTGATCTCGTCTTCGTCGAGCAATTCGTGCAGCCAGGCGGGAGCGTGTTGGGTGGCCCAGCGTCCGGTGACGGTCCCGTCGATCATCGAGCGAAGCGAACCGCGA
This sequence comes from uncultured Acidimicrobiaceae bacterium, assembly GCA_963734655.1. GTDB lineage: Bacteria > Actinomycetota > Acidimicrobiia > Acidimicrobiales > RAAP-2 > RAAP-2. Next base: position 690,214 of record CAVTHY010000003.1, on the reverse strand, counting down.
TGGGTGAGGGCCATGTAGACGTGACCCACGATCACCACCACGACGAGGAAGGCGAAACTGTCGTGGACGAACGTGGCGCCTTCACGCTGGGAGATCGAGAAGAAGCGAAACCACTGCAGGATCGCGCCGGTGACCAACATGACGAGTATGGAGGCGCCGATGAAGACGGCGTTGAGCTTCTGGCCCGGGTTGAACTTATCGGCGGAGAGTCTGGTCTTGCCCAGTGAGCGCAGCCAGGCGACTTCGTCGCGCGACCAGTAGTTGAAGCGATGGATATCGCGGCGCATCTGTCGACCCCAGGGGCCGAGCAGCGACACCAGCAGGGGGACGGGCAGCGCGATCCCCGTCCACAAGTGGACCTGTTGGACGGTGTGGCGCTCGAGCACTACACCGAAGAACGAACCGAAGTAGAGGGGGATGGCGGTCGCGATCAACACCGCGAAGAGCACGGCATTGACCCAGTGGGCCCCGCGCTGGACGCGGTCGAATCGCAGGATCTTGAGCGTGGCGAGCGCTGCGGGGGATTGGTCGTCGATCGCCATCAGGTCAGACCCGGATTGGGATTGTTCGGACCCGTCGACCCGTCGAGCCAACCATTCACCGGGTACCCGTTCTGCTCCCAGTAGCCCGGCTGGACCTGATCGACGACACGGATCGCCGACAACCACTTCAGTGATTTGTATCCGTACATCTGGGCGACGTAGAGCCGCACGGGTCCACCGTGTTCGGTCGTGACCCGCGCGCCCAACATCTGGTAGGCGACGATGACGTCGGGCAGGTGCGCCTGTTCGATGGTGAGGCTCTCGGTGTCGGCGCCGTCGTAGGACTCGAAGGTGAGCGCGACCGCGCTCGGGTGGACGCCCGACGTGTTGCAAGATGTGCGAGAGTTGCACGCCGCGCCACTCGACGTCGGGCACCTTCCATCCGGTCACGCACTGGAAGGTCTTCTTGAACGTCGTCGCGGGCATCGCCTCGAGGTCATCGATGGTGAACACCGTGGGGCGCTCCACCAGGCCCGTCACCTCGAGTCGGTACTTGCGGCGACTGATCGAGGGGTAGGTGCCGATGATGGAATAGATCCGGAACCGGTCGCCGAAGGGGAGGAGCCCCCCCAGTCCCGAGCCGACGGCGTTGCCGAGAAGGCTCTGGACTTGACCACCGATAGCGACGCCCAGGGCCCCCAGGGCGACGAAGCCAACGAAGGCCCGCCGACCCACGGCCCGCTGCTCTCGCGGTTCGGGGTTCACGGGAGTGGGTGAACTCATCGCGGGCTCCGCCGGACGGTCCTGCGGAGGAGAGAGGCTCTCGCGGCGACTGTTCGAGTGCGAATCATGCTCCTCCTTCACCGATGGTCGTGACGGTCGTGGTCAGCGTACCGGTCGCCCGCGAGAAGGGCAGCGACTCTGGCGTCGCGGGTCGCTGCGCGGTACGCGACCACTCGAGTGCTGTACTCATCGTTCTCACGTCGGTCCCCCTTGGTCGAGGGTGGCAGCGTTCCCAGTTGGCGTCCGAGTGCACTGCCGTCGTTCGTTGCTACAGTCCTCGCGCGAGGGGGAGGCGTTACAGAAACCTTTGGCGGGGCGGGCTCCTCGAGAGGAGAGTCCACGCGGGTTCTAACCGGCGTCGACGACGTCGCGACCCCAGTCACCCGACTTGCCGCCGCTCTTGCGGAGCAGGGCCAAGTCCTCGACGCGGACGTCGGGGTCCACGGCCACGAGGAAAGCGACGAGGGTGAGCGCGGCGAACGAACACGCGCTCAGCGCCTCCATTTCGACGCCGGTGCGCGCTCGGGTGGCGACCACCGATGACACCGTGTAGCCCCGAGGGTGCGCGACGACTTCGATGCCGACACTGGTCAGCGCGAGCGGGTGACACAGGGGGATGAGATCGGCCGTGCGCTTGGCCGCCTGGATGCCGGCGAGTCGCGCCGACAAGATGACGTCGACTGCCCAGGTCTCGCGTCGCGCCCGAGGGCGAATCGGCGTGGGCGACGACGAGGCAACTCGCGTGGGCGACGCGCTGCGTCGGCTCCTTGGTGGAGATGTCGACCATCTGCAATTGCCCGTCACCGTCAAGGTGCGAGAATTCCTGTCCCGTCATGAGAAACGCCCCAGATTCCCTGTTCCGCCGACTTCATCCACCGGATGCGCCATGTTAACGCTGGACGCAGAGACGACCACTGCGACGTCAGGGCGCGGGCTAACGCTCAGGCCACGCTGCGCGGGCAACGGCGCGAGAGTGGTCGCGTCGCCGGGGGGCGTTCGTTAGGCTCCTGACCATGACACAGCGTGCAACGATTCTTGGCGCGGGCGCGGGGCTCGCCGCATCCATCGCTGGTCGTCGCCGATAGGAGCCGCGAGGGTGGACCGCCCAGCGCGCGTGGAAGCAGCGACCCCAGTCGCGGTGTCGGTGCGACCTGCATCGACCCGACGTGGCGTCCGCCGGTGAGAACGGACCTCGAGCCGGGAGTAATTCGGTGCCGGGGGGACCGTTGGTGGACCGGTACGGTCGCATCCACGACGATCTGCGCATCTCGGTGACGGATCGGTGCAATCTGCGCTGCGTGTACTGCATGCCCGAGGAGGGCATGACGTTCCTGCCGCGCGCGGAGCTGCTGACCTTCGACGAGATAGAGAGAGTGGCACGGGTGGCGCGCGCCCTGGGGGTGAGCGCGATCCGTCTCACCGGTGGGGAACCGCTCGTGCGCAAGGGTGTGGTGGGCCTCGTCGCGCGACTGAAGAATCTCGGATTTGACGACATCGCACTGACGACCAACGGCACCCAACTCGCCGCCCTCGCCCCCCAGCTCGCCGATGCGGGTCTCACGCGGGTGAACATCAGTTGCGACTCGTTGCGCGCCGAACGATTCGCGATGATTCGCCGGCGCGGCGACCTCGCGACCGTGCTACACGCCATGGACGTCGCTGAGGAGTGCGGCCTGACACCGTTGAAGGTGAACGTCGTACTGATGCGTCAGCGCAACGACGACGAGGTCCTCGACTTCGCCGCCTTCGCGCGCGAGACGGGTCGCATCGTGCGCTTCATCGAATTCATGCCCCTCGACGCCCAGGGCGAGTGGGGCCCCGAACAGCTCGTACCGGGCCGCGAGGTCGTCGAGCGCATCAACGCCGCCTGGCCCCTCGAGCCGGTGCCCGACGTGAATCGGGTGGCGCCCGCCGAGCGATTCCGCTTCGCCGACGGGCGCGGCGAGATCGGCCTCATCTCCAGCGTGTCCGAACCGTTCTGTGGCACCTGCAACCGCTTGCGCCTCACCGCCGACGGGTCGATCCGCAACTGTCTCTTCTCCGACGACGAGCACCTCGTGCGCGACGTCCTGCGCGCGGGGGGAACCGACGAGGAGATCGAGAACATTCTGCGCCGCGCGGTGTGGGCGAAGTTCCCGGGCCACGCGATCAACGAGCCCGACTTCCTGCGCCCGCACCGCTCGATGTCCATGATCGGTGGCTGAGCCGCACGGAATTTCCCCTCGCGATCGGGGCTACCCCGGACTACTGTGATTTCGTACAACGCGCTAGGGGAACGGGGGCGATCATGGCAGGGGTGCGACTACTCGTAGGAACTCGCAAGGGAGCGTTCGTCCTCAGTGCGGATGGCGCCCGAAAGTCGTGGGACGTCAAGGGGCCGTTCTTCGAGGGCTGGGAGATGTACCACCTCAAGGGATCGCCGGTGGACCCCAATCGGATCTACGCCTCGCAGTCGAGCGGCTGGTTCGGCCAGATCATCCAGCGTTCCGACGACGGCGGTACCACGTGGGCGCCGGTCGGTAACGGTTTCCACTACGACGGCGTCCCCGGGACGCACCAGTGGTACGACGGCACGCCGCACCCCTGGGAGTTCGCGCGCGTGTGGCACCTCGAGCCCTCCTTGAGCGACCCCGACACCGTGCTGGCCGGCGTCGAGGACGCGGCGCTCTTCAAGTCGACCGACGGCGGGGAGAACTGGTCGGAGCTCTCGGGTCTGCGCGAACACGGTTCGGGACCGCACTGGCAGCCCGGGGCCGGGGGCATGTGCCTGCACACGATCATCGTGAGCCCCAAGGACCCCAACCGGATCTTCGTCGCGATTTCCGCCGCCGGCGCGTTCCGCAGCGACGACGCGGGTGTGACCTGGCGTCCGATCAATCGTGGCCTGCGTTCTCAGGGCATCCCCGACGAGGACGCGGAAGTCGGTCACTGCGTGCACCGTATCGCCCTGCACGGTTCGAATCCCGACGTGCTCTACATGCAAAAGCACTGGGACGTGATGCGCTCGAACGACGCGGGCGAGTCCTGGACCGAGGTGAGTGGCAATCTGCCGAGCGACTTCGGCTTCGTCATCGACGTGCACGCCCACGAACCCGAGACCGTCTACGTGCTGCCCATCACCAGTGACTCGGTGCACTTCCCGCCCGAGGGCAAGTTGCGCGTCTATCGCAGTCGCAGCGGAGGCAACGAATGGGAACCGCTGACCAAGGGACTACCCCAGAGCAACTGTTACGTCGACGTGTTGCGCGATGCCATGGCCGTGGACCAACTCGACGAGTGCGGCGTCTACTTCGGCACGACCGGCGGTCAGGTCTACGGGTCGAGCGACTCGGGCGACTCGTGGGAGGCGATCGTGCGCGATCTGCCGGCGGTCCTGTCGGTGGAAGTGCAAACATTGGCATGATCCGAGTCGTGCTGCCCGCGCACCTCAAGACGCTCATCAATCAGCATCACGAAGTGACTCTCGACGTCGCGAGCCCCGTGACGTTGCGCTCGGTGCTCGACGAGCTCGAGGCGCGCTACCCCGTGTTGAACGGCACGATTCGCGATCCGATCACCCACCGGCGTCGCCCCTTCGTCCGGTTCTTCGCCTGCGAGTTGGACCTGTCGCACGATTCGGTGGACGACCCGCTGCCCGACGCCGTGCTCAGCGGAGCCGAACCGTTCTTCGTCGTGGGCGCCATGGCGGGCGGCTGACCCCGGAACCCTCGATCACTCGATGCCGTCGAGGTCGTCGATGCTGACGCGATTCTTCTGCGCCCAATACTCGCGGATCCCGTCGGGCCCCTTGCGCTGGGACCACTGGTCCATCGTCGGGCGATGCGATTCGAAACCCATCAAGGGAACGCCGTAACCACACGAGTCCGAGATGCGTGCCACGTCGGCGACGACCACCGAGCGCACGCCCACGCCCAGCCCGCCCGGGAAGTGTCGCGCGAAACCCTCGACGTCGGCCGCGTCGCGCAGAACGGCGCGTCCGCGCCCGTGCAGTCGCACGATGCGGGGAGGACCGGCGAAGGCACAGAACATCCCTACGACGCGCCCGTTCTCGCGCGGGTGCGCGATCGTCTCCACGCCACTGCCGGTCTGGTCCAGGTAGGAAACGGTGTGGTCGTCGATGATCATCAACTCGTCGCGATTGCCCCGCTCGACCCCTGCGCGTCGAGCGGGGCGCTCGCGACGAAGAAGACCGGCTGCGCGACGATCCACGCCGCCAAGTCCTCACCCAGCGCGTCGAATTGCTTACCCGTCGCACCATTCAACTCTCCGGCGTCGACGGTGACGTTCACCCCGGGGCCGGCTCGTGCCTCGACGGGGTGTGGCGGCCCATTAACCTTGGCGCCATGGCGAAGTATCGCGTCGGACAGGCCGCGCAACTCATGGGCGTGAGCGCGGACACCCTGCGCCGCTGGGCGGAATCGGGCCGCGTCGCGGTCAGCATCGGTGGGGACGGGCGTCGCTACTACGACGGCGCGGACCTGGCGAAACTGGCCATCGAGATCGCGGGTGACGCCACACCGATTCAGCCGCGGGCCCAGTCGGCGCGCAACCGCTTCGTGGGTATCGTGACCAGGGTCGTGAAGGACAAGGTCGCCGCTCAGGTGGAGATTCAGGCGGGGCCGCACCGATTCGTCTCGTTGATCACGCGCGAGGCGGCCGACGAACTGAAGCTGGCCCCTGGCGTGGTGGTCGACGCCGTGGTCAAGGCGACGAGCGTCGGCGTGGAGATTCCCTCGCAGTTCTGAGCGAGGTCCGCGTCGCGGCGCTCACCGCGACCAATTGGTCGGACCTTCGAGCGTGACGTCCACTTCGGGGCGGCCGCCGAGGTCGCGCCACACCTCGATGTCCTCGCGACGCATGGCGACGGTGCAGGGATCACCGACTGCGAGATCGACGGTGTTCGTGAGACGCGCGTGGAGTTCGGTGTCGTCGCCGAGTCGGACGTAGAGATCCACCGCGGTGCCGACGTCGGCGAGGTCGGTGAGGGTGGCGCGAACCACGGTGAGCGACGCGTCCACGTCCAGAGTCTGGCGTGCTGGACGAACGTCGATTCGCTCGGGGCGAATGGTCCAGAGCACCGCCGTGTCGCTCGTGAAGTCCCCGGTGTCGAATTCGATGTGCGTGCCGTCGGCGCTTACCAGACCCGCATCGGTCGTGCGCGCGCAGTGCAGGTTGGAGATCCCCAGTAGTCGCGCCACGTCGCGCGAGACCGGTCGCGTGAGGAGGTCCCTCGGTGATGCCCGACTGCAGGGTCTGACCCTGATCGATGACGATGATCTCGCGCGCTAAGAAGGCGGCCTCTTCGGGGTCGTGGGTGACAATGACCGTCGCGAGTCCCGTCTCGCGTTGGAGCGAGTGAAGCTCTCGTTGGAGCTCGCGGCGAATCGGCATGTCGAGCGCCGAGAAGGGCTCGTCGAGCAGGAGGACCTCGGGCGCACGGCACAGTGCTTGGGCCAGGGCCACGCGCTGACGTTGCCCTCCCGAGAGCTGGGAGGGGTAGTGGTTCTCCAGCCCCTCGAGCTTCAGGTGCGCCAACCAGTACCGAGCGACCCCGGGACGGGCGTTGGTCGCGAACATCAGGTTGCGCCACACCGTCAGGTGGGAGAACAGGGAGAAACCCTGCGCGACGTAACCGACACGGCGCTGCTCGGGTTCCAGCGCGCTCACGTCGTCCTCGCCGAAGGCGACTGCGCCCACTGCGGGGCCATCGATGCCAGCGAGGGCCCGTAGGAGTACGGATTTACCCGAGCCCGAGGGTCCCAACACGGCGATGTTGTCGTGGCGCGAGGTGTGGCGCAGGTTCAGTTCGAAGTCGCCGAGGCGTCGTGAGACGTCGAAGACGACGAGTGCCGAGCGCGTCAGCGCCGGTGCCTCGGGAGCGATTCTCGACAGATCGACGTGGGCGAAGCGGGGCAGTCGGGTTCGACTCACCAGCACCACCGCTGCGGCGACCACCAGGGCGAGCATCGTCGGGGCCAGCGTGGGGGCGATCCCGCGGGCCATGAATTCGTTGACCGTGTAGATGGGCAGGGACGCGGGGTTGTAGGCGAGAATCGTCACCGCGCCGTACTCGCCGAAGGCCCGTAGCCACGTCATGGCCATGCCGGCACGGATCTCGGGCCCGGCCAGCGGTACCGCGACGCGCACGAAGCGCGAGAACTCGGAGTGACCGAGCGTCGCCGCCACGTCCAGCTGGGCCTGGTCGATGCGTCGAGAAGGCGGCCCGGGCCGACAGGATCAAGAACGGGGCGGACGCTGAACGTCATGGCGATGACGATGCCGTAGACCGAGTTGGTGAGTTGCCGCCCGAGGTGACTGCCCAGGAAACTGTAGGGGCCGACGAGATACACCACGATGATGCCCCCCATCACGGGCGGAAGCGCCAGGGGGAGCGTCACCGTCACCTCAACGATGCGCGAGGTGATGCTGCGCGAGCGGCCCAGCACGTACGCCAGCGGAATGCCCGCGACGCAAGTCAGGATCAAGCGACACCGTCGCGCAACTCAGCGAGATCAGCAGGGAGGGGAACAGCCCCGCGACGTGAAAGCCTCGCTCGGGAGCGCGCGCGAAGCGAACGCCGAAGAGCAGCCACCGGCGCGACGAGGTAGATGACGAGCAGGGCGCCCATCCACCGCAACGGGCTACGGGTCATCGCGACCCGCTATCGAGTGATTCGAACGTGGGCGCCCGAGCCGGCACGAGGCCCTGGCCGACCATGATTGCGGCCCCACGGGGGGAGAGCAACCATTTGACGAAGGCCGCGGCCGCGGTCGCATCGGGCGCCGCCCTCAGTTGGGCGATGGTGTAGCTCGGCGTCGAGGTTCTGCGTGCCCGACAGGGCGACGAAGGGCAGTCTCGCGGCGTGGGCGGAGAGGGCGTACATGAAGGCGGCGTCCAGCTGACCGGCTTGCAGCAGTCCCGGAATCGCCTCTTCGGTATAGACATTCCTCTTGTTGTTGGCGATCGAGATCAACGAGGGCAATGTTGTATGCGTAGCCGATGCCGTAGAGGGCGTCGACGTCCAGGACGCCCGCCGGATCCACGGCGGGATCGGTACGCCCGATTTCGAAGCCTGGCGACTGGATCACGTCGTACCACGGACGCGTCTTCAAGGCGCTCACGAAGCGCGACTTGGGGTAGTAGGCCAACACGTCGGGTGATGAGCCAATGGTCGTGTAGCCACTTATCCAGTTGCCGTGGGCCGATCCCTCGAGCGATAGATCGGCGCTCGACGAAGCACTGATGAACACGTCACCCTGCAGCGTCTTGGAGTCGATGCCGCTGGCGATGGCCGAAGACCCCAGTGAGGTGTTTTGGAGTGCGTAGCCGGTGTCGTGCTTGAAGGCGGCTCCGAGAAGCACCATGAGATTGGAGAGGGAACCGGCCGAGAGTACTTTGACCGTCCCCGAATGCGTCGTCGTCGCGCCCGACGAAGTGCTGAAACCGAGAGCGCCGCTCGTGACGAGGGCCACGGTGCTGAGCACTGCGGCGAGTCGACGACAGTGATGTGCGATTCCGGTGGTCATGACGGCTCCTTGTCCTCAAGTGCGGCTCTCAATAGTGAATCAACCTAGCATTTGCGGGCATTTCGCGGTCAAGTCCGCGCAGCACCGAGGTGCGACGCGTCGCCAAGCGTCCGCGACCAGCGCCGGCGCCGACTCGGGGGTGGCGCTCGTGTTCGTCGGGACACGACGCTGAATGGGCTCTTCGGAAACGAGCGGGGTCTGGCGCTCGCGAAAGCAAGCGCATGGCGCTCGAATAGCCCTCTTGGTGCCCCACCCATCCCGCGGTCGGGCTATCCCTGGGCGATGTGCTGCTCGCAGATGGGGGACACCTACTATCCCGGTTGAGGTTCGAAAGCGAAAATCGTGGCCGGGGCCTAAGGGACACAACCGGGCACGGACCCTGTCTGACATGGGCCGTTGCCGCATGGGGATCTCATATTGCGACATCTTCAGTTGGGTTCGAATAGAATATGCTACCGGAGCCTCATGCCATGTCCGTCGAGTTGAACCACACCATCATTGCCGCCAAAGACCGCAGGGTCTCTGCCGAATTCTTGGCTCGGATCCTCGGCTTAGAGGTCGGGACGGCTTGGGGTCCGTTTCTTCCGGTGGCCACTGGCAATGGCGTCACCCTGGACTTCGCGACGAGTAGCGAGACGATTGCCATGCAGCACTACGCCTTCCTCGTATCGGAGGAGGAATTCGACGGCTGCTTCGAACGGATCCAGGCTGATGGCGTGACTTACTACCCGGAACCGAACCTCAGCCGACCCGGCGAGATCAACCACAACGACGGCGGCCGTGGCCTGTACTTCTTTGACCCGGCTGGCCATGGCATGGAAATCATCACTCGCCCCTACGGTAGCGGTGGCGGCTGAAGACCCCGCTCAACGCCTGAGATGATCCAAGGGAGCCGCTCTCCACGGTCGTAGGTCCCGGGACCTTGTTGCAGCCGGAAGATCCCTTTACGTACCGGCACTCATGGCTCTGCAAGTGCCTCCTACCGCGCGGCCGATATCCAAGTGGGGCATGTCCTCGATGTGTCGTTGCGGGCAGGCAACTACCGCGAACAGTCGGTGGGCTGGGCTGGCGGACCCTGCTCACTTCTGAAGAGTCGTTGATGGCCGGGTCAGGCGAATCCCCCGCTAACTTCCGAAGTGCCGCTGAATGGGGGCAGGAGCCCGAAGGAATTTTGATTATAGGGTGATGGTCGTGAACTCCCCGAAAGGCCGAGACTGGATCAAGGTGACCGATTCGCCCTTGATGCCCCACGCGCTCACGAGTTGGGCGACCCGACCCGAGTGCGGAGCCGTCGTCACTTTTTGTGGGACGGCTCGAAACAGTTCCGGCGTCGATCACGTCATTGAGGCGCTGGAGTACGAGACCAGCATCCAACTCGCCGAGGGCCGCATCGCCCAGGTGATCGAACTCGCCCGGTCGCGCTGGCCCGTGCTCGGCGCGGTGGCGATCCATCACCGGGTGGGGCTGGTTCGCCTCGAGGAACCGGCGGTCGTCATCACCGTCTCGTCACCCCACCGTCAGGCGGCGTACGAGGCGTCGCAATTCTGTATTGACACCGTGAAGAAGTGCGTGCCGATGTGGAAGCGCGAGATTTGGGAAGGCGGATCGGCGTGGAGCGAAGAAGCCCAGGACATCCTCAGCGTGCGCGACGTATGAGGACGCGGGTCCCTCGCGTTCCCCCGGTACTGAAGAGTGCGTCGTGATCGAGTTGGGCGAGGCTCAGCGCTTCGTCCTCGAACGGGTGGCGGCACTCGCGCCCGAAGAATGGCTAATCGAGCGATCCCGAGGCTGCGTCGTCACCACCGACGTCATCGCGCGAGAAGCGGTACCCGGATTCGTGAATTCCTCCATGGACGGCTACACCTTGCGCGCGAGCGACACTGCGGCGGGGAGCGCCCGGCTACGTATTGTTGACGCCATTCACGCCGGCGATGTCTCGGCCTTGCGACTCGAGGCCGGTCACGCCATGCGCATCATGACCGGGGCGCCCCTGCCCGAGGGGGCGGACTGCGTCTGCATGGTCGAAGAGACTCTGGTGGACGGCGATTTCGTCACCATTCCCCGGGCGTTGCGCCCCGGCGATTACGTTCGCCAGATTGGCGACGACACCGAGGTGGGCCAGGTCCTCTTCTCTCCCGGCGACGAGTTGAACGCCTCGGCGATCGGGGTGCTCGCGGGACAGGGTTTTCGTACCGTGCTCGTGCATCCGCGCCCGCGTGTGGGCGTGCTGTCCACGGGTAATGAACTCGTTGGAGGTGGCGAACACCTCGGACCGGGTCAGATTCGAGATCTCAACCGACCGCTACTCTTGGCGCTCCTGGAGGAGACCGGATGCATTCCCGTCGATCTGGGTACGGCGAGGGACACGCGTGCGCACATCACCTCCGCACTGCGTCGGGCCGTCGACGACTGCGATGCCGTGATCTCCACTGGGGGCGTGAGTGTCGGGGACGTCGATTTTGTCAAGATCGTCATCGGCGAGATGGGCGCGGGCGACGCGCGATGGATGCAGGTGGCGATAAAGCCCGGCAAGCCGTTCGCGTTCGGGGTCGTGGGACCGCGTCGAACGCCCATCTTCGGCCTTCCGGGTAACCCCGTCTCGACGAGGGTGAGTTTCGAGATGTTCGTCCGTCCGGCGCTGCGCGCCATGGCGGGTCACCGTATTCGTGAGCGGCTCACCCTCGACGCGGTACTCGACGCCGCGCTCGAGCGTCCCGCGGACGACAAGGTGCATCTCGTGCACGTGAGAATCCAGTGGGGTGAGGACGGAAACCTGCACGTCGCCGACACCATGCGTCGTGGCTCGCACCTGCTCAACGCCGTGGCCGGCGCCAACGCCATTGCAGTCGTGGCCCAGGACACCGCCTGCGCCGCCGGTGACCGGGTGCGAGTCATGATTCTCGACGCGGATTCGTTGGGCGCCAATCGATGACGCGCATCTTGCTCCTGGGACCGGCGCGCGACGCCGCCGGCACCCGCCACGACGAACTGCCCGGGGACACGGTGGCCCAAGTCCTCGCGGCGGCGGTCGCGCGCTACGGCGCGCCCTTCGAGAAGATCCTCCAGGTCAGTCAGGTCTGGTTGAACAGCGAGCCCGTGACCCGCGACGCGGTCGTGGGACCTCACGACGAGGTCGTCGTGCTGCCACCGGTGTCGGGGGGATGATCCGAAGAACCCGTCTCGAGTAGCTCGAGGGCGTGGGGCAAGATCTCGATCACCGCTTCGAGGCTCTCGAGTGCTCCCCGGGGCGATCCCGGTGTGTTGATAATTAGGCTTCGTCCGGTCGTGCCGCAGCGCGACCTCGAGAGCGGTCCGAATGCGCTCGAGGCCCGCATGGCCTCGCCGAGGCCGGGGGCTTCGCGCTCGAGCACTCGCAACGTCGCTTCGGGGGTGAGGTCACGCGGCGAGAAGCCGGTGCCGCCCGTGGTGAGAACGAGCCCCGAGAATCCCTCGCACAGTTCGCGAAGGACCTGGACGATCGGATCGATCCCGTCGGGACTCAGTCGTCGGGCCACGATGGTGAAACCGGCCGATTCGAGTCTCGCGGCGAGCGGGGGAGCCGCCGTGTCCTCACGGGTTCCCGCGAACACCGAGTCCGAGACGGTCAGGATCTTTGCGACGAGCGCCATGACCAAAGAGTACGTGACGGGTAGTGGCTAGTGTAGTGTTTCGTAATTAGATGGTGATTGTGGTATCGTGGGGTATGCGCCCAGCGACCCCGCCGTTGACGATCGATGAAGGTCAGCGCGCGATCCTAGAGAAGCTCGCGAAGTCGCACACCGCCGCGCATCGAGAGGTGGCGCGGGCCAAGGCGTTACTCATGGCCAGTGAAGGAATGGCGAACACCGCGATTGCCAGTCAGTTGCAAGTGTCGCCCGCGAGTGTGGTGACGTGGCGAGCACGCTTCGCTGAGGAGGGTGTCGCCAAGATCGGCCGGGTTCGTCCCGGTCGGGGTCGCAAGCCCGAGATCGCCAAGGAGACCATCGATGAGATCGTGCGACTGACCCAAGAGACCACCCCCGAGGGTGAGACGCACTGGAGTTGTCGCTCCATGGCCAAGGTCGCGGGCGTGAGTCCCGCCACGGTCCAGCGAGTGTGGTCGGCGCGCGGACTCAAACCGCACTTGGTAAGGACCTTCAAGTTGTCCAACGACCCGCACTTCGAAGAGAAACTCATCGACGTGGTGGGACTGTATTTGAACCCACCCGAGCAGGCCGTGGTGCTGTGCATGGACGAAAAGAGCCAGATCCAGGCACTCGATCGCACCCATCCATCGCTGCCGATGAAGAAGGGGCGTGCGGGCACCATGACGCACGACTACAAGCGTCACGGCACCACCACGCTCTTCGCCGCGCTCAACGTGCTCACCGGCACCGTGATTGGCGAATGCCGAGCGAGACATCGCCACGAGGAGTTCCTCAAGTTCCTGCGCAAGATCGACCGCGAAGTTCCCAAGGCGCTGCAGATCCACATGATCCTCGACAACTACGCCACCCACAAGCACCCCGACGTGAAGAACTGGCTCGCCAAGCATCCGCGCTTTCACCTGCACTTCACCCCGACGTCGAGTTCGTGGCTCAATCTCGTCGAGCGTTGGTTCCGTGAGATCACCGACAAGGCAATTCGTCGTGGCGTCTTTCCCTCGGTGCCCGATCTCATCAGTGCCATTGAGAACTACCTCAACGCGCACAACGATGATCCCAAGCCCTTCGTGTGGGTCGCCTCGGCCGAAAGCATCTTGGAGAAGGTGAGTCGAGGTCGCGTCGCCCTCGAAGCAATCACCAATTAAAACTGATTCACTGCACTAGGGGTCACTCGGCGCAATGGACTCTGGTAAAAAAGGTTGTGGACGACCGCGAGCACACGACGACTAGTGGCGATTCACCTGCGCATCGCGCAGTGGTGCGAAGTCGGATAACCATGCAAGAACAGACCGTCGCGAGCGTGGCCGCCAATTCCCTCAAGAAGGGCGACGTACTGGGAACCGCTCGTTACGCCGGATTGCAGGCCGCCAAGGAGACGTCGTCGCTCCTTCCGCTCAGTACTTCGATTCGCCTGCGATCGACGACCATCGAATTCGCTCTGGGCGACACCACAATCGATGTCGAGGCGGTTGTCGAATGCCTCGACGCGAGTGCCGAGATGCCCGCCTTCAGCGCCGCCACCGTGGCCGTCCTCACGATCTACGACATGTGCAAGTCGGCCGATCGCACGATGACCATTGGTCCGGTCGAACTCGTAGAGCGCTCCCGCGACCCTTCCTCGCACGGGCAATTCGGCGTCGAACGAGGTGAGTGACGCCGCGGTTGGCGCTCGACCATCTCGGGTAGAGCGTGTCGTGGTTGACAATCTCACCGCTGTTAAAGGGTGTCGCAGGGCTGGCTACTGTGCTCGAGTCCGCACGAGCAAGGTGATGGAACCGCGACCGAGGAGACGTGGTGAAGAATCGCGGGGTATCTCGAGGTCTCGGTCGACCTTCACGATCCGCGGGACTCCTCGAAAAAACTTCTTGTAAGGTGGCGGACAATGGGACTCGCGGATGATTCGTTCGATTTGAACCTCGCCGCCGCGACGCTGCGCTCAAATAGCACCGACGTGCACATTCTTTTGAAGGCGCTGTCGTCGGAGTTGTCCTCGACCCTCGGGCGAACGCTTGCACGTCGAGCACGCGGGAGGACGTTTCCACAAGTCCGACGCCATCGCCCGAGTGCTCATCGCCATGGGTAACGAGACGTTCGAGGCAGCGATCGACGGACCGGTGCTGCACTGCAGCGTCGGCCACTTCTCGGGGGGCATTCGTATCCGCAGCGAAACGCTCAGCGTGGACGAATGGATCGTCCGCCTCCTCGGTGCCCTCCAGCTCGAAGCCGCCCACAGCGAGAGCGCCCGCCAGGCTCTTGAGAACATCGTCATCGGAGGAAATCAGTGACCAACTCAACCAACGACTTGCCCCAGGCCACCGAACACCGGTTGGAGGAGCTCGAGAAGGGTCTCTTCACTTCGGACCTCTCGGTCAACGAATTCCTCCTCATCAAGGAGGTGGGCTTCCACCCCGTGGGCTTCGTGATGGGCTCGTCGATCTATCACACCGGCATCCAAACGAGGAAGTGGAGCCAGAGCCAGGAACTCACCAAGTTGACCGAGGCGATGTACAACGCGCGCGAGCTCGCCATGACCCGCATGGAAGAAGAGGCCGCCGAATTGGGCGCCGACGGCGTGGTCGGCGTGCGACTGGACGTCAACTACTACGAGTGGGGCAAGGACGCCGCGGAGTTCATCGCCGTGGGCACCGCCGTGAAGGCCGAGGACGGCGTCTCGCGACTGAACCAACTCGGCAAGCCCTTCACCTCGGACCTCTCGGGCCAGGATTTCTGGACCCTACGCCAGACCGGATACCTGCCCCAGGGCCTGGTCATGGGCACCTGCGTGTACCACATTGCCCACCGCGGCACTCGGCCAGACCCTGGGAACGACGGGCCAGAACGTGGAGTTGCCCAACTTCACCCAGGCCCTCTACGAGGCGCGCGAACTCGCGATGACGCGGATGCAGGACGAAGCGACTCGCCTGGGCGCGTCGGGCATCGTCGGGGTGCGCCTCGAGGAGAAGTCGCACCAGTGGGGATCGCACACCATTGAGTTCCTGGCGCTCGGCACCGCCGTCACCAAGACGTCCGACGACGTCACCTTGACCAAGCCCACGACCATCATCTCGCTCGACAACTGATGCCCGACGCCCCCAGCGATCTGCCCGAAGCCGCGCAACGCCGGTTCAGCCAGGGGTCCTTCTCCTCGGGGCTCAGCGTGTCGGACTTCGGGGCGTGTCTCGACATGGGGCTCGAGCCCGTGGGACTCGTGCAGGGATTTTGCGCGATGCAGTTGGGGAGCGTTCAACGATGAGCGGCATTCGGTCGCGGTCTCACCCCCTCCTCGGGCACGCAGGGTGGGTACGTGCAGAACTACCAGTGTCCCCACGGCATGATCTCGGGCGAACACCGAACGTGGGGACAGAACTACCAACAGAACTGGATCGAGGACGCCTGGCGTTCGGGATTCAACAGTGCCTACGCGCGGATGATGGAAGAGGCCCAGGCACTCGGTGCCCACGGCGTCGTCGGCGTCATCGATAGTGAGAACCCGCTGAGCGACACGGGCGTGGTCGAGTTCCACCTGCGCGGTACCGCGGTACGGGCGATCGACGCCCCTCCTCCCAGCGAGACGCCCTGGAGTACGTTCCTCGCGGGTCAGCGTCTCGCCAAGGTCCTTCGAGGCGGGATACGCGCCGGTGTCGATCGTCACGTCGGTCGCCTCGGTGAGGATGTGGGCGTACTGCGTCACCGAATTTCTGATGGAGGGCAGCGCGGGCACGTGGTCTAACGCCGGTGGCGACCGCGGAGATCATGCAAGATCGTCGACGCCCAGAGCAAGGTGCGCGACTTGGTGCGGTCCCGGATCCGTTCCTCGCTGCACGGTGACGTCCTGCACGGCGCACACCTCGAAGTGTCCACGCGCGAATTCGCCAAGGGCGACATCGAATTCCAGTCGCGCCTCAGTGGCAATCGCGTGCGACGTTTCAAGGACTTCGATCCCGTGGCGGTCCCTCGACCCACCGTGCGACTCTCGTGAACACCACTTCCTCGACCCCACCGACCCAGCCTGCGCGACGAGGTGCGTCGCGCGCTGAGCGCTCCGAGCTCGCCCGTCGCCGAGTCGCGACGGCGATGACCTCGGACCTCTCGATCGACGAGGAGCTTAACTTGCACTCCATTGGCTGGGAGCCGGTCGAGTTGGTCAGCGGGCGTATCGCTGCATTCGATTCCCTACGGCTACTGGAACTGGGGTCAGGGCGAGATCGTCGGCGCCTCGAGCGCCCACGCGACGGCCTTTACGAACGCCACGACGCGTATGCTGCGCGACGCCGGGAACGCCGGTGGTCACGGCGTCGTCGGCGTGCACATCGAACGGGCCATTCACCCGACGCACGTGGAGATCTCCCTGGTGGGCACCGCGGTGCGTCCGGTCGGTCCGAACCAAGCGACTCGAGAGGAGCGTGTTCGCCTCGGACCTGTCGGCGCGTGACTTCACGATGCTGATGATCGCGGGATGGGAACCCCTCGGTCTCGCGACGGGCGCGAGTTTCGTCTTCGCCCCGCGGCGATCCATGAGCGCCGACTCTCCAACAGCAATCACAGAACGTCGAACTCACGAATTTCACCGAGGCCATGTACTCCGCGCGCGAGGCCGCGATGCAGCGAATGCAGGAAGCGGCCATTGAGATGCAGGGCACCGGTGTCGTCGACGTCAAGGTCCAAGAAGGCCCGATGAGTTTCGCCTCGCACGCCGTCGGATTCGTCGCGCTGGGCACGGTCGTGCGCCTGGCGAAGTCGGCGCACCAGTTGATCCACCCGACAATGGTGGTCTCGCTCAACGACGCCGCCGTGACCTTCGACGCCCAGACTCTCGGCTGACGTCGCCCGCCCAGGCGCGCGAACCCGCAACGTCGACGAACTCGTGTCGTGAGCGCAGTGGAGGCACGACGAGGGCGAGAGCGCGGTTACTCGGCGTCAACACGGTGACACGCCTCGATCGAGTACCGCTAGCATTATTTGTGTGTTGAAAGCAACTACTTCTTCGCCGGGTACCCCGCGCTCGGAACCGATCAGCGCCGTCATCGGGCAGATCCAAACGAGCCTGCAGGGCGTGACCCAATCGACCAATCAGGTGCGCGTCCACGAAGAGTTATTGCGCGCGGCCGGCGTTCGACTCGATCGTGGCGGCGCTGCGCTGCTCTACAAGCTGCGGCTCCACGCCGACACTCCCTTTCGCGTCACCACACTGGCCTCGTTGCTGGGCGTCGACGCCCCGACGGTCACGCGCAAGGTGCAACAACTCGAACGACTCGGCTACGTCGCGCGCGAACCCGATCCCGAAGACGGTCGAGCGTCGTTGATCCGTCTCACCCGGGGTGGTCAGGACATTGTCGATCGGATCCTGGCCGCACACCGCGATCGACTCACGCGATTGTTCGAGGGCTGGGACGATGACGACGTACGCAGGTTCGGCACACTGCTGGAGAGATTCTCGCAGTCCATTCAACGAGACGCGGAGGTCACCTATGGCGACTGAAATGAGCGAGCAGGTCCAACCACCCGAGGAACACGTCTTCTCCCAAGAGGAACATCGTCGGATCCTCGTGATCCTGTTCGCGCTGATGCTCGGGATGTTCCTCGCGGCGCTCGACCAGTCCATCGTCTCCACGGCCCTTCCGACCATCGCGGGTGACCTGCACAACCTCAACGAGCTCTCGTGGGTGGTCACGTCATACTTGATAACTTCGACGATCTCACTACCCTTGTGGGGCAAGCTCGGCGACCTCTTCGGTCGCAAGAGGTTCTTCCAAATCTCTATCCTCATCTTCCTGGCCGGATCGATCCTCTCGGGCCTCTCGCACAGCATGGTGCAGTTGATCAGTTTGCGCGCCATCCAGGGCATCGGCGCCGGGGGATTGATGGTCGGATCACAGGCGATCATCGGCGACGTGATCCCGCCGCGTCAACGTGGCCGTTACATGGGGTACTTCGGCATCGTCTTCGGTCTGTCGAGCGTGCTCGGACCCTTAGCGGGCGGGTGGTTCACCCAGCACGTGTCGTGGCGTTGGATCTTCTACATCAACATCCCCATCGGCATCTGTGCACTGATCGCCATCGCCATTGTCTTGCAGATTCCCGTGAAGCGCGTCGCCCACAAGATCGATTACTGGGGCATGTCGCTACTCTCGGCGGGCGTCGTCTGCCTGATTCTGGTGCTGACCTGGGGAGGCACGCAGTACGCCTGGGCGTCGGCGACGATTCTGGTCCTCGGACTCGCCAGTCTGATCCTGCTCACGGCGTTCTGCGTCGTGGAGTTGAAAGTGGCGGAGCCGATCATCTCGCTCACCCTGTTCAAGAACCGCACCTTCTCCGCGGCGTCGGCGGTCGGATTCGTGATCGGCTTCACCATGTTCGGCTCCATTGTCTACCTCCCGCTCTATCTGCAGGTGGTCCACGGCGCGTCGCCCACCAAGTCGGGCCTCGAGTTGTTGCCCATGGTGGTGGGCATGCTCATCACTTTCGTGTTGAGTGGTCAGTTGGTCACCCGTACGGGTCGCTACAAGATCTTCCCGATCGTCGGTTCGGCCGTGGTCGCCCTGGGACTCGTCGCCCTCTCGAGACTCGGACCGACTACTGCGTTCACCTACGCGGCCGTCGGCATGTTCATCGTCGGCCTCGGTCTGGGACTGGTGATGCAGGTCCTCGTCGTGGCGGTGCAGAACGCGGTGCCCCATTCGCAGTTGGGCACCGCCACCGCCACCGCCACGTTCTTCCGCTCGATCGGTGGCGCGTTCGGCGTCGCCGTCCTCGGCGACGTCTTCAACAATCGCCTCCTGCACGAGTTGCGCGCGTCGCTCACCTCGAGCCAGCTCGGACAACTCGTCAAGGGCGGCAGCGTCGCGATCAATCCCGCGCAGATCAACCGGTTGCCTCTCGCCCAGAGGACTCTCGTGGTCGATGCCTTCAGCCACACATTGCAGACCGTGTTCCTGTTCGCGATTCCCTTCGCGGTGGTCGCCTTCGCGCTGAGCTGGGTCATGAAGGAAATCCCTCTGCGCACCCAAGCCGCCGTCTCGACGGAGGCGGTCTTCGACGCCCCGGGAGAGTACTCCGGTCTCTAGGCCAGTGCGACGGCGCCAGAACGTGGCGAGGGCGCACGTCGCCACTCACGACCCCGCACGCGTAGCCACCGCCGACTTCGTCCGCGAGGAGAAAGTCCCTCGATGCAACGTTTGCGCGTAACACATCAACGCGACAGCGGAACTGCGGGCGCGGCCATCATTAGGAGATGAGGATCGCGCGACGCCCAAGGGCGCACAACTCGCCCCTCGAGTCCTGTCGCGAGCCTCGACTACGGTACGATTCGGCGACCGCAGCGTTGGACCACCGCCGCTGGACGCCGCAGAGTAGGGGAGACACCGATGCCGACCGATAAGCCAATGCAGCTCGCGATGGTGGGACTGGGACGGATGGGGGCCAACATCGTGCATCGTCTGGCGCTCGACGGACACCGGTGCGTGGTCTTCGACGTCAATCCCGCCGCGGTGAGCGCGCTCGAGGGTAGGGGGGTGACGACCGCCTCGTCGCTCGAGGACCTCGTCAGTAAACTTGAACGGCCCCGAGCGATCTGGTTGATGCTCCCCGCGGCCATCACCCAGAGCGCTCTCGACGAACTCGTCGAACACCTCGACGCCGATGACGTGGTCATCGACGGCGGCAACTCGTTCTATCAAGACGACATCATGCGAAGCCGTGCGCTAGCGGATCGCGGCCTGCACTACGTGGACTGCGGCACGAGCGGGGGAGTGTGGGGACTCGAGCGCGGTTACAGCCTCATGATCGGGGGTGAGGACGACGTGTTCACGCGACTCGAGCCGTTATTCAAGTCCATCGCCCCGGGTGAGGACGGCGTCGCCGCGACGGCGCACCGCACTCGGACCGACGGTACCGCCGCGCAGGGGTATTTGCACTGCGGACCCAGCGGCGCGGGCCACTTCGTCAAGATGGTGCACAACGGCATCGAGTACGGCATGATGGCGGCGATCGCCGAGGGGCTCAGCATCATCAAACACGCGAACGTGGGTCGCAGTACCGTCGTCGCGGACGCCGAGACGACGCCGCTGCGCAACCCGGATTTCTATTCCTACGACATCGACGTCGCCGAGGTCGCCGAGGTGTGGCGTCACGGATCGGTCGTCAGCTCGTGGCTGGTGGACCTCACGGCCGACGCCCTGGCGAAGTCGCCCGAACTCACCGAGTTCAGTGGTCGGGTGTCGGATTCGGGCGAGGGGCGCTGGACGGTCGAGGCGGCGATCGCCGAGTCGGTGCCCGCGCCGGTGATCAGTGCGGCGCTCTGGCAGCGTTACGAGTCACGCGCAGAGGGCGAATTCACGGCCAAGGTCCTTTCGGCCATGCGCTCGGCGTTCGGCGGTCACGCCGAGAAGAACGGCTGAGGCGGACGTGGAGTTTCGTGAGTTCTCCTCGCACGACGACCTCGCGCGTGCCGCCGCCATTTACATTGGCGAGTGTGCGAAGCGGGCAATAGCCACTCACGGCGAGTTCTCGGTGGCGCTGAGTGGAGGGCGTTCGCCACTGCGGACGTGGGAGCTTCTCGCGACCCTCGACCTCGACTGGGGGCGTATCACAATCTTTCAGGTCGACGAACGCGTCGCCCCCGAGGGTGACCCCGAACGTAACTTGACCGGTTTGCGCGAGAGACTGGGGGCGAAGGGCCCGCGTATCGTGGCGATGCCCGTCGAAGAGCTCGATCTGGAGGGCGCCGCGGCGAACTACGCCACCCTGCTGCCCGATCGCTTCGACCTCGTGCACTTGGGCCTCGGCCCCGACGGGCACACGGCCTCACTGGTGCCCGGGGACGCGGTACTCGACGTGACGGACGGGTTCGTGAGCGTGACCGACGAATACCAGGGTCGTCGTCGCATGACCCTGACGTACCCCGCCCTGGCTCGTACCGACGAGACGCTGTGGATCGTATCGGGCCCCGACGTACGTGATGCGCTACTGCGTCTCCTGGCGGGTGACGAGTCGATCCCCGCGGGCCGGGTGCAGCGCAGTCACGCGCTGGTGTGCAGCGACGTGGCGGGGCTCGGCGTCGTGCTCGAAGGTGACGATGGGCCACCACGAGAGGGCGGCGAAGGTTGATGACGGTGGGCGCGGATCAGATGGATGCCCAGGGTGCGAGGGACCTGGAGGTCTGCAATAGATTGCACGAGCCAGTCATCTTCTGGCTCCCCTGAGTCGGCGCTCCGCAGTGCCGGAGCGCCTCGGTCATGGCGGTCGTCCCCAAACCGGTCCTTTCCAGGCGCAGTTCCTCGCCAGGTAGTCCGAACTTCCGCTACCTCTGGATTCGGCCGGGATGACTGTCGCCCGCCAGGATTCGTTCTACGCCGCTCACCTCACGACATGCGAGCCCTTGATCCTCTCGGTGCCGTGCGTTAAAGAGTCCCTCTTCACGCCCGCCGACGCGATCGAAGGGCGCTGGCGGGTCGAGGCTCCGCTGACCGAGAACCCGTCGCCGGTGATTGAACGCACAGGGCTCGTGGGGTCCCGCGTCGATCGAGGAGATCGTGGCACCGACCGGCTGGTGGCTGTCGCAGTGATGCGCCCTCGACGCCATGGCGCTAGGGCGTGTCTCGGGTGCCCGCGTCGCCCTCGAGCGCGGCGAGCGCGGCGTCGACGGTGTGGTCGAGTTCGTGGCTGACGTCAATGCGCGCGCCCACTTCGTCGGTGCCGAGTGGCTCGAGGGTGGCGAACTGTGAGGACAGCAGTGAGGGGGGCATGAAACTGCCCGAACGCGCCAGCACGCGCGACATGATGAGTTCGGGCGAACCCTCGAGGAGAACGAAGAACGTGGCGGGCTCGTAGGTGCGCAGGATGTCGCGGTAGCTCTTCTTGAGTGCCGAGCACGCCACTACCACTCCGTGGCCCCGGTCGAGGGTCTCGCGCATCCGCTGGCCGACCGCGTTGAGCCAGGGCACGCGGTCCTGGTCGGTGAGGGGCTGGCCCGCACGCATCTTCTCGATGTTGGCGGGGCTGTGCAGATCGTCGGCGTCACAGAACTCGTAGGACAATCGCCGCGACAGGGCTTCGCCCACGGTGCTCTTACCCGACCCCGAGACGCCTAGAACGACCAGGGCGCGCACCTTCGGTGCTCGATCGCTCATGTCGTGACCGTCGTCTCGGGCTGGACCTCGATGACGACCTTCACGTCGTCGTCACTGCGGGTCAATGCGTCGGACCACTGCGCCAGAGGCACCCGTCGCGTGATGAGCCGCGAGAGCCAGTCCCGGTCCGCGGCCGCGAGCGCGAGCGCCGCCGCCTCGTAGTGGCGGCGGTTCGCGTTGACCGAGCCCACCACCGCGACATTCTCGAGGACCATACTTCGATTGAGGGCCCCCTCGTCGAAGTTGATCTCGTGGCCCCCCGAGGAGACTCCCGTGAGACACATCACGCCGCCGACGCCGATGTTGGTCATCGCGTCGAGGATGACCGACGAGACGCCGGTGCACTCGATGACCACGTCGGGGTAGAAGCCGAGGTCGCCGATGCGACCGCTGTGGTACGTCGCCCCGAGCGCGCGCACCAGATCGGGCTTGACGCCCTCGCCCATGCGGTCGAGCACGTGGACTTCGAGGTTTCGTTGGACGCCCAGCAGTGCCGCGAGCAGACCAATGGGTCCCGCGCCGGTCACCAAGACGGTGCGCGGTTCCCAGTGCGCACGTCCGCCGATCCTGTCCACCTCCTCCCAGGCCTTGGCCACCACGCTGGTGGGCTCGAGTAGGACTCCGAGAGTGCCCAATTGGGCATCGACCTTGACTACGAAATCTGGGGTGATGCGGTAGCGCTCGGAGAGGTAACCGTCGTGCTCCTTGATGCCGCGTTCGGTGTATTGCCCGTTGCGACAGAAGTCCCATTCCATCACCGCGCAGCTCGTGCACGGTACGGGGTCAGGCCGTCGCACGATGCCGACGACGAGGTCGCCGGGGGCGAAGGGCCCGTCGTCGGGGGCTTCGAGCACGCGCCCGAGGGACTCGTGGCCCAGCACGAGCCGTTCGCGCCCGGGCGGGCTCCAGCCGTAGGCGCCCGAGAGAATCTCGATGTCGGTGCCGCAAATGCCCACGGCCAATGTCTCGACCAAGATCGGCCCGTCGCTGGCCGGGGGTTCTTCCACGTCGGTCAATGCGGCCGAACCGGCCTGGAGCGGAATCACCGAGAGTGCCTTCATCAGTCAACCTTTCTCTTCGCGCGCCGCGCCGGCCATTTTCGTGTCCACGACTGACCCCACCACTTCCACTTTAGGAGTGAGAGGGAAGAATGTCCCTGGTAGCAATTGAATAGGCCACTTCAACTAGCACCAATGTCTGCGGGTTCGAGCGGTGACCCGCGGCTACGCCTCCTAGTGCGTTGGATCAGGGCGCTAGCGATGTCGAACATTCAGGGCAAGCCGAAATGTGGACTAACGACCGCGCGTGCCCTCGCCGTATGGAGTTCGACCAGCCGGGTCACCCGGCGTTCAGTCCGGGCATTCCGGGGTTGCTGAACGAATGTGCGGCGAGGTACCAACCATCACGGCAACCCTGCAACCACTGCGTCGGGTTGTCGTATGAGTGGGAGTTCGAGGCAACGCACAGTGACGCCTCCGATGTCGCGTTCGGATACTGCAGCGCCGCGAAGTTGCTCCCGTCGATGTAGGACGGGGACGACGTGACTGCGTTGATGCCCGCGACATCGGTCCAAAAGATGGCGGCCAGAACGATGCCGACTATTCCCACGACAACGCCGGCGTACGCCAGGCCCATTCCGTCCTGGCGGCCCTCACTCACCCCGGCCCTCCTCACGCTCTTCACCCCTAACGCGAGACCGACCAGCGATCCCACTCCTGCGATCCACAGGACCGAGAACACCAGGGACCAGAAGGCAGTGGGATTTCTCGTTCGCCTCGCACGGAGGAATCGTCTGCGGACTTCCGACGAGAGTGGTGCTGAAGGAGTTCCCATCGTCGTCATTTTCGGACCCTACTACGGAAGTCAAATTGGACCCGCTACAGCTGAGAGCAAGCCCTCCGAGGAACACTGGCCGTGGCCGACACATAGTTTCAATCGAATTCGTCATGTCGACACGGTTGGGCAATTTGCCGAGCGGTGGTACGTAGCAGCCGTATCGCACTTCAATTGGGGGGGGCGATCATCTCACCCCAGGGAGTAGAGGGGTGGGTGGCTCGCTAGGAGATCTGCCCGCGCGTCACGTGGCGCTCGACTTCGTGACGGGCCGGTCGAACGTGGCGACGCTGCGGGCGCGGACATCATCACGACGTATCCACCCTCGTCACCCACTGGTCACGCCGGACGCACGCTACTGTGTGGCGATGCGCGGGCGCGAGTGGCGACATCGAGACGGGACGACGGGTCGATGACCGCGAGCGACGACGATCCTGAGCGTCGTCGACTCGCCGCGGCGAATGATGGTACCGAGCGCCTGGCGCGACTGGGGGCCCGTACCTCGCCGAACGCGCCTGGGGTTCCGTGCGCGAGGACTACAGCGCCGACGGCGACGCGTGGGCGTCGTTCCCCCACGACCACGCGCGCAGTCGGGCCTATCGCTGGAACGAAGACGGCATGGCGGGCTTTTGCGACCTCGACCAGAACTGGTGCCTCGCCCTCGCACTGTGGAACGGCGCGGACCCCATCTTGAAGGAGCGGATGTTCGGCCTGACGGGTCCCCAGGGCAACCACGGTGAGGACGTGAAGGAGTACTGGTGGTACACCGACGCCACGCCCACGCACTCGTGGAACTCGTGGCGCTACCACTATCCCCAGGCGGCGTTCCCCTACGAGGACCTCGTCGCCACCAACGCCGCCCGCGACCAAGACCGAGCCGGAGTACGAACTGCTCGACACGGGCATCTTCGACACGTCGCGGTACTGGGTCGTCAGCGTGGACTACGCCAAGGAGGGTCCGCACGACCTCTCGATGCAGATCACCGTCGAGAATGCCGGTCCGACGAGTGGCCACGCTGCGGGTGCTGCCGACCCTCTGGTTCCGCAATACCTGGAGTTGGGGCGACGCGATGTCGTGCGGCCACGACTGCGCGCCGACGAGCGGCGCCATCCTCGGCCGAATCGGCCCGCGCGGGGACGCTGCGATTGAACGGCGAAGGGCAGCCGCAGATTGTTGTTCTGCGACAACGAGACCAACGTCGATCGTCTCTATCGGTGCAGGACGCGGGCACGGCGTTTCCCAAGGACGGCATCAACGACTTCGTGGTCTCGGGCGCGCCCAGTGTCAATCCGGCGCATGGAGGGCACGAAGGCGGCGCTGGACTACGAGCTCACCGTCGCACCCGGCGCGTCGACGAGTCTCCGGGTGCGCCTGCGCGCCACCAGGCCCGAGCGCCTCGCGATGAACCGCGCCACGGCCGTTCGACGCCGTCGCCTTCGACCGCATCATCGACACCCGACGCGAGGAGGCGGAGCCGACGTATTGGGCGTCGATCACCCCCACGACCGCGAGCGTTGACGAGGCGCGAGTCCTGCGCCAGGCGATGGCGGGCCTGCTGTGGTCCAAGCAGTTCTACCACTTCAACGTGAAGCGTTGGCTGAGCGGTGACACCACTCGCTCCGCCTCCGGAGCAGCGCGTCTCGAATCGCAACGGCGACTGGAGCCATCTCAACGCCCACGACGTGCTGCTCATGCCCGACGTCTGGGAATACCCGTGGTTCGCGAATTGGGACCACGCCTTTCACTGCGTGACGATGGCCCACGTCGATCCCGAATTCGCCAAGGCGCAGTTGGTCCTGATGCTGCGCGAATGGTACATGCATTCGAGCGGTCAGCTACCCGCCTACGAGTGGAACTTCTCCGACGTCAATCCGCCCACGCACGCGTGGGCCGCGCTGCGGGTCTTTGTCCTCGACGGCAGCCGCGACTTCGATTTCCTGGCCAAGGTCTTCCACAAGCTCATGGTGAACTTCACGTGGTGGATCAACGCCAAGGGCCACAACGACGACGGCGTCTTCACGGGAGGGTTCTTGGGGCTCGACAACATCTCGCCGCTCAACCGGTCGACTCTCCCGGAGTCAGTCGGCACGATCGAACAAGCCGACGCGACCGCCTGGATGGCCATGTACGCTCTGGACCTCTTGAACATGGCGCTGCGCCTCTCCGCGCGAAACGACGCCTACGAGGACGTGGCCACCAAGTTCATCGAGCACTTCTTGCGCATCGCCGCCGCTGAGAACAACTCGGGCATGTGGAATGACGACGACGCGTTCTTCTACGACATAATGCACCTGGTCGACGGTCGCGACGTGCCCCTCAAGGTTCGCTCCCTGGTAGGGCTCGTCCCGGTTCTCGCGTCCTTCGTGTACCACGAGAGCGCGGTCAGCCACCTGGAGGACTTTCGCACGCGCCTGGCGTGGTTCCTCGAGCACAATCCCGAACAGTCCGCGGCCTACCAGGCGCGCGGTGATGGTGCCGACCTGGCGCACCTGCTCACCCTCGTCGACCCACAACGACTCTCGCGACTGCTGGGCAACATCTTCGACGAGGATGCCCTGTTATCGCCCTACGGCATTCGCAGTATCTCTGCGTACCATCGCGACCATCCCTTCGTCGTGGACATCAACGGCGTCGAGGCGAGCGTGGACTACGAACCCGGCGAGTCCACGTCGGGGCTCTTCGGCGGTAACTCAAATTGGCGCGGGCCGGTGTGGTTCCCCTTCAACGTCCTGTTCATCGAGGCGCTGAGGAATTACGAGACCCACTGCCCCGGCGACATCGAAATCGAGTTCCCGAAAGGAGCGGGGAACTCGATGACCCTCGACGAGGTGGCCGACGCGTTGTCGCGTCGATTGATCTCACTCTTCCTCACTCGTGAGGACGGTGCGCGTCCCTCGGACGCACGCTATTCACTACTGGTGAATGATCCGCGCTGGAAGTCGTTTGTGTTCTTCTACGAGTACTTCCACGGGGACACGGGCCAGGGTCTGGGCGCTTCGCACCAAACGGGTTGGACCTCGACGGTGGCGCACCTCATTCTTTCGACCCACGATCGACATGTGGCTTTGTAGTGGCGCTGCACCGAACCTAGTGCCCAGGACTCGTTTCGCGCGATGCCCAACGAAGGGTCCACATCGACGTTATGACCCTCACCGCGTGGTACCGGAGGATATTGAGCAGCGGATCGATACCCGACGGGGAGATCCTCGCGGTGAATCCCGTCACGCCGGGCGGTGCACAAGTGGTCGAATTGATACGCCTCGTCGATAAGGACTAGTTGGTTCCCGGCACATTCGTCGGCCGCTTCGAAGAGGAACCGAACCTGCGAATTCTGGGTAGAGTTTGAGGAGAGACGCGAATGCAAAGTGGTGGGCGGAATTTTGAAAGTTAATCCGGAGCCCACTTAGAGTATCGGGAAAGAACACTTGAGAGCACTTTGATCTGCTCTGCTCAACCGTGCCAGTGGTGCGAACTTCAGTGCAAAGTAATGTTTGAATTGTCTCATTGTAAGCGCGAATCAGCGGGCTGGGCTCGCTCTCAATGCCCTATCTACTAGGAACTTCGCTCGTGGAGGTAAGGAGATTCGAACTCCTGACCCCTTGCATGCCATGCAAGTGCTCTACCAGCTGAGCTATACCCCCGAAGGAATAACGATGCTAGCAGGCGGATAGACAGACCCGACAATTTCCGGGAATGAACGGCGCAACGCGCGAAAGTTCAATGAGGTGGATCGAGCAACACGGTGGTCCGCGAATGTGTCATCACTTTCGGCCTGCCGCACAGTGAGATGACGACTGCCAGCGGCGACGATGAGATTGGGGGCACGGCCGTGGAAAGCCACCATATTGGAAATACTTGATCTACTCATTTCGCGGCGCCAGATGTGAGAATCCCTCGTCGCAGGCGTTCCCTCGACTCGAAGCACCCGTCGCAATGCGACTTCCGTCGGCACTTTCCGAGGGCGCGCCTCGTTCCATATCATCCGCGGGTGATGGTGTGGTTCGTTGGTCACAGGCACCTGTTTGACTTGGGACAGTCGGCGACTTGACTGGTGAAGTCGGTGCCGAGTGTTTCGTGAAAGGACCACCATGTCAACCCCTAACGACGCCCTGATCCCAGAGGACCTGACGCGACTCTTCGTGGAGCGTGCCAATGAAGGCGACGCCGACGGGGTCGCTGCCCTCTACGAGGAGGATGCGGTGATGGCCTATCCGCCGGGTGCAGAGACGACGGGGCGCGTAGCCATTCGAGAATTGTGGGAGAAGGTTTTGGCCCACGCGCCGCACTTCGAACTCGAAGCGCCACTTCCGACGTTAATCAGCGGCGACATCGCGCTCACCTCCACCGTGGCCAAGGACGGGACCGGCGCTCGTGCGCAAGTGGCACGCAGACAAGCCAATGGCACCTGGCTGCGCATACTCGATCAGCCCGAGTTGATCCCACCTGCTCGGGAAGATTCCGCGTCGTGAGTTCACGGGGTTCCCACGACACCTCGACAACGCCTCGAGAGCGGGTGCTTCGTTCGTGCATGAATCTTCCGGGTGCCGAATTGACGTATCCCTTTGGTGAAGCCACCACGGTGTTCAAAGTCGGAGGTCGTATGTTCGCAGTGGTGAGCGAGGGTGATGCGCCCGCCCGCATCACCCTCAAGTGCGATCCCGACTACGCGTCGTATCTCACCCAGCAATTCGACGACATCGTCCCCGGTTATCACATGAACAAACGCCACTGGATCACGATCTCCCTGACACCCTCAATGTCGGCGGATCTCATCGACGAACTCATCTCAGATGCGTACGATCTCATCGTCGCCGCGATGCCGTCTCACACCCGCCAGGCCTTCAAATCTCCGGGGCATTGACCGAGACGATTCTTTGAGTCGCGCTTGTCTGCGCCTGCTCTATGACACCTTTCGGGCAGGACAGCTGGCCGGGTGCTCCATTCCTTGATGATCGGTCCTTCGCCGACAAAGTCGTCGTCGCCAAATTGTCGATCGACGGGTGCCGATTCGCTGACGCGATGGTGGGGGACGTCGTGGTCCACGGGACTTCGCTATCGCTGGTGGTGAGTGGGTCGTTTTCCTCGGCCCAGGGGGATTATGTTTTCGGAACAACTCTCACGCGTGCAATTTGTCAGGCCCATCGATGTGTCCTCGACGCTACCGTCGGCATCACTCCTAAGGGTGCGTTGGCTTCGATCGGGTCAACCGCTGGCCTTCGCTTGGAGAAAGCGCCGTTCGGTGTCGTTGGTCGCCAGACGGGCCGCATCGGCGTAGGCGCACCTCGACTTGTCAAGTTCGCCGGCCAATTCGTGCACATACGCCGATGTCGCGAAGAAACGGTGGTTCTCTATCAGGAATGCCGCGAGAGAGGCCAGTTCCAACTGGGCGGCGCGAGGACCGTCGGTGTGGGCGACCGCGACGACGCGATTGAGCCGCACAATCGGATTGTCACCGCGTCGCACGAGTTGGTCGTAGATTGCACGAAGTTGCCACCAATCGGTCGAGTCAAACGACGTCGCCCGATCATGGACGGCGGCGATGGCCGCCTGCAACTGGTAGTCACCCAGTGCGTGATGCGCGAGAGAGAGGTGCAAGAGTCCGACCCCCTCGTCAATCTTCGTGCGGTCCCACAACCGTCGATCCTGTCGGTCCAGTGGAATGAGGTCTCCGCCGGTGTCCACCCGCGCAAGCCGGCGTGCGTCGGTGAGCAGCAACAGGGCCAGCAGTCCCGACACCTCGGACTCGTCGGGCAGGCGTTCGTGAAGTTGACGTGCCAGATGGATTGCTTCATCCGCTAAGTCGGTGCGAATGAGCGATGGTCCACTCGTCGCCACGTGGCCTTCGTTGAAGATGAGGTAGATGACCTGCATGACCGACGCCAGACGTTCGTCGATCAGATCGGTCGAGGGAAGACGGAATGGCTCCCCAGAGCGGGTGATCGAAGCTTTGGCCCGGCTGATACGTTGCGCGATGGTGGCCTCGGGTACCAGCAGGGCATCGGCGATCTCTCGAGTGCTCAGACCGCCCACCGCGCGCAGCGTCAAGGGTATGGCACCGTTGGGCGTGAGCGAAGAGTGACAGCACAAGAAGAGCAGCGCCAGGGAGTCGTCCCTGTCGACCACGGGTTCGCTCTCGCGCGCGGCCCACGACGCCGCGAGTACCTCGCGCCGTCGGCGCGCACTGTCGCGATGGTGCTGATCGATCAGTCGACGCTGGGCCACTCGGACCATCCAACCCACGGGGCGATCGGGCACACCCCTGGTGGACCACGCCTCCAACGCCACGAGGACTGCCTCCTGGACCGCGTCCTCAGCGTCGGCGAAGCGCTCGCCGCGACGCAACAGGATCGCCAGCGCCGAGGGCGCGGTGTCGCGCAACAATCCTTCGATGACCGCCGGGTCGTCGCTCTCGCGCATGGATGCCTAGGAGCGTCCCGGGGCGCCCAGCACTTCTCGTACCTCGATGGGTTGGCGCACCGGCGCCCCGCCGATGCCGGGCGCTGCCGACGCCCGCGCGGCGATCTCGATCGCCCGGTCCCAAGAGTCCACTTCAACGAGGCGATAGCCGGCGACCAGCTCCTTGGTCTCGGGGAAGGGACCATCGGACACCACCGGCGGTTGCTGGCCGTCGCAGGTGACGACTCGCGCCGACTCGGGACCCGAGAGACCTTGGGCGTCGACGAGCTCGCCACGCAAACTGAGTTCTTGGTTGAGCGCGATTTGGAACTCGATGTGGTTCTCGATATCAGCCGGAGACCACTGAGAGATCGGTCCCATTCCCGACGCCACCGGTCCGTAGTTCTGTAGCAGCATGAAGCGCATGGTTCGTTCTCGATTCAGCGGTCGTGGGCCGCTTGTAGGGCGGCGATGTCGAGCCTATCCATCGCCATCATCGCCTCCATCACCGCTTGGCCCCGGCGACGGTCGGGCGAACCGAGCAGACGTCCAAGGGCTGTAGGGACGATCTGCCATGACAGGCCGAAGCGATCCTTGAGCCACCCACAGCGCCCAGTCCTTCCGCCGTCGCCCGATAGGCGCTCCCACAGATCGTCGATCTCCTCTTGGGTGTCAACGCTGACGAAAAAGGAGATGGATTCGCTGAATCCCGCGTGAACGGGGCCGCCGTTGAGCATCATGATTTCCTGGCCGCACAGCGTCACGGTGGCGCTGAAGATCGGATCTGCACCAGGTGCCGCGTGAGCCGCGGTGGCACTCGTGTCAGGGAAGATCGAGGAGTAGAAAGCAATAGGTTCGCTCAGATCGATGTCGAACCACAAAAACGGGGTGATGGTGGCCATAGTGGAGCTCCTTGTCAAATGTTCAGTCGGCCAAAGTGGACCGACAGAGAAGAGTCCTAGCTAAGTACGGATTCTCGACATCTCGGCC
This sequence comes from uncultured Acidimicrobiaceae bacterium, assembly GCA_963734655.1. Taxonomy (GTDB): domain Bacteria; phylum Actinomycetota; class Acidimicrobiia; order Acidimicrobiales; family RAAP-2; genus RAAP-2. The sequence continues at coordinate 658,432 of CAVTHY010000003.1, read as the reverse complement.
GACATTATTTTCCCGATCTGCGAAGAACGCCTTGCGCTCGTGGACGCACGGGTCATCTTCGCTGAGGTCGGGCTCTCCCTCGATCCAATCTTTGTCACAGCACGGCGATCGCTGTGGTGTGGTTTAGGCGCGAAAACGCATCGAATCGAGGAGATCCGCCAATTTGTCCGGGTGCGAGAGAAAGGGCGAGTGGTCCGAGTCCATCTCCATGATGTCGTCGCAGCGCTGAGCGACCTGTTCTTGGACTTCGGGCACGATGGCTTGATCGCGCGAGCACATGACGTAAGTGCTCGGCACCGCGATGTTCTCCGAAGTGCGCGCGGTGCGAAAGCTCGAAAGGGTCTGGGTCGAGACTTTGTCGATAGCCCACTGGCGCGTTTCCTCGTCGCAGTCGCCGTAGAGGGCGAGCGCCGCGGGCTCGGGGTCGAGGCGCAAGAAACCCTCCTCGTCGCGGTTCATCGTGGCGTCCAGAGCGGAACGCCGACCATATTCCCTCGTGACGTCCGAGGCGGTTTGGCCGACGCGCGGCACGAGGGCCGCGAGGTAGACAATGCCGATGAGTTCGTCGATCTTGGGCGCGGCCTCGACCACCACGGCTCCGGCGTAACTGTGCGCCACGAAGACCACGGGTCCGCGACCGTGACTGAATCGGCGCAGCGCCATCACGTCGGAGTTCAGATCGGCTGACGCGTCCTGACCCGAGCTCGAGGGCAGGTCCAGGGCGTCATAGGCGAGGTCGCGCTCATCAAGAGCGGTACCGAGTCGTTGCCAGCACCACGAGCCGTGCCAGGCGCCGTGCACCAGGAGAAACGTTGGAGAAGCCACTTCGCCCCTTTCGCACTGAAGATTACTCAGTGGAGCGTCGCGATCGCACGACTCGCGAAATCTCGGAGTGCCACGCGAACATGAAGACGACGGTGATTCGCCGCGCGAAGTAGTGACTTTGGCCCCAAAACGGCGGGCGAGATAGGACCTACGTTGGTACGTAGCCGCCCTTAGGCACTCTGAGAAGCGTTCAATTCATTCAAAGGTCGAGCCATGACGTCAACTGGATCATTCCGTGAACATTTCCTCACGCGTCGCGCCACGAGGAACGCCGTACTCGCTCTCGCCGGCGCGTCCCTCGTCGTTGCGACCATCTCGATGACGCAGTCTGCGGCCCTCGTCACGTCACGATCAACGTCTCTGGGTTCCACGGCGACTGCCGCCATCAGCACGAATTGCCCCTGGGTCGCACAGAGTCTGAACCACAGCGCCAGTGCGAGCGCGCTGGCCGGACAAGTGGTCGCGCGCATGACCCCGAGTGAATTGGCCAACTTCGTCGTCCTTCGCCAGCAGGGTCCTATCGAGAACATCAACGTGGGCGTGCCGCGACTGTGCATCCCGGCCATCACGCATGATCGACGGTCCCGGCGGGGTCGGAGGTAATCTGACCGGCGTTACCCAGTTCCCGAGCGAGATCTCCCTCGCGGCGACTTTCAACCCGTCCATCACCGCCACGGTGGGCAAGACCATGGCCCTCGAAGCATTGCGCAAGGGCTTCGACGCCCTGCAGGCTCCCGACCTTAACCTCGTGCGTTCACCGCTCTCGGGTCGGTCCTTCGAGACCTACGGTGAGGATCCCTTCCTCGCGAGCGTCATGGGCGTGGCGGCCGATTGAAGGTATTCAGTCGACGGGCGTGATGGCCCAGGCCAAGCACCTGGGGGCCTATACCCAGGAGAATGCCCGCGCCCGCATCAATCAGGTGGTGTCACAGCGCGTGATGACCGAGATCTACAACGCACCCTTCCAGGCCGCGGTCACTCAGGCCCACGTGGCCTCGATCATGTGCGCCATGGGAACACTCAATGGCGTCAATACCTGTTCCACGTCGCAGTTCTACGCCACGCTACGTTCGTGGGGGTTCACTGGCTTCGTGCGCAGCGACTATGACGCGGTCGATGTCGCCCGCGCCGGCCTTCCAAGCGGGGATGAGCCTACTGAAGCCCGCGACCGCTGCACAGGTCACGACATTGATGAACACCGGCCAACTAGCGGCGGCCACCCTTCGCACGGGTGTGCGTAGCGTGCTCACTCAGATGTTCGCATACGGACTCATCACGCATCCCCGCACGCTGAACTTGAACGCTCCGGCGACGAATCAGGCGGACCAGAACTGTCGCGCTGCAGGCCGCGCGCCAGAGCATCGTGTTGCTCAAGAACAGCTCCAGTGTCCTGCCTCTCAGTCCGTCGCTGCCTTCACTCGCGGTCATCGGCGTGGGTGCGAGCGACGCGGTGGTAACTCGCGGCGGCGGGAGTTCCGGCGTGCACGCCTCCAGTCTGGTGACGCCGTTGGCGGCGCTGCGCTCGCAGTTTCCCCACACGGCGGTGAGTTATTCCCCGGGCGGCCTGCCCGCTCTGGAATTCGACCCCCTCAATGCGGCGGACATCACCGGGGGCAAAGCGCCCCCCTCGGAGGTCCCGATCGTCGCGCCCGAGCGAGCCGGGCAAGGCCGACATCGCGATCGATTACTCCAAGTCCGTGACGGCTGCCGCGCTGACCGCCACGCGGCCCGGTACTGGCGAGGGCTGGAGCAATTGGGACGTGAGCTTCATCGCTCGCAAGACGGGCACCTACGTGATCGGTCTGGAGAACATCGGTGACACGTTCTTGACGCTCAACGTCCAAGACCATAATCGCGGACCGCGGCATCCATGGTCCCTACCCGCAGTCGGTCGGTCAACCTGGTGGCGGGCAAGAGCTACAGGTCCTGGCGCGATGGTTCGCCCTTAGACGCCAACTCGACGCCGCGCTTCGGTATCGACTTCGTCCAACCCCAGATCAACGCGGCCGTCGCCGCGGCGAAGAAGGCCCGCGTGGCGGTGGTCTTCGCGAGCAACCTGCTGACCGAGGGCGCCGACATGCCTTCGCTGTCGTTGCAGGGAAACCTCGACGCACTGATCGAAGCGGTCGCCGCGGTGAACCCGCGCACCGTGGTCGTACTCGACACCGGAGGCGCGGTCCTGACGCCCTGGCGCTCCGAGGTCGCCGCCGTCGTCGAGGCGTGGTACCCCGGCCAGCAGGGGGCCCAGGCTATCGCCCAGGTGCTCAGCGGCGTCATCGACCCGTCGGGGCGTTTGCCCCTGACGATGCCCTCCTCGCGAATCGCAGACGCCCACGTCCGACGTGACGCAGTTTCCCGGGACAGAATGGCGTCGTCAACTTCGGTGGATTGAGCGACATCGGCTATCGCTGGTACCAGGCGAATGCGGTGACCCCGGCCTATCCCTTTGGCTACGGGATGAGTTACACCAACTTCTCGCACTCGCACGTGGTGATCGCACGCCACGGCACGGGCGCCAGCGTGTCGCTCGACGTCACCAATACCGGCGCGCGCAGTGGTGTCGACGTCGTCCAGGTCTACGTGAGTTATCCCACGGCCGCGGGTGAGCCGCCCGAGCAGCTACGTGGGTTCACCCGCATCACGTTGGCCCCCCGCCAGTCGAGTCACGTGGTCATCGCCCTGGCGCGCAGCGCATTCACCTACGCCAGTGGCGCGACACCGGTGCTGGCGAGCGGCTGCGTACCGTCGTGAGCGTCGGCACCTCGTCGGCGAGTTTCTTCGCGAGCTCCGTCAATCACTTTGAAGTAGTACTCGGGTTCTCGGCGGTGCACCCCGACGAGTGAGTGCATGTAAACATGGAAAATTCTTAATGTTTGTCTTGTAATTTCTTAATCTCTGCGGTCAATACTGGGATACCTTTGACTGCTCGTGAGTCTGACACCACGTTTTTGAAATTGAACAAACTAGAGAGCCGACTCGTGAAATTGCTTTATCGTCCTTCGACGCGCACTCCCTGGCGCGCTCTAACGTCCCTCGTCGCAGTGGTGGCGCTGGTGGTGGCGAGTCTGCCCGCGATGGTTAACGCGCCGGCGAGCGCCATCGGCACCGTCTCCCCGACGTCGGGTTGTCCCTGGATCGCCGAGAGTCTGCACCACAGCGCAACCGCCCAGCACATGGCCCAACAGGTGGTGCGACTCATGACGCCCGAGCGAGTTGGCGAACTTCGTCGTGCTCCAGGCCGGTTCGGGCGTCGAGAATTTCAACGTCGGCGTGCCACGTTTGTGCATTCCGGCGCTCTCGCTCGTGGATGGTCCGGCGGGCGTGGGTAACAACACCACCGGAGTTACGCAGTTCCCGAGCGAACTCGCGGTGGCCGCCAGTTTCAATCCACTCGTCGCTCGCCAGGTCGGCTTCGCGATGGCCCAGGAGGCACTCGCCAAGGGCTATGACGTCTTACAGGCGCCGGACCTCAACTTGATCCGCACGCCCCTCGACCGGTCGCGCCTTCGAGACCTACGGCGAGGATCCCTTCCTCGCGAGCATCATGGGCGTGGCCGCGATCGAGGGAATCCAGTCGACGGGCGTGATGGCCCAGGCCAAGCACTTGGGCGCCTACACCCAGGAGAACGGACGCGCCCGTCTCAATCAGAAAGTGTCGGGCCGCGTCCTCACCGAGATCTACGACGCGCCCTTCCAGGCCGCCGTGACCAGGTGGCCCACGTGGCCTCGATCATGTGCGCCATGGGCATGATCAACGGCGTCAACACCTGTTCGAGCCGCTGGCTCTATAGGACGCTTCGTTCGTGGGGTTTTCGCGGCTTCGTGCGTAGCGACTACAGCGCGGCGACCGCTCCGGCGCGGGCTCTCGCGGCGGGCATGAGTCTGGTGAAACCCTCCACGGCCTGGACGGTGTTGTCCGCACTCCAGAGTGGGCACCTGCGCCTGCGCTCGTTGCGTCAGCGCGGTCGCGTCGGTCCTGACCGAGATGTTCGCCTACGGACTGGTACTACATCCGCGCAGCATCGCTCTCGCGAGGTCGGCCACCTCCGCGGAGCACGCACTGGTGGCCCTGCGCGCGGAACGTCAGGGCATCGTGTTGTTGAAGAACTCGAACCAAGTCCTGCCCCTCAGCGCCACGTCGTCGGTCGCGGTCATTGGCGTCGACGCGAACCAGGGGATCATTTCTCGCGGCGGTGGCAGTTCGGGCGTGCACGCGTCGTCGCTCGAGACACCCTTCTCCGCTCTGCGCAACATGCTGCCCCACGCCAAGGTGTTCTACCGTCCGGGCAGCCTCAGCGGTTTGGAATTCAGTCCCCTGAAGAGTGTTGACGTCGTCGTCGGTCCAGCGCCACCGACGGAGCGATCCGATGGTCTGCGGATGATTCCCGGCAGCGGCGACGTGGCCCTGGCCTACGCCAAAGCGGTGACACCCGCCGCCTTGACGGCGACGGCCCCGGGGCACGGCGCGGGGTGGAGCAACTGGGACGTGACCTTCAAGGCCGAGAAGACCGGCACCTACGTGCTGGGCCTGGCCGACTTCGGCGACACCTGGCTCTCGCTGAACGGCCACACGATTCTCGCGGACCGAGGACTACACGGCCCCTACCCCCAGTCGACGGCGGTCTCTCTGGTGGCGGGCCAGAACTACACCCTCCTGGCGCAGTGGTTCTCGCTCGGGGCCAAGAACACGCCGGGCTTCGGCATCGACTACGTGCAGCCCCAGATCGACGCGGCCGTGGCGGCCGCGAGGCGGGCGCACACCGCGGTCGTCTTCGCGGGCAACATCCTCTCCGAAGGTGCGGACCTCACGGCGTTGTGGCTCCAGGGTGACCTCGACGCGTTGATCAGCGCCGTGGCTCACGTGAATCCGCGCACGGTGGTCGTGCTCGACGACGGGTGGCCCCGTGATGATGCCCTGGCGTTCGAAGGTCGCGGGAATAGTGGAGGCCTGGTACGGCGGGCAGATGGTGGGTCCGGCGATCGCCCAGGTCCTCACCGGGGCCGTCGACCCGTCGGGCCGACTGCCGGTGAGCATCCCGAGTACTGCCTGGCAGACTCCGGCGTCGCAGCTGAGTCAGTATCCCGGTCAAGGCGGCGTCGTCAAATTCGGCGGACTCAGTGATATCGGCTATCGCTGGTACCAGGCGAATTCGGTGACCCCGGCCTACCCCTTCGGCTACGGCTTGAGTTACACCAACTTCTCGTGGTCGAACATCTCGATCTCGCGAGCGGGCTCGGGCGTGGACGTGGCGCTGCGCATCACCAATACCGGCCACGTGGCCGGGGTGGACGTGGCCCAGGTGTACGTGGGCTACCCCAGCGGCCTTGGCGAGCCGCCCGAGCAACTGCGCGGCATCGGTCGCGTCGACCTGGCCGCGGGCGCGTCGAAGGATATCGTCATCCACGTGCCGCGTAGCGCCTTCACCTACGACAACGGCCACGCCATCGTGGTCTCCAACAACCCGTATCAGGTGAGTGTCGCGACCAACTCGGCCAATCTCGTGGCGAGTCAAACCCTCAGCCTCAACTGAGCGGGGCCCTGTCGCGCGCAGCGCCGACGCGCGCGGACCGGGGTGCGGCGCCGTCCTCCCTAAACTGGAGCGATGGCCCGCCCCTTTGACGTGAGTGCAATAGAGAAGAAATGGCAAGCCCGCTGGCTCGACGAGGGGACCTACGAGGTCGACAACGACGACGAGCGCGAGCGCTTCTTCGCTTTGTGCATGTATCCCTACCCCTCAGGGGCGGCGCACCAGGGCCACATCCGCAATTACACCTTCGGCGACCTGGTGGTGCGCTATCAGACCATGCGCGGCAAGGCCGTCCTCAGCCCCTTCGGATTCGATTCCTTCGGTCTGCCCGCCGAGAACGCGGCCATCAAGGCCGGCTCTCACCCTCGATTGTTCACCGACGCGCGCATGGCCGAACTCAAGTCGTCGGTGCGCCGTCTCGGCGCCGTCTACGACTGGCGCCGCGAGGTGTTCAGCCACGACCCGCGCTACATGAAGTGGGCCCAGGCAATCTTCCTCGAGTTCTTCAAGGCCGGTCTGGCCTACCGCGCCGAGGCGCCGGTCAACTGGTGCCCCGGGTGCGCCACGGTGCTCGCGAACGAGCAGGTGAACGCCGACGGGACCTGTGATCGTTCAGGCGACCTGGTGGAGCGGCGCAATCTCGAGCAGTGGTTCTTCAAGATCACCGACTACGCCGAGGAACTCCTCGACGACATCGACACGCTGGAATGGCCCGAGCGGGTCAAGACCATGCAACGCAACTGGATCGGCCGCAGCGAGGGCGTTGAGTTCGACCTGCCCCTCGCCGTCGATCCGAGTCGCGCCCTGCGCGTCTTCACCACGCGACCCGACACGGGCTTCGGGGTGACGTACGCGGTCGTGGCTCCCGAGCACCCGATGCTCGCTGATCTGGTGACCGACGATGAACGTCCGAGCGTGACTCGCCTCATCGAGCGCGCCAGCCAGGCCAGTGAACTCGAGCGCACCGCGTCCTCGGATGCGGGGGCGGGCCTGGAGAAGCGCGGCGCCTTCACTGGCAGCTTCGTGATCAACCCCTTCAGCGGTGAATCGGTGCCGGTCTACGTGGCCGACTACGTGCTCGGAACCTACGGCACCGGAGCCATCATGGCCGTGCCGTCTGAGGACGAGCGCGACTTCGCTTTCGCGCGCGTGCACGGGCTGCCCGTCGTGCGCACGATTGAGCCCCCCGCTGGTCACGGCGATGGTCCCTACGCCGGAGAAGGCCCGCATATCAACTCCGGATTCATGAACGGCTTGGACGTGACGCAGGCCAAGGAGGCGGCCGCTGATTTCCTGGAGAAGAACGCCAACGGCCAACGCAAGGTGAACTACCGCCTGCGCGACTGGCTGGTGTCGCGTCAACGGTTCTGGGGTTGTCCGATCCCCATCGTCTACTGCGACGTCGACGGCATCGTGCCCGTGCCCTTCGAGCAGTTGCCCGTGGTGGCGCCCGACGACGTCGTCATGGATAAGTCGGGACAGTCACCACTGGCGACGCACGAGGGCTTTCGCAATACGACCTGTCCGACCTGCGGACGCCCGGCGCGACGCGAGGCCGACACGATGGACACCTTCACCGACTCCTCGTGGTACTTCTTGCGCTACGCGGACCCCTTCACGCCCGACGCGGCCTTCGACCCGGGCGAAGCGGCGAAGTGGATGCCGGTCGATCAGTACATCGGCGGCATCGAGCACGCCATTCTGCACCTGCTCTACGCGCGTTTCTACCTGAAGGCCCTCGTCGACATCGGCATGGCGCCCGGTCTGCCGCGTGAACCCTTCAAGCGCCTCTTCACCCAGGGCATGATCCGTCTCGACGGTTCCAAGATGTCCAAGTCCAAGGGCAACCTCATCGCGCCCGAGAAGTACTACGACACCGTCGGGGCGGACGGCCTGCGCCTCTTTCACCTCTTCGTGGGACCTCCCGCCGACGACGTTGACTGGACCGCTCAGACCGAAGACATCATCGAGGGTTGCGCCCGGTTCCTCGACCGCATCTATCGCCTCAGTCACTACGACGAGTGCTTCTTTCACGACGAGAAGAACGACGACGACCAGGAGGTGCTGCGCGAGGTGCACCGCACCATCGCCAAAGTCAGTGCCGACCTCGAGGCTTGGAGTTACAACACCGCCGTGGCGGCGCTGATGGAGCTGCTCAACACGATCTCGAAGTGGGCGCGTCGAGTCGAGGGGGCGCACCGCGCGACGCTGGATGAATCCCTCGACGTTCTGCTGCGCCTGCTCGCCCCGATGGCGCCGCACCTCAGCGCCGAACTGTGGGAGGAACGTCACCGTGACGAGCCGAGCGTGCACGCGCAGACCTGGCCCGTCGCCGACCCCGCCCTGGTCGCGCGCTCGAGCGTGGTCATGGTGGTGCAGGTCAACGGCAAGGTGCGCGCGCGCCTCGACGTCAGTCCCGATATCTCGCCCGATGACGCCACAGCGGCCGCGTTGGCCAGTGACGACGTGCAGAGGTTCCTCGCTGGCGCGACGCCTCAGCGCATCGTGGCGCGCCCGCCGCGCCTCGTGAACATCATCCTCTAATGGCGCAGAGTTCGTCGGTCCACGTCGAGCCACCGCGCTTCGACCGACCCGAGGTCGAGGTACGCGCCTCGAGCAAACGCAAGAAGACCGGCACGGCGCACTGGTCCGGCAGTCGCATCGTGGTCCAGATCCCCGCTCGCTTGAAGGGTCGCGAGCGCGCGCATTTCGTCGATGAACTCGTCGAGCGACTGCTCAACCAGCGGCCCCAGAACGCCGCGGGCGACGCGTCCTTGGAGGAGCGCGCCCGCGTGTTGGCCGAGCTCTATCTCGATGACGTCGAAGCGTCCTCGGTGCGCTGGGTCGCCAATCAACGTCGCCGCTGGGCCTCGTGCTCTCCGGCGAGTCGCGAGATTCGTGTGTCGAGTCGACTGCGCCAGTGTCCCGAGTGGGTGATCGACGCGGTCCTGGTGCACGAACTGGCGCATCTCATCGAGGCGGATCACTCGGCGGCCTTCTACGACCTCGCCAATCGCCACCCGCGCCAGGCCGAATGTGCGTTGTTCCTCGACGGTTTCGCGCTCGGCCTGGGACTGCGCATCGAGGACACGGACGTCGACGTCGGCGTGGATCAGCTCGACTGACGCGATCCGAGGAGTTGGTCCCTCACCCTTCGCCGCGCAGGAACCGCTCGAGTTCGGCGGCCAGTTCGTCACCGCTCGGGACGTCGTCGCCCAGGGAGTTGCCCTCGTTCTCGTCGGTCACTTCTTCGAGTTGCTCGACCATGGAGGTGTGCTCGGGGTTGTTGGTCACCAGATCGTCGACGCGGAGTCGAGCCTCGTCGGCCGCGGCGCGCAACGAACTGGCGTCGAGGGTGAGACCGGCGATGCGCGCGAGTCCCTCGATCAACGACGCGGCCGCTTGGGGGTAGGGCATCGACGCGACGTAGTGCGGTACCCGAGCCCATAGGGTGAGCACGTCCACGTCCACGTCGGCGAAGCCGAGCTCCAGGGCCGAGGAGATGCCGGCGGGCACCTCGAGCTCGCCCGAGACGGTTCCCACCAGGGGCAGCAGGTTCGCACTGGCCTCGGGGGCGGTGCCGATCACGCGCACCGGGCGGGTGTGGGGGGTGGGGGCGGGGAAGGATCCCAGACCGACCACGAGACGCACGTCGAAACGCAGAGCGGCGTCCGTCACCGCTTCGACGAAGTCGCTCCAGTGAAAGTCCGGCTCGGGCCCGAGGAGGAAGATCATGTCGGCGCCGTCGCCGTCGCGGCCGTAGCGCAACTGGATCTCGGGCCACGTCAGCTCGGTGGTGACGCCATCGACGATGCGCGCCACGGGTCGACGCGCGCGTTGGTCGATGAAGTATTCAGTGTCGAACGTGGCGAGAGTCTCGGTCGGGGTCGAGGTGAGCAACGTGCTCATCGCGGTGCCCGCGCCCAGGCCCGCGTCGATCCACCCCTCGAGGGCGTAGATGAGGACGGGCTCGTTGAGTTCGGGGTCGGCGAGGAAGATAATGCGTTCGTAGTTGTCGTCGTCCATCAGTGCTCCCGGTGCGGGCTCGGCAACAGTTCCTCGGTCGAGACAACGACCTTAGGGGAATTGTGCGAAACCCTCGTCATAGGTACTCAGGCTAACAGCGCCTCAGCAGTGCTCCGTTGGTGGCCAATTAGGCTTTGGCCCGTGCACCGGCGCTCCATCCCACGTCGAGGAGATCAGTGATGAATCGTTTCCTCGGCACCGCGCCGATCAGCCTGGCGCTGGGGCCGACGCCCTACGACGTCACGCACCGGGCCCTGGTCATGGGCATCTTGAACCGCACGCGCGACTCGTTCTTCGCGCCGGCCGCCACCTTCGACATTGACAACTTCCTCGTGCGCGCCGAGCAGTTGGTAGGGGAGGGCGCGGACCTCCTCGACGTCGGCGGCGTCAAGGCCGGCCCCGGCGTCGAGGTCAGTGAGGCTGAGGAACTCGATCGCGTCGTACCGGCGATTGAGCTGCTGCGCCAACGCTTCGACGTGCCCGTGAGTGTCGACACCTGGCGAGCGAGCGTGGCCCGCGAGAGCTTCGCCGCGGGGGCGTGCGTGGGCAACGACATCAGTGGCTTCGCCGACCCGCGCTACCTCGAGGTCGCGGCGAACGCCGGGGCCAGTGTCGTGGCCACCCACATCCGGCTGCGACCGCGCGTCGCCGATCCCGCGCCGCACTACGACGACGTCACGAGGAGTGTTCTCGACTTCCTGATCGATCGTCGCCAGCGGGCCCTCGGGGCGGGTATTGCGCCCGAACGCATCATCCTCGACGCCGGTCTGGATCTCGGCAAGACGGCCGCGCAGTCCCTGCAGTTGCTGCGCGACAGCGCGCGCATTGCCGAGCTGGGACCCCTACTGCTCTCGGCGTCGAACAAGACCTTCCTCGGCGTGATGTTCGACCTCGACGTGCTGAATCGACGTGAACCATCCCTGGCCGCGGCAGCGTTGGGGATCGCCGCAGGATGTCGCGTGCTACGCGTGCACGACGTCCAGGGCACCGTGCGAGTGCGCGACGCGCTGCAGCGCGTCATGGAGCTGGCGTGATGGCCGCGGCCACGACCGTCGTCGTCGGCACTGACGCGACGATGGTCTACGACGCCCTGCACAACGCCGTAGCCGGTGCCCTCGGTGACCTCGACCCGTCCTTCGCTCTGCAGGACTTCACCGTGAAGGACGTCACCAACGCGGGCGAATCAGTTCTCTCGGCGGTCATGGAGGCCCTCAACACGCCGCCGTTCCTCGTGTCGCGCCGAGTGGTGGTGGTGCGCGACGCGCAGGGATTGTTGAGTGACGAGGTGACCACGCTGCTGGAGTGGATGCGCAGTCCCGCCCCCGACATCGTGCTGGTGCTCGCCGTGGTGGGAGCCAAGTCGCACAAACTCGTCAAGGCGGCCCAGGACGTCATCGAGGTCAACGTCGGCACGAGGTCGAAGGACCGCGTCGCGTTCGTCCTCGACAAGATGGGGGAGTATCGCGTCAGCATCGACGCCGCGTCGGCCGCGAAGATCGCCGACCAGGTCGGTGACGACGTGGCCCGTGTGGACTCACTGGCGCGCCTCTTGTCGTCGATCTACGGCTCGGCGCCTCTCAACTCCGCTCACATCGAGCCCTACCTGGGTGACGCTGGCGCCGTACCCGAATGGGACCTCACCGACGCGCTCGAGAGCGGGAACGCCACCAAGGCCATCACTGTGGCGCGGCGCATGCTCGACTCCAAGGGGCGCGCGGGGGTGCAGATCATCTTCATGCTCCAGCGCTACTACCTACGCATGGCGCGACTCGAGGGCGCCGACGTGACCAGCGCTGATGAGGCGGCGCAACTCCTGGGGATGAACCCCTACGGTGCGAAGAAGCTACTGGCTATGGCGAACCGGTTGGGGGCGGAGCGGATCGCTGACGCCATCCACCTCATCGCCAACGCTGACGTCGACTTGAAGGGTGGGGTGAGTTACGGTGGCAAGGATCTCGACACCGACCAGGACACGACCGACCTGACGGTGATCGAAGTACTCGTCGCGCGACTAGCGCGCTTGAACGCGGGGACGCGGCGCTCGTAGAGTACCCGAACTCCTCGTCACCAAGAGCGTGAAGGGGGTTACGGTAAGGGTCACTACACGAGGGCGAAAAATGCGAATGACCTTAATATCACCTATGACCTTGGACCCTGGATTCCCGGGGGCGTTGAGCCTCACTATCGAATGGTGAGGAGAAAAGTGCTCGAACGACAGTGCGAACGCGATTTCACGGCGGTGACGCGACGGCGCTTTCAGGCGGCTGATCGAGTGCGGACCGTCGTAATGGTGGGCACCTATCCGCCCACTGCCTGCGGTTTGGCGACCTTCACGCAGAACCTCTCGACTGCGATCGCCAATCATGACTCGCACTGGCGCGTCGAAGTGGTCAGGGTACTTGACGCGCCGGAGGGGGAAACGCACCCCGAAGTGATCGCACACTGGGTGGCCGGCGACCGCGACTCGATGAATGATGCGGTCATCGCCATAGCGTCGGCCGACGTGGTCATTCTCCAGCACGAGTACGGGCTCTTCGGGGGCCGCGACGGCGACGAGGTGCTCGAATTCGTCGGCGCCCTCACCTCGGCGTTAATCGTGGTGCTGCACTCGGTGCTCTCGCAGCCTACGCCGCACCAACGAGAGATCCTCGAGCAGCTGGTGCGCATCGCGTCGGTCGTCGTTGTCCAGAGCCACGACGCGCGTCGTCGACTGTTGGACGTGTACGCCGTGCCACCATCGCACATCATGGTGGTGGCGCACGGGGCCAACGAAAATCTCAACGGGGAAGTCCCTCTGGTCGCGCACCCGCGCATCTTGACGTGGGGATTACTCGGACCCGGAAAGGGAATCGAGCACGCGATTGCCGCCGTGGCGCGCCTGTTCGAGCACGTGCCCGCGCCGACCTACGTCGTGGCCGGGGCGACGCACCCCAAAGTCCTCGCCGCCGAGGGCGAGCGCTACCGCCGCAGTCTCCAGCGACTCTGCGTGGAATTGGGCGTCGAGGACCAGGTGATCTTCGACGATGGTTACCGCGACTGGGAGTCCTTGCGCGCCCTGGTGCGCAGCGCGGACGTGGTGCTGCTGCCTTACGACTCGCGCGATCAAGAGAGTTCCGGCGTCCTCGTCGAGGCCCTTGCGTCGGGCAAACCAGTCGTCGCGACGAAGTTCCCGCACGCGGTCGAGTTGTTGAGCGCGGGGTCCGGGCTTCTGGTCGAGCAGGGCGACGTCGCCGCGATGAGCGACGCGCTCGAACGGATCCTCTACGAACCGGGTGTGGCCGAGTTGATGGGCGAGCGCGCGCGTCGCGAGGCGACCGCGCTGCTCTGGCCGACCATCGGCGCCGCCTACCGAAAGCTCTGCTCGCGCGTCATCGCCGATCGCGAGAAGGTGTGATCGCTCAGGTCCTGCCAGCGCCGAGCCTTCGCTACCTGGCGCGCCTCACTGACGAGCGCGGCATCTTTGAACACGCCCACTTCGTCCAGCCATGCCGCGAGAGCGGCTACTGCACCGATGACGCCGGACGACTACTCGCTCTGGTGTCGAGATTGAGTGACGACCCCGACGCTTTTCGGCTAGCCCACGTCAGCCTGGATTTCCTTGAGCGCGCTCACGCCGGGGGTGGGCAGTTTCGTCTGCGCCTGCGCGGGGACGGAACTTGGACCGACGACGCACCCAGTGATGACGCGACTGGTCGGGCGCTGTTCGGCCTCGGCACCGCCGCCGCTCGGGCTCCGTGGCCCCAGGTGCGTCGCCGGGCCCTCGAACTCTTCGACGAGGCGTGCACGATGCGTTCGTCGCATCCGCGTGCCGTTGCCTACGCGGCACTGGGAGCGGCGGAAGTGGAGCACGTTGAGCCCGCCCACCATGGCGCCGCAACCTTGTTGGACCACGTACGTGAACTCACCCTTGATCGCGGGGACGCCGAGGAGTGGCCGTGGCCCGAGGCTCGACTGAGTTACGCCAATGCACTCTTGCCCGAAGCGTCCCTCGTGGCGGCGCAGGCGGTCGGCGACGAGGACCGAGCGAATCGCGCCCTGACCCAGTTGTCGTGGCTCGTGCAGCGCCAGATGCGTGAGGGTCATTTTAGTTTCGTGCCGGTGCAGGGTGCCGGCCAGGCGATGACCTCACCGATGTTCGACCAGCAGCCCATCGAGGCGTGCACCACGGCGAGCGCCTGCGCGAGGGCCTACTCCTACACGCGCGAACCCCGATGGGCCAGTGCCGTGGAGCGCGCGATGGCGTGGTTCCTCGGAAGCAACGACGTCGGTGTGACGATGTTCGACGCCGAGAGCGGCGGGGGGTACGACGGCCTCCATGAACGCGGAGTCAATCGTAACGAGGGTGCGGAATCGTCGATGGCCTACGTCGCGACGATACTGGCGTGGCGTGACGTCCAACGTAAAATCGGCGAGGACTCAACGGCCTCGGCCGCTCTCGCGCGTTAGTCGCGAGGCTCAAGCCCGTCGGGTCGACTCAGTCGAGGTGATGGGCACGTGGCGACCAGGAGGCGTGATTCAAGTCTGGCTGCTCGGGCGTGGTGTCTCACGCGGCGCGTGACAGCGCTTCGACCAACTGACTGACCTGCGCCGTGGCCACACCGATGCATCGATCGGCGGCCCCGTAGGTGAGGTAGATGAGGTCGTCGTCACGGTGCGCCCCCTGGACGAACACGACATTGTCGACGTCGCCCTCGCGTTCCCAGTGCAACTCGGGTTCGAGGAGGGGTTGGTCGAGTCGACTGATCAGTCGACCCGTCTCGTTGTCCAATAGCGCGAGATTGGCCGTGTAGGCGCCGTCGGCGCGACGTTCGTGGAAGAACAACAGCAAACCGTCATCTGTGGGCACCGGTGGCGCCCCGGCACCGATGCCGAGCGCTCCCGGCGTCGGCCGCATCAGGGTGTGAGATTCCAAGTTCGACATGTAGGGGTCCCAGTACTCGGGTCCGGCGTGCCACAGGTGGTCGAGATCATCGAACACCGCCAGTTGCATGTCGGGATGGATCCGGTGGATCATCGCCACTCGATGGTCCGCCAAAGTGAAGACGATCGCGTCCTTATTGGCGATGTCCGAGGGGCCCAAGAGCCGTCCGGACGTCGGGTCGAGGTGGAAACGGTCTTCGTCCCACGTCAGACGATGGGCTCCGATGCGCCAGGGACGCCCGATCTCGTTCGGCCAGAAGGAAGTGTAAGTCATCACGATGTGTTCTTGGGTGTTGTGACGTACCCGCTGCACGCGCGGATCCTCGTAGCAGGGCACGTCGGTGTCGCTCGCGCGCGCCAAGACGTAGCCAAATTCGTAGTGACGCCCGTCACTCGAGGTCAGCACCAGTATGTCCGAGATGTAGTCGAGGAAACGCGGTCCCGACTGGTCGTTGCGTCGGTATCCATCGCGAACACCGCGGGCGAACAGGTGGTAGCGGCCTTCGTGGTAGAGCAAACCGGCGTTGAATATCGCGCCGTAGCCCGGTACCGATCCGGCTTCGACCACGGGACGATCGTGCAATCGACGCACCTGGGGCAATTCTGTGGAAGTCAACTTCGCTCTCATTTCTCGTCATCTTTGCCCCCTATGAGGCGAAGTAGTGACCAAGCCCCATGTTGGCATGAACAAGTATGAGAATGGTGAATACGTCATCATTTTGTAAGGGAGGGGTCAATGAGTTCACCGACTGACGCTCGCGAATTGTTCCAAAGGTTCGACGGGAATCCGATCGTGACGGCCAACGACTTCCCCAGAATGGTGAATGCCGTGTTCAACCCCGGCGCCACCGTCTTTGAGGGTCGCACATTGCTGTTGCTGCGCGTGGAGCACCGTACTGGTCTGTCATCGTTGGCCGTCGCCATGAGTGACGACGGTCTCACCGATTGGCAACTCGATCCCGGACGCGGGCTCGAGCCCGATCCCACTCTCGCGGAGGAGTGCTGGGGGATCGAGGATCCGCGCATCACCCGCATCGACGACGAGTACTACGTCGTCTACGTCGGTTACTCGGCTTACGGTCCGCTCGTGTGTCTGGCCAAGACCCGTGACTTCATCTCGTGGGAGCGTTGTGGGGTCCTCCAGCCGCCCGAGGACAAGGACGCCGCCCTCTTCCCGGTCACCTTCGAAGGTCGCTGGGCACTCATCCACCGACCCGTGGCGGCCGCCTCCGGCCTGGGCGCGCACGTGTGGTTGTCGTTCAGTCCCGACCTGCACTACTGGGGAGATTCGCGGGTGCTGCTACCGGCGCGTCACGGCGGATGGTGGGACGCCAATAAGGTGGGCCTCGGCCCTCCTCCGTTGCTGACGGATGAGGGATGGCTGGTGTGTTACCACGGCGTGCGGGTGACGGCTTCGGGTTCAATCTATCGCTTGGGGCTCGCGCTGTTGGACCGCGAGGACCCCTCGAAGGTCCTCGCAAGAGGCAATGAGTGGATCTTTGGGCCCCAGGCGCCCTACGAGCAATCGGGCGACGTGCCCGACGTTGTCTTTCCCTGCGGGTGGATCCTGCGCGAGGACGGCGATACCCTGCATCTCTACTACGGCGCCGCCGACAGTGTGGTGTGCGTGGCGATAGCGAGCCTGGCTCAATTGATGAGTCACCTTGACGTACACCCCTTCGCCGTCGAGTAGTTCGCGGGCGATCTCTCCGACGCCAACGACAGCGCCATCATCACCGACGCCACCGCCCAAAGCCTGGTCCCGGTGTGGCGAGCGGTGCTCGTGCGCCTGCTCGACGCCATACCGCGCCGAGGGCTCAGTGGTTCGCGCGACTATCGAACCGAGCGGATCGGCGTGTCCTCGATGGCTCGACGCGCTGGGGGATGACGCTAATGAAGAAGCCGCCCCGAAGGGCGGCTCCTTCATTGAAACGGATGCGGATTAGGCGTCGGCGCCCTCTCGGAGCTTGGCGATGCGCTTCATCAGTCCGCTCTTCTTGTTCGCGGCGGAATTCTTGTGGATGATGCCCTTGGAGGCCGCCATGTCGATGCGCTTGACGGCGAGACGCAGCGCAGACTCCTCGTTCTCGGTGCCCACCGCACTCACGGCGGTCTTAGCGCGCGTACGAATCTCGGACTTCACTGCGCGATTTCGTTCGCGAGCGATCTCGTTTGTCTTGTTACGCTTGATCTGGCTCTTGATATTGGCCACAAAAAACCTCGTTCTCAGTTCGCCGAAACTCTCCGGCGGGCTAGACAAGGCTAGCAGAAAGCGAGAACGCCGCCGCGTTCGCCGGCTCCGACGCCTCGCCAACTAGCCTTGACTGCACCGTGGCCCATAATCAGCTCCCCGTCGAAACGGCGAAAATTCGCAATTTCTCCATCATTGCCCACGTCGACCACGGCAAATCGACGCTTTCGGATCGCATCTTGGAGATCACTGGCGCGGTCGATCCGCGCCTGATGCGCGCTCAGTACCTGGACTCGATGGACATTGAGCGCGAACGCGGCATCACCATCAAGGCCCAGAACGTCCGCGTCTTCTTCGAGGACCACATCTTGCAACTCATCGACACGCCGGGCCACGTGGACTTCGGCTACGAGGTGTCGCGCTCGCTGGCGGCCTGCGAAGGGGCGCTCTTGCTGGTCGACGCCAGCCAGGGTATTCAGGCCCAGACATTAGCCAATTGCTACCAGGCCATCGAGAACAACTTGGAGATCGTGGCGGTCCTCAACAAGATCGACCTGCCCGCCGCGGACCCCGAACGATGCAAGGAGGAGCTCGACCGCGTGTTGGGGTTGCCCGCCGAGCAGATCCTCTCGATCTCGGCCAAGACCGGCGAAGGCGTGCCCGAGTTACTGCGTGCCGTCATCGAGCGGATCCCCGCGCCGGGTGGCGACCCCGACGACGCACTGCGCGCCCTGATCTTCGATTCCTACTACGACCAGTACCGCGGCGTCATCTCCTCGATCCGCATCATCGACGGCACGCTGCGCGACGACGTCAAGATTCGTATGATGCAGGCCGGTGAGAACCACGAGATCGAAGAGATCGGCATCCGAACGCCCGACATGATCGCGGTCAAGGCGCTCGGCCCCGGCGAAGTGGGCTACATCGTCGCGGGCATCAAGGACGTCGGGGGAGCGCGCTCGGGCGAGACCATCACCGAGGCCGCCCGCCCCGCGACCACGGCGCTCGATGGCTATATGGACCCCAAACCCATGGTGTACTGCGGCATCTATCCCGATCGACGGCGACGACCTGGGCGACCTGCGCGACGCCCTCGACAAGCTCAAACTCAACGACGCTTCGATCACCTACGAGCCCGAGTCGAGCCACGCGCTCGGTTTCGGCTTCCGTTGCGGATTCCTCGGTCTCTTGCACATGGAGATCGTGCGTGAGCGCCTCGAACGCGAGTTCAACCTCGACATCATCGCCACCGCCCCCTCGGTGGTTTACCGGGCCTACCTCACCGACGGCACGGAAGTGAAGATCGACAATCCGACCGACCTACCCGACGCCTCGCGCCTCGACCACATCGACGAGCCCATGCTGCACATCTCGATCTTGACGCCCGCGGAGTACTTGGGCACGGTGATGGACCTGTGCCAGTCACGCCGCGCCGAGATGATCAAGATGGACTACCTCTCGGCGGAACGCGTGGAGTTGAAGTACTCCATCCCCTTGGCCGAAGTGGTCATCGATTTCTTCGACGCCTTGAAGAGTCGCACCAAGGGCTACGCCAGCCTCGACTACGAACAGAGCGGCTACGTGACGAGCAACCTGGTGCGCGTGGACCTGCTCATCAACCACGAGCCCGTGGACGCGTTCTCGACGATCGTGCATCGCTCGAACGCCGACTTCTACGGACGCAAGATGGCCGAGCGCTTGAAGGAGCTGATCCCGCGACAGATGTTTGACGTGCCCATCCAGGCGGCCGTCGGCGGCCGCATCATTTCGCGCGAGACCGTCAAGGCGCGTCGCAAGGACGTGCTCGCCAAGTGTTACGGCGGTGACATCACCCGCAAGCGCAAACTCCTCGAGAAGCAAAAAGAGGGTAAGAAGCGCATGAAGAACCTGGGTCGTGTCGAAGTGCCCCAGGAGGCCTTCGTCGCCGCGCTCAAACTCGAGGACTAGTCGCGCCGTCCCGTGGGATCATTGAGCGGCGAAGCACATACCGCTTTCACCACGTAAGGGTGATGTTCTCGTGTCGGTTCCGGCGCCCCACACTGGACGCGCCAAAGAGCCGGTCACCGGCGTCGAGTTCGATGAGTTAGTCGCAGCAACGCCCGCGAGGTGGGAGAACTCAGCGAGTATTGGCGCTGGACGACGATCCGCGACTGTTCGCCGGCGCGTGATTGGTCGGTCATTGCGGGCCCACGAAGCACTTCGAATGTTGGGTCCTAGGTCATCACGCTCGCGTGAAAGGGTGGGTCTACGCAGTTGAGAGGACCAGAAGTGACCGCCACCGCTTATCCCATTTTTGACGTGTTCGCATCCACCTTGTTCTTCGCGATACTGATCGGATGGGTTATCCTGGTCTTTCACATTTTCCAAGACATCATGCGGAGTCATGACCTCACGGGCTCCGCGAAGGCACTGTGGGTCCTGCTCATCTTGGTGCTGCCGCTGATGGGTTGTCTGCTCTACCTGGTGGTGCGCGGTGACGAAATGCACCTGCGCCAGGAACGTGTGCATCAACTCGAGCGAGAGGCCTTCGAAGATTACATCCGTCGCGTGGCGGGGACCAAGCGCGACGACACGCACGCGCCGATGCCCTGAGAACAGCGTGAATACTGGCTCGTCGCAACGTCCGCGCCACCCTGGAGTGACCATGCGCGTTCTGCGCCCGAAGTCCGCACCAGGAGACGCTGCTCGCTGGGCCGGCACCTCAGACCCCCTTCGTGCCGTCGAGAACCTCTCGAAGCAAATCAGCGTGGCCGTTGTGACGCGCGTACTCCTCGATCATGTGCAAGTAGATCCATCGCAAGTCAACTGATTCTCCCGGTCGAACCCGCGCCGCCATGGTCGCGAGGGCCAGTGGCGCGGCCACCTCGCGCGAGCGCTGGCAGGTGGCGAGGAAAATGGCGGCGACTTCCTCGGGGGCCAGGGTGTCCACGTCGTTGAACTCGGCGTCCGGATCGACGTCGCTTGTAAAGGGCGTGCGGGCGTCGGAATCGAGAAGTATCGCGTCGAACCACCAGCTCTCCACCAGGGCCATGTGTTGTAACAGCCCGAGCAAGGAGAGGTTCGAGGGTGGCACGGCACGCCGCCGTACGGCGTCGTCATCGAGTCCAGCGCACTTCATCAACAGCGTGGCGCGGTGGAAATCGAGCCAACCCTCCAGTTGCTCGCGTTCGGGTCCGGCGACGGGCTCGGGCGGGCGAATCGGCTGTTGAATCATGGTCATCCTCGCTGTGGGCACGACGTCTGCGTGCCAATATACGACGGCGGCACTGCGGACGCCTCCTGGCTAGCACTCGGTACAATTGAGTGCTAACAAGGAGGAAATATGGCCCGTCGCGCGACCACACCCGCATCCGATGACCTCGACGCCCGCAAGGCCACCATCTTGGAGGCCGTGGTATCTGAGCACATTGACACCAATCAACCCGTGGGTTCATCCTCCGTTGCCTCGAGCGCCGACGTCGGGGTGTCGCCGGCCACCGTGCGCTCAGAGATGGTATCCCTGGAGCGCGAGGGCTATTTGGCCCAGCCTCACACCTCAGCGGGACGGATCCCCACCGACAAGGGGTACCGCTACTTCGTGGACCACCTCGAGAACGGCGTGCTCGGCGCGGCCCAGCAGCACCAGATCAGCGACTTCTTCGCCAACGTGCGCGGCGAGGTCGAAGACGTGCTCGAGCAGACCTCGACGCTGCTGAGCCAGATGACGAGTTACACCTCGGTGGTGGTGGCCGCGACCCACGCGCACGCCTCGATCCTCTCGGCGCAACTTGTGAACATCGACGCTCACCACCAACTGCTCGTCACGGTCTTTTCCGACGGCTCGGTCGTCAAGCACTCGCTGTTGCCCAGTTTCGACGTCGACTTCGAGGCGTGCGCCGAAGCCTCACGACAACTCAACGCCCTCCTAATCGGCACCACCTTGGAGAGCGTCGTGCAAGTGCCCTCGCGGGCGGACCACGTGGCCCAACTCGTGCGTGACGCGGTCGCCGCGCTGCACGCCCAACAGCCCACCGCCGACGGGGAGAAGGTCTTCATCGGTGGCAGTTCGCACGTCGCCGACTCCTTTGACGGGGTGGACACCGTGCGCAAGGTCTTGGCGATCCTCGAACAAGAACTCCTGGTGGTCACCCTGGTCCAGGACATGCTGAATCGAGGCTTGTCGGTCGCCATTGGCTCCGAGAATGGGTTCGAGCCCCTCTCGACGTGCGCGGTCATCGTGGCCCCGGTGACAATCGACGGCACGCCGGCCGGCGCGGTCGGCCTGCTGGGTCCCACTCGAATGAAGTACCAAGAAGCAATGGCCGCCGCCGGTGCGGTCTCACGACATTTAGCACACCACTTCGGTGGAGATGAGGAACATGCCCACCACTGATCTCTACGAAATCTTGGAAGTCGATCGCAACGTCTCGTCCGAGGATCTGAAGAAGGCCTATCGACGACTGGCGCGCCAACTGCACCCCGATGCCAATCCCGGAGATGCGGCCTCCGAAGCGCGATTCAAGGAGGTCTCTCAGGCCTACGAGATCCTGTCCGATCCCGAGCGGCGCGCCAACTACGACCGCTTCGGTCAGGACGTGGGCGCGGGCGGCAATCCCTTCGGAGGCGGTTCGGTCCAGGACATCTTCGACATGTTCTTCGGCGGTATGGGTGGCCACGTACCCCCCAGCGTCGTGGTCCCCAGCCCGGTCCCGACGCCGAAGTCGCCGTCGAGATCACCCTCGAGGAAGCGGCCTTCGGCGCCAACCGCGAGATCACCGTCACCCTGCCCCAGCGCTGCAGCACCTGCGAGGGAACGGGATGCGCCGAAGGCACGTCGCCCGTGACGTGCGTGGAGTGCGCCGGACTCGGCGAGGTGCGACGGGTGCGCAATTCGATCCTGGGCCAGATGATGACCACCTCGCCCTGCACGCGATGCAACGGGATGGGTTCGCGCATCGAGTCGCCCTGTCCCGACGTGTCGCGGCGAGGGTCGGACCAATGGCTCGGCCACCATGACCATCCAGATACCTGCGGGAGTCGAGGACGGGTCGACCATGCGTCTGGCGGACCGCGGGCCGGCGGGCCTGCGCGGCGGGCCCAATGGACGACTCTTCGTGCACCTGCGCGTCGCGGTCGATGAGCGTTTCGAGCGGAACGGTGACGATTTGCACCACCAGGCCCATATTTCCTTCACCCAAGCCGCCCTGGGGGCGAAGATCGACAGTCCCGACCCTGCGCGATGTGCACAGCATCGACGTCGAGCCGGGCAGCGCCTCGGGTACCGTGCACCGAATCAAGCACGAGGGTGTCGAACACCTGCACGGTCGCGGTCGCGGTGACCTCTACGTGCATCTCATCGTCGACGTGCCCACCGAGCTCGACGACGTCGAACGCGATCTATTACGACAGTTGGCCCAGCACCGTGGCGAGGAAGTGGCCGAGCACCACGGGGCCGGACTGTTCCGCAAACGGGCCAAGCGATGAGGCACGAGTGGCCACGTCGCGTGGCCGCATTGACCCAACTGCGGGTCGCAGATATCAGCCTCCCCGAACTCACCCGTGACGACGACCATCATCTGCGCCGCGTGCTGCGCGCCCGCGCAGGCGAGGAACTGGTGCTCTGCGACGGGCGCGGGATCGTGGCGTTTCGCGCGGGTGGCCAATGTTGGACTCGAGGACGTGGGCGAGGTGTTCCTCGACGAACCCGCGACGACGACGATGCTGTACTTCGCACCCCTGAAGGGCGAGCGCGGAGAGTGGGCGGTCGCCAAGGCCACCGAGGTCGGCGTGAGCGACAATCGTGCCGCTGGTGAGTGAGCGACTGGCCCAGAAGTTCCGCGGCGAGAGCCGCGACAAGGTGCTCGCTCGCTGGCGGCGCATCGCCGACGAGACCGCGCGGTCAGTGTCGACGCACCTACGACCTGGTGATCGCCGATCCGGTGACCCCCGGCGAGGTGCCCGCACGACGTGGCCGTCGCCGACTTCGCGGGCAGCGGCGACTGGCGCGGCGTGCGCGCCGTGGCGGTCGGCCCCGAGGGCGGCTGGGCGCCCGGCGAGTGGGAGACGACGCGGCGTCGCGTTTCGCTCGGACCCACGGTCCTACGAGGGGAAACGGCGGCCGTCGTGGCCGCCGCGCTCGTAACGTTCACGAACGGTTCATGGGGATTTACCCTGGGGGGAGTCGTAAATGAGTAATGATGAGAGCAACACATGACTGAGTGCCTCTTCTGCAAGATCGTCGCTGGCGAGATACCTTCCACGCCGGTGGCGCAGAGTGAGACCTCGCTGGCCATCCGTGACATCGATCCCCAAGCGCCGGTGCACGTGCTGGTGATCCCCAAGGCTCACGTCACGAGCGCCGACCACGTGCCGCCTCGACCACGGCGGCGTCGTCGACGATCTGGTGCTGCTGGCACAACGCGTGGCCGAGATCGAGAGGGCGTGCGCGAGAGCGGGTACCGCCTCGTGATGAACGTGGGCGCCGACGCGCAGATGTCGGTGGCGCACCTGCACCTGCACGTGCTGGGCGGACGAAAGATGGAGTGGCCACCCGGATGACCTTCGATGCCGCGGCCGACGAGGCCCTCATGGCGACCACCTACGTTCCCAACACGCACCTGATGGCCGGACTGCTCGGACCGCGCGACGAGCACCTGCGCGTCGTCGAGCGCTCCTTCCCGCACTCCAAGATCCGCGTACAGGGCAACCAGATCTCGGTGGCCGGACCCGACGCCGCCACCGTGCTGCGCCTCTTCGACGAACTCGTACTGGTGCTCGAGAGTGGGCAGGCGCTCGACCCCACCAAGATCTCGCGCACCATCGACATGGTGGCCGACGACCTGCGACCCAGCGAGGTCCTGCGTCACGAGGTCGTGCGCGGCGCCAAGGGTAAGGCGATCCGACCCTCGACCGCGGGTCAGAAGCGCTACACCGACGCCATCGAGAAGTCGATCATCACCTTCGGCATCGGTCCCGCCGGTACCGGCAAGAGTTATCTCGCCGTCGCGGCCGCCGTGCAGGCGCTGCACCGGCGCCAAGTGCACCGTATTGTCCTGACCCGCCCGGCGGTCGAGGCCGGTGAGCACCTGGGCTTCTTGCCCGGTGACCTCATGGCCAAGGTGGACCCGTACCTGCGTCCCCTCTACGACGCGCTCTACGACATGGTCGGTCCCGACGGCGCCCAGCGCCTCATCGCCAACGGCACGATCGAAGTGGCGCCGCTCGCGTTCATGCGCGGTCGTACGCTCAACGACTCCTTCATCATCCTCGACGAGGCCCAGAACACCACGCCCGAGCAGATGAAGATGTTCCTCACCCGCATTGGCTTCAACGCCAAGGCCGTCGTGACCGGCGACGTCACCCAGGTCGACCTCAACGGCAAGCCCTCGGGACTCAGCGAGCATCGAGAACATCCTCGGGTCGCATCGACGACATCTCCTTCGTCCACCTGGGCGCCAAGGACGTGGTGCGCCACCGTATCGTGGCCGACATCGTCGCCGCCTACGACCGCCACACCAACTGATGACATCGACATCTACGCCGCCGACGAGCAGACCGACCATCAGCATCGACCTCGAACGCTGGGTCGAGCTCTGTCGCCAGGCACTGATCGAAGAGGGCGTGCGCGGACTCGCCGAGGTGTCGCTGATCTTCACCAGCGAACCGGCGATGGCCGAGCTCAACGAGCAGTTCATGGGCAAGCGGGGACCGACGGACGTCTTGTCGTTCCCCATCGACGCCGAGCCCGAACCCTCGGGTCGGGTGCCCGATGCCGGCGGGACCGGACCGGGCGAGCCCCCCACCGCCGACATCCCCCAACTGGTAGGCGACATCGTGATCTGCCCGTCGTGTGGCCGCGCGCAACGCGGTCGAGCACGAATTTTCCTTCGACGACGAGATCGCGTTGCTGGTCGTGCACGGGGTGTTGCACCTGCGCGGTTGGGACCACGTGGTCGACGAGGAGGCCGAGCGGATGGAGGCGCGCGAACGCGAACTGCTGGCGCGCCACTACCGCTCGAATCGCGTCGTGATCGGCACCGCCTGGACGGGATCGGACACGGCCCTCGCCTCCAGCGTCCTGGTGCTGCTGGTCCTCTCGGGCTTCTTCGCCATGGCCGAGACGTCGCTGGTGCGCATGAACAAGAGCCGCGCTCGTTCGTTGAAGGAACAGTGCCAAGCGCGGGGCCGAGGGCGCTGGTGAACCTGGCCGACGCCCCCGAGAAGTTCCTCAACCCACTGCTGTTGCTGGTCCTGATCTGTCAATTGGTCTCGGCCACGATGGTCGGCGTGCTGGCGTCGCGGCTCTTCGGCGCGGCGGGACTCCTCATTTCGACGGTCGGCGAAGTGGTCGTGATCTTCGTCATCTTCGAGGCCATCCCCAAGAACTTCGCCGTCCAGCACCCCGACTCAGCGGCGCTGGCGACGGCGCCGGTGGTGGAGGCGCTCCTCAACTTCTGGCCCATCAAGTGGATCTCGAGGTTGCTGCTCGCCATCGCCCAGGGCGTGATCCGCCTGTTCTTCGGCACGGGCACCAGCACGCTCGAGATGACCGAGGACGAGGTGCTCGCCATGGCCGACGTCGCCCACGAGGACCAGGCCATCGAGAGCGACGAGCGCAACTTCATCCGCAGCGTCATCGAGTTCGGCGACACGATCGTGCGAGAGGTAATGGTGCCGCGCATCGACATGGTCGACGTCTCGTCGCGAGTCGACCGTACGCTCGGCGCTCGAGACCGCCATCGAGACCGGTCGGTCGCGGCTGCCCGTGTTGGGTGAGGGCGTGGATGACGTGGTGGGCATCGTCAACCTGCGCCATCTGGCGGGACTGGTGGCCGAAGGCAAGGGCGAAGCGATCGTCAAGGACCACATGGGCGAGGCCTCCTTCGTGCCCGAGACCAAGCGGGTGGCGTCGTTGTTGACCCAGATCCGCCAGGGTACGAGCCACCTCTTCGTGGTGGTCGACGAATACGGCGGCACGGCCGGGCTAGTGACGCTGGAGGACATTCTCGAGGAGTTGGTGGGCGAGATCACCGACGAGTCCGACCGGCCCCTGGACGACGACGTCGAGATGATCGACGGCACCGGGCTCGTGGTGAGTGGTCGGCTCAACATCGACGACGTGAACAACGAATACGACCTGGACCTGCCCAAGGATGGTTGGGACACCGTGGGAGGGCTGGTGTTGGACCTGGCCGGAGGCGTGCCCGCTCAGGGCGACATGTTCGAGGTCGCCGACCTACGTGATGACGGTCGTGCGCATGGACGGGCGACGCATCGAAGAAGTGCTTATCGAGAAGTTAGGTGAACAATGACCCGTTCTGGATTTTGCGCCATCATCGGCCGACCCAACGTGGGCAAGTCCACGCTGGTCAATCAGGTCGTGGGCACTAAGGTGACCATCACGTCAGCGAGCCCGAACACCACGCGCAACGCCATCCGCGGCATCCTCACCGAGGACGAGGTGCAGGTGATCTTCGTGGACACCCCGGGTATCCACCGGCCCAAGACGGGACTGGGCAATCGTCTGAACGAGACCGCGCGCGCCTCAGTCGACGGCGTCGACGTGATCATGGCGGTCATCGAAGCGGGCAAGGCAATCGGACCGGGCGATCGCAACGTGATCACCACGATGCTCGACAAGTGCCGTCACCGTGACGGCCCCCAGGGCGTGGTCATCGTCAACAAGATGGACAAGACCGGCCGTGACGCGGTCGCCGCACAGTTGATGGCCGCGCACGAGGCGGTCACCCTCATCGCCGAGGAAAAGGGCATGGCCGAAGCGGCCACGCGCGTGGAGTATTTCCCGGTGTCGGCCAAGACGGGTGCGGGTACCGAGGAGCTGATTGCCTTCGTCCAGGCCCAGATGCCCGAGGGCGAGTTCCTCTTTCCCGAGGACGAGGTCTCCGACGTGCCCGAAGCCATGTGGGTCGCGGAACTCGTCCGTGAGCAGCTGGTGCGCAAGACCAAACAGGAACTGCCGCACTCCATTCACTGCCGGGTCGTGGAGTTCGAATGGCCCCACATCCTGGTCGAGATCCTGGTCGAGCGCGAGAGCCAAAAGGGCATGGTCATTGGCAAGGGCGGCCAACTGCTCAAAGACGTCGGCATCGCCGCGCGCCGCCAGTTGCCCGAGGGCTGTTTCCTCGAGCTCAAGGTCTCGGTCGAACCGGGCTGGCAAAAGCGCGACGACGTGATGGACCGCTTCGGGCTCTAACTCTCCAGCGCGGGCTCGACGAGGATCGCTGGCGTGTCGAGGGCCGCCACGTTGGCCGAACGCACCGCGATCACCGTCGCGATGACGAAGATGAGGACCGCCGCGACGCCCAGGGCGTCGACGGGGACGCCGACGTACTTGAGGCCGCTCAGCAGTGCGACGCCGCCGAGGTAGGGGCGCAAGGTCTTGGTGAAGGAGCGCGACGAGAGGAACGAGCCCAGCACCACCGCCGGCACTGATCCCACGATGATCGACGCGGTGACCGCCAATTGCACGTGACCGAACAGCAAAGTCCCGATGGTCGCGGCGGCAGTGAGGGGGATCGACTGGGCGAGGTCGGTGCCCACCAGTTGGTCGGTGCGCATGTGGGGGTAGATCAGCAGCAACATCACGATGATCAACGAGCCCGCGCCCACCGAAGTGAGGCCCACCATGAAACCGCCGAAGACGCCCACGGCGATGATGAGCGGGCGGTTGATACTGAGCGGGCCGTCGACCACCTGACGAGTCGGGAAGAAGGCGCGCGCGACCATCGCGGCGGCACCCACCAAGAGCGCCGCGCCCAGGATCAGCTGCAGGTGGTGCTCGGCCGACTTGGTCGAACCGAGCAGGTGCATCACGTAGGTGCCGAGAATCGCCGCGGGGACCGACCCGTAACAGAGGTAGCGCACCAGTCCGGGCTGGATGGTCTTCTTGTGCCAGTGCACCGCAACGCCCAGTGGCTTCATGAAGAGCGCGGCGATCAGGTCCGAGGAGATCGCCGCCGACGGCGTCACGCCGAAGACCAGCACCAGCATCGGGGTCATGAGGGCGCCTCCACCCATGCCGGTGAGTCCGACGAGGAAGCCGACGACGACGCTGCCCAGGACGAGAGCCAAGTCCAGGTGCACGCGCGATACCTACCTAGCGGGGGAGAGGTGGAGTGTTCTAACTAGATTTACTAGTGAAATACTAGCATAAGTAGGTTATTAGGCGTGCTCGGGGGTGCTCCCGCGCAACTCTCGCAGGAACTGCGTAACTTCTCCCTGATCACGGGTACGTTTCATCGGAGGTAGTTTCTTGAAGAGCAGCGATTTGTAGCGCGCTTCGGCCAGGCGCGTGTCGAGAACCGCCACCACGCCGCGGTCGCTGCGATTGCGGATCAGTCGACCGACGCCCTGGGCGAGCAGCATCGTGGCGCGGGGAAGGTCCACCTCGAAGAACGGGTTGGCGGAGCGTTCCTGGCGCGCCTTGAACAAGGGATCGTTGGGCACGCTGAAGGGGAGGCGGTCGATGGTCACGAGTGACAACGAATGTCCGGGCACGTCGATGCCCTGCCAGAAGCTGGTGACGGCGAACAGGCTCGCCTCGGCCGAGTCGCGAAAGAGCTCGATGATGCGCTGACGCGACAACGTGCCCTGCACCAACACCGTGGTTTCGATTCTCGTCCTCGACCGCCTCGGCGACACGGTTCATCACCGCGCGATTGGTGAAGAGTGCGAGGGTTCGCCCGCCGGCCGCCTCGATGAGGGTCACCAGTTCCTCGATGATGGCCCCCTCGGCGCCGCTCTCGTTGCGACCGGGAAAGTCCGCGGGGACGTAGAGCAAGGAGTTGTGCGCGTAGTCGAAGGGGCTGGCGAAGGTCTCGATCGCGCACGTCGTCGAGTCCCAGTTGCGCCGGCAGACTGTCGGGGATGGTCGCACTCGTCAGCACCGCGGTGACGTTGCCCCAGAGTTCGTCGTGCAGACGCGGTCCCACGTCGACCAGATTGATCTCGAGGTCGATCTCCTTGTCGCGTCGCGAGAGGTACAGGATCTCACCCTTGGGCGGGGTGCGCCACGCGCGCGAGGTCGTTGGCCAGGTGCACGCCGGGGCCCAGGGTGCGGATCTTGCGCGCCTCGTCGTCGGCGCCCGAGGTCGGTAGCGTGCGGATCGCTTCGATCAGGCGCGTCACGAGAGCGCGCGCCGTGTCGATCTCGCGCTGGGCGTCGGCCCCGAGACCAGTGAGCTCCTGGGCGTCGTACTGGATCTCCAAGATGGTGGCGAGGCGGTCCGCGCTGGCGCTCAGGTCGCTGGCGGTCTCGGCGAATCGGCGGTCCCACGAGGGGCTTGGCCACGGTGGCGAAGGCGCGCAGCCGCGAGGCGTTGAGCGAGGTGCCGAGCAACGAGGCGAAGATGTCGAGTACCTCGTGGGCCTCGTCAAAGACGACGTAGTCGTGAGCGGGCAGCAGCATCGATCCCGACGCCAGGTGCGCGGCGTAGAGGTGGGTGTTGACGATGACGAGGTTGCTCTCGGCGGCGCGGTCCTTGGCCAATTCGTGGAAGCAGTTGTGACCCTGGGGACACTGCGCACGGCCGAGGCATTCCTGGGGGGTCACCGAGAGGCCCCGCCAGGCGCGCGGGTCGACCTCGAAGCTGCAGCTCGTCGCGGTCGCCGGTCGTCGGTCTCGTCGGCCCAGCGAAGGATTCGCCTCATCTGGTCGGCCACGCCCTTGGGCACGCTCGTACCGTCGTCGAAGCTGAGTTGAGCGCCCCCTCCGCGTCGCCTGGGCCCGGTTACGGCACAGGTAGTTGCTCTTGCCCTTGAGTACCGCCACTCTGGTGCGCGACGCCACCGCGGCCACGGTGGGGGCGTCTTTGGACGCCAATTGGTCCTGGAGGTTCTTGGTGGCCGTGGCGATAACCACGCGGTGTCCGCTCATGGCCGCGGGTACCAGGTAGGCCAGGGACTTGCCGACGCCCGTGCCGGCCTCGATGACCGCGTGCTCCTGGCGAGAGAAGGCCTTCGCCACCGCAGCGACCATCTGGCGCTGTCCCTCGCGACTCTCGCCACCGCCGGGCAGGTGTGCGTGATGCGATCGAGCAGGGCCAGAGCACGGTCGACGTCGATGTCGACGAGGTCCTCGCCGAGTTGGACACCGGACTCGGGGTCGGCCTCGACGTAGGGCGACTCGTCGTCGGGGTCAAAGGATTTCACATGACGACGTTAATTGGCCCGGGCACGCTCGGGTTAAAGACTGGTTACGGCGTCGCGGACTTCTTATCTTCACGAACTAAGTTCGTTCCGTGCCCGACCCTCGTCCTACGCCGATTCCCGCGACTCTGGACCTGCGGTCCATTCCCCACCACGTGGGCGTGGTGATGGACGGTAATGGTCGCTGGGCCACGCGCCGAGGACTCCCGCGCACCGAAGGGCACGGGGCGGGCGAAGAGGCGCTGGTCGACACCGCGTACGGGGCACTTGCCATCGGCGTCAAGGCTCTGACCGTCTACGCCTTCTCCACCGAGAACTGGCGTCGACCCATCGACGAGGTGCGTTACCTCATGAACTTCAACCGCGGGCTACTCGAGCGTCGCCAACACGAGTTGCACGCCCAAGGGCGTGCGCATCACCTTCTCGGGGCGTCGCGACTGGCGCGTGCCGCGCAGCGTGCTCTCACGCATGGACGAGGCCGCGGAGCTCACCAAGGACAATAAGGTGATGACGCTCAACATTGCCTTCAATTACGGCGGGCGAGCCGAGATCGTCGACGCGGTCAAGCGACTGGTCCAGGAGGGTGTGTCCGCCAAGAGAGTGGACGAGAAGGCCATCCGCGAACGTCTCTACCACCCCGAACTACCCGACCCCGATCTGGTGGTGCGCACCTCGGGAGAGTTTCGCACGTCCAATTTTCTGCTCTGGGAGATGGCCTACTCCGAACTCATCTTCACCGAGGTCCTGTGGCCGGACTTTCGACGTGAGGACCTCTACGCGGCCATAGGTGAGTACCAGCGGCGCGAGCGTCGCTTCGGCGGCGTGGATTCGTGAAGTTCACCAAGGGTACGGCCATCGTCCTCGCGGCGATCTACATCTTCTTGTGGGTACTCGCGCTCAATGGCGCGTCGAACATGGTGCCCCTGCTCGCCGTGCCGCTCGTGCTGGCGGTACTCGTGGCCTTCGGGGTGTGGCTCAATCGCTTCATGGGCATCTCTCCACGTCAACAGCACTTCGAGTCCCGACCCGAGGAGGTCGCGCCCTCATCGGTGGTGTCGAGTGAACCCCGCGCCCCCGACGCCGGCGCTGACGCGCCCGGGGCGAACGGTGACGAGGGCGCGACGCCACCGGTTCCGTGAGTGGACCGATGAGGGAACTGGCCGACGAAGCGGTGGTGCTGCGCACCTATAAATCCGGTGAATCCGACCGGGTCGTCGTTCTGTGGACGCGCCACCACGGCAAGGTGCGCGCGCTCGCCAAGGGCGTACGAAAGACCTCGAGTCGCATGGGCGGTTCCCTAGAACCCATGGGTCACGTCAAGGTCGAACTGGTCAAGGGGCGAGGCGATCTCTATATCACCAAGAACGTCGCGCACTTAGAGCGCATGGTCAACTTGCGAAGCGATTATGCGCGCATCGCGGCGGGACTGGCCGTCGTCGAAGTCGTCGACGCCATCCCGACCGATGAGGCCGCGGATGAAGGCATCTTCGAGATCTTGGTGCGCGTGCTGTTGACCTTGGACAACACTGACTTTCATCCCGAACTGGTCGCGGCGTCGTTCTTCTTCAAACTCTTGGCCTACGACGGTTCCGAGCCGGTGGTGGATTACTGCGTCAACTGTGAATCGTCGGGTCCCCTGGTGGCCTTCAACGCCGAGGTCGGCGGGACGCTCTGCGCGAACTGCCGCTCGGGGAGCGCCCTAAGTGGCGAGGCTCTCCTCCTCATTCGTCGCATCCTCGGTGGCGACTTAGCGAGCGTGCTGCGCGAAGATACTCCTCCGGGTTCGGGTGAGGTGATGGCGCTCGCGCACGAGGCGATCGAAGTCCACTTCGGCAAACGGCTCAAGGCCTCGCGCTCGACCGCACCCCTGGCTCCGCAACGCGACGCGCCTCGACCCTAGCGATACCGGCGCACCTGGCCGGCGCCGGGGGACACGCCCAGGAGGCAGGCCGCAGCGGCCAGGGTGCGCCAGGGTGCGAGACTGGTCGCATGAGACGATTCATTCCCCACACCATTTTGGCCGCGATGACGGTACTGGCGGTCCTCGCCCTGGCGTTCAGCGTGGCGTCGGCCCAGAAGATCTCGTCCTTCGCCACCCCGGCGCCCGGCCAATCGTCCGTGGTCTCGGCCTTCCACGCGGTGCTCACGCGATCGCTCACTGCGCGGAGCTTCACCGTCGACTCGGCGCTCAACTACCAGTCCCCCGACCGCACGGCGACTATCGTGAGCGGCACCAGCGCGGTGTCGTCGCCGGAGAAGGTGATTGGACAACGGGCCTACCTATTCCTGGGTAACGACACGAAAGGTGTGGCGCACTGGGGAAGTGGGCCCCTCACGCCGCAGGTCAACCAGTACTACGGTCCCCTGCGCGCCACCCAGGAGTTCACGATGCTCTTGGGCGACGACAGCGTGGTGCGAAGTGCCAATAAATTCATCGTGAAACAAGTTGTTCCCGCCGACTTCATTTCGTCGGGAAATCCGGGACAACTCCTCATCACGTACACCGTCACCGTGGCCAACGACTACGTGAGCGGTGTCGCGGCCCTCCTGGACGGTTGGGTGACGATCCCGACTCAGAATCAGGCGGGACATCTCACGTGGTCGCGGGTCGACGGCTACCAGTCGCCCGAGAGTACCTACACCAACTATGGCCGAGTGCCTCCCATCATCGCACCGCCGGCGGCCCAGACTGCACCACTTTCGACGTGCACCAACGGTTCCTATCAGGTGGTGCAACAAGGCCACCTGGTCTGCTCGATCTACGGTTAGGGGCGACGTCACCCGGTGGCGCACCGCAGTAGGGATCGAGGTCAGTTGAACGAGGCCCGTGCGACGCGACGCTCCGTGGGGAAATCCTCGAGAAGGACTGGCGAAACGGCACCGCTGCTGCTAAAAAGACCCTGTGCCAGCTAAGGGAGTGCTGGCGCGGGCCGCGAAGTCGGTAGTCAGTCACTGGCGATTCGCACGACGAAGGGATTGTTATGACTCGAACCAAGCGGTTGGCATCTCGAGTACGAAAGACGGTGGCGGGTTCGCTCGTCGCGGGTGCCCTGCTCGTCCCACTGAGCGTGTCGACGACGCCGGCGGGCGCGTTGTCCAACTCACCCTTTTGCAAGGCCGTCTTCGCCTGGGCCTACCACCCAGGCGCCGTACCCACCAGCGTGAACCTGAGCGCGTATCACACGTGGACCAAAGTCGTTCTCCCGTACTACGAGAAGATGGAGGCGACCGCGCCCAATGCTAAAACCAAGGAGGTCCTGGGTTTCGTCGTCACCGTACTGAAGGCCTACGCGAACTCGACGAGTCTCAGCAAGCTCGCGGCCTACGAGAAGGCCAACCACGCGCGTTTCGAGGCCGACGTCAAGGTTCTCGCGGCGTCCATCAAAGCGTGCGCGACCGCGGGGGTCATCACCCTACCGTGAGGCCACCTCGGGCATTGGCTACCGAGGTGGTGCATCGGGGCCGCTAGAACGTAGGGGTGGTTTCGCCCGTCATCTTCTGGTTTCGTCGCGACCTTCGACTCAGTGACAACCGCGCGCTGGTGGAAGCGGCGCGGCGAGGTGATGGTCGCGTCGTACCCGTCTTCGTCATTGATCCCGACATCGCCGCTTCGTCAGGACCGGCGCGCGCGGCCTACTTGGAAGACACGCTGCGCGCCCTCGACGCGTCACTCGATGGCCACCTGGTGTTGCGTCGCGGCGACCCGGCCGTGGAACTGGTAGACGTCGCGCGAGAGACCGGAGCTCACGACGTGGTCGCCACCGAGGATTTCGCCCCGGCGGGACGCTCGCGCGACGCGCGCGTGCAGAACGCTCTGGCGCGCGCGGGCGTCACCGCAAGGTTCCATGATTCGCCCTACGCGGTGCGACCGGGAACGGTGCGCACCAAGACCGGAACGCCCTGCAAGGTCTTCACACCCTTTCGACGTGGTTGGGAGAATGTGCCGCTCGTCGAACCTCTGGACCGTATAGCGGGGGTAACTTGGGAGGGCGCCTCGACGGTGGATGTCAGCGAACTTGCCCAGGTCGTCGCGCGGCGGCGCCCCGGGTACTTCGGGAACCTGCCCGACGACGCACCGCGTTTCGATCATCGCGTGGGTGAGGTGGGTGCGCACGCCACGCTCCAGGAGTTCGCCGCCCGCGTCGATGCCTACGCCCAAACTCGCAACCTGCCCGCAGTCGAGGGTACTTCGCGTCTGAGCGCACACTTGCGCTTCGGCACGATTCACCCGCGTCAGGTACTCGCCGCGACGAACGCTTTGTCCCAGGGTGGCGAAGTCTTTCGCTCCGAGCTCTGCTGGCGAGAGTTCTACGCCGACGTGCTGTTCCACCACCCTGACTCCACGTGGCGTGAATTGCAACCCGCCATGTCGCATTTGCGTGTCGACCGCGACCGCGCGGCCGTGGCGCGCTTCCAGCGTTGGGCACGTGGCGAGACGGGCTACCCCCTCGTGGACGCCGGCATGCGCCAACTGCTCGCCGAGGGTTGGATGCACAATCGCGTGCGCATGGTGTGCGCGTCGTTCCTCGTGAAGCACCTACACCTCGACTGGCGCTGGGGAGCGCGGTGGTTCATGTGGCGTCTCATCGATGGCGACGTCGCGAGTAACCAGCACGGTTGGCAGTGGACCGCAGGAACGGGTACCGACGCGTCGCCCTTTCATCGAATCTTCAACCCCACGCTGCAGGCGGAGCGCTTCGACCCCGAGGGTCTGTACGTGCGCCGGTACGTGAGTGAACTCGTTGACGTGCCCGCGCCGCAGTGCCTGCAGCCCGGCGCCGGTGAGGGGCTGCTCGCGCCGACGGAGTATGTTGCACCCATGATCGACGCCGCAGTGGAACGCCACGTCGCCCTCGCACGATTCCACGAGGCGCGAGAAGTGGCGCGAGCGACCTCGACAACGGACGGGGTCGCGTGAGGCCCTTCGGCGTCTACGTACACGTGCCGTTCTGCGCTCATCGATGCGACTACTGCGCCTTCGCGACCTACGACGACCGCGACGAACTACGCGACGACTACGTCGCCGCGGTCCTTCAAGAGATCGCCTGGGAAGTGGAGGCGGGATTGGAGCCCGCGACGTCGGTCTTCTTCGGCGGGGGTACGCCCTCGCGATTGACGCCCGAGCAACTGGTGGCCATCGTGGCCGCGATCCCACGCACCAGCGATGCGGAAGTGACCGTTGAGTGCAACCCCGAGGACGCGACGCTCGAGCGGCTGCTCGCCTACAAGGCCGGCGGAGTGAACCGCATGAGCTACGGCGTGCAGTCCACGCAACCCGCAGTACTGGCCGACCTGGGTCGACGACACGGCATCATGGCCCACGAGGAAGTCTCGCGCGTCACGCACCAGGCGGGCTTCGCCACTTGGAACATGGACCTCATCGTGGGCTCGCGCGCCGAGTCCCTCGAGGACGTGCGCGCCACGCTGGACGATCTCCTCAGCCTGGCGTTCCCACCTCCGCACATCAGTTGCTACGCCCTAACCCCGGAACCGTCGACGCCGCTCGGCCGTGATCCCCTGCGCCACCCCGACGAGGACGAGACCGCCGACGCCTACGACCTGGTGGGCGAGACCTTGGAGGCACGCGGCTATGAGTGGGAGGAGATCTCGAATTGGGCTAAGCCCGGTCACGAATGTCGTCACAACCACGTCTACTGGGACCACGGTGACTACGTGGGTTTCGGGTCGGCCGCTCACTCTCATCGTTCGGGACATCGCTACTGGAACGTGCGTACCCCCGACCGCTACATCGCCATGGTGCGACGCGGCGAGCGGCCCCTCGGGGGAGAAGAGGTACTCGATCAGGCCACGCAGGACTTCGAGCGCGATTCACTCGCCTTGCGCACCCGCCGCGGCGTGCCGCGAGAGGCGTTCGATTCACTCGAGGAGATCGCGCATTTGGTGAGGGTCGAGGACGACCGCGTCATGCTCACCCCCCAGGCACGACTCGTGGCGAATCAAGTAATCATCCGACTCAAGTCCTCGCAGTAGTCCTCGGCATTGGGTCCGGCTAGCGCAGGCGACCTCGCGCTCCGTGAGTCGTCTCACTTCGAAGAGCACGGCACCTACGATATCTACGAAATGACCTTGCCCTCGTTAGGCGTGGCGCCAGAATCGACGTACTCACTTTTGCGTATAGACAACGACGCGGACTCACCATATTCTCCTCGGAAGTCGGGAATTACCCGTTCGAGACTGGAGACCGAAGTGAGACGATTGCTGCAGATGTTCCTCGCGGTATGTGGTGTGTTCCTCGTCGTGAGTCCCGCCAGCGCGGCGACCACCGCGCCCCCTACCGCTGGTGTCGTGCATGTCTTTGCGACCCCCTCAAATGGCGCGGGCGGCCATGTTGTGTTCACGGGTGCCATCGGTGACTACGGAACGAGCCTCCAGATGAATGGCGCCGGAAACCCGAGCTCATCGGGAAATATAATCAAAATGACCTTGCACAAGGGCACGTTCAAGGTCAATCTGACGGCGTTGAACCAGAAGTCCAACAATGCCAATCCCGTGGTGAACCCGACCACGTGTTCCGCCCTATTGTCCGTCACGGCGCCGGTGACACTCTTCGATGGCGCGGGGCTCTACAAGGGGATCTCCGGTTCGATCGACGTCACGTTGACGTTCGCACTGATCGCGCCGAAATTCACGAGCGGAGCCCATAAGGGTCAATGCAACCTGAGCAACAACGGCCCACTGCTCGCCCAATGGGGATCCATAACGGGCACGGGAAACGTGCGGTTCTCGTGAGATGTGACATTCGAGGAGAACAAGTGTCGAGGTGGGTGGGTCACGAGCGACTGTAGAGAGCGTCGGATCCGGCCGCCACCGCCGCGGTCCGATTCGATACCCCGAGCTTTCGATAGATGTGTTGGAGGTGTTTGTTGATGGTCCCGGTGGAGACACGTAGGCGTTGGGAAATGGCGAAGGTCGAGGCGCCCTGGATCAATAGAAACAGCAGCTCGGCCTCACGAGCAGTGAGGCCGAGCGCGATGAGGTCCTGCGCCCCGCGAACGAGAGATCGCTCCTCGACGATGATGATGTCGGGTCGGTCCTGCGTGCCGGGAATGAAACGAGCGACCGCCTCGCGACCGTCGACCACGCTGACGAGAGGAAGGTGTAGACGCGGTCGACCGTCTTCGAGCAGTCGCACGCGTTGGACGTCAACCCAGGCGTTCACAACGTCGGGCAGTGCGTGGGGACTGCGGGAGGGACCGTGGTGCCGCGTCAGCACGTCGAGAGTCGACGAGGAGCACTCGGCTTGATGTCCCCGGGCGTCCAAGTGGATGGCGCCGCGATTGTCGCTCCTCGAGGTTGCGGGTGGGGATTGGAGTTCGGTGAGGTCTTGGACATTGCGATAGACCTCGACCAGATACGGGCGAAGAACGTTGAGCAAAACGACCTCGTCATCGTCGAAGTCGTGGTGGATGCGGCTGAGAGCGATGGCGACGACGAGTGGCTCTTTCGTGACGAGACCGAAGGCGGCCTGGAATTCAACGCCGATATGTCGGTAGACCTTTTGATACAACTCGAGTTCGTGTAGTTCGGCGCGTGTGATGAAGTCCGAAATTCGCTTCGCGCTCGCGTCACCCGTATCGCGCTGAAAACGCAGGATCGGATTCTGAAGTATCAGGCGCGGGAAGCCGTCGCGGTCGGCCTCAGGAGGAATCGGCATCTCTTCGCCAGGGTGTACGTGATAAATGGCGCGTTCGGCGACGGGATCGATCTCGTTATAGGAACCAATCTCGCATTGCACGACGGCGCTGAGCGCCTCCAGGACGAGCGGACCGAACGTCGGCGCGCTGTCGACGTCGGCGATGGCGTCGACGACCTCGCTCACTCGGGTCCAGTCGAATCGGGCGACAGAATCCATCACGACTCCTTCCCGCACGACCCACGACTACATGGGCGTCATGATAACCCTCGTCAATCGTGTTCGCTAAGGCACCTCGGCGCGAGCCGCGCCCTTAGAGGGCCGCGAGAGGCTTCTCCTCGATGAAGGAGGTCACGTACCTGGTGAGAGGCCAGGATCTCGATTCGGGATTCGTGCCTCGGTGGTCGCAGGCTGAGTCACAGAGAAAGTCGACGCTGGTCGTTGGACGCTAGGGCGCCCCGGAATCAAATCGCGCGTCCGGTAGCCTTGGCGGATGGATTCTGCCTTCGAAACCGACCCTGAACTGCTGGACAAGGTCATCAACCTAGCTAAGCGCCGTGGTTTCATCTTCCCGTCAGCCGAGATTTACGGCGGATTCCGCTCCACCTACGACTACGGCCCCCTGGGCGTTAACATGCTGCGCAACGTCAAGGCGGCGTGGTGGCGTGCGATGGTCCAGATGCGCCTCGACGTCGTGGGTATCGACGCGGCCATCCTGGGTCCCCCCGCGGTGTGGGCGGCGTCTGGTCACCTAGAGACATTCACCGATCCTCTGGTGGACTGTCGCAAGTGCAAGGAGCGTTGGCGCGAGGACAAGATCGACGGCGTCTGTCCGAACTGCGGCTCGACCGAGTTCACCGAGGCGCGCGCCTTCAACTTGATGTTCAAGACCCAGGCGGGTCCCGTGGAGGGCGAAGGCGCCACCGCGTACCTGCGTCCCGAGACGGCGCAGGGCATGTTCACGAACTTCAACAACGTGCTCATCGCGATCCGCAAGAAACCACCCTTCGGCATTGCCCAGGTTGGCAAGTCCTTCCGCAACGAGATCACGCCGCAGAACTTCGTGTTCCGTACTCGTGAGTTCGAGCAGATGGAGATGGAGTACTTCGTGCCCCCCGCCGAGGCGGAGGAGTGGTACCGCTACTGGATCGACCAGCGATTGAACTGGTACTTGGACCTGGGCATCCCGGCCGACATGTTGCGCCTGCACGAGCACGCCAAGGAAGACCTCTCGCACTACTCACGTGGCACCACCGATGTCGAGTTCGCTTACCCCTGGGGCTGGGACGAGCTCGAGGGCATCGCCAATCGCGGCGATTATGACCTCACCCAACATTCCAACGCGTCGGGCGCCAAACTCGAGTACTTCGACCAGGCCGCCAACGAGCGCTACACCCCGTACGTCATTGAGCCCGCCGCCGGCGCGACGCGCGCGATGATGGCTTTCTTGCTAGCGGCGTATCACGAGGACGTGGTCGAGGGCGAGACGCGTACCGTGTTGCGCCTCGACTGGCGACTCGCCCCGTACCAGGTCGCGGTACTACCGCTGTCGAAGAAACCCGAGCTCGAGGGCGTCTCGCGCGAGGTGCTCGCGATCCTGCAGCCCCACTTCGCGTGTGACTACGACGTGACCCAGTCGATCGGTCGTCGCTATCGCCGTCAAGACGAAGTGGGCACGCCCTTTTGCGTCACGGTCGACTTCGACTCGCTCGAGGACCGTTGCGTCACGATACGCGAGCGCGATTCCACCGACCAGGTGCGCGTCGCGATCGACGGTCTGCTCGCACACTTGCGCGAACGGACGGGACAGAACTAGCGCGACGTCGGCGTCGAGGCGGGGGTGCGCCAGGTCAGCGCGGGCACGATCGTTGCAAGGGAGAAGACGCCGCCGACCGCGCACGTGCCGCCCCAACCGAAGTGGGCGTAGCCAAAGCCCGCGAGCAGCGAGCCCAACGAGGCGCCGGTGAAGAAACAGACCATGTAGATACTGTTGATGGTGCTGCGCTGGTCGGGGGCCAGTGCGTAGATGATCACCTGATTGGACACGTGCATGCCCTGGGCTCCGGCGTCGAGGACGATGATTCCGGCGACGATGGACCAGACGTTGTTGCGCCCAACGAAGAGGATCACGAATCCCAGCGCGATGATCAGCGCCGCAGCCACCGTGGCGAGGTTCGTGCGTCCTTGGTCGGCCAGTCGTCCGGTGATGTTGGCCGCGGTGATTCCAGCCATTCCGAAGAGTCCGAAGAGTCCGATGACACCGCTGGAGTAGTGAAAGGGCGCGCCCGAGAGGTGAAAGGCCAGGGTGGACCACAGGATGCTCAAGGCACCGAAGGCGGTGGCCCCGAACCACGCGCGTCGTCGCAGCTGTTGTGAGTCGCGCAACATTGCGATTCCACCGGTGATCAGTTCGCGGTACTCGAAGCGGTTGCGGGGACGCTCGAGGGGTAGCGCAAAGTAGAGCACGAGCGCGGTGACGACCAGTAGTGCCGCCGACACCCGGTAGACCCCGCGCCAACCAATCGCCTCGGAGAGAGCTCCCGAGAGGGTGCGCGACATCAGCACGCCGCCCAGCAACCCGGTCATCAGACGACCGAGCACCCGGCCGCGCTCGGCGTCGGGCGCAAGGTCGGCGCCGAAGGGAATGATGATCTGACCCGCCACCGACGAGAGGCCGATCACCACGGTGATCATCGCGAAGATGGCGAAGGAGTGAATGAAGCTCGCGGCCGCCATGGCTAGCGCCGCGATAAGGAAGACAGTGACGATAAGGTTCCGGCGGACGAACAGGTCGCCTAGGGGCAAGATGAAGAAGAGTCCGATCACGTAACCCGTCTGTATCAACGTGATCAACAGCGATGTGGACGCGGTGGAGACGTGAAATCCGCCGCGCACCTCGTGCAAGAGGGGTTGGAGGTAGTAGAGATTGGCGACGATGATCCCAATGGCCGTCGCCATGAGCGTGACCAGGGCGGGGCTCAGTCGCTGTTGCGTGGTGCTCATAGTCGGATGGTGAGGCTCAAGCGACTTTCTTGTACTTCGCCGTGGCGAGGGGTCCCAGGATCGCGATGAGCCCCACCGACCAGAGGATCGCCACCCAGATGGAATTACCGGGGGTGGGAATCAACTGATTCGATCCATCCATGAGGTAGCGAACTGCCTTCGTGACCTCGCTCACTGGCTGATACGTCGCGAAACCTTGGAGCCAACCAGGCATTTTAGAGACCGGAACGAAGATTCCCGAGACGAAAGTGAGTGGGAAGATCAAAGGGAACGTCATCGCCTGCGCGGCTTCTGAGTTCGGTGCCGCGAGACCGACGTAGGCGAAGCCCCATGAGAGGCAATAGGCGAACAGCAGCGTGATGAGGCACGCGAAGACGTAATTGACGACTCCACCGTGGGGACGAAAGCCTACGGCGAAGCCCACGAGCGTGATGATGATCAGCACCAGGACGTTGCGTCCGAGGTCCGAGACGGTTCGACCGGCCAACACCGCCATGCGCGCCATTGGCAGAGCCCGGAATCGTTCGATGAGGCCGCGTTGCAAGTCCTCGGCCAGGCCGATCGCGGTGCCGACCGCACCGAAGACCGTCGTCTGGACGATGATGCCCGGTAGTAGGAAGTTCACGTAGCCGCCTTTGATGGGTACGGGGATGGCCCCTTCGCCGAAGACGTAACGGAACAACAGCACGAACATGATGGGCTGCAAGATGGTGAACACCAGGGCCGTCGGGATGCGGATGATCGCCAACATGTTGCGTCGCGCAATGGTCAAGACGTCGCTGACCGCCCAACGCAGACTGCTCTTGGAGGCGTGAACGGTTTCGGTGGCGATCGTCATTACTCACGCGCCTTTCGCTGGGGTGTCG
This sequence comes from uncultured Acidimicrobiaceae bacterium, assembly GCA_963734655.1. Taxonomy (GTDB): domain Bacteria; phylum Actinomycetota; class Acidimicrobiia; order Acidimicrobiales; family RAAP-2; genus RAAP-2. Next base: position 616,273 of record CAVTHY010000003.1, on the reverse strand, counting down.
CGCTATCATCGCCGGGCCTCGCATCGTCCTCGGTCTTGTGGCCGGTGAGATTGAGGAAGACGTCGTCAAGACTCGGTTCGCGCAACGTCAGACCTGCGAGGGTCACGTGAGCGGCGTCGAGGCGGCGCAGCGCCTCGGCCGCGGCGGCAGGGCCTCCCTCGACCGTGAGTTCCACGACGGTGCCCTCCACGTTGGCGGGTTTCACCGAGACGTCGCGGATCAGTTCGACGCCGCGCGCGGCGTCATTCGTGGTGTGGAAAGTGAGCGAGAGGACGGTCGCACCGAGGCGAGTCTTGAGTTCCTGACTGGTGCCCTGCGCGATGATCGCACCCTTGTCGAGGACGACGAGTTGCTTGCAGAGCCGGTCGGCCTCCTCGAGGTACTGCGTGGTGAGCAGTACCGTCGTGCCACCTTCGACCAGACTCTCGATGATGGACCACAGGTCCTGGCGACTCTGAGGATCGAGCCCCGTCGTGGGTTCGTCGAGGAACAGGATCGGGGGGTTGGCCACGAGGGCGGCGCCCAGGTCGAGGCGTCGACGCATCCCGCCTGAATACGTCTTGACGTTGCGATTGGCGGCTTCAGTGAGACCGAACTCCTCTAGCAGTCCCTTGGCGCGAGTGATCACGTAGGACTTCTCCAAGTGATTCAGCGATCCGATCATGCGCAGGTTCTCGAAGCCGGTGAGGTTCTCATCCACCGTCGCGTTCTGGCCCGCGAGTCCAATGCGACGGCGCACCTCGTCGGGGTGCTTGACGACGTCGAATCCTTCGACCGTGGCGCTGCCGGAGGTGGGGGAGAGGATCGTCGAGAGGATACGCACCATCGTGGTCTTACCCGAACCGTTAGGACCGAGTAGTCCGAAGACCTCACCGCGCGGGACGCGCAAACTCACGCCCTTGAGGGCCTGCACGTCACCGTCGTTGAAGGAGCGGACAATATTATTGGCTTCCACGGCAAAATCGGACATGGTGCGAAGTCTAGGGTCCGAGTCGAAAATCGCTCCGCCGATTTCTTGCTCCGCACCCTGTACGTTCTTACTATGGCAATTTCCGAGGCTGAGATCGCGCAAGTGCGCTCCGCCACGGACATCGTAGCCCTCATCACCGAATACGTGGCTCTGAAGAAATCGGGGCGGCGCTGGCAGGGACTCTGCCCCTTCCACGCCGAGAAGTCGCCGTCGTTCTCGGTCAACGCCGAAGAGGGTCGCTACTACTGTTTCGGGTGCCGAGTCTCGGGCGACCAGATCACCTTCGTTCGCGAGATGCAGCACCTGGACTTCGTCGAGGCGGTGCGCGTCCTGGCCGACCGCGCGGGCATCCAATTGCACGAGGACGACTCGTCGGGACCGGCACGCAAGGAGCGCCAGGAGTTCCTCGCGGCCATGGATCTGGCCGTGAACTGGTACCACGACCGGCTACTCAACTCACCTGACGCGCGTCCGGCTCGCGACTACTTGCGTAGTCGCGGCATCTCGGGCGATGTCGCGCGACAGTTCCACCTGGGGTGGGCCCCCGACGAATGGGACGCCCTCGCGACGTCACTCAAGTTGTCGGAGAAAGTTCTCGAAGGAACGGGACTGGGATTCGTCAACAAGCGCGGCCGTCGCCAGGACGCCCTGAGGGCACGACTGATCTTTCCGATCTTCGACTCCGCGGGCAAGGCGATCGCGGTGGGTGGGCGTATCCTGCCGGGCGCGCCCGAGGATCCCGACGGGTATCGTCAAGCGAAGTACAAGAATTCTCCCGAGACGCCGATCTACTCCAAACGCCGCATTCTCTACGGTCTCAATTGGGCCAAGGATGACATCATCAAGTCCGGCGAGATCATCGTCTGCGAGGGATACACCGACGTCATCGCGTGCTTCCAGGCGGGGCTGCCACGTGCCGTCGCGACGTGCGGCACCGCGCTCGGTGAGGACCACTTTCGCACCATGCGTAACTTCGCCAAGCGCATCGTGCTGGCCTACGACGCCGACGCGGCCGGACAGAGCGCGGCCGCCAGCGTGTACCAGTGGGAACGTCAGCACGAGGTCGACGTCTTCGTCGCCAAACTGCCCAAGGGCTCGGATCCGGCGGAACTCGCCCAGAAGGATCCCACCGCTCTCGTCACCGCGATTGGCGAGGCCGTGCCGTTCTTGCAATTCCGTCTCGACCGCGTGCTCGGCGACGCGAACCTCTCGACGCCAGAGGGGCGCGCGCGCAACGCCGAAGCCGCGTTGCGGGTACTGGCCGAACACCCCAGTGACCTGGTACGCGACCAATACCTGCTCAAGGTGGCCGACGCGCTCCGCCTCGATCTGGCGACGTTGCGACCGCGCGTGACCGAACTGGTGCGTAACCCCCAAGCCGCCAAGGCCCCCGTCGAGAGTCGACCGGCACAGCCACGGGTCAGCGGCCCCCTGCCACGGCCCGGACTCGAAGCGCTGCGACTGACCATCCACTTCCCCCACGACGTCCACGACCGATTCATCGCCGAATATTTCGTCAATGACGTGCAGCGCGAGATCTTCCGAGGGCTCTCGACCGGCCAGAGCGTGTCCGAAGTCGTCGACCATCTGCGCCGCCAAGGTGAAGACGACGCGGCCGACGTCCTGAGTGAACTCGCCGTGGATGAGCTCGATCGCGAATACACGGTGGATGATGTGACGGCGGTGGTGGCGCAGTTGCTGCGCGCCGCGGTGGCCCATGAGTTGCGCGAGGTCGAGCGCGAACTTCGCGGCGGCGACCTCGCGCCCGATGTTGCGATGGCGACTATCACCGACGTGAAGGAACGTCTCTCGCTGCTCGAATCAGCGCAGTCGCACGACGCCGAAGGGGACCTGCGTGCCTGGCTCGTACAGAGAGCCAGCGCGAGTGCCTGATCGGCGTCGCACGGTCGGCGGACTGACGATGCTCAAGCCGCTCTCACTCGAGGAGGAGCGTGCACTCTTGCCCGTCATCACCCGCGGGCGCGACGCTGCTCGACGTCTCGAGGCGGGCACCTCGACGTCGCGACCACTCGGGCTCTGCGTCGCGCAACGCGAGGAGGGCCAGCGCGCGGAATCGACGCTGCTGCGGGCCACGTGCGGACTGGTGCGCCTTCGCGTGACCGAACGCGGCTACCGCTTCGGGAACGATGAACTCGAAGCGGCCGGCGTCGAAGGACTCGTCAACGCGCTGCACCGCTTCGATCCCGAGAAAGGGAATCGTTTCTCCACCTACGCGAACTACTGGATCATGAAACTCGTCAACCAGGCGATCCGCCAACAGGCCGGGCTGAGTGAATCCGAGATGGAGCTACGTTCTCTCCCTGCAGAAGTTGTTGCGCAGTGATCTCGCCAAGAAATTCTCCACCAAGGAGATCGCCGCATCGCTCGGCGTGTCAGTTGCGAAAGCGCGCGACATCGTGCAGATGAATCACGACCTGGTGAATCGTCGATTCGAGACGGGGGACTTCGACCGAGGTATTGAGGCGCGACCCTCGCCCGACGTCAACGAGGCCCCTCACTGGGTGATCGAAGAGTTGCAGCGCCTCTGCGGCGACGATTTCGACGCCTTCTGGCAGTACGCGTTTCGCACGATGTCCATCGAGGAGATCGCCAAGTCCAAGGGCATCTCTCGTCAGGCCATGAGCAAACGATTGGAGAAATGGCGCCGGGTAGTGCGCGAGAGCGACGAGGCGAAGCGACTCCAAGAGTGGTTCGACCAGCAATAGTCAACCGAGGTGCTCGAACGGCGGTGCTAGTGTTGCGTTGCCTTCGGGTGCATTCCCAGATAGCTCAATTGGCAGAGCAAGCGACTGTTAATCGCTAGGTTGCAGGTTCGAGTCCTGCTCTGGGAGCCACTGCAATGTGAGCTCTTGGGATCGTCGCCATTTCGTGGCGTGGCGATCGTCACTCTTCGCCGCGCAACGATCATATGGGTGTCGTTCCTGAACATGATTTCAGGTCGCGCGCGACGTTTATCGGCCATGATGTTCTCAACGAAGAGGAGGGGTGATGGCTTTTTGCACCAAGTGCGGCACCGAGTCGTCGCCGGGACAGCGATTTTGCGTGGTGTGCGGATCCGCTCTGCCGGAGTCGCCGCCCGAGTCCGCCACCGCGAATTCATCAAGTGCGTCAAGTCCATCACCCGCGCCCAGCGCCATGCCGCCGTGGACTCCTGCGCCGCCGTTGAGTGCCCAGGACGTCGCAGGTTTTTCGTCCTCCCAGGTACTCGTCGGTTTCGCGAGCGAGCCGCCCGTCCAGGGTCGTCTCACGGTACTCTTTCGCGGCGTCCTCGCGATCCCGCTGCTGATCTGGAGTTCTGTGCTGTCTATCGCGGCGGTGATCGCGGTCGTGATCTCCTGGTTCGCCGCGCTCGTCACGGGATGGGTTCCCGAGGGCCTGCAGACCTTCAATTTTTCGAGTCGTTCGCTACACCATTGAGGTGCAGGCCTACATCTCGGTCATGGTGGCGCGCTGGCCGGGTTTCGCTCTTAACCCGGGCGATGGCGCACAGGTTTCACTGCAGATCAATCGATTCAAGCTCAACCGTGCGGCAGTGTTCTTTCGCTACTTCCTAGGTCTTCCCGCCGGCGTCGTCTTCTTCGTGGTGAACTTCGCCTCCTACGTTCTGACCCTCGCGGCGTGGATCAGTGCATTGATTCTGGGTCGACCCGCCCGCCCGATCTACCAAGCCCGTTTGCTCTGCCTGCGCTACAGCGCTCGTTACACCGCCTACGGGTTCATGCTCACGCCGACGCAACCCTTCGCGGGTCTCTTCGGCGATTCTGTCGTCCCCGACGTGGCCTCCGATGAAGTGCCCGGAGGTCTGTCGACAATCATCCGGGCCACCAGGGGCGCGCGAATCGCGCTCGTGGTGTCACTGTTGATGGGGGCCGCCGGCGGCGTGGTCTACTTCCAACGGGTGGGTAATCTGCAGAAGCTCATCAACAACTCCCTCGTGGTGCCCTTGGTGAACACGACGCAGGCGAATGTGCTGGGGGACCTCACGACCTATGAAATCAGCCAGACGTCGTGCGCCGTCACCTCAAGTGTGACCTGCACCACCACAGCGGCGGTGACGGCCCGCGACGCCATCGCCACTCAGCTCGCCAACCTGAGTGCGAGTGAGAACTTCGTGGTCACGGGCAAGAGTCAGTACCTCGCGTACGAGGCGGACCTGCAAAAGATCAACAGTGACTTTTCGCGCATCGCCGCAGACGTCACCTGGGCCCAGCAGCGTAGTGACATCGTCCAGCGTCTGCAACCCGATATCCACGCCTTCGTGGTGCAGTATCAAGTGTTGCGATCGGCGATCTAGTCCCACGCGTCAGTGCCCGCAGGAACTTGGCCCCGGTCAGATCGAGAAGTCGTCGCCGGACCAGATGCCCGCGTGCGAGGGCCGGATCTCGTGGGCGCGACCGTGCGAGCCCACTCGCTCCTCGAGTTCGTGGAGTCGCTCGAAGAGTGATTCGAGACTGAGCCCGACCGGGTCGGCGAGGGTTCCCCCTCGACGTCCTGGGATATCGGACTGGTCGAGTGCGCGGGTGCGCGAGATGACCCGTCCCGGGAATGCCGACCACGACGGAGTTGGGGGGCACCGGGTGCAGTCACCACGGCATTGGCGCCCACGCGGCTGTCGTCGCCGATGGTGATGGCGCCGAGGATCTTGGCCCCGGCCCCGATGACCACGCGATCGCCGATCGTCGGGTGGCGCTTCTCGTGCGCGAGACTCGTACCCCCGAGTGTCACTCCCTGGTAGATCGTCACGTCGTCACCGACCACCGCGGTCTCGCCGATGACGACACCTTGGCGTGGTCGATGAAGAGCCCGCGTCCCAACTGACGGCGGCCGGATGGATGTCGACGCCGGTGAGTGCTCTGCGCCGCCGACGACAACCACCGCGCGAAGAACTTGAGGTCCGATCGACCAGAGGTGGTGCGCCACGCGATACGCCCAGAGGGCGTGCAAGCCGGGGTAGGTCAGTGCGGTCTCGAGGGCGCCGCGCGCGGCCGGGTCGCGCGAGCGCACGGCGGCCAGGTCGCTACGCAGTGAGTCCAGCACTAGTCGGTGAGACCCTCGAAGAGGGGCGTGGAGAGGTAGCGCTCGCCGAAGGAGGGAATGATCACCACGATCTGCTTGCCGGCGTTCTCGGGGCGGCGCGCCACCTGCAGGGCCGCGAAGAGGGCGGCGCCCGAGGAGATGCCGACGAGCAGGCCCTCTTCGCGCGCCGCGCGGTGCGCGGTGTCGAAGGCGTCCTGGTTGTCGACGCCGATCACCTCGTCGTAGACGTGGGTGTTGAGATATCCGGGACGAATCCCGCGCCGATACCCTGCAGCGGGTGTGGTCCCTTGGGTCCACCCTCGAGGACCGGTGAAGCTGCGGGCTCGACGGCGATGACCTGCACCGAGGGTTTACGCTGCTTCAAGACTTCGCCGACGCCGGTAATGGTGCCACCGGTGCCCACGCCGGCGATGAAGATGTCGACGCCACCGTCGGTGTCGTTCCAGATCTCTTCGGCCGTGGTGACGCGGTGCACCTGAGGGTTAGCCGGGTTCTCGAATTGCTGGGGGATGAAGTAGCGCGGGTCGTTGGCGGCGAGTTCGTTGGCCTTGGCGATCGCGCCGCCCATGCCGTCGGGACCGGGGGTGAGGAACAACTCCGCCCCGTAACCACGCAGCAGGGCGCGGCGCTCCTTGCTCATTGATTCGGGCATCGTGAAGGCGCACTTGTAGCCCTTGGCGGCGGCCACCATGGCCAGAGCGATTCCGGTGTTACCCGAGGTGGGCTCCAGGATGATGGTGTCGGGCCCGAGGAGCCCGGCTTGCTCGGCGGCCGTGATCATGGCGAGACCGATGCGGTCCTTCACCGAACCGGCCGGGTTGAAGAACTCCAGTTTGGCCAGGATCTCGACGTCGAGACCGGCGGTGAGCTGGTTGATCCGAACGAGTGGCGTGCCACCGATGAGTTCAGTGATGTTATTGGCGATTTTGGTCATGGTGGTCCTTAGATTTGAGGGACGCTCCACACTTTAATGGCCATTCCCGACTGAACTAGTCAAGAATTTCGAATGAGCTGTCGTTTCCCTCTACGTGCCCCCTTCACACCAGTTCTCAGCGTGTCGTGCGTCGTGAGTGTCGCTCGAACACCACCAGTGAGTGAACTCTGCGAATTGAGCCGCGTCTCGCTGCGCGACTCTTATTGGACCCATCGTGCAGCCGCCGTCCTCTCGTTTCGATTGGCTCGTGTGCCGTCGTGCCCACCGTGTCAGGTCGAGGTCCCCTCGGGCGGTCGTTGTTCTCGACGAGAGCCATGGTGAGTGGGCGGACATCGCGAACACGAATCCTCTTCGCCACCCTGTCATGAAGTCAGATGTCTTCACCTCAGTCGTAAAAAGCGAGGTTATGCTACGAATCCAAGAGGGGTCGTCGTGCCCGGTCATGCATCGAGCACGAGAGGTTTGAGGAGGTCGTCGTGTCGGAGAGCGGGTCAGTCGGTGACGTTGCTTGCGCCCGCCGTCACGTACGAGGACCTGCTCGAAGTCGCGACCAACTTGCGCTGGACCTGGAAGATCGACGCGCGCCGCCTCTTTGCCGCCCTCGACCCCACCGCCAGTCCCGGTGCTCTCGAGTGGCCCCAACAGTTGCTGCTCGGTCTCGGTCGTGATCAGGTCAATGAGCGCCTCGGAGCCGACCCCGAGGTCGCCAAGCTGGCACTTCCGTCGTCCAGAACTTCCGCGGTTACTTCACCCAGTCCTCCAAGACCTGGTACCACACTCACCACAAGAACGAGAAGGACCAAGTGATCGCGTTCTTCGCGGCGGAGTTCTCGCTCACCGACTCGCTGCCCATCTTCGCCGGTGGCCTCGGAACCGTGGCCGCCGAGCAACTCAAGGCAGCGAGCGCCCTGGGCCTGCCCCTGGTGGGCGTCGGTCTGCTCTATCGCGGTACCTCGCACCAGTGGCTCGACCGCGAAGGTCGCCAGCACGAGGCCTGGGACATGATGTCGCCCGAGAAGATGCCCATTGAGCGCGCCCGCGACGCCCAGGGTCGTCTCATCCAGGTCACGGTGTCGCTACCCGGTCGCGACATCCAAGTCGCGGTCTACCGCGCCCAAGTGGGTCGCAACCAACTCCTCCTGCTCGACAGTGCGGTGGCGACGAACTCCGAGGCCGACCGGATCTTGACGACGCGCCTCTACGACTCGGACATCGAGACGCGCTTCTCCCAGGAGCTCATCCTGGGCGTCGGGCGGCGTTCGCGCCCTGGCGGCGCTGAACATCGAACCCTCGATGTTGCACCTCAATGAGGGTCACTCGGTCTTCGCGATCCTCGAGCGCATCCGCCGGGTCATGGCCCAGGAGGGGCTCAGCTTCGAAGAGGCGCAGTTGGCGGTGCGACCGGGTCTGCTCTTCACCACTCACACCCCGGTCGCCGCCGGCCACGACTACTTCCCCGACGCCGTGGCGCGCCGCTTCCTCGCCCCCTACGCCCGCCAGCTCGCCACGTCCCTCGACACGCTCGTGGCCCTCGGGCGCGTCACGCCGGACTGGGAGGGCGACTCGTTCTGCCCGACGGTCTTCGCTATGCGCATGGTCGGACACCGTAACGGCGTCTCGCGTCTGCACGGGCGCGTGACGCGCCGAACAGTGGTCGATGCTCTGGCCGCGCGTTCCCTTCGACGAGATCCCCGTGGGGCACATCACCAACGGCGTGCATTTGGAGTCATGGACCACGGGGCCCTTCAGTGAACTCCTGACCGAGACGGTGGGTGCGCAGTGGCAGACGACCCCCGGCGACCCGGTCATGTGGTCCAAGATCGTTGACGCGCCCGACGCCGATCTCTGGCGGGTCAAGAACGAAGCGCGCGCGGATCTGGTGGAGTTCGCGCGCCGTCGCGCGCGTAAGGACCTGGCGCGGCGCCACAGCCCCTCAGAGCGCGTGGCCGCGGTGTCGGTGCTCGACCCGGACCGTCTGACGATTGGCTTCATCGGTCGCTTCGTGGCCTACAAACGACCGACGCTGCTGCTGCGCGACCCCGCAGCGCCTGGCGCGGATATTGAAAGCCCCCGGGCGCGGCGGTGCAGATCGTCTTCGCGGGCAAGGCCCACCCCAATGACGAGGGCGGCAAGCAGCTCCTCCAGGACATGATCGAGTTCGCCGCACAGTACGACGTCAGTCGACCGCGTGGTCTTCATCGTCGACTTCGACACGACGCTCGACCGTCACTTGGCCCAGGGTGCCGACCTCTGGCTCAATACGCCGCGTCGCCCGCTCGAGGCGTGCGGCGTCGGGCGGGATGAAGGCGGGTATGAACGGGGCCCTGAGCTTCTCGACCATCGACGGCTGGTGGGACGAGGCGACCCAGGACGCCGATCCGTCGGCGGCGCCGATTGGCTTCTCGATCGGCACCGACCTGGACTACGAGGACGAGTCGCTCCAGGACGAACTCGACGCCGCCTCCATCTACGAAGTACTGGAGAACGAGATCGTTCCGCGCTTCTACGACCGCGACGAACACGGCGTCCCGACTCGCTGGCTCGCCTCGGTGAAGCAGTCGATGTCCACCCTCGCCCCGACGTGGGACTCGCTGCGCATGACGCGCGACTACGCCGAGTCTTACTACCTGCCCGGGATGACCCGAGTCCGCGTCAATTGCGCGCCGGGGGAGCGCGTGCCGCGCGCGACCGGGCGCGCGACATGCGCCGACTGCGCGCGGGCTGGGACGACCTGCGCGTCGAAGTCGGTGCCGTCTCGGCGCGCAAGAAAGGTCACCGTATATTTCTTCAGGTCGAACTCGGCGTCCTCGAGCCGGCGGACTTGAATGTGCAACTGTGGGTGGACGACGGCGTCGCGCCCTTCGCCCTCGACGCCAAACTGGTCGACCGTTTCGGGCCGCGCGCGCGCTACGACGCGCGCGTCGACCTCGCCCTCTACCCCGAGGACGTCAAATTAGCCGCGCGCATCGTCCCCTCGCCGCTCTACACCGACGGCGAGGTCCTGCCGGGAATGATGACGTGGTCCAGTTGAGCGACGCCCCGATCCCCCTGCCCCTGCTCGATCTGGCCGCACGCTCGCGGCGATCGAGACCCACTACGTCGACGGACGTGGCCAGGAGCGCCGGGCCGGGGTCGAATCGCTGCTCACCGTGCTCAACGCCCTGGGCGACATGGAGACTCTCGCGACGCCCGCGGGCGCACGAAATGCCCTGCGCCATTACCACCACGAACGAGTGGAGCGGGTCCTCGAACCCGTGTACGTGATTGACGAGGGCGTGAACGCGGTGGTGGCGCTGCGCATGGCGCGCAGACTCGCGAGCTTCGACTGTCGCATCGAGTTCGAGTTCGGCGGCGAGTCCTCGTGGCAGGTGCGCACCGAGGAACTCGCGATGCTCGAGACCTCGCCCGGACGAGCCGCGGGCGTGGGCTCTTGCGCTGCCGGCGATGCGGGTGGGTATCACCATTTGTGCGTGATCATGGGCAAGCGCATCGTCTCGTCCACGTTGATCGTGCGACCCCTGCGCGGCGCTCCGCACCGGTTCAGCCGCGACTGGCGTGCCTACTCGGTGCAGGCGCCCATCTTCTCCCTGCACTCGCAGCGCTCCTGGGGCAGTGGCGACGTCGAGGATCTGGACGAGTTCGCGCGCCTGGTCGCCTATCAGGGCGCGACGGTGGTCTCGACACTGCCGCTGCTCTCGTCCTTCGGTCCCTACGACTTCGAGGCGAGCCCGTACCGACCAGTCAGTCGGCGATTCTGGAACGACCGCTGGATCGCGCTCGACCAGGTGGAGTTCCTGTCACGCTCCTTCGCCGCCCAGCAGTTGATGAACGACACCTATTCGCCGGCGCATCGCGCGACGTGGTCCAAGGCCGGCCACGTCGACGGCGGCGACGGCCTTCGCGGCCAAACGCCAGGTGATTCAGGCCTGGGCCGCGACCCAGTCGGAGTTCATGGCCCTCTACGAGAGCGGACTGCGCTCGTACGTGACCGATCACCCCGAGGTGAACGACTACGCGCGCTTTCGCGCCGCCGGCGAACGCTTCGGTCGCAATTTTCGCGACTGGCCCTCGACCGCAAAATCTGGGCTGCTGCGCTGGAACGACGTCGACCCGACGCTGGTGCGATACCACCTCTTCGCCCAGTGGATCATCGACGGACAGATGACCGAGCTCTCCCAACGCCTCGCGCAGCGCGGTCAGACGTTGCAACTCGACATACCCATTGGCGTGCATCCCGATGGTTACGACGTGTGGAAGAACCCGACCGAGTACGTGACCTCGATGTCGCATTGGCGCACCGGCCGACGATCTCACCACCGACGGCCAGACCTGGGGCGCCCCTCCGATGCATCCCGCGCGCGTGCGCGAGAACGCTCACCAGCAGTTCCGCGACGCGCTGCGGTGTCACATGCGCGTGGCCGGAGTGGTGCGCATTGACCACGTGATGGGCCTGCAACGCCTGTTCTGGGTACCCGACGGCGCGAGTGCCCGCGACGGTCTCTACGTCAAGATGCCCTTCCACGAGTTACTGGCCATCGTGGCCATTGAGGCCCTGCGCTTCGGTTGCGACGTGGTGGGCGAGGACCTGGGCACCGTCGACGGTGATCTGCGCGAAGCCATGGCCCACGAAGGTTTGCGCCGCACCTACGTGGCCCAATTCGCCATCGGTCACGACGCGCTCGAACCCGTACCCGCCGGGGCGGTGGCGTCATTCGGCACCCACGACACGGCCACGTTCCTCGGCTGGTGGAGCGAGGGCGACATCGACGAGCGCGTGGCGGTGGGGCACTTGAGCGAGGACGGCGCCAGGAACGCGCGCGAGCACCGCCGCCACGACCGTGAGCGTCTGGTGCGGGTACTCGGCCTCGAACCCGATGCCGAGCCCACGCGCGTGCTCGACGCGGTCCACGCCACACTGGCGGATTCCGACGCGGGACTGGTTATGGTCCAGATCGAGGACCTCTTAGGGGTCACCGCCGGCGTCAACTTACCCGGCACCTACGACGAACGACCCAATTGGAGTCAGCAGACGCCGCTCAGCCTCGAGGAGATGGCCTCGACGCGCGTGTTGGCCGAGACCTTGACACCCCTGCGCGAACGACGGGGTTTCGCTGCAGGTGGTCACGGCATGCCGCGCGTGTCCGACGTGACGCTGTTCTCCTCGGAGGACCTCCACCTCTTCAATGAGGGGCGACACTTCCGCCTCCACCACCACCTCGGTTGTCACCCGATGATCGCCGAAGGCGTGGAGGGCTGCTACTTCGCGGTGTGGGCGCCCAACGCCGAACGCGTCGCGGTGGTGGGCGACTTCAATGGGTGGGACGGGGGTCCGCACACTCCTGTTCGCGCGTGAGAACTCTGGCATCTGGGAGGGTTTCGTACCCGGCGCCGAGCCTGGTCAGGCGTACAAGTACCGCATCCGTTCACGACTGGGCGGGGGTGAGTTCGACAAGGCCGACCCGCTCGGACGATTCTTCGAAGTTCCCTCAAATACCGCGACCAAGGTCTGGCGTTCCAGCTACGAGTGGCGCGACGAGGAATGGCTGCGCGCGTCGCCAGGATTACGTGGCGCGCAACCGTCCGGTGTCGGTCTACGAGGTGCACCTGGGTTCGTGGCGACGCGTCCCCGAAGAGGGCAATCGCTCTCTCAGTTATCGCGAGATGGCCGCAGCAGTTGCCCGCGTACTGCGTGGACATGGGTTTCACCCACGTGCAGTTCCTCCCGGTGATGGAGCATCCGTTCTACGGATCGTGGGGGTATCAGACGACGGGCTACTTCGCGCCCGACCTCGCGCAACGGCAATCCCGACGACTTCAAGTTCCTCGTCGACGAGTTGCACGCGCACGGCGTAGGCGTCTTGCTCGACTGGGTGCCCTCGCACTTTCCTTCCGACGCGCACGCGCTAGGCCTCTTCGACGGCACGCACCTCTACGAGCACGCCGACGTGCGCCAGCGCGTGCACCCCGATTGGCAGAGCTGGACCTTCAACTACAGCCGCAACGAGGTGAGGAGCTTCCTCATCTCGAGTGCGTGCTTCTGGCTCGAGGAGTACCACGTTGACGGTCTGCGCGTTGACGCGGTGGCGAGCATGCTCTATCTCGACTACAGCCGAGGTCCGGGCCAGTGGGTGCCCAACCGCTTCGGGGGGCGAGAGGACCTCGACGCCATCTCCTTCTTGCGACAGTGCAACGACGCGGTGACGTCGTCGTTCCCCGGCGCGCTCATGATTGCCGAGGAGTCGACCTCGTGGCCACGAGGTGACCCACGCGACGAGCGACGGCGGGCTGGGCTTCACTTTCAAATGGGACATGGGCTGGATGCACGACACGCTCGACTACCTCGAGCGCGACAGCGTCTTTCGCCGGTACCACCAGAACGAACTGACCTTTCGCGCGATCTACGCCGGTCACGAGCGTTTCATGCTGCCCCTGAGCCACGACGAGGTGGTCCACGGCAAGGGATCGCTACTGTCCAAGATGGCCGGCGACGAGTGGCAGGAGTTCGCCAACCTGCGCCTACTGATCGGCTACCAGTACGGCCTGCCGGGCAAGAAGCTGCTCTTCATGGGAGCAGAGTTCGCCCAGCGCTCGGAGTGGGACCACGAGAGCAGCCTCGACTGGCACTTGCGCGACTACCCCGCCCACGAGGGGGTGCGGCGCTGGACCCGGCGCTGCAACGAGCTCTACAACTCTGAGAGCTCACTGCACCTCGACGACGCCGGGGGGCAGGACTTCACCTGGCTCAGCTGCGACGACGCGGAGCAGAGCATCCTGATCTGGCGCCGGGGCGAGGGCAACGAGGAATTGGTGATGGTGGCCAATTTCACCCCGGTGCCGCGCGACGAGTATCAGATCCCGGTGTCGGCCTCGAGTTCATGGCGGGTTCTCGCCAACTCCGACGACCCCGAATTCGGCGGCAGTGGATATCCGACCAACGTCCAAGTGGTGGCCCTCGGGCCCGAGCACGACGGTACGGTTGTTCGCATGTCCCTTCCGCCACTGTCGTTTGTAGTCCTACAACGAAAGATCTAGATGTCCCCGATCGCCGGTTTCCACTACCACTTCTATCAACCCCCGCGTGAGGATCCCTGGACGGGTCTGTTCAACCACGAGTGGAGTGCTTGGCCGTATCACGACTGGAACGAGCGCATCGCCGCAGAGTGCTATCGCGCGATGGTCGCGGTGGCCCTCACCAACGATGACGCCACGACGTCGCTCTTCGAACCCCTGACCCAGAGCAGCTTCGACCTGGGTCCCACGCTGCATCACTGGCTCGCACATTACGCGCCCGATGTCGAACATGCCCTGCAGCGCGAGGTGCGCGCCGCGAGCCACGGCGCCAACCGCGTCGTGGTCGCCGCGCCACTGGTGCACGCCATCGTGCCCCTGGCGACACCCACCGACCAAGAGCGACTGGTCGTCTGGGGTATCGACGACTTTCGCTCGCGCTACGGCGAGGAGCCCGTGGGTATGTGGTTGCCCGAGACCGGCGTCGACGTCGCCACGCTCGAGGTCTTGGCGCGCCACGGCATCACCTATACGGTCTTGATGCCGACCCAGGCGGCGAGGACGCGAGCCCCGGGACAGGAGTGGGTCGAGGTCGCCGCGGACTCCCTCGACACGTCCAAGGCCTACTTCATCTCGTTGCCGAGCGGCGCGCGGATGACGGCGGTCTTCGGTCATTACGACCTCTCGCACCGCATCGCCTTCGGCGACCTCGTCGCCGACGGCAACAAGTTGGCCGACACGATGGCTGAGAGTCTGGGCGAGGAGGACGGCGTCGTGCTCGTGGTCGCCGACGGCGAGACCTACGGCCACCACCATCGATTCGGTGACATCGGCGTGGCCTGGGCCACGCGCCAACTCCAAGAGAAGTATCAGATCTCGACCACCTTGGGTGAATGGCTGAGGGAGCAAACGCCCACCCACGAAGTCGCACTGCACGAGGTCTCGGCATGGAGTTGTGCGCACGGCGTCGAGCGCTGGCGCAGCGCGTGTGGCTGCGTGACCGGCGAGCGACGCCGGGTTCGACCTGGCGTGGCGCGCGCCGTTACGCGACGCGCTGGACTGGCTGAGGGAGCACGCGGGTTCGGCCCTGGACTGGGAACTGGGGCACCACGTGCACTCGAGTGACGCGGCGTTGCTGGACTACGGCAAGGTCATCGCGGGCGAGTGCTCCGCGCAGGATTTCGTGCGCGCGCCACCAGAGCCGCGACCTCACTGACGACGAGCGCAGCCGCGTCCTCGAAGTCTGCGAGGCGCACCGTAACCTGATGTTCTCCTTCACCAGTTGCGCCTGGTTCTTCGCCGATCCCGGCGGAGATCGAGACCAGCATCGTCCTGCGCTACGCCGCCCTGGCCCTCGAGCTCACCCGGCGCACGACGGGACGCGACTTCGAGTCGCCCTTCGTCCAGCGCCTGGCGTTGGTGCGCTCGGCGCACTACGAAGTGGCCGGTGAGGACCTGTGGAGACGAGCGTGTGAGGGCTTTCGCACCGACGAGGTCCAGATCGCCGCGGGCGCAGCAGCGGAGTTCGCGACCTGCGGCGACTTCGCGCGGACGTCGCGCGGCACCTGGGGCATCGAATACCAGCGCGCGGATAACGGCGAAGTGCGCATCACGCTGACCAATACACTCACGTTGCGAAAATTCACATTCCTGACTCATACGACTCTCGGCGCCGATACGGGCCTGTACGTCGACATCTCGGATAACACGATGTGGCGGCGCGTGGACCTAGAGCGTTTAGGCGCGGACGTCGTGGCGCGCGCGGCCGTGGCGCGACTGAGGGGAGCGCGATCGAGCGACGTGGAGGGCACGCTGGGCCTTTTGGCCTCTGACCTGCTACGTCGAGATGCGACACGCGATGACGAGGTCACGTTGCTGGCCCTGGCTGCGACGCAGCGCTACGTCACCCCGGTGGGCGAGGCCGCCATCCGACGGGCGCTGTGGGCGATTGCCGCGCGTGATCACGGCCACGTCGAGCGTGAGGCGTTAGTGCTCCTGGCCGAGGCGGTGGGAGTGTCAGATACCTTCAATCTCTCCGGGGCTGGCGAAGGGACCCACTAGATTCTCTTGAATGACAAAGCGTTTTGATGGGACGCGCGACCTTCGTCGCGCCGTTGACCGACTAGCCCGCCGCCTGCCTGAACCACTTGAAGACCTCGCGTGGATTTCCTATAACTATTTGTGGAGTTGGACGCCCGGCGGAGTCGAACTCTTCACCACGATCGACGACCACCGGTTCAAGTTGGCTGGCGAGAATCCGGTACGTTTCTTGTTGAACCTGCCCGAGCGGGACCTGTTGCGCACGGCCACCGACCAGAAGTACCTCGAACTCCTGCACGGCGTGGCTCAGCGAATGGAGGCCGACCTGGCCCGCCCGACCACGAGAGTCCTGCCGACGGGGCCGGTGGCCTTCTTCTGCGCCGAATTCGCGGTGCACCAGTCGCTACCGGTCTATTCGGGTGGGCTGGGCGTCCTCGCAGGCGATTATCTCAAGGAGACCTCGGACCAGGCCCTTGACGTCGTGGGGGTGGGCCTGTTGTATCGGCGCGGCTACCTGCATCAGCGCATGGACCTCTCGGGCTGGCAGCACGAGTACTGGATCGAGGCCAATACCGGGCAACTGCCCATCGTGCGCGTGCGCGGCGCCGACGGTCAGGCGATCAAGGTCAAGGTTCCGGTGTGGGACTCCGAGCTCTCGGCGCAGGTGTGGAGAGTGAACGTGGGCCGTACGACGTTATTCCTGCTCGACACCGAATTGCAGGAGAACACACCGCTCGAGCGATGGGTCACGTCGCGCCTCTACGAGGGGAGTCACGACATTCGTCTCGCGCAGTACGCCCTCTTAGGCATTGGCGGCGTGCGCGCGCTCGACGCCATGGGCATCCGCCCTGGACTGTTCCACATGAATGAGGGTCACCCGGCCCTCGCTTCGCTCGAGATCGCCTCCCAGACCGCGTCAGAGCTCTCGGGCGACCGTCCGGCGCTCACGACTCTGTTGGCCGAGGGTCGCGACCGCTTCGCCTTCACCACACACACCCCGGTACCGGCGGGCAACGAGACCTATTCCTCGGACGAGTTCTTTCGCGTGTTAGGCCATTCAATTGACGAGATGGGTATTTCGCGCGACGAACTCGCCGCCCTGACCCGGATCGACGAGGACTCCTCGAGTGAACCCATGGGCTTCTCGCCCCTGGCGATCAAGTGCTCTCGCTCCACGAACGCGGTCTCGCGACGTCACGGCGAAGTGGCGCGCGGCATGTGGAACCCGTTGTTCCCCGACCAGTTGGAATCCGACGTGCCGATCACCTACGTCACCAATGGCGTGCACCTTCCGACGTGGATGAATCCGACCATGCGGGCCATGCTCTCCAAGGTCCTCGGGTACGACTGGGAGCGCCACGCCAACGATCCGGCGTTGTGGAGCCACGTCGACGAGATCCCCGACATCGATCTGTGGAACGCCCGGTGCCAGATGCGCCTGGCGCTCGTCGAAATGATCCGTGACCGTATCGTGGTGGACCGCCTGGCGCGCGGCGAAGACGTGGACCTCGCGGTCTCGGGTCTCGAAGCCTTCGATCCGACCAATCTGACTATTGGCTTCGCGCGGCGTCTGGCGACCTACAAGCGACTCGACCTGCTCTTTCGCGACGTGAATCGATTGCGCGACATCGTCGACCACGACCAGGGCGCGCAGTTCATCATCGCGGGCAAGGCCCACCCGCTCGACAACGAGGCCAAGACCGTGGCGAAGAACATGTTCAGCGTGCAGCGCTCGATGGACCTACCGAACCGGGTGATCTTCCTCGAGGACTACGACATGCGCGTGGCACCCTCGCTGGTGTCGGGTTGCGACGTGTGGCTCAACTTGCCGCGTCCGCCCATGGAGGCGAGCGGCACGAGCGGCATGAAGGCGGCCATGAACGGCGGTCTCAACTTGAGCGTGCTCGACGGCTGGTGGAGCGAGGGGTACAACGGGCAAAACGGTTGGGCCATCGACGGGACGACTCTCGATGACCCCAACGCTCAGGACGAACGCGACGCCAACGCCCTCTACGACTTGCTCGAGAAGGAGGTCAAGCCCATGTTCTTCGCGCGTGACTCCAACGGCATCCCCGTAGTGTGGCTCTCACGCGTACGTGCCTCACTGCGAAGTCTCGCGCCGATGTACTCCTCGGCGCGCATGCTCGAGGACTACACCGAACGCATCTATCGTTCGCATCCTTAGCGATTCCTAGCGGCGAAGCCGGTACCAGCCCTTGCGAATCTCGACGAAGACGTCGTGGTCCTGCGCGGCGTCGTCGGGGCTCGCGATGGCTGCTGCGAGGGCTTTCTTCAGCGCCGGGTCGGGGTACGTGCTGCCGTAGCGGCGTGCAGTGGTCAGCAGGTCCGCCACCGAGAACGCACTGATCCCTTGATCGCGCAATGAACGTGCGGCGGCGATGAGATCGTCGTGGGCGCTCACGGTCGCCTCAACTTCTTCGAGCCATTGGTCACCATGTCCACTGATTCTGCCATAGCCCCACGGGTGGCGCGAGGGGGCTATGGCGTCCTTGGCGACGAGCGAGCGCCGCCGCAGGCCAGCCTGCACCTACCATGTCAACACCGTTGCTGGGCACGTGCACCAGTTTCTGCCCGGAAGGACCGCATATGACACTCCTCGATGACTTGGTACTCGAAACGCGTGAATTCGCCCGTCGCCGCGACTGGTTCGCGCACCACTCGCCCAAGAATCTCGCCATGGCCATCGCGGCAGAGGCGGGGGAACTGGCCTCGGAGTTCCGCTGGCTGAGCATTGAAGGCTCGTCCAGGGAGCAACTCAGTGCGGGTCAACTTCGCGACATCCGCCTGGAGATGGCCGACGTCTTCATCTTCTTGCTGCGCCTCGGCGATGTTCTCGAGGTCGACCTCGCTGCGGCGGTGCGCGAGAAGCTCCTCGTCAACGAGGACCGCTTCCCCGTGGATCGAAACGACGGGCAGAAATAGGCGGATCCGGGTCTTTAGGCCTTTGATTTTTGACCTGGAGTTGTGAACTAGTCGTGATTTCTCCTAAATGCAGGTGCGAAACTCGCGTTAAGAAGCACCTAAGGGCGAGTGACTCCGCGACTGAAATGAGGGGGAATCGATGTTCGCCAGTTCCATTGATCCAGATTTCCTGCGCTTGCGCAACACGATGCGTGCGGTCTTCGCGCTCGCGTCAACGCTGGTGGCTCTGTTCCTCGTCTCCTTGATCGTGCGGCCCATCGGCTCCTACAACGTGCTGCTCGACGGTTGGGGAGTTGACGCCTTCGAATTCCTAATGGGCGTCGCCGCGCTGGCGCGATTCTTCGATCCGCGCTGGCGCTCGGCCAACGCTGCCATGCGCGTCCTGCCCCTCGTGGTGGGAGCGGCGTGCATCTCGTGGTCGCTCGGCGACCTGGTGTTGACCATCGAACAACTCGGCGGGGCCTCCCCCTCGGTGCCCTCCTTCGCCGACCTCTTCTACGTGGGTTTCTTCCCCTTGTGCTACCTCGGCTTCATGACCCCGATCCGTCACGGCAAGAAGGGCTCCTTGCTCTCCACTGCGCTCGACGGCGTCGTCGCGGCCTTTGCCGCCGCAGCGCTCTCGGCGGCGTACCTGTTCCATCCCGTGCTGCACGCCACCGGCGGCGGCGACATGTCGACCGTGGTCTCGATGGCTTATCCCGTCGGGGACTCCTTGTTACTGGCCCTGTCGGTCGGCGCCTTGGCGGTGCTGCCCAGGACCTATCGTCCCTTCTTCGCCCTAGCGAGTGTCGCGATGGTCTTCAACGTCATCGGCGACCTCTTCAACTTGTTGTCCACCGCCTCACGGGTGGGTTACGTGGCCAACGCCGTGGTGTGGCCCATCTCGCTACTCCTGCTCGCCGTCGCCATCTGGGCACAGCCAGTGCTCGTCGAGAAGCTCTCCAACATGCGCGCCGTCCACGCCGAGCACACCTCGGCCGAGAAGCGCGCCGGCTACGTCATCCCCGCCATGGGCGCCGCGGCGGGCATCGCGATCATGGTGTCGGCCACTCTCAACCACATCGACCGCTCGGCGGTCGCCCTGGCGACCACCGCAATCATCGCGTCGGGCGTGCGACTGGCGGTTACGGTGCGCGAGGACCAGATCCTCTCGACGGCGCGCTTCCGTTCACTCATCGAGAACGCGGCGGACCTCATCGTCATCGCCGAGGACAACTTCTCCGTCGCCTACATCACGCCGTCCTCTCAGCGAATCCTGGGCTTTCGCCCCGAGGACCTGGTGGGTACGGCGCTCACCACCAACGTGCACCCCGAAGACGCTGACGCCTTTATCGACCAATTGCGCGAACTCTCCTCAGGCCTCGACTCGTCGACGACGTCGACATTCGAATACCGACTTCGCGACGCACGCGGTTCGTGGCGCACGATTGCCTGGACCGCGACCGACCTGCGTAACGACCCTTCGGTGCGTGGCTACGTCCTCAACGGCGCCGACGTGACCGAGGAGCGTCGCGCAGGCCAAGACCTCGTGACCGCGCGCGACGCCGCCCTCTCAGCGTCGAAGGCCAAGTCCGAGTTCCTCTCGACCATGAGCCACGAGATCCGCACCCCCATGAACGGCGTCATCGGACTCACCGAACTGTTGCTCGGCACGACGATGGACGCCGATCAGCTCGAACTAGCCTCGGGGATCAAGGTGTCGGCCGAGAACCTTCTGGCGATCATCAACGACATTCTCGACTTCTCCAAGATCGAAGCTGGACGTCTCGAGGTCGAGGAGATCGCATTCAACGTCGCGGGCGTGGCCGACGACGTGGGCCGGATCCTGGCGTCGGCGGCAGCGAACAAGGAACTGGAACTATTAATCGACGTGCATCCCGACGTGCCAATGTCATTGATGGGCGACGCGGTGCGACTGCAACAGGTACTACTCAATCTGGGCGCTAACGCGGTCAAGTTCACTGTCGAGGGCGAAGTGGTGATCCGCGTGAGCCTAGCGAGCGAGTACCGCGACCGCAGCGACGTGCGCTTCGAAGTCATCGACACGGGCATCGGCATCGCACCCGAGGACCAGCAGCGCCTCTTCGGCGCCTTCGCCCAGGCCGATTCCTCGACCACCCGTAAGTTCGGCGGCACCGGTCTGGGGCTGACGATCAGCCGACAACTGGTCGAATTAATGGGCGGCGAGATGAACCTCGACTCGGCGCCGGGCCAGGGTTCGCGGTTCTGGTTCGACCTGTCGTTTCGCCGAGTGGACGCCATCAAAGATGAACCCGACACCACGTCGCTCGACGGGCGCCGTGCCCTGGTGGTGGACGACAACGCCACCAATCGAATGATCCTGCGCCGCCAACTGCGCTCGTGGGGAGTCGAAGCCGTGGAGGCGTCCTCGGGGCCTGAAGCCCTGGCTCTGGCGGCGGCCGCGGCGCGCGAGGGTCGCGAGTTCGACATCGGAGTGCTGGATCTCAACATGCCCGATATGGACGGCATCGAGCTGGCCACGCACCTGAAAGCCGATCCCAGTACGGCGACGACGATGTTGTTCTTGCTGAGTTCCTCCGGTGAACGCCTCGGCGTTGCCGAGACCAATTCGCGTGGTTTCGCAGCCTCCCTCACCAAACCGGTTCGCCAATCCGAGCTCTACGACTGCCTGATCACGTCGCTGAGCGACGAAGACGTCAGCGCTCTCGAGGCCATCGCCGAGGCGCACGGTCAAGTCGGTGTCGCGCGAGGGACCATCCTGCTCGTCGAGGACAACAAGATGAACCAGTTAGTGGGATCAAAAGTGCTCGCCAAACTCGGCTACGCCTTTGACATCGCCCGTCACGGGGGCGAAGCGGTGCAGGCGGCCATGCTCAATTCCTACGACGCCATCTTGATGGACTGCCAGATGCCCGAGATGGACGGGTACGAAGCCACCCAGCACATCCGTCGCTTCGAGAGTGGCAACCGGCGTACCCCGATCATCGCCATGACCGCGGCCGCTATGGAGGGAGACCGCGAGAGGTGCCTCGAGGCGGGGATGGATGATTACATCACCAAGCCGGTGCGACCTGAAGTGATCGCCGCAGTCATCGAGCGTTGGGTGCCCCACTCCTACGAGATTGCGGCCGTGGAAATGGTGGAGGTCGAAGTCGAGGAAGTAGTTGCGGCCGCAATCGCGTTCGACGCGCCGAGTGGGGTCGTCCAAGGGGGGCACGATCTCCTCGATGCGGGTCAGATCGGTCTGCTCCGCAGTCTCGACGACGGAGAGGGCACAGTGTTGGCTGAGGTTGTCGCCCAGTATCTCGACCAATCGCTCGGCTATCGCGATGCGCTCGTGGACGCCGTCGCCGAGCGCGATCCCCCCGCCGTGGAGCGTTCAGCGCACTCCCTACGCGGCTCGAGCGCCAATGTCGGCGCGGCGTACTTGGCGCAGATCTGCGCCGAACTCGAGACCTTGGGACGCAACGGCGACGTCGCTGGTGCCGCGCAGTTGATGGAGCACCTCGACACTGAACTCGCGCGGGTGTGCAGCGCGCTCAGCGAACTAGTGATGAGGGTCTGACGTGAGGATCCTCGTAGTCGACGACGACGCCACCAGCCGCTTGCTGCTAAAGGCCATGGCCTCCAAGTTGGGACACGACTGCCTGGTCGCCAGTGACGGGTCGGCGGCCTGGGAGTTACTCCAAAAGGGCGACGTCGACGTCCTGCTCACCGACTGGATGATGCCCGGAGAGGACGGCACCGAGCTCTGTCGCCGAGTGCGCCACGAGCTCAAGGACTCCTACACCTACGTGGTGATCATCACGGGACGCGCCGACCCTGAGCAGATCCTCGAAGGCATGAGCGCTGGCGCCGACGACTACATCGTTAAGCCTGTCAATTCCCTCGACGTCCAGACCTGTCTGGTCGCGGCCGAACGCGTGACCATCCTGCACCGACAGCTCTCGCAGGTGCGCGCGCAGCTCGAGGAGGCCAACCTCGAACTGCTGGGACGTTCATTGACCGACTCGCTGACCAATTTGGGCAACCGCCGGCGAATGGAAGAGGATCTGCTCAAGGTCCACGCGCGTGCGCTTCGCTCGAAGAGTCCGTATTGCGTCACGATGTTCGACATCGACTACTTCAAGTTCTTCAACGACTTCTACGGTCACCCCGCGGGTGACGAAGCGTTGCGCCAGGTGGCAGCGAGCCTGAACCGGGTGGTGCGCGCCGGCGAGAGCGTGTACCGCTACGGTGGCGAGGAGTTCTTGTTGGTGATGCCCAATTGCGAGGTCGACGAGGCGTTCGCCGCCGCCGAACGTGTGCTACACGCCGTGAACCTGGTCGCCATCTCGCACGAGGCACGACCGACGTCGCCCCACGTCATCACCCTCAGCGCGGGTGTGGCGACCTACACCCCGGATTCGGACCTCACCATTCATGATCTCATTGAGCACGCCGACCAGGCCCTCTACGCGGCCAAGCTCTCGGGACGCAATCGCGTACGCGCGGGCGTGCCCTCGCTCGCCAGTGTCGAGATGCTCGCGCGAGCGCGGCGCTAGGAGCACAAAGGCCTTTGGTAACGGCCAAACGTTGGAGTTATCGGCACTTCACGGTTTAGGTTCGAAGTGTGGTTCACCACTTTCACGCCGAGTACAACTTGATCGAGTCTCGTACCACGAACGCGTCCCCCAACGCGTCTCGTGGTACGTGCGGGTGACACCTTGTTTCAGGTGCGTATCCACGGTCGAGGCGGACAAGGCGTAGTCACAGCGGCCGAGATCCTCTCGGTGGCCGCCTTCGACGGGGGGCGTCAGGCGCAGGCCTTCCCCAGTTTCGGTTCCGAGCGCACTGGCGCACCCGTCGTCTCGTTTTGTCGCATCGACGACCGCGAGATCCGCACGCGCGAACCGGTGATGGCCCCCGACGCCGTGATCATCCAAGACGTGACCTTGATCAACCAGGTGGATCTCTTCTCGGGACTCTCACCCGTGGGCTACGTTCTGGTGAACACGTCGCGGACTTTCGAGGAACTCGGACTCGCTGACCTCTTCACCCGTTTCCCGCGCGAGCACCTCGTCACCTGCCCGGCCACCGAGATCGCCCTTGCGGCCTTCGGACGACCGTTGCCCAATGCCGCCCTGCTGGGCGCCTTCACGGCGCTGACCGGACAGGTGACCCTGTCGGCGGTGCAGGTGGCCATTCGCGACCACTTCGCTGGCGCGGTGGGTGAACGCAACGCCGAAGCCGCAGCCGCCGCATTCGACACGGTGACGGCCTACCAAGAGGAGCTCGCCCGTGCTGCAGCAAATTGAAGGCTCGCGCGCCGTGGCCGAGACCGTGGCACTCTGTCGACCCGAGGTCGTGTGCGCCTATCCGATCTCACCCCAGACCCACATCATCGAGGCGGTGGGGGTGATGGTCAAGGAGGGTCGACTCAGCCCGTGCGAGTTCATCAATGTGGAGAGCGAGTTCGCGGCGATGTCGGTCGCCATCGGAGCTTCGGCGACGGGGGCGCGCGCCTACACCGCCACCGCATCCCAAGGGCTTCTCTACATGATGGAAGCCGTGTACAACGCGGCCGGACTCGGTTTGCCGATTGTGATGACACTGGCCAATCGTGCCATCGGTGCGCCGATCAACATCTGGAACGATCACTCCGACGCGATGGCGGTGCGTGACTCGGGCTGGATCCAACTCTTCGCCGAGACCAACCAAGAGGCGGCTGATCTACACGTCCAGGCGTTTCGCCTCGCTGAAGAGCTCTCGGTGCCGGTAATGGTCTGCATGGACGGCTTCATCCTCACCCACGCCGTCGAGGGCGTGGACCTGCTCGATCAGCGCACCGTGGACCGGTTCCTTCCTCCCTACGAGCCCCGCCAAGTACTCGATCCCGAGCACCCCGTGTCGATCGGCGCGATGGTGGGACCTGAGGCGTTCCAGGAGGTGCGCTACCTCGCGCACCTGCGCCAACTTGACGCGCTGCACCGTATTCCCGCCATCGCTGAGGAGTTCTTCGCCGCCACCGGACGTCGTAGCGGCGGCCTGGTGCACTCGTATCGCGCCGAGGACGCCGACACGATCGTCGTGGCCATGGGCTCGGTCCTCGGCACTATCAAAGACGCGGTGGACGTCCGCCGCGACGCCGGGGAAAAGATCGGTGTGGTGGGTATCACGTCTTTTCGGCCTTTCCCCGTGGCCGAGGTCCGCGAGGCGCTCAGTCACGCCTCGCAGATCGTCGTGCTCGAGAAAGCCTTCTCCATCGGCCATGGGGGAGTGTTGGCGACCGACGTGGCGATGGCGCTGCAGGGATCGAACTGCGTCATCCGTGAGGTCGTCGCGGGTCTCGGCGGTCGTCCCATCACGCGTCAGTCTCTCGACAAGCTCTTCTACCGAGCCGCCCAGGGCGAACTCGGCTCCTTGTTGTTCCTCGACCTCGACACCGACGTGGTGGACCGCGAGATTGAACGCATGAGGGCGACGCGCCGCTCGGGTCCCTCGGCTGAGAATGTGCTGCGCGACCTCGGTGCCACGCGAGGAGAGGGGGCGTTGTCATGACCAAGCGACCAGTGCGCTTCTACCAAGTTGGATCATTCGCGGTGGGCAACCGGCTCCTCAGTGACGAGGAACGCACGGTGCAGTCCGACCCGAACCGTACCAATTCAATCGATTCGGGTCACCGAGCATGTCAGGGGTGTGGCGAGGCCCTCGGCGCGCGCTACGCCCTCGACGCGGCGATGCGTGCGACCGACAACAAGTTGGTGGCCGTGAACGCCACTGGTTGCCTGGAGGTCTTCTCGACGCCCTATCCCGAGACATCGTGGCGCATCCCCTGGTTACATTCACTCTTTGGCAACGCCCCCGCAGTTGCTACGGGGGTGGCAGCCGCGTTGAGGGTGAAGGGTCGCTCGGACGTACGCGTCGTGAGCCAAGGTGGTGACGGTGGGACGGTCGACATCGGCTTTGGTTGCTTGTCGGGAATGTTCGAGCGCAACGACGACGTCCTGTACATCTGTTACGACAACGAGGGCTACATGAACACCGGCGTGCAACGTTCGGCCGCGACGCCCCCGGCGGCACGCACCGCGACGACCGACGTCGTGGGCCCCCAACCCGGCAACACCTTTGGCCAGGGTAAGGACTTGCCGCGCATCGCGATGGCGCACGACGTCGCCTACGTGGCCACGGCCACCGTGGCGGACCTGCACGATCTCGAAGCCAAGGTCGAACGCGCTATGCAGTTCCGCGGCGCACGGTACCTGCACGTACTCGTGCCCTGCCCCTTGGGTTGGGGGTCGGCGTCGAACGAGACCATCCACGTCGCTCGACTCGCCAAGGAGACGGGAATGTTCCCGGTCTTCGAAGCCGAGTTCGGGGTGGTGACCTCGGTCTCGAAGATCCGTCATCAGACCCCCGTCGAGGAGTATCTGAAGCTCCAGAAGCGCTTCGCGCACCTCTTCGGGAAGAACCCGCGCCCCGAGATCGTGACGCACTTGCAGGAGATCGCGAATCGCAACATCGAGCGCTACGGGTTGCTCGATCCCGAGGAAAAGGGCGTCGCACGACACGCCGCCGCCTTCGAGGTGCCGGTATGAACAAGCGCCCCTTCGCCATCACCCTCGACGTGGGTTCGAGTCTGTCGAACCACACGGGATCGTGGCGGGTCGAACGCCCGACCTACGTCGACCGACTCCCGCCGTGCAACGACGCCTGCCCCGCCGGGGAGAACATCCAGGGGTGGCTCTACGAGGCCGAGTCCGGAGACTACGCCGGAGCGTGGCGCAAACTCGTCGACGAGAACCCCTTTCCGGCGATCATGGGTCGAATTTGCTTCCACCCCTGCGAGACGGCGTGCAACCGGGTCCAGGTCGACGAGGCCGTGGGCATCAACGCAGTCGAACGCTTCCTCGGGGACTACGCCCTCGAACACGGCTTGCGACTGCCCGACGCGGGACCCGACTCGGGCAAGCGCGTGCTGGTCATTGGCGCCGGTCCCGCCGGACTCTCGGCGACGTACCACCTGCGACGTCGGGGTCACGCCGTGCGCCTGGTGGATTCCGCGGCGCAACTCGGTGGCATGATGCGCTACGGCATTCCGGCGTACCGGCTGCCGCGCGCGGTTCTGGACTCGGAGATCGCCCGCGTTATCGACATGGGCGTCGAGGTGGTCGTGAACCACAACGTCGAAGATATCGAAGTGGAGAGAGAGAGTGGGCGCTTCAACGCTATCTTCTTGGCGGTCGGCGCCCAACTCGGCAAGCGGATCAATATACCCGTCGGCGACTCGGCCAAGATCCTCGACGCTGTCTCGTTCCTGCACGAAGTGGCCGAGTGAGAATCCACCGTTGCTGGGCCGACGCGTCGTGATCTACGGCGGCGGTGACACGGCAATGGACGCCGCGCGCACCGCACGCAGGCTCGGGGCCACTGAGGCGGTCGTGGTCTATCGCCGGAATCAGGAGAAGATGCCGGCGCACGACGAGGAGTACGAACAGGCCAAGGTCGAAGGCGTGACCATGCGCTGGCTCTCGACCATCAACAAAGTCGAGTCCGACCGGATCGTCATCGAGAAGATGCGACTCAACGCCGAGGGCTTCCCCGAAGCGACTGGTGAATACGAGGAGCTGGGCGCCGACGCCGTGGTGCTGGCGCTGGGACAGGATACGGACCTGTCGCTGCTCTCGCGAGCGAGCGATGTCGAAGTGAATGACGGTTCAGTCCAGGTCGCTGGGAATCTGATGACCAATGGCCGAGGGATCTTCGCGGGGGGTGACGCCGTGCCGGCGGAGCGCACCGCGACGGTCGCGGTCGGGCACGGCAAGAAGGCAGCGCGCGGCATCGACGCCTACGTCCGAGGTGTGAGCGTCGAAGAGACCGCTAAGCACGAACTCGCGGAGTTCGCCAAGCTGAACACCTGGTACTACTCCGATGCCGAGCGTACCCAGCGCCCTGAGCTCGAGAAGATCCGCCGCCAGGACAACTTCGAAGAGGTCGTGTTGGGACTCACCGAACGCAACGCGCTCTTCGAAGCCCGCCGGTGTATGTCGTGCGGTAACTGCTTCGAGTGCGACAACTGTTTTGGCGTGTGTCCCGATAACGCGGTCATCAAATTGTCCGACGGTAAGTACGAGTTCAATCTCGACTACTGCAAAGGTTGTGGCATCTGCGCTCACGAGTGTCCCTGCGGCGCGATAGAAATGGTCCCTGAGCGAATCTAGGGGTCACGGTAGTGGACATTCTCTTCATCGGTGGGACCGGCATCATCTCCAACGCGTGCGTCACCGAGGCCATCAACGCGGGTCACGACGTGTGGACGCTCAATCGTGGCCAGTCGCGCCTGCCCAACCAGGTGGGTCCTCGCGCACTGATCGCCGACGCGTCCGATGAGGCGCAGGTGCGCGACGTCATCAAGGGTCGCGTCTTCGACGCGGTGGTGCAGTGGACCGCCTACGTCCCTGAACAGGTGCACCAGGACATTCGCCTCTACGCGGACGCGGGTCAGTACGTCTTCATCAGTTCCGCTTCGGCGTACCAGAAGCCCCCACGGCACTGGCTCGTCACTGAAGAGACGCCCTTGGCGAATCCTTTCTGGCAGTACTCTCGCGACAAGATTGCCTGTGAGGAGGTACTCTTTTCGGCGTTCGCAACGATCGGCTTTCCCGTCACCGTCATTCGCCCTTCTCTCACCTACGGCGACTCGCAGATCCCCGTGGCGATCGGGAGTTGGGAGAAGCCCTTCACCATCGTCGATCGGATACGTCGCGGAGCGAAGATCCTCGTCCCGGGCGACGGCACCAGCATCTGGACGATCACCCACAATTCGGACCTGGCACGCGGCCTCGTCCCCTTGCTGGGACATCGTGGGGCGATCGGCGAGGCTTTTCACATCACGTCAGACGAGGCGCTGACGTGGAATCAGATCTACGAACGCCTGGCGGAAGCCGCCGGAGTACCAGCCGATATTCTTCACGTTCCTTCCGACGCCCTCGTGGCGGCCGACCCGGAGATGCTCGGCACGCTCTGGGGCGACAAGGCCAACTCCGCCGTCTTCGATAATGCGAAGTTGCGTCGCTTGGTACCGGGGTACAGCGCACGGGTGCCCTTCGCCGAAGGGATCGTTCAGACGGTGCGCTGGTTCGACGCGGATCCCCAGCGACAACGCATCGACCACGAAGCCAACGCTCTCTGGGATTATGTCGCGGCGATCTACGTCGACGCGCTGGCGCGCTCGGCGCTCCGCTGAGGACCTCGACACGTTTCGTCATTGCTCTCGGCGAACGCCGTCATCCACGGACCACGCAGGTGGCCGCGAGCTGGCGTACCATTCAACTCGGGATCTAGGGGGAACATGACGCGAGGTTTGCGCTGGGGGGTCGCACTCGGACTGCTGGCCGGCGTCCTCACCATTGTCCTCCTCGACGCCCACCACGTCCACGGGCAACTCGGTGGTCTCCTCGCCGCCGGCGCGACCGGGTTCGTCATCTTCGTGGTCAGCCAATTGGTGGACCGCCCCCGCCGCGGTCGTTAAGTCCGCCGCGGCAGCGACGTCAGTCTGGTCGCAGTGAATTTGACGTAGCGCCAATCACTGCGCGGTAAATCGTCTGGGTGTAGGTTCAAAAAGGGGACCGCACCAGGTTCCATCGGGGGAGGGATCATGGCTGATAGCGAAGTGAGCAACGTCAACGATGCGAGTCACGGCGAAGATGCGCGCATGGTGGCGTTGGGCTATCGCGAGGAATTGAAGAGAGTCTTATCCTTCTTCGACAACTTCTCGGTGGCTTTCAGTTACCTGAGCCCGATGGTGGGCATCTATTCGCTCTACACCCTGGGACTGGGCACCGGAGGACCGCGTTATATCTGGACCATCCCCATCGTCGTCGCCTTCATGACCTTGGTGGCCCTGGTCTTTGGTGAACTCGCGAGTGAGTACCCGCTCTCGGGGGCGCTCTACCAGTACGGCAAGTACAACGTCGGACCACGTTACGGGTGGTACGTGGGGTGGATCTACGGCTTCGCGCTCCTCGCGACCGTCGCCTCGGTTGACTCGGGCGCTGTGCTCTACATCGTGGACCTGGTGAACCTCTGGTTCAAGACGAATCTCAACCCGTCCAACCACGTCACCATCTTCGCCGTGGTGGGCATCATCATCGTGCTCTCGGGAGTCCTCAACAGTGTGGGCGCGAAGATCATGGGCAAGGTCGCCAACATCGGTGTATACGTCGAGACGATCGGCACCTTCGGAGTGACTCTCGCGCTGGCCATCCACGGATTCCACCAGGGATTCGGCTTCCTCTTCAGCACCCAGCACGTCCAGATCCCCACCCAGAATCCCTTCGCAGTGAACCTGGCGGGCAATTGGTGGGTGGGCGCGGCACTCGTCGCGGTGCTCGCCAACGCCTACATCTTCTACGGATTCGAATCGGCGGGGGACATCTCCGAAGAGACCATCGACGCGCATCGCGAGGTCCCGCGCGCCATGCGGAGCGCGATTCTCTATGGCGGTATTGCCTCCTTCGTCCTGGTGCTGGGTCTGCTGCTCGCCACTCCCAAGGCCGGTATCAAGGGCGTCGTCTCCGGCGGCATCCCGGTGCTCTTCGCGGGTCTGCCGGGCTTCATCACCGACTTCTTCCTCGTGATGGTCGTAATCGCCTTCTTCAGCTGTGGCACGGCGGTGCAGGGCGCGGGAGCACGCGTGGCATACGCGCTCGCGCGCGACGGCGCGATGCCGGGCAGTAACTGGCTCAAGCAGGTCTCACCACGCTTCAAGACGCCGGCGAACGCTGTGTTGGTGGGTGTCATCATTCCGTTCTTGTTCATGCTGCTGGTGCTGGTGAACCCGAGCAAGCCGGTGAACATCCTCTGGTTCACCTACCCGGCGAACGTCAATGCGCTCTACGCGCTGGTGTCTTTCGGGGTGTCGGGTATCTACCTGTCGTTCTTCCTCACGGTGCTCGGTTCGTACATCGCGCGCCGGCGCGGCTGGCAGCCGAGTGGTTCCTTCACGCTGGGTAAGTGGGGCATGCCCGTCACCGTCACGGGCCTCGTGTACCTGGGAGTGATGTTCGTCAACATTTGTTGGCCCAGTTCTTTGGCCAGTGGTCGCGCCCTCTTCAACTACGGCTGGATCACGCTGCTCATCATGGCGGTCATCGTCATCGTCGGAGCGCTCTACGAAGTGTTGGCTCGACCCGACCTTCGCATCGCGCAACACCGCATCGAGAAGAAGTAGTCCACGCAAATCCGCTCGGTGCGTGGAGACACCGCGGAGGATCCTTCGACGTGCCGGGCTGGGCGTCCGCGAAGAGGTAGTGCCATCGGTCCTGGTGAGCGTCAAATTCGTCTCAACTCCCCTAGAGTCTGTTTCGGTCCACCGGCCATCGGTTGCGATGGGGTCGGGCAACGCGGTCTCTACGACGAAGATGCCCGCGGTTCGCGGCAGAATATGGTCGATTGAGCGCAACGTCGAACCACGTTCACCCGGGCGAACGTCCGGTACGCGTCAAATGGGCTGGCCAACGGTGGCTCGACGACGCTCGCGAGGCGGTGGTGCCTCCCGCACGCGGTGGCCTTCGCGACCACGTCGTGCTGCGCTGGCGGGGTCGCCAACGACGTGACGTTCTAGATACCTGGGAAGGCCCGACGCAAGTGTTCGAGGTGGACCTCTGAGCCATCGTCGAGACCGATTTCGGCGTCGAGACGACCGTAAATGAGGCGCACGAAGGCTTCGGCGGGCAACTCGACGTCGATCGGGCCGTCGTGGACCGTGTCGACCAGGGTGACGGAATCTTCTTCGAAGACCACGTTGAAATCACGGGTGGGTTCGTGGGTGCGTACTGTGATGGTTCGCACTTCACCCGATGGCTTCGCTGAACGACTGACGACCAAGTGGACTTGGTCTAGTAACAGGCCCGCGGCGGGAATTGCCAGAGCGGCGCCGGGGTTGATGGTCACCTCAACGTCCCAGGTGTGCAGGACGTGTTCGCCCAGACGCATGCCCACGAAGCGTTCGAAGTCGATTTGCATTGGACCAAAACTGACCTCGAAGGCTGCGCGCTGTTCGTCGCTCGTGGCGACGAGCGCGTCGAGGAATTTCTGATCAGCCACAAGGGCGTCGGCGATCTGTTCGGCGGGCGACTTGCTATTCCAGACGTCCCACACCGACTGATTGAAGTTCTCGGTCGGCTTCGATCCGCTCAGCGCGTTCTCGAGCATCTGGCCCAGGATGACGGCCCCCGAGCCAATGTGCGACATCGTGTCGGCGATGGTCCATTCCGAAGGGTAGGCCGGTGCCGAGTGCTGATCGACGTCGAGTTGGGCGACGATTTCGCGCAGGTGGGTGGCGGAGGCGCGCAGTGCTTCGAGACGTTGGGACACGGTATCTACTTTCATTGGGAGGGTTGATCGAGGCGGGGGAAGTTCTCCGCGGCCCACGCGCTCAGGGCGTCCATGGCGGGAATCAGCGCCCGACCGGTCTCTGAAAGTTCGTAGGAAACTGAGACGGGGGGGCCGGGTTCTACCTTGCGCGAGATGAGTCCGGCGCCGTGCAACTCGCTCAATCGCTCGGCGAGGACCGAGTCGCTGATGCCCACCACGTTGCGCTTGAGTTCGGCGAACCCCGAGGATCCGTTGGTGAGGGTACCCAAGATGACGCCGTTCCAGCGCTTACCGAGAAACTTGAAGGCCTGGGCGAGAGCACCGTCACATGATTTGGAGGCTTCGTCGCAGGACCCGGTCGACGGTGGCGCCGTCACGAGTTCGCCGTGAGCACCTGTCGATCGGATCGCTTCCACGTGACCAATCGTACCAGTGGCTCATTTGTAGCAAGCCGCTTTGTTTTTAAAAGTCACCTGTATAATGAGAGTGACAACGATTCGACTGCCAAGGAGTTCCCATGTCCCTCTTCCGACTTGACGCCAGTATTCGCAGTGCTGGTTCCACGAGCCGTGCCATTGCCGACATAGTGGAGGAGTCTTGGCGCGAGGACAACGCGGAGAGTACGGTAACGCGTCGCAGCATTGGCTTGGAACCAATTCCTGCGACCGCGTGGGCGGATTCGGTCAT
The DNA here is from genome assembly GCA_963734655.1 of uncultured Acidimicrobiaceae bacterium. GTDB lineage: Bacteria > Actinomycetota > Acidimicrobiia > Acidimicrobiales > RAAP-2 > RAAP-2. The sequence goes on along the minus strand of CAVTHY010000003.1, from coordinate 583,295 downwards.
CGGCTAATCGCGGTGCAATCGAGTCGATGACGGCGCGACAGAAGGAGGCGGTGGTTCTGGCGACGACGCTGGCAGACGAACTCCTGGACGCTGACGCCTTCTTGCTTGCCGTGCCGCTCTACAACTTCGGCGTCTCCCAGCACTTCAAGACTTGGGTGGACCTCGTCATCACCGATCCCCGCTTGGCCTCGAGCGCGGGTCAGCCCCTGAAGGGTCGCCCGGCCGTCTTGGTAGTTGTGCGAGGCGGCGCGTACGGGCCCGGTACGCCGCGCGAAGGCTGGGACCACGCATCGGGTTGGATGCGGCGCATCTTGGAAGACGTGTGGGGCCTCGACCTACGTGTGGTGGAATCCGAATTCACCCTCGTGGGTGTGAATCCGGCACTCGATCAGTTCAAGGAACTCGCCGCCGAGATGCGTGCGGAGTCCGAGCGACTGGCTGCCGAGCGAGGTCATCACCTTTCCGGTGCCCTCACGCACTGATCACGTCGAACGAGAACCACAAGGAGAACCAAATGAAGATTGCCATGATCATCGTCGCTTCCGTGCTCACCCTGGCCGCTTTCGCGTCGGCGGCGGGCAAGTTGCGAAGGGTACCCACCGTGGTGGAGGGGATGACCCACGTCGGCGTCAAGGAGAATCAGATACCGATGCTCGCGCTGGTCGAGATCGCCGGGGGGGTTGGTCTGCTGGTCGGATTCGCCACGTCGCTGCTCGGTCGCCTCGCTGCGGCGGGACTCGTCCTGTACTTTCTCGGGGCGGTTGTCGCGCACCTGCGCATCAAGGACGGTGTCAAGGTCTTTGCGCCGGCCGCATTCTTGCTCGTCATCTCGGTGGCGACCCTGGTCTTGGAGATCACGCGCTGATGAGCCGCGGCGCACGCGCTCGCACGGAGGTTCCCGTGGTCGCCTCGTTGGTGGAGACCAGCAAGTCGACGATCAAGATGCTGGTCGAAATCTGGTACGCCGCCTGGCACGACGCGCACCATTAAACGAGGCAACGCATAGCCAACCTCAGCCCTCTTTCCTTGGGAGCGAGAAGGCTGAAGCTGGCTACGAGCTGATCGATTCGCACCAGGTGCATCGCTACGAGTTCGAGTTCATCTCCCAGGGCGCGAGTGAGGAGAGGCCGTTCTCCCACGCTCTCAGCACGTGCTGGGTGAAGTGCTCGTCCAACAACAACATGGCGGCGGCGCCGAAGAGTATTTGGGCCCCCATTTCGGGCTCCGTGTTCAACAGACTCGAGACCATTCGCGCGCGCGCCTCTTCGAGGTGACGCACGTCGACGCCGGCGTAGGCGTCGAAGAAACTCCGACCGCTCGTGCCGATGCCGAATCGATCGAGGGCGCGACCGTAGCTCCGCATCGGTTCGACGGAGGTCATTTCACGAATTGCCACTTGTCCTACGAGGGCGGCACGCCACTTGCGATGCAGGGCGAACATTGAGACCAGATTCACACCCGCGAGGGTAACGCCGGGCAACATCTCGACGTAGGAACCGTAGGACGGGTCGAGTCCGAGGTACTCCATGGTGGTGGCGAACATCGACGCATGGGTTCGTCGGGCGAGTTCTGCCGCCACATTCTCGTACTGAATTTCAATCAGCGCCGCTTTCGCGTCCCCCGATAGACGTGGTATCGCGAAGGCCTGGGGATCGCCCTCTCGTAGGTGCGACGCCGATTTGTGCACGCAGAACTCCCGCATTTGGTCCAGAGTCCCGCCGCTGTCGAAGTGGGTCGACACCGACGAGCGCGGAGCCGACGTCAGCAGTTGGTCGAGCGCCGTGGTCACGTCAAAGGGGCTACGTGAGTGATGCGACGCCACCTCTTCGGTTAAGCGTGCGATGAAAGCGTCCTCTAGCTCGGCGCGAAAACGCAGCAAGTCGGTGTCCCACTCCCAGTCGTGCGGTGTCAGGTCGCGGTAGTGGACTTCGTAACACAGGTAGAGAGCGAGATGCAGGTCGTCGTCGGTGAGTGTGTCGTCCACGTCGATCTCGGGAAGTTTGCCGAAGTTCCCGGGCGCACGCGAGAGCGCATTGATCACCGCAGCGCTCAGCGGACCACGCGGCCAGGGGATGAGGGGCCAGTTCCCCGGTTGCTCGTCCGGTTCGTCCTCTTCGAGAACTTCCACGAAGCGAAGCGGGGTGGGGGTGAAGGCCGGACTTGAATGGGCGTCGAGGGCGACGAAGTTCGACTGAGACTTGTTGAAGAGGTCAAAGCGACTCATGGGATCCTCGTGCAACGAGAAGGGTGTTCTCACGCTCGAGCGCGAGAGGCGGATCTTGGTCGAAGGAGAACTCGGCATGGTGTATCCACGCGCGCGAGCGCGCGCGAGCGCGTTGGCGACGCCAGGCGTTCATGACGCTGAGCCGGTGGATGGACGTGGCGAGCACGGCAATGTCTTCGACGCTCATCGGAACTATCCGCACCGGGGGGTCGCTGCACCATACGGGCACGCTACGAGAGGCGACGCGACTCCTCACAACATCCATCGGGCGACTGGACGAAATCACCCCTAGGGACGCGCCCCGCGTCGCGGGAACATCTTCGTCCGTCGAGATTCTTCGACCGGGGCTACTTGCCAAAGGCATCTTTGACCTTCTCACCGGCCTGCTTGAGGTTGCCCTTTATTTGGTCCATCTTGCCGTCGAGTTCAAGTCCAGGATTGCCGAGCTTCTTACCGGTTGCTTCCTCGGCTTTGCCCTTCGCGATCTGTGCGGCGTTCTTGACCTTGTCACGCTTTGTCATGTTGTTCTCCTTGGTTGTGTCGGTTGGAATGGGGGATCAGTCGAATTGCGGTGAAACTCTGTGGCTCATTGGCTAAAGGGGAGAAACCAATGAGCCACAGAGGGATTGTCGAGTCGGAGGCGTGTGCGGAGAGGGCCACGACCTACCTCAGACCAAAGAAGTTAATGAGGAGCATCACGATGATGATGACCGATCCGAGACTGATGACGTGTTCATTTCTTCTCCTGGAGGGGGAAGTGTTGCTCATCAATGTCGCGGCGGGCATTACGCCCCTTCCTTTCGGAGGGCGAACTGAATTGGCGGGTGCAGGGCGCTGGTTCGTAAGCGGCGCCGTGATACGAAGGGGGTAGTCATGGCGACAGCGAAGGCCACGACGGAGGGCCATAGAAATATGACGGTCGTCTTATCCAAGGCGAGGCACGCAATGGCGTGGGGCGTAGACCAATAAGCGCTCAGGCCACCCACAATGAAGGAGGCCCGAACGGTCATCGCCGGTAATCCCATCTCGCACCGTCTTCTATTGGACTGGCACAGGGCCAGATCAGAAGGAGGCGAAGTCTGGACTTCCTGAACTGCACGCTAGCGCGGTGCAGGAATGTTCGAGCAGTGAATTCCCTGAGAATGTCTCGGGCGAAGCCGTGCGCCCTGCGGGGGGAGCCAACGGCCATAATGGATTTCGTGAATAAGCGGACGTCCCTCTCTGATCGGCGATGACGTGGCGTCGTTGACCGTGTTGGAGAGCTTGGGACTGGGTACGCACGAACGCTTCTTGCTCGATCCCGCATGGTCGCTCGGTCGAGTGGTCATCATGCACGGGGCCAGCGCCAATGTGATTTGGCAGGAATCAGACGCCACCGAGGGTTCGGGACTTTGCTCATTGGCCAAAGGACTCGCGAAGACTCCCGTCGCCGGTGATTGGGTCGCGGTGCAGGAGCGACGAATCGTTGACGTGATGGTGCGGCGCAGTGAGCTTCGCCGCCCCCACCCGTACGGTCGCGAACCTCAGGTGATGGCGGCCAACATCGATCTGGTCATGATCGTCATCGCGGTCAATATTGATCTCAACCAGCGACTGCTCGAGCGGCTCGTGATGATGGCAGTCGATTCGGGGGCCACGCCGATGGTCGTAGTCACCAAGGTCGATGATGCCGAAGACGCGGACGACTTTTGCGCCCAAGTGAAAGAACATATCCCCAACGTCACAGTGATCCTTACTAGTTCCCTCACCGGCGAGGGGATTAACGAAGTGCGCGCCCTGTTGCCCGCGGGCATCACGGCCGTGATGCTCGGCGCCTCGGGCGTCGGCAAGACGTCGTTGCTCAACGCTCTCGAGGGGACTGAGGAGTTGACCAGAACGACGAGTCGAGGGGGGGAGGGGCGTCACGCCACCACGACGCGCAAGCTCTATCGTTTGGCTTCCGGAGGTGTCTTGCTGGACATCCCCGGCATTCGGCTTCCCGAAATCGTGGCCGACCAGCACAGCCTCGATCAAGTCTTCGATGACATCGACGAGCTCTCACTCCGGTGTCGCTTTCGCAATTGTCATCACGACAAAGACGACGGATGCGCAGTACGTGCCGCGGTGCGGTCCGGTGCTCTCGCAGAGAGTCGAATTGAGTTGTGGCGCAGCGTCCACGCGGGTGCGACGACGGACAGCGCGGACGCGCCGCGGGATCGTCGGCGTGCCCGGGACACTCCGCGGAGCTCGGACGACTGAGGTCGTCACGACCGGGTCGTTTGATTTAGCTGAAGGCGAACTCCGGGCGCATGCCCGACTTGATTTCTTCACGCACCAGGAACTGCGCTAGGGGCAAATCCTCGGCGTGGGTCACCCCGATGCATCGGGAACTGGTCTCAAGGACCGAGAAAACCAAGCCATCGCGTTCCATGATGCCCGCTACGAAGGTGGGCAACAAAACTTCGGGGCTCGCTTCAAAGTCGTGCCCCTCGACCTCGCGGTGCAGGAGGGGCCAGATGTTGGACTGAAAGCCCCACAGGTTCATTGAAACCAGCGCCTCGGGCGACAAGAAGCGCGGCTGTAGCCCGTCGTCGGCCTCGAGACCGTCGGGCGTGAAGTGCACGTTGCGTCGCTCGACCACGTGGGTAAGTCGCCCGTCGAGCACTTGGCAAGTGCCCCGCGAGACGGGAAGATCACCGATCAGCGAGTTCTCCAACTGAAAAGCGACCATGCAGCAATCGGGGCTATTGGAGAGATGACCGCCGAGCTTCATGAGCGCGTCGAGACCGTAGAGGTCATCGGCGTTTGAGACGCCAAAGGGAACTGAATGATTGACGAAATCCTCTGCTGCCAACACCGCGTCGACGGTCCCACGCAACTGCTCCTGAAAAGCGAAGGACACCTTATGGTCCGTGGGCCAGTGTTCAGCGACGTGTTCTTGGATGGTTGGTCCCGTATCGCGGTTCACGACGATCACGATGTCGTCGAAGCCCGCAGATATCGCGTCCGACGCAATGAGGTCGATCACCCCTTCGCCGTGGCGCCCTATGGGCGCAAGTTGCTTGAGACCACCGTAGCGACGAGCTCGTCCTGCAGCCAAGATGACGAGAGTAGGTCCGCTCATGGATTCAAGGTAACCAACCTGATGACGCCCGTCAAGTCGAAAGGTCGTATCTCAGACAATTTGAAGATTTAGGCAGTGACTGATATTCGAATTGGTGATGAAGTGTCGGCGACTCTTCTCTTGTTGTAACGAATGGGCACAGCGAACGACCAGTTCGTACCGACCCTGTCAATTAGGCTCGAACGTTGAAGGGGCCGTAGCTCAGTGGTTAGAGCAGGGGACTCATAATCCCTGGGTCGTGGGTTCGATCCCCACCGGCCCTACTGCGCCCTACTGCGCCCTACTGCGCCCTTGGATGCAGTTACCTCATGAGCCCTGGGCCATCGGTTCGTTCCCTTCTGGCCCACCGGGGGCTCCGTCATCGATCTCCCGTGGGTTCAGGGGTCGAGGCAATGGGTGAACCCTGACTGAAGTTGGCCCACTGCCTCGGGCTTTCTTTGCTTGAGCTCTCTTCAGGAGGTCGTGCGAGATCAAGGAGAACATCAACGCTCGGCAATGTTGAGTGTTGACGAAGGGTAAAACTCCTCTGATATTGATTCAGCACTCGATCACGCCGCCGCGCACATGTCTCGTTCGACGCACCAACTGGGGTCGCGGAACACGGATGTGGGGAAGTCGGCGACGCTCGCGAGAAAGAGATACCCCTACGAGGGCCCATTGCATTTTACCTGGTTCTTACTCGCTGATCGGTGATTCTAGACGGAGGATAAACGTAAGATATGCCATATTCACAAATAGAACGCCCGGGATCGATATAACGATATTGGCGGTGTATTCGTGACGAACGTCGCCCCGAACCCGCAGACCGAATGGCCTATGGACGATTCGGTGATGCTCTCTGAAGTAATCAGTGGTCTAGCGCAGGCGCAAATCATTGGTGACGGCGAGATTCGCGGAATTGCATTTGATAGCCGTGCCGTTCGTCCCGGCGACCTGTTCCTCGCATACCGCGGCGAACATCACGATGGACACCTCTACGCGGGTGACGCATTGAGACGAGGCGCGACCGCGTTGGTGGTCGAGCGGGTGTTGGACCTCGCGGTGGCGCAATGCGTGGTTCCCTCCGTGAGTCGGGTGGCCGGCTCGATCGCCTCTGAGTTCTATGGACATCCTTCTCGGAAAATGAGTCTGGTCGGCGTCACCGGAACGAACGGGAAGACGACAACGTGTCAGTTGCTTCGTGCGTGTCTCGGCACGGACGACCAGCCCGCTGCGCAGATAGGAACGACCGGCTCGTTCCTTGGCGACGAGTTGCTCATGCATCCCAATCTCTCGACTCCTGAGGCACCCGTTCTTCAAGCGCTCTTCGCGCAGCTTCTTCGTCGCGGCACGCGTCGCGTGGCAATGGAAGTGACGTCGCATGGTCTAGATCGACATCGCGTGGCGGGGACCCATTTCAACGCGGGCGTGTTCTTGAACCTATCGCCGGAGCACCTCGACTACCACGGCAACATGGAGCAGTACTTCGCCGCGAAGCGTCGGATGTTCGAGAAAGAGCATTGTGATGCGGCGATCATCTGCGTAGATGACGAATGGGGGCGCAAGCTCGCCAGTTGGTGCAAGGTACCAGTCACCACCTTCGGGCGACATGCCTCGGCCGACGTGAAGGTGAGCATCAAGGGGATGGGTCTCGAAGGAGTGCTCGTTTCACTGGATGGACCAGACGGCGTGACCGAGATCTCGTCAAGTCTGATTGGCGAGATCAACGGTTCCAATATCGCGGCGGCGTTCCTCGCCGCGAGACAGATCGGCGTGGAGGCCTCGCGGGCCGCTCGCGCAATCGCCCAGTGTGTTCCTCCGCCCGGTCGCTTCGAGGTGATCACCCGTGACGAGCCCTACCTCACAGTGGCCGATTACGCTCACACCCCTAATGCGCTGGAAGCGCTTATCGCCACGGCGCGAGAGGTGTCCCACGGTGAGGTCCACCTCGTGCTCGGAGCACGGGGTCAGCGCTACAGCGCGAAACGTCCCGAGATGGCGAGGATCGCAACGCTAGCGGATCACGTTCGACTGACTACTGATAGTCCGGGCGACGAGGATCCACTTTCGATCATCGATCAGATGCTGGAAGGGGTTCCTTCGACGCAGCGGCATCGAGTCAGCGCCGAACCCGACCGAGCAACTGCCATTCGCCACAGTATTCGTGACATGCGTCCTGGCGACATCCTTCTCATCACCGGTCGAGGGCCCGAGGGCACTCAACGATTTGGTGAAAAGGAGGTCGTGCTGGACGATCGAGTCGTCGCTCGACTCGCCCTAGATGCGCGTACTGAGGACCTCGGCGTGGCGGATCCGATGAGCGTGTCCGTAGTGGTTGCCGCGAGCAACGCCGCTACAACGATCGCGGCCACCCTGCAATCCGTCGTCGAGCAGACGGTGAACGTACGGGAGATCGTGGTGGTGGACGACGGGTCCACCGACGAGACCGTAGAGGTGGCTCTCTCCTTCGCCCCGCTGGTCAAGGTGGTGCGCCAGCCACGCTTTGGATTCGGTGCCGCTAAGAATGCGGGTGTCGCGCACACCTCGTCGCGGTGGGTTGCTTTCGTGGAAGCGGGACACCGCTGGCATCGCCAGAAACTTGAGTTGCAGCTTTCTGTGGTGCGATCCTCCGGCGCGGTTCTGTGCGCCAGCGATTGGTCGAACGACGGGCGTGACTTTGCTATCGCCGCCGAGGTGTCGTCCTTGGTCACATCGGCCGTCGCCGACGCGTCAATATTCGATCAAATCCATTCGTCTACCGTGCTCGTTCGGCGCGATGTATTTGGTCGTACGGGTGGTTTCGACCAACAGAGCGAAAGCGACGGTGCTGATGTCTGGCTCCGGTCCTCGGTGCTGGGCGCCGTTCGACTGATCAACGAGCGTCTCGCGTTCGGTGCGGACCCTGGAATCGATCTCACCTGCGCGAGCACCGACGGCTATTCGCCGCTGCGACTTCGGTCTACTCACAACTGAGCAATATCGTCAGTCCGGCGCGGTGCCGCATCCGATTCGTGGCGCCCCGGAGTCGATGGACTGCGGACCATTGCTGGGTCTATTTGGTTACTGGCGCTCGTTGCGAAATCACCTCGACGTGATGGCCACCCAGTCGATTCGACTGCGTTCTGGTGCGTCTATGTGCAATCTTCTTCGAGGGCGTCGCGAACGAGTGTCCAGTACTCCTGGGAGAGGGTGACGAGATCCTTGGGATCAAGTGATCCCGCGTTGGTCGACTCTCCGTCGAACACCAGGGCGGGTACCCGAGATCCACTCAGCAAGGTACCCAGGTCGTTCAGGCTCACGGAGGCGAGTCCCACTACTTCGCCGTCGGCGAACGTGAAGGAATCCAGCGTCCGACCGCTGCGCCACAGGTACACGCGGGGCTTTTCACGGTCATGTCCACCAGGGATCGCGGTGTCAAGCGTGGCGGTGCCGACGAACTTCAAATCATTGAGGTTGACGTCGGCCCCGAGTTCTTCGGCCACCTCTCTCGCTCCATCTTCACCCACGCGGATGTGGCCACCGACCGAGACGTCCCACATATCGGGGAAGTGCTCCTTGGCGGTTGAACGATGTTGGAAGATCAGGCGCCCTTGATCATCGAGAATCCACACATGGATCGTGGCGTGCCAAATGCCATCTCGATGTGCCCGAGACTTCGAGACTTCCCCCACTATGTCACCCGTGAGCGGGTCGGCGCGCGCTATTTGTTCATCCATGATCTCGGCGTCGGCATACGCCCTCGGGCCAGCGCAATTTGGTGGCGGGGGTGATCACGTTCCTAGGGTAGTTGTATCGGCCAATGTAACGATGGTCGTGTGATACCACCGTGGTCCGGCCCTGTTAGAAGGAGTGACTTCGTGCATGGATTGCGGGGTGACTGTTTGTGACCTTCAGTTGGCCTCTAGCATTGGCGTCTCATGAAAAAGTACGCCCTCGCCATCGACGCTCTGTTTATCTTGCTCTTCGTCGGAATTGGCCGCTCGGCGCACCAGGATGGCATCACGGTGTCAGGCATGGCCACTACAACGTGGCCATTTGCAACCGGGCTTCTAGTGGGGTGGTTCTTCATGTGGCGCACTCGTCGCGATGCGACGACCCCGCTGGGCGGTCTGTTGATCGTGATCGCTACCGTGGCGCTCGGCATGGTCCTGCGCGTCGTTGCGGGCCAGGGGACAGCCATTGCTTTCGTGGTGGTGGCGCTGGCGTTCTTGTCGTTGTTTCTGGTCGGATGGCGTTCGGCGCTGGCGCTGGTCGCGCATCGTCGCTGAGATCAGTTGAGACCCCCAGAGGAACTCGGTGCATCGCGTTGCGCAATGGTTGATTGTGCGCCACGCAACGCGAAGACTGACACCAATGCGGTGAGTCCAGCGGTGCCCCCCATGCCGGAGAAAAAGGTGCCGAATCGCATGGCTAACCACGTGAAGAGCAGACCGGCGAGGGGAAGGCTCAGCGCTGGGCGCATTAATCGGGCCGATGTGGTCATGCCGACGAAACTTGATCCGTACCAGAGATAGGGCAGTACGTCGCCGTGGACGGCCCACGACGTGGGCGTCAGGGCAATTACCAACGCGAACGTTGCCGTCGGTGCCGAGGAACCTAGGACCGCGCCCCAGCGCCGAAAATGGGCCAGATAGAAGGTGAGCGGCGCCGCGCTGGCGCCCACGACGAAAGCGAGGCCAACGTATCCGTGGGCGTCGAGCGCGGGGGCTCCGGGTCCGCGCTGGTGGAAGGCTCGCGCCACAAGTGAGACGCCCACGATGGCTATCAGGGACATTGTGCCCATCTTGCCGCCGACACCCACCCACGCGTCGCGACTCACGGACCAGAGGATCCCGACGAGGAGACCGGAGACGAGGACCCACCAAACGTTGTGAAACACCAGGCGCGAAGTGATCCCCACGAACGCGCCGGCGTAGATCGGGGCGCCGTGGTAGTCACGCGCGCCTTTGGCCCAGCGTACGCAGAGTCCGCCGACGAGACCGGTCAGCGTTGCCGCGAGAATCGGCGCGACGCCCAGAGCGCGGGCTAACACCACGGCGCCGAGGGCGCCCAGGAGACTCAACACGGGGTCCTCGACCCGGCTGCGTTCGAGGTGGCCGGAGTCCGTCGTCGTAGCCACGCCGCGAGCTCCCAGGATGACGAGCACAACCACAATGACGCGATTGACCCACGTCTGGTGTGGCCAGAAACTAAGGGCGACCATGGTCGCGACCAGCGAGGACAGCGCAGTGAAGTGCACTCGACGCGACGAGGAGTTGCGCGCCGGCGACATATCCATCTCGGCGACGCTAACACTGGTCGCCAGTTGGCCCGATGTGATCAGGCGAGGAGGGACGGTCGGGCCATCTCGTCTCGCTATTCTCAGATGATGAGAGCCCCGCTTCTATCTCAAGGTCGTCGAGTTCGCCCGCGGCGTCTGTTGGGGGGCGCACTCGTCCTCACCCTTCTCGCACCCGTCTTCTTGGTGAATATCGTGTCGCGTGCGGGCGGGGCGACCTCCTCACAGCTCACCACCCAATGGCTGGGGTATCACGGCGGCGCCAACGGTGCGGGCGTAGCGGTCGGTCTCGGGGGCTTTCACACGTCGGTTCCGAAGTGGACATCGTCGGTGCTCGACGGCCAGGTGTACGGAGAACCGCTGGTGTTCCGCGACGAGGTCATCGTGGCCACCGAGAACGATTCGGTCTACGCGCTCTCCACGGTCGACGGCCGCGTTCTCTGGCACAAGCACTTAGGCCCAGCAGTCCCTGCGCACCTGCTGCCGTGCGGGAACATCTCGCCTTTGGTAGGCATCACTGGCACTCCTGTCATCGATCCGGCGCGCCGTGAGGTCTTCGCGCTCGACTTCGAACTCGGTCCTCACGGGCCGGTGCACTTTCTCTATGGCCTCGGTCTCGCTCGGGGGGCCCTGATGTTGCGCGAGGCTCTGCGTACGCCGTCGGCCGACCAGACCCCCTACCTCAATCGCAGCGCGCTGGCCCTCAGCCGTGGTGAGGTGATCTACTCCTTCGGGGGCAACTACGGCGATTGCGGGAACTATCACGGTGTAGTGGGCGCGCTCTCAGAGATCGCACCGAGTCGTGCGACCTCCTATGTCGTGGACTCGTCACCGGGCCAGCGCGAGGGTGCCATCTGGATGGGCGGGGCGGCGCCCGCGGTCGACGCCGCAGGCAACGTCTGGGTGAGTTCGGGCAACGGTTCGGTGACATCGGCGGGCCAGCCCTACGACCACAGTGACGCCGTCCTCGAACTGTCGCCCTCGATGAAGCTGGCGTCCTACTTCACCCCGTCCAACTGGTATCAGGACAACGCCGCCGACGCCGACCTGGGCTCGGAGCCCGCGTTGATGGCGGACGGCTTAGCCGTGGCGACGGGCAAATCCGGACATATCTACTTGTTGCGCGTGGCTCACTTGGGCGGCGTCGGTGGTCAGGTGTCGATGATCGATTCGCACTGCGGTGACGTGCTCGTCGGGGGAGTGGCCATTGAGGGACACACGGTGTTTCTACCGTGTATGGCGGGCACCGAGGCGGCGCTCGTGACATCGAGTCCGGCGACGATCAAGATCATCTGGCACGCGAGCGTGGGCAGTGGGCCACCGATAGTGGCCGGCGCACGGGTGTGGACCATTGGCAGTGATGGTGTCCTCTATGGCCTCAACCCTCGGAGCGGCGCGGTGATGCAGCGCGCGTCGCTCGGCCCAGAGGCGAATCATTTCGCGACACCGAGCGTGGGGGCGGGTATGTTGCTGGCCCCCCTCGCGCGCGGCGTCGTGGCATTCGCCGCGACCTGATCAGCGGGGGTCCGATTGGGACCAAAGTCCCGGATGCGTCACACTCGAGTGAATTGTTGATACCCTAGGGGGTATACAAGTTCGAATCGAAAGAGGGCGTATGACCAATTCGGAACCCGTTCACATTTTGGAAGACGAGGCTCAGCTCAACCAAATTACCCTGCGAGTGAAGCGCGCCCACGGACAGATGGGTGCGGTGGTACGCATGCTCGAAGAGGGTCGCTCCTGTGACGAGATCGTGACCCAGATGGCAGCGGTCTCTAAGGCCGTTCACACTGCGGCGTTCATGTTGATCTCCTCGTCGCTGCGCGAGTGCATCGCCGATCCCAGCATCGATTCCGAAGTCGTTTCGAAGAAGCTCCAGAAGCTCTTCTTGAGCCTGGCCTAGGAGGCGGACATGAATGTTGTCATTATTGGCGGAGTCGCCGGAGGTATGTCGGTGGCGACACGTCTGCGACGCCTGGTCGAAGATGCGTCGATTGTGGTCATCGAACGAAGTGCCCACGTCTCGTACGCGAACTGCGGTTTGCCCTACTACGTGGGTGGCGTGATTGAGGATGAGGCGGCTTTGCTGTTGCAGACCCCCGAGTCCCTGCACGATCGTTTCCGCATCGACGTACGTGTGCGCAGTGAGGCCCTCAGCATCGACGCCGCAACTCGCCGGGTGCGAGTGCGTGACCTCGACACCGATGACGAGTACGAGTTGGCGTACGACGCCCTGGTCTTGAGCCCGGGTGCGTCGCCGGTAATACCGCCCATCGTCGGCATCGAGCGCGCCTACCCGCTGCGCACGGTCGAGGATGTCGAGCGTCTCAGCGCCGTGGTTCAGGAGGCTCCGCGCCACGCGGTCGTCATCGGGGGTGGATTCATCGGCCTCGAGATCGCGGAGAACCTGATGCACCGCGGTATCCCCACGCGCATCGTCGAAGCGTCGACGCAACTCCTGGCTCCTCTCGACCCCGAGATGGCGGCGTTGGTCGCGGAAGAGGTTGTGCGACAGGGCGTCGAGGTGCACCTCGGCACGAGTGTGACCAGTGTCGCGCCGTCGTCGGTCCATCTTTCCTCGGGCGAAGAGATTGACGCTGACTTGGTCGTGCTCGCCATTGGCGTGCGGCCCGACACGGCGCTCGCGCGCGCGGCCGGACTCGACATTGGTCCGCGCGGCGGCATTGCGGTGAATGGATTCAACCAGACCAGCGACCCGACGATTTACGCCTTGGGTGACGCGGCCGAGAAGATGGACGCGCTTGACGGCAGCGCGACGTTGGTGCCGCTCGCTAATATCGCGAATCGTCACGGTCGACTCGTCGCTGACCACATCGCCGGCATCGAGGTGCGTCCGCGCACCACGATCGGTACCGCGATCGTCAAGGTGTTCGACCTCACGGTCGCCACGACGGGCTGGAATGAGAAGCGACTCGACGCGGCGGGGCGCCCGGCGATTGCCATCCACACCCATCCCAGTTCGCACGCGGGTTATTACCCCGGTGCGCGTCCGATGTCATTGAAGATCCTCGTTGATCCAACATCGGGCGCCCTGCTGGGTGCCCAAGGTGTCGGTACCGAAGGAGTCGACAAGCGCATCGACGTACTGGCCACCGCAATGCGTGGTGGTATCGGTGCCGCGGAGCTCGCCGATCTCGAACTGGCGTACGCGCCACCCTTTGGCTCGGCGAAGGATCCCGTGAACATGCTGGGCTACGTGGCGAGCAATGTTCTCTCGGGCCTGGAACGCACCGCGCAGTGGCACGAGGTGGAGGAACTTCGTTCCAGTGGGGTCACGCTCGTGGACGTGCGTAGCCCCGGCGAATACGAACGCGGTTCGCTCCCTGACGCGGTCAACATCCCGGTGGATGAACTGCGCGAACGTCGTGATGAGATTGCCCAAGGCCCGGTCCTGGTGTTCTGCCAAGTGGGTCAGCGCGGACACGTCGCCACTCGGATGCTCAATCAGTGGGGGATGGACGTCCGTAACCTCGACGGCGGCTACGCGACGTGGAGCCATTCGCCCGCGCTGGGTCTGACCCTTGAGGCGCTCAGTCACTGATGGCCGAGAGTTTCTTCGATTAATCAAGCGAACAACCAATTAGGAAAGAAGGAAGTATGTGTCACCGGACCACTTGTCGTCGTTGCGGAAAGCCCACGTGGGCGGGCTGCGGCAACCACATCGAACAGGCTCTGAAGGGCGTCGCCAAGGCTGATCGTTGCTCGTGCGCCGCCGAGCCCTCCACCGGCGGCTTCTTGTCGCGGCTTCTCAATCGGTGAGTTTGTCCGCCCAAGTCTGGGCCCACGATTTAGAGGCGTGGGCAATTCCTCCAGGGATTCTCGCACTCGCCAGCGAGAGTCCCTGGATCCACCCACCCGTGCTCTTCGAGGTGCCCGAGGTGATAGCCACCAATCCCTCGCACGAGCGCGCTCGCGAGGTGTTGGGAGAGTCCACCACCGTGCTGGACGTGGGGTGCGGGGGCGGAATTGCGGCCTTCGCGGTGACGCCACCCGCCACGCACGTCATTGGGGTTGATCACCAAGACGAGATGCTCGAGATGTTCGTCGCGAACGCCGCGGCGCGTGGCGTTAGCGTCGAGACGTTTCTCGGCTTCTGGCCGGAGGTGGCGGGCGCGGTTCCCCGAGCGGACGTGGTGACGTCGCACCACGTCGTGTACAACGTGGCTGACGTGGTGCCGTTCCTTCACGCCTTGAACGAACACGCCACGCGTCGCGTCGTACTCGAACTGCCTCGTCAACATCCTCTGGCCAATCTCTCAGGAGCGTGGCAGCACTTCTGGCGGCTCGAACGTCCGACGACACCAACGCCGGCGGAGCTGATGGCGGTGCTGGGAGATATGGGGATCGACGCGTCGATGGAACTCTGGGACGGGCCGATGCGTGTCGAGCAGGACCTGGCGCAAGCCGCTCGCTTCACCCGCGTGCGTTTGTGTCTTCCCGTGGAACGCGAAGACGAAGTGCTTGAGTACTTACGAGTGAATCCACCCGCGGTGCAACGTGAACTAGCCACCATCTGGTGGGACGTCTAGTTCAGGTTTGGTCGCGTACGCCGCAGGCGTTGGTCGAACCAGGGAATCGGTGACGGTGACGCGCCACGAAACGGTAGATGGGCTCGGCGACCCGCGACATCGGGGCGCTGGCTATCGCGAATCCCGCTAGTCGCCACGGCGACGAGGTGGCGATCAGCGCGCGCGCGACGGCGCGAGCCCCGGCGTCGTGATGATCTCCGTTGATCCACCACACTGACTCGCTCATCTGCTGCGTGCTCGGGGTAACGAGGTCCGGTAGCTCCTTACTCACCGCTTGCGACGCTACGGTACGCGGTACGGGAGTGCGCGTCCAACGACGTTCAATCCACCGGGCACACCAAGTGCAAAAGCCGCAATCACCGTCAAATATCAGAATTTGCTCATTTGTTGTCATAGACGAGTTATTTGCTCCTGGTGAAAGCGTAAAAGCAGTCGTATCCTGACCTTATGGGTCGGCGTCTGCTGTTCATACTGGGTCTGATGTCATCGGCCTACGGTGCATGGCTCTTTCATCACGAGAGTGTTCTCAACACCCGGTGCAACGCGAGCATCGCCAATCCGACGCGCGGGATCACGGTGTCGTCGCAGTGCATGAACGTCGTGTGGCCCTACGCGGAGGGCTTTGGTCTGATAATTGTGGGTGCGGTTCTAGTCTTGGCGGGACTGACGTGGTCGCGCCGAGCGATGGCGGGTGAGCGTCAGTACATGAAGGACTTGAAAGCCGGCAAATACAGTCGCGAGAACGACCACCTCAACGCCTATAACTTCAACACCAAGATTCCCACGGTGAGCCTGATCGGCAACGGCCGTCAGGGTCTGTTCGACCGAGACGGCGACGGGTACTCCTAGGACAGGACGCGTCGGCGGAAATTGTGCAGGCCCAGTGACAAGAAGCCGACGCAGAACGCCACCAGGACCGGGTAGATCACGTAGAGGTGGATGTGGGGCACGTCAGTGAAGGCGGCGCGCATCCCCTCGTTGACGTAGAGGAGAGGGTTCACCAGCACTATTGTCTGCAGCCAATGCCAGGAGCCGACCTTCACCGGAGCAAGTCGGTCCCACTGGTAGTAGGTCCCCCCGAGGAACGTGATGGGCAAAATGATGAAGCCGAACATCAAGCCAATGTTGCGAGGTTCGAAACTCGTTCCGAGCACGAGACCGAGCGATCCCATTGCCACGCAGGCGAGCGGGACGAGGGTCAACATAATGAGCCAGTGGATGTGGATCGACGCCTCCACACCCCGGGCGTGCACCAGCGCCGCGATGGGGAGCACGATGGCCGCCGAGATCATGCCCTGGATCGCACCGGAGATCACCTTCTCGAGGGCGACCAACCAGATGGGACAAGGCGCCTGCACCCGGTCCTCGATCTCGCGGGTGAAGCCGAATTCCTGTGACATCTGCAGGGCCACTGACTGCACCCCTTGAAACATGATCGAGATACCCACCACCCCCGCGACGAGCACAGTGGCGAAGGCACTTTCTCCCGATCCGCTTCCTACGGATTGACCGATCTTGGGAAAGACGAAAAGAAAGACGAAGCACAGGAGGAAGGGTTGGATGACGGTGCGCAGGATGAAGAGCTTGATGTCCTTACGCAAGACCGTGACGTCGCGTAACAAGAGCGCACCGAGGGCCGAACGACTGGCGGCCATGGTGCTGCGAGCGTGGTTGGCGTCAATCGCGTGGGTGCTCACACTCATCAGTCGCGCAACTCCTTGCCGGTCAAGTTGATAAAGACGGTCTCGAGTGATGGTTCGGCCACAGACAGGTCCTGGACGTTCGCGCCGCTCGCTTCGGCCGCGGCGATCACTCGCGTCAGGAGTTGCTCGGCTCCCGCGACGTGCAACTCCACTCCCTTGTCGATGAGTCGAGCGTGCGTGGCTCCGGCCACGTTGTCGAGCAGACTCTTCGAAAGTGCCTCGAGGTCACCAGTGGCCTTCAGGGTCACGATCGTGTCGATCCCGGTGGACCTCTTGAGGTTCTCGGGCGTATCGAGGGCGAGGATCCGTCCGTGGTCCATGATGGCCACGCGTCCGCAGAGCTGGTCGGCCTCTTCCATGTAGTGCGTGGTGAGCAGAATGGTCTGACCCTCGGCGTTGAGCTCCTGGAGAATCTGCCAGAGCGCCAAGCGGCTCTGGGGGTCGAGCCCCGCGGTGGGCTCGTCCATGAACAGCACGGCCGGCCGGTGGAAAATCGATCGGGCCACCATGAGCCGCTGGGCCATGCCTCCCGAGAGCGCGTAGACCGAGGCCTTGGCCCACTTGGCCAATTGGAATCGCTCGAGAAGTTGATCGGCGCTAGCGCGCGATTCGGCCGCGCTGATGCCAAAGAGACGACCGTGGAAGTACAGGTTCTCCCAGACACTGAGTTGGCGATCGAGGGTATTGGTCTGGGACACCACCCCGAGGAACTGCTTCGCGAGAGCGGGGCGTTCGAGGATGTCGACGCCCGCGACGCGAGCGCGGCCCGAGGTCGGGATCACGCGAGTGGTGAGCATACCGGCCGTGGTGGTCTTGCCCGCGCCGTTGGGACCAAGTAGTCCGAAGATCTCGCCCGCGTGCACGGTGAGGTCGAGTCGGTCGACGGCGAGGAAGTCGGCCCCGTGGTAACGCTTCGTCAGTTGCTCGGTGACGATGACGGGCTCGCGGGCGGGGAGGGTCACTGGGCCAGCATAGGCAGGGGTGCCCTCATTCGGACTCAGAATCGGGCGTGGAGCACGCGTGTCACTATGGTGGTGGCGTGCGTCGACGTGGACTGGCCTCACTGGCGTGGGCGTCCCTGCAGGACCTCTTGGATCAGGGCACTGCCTTTGGTCGACTCGCCCTCGTGCACGTGGTGATGATGGCTGGCGACACCCTCGTGACGGTGTCGCTCGCGGGTTCGCTCTTCTTCTCGGTCTCGCCCACCGAAGCGAAGTCCAAGGTCCTCGCCTACCTGGTATTGACCATCGCACCCTTCGCGGTGGTCTCGCCAATCTTGGGTCCCCTCATCGATCGCTCGGCCAACGGCCGTCGCGTCCTGGTAGCCCTCTCGGCCTCCGTACGCGTAGTGCTGTGCTGGTCGATGAGCCAACACCTCAATTCACTCTGGCTCTTTCCCGAGGCGTTCGCGGTCCTGGTCTCCTCCAAGCTCTACGGCGTGACCCGCGGCGCCCTGGTGCCGGAGATGGCGCGCACCGACCAGTTCAACGATCACCCCACCGGGGTCGGCCAATCGGGATGGCCGAGCGAAGGGGTGAAACAGCATCGTGGTTTCGCGGGCTTCAATGCGCAACTGACGCTGCTGGGAACGTTGAGCGGCCTCATCGCCGGGACGCTGGGTGCCGCGATCTTGAAGACCCTCGGGGCGACCAGCGTCTTAGTGGTGGCGGCCGCGGTGTTCGTCGCCGGTACGGTGGTCAGCCTGCGCTTGCAGCGACCGGTCAAGGTCCTACGCGACCAGGTTGCCATGACACCCGAGGAGCGTGACCTGCACGCCCTCGTTCCCCTGGGGGTGGGTGAGGTGACCTGGAGTCTGAGCGCGTCCGCCCTGATGCGCTTCGGCGTGGGTTTTGGCTCATTCCTCCTGGCCTTTGGACTGCGTCGCGATCACGCCGGACTGCAGTGGTTCGCCTACGCCCTCTCGGCGAGCGCCCTGGGTTCGCTCCTCGGTCTCGGCCTAGTCACCCGGGTGCGCAACGCCCTGGCGGAGTCCTCGTTACTCGCCCTGGCCGTGCTCAGCACCGGCATCGGGGCCGGGGTGGCGTCTCGACACCCGACGTTCATTGCACAGACCGTGCTCGCCGGTTGGCTGGGCGTGTGCGCCGCGGTGGCCCAACCGAGTTTCGACGCGATCACCCAGCGTCTCGTGCCGAGCGGGGCGCAGGGCCGCACCTTCGCCCGCTTCGCCGTGCGCCAGCAACTCGCCTGGGTGCTGGGCGCGTTGATCCCCGTCGCCATCAGTTTGAGTTTTGCGACGGGGGACCAACTCTTGGCCTTCGTGATGGTGGTCGGCGGAGCTATCTACGCCGCGGGTCGACGTCTCGGCCATCACGGAATTTAATTGATTTGCTTCAAGTATGATTAATACAGATATGGCCATCTCCTCGAAACCCGCGCCCGTCCAACGAGATCTCTCTCATTGGCCCCACGTGGTGATCGTCGGCGGTGGATTCGGTGGTCTCGAAGTCGCTCGCGGCCTAGTCGATAAGAACGTGCGCGTCACCATCATCGACCGTCACAACTTCCATACCTTCTTGCCCCTGCTCTACCAGGTGGCCACCGCGATGCTCGAGCCCGCTGAAGTGGCCTATCCCATCCGCACGGTCTTCGGTAAGGCACAGAACGTGCGATTTCGCCACGGACAGGTCAGTCACGTCGACCACGAGCGCCAGGTCGTCGTCCTGGGCGATGGTGCGGAGCTCGTCTATGACCACCTGGTCATCGCCACCGGCGCGACGGCGGCGTTCTTTGGCATACCCGGCGCGTCGCAACACGCCATTCCCTTGTACTCCCTGGCCGACGCGCGCCGACTGCGAAATCGCCTCCTCTCGGCGCTCGAACACGCCGATGCGGTGGCCGACACCGCGCCAATCGGCCTTAACTTCGTCATCGTGGGCGGCGGGCCGACCGGAGTCGAGACGTCCGGCGCGCTGTCAGAGCTCATCAAGACAGTCATCAAACGCGATGGTCTCAAGCTCGATCCGACGCGCGTGCGCGTGATCCTGGTCGACATGGCGCCTCGGCTACTCACTCCTTTCCCCGAGAAGGCCAGCGCGTACGCGTTGAAGGAACTCGAACGCATGGGAGTCGAGGTCGAGTTCGGTCGCAGCGTCGTCGAGGTGGAAGAACACGCGATTCGCTTCGCGGATGGCGAGAGACTGCGCGTCGCCGCCGTGATCTGGGCGGCCGGGGTGACGGCCAACGGAACGTTGGCCTCCGACGTTCAAGATAAGACGGGTCCCGGCGGACGCGTACGCGTGACGGAGTTCTTGCAAATCGCCGACCGCACCAACGCTTGGGCGGTGGGGGACTCCGCCGCCATTCCGAGCGGACCCAATACCTTCTACCCCCAACTCGCTCCCGTGGCCATGCAGTCCGGACGTCACGTGGCGGCGCAGATCGTGCGTCAGCTCGAGGGCAAGCCAGCGCTGCCCTTTAAGTTCCACAACAAGGGCATCATGGCGACCATTGGTCGTCACGCCGCGGTGGCGACGCTGCCGAAGGGTTTGACCGTCAAGGGCACCTTCGGTTGGCTGGCCTGGTTAGGACTTCACCTGTGGTACCTGGTGGGCTTTCGCAACAAGTTGCGCGTCATGATCAACTGGACGTGGCGCTACTTCGACTGGCCCTCGGGCCCTCGCCTCATCGTGGCCGACGCCGAAACGGCGGACTGACGTCCGCGTGATTCGTACGGGCTGACGTCGGGCGGAGGGAACACCATGGACCTCGAACACGAAACGCGGGTCGTCGAGCAGTTGTTGGTGGAGTGGAACGCGCTGCGCGTCACCGAGTCGTATCGGCGAGCGAGCTTCACCTCGCTGCGCGACGCGACAATCGGACGATGGCGCGACAATGGTCCCCACGACGCCACCTCGGTGCATTTCGTCGAGCATCGTGTCGCACGAGGGGATCGCGCCCTCGCCGAAGTTGTCGAACTCGAAGAGCGCAGCGATGGCGCCCACGCGAAGTGCTGCGCCGATGTGGCCGGTCTGGCCCATCTCTCGGCACGCGATCAAGAGACGACGCTCGCCCGAGTGCGTGACATCTCGTCGCGCGCCCTGCGTGAGGAGATGAGGTACCGAACGACGTTGCTGAGCACCCTGCAATACGAGGTGAATGAGTTGGTCAACTTCGTCGACGAGGACGGCGGGCGACGCGATCACCTCTGAGTCGCGCGCCGCGCACTGATTCTCTTCGACCACGAGTGGGCAGCGATCAGGGTATATCTCCGCCCGTCAGCGCGCAAACGTGTATCGCCGGATTCGCGTCCCGTCGTCGTCGACGAACAGGGAAGTGAAAACGCCCCCGCACCGCTCGATGACTCCGGCGGAGGCGACGTTGTCGTCGTTGCAGGTGACCAGCGCCGATTCGACGCCGTGCGCCCGGGCGATGGCGAGGCCCTGGCTCAGGATCTCGGTAGCGTAGCCGCGCCGGCGAAACGCCGGGCGCACGGCGTAGCCAATGTGTCCTCCGCGCGCGGAGAGAAAGTCGTTAAGGGAGAATCGCACCGAGATGCGACCCACGACTTCGCCGTCCACGTCGGCCGCGAGGAGTGCCGCCGCGACACGGTCGGCGGGAATGTTGCGCCCCGCGGCGTAGTCCGCGACCATTGTCAAGTAGTCATCCCAGCTCATGGTGGTCTCGTAGCCCCAGAGGAAGTCGAAGCCATCGGCCGCGAGTTCCTCGTGAGCCAGGCGACACGTCTCCTCGTCATCACGGCTGAACGCTCGCAGCACCAGACTCATGAAAAAGGATACCCCGGCCCTCGAGGAATTCGACGAGGGCCGGGGTATCGGGCGCTCTAGTTGAGACGAACCTCGAGCTGGTCGACCTGGTCGTGCAGGGCCGTCGGTAAGCGCTCGGCGAACATCGCGAAGTACTCTCTGATGCCCGGGACCTCGGCACGCCATTCGTCCAGATTCACGTTGAGCAATTCGGCCATGTCGGCGGGAGTCACGTTGACGCCGGTGACGTCGAGGGAGTCCAGCGTCGGCACGTAGCCAATCGGCGTGTCCACGGCGTCCGCGTCGTCGGCGACACGGTCGAAGACCCACTCGAGGACACGACTGTTCTCGCCGAAGCCCGGCCACAGCCAGCGTCCGTCATCGCCCTTGCGGAACCAGTTGACGTAGAAGATCTTGGGGAGTTTGGACTCGTCGTGGTTCTGCGCGAAACTCAGCCAGTGACCGAAGTAATCCGCCATGTTGTAGCCACAGAAGGGGAGCATGGCGAAGGGGTCGTGGCGCAGATTGCCTACTGCTCCCGTCGCCGCCGCCGTGGTCTCCGAGGCGACGATCGAACCCATGAACACGCCGTGCGCCCAGTCACGCGACTGCGTCACTAACGGAACCACGCTGGCGCGACGTCCACCGAAGAGAATCGCGTCGATGGGCACACCGGCCGGATCCTCCCACTCGGGCGCGATCGCGGGGTCCTGGTTCGCCGGGGCCGTGAAACGCGAGTTCGGGTGCGCCGCGGGCTTACCCGAGTCGGGGCTCCAGGCCTCGCCGCGCCAGTCGGTGATGGCGGTGTCGGGAAGTGGCATGCCCTCCCACCACACGTCGCCGTCGGCCGTGAGGGCGACGTTGGTGAAGATCGTGTTCTTGGTGACGGTGGACATGGCGTTGGGGTTGGTCTCGTAGTTCGTGCCCGGCGCCACGCCGAAGAATCCGGCTTCGGGGTTGATCGCGTAGAGACGGCCATCGGCCCCCGGCTTCATCCAGCAGATGTCGTCGCCCACGGTCTCGACGCTCCATCCCGGCAGGGTGGGAACCAGCATGGCGAGGTTGGTCTTGCCACACGCCGAGGGGAAGGCCGCCGCGATGTAACGGGCCACGCCCGCGGGGTTGGTGAGCTTCAAGATGAGCATGTGCTCGGCCAGCCACCCGCCCTCGCGCGCCATCACGCTGGCGATGCGCAGAGCGAAGCACTTCTTGCCCAGCAGCGCGTTGCCGCCGTAGCCGGATCCGTAGGAGATGATCTCCTTGGTCTCGGGAAAATGCACGATGTACTTGTGTTCGTCGTTGCACGGCCAGACGACGTCGGCTTGACCGTCGGCCAGGGGCGCGCCGACCGAGTGCAGAGCCGGCACGAAGTAGCCGTCCTCGCCGAGCAAGTCCAGGACCGGCTGGCCCATGCGAGTCATGATCTTCATGTTCACCGCGACATAGGCGGAGTCGGTGATCTCCACTCCCAGGTGAGCGATGTCCGAACCCAGGGGCCCCATGGAGAAGGGGACCACGTACATGGTGCGGCCCTTCATGCACCCCGTGAAGAGGTCATTGAGCGTGGCGCGCATCTCAGCGGGGTCGCGCCAGTTGTTAGTGGGTCCCGCATCAATCTCGAGCGTCGAGCAGATGTAGGTGCGGTCTTCGACGCGCGCCACGTCACTGGGGTCCGACACCGCGTAGTAGCTGTTGGGACGTTTGGTGTCCGAAAGCTTCACGAAGGTGCCTTGATCGACGAGTAACTGGCAGAGTTCGTCGTATTCGCGCTGCGAACCGTCGCACCAATAGATACGATCGGGGGTAGTGAGCTGCGCAACTTCTTCAACCCAATCAATGAGTTGTTTATTCGCGGTCGGGTACGTCATGGCCAAGATCCCCTTTTCAATAACCGCGCCGCAACCCTGCGGACGCGTTCACTCTTTGCACAATCGTGTCCTCTCGCGCTGACTCTCCCTCGGCTGGAGCGTCAACTCGTGGTGAGGACGACATCATTAAGCGTATCGCCGCAATTCTTGGTCGTAGTCCGATTCCTCGTGGCGAACGTCACATTGGCGACGACGCGGCGGTGCTCGCTCCCTTTGTCGGACAGGCGCTCATCTCGACCGATGTGGCCGTGCTGGGGGTGCACCTCGATGGCTCGCTCTTTCCCCTCGAGGATCTCGGATTCAAAGCGGTGGCCTCGGCGGTGTCGGACTTGGCGGCGATGGGCGCGCGCCCTCGCGGTGCGGTTATTGCGGTTTCGTCGCCTCCGGGTACCGATCTCGAAGAACTGCACCGCGGCATCGCCGACGCTGCAGTCATCACGTCGTGTCCAATCGTGGGTGGAGATCTGACGCGAGGCAACGATGTCTCGATAGCCGTCACGGTGTTCGGCGAGTGCCCCGGGGGCGACGCGGTACTGCGCAGCGGGGCCCGAGCCGGTGAAAAGATTTTGGTGAGTGGGCCGCTCGGACGCTCATCGGCGGGACTTCGCCGACGACGTGCGGGTGCGCCGCTGCAGGACGAATTGGTGGTGGCGCATCGACGGCCGTGGCCCCGTCTGGCCGAAGGGATCGCGGCGCGCGGCGCGGGGGCGAGCGCCATGATGGACCTGAGCGACGGTCTCGGTCTGGATCTGCATCGACTCGCCGACGCCTCGTCCGTGGGCTTCGTGTTGGACCGTGTGCCAGTCGCCGACGGGGCCACCGAGCCCGAGGCGATCAGTGGGGGCGAGGATTACGAGTTACTCATCGTGACCCCTAACGTCGAGCGTCTTCGCTTGATCTTCGCCGATCGTGGACTCCGTCAGCCGATCCAAATCGGGCGCATCGTTGAGGACGTCAACGAGCGAACTCTCCGCGGCGAGAATTTCGTGCGCGACGGGTGGCAACACTTACTCTGAGCGGGTGCACCGCGTTGCGATTCTCTGTGGTCCTGAGACGCAATGCCAACACCGGTGACACCGTTCGTCGCGGCACTCCACGGCGGTCCGCGACTGGCGGCGCTGGAGAACCCGCAGGCGCCCCGTGCGGCGAAAGCGCACATCGACCGTGAAGAGCGGGGCCAGCGTTATGGCGTCGTCGACGTCGAGGTGAGTTCCGCTAATGATCACCGGGTCCGCGATCGCTCGTTTTAGGCAGTGATGAAAGTCAGGTCTCCGTGGAGAACGGGTCGACATTCACCAGACTCGGGCGGACTGTCCTTCGAGGACCCTACGATGTCGGACGTCCGCGAACCGGTGGCTCCCTCGACGATACGACGCGTTGGTCGTGCACTCACCTCAAACGCTGGCGGCGCGAAAAAGGGCAATCGAGGCGACCCGAGCGCTGGCGCCGCAGGCACTCTGGCCAGTGGTCCTCTACGCGGCGCTGCCCGTGCGGCGAGCAGGCTTGGTGACCTTGCCCGAACGCAGGCAACCGGTGCATACGTTCATGCGCACGGGGGTCGCGCCGACCAGGGCGCGCACGCGCTGGATGTTCGGGTTCCAACGTCGCTTGGTGCGACGGTGCGAGTGAGAGACGTTCATGCCGAAGGACGGCTTCTTGCCGCAGATTTCGCAGACTGATGCCATGATGAACTTCTCCTTCGCCACAGGCGTCGCCCGTTGCGACGCCCCGATAAACCGAATGACCATTGTAGCATCGCTACCGATGGCCTCTCTCACTTCTCTCTCGGCTCGCGACCTGACCCGAGCCGTCACCACCTACGCCGGGCTGCTGCGCGCCCAGCGCGAAGTCATCAACCGACTCAATGTTTATCCCGTTCCTGACGGGGATACCGGGACCAATATGACCCTGACCCTCGAGTCAGTGGTGGCCGACGTGAACGCGTTGGGCACCGAAGTTTCGATGACCGAAGTGTGTCGTGCCATTGCCCAAGGGTCGCTCATGGGCGCTCGGGGCAATTCCGGGGTGATCTTGTCACAAATGCTGCGCGGTCTAATCCAGGGCTTCGGCAACGACAGTGTTGACGCGACGCAATTGGCCGCGGGGCTCGTGCGTGCCGACGTCCTGGCGCGTCAGGCGGTCGCGCGACCCATCGAGGGCACCATCTTGTCGGTCGCTCGCGCGGCGGCTGAGGGGGCTCAGGATGCCTCCTCACTCGAATCGGTCGTGCACGGTGCGCGAGACGCCGCTCGGGTGGCGCTTGCCAAGACCCCCGACCAGCTAGCGGTCCTCAAGCAGGCGGGCGTCGTCGACTCCGGGGGGACGGGTCTCGTCCTGTGGTTCGACGCCCTCTGTCACGTGGTGGCCGGTGATCCACTACCGGCCACGCCCGACATCGAGACCCTCAACGCCCTGCCCGAATTGCACGAGAGTCTCGAGAGCAACGTGGGCACCCTCAAGTACGAGGTGATGTTCCTGCTCGACGCCGACGACGAGAGGATGCCCGCCTTTCGCGCCGCCTGGGAGTCGTTGGGTGATTCCATCGTCATCGTGGGCGGCGAGGGTCTCTACAACTGTCACATCCACTCGAACAACGTGGGCGCCTCGATCGAGGTCGCCCTCGACGCCGGTCGCCCTCGACAGATTCGCGTGACCGACCTCACCGAACAAGTCATCGAAGAGCGCTGGGTCCGTGAGGCGAACGTCCTGCCCGACGTGCCCGAGACTCCTGCCCCCTGCACCGCGGTGGTCGCGGTCGTGGTGGGCGAGGGTGTGGGTCGGATCTTCCAGACTCTCGGAGTGCGCGCCCTGGTCAAGGGGGGCCAGTCAATGAATCCCTCGACCGCGGAACTCGTCGATGCGGTGCGCGCGACGGGTTCGCACGAGGTGATCATCCTGCCCAACAATCGTAATATCCGCGCGGTGGCCGAACAAGTCAACTCGTTGACCGACGTGGAAGTGCGGGTAGTGGCGACGGATTCGATCGTCGAGGGGTTCGCGGCGTTGTTGAGTTACGACCCGGACGCCGGCGTCGTCGAGAACCAACGAACGATGTCGGATTCGGCGATGCACGTCACGGCGGGCGAGGTGACGCGCGCGGTGCGTGACACCCAGACCGACGCGGGCGACGTGCGCACCGGCGACTGGATCGGACTCGGAGCCGGGGGAGTGTTGGCCATCTCCGACACCCTGGAGGGCGTGAACGAGAAACTCCTGCAGCACCTCGTGAAGAACCAGCACGAACTCCTCACCATCATTGAGGGCGAGGGGGCGACGAGCGACGTCACGCGGGCACTGCGCGAGTACGCCACCACTCACTTCCCCCAGCTCGGCATCGAGGTGCATCACGGCGGTCAGCCCCTCTATCCGTATCTCTTCGGCGTGGAGTAACTCAGTGAGCGACACCGCTCCTCGACGACTGCGCGCGCTCGGCGAGATACCGGTGAGCCAGTTGCGCCACATCGGACCCAAGCGCACCCAAGCCCTCGCCTCGCTCGGTCTCGACACCGTATTGGACCTGCTCACGCTCTACCCGCGGCGTTACATCGACCGCACCCGTCGCGTCGATCTCTCGGACCTCGTGGTGGGCGAAGAGGCGGCGGTCTTTGGCGAAGTCCGGTCGTCGTCATCACGTCGCACGCGCCAAGGAAAGTCCCTCGTGGACGTGAGTGTGGTCGACAGCGGCGAAACATTGAAGGTGTCGTTCTTTAATCAACCCTGGCGGGGTGCGCAATTGGTCCCCGGGGTTCAGGCGATATTCTTCGGCAAGGTGAGCGATTTTCGGGGCACTCGCCAGATGACCAACCCCGTCGTCGACGTGGTGGTCGGCGCCTCGGGCGACGAGCGTGACGCCAGCCGAGTCGGCGGAATCGTCGCGCTCTACCCGGCCTCGGGCAAGGCGGGGGTCACCAGCTGGGAGATGGGCGGCTTCATCGAGGAGTCCCTGAAGCGAGCCGGTCCCCTGCTCGACCCTCTCAGTGAGCAGTTGCGCCGCGATCACTCCTTAGTGGACCGCACGGCCGCGTTCTGGGGCATCCACATCCCCACTGAGATGGCTGACGTGTCGCCGGCTCGACGCCGACTGGTCTTCGATGAGTTCTTGCGCCTTCAACTCCTCCTCGCGCTTCGCCGTCGGCGCTTGGAGGAGAGTTCCTCGGGGGTGCGCCACCCCTTTGACGAGCACGATCTCGATGTTTCGCCCGGGTCACTGCGCGACGAGGGTTCATCGTTGGTACGACAATTCCTCGCAGCGCACCGTTTCGCCCTCACCGGAGCTCAACGCCGGGTGCTCCACGAGATCGGCCGCGACATGGCCTCGGCCCTGCCCATGCACCGGCTTCTGCAGGGCGACGTGGGTTCGGGCAAGACCGTCGTGGCGCTGGCCACCCTGTTGATGTCCATCGATGGCGGCCGCCAAGGCGCATTCATGGCCCCCACCGAAGTGCTGGCCGAGCAACACGCCGCCGCCCTGCGCGCTGACGTGTCCGATCTGCGCGTCGCCGATCCCGCCGTGCTGGGCGGCGAACGCGACGTGGTGGTGCAATTACTCACCGGTCGCGTCAAGGGCAAGGAGCGTCATGCGGTACTGGATGCGCTCGCCACCGGGGGCGTTGACATCGTAGTGGGCACGCACGCGCTGCTCACAGACGACGTGCGTTTTGCGTCGCTGGGGGCGGTGGTGATCGACGAGCAGCACCGGTTCGGCGTGGAGCAACGCGCGGTGCTGCGCGACAAGGGCCGCGCGCACTCCGAAGAGGCACTGGACCCCGACCTCTTGGTGATGACCGCGACACCGATCCCGCGCACTGCGGCGATGGTGGTGTTTGGCGACCTGGACCGCAGCGTGCTCGACGAGATGCCCGCCGGTCGGCGCACCATCGCGACGTCGTGGTCGCGCGCCCCCCTCGAGGTGGAGGCCGCCTGGCAGAAGGTCCGCGACGAAGTGGCGCAGGGGCGGCGGGCCTACGTCATCTGCCCGTTGGTGGAGGAGTCCGAGCGAGTGGAGGCCACCAGCGCGGTCGCCGAACGCACGCGGCTCGCGACGAACGAGCTGAAGGGCCTCAGCGTCGGGCTACTGCACGGCCAGATGAAGTCCTTGGAGAAGGACGAAGTGATGGCCCAATTTCGCGCGGGCGAGATCCAGGTCCTGGTCGCGACGGTGGTGATCGAAGTCGGTGTCGACGTGGCGCAGGCCTCGGTGATCGTC
Organism: uncultured Acidimicrobiaceae bacterium; assembly: GCA_963734655.1. Classification (GTDB taxonomy): domain Bacteria; phylum Actinomycetota; class Acidimicrobiia; order Acidimicrobiales; family RAAP-2; genus RAAP-2. Next base: position 554,660 of record CAVTHY010000003.1, on the reverse strand, counting down.
ATCGAGGACGCCTGGCGCTTCGGGCTCGCCCAACTCCATCAGCTCCGTGGTCGCGTGGGTCGTGGCGACGTGCAGAGTTACTGTTATCTCTTAGGTGAGGCCCCGAGCGCCGACGGTGTCGATCGTCTCGAGGCGCTGGTGAACTCCAATGACGGATTCGCCCTCGCCGAAATCGATCTCGACTTGCGCGGCGAGGGCACTCTGTTGGGCGCGCGACAGCGCGGACGGTCCGACCTGCGCCTCGCTAATTTGCGCCGTGACGAGGAGATCTTGAACGAGGCGCGCGGCGTCGCCCTCGAGATGGTCGCGCGCGATGCCCTCAGCTCCCACGCCGAGTTGATGGATGAACTTCGCCTGTTCGTCGACGATGAGGAGGCGCAGTACCTCTTTCGCTCCTAGTTCCTCGCCGCGCTCGGCGGGGCCCAGGGCCCATGACGACGGTTCGCGCCGGGGGAGGCGCGGACAGGCACCACCGAGCGCCTACCCTTGAGACGTGCGAGTTATTGGTGGCAGTGCCCGAGGTCGACCGCTCAGGGCCAAACTGCCCGCCACGGTGCGGCCCACGACGGACTACGCGCGCGAGGCCATATTCTCGATGCTCGAGAGCCGCGGCGGCCTGATCGACCTCGTGGTGGCGGACCTGTATTGCGGCTCAGGGGCCCTGGGCATCGAGGCGCTCTCGCGCGGGGCCGCCAAGGCCTATTTCTTCGATTCCGACGCCGCCTGTCTCGCCGCGGCCAAGGCGAACTACGAACCCCTCCAGCTGGAGGGCGAAGCAGTATTCATGCGAGCGACCTTGCCGGTGTGGAGTCCGCCGACGGACCTCGATCTGGTGCTGTGTGACCCGCCCTACGGACCCCTGGACCTGGCTTCCCTGCTCAAGGGCGTGCGTGCACAGCGCGTCGTGGTGGAAAACGACCGTCACATGGAGGCTCCCGCGGGCTGGCTGGTCACGAAGACCAAGCGCTACGGCACTACGCTCGTAACGATGTTGGAACCTGACGAGGGGGATTCGTGACCATCGGCCTCATCCCGGGATCCTTTGATCCCTTTCATAACGGCCATCTCGAGGTAGTTGAGCGCGCCGCGCACATCTTTGACGAGGTGGTCGTGGCGGCGATTCGCAACCCTCAAAAGTCCGAGCCCCTCTTCGCACTCGACGAGCGTCGAGAGATGATCGCCGAGAGTTGCGCGCATATCCCCAGCGTGCGAATCGTGTCGATCTCGACGCTCTTGGTGAATGTGGCGCGTGACGTCAACGCCACCGCCATCGTGAAGGGGCTGCGCGCCGTCTCCGATTTCGAGAACGAATTGCAGATGGCCCAGATGAACCGGTCGCTGTCGGGCGTCGAGACGCTCTTCATCCCCTCGAGCTCCGAAGCACTCCTTCATCGCCTCGCGACTGCTACGCGAAGTGGCGCGCTTCGGAGGCGACGTCACCCCATTCGTCCCACCACCCGTTGCTCGGCGACTGGTGGCCCTGTACCCCGGAGGTGGCTCATGAGCGTGTTTGACGGATATGACGATTTCGACCCTAACCAGCCTGTCGAGCAGGAGTACGCCTACGACGAACAAGACCCCGTCCAGGGCCGGCACTCGCGACGTGACATCGAACAGGATTTGCGCGACCTCATCGAGATCATCGCCAACGCCAAGCAGATGCCCTTGTCGGCGTCGGCCCTGATCCCGCGCGAGGAAGTACTCTCGCTCCTGGAGCAGGCGCTGCATAACGTGCCCGATGAGGTGCGCGAGGCGCGCTGGGCCCTGCGCGACCGCGAGGCGCTGATGGAGGCCGAGCAGATCAAGGCGATGCAGTTGATGGACCAAGTTCGCGCCGAGGCGGCTCGCATGGTGGACAAGACCGAGATTGTGCGCCAGTCGCACCTGCGCGCTGATCAAATCATCGCCGACGCCCAGGCCAAGGCGCGCCAAATCATCAACCAGTCCGAGGACTTCATCGACGGCAAGCTCGCCGGTTTCGAGATCGTCCTCGAGCGCCTCATCAAGACCACCCACTCGGGTAGGGAGCGTTTGAGCTCGCAGAGTCTGCCCGCCCACCTGCTCGAGACACCCGCTCCCCGAGACGAATACGTCGCGGAGTCGGCCGCCGGGGAAGAGCCCCAGAGACTTCTTCTTCGACCAGGACGCCCACTAGGATGGACTCGTCCTACCTCGTCCCGGTGGCGCAACTCATGCGCGACGTGCCCTCCACCACCGAGGTGGTGTTTCGAGCACCCTTTGATGCGTGAACACGAGTTCGCCCCGCGAGGACCCGCCGAGACCGACGTCGCCGCCGACTCGCTCGTCGACGTCGCCCTGGTGCTGCAGATCCTTCAGCGGGGGACTGCGGGCCAAGGGCCGGGTCGCGGCACCGTGGTTCGGCATCTGTCGGCGGTGCTCGATCCCGGTGCACGGGGAGGTGCACGTGGCGGTCGACGAGCGTTTCGTGGACCACCCCGAGCCCGGCGATGAGGACGCCTACCCGATCGAGAACGATTTCGTCGATCTAGCACCCATGGTGCACGACGCGATCTTGTTGGAACTCCCCCTCGCCCCGCTCTGTCGTGAGGAGTGCCGGGGCCTGTGTCCCGTATTGCGGAATCGACCGCAACGAGGCGAGTTGCGACTGTGCGGCGCCGGTGGACCCGCGCTGGGCTACACTGGACGGACTTAGATTCGCGGATGGAACGTCCGCCGAATCCAACGAAGCGTGACGGGTACACCCGTTCTGGTGAAAGCGAAAATCGATGGCAGTCCCCAAGCGCAAGACTAGTAAGGCCAAGTCCCGTAGCCGCATCGCGGCGAACTGGAAATTGGCCCGGCCCTCACGCAGCGTCTGCCCCCAGTGCGCGACGGCGAAGCTGCCCGCACATCGTGTGCCCCAACTGCGGTTGGTACAAGGGTCGCGTAGCGGTCGAGGTCAAGTAAGTTGTCGCTGCCCATCGCCTTGGACGCGATGGGTGGTGACTTCGCTCCCAGCGAGATCATCAAGGGTGCGCGCCGCGCCGTCGATGAACTGGGGCTGAACATCACCCTCGTCGGGGTCCCCGAGAGAATGGGTGACCCCCTCGGTCTCGAGGTCGTCGCCTGTAGCGAAGTCATCGAAATGGACGACGAACCTGGTTCGAGCGTTCGCAAGAAGAAGGATTCCTCACTGGTGCGCGCGGCCGAACTGGTGCGTGACGGTAAAGCCTCCGCGTTCGTCTCCGCGGGCAATACCGGCGCGACGATGGCCTCGGCCCTGCTGCGCATGGGTCGCCTGCCCGGCGTGCTGCGGCCCTGCATCGCCACGCCGATCCCCAATACCGGCCGGGCCCCTTCGACGATGGTCGACGCCGGCGCCAACGCCGAATGTTCACCCGAGATGCTCGTGCAGTTCGCCAAGCTGGCGGCCGCCTTCGCCTCGGCGCGCTTCGCCATCGCGAGCCCGAGTGTCGGTTTGTTGTCGATCGGCGAAGAGTCCACCAAAGGTTCCACCCTGGTGAAGGAGACGCACGAACTCCTCGCGGCCGATGAGGGCATCAACTTCTTCGGCAACGTCGAGGGTCGCGATTTGATCCCCTCACCGGTTGATGTCATCGTGACCGACGGCTTCACCGGCAACGTCGCTCTCAAGACTCTCGAGGGAGCCCTGAAGTACGTGTTCGCTACGGTGCTCGAAGCCATTGACACCAATGACGAGACGCGTGCGGCGGGTCGCGCGCTCGCTCCCTACCTGATGCCGACGGTCACCACGCTGACTCCCGAATACCAGGGCGGCGCTATGTTGCTGGGGTTGAATGGGATCTGCGTGATCTCGCACGGCGCATCGAACGCCACCGCCATCATGAACGCGTTGCGCGTGGCGGGTGAAATGGACGCGGCGGGAGTGGTGCAGAAAATGCGAAGCGCTATCCGACCTGATGAGAAGCAATAGATCTCCCATGTGGGCCCGGCGATGAGTACTCTTGACTCGTTCGATAAAGGAGTTGGCATGACCTCAGACGTGGGCGGTACCTCGTCACTCGACCGAGCGGCGATTCTCGTGCTCGTTCGTGATCAACTTGCGCAAATCCTTGAAGTCACCCCTGACGATATCGATGAGGACATTCCCTTCGACGTCATGGGTGCCGACTCGCTGGCGTTGATCGAACTGGTCGAGGCTCTTGAAGAGTCGCTCGCGAGTCACGTCGACGGATTCCACATCGACGACGAAGATCTCGAGGGTCTCAGTTCCGTCCGCGACGCCGTTGATTACGTCGCCGCCAAATTGCAACTGGCCTAGCGAGGTACGAACGAGGTGCCTGACGTGGCCGCCCTCGCCATCCAATTGGGACTAGCGCCGGGTTCGACATCGTTGCGCCAGGCCCTGACTCATTCGAGTTACGCCGCCGAACACGACGTCGAGTCCAACGAGCGCTTGGAGTTCTTGGGTGATGCGGTGGTCGACTTAGCGGTGGCTGACTACATCGTCGGTCGTTTTCCCACGATCAACGAAGGTACCGCCTCGGTGATACGCAGTCGTGTCGTCAACGAGGACTCCCTCGCGCAGGTGGCACGTGAACTCGGGCTCGGCGATCTCTTGCTGCTCGGCCGCGGGGTCGTCAAGGAACGGGGCAACGAGCGCTCGTCCTTGCTGGCCGACACCTTCGAGGCGGTGGTGGCCGCCGTCTACCTCGAGTCGGGTTACGACGCCGCGCGCGATGTGGTGGTGCACTGGCTGGAATCGGCCATCGTGTCCGCCAGTCAGGAGAGCGACACCCTCGATCCCAAGACGAGACTTCGTCGCTGGGCCGAAGAGAAGGGACTCGACGTGCCGGTCTACGAGGTGACCTCGAGCGGACCCTCGCACGAGGCCACTTTCGTGGCAACGGTGAGCGTGGGAAATCTACTGGCCAGCGCGCCGGGACCTTCGAAGAAGCGGGCCGAGGTCAACGCCGCGATAGCGGCATGGGAGGAATTGAGCGATGCCTGAACTTCCTGAAGTTGAGACCGTGCGTAGCGTGCTGGCCCGCGAGGTGGTCGCCAAGAAGGTCAAGGTGGTGCACGTGACCGACGGGCGCGCGGTGCGGCGCCACAAGAACGCCAAGGATTTCCGCGACGACCTCGAAGGTCGAACGATAAAGGCCGTCGAGCGACTCGGCAAGAACATCGTGGTGGGTCTGGATAATGGCCGCCACCTCGTGATTCATCTCGGCATGACGGGTCAGATCCTGCACGTGAAGAACGCTCAAGCGAGCCCAAGCCCAAGCACACGCACGTGGTCATCACCCTCACGACGGGCGAGGAGTTGCGCTACGTCGATCAGCGGACCTTCGGCGAGCTCTACGTCTCGACGCCCGCCGCCGAGGGCGAGGAGGTCGAGATCTCGAAGTTCGCACGCCTCTCCATTGGCGGCGACGGTTTGGCGCTGCGCCGCCAGGTACCCGAGCTGGCGCACCTGGGGATCGATCCCTTCGAGGACCAGGTGGGATGGGACCGCTTCGCCGCGGTGCTGCGCTCGCGCACCTTGGCGCTCAAGACCCTGATGACCGACCAGGACATCATGGCCGGCATCGGCAATATCTACAGCGACGAGATCCTGTTCAGCGCGGGGCTGATGTACGACCGCGTGTCCGAATCCCTCTCGACCATCGAAATCCGTCGCTTGCACCGCACCATCCCCGAAGTGCTCACCGAAGCCATCAAGCACGGCGGCACCACTCTGGCCGATGAGATGTTCGTCAATCCCGACGGCGAGACGGGAACATATCAGGAACTCTTACAGGTGCATACCCGTGAGGGCTTGCCCTGCTACCAGTGCCGTACGCCGATCTCCAAGGTGGTCTTTCACCAACGCGCCACCTACTTCTGCGTCAAGTGCCAGGGTTGATCGGCCCGGCGCGACTTTCACGCCGGGCCGTCGCCGTGGCGTTGACCCGAGCGCACCCGAGAAGGTTGCTAGCGTCTACCCGTGTTTCTTAAGCGATTGACCATGAAGGGCTTCAAGTCCTTCGCCGACAACACCGTTCTCGAATTTGAACCCGGCGTCACCGCAGTCGTCGGACCCAATGGATCTGGAAAGTCCAACGTCGTCGATGCGGTGACCTGGGTGCTCGGCGCCCAGAGCACTCGCGCCCTACGCAGCGCCAAAATGGATGACGTCATCTTCGCGGGCACGGCGCACAGGGCCGCCCTGGGGCGCGCCGAAGTCGCCCTCACCTTAGACAACTCCTCGGGTAAGTTGCCCGTGGAGGGCGCCGAAGTCACCATTTCGCGCACCCTTTTTCGCAACGGCGACTCCGAATACGCCATCAACGGCACCACGTGTCGACTCCTGGACATTCAAGAACTCTTGAGCGATTCGGGCGTCGGACGCCAACAACACATGATCATTGGCCAGGGCCAACTCGACTCGATCCTCAACTCCTCGTCGGAGAATCGTCGCGCGGTGATCGAGGAGGCCGCCGGCGTGCTCAAGCACCGGCGCCGCAAGGAGCGCGCCGAGCGCCGACTCGCGGCGACCCAGGAGAACTTGGAGCGACTCGGCGACCTGGTTCGCGAAGTACGTCGCCAGATGCGCCCCCTCGAGCGCCAGGCGGTCTCGGCGCGCACCTACGCCGACGTCGAGCGAGAATTGCGCGTCGCGCGTCAGTCGCTCTTTCGTCAGCGACTCGACGCGTTCGACGAACGCAAACACGACCTCGAAGAGATGATCAGCACTTCGGGCGAACTCGAGCGCGAACTGCGTACTGAGCTCGTGACCCTCGACGCGCAAGCCACGACCGCCGCGGCCGAAATGGCTTCACGCCGCGAGGAGATGCTCGCCTCCACCTTGGGAACGCTCCAGGGACTGTCCGAGCGCGCGCGCGGCACCCTGTCGGTGATCTCCGAACGTGAGCGCAGCCTGCGCGCGGCCCTGGTGGCCTCGGCCGACGAGAACGTGATCGCCACCCTCGAGGCCGACGCCGCGAAACTCGCCGCCGATCTGGTGGTCGTCGGGGCGGATGAGGAGACGCTTCGCGAGATGCGTGACGCCCTCCTGGGCGCCGAGACCCTCTTCAGTGAGGCCCAACTCGCCCACGAGGAGACCTGGGCATCGGTGTCTCTCGAGAGTGATCAGGCGGCGTGGCGAACGGCCGCCGAGCGTGCGAAATTGCTCGAGCGTTCCCTGGGCGCCGCAGCGCAGAACGAACAACGCTCCGCGCACCGCGCGGCCGAGGCGCACGCCAGTGTCGAGGAGTCGACGGCGACGCTCGAACAGGTCGTTCGCGCGCGCGACGATGCGGCGGTCAACCTGAGTGCAGCTCGCGATCAACTCCTCGACGCCTCCACCGTGGCCGCCAGCGCCGAGACGGAACGCGAGGATGCCGACGAGGCGTTGGCGCAAGCCTCGGACGTGGCCGCGCGCGCGCAGGCGCGCGCCGAAGCGTTGGCGCGGGCCCTCGAGGAGCTCTCGGGCTCGGTCGGGCGCGCCATTGTTGGCAACCTGGAAGGCGTACTCGGTGCCTTCCTCGACCTCATCGAGGTCGACGAGGGATGGGAGCGGGCCGTTGAGTCCGCCGCGGGTGCGTCGGTGGGGGCCATGGTGGTTGACGGGCGCCGATCGGCCCAGGCGGCACTCGAAGCGTTGCGCCGTGAGGGCGGTGCCGGCCTTATCCTGCCCGTGGCTGAGAACCAGATTCCTCTCGTGGCCGCCCCCGAGGACTGCGTGGCCCTTCGCTCGCTCGTGCGGGCGCGATCGGGTGCCCCGGCGCACGTCACGCGAGTGCTCGACGCATTGTTCTCGCGCGCCTTCGTGACCGAGTCCTGGCAAGCCGGCATCGACGTCGCCGTCGCGCATCCCGACCTCGTCGTGGTCACTCGCGACGGGGACCGTTTCGCCGCTTCGGGGTGGCGCGTGGCCTCGGGCCGCGCGTTGGTCACCCGTTCGACGGTCGACGACGCGCAACGCGCCGCCCAGGAGGCCCTCGGTGCGCTCGGCCCGTGCCGCGAACGCCGCGCTGTTGCGGCCGCGGCCGCGGCCGCTGCGCGTCAACGCGTCAATGCCCTGGCGAACGTCGCAACCAAGGCCGAAGCCGAACTCGAGCGGCGCGAGCGGGAGATGTCTCGTTTGACCCAACAGATCGGCGAGGCGCAGTCGCGGGTCGTCGCGCTGAGCGCCGAGGTCGAAACCGTCGTGGCTGAACGTCAGGTGCTCGAGAGTGAACTGAGCGACCTGCGGAATCAATTACCGGCCCTTGAGCGCGCGGTCTCCGACGCCACGGCGCGACAGGCCCGAGCCGACGAGAGTCGCCGCCACGTCGAGGAATTGCGCTCCGAGGTCCAGGTGGCCGCGGCGCAACTCGCCCGACGCGAAGCCGAGTTCGCCGAGCGCCGTCGATTGATCGAACAACGCCGCGGCGAGATCGAACTGCGCCTGGAGGGACGTTCACTCGAACGTGCCGAGGCGGCGCAGCGACGAGAGTCGCTGGAATCCGATCTACGCGTATTGGCTCGTCTCACCAAGATCGTCACCAACGCCGCGCAGGACATCCGCTTGTCCCAAGAAGCCATGGACTCGACGTACCGCGAGCAGCTCGAGGCCTCACGCGCGAGTGCCGAACGCCTCGAGGCGGTGCGCCACGCGCGCCAGAGTGCCGATGAGCGGCTGGCCCAGGTGGCCGAGCGGGTCCACCGCGGACAGATCGAACACGCCGAACTCGCGGTCAAAGTCACCAATCTGCACGAGGCGATCCGTCGTGACCTCGGGGTCGAACCCCATCAACTCGACGTCGTCGAGGCGCCCGAGCTGGCCGAGGGAGTCAGCCTCGAGAGCCACGTGGGTGAACTCGAGGCGAGAATCACTTCGCTGGGTCCCATCAATCCCCTGGCGCTGGAAGAGCTCGCCGCTCTCGAGGAGCGCTACCAGGAGCTCGACACGCAGGTGGCCGACGTGCGTCACGCGCGTCGTGAGCTCCAAGAGGTGGTGCGCGCACTCGACGAGGAGATCATGCAGACCTTCTCCTCCGCGGTTGCCGACGTGAACGAACACTTCTCGACCTTGATCTCCATGCTCTTTCCCGGTGGGCAAGGTCGACTCATCCTCACCGAGCCCGACGATCCGCTGAATACCGGCGTGGAGATCGAGGTGCGTCCCATGGGCCGCAACGTGCGCCGCATCTCGTTGCTCTCGGGTGGCGAACGCTCGATGGCGGCGTTAGCGTTCTTGTTCGCGGTGTTCCGCTCGCGTCCGTCGCCCTTCTACATGATGGACGAGGTCGAGGCCGCACTCGACGACGTCAACCTGCAGCGCTTCTTGTCGTTGGTGGATGAGTTCCGCGACGAAGCCCAACTTTTGATCGTCACCCACCAGAAGCGCACCATGGAGGCGGCCGACGCCCTTTATGGTGTAACCATGGTCCCCGGCGCGTCGAGCAAGGTTGTCTCGCAGCGGGTGAAGAAGACACCTGAGGGGGTGTCGGCGTGATTGTCTGGTGGATTGTCCTAGCGGTGCTCGCCCTGGGGGTCGTGGCCCTCTTGGTAAGTCGGCGCCGACGTCGCGTCACGCGCGTGGTGCTCGAACCCGAGCGCGCGCCGATGCCCGACGTCCTGGTCACCGAGGTCGCGCCGCGGCCCGAAATCGATGACAGTCCCGGGTTGGATCGTCGCCTCGCCTCGTCGCGATCGATCTTCGACCGCGTGCGCTCGATCACCGCTCACGGGGCCCTGTCGCCCGAACAGCTCGACGTGGTCGAAGAGGTCTTGTTGCGCTCCGACGTGGGGGTCGCCACCACGACGGCGTTGCTCGAAGAACTTCGCACTCACGGGGCCCCTGAGGGGGTCGCGACCGCGATTCGCGCGGCGTTGTTGGCGTCGTTCTCCGCGGACCGCTCGGTGCGCACGAGTGCCGACGAGGGACGCGTGCCCGTCTGGCTCTTCGTAGGAGTCAACGGCGTGGGAAAGACCACCACCATTGGCAAGATGGCGTGGCACGAGACCCAGGCGGGCAAGTCCGTGGTTCTGGCCGCGGGCGACACCTTCCGTGCCGCTGCGAGTGAGCAACTCCAACTCTGGGCGGACCGCACGGGGGCCGACATCGTGCGCGCCGCCGAGGGTGCGGATCCGGGGTCCGTGGTGCACGACGCCTTGGGTCGAGCGATAGCTCGTCACGCCGACCTGGTTCTCGCCGACACTGCGGGGCGGCGCGTGAATAACGCGAACCTGCTCGACGAGCTCGCCAAGATTCGTCGTGTCGCCGACCGCGAACCGGGTCAGGTCGTTGAGACCTTTCTCGTGCTCGACGCCACCACTGGTCAGAACGCCCTGTCCCAGGCCCAGGAATTCCTCGCCGCCGCCGAAGTGACCGGCATTGTCTTGACCAAGCTCGACGGCACGGCGCGCGGTGGCATCGTCGTCGCCATCGAACGCGAACTGGGCATCCCGGTCAAGTTCGTGGGCGTGGGCGAACGCGCCAAGGACCTCCTGGCCTTCGAGCCGGCGGCCTTCGTGGATTCGCTGCTGAGCGCCTGACGATAGCCTTTTACTCATGTTTGACTCGCTGAGTGGCCGACTCGAACGACTAGGTACGTCGCTGCGCTCGCGCGCGCGACTGACCGACGCCGACCTCGAAGAGGCCCTCGCCGAGGTTCGCGCCGCGCTCCTCGAAGCGGACGTCGAACTCTCGGTGGTACGGGCGTTCCTCGACGCGGTGCGTGAGCGGGTGCGCGGCGAGAACGTGGCCCAGAGCCTGACGCCGGGTCAGCACGTCATCAAGGCCGTCCACGATCAGTTGATCGAGGTCCTGGGCGGCACCGCCCTCAAGGTCACCTACGCCTCCAAGCCCCCCGACCGTGGTGCTGCTCGCGGGTCTGCAGGGCGCGGGCAAGACCACGACGGCCGCCAAGCTCGCCTCGTGGTTCAAGCAACAGGGCCGCCAGCCCTACCTCGTGGGTACCGACTTGCAGCGCCCCGCCGCCGTCGAACAGTTGCGGGTGCTGGGCAACCAGATCGGCGTCGAGGTCTTCTCCGAGAGCACCGATCCGGTGTCGGTGGCGCGCGCCGGTCGTCGCCGAGGCGTTACGCCTGGGCCGCGACGTCGTCATCATCGACACCGCGGGACGACTGGCCATTGACGAGGCGCTGATGGCCGAGGTGCGCGACGATCAGCGCCGCGACCGCGCCGCACTACACCTTCTTGGTGATTGATGCGGTGACCGGTCAGGACGCCGTGCACACCGCACGCGCCTTCCACGATTCACTCGAACTCTCGGGAATCATCGTCACCAAACTCGACTACGACGCCCGCGGTGGCGCGGTGCTCTCGGCGCGCGGCGTGGTGGGTCGCCCGGTGGTCTTCGCGTCGACCGGTGAGAGACTCGCCGACTTCGACCTCTTCCACCCCGACCGGATGGCCTCGCGCATCCTGGGTATGGGTGACATCCTCTCCCTGATCGAACAGGCCGAACGCACCATGGACCCCGAGGCCATGGCCGACTCGGCGCAGCGCATGATGAGCGGAGCCTTCACCCTCGATGACTTCATGGCGCAACTCAACCAGATCCGCAAGATGGGTTCGCTGGGTGGTCTGATGCGCTTGATGCCCGGGATGACCAAGGACATGCGCAAAGCCGCGGAGAATGTCGATGACGGCGAACTCAACAAGATCGAGGCCATCATCCAGTCGATGACCCGTCGCGAGCGTCGCGAACCTCAGATCATCGACGGATCGCGGCGCGCGCGCATCGCCAAGGGCTCGGGTTCGAGCGTGGCCGCGGTGAACCAACTCTTGAAGCAATTCGACGCGATGAAGAAGACCATGAAGCAGATGAGCGGTGGGGGAATGCCCCAGTTGCCCGGCGGCATGGGAAAAATGGCCCAAATGGCGAGCCGTGCGGCCGCCCAGCGTGGTGACGCCCTACCCCCGGGGTTCGAGGCGATGGCCAGTGGGATGAGGAGCGCGTCACCCGCCGCCGCCCCCTCGGGGGGTCCAAGGGTAAGAAGAAGAAGGGTGGGAGGGTAACCCCTCCCAAAAACCGCTAAACTTGTGCGCTCGGGTATATCGCCCAGTTCTGTTGGATGTAGAACAAAAGGTTTGAAGGGAAATACGACGTGGCTGTGAAACTTCGTTTGGTGCGGATGGGCAAGAAGAAGCAACCGACGTATCGTGTCGTGGCGACGGACGCGCGTCGCGCCCGATCTGGTGCCTACCTCGAGATCGTGGGCACTTACCAGCCGCGTGGACTCTCCACCGCCGAGCCCGAGACCATCATCTCGATCGACAACGACCGTGCCGTCGCTTGGTTGAGCCAGGGTGCTCAGCCGACGGAGCGCGTGGCGAAATTGCTCAAGGCCAGCGGCGCGTTGGACGCTTTCGAGGCGGCGAAGGCGGCCAAGTGAGCGACGTGCACGACGACTACGTCGAGGGCGATATCAACACGATTGACGTCGACACCGTGGATGACGACGTCAACACCGACGCGGTCGCTTCAGCCGTGACGGCCCAAGCAGTCCTTGAATTTATCGCCGCTTCCCTCGCTGACGACCCATCGGCAGTATCGGTCGAGGTGAGTGAACGTCAGGGCAAGGTCGTCTTGTCACTGCAGGTCGGCCCCGACGACATGGGTCGCGTGATTGGTCGTCGTGGTCGCACGGCGCAGGCGATTCGCTCGCTGGTGGCCGCCGCCGGCGCACGAGACGGCGTCAACGCCACCGTCGACATCGTCGACTAGCCGTGAGCGCTCCCGAGCGCCCCACGCTCGAAATCGGGCGCATCATCAAAGCCCATGGCCTTAAGGGTCAAGTCGTCGTCGACTTCTGGACCGACCGTCATGAACGACGAGAACCAGGTACGCAGTTTACGACGTCCCGGGGCGTGGTGACGGTACGCAGCGCCGCGCCGCACCAGGACCGATTCCTCGTGTGGTTCGAGGAGATCTCCACCCGTGAAGAGGCGGATGCGTGGCGTGGCACCGTCCTGTCGGCACCCAAACTCGACGTCGATGACGACGACGTCATCTGGATCGACGAACTCTTCGGCGCCGCGGTCGTCGACGCGCAGGGCGTGTCGCGCGGGGTGGTGGTCGACGTGGAGGCCAATCCGGCGAGCGACCTCCTCGTCCTCGATTCGGGTGTGCTGATTCCCCTCACCTTCGTCACGTCGGTGCAGGCCAATACCCTGATCGAGGTCGACGTCCCCGATGGACTCTTCGAATGACGCTGCGCATCGACGTGCTGAGTCTCTTCCCCGAGGCCGTCAGGGCCTACGCCGACACGTCGGTCCTCGGGCGCGCGCGCGAACGCGGCGTGTGGGAACTCGTTCGTGCATGACTTTCGCGACGCGCCACCGACGCGCACCGCAGCGTGGACGACACCCCCTACGGCGGGGGAGCGGGCATGGTGCTCCGGCCCGAACCCATTGCGCGCACCATCGAAGAGACGCCGGGTCTTCGTCGACCGGTGATCGCGCTCACCCCCTCGGGCGAGACTTTCACCCACGAGATGGCCGCGCGTCTGGCCCGGCTCGATGGCTTTACTCTGCTGTGCGGTCGCTATGAGGGATTCGACCAGCGGATCCTCGACACGGTGGTCGACGAGGAGGTTTCCCTGGGTGATTTCGTGCTCGCCGGAGGAGAACTCGCCGCGCTGTGCGTCATCGAGGCCGTGGTGCGCCTACTGCCCGGGGGGTTGGGCAATGACGCGTCGAGCGTTGAGGAATCCTTCGGCGACGGCTTGCTCGAGTACCCCCATTACACCAAGCCGGCGCTCTGGCGTGACCTCGAGGTGCCAGAAACACTGCTGTCGGGCAATCACGCGGCCATTGCGCGCTGGCGCCACGCGCGGGCGCTGGCGCTCACGCTGGCCCGGCGCCCCGACCTGATCGAACGCCGTGGGGGACTGAGCCGTCGCGGAGCGAGAAATGCTCGATGAACTGGGTGTGTTGGAATCCCCCGGCGAAAACGGCTAAAGTGGTAAATCCCTAGTGATCCGAAAGGGACCGCTCACATGAATCCGACTGACCTCATTGACCGCGACTCGTTGCGCGACGACATCCCCAATTTCCGTACCGGCGACACGCTGAAGGTCCACGTGCGCGTGGTCGAAGGCACCCGCGAGCGCGTCCAGGTGTTCCAGGGCGCCGTCATCCGTCGTCAGGGCGCCGGTCTCCAGGAGACCTTCACCGTGCGCAAGATCAGTTTCGGCGTGGGCGTCGAGCGCACCTTCCCGGTGCACGCCCCCACGATCGCCAAGATCGAAGTCGACTCCTACGGTGACGTGCGCCGCGCCAAGTTGTACTACCTCCGTGATCTGCGTGGAAAGGCCGCCAAGATCAAGGAGCTCCGCGTCACCGAGCGTCCGTAGTCGCCCGTGGGCGAAGAAGAACTCGACGACTACGAGTCGACCCTCGAACTGGCCCTGGTCCAGGAATATAAGGCAGTGGTCGGCATGTTCGACTACGCGGTGGAGACTGATCGGCGTTTCTACTTGGCCAACTTCGTCGAAGTCGACGTGAAGTCAACTTCCCCAGTGATGGTCGAAGTGACTCTGAACGACGCCTGGGTTTGGGACATGTACCGTTCGGCGCGCTTCGTGCCCCACGTACGCGTGCTGACATTTCGCGACGTCAACGTTGAGAAGTTGCCCAAGGAAGACCTGCAGCCCTAGGGCCGCACCCAGAGTATGCAACTCGCCCGACTCGACGTCACTTCGGCGGATCTAGAGGACCTGCCGGTTCTCGTCTCAGAAGAGGATCGCCCCCTGGTGATCAGCGTGAGCGACGCCGATACCGTGACCGTCCTTGCGGGCGTGAGCGCCGAGTGGGCGGGTTCCTGGGGTGTCTGGCTGTTCGCCAGCGAGGACTACCCGGCCTCACTCATCGCCCGCGACGTGAAGACGCTCGCGGCCCTCATGGAGATCGACCACGTGGTCATCGAGGCTTCGAGCCAATGCGCGCGCGCACGCCGAGATCGTCACGGCCCTGTTGAGCGATGACGAGGTGACGTTGCGCAACGCCGTGGCCACGATCACCGCGGCCTACAACCGGCCCGCGCCCTCGCGTCCGGTCTGCGTTTGGAGTGTCGAAGACGACGCCCTGGTGCACGACGGTCGCGTGCTGCGTCGCAGTGAAGTGCGCGGTGCCGTCACCTATTTCTCAGACTGAGCCAGCGGGTTCCATCGCAATATGATCGCGGGATGCCCCCACTACGTTCGCTGACTTCGGTTCTGGCGGCCCTGGCACTCGTGATCGGTGTCTCGCCCGCGCGAGCCGCCGCGTCGGTCGCCGGGTCGGTCGTCGCGACGTCACCGGTGAGCGCGGTCTGGGTGGAACCAGCGGCGGGCATGGGGTTCTTGCAGAACGCGGTGGCGCGCGCCGCGCACAGCGTGGACATTTCGATGTACGAACTCGCGGATCCGGTGCTCGAAGCAGAGCTCGCGGCGCGGGCGCACGCGGGGGTGCGTGTCGAAGTACTGCTCGACGCGGACTATGGCGGTGCCAGGCACAATGCTGCTTCGTTCGCCTTCCTTCGCCAGCACGGCGTGGCGGTGCGTTGGGCCAGAGCGAGTCGGATCTTTCACGCGAAATACGTCCTGGTGGACGCCTCCAGCGCATTCATCGGTTCGGGGAATCTGGTTCGCGCCGACTACAGCACCACGAGAGACTTCTGGGTCCGCGATCCCTCCACGGGCGACATCGGGGCGATGACGGCGACGTTCAACGCCGACTTCAACCACGTCGGGAACGCTCCTCGCGCGTCGGCGGGGCTGGTGTGGAGTCCGGGTTCAACGCCCGCTCTGGTGAGTCTGATTGATAGTTCTCGCCACAGTCTGGTGCTTGAGAATGAGGAGATGGCTTCGGGTCCGATCGAGTCCGCGCTGATCAACGCGGCCCGTCGCGGCGTGAGCGTCGCGCTTGCCATGACCGGTTCGCCCTCGTGGACGGCGCCCCTCGAGAGACTCGTCGCCGGGGGAGTGCACGTGGCGACGCTGCGCTCGTCGCAGATCTACATCCACGCCAAGGTCATCTGCGCGGACTGCGCGAGCTCGTCGCCCCGAGTCTTCGTGGGGAGTGAGAACTTCTCTCGCACCTCCCTCGATCGCAACCGTGAACTTGGTGTCGTGTCGTCGAACCCACAGGTGGCTCGTGCCGTGGCGACCCAAGTCTGGAGGGATATCCTACGCGGGCGTCAATATGTTGGCGAGTACGCCAGTGACCACCACCACGACGTCAGCGCACGCGCCGGTCATCACGTCCTTCGACGCCTCCGTGCGTCCTGGACAGGAGGACTCCTTGAGCGTTCACTCGCCCCGGGCCCGCGACACCTGCGTCCTCGACGTTCTTCTGCCCAGCGGCCGCGCGAGCGCGTCGCAGGGCCTTGGTCCGAAGAATGCCGACGCCGGCGGCAATCTCACGTGGACGTGGAGAATCGGTACGAATACTGGGGCGGGGGTGGCCCACGCGAGGGTCTCGTGTGGCGCCGGGGTCGTCGTGCGGAACTTCACCGTCAGCTGAGGGCGACTCGAACACTCTGGACACCGACGAACGTTCGATCGACCGTCGCGTGACGGCGCGGGCTCACCCCTCCTCGCGTCGGCCCTGATCTCACGAAGGGTCAATTTTGCTGTTCGACCGTCCGCTCGGCGCATATCGAGGCACTGCGACTCACGCGTGATGGGCAGTAGATCTAGTGAACCGAGGGTGGTGGGCGAGTCGATTCGACCAGCGATCTACTCGGGCTGGACGCTGATGTGCTCGGGCGTGATGCGCACGGTCACGCGCACCTCACCCTCGCGGCGCATCGGGTAGGAGTCCACGCCCAGGTACTTCTTGGCGAAGGCGTCGATCACGTCGTCAGCTCCCTCGGTGGAGAACCCGGTGACGGTGCCGCGTAACGCGACGCACACGTAAGGATTCTCCGGATCGGTCAGCGAGACGGCGACCGCGAGAGTCATTGGCGAGGAAACGGGCCTTAGCGCGCCCCAGCGCCGTGTTGATGATGACGTCGTCACCGTCGAGCCCCACCCACACCGGGGTGACGTGGGGTCCACCGGTGAGGTCAAGACAGGCCACGTGCGCGAGTACTTGCTTGTCGAAGATGGCGCGAGCGGCGGGGGTGAAGGTGGCGGACATGGGGCTCCTATTCGTGAGTACGGGCACAACTACTCTCGTGTGACACGAACGGTCGTTGCCACGCTCGGTATTTTACCGGGTGCTCGCCATTTGGTGTTCGGACCTGGGCACGTGCCACTTCGCCGATCCTCGGCCTAGGGCGAGCGCCGTGATGGGACGAAGGGCACGGCTCCGGACCTCGCGCCGACCGTCGCGCTGGCTAACGTATGTTCGGCGTCCGAGGTACGTCGGAAGCCACACTAGGTAGAAAGCGACATGACATGGCCGTTCGTCTTGAGTCCGACACGATGGGAGAGATCGAGGTCCCCGCGGAGCACTACTGGGGGGCGCAGACCGAGCGCAGCCTGCACCACTTCGCGATCAGCGACGAGACCATGCCGGTGGCTCTGATCAAGGCCTTTGGCATCTTGAAGTTGGCCTCGGCGCTGGTGAACCACGAACTCGGCAAACTCGACGCCGACAAGGCGGGGCTCATCGAGCGCGCGGCCATGCGAGGTGATCGACGGCACCCTGGCCGAGGAGTTCCCGTTGCGGATCTGGCAGACCGGTTCGGGCACCCAGTCCAACATGAACGTCAACGAGGTCATCTCCAACCGCGCGATCGAGATGGCCGGGGGGCGTCATGGGTTCTAAGTCCCCCGTGCACCCCAACGACGACGTCAACATGTCCCAGTCCTCGAACGACACCTTCCCCACCGCGATGCACATCGCGGCGGTAGTGGAGATCACTGATCGTCTGATCCCCGCGGTGACGCGTCTGCGCGACGCTCTGCACGTCAAGGCTCGGGCCTACGCCGACGTCGTCAAGATCGGTCGCACCCACCTGATGGACGCGGTGCCGCTCACCCTGGGCCAAGAGTTCTCGGGCTACGTCGCCCAACTCGACGCCGACCTCGATCGTCTGCGCCTGGTCCTGCCGGGACTGTGTGAACTCGCCGCCGGGGGCTCGGCGGTGGGTACGGGTCTCAACACCCACCCCGAGTACGCCGCCGCGCGTCGCCGAGAAGATCGCCGAACTCACCGGCAAGCCCTTCGTGACCGCCCCCAACAAGTTCGCGGCGCTGGCCGCGCACGACGCGCTGGTGTTCGCGCACGGGGCGATCAAGACCCTGGCCGACGAGTCTGGTCAAGATCGCCGACGACCTGCGCTGGTTGGGTTCGGGACCTCGTTCGGGCCTGGGCGAGTTGCAACTACCCGAGAACGAGCCCGGCAGTTCCGATCATGCCCGGCAAGGTGAACCCCACCCAGTCCGAGGCGATGATCATGGTGAGCATCCAGGTCTTCGGCAACGACGCCGCGGTGGCGATGGCGGGTTCGCGGGGCAACCTCGAGCTCAACGTCTGCAAGCCTGTCATCATCCATAACTTCTGCAACTCCATCGACTTGCTCACCGACGCGTGCGACCGCTTCCGCGAGTTCTGCGTCGAGGGGCTCGAGCCAGACTACGAGCAGATCAACCACCACCTCACCAATTCACTGATGCTGGTGACCGCCCTCAACCCCTTGATCGGCTACGACAAGGCGGCCAAGGTCGCCAAGAAGGCCCACAAGGAACGCCTCACGCTGCGCGAGTCGGTCCTGGCGCTGGGTTATCTCACGGACGCAGGAGTTCGACGCGGCGATCGTGCCCGAGGACATGACCCACCCCTAAGCGCTACGAGACCAGCACCTTCGCCGTCGAGCTGCAAGTGGCGTCCGCTCGAGATGGTTCGACACTTCCACGAGACGTGCGTCGCATCGCGCGTCCAGCGGCCGCGAGGCTATAGCGGGCCCTGATGTCCGCGACGCGCGCGCACCGATGCGCGTCCGCTCCGTCGGGATTCTCGAACAGCCAGCGCATCAGGCGCGCGGCTTGGTGCACGTCGGGGTCGACCCAGAGGTTGCCGGGCTGGTAGAGCATCATGGCAGTGGGGTTGTCGCTGAGTTCGTTGCGGTGCACGACCATGGAGTGATAGCCCACCAGACAGCTGTTGGCGGCACTCATGAAATCCATGTTGCCCGAGTTACCCGTCGCGATCACCGGGATGTCCGAAGTACATGGCCTCGGCGAGACCGAGACCGAAACCCTCGGAGCGGTGCATCGAGACGTAGACGTCGCAGTGAGTGATGAGGGCCGCGATCTCGCCCGAGGCCATGTTGGTCTCGATCAGGATTCCTCCGAGTCGCGCCATGTGCTGGCGCAGGTCGCGCTGGACGACCGGATAACTCGAGAGATTGATCACCTTGACCACGAGCACCACGTCGGTGCGCCCGACCCCGAAGGCCTCCTCGAAGGCCTTGATGGCGCCGTAGGGGTTCTTACGCGCGATGGTGGAATTCGCGTCGAAGGTCACCAGGAAGAGCACGGCGTCCTCGCGGCAGGCCGAGGTCTCGAGCGGGTCAACGACTCGTCCGCCTCGGGCTCCACGACGGCGGGCATCACGTGATGGGCTTGGTGGTGTAGCGCAGGAAGACGTCGCGCACGAACTCGCTGGCCACCCAGATCTCGTCGACGCGATCGATCTCCTTGACCATGTCCTCGGGCAGGGCGGGCAGTTCCCAGTACCACATCGCAATGAGGTAGGGCGTGCCGTGACCGCGCAAGCTGCCAGCCCTTGACGACGTGGAATTCGTTGATATTGAGGAACGAGAGGCCGATGGGGTAAGGGTGGCCTTGGGGGAGCGCCGCGATCTGGTCGGGCACGCGGCTCTGGTCGACCTTGGCCCAGAGATTGACGTCTTCGATGGCCATCGCGACACCCTCGTTGAGTAGGGCGACGGCCGCGCGGCGCCCGGCTTCGGCCAGACCGGTGGCGCCGGCCCACGAGGCGATGGCGTTGATGCCCAGCGGCCGAGGTTCGCCCTGCGACGTCCGCCGCGGTGCGTGGCGAGTCCAGCAGCTCGTCGCAGCTGATCGAGGTACGTCGCAGCGACGTCTTCGATGCGACACTTCTCACTGACGTAGGCGAGGGCGTGTCGGCCCGCGGCCCGGGCGGCCTCGACGTCGTCGCCCACCGCCAGCATGGCGGCCACGAGCTCATCGTGTTCTTTGTCCGGGTCCGTGCTCACGCTTGACGCAGTATTCATCGTTGAACTGGCTCATCTGGGGGACGTCAGAGACAATGGCCGACTTGGCGAGGGCGAAGCACTCCAGTAACGACGCACTGGTCTCACCCGCGGTCGGCCAGCGCAGCCCGATGATTACGTCGCACTCCTCCTGGAAGGTGCGAAAATCGGATTGATCCACGTCGACGGCGAAGACCACCGCGTCGGCGAAATCGGACTCATCGATGAGTTCTCGAACTCGGGCCTCGGCCTCGGCGACTGTCACGTCGTCCGGCAACGATGAGATCGGCGTCGAGCCCCTGGCGGCGGGCCTCCGAGAACGCGTGCACCACCTCGGGCACGCGCTTGTGGAAACTGATGTTGCCAAAGACGCCAAAAGTGAGGGTCGGCGCCCGGAGCGCGAGTGCAGGCGCCCGGAATCGATCTGAACGGCGAAAGGCACTTCGTGCACGTTGGTGGCGCCGAAACGCTCGCACAGGTAGCGCGCGGCCCACGCGCTGTGCACGAGGGTGATGATGCTCGATTCGACGACGCGTCGCGACATCAAGAGTTCGGTGCGGTCCCAGAGACGATGGCCGCCCGCCACTCCGATCGTCGCGCTCCGAGACTGCCCAAGTTGTAAGCGACCTCGACTTCGAAGATCCGACGCCATGCGCCCACCGAACAACACTTCGACGAAGTCGGCGATGGCCGGGTCGTGCAGGACCACGACGCCCGGGCGGTGCAGGAGGGGCTGGAACATGTAGCTATGGAAGGTCGGGTTGTTTCCGAGGTGGTAGAGGTCGATGTCGTAATCACCCGCCGAGTAGTCGCTGGCGGCGCACAGGGCTGACACCGCGGGGTGCACGCGCGGTCTCAACCACCTCGTCGCGGACGATGGCGGTCAACTCGACCCGAGGGTCTCGCGCCATGTACGCGAGAAGCTGCGCGTTGTAGTCGGCGATGCCGGAGGGTTCGGGTGGCAGCGGCGTCCAGACGGCGACGCGCATCACTAGACCGCTCGTCGCGCGACCACGGCGTAATCCTCGGCCCCGAGGAATACGTTGGCGACGTGCTGGGCGACACGCGAGACGTCGTTGGCCCAGACTCCCTCGGTCGGGCATGACGTTGGTGAAGAGATTGGGTGCGCGCTTGAGCGGTACGACCTGGGCGTCGGTGAAACCTCGGATGGACACCAGGAATTCGAGCAACGCGCTGGGAATCGGGTGGTCGTGCGTGGGATCGATGTAGAAGCTGTCGGCCCCCACCATGACGTTGGCCGGGTTCGGCGTCTCGAAGATGATCATCCCGCCGGGCTTGAGGGCTCGCAGCGAGAGGTCGATCATCTCAATGAGAGTGTCCATGCCGAGGTGTTCGACCACGTGGATAGCCGTCACCGCGCCAAGCGATGCCTTGGGCACCGAGGCCAAGTGGTGCAGGGCGTCGTCGACCCTCGCGTCGAGTCCGGCCGCCACGCACTCCTCGACGGCCGAGTCGAGTATCTCGATGCCGTAGGCCTCGATGTCGTTCTCCTTGAGAACTGTCGAGCAGTTCCCCGCCACCGCAGCCCACGTCGAGCACCGGACCGAGTTCGGCGATGGATTTGAGTTCGGGCACGTAGATACTGACGCGATCCTTGACCTCGTCAAAGGACCCGCGAAAGCGCAACGCGTGCGCGCGCGACGACGGCGTCGAAGCCGGTGGAGAGTTTGACGAGTTTCTCGGGTTTGGCCAGTTCGGGGTAGGAGCGCTTGACCTCGGTCAAGAAGTGGTCGACTTCGGCCATGCGCGCCAGCAGACGCCAGCGATCTCGACGTACGCTCGACGTCCAACTCGACATTGGCGCGCGCCTCGATATTCGCTCGACGAGGGCGGACAGGTCGGCGAACTGGCCGACGATGTCGGTGACGTCGCGCTGCAGGGCGCCGAATCCGTCGTAGAAACGCGCCAACAATTGACGATGGCTGAGGTCGATCTGGTTCTCAAGTTGCTGGGTGCGCTTCGTTACGTGCGTCTGGACGTCGGCGAGGTGGCTCTCCCGCTGCAGCACGACGGACGTGTACTGACCCTCAAGGATGTGGAGGGCGTTTTCGACATTGTGCAAGCCGTCTTCCACGAAGTCCAGTTGACTCCCCAACTGGCCGATTGCGACGGTGGCGTGGCCGGTCGGGGAGAGCTGTTGTTCGACCACGGCCAGTAGCACTGCCTGCTTGGCTTGGAGGTCGCGGACCTCGGCGATGAGAACGTGGTTGACGTCGACCTGATGGCGCAAGAAGGGCCAGATGAGCTTGGCGGTCATGCGCTTGATGATCGACTTGGGACCGCGGCCCGCAATGGGCAATCCGAAGGAAGTGTTGACTCCCGAGATTGACTCGTCTACGGACATGAGGTGCCTCCAATGTGGTTCCCGCCAGTGGATCGCTGTGCTGACGGGGTGATGCGGATGTGCACCGCGGCTGCGGCGGCGCCGTTGGCTCGGCGGCTTCGCAACGAATCCACGGGCTGTCGTCCGAGGTGAATTCGCCTGCCGCACCACCAACTGCGCATTTTCAGGTTACACGGTGGCATTTCGGTCCTCGATCCTTTCGGCCGCCCTGGGGCCCGTCGCATCTCGACCGGCCAATGATCAAATTGACGAGCTCGCTGCGGTGGTTGCTACAGTTGCCCGAGGTCAGCGCGTGGTCCTCGGCACCGAAAACGCGCGTGGGCACTGGGGGCTGAGGCAGTTGATTGTGGAGATAGCGGACGACCAGAATCACGGGGACGCCACCGCGCCTCCCCACTGGCGCCCTCGCATACTGTTGGAAAGAATCGAATCGCTGGCGTTCGCGCGTTTCGCCTGGATCGCCCTGGGCGTTTTCGTGCTCGTCTCGCTCAGCGTCTACTGGCCCCAGGTTCCTGGTGCGACGCACTCGGTGGTCGGCTGCCCTTGCGGGGACGTGATGCAGGAGGTGTGGTTCCTCAAATGGACTCCCTGGGCGATTCTGCACGGTCACAATCCGATGTTCACCAACTGGATGGACTATCCCACGGGCGCCAACTTGGCGTCCAACACCGTCATGCCGGGTCTCGCGATACTGGTCGCACCCGTGACCTGGCTCTTCGGGCCGGTGTCGAGTTACAACCTGCTCATGTGGGTGTCGTTTCCGATCTCGGCCTTCGCGTGTTTTTACGTCGTCCGTCGCCTCAGCGGTTCGAACGTGGGCGCCTTCGCGGGCGGCGCGCTCTACGGATTCTCGCCCTACATGATCGGACAGGGCTATGGCCATCTCTTCTTGATCTTCGTTCCATTGCCACCCCTGATCTTCTATGCACTCTTTAGGATCTGTGTCACTCAAGACGACAGTGCGCGCAAGTGGGGATTGCTCCTGGCCGCTCTGATCATCGCCCAGTTCTTCGTTTCCCAAGAGGTGGCGGCCGACGTATTGATCGTGGGATTCTTCGCCCTGGTGATCTTGGCCGTGGCTCGGCGGCGATATCTCGACGCGACGCGTCTGCACTACATCGGACGAGCGGCGCTCTATGCGGTGAGTGTGACGATCGTGGTGCTCGCGTACCCGGTGTACTTCCAGATCTTTGGACCTCAGGCCATCCGCGGAGCCACGCACGGCACGACGCACAGCACCCTCAAACTTGACGTGTTGGGCACTTTCGTGCCCAATCGCTTCCAGGCGTTGCACCCGTCGTTCCTCACGAGTTTGGGGGATCAATTCATGGGTTCCGACCTCGCCGAGAACGGCAGTTATCTCGGCGCGCCACTCCTCGTCGCCTTGGGGGTGATCGTGTGGACCATGCGTCGCCAGCGATGGGTCCTCTACATTGCCGCAGTACTCGTCGTCACCGAGATCCTCTCCATGGGCCGCTGGCTCATGGTGGCCAACCACACCATACACATCCCGCTTCCCTGGACGGCGCTGGCGCAACTTCCTCTGCTCAAGGCGGTACTGCCCAATCGTTTCGCGTTATTCGCGTCATTCCTAGTGGCGCTGCTCGTCACCCTGGGAGTAGCGCGGTGGATCGCGTGGGCGCGCGAGGCGCCTCCCTCGCGACACCGCGACCGTCGACGCACCATCAATGTCGACACTCAGCCTTCTGACCCTCGCATCGGTCGCGGTCTACGTACCCCGCCTGCGCATCGGCACGTCGCCCATGCCCCGTGTGCCCACGTTCTTCACTTCCAGTGAGGCGCTGCAGATTCCCGAGGGCAGCGTGGTCCTTCCCTTCCCCCTCAGTGCGTCGCCCCACACCGCGTCGATGTACTGGCAGATCATCACCGACTTGCGCTGGAAAATGATTGGTGGTGAGGCCATCATTCCGACCCCTCGCGGTCACGTGACCGGTCAACCCGCGGCGACGCGACCCGTCGCGGTAACGCAATTCATCTCGCACTACTCCGGCGCCAACACGCGACTTCCCACTTACGATGAAGCGCTCATCGTGCGCATGCGCGAATTCCTTTATCTCAACAACGTGGGCACTGTCATCTTGGACCCGAGCGCCGATCACGCCGCGCCGGTGCAGGCCCTCTTCGTCGCGGCCATGGGCCCGCCGGTGCACGAAGGTGGCATCAACATCTGGTTCCACGCACAAGTCCTCGCGCGCCAGGTGGCGTCCGCTCAGGGTTGATTCACGCGACCGGCAGATTCCACAGCGCCATCCAACGCGACAAATCCTGCTCCATCACGAGATCCGTGCCGAGAAAGGATTTCACTCGCAACTCGAGCTCGTTGTCGCGTTGATTGGGCCCGGTGGGGGCGAAGGGGTAGAAGGTTCCTTGCTTGAGCAGGTAGACCAGACGCACCGCGCCCTCGCCGGGCGGGGTCTGGGGCACGAAGCCGAATACCGCACACAAGAGGCGCGGACCGAGTTCGTGCTCGACCATCGAGGTATTTGCGGCGTGGATTTTGGTCACGAGTCCATCGATGGTGGGGTCTTTGATCACCAGCCATTTGAAACCCAAGTCGTCGGTGCTCAGTGATACCGAGTCCTTCTCCGCGTCGAAATTGAGCAGTTCCATGATGTCGGCGTCAGTCAGGAGCGATGATTCACCACTGCCCGCCTTGAAGCAGAGGCCCGCTTGGCCCGAGGTCACCAGGTCCAATTCGCTCTGTAAGGTCAAGGCCGCTGTGGGCAGCGCGAAGATGTTGTCGAGCTGGGGAGCCACTTGTTTGGTGCGCCCGAAGAGCGCGTCGCGCAGACCCACTAGCCGTTGAGCTCCCGCTCGAGCTTGTTCAAAGCCGCCAGGCGCGTCTCGAGGGAGGGGTGGGTGGAGAACAGGGATGCGGCCGTGCCGCCGGCGAGCGCGGGAACGAAGAAGAAGGCGTTCATCGTTTCGGCCTTGCGCAGGTCGGTGCGCGGGATGCGGCCCATGTCCCCCGTGATGTGCACGAGGGCACTCGCCAGCACGCTGGGCTTGCCGATCAATATTGCACCCGAACGGTCGGCCGAGAGTTCGCGGTAACGAGAGAGGGCCATCGTCAACATGTAGGCCACCACGTAGATGACGATCGACACGAGCCACGTCACCATTTCCACCAGCGCGGCGTTGTCGTTGTTGTTGCCGCCACGTCCGCCTCCTCCACCGCCGAGCATGGCGCCCCACATCGCCATGCGCGAGACGAGACCAGCCAGCATGCCCACGCCGGACGCGATCGTCATGATCGCCACGTCACGGTGCGCGACGTGGCTCAGTTCGTGCGCCAACACCGCCTCGAGCTCTTCGTCACTCAGTCGGTTCATAATGCCACGAGTGGCGCATATGACTGCGTGACTCGGGCTGCGACCAGTAGCGAAGGCGTTGGGAATGTCCATCTCCGCGACGCCCACGCGCGGCTTGGGCATGTTGGCCAGCAGGCACAGGCGGTCGACGATCTCGTGGAGTTTGGGCTCCTGGGCCGGCGTCACTTCGTGCGCGTGCATGGAGAACATCGCGATCTTGTCCGAGAAGTAGTACTGCGAGAAGATCAATCCCGCCACGATCACGATCACGAAGCCGTAGCCCAGGCCCACGTAGATCAACAGGGTGGTGATGATGAGGTAGAGCACCACGAGCGCCAAGCCCGTGATGAACATTCGCACGTTCAAGCCGTGGTCGGTCTCAATCTTGGACTTCGCCATCTCAGGCCCCCTCGGCCGAACTCGGCGGCAGACTCGACTGGGAATCGCCAGCCGACATCTGGGCCTTGAGGGCGGCGAGTTGGACGTCGACATTGGAGCCGCCGCCGGCCTTGTCCAGTTGCGCCTGGATATCGTCGCCGGGACTCGCCGTGAGGTCAGTCAGCGCCCCCGAGGCCAGCAATTCGTCGAGGGCACCGCTGCGGGCCTGCATCTGGGCCACCTTGTCCTGGGCGCGCTGCATGGCGGCTCCGGCGTCGTTCATCGACGTCGAGATGCCGCTCACCGCCTCAGAGACGTGCGCCGAGGCCTCCGCAGCGGTGTAGGTGGCCTTGATGGTCTCTTTCTTCGTTCGAAACGCCTCGACTTCGGTTTGGAGTTTCTGGGCGGTCGCGGTGAGCTTGTCCTCTTGTTCGACGATGGTGGCGTGCTGGGAGTCGAGGTCCTTCAGTTGCGTGGCAATGGCTTCACGGCGGGTCAAGGCCTCGCGCGCCAAGGGTTCGTTGCCTTGTGCGAGTGCCTGCTTGGCCTGGTCGGCCAACTTGTCACCCTGGGACTTGAGTTGTTCAGCCTGAATCTCGACGCGCTTGCGCGCGGTGGCGACGTCGGCGACGGCTCGCTTGACCTTGGTGAGGTTCTCCAGTTGCTGCTCGTACGAAAGGTCCAGGGTCTGACGCGGATCTTCGAGCTTGTCGAGGGCGGCGTTGGACTTGGCCTGGAAGATGGAAGAAATACGCTTGGCAATACCCACGAGGGCCTCCTTGGTGTTATCTCAGACTATTGGCAATCACGAGGTCGTTGCACCCCGAAGACGCTGCCCCTTCTTAAGAAATCACCTTATTTCCTGGGGAGTGTTCGGTCCTGCTCGGCGGCGTCGTGGGCAATTTCCTCGCGGTAAGCGTCGAGTTGCTCGCTGATTCGAGTGTCCGAGATCGCCAAGATGCGCGCGGCGAGCAGTCCTGCGTTGAGCGCCCCGTTGATTGCCACGGTCGCCACGGGCACGCCGCGCGGCATCTGCACGATGGAGAGGAGCGAATCGAGGCCGTCCAAGCGCGCCAGCGCGACCGGTACGCCAATCACTGGCAACGTGGTGACTGCGGCCAGCATCCCGGGCAAGTGTGCGGCGCCACCGGCCCCGGCGATGATGACCCGCAGACCGCGGCCCTGTGCTTGGGCGCCGTAGGCGATCATTCTCTCGGGAGTGCGGTGGGCCGAGACGACGTGGATCTCGTGTCCAATCTCGAAGCGTTCGAGGATCGTTCGCGCGCTCTGCATGACTTCGAGGTCGCTGTCGCTGCCCATCACGATGCCAACTAGTGGATCCATCACGCCTCCTGGGTAGTTGTCCCGTAGGCACGGGCACTCTGCCATGCTTTCACGTGCAGGTCCTCGACGTCATCGCCGAGTACTGTCACGTGGCCTAACTTGCGTCCCGGACGCCAGGATTTTCCGTAGTCGTGCACGTGCACTCCGGGGACCTGTCGCGCTGCGTCGAGCGAACCGGGAGTCTCGGCGCCGACCACGTTGACCATGACCGCCGCCGCCACCAGGGGGGTGGCCGGACCGAGTTCTTGACCCGACACGGCGCGAAGATGATTGGCGAATTGACTCGTCGCACAACCCTCGATGGTCCAGTGTCCCGAGTTGTGCGGTCGCAGAGCCAACTCGTTGATCAGTAGACCTCGCGGGGTCACGAAGTACTCGACCGCCATGACCCCCACGAGACCGATGAGTTCGGCGATATCACGACCCATCTGGGCAGCGCGAGTGTGCAGGTTCGCCGCAAGGTCCGCGGGATAACGAACTTCTGAGCACATGCCGTTGGTCTGAACCGTCGTGACCAGCGGGTACGTCTCGATCTGGCCCCGCACTGATCGCACCACCAATTGGGCTACCTCGCTGAGTAGCGTCACGCGCTCCTCCGCGACCACGTCGCCCGACGAGAGAAGTTCTCGTGCGTGGCGTTGCGCCTCGTCGTCGTCGTGGGGAAAGAGCACGCCACGCCCGTCGTAGCCACCGCGCGCTGCCTTGAGCACCGGCGCAGCACCATGGTGACTGGTCCAGCCTTCCAGCGTGACGAGGTCGCTCACGTCGTGTAGCACTGCGAAGAAGGGGAGGGGTAATCCCGCGACACCGAACTGCTCACGCTGGTACGCCTTATCCACCGAGTAGCGAAGGGCGGTATGGCTGGGTCGCATGATCACGCCCTGGGCCGCGAGGTCCGCGAGCACTTCAAGGTCGACGAGCTCGTGATCGAAGGTGAGTACGTCACTCGCCTGACTCAATTCGCGAAGGGCGACTTCGTCGTCAGCGCCACCCAGGATGACGTGGTCGATTCGCCCCACCGCGCAATCTTCGGACGAAACGGCGAGCACGGTCAATTCGACGTTCGTTGCGTGGGCCTCGTCGCCCATCATCCGGGCCAACTGACCGCCCCCCACTACGCCCACTCGCGAAACGGGTGGTGGTTGTCCCGGCACGTACCAAGGTTACCAACGGAGCTCCGCGTCGACGACGTCGTCAGGGGAGTGGCGACCTCCAGTACAGTTGTCGGGTCTACAAGGAGTACACATGAGAGCAGTTGCCAGCATCCTTTCGATCATCGTGTTCCTCGCGTTCGCGACGACGGGGGCTCAGAGGATCATCTTCAACACCGTGGCGTCGAAGGCCGCCGGACACCTGGGCTTCACGAAGAGGACGTTTCAGTTGGTGGGGCTACTCGAAATCCTGGGGGCCCTCGGTGTGTTGATCGGGCTCGCAGCCAAGAAGGGAACGTTCCTGGCGCTCTTGAACGAGGCCGCCGCCGCCGGATTGCTGGTGACGATGGTCGCCGCGGTTGTAGTTCACCTGCGCAAAGGCGACGGAATCACGGGGGCGGCGCCGGCTCTGGTGCTGGGCGCGGCGTGTCTGGTTGAGTTGGTACTGCGCCTCGTCTAGGCGCGGTCAGTGAGGGACTCGGGTGTGCTTGAACTCATTGAGATCGGGCTGGCCGGCCATCAGGGTTAATAGTGACTCGATGATCTGGACCGAGGCCTGACCATCGCCGTTGGGTGGCTTCATGAATCGCACGAAGGTGGCGTCGGAGTTGACTACGAACGTCGGTACGCCAAAAGCCTCGTAGGCCTGCATGGCGTGATAATTTTCGGCGATCACTCGGTGGGGACGCCGCGACGCGACATCCGTCGTCACCTTCTCCATGTCAACTCCTAGGGGAAGAAGGACACCTTCCGCCTCGGACAGGCTGACCAGGCGGATGGCGCGTTCATGACGGGCACGGAACAGAGTCTCGTGTGCGGCAAGGAAGTGTTCGGGTTGTTGGTCGCGGACCGAGACGCTCACCGCGAGAGCCAACAAGGCCTGATCGTGTTGCGGGTCGTCCCAGACGTCAACTGCGCCTGGTGCGCGATGTCCCTGGCTCATGGTCCAGGGGATGAATTCCACATCGAAGTCGGCGCCGACGCCCAGGGCGGCGAGTACGTGTAAGTGGATATTTTTGGCGAAGGGACAACGATAGTCGTAACTGAGTCCGAAAGAAGTCACCGATACAGACTATGGACTAGCGCGGCGCAACTGGTACACCCGCGTCCCGACAACGCTCGTAAAACGAACAGAAGCGACACGCGTTCTTCGACGGGGTGGCGGGGAAGTAACCGTCGTCGTAGTAACTTCGAATCTTCTTCCACGCTGAAGTCGCCGCCGACGCACGAGCCTTGATGACCACTTCCGTCACCGTTCTTTCGATTGTTTCACCCTGACTCACGTAAAGCAGTCGGATCTTGGTCGGGCGCTCGTGGAGCTTCTCCTCGCACAGCACGGCGTAGAGTTCGGCATTGGCGAATGTCTGCGAGTCGTAGTTGCGATTGGGCAATGACCCGGTCTTGTAGTCGACGATCACGAGGTTGCCCTCTTCATCGCGGTCGAGGCGGTCGAGGATGCCAAAGAGCGGGG
The DNA here is from genome assembly GCA_963734655.1 of uncultured Acidimicrobiaceae bacterium. GTDB lineage: Bacteria > Actinomycetota > Acidimicrobiia > Acidimicrobiales > RAAP-2 > RAAP-2. The sequence goes on along the minus strand of CAVTHY010000003.1, from coordinate 524,508 downwards.
TGTCGTCGATGGTGACTCCGACGCGTAGTTCGATGCCTTCACTCGTGATGGTACGCGGATCCTCCATGGTGAAGTAGCGCTCAATTATCGTGTCGGTCTCTACGAGAAGTCTCGCCTCGGTGGCTTCGTCGAGGGCGATTTCCTCGCACACGTCGGGAGTGAGGATGGCCTCCCGCGCCGCGGGTACGAAGCTCCGCGCCGCGGTGATGGTCCTCTCGGTGGCCTCGAGTTTGAACAGGTGCTCAAAGATGTAGTGCACAAATCGACCCTTGGCCGTGGCGTAAGTAGCCGGTTGGGCGATTCGCTCCACCGAAGCGTGCTGGTAGCGCCTCGGACACGTCTGGAAATCCGCCAGACGTGAGGGAGAGAGCGATCTCGGGAGCGGTTGTTCGAAAGTCATGAGTTCAACGTAGGCGACGGGTCTGACACGCCCGAGGATAGGGACCGTGTCACTACGCCGCAACGAGCTCGTCGCGACGGTCGCGGTGGGCCACTTCGCCGTGCGGCACGTTCCCTTCAATTTCTTCCCAGCATCCCCAACTCCTTAGCGAGACGAGTGTTTCGAGGCTTGGGTACGTGAACAATCGCGGTCCAGACAGTTCTTAGTGAGCGGCGAGAACTAAAGGTGAGCATTCGCCCGTCCGGGCGGTGGAGATTGGTGCAGGGGCACCATCGAGTGTGATCATTCTGGCGGCATTGGTGTCCCTGGCGTCTGCGTTAGCGGTTGCATCCACGACGTATCGCGTGTCGTGGGCGACTCGAACGGGGTTAACTCGCCCGACGCCACCGTTCTGAATGAATGTTCACTCACAAGGGAAGTCTCGGTGTCATGTGCGTCGAGTAGAAAGTAGGCGTGAGAAAACGCGCGGTGGTCACTCATCAGGGACACTTGGCGCGATCGACCAAATGGGCTGGACTTACCACTGGTGACGCTGTGGCCGTTGACGGGGTGAAGGAGCGGCGTCAATCATGGGTCTTCGTAGCGCACGTCACCAATACTCAGACGAATGAGCAATGGGTCGAGGTTCGCGGCGGCAGAAATGGCGAGGCCAAGAGCAGGTCGTTTCGCACAGAAATGATCTTTCCCTTAACGGCGAAGAAGGGTGGTCGTATCATCGGGCAGTCACTGGCCGACGCTCCACAACTGCCCTTCTGATCGCAGCTAGTCCGAGGCGAGAAGATAGCCTACGCCAGGCACCGAACGAATTAAGTCACCATTCTCGTCATTGAGTTTGTGACGAAGTCGGTGGACGTAGGCGTGCACGTATTGGGCCTCTTGGCCGTAACCGACTCCCCAGACCGCCCCGAGGATCATCTGGTGGGTACAAGTGCGACCCGCGTGGCGCGCGAGGAAAGACAGGACCTCGAATTCCTTGCCCGTAAGGGCCACGTGTTGACCCGACCAGGTCGCCTCGTGGTGCACGAGGTCGAGTTCGAGATCGCCGCGCACGAGGAGTGGACCGTCGCTGGCCTCCGTTTCGGGGATGCGATTGCGCACCACCACGCGGATGCGGGCCTCGAGCTCGGCCATCGAGAAGGGTTTGGTCACGTAGTCATTCGCACCACCGTCGAGCGCGGCCACCTTACGGTTCTCGGTGCCGGTGGCTGAGAGGATGATGATGGGCACGTCGCTCCACTCGCGGATCCGCTTACAGACTTCGAGTCCGTCCATATCGGGCAGTCCGATGTCGAGCACCACGACGTCGGGCTGCGTGATGGCCGTCTGGCTCAGCCCACTCTCCCCAGTCATGGCGGTGCTCACCTCGTGCCCCTCGGATTGAAGACCAAGGCGCAGGGCGCGCAACAGGGACCGGTCGTCGTCGATGACGAGTACCTTGGCCATCTCAGCGTGCCTCCTGCTTTTCGTCCATCGCTGGCAGCGAGAACACGAACCGTGCACCACCACCCGGCGCTTCCTCGCACCATATGTGCTCGTGGTGGGCTTCGATGAAGGTTTTGGCGATCGTGAGCCCGAGCCCCGCGCGCCCACCCGTATCGAATTTGACGAATCGGTCGAAGATGGCGTCCCGATCGCCGGGGGCGACGCCGGGACCCTCGTCGTCCACGCTTACGTTGACGCGTGCGCCATCACGGCGCGCGGCGATCGTGATCTGTCCGTCGTCGGGGGAGTGGCGCAGTGCGTTGTCGAGCAGATTCACGAGTACCTGGGTGATGAGTAATTGGTCGATGTTCGACCGCGGGTAGGCCCACAGGTGCGTCGATGGCCAGGTGACCGGTGCGCAACCCGAGTCCCACCACCGAGACGGACTCCTCAATGAGGGTGTGCACGTCGCAGGCAGCACGGTGTACCTCGAAGACGCCGGCCTCGATACGGGTCATGTCGAGGAGGTTTGAGACGAGACGGGTCAGTCGGTCCGACTCGATCTCGATCAGTTCGTGCAGTTCGTGAGCGTCCTCTGGCGTGAGTTGGCGCGCGCGTGCCACCAGGGTCGAGGAAGCCAACTTGATGGTGGCGAGCGGAGTGCGAAGGTCGTGCGAGACCGCACCCATCAGAGCGTGGCGTAGCCGGTCGACCTCTTCGAGCAAGGTGGTGCGCAACGCCCGTTCGCGAAGCTGGGCCCGCTCGATGGCGAAAGCCGCGTCGTTGGCGAAAGTGACAAGCATCTCACGGTCGTCGACGGAGAAACGCGCTCCCTTCAATACCAACACGCCAATGGGACGACCCGACGCCGCCAACGAGACGGTGCGCAACTCGCTCATCGAGCCGAGCGCGGTGGACATACGGACGGGGCGGCCAGGTTGAGGGTCGAGTGGGCTGAGTTCATCAACGGAGAGTTCGGGTCCGACCGAAGCCGCCAATTTGAGATGTTCCTTCTCGAGAACGAAGAGCGCCACCGATTCAATGTCGAAGACGTTCTGCACCGCACGCACGATTGAGACGAGGAGCTCCCCTTCGGAACTGTCCTGGACCAGGAGTTCGCTCAGTTCGTAGACACGACGCATGTTGAGGGCGTTGCGTTCGGCTTTGCCTTGGGCGGTGCGAAAGCGCGACACGACGACCGCCACTAGCCCCACCACCACTAGGTAGACCCCCAGTCCCACCCAGTTCTGTGCCGAGCCGATCGACAAGGTGCCGTAGGGCGGGATGAAGTAGAAGTCGAGGGTCAGAGCGCTGACGGCGACGGTCGAGAAGCCGGCGAGGACGCCACCGACGACCTCGGCGGTGATCGCGGGAATGATGAATATCAAAGTGATGGTGGAGACGTTGACGTGGGCGCGCATCGTCAACGTGATCGCCGCGAAGACCACCACGCTCCCGATGCCGACCGCAAGTCCAGCGGCACGACGACGCATGCGCCCGTCGTCCCACTGCGACACGCTCCGAAGCCGCGAAAGGATCAGGCTGACGGGGTTTCGCCGAGATGCATCAGGGCGATCGTCACGCATCTGCTTCGCCCCTCTCGCCACGTGAGCCCAGTGTAGAGAGAACTGGGCGGGTAGTTGGGTTGGCAACGCCGTTAAGAAATAATTAAGGCCGGCGACGACCATTGAAGATTCTCTTAAGACCCGTCTCGCGAGACTGGATCCATGGCAGATATCTACTCACTACTGGGGATCGTCGGGTTCGTTGCGGCGATGCTCGGACTCGTTTGGGCACTGGAGCGCACATGAACCTGACCCAAGACCTTCTACTCGCCGTGGCGGTGCTGATGTTCATCTACATCGGCTACGCAATGTTCAAACCGGAGAAATTCTGATGGGATTCTTCTTTACCCTCCTAGCCCTCGTCGTCACGCTGGGTCTCACCTGGCGCTATCTCGGCTCATACATGGCCGCGGTCTTCGACGGCCGCGTGCATTTCTTTGGTTTCGTCGAACGGCCCATCTACCGCTTACTCGGCACCAGCCCCGAACAGGAGCAGACTTGGAAGCGGTACGCCGGAGCACTGATCATCTTCTCAGGCGTGTCGTTCCTCTTCACCTACGTGATCTTGCGAATCCAGGGGTCGCTGCCGCTCAATCCTCAGCACCTCGGGGCGGTAGGTCCGGCGCTCAGCTTCAACACCGCCTCCTCCTTCCTCACCAACACCAACTGGCAGAACTACGGCGGCGAGACCACCATGTCGTACTTCAGTCAGATAGGTGCTCTGATGGTCCAGCAGTTCGTGACGCCCGCCGTGGGCATCGTCGCCGCCATCGTCCTCGTTCGGGGGTTTTCCCGAAAGAGCTCTTCGACGGTGGGCAACTTCTGGGTCGACATGACGCGCTGCCTCTTCTACGTCCTCTTGCCCATCGCCTTCATCTTCGGGCATCATCTTCGTGGGCGAGGGTGCGGTCATGACCCTGGCCGGTACCGCGACGATCCACGACGTGCTCAATCAGGTGACCCAGACGATGGCGCGCGGGCCGATCGCCTTCATGGAGGCGATCAAGCAACTCGGGACGAACGGCGGCGGCTTCTTGAACGCCAACTCGGCGACGACATTCGAGAATCCGACGGGTCTCACGAACTTCCTCTCGATCTACTTGCTTCTGGCCATTCCCTTCGCCCTGACTTACACCTTCGGCAAGATGGTCGGCAGCGTCCGTCACGGCGTCGCGCTGCTCAGCGTGATGGTGCTGCTCTTCGGTGTGTGGGTGGGCTTCACCAGCTTTGCCGAGCACCAGAACAACCCGGCGGTCGCGGCCGCCGGGCATTCACTCGACGGTCGGCAACACCGAGGGTAAGGAGGTGCGCTTCGGCGACACGTCCAGCGCCCTCTTCGCCATCGCCTCGACGATGACGTCGACGGGATCGGCCGACTCCTCCTACGACTCCTTCACCCCGATTGGCGGCATGGGACTGCTGACGGGCATGATGCTCGGCGAGGTCACCCCGGGTGGTACCGGTAGCGGGCTCTACACCCTGTTGATCTTCGCCATCATCGCGGTGTTCATCGGCGGACTGATGATCGGGAGGACACCGGAGTATCTTGGCAAAAAAATACAGGCCAGGGAGGTGAAACTCGCGGGGCTCGCGGCCCTGGTCATGCCCATCACGGTGTTGATCGTGACGGGCATCGCGGTCTCGATCGCGGCCGGAAGGGCGGGTCCACTGAACGCGGGTCCCCACGGGTTCACCGAGATTCTCTACGCCTTGACCTCACAGGGCAACAACAACGGTTCCGCCTTCGGCGGGCTGACGGGTAACACGCCCTTCTACAACATCATCGGCGGAATCGACATGTTACTTGGTCGCTTCGCGATCATGATCCCGGTCCTCGCCCTGGGTGGCGCGCTGGCGCAGAAGAACGTGGTCCCCGAATCCCTAGGCACGTTTCGCACCGACAACGGCATGTTCGTCGGACTGACCATCGGTGTCGTTCTCATCATCGGCGGCCTGACGTTCTTCCCGGCGATCTCGCTGGGCCCCATCGTCGAACAACTCAGTCACGGAAGGTTCTTCTAATGTCTCAGGTCCTCACCCCTCCCACCAGCGACACGGCGCCCCACGGTGTCGCGCAGGCGCGCGGTCTCTTCGATCGTGAGATCCTGTCGCCAGGCTTTCGTCGACTCATTCAAGAAGCTCGACCCACGCGTCCAAGTGAAGAACCCGGTCATGTTCGTGGTACTGGTGGGCTCCATCATCACCCTCCTCGAGGCGATCGCCCACCCCGGCACCTTCACCTGGTCGATCACCATCTGGCTGATCCTCACCGTCCTGTTCGCCAACTTCGCCGAAGCCATGGCCGAGGGCCGTGGCAAGGCTCAGGCCGACACGCTTCGCAAGATGCGATCGGAGACCGAGGCTCGCCGCTTGCTTTCCGACGGACGCGAGGAACTCGTGCCCGCGGCCAATCTCACCAAGGGCGACACCGTCGTCTGTGAGGCCGGCGACGTCATCCCGAGTGACGGTGAGATCATCGAGGGAATCGCCTCGGTGGATGAGTCGGCGATCACCGGAGAATCGGCGCCGGTCATCCGCGAATCCGGCGGCGACCGTTCGGCGGTCACCGGTGGCACCAAGGTCCTCTCGGACCGCATCGTGGTGCGCATCACCGCCGAACGTGGTCAGACCTTCATTGACCGAATGATCAGTTTGGTCGAAGGGGCAAATCGCCAAAAGACCCCCAACGAGATCGCCCTGACGATTCTGCTGGCGGTGCTCACGATTGTCTTCATCCCGGTCGTCGTGACCCTGCAACCCTTCGCCGCCTACGCGGGCGCCACCGTCTCGGTGGTCGTGTTGGTGTCGCTGCTCGTTTGCCTGATCCCGACGACCATTGGGGCGCTACTTTCCGCAATTGGCATCGCGGGCATGGACCGCCTGGTCCAACGTAACGTGCTCGCTATGAGCGGTCGTGCCGTCGAAGCCGCTGGGGACGTGCAGGTGCTTCTGCTTGACAAGACCGGCACCATTACGCTGGGCAACCGCATGGCCGCGAACTTCTTTCCGGTTGCCGGACATAGTGAGCAAGAGGTAGCCGACGTGGCCCAGTTGGCGTCGCTCGCCGACGAGACGCCCGAGGGGCGCTCGATCGTCGTGCTCGCCAAGGAGAACTTCGGTATCCGCGAGCGCCAGCTCGATGCGAGTCACATCTTCGTCCCCTTCACGGCGACCACCCGTATGTCCGGTCTCGACATGGACAATCGCCAGATCCGCAAGGGCGCCGCCGAATCGGTGAAGCGTTGGGTCCTCGAGCAGGGCGGGACAGTTCCCGCCGACCTCGACGCCATCGTCGAACGAGTTTCGCGCGCAGGCTCGACACCTCTCACGGTAACCGACGGAGCCCAGATCCTCGGTGTCGTTGAACTCAAGGACGTGGTCAAGCAGGGTATCAAGGTCAAGTTCGAGGAGATGCGCAAAATGGGCATCCGCACCGTGATGATCACGGGTGACAATCCCTTGACCGCGGCGGCCATCGCCCAGGAGGCCGGCGTCGACGACTTCCTCGCCGAGGCCACCCCCGAGGCCAAGATGGCGCTGATCAAGCAGGAGCAGGAGGGCGGCAGGCTCGTTGCGATGACCGGTGACGGCACCAACGACGCGCCGGCCCTGGCTCAGGCCGACGTCGGGGTGGCAATGAACACCGGCACCACGGCGGCCAAGGAAGCGGGCAACATGGTTGACCTCGACTCGAACCCGACCAAGCTCATCGACATCGTCGAGATCGGTAAGCAGCTTCTCATCACGCGTGGCTCGCTCACCACGTTCTCGATTGCCAACGACGTCGCCAAGTACTTCGCCATCATCCCGGCGCTCTTTGCGATCAAGTACCACCAATTGGGCACACTCAACATCATGCACCTGCACAGCCCCGAGAGCGCCGTGTTATCCGCGGTGATCTTCAATGCCCTCGTCATCATCGCGCTGATCCCTCTGGCGCTTCGCGGCGTGAAGTTCCGCGCCGCCAGCGCTTCGGCGATCCTTCGCCGGAACGTGTGGATCTACGGCGTCGGCGGCGTCGTGGTGCCCTTCATCTTCATCAAGCTCATCGACCTCGTGCTCGTCGCGTTGCACGCCTACTAAAGAGAGACATCATGATCGTCCACCTTCGTCGTTCCTTCACCTTCGCGTTGATCTGCATGGTGTTCTTTGGCTTCGTCTACGCCTTCGCCGGCACCGGCGTCGCTCAACTGTTGTTCAAGAACCAGGCCAACGGTTCGATCACCGCCAATGGCTCGACCTTGATTGGTCAGAACTGGACCAGTCCGAAGTTCTTTCACGGTCGACCCGACGATTTCGGCCCCTACGCCGCGAACGCCACGACGCACACTTCGGGAGGCGACAATCCTCTGGTGGCCAACGGCTTCAACGGTGAATCCGGCGCTACCAACCTCGGTCCACACTCGAAGGTCCTGCTCGCCGACACCAAGGCGCTGGTCGCCTATTGGCACTCGATGGGCGTCAACCCCACTCCCGACCTGGTGACCACGTCGGGTAGTGGTTACGACCCCGACATCTCGCCCCAGGACGCCTTGGTTCAAATCCCGATGGTCGCGAAGGCGACCGGTCTCCCCGCGGCGACCCTCACCAAGTTGATCAACAGCCAGACCCATGGGCCCCAGTTCGGGTTCCTGGGTGCGAGCTACATCGACGTCCTCCAACTCAATCAGGCTTTGGCGAAGTTGGGGTGACGATGAACACAGTTAAGAGTGTCCGTGAGCATCGCGCTGGATGGTCGCTGGTCGTCGCGCTTCTGGCTCCCCCAGGCGTGGCGGCCAGTTTCGTTCCGTTTCGTGCGTCGTTCACCAACGTGGGGGCGGCACTGGTCTTCGTCGCACTCATTGAGGGTCTGGCGATTTGGGGGCGACGACTTGGTGGCTACGTCGCCACCGTCTCCGCGGCCGTCTGGTTCGATTTCTTCTTAACGCCCCCCTACGAACGCTTCACCATCAGTCATCGTCCCGACCTCGAGACGACAATCTCTCTCGTGGTCGTCGGTGTCGTCGTCACCGAGTTGGCCGCTCGATCGCGACGTCACCGCGAGCGCGCGGTGAGCGAGAATGCCCACGTGATGGTTCTGGCCGGCACGGCGTCGGCCATGGCTGGATCCACGACCGTCGAGGAGGTGATCGCTTCCGCTTCACGGTCCCTCTGCGACATGTTGCACCTGAGGTCGTGCCACTTCGAGGTGGGCGTGAGTGGCCCACCACACGCCCAGATCCTCGCCGACGGCAGTGTCGTCCACGTGAAGATGGTTTGGCCTGCCCACGAGATTGGTATCCCCGGTCCCCAGGCCGAGATTGACTGTCGCTGGCGCGGCGAGGCGCTCGGCCGCTTCCTGCTGACCCCGACACCCGGTGAGACGGTGTCGCGCCAGGACCGAGTGGCCGCCGTCGCGCTCGTGAATCTGGTGGCGGGTCTGGTGCACGACCAGCGCCACGCGCAAGGATAGGAGCATGTCGCGCGGACAACTGAGGGTCTACCTAGGTCTCGCCCCGGGCGTGGGCAAGACCTACAAGATGCTCGATGAGGGCTGGCGTCGACGCGAGCGCGGAGCCGACGTGGTCGCCGGCTACGTCGAGACCCACCGCCGTCCCCACACCGAGTCGCAGTTGCGCGACATCGAGCTCATCCCACGAAAGCACTACGAATACCGTGGAGCGACCCTGGAGGAGATGGACCTCGAGGCCATCCTCGCGCGGCGCCCGCAAGTGGTGCTGGTGGATGAACTGGCGCACACCAACGCGCCCGGCAGCCTGCACGAGAAGCGCTGGCAGGACGTCGATGATCTCCTCGACGCGGGTATCGACGTCATCACGACCGTCAATATCCAACACCTCGAGTCCGTGAACGACGTGGTGGAGAAGATCACCGGAATCGTCCAACGCGAGACGGTTCCCGACTTCGTGGTGCGTCGCGCTGAACAGATCGAGCTCGTGGACATCACCCCCGAGGCCCTTCGACGCCGTATGGCCCACGGCAATATCTATCCGGCGGACAAGATCGACGCGTCACTGTCGAATTTTTTCCGTTCAGGCAATCTCACCGCGCTACGCGAACTCTCACTACTGTGGTTGGCTGATCGGGTCGAGGACTCGCTGCAGAGTTACCTCGAAGCTCACGGCATCACCGGTGCCTGGGAGACTCGTGAGCGGCTCATCGTCGCGGTGGCCGGCAATGAGGCTGATGAGGTCCTGTTGCGCCGCGCTGCGCGCATGGCCTCGCGCAACCACGCCGAGATCGTGGCGATTCACGTGATCGACTCGGGAGCCATGAGGAGCCGCAGTTCGGACACCACGCTGGCGCGCGAACTCGTGACCGAATTCGAGGGGACCTTCCACGAGGTCATCGACGAGGATATTCCCAACGCCCTAGTGGCCTTCGCGCGTGCCGAACGTGGCACACAGGTCATCTTGGGTTCGAGTCGTACTAAGCGTTCCTGGCATCTTCCCGGCGGGGTGATCGAGAAGGTGTTGCGTCAGGCTCGCGACCTCGATGTGCACATCATCGCCGTCACTGGCGAACGTGCGGAGCGCACGCCGCGGCGCCAACGCAAGGCCTCGTTCTCCTGGCCGCGAACCTTACGGTACTTGTCCTTCACGATCATCCTCCTCCCGCTGCTGACCCTGGTGATGAGCCACTTGCGCTCGGGGGTGTCGCTGTCGACGGTGTTCCTTATCTACTTCATTGCGGTGCTGGCGCTGGCCGGCGGGGGAGGAGTGAGCGTCGGCGTGGTGGCGGCTCTAGGGGCCTCGGGACTGGAGAACTACTTCTTCGTGCCGCCCTTGCACACGTTGCAGGTGGCCCGTCCCGACGACGCCGTGGCGATCGTGGCATTCCTCGTCTTCGGCATCGGGGCCAGTCTGGCGATGAATGAGTTCCATCGGAGGACGGAGGACGCGCGCAGAGCGCGCGCCGAGGCTGAGTTACTCGCCGAGGCGGTCGCCACGGTGACTGCATCGCGTGAGGACCTGATGCCCTTGCTGGACACACTGCGTTCGGTCTACGTAGTACCGATGGTGGCACTGATGAGGGCCACCGAGGGCCACATGGTGCCCGAGCTGGTCAGTGGCGATCCCGCCGACTCGTCGAGTGACACCGTTGATTTTGTGGTGAACGAGGGGACCGTGCTTCGACTCAGCGCAGTCGAGCTTGACAACCAGGACCGTCAACTCATCAGCGCTTTCGCCGGACGACTCGCCGCAGCTCTGCATTCACAGCAATTGATGCTCGAGGCCGAAGAGATGCGTACACGAGCTGAGACTGACGCGTTACGCATCGGGTTGTTGCGCTCGGTGGCGCACGATCTAAAGCCGGCCCTGGCCAACATCGAGGCGAATGTCGTGTCCCTGCGTGCCGCACGTCCGATTACCGACGAACAGCGAGCATCATTGTCGCACATCTCGCGCGAGGTGAATAACCTCACTCGCCTCGTCACCAACCTCCTCGATTCGGGTCGACTCGAGGCGAAAATGATTGCCCCGCGACACTGGCGCGCGTCCCTAGATGACCTGGTGAGCAACGCCCTGGGCACGTTGGATGCGAAGGGGCGACACGTTGAGGTCGACGTGCTAGCGGAACTGCCCTCGATCATCACTGACCCGGACCTTCTCGAGCGGGTGATCGTCAACTTGGTGACCAACGCCTGCGCTTTCAGTCCACCGGATCAGCCGATCCGTATCACGGCGGGGCGTACCGCGGGAGAGATCGAGTTGCTAGTGATTGACCGCGGACCTGGCACTCGTGACCCGCGGCGCCGATTGCCCGCGGCACCGCAACCGTCCTTCGACGCCAGCACCGACGAGGACCTGAGCCTGTTGGTCGCGCGAGGATTCGTCAAAGTTCTCGGCGGGGAGTTGCGCTTCGAAGACACCCCAGGCGGAGGTCTCACGGCGATTGTGTCGCTGGCGCTCGAGACGGCCAGCGCCACCGTGAACGCCCCCGAGGATTGAGAGGTGTTTGGAAGTAGTGTCGGGCCATGGCGCAAAAATTGCGAGATGCCCTGGTCGCTGCCGGCGAAGTGCCCACGCATTGTGCGTGGTTTCGATCGGCCGATTCCGAAGCGTTCGAACACGAACTACACGTGTTCGAGGAACTGGGCCAAAGTTTCATCACCATCGGCGCGAATCACGCGCCACGGCCGTTGCCCCAAGAGAGTGCCCATCGCGACCGCATCGACCTGGGAGGTCACGTGGCGGTGTCCGTGACCCAGGATCGGGTCTCGATATGGTGCGACCAGTCACACCTGATGCTGGGTCGCTTGCTCGCGACGTACCGACGAGGGGCGTTTCGTGCGCACTGCCATCACTACCCCGAGCGGGTCGACCTCACGATGGAAGACGAAGCCAACGGGCGGATGTATCTCATTGGTACGTGGACACATTTCAATGACGAGTGCCTGCATACCGCCCGGGCCGTCGAGGAAATGGCCACCGGTCCCGCGCACTAGGTGGCGTCGATATGACGAGGGGCGAAGCGACGACGTTGCGTTAGGCGACGACCGCGTTGGCGAGAACGTGCAGTGCGGTGAGCCACGCGTCTGAATTGATCGAGAGGGCGTGTTCGCCCTCGAGGGCGATCTGACCGAAGAACAGGGCGTACCAGATGCGAGCGAAGGCGACCGCGGTCATGCCGTCGGCGAGCAGTCCCTTATCCTGGAGTGGTTGGACGATCTGGACGATACTGTCACTGGCCTCGGCCTTTGCTTGGCGATCCCCTCGGAGGCGGTGGGGTTGTGATGGGCGAAGGAGATGCTGTCGATGCGCAGAAGCCGTTGTTCGTCACGCGCCGGGTCCTGCGCGTCGGCGATCATCTTGTCGAGCGCCACGCGCAACTCCGCGCGTTGAATTGACGTCGCGCAGGGGAGTGGTGAAGATTTCGGCCTGACCGAGGAGTACCTGTTCGAAGCGGTACACGATGGTGGCGGCGATAAGGTCTTCGCGGTCGGTGAAGTAGCTGTAGAGCAACGCGACCGAGATGTCGGCCTCGGAGGCGACGCGCTTGACGCGAAATAACGTGAGACCGTTGCGCTCGATTTCGAGCGCGGCTGATTCCAGGATCCGGCTTCGCGTCGTCACCCTTCACTAGCCTATCGATGACTTGGTCGATGCTCACAGGCGCGTCGCCCAGTCAGCTCTCTTGCAGTAACTGGGCCAACCGGGCCAGAAAGCGCGCAGCGTAGGCGCCGTCGATGGCTCGGTGGTCGAAGGTCAGTGCCACGAGTCCCACGGAGTGGATGGCGATCGCCTCCGTTCCGTCGCTGCCCGTCACGACGACGGGCTTGCGCGTCACGCCGTCGGTCGAGAGGATCGCGACCTGGGGCTGGTTGATGACGGCACCGGTGATGAGCGTGCCGTAGGGCCCCGGGTTCGTGATGGTGAACGTGCCCCCGCTCATGTCATCGACACCGAGCGCCTTGGTGCGCGCGCGCGTCGCGAGTTCGCGGATGGTCGCGCGCCATCTCTCTCACGTTGAGGCGTCGGCGCGCTTGACGACGGGTACGACGAGCCCCTCGGCGTCGAGGTCGACCGCGATGCCCAGGTTGAGCGTGTGGTGCACGATCAGTTCGTCGTCGCCCACCGAGGAGTTGAGGTGGGGGAACTCGCGAAGCGCCGCGAGCGTAGCGACCGCGATGAAGGGCAGGTAGGTGAGGGAGAAGCCCTCGGCGGCCTTGAAGGCGGCGCCGTGGGTGCGCCGCACGCGTTCGACCGATTCGAAGTCGACCTCCTTCACCATCAGGGTGTGCGCCGACGTGGCCTTGGAGCGGACCATGTGCTCGGCGGTGAGTTTGCGGATCTTGGAGAACGCGATGACCTCGTCGCCCTCTCGCGGCGCCGAGGACACGGTGGGACTCGTCGAGTGCGGCGGCGAGTTCGACGTCGCGCCGGGTGATGCGCCCGTCGGGTCCGGTGCCGGTCACCTCGCTCGGCGCTCGAGGCCCAACTCGCTCAGCAGACGACGCACCACCGGGGAGAGCTGCGCGACGTTGGCACCCGCGCTCGTCGCGGATCTTGACCGCGGCCGCGGCGAGGACGTCGTCTTTGGTGACGCGGCCTCCGGGACCGGTGCCCGTGACGTCACCCGACTCGAGTCCGTTCTCGGCCAACAGTCGTCGCACCACGGGCGAGAGCTTCTCGCTGGCGTCGGCCTTGGCGAGGCAGGTGCGGCACGGACGCCGCGGCGAGTGGCCTGGAGTCGCGGTGTGTCGCTGCCGGATCGCGACTGCTGGCCGGCGTCGCGTCGCCGGGGCCGCCGATGACGGCGAGCTTGGTGCCCACGTCCACGGTCGTGCCTTCGCGGACGAGGATCTCGCTCAACACGCCGTCGGCCTGCGCGGGGATCTCGGTGTCGACCTTGTCGGTGGAGACCTCGAAGAGGGATTCGCCGCGGGTGACGACGTCACCCACGTTCTTGAACCATTTGGTGACGGTGCCGTCCGCGACGGTCTCACCGAGTTGGGGCATGAAGACATCGGCCATGTGTAGCATTCTCTTTTCTTAGCTGGGCGTCCGGGGCGGCCCCGGGCGCGTGGAGACGTTGGGCCATCCAGTCCGCACTATAGGGACGGTGGCGATAGACTGACGTTGGCGCAGCCGTGGTTGCCGTCCTCGAGCAGCAGCAATTCGCTCGTCGGTCCGGATTCGGCGACCAGGCGCTCGGCGTCGCTGTAGGGGAAGAGCCGGTCGCGCTTGCCCATCACGACGAGCAGGGGGCGCGAGATATTAGCGGCACGGCCCTCCATGGTGAGTTCGTGCGCGCGTGCGTCTGTGCCTCGTCGGCGTTGGTCGAATACGAACGGACCTCGAAGGCGCGTCGGGTCAGGGGATTGAGATTGTCCCAGGCGGCGCCGAAGCTGTAGGGACCCGACAACGCGATGGTCGCCTGGATCGGGAGGTCGGCGCGACGCGAGACGTGCGGCGTAGTAGCCGCCCAGGCTGACCCCCCACACGCCGATGCGGTCGAGATCGACCTCGGGCACGTTCGAGAGGTGCTCGAGGACGGCCTCGCCGACGACCTCCCAGTCGGGTCGGATCGGTAAGGTCCACTCGACTTCTCCCTGGCCCGGACCGTCCAGGGCGAAGGTGGCCATGCCGCGATCGAGGAACGCGCGCTCCACTTCGCGGAACTCCTCCTTGGTCGAGTCGAGTCCGGGGATGAGGATCACCGTGGGGTGGGGACCCGTGCCTGCGGGCAGGCGAAGAATCCCCACCAGGGACGAACCGTCGAAGGGGATGATCTCTCGGCGCCCGGCGGGATGCGAGGAGGGGCAGGGCGCGCGTCAGGGACTGCACCGCGCTCTCGTGGGCAGCGCGGGCCTGGTCGAGGTCGTGCACGAAGAGGAACTTGGCGAAGTGAAAGTACGTCGCGGCGCGCGCGAAGGACTCTCCCGCAGATCGGTGCCGGTCCTGGTGCAGGGCCCCTTCGGCGAGGGCGAGGTGTTCCTCGGCGCCGCGCGACCAGCCCGCGCACCAGTCGTCCCAGGTCTCGAGTGAGGCGGTGATCCGTGCGTAGTCACTGGCGTCGACCCCGTTCGCGGTGAAGCGTGGTCCCCAATTGGAGATAGCGGTTTCGAGTAACGCATCAGCCATGAGGTCCCCCCTCGTCCGTACTGAAGTCACGAAATCGTAATGGACCTCCAACGCGCGTTACTAGAGCGCAAATCGTTAATTCTTTTAACGCCAGTGTAAAGATTTCAGGCATTCGTAACTTGACC
The DNA here is from genome assembly GCA_963734655.1 of uncultured Acidimicrobiaceae bacterium. Lineage (GTDB taxonomy): Bacteria > Actinomycetota > Acidimicrobiia > Acidimicrobiales > RAAP-2 > RAAP-2. The sequence continues at coordinate 509,408 of CAVTHY010000003.1, read as the reverse complement.
GTCAAGGGGGGTGTCGTTACTGTTAGCCCATCGTTCATCGAACGATCGTCTGACGCGCGAACCTTTTGGGGGGTATCGGCCGTGGCGTACTACATGTAGTGGGGGGAAGTTAATGAAACTAACTAGGAAGTATTTCCGCACGCTCGGTGTGGCATCAGTCGCCGGTGCAATGTCACTGGCGATGGTCACGACCAGCGGTGCCAGTTCCGGCGGTCTCGCCGCTGGTGCACCTGTCAAGATCGGCATCTCGTTGTCGCTCTCGGGTGACTTCTCGGCCGACGGACTGGCCTTCCAGCAGGGCTACAAGCTCTGGGCGGCTGACGTGAACAAGGCCGGCGGTCTCCTCGGCCACAAGGTGATCGCTCGACATCGTGTCCGACGCGTCGAGCCCTACCCAGGTGCATGACGAACTATCAGAAGTTGGTCTCCAGCGACCACGTCAACTTGACGTTCGGTCCGTTCTCGTCGCTGCTGTCCTTGCCCGCGGGCAAGACGCTGTCGCGCTACGGATACGCCTTGATCGAAGGCGCCGGTGGTGGACCTTCGGTCTTCCAGGCTGGACTGCACAACCTCTTCGACGTGTCGTTGCCCGTGGCGAACAACTTGATTCCGTTCGCGACGTGGATCACCTCGCTCCCGGCGAGCAGCCGCCCGAAGACGGTGGCGTACGTGACCTCGAACGACCCGTTCACCGAGCCGCAGTTGACGACCATCGAAGGCACGCTCACCAAGGCGGGCATCAAGTCGGTCTACAACAAGGTGTTCCCGGCCGAGGTCACTGACTTCACGCCGATCGCCGACGCGGTGGCCGCAGCGAAGCCCCAAGTGGTGGTGCTCGGCTCGACCGACGTGCCCACGGTGTCAGCGTTCATGCAGGCATTCGAGCAGTCGGGCTTCACGCCCAAGGTGTTCATTGCCACCGGTGGTCCCGACCAGGGCTCCACCTTCATCAAGGCCGTTGGCGCGGGTAACGCTGATGGCGTGATGGTGCCGAACGCCTGGTACGGCGGCTCCGCGAACCCGCTCAGCAAGAAGATGGTCGCTGAGTACATCAAGCAGTACGGTGGCACCGCCGCCGGGGTGAGCAGTGACGTGGTCGAGGCGTACTCAGTTGGTGAAGTGGCCGCCCAGGCGGTCAAGGCCACCGGCGGCTTCGACAACGCGAAGATCATCGCCTACCTGCACTCGGGCGCAGTCTTGCAGTCCGCACAGGGCCCGGTGAAGTTCAACTCGGTCGGTGAGAACGTGACGCCGACGGCGTTCACCTTCCAGTGGCAAGCCAAGGGAACGAAGTTCGTGCAGGTGAACCCCGTGAAGGACCCCAACTCGGTCAAGGTCCTCTTCCCGAAGCCGGCTTGGGGTAAGTAGACCTTGAACTCGACAGCACTACTCAGTGCCGCGAAGGATGGAATCCTGACCGGTTCAGTATACGCCCTGATGGCGACGGGCCTGACCCTGATCTTCGGGGTCATGGACATCATCAATATTGCCCAAGGCATCCTGGTCATACTGGGCGCCTACCTGAGCTACGCGCTGCAAGTTCACTGGCACATCGACTTGTTCATCGGTCTGCTCATCACGATCCCGACGATGTTCGTCGTCGGGATCGTGATCGAGCGGCTGTTCTTTCGTCGCCTCAAGGGGCCCGAGAAGACAGGAATGTCGATCTTGATCACGTACGCCGTCTCACTTCTGATCGAGGGGGCGTTGAACATGATCTTCACGACGAACGACGTACAGTTGCAAGGCTCGTACGTCAACAAGTCCTTCGCCATTGGCAATGTCCACTTCGGTTACATCTACGTGGCGGGCTTCGTGTTGGCAGCGGTGTTGTTGAGTTCTCTGTATTTCATGCTGTATCGCACCCGATTCGGGGTGAGTGTGCGGGCGTCGGTGGCCGATCAGACCTCAGCGGCTCTGGTCGGCATCGACGTCATGCGCGTGTCGACGATTACCTTCGGCATCGGCGTGGCGGTCACCGCCGCGGGGGGAATGATCTACGGGGCGACTAATGCGTTCAACGCCTCCACCAGTTATGACCTTATCTCTCGGCTGTTGACCATCATCGTCCTGGGCGGTATGGGCAGTCTGGGCGGGGCGATGCTCGCCGGCGTGGGCATGGTGTTCGTGGGCGACATGGTGGGTGTCATTTGGTCACCCGTGTGGTCGAGCATGTCCTACTTCATCGTCCTGGCGGTGGTTCTGCTATTTCGTCCGCAGGGCCTCTTCGGCAAGCAGTCAGCGAGGGTTGCGTAATGTCGAAAATCAAGTACCTCTGGTGGGTGTTCGCGGTGGCGGCCATCGCGGTCTTCCCGCTCGTGGAGAAGAACCCGACCTACACGGGGATCGGCGTCGTCACCCTTTTGTTCATGGCGTGTGCGACATCGTGGAACATGTTCTCGGGCTACTCGGGTTATATCGCCCTTGGCTCATCGGTGTTCTACGGTACCGGTGCCTACACCATGGCACTCGCGTCCATCCATTGGCACATGGCGCCGGGAGCGGCGATGTTCTGGTTGGTTCCCCTCGGTGGCCTCGCGGCCGTGATTATCGCGGTGCCTATCGGATGGATTGCGCTGCGAGTTCGTCGCCATACCTTCGTGGTCGTGACGATCGCGATCTTCTTCATCTTCCAGTTGGGAGCGATCAACTTCTCCTTCACGGGCGGCACGGCGGGCCTGTCGTTGCCCTTCATCCAGTGGGGCGCGTCGTATTACAACATCCCGTTCTATTACGTGGCCATGGCGATCGTGATTGTTGCCGTCGTGATTTCGGCACTGGTGCGTCGCTCGCGTTTCGGACTTCAGTTGCTCGCGATTCGCGACGACGAGGACCGTGCTCTCGGTCTGGGTGTGAAGGTGGGGGCCGTAAAGTTGTCCGGTTTCGTCCTGTCCGCGTTCGCGATCGGCATGGCCGGCGCGGTCTACGCGATGTTCCAGGGTCAGATCTATCCGCAATTCGTGTTCGACCCGACCTTTGACGTATCGGTCGCCCTGATGTCGTTCTTCGGTGGGCTGGGCACCCTGACCGGTCCACTGTTCGGTGCCCTGGTGCTCGAGTCGGCGCAGCAGTATCTGACGGTGCAGTATTCCAACAGCTCGCTCTACCTGATCTTCTTCGGCGCACTGTTCCTCATCGTGATCACGTTCATGCCGCGCGGCATTGTCAACTTCTTCCTCGATCGACGTCGCCGGGAACTCGCCGCTGCGTCGGCGGCCAGCGCGGCGCCGCCCGCCACCCAGCCAGCCCCTAGCGTGGGGAGTCTCGTATGACGGTCCTATTGAAGGCACAGGGGATTAGCCGTGCGTTCGGCGGCCTCCAGGCCTTGCGCGACTGTGACCTCGAAGTGGAACTAGGTTCCATCACTGGGCTGATTGGCCCCAATGGTTCGGGCAAGACCACCTTGTTCAACGTGATCACCGGCTACGTCAGGCCCGATGCTGGTACGGTCACCTTCAACGGCGTAGATATCACTGGCGCCGAACCCGACAAGGTGTTCGCCCGGGGGATCGGCCGCACGTTCCAGTTGACCCGCATCTTCGCGCGTATGACGGTGCTCGAGAACATGTTGATCGCAATTCAGCACGAAGAGGGTTGGTTGCGCGGCATGACGCGCTCCAAGTCCTCGAAGGCGGAAGTGGACAACGCTCTCGAGTGGCTCGACTTCGTGGGCATCACGCGTCTCGCGGAGCTCGACGCGGGTTCCCTCTCCTACGGGCAGCGCAAGTTGCTGGAACTCGCCTACGTCTTGGTAGCGAATCCCGACGTGATCCTGTTGGACGAACCGGCGGGTGGCGTGAACTTGACACTCATCAACCAGATCGCCGACAAGATCCGTGAACTCAACGCGCAGGGCAAAACGTTCCTTATCGTCGAACACAATATGGAATTCGTGATGAACCTCTGTGATTCAGTCACGGTGATGAACCAAGGTTCTAACCTCGTCTCGGGCAAGCCCGCCGAGGTGCGTGCCAACCCCCTCGTCCTCGACGCCTACCTCGGTGGCGGCGACGACGAAGAAGAAGAAGAGGTGGCCGCCAATGGCTGAGACCCCTTTCGTCACCTTCCGCGGCGTGTTCGCCGGCTATGGTGGCGCCGACGTGTTGAAGGACGTGAATTGTGACGTGCAACACGGCGGCGTGACGACCATCGTCGGCCCCAACGGGTCGGGCAAGTCCACTCTGTTGAAGACCGTGAGCGGCCTCCTCAAGCCGCGCGCTGGCGAGATCATGTTCAAGGGCGAGAACCTGGTGGGCAAGACCCCCAAGGAGATCTTGCAACTGGGCGTCGTGCAGGTACCCCAGAACCACAGCCTCTTTCGTGAGATGACGGTGGAGCAGAATGTCGTGCTCGGCGCGTTCCTCATCAAGGACAAGAAACTGATCGCGTCGCGACTCGAAGCAATTCGAGAGATGTTTCCCATCGTCGCAGAACGCGCGAATGACAAGGCCGGGAGCCTCTCGGGTGGCCAGCAGCGACTCGTCGAGTTCGCCCGCTGTCTGATGCTCGAGCCCGATCTGGTCGTTCTGGACGAACCGTCGATGGGCCTCGACCCTAAGACGCTCAAGTCGATGTTCGCGACCATCAAGATGATGAACAACGCAGGGCGTACGGTCCTGCTCGTGGAGCAGAACGCTCGCCGGGCCCTCAAGATGAGCCATCACGGCGTCGTCTTGGAGAACGGCAACGTCCGCCTCTCGGGCACCGGCACCGACGTACTGAACAACCCCGAGATCGGCGCGCTCTACCTAGGTGGATCGATCGAGGAAACCACGGCGGCGTCCACGGCCACGGTGGCCTTAGAAAGCGAGTACGAGAGATGAGCGAGAACACCTTGGGCTGGATCGGCGCTGGGCGCATGGGCGCAGCGATGGCCTCGCGGCTGATCGCGGCGGGCAACGACGTGACGGTCCAGAATCGTACGCGTTCCAAGGCCGAAGAGCTCGGTGCCAAGGTGGTCGACACCCCGGCCGACCTCGCAGACCGCGACATCGTCTTCATCATGGTCTCGGCGAACATCGATTTGCTCGAAGTCACCACCGGTCTCCAGGGGATCTTGTCCAACCCGGACCACGCCCCCAAGATCCTCGTGGACTGCTCCACAGTGTCGACCGAAACTTCCGCCCAGGTGCGCGCCGCAGCCGTGGCACGCGGCACGCAGTTCCTCGCCGCCCCCGTCAGCGGCAATCCCAAGGTCGTCAAGTCCGGTGGGCTCACGATGGCGGTATCGGGGACGCAGGACGCCTTCGCCACTGTCGAGCTCTACTTACGCCAGATCTGCAAGGGCGTGACCTACGTGGGCGACGACGAGGTCGCCCGTCTCGTGAAGATCTGTCACAACATGATGCTCGGCATCGTGACCCAGGCCATGGCCGAGATCACGGTCTTGGCCGAGAAGGGTGGCGTCAAGCGCTCGGCCTGGCTGGACTTCCTCAATAACTCGGTCGTGGGATCGGTGTTCACCCGTTACAAGACACCAGCCTTCGTGAACCTCGACTTCACCCCGACGTTCACGCCGGTCCTGTTGCGCAAGGACTTCGACCTGGGGATGCACGCGGCCTACGAGCACGACGTGCCCATGCCGCTCTCGGCACTGTGCACCGAACTGGTCAAAGCCTCGGTCGGCGCGGGCTACGCCAACGACGACTTCGCGGTGCTCCTGCTCGAGGCCGCGCGTGGCGCCGGTCTCGAGTTGGTCGCGGAGAATATCGTCGTCGACGACGGACTGGGAGGCTGAGTCATGGAGGGTTTCGGACCGGTGATGAACACTCCCGGGCACATGGGCGTTGATTTCGAGACGCGCGTGGACTTCGAACGTCTGCGCAACTACCGGTTGGCGCGCGCGCGCGAAGCGCTCGACCAGAGTGAGTTCGGTGCCCTCTTGTTGTTCGATTTCTACAACATCCGCTACGTCTCGGGTACGTGGGTGGGGGGTGCGCTCGGTGACAAGATGACGCGGTACTGCCTCTTGACACGAGGGGGCGAACCCATCGTGTGGGACTTCGGTTCCGCTGCACGCCATCACAAGCTCTTCGCCCCGTGGCTCGAGCCCGACAACTGCCGCGCCGGCATGCTGGGACTGCGCGGGGCTATCGCGCCACGCGCCGGTCTCTTCGAGTCGGCGGTCAAGGAGATCGTGGGCTTGCTGGGTGACGCGGGAGTCTTGGACCAGCCGATTGGCCTCGACATCGTTGAACTGCCGTTCCTCTTCGAACTCCAAAAGGCGGGCGTCGATGTGCGTGACGCCCAACAGACGATGCTCGATGCTCGTGTCATCAAGAATCAGGACGAGCTGATGCTGCTCAGTCAGGCCGCGGCCATGGTCGACGGCGTCTATCAGGATATTTTCGAGGCCCTCAAGCCGGGCATTCGCGAGAATGAGATCGTGGCCCTCGCCAACAAGCGTCTCTACGAGATGGGTTCCGACCAGGTGGAGGCGATCAACTCGGTATCGGGCGAACGTTGCAATCCTCACCCGCACAACTTCACCGACCGCATCATCCGCCCCGGTGATCAGGCGTTCTTTGACATCATCCACTCCTACAACGGTTATCGCACGTGCTACTACCGCACGTTGTCCGTGGGTTCGTCGACGGCGGTGCAGCGTGACGCGTACACCAAGGCGCGCGAGTGGATGGACAACGCCATTGATCTCGTCCAACCCGGCGTGGGAACCGATGTGATTGCGAGATCCTGGCCCGCCGCGACCGAGTTCGGATTCCCGAACGAGATGGCGGCCTTCGGTCTCCAGTTCGGCCACGGCCTCGGCCTCGGCCTGCACGAACGACCCATCATCTCTCGTCTGAACTCCCTGACCGACCCTATTGAGTTGAAAGTCGGCATGGTCTTCGCTCTCGAGACGTACTGTCCCGCGACGGACGGGATTTCGGCCGCGCGCATCGAAGAGGAGATCGTCGTCACTGAGAATGGCCCGGCCATCCTCACGAAGTTCCCCGCCCAAGAACTAATGATTGCCAACAAGTATTAGGAGTGAAGATGACGACGACCTCTATCCCTGCGCTCGATCTCGACGCCAAACTTGAGCTCTATCGGGTCCAGGTGGCCCTTCGTCAGTTCGAGAAGCGCGCGTACGACCTATTCCTTGAGAACTACGTAAAGGGCACCAGTCACCTCTCACTCGGCCAAGAAGCGATTGCCGCCGGTTTCGCGGCGGCGATGAGATCCGATGACTACACCTTCGCCACGTATCGTGGCCACGCCCATACCTTGGCCCGCGGCGTGCCGATGACGCCGGTCCTAGCTGAGCTGATGGGGCGCACCAACGGCCTCATGGCGGGCAAGGGCGGCTCGATGCACCTCACGAGCGTGGAACACGGCGTCATGGGCTCCTACGCCATCATCGGCGCGCACCTGCCGATCGCTTGCGGCGCGGCCTGGAGTGCGCAGTACCGAGGGACTGAACAGGTGGCGGTGTGCTTCTTCGGCGACGGGTCAACGAATATCGGTGCCTTCCATGAGGCACTCAACTTCGCCGCCATTTGGAAATTGCCGGTCGTCTTCGTCTGCGAGAACAACCTCTGGATGGAATACACCCGTACGACGGAGATCACCGCAGTTCCTAACCCGGCCGCCGACCGCGCGAGTGCCTACGGCCTCGAGTCGATCATCGTCGACGGAAATGACGTCGACGCCGTCTTCGAGGTCGCCACCACGGCGATCGACCGTGCGCGCGCCGGTGAGGGTCCGAGTCTGATCGAGGCTCTGACCTATCGTCACGGCGGTCACTCGCGCGCCGACCCGGGGAAGTACCGCCCCGACGAGGAAGTGGCGGAGTGGTTGGCCAAGGACCCTATACCGATGTACCACGCTCGTCTCCTGGCCGAAGGCGCCACCGAGGCGCAGCTGGTCGAGATCGAACTCTCCGTGGCCGCCGAAGTCGATCGTGCCACCGAAGAAGCGAAGGCCGGCCCCACCCCGGGTGCCGACTTGTTGATGAAGGACGTTTGGGCTGATGGAGGCTCCGCATGGCGCAATTGACTTTCCGTGAAGCGATCGCGCGAGGCATCGCTCAAGAGATGCGTCGCGACGAGACCGTCCTCGCCATTGGCGAGGACATCGGCGCAGCAGGCGGTGTCTTCAAGGGCACCGTCGGACTCTTCGAGGAGTTCGGACCGGTGCGCGTGCGCGACACGCCCATCTCGGAACAGGCGATCCTCGGTGCGGCCATGGGTGCGGCGATGACCGGTCTCAAACCGATCGCCGAGATCATGTTCTCGGACTTCTTCGCCGTGTGCTGGGACATCGTCGTCAATGAGATCGCCAAGTCGCGCTACATGACCAATGGACAGTTGACGTTCCCGTTGGTAATCCGATCGGGCAACGGCGGAGGACTGCGCTTCGGTGCCCAGCACTCCCAGAGCGTGGAGAACTGGGCCATGATGGTGCCGGGTCTCAAGGTCGTGGTGCCCTCGAACGCACTAGACGTCATTGGACTGATGGCGGCCGCCGTGAGGGACCCCGACCCGGTGATCTTCCTCGAAGCCAAAGCGCTCTACGCCTCGAAGATGGAGGTGCCCGACGGCGACATCGTCGACACGCTCGGCACCGCCAAGGTGCTGCGCTCGGGCAAGGACGCGACGTTGGTCGCCCTGGGTGCCATGGTGCCCAAGGCGCTCAAGGCGGCTGAGGAACTCGCGGGCGCCGGCATCGACTGCACCGTGGTGGACGTACGTTCACTGGTACCACTGGATACCACGACGATCCTTCGCGAGATCTCGGCGACCGGACGGCTGTTCACGGTCGAGGAGAACCCCCGCCTGTGCGGCTGGGGCGGAGAACTGAGTTCCATCGTCGCCGAGGAACTCTTCTACGACCTCGATGGCCCGATCGTACGCATCACGACCCCGCACATCCCGCTGCCCGCTGCCGACGCTCTCGAGGATATGGCCATCCCCTCCGTGCAGCGCATCGTGGCGACGGTCTCGGAGTCGATGAACGCCTAAACAAGATCAGCGCAGCGGCGAAACGGCGGGTCGTTGGACCCGCCGTTCATCGGTTCGGTCGTGATTCTTCAGCTCAGCGGGCCCGCCAGACGCTCGTCGAGAAACGAAATGATGGTATCGATCGCGCGGTCCTGGACTTCGTCGCAGACGACCTGGCCGTCCGCTCCGCTCTCGGGGAAGACGTAACCGTGCTGGGGATGGTCAAAGGACACCCAGGTGGCATCCTTGCCGCTCTCGCGAAGCAGTTCGTAGCTCAGGCGAAAAATCCCTTGGAGATGGTCCTCGTCGCGGCCCATGACGAGCACGGGCAGATCGACGCGTGACGACCGAGACAGGGCGAGAGGCAGGTTCGAGCGTGTGCGAACGCGCTGCGTATCGTGCATCTGCATCTCCTCGACGTTGCGAAATGTACCCTCGTCAACGGTGGCGTCATCGGGGGCGAGGTTCAGGAACTCGTGGTTGGCCGGTTCGACGGCGACACCCGCGCGTAAGACGCCGGGGTAGTGCGAGGCCAGTTTGAAGAGCATCTCACCGGCGTGACTCACTCCCACGTGGCCCAGTCGTTCGGCGTCGATACTCTCCAAGTTCGCTACGTGGCGCAGGATCGCCAGTTCATCCTCGTACTCCAGGGGCGCCCGGTTCATCAGACCTTTGCCCGAGCGCTGATCGATGATCAATTCGCCGCCCCGGTGGAATCCGAGATCCACCTCAGTGCGGTAGCAGCCCCACGCGCACGCGTACCCTGCGGCGAGTAGACGCTCCATCACGTAGGAGTGAGTGTGCAGTCGTGAGATCAGCCATTCGAGGCCGTACCCGCCATTACCGTAAGCGAGGAACACGAAGGGGAAGGTCCCCTCGTCGCTCGGCGTACGAAGAGCGTACGGCGCAAGAAGGCCATCGAGGGTCGGGGCAAGGTAGATCTCGGCCGGTCGAAGTGAACCAGAAATCTGCTCGATGAACAGGGGGCTCGAGAGGCCAAAGGTCACCGTCGCATCCTACTGGGTCAGGGTCCCTGAGAAGTGTCGAGGTGCGTGGTGACGCGTTGGCTTCGCGATTCCAAAAATCTCACAATTGCGCAAGGGGAGTACACAATGGTTCGCTTCGTGCGGAGCGGGAACAGTGAGCACAAAATTGACGTAAGTCGGATTTTCTTGACACGGTGACCATATGAATTGAGTGATTGTTGTTGGCTCGTTGGGGGAGGAGAGTGTCATCGCAACGAACCTTGAGGACGTGGAAAGGTATCGCGCGTTCTTTATCGGCGTCACGCTGCGTGGGGTCGGAGTATCTCCGTTGCCCTCAAGTTGGGCCCGGTGAAACTCGACCGCCCCGGTAGCCGCACGCCCGGTCGATCCTCGGTCGATCCGCCCCAGTCGTGGAGATGCCTGCTTGAATCGCTGCCCGCCGCTCTCGCGATGGTCGACGAGCACGGGATCATCTGTCACACCAATGGTCGCCTCGCCGCCTTGAGTGCGTATTCCAGTGCAGAATTGGTCGGAATCGAATTCCCCGCGCTGTTGAGCCCCGCCGAGAGCGAACGGACGCAGATAGGGGATCCGCCAGAATTGGCCGGCACCGACGAAAGGGCGTCTCGCGGCCTGTCTTCGAGTAGTGCCGTCGTGGAGGGTCTCCAGATCTTGCGGCGACGAGACGGCACCACGTGCGAGGTCGTTGTCTCGACAACGCGCACTGCGCTGGAGGGCCAAGCGTGGACCATCGTCGAGATTCGCGACGTCAGCGCACAGATTGCCCTCGAGCACGAACTAGGCCGACAAGCCCAACAATTCCGTCTGGCGTTCGAGAACAACATGGCGCCCATGAGTATCGCCGGACCCGACGATCGCATCGTCGCTGTGAATCAGGCTTTCCTCCAGATGGTGGGCTACAGCGAGGATGAAGTGCGCGACGGCGACACGAAGTTGTTCACGCATCCCGACGACGTCGGCATCTCCGAGGAGTCCTTGCGAAAGATCAGGGAGGAGGGTGTCGACCAACTGCGTTACGTCAAGCGGTACCGCCCCAAGGTCGGTGGAGTGATCAACGTCGAGATATCGCGGTCGGCCGCGCGCGACGCGAATGGTGATGTCGCCTTCTTCATCTTCTCCGGACTTGATATCACTGATCGAGTGTCGCGTCAGAGCTTCTTGGAGTTACTCGCTGCCGTCAACGCCATGACCCTGCGGGCGAACGACGAGCACGAATTGCTCGACCAATTGTGCGAGGTACTGGTGGAGGTGGGTGGTTACCGCTTGGCGTGGGTCGGGGTGACGTCGCATAGCGACGAGGATGTTCTTGACATCTACTCCCGGGCAGGAGTACTGGGTTACTTGTACCAGGGAATGGTCTCTGCCAGCGAGAAGAGCCGACGGGGAATGGGACCCGCGGGTATCGCCATACGAAGTGGTCAACCCCAGGTCAGCAACGATCTGAGCGCGACAGACAATTACGAGATGTGGAGCGAGCGTGCCAAGGAGCACGGGCTCGCTTCGTCCCTAGCGCTGCCATTCACCCTCGGCACGCGATCAGCCGTGTTGAATCTGTACTCCGCGGACTCCATGGGATTCGACGAGATGACGGTGAAGGGCCTGGTCGACCTCGTTCACGAGGTGCAACTCGCTCTCTCACGACTTCATTCCCTCGAGGCCACGCGCAGCGCGCTCGACAGGACGACGGAGGCCGCGCGGGCGTTACGCGCCGCCGAAGACGCGCTGAGCGGTTCGGAGCAGCGATTCCGCTTGGCTTTCGAGGACAATATGTCTCCGATGATATTCAACGACCTCGACGATCTGACCATCGCCGCCAATGATGCGTTCTGCGAGATGGTCGGATTCAGCCGGGAAGAACTGATGGGTCACGATTCGAAGATGTTCACTCACCCTGACGACGTCGGAATTACCGAGAAGACCCATCGGCGCCTCGTCGCGGGGGAGATCCAACAGGCGAGGTACGTCAAGCGCTACCGCCGAAAGGACGGGCGCGTGGTCATCTCGGAGGTTTCGCGCTCCGCTGCGCGCGGCCCGGAGGGGAACATCCTCTATTTCGTCGCATCAGAGCGCGACATCACCGAAGAGCGTGCGCTCACCGAGCAACTGTCGCGACAGGCCCTTCACGATCCACTCACGGGATTGCCGAACCGAACCTTCTTTGAGGATCGCCTCACCCACGCGTTCGCCCGAAGTGCGAGGACGGGCCAGATCGGCGCCGTCATTCTCATGGACCTGGACGACTTCAAGGGTGTAAATGATTCGCACGGCCATGCCGCGGGCGATCAGCTGTTGTCATTGATTGCGCACCGACTGACGAAGTTGACTCGTGCGACTGACACCCTGGGTCGGTTCGGCGGCGATGAGTTTTTGTATTTGGCGGAGGAGCTGCATTCACCCGAACAGGCGACGTTGATCGCCGAGCGGATACTGGGGGCGATGTCGCAGAAATTCGCGGTGGACGGCCAGGATTTCCACCAGCACGCGAGCGTCGGCATCTTCACCTGGGACGGCACCGAGACGAGTTGCACCGACTTCCTTCAAAATGCCGACGTGGCCATGTATCAGGCCAAGCGCCAAGGTAAAGGAAGCATCGCCGTATTCACCAAGGAGATGCGCGCTTGTGTCACGGAGGAGTACGAGCTGGTGCAAGAGCTACGCGTCGCTTTGGACGCGGGCGCACTGGAGATGCACTACCAGCCTATCGTCCGCCTCGACACCCTCGAGATTGCCGGATTCGAGGCCCTGATGCGCTGGCGGCATCCTGGTCGAGGGATGGTCCCGCCCGATGTCTTCATCGCCCTCGCCGAACGCAGTGATCTGATCCTTCAGTTGGGATCATTTGCCTTGGACCGGGCGCTGTCGACGGCCGCCACGTGGCAGCCTCGGGCCGGCCAATCGATACCACCCTTCGTCAGTGTGAATCTCTCAGCTCGACAGTTTCAGGACCCGCTACTGGTGGACACGGTCGAAAGCGCTCTTCACGAGTATGGCGTGCCGGCACAACGACTGATCATCGAGATCACCGAGAGTGTGACTCTCCTTGACGTGGCCGAGACGTCCCTCGTGGTGAGGCGTTTGAACGCCATTGGGGTCAATTTCGCGCTCGACGATTTTGGTACCGGGTACTCGTCGCTCTCCTACCTCGCCGAACTCAGTCCGAGAATCATCAAGATCGACAAGACCTTTGTCAATCCGTCTCTCCACAGCGACCGCAATGACACGCTCTTGGAGACCATCGTCTCGCTGGGTCACCAGCTCGAAGGAACCATGCTGGGTGAGGGGATCGAGACCTACGGGCAACTCGAACGACTCCGCGACCTCCAATGCGAATTGGGCCAGGGCTACCTCTTCTCACCCGCGGTCCCGCCCGACGAAGTCGACGCCTTGATCGAAGAGCTGCCCTGGAGTTCGTTGACGCGCTAAGACCGTGCGCGACGCCCGACGCGCGACGCTCTTTGGTGTCCATCATCATGGGCTCGTGGCGACGGGTGCGCACGGCCAAGAACTTCCGGGGCACTGACGCGACGAGCCGCACTATCCAAGGTGGTCGGCGAACTAGGGCCCGACCCGAGATGCCCGGGGAGGGCCACTAGTCTGGCGCGGACGGCGAGGTAGGAGAAGACGTGGCGCGATCGAAGTCACCCGATGATCTCGAGTTCTGGCAACGTTCCCTCGTGGCCTTGGCTGTCGAGGGCCGCGCTGCCGAGGAGATCGCCCAGCAGATCCAGGACGTGATCATCACTCAGAACCTGGCCGAGGGGTTGCGCCTCCCCTCCGAGCGCGACCTCGCCAGCATCTTGTGCACGAGTCGTCCCACAGTGAGCCAAGCAATCCGCATCCTCATCGTTCGTGGACTCGTGGAATCGCGACGCGGATCCGGCGCCTTCGTGCAACGGCGCCCTGAGGCGAGTCTCGCTTCGTCCATGGACCTTATGCTCGGCGTCGACCAGGTGTCGGTGTCGCAACTGGCTGAACTACGCCTGTGGCTGGAGGACGCGGGGGTGCGTGAGGCCACGCACCGGCGAAGTTCACAGGACGTGGGCGCGGCCGAGGATGCCTTGGAGAGGCTGCGACATAGCACGGGGTCGACGGCGAGTTGGTTGAGCGCCGACGCCCACTTCCACTCGACCCTCGTGCGCGCATCGCACAATCCGTACCTCGCCTCGATCTTCGAGGGCGTGCACAAGTCGCTCATGAACTACGAATACCGTGAGTGGATCGCTAGCGGCACGGTGCCCGCGTGGCTCGGTCGACGACACGCGGGGGCGTTGACCGCCCTACACGAGCCCATCCTCTTCGCGGTGCGCGAGCGCGACGTCGAAGCCGGGCGACTGGCCGTGCTGCACCACCATCGCGCGATGGAGGAGCACTTAGCGCAGAGTCACGTGAAGAAGTCGTAGAAGCATCTCGAGGCCGCGTGCCTCGAGGGATATAGTGGCTAAGCAACTACGGGGGTGTTGATGGATTCGAATCGCGTGAAGGAAATCGAACGCAATGCCGATCTGTTGCGGCTGCGAGCCGTCCGTATGGTGGCCCCGCACGGATTCGGCTACCTCGGCCAAGTGCTCTCGAGCGCGGAACTGATGGCCGTGGTGTTCGCCGAAGGCTTTCGACCCCGCACAGACGAGCTGGTGATCTCTCCGGGGCACTACATCATCGTGGCGTACGCGGCGGGGCCCGAACTCGGTCTCCTCGACGAGGCGGAGTTGGCGACCTACGGCAATGACGGTTCCTCGCTCGAGGCGATTGGAACCGAGACTTCACCGGTGGCCAGTATCACCGGCGGCTCGCTCGGCCAAGGGCTCTCGAGTGCGGTAGGACTCGGGCTCGCGGCCCAGCTGCGACAAGACCGCGACACACGCGTCTTCGCCCTCCTGAGCGACGGTGAACTCGAGGAGGGTCAGGTCTGGGAGGCCGCGATGTTCGCGGCTCATCGAGGACTCGACAACGTCATCGTGCTGTTGGATGCCAACGATTCCCAGGTCGACGGACCGGTGTCATCGATCACCACCCTGGAGCCGATCGCGGCGAAGTTCGAGAGTTTCGGCTGGAGCGCGTACGACGTCGATGGGCACGACGTGGGAGCGCTGGGCGAGGCGTTGGCGCACTCACTCGAAGCCAGTCGTCCCGCGATCATCATCGCGCGCACCTCAACCTCACACGGACTCTCGTGCCTGCCCGAAGGTGCCGACGGCCACTTCATCAAGATCTCGGGCGACCTCATCGCTTCGGCCATCGCTGAACTGGAGGCCCGTTGTGCATAATCTGCCCCCGTACCCGACTGAGATCAAGCCCTACGGTCGAGCGTTCGTCGAACTGGCCCGCACCCGTGAAGAGATCTTGTGCCTCTCGGGCGACCTCACCCGCCAGACCGAGATCGACCTCTTCCAAGAGGAATTCCCCGATCGCTTCATCCACGCCGGTATGGCTGAAGCCCACATGATCTCGATGGCCGGCGCGCTCGCGCGTCGAGGCTTCATGCCCTTCGTGCACACCTTCGGCGTCTTCGCCACGCGTCGCCCCCTGGACCAGATCATCAACTCAGTGGCCTACCCCAACCTCCCGGTGCGCATAGTCGGCTTCATGCCGGGAGTCTCGAGCCCGGGCGGACCGAGCCACCAAGCCATCGATGACGTGGCCTTGATGCGTGCGGTGCCCAATATGACGGTGGTCGACGTCGCTGACGCGACGGAGATCCGTCAAGCAGTGGTCGCCATCGCCGACGTTCCCGGTCCGGTGTATCTTCGTCTCAAGCGCGGGGAGATTCCAATCATCTTCGATTCGCGCCACGAGTTCTCGCTGCGAAAGGCTCACGTGATGCGTGAGGGGGAGGACGTCGTCCTCTTCGCAAACGGCATGATGCTCTCCTCGGCGTTGGCCGCCGCCCAGACCCTCGAGGACGCGGGAGTCAGTGTCGGCGTGGTCAACGTCCCCGTCATCAAGCCCTTGGACCGTACCACCATCATCGAAGCCGCCTCACGAGCGCCCGCCGTGGTGACTGCCGAAAACCACTCGGTGATCGGGGGCCTGGGTTCCGCGGTCGCGGAGGTCATGGCCGAGGAGGGCCTGGGCAGCCGCCTCCGCCGGGTGGGCCTTGGCGATACGTTCGCTGAGGGGTCGCAGAGCGCGTCGTGGCTCTTCAAGAAATATGGTCTGTCCACCCAGGATGTGGTCGAGGCGAGTTGGGCCGCGATGGGTCGAAACGCGCCCGCTCCTCAGGCGCCGGTGCTCGTGACGCCCTTGGGCGAATACGCGCCGGTGTAGTCGATTGATTGGCAATTCGAGAGGAAAAACATGGCTTCAAGACCGACGGTGGGTTGGCTGGGAACCGGTCGAATGGGATTGGCGATGGCGCGGCGACTGGTCGATGCTGGCGTGGATGTCACGGCGTGGAACCGTACGCCCTCCAAAATCGAGCATCTCGTAAACGAGGGCGCTCGCGCGGCGTCATCGATCGTCGAGCTGGGCGAGTGCGATGTGGTGTTCGTAATGGTCGCCACGCCCTCGGATCTCGAGCAAGTGGTGTTCGCCGAGGGAGGACTGCTCGACGCCCCCACACGACCGAGCATCGTGATCTCGTGCGCGACGGTCGATCCCGCCGACGTCGGCACGAGTGCGTTCGGCTTTCGAGGATGTCGCCGTGAAGTACCTGGCCGCGCCGATCAGCGGCAATCCCCACGTCGTGGCGGACGGTCGTTCCACGTTCGTGGTTTCGGGGCCACGCGGGACATTCGATGAAGTGCAGGGCTTGCTCGAGAGCATTGCTCGTTCGGCTATGTGGGTCGGTGAGCAAGAGGAGGCCATCACCGTGAAGATCTGCCACAACCTCTACCTCGGGATGATCGCTCAATCGGTCTGCGAAGTGACGGTGCTCGCTGAAAAGTCGGGAGTGGACCGGGCACTGTTCCTCGACTTCCTGGACTCGACGGGGCTCTCCATGCCCTGGGTCCACAATCGCACGGCGGACCTGTTGTCACTGGACTGGACACCCACTTTCACCACTGAGCTCTTGCGCAAGGACTTCGAGTTGGGAATGGACGTTGCGCGCAGCGCCGAAGCGCCGATGCCTCTGGCGTCGAGCGTCCTGCAGTTGTTGCAAACCGCAATCGGCCGGGGGTACCGCGACGCGGACTTCCTCTCGCTCTTCGCAGTGCAGGCGGCGTCGGCCGGACTGGACGTTCGTCCCCAGTGACGCCGCGAGAAATCGTTCACGTGTTGAGAAGTATCAGAGAAAGGTGAGTGACCATGTCACTGCAGAAGTTCATCCCCACGCCCAAGTTCGACGAGTACCGCGAGGTCTTCAAGGACTTCTTCACACTTGAGCGACGCGAGGACGGTGTCATCCTGGCCCAGGCGCACACGCTGGGCGGCCCTATTCAGCTCAGCGTGCAGAACCACCGCGCGCTCGGTCAGATGCTCAAGGTGATCGGCGCCGACCCCGAGAACGAGTTGTTGATCCTCACTGGATCGGGTGAAGAATTCATGATGGAGTCCGATCCCGACGGCTTCGAGCTCGAGACTCAGGACATGCCGTACTGGGCGTACGAATACGCCTACAAGGACGGTCGCATCAACGTGAGCTCGCTCATCAACGACCTCGAGATCCCCACCATCGGTCTGTTCAACGGATCAGGTTTCCACTCAGAGATCGTCCTGATGTGCGACATCACCCTGGCCGCGGAGGATTCGGTCATCTTCGACCTGCACTACGACATCGGCTCGGTGCCCGCCGACGGCATCCACAACGCGTTCCAAGAGCTCCTGGGCACCAAGCGCGCGGCCTACGCGCTGCTCACTGGTGAGGCCATCGACGCCAACAAGGCCCTCGAATACGGTCTCGTGAACGAAGTGGTGCCACGCGACCAACTGATCGCTCGCGGCTATCAGATCGCTGATCACATCATGACCCAACGCACGTACCACGCGACGCCTGACCACCCAGATCGTGCGCCGACCCTGGAAAAAACGCATCACCGACGACCTCGACGGCGGCTTCGGCATCCAGATGTTCGGCCACGTGGCCAAACAGAAGTCCATCCACGGCGACGAACACATTCGTTCGACGGTGGACTACGTGAGAGAAGGACGTCGCAACAACTTCGACTGAGTGGCGCGAGATCGAAGCGACCCACTTCTTCGCCTCCTCGAGGATGAAAGTGATCCTCACGTAGGCGACACTGACCTGGTGGTATTGGCAACACGTCGCGGAGAGGACACCTGGGGTGATGTTTACCTAGCACGAGTATCGTGGCGACGAGGCAGTCGCCCGGCTCCAAGCACGCGCCAAGCCCACGGCGTTTCGCCAGCGGGTAATTTCATGTGGGCGCCTCGCGAGGGGATGCACGACGACGAGGACACTCCCATGAACACTTCCCCGGCCTTCAGTCCCCAGCACTTGGCGATCCTTGATCAGGAATATCCGCGGTTCTCGGATGGTGAGATGAAACGGCGACGCCTCGGAGTCGAAGAGGTGATGCGCCGACGTGACGTCGAGCACCTCTTGGTACACGGAATCGGTGGGCGCGGCGGTGCGGTGGGCTGGTTGGCGCAGTGGCCGGTGACGAATGAAGCCCACCTCGTGGTGGGCGTGGACGAGCGCGACGCCCTCTTCGTGCAGTATTTCAATCACCTGCCCCTGGCCCAGCACCTTGCGCGCGACGCCGACGTTTTCTGGGGTGGGCCCTCGACCATCGCCACCTCGATCGAGGAGTTGAAGCGCCGTGGCGCGCGCTCGGGACGCATTGGCGTCATGGGTCCATTGCCATTGGGTTACTCCCGTGCTCTCGAGAAAGAATTCGGCGTGATCGTCGACCTGTCGAGCGAGTACGCGCGGCTGCGACAGGTCAAGTCCGCCGAGGAGCTGACTTGGTTCGAACTCGGTGCGCGCATGGGAGACCTGGCGATCGAGGCTCTGCGCGACGGCATACGACCCGGCGTGGACGAGCGTGAACTTGGCGCGATCGTCGAGGGCGCGTATCTGCGCCACGGGGGAGTGAATGGCATCCACTACTTCGCAGTCAACCCCATGGACGATCCTGAGTACTGCGTCCCGCGCCAATATCCCTCGACCCGCCTCGTGCGAGTCGGCGACATCGTCACCACCGAGATCACCGCCAACTTCTTCGAATACGGGGCCCAGGTACTGCGCACCTTCGTCGTGGGCGCTGAACTCAATGGACTCTACTCGCGCCTGCACGACGTCGCGGAGACCGCATTCGCGTCCATTTAGTGCCCTTCTCGTACCGGGAACGCACGCGCACGAACTCGTCGAGGCGGGGCGCGTAATCGAGGACAACGGATTCACGACCTACGACGATCTGGTCCACGGGTACGGCGGTGGATACTGGCCCCCGGTGTTGGGATCACTGAGTCGACAAAATGAGGTCGTCGCGGACTTCGTGTTAGAGGAGAACATGATGTTGGTGGTGCAACCCAACGTGGTGACTATCGACCATCGAGCGGGTGTGCAAACTGGAGAATGCCTGGTGGTGGGCAAAAATGGGCCCCGACGTCTGCACGCCGCTCCACGCGGCGTCCTGCGCGTGGGGTGAGACGAGAGATCCCTGACTTTTGACTGGGCTCCTACAATGATTGTGCCGGACGGCACGCAACGCAGGGGTCCCTCGCGAAGGAGAAGTGCCATGAGCTCGTCGAAATCACCTCAACCTAAGAGAACGCGACTCATCGTGGCGGGGGCGCTCGTCATCTTTCTGGGGGGCATCCTCGCTCTCTCGCTCAGTCTGCATACGCCACCTCAGACTCACGTCCTCACGACCACGACGTCGTCGGGTGCGACGCCAATATTCCCTAATAAGAAGTTGCCGCCCTCACGTGACAATGACGCTGGTCGCGCTCGCGCCATCGATTCGACTCCCGACAACGACACTGACGCGTGGCAGCGAGGCTGAATCAGAACGTTGGGGCCAAAAACGCGGAGGCAATGTGACAATTTCGACACAATGCCGATTGGTTGCCCGAACGCGTTGATTGGTTGAAAAAAGAGTGATAGATAGGAGGGGCGACACGGGGAAGTTCGTATTGACGGAATTGGATTTTTCGATTCTCAACCGTTCGTCAGATAGTTTTCTGTGAAATGAACTCTCACGGTACTTGACTTATATAATTTTTTGCGATAGAAACTCTCACAACTGTTAAGGCCCGCTCGGGTCAGCCATTTGCAGTCGATAGCCCGGGGGGGATAAGAATGTCGCAGTTCTGGTTGGCGTTCGGTTTTGGGCTAGTGACGGCTTCCGTCCTAGCCATCGCCGCCGTGGGCTGAGTTTGCAGTTCGGCATCACGAACTACATCAATTTTGCCTATGGCGACTTCATGGCGTTGGGGGCGTACTCTCGTACTACTTCAACGCCGAAGCGCTTCCACATCAACGTGTGGATCGCGATGGTCTTCGGGTCGCTGATCATGGGCGTCTTCGCCGTGCTGATCAACCGTTCCTCCTGAGCCCCTTCGCTCGGCGGTTCAACAAGTCCTTCTACGTCTTGATTGTCACTTTCGGTCTTTCCTTGATCATGTTGAACCTGGTGTATTCGATCTGGGGCGCGAACAACCGCACCTACTACGATGAAGCTCGAGGTCTACAAGCACATCGGACCGTTCTTGTTGAACAAGTACCAGATCATCGTGATGATCATCTCAGTCGCGATCATGATGGCGCCGTCCACCTGATGCTCAAGACCACTCGCTTGGGCAAGTCGATGCGGGCTATGTCGGACAACACCACGCTGGCCATGACCAGCGGAATCGACACCAAGGCGATCACGACCATCACCTGGTTCCTCTCGGGAATGCTGGCCGGACTCGCTGGTACGGTGCTGGGCATCACCGAGAGTCAAATCACCCCGGCGTCTGGAGAACTCTTCTTGTTCGTCATCTTCGCCGCGGTCATCGTGGGTGGGGTCGGCAGCATCTACGGCGCGATGGCCGGCGCGCTCCTGATCGGTCTGGCAACGGAGATCTCCGCGGCCTACATCAACCCGGCCTACAAATTCGACGTCGCTTTCGTTATCTTGATCCTCACCCTGCTCTTCAGGCCCAATGGCCTGTTCTCCCGGCCCGGAAAGGCTTAATCATGTCCCAGATTTGGTACTACGTCTTCACCCTCGTCTTCTTCTTGTTCGACTACTTCATCTTGGCGATGGGGCTCAACATCCAGTACGGCGAGACCGGAATCTTGAATTTCGCCTACATCGGCTTCGTGGCGATTGGCGCCTACGTCACCGGTGCGGTGAGTCTGCCCAACTCGGTGGGAACGGCCCAGCAGTACATCTTCGGATTCAACCTGCCCTTCCCCTTCAGCCTGCTCGCCGGGTGGCGTGGCGGCGATGGTCTCGCGGTAGTAGTGGCCGCCATCACACTGCGTCGACTCCGCACTGACTACTCTGGCGATGGTCTTGATTTCGCTGTCTCTGGTGCTCTACGACGTCATTAACAACTACGTGCGCCTGTTCAACGGAGCCGACGGCCTCTACAACGTGCCCCAGCCCATGGCGGGCATCTTCCACTTGACCAGTAATGCATTCGTCGTCTTCTTCGCCTGCGTCACTGGCGTCATTTCGATGATCCTGTGGGCGGGATGAGCCGGATCACTCGTTCACCGCTTGGTCGCACCTTCCGGGCGATCCGCGACGATCCAGACGTCGCGTCAGCCCTGGGCAAGGGTGTCTTTCGCTACCAGCTCACCTCGATGCTGATTGGATCGTTCTTCGCCGGCATCGGCGGCGGACTCATCATCCAGTTTGGTGGTTCCTTCAACCCCTCAGCGTGGCTCCCCGGCGAGACCTTCGTCGTGTTCGCGGTAATCATCGTCGGAGGTGTCGGCAACAACGTGGGCCTCTTGATGGGCGCGCTGCTCGTGGAGACGCTTCTCATCCACCTCCCGGCCTTCTTGCCGGACATCCCGGGTCACGCGGGACTCATCGAGTACATCGACGCCATGGTGATCGGCATCATGCTGATGGTCATGCTCTGGTTCCGACCACAGGGAATCGTATCCCGGAGCGCGTTGCGCACGGTTCCCACTGCCCGCCGGTGAGTTGCTGAATCGCGACGGACACTCGGTGGAGGCACCAGCCGAAGCCATCGTCCAACGTCACCAACAGCGTTGGTGCGGCGAGACTCACGAAGGAGACCAGGCCTGATGATGACCTATAAGGACACACGCGCCCGCGGGCGGCGAAGGACCGATTCTTCGGTGCGAAGGCATCACCAAGGCCTTCGGTGGCGTAAACGCCGTGAACGGGGCCACCTTCGATGTGCCGCGCAACAAGATCACTGCCCTCATCGGCCCTAATGGAGCGGGCAAGACCACGGTGGTCAACCTGCTCTCGGGTGCCATGAAGATCGATTCGGGAAAGGTGCAACTGGGCACCACCGACATCACCAACATGGAGCGCTACAAGATCGCTCGGCTAGGACTGATGCGGACATTCCAGCTCTCGCGCGAGCTCGGAGGCCTGACGGTGCTGGAGAACCTCTTGGTCGCCCCGAAAGTGCAGGCGGGCGAATCACTCTTCAACATCTTCTTTCGTCCGCGACTATTGAAGCGCGAGGAGACGTCAGAATCTCGAACGAGCGCTGGAGATCCTCCGACCTACGGTCTCTACGACTTGCGCGACAATCGCGCGCGCGAGCTATCGGGTGGTCAGAAGAAGCTCCTGGAGATCTCGCGCGGGGTCATGGCCTCGCCCAGCCTCTTCCTGCTCGATGAGCCTATGGCCGGCGTCAACCCGGCGCTGATCGAGAGAATTGGCGGCTACATCTTGGACATGAAGGCCCAAGGAGTGACTGTCTCTGATGATCGAGCACAACCTCAACGTCGTCGAGCGCATCTGTGACAACGTCATCGTCCTCGCCGAAGGCCGGACTCTCGCCACCGGCAAGCTGAAGCGAATTGCGCGAGAACAAGGAAGTCGTCACCGCCTACCTAGGAGAGATCATCAATGCCGGCCCTAGTCACTGAGAACATCACGGCCGGATACGGCCGTAACGTCATCATCTCCAACATCTCGCTCTCGGCGTGAGTCGGGACCATCACCACGATCATCGGGCCCAATGGCGCGGGCAAATCGACCTTCGCCAAGACGCTGGTCGGGATCCTACGCACGCAGACCGGCAGCATCAAGGTCAACGACAAGGACATCACCAAGATGCCGGGTCACCTCATTCCGCGCAACGGACTCGTCTACGTGCCCCAGAACGACAACGTCTTCGTGAACCTTGACGGTACGAGAGAATCTGGAGGTCGGTGGTTTCGCCGCGCCACGGCGACTCCTCGGCGCGGATGGAGGAGATCTTGGACGCGTTCCCGGACCTGAAGAAGGCGACGGGCAAGCGGGCGGGCAACCTCTCCGGATGGCCAGCAAAACCTCCTCGCGATCGCGCGCGCGCTCATGGTCAAGCCCACCGTGATCGTGCTGGACGAGCCCACCGCCGGTCTATCGCCCGCCTACACCGACGTCGTATGGAATCAGATCGAGTCGATTCAAGACCATCGGCACTGCGGTGTTGGTCGTCGAACAGAACGTCGAGCGTGCACTGAAACACGCCGACTTCGTGCACATTTTCGTGGCGGGGACCAATCACCTTCACGGACCGACGGCAGAAATCGCGAAGCATGATCTGGCGTCCATCTTCTTAGGTCGTGCCGAAGCACCGCAGTCGTAATGGTGGGAGATTCCCACGGTCACGAGGGAAAATAGCAAGAAAAAGGGGGAATTACGGAATGAAATCAAAAGGAAAACTGAGGGGCAGGATCGTACTTGTCGCTCGCCATGGTCACCGCTCTGGCGGGCATCGGCGTTTCTGCCGGCGTCGCGCGGCGGCGACCAAGCACCAGCACGCCGCTCGTCGTCGGTGGCATCTTCCCGTTCACGGGTAGCGAAGTCGCTGCTGTCGACGTGGGGCATGCACGGTATGGCGGTGGGAATCTACGAGGTCAACCAGGCACGGTGGAGTGCTGGGTCACCAGCTCGTCGCCAAGTACGTGGACGACGCGGCTGACTCGGTCGACGCACTACCGGCGTTTCGCAAGTTGATGCTGAACCACCCGAGCGTCATCATCGGACCGTTCTCACCGACGATCGAAGCAGTCATCAATCAGTTCCAGCCCAATAACGTCGTTGACTTCATGGTGGGTGGACTGACCACGCTGGACCACAACACCAACCAGTTCGTGTTCCGCACCTCGTCGTCGGACTCTAACGAGTCCATCGCGATGGCCCAGTACGCGATCTCGAAGGGTTACAAGACGGCGGCGCTGTTGTTCGACAACTCGGCGAACTCCCAGGGATTCGTCCCACCGCTCGAGAAGGCCTTTAAGGCCCTTGGTGGAACGATTGTGTACGACGCCGCTTTGACGCCGGACGCTTCGTCCTACAACTCAGAGCTGCTCGCCGCGTTCGCCAACAAGCCCACGGTGGTGTTCGACTCCATGGACACCCAGACTGCTGCGACGCTCTTCGGCAACGCTCAGTCGTTGGGTTACATGACGAACACGGTGTGGATCGGTGACGACCTGCAGTCGGCTCCCAATGGCTCGTACGCTCAGTCCTTCGGACCCACGGCGTCGACCAACCTGGTTGCCGCCCTGCCAGCGACGCCCACCACGGCTAACGGTGCCTACAACCACTTCCTGGTGGACTACCAGTCGGTGTGGCACACCACGTCGATCATCCCGACGACCTTCAACGAGTACGACTCCGTCGTGATTGCCGCCCTGGCGATGACCGCGGCGAAGTCGACCGACCCGAAGGTCTGGGTGAATTACGTGACCAAGGTTACGGGTCCGACGGGAATCAGTTGTGGCCGCTACGCCCAGTGCTTGACGTACTTGGCGCACGGAAAGAAGATCCAATACAACGGAGCAGCAGGAAACGACGACTTCAACCAGTACCACAACGTCTTCTCCGGCTTCCAGATGTTGGGCTTCACCCCCACCCTGGCCAACAAGCTCGACGCCTACGTCACGCCAGCCCAGTTGGCTGCTGTAGTCGCCAAGGGCGGTTGAGCAAGTAGTACGCAGTTCATCTCCTTGGATGGGGATGGTCGGTGGTTTGCCACCGACCATCCCCGCCATGTCTCTCCAGTGATCGACGAATGAACCAAGCAAGAAGGTCTGGCTGGACCCGGTGGTTCGTCGTGATCCACCAAGAGGTTCCGGGTACTCGCGCCGGGACTTGTCGTTAGGAACGCACCGTGACCGACTTGTTGAGCGGCATCCGAGTACTGGACTTGACCACTGTGCTCGCAGGCCCTTTCGCCGCCTACCACCTCGGCCTCATGGGCGCCGATGTGATCAAGATCGAAGTTCCCGTCGTCGGCGATATGGCCCGCGAGTTCGGCGAGAACGAAGCTCTCCGCGCCGCGCATATGGGACCGTCGTTCGTGGCCCAGAACTCGGGCAAACGATCAGTGACGCTCAACTTGAAGGATGCGCATGGCGCCCTGGTCTTCGAACGTCTCTTGAGATCCGCGCACGTTCTTCTCGAAAACATGCGCCCTGGCGTCCTGACGAGATTGGGCTTCTCGCCGGCGCGCATTGCAGAAATCAATCCCTCCCTCGTCTACTGCGCTCTTTCAGGTTTCGGCCAGACCGGCCCGCTGGCGGCGCGTCCCGCGTACGATCAGATCATCCAGGGCTTCGCGGGCATCGCGTCGATCACCGGCCTGGACGAACCAGTGCGCGTGGGGTATCCCGTGTGCGACACGACGGGTGGCTACGTGGCGGCGATGGCGATCAATGCAGCGCTCGTGAAGAGTTCGCGCACCGGTCGTGGGAGCTACCTCGATGTTTCGATGTTGGAATCAGCGTTGACCACGATGAGTTGGGTCGTCTCGGAGCATCTCATCAGTAATCGGCCTGCAGTGCGCCACGGCAACGACAACGCCGCTTCTTCGCCTTCGGGAACATTTGAGGCAAGTGATGGACCCATCAACATTGCCACTAACACCCATGCGCAGTTCGACGCCCTGTGTAGCGTGATTGGCCGACGCGACCTGTTGGAGGATCCGCGTTTCGCGAATCGCTCGGAGCGAAAGAAGCATCGACGCGAACTAAGTGTCGAGATCGACTCCGCGCTCCAGGCACGCAGTGCCGTCCAGTGGGAGGAGTTGCTGGCCGAGGTCAGTGTGCCCGCGGGGCGCCTGTTGAACGTCGAACAAGCCCTCAACCAAGAGCAGATCCGCGAACGCGGACTCGTCCACGATCTAGTGATGGACCTGCCCGGCCAGCCCGTAGTGCAGGTACTGGGCAGTGGCGTGCACGTTGATGGCGAGGTCCTCGCGCCGAAATCTGCGCCACCCCGCCTGGGTCAGCACACCGACGAGATTTTGAGTGATCTCGGTTATAGCCCCGAGGAGATTACTCAACTGAGAGAAAGGCAGGCCATCTGATGACGTCGCAGCGCTATCCCCACGTGGTGATCATCGAAGAGGGCATGCGCGAAGGTATGCAAATCGAGAGCGCCGACATCAGTGTCGACGCCAAGATCGAGTTGCTCAACGCCCTCTCCGAGACCGGCCTGGGAACCATCGTCGCCTGCTCCTTTGTGAGCCCGAAGTGGACGCCGCAAATGGCGTGCGCCGACGAGTTGATGCAACGCTTCACTCCGGTGCCCGGCGTGCGGTACACCGCCTTGGCCCTCAATGAGAAGGGTCGCGAGCGCGCCGCGCAGTACATGCCGCCTCTGGTGGAGTCGATTGAGTTCCCTCGTACTCTGGTCCATCTGTGTGACGTGTTCGTGCGACGCAATACCAACCGCTCCCAGCAAGACGAGATCGACCAGTGGCCCGCGATCATTGAACGCGCTAAGGCGGCGGGTCACACGTCGGCCGGTATCGCGATCAACGCCGCGTGGGGATCGAACTGGTTAGGTCTGTTCGACCAGGACTATCGGATGGAACTCCTCGAGCGCCAGTACGCGATGTGGAGCGAGGCGGGGGTCACCATCGACCGTGTGTGGCTCGGTGATCCCATGGCGTGGAACATGCCTGACGCGGTCGGCGAGCAACTGCGCGCCCTCAAGGAGCGCTGGCCCGCGATACGCACTTTCCACCTGCACCTGCACGACGCCCGCGGAACGGCGCTCTTGTCGGCGTACGAAGCGCTTGAAGGTGCTCGACTCTGAGGACACCTTGATTATTGACAGCTCCATTGGTGGCATGGGTGGTTGTCCCTACGGAGGTCATGGTCGCATGACTCGCATGATCCCCACCGAGGACCTGGTCAATCTGCTCCACGAACTGGGTATCGAGACCGGTGTGGACCTGGCCAAACTGATCGACGCCGCGCTACTCGCCGAGAAAGTTGTCGGTCATCCGCTGTGGGGCCATGTCTCCAAGGCGGGTCCCCGGCCGCGCCACGTCCGCGACCTGTTTCCCATGGACCTACCCTTCATCGAGACCGAGGAGCAAGCTCAGCACTTTCGCCTGGGTCCCAGCGCGTACGTCGGCGCACGCTCACCCTGGGCGGCGCCGATCTCCTCGCCGGCCCGTGACCAGGTGGTCGCTGATCACGGGGGTCGCGCTGGTGAATGATGACCGATCCAGTGTGCCACCCGCGACGTCAAGCGCCGCCAGGCAGTTGTCTGCGCGGTCGGGGCTGAGATGACGCGGACGCCGAAGTTCCCCTTGACTAGAGAGCGTGGGTTGGCGTCGGCGGGTGTTAGGTCGAGGCAAGGTGGGACATGGCCGCGGTAAGCGACATCGCCAACACGACGTCGATGCGCTCTCTCGAGCGATCATTTGAGATTCTCGACATCCTGCGCCGAAGTCGGGTCCCCATGCGACTGACTGATATCTCGATTGAGTCGGGCATCCACCTCGCGACCACCCAGCGCATCTTGAGCGTCATGTTGCATTACGGCTACGTCTCTCAGGAACGCTACGGCTACACGGTGGGCGTCACCTCCATGATCAACGCGTATGCCTTTCACATGACCAACTCGCTCTCGCAGATCTCCCTCCCGGTGGTGCAGGAGTTAGCCGGTGCCAGCGGTTTCATGTCGGCGCTGTCGGTACGGGTGGACATGGCTCAAGTCACGATCTTGCGCATTGAGGGTAATGAACCCGCCCGGTATCTCCTCCCACTAGGGGAGTTGACACCCCTGCACGTGGGTGGTGCGCGAGTCCTCGCCGCCGCGTTGTCGCCCGAGGACGTGAAGGAGTTGATGAAGGACCTGCCCGAGTTCCGTCTCGCTAGTGGCCAGGTGGTGACCCGTAAGGACTTCATCAAGAATCTCGACGTCATTCGCGAACAGGGCTTTGTGTACAGTGTGTCCGAACGAGAGTTGGGATCCGCTTCAGTTTCGGTACCCGTAGTGAGTCAAGAGGGCCAAGTGGTCGCGTCGTTGCAAGTCTTCGGGCGTGTGGCCGACTTGGACGAGAGCAAGGCCGAATGGTGCGTCGTGGAACTCAAACGAGCGAGTACGGCGATTACCAAGCGGCTCCCGTGAGGACCCGTGGAGCCCGGCGAAGCGCCGCGCGAGAAGAGAAAGGTCCGACGTGATCAAGCACGAAGTCCGCGTCTATCGCAGTGACGAGAATTTAGCCCGTGAGGACCAACTCGCCTGGAAGATCGCCGAGGTGGCCACCGACGCGGTGCCGGTCGATGACGACGTTGCCGAAATGGTCATCAACCGCATTATCGACAATGCGGCGGTCGCCGCCGCTTCGCTCCTGCGCGCGCCGGTGGTGGCCGCGCGAGCACAGGCTCGCCGTCATCCGATGACGCCCGGCTCCACGGTATTCGGACTCAACATGGATGCACGCGTGTCGCCTGAGTGGGCCGCGTGGGCCAATGCGGTGGCGGTGCGCGAACTCGACTACCACGACACGTTCCTAGCCGCGGAGTATTCGCACCCGGGTGACAATATTTCGCCACTGCTCGCCGTGGCCCAGCACGTTGCCGAGCTGCGCCACCTCAACGGTCGCGACTTGATCCGTGCGATCGTCACGGGTTACGAGATCCAAATTGACTTGGTACGGGCCATCTCGCTACACGAGCACAAGATCGATCACGTGGCTCACCTGGGGCCGAGTGTGGCGGCGGGGTTGGGAACACTTCTGGGACTCGATGTGGAGACCACCTATCAAGCAATTGGTCAAGCGCTGCACACGACCACCTCGACACGCCAATCACGCAAGGGCGAAATCTCGACCTGGAAGGCGTACGCGCCGGCATTCGCGGGCAAGGCCGCGATTGAAGCCGTCGACCGCGCGATGCGAGGTCAGACCTCGCCGACTCCCATCTACGAAGGAGAGGATGGCGTGATCGCGTGGATGCTGGACGGGCCGAGTGCCCGTTACGACGTCTCACTGCCGGGCCCCGGGGAGGCGAAGCGCGCAATTCTCGACAGCTATACCAAGGAGCATTCCGCCGAGTACCAGGCGCAGGCGTGGATCGACCTCGCACGGCGACTGCACGGCGAGCACCCGGAACTGGTCGACGGCCGCGAGATCGAATCGGTCGTCATCCACTCTTCGTTCCACACGCATCACGTCATTGGATCAGGAGCGAATGATCCTCAAAAGTACGATCCCTCCGCCTCGCGCGAGACGCTGGATCACTCGTTGCCCTACATCTTCGCCGTGGCTTTTCAAGATGGATTGTGGGACCACGAAACCTCGTACTCACCTCAGCGCGCCCACCGTGAGGATACCGTGGCCCTGTGGCGAAAGGTCACTACGGTCGAGGACCCCGAGTGGAGTCGCCGTTATCTCTCCCTTGATCCCCAGGAGAAGGCCTTCGGCGGTTGGTTGGAGATCGTGACCCGCGACGGCACGACGCTGGTCGACGAGATCACCGTTCCAGACGCGCATCCCCTGGGTGCGCGGCCCTTCGCCCGGCGTGACTACGTCCACAAATTCCGTACGTTGGCGGCCGAAGTCGTCAAGGACGATGAGATCGAACGCTTCCTCGACGCGGTGCAGAACCTGAAGTCCCTCAAGGCGTCTGAATTGAACCACCTCACTTTCCGGGCCCGGCGTCGCATGCTCGAATCAGTGGTGGAGCCGGAGGGACTGATCTGATGTTGTATTCACCCCTCAGCGCCGCCACCAAACGAGAGAATCTTCGCGCGCACCTCGCCTCCGGAGAGTTGTTGCTCCTCCCGGGAGCCTTCAATCCGCTCTCCGCGAAGCTCATCGAAGCTAAGGGCTTCGACGGGGTCTACATCTCGGGGGCGGTGATGTCGGCGGACCTGGGTCTGCCCGACATTGGACTCACCACCTTGAGTGAGGTGGCCCAACGCGCCCAGCAGATCTCGCGGGTGACGAGCCTGCCCTCCCTCGTCGACGCTGACACTGGCTTCGGTGAGCCGATGAACGTGGCGCGTACGGTTCAAACCCTCGAGGATGCGGGTGTGGCGGGACTGCACATCGAGGATCAGGTGAATCCCAAACGCTGTGGGCATCTCGACGGCAAACAGGTAGTCGACACGACCACCGCGCTGCAGCGCGTTCGCGCGGCGGTTGCCGCTCGCCGCGACCCGAACCTTTTGATCATGGCGCGAACCGACGTCCGTGCCATCGAGGGCCTTCAGGCCACCATCGAACGAGCCAAGGCCCTCGTTGACGCTGGTGCCGACGCCATCTTCCCCGAGGCGATGCTGGATTTGAGTGAATTCGCGGTCGTGCGAAGCGCCGTCGACGTGCCGATCCTCGCGAACATGACAGAATTCGGCAAGAGTGAACTCTTCACCACCCAACAGCTCGCCGACGTTGGCGTCAATATCGTCATCTTTCCGGTGTCGTTATTACGTGCTGCGATGGGAGCCGCCACTCGAGCGCTTGACGTGTTGCGTAGCGAGGGTCGACTGACGTCGGTACTGGGCGAGATGCAGCACCGCGCTGAACTTTACGAACTGCTCGACTACGAGTCCTATCAGGCATATGACGCGGACATCTTTAACTTCGACGTTTCGCGCTGAGAATCTTCAAAGCAAAGTCTGAAGGGTCACCCGGTACTTGCCAGTGCTGGAACGTCAACTCGCCGCTGGCGTTTGAATCGCGAAGGCGGCCCCACCTCGCGCGGAAGCGTCTATTGTCACCTCTCGCTCGAGCCGTCGTGACGTCGTGGCCAGAAGTTGTCGCACTCTTCAGTATCGACTGCGCTAGTATCGCGTCGAATGGTGTGAGCGCCATAGTGCGCGGGTCACCCCGGCGAAGGGACGGACGCCTTGAAAGAGTTGTTCCGCAGCGGCCCCGATCAGCGAGTTCGCCCCAATCGGTGGCGACGATGGGCGATGATCGCGGCGTCGGTCTTGCTGATGAGTTCTTCATCTGTGTTGCTCCAGGCGTCGGTAACATCAGCGTCGTCGACGACCACGACCGGCGGATTCGGTCCGCTGCCCGCAGGTCTGCCCATCGAGTCGCGTTGCCAAGGCGTGCACATCAACACCCACATCGTGTTCGTGGGTCAGTACGTTTCCGCCAGTACCTCCGGCGGTATTTGTGGCGGCGCGCCCAAAGATATCAATTGGACGTGGCAGGGTTCATCAGGGACGGCTGGCGTCAACGGATGCAAGCCCAACGGTAGTTACTGTCGATTCAGGGCGGGCGCGTCGAGTTTCCCCAATCTCGCTAGCGTGTGTATCGACGGCGGCAGTGTGCAAGGCGGGTGGGTCTCGTGTGACTATTACGGTGTTGTCGGCGACACCATGGGTGTCATCGATGGGCACGTCCTGGACAAGGATGGGAACCCGGTGGCCGGCGCGACCATCTCGGCCGGAAGTGTCAAAACAACTTCTGCGAGTGACGGCTTCTACGCCATGGTCACGAAGAAGGGTTCGTACGCGGTGAAGGCCTCCGACGGGATAGCGGGACACGTCTTTCAACCGGCAGTGGCCCAGGCGAGTGTCGGTGCCGGCGCGACGTCGCACATTGACTTCACCCTCGATAGCGGAGTCAAACTGAAGATGACCATCGCGAAATCTAGCGTCGTAGCCAATGGTTACGAAGTGATTAGTGGCACCATCACCACCACTGAATTCGGCAAACCGTCGCCAAATGTCAGTGTGCAACTCGACGTCAAACCGACCCAGAGCGGCTACAAGTCTGCGACCACCGGCGCGCGCGCGTCGATTTGTTCCGGAAGCACCAGGGTGTGGCCGACCTCGTCGCTCAATGATCCGGATGGCTTCGCGGTGAAGGTCGCGACGGACTCGACGGGCACGTACAACTTCACCATCACGGTAGGGACGACGCCGGGAACGTGGTCGCTTGACGCGTGGGTCATTAACGCGGGGGGTACCTTGTCGAAGGATACCTTGGAGGCCTCAGTGACCAAGGACGTGACATTCACCTCGAATGGATCCTTCAAACTTCGGGACTTCGAGAAGGAACTCAACCTGGCTGCGCAGTCCACTAGCTTCTCGACGCAACTGGCGAACGCAGCCGCCTCCGCGAACTCAATGTGGACGCTCCTATCCCAGGTCACCAAGACCAAGGCCAACGGTGTCGACTTCGGCGGCCTTGTCTACAGTCTCGTCAACGCGAAGGATGGCCAATCGGTGCTTATCTTTCCTGAGAACAGTCCACCCGTCATTAACAAATTGGGCGAGATAGTGCCGGGCCGCGCAAGTAGTTCTGATCTGGTCTACGACCCCGCTGAATGGACAGGCGCCGGATTGCCCGGCAATTTCAAGAATGCCGCGTCCTTGTCCAGTATCGTCTCCCAGGGCCACTTGCCTGATTTGCCGACGTTGGCTCAGTTCGACGCTGGTAAGTCGGTCCTGGGATGGAGGACTGTCAAGGGCGATGCGATCACGCTGTTTTCGACCAACTTCGAGTTCGATGGCTGGGGGTACCCCGTCTCGACACCGGGAGCCTGCTTCTAGATCCTGTCCGTGAGATCGCTGAACGTCGCGCGTGGCCATCCGCCACACGCGAACGTCGTCAACCGCGTGGTGGCGCTCCGTACACGAACCTTCGGGTTACCCAGACCCGTGTACCGTGATTCCGCCACCCGACCGGAGAGGCGAATTCTCCTTCATTCCACGCGAATAAGACGGGTCGTTCTTCGTGACGATCCCTTTGACTGCAGTACCATTCCACTCTGTGAGTCATCGTTGGGTGCAACACTTGAGCTCTCGAATACTGGTGGCGCTTTTCGCGTTTTTCCTCCCGCTCGCCGTGGTGTCGTCGTGGACGCTAGCCACCGTCTCGAGCACCGATCGGTGGGTCGCCACTCTGCACCCGCTCGCTAGTAATCAGGTTGTCACCACCTACATCGCTAATGAAGGTGCGGCAACCATTGTCCGGGATCTCAAGGTCGAACACCGCATCGTTAGCGCACTGCCCACGGCCGCGGGAATCTTGGCCCCCACTCTCACCAATGCGCTGCAACAGACGATTGCGTCGGCTCTCGCCAGGGCGTTGGAGAGTCAGGCTTTCCAACGGCTGTGGGACGAGGAGAATCGGCTCACTCACGGTGCGGTGGTGGCGATCCTGGACGGTCGGACCTCTCGTCAATTGTCGCGCGGACAGTCAGTCGTCTTAGACGTCACCCCGATTGTTGTTGCGGCCCTCGACCAACTCAACGCCAGTCACGTGTCGTTCCTCAAGCCACTCGAACAACAACTGAGCCATCAAGGAACACTTAGTCTTCCAATACTCGACGTCCGCGAGATACACCAGGCGCAGCGCTACTACCACCTCGCCACGTCGCTATGGTGGCTCTTTCCGCTGCTGAGCGTGGTGAGCGGCGTTGGCGTTGTCGTCATTTCACGCCCGTGTCGCAATTGTCTCATTCGTCTTGGCCTGGTCGCCGGTATCAGCAGTCTCGTAGCCTACGCACTGCTCTCGATCGGTGTGGCGACCGCCTCGACCAGGGCGCCCACCCCGACGACGGTGACGTCAACGATCTTGCACACCGTCACGTCCTCACTGGCCGCACGATTTCTTTGGGGGGCCGTCGTCGGTGCGATCCTCGTCGGACTGGGATGGCTCTTCGGACCATCCGCTTACGCTGACGCCACTCGCCGCAACCTTCGCCACACGCAGCGCTGGATCGGGTGTGCGCTTCGACGACGCACTTCGGACCTCGGGACCGCGGACTGGCACCAATGGCTCACGTCGCACCGACGTCATCTCGCGCGCGACGTGCGGGTCGCCGATGTCGTCGTTGCGGTGGGATCGTCGCTGCTCCTATGGCGTAGCGTCACCACACTGTGGCAATTGGTGACCCTGATCGTGTTCGTGGTCGGCTGGTACTGGCTGGCGGCGCGATTACGTCACACTTTGACGAGTGATTCCCGATAGGAGCTCTCATGGGTGAATTGCCAAATGAAGCGAATATGCGGGATCAAGGTGCGTCGTGCGACGTCGGCCGGTGCGGCAAGGAGAGGAGTCGCACCCCGGACTAGGCGGTCGGCGAACGCATCCCGACACCGAACTGGAAATAGGTAGCGGTCTCGTAGAGAGTTACGTCAAGTCCCGCGTGGTGGCACTTCTCGGCCAGCACTTCGGCGTTCCAGAAATTCTTGACGATGGAGAATTCTCGACCATCATCGAGGCGGCGAATCATTATCTCGTGATCGGCCTGTGGCAGTACGTGGTCGACCGCGGTGCTGGTGTGCTCCCTGCGGCCGTCGAGGAAGAAGACGGTGCCGCCGGGTTCGAGCAACGTGGCGACAGAGGTGAGAAAATTGTCGAGGCGAGCGCCCGGCACGTGGCTGATCCAAAAGCAAAAGATGATGGCGTCGTATACCTCCCTCGGACGCCAGTCGAACAAGTCGGCCTCGATGAAGGTCACTCTCGAGGCATCGCTTCCGAGTCGCTCTCGATTTAGAGCAATCATCTCCGGGGACGCATCGACCGCGGTGAGTCGCGCGACACGAAGGCACAGTTCGCGGGTCCAGATTCCCGTGCCCGGCGCCAGCTCGAGGACATTCTTGCCATCGAGCGGCAGACCCCGGATGACCTGGCGAACCTCTTGCACCTCTTCGAACCAACGCCGATTGGCGTCGGCGCCGCGATCATAACGGCCTAGTCGCAAAAACCAATCGTCGTATTCGTTAGCGCGCTCGCGGTAGTACTGGATCTGTTCGAAGAGTATGTAGTCGTCACCGATCATCGCGACACATCGTACGCTGGTGACTGTTCGTACACCGCGCCCAGTGGGTGCAGTCTGGAAACCGCGAGGCTCACGTTGTCGTTGCGGGGCCAGGGCGTACGTACGGACCCGCCAGTCGCGGTCGCAGGATCAGTTGGCGTTGTCGAAACGTTCCAAATTGAACCAGATCGCCTCGACCGGGACGTCACCCACGTTGGTCAGGCGATGAGGGCGCGTCGAGTCAAAGGAGATTGAGTCACCGGGATCAAGGTGGTAGCGCTCGAAACCGAGCGTGACTTCCAATGTGCCGCGCAGGATGAAGCCGTATTCGGTTCCCACGTGGCGAATGAGACGGCCCTCCATGGTCGAACTGCCGCCGACGTCGTATCGAACGAACATGAATTGCGCCCGGTTGTGGTGCTCGGCCGTTAACGACTCCCACGTGACGCCGGAGTCGAGGACCAGGATATTTCGTTGGCCGGGGTGCACGACCGGCGTCGAGCCCCGGACGACGTGGACGTCGGTCGGGGTGTTAGTGACGACGCCTTGGCCGAAACTCGAAACGGCGTTCCAAGAGTTATTCGCTGCGTCGGTTGACGCGCCGTTAGAGTCGGCATTGTACGTAGCGCCGTTACCCAATGCACTGTCGAAGAGGTCGTCGGTGGCGATGTCCAGTGCGGAGCAGATCGCGAAGAGGGTGGCCACTGACGGCTGGGCCTTGCCGGTTTCCAATTGCGAGATGAACGATGCCGAGACCTCGAGGTCACGCGCGAACTGCCGTAATGAGATGCCTCGCGAGAGTCGCCGGGCGCGCAGTCGAGCTCCGATAAGCCCTGGATTGACGTTTTCGCCCGCGCGTAGTTGTTCGTTGCTAGAAGTGGCGGACGACGCGCGGCGCGGTGTGACGGTGGGGGAGCCCACCTTCTTCCCGCTAGGTTTTCCATCATTGGAAGTCGGCACCGACGCCCCTCTCTCACTGCTCCACGGCACTTCGACCACCATCCGCTTGACGGGCGGTCCGCTCGAACATGCCGAAATTCTAGTAATTCACCCCTCGTGCCCGTCCTCATCACGTAACTTTGCCGCCAAATGTTCCCACTCGCGGCTGAATCGGTACGAGTGGCGAGCTGGCGGCTGGGGTGCTTGGACTTCGATCCAGCGCACGAGACCCGAACCGCGATTTTCGAAGCCGTGGTCGCAACCGACACCAGCCCAGAGAACGTCGCCGGGCCGCAACACCAGCGAGGTTCCGTCTATCAAACCGTGGACTTCGCCTTCAATGAAGACGTACGCCTCTTCAAAGGGGTGGTCGTGAGGATGAGCGATGGCGGTGGGCTGGTAGTCCACGACGAACATCGTGTGGAGTTGGGCGCCGCGTTGCTGATCGATCAGCATCTTCACGCCAATCCCGCTGTAAGCCAGAAGGGCCGTCGACATGCTGGGCGACACGGTGGGAGCGTCGACCGACGACCCGCCGGCTAACCGACGGAGGTCCATTGAATCGGGATCGAATCGAACGGCGTTGCGGTTGCGCGGATCACGCATATCGGGTACGACGGGAGTCGATTCGGCGAGTTCCTCCGGGGGGAAAAACGTGTCTTCACGACGACCGTCGTTGATCTCGGCAGGCGAGGCCATTTGTAGCCACTTGGCTGGCCCCTTCGCCGCTCGCAGTGAATATGCAGTGCCGAGGGGTATGCAGATCGCGTGGTCGCGCGGTAGCAGAGTCGTCTGCCCGAGAGTGGTGACGGCGAGCTCACCCGAGAGGATGTAGATACTGAACTCGAAGGAGTGCAGTGTCGGCGCCACGTGACCGCCCTGGTCGAGGTGACCAATAGTGAGGGTCATGTGGGGTGAACCGACGTGCTGGCTAATGAGAACCTGTCGGCGATACCCGACACTGTGTTCGGCGAAGGCGGGGGGCGTCAGCGCCGCGTCGTCGTCGATTCTGGTTAGGTGATACATCTTCTCTCCGTTCAAGTCTCAGAAGCGTTGATCGATGGGGTCGGCAGCTACTTGAGGAGCCAGCCACCGTCCATGGCGAGGTTCACACCGTTGACTCCGCCATTGTTCAAGAGGAACTCGACCGAGTCCACGATCTCCTGCATCGTGACGAGGCGACCCAGTGGTGTGCGCGCGACGATGTGGCTGTTGTCCTTGTTCTCCCAAAACGGGCTGTCGCCAATGATGCCGGGGTGGATGGCATTGAT
Organism: uncultured Acidimicrobiaceae bacterium; assembly: GCA_963734655.1. GTDB lineage: Bacteria > Actinomycetota > Acidimicrobiia > Acidimicrobiales > RAAP-2 > RAAP-2. The sequence continues at coordinate 472,183 of CAVTHY010000003.1, read as the reverse complement.
GCGTACGGGGGCGAGCTCGGTGGTCAAACTGTTCACCAGACCGACCACTCCACCGTTCACGGTCGAGACGGTGGTCGAGCCGGGATAGGGGCGCTGCATGGCCAGACCCCCAAAAAGGACCACCGAAGCGACCGGAGTAAAGCGGTCGAGCAGTGCGTGGATCGCCTCGGTATAGCCCACTAGTTTCAAGGTGACCAGTCGGATCGCTCGCGCGATGTTGTAATCGGCCAGCGAGTTCGCGTCACGTTCGATGGCCGGGATGACGAGGTGGTCCACTGTAGTGATGCCGCTGAGGGCGCCCGCGATGGAATCCGGATCAGAAAGGTCGACTGCGATACCGATCGTGCCAAGCCCGATCTCGGTGGCGGCAGCGTGAGCGGTCTCGATTGTTCGCCCCGAAAGGTAGACGCGCGTCCCCTTGGCCGCCAAGGTCTTGACGATCTCCTTTCCAATGCCGGAGGTCCCTCCGAGTATGACGGCAGTGCGCGCGGCGTCCGCTGTTGATGGTGTTGACACATTCCCCCCTGTCAGTCTGTTCAGTAACAATAAACATATTTGGCGCTTCTGTCCACCATTATCTCTGGGAGCAACGCGGTCCAGGAGTCCCCGTGATTCGGTGGACGAAGTAAGTCCCAACTCCTGACCGTAGACCTGGTTTGTTGGCGTCACCCCGGCGCGGTAGGTAGGACCTGCTGGGCGATCGTCGCGCGCACAACAGGAGCCCGCGAAGCTGTTGTGAAGTAGTTCTTGACATTATTGAACACGGTGATACGCTTCGTCGCAATCTGACCATTTCACCAAGGGGGGGAAATGAACAAGCCCATCAGCACGTCCGGCGAGTCTCTCGAACACGGTCGTTCCATCGTTTTTCGAAACGGCATTGTCCTCACGATGGACAACTCGCATCGACTCATCAAGGACTGTGACGTTCTCATCGTCGACGGTGTGATTCGTGAGGTCGGACCGGCCATCAAGGCACCCGGCGACGCGCTCGAGATTGACGCTCGCGGTGGCATCGTCATGCCCGGCATGATCGATACCCACCGACACATGTGGCAGACCGCCATGCGCGCCTATGGAGCTGACTGGACCTTGTCGCAGTACTTCGTCTGGTACTACCTCGAGTACGGCAAGAACTTTCGTCCCCAGGACGTCTACTCCGGCAACCTGCTCTCGGCCATCGAGGCTGTTGATGCGGGAGTAACCACGTCAGTCGACTGGTCGCACGGACTCCAATCCGCCGACTACGCCGACGCTGCCGTCGATGCGCTGGAGACAGTCCCCGCCCGCTTCGTCCTCGGTTACGGCAACATCCAGCGCGCTCCGTGGGAGTGGGCCGCCGACAAGGAGTTTCGTGACTTCTACAATCGACGCATCCACGGCAAGGGCGACATGCTCGGATTCCAAATGGCCTTCGACGTCGTAGCGGGACCCGAGTTCCCCGAACGCGCCGCTTTCGAGATCGCGAGGGATTTGGGCGTCTCGGTCAATACCCACGCGGGCGTACTGGGTGCCAATGGTGACGACAGCGTGCGCCTTATGCACGAGAACGGCTTCATGACGCCAGATACGGTGCTGGTGCACTGCGCCACCCTCTCGGACGACTCGTATCACCGCATCGCCGCGAGCGGCTCATCGGTGTCGGTGTCAACTGAGAGTGAACAGAGCGCGGGCCAGGGCTACCCCTCTTCGTGGAAGCTTCGCCAGTTCGACATCCCGATTACCCTGTCGCACGACACCTCGGTGTGGTGGAGTGCCGACCTGTTCACGGCGATGCGCACGACTCTCGGTGCCGACCGTTCGCGTCAGCACTTCGAAGCACACTTGAAGGGCGAGACCGTCACGCAGCTCGACTTGCGATCAGAGGACGTCATCGACTGGGCCACACGAGGTGGCGCGAGGGCACTCGGCCTCGACGACAAGATCGGTAGCATCGAGGTGGGCAAGCGTGCCGACGTCGTCCTGCTGAAGAACGACGAATCGCCAGTCATGTTCCCGATTGTGAATCCCTATGGGCACGTGGCCATGCAGGCGCAGCGCGCGGACGTGCACACGGTGGTGGTGGACGGCAACATTCTCAAGCACGAGCACCGGCTCATCGGCATCGACCTCGAAAAGGCTCGCGCGGCGGTGGGAGAGACCGTCAGTCACCTCGAGACCACCCTGGGAGACGAGGCCTGGGACGCGGGGATGCACCCGGCATTGGCACCCAAAGCCATAATCGACAACCCCTACAAGTACGTGTGATCGATCACGCCCATCCCCTAAGGGGAGAAATCAACGCCGGCCGCAAATGCGGCCGGCGTTGATGTTTAAAGAAAATGCTCACAAGTGTTAGGTATTGCTTGACACGTTCAGTGAACATCACTAGTGTCGTCGGGGTTGGCCGTTTATCGACCCAAGGGGGGGCGGCGGTTAGCTCCGGTGACACGTCACGTGCGCCGGACCTAAAGGGGGAAACAAGATGGTGAGAACCAAAATGCGCTGGCTCGTCAGTATTGCCGCGGGGGCCACGCTCTTGACGTCAGCAGTGACCAGCTTCGGGGTCGCACAGGCGGCGACCAAGACTAAGACTTTCAAAGTGGCGTATCTGTCGTACGGCGTCGCGAATAGCTACGACGCTCCGATGTTGGCGGCGGCGCGTGCGGTGGCGGGAGCGAACAATGTCAAAGTCACCGTGTTCGACTCGCAGACCTCGTACACGACGCAAGTGTCGCAACTGCAGAACGTGATCAGTTCGGGTCAGTACCAGGGTGTCATCCTGCAGCCCGTGTACGGTGCGGCACTGGTCCCAGTGGTGAAGAAGGCAATCGCGAAGGGCATCAAGGTCGTCAACATCGACCAGATCCTTGGCGCGAAGTACACCACCGACCAGATTCAGGTTCCCGGACTCGCAGGCAACGTGGTCTTCTTCCCGTCGAAGATTGGATCGCAGTTGGGTGCTTTGGCCCACGCCGCGTGTGCGGGCAAGAACCCTTGCAACATCGGCCTGGTCCACAACTACACCGGCTACGAGCCCGACGGCGCCATCACCGTGGCCTTCAAGGCCTTTATCGCCTCGAAGTCCAAGGACCACGTCGTCGCTGAGGCTGACGGCCTCTACCAAGCGGGCGTTGCCCTGACCCAAGTCCAGAACATGCTCACCGCTCACCCGGACATCAACGTGATCGTCGGTGCGGACCAGGACTGCGAAGGCGCTCAGGCGGCATTGACCGCCGCGAAGAACAACAACGTGAAGCTGGTCTGTTACGGCGGCAGTTCCTACGGTGTCGCGCAGTTCCAGTCTAAGAAGGGACCGTGGTTCGCGGACGTACTGCAAATGCCCGCCACCGAGGGTCAGCTGGGCATGAGCATGCTGATCAACGCTCTGAAGACGGGCAAGAGCCAGGGTTCGAAGAATCCGGTCGCCGGTCTGCCCAACAACGGCATCTTGAACGCCAGCAACGCGAAGTCATTCACCGGCGAGTGGCCGGGTTGATCCGCACCACCAGCATCATCATTCACTAGTCCGTGCGTTAGAGATCGGATCTGAATCCATATGTCGGTACGGACATTTGAAGAAGACTCCCGCAACACCGCAGACACACCCGGCGGCGACCTGGTCGTCGCCGGGGTGTCCAAGCGGTTTGGGGGAGTACCTGCGTTGAGCAACGTCTCGCTCGTCATCGAACCCGGCAAGGTTCACGCCCTGATCGGCGAGAACGGTGCGGGCAAGTCGACGCTCGGCAAAATTATCTCCGGCGTCATTTCGCCCGATGAGGGAACGTTGACGTTGGGTGGCGAGAGTCTGACCTTGCGTTCGCCCCGCGAGGCACTGGGTCACGGCATCATCACCATTGCCCAAGAGTTGGCCATCGTGCCGGGGCTCACGGTGGCCGAGAATGTCTACCTCGGAGCGCAGATCGCCACGGGAGGATTCGTTCGCCGTCGCGAAACCCGTCGGCGTTTCAGAGAATTGGCGAATCGGGTGGGCTTCGACCTCTCTCCGGACGTGAGAGCGGGAAGTCTGTCGATCGCTGACCAGCAGAAGGTCGAGATCATGCGAGCGCTCTCGCGCAATGCTTCGATTGTGGTGATGGATGAACCTACGGCGGCCCTCTCCGATCACGAGTCGGCGGCGCTGCACGAGATCATCCGCTCCTTGGCGCGTCGGGGCAGTGCGGTCATCTTGATTTCGCACTTCTTGTCCGAGGTGCTCTCACTCGCCGACACGATCACGACTCTGCGCGACGGTCACCTAGTGCGCACGGTGGAGGCGGCTGGCGCCACCGAGGATTCACTCATTGAAGGAATGCTCGGGCGCTCACTCTCCTCGGTGTTCCCGGACAAAGACATCAAAGACATGTCGAAGCCCGTCGTCCTCGAGGTCGAGCACCTTTCAGCCCCCGGCGTGAGCGACTGTTCCTTCGCGTTGCGCGAGGGCGAGATTCTGGGCATCGCGGGTCTGGTCGGTGCGGGCCGCTCGGAACTGGCGCGGGCCATCTTTCGCGACAGCAAGGTGAGCGCCGGAACGGTGCGACTCGTCGGCCAGGATTTGGGCGGGCACAGTCCGCATCAATCGATTGGCCGCGGTCTGGTGCTGATCCCGGAGTCCCGCAAAGAGATGGGTCTCATGATGGGACGCTCGGTGAGGGAGAACGTCTCGCTGTCGCGCCTGGACCTGGTGAGCCGTCTGGGGTGGATTGCGGGTAGTCGCGAACGACGTACGGTCTCTGACCTCATGGCGAAGACCACGGTCAAATCAACAGGTATGGGTCAGTCCGTCTCCATGCTCTCCGGTGGTAACCAGCAGAAACTTCTCTTCGCGCGCAGCATCATGTGCGCGCCGAAGGTGCTCATCGCCGACGAACCGACGCGGGGCGTCGACGTCGGCTCCAAGCGCGCTATCTACGACCTCCTCGTTGAGATGGCTTCTGAGGGTATGGGGATCATCGTCATCTCCTCTGAGCTCGAAGAGGTTCTTGGATTGGCCCACCGTGTCCTAGTTATGCGCCACGGACGAATCATCACTGAACTAAGCGGTCCGGACATGAACGAACAGGCCGTACTCGCGGCCGCCTTCGCCGAGACCAGCGGTACCTGAGGAGAATTCATGACGAAACAAACTGCTCGAACAACTCGACGCAACCGAGGAAAGCCCGGGTCGCACGTTGCTGCTGGGCACCGTGACCCGGCGCACGCTCGGATCGTGGAGGACGGCCGGCATCATCATCCCCTTCGCCATCCTCTTCATCATCCTCTCAATTCGAGCGGACCGTTCCTACACACGACCAACCTGATCAATATCCTCGATCAGCAGGCGGCAACGTTGTGTATTGCGGCGGCGGGCACGCTGGTTCTCGTAGCGGGCGGCATCGATCTCTCGGTGGGTGCGACCTACGGTCTCGCGACCGTGGTCGCCGGCGAGATCGCGGCTCACCATTCACCAGTCCTCGCCATAGTTGCGGGAATCGGGGTGGGCTTACTGGTGGGCCTGATCAATGGCCTCATCGTCACGGTGTTCAAGATCAACGCGCTGATTACGACGTTGGCTATGTCGTTCGTCATCGGCGGCCTCGCCCTCAAGGTGTCCGCGGGAAACCTCATCGTCTTGTCCCCCACGTCGGGTTTCTTCAAATTTGCGAACGCGCAGTTCCTCACCGTCCCGAGCGCGGTGTGGATGACGTTGCTCTTCATCATCATCCTGGGGCTCTTGTTGACGCGCACGACATTCGGTCGTTACATGGTGGCGTCGGGGGGCAACGCTGAGGCGGCGCGACTCGCCGGAGTACGGGTCAACTTCACGCGCGTGGTGGCCTTCACCCTCAGCGGTGGGGCCGCGGGACTCGGGGGCGTCATCGACATCTCGCGTCTCTTGAGTGCGCAAGCCGCGAGCGGTGGCAGTGCCCTCTCCTTCACCGTGCTGGCTGGCATCGTGGTGGGTGGAACGTCGATCGCCGGCGGCGAAGGTTCGGTGTGGCGCACGGCGATTGGCGTACTCTTCATTGCGCTAATCGGCAATGGTATTGATTTGCTCGGTGTCGATCCGCTCTATCAGCAGATTGTCCTCGGGCTCATCTTGCTCATCGCGGTGGGTCTCGACGCGTGGGCCCGCCAGCGCCGGCGCTAGAGAGAATGTCGTCTGAGTTCGTAATCAGGAGGAAAAATGGGAATTCATACATACGGCAGTAACTCAGTCGATTGGGAGGCGCGCGTCGATATGCCGCGCCTGCGCGAAGAGCGCCTGGCCAAACTCCAGGCCGAGTTGGAGCGTTCGAGTTTGGGAGCGTTACTGACCTTCGACTTTCACAATATTCGCTACATGACCGGCACGCATATCGGCACCTGGGGGATGGACAAACTCATTCGCTTCGCGCTTTTGCCACGTGGCGGCAAGCCCATCGTCTGGGACTTCGGTTCCGCGGCCCGTCATCATCAGCTCTACAACCCGTGGTTGAGCGGAGTGCAGATCGGTCCGGATGGCCACGAGATGCCCTACGAGGGAGCGCGCGCAGGAATCTCAACGTTACGAGGAGCGATTCCTCCTGGCGCCGACCGTGCCGGGACGGTGGCGCTGAAGATCAAGGAGGTGCTCCAGCAGTTCGGTCTTCAGAACGAAGCCGTGGGTGTCGATGTCATCGAGATGCCGGTGCTCGCCGCCTTCGCCAAGGAGGGGATCACTCTGGTGGACGGACAGCAGGTCTTCTTAGAGGCTCGTCGGGTCAAGACCGTGGACGAGATCTCGTTGCTCACCCAGGCCGCCTCGATGGTGGACGCGGCGTACGAAGAGCTCTACACCTTCCTTCGACCGGGGGTGAGGGAGAACGAGTGCGTGGGGCTCGTGAACAAGACCCTCTACGACCTGGGTTCAGAACACGTGGAAGGCGTCAACGCGATCTCGGGGGAGCGCTGCTCACCACACCCCCACGTCTATAGCGACCGGCTGATCCGCCCCGGCGACCCCGCGTTCTTCGACATCTTGCACAGTTACAACGGGTACCGGACCTGTTACTACCGTACTTTCGCGGTGGGATCCGCTTCGGTGGCGCAACGCGACGCCTACACCAAGTGCCGCGAGTTGATCGACACCGCCATCGCCTTGGTCAAACCAGGTGCCACCACCGCCGACATCGTGTCGGTCTGGCCGACCGCCCAGGAGTTCGGCTTCCCCAGCGAGGAAGCGGCTTTCGGATTGCAATATGGTCACGGCATCGGCCTGTCGATCTGGGAGCGGCCGATCTTCAGTCGTATGGTATCCCTCGACCACCCCGAGACCCTCGCTGAGGGCATGGTCTTCGCGCTCGAGACCTACTGGCCTGCCAAAGACGGGTGGTCGGCCGCGCGTATCGAGGAAGAGGTGGTAGTGACCGCGACGGGCTGCGAAGTGATCACCAAGTTCCCCGCGGAGGAACTCTTGGTTGCGGGCAAGCGGTACTTCGCCGCGGGCGGTGAACTCACCGGACTTCGTGAGTCACAGTCGAATCTCAATACGGCGTGGGGACGAGGGGTGACGGAATAGTAGCGACGACCTTGTTGCCACTCGATCGTGGTCGTGGGGCAGGCCCCATTGGGTAAGCAGCGGAGTGATTCAGGAATTGCGCATGGAGTTGAGGTGAGTGAGCGGTGTCCGCACGGGATGTCGCCAGAGAGATAAGAGGCAGAAATGAACGAGACAACTAACAAGATCATTGCCGTCACCGGTGCCACCGGGGCGCAAGGTGGGGGACTCATCCGAGCGATCCTCGCCCATCCAGAGAGTGGCTTCAGCGTTCGTGCGCTGACTCGCGACCCGAATTCCGACAAGGCCCAGGCGCTCGCTGCCGCGGGCGTCGAGGTGGTCACGGCTGACCTCGATGACGAGGCGAGTCTGGAAGCCGCATTCACCGGCGCCTACGGTGCGTACTGCTTGACGAATTTCTGGGAACACTTCTCGGCGGACAAGGAGATCGTGCAGGCGGGCAACTTGGCCCGGGCCACTGCCTCGGCCGGCGTAGCGCACGTCATCTGGTCGACCCTCGAGGACGTGCGCGACTACGTGGCCCTCGACGACGATCGAATGCCCACGCTCCAGGGCAAGTACAAGGTGCCGCACTTTGATGCGAAAGGCGAAGCGAACAAGCTATTCGCCGACGCGGGCGTGCCGACCACCTTCTTGAACACGTCGTTCTACTGGGAGAATTTGATCTACTTCGGTATGGGACCCCAAGTCGGTGAGGACGGTTCGCTCACCATCACCTTCCCCCTCGGCGACCAGAGACTGGCTGGTATTGCCGTGGAGGACATCGGTAAGTCTGCGTACGGCATCTTCGCCGCGGGTGACGAGTTCATTGGCAAGACGGTCGCCATCGCGGGCGGGCACCTGAGCGGTCAGGAAATGGCTGACAGTTTGAGCAAGGCCCTCGGCCGCGAGGTCCGCTATAACGCGGTGAGCCCCGACACCTACCGGTCATTCGGTTTCCCGGCGGCGGACGAACTCGGCAACATGTTCCAGTTCAACGCGGAGTTCTCCGAGCAATACTGCGCGGCACGGGATTTGGACGCGACTCGTCGACTCAACCCCGAACTGCAATCCTTCGACACCTGGCTCGTGGCCAACGCCGAGAAGTTACCCCTCGGATAGTCCCAGGTGGCCAACGTGGCTCGGCCAGTGCGACGACCCCGATAGTGGGGATGTCGGTCGAACACGGACCGGTCAGTTCAACTTGTTTTCGAAGGCAATATCGACTGGTGTGATGTAGTCGGCGGGCGTGAAGCCCAGCACCTTGGAGTAGAAGTACAACTCGGCTTCGGCGGTGCGCATGATGTTGGCCGCTTGACGAAAGCCGTGTTGCTCACCCTCGTAGGCGACGTAGGCGTGCGGAATCTCCTTGGCGTTGAGTACTTCGACCATGGCCAGCGCCTGATCGGGTGGTACGACCTTGTCCTCTAGACCTTGGAACAGGATCATCGGAGTCGCTAACAGGTCGCGGTGGAAGTATGCCGAGCGTGCTTCGTAGATGTCACGGTCCTCCGGCCAGCGTCCGACCATGGAATCGAGGTATCGCGCCTCGAATTTGTGGGTCCCTTCGGTCATGGTGCCGAGGTCACTGATGCCGAAGTAACTGGCCCCAGCGGCGAAGGCCCTGCGGAACGTCAACGCGCACAGGGTGGTGTAGCCGCCGGCGCTGCCCCCGTGGATCAGGAGGGCGTCGGGATTGGCGAGGCCTTGCGCCGCGAGAAAGTTGGCCGCATTGACACAGTCGTCGAGGTCGACGACACCCCACTGCCCTCGCAGTCGGTTGCGGTACTCACGTCCATACCCGGAGGAGCCACCGTAGTTGACATCGACGACCGCGAATCCTCGGCTCGTCCAGTACTGGACCCGATAATCGAGGGCCGCGATGGCGTCTGACGTGGGCCCCCCGTGACTCGCCACGATGAGCGGCGGGGCTTCACCCTCGGGTCCCTGATAGTCGGGATTGGTCGGGGGATAGTAGTAGGCGTGGGCGTGGAGGTCGTGTTCCGTGGGGAACTCTATTTCTTGTGGCACCGAGAGGAAAGCCCGGTCGACTCGGTTCTCGAAACTGGTCGCAATGGTCGCACAGGCACCAGTGGCTATGTCGATCTCCACGAGGGCCGACGCCTCCAGGGGTGAGTAGACCATTGCGACGACGCGCTTGCCGTCACTTTGCACGAGATCAACGCCGGGCCAGTCGAGCGTGAGGACACGCACGCCCTCATCATTCACTACGGCTGCTTCGCTGCGAAGTGGCCCATTCCATGTCACGAAGAGGGACCCATCCGATAGAGGTTGATACGAAGAGATGCCAAAGGCCCATTGCGGTCCGCCGAATTCCGCGGAGAGCGGATAGAGGGCCCGACCTACTTCCGGGTTATCGCGATAGAGGTTCCACCACCCGGATCGATCCGAGATGTAGTGGAGGCGCCCGAATGCGTCGTAGCGGGGTTGCTGGAGTGATTCGTCAGCCCCCGCAACCAGTCGTCGAGAAATTTCATCATCGTCGACGGTCGCTTCGTAGAGCGACGTGTGGTCCCAGGGCATGTTGGGGTGGTTCCAGCACGTCCACGCAAGACGGTGGCCGTCGGGCGACCACGCGGGGCCGGCGTAGAAGTCGCATCCTTCGGCGACTACCCGAGGGGGTGTCATCGCGTGGGTGTCGATTAGGACGAGATCGTTGATGACGCCATCCTCGTGGCGTTCGCGCACGCAGGCAATGGTGCGGCCGTCGGGCGAAACCTGCGGGTCGGCGTAGCGCCAGGCGAGCGGAGTCGGGGGCTCAGCAGTAATGGCAACGGGTTCCTCGCCCGGGGCAATTCGATACATTCGCTGATCGGCCATGTTCGAGAAGTACACGGTGCCTTGGTAGACCGCGAAGTTCAGCCCGCCGTACTCGTGAACCAGAGTCCGTGACGAGAACTCGCGCCCGAAGAGGTCGCTGGTGTTGCCCACGTCGTCGCGGTGAACCAGGACGTAGCGGCCACCCTCGCTGGGTCGCACTTCCAGCCAGTACAGATTGCCGTCTTCGACGAGCAGGTAATTGAAGTTGACGACGTCGTCGACGAGAAGCCGGGTCGAGATGGGCGACTTCCAGGACCCAAACGGTGCTCGTTGCTTCTTCATTTCCGAAGCGTATCAAGTGTCAATTATTTAACGACGGACCGCGACGGCCCCACCGGCGACACGCGAACTCCAGGGATTCTGACGGTGATGCCCTGTCCCACCGAAGGATTCTCCGCTCGGGTCGCTTACTCTCACTCGCGCCAGTCGTGGTGTTTCGGCTTGAGTGGCGTCGGCGAGCTGCCCCGCCCGATAGGTGGTTAGCGCACAATACGCTCGAGGGTCTCCATGACGCGCGGGCCTAGTTCTAACTGGGGTCGCTCTCTTATGGCACTCAGGAGATATGAGCCCCAACGATTGGCTCGGGTCCGCAGAAAACGTAAAGCCAGATGGTGCCCGTGGCTGTCGCGAATGTAGAAGCCCTGAGCCGGGGTCAGTCCCGCCCAATCATCGGGATTCCTATAGAAGAAGTTCATCTGACGTCGTTCCCCGGTCAGAGGATCTATTGCCTTGGAGCGACGTACGGTGTTGTTGACGCGTACAGACTCGAGTGCGCTCAAATCGATGCTCACGTGAAAGGGTCCTCGCCGTTGGGAGATGGCCCCGGGCGAGAAGCTCAATGTGGGGTGAGTGGCCATGTAGAGAACCACCACGAGCAAAAGAAGTATGAGGATGTCAGTGAGCGCCCACTGGAAGTGACTCGAGTGAAGTTGCCACGGGAGCCAGAAGGCCAGCAGCAGGGTCGGTGTCCACCACGCCCGATTCGTGACGTACGTGAATGTCTCCTGGTCGTCGCGCGGGCTGTCCATCACTTACCTCTCGGGCCGCGCGCGGCGACGCCGACACCGAGAGTGATGCGTCGAGTGACGAACATCAAATGGCCACCGCGGCCAATTGAGCCCGGTTGCCATCGATCTACCCATGTCCTCACGGTAGTGTCACGCCGCGGTGCCGACGTTGTGCGTTTCTCGATGAATCCAGACGAATGAGAACTCTGACCACGAGTCCCATTGGGCTTCTATGCGCGGGGTGAACGCGCTAGGAGCGAACTGTGCCGCGAGCGTCTGATGGGCATCGGGCACCTGGCCAATGCCAGACTCTTGTCGAGCGATGTCAACTGCATCGTGAGTTGGTGCGTTCCTACCGGCACCAATCGACGCCTCCGCGTGAAATTGACGCTGGTCCGTCGACGTCACCGGAACCGGTGACGCGCCGGTACGACATCAGAGTGGCAACTACCCTGGACGCATGACGATGCGAAAGAGTGTCGATATCGGTGTCGACGCGATGATCGAGGACTTGAGGACACTGGTCGAAATCGAATCGCCATCGCGCGATCACGACGCCTTGACGGCGTCGGCTCAGGCTGTCGTCGCCATTATTGAGGGTCGCTTGGGGGGACAGGCGGTCCTCGTTAGGAGCGAAAATGGACCGCACGTCCACTGGTCGGCCGGTGGCGAGCCCAAAGTTCTCATCCTCGCCCACCACGACACGGTGTTCCCGCTCGGCACCATTGAACGTCGACCGTTCACGGTTGGCGATGGACGCATCACCGGTCCCGGCGTGTTCGACATGCTGGGTGGATTGGTGCAGGGCGTCCATGGTCTGGCGACGATCGAGGACCGAAGCGGCGTTGAGATCCTGGTGAGTGCCGACGAAGAGGTGGGTTCTCCAACCTCCCGTGCACTCATCGAAGAGCGAGCGCTCGCGTGTGGCGCCGTCCTGGTGCTCGAGGGCGCGGCCGAGGGCGGTGCCTTGAAGATTGGTCGCAAAGGATCCGGTACGTTCATCGTCTCCATTGCGGGCCGCGCCGCTCACGCTGGTCTGGAGCCCGCCTCCGGCATCAACGCACTGATGGAGGCGGCGTATCAAGTACTCGACATTGCCGCCTTCGCTCGACCCGACTGCGGTACGACCGTCACCCCCACCCTTGCTACGGCGGGGACCTTCAGCAACGTAGTTCCTGCCGAGGCGACAATCACCGTCGACGTTCGCGTCGAGTCATCGGAGGAGAAGGATCGGATCGAAGCCGCATTTGCGAACCTTCCCTCGCACCTCGCCGATGCGGTGATCACGGTGGAGGGTGGCATCAGTCGACCCCCGATGTCGACGTCAACGTCGGCTGAGCTTTTCGCTGTAGCGAAGCGATTGTGTCCGGGCCTTGAAGGTGCGATGGTGGGCGGAGGGAGCGATGGAAACTTCACGGCCGCACGAGGGGTGGCAACTCTTGACGGACTGGGAGCAGTCGGGGGCGCAGCGCACGCCGACCACGAGTACCTGCTGATTGAATTCATGACCGAACGGGCGAAACTAGTGGCTGGGCTGGTCGAGGCGTTGCAAGAGTCCTAGGCGTCCCCGGGAACGACTCCGCACTTCTCTGCACGTGGTCTTCGCCGCAAGGGAGGCACCGATGAGCGAGGATGCGTGACATTCACGCGGACCCTTCGAGGTCGCCAGTGGCAGTGTTGGAAGGGGTTCGCAGTTCTCATCCCTTCACATGTTCTTCGAAGAATCGTGGAACTACAAACTCGTACCTGGCTGGCGTACGTGGACCTCACTCCGTGAGGTCGCGGGGGTGAGATCGATGTCCGACTCCGCCGACTGGGTATCTCCCACTTCCGTGCCCCGATGAGCGCCGATTGAATCTGAAGATTTTCTCAGCGCTGACTCGTGGGTGCGCACGGTGATGAGCCCCTCACCACTTATGATCGTGCCGAGATTAACGAGGGGGTGGCTGATATGCGGCGCGGAGCAGGTATTTTACGACACTTGATGAGTGCGTCACTGGTTGCCACGATGCTGGTGACGCTGGGCGTCACCTCGGGCGCCCAGGCGGCCGCGACGCTGAGAATCCCGGGCAACTTCGTCTACCTCAGCAAGATCGTTGCTGGTGATCGCTGCAGTTGGGGGATCGGTGTCGAGTTTCCGAGCGTGGTGGGAGCAAATGGCTACACGGTCGAGTACTACGACGGGTACTACCGGGCTCACGAATACGGCAGCGTGCCCGTGCCCGTGCCCAGTGTTGATCGTGCGGGTTCGCTGAACTACTTGGGAATCACTGGAGGACAGGGCCCGGGACCGTGCGTGTCCGACCCCACTGAAGGGGGTCGTTTTACTAAGACGCCTGTGGTGTACGCGAATTTCCCCGGTAAGACTCCGGACCTCGGTGCCATCGCGGGCATGGTCACCGACAAAGACGGCAATCCAGTGGGAGGAGTCACCGTGACGACGTACGGTCCCACTCACGCCTCCGCAGTATCGGGACCCGGGGGAATCTACTTCATGATGGTGAAGAAGGGTTCGTATCGAGTCGTGCCCGACGCGACCGCGCTCAAGGGCACCTCGGTGAGTCCCAGCTACCGAGGGGTATCGGTGCAGCCTCGATCGACCGCGAGTGCGAACTTTCTGGTGGACGGGGGGCTTGCCGTTGCTCTGAGCTTTTCTAAGTACGCCGTTCCGGCCAACGGAACGGAAGTCGTCCAAGCGCAGGTCCAGACGACCCTCTTCGGACGACCGGCCCCGGGGACCAACGTCGAATTGACCGCGAATCCTACGGATATCGCTTCGTCGCTCACGACGGCACCCAAAGTGACGGTGTGTGGGGCCAGCGGTCGCATTTGGCCCACTGGACCCAACATCACCAATTTGAGCGACGTTCCGGTCACCGTGACAACGGACAGTCTTGGCGTGTACGACTTCTCGTTGACGGTGGGGACCCGACCGGGTTCGTGGTCGCTAGACGCCTGGGCGAAGAACCAGGATGGCACCCTCTCTGCCGACGTGACGAGAGCCTCGGAGACGAAGACTCTCGACGTGAGCGCCCTCACGCCGAGCCTCGCGTTGGGTGACGTGACGAGTGAGTTGAACCAGATCAAGTCCACGAGCCTCGCGTCGCAGCTCGATCCGCAGAATCCGGGGAATTTCAGAGCACTGCTCTCTTCGCTCGCGGCGAATCCATCGTCGGGGCTTCGATTCGGCGGACTGGCATTTTCGGTTGGCATCGGGGCCGATGGCTATAACCTCGTGATCGCTCCGGCGACGACGGAATTCACCGTGGAGTCCAGCGGTCAGATCAAGGCGACCGGTCCGGTGCTCTCATCGCTGGTCGTTGATCCTGGTGAGTGGACTGGAAGTTCACTACCTTCGTCGCTCGGCAACGTGGCGTCGCTCGACGCAGTGGCCCAGGCCGGAGCGTTGCCCGACCTGCCGAGCGTTGGTCAGTGGCTGAGAGGGACGAGCGCACCGAGTTGGAAACTCGCGCCGCAAAAGGGGCTCTTGATCGCAACGAATACCTTGACCGACTTCGGTTGGGCCTACGCACCGCCGGGTGCGTGGCCGAAAGGGTACTGCAACTGAGAACTGAAAAGGTCAAGCCATCTGGCCCTCATCGGCTCAGAACAGCAGCGACGTCGTCGTGTCTCATGCTTATCGAGAATGCGTCGACGAAGTTCTGACGTCGTTTGATGGATGGATTTGCGTCGCGACGTCGCTGGGCGAGCGTGACGTAAGTGCCCAGGATTTCGGAGAAATGCGGCGAGTTCTTCTTCGGTGAGGCCCCGACATTCTCGTGCCCAACAATTCCTTACGGCGAAGTACCAAAGTTGATCAGCGTCGAACTCCATTGAGGGACACGCGACCTGTCGTCGATTGCACTGAATTTGAGGAGAACGTGGGAAGAGTCGCGGGAATCTGCCACGAATTCAGTAGCAATGCCATGGCATTGGTCATCTTTCCTCAACGGCGACCAGACACCAGAATTCGCAATCAACCATCCGGGAGCGCTGTTCACTCCCGAGCACACTTTCGAGTCCCGTCGTTCGTGACGTGCTCCCGATCGGGAGCGACGCCAACGATACAGCCCGCTGGTGCCGCTTCCGACCGGGAACTCCTGATTAGGCCCCGACAACTGATCGACGGTCGCCTACCACGAACTATGCAGCGTGCTCGAGTTCTTCGGGGTTGGGTTCAATGTCAAGACTCCGCAAACTCGGTGCTGTCACATCGCGGCTTTCGGAGTGGTTTTGGTGTTTCATTCCAATCATCAAGGGCACGATCGCAATCGCGATTCCGACGATGGCGAATGGAATGTTCAGTAGGGCAATGGTCATTTTGCTGTTCGTTGGTGTGAGTGTCACAACAACTTTCCTCCTCACTACATTTCTATCGAGGGCAAGTTATGGAATGGCAATGTGACAATCATTGCTCGGCTATCTCTTCGTCAGAATCTCGTAAGAGAATCCATTGAATTGTTAGTGAGCAATCGACGTCCGTCCGTCATCACCTTCCTCAATATGCTGGGATGATGTCGAACCTCCGTGTCCTCATTGTTGACGATGAGAGTCCGCTGCGTGCGCTCGTGAGGCCGTACCTAGAAGCGGACGGCTACGACGTCGTGGAGGCCGAAAGTGGTCCCAGGGCGTTGACGATGATCGAGAACGACAGCATCGATTTGGCCATCATCGATGTCATGCTTCCCGGCTTCGACGGGATCGAATTGGTGAAGAAGATTCGTGAGACTCATGATTTTCCCATCATTCTCTTGACCGCCCGTCGCGAAGAGGGAGAACGCATCGCTGGACTTCGCCTCGGCGCGGACGACTACGTCACCAAGCCATTTTCAGTCCCGGAATTAGTGGCGCGGGTCTCCGCGAATCTTCGACGTCAGATCGCCACGATTGATGATGCCGATGAGACTCTCGTCGTCGGCGATATCGAGATTCGTGTCGCTGCGCGGACGGTCCAGGTCCAGGGCCGCGACATTGATTTGACGCGCCGAGAATTTGATCTGTTACTCGCATTGGTTCATCATCGCAATCGAGTGATCTCGCGCAATGATTTGCTGAATGAGGCGTGGCCGAGCACCTTCTTCGTCGAGAAGACGATCGACGTTCATATCGCGGGACTTCGAAAGAAATTGGGGGAGTCTCTCAACGTGAGCTCGGTTCGTGGCGTCGGTTACCGCCTCGAAGTCTCGTGATGAGGCGCCGGAGATTTCCTATCAATTCACGGGTACTCGTCGTGGGAGTCGCTTCGACAATCGCGGCTCTTTTGGTGACCTTTATTATCGCAGGAACGATCGGATCGAGTCGTAACGCTCAGAGTCAGCGTGTTGAGAACACCGCGATGATCGAACTCCTGGTGCGATCCGTTTCCGGAGGATCAACGGAGAGCGTTGCCGAGTATCACAAACTCTTGCTGGCTGAGAATCAGCGGGTCACGGTCACCGTCCACGGACATTCGACGATCTTCGGTGATCCCCTGATTGGGGTGCAGCATCTCTTCACGATGTCGGTTCCGATCGCGGGTGGGTCAATCACGATAGCTAGTCCGATTGACAAAAGCTTCGACCCGCCCTTCGAGATAGTTCTCATTACCCTCGGCGTCCTACTCATCGTTCTGGGCAGTCTCTTTCTTGCGAACCGATCGGCGAATCGTCAGACCAGAAGTCGCGTGGAAGACGCGGTGAGGGCGGCCGAACGGGTGTCCCTGGGTGATTTCAGTGCTCGAATTGGCTCGGGAGGACCAGAGCCGATCGTTCGTCTGGGCGCGGCCTTTGATGCAATGGCGACCCGCCTCGAGTCAATCGACCGCGAACAGCGAGAATTCCTCGCCGATTTGGCTCACGAGATTGCCACGCCAATCCAAGCCCTTTCCGGATTTTCCCAAGCGGTGATTGATGGCACAATTCCAATCGACACTGCGCAAGCGGCGATTGAAAGTCAGACCACCCGGCTGTCGGAGTTGCTTGATGAGCTCACCCAATTGCGGAGTCTCGACGCTCGCGGTGAGAGTCATTTGAGTGAAGTTGATTTAGAAGCTTTGGCCCACTCTCTCTACGTTGAATTTAGGCCGATTGCCAACGCGGCGGGGATTGACATGCAATTTCGAGGCGAGAGCGTCACGTTACTGACCGAGCAGAAACTCGTGGAGACCGTGCTGAGGAACTTCATCACCAACGCGCTGAGGTACACACCCAGCGGTAAACGGATTGCAATTCGTTGCCGACTGGTGCACCAGCGAGTGGTTCTATCGGTATCCGACACTGGGTTGGGAATCGCACCTGAACACCAGCAACGGATATTCGATCGGTTTTATCGGACGACCGAGGCGCGCGATCGCATCAGCGGCGGGACGGGTCTGGGTCTGACTATCGCGCGAAGAGCGGCGCACAGTCTCGGAGGTCACATCGAATTGGAAAGCGAACCGGGCCAAGGTAGCGACTTCCGATTGGTCTTGCCCTATGACTGATTCGAGAGCGAACTGATTCTCACGCGGAGAGGGGTGACGGGACCCAAGCGAACTTCAATGAGGAATTGGGTGCCGACGCAGTTCATCCCTTGTCGATCTGGCGGTCCACTTCATGACGGCTACTAATAGTGCATGTGCATCAGTTCTCGAACGATGACCAACGTCTGCGCGGCGATATCGCGGGCTCGTTCGTTACCACGTTTCAGGAAGTCGCTCAGGTGTGCGGGGTCCTTCAGCAGGTCGCGTCGACGCTGTCGGATCGGACGGAGTCGCTCGTTGAGAACTTCCGCTAGTCGCCTCTTTAACTCCTCCGATCCTCCCCCTCCAATCTCCTCGGCAATCATCTCAGGAGGCTCTCCGGTGCAGAGGGATGTAATCAATAAGAGATTGGATACTGCCGGTCGGTGGACGAGATCGAACGTGATGTGTCGTTCGGAGTCCGTCGCGGCACTTCTCACGCTCCGCGCCGTCTCGTCCTCATCCATCGACAACGAGATCGCGTTCTTTCTGCTCTTGCTCATCTTTTGTCCGTCGAGCCCGAGAATCAACGGCGCATCACTCAATAGCGCCGTCGGCTCGGAGAAGAACGGCTCCCCGGGGCTGTAGCGATCATTGAAGCGGCGTGCGATCAGTCGGGCGAGTTCCAAGTGCGGGAGTTGATCCTTGCCCACGGGCACGACATTGGCTCTGCAGAACAGGATGTCGGCGGCCTGGTGAACCGGGTAAGTAAACATGAGGGCATTCATCGAGGCTCCGCCGAGTGCTGTGAATTCCTCTTTCACCGTGGGGTTCCTCTTAAGTTCGCTGATATTCACCAGGCTCAAGAACGGGATCATCAGCTGATTGAGATCCGCGATCTGGCTGTGGGCGAAGATGGTTGCCTTCTCCGGATCGATCCCTACGGCGAGGTAGTCCGCGCAGAGGCCGAGAACGTCGCCTCGGATCTTCTCGGGTGCGTCGCGATCGGTGATCGTCTGATAGTCGGCGATGAGGACGAAAACGTCAACTCCCAAATCTTGCATGCGGACGCGGTTCAGCAGCGTCCCGAAGAGGTGCCCGATGTGGAGAGGACCCGTCGGTCGATCTCCCGTGAGCATTCGGAATCGCTCCGGATGGGCCTGCAGCTCGCAGTCCATTTCCCGGCTTCGCCGAACAGCGGCCTCAAAACTCTCGTTGTTGGTATCGATTGACATTTCGCTTCCTCCGGATTACCAGTGCCCCCGAGGAAGCACCCGCTCAGAGAAGCAGAAAGGGACCTCCCGAAGGCGGTCCCTTGCACAGCACGACAGAGGTGGACCGCTCTACTGCGGCCACCACCACTTGTTCATCGTGCCATCCATCATGTGAATCATGGTACAGGAGGGCTGGATCGCTAGGCGCCTCGCGCATAATCCGTGACACTGCGGAAGGGAGAAGTCACGTTCGCGACGCTCGTGGTCGCTTCTCGCCCGAGCGTCGCTCGGATCGCTGAATTCCGCCTCTCCGTGTCATCACCGCCGTCGCTTTCGGGGCGATTTCAAATCTGTCAGGTGATCGATTGTTTGCACCTAGGGGCATTTCACCGAGGACCCTTGGGTTGAATGGATCCGTCACGGTGAAACCACAACACGCGCAATGACCGACCTCTTGGCGGAAATCTAGAGAGCGGGTGACGGGGATCGAACCCGCATGGCCAGCTTGGAAGGCTGGAGCTCTACCATTGAGCTACACCCGCGCGTCTGCAATCAGACTTCATCAAGTCTAGAACACCGGACCTAGGCTGGTTGCGTGGACCGAACAATGTACGAGCAAGTAGGCGGGGAGCCCTTCTTCGAGAGATTGGTCGAAGGTTTCTATGCGCAAATCGAACAGGACGAACTCTTGCGGCCGATGTATCCCGAGGACCTGAGCGATTCTAAACGCACCATGGTGTTGTTCCTCACGCAGTATTGGGGTGGTCCTACGACGTACATGCAAGAACGCGGCCACCCGCGCCTGCGCATGCGCCACGCACCATTTCGGATCACCAAGAAGGCTCGTGACGCATGGATGGTCGCGATGACGTTAGCCCTCGAGAGTGTGCGTTCAGAACTCACCGCCGATCAGTACGACGAGATGGTGGCCTACTTCGACATGGCGGCGCACCAAATGCGCAATGTCTGAAAGATTCACTCGCTCTGGTAGCGACCATAAGGTGAAGGCGTGAGTCGGCGTCTGCGTCTGGAAAACGGCGAAGCGCCCGTCATCAGCGTGACACCCGCGCCGATTGGCTTGGCGAGGCCCGTCGCAATGTTCGTCCTCTTGGAAGGCGTCGTGATCTGGCTGGCCACGATTTGGTCCCTCCTTCACCGATACGAGGGGACCGCGTTGGTGGTGGCGGGCGTGCTGCCCGCTCTGGTCATTGGCACGCGCGCGTGGCGTTGGCGCTCCTACAAGGTGACAGTGACCACCCAGCGCATCGTGATTGACGGGGGAGTGTTCGCGCGTCATTCCACGCAAGTGAACCTCGGTGACGTGTTCGCCACCCACGCTGACCAGACGTTCGCCGAACGACTGCGCCGTCGCGGAATCGTCGTGTTGGAGACGTCGGCGGGTTCGTTGACGTTGCCGGCCGTGCGTCATCCCGCCGCCCTGCGTCGCCTCATCGACCGCACTCGACGCGACCTTACGTCCTCGAGTTCCCCGACGTGGCGTGAATGGTTCGACGAATCCCCCTCGGATGAACGAGGGTTCGACCCTGAACGATGACTGCGACCTTGGCGCGTCCATTACCGTGGTGTCATGAACAAATACCGCTGTACCGCCTGTGGCAACTTGACGCGCTTCGACGTGGTCGAGACGACCACCGTTCGTTCGTTCCACCACTACACGGTCGGGGGAGAGTTGACCATCGAGGAACCCGAAGTAGTGTCGCGGACCGTGGACTCGGTGTCGTGTCGCTGGTGCGGGCACGGACGCGGCGTTGAGGTCATTTCTGAGGTCGAGTAGTCGTGCGATCCTTTGACGCCACACGAGATCGTCGTGCGCCGCGCAGTTACCGGGGTGTGACCCTCACGGGTGAGGAGGTCCAGGGGGAGTTCGACTCGCCCACACTCGTCGTGGCGGTGAAGGAGAACTGTCTGGGATGCCAGTGCGTGTTCGAATCTCCTCTGGGCGCGTTTGGCGCCGTGACAACGATGATCGTGGCGGCGCGAACGTCGAGTGAACCCTTCTGGCATACCTCATCGCATCGCGTGATCGTCTCGGAGCTACTGCTCGAGGAGCTCGACATTCGTTGGCCACCCTTTTACGTCTTGATTGATCCCTCGAACGAGAAAGTCCTGAGTGAAGGGGTCGTGTTCGCCCCCGAGCAGGTTCGCGAGGAGATCGCGCCGTATTTGATGTGACAGGGGTCCGAGAAGATGTCCCTAACTGAAAGGGGCATCGTGTCCGGAATTGAGTTGTCCGTCAGCTGCACCGACTGCGTGCGGCGTTCCACCCCCGACTGCGAGGACTGCCTCGTTTCCTTCGTGCTCGGCGATCAGCCCGAAGAATTGACGCTGAACTCCGAACTCGCGGTGGTCGCAGGTCTGTTGTCGAGTCAAGGAATGATTCCCCGCCTCAAGTTCCACCGGGTCGCCACCGAGGGCTGAGTGCGAGCCCAGTAGCGTGGACGCATGGCGCGCCACCTTCTGGTGACCAATGACTATCCGCCCAAGACGGGGGGTATCCAGGTCTACCTCCACGAACTCTGGCGTCGCCTCGAGCCCGGTCGGGCAGTCGTGCTGACCGCTTCCTCGCACCCCGACGCCGCCGCGTTCGACGCGACGAGCGGCGTCGTGATCGAGCGGGTCAAGGCTCCGACGTTGATCTTGCCGATTCCACGCACCTTGGCGGCAATCGAAGCGGCGATCGAACGCCATCAGCCCGATCTAGTGTTGCTGGATCCGGCCTGGCCACTGGGCTTGCTCGGCCCGCGACTCTCGCGTCCCTACGGCGTCGTGCTGCACGGCGCTGAGGTGACCATACCTGGTCGCTTGCCCATGGTCGCATCGAGCCTGCGTTACGTTCTGCGCCACGCCGAGGTGGCGGTCTGTGCCGGGAGCTACCCCGAGGCGGAGGCGCGGCGCAACGCCGCCGAGTGGATGCCCCCGACGATCCACGTCGCTCCCGGCGTCGACACCGAGCGCTTCGTGCCGATTGACCCGTCGCGCCGTCGAGGAGGTGCGCACTTCGCTGGGCCTCTCGACCTCGGCGTTACTGGTGAGCTCGTACTCGCGACTCGTGCCGCGCAAGGGAATGGACACGCTGATCCGGGCGAGTGCCTTGCTCGCCGATTCTTTCCCCAGTTTCCAGGTAGCTATTGGCGGAGCGGGGCGCGACCGCGAGCGACTCGAGACAATGGCGAAGAAGCTCTCCGCGCCGGTGATCTTCCTCGGTCGGGTGTCCGACCACGATCTTCCGGCGTGGCTCGCGGCGAGCGACCTCATGGTCATGGACTGTCGCAGTCGGTGGCTGGGGCTCGAACAAGAGGGCTTTGGTATCGTGTTCCTCGAGGCGGGCGCCTCGGGCGTGGCCCAAGTCGCAGGACGCTCCGGCGGCAGTCACGAAGCCGTGCACCACGGCGTGACCGGATTGGTGGTCGCCAATCCTCGCAGTGAGACCGATTTGGCCGCTTCGATGGCCCACTTGCTCCAGGATGCTGCACTGCGCGCCGAATTCGCCTCCCAACGCGCGCGCCCTCGCCGTAGAGCAGTTCGATTGGCGGGTCCTGGCGCAGCGTCTCGGAGCCGGACTGGCTCCCTACGATCGTGGCGTCGCCAATCCGGCGACGTGAGGGGGTTGTCTAAAGTGGGAAGTGAGGAGGTGTCGTGGTCCAGCGTGCGACGCAGTCAATAGTCGTAGCGGCCGCGCCATCGGCGGTCTACTCGGTCGTGGTCGACTTCGATCGGTACCGCGACTGGGTGACGGACCTTAAGAGCATCGAGGTTCTTGAGCGCGATGCCGATGGTCGCGCACTCGAGGTCGCCTTTCGGGCGGCCGCGTTCGGACGTTCCACCAAGTACGCGTTGCGCTACGACTACAGCCACGCGCCCGGTTCCTTGAGCTGGCACCAGACCTGGGGTGACGTGACCGAGATGATGAACGGCTCGTACCACTTCGTGGGTGCTCCCGACGTGGCGACGACAATGGTCACCTACGACCTCGAGGTGGCCCTGGCGGTGCCGGTGCCGCAATTCATCCAGGCGCGCGCCGCCTCTCGCATCCAGCGCCACGCACTGGTGGAGCTCAAGAACCGTGTCGAGGACCTTTCGTGAGCGACGTTGCCGTTGGTCTCGACGTGGGCGGCACCAAGGCGCTCGCCGTCCTGGTGAGTCGCGACGGCGAGATCCTTGATGAACTTCGTACGTCCACCCCGCACGACGCCCAGGGTGGAGCTGGGGCGGCGACGGCCAAAGTACTCGCCGAGCAGCTCGCGACCTTTGCTGAGCGCCACGCGCTGGACCTGGGCGTGTTACCCATTGGCATTGGAATGCCGGGCATGGTCCGCCGCGATGGTCGTCTGGCGTTCGCCCCCAACCTGCAGACGGTGTCGGGTGCGTCGTTCCCGGAACTCTTGCGCGAGTCCGTCGGCGCCGGACTCGTCTACATGGAGAACGACGGGAACTGTGCCGCCCTGGGCGAATACGCCTGGGGTGCGGGACAAGGTATGGACAACTTCGTCATGGTGACGCTGGGGACCGGCATCGGCGGCGGCATCATCGCCAACGGCGAATTGGTGCGCGGGCAAAGTGGTTTCGGCGGGGAGATTGGACACATGGCCGTCGAGGCGCGCGGCGTGCTGTGCGGCTGCGGCGGTTATGGCTGCTGGGAACGTTACGCCTCGGGCAACGGGTTGGCCCGCCTGGCCTTCGAATGGGCCTCCGAAGGGCGGCTCGCCCAACTGACGGAGCAGCGTGGAGGGGCGCAGAATGTGCGCGGCGAGGACGTGACCCTCGCGGCGAGCCAGGGCCTCGACGAGGCCATCACCCTGATGAACGAGGTGGCGTGGTGGCTCGCCCGCGGGCTGGCGAATCTGATTGCCATTCTCGACACCGGCCACTTCGTGATCGGGGGCGGACTCTCCACGGCCGCCGATCAACTGTTGCCCAGCGCACGCGAGTACCTAGTCGACCTGACCTTTGGCTACGACAAGCGTCCGCCGATTGTCGTGACGCCCTCGGGTCTGACCGTGCACGCCGGCGCACTGGGAGCTGCCAAGGTCGCCTTCGATCGTCAACCATGAAACTGGGCGTAATCCTGCCGACGTTTCGTGACACCGTCGACGATGCCCTTGAGGTGGCCCGTCGCTGCGAGGAGCACGGCCTCGACGGCGTTTTCGCCTACGACCACCTCTGGCCCATGGGATCGCCGACGCGACCGTCGTTCGCCCCCTTTCCGGTGCTGGCCGCCGCCGCGGCGCGATGTCCGTCGCTGCACGTGGGCCCGCTCGTCGCTCGCGTGGGCATGGTCGGACCCGCGCACCTGATCGACCAGTTCCGCTCCTTGGCCTCGATTGCGCCCGGTCGGGTGGTCGCGGCGCTGGGCACGGGTGACGTCAAGTCGCGCGACGAACTCGAGGGCTACGGTCTAGGCGTCACGAGTGCCGACCAACGGCGCAGTGAAATGGAACTCATTGCGCGCGCTCTGCGGGACGACATGCCGGTGTGGATCGGCGCGGGGGCCGAGGCCACCAATGAACTCGCGCGTCAACTCGATGTCACTCTCAATGTGTGGGACCCGGACGCCGATCGACTGACGGCGCTTACAGCTCTGGGACCGGTGACCTGGGCGGGACCGGTGCGCGAGAACCTCCCCGGGTTGCTCGACGAACTGCGCTACGCGGGTGTGCAGTGGGCGGTCCTGGCTCCCGGCGTGGACGTGGCGGCGCTGGCGCACTGGCGTGACCGGGGTGGATCGCTAAATTCCTTTGATGGAATTCCGTCGAATCAACGGCCTGCCCCCGTACGTCTTTGCCACCATCAACGGTCTCAAGGCCGCCGCTCGGTCCCAGGGTCGTGACATCGTCGACTTCGGATTCGGCAACCCGGACCTGCCGAGCCCTGATTTCGCGGTGGAGAAGCTAGCCGAAGCCGCTCATAACCCCAAGAACCATCGCTACAGCGCGAGTCGTGGTCTGCCGAACCTTCGACTGGCGATGGCCACGCGCTACAAGAAGGTCTTCGACGTCGACCTCGATCCCGACACCGAAGTGGTGACGACCATCGGTGCGAAGGAGGGTCTCACCCACTTGATGTGGGTGCTGCTCGGACCCGGCGATACCGCGATCGTGCCCTCGCCGAGCTACCCGATCCACTTGGCCGGCCCGGGTTTCGCTGGCGCTCAGGTGATCACGGTGCCCATGGTCGATCCCGGGGCGAGCACCAACGACCCCGGCGACGACTTCTTCGAAGGCCTCCTCGCCGCCTGGGAGAAGGCGCCCGTCAAGCCGCGCGTGATCATCTGCTCGTTCCCGCACAACCCGACGAGCGCCAGCGTCGACCTCGCCTTCATGGAACGTCTCGTTCACTTCGCCCTCGAACGTGACGTAATCATCTGTCATGACTTCGCCTATGCCGACCTTGGATTCGACGGATACCAACCGCCCTCGATCCTGCAAGTGCCGCGGGCCAAGGAGTGCTGCGTCGAGCTCTACACCCTGACCAAGTCCTTCTCCATGGCGGGTTGGCGTGTGGGCTTCATGGTGGGCAACGCCGAGATTGTGGCGGCGCTCACGAAACTCAAGAGTTACCTCGACTACGGCACCTTCCAGCCGGTGCAGATCGCCGCCATCGTCGCCATGAACGAGGCCTCGGACTACCCGGATCTGTTGCGCGAGGTCTATCAGGTGCGCCGCGACACCCTGATCGAGCGGGCTGAATCGCATTGGATGGCCGGTGGCCGCGCCCAAGGGTTCGATGTTCATCTGGGCGCCGATTCCCGAGCCCTACTCGCGAGATGTCGTCACTCGAGTTCTCCACGTTCCTCATCACCGAGGCCGAGGTTGCCACAAGTCCCGGGCGTGGGCTTTGGTGAAGGCGGCGACGGTCACGTGCGCTTCGCCCTGATCGAGAACGAACTGCGTACCCAGCAGGCGATTCGCAACCTAAAGCGCGCTTTGCCCAAGTTGAACTAGTGACGGCGCGCATTGGTCTCATCGGGGGGCTCTCCTGGGAGGCTACCGCCTCCTACTACCGCTATTTCAATGAGCTGCACGTCGGACCCTCAGCATGGTCGCAGCCGCCGGTATTGATCGACTCCACCGACATGAGCACCATCGTCGACCTGCAGCGTGCTCAGGACTGGGGAGCGACGGGGTTACTCATGGCCGACGCCGCGCGACGCCTGGTGGCGGGAGGAGCCAGCGTGCTGGGCATCGGCGCCAACACGATGCACCGAAATTTCGACGAAGTCGTCGCTGCCGTCGAATGCGAGGTAATTGACATTCGCGCCTGCGTGGCGCAGGAAGTAATCGCGCTCGGGGGAAATTGTGTCGGGGTCCTGGGGACCTCGTACGTGATCGAACAGGACTTCTACGCGCATGGAATCGAGCGACACGGTGTCGCGGTGGTGCGCCCCGATGAGACGCAGACTCGAGATCTGCAGCGGATCATCTACGACGAACTCACTCAGGGGGTGGTGTCACCGACCTCGCGCGAGCGTCTACTCGAGATCGCGGGGTCGTTGGTGGCGCGCGGCGCGGACACCGTTGGATTGTGCTGCACCGAATTCGGTTTGTTGGTGGATGAGGACGGTACCGATTTCGCCCTGGTCGACTCGACGAAGGCCCACGTACGGTCCCTGTTGCGTGCGCTCGCCGAACAGTCGACGTCGTGATCACGCTCTACGGTGTTGTGGCGGTGAGTTTCATGATGCTGATGTACGCCCTCGAGAAACGGGCGCGAGGATTCATCGCCGCCTTCGCCCTGGGGTGTGTCCTGTCGAGCGTGTACGGGTTCTTGTCAGGCGCGTGGCCCTTCGGCGTCGTCGAAGCCCTGTGGTCGCTCATCGCACTGCGCCGCTTCGTCAACTCTCCGCGCTGAGTCCTTCGATTCGTGGGTTCGCTCGGAGGGAGATTGGCGCCGAGTCGGTCGTGATCACTGCGAGCCGCTCACGCCAAACGGGGTCCGTCACGGTGATTTCTCGAGTCTCGAGCGGGGGCGACGCGCACTTCATCCCGGGGCTCAACCTCCGAAAGGCCTTGTATTGAGGGGTTTCGTCCCCGACCGGTAGAATTGGGAAAAAATTGTCCCTTTTAGGGGTTGACTATTTGTAATTACAGTGCTGTAATAACACAGCATCTTGCGTCGCGTAGTGTTACAACCACTACATATTGTGGCTATGGGGTTGTGAGCAACTATTCTCACTTCTCCGACCTCATTCGTCGCAGGGAACCGGACACCACGCAGCAACTTAAGAAAGAGATAATGAAATGGCCATCGCACCACAGCGCCTAGGAATTGGAATTCGCCGCTACTTCACCACCGACGACCGTCACCCCTACGACGAAGTGATCTGGGAGCGTCGCGATGCGCGCATCTCGAACTTCCGTGACGGTTCCGTCGCCTTCGAACAACTCGACGTCGAAGTGCCCTCAACTTGGTCCTTCAACGCCACGAACATTCTGGCTCAGAAGTACTTCCGCGGGACGCTGGGCACTCCCGAGCGCGAGACCAGTCTCAAGCAGGTCGTGGACCGTATCGTGGACACCATCGCCACGTGGGGTCAGGAGCGCGATTACTTCGTTGACGACGAGGAGTTCGAGGCGTTCAGTGCCGAGCTCAAGCATCTCCTGATTACCCAGAAGGCGGCATTCAACTCGCCGGTCTGGTTCAATATCGGTGTCAAGGGCGTGCCCCAGCAGGGCAGCGCGTGCTTCATTCTGGCGGTCGAAGACTCGATGCGTTCGATCCTCAACTGGTACACCGAGGAGGGCATCATCTTCAAGGGCGGCTCCGGTGCGGGTGTCAACCTCTCGAAGATCCGCTCGAGTGTGGAATTGCTCGAGGGCGGCGGCACGGCCTCGGGTCCCGTCTCGTTCATGCGCGGCGCCGACGCCTCGGCGGGCACCATCAAGTCCGGCGGCAAGACCCGTCGCGCTGCCAAGATGGTCATCTTGGACGCGGACCACCCCGACGTCGAGGAGTTCATCTGGTGCAAGGCCAACGAGGAGAAGAAGGCGCGCGTGCTGCGCGACAATGGCTTCGACATGGACCTGGACGGCAAGGATATTCATTCGATCCAGTATCAGAACGCCAACAACTCGGTGCGCATCAGTGACGACTTCATGCAGGCCGTGCTGGCCGATGGTGAATGGGAGCTGACCGCGCGCCACGGTGGTGAGGCCGTACGCACGCTCAAGGCGCGTGACCTGTGGCGCCAGATCGCTCGAGCGGCGTGGGAGTGCGCAGACCCGGGTTTGCAGTTCGACACCACTATCAATGCGTGGCACACCTCTCCCAACACGGCCCGCATCAACGGCTCGAACCCCTGCTCGGAGTACATGCACATCGACAATTCGGCATGCAACCTCGCGAGTCTCAACTTGATGAAGTTCCTCCAGGACGACGGTCACTTTGACGTGGATGCCTTCAATGCGGCCATCGACGTGTTGTTCACCGCCCAGGAGATCATCGTGGGTGCGGCCGACTACCCGACTGAGAAGATCGGCGAGAATTCGCGCAAGTTCCGTCAGCTCGGACTGGGGTACGCCAACCTGGGGGCCCTGCTCATGGCATCGGGACTCGCCTACGACTCCGACGCGGGTCGCGCCTGGGCCGCGGCGATCACCGCTCTGATGACTGGTCACGCCTACGCGGTCAGTGCCCGCACAGCGGGACGCATGGGGCCCCACGAGGGCTTCGCCGAGAACGCCGCGCCGATGATCAAGGTGCTCGCTAAGCATCGTGATGCCGCCTATCAGATAGATGCCTCACTGGCGCCCGCGGAGATTCTCGAGGCCGCTCAAGCGGCGTGGGAAGAGGCGGTGGACCTCGGTGCTCGCCACGGCGTGCGCAACGCTCAGGCGTCGGTGCTCGCTCCGACGGGCACCATTGGTCTCCTAATGGACTGCGACACCACCGGTGTCGAGCCGGACCTTGGTCTCGTGAAATTCAAGAAGCTCGTCGGTGGTGGCAACATGGCGATTGTCAATCAGACCGTTCCTCGCGCGCTCACCAAGTTGGGGTACACCCCCGACGAGGTTGAGGCCATCGTGGCCTACATCGATGTCAATAAGTCAATCGTGGGAGCACCGGCTTTGAAGCCCGAGCACCTCGACGTGTTCGCCTGTTCCATGGGAGACAACACCATCCACTACCTCGGCCACGTCAAGATGATGGGAGCAATCCAGCCCTTCATTTCGGGCGCGATCTCGAAGACCGTGAACATGCCCGAGGATGCGACAATCGAAGATGTGGAGAACTTGCACCTCGACGCGTGGCGACTCGGCGTCAAGGCTGTGGCCATCTACCGTGACAACTGCAAGGTGGGCCAGCCTCTCTCGACCGCGAAGAAGGACGGGGAGTCTTCCTCCTCGGTCATCGCGACCGACTCGGTCGCCGCCGAGCTCTACACCAAGATTCACAAACTCGAGACTGCCCTGGAACTGGCTAAGTCCGAGGGCAACCACGTGCTGGTGGGTGCGGTGCGTGAGCGCTTGCCGCGTCGCCGCGTCTCGACGACCTTCGCCTTTCGCGTGGCGGACTGTGAGGGCTACGCCACGGTCGGAGAGTACGAAGATGGCCGTCCCGGAGAGGTCTTCCTCAAGGTGTCTAAGCAGGGCTCGACCCTGGCGGGCATCATGGACGCCTTCTCGATCTCGATCAGTCTGGGCCTCCAGCACGGTGTGCCGTTGGCAACGTACGTGCGTAAGTACGTCAACATGAAGTTCGAGCCGTTGGGCATGACTGACGACGCCGATCTGCGTATCGCGACGTCACTGGTGGACTACATCTTCCGTCGTTTGGCCCTGGACTACCTGAGCCCGAGCGAGCGTGAGGAATTGGGCGTGCTTTCGACGAGCGAGCGCCTTCAGCCCACTCTGCCCGAAGTGGTGGAGCAAGCGACGCCAACGGTGGGGGTCAGCGATGAGCCGACGATGGTCGAGTTCATTGAGAGGACCACCGTGCAGGCACGGCCAGAGAGTCGCGCACCGCTGACCGATGCGCCAATGTGCTTTCAATGCGGTAACGCCATGCAGCGTGCGGGTTCGTGCTTCGTCTGCTCGAGTTGCGGGTCAACGAGCGGCTGCAGCTGAGGTCATTTCACGTGTCGACGTGAGAAGGGACCGCCTCCGGGTGCGAGCGAGTCTCACATTCGAACACGCGAGCCCGTGTGGCTGAAATGTCGAGCACTCGTGAGGCGAGAAGATAACCCCTTCGAGGGACCCGCAAGGACTGAGAGAAGTGAGCACCCACCTGTGTTGACGGGTGGGTGCTCACTTCGTAAGGTGGCGTCCATGACTCTCCCCTCACCACGCCTCGTTGACCCCTCGTCGGTCCCCTCTCTTCGATGGGGCATCATTGGTCCCGGATCGATTGCTGAAGCCTTCGCCACAACGGTCCTGGCCAATACCAATCAACGGATAGTCGCAGTCGCATCTCATACGCCAGGCAGGGCGCAAGCGTTCGCCAGCAAGTACTCAATACCCACGCACTTGTCGAAATACGAGGAGCTCGTTGCGCGAGATGATGTTGACGCCGTCTACATCGCTAACCAACCCAATGATCACTTCAGCGCGGCCATGCTGGCTCTCACCGCGGGCACGCCGATTCTGGTGGAGAAGCCATTCACCAAGAACGTCGAGGAAGCGCAGACGATCTTCGCCCACGCTCGCCGTCTGGGACTTCTGGCGATGGAAGCGATGTGGACTCGTTATCTACCCCAAGTCGACGTGGCGCGTCAGTTGCTCGAATCGGGGGCCATTGGCGAACCTCGAATGATCCTGAGCGATTTCTGCCAAGACAGTCGCGCTTCGGAGCGCATGTGGCGCAAGGGCCACGGCAGCCCGCTGTGGGACATGGGGATTTATCCGATCGCACTTTGTCAGATGGTGTTGGGAGAGCCTTCGCGCATCGAGGCGCGCGGCATCGTCCTCGACGATGGTATGGACGCGGAGGCCAACGTGTATATGTCCTACGCCGGGGGTGCCCGCGCGACCTTCACCGTGTCGGGCCTCGTGGACGCCCCTCTGCACGCGGTGATTTCAGGCGAGGAAGGGTTGATCGAATTTGGCGAACCCTATATCTTCCCGACCGCAGTCGGCTTGGCGGGCAAGGGAATTGGTGCGCCGACGTCATGGTGGACCGATGATTCCTCCATCCGTCGTCACGCTGGTTTGGCCTACCAGGTCACGGCCTTCGCCGATTACCGCGGACGGGGACTTCTCGAGTCTCCGCTGCAGAGCCACGACGACAGTATCGCGTGTCTTCGCGTGGCCACGGAGATCACTCGCCTCCTGGGAGCTGACCCCTACTGAACATTGCCCGCGATGGGGTTATCGACAGCAGGTGAGGTCGCCTCGTGGGTGAGTCCGCCGCCGCTGGTCAATCGACGCCATGAGTGACGAGGATGCATTGTGCAATTCTCGACACCACGATTCGTTCGTGGTGGGGTTCTCGACGGTTCGTGCGCCGTTCAGGTCGAGCGAGGCACGTTGTCATCGATCGTGATCAATGTGAGGGGGCCCTCGCGTCGGAGACCGCGATGTACCGTGGCGTCGGTACTCGCGTTGAAGACGGCGACACCGACGCAAAGATTCTTGGCGCGGTACATGGCAACATCGGCGCGACGCAAGAGTTCGAAGGAATCGAGGCCGATGCTGTCTGATATCGCCACCCCCATGCTGGCACCAAGTCGGACGCGGTGTCCCTGAAGGGAGAACTCCTCGTAGGTGGTCTCGAGGAGTTCTCGGGCGAGGGCGAGCAATTCGGTCTCCGATGCGACGTGAACAACCGCGAACTCATCTCCGCCGAGGCGTGCCAAGGTGCCACGATTCGCCAGTCGACGAGTGAAGCGTTGGGAGATGATGCGCAGCAATTCATCGCCGGCGGCGTGCCCGATCTCGTCATTGACCTCTTTAAACCCGTCGAGATCGATCAAGATGACTCCCACCTGGCCACTCCCTGCGTCGGTGAGGAGTTCTTCGATGCGTTCGAAAAGTTGGCGCCGATTCGCCAGCCCGGTCAAGGCGTCGGTTCGTGCGTCGTGCGACGACGAGAGCACTAGCCGTCGCTCTTCACGTAGGGCGAGCCACATCCGGACCATGATCATGGCGAGGGCCGCCAGCGCGAGCGCCCCCACCTCGGGTGGTCGGTTCCAGGCCCAGCTGGCGGCAATGACACCAATGGCGATGATGCCCGAGAGTACCGGGATCGCCGCCACACTGAGCGTTGCTTCAGTGTGACGTGGTTGGCGCGAAGTCGTGCGTCGGTCCTGAACCGAGGCCGCCAATCCCATCATCCAGATCCCGAGCACGAAGGTGAAGTCCGTGAAAGTGACGACGTGGCCGTTGTTGGACGCTATTTGGTTGACGTGCAACACGTCACCCACGAGGAGCCACGCCACGCCGCCCAACAAGAGGCCCGAACTCCAGGTGGGACGATAGCGTCGCGGCGCGAGTGATGTTGCGAGGAGTATCAACATGACCAGATCCAACAAGGGGTAGGTGAGGTCCACCACGACGTGCAGAGTGCCGCCACCGTGCGCCGTTAGAGGGGTGACCCCGACGAAGTAGACCAGAGAGGCGAGAGCCGTCGCGGCGATGAAGCCGTCGAGTCGCTGACTCGCGCGAGGTCGTGCGTCGCGAGCACGGGTGAAGAGCAGTACCGCCGCGACGAACGAGGCGTAGGACACTAGGTAGAACGCGTCGCTAACCCCGGGATTTTGTACAGGGTGTTGACGCTGGTCGTACGTGGCGTACACAATGTCGGCGAGTGAGTTGGCCACGACGCCGCCGGCCATGAAGAGCCAGGTCCGACGTTGTTCAGGCGAGTGGCGCGCCGTGATGATCATCGCAACGGCGGGCATCGTCACGGCGACCACGTAGAGGGCGCCGTCAACCGAGACGGAGTCGCGGTGGTGAGGATAGACCACGAATGTGATGACCAACGTGGCGAAGACGCACGCGCTGATGATCAGCTGCTTCGTCGCATCGTGCGCTACAAGACACCACGGTTCGCGTTCACGCCAGGTGAGCCCCGGGGCCGACGACGTCGACGATCGGGCGACCTTAACGACTTGCTCAGGTTCGAAGGATGACACGACAGTGGACGAATCACTCAGTCCCGAGAGTCCGGGGGGAGGAGGGGAGGGCGAAAGTTCATCCCCTTATCGTGGTGCGCAGACCACAACGGACCCTCTCGTGACCCACAAACTCGCCACAACGTTCAATTACAGGTGGGGGCAGCGAACGATCGGGGAAGGCGAGGAACTATTCGGTGCCCTGGGGTGAGGAGGTCGGGGACTGTCCACGGTATTGCGCCACGTCCTCAAGGGATACCTGACTCGGTTCGGGCAGGACAAAAGTGACCCCGAGACCGAGGAGAGCCGAGATTCCCGCCACGACCAACATGCCGCGCAGTCCGATGCTCTTCTGCAGTTGCGGTACGACGAACACGCCCGCGAAGGCCCCGAGTTTGCCCACGCCGGCCGCGATGCCGTGACCGGTCGTGCGCATCTCGACGGGGAAGACCTCCGAAGGCAGGACGAAGGTCGTGGTGTTTGGTCCGAATTCGGTGAAGAGGTAGCTGAGACCGAAGATCGAGATGAA
This sequence comes from uncultured Acidimicrobiaceae bacterium, assembly GCA_963734655.1. Taxonomy (GTDB): domain Bacteria; phylum Actinomycetota; class Acidimicrobiia; order Acidimicrobiales; family RAAP-2; genus RAAP-2. Next base: position 438,629 of record CAVTHY010000003.1, on the reverse strand, counting down.
GGGGACGACCAAGGTGGTGAAACTGGGTACCGCGGCCAGGAGCAGGAAGCACCCGGCCATCACCGCGAATCCGATGGTTTGAAGTTTGCGGTGCCCGATCCGGTCCATCCTCCAGACCGCCAGTGCGTAGCCCGGGAGGGCGAACGCCACGAACATGATCAAAGTCAAGAAGAGTTTCATCTCTAGGCTCGCGTGGGGTGAGACCACTTTGAGGATGCTCGGCAGTGAGAGGGTGTTGCCGTAGTAGGCGTAGTCGAAGAGGAACCAGCCGCCGGCGGTGCCCAAGATCATCGTGAGCATCTGACGATTGCGCACGAACTGCGAGAAGCTCATACGGTGCTGGGGCGTCTCGGCCACGCTGGTGGCCTGGATGACGCCCTTGGTAAAGGTGTGTAGTTCCTGGACCGCCTGAGCGTTCTGGCCCTTGATACTGGCTTGGAAGCGAGGTGATTCGGGCATCTTGGCGCGTAGGTAGATCACCGCGGCCGCGGGCACGGCGCCTAGTCCTAGCAACAGGCGCCAGGTCAAGGTGCTACTCACGCCCGACGACAGCAAGAGAAGGCCCACGAGAGGACCGACGATGAGGCCGACGGCTTGCATGGAGAACACCAGTCCAACGAGGCGGCCTCGGTTCTGACGATTGGCGTATTCGCTCATCAACACCGCCGACACGGGGTAGTCTCCGCCGATGCCCAGGCCGAGGATGAAACGCGCGACGACCAGCAGGGCGAAATTCGGGGCGAGAGCCGAGGCGATCGCCCCGACGATCATGATGGCCGCTACTACCGTGTAGATGGTCTTTCGCCCGAAAATATCGGCGATACGTCCGAAGGTGAAGGCACCGAAGAAAGCCCCGAGGATCGCCGAACCCGTCACCCAACTCGTCTGAGTGGTCGAGAGGTGCCACTGGGCCGCCACGATGGTGGCCACGGTCGAGATCACGAAGAGGTCGTACGCGTCGGTAAAGAAGCCCATACCCGAAATGAACACCGCCCGGTGGTGGAATCGACTGGTGGGCGCGTCGTCAAGGAGTGAGTTAACGCTCCTTAGGCGCGACGGAGCATTCCCGGATGTCGATGGCTCGTCATTTCCATTGAGTTCGCCTGAGGTGGTGGCGGCGTCGGTCACGGAACCCTGTTTTCCTTCGCGATGTACGTCACACGCCTAGGCTCTCATCCCTGTGTAATCACTCGGTAGTGCAGAAGTGAACGGTGAGTGAACATCACGAGAAATTCCGGTGGACATTTTGTGACGCAAATTCGACAATCGGGAGGTGCGTGACGTCTCGCAATGAACGACTCCTTCGATGGGCGACTTCTCGAGGGTCCCACTCGTTCGCCAGGTGGGCGAACGTCGCTCATGGCAACTGCCACGCCGGCTCGAAATCGTCAAATTGCGGACCATCCATTATCGACCGGCACGATCGCGCCACTGATATTACTGGCGGCGTCCGACGCCAGGAAAACTATGGCCGCCGCGAGTTCATCGGACTGAGCGATACGTCCGACGTTGTGGGCGTAGCCGCCAATGACCGCGAGGCCCATTGCGTCGGTCTTCATATTGACCTCGAGGCTGGTGGCCACTCCACCGGGAGCGACGGCGTTGACGCGGATTCCCTTGTCCCGGTAGATCACCGCCGCAGACTTAGTGAGTCCGACGATGCCGTGTTTCGAGACGCTGTAGGCCGTGCCCGCGGCGCTCCCGCGTAGGCCCGCCTCTGACGTGATGTTCACGATGGCACCGTTGCCCACTTCGAGCATGTGCGGTACGACAGCGCGCATCAACAAGAAGGGAGCAGTGAGGTTCACGCGCAGGACCTTCTCCCATATCGCATCACTGACCTCGTGGGGTCCACTCATGTCGTCCATGATGCCCGCATTGTTGATCAAGATGTCCACGGCGCCGTACGTCGACAATGTCTGACTGACCAAGTGTTCGACGACTCCTCGGTCGCTCAAGTCACCCACTACCGCAATGGCGCTACCTCCCGCCGACGTGATGTCAGCCGCCACAGTGACAGCAGTCTCGGAGTGCAGGTCCGCCACGACGACGTTCGCGCCGAGTGCAGCGAGTTGCAAGGCCGTGGCCCGTCCGATGCCCGCGCCGGCTCCCGTCACGATTGCGGTCCGGCCTACGAATTCTCTGGTCATCTCGGATCCTTCCTCTTCGTTTGACTCCTTCGAATATGACCGTAACGTGGTCGCCACAATGGCCACTAGTTATCTAGGTCACATTCTTCGGCGAAGGCCGAGACCTCGTCGCCGGTGCGGTGTTGTTCGAAGGGAAACGTCCTCGCCGGGGTCTGGCGAGGGTGGAGTGGTGAACGTGAGAGATCAGAAGTTGCCACGCGAGGACGGCCCGAAATGATCCCAGCGGGACTGCCCGACTACCCTCGATCGGGCCACGGACCTAACTCTCAGTCGTTGATGCCTCGACGTGGTTCGCGGACGCGAGGGTCGCGGGTCGTTCCTCGACTGGACGCTGTCGTCGGCGCCAAGTGAAAACGTCGAATCAATCCGGGAGGCGGTACGGTGGCGATTCACAGCGTGGTGATCGAACTGTTGGATGGGTCGCCCCACCAGCACGTAGAGGGCGTGTTACTTTAGTAATTGCAGAATTTCTAAAGTCATTGATATGGTGGGGATATGCAAAACCCTCAGGGCGATCAACCGCTCTACGTGGCCAAGGCTCAACTGTTTCGCTCCTTGAGCCATCCCGTGCGAATCCGCATACTCGAGCTGTTGGTGGTCGACGAGATGGCGGTCAGTGCGCTACGTGATGCGATCGGCGTCGAAGCCTCGTCGTTGTCGCAGCACCTCAACGTCCTCAAGCAATCGGGCCTGGTGGTGTCGCAACGTCGCGCCAACGCCGTTACCTACCGGATCACCGATAGCGAGGTCGGGGAGTTTCTCGCTGCGGCGCGCCGCCTCCTCGCTGCGACGATGGGACGAACCAGAAGCGCTCTGGAACACCTCGAAGCGCAACGATGAAGTTAAACCGACCGTCGCCACGCAGGTCAGCGTTTGGCTCGTTGTTTCATCGACCCGTGAGCGAACCATCCCCGCCGCGTCCGCCGGTCCATACCGAGGTTGATCTTCGCGGGTCGCTGCAACTACGACACGTGGACGTTGGTTCGTGTAACGGGTGCGAGGTGGAAATCACATCGGCGTTGGCTCCGCACTACGACGCGGGTCGATACGGCATCCGGTTGGTGGCGTCGCCACGCCACGCCGACGGGCTTCTCGTTACGGGTGTGGTCACGCACAACATGGAGGGACCATTGCGGCAGACGCTCGCGGCCCTGCCTCGTCCATCGGTCGTCGTGGCGTGTGGTGACTGCGCGGTGAATGGCGGCATCTTCGTCGGGGCCCAAGGAGTCAGTACCACCCTCGACCAGGTCGTGACCCCGGACGTTTTGATTCCGGGTTGTCCGCCTCATCCGCGTGACATCATTGGTGCCCTGCGCGGTCTGAGTGGACGCTAGTCCGTGACCTTGTTCCTGGCGGCATTGGGTCTCTGCGCCGGCGCGGCGGTGAGCGCCGCCGCCCTTCCACGCCGGTGGCGGGTCGCGGTTTCTTCCGCGCTGGGATCCCTCGGATGCCTCGTCGCGTTCAGCGTGGCCCTGAGGATCCTCGTGGGGGGTGACGCGGTCTCCTTTCAGAGCGCGCAGTTGTTACCCATGACGGGTGTGTCGTTGTCGCTCGACCCCCTTGGTGCGTGGTTCGTCCTGGCGAGTTCGTTCGTGGGCGTCGCGGCGTGCGTGTACAACGTGGGCTACGCCAGGGGAGCGATGACGTCGCGCAGTGCCCTGAGCCTGTTCATGATCTTCATCGTGACCCTGTTGGTGGTTCCCGCGGCGTCGAGCGTCATGACGCTGATGTTCAGTTGGGAGCTGATGGCGCTCAGTTCATTGCTGCTCATTCTGACCGACCAGGCTCACCACCCCGAGGCCCGCAGTGCTGCGTTGTGGTACGGCGTCATGACCCAGTTGGGTGCCGCATCGATCCTTCTCGGACTACTCGTTATGACGTCGAACGGCGCCAATCAGAGTTTCGCCGACCTCAGCGTCCACTCCTCCACCCTGTCACCGGTGACGCGCTCCTTCGCCTTCGTCCTCGTGCTGCTCGGCTTCGCCTCGAAGGCCGGCGCGGTGCCGCTGCACGTGTGGCTGCCCAAGGCGCACCCTGAGGCCCCGAGTCCGGTGTCGGCATTGATGTCGAGTTCTATGGTCGCCATGGGCGTGTACGGCATCATCCGCGTGGGTGAAGACCTCTTGCACGGCGGCACCGTGTGGTGGTGGATCGCCGTGGCCCTCCTGGGCGTCGTCTCGGCGTTCTACGGAGCATTACACGCCACGACGAGCACCGACCTCAAGCGGCTACTGGCGTATTCGACCATCGACATCATTGGTCTGGTGCTCATTGGCGTGGGCGCCGCCGGCGCGTTGGGTGACAGTGGCCAGCCAGTCGTCGCCCACCTGGCGATGGCGGCGGCCCTGCTCATGGTGGTCGCTCACGCCGCCTTCAAGGGTGCGCTCTTCCTCGCCGCGGGCGCGGTCGAACGCGCGACGGGAACTCGCAATCTGGACTTCTTGGGCGGACTCATCCATTACATGCCGGTGACGGCTCTCGTGGTGGCACTCGGTGCGGGCGCGATTATGGCCGTGCCGACGTTGAGCGGCTTCTCCAGCGAGTGGTTGCTCCTCCAGGCGCTCCTGCATGGTTTCAGCGTCGCTTCCACACCCACTGTGATCGTCATGCTGCTGGGGGTCATTGCACTGGCCCTGACCGGCGGACTGACTGCAGTGGCATTCGTGAAGGTTTTCGGCATTGGGTTTCTCGGTCAATCGCGCTCGCCAGGTGCGCGCGACGCGCACGAAGTTTCGAAGTCCATGTTGGTGGCCATGGGCTGGCTGGTGATCCCGAGCGTGGTCATCGGGGTGGTGCCCGGACTCGTGGTACCCCTTCTCGATCGTGCGGCGTCATCGGGTCTGGGCACCGCGGCCGTCTCCCCATTCACCCGCGGCACGGGTCTCGAGGTCGCGCAGCTCGGCGGTGCGATCGCGCCTGCGGCGATGCTGGTAGGGCTGGTGGGGGTGATGGTGCTCGTGTGGGTGCTCAACCAGACGCTGTCCCAACGTCGTGCCCGGCGGGTGGATGCCTGGGGCTGTGGACGTGATGTGCAGACACCGAGAATGCAGTACACCGCGACTTCGTTCGCCGAGCCCCTGCAGCGGGTCTTCGCCGACGTCCTGCGCCCCCAGTCCGACGTCGAAGTCACTCACGTGGCCGAATCGCGCTACTACGAGCAGTCCCTGGCGTACGAGAATCGCATCGTCGACGTCCTCGAGGCGAGGGGCTATCGACCCATTATCGCCGTGGCGCTGCGGCTCGGGCACGTCGCGCGCCGACTGCAGAATGGGAGTATCCACCGCTACCTGGCGTTCGGTTTCGTTGCTCTTCTGGTGATCTTGGTGGTGGTCGGGTGATGGGCGCCACGGTGTCGTTCTACGGCGGCGTCGCGACGTTGTTGCAGGTCATCGTGGTAGCCCTGGGCGGGCCACTCCTGGTGGGGATGATGGCCAAGGTCAAGGCCCGCGCCGAGGGCCGCGTCGGCGCACCAATTGTCCAGCCGCTTCGCGACATACGAAAATTGTTGTCCAAGGAGCGACTGCATGCGCGCCACGCCAGCGTGGTGCTGGCCCTCGCCCCCCTGGTCATCTTGGCCTCCACCGTGGTGGCGGTGGCGATCTCACCCCTCGTGAGCACGCATCCCCTGCTCGGTTCCAGTGCTGACATCCTGGTGATCGTGTATCTGCTGCTCACCGGCTCGGCGGCGGCGGCCCTGGCCGGTCTCGACCCGGGCACCGCGTTCGGCGGCATGGGTTCGAGTCGGGCGATGACCATTGGTGCATTGGCCGAGCCGGCGTTCTTAGTGGGCGTCATTGCCCTATCGATCCAGTCGGGAACCTCGAATCTGCCGAGCATCATGGTGAGCACTCTGGCGCACCCCCAGTGGGTACTGGGCCCTTCGCGATTGCTCGCGCTCGGGGCCCTCCTGATCGTCGTCATCGCCGAGACGGGACGTATCCCCGTCGACAATCCGTCGACGCACCTGGAACTCACTATGGTGCACGAGGCGATGATCCTGGAGTACGCGGGACCGGAACTGGCGCTCGTGACTCTGGGCGAGGCGATGCGACTTGGGCTACTCTTCTCGCTCCTCGCCAATCTCTTCGTGCCCTGGGGCATCGCCACCCGCGCCAGCGTCGTCTCCCTGCTCGTCGGAGTGGCGTTCTTGGCCCTCAAGACCGTGTTGATTGCCCTGGGCGTGGCGCTGATCGAGGTGCGCAGTGCCAAATTGCGGCTCTTTCGCCTGCCGGAACTTCTAGCCGGGGGATTCGTCCTCTCAGTTTTGGCCGTGGTGACGGGTTTGGTGACGCGATGAATTCGACGTTCACCGCTACCTTGGAACTAGCGGCCGGGGCAGTTCTCTTGTCGGCGGTCATGACGTTGTGGCGTCGGAGCGTGCGCTCGATCGTGACGATGCTGAGTCTGCAGGGCGTGGCACTCTCCGCGGTGGCGATCGTGCTCGCCCTGCACGAGCACGAACGTGCCCTTTTGTTCACGGGGTGCCTCGTTCTCCTGGTCAAGGGTCTGGTGGTGCCGACCCTGCTGCGGCGGGTGTCGAGCAGGGACTCGCGATCGCGCGAATCTCAGCCGTTGGTGAACGTGCCCGCGTCCCTGGTGTTCGCCGCGGCGTTGATCGTTCTCTCCTACGTGGTCGGTACGCGGATAACTGCGCTGTCGCCCAGTGACGCGACCCACCTGGCGCCGCTCGGTCTGGCGACGGTACTGGTGGGGTACTTCATGCTGGTGACCCGGCGACGCGCGGTCTCCAAGATCGTCGGACTCATCCTCGTCGACAACGGCATTGCCCTGGTGACATTCCTGCTGACCTCGGGGGTGCCGCTCATTGTCGAGCTGGGTTCGTCACTGGACGTGTTGCTAGTGGTCGTGGTCCTGCAGTTCTTGATGGTCTCAATGCGACGCCACTCCGATACCGACCAGCTCACCGAGATGAAAGCTCTGCACGACTGATGCTGATCATCGCCATCTTGGCAATTCCGTTGGCCATGGCCGTCGTGGCGGCGACCTTCGCGTGGCGCCCCTGGGTGGGCTGGGCCAGTGCGGCGTCGAGCGCGGCCTTCTTGGGATTGGGAGTCTGGCTCAGTGTCGCGACGCTGACCACGCCGCAATGGGCGCTCCACCATTCATTTCGCGCTGACTCCCTGAGTGCCTTCATGGTCGTGGTGATCGGGACCGTCTCGTTACTGGCCACTGTGTTCACTCCGCGCACTATGCGCCAGGAGATCACCTCGGGTGTCACCACCGCACGCTACGCGCGTCACTACGTGGTCTTAATGCAGGTCTTCATCACGTGCATGTTGAGTGCGGTGCTGACCGCCAATTTGGGCGTCTTGTGGGTCTCGATCGAAGCAACGACCATCGCCACCACGTTCCTGGTGAGCCACCGGAGGACTGACGGTGCCTTCGAGGCCTCGTGGAAATACGTCATTCTGTGTTCGATCGGCATCGCGTTGGCTTTCCTGGGTACGGTGCTGATCTACTACGCCCAACTGCACGCGAGCGGTCCGGTGCACACCTCGTCGTTGGACTGGACGTCGGTGATGTCAGTGGCGCACCATCTTGACCCCAACGTCACTCGACTGGCCTTCGCGTTGCTGGTGGTGGGCTACGGCACCAAGGTCGGCCTGGTCCCCATGCACAGTTGGCTGCCCGACGCGCACAGCCAGGCGCCCGCACCGGTTTCAGCACTGATGTCAGGCGTCTTGTTGACGGTCGCCTTTTACGGTCTTCTGCGATTCCGTGCCGTGGCGGTGGCCGCCCTCGGGCCCGCCTTCCCTCGCGCGTTGCTGTTGGTGGTGGGAATCGCGTCACTGTTGCTCGCGACGGTGATGCTCATCGCACAGCGCGACCTGAAGAGGATGCTGGCGTATTCGAGTATCGAGCACATGGGTCTGCTGGCGATCGGGGCAGCGGTCGGAACTCCGCTGGCCATTGCGGCGGTACTCTTGCACATCCTGGGCCACGGCATCACCAAGTCCGTACTGTTCTTGTCGTCGGGAGAGATCTACCACCTGGAGGGTACGACCGAGATTGCGAAGATCTCTGGCCTGCTGGCGCGGCGACCGACGTTGGCGGGCATCTTTGGTTTCGGCGTACTTTCCCTCGTCGCACTGCCGCCCTTCAGCCTGTTCGTCAGTGAACTCACGATGGCCCGAGCCGAGGTCGACGCGGGTCTGTGGTGGGCGGTGGCGATTTCCCTGGTGTGTTTGAGCGTGATATTCGCCGCCGTGACCCGACACGCCCGCCAGATCTTGCTGGGCACACCTTCACCGGACGCGGCGCCTTCGCCGCTGGCCGCATCGGTGGCGGTGCCGCTGATCACCGCTCTCGGGGCGTGCGTGGCGCTGGGCGTTCTCTCGTGGCCCCTGCAGTCGCTACTGACCCACGCCGCCCACGGGGTGATACCGTGACCGTGTCGAGCCGTCGGAGTGAGTCGATCGCGTCGAGCGAGTTGCACGAGCGCGCTAGGGCGCACTTCGCGCTCGGACACCGTTTGGCCCTCATCGCGGGTCACGACGACGGCGACGCCCTGCGCGCGGTCTACCTCTTCACGGGCGGCCCGCCGGACGAACGTTTCGAACTCAGCGTGCGTCTGGAGCGCGATAGACCCACCGTGCCTACCTTGAGCGACCTCTCGTTCAGCGCGAGCCGCTTCGAGCGCGAGATGAGCGACAACTTCGGCATCGAGCCGCTGGGTCATCCGTTCCTGCGTCCCCTCGTGCGCCACCAGCACTGGCCCGAAGAGTGGCGTCCCCTGCGTCGCGAGGCGGGCGCTATGCCCCCACACCTCATCGAGGCGCCTCCGTATCCTTTCATTGAAGTCGAGGGATCGGGTGTCTACGAGATTCCGGTGGGGCCGGTCCACGCCGGAATGATCGAGCCCGGTCACTTCCGGTTCTCGGTGGTCGGCGAGACGATTCTCAAGATGACGGCGAGGCTCTGGTACGTGCACCGAGGTATCGAGCGCATGTTCCAAGGCGTGGAGCCCGTGGAGGGTGTCGCCATTGCCCAGCGGATATCGGGCGACAGCGCCCTCGCGCACTCCTTGGCGTACTGCATCGCGGTCGAAGAGGCATTGGGTCTCGAGGTGTCGAGAGATGCCCGACACATGCGCGCACTCTTGCTCGAGATGGAACGCCTCTACAACCACGTGGGCGACGTGGGCGCTCTGTGCAACGACGTGAGCTTCGCCGTAGCGAACGCACGCGCCCTGGTGGTGCGCGAGAGACTGTTACGCCTCAATGAAGAGCTGACTGGCCATCGACTACTGCGTGGCGCGGTGGGGGTGGGCTATACGAGAGTGCTGTCGATGCCCGCCGACAGGGAACTCCACGAGATCGCCGAGGCGTTCGAGGACGTGGTCTCGTTGGCTCTTGCCAACTCCGTCGTGGTGGACCGGTTCGAAGGCACGGCGGTACTCTCCGCCGTCGATGCGGCGGCCATCGGCACAGTCGGCGTCGTCGCGCGGGCTTCTGGTCTGGGGGTGGACGCGCGTCAATCGTCGCCCTTCTACGAGGGCGAGTTCACCCCGGTGGTCCAACAGTCGGGCGACGTCATGGCCCGATTCAATCAGCGCGTGCAGGAGTTCCGCGCCTCGCTCGACGCGGTGCGCTCACTCGTCCAGGGGATTACGAATCCTGAGGCCGGTTCGCTTCAAGTGGGGGAGAGGTCGTCGTCGGGCGTCGGCATCGTCGAAGGATGGCGAGGCGTGGTGGTACACCGGGTCGAGCTAGACAGCGCGGGGCGGATCTCGCGAGCGCGAACCGTCGATCCCTCATTCTTCAACTGGCCGGCCCTGGCCATTGCCCTCAACGACACGATCGTGCCGGATTTCCCGTTGGCGAACAAGAGTTTCAACCTGTCCTACGCCGGTAACGATCTATAGCGCATCGCTAGTTAGACGAGACGAGGGGCTTCGTGGGGTCGGGCCACGGTGAGGCGATCTCGCGAACGACCTCACCCTGGATGGACCGGCGCGTCGTCGCCACCGAGTGGGAGACCACCGCCTCGCCGGTTGACCTGATTTCTGAGGAAATGATCACGGCGCCGTTCGCGAGGCGCCGTCGTCGCAGCGAGGAGAGGAAAATCCCCGTCGAGGCGCTCAGACCCAGCGCCCCAGTGATCATGAACGCGACCGCGACGACCCGTAAGTCGATTCCGGTCATTTGCTTCGTGAGTATTCGCCACATGATGGCGCCCATCACGCCGGTGACTGAACTGAACCACATCGCCCGCAGAACCATTTTGCACTACCTTCCTCGCTGGCGCTACACCAAATGAAAGGATGCGAAATCTGGACGTCCCGCTGTTGACCATAGCGTGTCGCGCAGATTGTCGAGCGGTCGGTTAACTGACTAGTGTCACGAGTGCGCGCGGGAGTATCACGCGCCGAGAGGTCCAGACGCACTCGGCGCGCGCACCCGGTTCTCGCGCCAGCGCGACCGGGCCTCTCCTCGTCATCGACGAGCGCACCGCTGATTCGTTGCGTGCGCCGCCGCACCGCACTTAGGCTTCGGCGGCGACGATCCTCCAAGGGTGTTCGATCAGGCTCGTCAAGGTCCGCAGGAACTGTGCTGCCAGGGCGCCATCGATGATGCGGTGATCGGCGGACAGCGTAAATCGCACCCGGTAGCGCGCGAGTATCTCGTCACCCACCACCACTGGCTCGCGAGTGGTGGCACCGACCGCGAGGATCGCCCCTTCGGGGGGATTGATGATGGCGGTGAACTCCTCGACGCCAAACATTCCGAGATTGGAAATGGTGAATGTTCCCCCACTCATTTGGTCGATCGAAAGTCCCTTGCCACTGGCCAGGGCCGCCAGGGACTTCGCCTCCACCCCCAACTCTGTCACGGTCTTGGAGTCAGCATCGACAATGACCGGGACGACGAGGCCGTGCTTGGACGCGACGGCGACACCGATATTGATCCGGTTGTGCACCAACATGACTGGACTTTCGTCTCCCAGGTAGGAGGCGTTGACCTCAGGATGCTCGCGTAGCGCGAGGGCTGCGGCGCGGATGATCAAGTCGTTGACGCTGATCTTGGTCAGCCCCTTGGCCTCGGCGTGTTCGTTGAGGTCGAGGCGCATCTCCATCAGTACTTGAGCATCGGCGACGGCGGTCACGTAGAAGTGCGGGATCGTCTGTGCGCTCTCACTGAGGCGACGAGCGATGACGCGGCGCGCCTTGGAGAGCACCATCTCCTGAGAGGCATCGCTTCTCGTCGACAATGGGTCCTGTGGAGATGATCGGGCGCGTGACGATCCGACTCGGCGCGGGAGTGGGCGCCTCGACGAGCAGTCCGCCCAAGTCGGCGCGAATTATCCGCCCGCCGGGGCCGGTCCCACGCACCCGGCTCAGGTCGAGGTCATGATCCCGGGCGAGTTCGCGCACCAGGGGTGAAGCGAAGACGCCGTCGCTGCCGCTGTGGTGGGGCTCGGGGACTCGGCTCGTCGGGGCGTGTACTGCCGGCGCGGCCGCGGTGACCACGACTGGCGCCGACGGGGGAGCGCGAGGCGAGCACCGTCGCTGTCGGGGCCGCCGGGATGTTCGCGGCCGTCGATATGACCGGTCCACTGTCCTTACCGTTGTCGAGGACCGCGATGGGGGTGCCGATGCTGACAGTGGCGCCTTCGCTGACGAGGATCTCGCTCAGGGTTCCCGCCTCGTAGGCCTCGTAGTCCATCGTGGCCTTGTCGGTCTCGATCTCAACGAGCACGTCGCCAATCTCTATGCGATCACCGGGATGCTTGTGCCACGACGCGATGGCGCCCTCCTCCATCGTGTCCGATAGGCGGGGCATCTTGATTTCAATCATGGCTCTGACCAACCTTCTTCAGGCGTCGACCGACGGCCTCGAGAGTCTGGAATATTGCATTAATAACATCATCGTTGGTCGGCATGGCGGCCGACTCGAGCACCTTGGAATAGGGCATGGGCACTTCGGCCATCGCCACGCGGCGCACCGGAGCGTCGAGGTAATCAAAAGCGCCGTCGGAGATCGTCGCGGCGATCTCCGCACCGATGCCGTAGGTGAGCCAGTCGTCTTCGAGGACCACGGCGGCGTGGGTCTTCTTCACCGAATTGATCAATGTCTCTCGGTCGAGCGGACGCAGACTCATCAGGTCGATGACTTCGATGTCGAGTCCCTCGGACTCGGCGAGCGTCTCGGCTACGTTCTTGGCGATGTACGCCATGCGTGAGTATCCGATCAACGTGAGGTCGTGTCCCTCGCGGGTGACCTTGGCCTTGCCGATCTCGGCGGGCGTGTCGTCGTCGGGGACGTCACCCTTGGTGTTGTAGAGCGCCAGGTTCTCCAAGAACAGCACCGGGTCGTCGTCGCGGATCGCCGCCAGCAACAACGCCTTGGCGTCGGCCGGAGTTGACGGTGCGACGACCTTCATCCCGGGCACGAAGGCGTAGTAGAGCTCGATGTTCTGACTGTGGGTCGCGCCGAGCTGCTGACCGCCGCCGCCGGGGGTGCGAATCACCAGGGGAACCTTGGCCTGGCCGCCGAACATGCCATAGATCTTGGCGGCGTGATTGACGATCTGGTCGAGTGCCAGCAGCGAGAAGTTGATCGTCATGATCTCGACCACCGGACGTAGTCCCAGCATCGCGGCGCCGATGGCGGCACCGGTGAAGCCCTCCTCCGCGATGGGGGTGTCCTTGACGCGCTTATCGCCGAATTCGGCGAGCAGACCGGCGGTGATCTTGTACGAGCCTTCGAAGACGCCGATCTCTTCACCCATCAAGAACACGTTCTCGTCGCGCAGCATCTCGGCGCGCAGGGTGTCGTGCAACGCCTGTCGGTAGGTCTTGATTGTCATCGTGACGACCTCCGGCGCGGGCGACGACCGCGAATGAGCGGGTCGCCGGGGAGGCGCCGGGAGTCGTTGGCGACGGGCGTGGCGTAGTTGTAGTCGAAGAGGGTGGACACGTCGGGTTGCGCGCTGGACTGGGCGAACGCGTCGGCCGCGTCGGCGCGCGCAGTCTGCTCCTCGTCGATCTTGTGCACCTCGGCGGCCGAGAGGATCTTTTCCTTGATCAGACGCGCCGCCAGATTGGGCACGGGGTCGAACTGGGCGAGGTGCGGCCACTTCCTCGGCGGAACGGTATTTCGCGGGGTCGACCACCGAGTGGCCACGCAGACGCTCGCTGACCACTTCGAGCAGGAACGGCTTGCCCGCTCGCGCCGAGGCCACGGCGCGCTGCGCTGCTTCGAGAACGGCGAAGGGGTCAAGACCGTCGACGCGTTCCGCAGCCATGGCGTACGCACTCGCGCGCTTGTAGATCTCGGGCTCGGCCGACGCCTTGGCCACGGTGGTACCCATGCCGAGGCCGTTATTGATGACCACGAAGACCATGGGCAGATTCCACAGGGCGGCGATGTTGAGTGACTCGTGGAACGCCCCGATGTTGGCGGTGCCGTCACCCATAGTGCACATGACCACTTCGTCCAGGCCGCGATATTGGATCGCCAGCGCGGCTCCGGTGGCCAGGGGAAGTTGGCCTCCCACGATGCCGTAGCCGCCGAGGAGTCGGTGGGTCATGTCAAACATGTGCATCGAACCACCCCAACCCTTGGAGACGCCGTCGACGCGACCGTAGAGTTCGGCCATGGCGCGGTTGGGGTCGATGCCGCGCATGAGAGCGTAACCGTGTTCGCGGTAGTTAGTGAAGAGGTAGTCCGTCTCACGAAGAGCGGACATGAGACCGACGACGGCAGCCTCCTCGCCGAGGTTGAGGTGGCAGTATCCGCCGATGAGCGCTTCGGTATACGCTCGCGCGGCGCGCTCCTCGAATCGGCGGATGAGCATCATGTCGCGATAGAACGACACCAACTGGGCGCCGTCGACCTTCTTCGTCGCGGCCTTTTTGGCGACCACGGACTTAGTGGGTGTCGTCTTCGCGTCGACGTTCCTCGAGCGCGCCGATTTCGCGACAGCTCCCTTCACCACGGCTTTCTTGGCGGGTGCCTTCTTCGCGACAGCCTTCTTGGCGGCCGCTTTGGGCTTGGTCAACGCGTTATCGGTCATTGGGGAATTCCTTCAACGTCATGGTCGAGATGTTCGGTGACTAATTCGTATTTGAGATTAGACCCGAACTCGCTAATCATATTTGAGATACAAAGCCAAAGTCTATCTATATTACAGAAGTGATTTCAGTATTTTCTGTCGCGACGGAGAGTCCAGTGATTCTGCCTCGTGACAAGGCTCTTAGGGCGTGGCAGGGTCCCCAATCGCGTTCGTACCGGTCGCACGTACGGCGAGTGTCATGGTTTCGAATGGGGGACCGTGAATCGCATTCAACCCGACGACTGCGGTCACGGGGACTTTCTGCCCTAGGGACGAGCACGAGGCGGCCCGCAACCCCTGTCCATACTGGAGTTCCGTTGACGAGATCTAGTTCGTCGTGACGGCTGACGAGGGAGGGTCGTGGTCGATAATTCGCCAAAGAGCCCACACGGAGTGTCATCGGCGTGGTTGCGTGCGTTAGCTATCGCCACGTGGGTCTCGACGGTGGGTCTGATTGTTCTGGGCAGCGCGGTACGCGTGACCGATTCGGGAATGGGGTGCAAGGGCTGGCCGTTGTGCACTGGTTCGCAGGGATCCATCTCGAGTTTTCACCCGGTGATGGAGGAGTCGCATCGTCTCCTCGCGTCCCTGGTCACTATTTTGATCGTGGCCCTGGCCCTGAGCGTGCGACGAAATGAACGCGCCGCGCAGCTTCGCGGACCCGTACGCGCCGCGGTGGCGCTCATCGCGGTCCAGATTCTACTGGGGGCGCTGACGGTGTTCGCCAACAATGCCCCCTTCACGGTGGCCCTGCATCTCCTCACGGCCACCTTGTTTCTCGGTGTGTCCACGGTCGTCGCGGTCGCCGCATTCATCGAGCCCGGGGCGTCATGGTCACTGCGCCGTGGTCCGACTCGTCTCGCCTGGGCGGCGGTAGTTGCGCTGTACTTGATCGTGATTTCTGGATCGGTCGTCGTGGACGGCGGTGCGCAGGCGGCGTGTCCCTCCTGGCCGCTCTGTGGACGTTCAGGATCACAATTCGGCGTGGTGGTCATCCAGATGGTGCACCGATCATTGGTGCTGGTGGGTTCGGTGCTGGTCATCAGCTTCTTGGTGAGCGCACTACGACACCGGCGTGCGCTTCACGGTCTAGGGACACTCAGCATGATCGGTCTCGGTTTGTTCGCGTTACAAGTGACGGTTGGAGCGGTGAGCGCGATGTGGAGTACCCACAGCGAGATTGCCGATGTGCACCTCGGGGTGGCTTCGCTTCTGTGGTCGAGTGTTGTGGCGACCTTCGCGCTGAGTGCGCTGTCGGCCCGATCGGGTGGGGACGGCGAGACGGCCCAGAGTGGGCGCATTTCTCAGGTGATCTAGGGCTCGCTATCGTGCCGCAGTGTTCAGCGCTCGCTAGAGGTGGCTCCAGACACGACCCTCGAACAACCGTCGAGCGGTTCGGTAGAAGGTGCCCGAATTCGCCACCCATTGCCCGTTGGGGTTGGTCACGTCGGCGTCGACCTCGAGCACGCCCGACGGCATTGCGATGCGCAGTATTCCGCGAGCGGGCGTGGTGAGGGAGGTGGCGACGACCGAGCCCGCGATACGGGCGGCCACCGCGGTGCATAAGGCGATCGTCAGCGGCATCGCTCGGTGCGGTTGTCCGTTGGAGATGACCCGTGCTACGAGGTCCGCCTCGCTCGTCTCGATGACGCCGCCCGACAGGGTCATCGACGTCGTCGCGGAACCGACCAGGCAGACGAAGGGGATACTGGTGATTCCGGCCGCCGCCGCCACGTCGGGGGCGATGCCCATACGAACCGACGCTTCGCGACGTAGGACCTCGAGCAGAGCCAGCACCTCGCCGTCGGCCTCGAGCTCAGTGGGCAATTCGGTGCCATTGAGACCTACGTCGTCGGCCCGCACGAAGAGCGTTGCGTTCGCGGCGTCGATGAGGGACACCTCGATGGGACCATGGCCCGCCACGCCAATCCATTCGCTGGCCAGTGCGGTGGGCAGGAGGTGTCCGGTGCTTGCGCCACCGGGTTCGAGAAAGTCAAGGCGAATGGGCGAGCCGCTCGCACCCACGCCGGGAATGATGGCATTCCCGTCGTAGCGCGCGTGATCGTTGTCGACGGCGAAAGTGGAACGAATGATCTTGGACGTATTGGTGTTATGGATGCGCACGACGCACGTGGCGCCTTCGGCGCTCACGAGGCCCTCGTCGAAGGCGAAGGGACCAACGGCGGAGCTCATGTTGCCGCAATTGGAACGAAAGTCGAGACGGGCCTCTTTGATCATCACCTGTACGAAGGTGTAATCAACGTCGGCGTCCTCGCGCGAGGAGGGGCCCAGCACACAGACTTTCGACAAGGACGAGATGCCTCCCCCCATGCCGTTGAGTTGGCGACCGTACTCGTCGGGTGAACCCATGGCGCCACAGAGGAGCGGCCCCCATTCCTCTCGGTCTTCGGGAAGGTCGCGCGCGTGCAGCATCAGACCCTTGCTCGTCCCGCCCCGCATGAAGACCGCAGGAATCGATCGTTGTGCCATGCCCCTACCAATTTTGGCGGACCGAATCCGCAATGAATGGATTCTACCGAGGCGACCAGTCGGACTCGGTGCCGCGTCGCTCGAAGAGTCCCGGAACGAGACCGGCGACCGTGAGTACTGCTTCGGGCACCACGACGTTGAGCTCACCGAGTCGACCCTCCGCCAGTTCGGGGAGGGTAAAAGCGGTGGCGAGGAATCGTTCGCGTTCCAAGGGGGTGGTGCACTCACCCGCCAGCGCCGAGAATTTGGCCACGTAGTCGCTTCGAGAGAAGGGCCGCAGTCCACGCGGATGGGCGTCAGCGACGGCGACCTCGTCGTACACAACAGTTCCGTCACGAAGTCGTACGATGACTTTGCCTCCGAATGCGCGCTGTAGAGGATCGCTGTGGTGGTAGCGCGCGTCCCACTCCGCATCTTCGACAGTCCGGATCGAGTGCCAGAGTGCAATGGTCGATGCGCGAAGCGCGCGACTCGGCTCATAACTCGCATCGTGGTGCCAGGTGCCGTCTTCGAGCGCAACCGCGAAGATGTACATCAGACTGTGATCGAGCGTCTCGCGGCTCGCCGTGGGATTGTATTTTTGGGGATCGCCCGAGCCACTGCCGATGACGCGATGGGTGTGGTGCGAGGTGTGGATCACGATTTCATCCACTAGGGCGAGGTCGCTGAGACGTAGTCGCAGACGAAAAGCAAGGTCGATCCAGGCCTGAGCTTGGATCTCGGCGGAATGGGCCTTGGTGTAGGTATCCATGATGGCGCGCAATGGCTCGCCGCGCTCGGGTAAGGAGACGACGTAGTGAGCGTCGGGGCCGTCGAGCAGCCAAGCGATGATGCTGTCGTCGCCCTCGTAGATCGGAGCGGGTGACGTATCACCGCGCATCGCGCGGTCGACGGCCTCGACAGCGATCTTGGAGGCGTGTGCCGGGGCGTGAGCCTTCCACGACGAGATCTCTCCCTTGCGTGATTGGCGCGTGGTCACGGTGACGTGGACCGCGTGATTGAGTGCCTGGTAGATCGTCTCGGTGCGAAGTGACAGCATCGAACCAATACCGACCACCATGCCCGCGGCGATGTGGGGCAGATGATCGATGCGATGGGGGTGCAGGGCAATACCGGTGGTGAGAGCCCCCGAGACTTCGTACGCCGCGGCTATCCCTCGCACGAGTTGTGCACCGGACGATCCGCACTGTTGGCCCACCGCGATGATCGAAGCGATCATGTCCCCGGGGTGGTTCATGTCTTGGGCTAGGAAGGTGTCGTGAAAGTCGAGTTCGCGCACCGCGGTGGCGTTGGCCCACGCGGCCCATTCGCACGAGAATCTGCGGGCGGAGTCGACTCCGATCACGGTGGCGCCGCCGACGTGGGGGTGGGCGAGGGCTTGGGCGCGAGCATTGGCGACGGGGAGTCGGCGTAACGCCGCGAGCGCAACCCCGGTGTTATCGATGACCCGATTGATGATCATGTCGCTCACGTCATCGTCGAGCGGCGTGTCCTCGCCCGCAAGAAGTGACAATTGCCAAGCAAGGAGCTCCGAACGCGGCGGCGTCGATGCGCTCGGATGAACCTGAACCTGGTGCTGACGCATCAATCCTCCCGTGGCTGTGCGCGCGGTGGCGAACCAGTCAAACCATTGTGGCCCAACCCAATGGAGGTCAGTGTGAATCGGCGTTGAAATTCAGTGGAGTATGTGGCGTACGCTCGAAACGTAGGTGGCGCAGGCGTGTGCGAGGGGAAGTTATGAGAGTAGTCGGCATTTCTCGTTACGGCGACCATTCGGTCCTTGAAGATTGGGATGTGCCGACACCGCGACCAGGGCCTGGTGAAGCGCTGGTCAAGGTCCATTTCGCCGGCGTCAACTTCATGGACGTGCACACGCGACAGGGCAAGTACGCTACCTCCTCGACCTACCGCGTCTCGGTGCCGGTGACCCTCGGCATGGAGGGGGCGGGCGAGGTGCTGAGCGTGGGCGAAGGCGTCACTGAGGTGACCCCGGGGCAACGCGTCGCGTGGTGCTTGTCGTGGGGTAGTTACGCCGAATTAGCACTGGTGCCCGTGGCGCGCCTCGCCTCGGTTCCCGATCAGATTGGCCTCGACCTCGCGGCGGCGTCGATCTTTCAAGGTTGCACTGCGCACTACTTGGTGCACGACGTCGCAAAACTGGAACCCGGAATGAGCTGTCTCGTGCACGCCGCGTCGGGAGCCATCGGGCAGCTCCTCGTCCAAATGGCGTGTTCGCTGAACGTGGTGGTACTGGCCACCACGAGCACGGTGGCGAAGGCCGAAGCGGTCCGCCGCCTCGGAGCGCAGGAGGTCTTTTCATATGATGAAGGCCGTTTCGCCGATCGAGTGCGGGCTGCGACGGCGGGTCACGGGGTAGACGTCGTCTTTGATTCCCTGGGTGCACCGACCCTACGTGACTCGTTTCGTGCGGCTGCGCGTCGCGCCCTCGTGGTCAGTTACGGTTCAGTGGGAGGGTCGCTGCACGACCTCGACCCGATCGAACTAGGTGAAGCCGGTTCGCTGGTGCTCACCCGCCCGCGTCTCGCTGATTTCATCGCGACCCGCGAGGAACTTCAGCGTCGCGCGAACGAGGTCTTTGCAGCGCTCGACGAAGGGTCGTTGAGTGTTCAACTGGGCGAGGAATTCTCTCGACACGGTCGCTCAAGCTATGGAACGACTCGAGACTCGTCGACAGATCGGCAAATCCTTGTTGAGAATCGCCGCATCGCCAGTCGGAGGGTGAGCGTGCGCTCGCTCGACGCGAACTCACGATCTCTTCCGAGGTCTTCGCTCCAGAGCGTGCGGGATCGATGATGAAAGAAATCCTTCGCTGAAGCGCAGGATTTGCGTCACGGTGAACACCGGCGACGTCCCCACCTCGACGTGGTGGCACGACACCTGGCTCACGCGTTTAGGCGAAGGAAATGGAAGGAGATTGTCGAGTACCGGGAAACTATGAATCCGCGCTACGAGGATATTCGATGACCTCGAGGGTGTCGGCGTCGCGTAAGGATTCGTGCAGCGCCTGTTGGTCACGGGTGCGCTGATCGAGTTCTTCCACCTCGGCGGCCTCAATGCGCACGAGTTGATTGTTCGCCGATGGCGACGTGCGAATTAGTTCGTCGAGCTTCAATTGCAATGCGAGTTGGTGGCGACTCTGGGTGTGTTGGATTACAAAGAGCATCACGAGGGTGATGGCCGCTGCAATCGCCGCGAATCCCGTTAGCCAATTGGGCGGAAAACCTCTGAAGGCCGCCACGATAGCGAAGATGATCACCGCGCCGAGGGTGATGGTGGCGGCGCTCGTGCGCGAGGTGAGTTCGCCGATCCAATGGAGGAGGCGGCTAATGCGCCGTTGGGCGACGGGACGTTTCATAGGACTCCCTTCATACTCGTGGTTGCTTGGTCGGGTGCTCGTCCGACCGGAGTTCGAAGATTCATCGACGAATATCGAGACGATCCGCTGGTGACAGCGTAAGGGGACTTCAGTGGTGGCGGCGACACCCGGTCGGGGAATCGCCGGAGAATCCCGGTGGCGTGGCTGAAGGTGATACTGGCGCGGGCTAACAGTGTTGCCTAATCTGTCTCAATGACGAGCGAGCGTTACACCCATGGCCACCACGAGTCGGTCCTGCGCAGCCACCTCTGGCGCACGGCGGAGAATTCAGCGGGTTTCCTCCTTCCCCACCTCCGTGAGGACGCCGCCGTTCTCGACGTGGGCTGTGGGCCTGGCAACATCTCCGCCGACATAGCCACTCGGGTGCCGCGCGGGACCGTCATAGGAATTGATCGCTCGCCTGACGTGGTGGCGCGTGCCCTGCGTGAGTACCCCAGCGGCGATCATCACAACCTCACCTTCGCGGTCGCCGACGTCTTCGCGTTGCCGTACGCGGATGAGACCTTCGACGTGGTCTACGTGCACCAGGTGCTACAGCACTTGGGCGACCCCGTGGGAGCTCTTCAAGAGATGCGTCGTGTTCTGAAGGCCGACGCTCTCTTGGCTGCTCGTGACGCTGACTACGGTGCCTTCGTGTGGGCACCGAGCGATCCGGTTCTCGAAAGCTGGTTGGATCTCTATCACCGTGTGACACGAGCCAACGGTGCTGACGCCGACGGAGGGCGACATCTCAAGTCGTGGGTACGCGCTGCGGGCTTCGAGAAGATGATCGTGACGACGACGAACTGGACGTACGAATCGTCTGACGAGCGAGCGTGGTGGGGCGGCTTGTGGGCCGAGCGTGTGGTGCACAGCGATTTCGCTCGCCAAGCCCTCGAGTACTCACTGGCGAGTCGCGAAGAGTTGGAGGCAATTGCGGAGGCGTTTCATCGTTGGTCCCGCGACCCGGACGCCATCTTCGTCGTTCCCAGCTTCGAGGTGCTCGCGCGTCGCTAGTCGCCGAGAGTTACCATCCCAACGGCGAACAGCCGTACTGGTCCGGAATCCATGTCTGGGTGATCCTCATTGCGATGACCACCTGTTGTACGGGAGTGGCATCACCCGCCAATGGGCCGAATCGCGTGCCGCCGAAATGTTCCCAGTTGATGTTCGAGAAGCCGATGCCGGAGTAGATCGGGCCCTCCATGTTCCATCGGCCGTTGACTTCGCAGATAGCGACTCGCTGCCATTTCGCCATGAGTTGGTGCAGAGTGAGGTTGAAGCGAGAGGCGACTACGGTCAGCGTCGAAGTCGCTTCGAATTCGAGATGTTGACGGTGCAGTTGAAGTGACCGGAGAGCCAGTACTCGAGGGCTCACAGCGGGTGGATGGGGTACCTTGTGATGAACACGAGCAGCACTTGCAGGCCCGGCGGGAGCGGCCACGCTGAAAAGTGCGACCGCCAGGGTCAGCAAGATACGTCGCATGTTGTTCTCCTATCCGACACCAACGTTCACTGCGCGAGTCGTCCTGCGAGACGCACGTGCGCAACGAATCGTGGTTCGTTTTTGGTCACCCATCTAGGGTCGTCGAGTCGCTCGCGCTGCGTAAAAGCGCACCAACGATGAAGCAGTAATTACTGCGTGACCATTCTACGACGCGAGGGTGAAATCGCGGTACCTTTTCAACCAGGGAAATTGGTCATATATATCACTTGACCTGCATTTATCGTACTTATAACAATTTAGTGATTCCGAGCCATCCCTCATTAAGAATCCGGCGCGTCAGGCTCCTATATTCCCCCAGATGGGGCCACTTTTCTGCATCTTTGTACCAAAGATATGACGAAAAAGTCATATTGCACCCGTCCGAATTTCTTCCCGAGGTTCGCAGGTGTTTCGTTCTTGTTCTCGCGGGAAAATTCACCCTCGTTGACGGGGGTGACACTCACGGCGAGCGTCGAAAACCTGCACGACAAGACGCGGGGGTGTCACGCGCAATGAAGCGGGCACCGTTTACGGATGCTCCGGTTCATCGTCGACGAAGACCGACGGCAAGAGGTCGGGAAGTTCCTCCAGCCAGGTCGCGACCGTGGTCTCGAAGAGTCGACCGAAGCGCAACGTCGCGAGTTCGAACGGATCACCATTGGAATTTCTCATGTCCGCTTCGAGTTGTGAATAGTACTCATGCTTGGCGCGGTGTCGTGCTTGGAACTCACTGAGCAGGTCGCGCAGTCTCTGCGGCGCCAACCCTTCACCGAAGCGGATCGTCAACAGCATGGGGAAGCGAATCACCTCCTCGGCCGGTCCGGCTTCGAGCCAGGAGATCAGCGCGGCACGTCCCGTGGGTGTGACGGTGAATTCTCGGCTGGATCGTGGTCCGACGGGTCCACCCGCGACCAATCCAAGTCGTTCGAGACTCTGCAACTCGCGGTACACCTGGCTTCGAGTGAGCGTCCAAAAATCGCCGATGAGGATGTCCGCTCGGCTTGACAACCCATTGCCATTGACGGGGCCAATCTGAGAGAGCAGACCGAGCATGGCCGCCGCTGTAGAGTTCATTGATCCTTGACTATCCACAGTGGACAGTGTACTTTCTTGGCTATGGATTTGGCCCAATCACCGGTGGCGATTTCGGTTCGAGACCTCACCAAAAGCTACGGCAAGAATGCCGCACTCCGGGGAGTGGACCTGGAGATCCACCAGGGTGAGATCTTCGCACTTCTCGGGCCCAACGGTGCCGGAAAGACCACCTTCGTCGAGATTCTCGAGGGTTTTCGTCATCGTGATGGAGGTGAAGTGCAGGTATTGGGCATCGATCCCAACCACCAACCCATGGCTCTCAAGACTCGCGTCGGGATAGTTCTGCAATCGAGCGGCATGGATCGGTATTTGAACGTCGCTGAGTCGGTGGCGATGTATTCGAGCTATTACCCTCACCCTCGTCCCGTGGACGAGATCCTTGCACTCGTGGGTCTCGAGGCGAAGCGAAACGAGCGCGTACTTCGTCTCTCGGGTGGTCAGCAGCGACGACTCGACGTCGCTATCGCCCTCGCGGGTAATCCCGATCTTCTCTTCCTCGACGAGCCGACGACGGGATTCGATCCCAGTGCGCGTCGAGAGGTCTGGGAGGTCATCAAGAATTTGCGGGGCCTCGGTAAGACCGTGGTGTTGACAACTCACTTCATGGACGAGGCCCAGTACTTGGCGGACCGACTCGCAGTCATCGCCAACGGACGGATCGTCGCCCTGGGCGACCCCGAAACGCTGGCCGGTCGTGATCGCATGTTGGCCACCGTGCACTTCTCGCTTCCACCGGGTGTCGTGCCGCCGACCCGGTTCGTGGCAAGTTCACGTGCGCAGAACCTGTATGAAGTCGCCTCCAGCCAAGTCACCCAGGACCTGTATGACTTGACCTCGTGGGCGCTCAGCGCGGGTGTTGATCTGGCCGACTTACGCGTGGACCGTCCAACTCTCGAGGACGTGTACCTGGACCTTACCGCCGACGGCACGGCGACGAATTCGAATGAGGTGCAGTGATGAATTCCGTCGCCATGCTGCAGAATCAAGTGAAGTACGTCAACAAGGCTTTCTGGCGAAACCCAGCATCGGCGTTCTTCACCTTCGCGTTCCCCCTCATGTTCCTGGTGATCTTCACCTCATTGCTCGGTCACCATTCGATCAGCGTCTCGCCCACCCGTTCAGTCGATCTGTCGACGTATTACGTGGTGTCGATGGCGGCGTACGCCGTGATCATCGGCGTGCTACAACAACATCGCCATGGGCCTTGCGATCCAACGCGATTCGGGCGTTCTTAAGCGCACCCGAGGTACGCCGATTCCCAGTGGCATCTACATCCTCGGTCGTCTCGTGCACGCGATCTTCGTCTCGGTGATCCTGGTGGCCATCACCGCGGCCTACGGCTCGCTCTTCTATCACGCGTCGCTGCCGACGGGTTGGTCGCTGATCAAGTTCCTCGTCATGTTGATTGTGGGGGCCTTGACCTTTTGCGCGTTGGGTTTTGCCATCACCTGCGTCATACCCAACGCGGACGCGGCGCCCGCCATTGTCAACGCGAGCATTTTGCCGTTGTTGTTCCTCTCGGGCATCTTTATCGCTCTGAGTTCGAACGCTCCGACGTGGATGGTGTGGGTCGCGCGGATATTTCCGGTTCGCCATTTCGCGCTCGGGATGCAAGCCGGCTTCGTCGGAACGTCATTCAATTGGATGGACGTCATCATCGTCGCGGCGTGGGGTCTTGGCGCATTCCTCGTCTCGTACCGGTTCTTCACCTGGGAACCACGGAATTGACATTCCCATTACGAGTGCTCCGCCGTAATCGCCGTGGCGAGTTTGCATCGAGGTTCTTGTCCAACGAAGAGGTCTAGGCCCCGGTCGTACCGGATGTGATCAATCTCGTCGAGGAACTCGCGATCTTGGTGCACACAGAGATTCGCAGTGCGAGATAGGTGGGTTTGATGAAACCTCCGAGCGAGACGACGACGCCGCCCGCGTTGCGGGCGCGGCAAGCGCTCGGGGTGTAGTTGCCCGACTCAGTGACGCCAAACGCATCGCTCACCGCATGTTTGGTCGCGAGAGTGTGGCGCGCGGGCATCTCACCCATCGAGACGTTGCGGGCCGCGGGTCCGACGGCGACGCGCCGGTGCAAGGCGCCCCCCACGACGGGCTGGATCCGCGGGAACACCCCAAATTGCGCACGCGGGTCCGGTGTTGGTGAAGACGATCGGGTAGTAGATGGTTCCCGCGGCTCCCTGGGGGACACCGACCTTGAGCGTAAGGTGGGCCGGGAGGCAGTTCGTCACGCCGAGGGCCCGGCGATGGTGTCGGCACCCCAGGTTCCCGACACCACGCTCAGCGCCGCCACGAGCAGGCCGACACTAGTGAGGATGCGCAATGACTTCATAATGGCCCTTCCGTAGATATTTAGTTAGTCCATGTCGGCGACGACACGAAATTACTGGCAACTAGAAGCTGGAGGCGTCGATGACGAATCGGTACTTCACGTCGCTGGCCACCGTGCGTTCCCAGGCCTGGTTGATGTAGTCCGCGTTGATCACCTCGACCTGTGAGGTGATGTCGTGCTCCGCACAGAAGTCCATCATCTCTTGAAGCTCCGCCATCCCCCGATCTGTGACCCGCTGAGTGAACGGCGTCCATCAGTAGAAGCTCTTGATGAATCGTGACCGGCACGCCGGAAAGACCGACGATGACGAGGGTCCCATCGAGAGCGAGCAGTTTGAGGTAGGGATTCAAGTCGATGTCGGCCGACGTGGAGTTGACGATGATGTCGTAACGAGTTTCGTGATCCGCCAGTGCGCCGGGCGTCGGACGTTACGACGAAGTGGTCGGCGCCCAGCGCCGCGGCGTCGTCAGCCTTCGTGGGCTGAGTGCGAGAACACGGTGGTCTCGGCACCCATGGCGTGGGCGAACTGCACGCCCATGTGTCCCAGGCCACCTAGACCGATGATGGCGACCTTCTTACCCGGTCCGGCACCCCAGTGGCGCAACGGTGAGTAGAGGGTGATGCCGGCGCAGAGCAGCGGTGCGGCGCCGGCGGGGTCGAGCGACTCGGCCACGTGCACGGCGTAGTCCTCGTCAACGACGAAATGGTTCGAATAGCCGCCAAAAGCAATTGTTGCAGCATCACGCTCGTAGCCGTTGTAGGTCGGCGTCATTCCTTCGCTGCAGTACTGCTGCAGTCCGGCTAGGCAGCGCTCACAGCGCCGGCACGAGTCGATGAACACACCGACGCCGATGCGATCGCCCAACGAGAATCGCGTGACGTCGCTACCCACCGCCGAAACCCGTCCGATGATCTCGTGACCGGGCACCATCGGGAACAGTCGACGGTCCCCACTCCTCGCGTACCTGGTGGATATCGGAGTGACAAATTCCAGCGAAGAGGATGTCGAGAGCGACGTCGTGCGGGACGCAGTTCGCGTCGATCGAATTCGAAGGGTACGAGTTCGCTATTCGCGTCGGTCGCGACGTAGCCACGGGTATTCATAGGGACTCCTTGGAGGGCGGACAATCTTCCTGACACGCTAGTCACCACGTCGAAGATTTCGGCGCCGGAAGATTTAGTGTAGGTGTAAGGAGGCGAGGTCATGAGCGTGGATTACGAGGAGTATTTCAACCGATCGGGCAAGAGCGGGGTGCTGAGTGGTGGCGTGTGTGTCTTGCCGATCTCGACCCCCTTGGGTGAGTTCCAGGTGTGGACGAAGCGTACCGGCAACAATCCCGACGTCGCATTGCTGTTATTGCACGGAGGCCCGGGCGCGACGCACGAATATTTCCTCGGCGCCGATTCATTTTTGCCGGCGGCCGGGGTGGAGTACTACTACTACGACCAACTGGGCTCAGGGTACTCGAGTGCGCCCGACGAGCCCTCACTCTGGACCATTGAACGATTCGTCGACGAAGTGGAGCAGGTGCGACAAGGTCTGGGCCTGGGTCCCGAGAACTTCTTTCTGCTGGGACACTCGTGGGGCGGGGTGCTGGCCATTGAGTACGCCCTCAAATATCAACAGCACCTCAAGGGTCTCATCATCTCCAACATGATGTCCAGTATCGCGGCGTATAACGACTACGCGCAGAACGTCTTGATGCCGCCCATGGACCCCGAGGCACTCGCACAGATCCAGGCGTTTGAGGCCGCTGGTGACACGGACAATCCCCGCTACGACGAGCTGTTGATGGAGCAGCACTATGTTCACCACGTCCTTCGTCTGCCCGTCGAACAGTGGCCGGAGCCGGTCGTTCGATCGTTCTCGCGCATCAACAAGAAGATCTACGTACCCCTGCAGGGCCCGAGTGAACTTGGAGCGAGTGGCGCATTGCTCGATTGGAATCGTACCGATGACCTACACCGGATTACGGTGCCGACGCTGGTCATCGGTGCCGAACACGACACCATGGATCCGGCGTACCTGCGACTGATGGCATCGCAGTTCGCTACGGGGGAGTACTGGCATTGTCCCGACGGTTCGCACATGGCGATGTACGACGACCAAGAGACCTATTTCGAAGGTCTGATCTCTTTTTTACGTCGCCACGCGTAACCCAGTTGACACATCAAGTAACCCTCTTGAAATATAGGTATTAGTAGAGTTAATTGTCGTGCAGACCCCCGCCACGTCGACTGCGACCACTCGGGTCGATGTACCGCGGCGCGAGGCGCTGCGAACACTGGTCGTGGCGTCGGCCCCGGCTCTCGCCATCTACACGGCCTCGCGATTCGTCGTTTTGGCCCTGATGGCGCTGGTCGCCAAGGTGCGCCACCACGCGCTGGGCCACTACCTCACGCGCTGGGACTCGCACTGGTATATCCAAATCGCTCGCCACGGCTACGCCCACGCGATCCCGCGAGGCCACGGTAGCGCCGCGCAAGTGAATCTGGGTTTCTTTCCGTTGCTGCCCTTATTGATGCGTATCACCCACTGGGTCACTCATCTGAGTTACCCGGCGGCGGGCGAAACGGTGACGTTCGTCGCCGGCGCGTTCGCGGCGGTCGGCGTGTGGTGGATGGTACGCGACCACTACGGCGAGCAGGTCGCCACGCGCGCCACCGCCCTGGTGTTCTTCTCGCCGGCGGCGGTCGTGTTTAGTTTCGTGTATTCCGAGGGTCTGATTATCGCCCTCGCGTCGGTCACGTTGCTCGCACTGCACCGGCGCCGCTGGATTCTGGCGGGCGTCGCGGCGGCGCTCGCCACGGCGTGCGATCCGGTCGCGAGCGCGATCATCGCTCCCTGTGCGGTCGCGGCCTACAGTGCGTGGCGCAGTGATCGCGACGCGCGCGCGTGGTGGGCCCCGGCCCTGGCTCCGGTGGGCATTGGCTTGTTCTTCTTGTACCTGTGGATTCATACCGGCTCCCCGCTGAGTTGGTACTTGGCGCAACGCGCGGGCTGGCAAGCGGGCCCCATGGGCACCGGCGTTTTCTACGCCATCTACCGGCTCTTCAACAGCGGGCTCCACGAGATCAATTCACTCGTTAAAACCGTCGCGTTCCTCGCGATGATCGGCATCGTGGTCCTTTGGCGCCGAGTACGACCTCCGCTGACGTGGAGCGTGTACGCCGGAGCCGTGTTGCTTTTCGGTTTCCTTTCGCCCATCGTCGGAATCTCCCCCCGTCTTTTGTTACGCGGGTTCCCCCTGTTCGCCATCGTGGCGGCGGGGGTGTCACGCCGGCGCTACGTCGCCATCTGGGCACTGTCGGCCCTCGCGATGTGCGCATTGAGCATCGCGTCGACGTCCATTTCCTGGACTCCGTAGTGCGTCGTGCGATTCGTCTGCGCTCTGACGACGCGCCGGCGTCGCGGGTAAGGAATCCCGGGTTCGGGGCTGCGCCCCAAAAGATTCTCATCGCGCTCTCGCTGATCATCGCCGTGCTCGGTTCACTGGGGTGGACGGTTCATCGCCGCCAAGTGGACATTCAGGTGTATCTCATGGGAGCTCGACACCTCATGAGCGCGCAGTTGTATTCCCTCTACCTGCCCGGCGTGCACTTGCCCTTTACCTATCCACCTTTCTCCACGCTGTTCTTCTGGCCCTTAACGTTGATGCCCACGGGCGTCGCCACCGTGGTGTGGGCGCTGATAAACCTGGCAGCCCTCATCGTCATCATTGCCGTCACTTTGCTCAGTGTGCACCCCGAGCAACGCGCCGATGGCGCGGGCGTGCCTTGGGCGCTGGTGGGCGTGCTGGTGGGTCCCGCGGTCTTGCTCGAACCGGTGATGCTCGACATGAGTTTCGGCCAGATCAATCTGGTCCTAGTGGCACTCATCCTGGTCGACGTCACGACGCGCGTCAGCGTGGGACAGCACACCCTGCCGCGAGGGATGGGCATTGGCATTGCGGCCGCGATCAAACTCGTCCCGCTGATCTTCGTTCCATTCCTCTTGGTGACTCGTCAATTTCGCGCTGCGGCCACCGCCGTCGTCACCATGGCGCTGTGCTCCCTCGCAGCCTTCTCGCTCAACCCGTCCGCCTCGGTGGCGTTTTGGACCAAGTACGTGAATGATCAGTCCCGAATCGGTACGGTCACCTACGTCTCGAACCAGAGCCTCGAGGGGGCGCTCGAGAGGGTCACGCACCACCTCTGGTCGTCACTGGCGATGGAGTCCGTGCAAGTTCTCGTCGCCATCGGGGGCATCGCGTTGGCGTGGTGGACGTGGCGGACCTCGTCGAATCTCCTCGCGGTCCTGGTCGTCGCCGACGCCGGACTGCTGGCCTCACCCATCACGTGGGCGCACCACATGGTGTGGATTGTGCCCGTGTTGATGTGGCTGTGGTGGGGGAGTGATCGACCGCGGCACGCTCGATGGTGGGCGCTCGCGATGGCCATACTCTTCTACGTTGCGCCGATGTGGATCGTGGCGCACGGCCCGCTCTTTGACACGCGCGAACACGGGTGGACCTTATTGGCCGCCAATAGCTTCACCGTCGCGTGGTTGGCCCTCCTGGCGGGCGTGGCACTGCACCTGGGCCGACACGTCCGCCTCACGAAGTCCGCCTTCGACATCGACACGACTCATCTGAGGTAGTTCGCGCACGAGCCACCGTTACGCGCCACCGTGGTCGCGCAATTTCACGGCCGCTGATCTGGGACGTCCTTGTCATAGGACCGCGACTAGGTCATTTAGAAATATTCTTTCTTAATTCATGACTAATCCAATAAGATTTCATGACTAAGCGCTCAGGTGGGACGCGAGAGGAGCTGACATGGTGTTAGAGGAATCGGGTGCGTTGACGGCCGAGGAGGGTATCAAACTCTCGAGTAACAACCTGCGCGGCTCGTTGCGCGAGGACCTGGACTCCGCGGCGCCGAATCTGTCGGGGCACTCCGAGCATCTTCTCAAGTTTCACGGTATCTACGCCCAAGACAATCGCGATGTCCGTCGCGAGCGGACCCTCGCCGGCGATCCCCTCGAACACATCTTCATGATTCGCGTGGCAATCCCCGGGGGTCAACTCACTTCAACACAGTGGCTCTCGATCGACCAGATTGCCGAGGAGTTGGCCGACGGTTCGATTCGCCTGACGACGCGCCAAGCCGTTCAGTTCCACGGGGTCCTCAAGTTCAGTCTCCAAACACTCTCGGCGCGCTTGCACCAGCACGCCCTGACCTCTTTCGCCGCCTGCGGCGACGTGGTGCGCAATACCGTGATGTGTTCGAGCCTGGTCTCTGATGACGCCCACACCCACGTGACTGAATTGGCGAACCATATTGCGCGCACCTTCAAGCCCGCTACCCAAGCGCACTGGGAGATCTTCGTCAACGGCGAACGAGCGGCCAGCATCGAGCCCGAGATCGATGCCGAGCACACCTTCTACGGCGATACCTACTTGCCGCGAAAGTTCAAGATCGCTATCGCACACCCCGACGAGAATTGCGTGGACGTCTTAGCCCAGGACTTGGGTCTCATCCCGAGCACCCACCCTGAACTGGGTGCCGGCTACAACGTCGTCATCGGTGGGGGTCTCGGTCGCTCCTACGCGCAGCCCGAAACGTTCGCGCGTCTCGCCACGCCGTTGACCTTCGTATTGCCCGAGGAGCTCGACGACGTGATCAGGGCGGTCCTGGTGACTTACCGCGACCTCGGGGACCGAACCAATCGGCGTCGGGCCCGCATGAAGTATCTGGCGGCCGACATGGGCCTCCCTGACTTCTACGCGCAGATCGAGCGGCGCCTGGGTCGCTCGTTGCGCCCGGCATTGCCCGTGGTGCTCAGCGAGGCCGATGACCACCTCGGTTGGCGACTCCTGAGCGACGCGACTCTCGAAGTGGGTATCCGGGTGGGTGCGGGGCGAGTGCGCGATGACGTGCAGGGACGCGGCTTGCGTTCGGCACTGCGCGAGCTCGCGCGCGCGCGCGACCTACGATTTCTCATAACGCCCCAGCAAGACATTGTGGTCTCGTCGATCGCGCCCGCGGATCGTGATTTCGTGGAGGAGGTCTTCTCGCGTCACGGAGTGCGCGCGGTAGAGCAACTAGGTTCCGTCGAACGCTCCGCCTTGGCGTGTCCGGCACTGCCTACGTGTAGCCAAGCCCTGGCGGAGGCCGAGCGACGGCTGCCATCGTTGGTAGGCGACCTGCAGGCCACCCTGGATCAGTCCGGAATGGGACGACG
Organism: uncultured Acidimicrobiaceae bacterium; assembly: GCA_963734655.1. Taxonomy (GTDB): domain Bacteria; phylum Actinomycetota; class Acidimicrobiia; order Acidimicrobiales; family RAAP-2; genus RAAP-2. The sequence goes on along the minus strand of CAVTHY010000003.1, from coordinate 407,387 downwards.
GCGGTTGCAGTTGCGCATGACCGGGTGCCCCAACGGCTGCGCTCGACCCGCGGTGGCCGAGGTGGGGGTAGTGGGACGCACCAAGAATTCATACGACCTCTATCTGGGTGGCGGGCTGCGCGGCGACCGCTTGGCGACCTTGCACCACGAGAAACTCAAACTCGATGAGATTCCCGCGGTACTCGAACCGTTGCTCGCACGATGGCGTGACGAGGGGCTCGTCGACGAGAGCTTCGGGGACTTCTACACGCGAGTCTTGTCGTCGTGAGCGTCTATCTGGTGGGCGCGGGCCCCGGCGACGTCGGGCTGTTGACACTGCGCGCGGCCCAACTACTCGCGAGCGCTGACGTCGTGGTCCACGACCGACTGGTCAGCGACGCGGTGCTGAATCTCATTGGTTCGCGTACGATGCGAATCGACGTCGGCAAGGCGCCCGGCGCGTCAAACTCGCAGACCGACATCAACGAGTTGCTGTCGGAATTGGACGCTAACTACGACACGGTGGTCCGTCTAAAGGGGGGAGACCCTTTCGTGTTTGGACGTGGTGGGGAGGAGGCGATGGCGTTATCGCGCCGCGGCATTGATGTGCACGTGGTGCCGGGCATCTCCTCAGCGTTCGCGGCCCCGCTGTTGGCGGGCATTCCCGTGACGCACCGCGGCACCTCGCACGGCGTATGTGTGGTCACCGCCACGAGCGAGGCTGGCTCCGCGGTGGACTTCGAACGACTGGCCAACGCGGATATCACTCTGGTCGTGTTGATGGGGGTGGCGCAGCGTGCGAGCATCGCGGCGCAACTTCGCAGCGGCGGCCTCGCTCCTTCGACGCCGGTAGCGGTCGTGGAGCGAGCGTCGAGTGCGAACCAACGCGTCCTGCGGGCCCGGCTCGATGAACTGGCCGGACTTGAAGTCAGCGCTCCCGCGGTGATTGTGGTGGGGCCCGTCGCCTCGCTGGACCTGGGACTGGCGAGCGTGGTGGGCGACTTAGTGGGTGCGACGTGATGTTTCCTCTCGCACTCGACCTTGCCGGTCGCGACGTCCTGGTGATTGGCATGGGAAGAATGGGTGCGCACAAGTCCCGTCAACTACTCGAGGCCGGCGCGCGCGTGCACGTCATAAGTGACGTGCTGCTCGCCGAGGTGCCTGAGGGCGTGACCTCAGTACGGGTGCGTCCCTACCAGCACGGCGACCTCGCGGGGAATTTTCTCGTGGTGTCCGCGACCGCCAATTCGGTGGTCAATGACCTGATCGCCGCCGAAGCCCACGAGTTGCGCATCCTGCTCAACGTGGTCGACGATCCGCCACGGTGCAGTTTCTATTTCACCTCAGTTCATCGTGACGGCGACGTGATGGTCGCGGTGTCGTCCTCGGGTGCTTCGCCCTCGCTCGCACAGTGGGTGCGAAGAAGGGTCCAAGAACTCTTGCCGTCGGGACTGGGCGGCGTGGCCCAGACCTTGCGCGAGGAGCGGGCCGCCCTGCATGCGCGCGGTGAGAGCACCGAACGTGACTGGAGTCAGCGCGTCGCGGAACTCACCCGTGATCTCTAGTCCACGCTGACGTCCAGCGTCGCCGGGCTCACGTCGTTGACGTCCTCACGCGCCCCGCGCACCCAGGAGGCCGCGGCGGCCAACAAGCTGGCCACGATGGCGAAGTCGAGTGCGGCGTGTAGTCCGGTGCGAAACGAGGATCCGATCAGTGTCGGGAAGAAACTCGGGCCGATCAACGTCCTCTGTTGGGCGAGGCTGAGTTGGGCGAGTCCGGTGGGACCAAGCAAGTGTTTGATGGGATTGACGCCGAGAAACGCGGCAAACAGCGTGGCGATGGGTGGCAGATGTGAGGCGTGAGCAGCTTGAGAGGCGCTCACGCCGTGAGCGATCAGCCCGGCGTACAGGTTGGTCGACAGCGAGCTGGAGAGTCCGGCGATCAATAGCGTGAAGAACAGACCAATGGAGAATACTTGCGCCGAATTCTGAAAGGTGGTGTACATACCCGAGCCGGCACCGCGGTGCTCGGCCGGCAACGCGTTCATGACACCGGCACGGTTCGGCGATCCGAAGGCCGCCATCGAGAGTCCGGTGAAGAAGAGCAGGATGCCGAACACCCAATAGTGGAAGTCCACCGGCAACGTCTCCAAGAGTGCGAAGCACGCTGCGGTGCCGATCATGCCACCCGTGGCGAAGGGGCGCGCACCGAAGCGGTCTGAGAGGAATCCGCTGAGGGGACCGGAAATGAGCATGCCGACGGTCAAAGGGATCATCGCCACCCCCGCCCATAGGGGCGTGCGTTCGAAGCTCATGCCGTGCAGGGGTAGCCAAATGCCCTGCAGCCAGATGATCAGCATGAACATCAGTCCGCCGCGGCTCAGCGCGGCCAAGAAACTGGCGGAAATCCCCGCGGTGAAGGGCCGGATCTTGAATAGTTGGAGTCGGAACATGGCGCCGCGACGCTGCGTTCGATGACGGCGAAGGCGAACATCGTCGCGATGCCGGTCCCCACGCAACCCAGCACCATGGGACTGGTCCAACCCATCGTGTGTCCGCGGTAGGGCTCGATGCCGTAGGTGAGACCAACCATGATCAGGACCATGCCGATGGCGAAGGTGGCGTTGCCGAGCCAGTCCACCGGCGCGCGGTGTCGCTCGCCGAGTTCACGCAGCGCGATGTAGCCCCATACCGTGCCTAGGAGGCCCACCGGCACACTGACGAGAAAGATCAGGTGCCAGTCGAAGGGGGCCAGCAGGCCCCCGACGATGAGTCCGATGAAGGTGCCACTGAAGGCGGCGGCCTGATTGACGCCCATGGCGAGGCCGCGCTGGTGCCGGGGGAAGGCGTCGGTCAGGATCGCCGAGGAATTGGCCATGAGCATGGCGGCGCCCAGGGCCTGGAACAGGCGCATGATGATCAGCCACAAACCGGCGGCGTGGCCGTGCATCCACGTGATCGACAGAGCGCCAGAGAAGATGGTGAAGACGGCGAAACCGGCGTTGTAGATTCTCACGCGTCCGTACATGTCGCCGAGTCGCCCGAGACTCACCACCAGCACGCTGGTGACCACGAGGAAACCCAGGATCATCCACAGTAGGTAGAAGGAATTGCCTGGTTGCAACGGATCCAGACCGATACCTCGAAAGATTGCGGGCATCGCAATGAGAACAATGGAGGAGTCGATGGTCGCCATCAACATTCCCAGGGTCACAACGAACATCGCGGTCCATTTGTAGTGGGCTGAAGGCGTCGAGACCGGGTTCATCGTGCTCGCCGCGCCTCACTTTCGCCGTCGTCAGCGATCAGACAATCTGAGGAGTGAAGTACGCCTGCAGGGTCAGCGCCCAAGTTCCGGGGAGAGACGGAACATCACCAAGTTTATCTTGACCACTCGTGCGTGCGGCACTAATTGGCGACGAAGGGTCGAGAACGATCACGCCGCGATGGAGACGCCCGTGGCGGCGCGAGCGACGGATCTCCCGCGGCGAGTGCCGAGTCTGCGACATCTAGTACGTGGCGGCCCCGCAGCACCAATTCACGTTCAGCGTACGACGACGGGTGTGCCAGACGTACGATGTACCAGAGAAGGGGAGAGCAGACGAGTAGGTACACAACCGTCCAGCCCCACCAGTGGAAGGATGCGGTCTGGCTCAGCGCCAACTGTCCGCCACGGTGGACGGCCCCAGACAATGTGGCTCGATGGCCGGGGGCTACGAAGGAGGCGATTTGTCCTCCGGGTATCTTGAACTGGGCCGGGAGGAGTCCAGTGTTGACGACAACGAGCTGGCTGACCCCTGGTCGTACGGTGGTCGTCGTGACGATGATTCCGCGCACGAGGGGTTTGAGAAGCCAGATGGGAATCGCCACCAAGAGTGAGACGAAGAGGCGGTCCCATTCGCGACGGTGTGGTGTCGCGATCATTCGTCGAAGAATCAAGATCATGGTGAGTGCGAGAGCGAGGAATGGTAGAGCGAGGTCGAACCATCCGAGGCCAGCGACGCTCACAACGGTGCGCCCTCTCACCATGGAACCGTCGATGCGCCATGGATCGACGATGTTCGCGGCGTCGCCCTTGGTCTCGAGGGTGCCGTTGGCGAAGACCGCGACGACGCGGTGCGAGTAGACAGTATCGAGACCCGGCGGCACGAAACTGATAACTTCGCCGACCGTGAAGTGCGTACCGGCGGGTTCATCGAGCACGAGCGCGCCGACGCAGATATTCGGACACATCGAAGGGCTGGTGACGACGTAGTCGGAACCGACGAACGCACGCCATCCCGCGGACGCCACGATGGCGAGAACGATGATCACAATAGCGACGCGCAAGCTCCAGACCATGGGGCGAATCGCGACCTCCGAGTGGTCGGGCACCTTCGAATGTGCCGACGATTTCGCGCGGGCTCCACGCGAGATCGGAGTTCTTCGAGGCGTCACAGTATGACTACTTCTTGGTAGTACGCCAAAGTGGCGTTGAAGGAACTGAGTTGTGAGTAGTACGCAACGGGGACGACGAGTCGTAGCCCAGTCGCGTCGACGGACAATCCCGCCGCCACTTGCATCGTGACCGTGAGGGTGATCGGACGCGACGTTGTGGGGTTGGGCAGAGTGTCGTTCAACGCGGTGCCCAACGTCTGAGCAGACGAGGGTGCGTTGCACGCGCCCGCCTGGGTGGGCGCCACGCAGGTCACCGTGCCCCCTTGGGTGGCTTCGACGGTCACAAGGTCCAACGCGCACGGCGAGGTGACGCCCGGTAGGGCTCCGGTGTAGGCATTCGCACCCGTGTCGTCGAGGGGCCAGTATGCGGTGGGGGCATTCGCCGTCAGGGTTGTGGCGTACGCACCCAAGTCCGTCGAGGCGTAGAGCGCGGCGATGGTGGCGGCGCTGAGGGCAGTGGGCAGAACGCCGACGCCGGCGATGGAGCCCGTGAAGAACGCGCTCGTGGGGGAATCGGTCCAGCCATGTTGGGCGTTCGACCACCCGATGTGCCAGTAGCCCGTGTAGCCCTGGGCCGAGACAACACTGGAGGAGGAGGCAACAAGGGTTCCGTCGACGTATAAGCGAAAGCCGGACGACGGCCCGCTAGCGCTCAAGGTCACTGCGACGAAGTGCCACGCTCCGTCGCTGTAGACCGAGGGCGACTTGATTTCCTTCACGGCGCCCGGATAGACCCCCGCGACCACGTGACCCGTGGCATCGATCCAGATCATGCGATCCCAAGAATTGGGTGCGGAGCTGGCGTAGGTGTTCGCGAATGAGAGAATGCTCCCGGACGATGACGTTTTGAACCACGCAACTTGGGTGAAGACACTGGGGCCACTGTAGGCATTGAGGGTGTCGAAATATCCCGATGAATTGAGCGCCACCGCCGTAGCGCCGAGGGGTCCCGCAGACGCGTAGGTCATGTCGCCGTAGGCCAGAGCGACGTCGTTGCCTGTTGTTGTGGCGGCCTGTTGCACCCCACAGGTATTCGAGGTGAGACGACTGAGCGAGGGTGTGAGAGTACCCACGCTCGACAGGGTCACGGTGGCGCTAGTGGGTGAGGTGGTCAGAGGACCAGCCGGCAGCGTCGAGCTCGCACACGTGGCGGCATTGGTGGTCACGCCCGCTGCGGATGAGTCGCACGTGGTCGTTCCCGTCGTCGCACGAAGCACTAAGTTGCCCGACGAGAACACGTTCGTGGTGTCGACGACGGTCGCGTTCAAGATCGTCGCCGAAGCGGCACTGATGGTCACCAGACTCCACAACAGTGACGTGGCGGCCCCGCCAATCCACCGGTGTCGCTTTTTGGACGACGTCGTAGTCACGTTGACGAACTCTCCCCAACGCAGAGCACTGATTCGAAAGAAGCGTCACCGCCCCGAGGCCAGGACGGCGTCAGGGCGGTGACGCGTTCTACGCTTGGTTCCAAGTCATCGTCATGGACGCGGCGAGACCCTGGTCAGCGTTGGTGGCCGAAGTATCGAGCATGGCGCTGAAGGTGTAGGTCTGGGTGGTACCCGGAGCCAGGAGTACCATGCCGGGCGTGGACGCTTGGTTGATGGTCCCGACGGTGGCGGCTCCGGCCAGGGTACCTGCGCTGTTCGGTGTGCTCGCGCACGGACCAGTCGCGTTGGCTGGGTAGAGGCACTTGGTGGCGGTCCCGACGCTGAAATCGACTTTGCCGCAGAATCCAGTGGTGTCCGACCCCACGTAACCCGATGCGTCTGATGCGGCGGCAGCGGTGCACGTGCTGAAGACGAGGCTCTCGAGCGACGCGGTGACGTTGCCGGTGTTCTTCATGGTCACCGTGGTCGTAAGTGGGGTACCTGCGGGTATCTGGTCCAGAGTCCCCACCAGCTTATTGATGGCGCAGGTCGCAGAGTTAGCGGCGGAAACCGCACCGCCCGCTCCACTACCGGTGGAGAAACAGTTGACCCCTCCCTGGGATTCCTCGAGTTGCATGGTGCCTGCGGAGAAGGTGTTGCTGTTATTAACGATCTGGGCACTGAAACCCGCCAAGGAGGTCATTGCTGTGGTGGAGAGGGCGACGACCGCCAGGGCGGCGGTAGCTAGGGCTCCGAAACGGGCCGACGCCGTTTTGAATTTGAACATTGAGATATCCCTTTGTTAGTGAACCATGTGGTTCTTGTTCGGTTGAGGTGATGCGAACTGCGTGCTACTTGGTGATCGAGCCGCGAACATTCTTGGCACCTACCAATTAGGCTTCCGACACGTTAACCCAGGGTGTAAACAATTATGGGGATTTGTTCGAAAGTTGGGAAGACGTTATTGCTGATACTGGGGGGTGAATTTAACTCAGTCGAATAGGAAATATTCCCAAGAAATGGTCAAATTCTTAACACCGTTCAGGACGATTGTCGCCGTACTCTGTGAGGTCGAAAGACCTGATGACAACGTTGGCTCGAAAGCGAGGATTCGATGTGCACGGTCGAGGTTGTACGGTCAAAGTAGACAAATAGTCAATATTTGTCCGACCTAGATCAACCTCACCGCTGCTCGCCTTGCTGAGAGAAAACTCAGTCAACGGTTCTTCCATCTTCGCTGGCGTTGAGGTGTCGTCGAAGAGTGAGCATGAAGACCCCACCCGCGAAAGCGAGCATTCCTACGCTTAGGGGCCACCAATTACTGAGGCCATTGGCGTAGAAGGTCGCAATGAGCGCGGGCGCGACGGTGCTCGACAGGCCCCAGGACAGACCCTGGGCGGCGTTGTAGCGACCCCTCAAGTGCTCGGGAGCGATCTCATTGATGATGGCGGGTCCAACGGGCGAGAGCATGGTTTCGCCGATCGCGAAGATAACCATCGCTGCGGAGATGGCGAGAATCGCTACGAGCGCGGGCAGGGCGAGAGAGAGGGCGAGAATCACCCAGAAGAAGGCCCACATCGCGCCCACTAGGGCCAGTACTCGGGTACGGCTGTGACCCTCGATCACATTGATGATGAACAACTGCGCCAGCACGATCACGCTGGTGTTCACGAAGAGAAAAATCCCAATGACGTGCACCGAGAGGTGCAGATTATTGACGACGAATAAACTGAGGCCGGCGTCGATCGCGGAGTAGCCGCCCAGCATCAAGACGATCGATCCGATAACGAAGAGGACCAGTCGTCGGTCACGCAGGACTTCGCCCCATCCTTCGCTACGCGCCCCCTCAACACGCTTATCCACTCGCGTTCTCTGCACGTGTCCGTATTTCCACAAGGTGACGTAAAAGGCACTGGCGACCAAACTCACCAGAGCATTGCCCAAGTACAACCGTCGAAAAGAGAGGGGATGGTGTAGGTCGACGACGGACGCAGAAATCAGACCACCGCAGCCGATGCCGAAATTGACCAGCATGAAATTGAACCCGTAGGCGCGTTGGCGGTGTTCGGGCGCGACCAGTCGCACGAGCAGTGTGCTCCCAGGTCCCCAGCCGGCGCCCCCGAAGACGGCGAGAACGAGACCTCCGATCACGGCACTCCGCTCCGAGTGGATAAACGCCCAATAGATCAGTGCGCTCGCGTTGGTCACTCCCGCGATGACGAGGACCTTGACGGGACCGATCCAGTCGGTCAGCGAACCCCATAAAGGGCTACTTAGGAGACCCGCCAACGATGAGAGAGCGAGCAGTAGCGTCGAGAAACTAATGGAGAAGTGCAAGACGTTGTGCAGGTACACCACGTAGAGCGACAGTGTGAGCCCTATGGCACAGCAGCTCACGAAGACGCCGAGGAAGAATCGACGCAGTGATGCGTCGAAGGAGCGACGAAAGTCGGAGGGAACGAGAGATTCGAGGAGATTCATGAGACCATCAGGCTACTTCTGCACCTTGTGAGCAGAATCACAAGAGCCAGACTTTGTCGAGACTTTCGCCATTACGATGGAGGAGGTGTCCCATTGGATGCCCGTGCGAAAGAACTAATTTGTCAGCCATGCGTTTGCCTCAGAGTCGAACGGATCTTCTCCTGGAAATCGCACCGGACGTCGAGCGCCTCTACAACCGTCACATGGAAGCCCCGCGCCTGTGGTACCCGCACGAGCAGATCGATTGGGGCAGCGGCGAGGATTTCGGATCCCACCCCTGGAGCGAAGCCGATTATCCGGTGGCCGATGGGGTGCGCAGCTCGATTTACGTGAATCTGCTCACCGAGGACAATCTTCCTTACTACACCAATTCGATTCTCGCCCATGCCCCGAAAGGCCATCCGATTCGTGATTGGAATTATCAGTGGACCATGGAGGAGAACCGCCACTCCATGGTGATGCGTGACTGGGTTCATATCACGCGTTGTATCGACCCCGTCTTGCTCGAAGACGGCCGCCGCGTGCAGATGTCGCGTGGCGAGGTGCCCGAGCCCGATTCCTTCGCCGATCTGATTTGCTACGTCTCGTTCCAGGAACGCGCGACGCAGATTGCCCATCGCAACACTGGAGCGCACCTGCCCAAGGACGACAAGATGGGACGCAACGTGCTCGCCCTCGTCGCCGGTGACGAGACGAAGCACTACTTGTTCTATCGGGACCTGGCCCTCGCGGCCTTCGCTATCGACCCCTCGACGATGATGATCTCCGCGGCTAAGCAGGTGACGAACTTCGCGATGCCCGGCACCGGCATCCCCAGCTTCACCCGTCACGCCGTTCGTATTGCGCGCGAAGGTATCTACGGTCTGACCCAATTCCTCAAGGACGTCGTCACCCCGGTGCTCGACTTGTGGGATGTGAATCACCTGGCGGGCCTCACGAAGGAAGCCGAGAGTGCTCGCGTGGAGCTCGACAAAGTCGTCACCAAGATCACCGGGACGGTCGAGCGGATGGCCCAGAAGGCCGCCGCTACGACCAATTCCGCCCTCGGTTGAGTGAGCGGCGAGGCTAGTCGCCCGACGCCGCGCAGTTCCTCGAAGCGCCGAGCCAGAGTGGTCGTGGCGCCGTGCAATTGCACCACCTTGTCGCGCGAACGCGTGTTGCGCTTGAAAGCCACTTCGTGGCGACGTAGACCGAAGGCCCGCGCGATCACGACCAGCACCTCCTCACTGGCGGTTCCACCAACGGCCCGCGGCGCTACGCGAACGACGAGAGAGTCACCGTGCGCGCCACCCACACCCGGGTGGCGTGAGCCGGGGTGCACGTGCACGCCAATCGTGATCCCCTCGTGGCGCATACGAGGAGAGTAGTTCTCGTAGGCTAAGTGGTGCATGGAGGGAGCCGCGTGGAAGTGAGTTTGCGTGACGCGATTTCTCACGTCACCGCACCCGGTCAACTCTTTGAAGTGACCGAGCGGAAGAGCGGGGACATTACTCGCCGCGTTTTCACCAATTCACCGGCCACCCTGCGCGATATTTTCGACGGCGCCCGCGGCGCGACGGAGACCTTTCTGGTCTACGAGGGCGAAGAGTGGTCCTTCGATGACGTGATGGTCGCGGTGGACGAGTTCGCTGACGCCCTGGTTCGGCACTTCGCGGTCAGACCGGGCGACCGGGTGGGCATCGCCATGCGCAACCTCCCGGAATGGATCGTGGCCTTCGCCGCCATCGTGTCAGTGGGAGGCGTCGCCGTGTCGCTCAATGCCTGGTGGACTCCCGATGAATTGGATTTCGCGATTTGTGACGCCGATGTCAAGGTTCTCGTGGTGGACCCCGAGCGATGCGTGCGAGTGCTCGAAACGTGTCGGCGTCGCCAGACTCCGGTAGTGCTGGCACGCGGCGACGTGACGACGGAGCCGTCGGCGGGAGTCGATCATTGGTCGCACGTCGTTCTCCGGGGCGCACCGATGCCCCGCGTCGCCCTGTCGAGTGAGGACGATGCCACCATCTTGTACACCTCGGGTACGACGGGTCAACCCAAGGGTGCGGTCTCCACGCATGACGCAATCTGTCAGACCTTGATGGCTTTCTCCGCCGGGCTCATCATCGAGGGACACCGTCGGGGTCCGCGTGATCACCCGGCTGGCGACCCGACCAGTTTTATCTTGATCGTGCCACTCTTTCACGTGACCGGCTGCGTACCGGTCATGTTGTCGTGCTTCTCGTGGCACTTCAAATTGCTGATCATGCGGCGCTGGGATCCCGAAGCTGCCCTCGGTCTCATCGAGACGACATCGGATAACCAATGTGGTGGGGGTTCCCACGCAGTCGTGGGATCTGATCAACTGTCCTCGCCTGTCGCAGTACGACACCTCGTCACTCGTCACCGTGGGGGGTGGGGGAGCGCCGGCGGCGCCCACGCTGGTGGCGCGCGTGGAAGAGGTCTTCACCAACGGTCGCCCGAATCTGGCGTACGGCATGACCGAGACCAACGCCTACGGACCACAGAACTACGGCGACGACTATCAGCGTCACCCCTCGTCGACCGGCCAGACGCCGACCGTCGTCATGGACGTCGAGATCCGCGACCCCTCGGGTCTGGTTCTGGCCCCTCGCGAGGTGGGTGAGATTTGGGTCTCGGGACCGACGCTCTTTCGCGGGTACTGGCGTCAACCCGAGGCGAGCGCTGAGACGTTGGTGGAGGGTTGGCTGCGCACAGGCGACGTTGGCTACCTCGACGAGGAGGGGTTTCTTTTCATCGAGGATCGCTTAAAGGACATGATCCTTCGAGGAGGGGACAACGTCTACTGCGCTGAAGTCGAATCAGTGCTCTACGAGCACCCGTCGATCTGGGAGGCGGCGGTCTGTGGACTCCCCGACGAGCGACTCGGCGAATCAGTGGCCGCGGTCGTCGTCGTGCGACAAGACGCTCAACTCACCGAAATGCAGCTCACCGAGTTCTTAGCGACGCGCCTCGCTCCGTACAAGATTCCCACTCGCATGGTCTTCACCAACCAGAGGCTTCCCACCAACGGGACCGGCAAGATCTCCAAGACTGACCTGGCCCGTCACTACTTTCGCAGTAGTGACTGAATTGCCTCACGGGCGTAGTCGGCAAGATTGAGACCATCGATTTGATCGCTGGGGTACCACGCGGCGTGATCGGTGGTGCCATGGACTTCGTGGGTCAGTTCGCCGCTGACCCAATTCACCGTATAGATGATGCGCACGGTATGGATGCGGTCGCCGTTGTCGCGTTTGCGAACATCACTGGTGACCGAGAAGAGCGTGGGGTGGTCGACCCCGAGTCCGGTCTCCTCCTTGAACTCTCGCACCAGAGTCTCCTCGGGGGTCTCGCCAAAGTCGATGCCGCCACCCGGTAACCACCACAACGGTGGCTGGTGTTGCGGGTTAGAGGAACGCACGAGGGCGACACTCCCCTCGTGGAGCAAAATGCCGTAGGCACGGACACTGCTGTGTTGCTTACTCATGGGGCCTCGAATCAAGCGCGTCAGACACTGATGGCGCGGGTCCGAGTCTACGTGGTGCGCGTCGATCAGCGAGTACGCGGGAACCCAAGGTCAATCTGGGAATCTGAAGGGAGTGGCCAACGCGTGGTGACGACTTTGGCGCGCGAGTAGAAAGCAATGCCTTCGGGTCCGTAGATATGGCTATGGCCGAACAGCGAATTCTTCCATCCGCCAAAGGAGTAACTCGATACCGGAACCGGAATGGGCACGTTGACGCCGATCATGCCGACACTCACCTGGCGACTGAAGAGCCGCGCGGCGTTGCCGTCGCGGGTGAATATCGCCGTTCCGTTGCCGTAGGGATTGGCATTGATGAGCGCCACCGCATCGGAGTAGGTGGCAACGCGCGTCACTCCGAGGACCGGGCCGAAGATCTCGTCGTCGTACGCGCGCATCCCCGGCGCGACACCGTCGAGCAGACAGGGACCAATGAAGAAGCCGGGCATCGCCGCCATCGACGATCCGTCGCGGACCACCCTGACACCAGGGTCGGGTGCCGTCACATAGGACAGCACGCGCTGACGGTGTTCATTGGTTATCACAGGGCCGAAGTCGCTATGCGGGTCATCGCCCGGTCCGACGTTGAGGCGGTCAACCCGTTCGGCGATCTTGGCGACGAGTTCGTCGGCAATATCGCCGACGGCAACGACGACACTGATGGCCATGCACCGTTCGCCCGCGGCGCCGTAGCCGGCGTTGATCGCGGCGTCGGCGGCGACGTCGAGGTCGGCGTCGGGCAACACCACCATGTGGTTCTTAGCCCCACCGAGCGCCTGAACACGCTTGCCGTGGGAGGTGGCAACGCTATACACGTGGGAGGCGACCGGGGTCGAACCGACGAAGCTCACCGCGTCCACCCCCTCGTGTTCGAGCAACTGGTTGACGGTGGCGGCATTGCCCTGGAGGACGTTGAAGACACCGGCAGGCAGGCCGGCTTCGCTGAGAAGTTCAGCGAGACGAACCGACACGGACGGGTCGCGCTCGGACGGCTTCAAAATGACCACATTGCCCGTCGCCAGCGCGTTGGCGGCCATCCACAAGGGAACCATGATCGGAAAGTTGAACGGGGTGACAGCAGCCACCACTCCGAGCGATTCTCGAAACGAGTGGACGTCCACGCCGTCGGCAACTTGCGATGAAAACCCTCCCTTTAGGTGCTCAGTGACGCCACAGGCGTACTCGACGTTCTCGAGCCCTCGAGCGATTTCGCCCTTGGCGTCCGCGATGGTCTTGCCGTGCTCGGAGGTGATCAGTGCGGCGATTTCGTCGGTGTGCGCGACGAGCAGGTGACGGAGGCCGAAGAGGACATTGGTGCGTTGGGAGAGACTCGAATTGCGCCACGTCTGCCAGGCGGCGCGCGCGCGGGCCACGGTCTCGTCAACGTCGTGCGTTGACGGCAAGGGAACCCGAGCCGTGATCTCACCGGTCGCCGGGTTGTAGACCGGAAGTTCTCCGGGTGCCGAGACGGCCTCACCGTTGATGTAGTGGGGAATGGTGCGCACGAAGGTTCTCCTTGGTTGTCACCAATCTACCGGGAGGAGAGGACCTATTTCTAAGAGGGGGCGCTCATTAAGGTGGGGCGGTGACAATTTTTGAACCAGTCCTGCTCGCGGACGCCGCCGGCGTTGAACCAGACGGCGAAGGGCGCTACCTGGTCCAGTTGGCGCGCCAATTCACCGTCTTCAACTACCCCAACGGCGGCTACCTGCAGTGCGTAATGGCAAGTGCGGCGCTCGCGGCGGCAAGCGACGCGGGAGCGCCGCACCTGCACGCGACGGCCGTCACCACCAATTTCATGGCGGCCCCCGAAGTTGGCCCCGCACTCTTAATTACCGAAGTGCGCCGCGTTGGGCGCGGGGCGTCTTTCGTGCACGTGACCCTGTCGCAGGACGACGTCGTGACGTCGGAGGCTCTAGTGACTGTCGGCACGCTCTCGGAGACCTCGCGGACGCGCTACCAGTCGTCACTGGCACCGTCGATGTCACCACTCGAACAGTGCATTGAATTGCCGGTGCACGAGGGTATGACTTATCATCATTCCGTTGAACTGCGCTGCGACCCCGAGGGGCTGCGATGGTGGAATGGCGATGCTGGCGCGGGCGAAATACAGATGTGGTTGAAGTTGACTGATGGGGGAGGGCCCTGGAACCCCTGGAGCCTCCTCTTCGCCACGGACGTTTTGCCCCCTGCCACGTTGCCGCTGGGCTCCACCGGCTGGGTCCCCACCTTGCAACTGACTTCCTACGTGCGACGCATTCCCGCCAGCGACTGGTTGCAGGCGCGACAATGGTGCGTGGTGGTGGCCGACGGAATGGTCGATGAGCGATGTGAGCTCTTCGACGAGACGGGCGAACTTGTGGCCGCTTCGAGCCAACTGGCAATGGTTCGATTCGGGCAGAATTGACGATGAGCGTCATGCGGGTCAACGACGACGGATCTCTCCAGTTGCGTGCGCGACTAGTTATTCCCGCCAATGAGGTCGAACTGCGCGTCACCACGTCAGGAGGGCCGGGTGGTCAGCACGCGAACCGATCATTGACCAAAGTCATCGCCAGCTTTGACGTGTCCTCGTCCAACGCTCTCAGCGAAGCGGACCGCGACCTGCTGATGGAGCGTCTGGGCCGGGAAGTTCGAGCGAGTTCGTCACGTTTTCGTTCACAATCGGCCAATCGGGCCGCGGCTCTGGAGTCGCTGGCCTTGAAGTTGCACGTGGGATTGTTGCGCCAAGCTCCGCGACGCGCGACGCGCCCCACTCGAGCGTCGCAGACGCGTCGCGTTGACCAGAAGAAGGCCCGCTCTCGTATCAAGGAGGCGAGACGCCAGGTGGAGGATTAACCCTCCAGGTGCTTCGAGATCACACCGAGCGCGGTGTGAATGACCGTGTCGAGTGCCGAGTCAGTGTTCTCGTGGGGTCCGACTATGGGCGTGAGCGTGGCGTACCCGGCGACGACGAGGGCCCCGTCATCACCGGCGTCTTCGTCGCTGACGTCACCGATGCTCGGCGATGCGGCACCCAGGATCATCGGCAATTCTCCCCTGTCGCCGAGGGGGTCACCTCCCGCGTCAGGACCGGCGGCCATCACCACCTCCGCAGTGGAGATACGCGCCCGGCGCACGCCACGAAGATGCTCTCGAGTAACGTTGGGGACGTTGAGATTGAGAAGGGTGCGCGAGGGTGCGCGAAAGAGCTCGTCGAGCACCTCGATGGCGAGTCGAGCCGCGAGGTCGTAATGTACGTCCTCGCCCCACTGGACTGAAACGGCGAGGCCCGAGAGCCCGAGTTGCGCTCCGGACAAGATCGCGCCCACGGTCCCTGAATGAAGGACACTGCGACCAACGTTGGCGCCCGCGTTGATCCCCGAGATGATGAGATCGGGTTGCATACCGAAGGATCCAATCGCACCGAGTATGGCGCAGAGGGCCGGCGGTGCCTCGACACCGTAGGCCGCGATGTTGACAGCGCCCTCGATGACGTGTCGTTCGTAGTGCACGCTGGGACGTTCGAAGACGTCGCCCACGGCGGAAGACATGCCCGAATAGTTACGGTCGGGAGCCACGACGAGGGCTTCACGCTCCTCGCCCGGCGGGCACTCGTCGATCCAAGTCGACACCGCACGTGCGAGGGCCGCCATGCCCGGTGCCAAGACGCCATCGTCATTTGTCAACAGTATTTTCATACCGGTCACGCTATCTGTCGTAAGTTACTGACCAGTGAACAACACGAAAGGGTCCAGTGCTACCGTCCGGTGAACAAATCGCGATTGCCCATGGCGACCAGCGCGCGGTGATCACTCAGGTGGGGGCCACGCTGCGCACGTACGTCAAGGGCGGAGTGGCGGTGGTCGAGGGATTCGCCGCCGACGAACTCCCCGACGGCGCGCACGGTCAACTGATGTACCCCTGGCCGAATCGCCTCGCGCCCGAACCGTGGAGTTTCTCCGGACGCATCGCGGTGCCGTCCGTGGACGACCATTCGACCAATACTGCGATTCACGGTCTAGCGCGATGGCGTCCTTTCGATATTGAGATGGTCAATCAGAACCGCTGCGTTCTCTCGTTGCTACTACACGCTTCGCCCGAATACCCGTTCGCGAGTGAGATTGCCGTCGCCTACCACCTGGGATCACTCGGTCTGACGGTCACTGCGACGGTCACGAATCGCGACGACGTGCCGATACCCGTTGGGGTGGGGTTCCATCCGTATCTCGCGGTGACGACGGCGTCGATTGAGGGCGCGCAACTGGAAGTTCCCGCCCAGGCCTACGTCGCCTCGAACGATCGATTGCTGCCGACGGGCGAAATCCTGCCCGTCGCTGGTCACGCGGCCGATTTCAGCGTGGCCAAATCGATCAATGGACACGAACTGAACATCACGTATACCGAACTCGTGAGAGACGACACCGGGCTCGCGACGGTGAAACTTCGTGACCGTGACGGGGGCATGGTGGAACTCCAGGTTGATCGAACTTTTCCCTATATCCAGGTCTACACCGGTGATCATTTGCCCCACGGCCGACGTCGGACGTCAATCGGCGTGGAACCTATGACGTGTCCACCCGAGGCGCTGCGTTCGGGCAAGGATGTGATCGTTCTCGAACCGGGCCAGCACTGGGCCGGTTCGTGGCGCCTGCGTCGCCTCGAGCCCTAGGTCCGCGGTGCTCCACCGGTCGAGGGGTTGATTTCCTCGTGATATCTGGGAAAATGGCGACGTGCCCTCACTGAAGCCCCTTCGCGTCGCTGACGAGACCCAGGCTGCCGCTCAGACCGCAACGCTGACCGAGCGTCCGTGGAACGTGGTGGTGTGGGACGACCCCGTGACACCCATGTCCGTGGTGGTGGTTATTTTCCGAAAGGTTTTTGGCTATCCCAACAACAAGGCCACCCAGTTGATGCTGACGGTCCACCACGAGGGACGGGCTATCGTGTGGTCGGGTCCCCTCGAGCGTGCTCAGGGCTACTGCGTGAAATTACAGGTCGCCGGGCTTCTCTGCACCATTGAGCAGGACGCCTAATGGCCAGTCGACTCTTCGTTCGCCGTCGTGACGGGCGCATAGAGGTGCGACTGAACGATGCGGGACGTGACATCGCCCGCGAGGCGTTCGCCAACGTCCTGATGGCTGAGGGCGACCCCGAACACGAGTGGCACGCGAGTTTGAACGCCCCGATCAATCCCGGCAGCGACGTGGACGATCCCTTGGCCACATTCAATCGGCAACACGAGGTGACTTCCAACGTGGAACTGGCGATGGCGACACTCGATGAGGAGTTCTTGAACGACGCCGAGGCGTGGGCGTGGCTCTGCACTTTGCAGGTGGCGTTACGTGGGTTCATCACGGCGAAGGGCTTGTTAAGCTCGGACCGTCTCGAAGAGTCCGACGAAGGGGCCCAGGATTACATCAAGACCCTGCAGACCTTCTTGTTCGGGCTCGCTGACGTGATGTAGTCAGTTGTCAAATCTCGCGGGATTCGCTGCCGCCCGGCACCGTGTCGTGCAACTCCACGGGCGCAGCGTCGAGGGATTCAGTCGATGCGAGGAGCACCTCGGGCGTGTCATTAGGTGCGGCGCGCGGCGCACCGCCGCGGCGACGGGGACGCCACGTGGAAGCCATTGTTCCCAGGGCGAGCGCGAAGACGAGGAATGCGATCCCCTCGTGGGGTGGGAGATACGAAAACGTCACGGTCGACGTTCCCGCGGGAACCGCCACGGTCTGGGTAAGCCCGTCGTTCGACGAAATCGGTACGGACTGGCCATTGACGTGCGCGCTCCAACCGGGCATCGTCAGTTCGAGTCGGGTCAATGTGGTGGCGCTCGGACAGTCGAGGGTCACTTGGTCGACGAGGGCGGCCGAGATGGTGCAAGTTCCTAGTGCCGTCGTGTAGAAGCTCGAGGGATGAGGCAGCGCGTAGAGGACGCTCTCAAAGTCCTGCGCCACGGGGGTGTGGCCGAGGATGGCACTGAGAGCGGGCGTCAGCGGTTGGGGCTTCACCAAGATGTAGGCGACGCCGAGCGCCTCGTAGTTAGCGATATGCGCGGCGACTTCATTTTCCATGGCCGGAGTGAAGGGCAGGACGAAGGAGCGCGGATTGTTGAGTGAGGGTGCGAGATTGTTGTGGATATACGTCGAGAAACTGAGCGGCAACGGTAAGTCGATGGCGTTGATCTCATTGAGACCGTACTGCGATCCCCAGTTGGGATTGAGAACGCCCAGTGAGATGAAGCGCCCGAACCCCTCGTGTTGTTGGAGGTAGTTCAGCGAGCTGTCGGCGAGGTGCACGTTCACGGGACTGCGGAAGCTGGGAACGGCGAAGTAAGCCACCGACTCGAGAGCCATCATCGCCGCGGCCACCGCGACAAAAGCGCGACCGTGGACGAA
This sequence comes from uncultured Acidimicrobiaceae bacterium, assembly GCA_963734655.1. GTDB lineage: Bacteria > Actinomycetota > Acidimicrobiia > Acidimicrobiales > RAAP-2 > RAAP-2. The sequence goes on along the minus strand of CAVTHY010000003.1, from coordinate 389,221 downwards.
ACGCAAGCTGTACGCGAGAACGAGGAGGGCACCGAAGGGCAGGATGATCAAAATCGCGACGGCGAAGGCGTACGTGCCCCCCACGTGTCCCCCGAGGGGAACCACGATGAACACCCCCAGGGCACTGACCAGGCCAACCCCCAACGTGGCCCCGAGCGCCACACGGCGTCGCGCGGCGTACTCGACGATATCGCTCAGTCCCAGCACGGCAAGAATGATGACGGCGAATTCGAGAGTCGGCCAGATGTAGCGGGCGTAGGCCACCGCGCCCATATCGGGTAGCAGGTTCCACAGGTGACGGATCTCGAAGAAATTGAGAACTCCCGCCAGGACGATCACGACCCAAACGGTCAAGAACCATCGCAGGGGGCGAAGGCGACGCCCGACGATTCCCACGACTGCGAAAACGGCTACCGATGCGGTCACGTAGCCCAGCAGATTGTTGGGGGTGGATGTCGGGCCCCCAAAAAGGGTGCCGCTCAGATAGGGATTCACGAGGATGGGCAGGCTGTGTAACGGGGTCGTGGCCGTACTCAAACCGTGAGCGGCGTGCGCACCGATATCTGCGTACTCGGTGAAGTCGAAGAAGGCGGTCAAGAGGGGCAGTGACAGGGCCAGACCGACTCCACCACCAAGAACAAACCGTCCGAGAGCGGGAACACGGCGTGATCGCTCTAGACCAAACAACCTCGTGAGCCCCCAGCCCGCAGCGATCAAGCCGTCAAGGTACGCCATTTCGGGGAATCCAGCGTAGATCGAAAGGGCCACCGCCGCGGCCATGACGAGCCAACCAGCTCGACGAGCATCCCGGCTGTGTTCGACGATGATCTCGATCCCAAGGATCAATAGCGGCAGAAAGGCGACGGGATTGATGGCGGCGTTGCCAATCCATGAGAAGGTGCCGTTCAGGGCGAAAAGGATGCCCGCGAGCGTGGCGATAGTGGGACCGACACCGAGGCGACGCACCAAGAAGTAGGTACTCGCACCGGCGATGATCTCGAGGGCGAGGTGAAACAAAAGGATGCCCGCGGGGAAGATGAAGAGAACGATGAGCGGCATGAGTGCGGCGGACTGCATCTCCCCGGCCAGTGGCTGACCCATCCCCTCGAAGTAGTTCCACCAGGGCAAGTGACCGTGGAGGAGATCGACGGCGGCGAGGTGTCCGAGTGGCTGGGTGATGAATCCGACATTCGGATCGACACTGGGCATCCCGCAGGTCCACACGCACACCCGCGCCGCGACTGATGACGTCCACCAGATGGGGTTTGATTCGTAACCGAAGACGATGTAGGCGCAGTTGGCGATCGCGATGACGACAATGATGAGGGTCATGGACCGAAAAGTGTCCGACGCTCGTCGTGCCGTGAGCCACTGTGTCACGCGCGAAGTCACCGGTCCATCGTAGTGAGGTACTGACAATTTCATCGAATTGGTCAGAGTCCCATCCGCGTTGTGAACACCCAGTCTAGAGATTGGTGGTGCTATCACAAAGTGATCGACTTATGTTGCCCAGGTCGCACAGTGGATCATTGTTACGTCCATCAACGAGGACCGACGTCCTTCCACAATGATCACGGGCGCCGCCCCAACCGGCGCGGACGCCCGTGATATGCGTGGGAATTGGTGCGCCGGCCGGGACTTGAACCCGGAACCTGTTGATTAAGAGTCAAATGCTCTGCCAATTGAGCTACCGGCGCGAATCGAGTCTATACGCATGGCGACGAGACCTCGGTGCGGCGAACGATGACACGTCCAGCACTCGGAACTCACAAGAATCCGAGTGTTCATTGGGGTGAGCGACGGGGGTCGAACCCGCGGCCTCCAGGACCACAACCTGGCGCTCTAACCAACTGAGCTACGCCCACCAAGACTCTCCAGTATTACACAGGAGCACATGAGGACGGCGAGGAGATTGCAGCTCGATCAGAATGTGGTTCATGCGGCGAAGTGCGAGAGCACGGCGAAGCGGAATCGGAACCGGCGCTGAGTACGATGGGAGAGCGCCCCTGTAGCTCAACTGGATAGAGCAGACGGTTTCTACCCGTCAGGTTGCGGGTTCGACTCCTGCCGGGGGCACTCCGTGTCGCTGACTCGTGTCACCACAAGTGACGATGGGGCTCGCGACCAACCGGGTGACGGAGCGGCCACAATTGTTTCACAGTCGAATGGCCCATTTTGCATGGTTGTCTCTCGACTGGACTATTTCGTTGCTGTGAAGTACGAGAAGTGTCGGCTACTACGACCCTTCTCGTCACGAGGGTGAATGTATAGTGACAATCATTCAGTCAGGAAAGCCGTCGATAGTGTTGATGAGAGCCCGAATAGTTCCAACAATTCGCTGTGCTGTTGCGCCACCAGTGATTCTCGATGATTCTCGCCAACGGACCGCGAGGGTCAGAATGTGTGTCGCGCGATGAGTGAACTGCTGAATCCTTCGCCGAGCGCGAACACCGCGGTGAACGTCAGCCTGAGCGACGTAACAAAGTCCTTCGACGGCGTGGTCGCCGTGGACAACTTGAATCTCGATATCAATGAGGGGGAGTTCTTCAGTTTGCTCGGTCCCTCGGGTTGCGGCAAGACCACCACCCTGCGCATGATCGGTGGATTCGAGGAGCCGACATCAGGTCGTATCGTTCTGGGCGGACGCGACGTGACCTATACGGCTCCGTACCATCGCGATGTCAACACCGTCTTTCAGTCGTACGCGTTGTTCCCACATCTGGATGTCTATGAGAACGTCGCGTTTGGTTTACGACGCAAACGAGTTGCCAAAACGGAGGTCCGTAACAAAGTGGGGGCCATTTTAGAGATTGTGGACTTGCCGGGTTACGAGAAACGCAAGGTCAACCAACTCTCGGGCGGTCAGCAACAACGTATCGCTCTCGCCCGCGCTCTCGTCAACGAGCCCGCTCTCTTGCTTCTCGATGAGCCGATGTCCGCCCTAGACGCCAAGCTACGTCATCAGATGCAGATCGAACTCAAATCAATCCAGTCCCGCGTCGGTATTACTTTTTTGTACGTCACCCACGACCAGGAAGAGGCGATGACGATGTCGGATCGGCTCGTGGTGATGCGACAGGGCAAGATTGAAGGTATCGGCTCGCCCCAAGACGTTTACGACAATCCCTCGACAGAGTTCGTCGCCACCTTCTTGGGGGCATCGAATCTTCTGGCGGGCAAAGTCGCAGCGCAGCACGGTGATGTCACCACGATCGAACTCGCCACCGGCGCGACACTGGACGTTCCCACTTCGCGTTTGCCCGCGTCGCTGGTGGGCTCTGAGGTCAAGGTCGGCGTGCGGCCGGAAAAGATACGCATTCGAGCCGATCGCAGCGAGTCGGCTTCAGCGGGTAATACGTTGCGAGGACGGGTGAGGGTCTCGACCTTCACGGGCGTGGGTAATCAGTATCTCGTGGAGATGGCGTCGGGAGAGGACATCACCGTGTACGCCCAAAACATCGGTGAGGAACTCGCCCCTCGCAGCGGCGAGGACGTGGTCTTGAGTTGGCCAATTGAGCACACTTTTGCTGTCCGACCAGCCGAGAATCTAATTAGCAGTGATGAGTTAGCGAGCTAGGGAGAAATGATGGAATCGCAGCACAACGACAACACCCAACCGGACGCGATGAGCCCCGCGCTGTGGCGTGGGATGACCCAACAGCGGTTCACCCGACGTCAAACGTTGGGTATTTCGGGCGTGGGCTTGGCGGCGCTGATATTGGCGGCATGTGGCTCACCGAGTTCCACGAAGTCCTCCGCGAAGGTGGTGGGGTCGAGCGCGTGGTGGCAGGCACAGAAATTGAACCACGTCGTCAACTTTGCCAACTGGCCGTACTACATTGACTTGCTCAATGGTAAGCACCCTTCGCTGGAGCACTTCACTTCGACGACGGGCATCAAGGTCAACTACTTCGAAGTGATCCAGGACAACGCGTCGTTCTACCAGAAGATTCGGCCGTCGCTCGCATCAAGTCAGTACACCGGCTACGACATCGTGGTCATGACGAACAACAATCCTCAATTGGGTTACCTGATCGAATTGGGTTGGCTCATCCCCGCTGGACGAGTCGATGAAGACCAATTATAACAAGTACGCCGGTCCGCTCATTAAGAGTCCCACCTGGGACCCCGGTAACAAGTACACGATGGCCTGGCAGTCCGGCTGGACCGCAGTGGGTTACAACAATCAGCAAGTCAAGAATCCCGGGACGAGCATCGAGATCCTCTTCGACAAGAAGTACGCCGGCAAGGTCGGCATGCTGTCCGACCCCTTCGAACTCGGCAGCATTGGATTACTCGCCGTGGGCGTCGAGCCAGCGACCTCGACTGAATCGGACTGGGCCAAAGCCGCGAAGAAGCTTAAGCAACAAAAGTCCGACGGCATAGTTGCGTCCTACTACGACCAGAGTTACATCCAGCACCTCAAGAACGGCGACATCACCGTGTCGATGTGTTATTCCGGCGACATCTTCCAAGCCGACCTCAACAGCAAGTACAAGGATCTGACGCTGTTGTTGCCTGACGAAGGCGCCATGCTGTGGACGGACAATATGTGTATCCCCAAGTACTCCCAGAATCCCCTCGACGCCATGACACTGATGGACTATTTTTACGATCCCGAGGTGCAATCCGTTGTGGAGTATTACAACGACTACATTTGCCCGGTCCCCGCTGCCAAGCAACAACTTCTCAATCCCGCGGGATGGAATAAGGCAGCGCTGGCGTCGCTCAACTCCTCAGTGGGCCTGCCCACGTCAGTTACCGCTGATTCGACCATCGTCTTTCCCTCGCCGGCGCGTATCAAAGCGTCCAAGTCCTATTACAACTTCAAGGATCAGACGGAGATCGACGCCTGGAACAACCTCTTCTTGCCGATCATCCAGGGGGCATGAGTTCGTCCCGGCGTCATGGGGCGTGGAGACGGGGGCTGCCCCCCTACCTCTTAAGCCTCCCGGCGGGACTGTGGCTCTTGCTGCTCTTCGTCGTGCCGCTCTTCATTATGTTGTCGATCACGCTCAAGACGTGCAGCCCCGCTTCGGGCGCGTGCGTGATGACCTGGCAATGGGGAGAGTTGCCCCACGTCGTGAATCAATATCGCGGGCAATTCGTGACCAGTCTGATCTTCGCGTTCGTCGCCACGTTGATCGATCTGGTGATCTCATTTCCCATCGCCTACTGGATTGCTTTCTACGGCGGCCGACGCAAAAACTTCTTCCTCATCATGTTGCTGGTGCCGTTCTTCGTCTCGTTCATCATCCGGACGTTGGTGTGGGAATTCATCCTGTCCAACAACGGCGTGGTGCTCACATTCTTGCGCGGCAATCACCTAGTGCCGTCGGGATTCCACGTGCTGGGCACCGGACTCGCGGTGGTAGCGGGACTCGCGTATAACTACTTGCCCTTCACCGCATTGCCCCTGTACGTGGCCCTGGAGCGAATCGATCGGCGGGTCCTCAACGCCGCCAATGACCTCTACGCGACCCGACGAGTGACCTTCATGCGCGTGATCCTTCCGCTCGCGATCCCCGGCATCTTCGCGGCGTTCCTCCTGACCTTCATTCCCGCCTTCGGGGATTACGTGAATCAAGAGATTCTCGGCGGCACGTCGAACACCATGATTGGCACGGTCATTCAGAATCTCTTCTTGATCGACTCGGACTACGCCGGGGGAGCGTCGCTGTCCGCGGTCCTGCTCGTAATTTCGCTGCTCGGGATCTGGCTCTACGCCCGACTGCTTGGGATCGCGCACTATTGAGGACTATCTATGAGCGTTGCCGCGCCCGCCGTCGAACTCTCCCCAGCGCTAAGCGGACCGGTGTCTCGTCGACCCCGGCACTGGGGGCGTTTCCTTCTCCCCACTTATTCGTGGCTGGTCATCGCCTACCTGGTTTTCCCCATCATCGTGATGGTGATTTACAGTTTCAATCGCGTCACGTCGGGTTTGCAACTCGTTAGTTTTTCGTGGAACGGTTTCACGTGGCAGTGGTACCGGCAATGGAGCAACATCCCAGGTCTGACCTCAGCGTTTTGGCTATCGCTTCGTCTCGCGATCGTGAGCACGGTCATCGCAACGGCGTTGGGAACCTTGTTGGCAATCGCCCTCGTGCGCTATCGAGGCAGGAGATTCCGAGGCAAGGCGGGGTTCGAGCAGGTTCTCTTCCTCAATATCGCGGCCCCCGAGATTGTCATGGGGGCTTCGTTGCTGGGTCTCTTCGTGACCTTCAATGTTGCGCGAGGATTCTTCACCTTGGTACTGGCGCACGTGATGTTCTCCATCGCCTACGTGACGGTGACCGTGCGCGCTCGGCTGTCGGGTTTCGACGTGGCTCTAGAGGAGGCGTCGTACGACCTCGGTGCTAGTCCCTTTGTGACATTTCGACTCGTGACTTTGCCGCTGATTATGCCCGGAGTCATTGCCGGAGCTCTAATGGCGTTCGCGTTGTCAATCGACGACTTCGTGACCTCGAATTTCGTCAGTGGATCGAGCGTGCCCTTTCCGGTGTGGGTCTACGGGGCGTCGCGAGTGGGGACACCACCCCAGGTATTCGTCTTCGGCACGGTGATCTTCAGTGTCGGCATCTTTTTCGCCCTCATGAGTCTCTGGTGTCGAAGAAGAAGGTCTGAACGTGACCGTCGAAGGTGGCCCGATCCGCGCAGTCCCAGTCGGGAAGGCGGGATTCGAACCCGCGGCCTCCTGGTCCCAAACCAGGCGCGCTAACCAAGCTGCGCTACTTCCCGTGCCACCATCTTCACACATTCGCTCCTAGTCTCGGTGAGAGTGACCGAGGAGGACCGTGGCCTACGACTGGATTGTTGATGCGCTCGAGGAGACGTGGTCCCATACGAGCGCGTACGCTGCACAGGTCGTAGCGAACGTGATCTCGACGCGTTGACCGCGTGTCCCGGCTGGAGCATTCGCGACGTCGTCAACCACCTCACTGGCACTGAACTCTTTTTGGCGGGCGTAGCGGTGCCTGACGTCACTGGTCCGTGGCCCAGCTACGTGAGGAACCCCCTGGGTGAGATGAATGAAGCCTTCGTCGCCTCTCGACGCCACCTCTCGGCGGCCGAAGTTCTCGCCGATTTTCGCGAAGCCACGGGGGCGACGCTCGCCGCGACTTCGAGCTCTCATCCCCAGCCACTGGGCGAAGTGATTCGTGGAGTCCGGAGGGTCCGCGGCCCCTCCACCAGTTTCAAGAGATGCGCGTCCTCGACAGTTGGATTCACCTCCAAGACATCCACGACGCCTTGCTTGAGCCCACCGACGATCACGGTCTGGGGGAGGAGATCGTGGTGAATCGCTTCGAGGCGGCCCTTCCCTACGTGTGGGCCAAATTGGTGGGCGCACCCGAGGGTGACGTTACTGCGGATCAATCTGGTCGGGCGCCTCGGACGCAGCATCCAGGTACAGGTGCGTGAGGGTCGAGGTGCGGCGGTACCCGCGACGGACGACATGCCTCGGGTGGAAATCACCACCCCGGTGGCGCTGTTCTGGCGACGGATGGCCGGGCGAATCAACGCCGAAGCATTCTTGCGCGCTTCGGCCACCGGCGTGCGGGGTGACCGCGAAATGGCCCAACGACTGGCTCAATCACTCAACGTGCTGCCCTAGGCACGTCCAGGGGGACGCCAGTAGCGGTAGGCTGTCACCCTTATGCGTGCCACTTCCTCCACTCTGGACAACAACCGAATCAAGCTCGTCGTCGAAGTCGACGACGCCGAGATGGACGAGGCGCTCGACGCCGCCGCGGCGACGTCTGGCCAAGCAGGTCAACGTCAAAGGTTTTCGCAAGGGCAAAGTGCCCAAGCAGGTCCTCATCGCCAACATCGGGGGACTCGCAGGTCCTGCGCGCCGAAGCTATTCGTGAATCGCTTGCCCGACTTCTACGCTCGGGCCATCTCCGAGACAATGGTCGACCCCATCGGTCAACCCGACGTCACCATCACCGCGGGTGAGGACGAGGGCATGCTGGTCTTCGAGGCCGACGTCGAGGTTCGTCCCGAGATCACCCTCGCCGGGTACGACGTCACTTCGTGTGACGATCCCTTCGCCGGTCGTCGGTGACGACGAGATCGAGGCCCAGATCAATCGATTCCGCGAGACGGACGCGGTTCTCGAGGACGTGGACCGACCTATCGTCACCGGCGACCTTGGTCAACATGGACATCCGTGCCGAACAACCCGGTTCCGAGGCGGAGCCGCTGGAGATGAGTGACTTCATGTACACCGTTGGTTCGGGATCGATCGCTCCCGAAGTCGATCGAACTGATCCTGGGTCTGCGTGCGGGAGAGGAACTCGTCGTGACGGCCGGCGCCGGCGTGGGCCAGAGCGTGGTGTACACGATGCAACTCAAGCAGGTGAAGGAGCGGATCCTGCCCGAACTCACTGACGAGTGGGTCGAGGAGAACACCGAGTGGCCGACGGTCGACGAGATGCGTGACGCCGTCTTGACCCAGATGAGCAAGATGAAGATTGTCGAGGCGCAGATGTCCCAGCGCGACGCGATGCTGGTGGCGTTGGGCGATCTGGTCGCCGAGGACGATCGTGCCCGACGTGCTGGTGGACGCCGAGGCCAACGATCGAATGCACGACCTGGGTCATCGCCTCGCCGAGCAGAAGATGAACCTCGAACAATTCCTGCAGGCCACCGGCCAGACCCCCGATCAGCTCCTGGCCGCGGTGCGCGCCGACGCCGAGCGTGCGGTGCAAGATCGATCTGGCACTGCGCGCGCTGGTCAAGGCCGAGGGTCTCGAGGCGACCGAGTCCGAGATCGACGACGAACTGGTCAAGACCGCCGAGGCGATGAGCGTTACGGCGGATTCGCTGCGCGAGAACCTCTATAAGACGGGTCGCGTGGTCGCTTTCGAGGCGGAGGTGGCCAAGATCAAAGCCAACAAGTGGCTGACGAGAACGTGACCTTCGTCGACCACCTGGGCATCGTGATCGACCGCGCCCTGTTGCGCGAGGACCAGTCCACCGAGATTGACGAATAAGGTAGCAACGTGAACGAATATTTCCGTGCCCAGAACTATCTCGTACCCACCGTGGTCGAGTCCTCCAGTCGAGGCGAACGGGCCTACGACCTCTACAGTCGCCTCTTGCGCGAGCGCATCATCTTCTTGGGCACGCCCATCGATGACACCATCGCCAACTTGATCTGCGCGCAGATGCTCTTCCTGGAGTCTGAGGACCCCGACAAGGACATCAACCTCTACATCAACTCGCCCGGTGGCGACATCACGGGACTGCTGGCTATCTACGACACGCTCAAGTACATCAAGCCCGACGTGTCGACGTTCTGCTTCGGGCAGGCCGCTTCGGCAGCAGCGGTTCTGCTGGCGGCGGGTACCAAGGGCAAGCGCTTCGCGCTGCCGCACGCGCGCGTCCTCCTGCACCAGCCCTGGGGTGGCGTCGGGGGCCAGGCCTCGGACATCGAGATCCAGGCCCGTGAGATCCTTCGGATGAAGGACATGCTCAACGCGATGCTGGCCACACGACACCGGTCAGAGTGTGGAGCGCATCGCTAAGGACACTGATCGGGACTACATCATCGGCGCCGACGAAGCCGTGCAATATGGCCTCATCGACGAAGTCTTGGTCGCTCGGCCCTAGCCGAACCACCGGCACTCGCCAAAGCGACGAATCACTCGAGTGTATTGAGCGATGACGTCAGAGGATCCTCGGCAAGTCCCTGGTCACAGGCGTTTTGTCCGACAAAGTGTTCGTGCAGTTGTCACGATGTCCACCCGCCAGGCGTTTTTTCGCAACGTCACGTCGGCAAGACTGTCTGGTCCGGTACCCAATTTTCTGGCCGTGGCCTCGTAGGATGGTACGGCGAGCGGAGGTGAGTGGTGGCAAAATTCGGAGAAGGCAACGACCTGATTAAGTGCAGTTTCTGCGCGAAGGGTCAAAAGCAAGTAAAGAAGCTCATCGCGGGACCCAGCGTTTACATCTGTGACGAGTGCATCGACCTGTGCAACGACATCATCGCCGACGAGTTCGGTGACCGTCCCGAGTTCGTCCTCGAAGACCTGCCCACCCCGCGCGAAATCACCTCATTCCTCGATGAGTTCGTCATCGGGCAACTCGACGCCAAGAAGATCCTCGCCGTCGCCGTCTACAACCACTACAAGCGTATCCAAGCGGGTCCGCTGCACGACGACGACGTTGAAGTGGGCAAGTCCAACGTGCTGCTTGCTGGGCCCTACGGGTGCGGCAAGACGTTCCTCGCTCAGACGCTGGCGCGCATGCTCAACGTGCCCTTCGCAATCGCTGACGCCACGGCACTGACCGAGGCGGGCTACGTTGGCGAAGACGTCGAGAATATCCTGCTGAAGCTGCTCACCGCGGCAGACTTCGACGTCAAACGTGCCGAACGCGGCATCATCTACATCGACGAGATCGACAAGATCGCGCGCAAGGCCGAGAACCCCTCGATCACACGTGACGTCTCGGGCGAGGGCGTGCAACAGGCGCTGCTCAAGATCCTCGAGGGCACGGTCGCGAGTGTGCCGCCCCAGGGCGGGCGCAAGCACCCTCACCAAGAGTTCATCACGATCGACACCGCGAACATCCTCTTCATCTGCGGCGGCGCCTTCGCCGGTCTCGAGCAGATCATCGAACGACGTCTCGGCAAGAAGTCGATGGGTTTCAATCAGCCAGTTGAGGCCAAGCGTCACGGCGACATCGAACTCTTTCGCCACGCGCTACCCGAAGACCTCGTCAAGTTCGGACTCATCCCCGAGTTCATTGGTCGCCTGCCCATCGTCGGTGCGGTGCAGCAACTCGACCGTGACATGTTGATTCAAGTCCTGACCGAACCGAAGAACTCCTTGGTGCAAGCAGTTCCAGCAGGTGCTCGCCCTGGATGGTGTGGAGCTGGTCATCGAGGCGGACGCCCTCGAGGCGATCGCCGAGTTGGCCATGGAGCGTCAAACCGGGGCACGAGGACTGCGTTCGATCCTGGAGAACGTCTTGCTCGAACCGATGTACGACGTTCCCTCGCGCGGTGACGTCGAGAGGTGCGTCATCACGCGCCGCCACCGTGCGTCGCGAGGCCGAGCCCGATTTACGAATTGAGGAAGACGCGCACCCGTCGCGCCAGCTAGCCGTGCGGCCCACCACGTACGACGACGCGTTGGCGTGGCTGGAGACCGCACGTCGATTACGAGCGGCTGGCGCCGGGACGACGCGACAGTCCCTCCCTGCAACCCATCAGGGACACACTGGCGCTTTTTGCCGACCCCCACCGGGACTATCCGATCGTCCACATCACCGGCACGAACGGCAAGGGCACGACGACCACCCTCACCAGCGCGCTGCTTGAGCGCCACGGGCTTACGGGTGGGCACCTTCACCAGTCCCGACCTGCACGCCCTCAACGAACGCATCGCCCTCAACGGCGAGGCAATCGACGACGATGACTTCACCTCGCTGTTCGCACGCCTCTACGACGCCGAGAGCGTGAGCGGCATCGTGCTCACCCGATTCGAACTCTTGACGGTGGGGGCGTTGCTGCATTTCTCCGATGAGGGGGTCGACGTGGCCGTCGTCGAGGTGGGGTTGGGCGGTACGTGGGATTCCACCAACGTGGTCGACGGTGACGTGACCGTGTTGACCAACGTGGACCTAGACCACACGGCGGTGCTGGGCGACAGCATCGGCGCAATCGCGCGCGACAAGGTGGGCATCTTCCGCGGCGAAGCCACTCGCGGTGCTCTCGACCACGAACGCCATCGTGGTCGAGATCGCAACGGCACGTGCCAACGAACTGGGAGCCACGCTGTGGACGATCGAGGACTCGTTCGCTCTGGAACGCAACGATTTAGCGGTGGGAGGTCGCGCCATCACCGTGCGCACTCCCTTCGCCCACTACGAGGAGGTCCTGGTGTCGCTGCACGGTATCCACCAGGGCGTCAACGCCACGACGGCCATCGTCGGCCGCCGAGGCGTTCCTCGGACGCGCCCTGGGCGACGACGTCGTGCGTTCAACGCTCGCTGCGGCGGTGATGCCCGGCCGAATGGAACTTTTGGGCCGTCATCCGATGATTGTGGTCGACGGCGCGCACAATCCCGCGGGTGTTCGAGCACTCGTGCGCCGCACTCGATGGAGCTTTCCACGTCACTGGCGATCGGCGCTGCGTGCTGGGCATGCTGAGTGGTCGCGACGTCGATGACATGGTCGATCCACTCGTGGCTCTAGGCTTCACTGAGTTCCACTGCTGCGCGCCACATTCACCACGCGCGATGGACGCGCACGTGGTCGCCGAGGCGGTGCGACGGGCCGGCGGGAGTGGCGTACGAGCATTCGAGCGTGTCGACGGCATTGGCGTACGCACGCGAGCATTCTCGACGACGACGACCTGATCGTCGCGGCGGGGAGCCTGTACCTCGTCGCCCAAGTGCGAGCCGATGTGCTGCGACTTCGCATCTCGTCACTAGGAATAAGACTGGTAGATTGTCTCGTCGTGGAAAGAACTCTGGTCCTGGTCAAGCCCGACGGCGTCGAACGACGGCTGGTGGGAGAAATCATTGGTCGCCTTGAACGCCGTGGGCTGCGCCTGGTAGCGGCCGAACTTCGTACCTTGGAAAGCGAAACCGCCGAGCGGCACTACGCCGAACACCTCGGCAAGCCCTTCTACGACGCGCTCGTGGCCTTCATCACCCGTGGCCCCGTCATGGCGATGGTGATCGAGGGACCTAACGATACGTGGCAGATCGTACGCACCATGATGGGACCAACGAATCCCGCTGTGGCCCCCGCGGGTACGATACGCGGCGATTTGGGGATCGAAATTAGCCAAAACCTGATCCACGGCTCTGATTCCGCGGAATCTGCGCATCGCGAGATTGCGATCTTCTTTCCGGCCCTAGGCTAGAAAAAACCTGTTTGGTGTACGGCGCTCCAGTGTCGTAGCCTTGGAGGGGTAGGAGAGCACTTGTCGGGCTCTCATTAAGGGTTCTTTATGGTTGATTCTCGCTTTTCACTATTGGGCCGCGATATGGCGGTGGACCTCGGCACCGCGAACACCTTGGTCTACGTTCGTGGACGCGGCATCGTGCTGAACGAGCCCTCAGTGGTCGCAGTCGACATCAAGGACGGCAAGCCCCTGGCCGTGGGCGCGCAAGCCAAGCTCATGATTGGACGCACTCCGAGCAATATTCAGGCCATCCGTCCCCTGAAGGACGGTGTCATCGCTGACTTCGAGATCTGCGAGAAGATGTTGCGCTACTTCATCCATCGCGTGCACCAGCGTCGCTTCGCGAAGCCGCGGATGGTCATTTGCGTGCCGTCGGGCATCACCGGTGTCGAACAGCGCGCCGTGATGGAAGCCGCAGAGTTCGCCGGCGCGCGCAAGGCGTACATCATCGAGGAACCGATGGCCGCGGCCATCGGAGCGGGTCTGCCGATCCACGAACCGACCGGCAACATGGTGGTGGACATTGGCGGAGGCACCACCGAAGTGGCGGTCATCTCCTTGGGCGGCATCGTGACCAGTCAGTCGATTCGCGTAGGGGGCGACGAACTTGACGACGCGATCGTGGCGTACGTCAAGAAGGAATTCCAACTCGCCCTCGGAGAGCGTACCGCTGAAGAGATCAAGATCCAAATGGGATCGGCCTACCCACTCCAACAAGAGATGCAGGCGCAGATCCGCGGTCGAGACCTCGTCACGGGCCTACCGAAGACCGTGGTGATCTCCACCGAGCAGGTCCGACAGGCCATCGAAGAGCCGGTGCAGGCCATCGTGGACGCCGTCAAAGTGACCTTGGACCGTACGCCGCCGGAACTCTCCTCGGACCTCATGGAACAAGGCATCGTCCTGACCGGAGGCGGCGCATTGTTGAACGGGCTGGCGACGCGACTCGAAGTCGAGACCAACATGCCGATCATCGTGGCCAACGACCCGCTGAACTGCGTGGCACTCGGTAGTGGCATGTGCCTCGAAGAACTCGACGTCTTCTCGCGCATGCTCAAGACGTCGCCTTCGCGCTAAGCCGTGGCGTCGGACCGATCACGGCGCCGTTTCTTCTTCACGGGAGTCATCGGCACGCTCATCATCGTTACCGTGTACGTCACGGGTGGTGTTGTGGCGGGCGCCAAAAGTGCCGCTCACGCGGTCGTGTACCCGTTTTCGTGGGCCGCCGATTTCGTGGCGCGGCCGGTCGGCCACATGGTGGCGGGTATGGTCAACTACTCCGACCTCGTCAGCGCAGAATCAGCAGTTGCGCTACCTGCTGGGCCAGGCGACCTTGCGCGCCGACGAGAACTCGTCCGCGGTCCGACAACTTCGTCAACTCTCTCAGGCCCTGCACGTACCCGTGGCATCGTCGCTCGGCACCGTGATCGCCCAGGTCACTGTCATTTCACCGACGAACTTCTCCGCCACCGTCACAATCGACAAGGGTCAGAGACGAGGGCATGATGGACGGCATGCCCGTAGTCGGCGACGGTGGACTCGTCGGGCGCATCATCGCCACGGCGGCACACTCCGTCGACCGTTCGCTTGTTGACCGACACGGGTTCGGTGATCGGAGCGACCTTCGGCAACGGTCACGACGTCGGTGCTCATCTCGGGCCAAGGCCTCAACAATCCATTGAGCGTGACCGCGATTCCCGTGACGGCGGCGCTTGGTGTCGGGAGTCTCCTCTCGACCAACGGTCTGCAAGGGGGACTCTTTCCTCCCGGGCTTGCCGGTGGGACGCGTCACAAAACTCCTCATTAATCCGGGGGCGTCGAGTTACTCGGTATCGCTCGCGCCAACTGCCAACCTGCACAACCTCGCCTACGTCGACGTGGTGCTGTGGGAGCCGTCCACGTGACCCAAGCGCGTGGTCTGATCACCCTTGTCACGTTGATGGTGGTAGGGGTGCAGCTGGCGATGTTCACCCAGTGGCGTTTCGCCGGCGTGGTGGTCATGCTGGTGTGGCTCTGGCCCGTCGCGGTGGGTCTCACCGGACTCACGTCGCTCGCGCTGTTCGTCGGGTCTGGTCGGCGGGCGTCCTCTTCGACGCGCACAGCGCCACCCCCTTTGGGCTGAGCGCGCTGCGTGGGCCTGCTGCTGGCGTACTGCGCGTCGCGGCTGGGCAAGGAAGGGGTGGGCGACCTCGACTCCGCGGCGCTGTGGGTCACGCCGGCGCTCGCGGCGCGCGGCGGGTCTCGTGGCACCCCTGCTCTACGTCGTGAGCGGTGTCTTCGCGCTCAACTTCTCGCTCTGGCGCGGCAGTCTGCTCGATTCGATGCTGGTCAACGCGGTGGCCTTCTTCGTCCTCGCGCGACCGCTGACCAGGCTGGCCTTCAGTGGTTAGCCTCGGTCGGCGATGCGGGCGCGGCGATGAAGGGTTCGTGGCGCGATCGCCCGACGGCGTCGTGGTTCTCAGCGACTGTGGCGGCCGTGGGTGTCACTCAATCCGTTTCGCGGACGTGGACGCACAGATCAACGAACCACGACCCGTCGGCATCCGCGACCTCGTCGCCTCGCCCGAAGAGGTGCAGTGCGCGACCCGAGCGGCGATGGCGCATCATCGGGGATTCTTCTCTCTTGCTCCTGATCCTACTGATCGGGCGGCTCTTCATGCTCCAGATCCTCGACTACAGGCGTCGGTGGCAACGGTCGACTCCAACTCCCTGCACGTCGCGACGATTCCCGCCTCGCGCGGGCTCATCGTCGACCGCAACGGTAACCCCCTCGTCACCAACGTGACCACGACGGAGATTCTGCTGTCGCGCCAGCAGGCGTACCTCAACCCGTCGGTGATCGGGGCGCTGGCGACCCTCACTCAGTCAGAGCGTCAAGCAGATGCAGACGCGACCTCACACAACCTGCAGTACGACCCGTACCAGCCCGCGCCGGTCATGAGCGAACGCGCCCCGCCAGGTAGTGCAGTTCATCAAATTGCACCCGGGCGAGTTCCCCGGCGTGAGCGTGCAAGGCGTGTGACGCAGCGCAGTATCCCCTACGGCGGCAGACACGGCGTCGCAGTTGCTCGGCTACGTCGGACCGATCACCGGCGCAGAGATGGCCGCCAATCCGACCTGCGGCTACACGACCGACTCGACCTATCGGCAAGACCGGCATCGAGAACTTCTACGAGCAGTACCTGCGCGGCATCGCCGGTACGAGCACGATCGAGGTGAGCGCGCCAGGGCAACATTCTGGGAGCGGTACAAAAGACGGCACCCCAACAGGGGGATTCGGTCATTTTCAACATCGACGCAGGACTGCAAAAGGCGCTCGACGGCTATCTCGCCAGCGACATCGCGCTAGTTCGCCACACGCCCGACCCCACCACGGGCGTGCTGCCCCCGGCGCTCAACGGCGCCGCCATCGTGATGGACGTCAACACGGGGGCAGTCCTCGCCATGTCGAGCTATCCGTCGTTCAATCTGAACTCGTTCGTGAACGGATTTCCGAAACGACCTTCAAAGGCCTACTGAACGAGGGCGCGTTCACCAACTACCCGATCCAGGGCCTCTACACACCGGGCAGCACCTTCAAATTGATCTCCGCGACCGCCCAATGCAGACTGGCGTCTTTCCCGCCACGCAATTCGTGGACGACACCGGATACTTCAAGGTGCCGGGTTGCCTGCAGGGGTGCGCACGGCTGCGTGTTTCACGACGACCAGGGCCAGGGTGCCGGCCTGTGAATCTGCCCATGGCGATCACCGTGTCGTCGGACTACTACTTCTACAATTGGGCTATCTCTTTTGGTCCCAGCAAGCCAAGTACGGCGAAACGCCAATTCAGAACGTGGCGCACCAAGTACGGTCTGGACCAGTACACCAATATTGACCTTCCCAATGAAGTGCAAGGCCGCGTCGACTCACCCACGGTGCGCATTGCCCTGCACAAGGCGGCGCCCAAGCCTTCCCCAACGACACCTGGTACACGGGTGACAACATCGAAATGGCCTTCGGCCAAGGTTCGACGGCCATTACGCCGGTCGCGTTGGCGGACGCTTACGCCACCTTCGCCAACGGTGGCACGCGCTACGCGCCCGAAGTCGCCGCGGCCGTCGTGAGTCCGAGCGGCAAGGTGGTGGTGCGATACGGGCCGCGGGTGCTTGATCACGTCAGCCTGCCACCCGCGGTACGCGACCCCATCCTCCAGGGTCTTGAGGGGGTGGTCCAGAATCCCAGCGGCACCGCCTACGGGACGTTCCAGCACTACGCGACCTTCTCTGAAGCCGCCGTTCCCGGTGGCTGGCAAAACGGGAACGGCCTCTACTGGTTACTACCCCAACGGCAAGCCCCTGGAGCCGAACTCGCTGTTCGTTGGTTTCGCGCCGGCGAACAACCCCAAATACGTGATTGTGTGTGCGATCGCCCAAGGTGGTTATGGCGCGGATGCGGCAGCGCCGGTGGTCGCCCAGGCCTTCAGTTACCTCTACCACCACCCCGTCCGGCCCCTAGTGCTCACCGTGAAGAGTCAGGTTGCCCCGGTCACCACCACTTCTCACCCCACGACCACCACGATTCGCCCCAAGGGGGCCACCACCACCACGCCTTCAACGTCATCGACAACGACCACAGCCACGATAAAGAAGGCCGGATAGGCCTTATTGCGAGTAGCCTTGAGGTGTTGGGCGCGGCCGTACACCAGACGGTGGCGCATTGAAATCGCAGTGACGACCGAGTGAGACCATTCCGTCGTTGCCCGCAGTAAGGACGCAACGTGGTACACGCCAGAGAGGTAGCCCAGTTTCACGGGACACTCGGCGCCCCGTTTATCCCCGCCCAATCCGTAGTTTGCTTGTCCTGTCGCCGTGCCTTTTACGCGTTGCGGCCATTCCACGGGGAGTTGCGCTCCAGTGCGCGCGCCCTTCACCCAGAACTCAAGGAGTACCCGTCGTGAGCGACGAGACCACCACCCCCACATCCCCCGCTAGCCCCAGAATTGGCGACACTCGACCCGCACCGCAAATAGGCGACACTCGTCCTGCGGCTGGCTCAACACGTGAGCAGGCCAACACGCCACCGTCCTCGAGCAACGGCCAAGGGGGCGGGCAGGGCGGCCGCCGTCGCCGCGGTGGCCGCGGACGCGGTGGCCAGGGCGGACAAAACGGTCAGGGCAGCCAGAATCGTCAAGGTACCCAGACTTCGAGTGGCGCGGGAAGTCAGAATCGACAGAATCCGCGTCCCGTCGAGGCCCCCGTAGAAGCGTCGGCTCCGGACTACGACGGCGATGAGCAATGGTCGTGCCCGTAAGGGGAAGCGACGTGGGGGAGAACGCCGCACGCGGGCCCAGGGCCGCTATCTGATGTGCGTGCACACCACCAAGGAGGCCACCCACATCGCCACCCTCGAGGGTCGCACCATGGTCGAATACACGGTTGCCAAGGCCGCCGACGAGACCAATCAGATCGATGGCAACATCTACGTCGGTCGCATCCAGAACGTGCTGCCCGGAATGGAACTCGCCTTCGTTGACATTGGCATCCCGAAGAACGCCGTGCTCTATCGCGGTGATATCTCTCTGAGCGATGAGGACGTCGAGGGTACCTCCTCCAACGACAAGCGCATCGAGCAGATGATCAGATCGGGACAGACCGTCGTGTGTCAGGTCACCAAGAACGCCATCGGCGCCAAGGGTGCTCGCCTGACGCAAGAGGTGTCGATTCCGGGACGGTTTGCGGTACTGGTACCAAATTCGAGCACCATCGGCATCTCCAAGCGACTTCCCGATGGCGAGCGCCGACGTCTGCGCAAGATTATCGACGACGTGAAACCCGAACGGCACGGCATCATCATCCGCACGGCCGCCGAGGGTGTGGCGGCTGACGACTTGGCGCGCGACGTCACGTCGCTGTGCGAGAAGTGGGACGCCATTGAAGCCGAAGTCGCCAAGTCGAATCAGCCCCGACTCGTCTACCGCGATCTGGACCTTGCGGTGCGGGTTCTGCGCGAGGAACTCAACGACGATTTCCGCGGCGTCATCATCGATGACGCCGATCTCTACAACAAGGTTCGCGACTACGTGATGGCGGTGAACCCCGAGTTGGCCGACCGCATCGAGTTCTACGATCGTTCCAGCGAAGAACTGCCGCTGTTCGAGCGATACTTCGTCCACGAACAGTTACACCGGGCCCTCGATCGCAAGGTATTCCTACCCTCGGGCGGTTCGCTCATCATCGAGCGCACCGAAGCGCTGACGGTCATCGACGTCAACACCGGCAAGAACGTGGGCACCACGAATCTCGAGGAGACGGTGTTTCGCAACAATCTCGAAGCGGCCGAGGAGGTCGCGCGCCAGCTCCGTCTGCGCGATATCGGCGGAATCATCGTGATCGACTTCATCGACATGGAGGCCAAGGCCCACCGCGAGGCGGTCGCGTCGGCCCTGCGCCAGGCGCTCAGTCGAGACAAGACGCGCACCCAGGTCTTCGACATCTCCGAGCTGGGGCTGGTCGAAATGACCCGTAAGCGGGTCAACGAGGGTCTCCTGGAGTCGGTCTCGAAGGTGTGCGCGGTGTGCGACGGACGTGGTTTCGTCGTCGCGACCGGCCTGTAGGTCACGAGCAGGCCAGTGAATTCGGCTACTATAGAAACCCTATGTACGCCGTCATCCGAGTAGGCACATCTCAAGAGCGCGTCACCGAGGGCCAATTGGTCCGCGTTGACAAGCGCGCCGAGGAGAATGGTGCCGTTATTGAGTTCGAGCCCGTTTTGTTAGTGGATGGAGACAGCGTTCTCGCTGGTCCGGCACTGGAGGGCGCCAAGGTCACCGGCAACCATCGTCGGCGTGGAGAGCGGTCCCAAGATCCGCGCCCTCACCTACAAGGCCAAGTCGATCCAGCGCAAGCGCTGGGGACATCGCCAGTGGTACACCACCGTCGAGATCAACAAGATCTCCCCGAAGCCGGCCAAGGCCGCCAAAGTGGCCAAGGCCGCTGAGGCTGTCGAGGCGTAAGGAGCAACCATGTCCAAGACCAAAGGTGGCGGTTCTACCCGCAACGGCCGCGATTCCAACGCTCAGCGCTTGGGCGTCAAGGCGTTCGATGGCACGCTCGTCAAGACCGGATCGATCATCATCCGTCAGCGCGGCACCCTGTTTCATCCGGGACGCAACGTGGGCATCGGCAAGGACGACACCCTGTTTGCCTTGGCCGAGGGCAAGTCAAGTTCGGTTTTCGCGGCGGACGTAAACTCGTGGACATCTTGGTCGATAACTAAGGGAATTTAGCCAAAACCCGGATTGCGACGCCCCCGGACTCGTGTCCGGGGGCGTCGTCGTTGGTCCGGGATCAGGTTGTCATACCGCGTCAGTGAGGGAACGACGGCACATTGACGGGACAACTTCTCGTTGTTGGCAATCGGCGCGGCCTAGATCTCAAACCGCTTGCCCCGACTGTGGCAACGTCGTGTCCCTTTGCGGACTCAAGCTGGGTCGGGAGGGGACAGTGGATATCCTTCTAGTAGAGATCTCGGCGGGGAGTGGGCGTGCGTAGTGATCAGCCGCTGGACAGAGCGAACCCGGGAAGGCGTCCCCTCAATGCATCGGCCTTCCCCTTGGCGAAGTTGAGCGTCGTGGTGGCATGTGTCGGCCTAGTCGCCGCAGCGCTACTGTGGGCCGGCCTCGTCGGCGGCGGGGTCAGGCCTGTCGATACGTCGTCACCGTCCTACATTCAGGGCAACAACTTCGGTACCGCCAATTTCTCTTCGGCGACGACCGAATCGTCCGTGTGCCGTGGGGTGAACGCCAGCCGGGTAGCTAACCCAACGCAGTGGATGCAGGGCTGTCACGACGCCTGGGCGGTCGCCGCATTCAAAAGTAACCGCAGCACATCGTCGGGAGAGGTGATTCCCTAGAAGCGCCGGGCCGGCGACTCCAGGGTTCCCCTCTTGGGTCATCCGGTCGCTTCTTGAACTCGATCAAGGGCCCGACATGGCGACCCAACACAACGCCCCCCGGAGATTCTCCGGGGGGCGTTGTGTATTTTGGGTGATCTTGACGTCTCGAACGTCCGTCACGACTCGAACTCGTTGCGGCAACGCGCGAGTCGTGACGAGGGGGCTAACCCTTAACGGCCTTCTTGAACGTCGAACCGATCGACACCTTGGGGGCACGTGACGCCGCGACCTGGATCGCTTCGCCGGTCTGGGGATTGCGAGCCGTACGAGCCTTACGCTCCACTCGCTCGAAAGACAGAAAGCCCGACAGCACGATCTTCTCGCCCTTGGCGACGTTCTCTACGACGACGTCCTCGAATGCGCGCAGGAACTCCATCGCTGCGGCCTTCGTCGCTCCACTCTCGGCAACAATTGCATCTACCAACTCGGCCTTGTTCACCGGTCGACTCCTTACTCTTCGTTAAATCGGACTGGGAGAGTTCCCTGAACCGGAGCCATCTTTATCGCTAAAACGCTGTAATTTAGGGATTTCGACCATATATTTAACCTTCACTCGTGTCGCCGAATTGGATATGACCTGACCAGACGTTGTATACGGACTTTGTGAGTTCTCTGTGAGTACCCCGTTTCACCTACCATGGAGCCATGGAACCCTTTAATCGCCAGCATTTAGCGGATTTGGTCGGGCGTGAGCAGGATCAGCTACCGTCGAGCGAATCCTCGTTCATTCGCCGTGCACGAGGGTGCGCAGCACCTGTTCGCGAAAGTCCCAATGACCTGGATGAACGAATGGGCGGGCGGCTTTCCCTTGGCATTTGAACAGGCCCATGGTGCGGTCATCACCGACGTCGATGGACACGAACTCATCGACTTCGCTCTGGGCGACACTGGGGCTATGGCCGGACACTCTCCTGATGCGCTAGTTCGGGCGCTGAATGAGCGAGTCGGACGTTTGGGTGGGGTGACCACGATGCTGCCCACCGACGACGCCGAGTGGGTCGCACACGAATTGACGCGACGATTCGGACTCGCCAAGTGGTCCTTCAGCCTTGTCGGCGACGGACGCGAACCGCTGGCTGCTGCGGCTAGTGCGCCTGGCCACCGGGCGACCAAAGATCCTGGTCTTCTCCTACTCCTACCACGGCAGTGTTGATGAGACCTTCGTCATCCTCGACGAGCATGGCGAGGCGGTGTTGCGTCCCGGCAGCGTCGCGCCCGCCGTCGACCCCACTTCCACCACGCGCGTGGTGGAGTTCAACGATCTTGAGGCGCTGCGAGCGCGAGTTGAGCTCAGGTGACGTGGCGGCGGTTCTGACGCGAACCCGCTCTGACCAACATCGGTATCGTATTGCCCGAAGCGGGCTTCTTCGAAGGCGTGCGCCGAATCTGTGACGAGTCGGGGACCTTGCTGATCGTCGATGAAACCCACACCTTCTCGGCGGGACCCGGTGGCGCGACGCGTCGCTTCGACCTGAGACCGGACGCCTTGACGATCGGAAAGTCTCTGGGCGGTGGCGTGCCTTGTGGGGCGTACGGGCTGAGTGAGGAACTCGCCGCGCGGGTGCATTCGTCCCTTGCTGACGGCGCCGACATCGTCGACGTGGGAGGAGTGGGCGGCACCCTCGCGGGCAACGCTATGAGCTTCGCTGCGATGCGCGCGGTGCTGGGCGAGGTGCTGACCGACGAGAGCTTCGGCCCCATGGAAGTGCTGGCGACGACGTTCGCCCAAGGCGTTGCGCGAGTCGATCGCGAGCCACGCTCTGCCCTGGTCGGTGAGCTCAGCTGGGCACGCGATGCGAGTACCGATTCATGGCGCCGGCCCCACGCAACGGCGGCGAGTCGGCCGCCAGCACGGATGCGTTGCTCGAGGACTATCTACACCTCTACGGGATCAATCGGGGGGTACTGATCACGCCCTTTTCACAACATGGCTCTCATGTGCCCAGCGACCACCGGTGAACACGTCGCGCGGCACCAGCGGGTTTTCGACGCCGCGCTGGACGAGCTCGTCGGGTAGTTCGTCGAGGCGGGTCCGTAGGATGGGGGGGTGAGTAGCTTCGTCGACGCGGCCCAACTACACGCCAAGGCCGGCGACGGCGGAGCGGGGTGCGTGTCATTTCGTCGTGAGGCTCACGTGGCCAAGGGCGGACCCGATGGCGGTGACGGCGGCAAGGGAGGCGACGTCTGGTTGGTCGCTGACCACAACCAGGCGTCGCTGCTAGGATTTCGCGACCACCCTTTTCGTCGCGCGACCGACGGCCAGCACGGCACATCCAAGCGCATGCACGGTTCGAGCGGCAAGGACACTGTCGTGACGGTTCCCGTGGGTACGTTGGTCTACTCCCAAGACAGGCGAGCTCCTCGTCGACCTCGCTGGACCCGGCGACCGGTGGCTGGCGGCTGAGGGTGGCCTGGGCGGGCAGGGCAACAACCGATTCCTCTCCAATCAACGCCGCGCCCCGGCCTTCGCCGAGCAGGGAGAGGTGGGCGAGGAGCGCTGGTACAACCTCGAACTCAAGTTGCAGGCCGACGTCGCGCTCATCGGCTTCCCCAACGTCGGTAAATCGACTCTGATCTCGCGGGTCTCGGCGGCGCGACCCAAGATCGCCGACTACCCCTTTACCACCTTGGTACCGAATTTGGGCGTGGTAAGAGTGGGCGCCCGTTCGGGTCGTCCCCAAGACGCCACCGAATACGTCATGGCCGATATCCCCGGCCTCATCGAGGGTGCCGCCGAGGGTCGTGGGCTCGGTCACGACTTCTTGCGCCACGTCGAACGTGCCCGCGTACTGTGCGTCCTGCTCGACCTTTCGGAATTCGCACCCTTGGGTCCCGAGGAACAACTCGAGATTCTGCTGCGAGAACTCGGTGACTACCAGGCCGACCTACTGGAGCGTCCGCGCGTCGTCGTGGGATCCAAGGGCGACGTGGCCGCGCACGAGGTCGAGGGGGTTGCCACCATCTCGGCAGTTACCGGGGCCGGCATCGACGGGTTGAGCGCACGGCTGGCGGGCCTGGTCGTGGAAGTGCGCACCCGAGAAGCTGAGATCGATGAGCACCAGGTCGTGGTGCACAAGCCGGTGCCCGACGAGGTCACGGTAGAAAAGACCGGTGAGGCGAACTGGCGAGTGCACGGGCGAGCAGCCGAACGCGCCGTGCGCTTCCAGGACCTGACCGACGATCAGGCCCTCGCCGAGATCGTGAGGCGTCTCAAGGACCTCGGGGTCGATCGACTACTCAACCGCGCGGGCGTTCGTGACGGCGACGTGGTCAGCATTGGTCCACTGTCCTTTGAGTGGTGGCGTGACGAAGTGGGTGCGGGTCTCGATCGCGGCGACCATCACCGCGCCACCCGTCGTGAACGACTCGCGCGTCACGGACGCCTCGACGGTGTCGGAGATGACGATGACGACGAATCGTAGCGTCGTCGTCAAGATTGGCACCACGTCGGTAACGGACGTGAACGGGGGCGTGGCGCACAACGTTCTGGCGTCACTGGCGTCGGACGTGGTGGCACTGCGTGCGCAAGGTTGGTCGGTCGTCGTCGTGACATCGGGAGCCATCACCGCCGGATGGGCCGATGTCGGCGAGGGGCGATCGCGCCCCATTGATTCGACCATTCTTCAAGCCGTGTCGGCGGTTGGCCAGCCCCTATTGATGGACGCCTGGCGTCGCGCCTTCGCTCCTCACGACGTGGCCGTCGGGCAGGTGCTCTTGGCCCCGCTGGACTTCTCGCATCGGGGTCAGTACTTGCACGCTCGCTCTACTTTGGCCGCCCTTGACGCTCTCGAGGTGGTCGCGATCGTCAATGAGAATGATGCCGTCGCCGATGAGGAGATCCGCTTCGGCGACAACGACCGCCTCGCGGCACTGGTCGCGAATCTCGTCACCGCGAGCCACCTCGTGCTCTTGACCGACACGCCAGGACTCCTTACCGCCGACCCCCGCCTCGAACCGTCCGCCACGTTGATCGAGGTCGTCACCTCGATCGATGCGCATCTCGAGAACGTGGCGGGCGCCAGTCGATCAGGAGTAGGCAGCGGCGGGATGGCGTCAAAGGTAGCTGCCGCTCGTATGGCGACGTGGTCGGGGGTGACCACGGTCATCGCACCGGCACGTGAACTCAGCCCACTGGTGCGTTCGCTCAGTGGACGCCACGATTTCGGCACGACCTTCGAGCCTCGCGCCGAACGACTGTCGGCGCGCAAGGCCTGGATCGCCTTCGCGGTAGCGTCATCGGGCGTCGTTCGAATCAACCAGGGAGCCCTGCAGGCTCTAGAGAATCACGGTCGCAGTCTGTTGCGCGTGGGCGTGGAGTCCTTCGCCGGAGACTTTGTAGAAGGTGACGCCGTAGAGATTCACGGACCCCAGGGCGACGTCGTCGCCAAGGGTCTGGTGCGCGTAAATGCCGAATCCTTCAATGACGGTGATGATGTGGTGGTGCACCGCGATGACCTCGTGCTGCTGAGGCGTCCTTAGCGCCCTCCAGTACGATTGCACCATGACCAGTCCACTGGCGGCCCAGGGCCGCAAAGTACGAGAGGCCTCGCGCGCCCTCGCTCAAGCCAGCAATGCCCAGCGGGTGGCCGTGCTGTTGCGCGTGGCCGACGCCCTGAAGAATCGCGAGGATGAACTCCTCGAGATCAACGCCCACGAGGTGGATGCCTACATCGAATCGGGTGCGGGCAGGGACCGTCTGATCTTGACGAGTCAACGCATCACCTCGATGGCGGACGCGCTGCGTGATATCGCTGCGTCGCCCGACCCCCTCTTCGAGGTCCTTGACGCTAGCGTTCGACCCAACGGACTGCGCGTCGAACGTTTGCGCGTGCCCCTGGGCGTGATTGGTGTGGTCTACGAGAATCGGCCCAACGTGACGAGTGACGTGGCGGGCTTGTGCGTGCGTAGCGGTAACGCCGCCTATCTTCGCGGATCCTCCTCGGCCCAACACTCGAATCAGTTCATCGTTGACCTGTGGCGCGAGGCACTGGATCAAGAGGGTCTGCCCGGCGACGCGGTCGCGCTGGTTCAAGACACCTCTCATGAGACAGCCGTTAAATTCATGCAGATGACCGACGTGCTCGATTGCCTGATTCCGCGGGGAGGACCGAGCCTGATCGCCGCGATGCGTGAGCACGCGCGGGTTCCCTTCGTCTTAGACGGAGACGGTAACTGTCACATCTACGTCGACGCCAGCGCCGACCTCGATCAGGCGGTGAAGATCGTCGCCAACGCTAAGACGTCGCGGCCGGGGGTGTGCAACGCCACCGAGACCGTCCTGGTGAACGCGGCGGTCGCTCAGGACTTCCTGACGGCGCTGGCGCGGATGATTCCCCAAGTTGAATTGCGCGGTGACGAGAGAACGCTGGCTGTGCTGCCCGGAGCGACACCGGCGAGTGAGGATGATTATGGGCGCGAATTCCTGGACCTCATCTTGGCGGTCAAAGTGGTCGATTCACTGGATGAAGCGATTGATCACGTCGCGCGCTACGGCACCGGCCACTCCGAAGCGATCGTGACGCGGGACGAGGCCAACGCCGAAGCGTGGATTCGACGCGTCGACGCGGCCGCGGTCGTGGTGAACGCGTCGACCCGCTTCGTCGATGGCGGAGAATTGGGACTAGGTGGCGAGGTCGGCATTTCGACCCAGAAGCTCCATGCTCGAGGACCCATGGGCCTTCGTGAGTTGACCTGCCTGAAGTGGGTGTTGCGCGGCGACGGACAAGTTCGTTGAGCGCTCTCGATCCACGACGAAGAACTCGCCCAGCGCCTCGGGCTGGCCGAAGTGCCTCCCGTGCGCTTCTCCTCGCCCGACGAATTGCGCTCGCGTCTGGCCGAGCACGACTACCTCAGTTCTGAATCCATCTCCTCGGTGACGTTCTTGGCGGACCGCTTGGCCAAGCCAGTGCTGGTCGAGGGACCCGCCGGCACCGGTAAAACGGCGCTGGCCAAGGCGGTGGCCGATTCGCTCGGAGCGCGGCTCATCCGCCTGCAGTGCTACGAAGGACTCGACGAATCTAAAGCTCTCTACGAGTGGAACTATCGCAAACAACTGTTGCGGATCCAGGCCGGACGCCCCGAGGGGTCGGCAGAGGTGTGGTCCGAACTCGAGGAGGACATCTTCGCTGAAGAATTCCTGCTGACCCGGCCGCTGCTCGAAGCAATCACCGCGACCGAACCCGTGGTGCTGCTCATCGACGAGGTGGACCGCGTCGAACTAGAGACCGAAGCGCTGTTGCTCGAGATCCTCTCTGAATACCAGGTGTCCATCCCCGAACTGGGTACCCTGAAGGCCCGCCAAATTCCCATGGTGTTTCTTAACGTCGAACAACACGCGCGAGCTTTCTGAGGCCCTCAAGCGGCGTTGCCTGTACTTACACGTGGGCTACCCTGACGTGGAGCGCGAGCGTGACATCATCTTGTCGCGGGTCCCGGGCATTGCGACCGCTCTCGCCGAACAGATCGCCCAAGTGGTGCGCACACTACGACTGATGGACTTGAAGAAATCGCCATCGGTCTCTGAGACGCTGGACTGGGCTCGCACGCTCGTGATTCTGGGTCGCGATGAGCTCGGCGAGGAACTCGTCGTCGAAACCTTGCACATCTTGCTCAAGTACCAGTCCGATATCGAGAAGGCGACGCGCGAGATTTTCGGGCGTAGTGCGTAACGCGTGCTCGATCTCTTGAGCTCCTTCATCGGCGAATTGCGCACCGTGGGAATACCGGTGTCGATGAGCGAGACGATGGACGCGGCGCGGGCGCTGGAGTCCATTGACGTCGCGGACCAGTCACTCTTTCGATCGGCCTTGCGTGCGACTCTCGTCAAGAGTGGCGATCATCTCAGCGCCTTCGACACCGCCTACGACGTGTTCTTCGCGCACCGCCGGATCGATGGCGACGTCAAGTCGTCGCACGCCCCGGAGACGGGTTCGCGCGACGGCTCTACACCGGAGGCGCCGCAGCGTTCGGGGGCGGAACTCGCCGAACAACTATTCGACGCGCTGCGTGAGAACAATCTGCGGGTCCTACGTCAGAGCGCCGCTGAAGCGGTGGCGCGGTACGCGGGGATAGAGCCTGGTCGTCCCGTCGGTGGGGCCTACTACCTCTATCGCACGTTGCGTCAACTCGAACTTGAAGAGATGGAACGACGACTCGCGGCGATGAACATTGGTTCCGGCGCGGACACACTCAGCGAGCGTCTCGCGAACGACGACGCTCACCAGCGTGTCGAGGATTTCAAGTCGATGGTCGAGGCCGAGATTCGAGAGCAATTGGTGCGGGACCGGGGAGCCGAGGCCATGGCGGAGTCGGTGCGCGAGACTCTGCCCGAGGACATCGACGTGATGCACGCCAATCGCGAGGAGATGGCGCAACTCGAGCGCGCCCTGCGACCGCTGAGTCGCAAACTGGCGGTGCGCCTGGCTCGTCGCCGTCGCCGACGCCATCGCGGTCCAATTGATCTGCGCCACACGGTGCGTAGTTCGCTCTCGACGGGGGGAGTGCCGATCGACGTACGCTTTCAACCCCCGCGTCCCGCCAAGCCCGAGATTGTCGTCATCGCCGACGTGTCGGGCTCAGTGGCATCCTTTGCGCGCTTCACGTTGCACCTGGTGCACGCGATCTCCAGCCAATTCTCCCAGGTCCGCAGCTTCGTCTTCGTTGATGGACTCGACGAGGTCACCCACCTCTTCGCCGAGTGCGACGACCCCGGCGGAGGCGGTCGAACGAATCAGCGCCGAGGCTGACGTGGTGGCGGTGGACGGACACAGCGACTACGGGCGGGCCTTCAGCACGTTCTCGCGCCGGTTCGCCCCCGAGTTAACCCGTCGCACCACCGTGCTCATTCTCGGTGACGCGCGAAACAACTACCACCCCGCTCAGGCGGAAGTTCTCGAGGACATCAAGCAACGAGTGAAGGCTCTCTACTGGCTCAATCCCGAGCCACGAAGCTACTGGAATAGCGGAGACTCGATCCTGAGCCTTTACGCGCCCCATTGCGACGACGTGCTCGAGTGTCGCACGCTTCGCCAACTCGAGGCGTTCGTAGGAGGACTCAACTGATGGCCATCGAACCTCCCCAGGGATTTCGAACGAGCGGCGACGAGCCGCGCGGCACACGACTGGTACTCGTACGCCACGGCGAGGCGCACTGCAACGTGGCGGGCATCGTGGGGGGGACCGCGCGGTTGCACAGGATTGACCGACGAGGGTCGTGAGCAAGCCGAGGCGCTCGCGGAGCGACTGGCGCGTACGAACGAGTTCGATGACGCCGTGGCACTCGTACTCCTCGGTCCTCGAACGCGCCAAGGAGACAGCGGCCATCGTCTCACGACCGCTGCCCCTCTCGGAGATAACCGAGGACTGTGACTTGTGCGAGCTGCATCCAGGACTGGCCGACGCCATGGACTGGGACGAGATGATCGCCACCTTTGGTGGTCCCGACTGGGACCGTGATCCGAGTGAGCCCTTCGCGCCCGAGGGGGAGTCATGGACAGGCTTCTACGAACGGTGCGTTGCGGCGTTCTTTCGTCTGAGCGAGGCCCACCCGAAGGGTCAAGTCCTGCTGTTCGTGCACGGCGGCGTCATCGAGCAGGCGATGAAACTAGCCATGGGGGCGCCGGCGTCGGCGCGTCTGCGTTTGCGCACCGAGCACTGCTCGCTCACCGAAATCGAGATCGACGCCGGTGAAGTCAGATTGTTGCGTTACAACGACCGCGCCCCGCGCGTGGTGACCGCGCGCTGAAGGAATTCACTGACGTGAAAGGCCATGTCGAGACTCTGTGACGCGTTGAGCCGCGGGTCGCAGATCGACGTGTAGTTCGTGTCGAGGTCCGATTCGTCGAGTTGATCGCCGCCCCCGAGGCATTCGGTCACGTTGTCGCCCGTCAACTCAATGTGCAATCCCGAGGGCCACGTGCCCAGTGACTGGTGCACGGCGAAGAACTGTGCGACTTCGGTGAGGACGTCGTCGAAACGACGTGTCTTCTGACCACCGCTGGCCTTGAAAGTATTGCCGTGCATGGGGTCGCACGTCCACAGCACCTCGGCGCCTTCGCTCGTCATCGCCTCGACCAGAGGGGGCAGCAAGTCGACGACCTTGTCGCGGCCCATACGAGCGATCAGGGTGAGGCGCCCGGGCACGTTGTCGGGGTTGAGGAGCGAGTGCAGGGACTTCGAGATCCTCGACGCTCGTGCTCGGTCCCACCTTTAGTCCGATGGGATTGGCGACTCCCCGCAGGAACTCGACGTGGGCGCCATCGACTTGGCGAGTGCGATCACCGATCCAGAGCATGTGGGCCGAACAGTCGTACCAGTCGCCCGTCAACGAATCCTGGCGCGTCAGGGCCTGCTCGTAGGGCAGGATGAGCGCCTCGTGGCTGGTGTAGAAGTCGACGCTGGAGAGCTCGTGGTCCTCGTCGAGGTTGACCCCGCAGGCGCGCATGAAGGCGAGCGCCCGGTCGATGTCGTCGGCGAGCACCTCGTAGCGCTTACCCTCGGGAGAGTTGGTGACGAACTCCTGATTCCACGCGTGCACGCGCGTCAGGGCGGCGAACCCGCCGGTGGTGAAGGCGCGCAAGCAGATTGAGGGTGGCCACGCTCTGGTGGTAGGCGTCGAGCAGACGGTCGGGGTTGGGTCGACGCGCCTCCTCGTTGAAGGCTTCGTGGTTCACGATGTGACCGCGGAAAGCGTCCAGTCGCACGCCGTCGCGCTCCTCGAAGTGATCCGATCGTGGTTTGGCGAACTGGCCCGCGATGCGACCCACCTTGATGACGGGCACCCCCGAGGCGTAGGTGAGGGCGACGGCCATCTGCAAGATGACCTTCAACTTGTCGCGGATGGCGTCGGCCGACGAGTCGTCGAACGATTCGGCGCAGTCGCCCGCCTGCAACAGGAACGCCTCGCCGTGGGCGGCCTTGCCCAGCTGATGCGTCAGGCGACGAGCCTCGCCGGCGAAGACGAGGGGCGGCTTGGCCGGCGAGTTCGACTTCGACGCGCGCGAGGTGATGGGCGTCGGGCCAGAGCGGACTCTGTGCCGCGACGCGCTCTCGCCAACTGGCGGGGTTCCACGTTGTGCGTTCAGACATGACGTAAGGCTAGAGGTTTGATTGGAGACTCGGCAATTGTGCCGTTAGGCTGGCGTGGTGCTCCTCCGTCGTCTCGGCCTCTTCGGGGGTACGTTCGATCCACCCCACAATGGGCACGTGGCGGCTCTGTGCGCGGCGGCGGCCACCGGGACGATTCGACGTCATTGAAGTGACGGTCGCTGGCGATCCGTATCGCAAGAGCGCGGTGAGTCAGGTGCATTCGGCGGCGTTGCGTTTGGCGATGGCCACGTCGGCCTTCGAGCACCTCGATCTGGTGCGCGTCAGTGATCGAGAAATCAATCGCCCCGGACCCTCATACACCATTGATACCGTCAAGGAGTTGTTGGACGAGGCTGATCGCGTCGACGTCCTCATTGGCGCGGACTTGGCCCCCCAACTACCTACCTGGCATCGCGCCGAAGAGTTACGCGAGCTCGTGACCGTGGGGATCATTCCGCGCCCGGGAACCCCGCTCGTTGGCCCGGACGGTTGGAATTGTTACGAGATCTCCATGGCGCCCGTTGATTTGTCCAGCACTTTCCTGCGCGAAACACCGCTCGACACCGAAGCGATGAAATTGTTTATGCCAGAGCAGGTAATTGCCATTTATCAGGGCGCCGCGGAGTAAAGTAGGGCGCAATGGCCGTTCGCGCGTTCGACATGACAGACGTGTCCAGGGCATCAGTGTCGGTACTGGAGCGTGCGCCGCGAAGTCGCCGCGACGCGCGCCGACTTCGTCAGCGCTACGCCTTCATCGGCGTAAGCGCCGTGGGCGTCCCCTTCGTGGTCGCAGTCACTGTTCTAGGAGTAGGCCACTGAGCGGGATGGTGACGAGCGGCGGTTCGGTCCGCGGCCCGCAAGATGAATATGTTTCCGCCATGATTGACGCCGTCATTGAAGGTGCCGACGAGAAACTGAGCATTGACACCGTAGTACTCGACCTGCGTGATTTCGTGGACTCGTTCGATTCCCTAGTAATCGCGGCGGGGCGAAACGATCGACAGGTGCGCTCCATTGCCGAAGAGATCGAGCGGCGGGTGTACCTGGCCCTGGGCGTGAAACCGACCCGTGTCGAAGGATGGACGACGGCCGAATGGATTGCCCTCGACTATGGCGATGTCATTGTTCACATTTTTGACCTCGAGACGCGTGATTACTACGACCTGGAGCACCTCTGGAGTGCGGCGCCGGCGTTTCGCCCGGCCCACCAGCGCTAAGGCTATTTCAAATAAGCCAGATCAGCAGGCGTAATCAGTGAAACGCTCGTGCCGTTGGCCAGGGGCAGTACGAATGGCGTTTGGTTGACGGAGATCCTGATGCCGGTGGTCGCGCCCATTGCCACAGCGGTGAAGAGCAACTGAGCCACCGCGAGTCGCCGTGCGTCGGGTGCGAGCTGTTGGAGCGACGTACTCACATCGACGAGTGCGATGCCGTCGTCGGTGGGCATGTTGGCTTGGTTGACGACCAGGGTCGACGGAATCTCCGTGGTGATTCCTCGTGCCTGCTCGGTGGCCGTGGGGCCGAGGGGCACGTAGTGCATTACCTGGGCCAGCGTCGGCGGCGACGTGACGAGTCGACCGACCCCGATCACGTGTTGGGAATGATTGACCATGTAGACCTGACGGGTGACGAAGTGCACCTGGGCGAAATCAGTGAAGGGGATCGTGGGCTCGAGGAGCCCCAGTGGCACGTTGTTGGGGTCCACCAACGTGGGTGAGGAAGACGTGGAGACCAGGGTGCACCCACTTAAGGTGACGGCGCACGCGACGAGCACGAGGAGTCGACGCAGGTGCCTCATGAGGGGAACTCCACGAGTGGCAGTTCGATTTGGAGTCGAGCGCCACCCTCGGGACTTGCCGTTGCGCGGATCTCCCCGTCGAGGGACTTGACGTGCTCGCTGCACTAGCGCCAAGCCGAGTCCCGTGCCACGCACCACACTACGGTCGTGGGCGGCGCGTCCACGGTAGAAACGTTCGAAGACGTGGTCTCGTTCGGCTTCGGCTGATTCCCAGCCCGGCGTCGTCGACGTTGAGTTCGACGTTCGTGCCCCTCGCTTCGAGGCGCACGGCTGTGGTCCCACCGGCGTAGCGCTGAGCGTTATCCATGAGGTTCGCGATGATGCGCTCGAAGCGCCGACGATCCACCAACACTCGTGCCTCTTCGAGTTCCGGTGCGACCTCGACGAGGGGTTCGGGCCCGCCAAAACGCCGAGTCACGGAACGTACCGCTTGGCGCGTCAGTTCGGCGATGGGGATGACCTCGAGGGATAGCGAGTTCGCGCCCGCGTCGGAGCGCGAGAGTTCGATGAGGTCTTCAATGAGACCTTGGAACACCTGGATCTCAGCGCTCAGCATCGTGAGGCTTTGCTGCGCGGCGGGGGCGAGTTCCTCGCGATGCTGTTCCAGGACCGAGGCCGACATCGCCAGCGCCGTCAAGGGTGAGCGCAATTCGTGGCTCACGTCGCTCGCGAAGCGCGCGTCACGCTCGAGTTTGGTCACGAGTTGGTTGACCATGGTGTTGAAAGATTCGGTCAACTGTTCCACTTCGGAGCCGGCGTGCGTGGTGGGAAGACGGGTGGCGAAGTCGCCCCCGGCGATGCGCGCGGCGGTGTCCGAGACGACGACGAGGGGTCGTAGGGTACGTCGAGATACCCAGACGCCGCCGCCCGCGCCAAGGATTGTGGTGAGGAGGGCCGCCGAGCCAATGATGATGAGCAGCACGCGCATATTGTGCTCGAGGCCGCCGAGTTGCCAGATCTCGAAGACCTGCGTCTGCACCGCGGGGATCGGAATGCCCACCACGTAGTCGAGGTTCGATTGCACCATGCGCGTTTCGGTGGTGACGTGACCCTGCGCGGTCGCGCGAATCGCCGCCGCCGATACATCGACGAAGGGAACCTGGGCGTTGATGGTCTGCCACTGTCCATGGATGTTGAGTAACAGGATCGAGTCGGCGGACTGTTCGATCGAATTCACTTCGTTGGTCAGAGTGAGCGGCGCGGTGTAGAGGGTATTGCGAATCAGCGCGGCGTTGACGTAACTCTGCTGCAGATCGGTCTGTTGCTGCTGGCTGATCAAGACGTGTCGCACGCCGAAGAAGGTGAGCGTGCCCAGGAGCGAACTCAGCAACAACGTGCCGAGTCCGAAGATGAGGATGAGTCGCAGTCGCAGACTTCGACTGCGCACTAGAGCACCAACTTGTACCCCGCACCACGGACGGTCAACAGGTGCACGGGCACCGCGGGATCGGGCTCGATCTTCATGCGCAGTCGTCGTACGTGCACGTCGACCAGCCGACTATCGCCGAAGTAGTCGTAGCCCCATACGCGCTCGAGAAGATCCTCGCGTGAAAGTACTTTGCCGTTGACTTTGGCCAGGTCGACCAGCAGTCGGAACTCAGTCGACGTGAGGTGCAGTTCGGTACCGTCGGCGTGGCGCACGACGCCCTCGTCGGGAATCACGTGCAACTCACCGATGTGAAAGGCCCGGGCGGCCGAGTCGGGCCGACGTCGCAGATGCGCGCGCACCCGGGCCAGGAGTTCCAGGGGCACGAAGGGTTTGGTGACGTAGTCGTCGGCACCCGACTCGAGGCCACGAACGACGTCTGACGTGTCGTCGCGCGCCGAGACGATCACGATGGGTATGTCGATCGTTCGCGTAGCGCCACGCAGGTCTCGAATCCCGACATGCCGGGCAACATGAGATCGACGATCGCGACGTCGGCGTTGCGCTTCTCGAACATCGCTACGCCGTCTTCGCCATTGGAGGCGTCGTCCACGTCGTAACCCTCGCCGCGAAACATCAGTCGCAGCGCGGTGCGGATGTGTTCATCGTCCTCGACGATCAAAATCCGCGACACTGGTCCTCCTTGCCCTATTTCTCCACACTAGTGAGCAACCTGTTGCGCGTCGCCGCGGTCGACTAGCCTTGGTTGGGTGGGAGCAAACATTGTCGACCCAGACGGTGGCGCGTCATGGAGTGTCGAGGAGTTTGTCGTGTCGCTACGGGCCCTCGACCGATCAGCGGCGACCTTGCGGGCTTATCGAAGTGATCTCGGCCGTTTCGTAGCGTGGGCCCACGAGCGTGGCGTGGCTGACCCGCGAGACGTTACGCGCCAGACCCTACGCGCCTACTTGGCCGACATGACCGCGGGCGGAGACGAACGAACGTCGATCGCCCGTCGGCGAGCCTCGTTGCGTCGATATTTCGCCTGGGCCCTCGAACGCGGCGTGGTGTTGGACAATCCGGCCGCGCGAATCTCGAGCGCCCAAGCCGCACTCGACGTTGCCCGAGATCGTGGGTCGTGCGCAACTGGACGAACTTCTCGATAAGGACTGGGGCGACGACCCCTGGGCGCGACGCGACCGCGCGGTGTGCGAAGTCCTCTACGGGGCCGGACTTCGTGTCTCGGAGCTCTGCGACCTCAACCGCGCGAGCCTAGACGAACGCCAAGGTTTGTTGCGGGTCATGGGTAAGGGTCGCAAGGAGCGAATCGTACCCCTTCACGCGGCCGGTTGGCGGGCTCTTCAAAAGTGGCAACGAAGTGCGATCTCGACTACTCACCGACGTGTCACCCGACGCAGCACTTTTTCTCAATCGCCGTGGTGCGCGCATGGGTCCACGCGACGTTCGGCGTCTCCTGGACAAACGCCTGGCCCTGGGCCACGTCCACCCGCACGCCCTGCGTCACACCTACGCCACCCACTTGCTCGAAGGGGGAGCGGACTTGCGCGTGGTCCAGGAGCTCTTGGGCCACGAGAGTCTGACCACCACCCAGATCTACACCCACGTGTCTAAGTCGCGACCTACAGAAGATTCACCACGAGACGCATCCGCGGGGTTGACGTCTTCTCGCCACTGACTTGGCGACACTTCGGGTGACAGTTGGATTCGACTACACTGGTTTGGCTCTCCCAGGGTGGGAGAGTGCAGACACACCGCGTAGTTTCGTACGGTCGCTCCTCGGAGTGCACTTCGCGGTTGATCAACCGAACGGAAGGATATTTCGTGGCCCTCGTCACTTTGCAAGAACTCCTCGACTCCGGAGTCCACTTCGGACACCAGACCCGTCGTTGGAACCCCAAGATGCGTCGCTTCATCCTCGGAGAGCGCAACGGCATCTACTTGATCGACCTTCGCAAGACCCTCGCGGGCATCGAGCAGAGTTACGCCTACGTGCGCGACCTTGTCGCCGAGGGTGGCATCATCCTCTTCGTGGGCACCAAGAAGCAGACTCAGGGTCCGATAGCGGACTACGCCAATGCCTGCGGCATGCCCTTCGTGAACCAGCGTTGGTTGGGTGGAATGCTGACCAACTTCTCGACCGTGGCCGGGCGCGTGAAGCGCATGATCGAACTGCGCGCCATGCAACGTGCCGGTGACTTCGAAGGCATGCCCAAGCGCGAAGCGCTTCGCCACAGTCGTGAACTGGAGAAGCTGGACCGCAACCTCTCGGGTATCGCAAACCTGGACCGCGTGCCCGACGCCATCTTCGTCATCGACACCAAGAAGGAGCACATCGCTGTGACCGAAGCGCGCAAGCTCGGTCTGCCGGTGGTTGCGGTGGTGGACACCAACTGTGACCCCGACGTCATCGACTACGTGATTCCCGGTAACGACGACGCCATTCGGTCGGGGGCATTGCTGTGCCGGCTGATCGCCGACGCCGTGACCGAAGGTCGTTTCATCCGTGCCAATCGCCCCGCGGCCACCAGGGCCGCCGCCGCCGCCGCTGCCGCCCCAGTCGCTGCGGCACCCGTTGCTGATGTCGTCGCTCCAGTCAGCGAAGTTGCCTCGGCGGACCGAAGTTGCCCCGACGACCGATGTCGCCGACGAAGTCACCGCCACCGCTTAAGTAGTAGCCCAGAAGACAAGAGGAGATGTCAAGGTGTCAATCACCGCTAAGGACGTAATGACCCTGCGCCAGGCCACTGGTGTGGGAATGATGGACGCGAAGAAGGCCCTCGAGGCCAACGACGGCGACATGGAGGCAGCGACGCAGTGGCTGCGGGTCCAGGGTCTGGCCTCGGCCGCCAAGCGTGCCGATCGTGAGGCTGGCGAGGGTTCCGTCGCCGTGGTGCGCGACGGCAATGTCGCTGCCATGGTCGAACTTCGTTGCGAGACTGATTTCGCCGCGAAGTCCGACGATTTCACCTCGCTCGTGGACGAGATGGCCGCGCGCGTGTGCGCCGAGGGCGAGGGCGCCGTCGCTCAATTCCAGGACCAGATCGAGACGATGCTGACGACGCTCAAGGAGAACATCTCCGTGGGTCGCGTCTATCGCGTCGTGGCCGGTGAGGGCGAAGTCGTCGATACCTACAACCATCAGAACAAGGGCCGCAACGCGGTGATCGTCGT
Organism: uncultured Acidimicrobiaceae bacterium; assembly: GCA_963734655.1. Taxonomy (GTDB): domain Bacteria; phylum Actinomycetota; class Acidimicrobiia; order Acidimicrobiales; family RAAP-2; genus RAAP-2. The sequence goes on along the minus strand of CAVTHY010000003.1, from coordinate 351,922 downwards.
GGTCAAGGGCGGCAACGAGGAGCTCGCTCACGAAATCGCAGTTCACATCGCCTTCGCGAAGCCACTCTACCTGCGTCGCGAGGACGTGCCCGCCGCCGAGATCGACGCCGAGCGCAAGACGGTGGAGGAGATCTCCCTCAACGAGGGTAAGCCCGCCGCCGCGCTGCCCAAGATCATCGAGGGACGCCTCAATGGCTGGTTCAAGGAGCGCGTCCTGCTCGAGCAGACCTACGCCAAGGACGAGAAGCAGAGCGATCGCCCAATTCCTCGGCGACGCGACTATCACCGCGTACGCCCAAGTGGTCATCGGGGGATAGCGCGTGCGTCGCGTGGTCTTGAAGCTGTCGGGAGAGGCGCTCGCCTCCTCGGCCAGCGATGAGACCATCGATGCTTCTACCGTTGACTTCCTCGCTACCGTCATCGCCGGCGCGATGGCGCGCGGAGGTCTCGAACTAGCGGTTGTCGTAGGTGGCGGCAATATCTGGCGTGGCGCGACCGGCGCGATGGCCGGAATGAACCGTGCCAACTCCGACATCATGGGCATGCTCGGCACCGTGATCAACGCGCTCGCCCTCCAGGACGCGATCGAGGCGCACGGGCGAGCGACGCGGGTGATGTCCGCGATCGGCATGGACCAGGTCGCCGAGCCCTACATTCGCCGTCGCGCCGTGCGCCACCTCGAAAAGGGCCGTGTCGTCATTTTCGCCGCCGGCATGGGTAATCCCTATTTCACGACCGATACTGCCGGCGGTGCAACGCGCCGCCGAGATCGAGGCCGATATGGTGCTTAAAGGAACCCACGGGGGAGTCGATGGCGTGTACAGCGAAGATCCGCGTCAGAACGCGGCGGCCACCAAGTTCGACGTCGTCTCCTTCGACGAGGTCATCGCGCGCGACCTGCGGGTCATGGACATGACGGCCATCACCTTCTGCAAGGACAACGCAATCCCTATTCGGGTCTTTGACCTGATGGCCGACGGGAACCTGGATCGCGCCCTCAACGGTGACGCGGTCGGTACGCTGGTGAACTAATGGATAACGAACTCGTCGAACTGGTGATGGACGATACGCGTGAGCGCATGGCCAAGGCGATCGATCACGTGAAGGTCGAGTTCGCCAACGTGCGAACCGGTCGTGCGTCGCTCCTCACTGGTCGAGAACCTTCTGGTCGACTACTACGGCGCCGAGACGCCGCTCGAAGCAGCTCGCCAACTTCTCGGTGCCCGAACCGCGCCTGCTGGTGGTCTCGCCCTTCGACAAGGGTGCGATGGCCGCCATCGAGAAGGCCATCTCCAACGCGGACCTCGGACTCAATCCCTCCAACGACGGCGTCGTCATCCGACTCTCGTTCCCCGCGCTCACCGAGGAGCGACGCAAGTCCTTCGTGAAGATCGTCAAGACCAAGGCCGAAGAGGGCAAGGTGGCGCTGCGCGGGGTGCGTCGTCACGCGCGCCAGGAGCTCGAGACCCTCGAGAAGGAGCAGGGACTCTCGAAGGATGAGATCGAGCGCCTCGAGAAGGTTCTCGACAAGATGACCCAGGACGAGGTGGCGGTGGTCGACGCGCTCCTCTCGCACAAGGAGCAGGAGCTTACTTGAAGTCTGACGACGACGACCTATTCGACGTACGCCGACCGGCGAAGTTCCGGTGGTGAGCGCGAGCGACCCGCGGGTCACGATCACGGGCGCCGACGTCGCCGGCGAGGTGGTCGACGACGTCGCCCTTGTCGACCCCGACGACACTGCTGCCGCACTGGACCGACGCCCCGACGGGCCAGGTCCCCATCGTGGTCGCGCGCGAAGCGGCCGACGCCGTTGATCCCTGGGCCGCGATCCCCGCACCCGGCCTGGCGCGAGGGTGAAGCCGACTGGGTCGCCCACGAGGACCAGTTCGACGCCTCGCTCTCGCCAGTGACAAGGTCGACGAGGACCTGCGCCCCTGGGAGTTCATCGCTGAGCCCGATCGTCGCCGACGAGGAGATCCTCGACGAGTCGCCGCGGCCCGAACCCGTGCGCGCACTGCGCACCCGACGCACCCATCGCGAAGACCTGCTCTCGGGACGCGCCGTGCGCCAAGGCTCCTCGCGCAGTGTCTCGGTGGCGACCTTCACCGGGATCGTGCTGGCCGTCGTCGTCCTCGGTGATCTTCTACCTCGGCGCGGCACCTACCGCGTGCTCGTCATGGTGCGCCGCTCGCGCTCGCCGCGGGCGAGGCCTTCGCGGGCTTTCGCTCGGTGGGTGCGCATCCCGGCGACGATCCTCGGGTCTGGTGGCGGTCGTGACACTGGGCGTCGCGGTCTACGAGAAGGGCTTCGGTCGCCGTGGGCGTGGTGACAGCGTTGCTCATGATGTTCTCCTTCGTCTGGTACCTCAACGCCGAGAAGATGATCGACGTGATCGACGGCCTCGGGGCGACGATCTTCGTCTTCGCCTGGGTCGGGGTGCTGGGTTCCTTCGCGCTGGTGATGGTTTCTCCCCACACATTTCGCGAACAACACGGACTCGCGTACGTCCTGGGGGCGATGCTGCTCGACCGTGGCCAACGATTCGGGCGCACTCTTCATCGGTCGCTGGCTCGGCAATCGACCGCTCAACTCGCGCTTGTCGCCCAACAAGACCATCGAGGGCACGGTCGGCGGGACGATTCTGACGTTGCTGGTCGGTGCCCTAGTCCTGCCGCTGATTCACCCGTGGACGATGACGCACGGGCTGGAGTGCGCCGTGGCCATCTCAGTCGTGGTGCCGATGGGCGATCTCTTCGAGTCAATGTTCAAGCGCACGCTGGGCGTCAAGGACCTCGGGCACCTCCTGCCCGGCCACGGGGGCATGCTGGACCGCGTCGACGGGCTGCTTTTCGCGCTGCCCACGATGTACTTCATGACCCACCTGCTCTCACTGAGCTAACGATGACGGCCTCGCGCACCCGCGTGGCGCTGATGGGCGCGACCGGTTCCATTGGCACACAGACCCTCGACGTTCTGCGTCGCGAGCCCGACCGCTTCGAACTCGTCGCCCTATCCGGCGGACGGCGCATCGAGGAACTCGCCGCGATCGTCAATGAGTTCGGCGTTCGCGGCGTCGGTGTGGTCGACGAGACAGATCGGCGACGCCTGTCTCGATCTGGTGTCGGCCACCGTTGACATCGTGGTGGGTCGAGAGGGCCTGCGCGAACTCTGCGCCGGCGCCGACGTGGTCGTTAACGCCGTTATGGGTTTCGCTGGCCTTCCCGTCACTCTGGCGACGCTCGAAGCTGGCGCGCGACTGGCGTTGGCGAACAAGGAGTCCCTCATCGCAGCCGCACCAGTCGTGGCGAAGGCCGCGTCGTACACCGGGGGCAGAGATTCTGCCCGTCGATTCCGAACACTGCGCGATCCACCAGTGCCTGGCGGGTTCATCGGAGCCGGGGCACCCCGACGTGGCGCGACTCCTCCTGACTGCCTCGGGGGGACCATTTCGTGGCTGGCGATAAGGAACGGCTGGGCGACGGTGACCAAGATCCGACGCGTCTCGCGCACCCCACGTGGACGATGGGACCCAAGATCACGATCGACTCTTCGACGCTGATGAACAAGGGACTTGAGGTGCTCGAAGCCTCGGCGCTCTTTGGTATCGAGGTCGACCGCATCGACGTCGTGGTGCATCCGCAGTCGATCGTGCACTCGATGGTGGAGTACGTCGACGGCTCGGTGCTGGCCCAGCTCTCGCGCCCCGACATGCGCCTGCCGATCGCATACTGTCTGGGTTCCCCCGAGCGCCTGGCGCACCACTGGGGACAGCTCGACTTCTCGCACCGCACTGCACTCTGGACTTTCGAACCGCCTGATCGCGCTGCATTTCCAGCGCTCGACCTGGCCTACGCCGCGGCGCGACGCGGCGGAGCGGCCCCCGCGTGGCTGTCAGCGGCCAACGAGGTCTGCGTCGAGGCGTTCCTTGATGATCGCATCGAGTGGGGGGACATCGTGCCCCTGGTCGCGCGAACGATGGACGACTACGTGGATGACCCCTTGATCGAGTCTCGACGCCGTCATCGCCAACGACGCGCAGGCCCGGCGAATCACGCACGGTAATCTGCCCTCGTGATAGAAAGTCGGACGTCGTCGCTCACCTCGGTATCCTCACTGCTGGTGGGATCGATCGCGGTGGTTGGCCTGCTCACCTGGCTCTGGGGTTGGGCGCTTGCCCCTCGTCCTCTTCCTGGTCATCGCGCATGGTGATGGGCCACGAGTTCGGTCACTTCATCACCGCCAAACGCTCCGGCATGAAGGTGACCGACTTCTTCGTCGGCTTCGGACCGGTGCTCTGGTCGACCACTCGAGGCGAGACGCGCTACGGCATTCGCGCTCTGCTGCTCGGGGGCTACGTGAAGGTGCCGGGCATGACCTGGTACGACGAGATCGAGCCCGAGGAGGAGTCGCGGACCTACCGTTCGGCGTCGTTACCCGCGCAAGGTGCTCTTCGCTTCGGCGGGTTCATTGATGCACGTGGTGATGGCCCTGGTGATCGCTTACGCGGCCCTCGTCTTCGTCGGACACGCCGATCCTCAGCGGGTCAGCGTCGACGGCTTCACCACGTGGCAAGGTCATTCACTCAACGCAGCTCAAATCGCGGGCACTGAAAATCGGCGACGAAATCGTGTCGATCAACGGTCACCGAGTTACGGGGGCCAATGAACTCACGACGCTGATCCACTCGAATGCAAATCGATCGATCTCCATCGTGGTCCTGCGCGGGGCACATGACGTGACGCTGCACGCTACGCCCGTGGACGGACGCACGGTTCTGTTGAACGGTAAGCCCGAGGTCACCGGCACGACACCGGTCGGATTACTCGGCATTCATCTGACCAACCCAACCGTCTACACCGGCTGGTTGCGAGCCATACCCGAATCCGTCCAGACGGTGGGATCAACGATCAACCAAGCGGCCCATTCCCTGGTGCACGTGTTCTCTCCCGGGGAGTTCTCCACGCTCTTTCACCAGGTGACCACACCGGCCGCCGCTAAGTCCACGGTCGTCGCAGACGACCCGACCAGTCTCGATCGTCGGAGTCGTGCGACTGGCGGACCAGGCCGCGCAGTCCAACGTTCCCGTGTTCTTCACGATCTTGATCACGTTGAACATCTTCGTGGGATTGATGAACATGTTGCCGATGTTGCCACTGGACGGTGGCTACGTCGCTATCGCGACGTACGAGCGGTTGCGTCGGCGAGGTGTCGAACCGTACCAGGCTGACATCAACAAGTTGACACCGGTCGTTTTCGCCTTCGTTGGCGTCTTGCTGGTGCTCTTCGCCAGCACGCTGTATCTCGATATTGCCTACCCGATCGCCAATCCTTTCCATTAAGTGAACGCGGCTCACGCTGGGCACGGCAGAATGGTGGGGTGGATGTCACTGCCAGTTCTCTTTCGCCCCGTCGTCTCACGCGCCAGATCTCGGTCGGCTCGGTAAAGGTCGGCGGTGACGCGCCTATTTCGATCCAGTCGATGACGACGACTAAGACCGCCGATGTCGAGGGGACCCTCGCTCAGATCTACGCGCTCGCCGGCGCCGGGGCGGATATCGTGCGCTGCACCTGCAATGAACGCGCCGCCGCCGAGGGACTCGCGCAGATCGTGCCGCGATCGCCGGTGCCCATCGTCGCTGATATCCACTTTCACGTCGAGATGGCCCTCGCGGCTCTCGAGGCCGGCGTACACGGACTGCGACTGAACCCGGGAAATCTGCGCAAACCCGAGGAGATCAAGCTAGTGGCCACCGAGGCGAAGGACCGTGGTGTGCCGATTCGCATCGGGGTCAATGCGGGCAGTTTGCATCCGGACATCTACGAGCGCTTCGGCGGAGCGACGCCCGAGGCCCTGGTGGAATCGGCCCGACTCGAGTTGGCATATTTCCAAGAGGTCGGTTTTGACGACGTGAAGATCTCGGTCAAGGCGTCGTCGGTGGCCACGATGATCGCCGCATACCGCCTGGCCTCGGAGACCTTTGATTACCCGTTGCACTTGGGCGTGACTGAGGCTGGACCGCTTCCCGGTGGGCTCTTGAAGTGCACGGCTGGGATCGCCACCTTGCTCGCCGAAGGCATTGGCGATACCTTGCGCTATTCGCTCACCGCTGACCCCGTCGAGGAGGCGAAGGCTGGTCGACAGCTCCTGGAGGTGTTGGGACTGCGCGAGCGAACGGGGCTGGACCTCATATCGTGCCCGAGTTGCGGGCGCGCCGAAGTGGACGTCATTAAGGTGGCGAACGAGGCACAGATCGCGTTGGCGGCCCTGGACATACCGATTCAGGTGGCCGTTATGGGTTGCGTCGTCAACGGTCCGGGCGAAGCCCGTCACGCCGATCTCGGCATCGCCGCGGGCAAGCATCGCGGCCACCTCTTCATTCGTGGTCAGATCATCCGCGTGGTACCCGAAGATGAGATGGTTGAGGCTCTCGTCGAGGAGGCCCAGAAGATCGCCAAAGAGGGTATAGAGGCCCGATTCGCGGCTCGCGACGAATCAGCGGAGGCCGCTGCCGCCGCGGATCGCGCCGAACTGCTCGACGCCAAAGGGGCCGACGCCAACAACACGACTCAGGTGATCGAGCGCATTCGCCGCCGCGGCGAGTAGTCAATCCTTGGTGTCAGCGTTGATTTACTAGGCTCGTTCCACGTCGAAGAGGAGATTCGTGGCCAGCCCGAGTGTTTTGACCCCGCAGAGCGAAGATTTTCCCAAGTGGTACCAGGACGTTGTTGCTAAAGCGGAGATGGCCGATAACGGACCGGTGCGCGGCACCATGGTCATCCGACCCTACGGCTACGCGATTTGGGAACGTATCCAGTCCGCCATCGATGAGCGCATCAAGGGCGCTGGTGCGCAGAACGCCTACTTCCCGCTCTTCATTCCTGAGAGTTATCTCTCGAAGGAAGCCGAGCACGTGGAGGGTTTCAGCCCCGAACTCGCCGTCGTGACCCACGCCGGTGGCGAAAAGCTCGCCGAACCCATCGTCGTGCGGCCGACTTCGGAGACGGTGATCGGCGAATTCATGGCCAAATGGATCCAGAGTTACCGCGATCTTCCCCTTTTGCTCAACCAGTGGGCCAACGTGGTGCGATGGGAACTGCGCCCACGCCTCTTCCTGCGCTCTTCGGAATTCCTTTGGCAGGAGGGTCACACCGCTCACGCCAGTGCCGCGGACGCAACGGCATACGCCATGAGGATCCACCTTGAGGTGTACAACGACTTCTTGGAGAAGGTGCTCGCGGTCCCGACGTTCCTCGGCATCAAGCCGCCGAGCGAGCGATTCGCGGGCGCGACCAACACGATGACCTGTGAAGGAATGATGCGTGACGGCAAGGCGCTGCAGATGGCAACTTCGCACGAATTGGGCCAGAACTTCGCACGGGCCTTCGACATCTACTACCAGAGCGAGGAGGGACAGGCGCAATTGTGCTTCACCACGTCGTGGGGGGCCTCCACCCGCCTGGTGGGTGGACTCATCATGGCGCACGGCGACGACAACGGGCTCGTGCTTCCACCGGCGGTCGCGCCCTGGCAGGTGGTCGTCGTCGCGGTGCGCGAGGATGACGACGTGCTCGCAGCCTGTCGAACGACTCAACGACGCCTTGAGCCGCCCACGGCCTGCGAACGCAGATCGACGATGGTCGGCGCGGCAGTTTTGGCCGGCGAGTCACCGACTGGGAGATGAAGGGCGTGCCGGTGCGCGTCGAGGTCGGTCCGCGCGACCTGGCCCAGGGTTTGGTGACGGTCGTGCGTCGAGACACGGGAGAGAAGTTCGCGGTTCCCTTGGATGGCGTCGTCGCAGCGGTGCAGCGATTGGCCGATGAGATTCAAAGCGATATGTACGCAGCGGCCATGTCGTTTCGTGACGCGCGCACCCACGACGTCACGAATCTGGACGAGGCTATTGCAGCCGCCCAACAGCGGTTTTGCGCGCCTGGCCTGGGACTTGGTGGGCGACGACGGCGAGGCACGGCTAAAGACGGAGGCGATGACCGTGCGCTGTCTACAGCGCGCTGACGGGTCAATCCCCGAGAACGAACTCGAAGAGGGACTTGTCGCCATAATCGCCAAGTCGTACTAAGACTTTCTCCTCGTCAGAGGATGTTTAAGGACTGGCTGACGGCGCGGTGAGGGCGGTTGTCTCTCACGGGGCAAACTGCTACAATTGAAGCCGACAGTCCGCTCAGGACGTTTGGACTCGTTTAAGCGCGGGCCTCGGGCCCGCGCTTTTTCTTTGTCCGAACGCTGGTGGCATAGAGAGGAGAGGCATGGATTTGGAGACCCCATTGCGCTCGCTCCTATCCAGTCTCGGTCTGGACTCTATACGACCTCGAGCTCGCCAAAGGTACCCTGAACGTCACCGTGAGCAAAGCCGGTGGCGTGGACTTAGAGTCGCTGACCAAGGCAAATCGAGCCATTTCGGAGTGGCTCGATCTCAACGACCCCATCCCGGGTCGTTTCACTCTGGACGTGTCGAGTCCCGGGCTCGAACGTCGTCTGCGTACGGTCGAGCATTTTCGTTCGGCCCTGGGCGAGGTGGTGACCTTGCGTGAACAGCGCGAGGGGCAGCCCACCCGACGTCTGGAGGGCCCTCTGCTCAAAGTCGTCGGACAATACCGTGACCCTCGCCGACAAGTCCGCCGGCGAAGTGGAAGTCGCGCATCGACCTCGACTCGAGCGCGCGCGCACGGTCTTTCAAGTGGGGCGGCGAGGCCAAGCCTTCGCCCTCACGGGGCAAACCCTCCTCAACGACGAGCAAGAAAGGCTAAGACATGGCAAATTTCGAATTTTTAGAAGCCCTCGGACAGATTGCACGTGACCAGAACATCGACGAAGGGGAATTGCTGATCGCCCTGGCCAACGCCCTGCTAGCCGCCTACAAGCGGCGTCCCGACTCTGCGGAGGACGCGGAAGTGGAGATCAACCCCGAGACCGGCGAGATCAAGGTGTGGGGCCTCGAACTCGACCTCGAAGGCAACGTCACCCGCGAGTGGGACGCGACGCCCGAGGACTTCGGCCGCATCGCCGCCCAGACGGCCAAGCAAGTCCTGATGCAGTTGATCCGCGACATCCAGCGTCGCCAGATGTACGAGGAGTTCGCCAATCGCGAGGGCGACATCGTCTCGGGCACCGTCCAGCAGAACGACAACCGCTACACCCTCTTGGACCTCGGCCGTGTCGAGGCCCTGTTGCCCCAGGCCGAGCAGATCGCCTTCGAGACGATACGAGCACGGCGCGCGGGTCAAGGTCTACATCGTCGAGGTGCGCAAGACCAACAAGGGTCCCCAGATCGTCGTGAGCCGTACGCACCCGGCGCTAGTCGCCAAACTGTTCGAGATCGAGGTTCCCGAGATCGCCAACGGCATCGTCGAGATCAAGGCACTGGCGCGCGAACCGGGTCATCGTTCCAAGATCGCGGTCGCCTCGAACGACAACATGGTCGATCCGGTGGGCGCGTGCGTCGGCGCGCGCGGATCGCGAGTACGCAACATTACCAACGAACTTCGCATCGAGCGCATCGACGTCGTGCCCTACAGCGATGATCCCGATTCAGTTCATCCAGGCGGCTCTGGCAGCCCGCGCGCGTGCGCGAAGTCCAACTCAACGAGGAAGAGGGCATCGCCACGGTCATCGTTCACGACCAGCAGCTCTCGCTGGCGATCGGCAAGGAAGGCCAGAACGCGCGCCTCGCCGCACGTCTGACTGGTTGGCGCATCGACATCCGCTCGGAGAACGAGGGTCGAGGACGAGGTCGTCGAAGAGGTCTGGACCGAAGAAGGCGTCGTCGTCGACGAGACGGTCGTGCAGGTGCACGAGCCGCACGCCCACGACGGCGAGCCCGTGACCGAAGCCTTCACCGACGGCGTCACCTGGTCGAAGAGACCACCAACGTCGTGCGAGACGACGAAGGTCACGAGGTACACATAGAGGAAGTCGTCGTCATGGACGAAGGTGGTGCCGAGCTGGAAATTCTGGAAGTCGACGTCACGGAGGACGAGGCATAACCCCGGTCCGGACCTGCGTGGTCTGCCGTCAGCGCCGCGAGGAGGCCGATTTGCAACGTGCGGGTCGGTCGTCCGAGGGGGACTGGTACCTCGGACGAGGAGCCGGACGAGGCGTGTGGTGGTGCCGCGAAGGGGAGTGCGGGGCGCGGGTCAATTCGGCTCACGCGTCGCGAGCCTTGCGTTGTTCTCTGAGTGAGATTGACGCAGTGGCGTTGCGGCGAAGTGGCGAAACGCTCGAAAATGGTTGTAGTTGTGGAAGAATAGAGAACTGTGCTCGCGGACTGCGGGCACACGAATCAAGGGAATGTTTTGGCGCAGAAGAAGATCCGGGTACACGAGCTCTCAAAGGAGCTCGGTCTAACGAGCAAGGAGTTGCTCGCGCTCGCCCAGACACTGGGCATTGGCGCGTCGAGCCCCTCCGCCTCGATAGAGGACGCCCAGGCGGACCGCATCCGTCGCAAAGCCGACGCCGAGGGACTGCGACGCGAAGTCGCCCCCGAAGAGGCCGCGAAGGCGCAAGTCCACCCGTCACGGCGCAACGACACCCGAGGCGTCGATGCGCGACGATTGACACCGCCCGCTCCCGCATCGCAGGTGCGGCGCCGCGCCGACAGCGTGCGTGCCTCGGTCGCGGCGTCGACCGTACACGGCGCCCGCACCCGTAGCCGAAGCGCCCGCGAGTGGTGCGCAGTCGCCGGCCGCCCGCGCCCAAGCCCGTCGTGGCACGTGTGACGCCGAGCGAAGGCCCGACGACGATTCGCCCCACCCAGCGGCCGACGACGGGTGAAGCGAGTGAGACGCCCGATGCGCCTACTCGCCCGCCGCTCAGTGCCACCGGCCGCCCGATCCCGCCGCCCCCGGGACGTCCGATCAGCCCGTCGGGTCGCCCTATTCCGCCGCCGCCGGGCATGCGTCGTCCCGGTGGCCCGGGCGGGCCCTCCTCGTCGTCCCACCGGCACGGGTGGCCCACGACCAATGAGTCCGCGTGGACCCCAAACGGGTGGTCCCGCTCGCACGGGGGTCCATCACGACCCGGCGGCGGCACCGGCTTCGGCAGCGCGCCCGGGAGCGACCGCGGGCGGCGCGGCAGCCACCGGACCGAACCGGGGTGGCCCGCCGTCGCGGAGGAGGTGGACCCCGTGGTTCGCAGCGCAAGACCACGCGTCGTCGTCGCCGCAACGTCGAGGAGCTCGAGCCGACCCAGATGACTACCTGGCAGCCGTCAGTCGGCGCCGGTCCCCGAGGGTGACATCATCATCGAGCGTGGTTCGACGGCCAAGGACGTCGGACCCAAGCTCAATCGCTCGGCGGCTGACATCATTCGTTTCTTGTTCCTCCAGGGTGAGATCGTCACCGCGGTGCAGGGATCTGACCGACGACATGATCGAGCTTTACGCCGCTGAAGTGGGTGCCGTCGGTCAAGTTGGTGGACCCGGGCGAACAGCAAGAGGCCGCTCTGCTGGCCCGTTCTTCGACGAAGACGATATGGACGAGGAGATCGAGGCTACGTCGCGTCCGCCGGTCGTGACCGTGATGGGTCACGTCGACCACGGCAAGACGAAGCTGCTCGACCGCATTCGTAAGACCAACGTGGTCGCTGGCGAGGCCGGTGGGATCACCCAGCACATCGGCGCCTACCAAGTGCAGTGGCAGGGCAAGCCCATTGCCTTCCTCGACACGCCGGGTCACGAGGCCTTCACCGCGATGCGCGCGCGGGGCGCCAAAGTGACCGACATCGTCATCCTCGTGGTTGCCGCCGACGACGGCGTCATGCCCCAGACCGTCGAGGCGATCAATCACGCCAAAGCGGCTGACGTGCCGATCATCGTCGCCGTCAACAAGATTGACAAGGAAGACGCCAATCCTGACCGCGTGCTCCAACAGATCAGCGAGCACGGCCTGGTGCCGGAGAAGTGGGGCGGCGACACCATCACCGTGGAGATCTCCGCACTCCAGGGCACTGGGCATCGACGACCTCCTCGAGCAGGTGCTGCTTAGTGGCAGAACTCGCCGAACTGACGGCGCGGCCGACCGGTCGCGCCACGGGCACCGTGCTCGAGGCCAACCTCGAAGTCGGGCGCGGTCCCGTGGCGACCGTCATGGTCCAACAGGGTCTGCTGCGAGTAGGCGACCCCGTCGTCGCCGGCGCCGCCTACGGCAAGGTCAAGGCCCTCATCAACGACCAGGGTAAGCAGATCAAGTCGGCCGGTCCCTCGACGCCGGTGCAGATCCTCGGATTCTCCGAACCTCCCTTCGCGGGTGACGAGATGCGCGTGGCCCAGGACTTGGGCAACGCGCGTTCCCTGGCCGAAGCGCGCGCGCAGCGCGCGCGCCTCGTCGGCCACCAGCCCGTCGCCTCAGCGTCGGGTGCACGCCTCGAGGACCTCTTCGAGCAGATCCAGCGCGGCGAGACCGCGACGCTCAACATCGTGCTGAAGGCCGACGTCCAGGGTTCGCTCGAGGCGTGCACCGAATCGCTGCGCAAGCTCGAACGCGACGACGTCAAGCTGGTCATCGTGCACCGCGGCGTGGGCGGCATCACCGAGAACGACGTGCAGTTGGCCAAGGCCTCCACCGCGACGATCATCGGCTTCAACGTGCGCCCCGATCGACGCAGCCGCGAATTGGCCGAGTCCGAGGGCGTGGAGATCCGCACCTACGAGATCATCTACAAGTTGATCGAAGAGATCGAAGCCGCCATGCTCGGCCTGCTCTCGCCGGTCTTCGAAGAAGTCGTCACCGGAGAAGCCGAGGTCCGCGAAGTCTTTCGTGTGCCCAAGATCGGCGCCATCGCGGGTTGCTTCGTACGCGAGGGCGTCATCACCCGCGGTTCGAAGGTTCGATTCCTGCGCGAGGGAACGATCATCTGGAAGGGCTCGATCACGTCGCTGCGCCGCTTCAAGGACGACGCGCGTGAAGTGGCAGGCTGGTTTCGAGTGCGGTATCGGTCTCTCCGACTACCAGGACCTCAAGGACGGCGACATCATCGAGACATTCGAAGAGCGCGAGATTCCGCGCACGGCCTAAGCCATGGCCCATTCTTCGAGTCACCATCCCTATCCGCGATCCGCGCGGGTCAACCAGATCTTGCGCGAAGTGATCTCCGAGGAGTTGATGCGATCTGAGCGACGTCGACGAGCGTCTGGGATTTCTTGACGGTGACCGGGGTCGAGACGACCCCGGACATGCGCCAGGCCATGGTGTTCCTCGACTCGCTCGACCCGACGTGCGTCGCGGAGGCGCTCGAAGAGCGACGCGCTCAGATCCAGGGTTCGGTCAACGCGCAGACCCGACTCAAGCGCACGCCCAAGCTCTCCTTCATGGCCGATCCGGCCATCGCCAGCGGCAACGCGGTCGAGGACATCCTGCGCCGTCAGCACCATGACGACGAGTAATGGCCTGCTGCTGATCGACAAACCGGTCGGGCTGACCAGCCACGACGTGGTCGCGCGCGTTCGCAAGATTGTTCAACGAGCGCCGCATCGGCCACGCCGGCACGCTCGATCCCATGGCCACGGGACTGCTGGTGATCGCCGTCGGCCCGTCGACGCGCTCCTGCGCTTCGCCCAGTCGCAGACGAAGCGCTACACCGGCACCGTACGCTTCGGGGTCGCCACCGATTCGCTCGACGCCGACGGCGAGGTCGTCGGCGACGTCGAGCGTGCCCTTGACGTCCCTCGAGGAAGTCAATGACTTGGCTGCCGTCGATGATCGGTCCCCAGTGCCAGATGCCACCGATGGTGTCGGCACTGAAGGTAGGCGGACGACGTCTGCACCAACTGGCCCGCGAAGGGTATCGAGGTCGAGCGTGCTCCGCGCGACATCGTGATCGAGTCACTTGCATCTCGCCGGCCGACGGTGATCGGCGATTGGGACTTCGACGTCGACGTGTTCGGTGGGGACGTACGTGCGGGTCCTGCTGAGCGATCTGGTCCGCAAGCTGGGAACCGTGGGTCACCTCACGGCACTTCGGCGCATCGCGAGCGGCACCCATGACGTACGCGACGCTCATACGCTCGAGAGTTGGCCGCCGCTCGGTGATGTGCGACGTCGGTGCTGCAGGCGCCGTGCGACTCGTCGAGGGTCTCGAGTCGTGCACGCTGGATCGACGGCGACGTGGTCCAAGATGCGCATGGGCCAACGCATCGCGCTCGACCAGACCTTCTCGAGCGACGAGATCGCCGCGCTCGATGGCGCGGGCGAACTGGTGGGGATTCTGCGCCGCCGCGGCGAACTGTGGAAGCCCGAGATCGTCATGTCGTCGCGGGGGCAGCAGCGAATGAAGTCGCAGCAACTTCGACGCCGAAATGTTGCGGCCCAGTGTAGTGGCTTTCGGGGTCTTCGACGGGCTGCACCTCGGACACCAAGCACTGATCGAACGACGTCGTGCGCCTCGCGGCCCAGCAGCGAGCGACGGCCAGTATCGTCACCTTCGATCCCCATCCGGCACTGGTCCTGGCTGCGCCGAACGCGCCGCGAACTGATCGGGACGCTCGACCAGCGGCTCGAGGGTCTCGAGCGTCTGGGTGTCGAACAGGTCGGGGTGCTTGATTTCAATGAGTTTGCGGCGCGCGAGTGCGCCGCGTCATTCGTCGAGCGGGTGCTTGTTGGCGATCTGGGGACGACGGATCTAGTGGTGGGGGACGACGTTCACTTCGGTCGCGACCGCGAGGGCGACATCGCTCTGCTGGTGCGCGAGGGGGAGCGCCACGGCTTTCGAGTCCACACGTCACCGACCTACGGCGCTGCCAGCGCGTTATAGCTCGACCGCCGTGCGTGCGAGCTTGGACCGCGGGCGATGTCATCGGCGCACGCGAGGTCCTCGGCCGCCCCTTCGTTCTGCGCGGTGGCGTGGTCCACGGCGACGCCCGGGGACGCGAATTGGGTTTTCCCACGGCCAATCTCGAGGTCGCAGCTCCGTCAGAAGTTGCCCGCTCGGGGCATCTACGCAGCAGCGGTGCGCGTGGTCGGGCGCCGCGTGGCGCTGCGCCGCGGTCTCGGTGGGCACGCGTCCTCAGTTCTACGAGGACGGTCGGCTACTGGTCGAGGTCCACTTGACCGATTTCGAGGGCGACCTCTACGGCGCAGGTCCTCGACGTCGCGTTTCTGGAACGCCTGCGAGGGGAGGCCACCTTCGACCTCCGTCGAAGATTTGCTTGTCCAAATGGCCCTCGACGTCGAGCAGAGTCGGGAGATCTTGCGAGAAATTCACGCCCGGGGCCTGGCTCCTGCTAGGATAGATATTCGGTCAGCGACGCTGATCGTGTGGGTCGTCACGTTGGCGGCTCGCAACGGGACCCCCGACTCATAAGGCAATAACGTTATGGCTGAGAAGCAGCAGATCATCAAGGACTATCAGGCTCACGCGACGGACACGGGCTCGCCCGAAGTCCAAATCGCGATCCTGACGGACCGGATCTCTCACCTCACCGAGCACCTCAAGGTTCACAAGGGTGATCATCACACCCGCCGCGGACTGATGAAGCTCATCGGCCAACGTCGCCGTCTGCTCGATTACGTGCAGCGCGGCAACGTGGAGCGTTATCGCGAGTTGATCGGTCGTCTCGGCATTCGTCGCTAACCGGTCCACGTCGACGCCGTCGACGTGTTCAACACATCCGAGCCCTCGGAGGCCAGTGGAGAGCAGTCGCGTCACGCGACGGTTGCTCACTGGGATCCGGGCGGAGTGTTGCTAACCGCATAAGGAGCACATCCATGACTGACGCAATCCGCGTAAGTAGTCCCATCACGGGCACCGACAAGACCCTGAGTTTTGAAGCCGGTCACCTAGCCCAACTCGCCGACGGCGCGGTCCTCGCCCGCATCGGCGACACCATCCTGCTCGCCACGGTCGCCGCTGCGCGCAACGTGCGCGAGGGCATCGACTTCTTCCCGCTGACGGTCGACATCGAGGAGCGGGCCTACGCCGCCGGCAAGATCCCCGGTTCGTTCTTCCGTCGCGAGGGCAAGCTCTCGGACCAGGCCGTACTGATCTGTCGCCTGATCGACCGTCCACTGCGTCCTTCGTTCCCGAAGGGTTTTCGCAACGAGATCCAAGTCGTCGGCACCGTTTTTCAGCGCCGACCAGGAGAATCCCGCATGACATCCTGGCTATCAACGCGGCTTCGGCCGCTTTGATGATCTCGGGTATCCCCTTCGAGGGTCCCATTGGCGCGGTGCGCATGGCCTACACCACTGACGGCGTGTGGGCGCCGCACCCCACCTACGCCGAGGGCGATGCCGCGACGTTCGAACTAGTGGTCGCGGGTCGCGCCCTGGAGGACTCAGTCGGAGTCCGACATCGCGATCATGATGGTCGAAGCAGGCGGTACCGAGGGTTCCTTCGAGATGTACGCCGACGGCGCGCCCAAGGTCGTCCGAAGAAGTGCTGGCCGCGGGACTCGAGGCATCGAAGCTATGGATCCGCGAAGCGATCAATCTGCAGCGCGAGCTGGTGCGCGACTTCGTCGCCCAGCGCGGCGAGATCAAGACCATCGAGTACAAGGTCTTCACCGACTACCAGGACGACGTCATGGCACGCGTGAGCGAAGTCGGCGAAGCTGCCCTCGGCGAAGCGAACAAGTTCACGACCAAGACGGCCCGCAACGAAGCACTCGACGCGGTCACTAAGGACATCGTCGCGCAGTTGCCCGAATTCGCGGACCGCTTGAGCGAAGTCAAGGCCGCCGTCAAGTCGATCACCAAGAAGATCGTGCGTAAGCGCATCACCGCCGAGGGTATTCGTATCGACGGACGGACCTCGACCGAGATTCGTCCGCTGTCGGCGCAAGTCGACCTTTTCCCGATGACCCACGGCTCGGCACTGTTCCAGCGTGGAGAGACCCAGGTCGTCAACGTGACCACCTTGGGCATGCCACGCATGAAGCAGCAGATCGACTCCATCACCCCTGATGAGTTTCGTCGGTACATGCACCACTACAACTTCCCGCCCTACTCGGTGGGAGAGACCGGTCGCGTAGGTGCCCCCAAGCGTCGCGAAGTGGGCCACGGGATGCTCGCCGAGCGTGCACTCGTTCCGGTCTTGCCGAGTGAACAAGAGTTCTCCTACACGCTGCGCGTCGTTTCTGATGTCCTGCAGTCCAACGGCTCGACGTCGATGGCGTCGGTCTGTGGCTCGACGCTCTCCTTGATGGCCGCTGGTGTCCCGATCAAGGCGCCGGTCGCCGGTATCGCCATGGGTCTCGTCTACGAAGATGGGGTCTACTCGACCCTGACCGACATCCTCGGAGCCGAAGACGCATTCGGCGACATGGACTTCAAGGTCGCGGGTACCGCTGACGCGGTGACCGCCCTGCAGCTGGACACCAAGATCGATGGCCTCCCGGCCGAGGTCCTGGCCAAGGCGTTGCTTCAAGCTAAGGAGGCCCGTCTGGCGATCCTGGAGGTAATCACTTCGACCATTGCCGAACCGCGATCCGAAGTGGCGGCTGTGGCCCCGAAGATTGTCTCGATCGAGATCCCCATCGACAAGATCGGTGAGGTCATTGGACCTAAGGGCAAGGTCATCAACACCTTGCAGCAGGAGACCGGCGCGGACATCACGGTCGATGACGACGGCGTAGTCGGAACCGTAACCATCGGTGCCAAGGATGGACGGGCGGTCGAAGAGGCCAAGCGTCGCATCTCGCTGATTCTGGATCCGCCCACGGCAGAGGTTGGTGCGGTCTACCAGGGCCGAATCGTCAATATTGCCAAGTTTGGTGCTTTCGTTAGCATCCTGCCCGGTCGAGACGGTCTGTTGCATATTTCCAAGATGTCGCCGTTGAATGGCGGAAAGCGTATTGGACTGGTCGAAGACGTAGTAGAGCTCGGACAAGCGATTGAGGTGAAGGTCGACGACATTGATCCTCAGGGCAAGGTGTCGCTATCCCTCGCCGGCGAGTTCGCCGACATGGCGACCGAGGATGCTCCTCGCGAGCGTGCGGATCGTAGCGAGCGCCCTGACCGTGGTGACCGTAACGACCGTGGTGACCGCTCTGACCGTGGTGGTCGCGACCGTACCGAGCGCGCGCCGCGCCCGGCGGCGGCCACGCCGTCGTCAAGTTTTGAAGCTGCCTTCGAGGCCGAATTGACTGACGAGATCGGAGACTTGGGTCCTGGCGGCCCCGCCTTCACCGAGAGCGACGGTGGGAACCGTCGCGGACCTCGTCCGCGTCGTCGTTAAGAGCATTAGCGCAATCGTTCGAGTCCCGCCGCGAGACCTCCGGGTCCACGCGGCGGGACTCGTGCTGTACGGGTTCGTTGACTGCTGGAGCGACCGGTAGGGTGACATGGTGAAGAGAATCGCACTGGTGGGTGGAGCTGGTCGAATGGGACAGTCGCTCGCCGAGAATTTGAATCTGATCGACGAGATGGTCGTGAGTGCCCTTGTCGACCCGCACGAGCCCCGTCACCTCTTTGGTGCCACGCACTACGCGGGTCTCGATCAGGTCGACGCCGAGAGTATTGATGTGGTAGTGGACTTCTCACAACCTGATTCGGTCGTGTTGAGCGCGCAGTGGTGTGCCCTTCACCACGTGGGTCTGGTGATTGGTGCGACCGGTCTGGACGCGGCACAGCGAGCCACCGTCGAAGGTGCGGCGACTTCGACGCGCGTCATCATGGCCTCGAACTTCTCCCTTGGCGCAGTACTGAGCGAACGTTTCGCCGCGATGGCGGCGCCGTACTTCGAGCGAGTAGAGATCATCGAACTCCACCACGACCGCAAGGTCGACGCGCCCTCGGGCACGTCGATCGCCACGGCCGAGCGCATTCGTGCGGCGCGCGTCGCCGGCCGGACGCAGTATTCCGGTAGAGCCCACGAAGCGCAACACCATTGAAGGTGCGCGCGGCGCCGACGCGGGCGATGGCGTTCGAATCCATTCCGTGCGACTGCCGGGACTGGTCGCGCATCAGGAGATCCTCTTCGGGGGACCGGGTGAGGGACTGACGATTCGCCACGACTCCTATCGATCGCATCAGTTTCGTTCAGGGCGTGGCTATCGCCATTAGAACATGCTGACGCCGCACCCGGATTCATCTGGGGAATCGACGACTTCATCACTTGAGGCGAACGCGGCCGACGTTGCCATCGACTGGTAACTTCGTTAGATGGCCGGTCCTCGATTCGGATACCTGTTGACCGCGATGGTCACCCCGTTTAATCCCGATGGCACGCTGGCCTTCGACGTGGCGAGCGACCTCGCGCAGTACTTAGTCGCGCAAGGCAACGATGCGCTGGTGGTGGCAGGATCGACCGGAGAGGGTTCGGCGCTTTCGGACGAGGAGAAGCTCGACCTCTTCTCCGCGTGGCCCAGACCGTCACCGTGCCGGTGCTCGCGGGCACGACGTCCTCAGACACCGCCCGATCGGTGGACACTGACCGCCGAAGGCGCCGAGCACGGGCGTGGCGGGCATCCTCGCCACGACGCCGGCGTACGCGCGGCCCAGTCAAAGCGGCATCGCGGCGCACTTCGGGGCCGTGGCCGAGTCCACGTCGCTACCCATCATGCTCTACGACATTCCGGTTGCGCACCGGGTCGCAAGGTCGCCGCCACCACCACGATCGACGTGGCGCGCGCGACACCCGAACGTCGTGGCCCTGAAGGACGCCTCCGCCGACCTGGTGTCGGCGGCCGCGGACGAAGGCGGAACTGGGCGAGGCGTCGACCTCTACAGTGGCGACGACGCGTTGCTGCTGCCTTTCCTGGCCATCGGCGCCGTCGGTTTAGTGTCGGTGGCGGCGCACTGGGCGCGCTCCCGAGTTCGCGGCGCTCATCCGTTCGGCGCACGCCGGCGACTGGGATGCGCGCGCGCCTATCGAATGCGCGTTCGGCCCCGAGTTGCATGTTCGAAACGAGTGACATGTACCCCAATCCGATCCCGTCCAAGGCGGCGATGCGCGCGCTCGGTTTCGCGGTCGGCCAATGCCGACTGCCCCTGGGACCGAGCGATGACGTCCTCGACCAGTCAGCCCGCGACGTCGTGTCGGCGCTGGCGAGCCCCGCGTGGCTAAGGACACGCGTCCGCGTCACCTTCCTCGGCGGCCTCGGCGAAATCGGTCGGAACTGCGCGGCCATCGAACAAGACGGTCGCATCGTCGTCGTCGACGCCGGCCTGATGTTCCCCGAACCGACCATGTACGGCGTCGACCTGATCCTGCCGGACTTCCGTTGGCTGATCGAGCGACGCGACCGGGTGGACGCGATCGTGTTGACCCACGGTCACGAGGACCACACCGGCGCGCTGCGTTACCTCGTGAAGGACGTCAACGTGCCGATCTACGGATCCGCGCTTGACGCTGGGCTTCGCCCGTCACCGCCTCACCGAGGCCAAGGTCGCGCACGACCTGACCTTCATCGAGGTCGGCCGACGGCGAGCGACGACGCATCGGGCCCTTCGAGGTCGAGTTCATCCCGGTCACCCACTCGGTGCCGAGCGCGCACGCCCTGGCCTTTCACACCAAGCGTGGGCATCGATCGTGCACTCGGGCGACTTCAAACTCGACCTCACGCCCATCGACGGTCGGCGCACCGACATCTCGCGCCTCGCGGCGCTCGGCGACGAGGGCGTGGCGCTCCTGCTTGTGCGACTCGACCAACGCCGAGGAGCCCGGATTCACGGCGTCGGAGCGTTCGGTCGGCGGCGCGCTGCGTCGACTGTTCCTGGAACGGCCCGCAGCGGCGCATGGTCGTGGCGTGCTTCGCCAGTCACATCCATCGCGTCCAGCAGATCATCGACGTGGCGTCGCGAGCAGCACCGCAAGATCGCTCTCATGGGTCGCTCGATGGAGGCGAACGTGAAGCTGGCGCGCAAATTGAATCTCCTGCACGTCGACGCGGCGGACTTCGTCGACATCGAGAACGTCGACCGCTTCGCGACCCGGCGAGGTGTGCGTCATCTGCACCGGGAGCCAGGGCGAGCCGCTGGCCGCACTTTCCAAGCTCTCGCGTGGCGACGCGCGCAACTTCTCGGTCGGCGCCGACGACACCATCATCCTGTCGCTCGCACCCGATCCCCGGAAACGAGTGGTCGGTCGGTCGCGTCATCGACGACCTGCACCGGGCCGGGCACCGAGGTGATCCACTCCGGTCAAGAACCGGTGCACGCGTCGGGTCACGCCCGCCAGGGCGAGTTGCGCACGTTCCACCAGCTGCTTCGCCCCAAGAACTTCGTGCCGGTGCACGGCGAGTATCGCCACTTGGTCCACCACGCCGATCTCGCCGCGTCAATGGGCCTGGCCGATAAGCACATCTTGATCTGCGAGGACGGCGACCAGATCGAAGTCACCGCGCGAGGGCATACAACGCGCGGGTCAGGTGCCCGCGGGATTCCACTACATCGACGGCAGCGCCGGCGACCTCGACGAGCGCCCCCTCGAGGAGCGCCGGATGCTCGCCGAATACGGCGTGCGTGCAGATCTCGGCGGGAGTCGACGCACGACCGGGGCGTACTATCATCCAGCCGGTGCGGGTGACGGCGCGCGGATGGTTCGAGGGGGAACACGACCGCGGCGTGCTCGATGCGGTGACCGACGCCGTGCGCGATGCGGTGCAGGCGGCGCTTCAAGAGGGCAATCGCGATGATGAGTCGCTCACCAAGGTGGCCCAGACGCGCCGCCGGACGGCTCCTCGGCCAGAAGTACCGACGCCAGCCCGTCCTGCTCGACGGCCATCGTGGTGCTCTAGAGCGTCCTTGGCCGGCTCGCCGTGGGCGCCGTTGGCCCGACCCATGCGCCAGAACGCCTTGAGCGACTGATCCGGTCGTCCTCGAGTCCACGGTCGAGCAGCGCCGTCTGCGCATCAGCGCGCATGCACGTGGAACTCGCCGAAGAGATAGGCGTGTCCTTCGTCGGGAGGAAGGGCGAAGGCGGCGAGGCCGCTCAGCAGTCCGGCGGGGTCGTCGTGCGCGCGACCATCGCGATCAACGAAGATGCCGTGACGCCGATTCCCTCGTCGAACGTCGCGGTGAGCGCGTCGTTGGGTCGTCGATCTCGACGATGAAGACTCGCGCGTCCCGGGCGCCTCGATGCTCTGGGCCATTCGATAGAAGGCGCCCAGGGACGGGCACGTCGCCGATGAAGAGGTGCCAGTCGGCGTCGCCGTCGAGGAGGATCTTGCCGCGTGGACCGACGACGTCGACGAGCGTCACCTTCGACTGACCGATTGAGCCCAGCGAGCACCGGGGCCGTCGTGGGTTGTCGATGATCCACAAGGTGAACGTGTCGTCGCCGTCATGGACAGCACGCACGCTGTAGCGCCGACGGGTGGAGCGAGTCGTCGCCTCGCCTCGACGAGCACCATGACGTCGTTGCCAGGGACTCCGGCCAACTGCGTCGTCGTCACCGCGCAGGACGATTTCGAAGAGTCGATGGTGACAGTCGTCGTCGCGCGGCGACCGTGCAACGACGCGCGCTCGACTTTCAATCGGGTCGCGAGGTCGACCGGAACTCTGGTGCTGGGGGGCGTTCATGGCACCAGATTAGGCGATTGGTCACCACGACGAATGCTGGTTCGGTAACTTGGAGGTTATGGCAAACACTCGTCGAGCCTCCTCTCACGCAAAGGGAAAGACCACGTCAGCGAGCTCGCCACGCAGCGCACGACCCGTGAGACATCTATGGGGTCGCCACCAGCGAGATATTTGGATCGTGCTCATGATCCTGGCGGGCTTGTTGGTTCTGCTGGCCGAGATCAACGTCTTTGGGCCGTCGTGGGACGAGGGGTCAACGAGGGCTCGAGGTTGGCCTTTGGTACGGGTCGCTTCGCTATTCCCGATCTTGCTGATCGGGCTCGGCGTGGTCCTCGTGACGGGACGAGTCGAGTCGAACGCGCCCGGTTCGTGTGGGGCATCTCTCTCGCGCTGGTCGCCGTCTCAGGACTCGGCGACCTCGCTCGAGGACGGCCCTCGCTGCACGCGTCGATCGCGCAGTTGGGGCGCGCCGGGGGTTGGCTCGGTGTGGTGGTGGGAGGAACCCTGGCCCGCTTCATCGGACCGGGGGGCACCGTCGCAGCATTGCTCGCGATGCTCATCATCGCCTTCATGATCGGCACAGCGCTCGGATCTGCGCACTTTGGTCACGTCAACCGGCGCAGTCCTCGTCCTTCCTCGGTCGACATTTCGCCAAATGGTGGAGTGCTCGACCGACCTCTTCAAGTTACGAACCTGAGAGTGAACCCCCGTCGACGAGGATTCTTTTACACCCTCGCGACGCCGACGCAAGAACGATCAGCAATTCGGCGACGAACCGGTCGAAGTAGAACCCGTGAGCGTCGGCAACGTCGACGAAGGGTACATCGATGACGAATACGCAGATGAGGAGTACGTCGATGAGGAGGAGTACGAAGATAGTGATTCCGAGACGGTCGAGGTGACGCGCGCCGGCCGCTTACTTCGGCCCAAGTGAATCGCACTGGGAACTGCCTCCCATGTCGCTGCTCTCGCGCACCAGAGAACAGCGTCAGGACCGCGACGCCATCGAGGCGGCCGGGGTGGAACTGGTCGAAGCCCTGGCGGCCCACGGGGTCGAGACCACGCTCGTTGGCTTCACCATGGGCCCGACGGTCACGCGCTTCGAACTCGAACTAGGACCGGGCGTGAAGGTGTCGCGCGTGACGTCGCTCAACAAGGACATCGCCTACGCCATGGCCAGTCCCGACGTGCGCATCCTCGCGCCGATCCCCGGTCGTTCGGCGATCGGCGTTGAGGTTCCCAACCGTCAGCGCACCCTGGTCGCGCTGGGCGACCTCCTCGCCGTCTGACGAGGCGGTCGCGGCGACTCACCCACTCGACGTGCCGATCGGACGCGACATCTCGGGCAAGACCGTCGTCGTCAACCTCGGTGAGATGCCCCACGTGCTTGATCTCGGGAGCGACGGGAGCGGGCAAGAGCTCGTGCATCAACTCGCTCATCACCTCGCTGGTCATGCGCGCCACGCCCGACCAGGTCAAGCTCCTGCTCGTCGACCCCAAGCGGGTGGAGATGGGCCACTACAACGACCTGCCGCACCTGCTCGCCCCGGTGGTGGTGGATCCGAAGAAGGCCGCGGGGACCCTCGCGTGGGCGGTGAAGGAGATGGAGCGTCGTTACGACGTCCTGGCCGAGAACGGCGCCCGCGACATCACGAGTTACCAGCAGATGATCGCGCGAGGCGACGTCGAACTTGAGGCGACGACCGAGGAGATGGTGGGCGACGCGATCGAACGTGCGACGCTCCTTCGACGCGGGGGTGACCCGTCGCGAGCCCGAGAGTCTTGCCCTACATCGTGATCGTGGTCGACGAGCTCAACGACCTGATGATGGTGGCGGCGCGCGACGTCGAGGAATCGGTAGTGCGGATCGCGCAGATGGCGCGGGCGGTGGGCATCCACCTGGTGCTCGCGACCCAACGGCCCAGCGTCGACGTCATCACCGGCGTCATCAAGGCCAACGTGCCCAGTCGCATGGCGTTCGCGGTCTCGTCGCTGGCGGACAGTCGCGTCATCTTGGACCAGGCGGGCGCCGAGCGGCTCATCGGCAAGGGGGACATGTTGCTGGTGACGGCGTCGAGCAACATCGCGCGTCGACTCCAGTCGCCCTGGGTCTCCGAGGATGAGGTGCGCCGCGTCGTCGAGAACTGGCGCGCCCAGGGCGGCCAGCGCGAGACGGTCGTGGCCCTCGACGTGCCCGCGGGTCGCAGCGGAGTCGCTCGGCGCGGATCGAGCGACGACGACGACGAGATCCTGCGCCAGGCCCGCGAAATCGTCATTCGCAACCAGTCGGGTTCCACGTCGATGCTCCAACGCAAGCTGCGTGTGGGTTTCGCGCGCGCGGGACGCATCATGGACCAGCTGGAGAACGAGGGCGTCGTCGGCCCCGGCGACGGCTCCAAGGCCCGTAAGGTGTTGATCTCACCCGACGAGTTCGACGACACCGCTGTAACGTCGGTAGGTGTCCCGCTCTACCCCTCGCCATCCGGCGCTGCGCGGTCTCGTGACCCGCTCCTTCGCCTTGGCCCTGGGCGCCGCGATGGCGGGCGGCCTCGTCTTCGTGATGCAGTTGCCGCTGCTGCACCAGCCGTCGACCTTCGAATCAGCGCTCGCGAGCGCTCGACGTGCGCGCCGCGACCCCGATCGCCTGGCCCAGCGTCGGCAGTGCGGCGATGGTGATCCCCGCGCTCGGCGTGCAGCGAACGTGGCACGACCACGTCGTGCCCATCGCCAGCCTGACCAAAATGATGACGGCCTACGTCATGCTGAAGAAGTTGCCCCTGCTCATCGGTGAGACCGGTCCCTGCGTGACCGTCAACGCGGCCGACGTGCCTACTACGACACCATTGACGGCGACGGACCAGTCCAGCGCCGCCGTCGCGGTCGGGCGAGCGCCTGTGCGAGAATCAGCTTGCTCGACGGGCCTCTTGGTGCACTCGGCGAGCAACTACGCCGACGATGCTCGGCGACATGGTCGTGGGGTGGCACCGACGAGCTTC
This sequence comes from uncultured Acidimicrobiaceae bacterium, assembly GCA_963734655.1. GTDB lineage: Bacteria > Actinomycetota > Acidimicrobiia > Acidimicrobiales > RAAP-2 > RAAP-2. Next base: position 326,450 of record CAVTHY010000003.1, on the reverse strand, counting down.
GTCGCGCATATGAACGCCGACGCCCTGACGTCTCGGTCTGCACCGGCACCCACTACGCCGACGTGTCGGGTATCGACTCAGGTTCGGTGTCCACGGCGCTCGACCAGGGAGGTCTGGCTGCGACGATCTGATGAAATTCGCCGCTCGTGCGCGCGATCGTGGACCAGCCGAGCGTGACTCTGCCGGTGGCGGGGACGCTCGGCTCCTACACTCCCTTCGTCGGCTGTCGACAACGTCGTCGGCGTCAAGTCGGGCCGCACCGACGCCGCGGGTGGTTGTGACGTGATGGCGATGACCTTCATGCTACCAAGGCCAGACGCAATTGGCCTACGCGGTCGTGCTCGGCGCGCGTGGCGGCGATCTGCTGGGTCCCGCGGGCGACGAGGCCCTGGCCCTCGAACGTTCAGTGGTCGCCATCGCAGCAGTTCGACCGAGATGCCTGCGGGAACTGTCGGTGGGAACCATTGGGTGGGACAATCGAACGCGTCGAACGTGGTCGCTCAACAGCACGTTCGCTTGGATGGTCTGACGGCGTTGAATGGCGCCAACGTCGACGGTGAGCGTCGTACCGCAATCGGGGCCGATCACGCGCGGGCCAAGTGGTGGGCTGGCTTACGATCGACGACGGCATCGCACACATCGGGTGCCGTTGACGGTCGCGCATCGTCGGTCGCTCCGCCGACTTTGCTGCAACGCCTACGCTGAATCTATGCTCGCGCGCGTTCCCGCCAGTTCGGCCAATCTCGGTCCGGGTTTCGACGCCCTCGCCGTCGCTCTGACGCGCTACGTCGAGGTCTCGCGTCGAGCCCGCCGACGAGCTTCTCGATCTCCAGTGAGGGTTGCGGCGCGGGTCTCTTCGACGACGAGACGCCACCTGGGCGCGCGGGTGGCGGCGCGCGTCCTCGGTCACCACGCTTCGCGATGCACGTCAACTCCGCAGATCCCCCTCTCGCGGGGACTCGGGTTCCTCGGCGGCCCTGGCGCTCGCCGCGGCCGCCGCGGCGGGAGCGCCGCGACCCCTGGCGATCGCCACCGAGATCGACGGCCACGCGGAGAACGCCGCCGCCTCGCTGCTGGGGGGTCTGGTGGTGGCGCAGCGTGGACGAACGCAGCGGGATCGTCGCGCGCTCCTTGCGCTCGATCCAGCGTGGCGCTTCGTCGTCGTCGTGCCCGACGAGGAGCTCGCGACCGCCGACGCGCGCGCGTGTCCTGCCCAGCGCAGGTCCCCTTTGACGACGCCGTGCACAACGTGAGTGCGGTGGCGTTGTTGATCGCGGGCCTTGCGCCGACCGCGAGGATTTCGTGGCCGGCGTCCATGGACGACTATCTGCATCAGCCCTATCGAATGTCGCTGCTACCCTTCGCCCAGCCCCTGCTCGGCGCGACTTGCGCGAGGCGGGTGCGGCGGGTTCGTGTTGGTCGGGCGCGGGTTCGACGATGTTGGCGCTCTGTGACGGAGCGACATCGGCGCGACGGTGGCGCGCGCCGCCCGCGAATTCCTCGTGCGCTCACTCGGTGCCGGGTGTGGTCTGGGAGCTCGACGCTGACCGGCGCGGGCTCCAGCTCTCCTGACGCGTGAGTACCTCGCAGCCGCAAGGTGTCGCTCGCGGGCGCGGGTTTCATCTTCGTGGGCGCGACGTCTGATCCAGTGGTCCGCCGCCCTCGTGCAGCCGGCCTTCGCGGCACTCGGACCATCGGCGACGAGTGGCTGGCGGTTCCTCCTCGGGTGCCGTCGATCCTGCTGTGCGTTCACGCGACCACGGTTGCGGCGCTGGCGCGCGAGCAGTGGCGAGCGGCGGTCGTTCTGGGCGTGACCGTCGCGTTCATGAACGTGTGCTTCTACCAGGCCATCGCGCGGATTCCCCTGGGCAGCGCGGTGACGATCGAATTCCTGGGTCCGTTCAGTGTGGCGGTCCTCGGGCGGCGCATCGTGGCGCCACTTCGCGTTTCGCGCTCCTGGCCGCGTTGGGCGTCGTGCTCTCGTCGCACCCGGGCGGGGGAGTGACGCTCGTCGGGTGCGCTCTTCGCGCTGGGCAGCGGTCTGGGCTGGGGGGGCTACGTCTTCGCCGCCGCGCGCGTCGGGGGGGCCACGACGGGTTTCGGGGGTCTCGCGGTATCGATGTCGGTGAGCGCGCTCGTCACCTTGCCCTGGGCGGCGTCGACGGTCTGCACATCGTCGTCGCATCACCCGTCACTCGGCGGTCGACTTCGTCGTGGTGGGTGATGTCGATCGTGCTGGGATTCGGCGCGGAACTGCAGGCGCTTCGCCGATTGAGTCCCTCTGCGGCGGGAGTGCTGATGAGTCTCGATCCGGCGATCGCCTTCGTGGTCGGGGCGCTGCTCCTGCACGAGCGCGCGACGTCGTGGGTGCTGGTCGGTCTGGTCTGCGTGGTGGTGGCGGGAGTCGGGGTGACCATGGACCGCACGACGCCCGAGGAGGTCGTGCCCCAGTAGCGCCAACGCGCGCAGTAGGCTCTGGAAGGAGCGAAGATTAGGCTGGCGGGGTGTCACAGCCAAAACCTTCGCGATTCGGACCTTTGGCTGCCAGATGAACGAACACGATTCCGAGCGCCTGGCGGGGCTCTTGGTGGCCGACGGGATGGTCGCGGCCGACGGACGACGACGATCGGCGACGTCGTGATCTTCAACACCTGCACGATCCGCGAGAACGCCGACCTCAAGCTCTACAGCGCGCTCGGTCATCTCAAGGCCGAGAAGGAGCGTCGTCCCGACATGCAGATCGCCGTGGGCGGATGCATGGCCCAAAAGGACCGCGGCCGGATCCTCGAACGCGCGGCATGGGTCGACGTCGTCTTTGGCACGCACAACCTCGGCGTCGGCGCCCTCGTCTACTTGCGTCGCGCGCGCGATCGAGGGCCCGCTGGTGGACGTGTGGGACGCGCCCGACCCCGAAGCGCACGCGACATGGCGCCCGGCGCTCTACGCCGTGCGCGAACTGCCCGTGGGCGGCGTGGATGACGATCCAGACGGGTTGCGACAACACCTGCGCGTACTGCATCGTTCCGTCGGTGCGCGGCGAGGAGATCAGCCGACCCCTCGACGACCTGGTCGCCGAAGCGAGGATGCTCGCGCAAGTCCGGGCGTGACCGAGATCACCGTGCTCGGGTCAGAACGTCAACTCCTACGGCCGCGACATCACCCGGCGCGCGCCCCCTGTTCGCCGAGCTGCTGCGCGCGCTCGGTGAGGTCGAGGGCATCGAGAGGATCCGCTTCACCAGTCCGCACCCCAAGGACCTGCGCCCCGAGACCATCGCGGCGATGGCCGAGACGCCCGCGCGTGTGCCCGCAACTGCACCTGCCGCTGCAGTCGGGATCGGACCGGGTCCTGAGGGCGATGCGCCGCGGCTACAGCGCGCGAGCGCTACCTGCGAACGCCTGCGCCGACGCGCGCGCCGGCGATCGACGACCTCGCACGTGACGACGGACCTGATCGTGGGATTCCCCGGCGAGACCGAAGCGGAATTCGACGAGACCCTCGAGGTGGTCGCCGAGGCGCGACTTCGATTCGGCCTACACCTTCATCTTCTCGCCGCGCGAGGGCACGCGCGCGGCCGATATGGTCGGAGACTTCGTCGCCGACGACGTCATCGCCGATCGCTTCGCGCGCCTGAAGGAGGTCCTCGATCGTTCCGCGCTGCGACACCACGAAGCGCGCGAGGGTCGGCGTCGAGGAGGTGCTCGTCGAGGGACCCTCGCGGCGCAACGACCAGATGCTCTCGGGTCGCACCCGCCAGGGCAAGCTGATCCACTTCCCCGTCACGCGACGTGGCGCTGCGCCCGGGTTCGCTCGGCGATGGTCGACGTCACCCACGGCGCGCCGTACCACCTTGCTGGGCGAGCTGGCGTCGGTGCGTCCGCGCGCCCGCGCCACAAGGTTCGTCTGCCCTGCTGCAGTCCTCGTGAGGAACCACGGCGGCATGGCCGTGGCGCTCGTGGGCGCGACCGCGTCGGGCAAGTCGGCGCTGGCCCACGAATTCGCGCTCGAGAGTCGACGGCGACGTCGAGATCCTGTGCGTCGACTCAATGACGGTCTACCGCGGGCATGGACATCGGCACCGCCAAGGCCACACCGGCGCAGCGAGCGCGAGGTGAACTATCACCTGCTGGACCTGATCGAGCCCGACGAGGAGTTCACGGTCGCCCAGTTCCAACATGCGGCGCGCGAGGCCGCACGACCTGGTGTGGGCGCTGGGCGGATCGGTGCTCTACGTGGGGGGCACGGGTCTCTACGGGCGTGCGGTCCTCGACAACCTCGACATTCCCGGGCAGTATCCCGAGGTGCGCGCGCGACTCGAGAGCGCGCGGCGACGACGGACGCGCTCTACGAGGAATTGGCCGCGCCTCGACCCCGTGGCGGCGAGTCGAGATGGAACCGACGAACGAGCGACGGGTCGTGCGCGCGCTCGAGGTGACGCTGGGCAGCGGGCGTCCATTTTCCTCCTTCGGCGCGGGACTGCGCCATTACGGACCCTCGCGTCGTGCAAGTCGGGCTGAATTGTGAATTTGGTGTTTTAGATGTGCGAATCGCGAGACGTTTCGAGGCTTGGATGGAACAAGGACTACTAGAGGAGGTCGCACGCCTGAGGGAACGGGGAATGAGTCGCACGGCCCGTCAGGCCGTGGGATATCGCGAACTGCTTCGTCATCTAGAAGAGGGCGTCGACCTCGAGAAGTGCGTCGAGGACGCCATCACCCAGAGTCGGCGACTGGCGCGCCGCCAGCGTTCGTGGTTCCAGCGCGATCCGCGCGTGGAGTGGTTTGACGACCCCTCCGACGCGGCGAAGCGCCTCGACGAAGTTCTGAGACAGTCCCGACGGGTTCGTGCGAGACTAAGAATATGGCACTTCGATCGTTACAAAAGTGGCAGGGCGCGGGCAACGACTTCCTGGTCGACGTGGTCGAACAGGGTTCGACACCGTGGTGGAACGCGCGACGCGCGCGCGCGCGGCGTGCGACCGGCACATGGGCGTGGGCGCGGACGGACTGCTCGTCGCCGCCGTCGGCTCGGCGATCTCGATGACGCTCTTCAACGCCGACGGGATCGATCGCCGAGATGTCGGGCAACGGCATTCGCTGTCTCGTGGCGGCCGTGCGACGCGCCACCGGTCGCTCGGATCGTGAGATGCGCGTCAATACCCTGGCGGGCGAGCGCTCGTCACCCTCGACTTGCGCGACGACTGCGGCATCGGCAGTGTCGACATGGGTCGCGGTGACCCTGGGCGACACTATCGATGGCGCCCTGGGCGTGGCGCACGTCGGCAATCCCTCACGTCGTCGTGGTCGACAACCCCGACTGGGACGACGTCAACCGTGAGGAGATGGCGGCCAAGTTGGCCGCCCAGCTCGGTGGGGCGAACGTCGAGTTCGTGCGAGATCATCGACGAGGCCCACGTCGCGATCCGCGTGATCGAGCGCGGCGTGGGGTGGACCCTGGCCTGCGGCACCGGCTCGGTCGCGACGGCCGCGGTCTGTCACCAGCGAGGATTGACCGGCACTGAAGTCACCGTCGACAACCCCGGTGGTGCGCTGCGCGTCACGCTGGGCGAAGGCGGCGCGCGCCTCGAGGGTCCCGTGAAGTTCGTCGCGAACGTGGAGTGGCTCGGCGGGTGACGTACGTCCCCACCACACTGATCGACCGCACGTTTCGCGAAAAGATTGTGTTGGTGGGGGTCCAGTTTCCGGGTATGAGTCCAGAGGAGCTCGAGCACCAACTCGACGAATTGGCCCTGCTCGTCGACACCGCCGGCGCCGACGTCGTCGCGCGGGTCGTCCAGCGACGCGACGCGCCCGATCCCGCCACGTTCCTCGGCTCGGGCAAGGTGAATGAGCTGCAAGGAGATCTGTCTCGCGGTCGACTCCGACACCGTGGTGTTCGAGCAGAACCTCTCGCCGGCGCAGCAACGCAATCTCGAGAAGATCCTCGGGCGCACCGCCATCGACCGCACCGCGGTGATCCTGGACATCTTCGCCCAGAACGCGCGCACCCCCGAAGGCAAGGCCCAGGTGGAATTGGCCCTTCTGCAGTACCGGCTACCGCGCCTGCGTCGAGCGGGCGGTTCGCTCTCCCAGCAGGCGGGCGGCATCGGCACGCGTGGACCGGGCGAGACGCAGCTCGAGGTCGACCGGCGCCGACTGGTGCAACCGCATCCACCACATCCGTCAAGAGCTGAAGCAGATCGACCGGACGCGGGACGTGCAGCGCCAGGGTCGCGACCGCGGGCGCCACCGCGAGGTCACCCTGGTGGGCTACACCAATGCGGGAAAGTCTTCGCTACTCAACGCTCTCACCGACGCCGGGGTCGCGGCCGAGGACCGGCTGTTCGTCACGCTCGATCCGCGCACCCGCCAGCGTCAACTGCCCGGGGGCGAGACGATTCTGGTGACCGACACGGTGGGATTCATCTCGAATCTGCCCCACGAACTGGTCGAGGCGTTCATGAGTACCCTTAAGTCCGTGCAACTGGCCGACCTCCTGGTGCACGTCGTCGACGGAGCGAGCGACGACGCCGAGGACCAGATCGCCGCGGTGCGCGAAGTGTTGCGCGAGATCCACGCGGACGACGTGCCCGAACTCCTCGTCTTCAACAAGGCCGACGTGCCGGGTTCGCGCGCACGCGATCTGGCCAAGCTCTACGAGGGCAGCGTCTGGGTCGTCGGCGCTGACCGGCGAGAACCTCGACGAGTTGATCGCCACCATCGGCTGATCGGCTACGAACCAAGGACCGGGTGATGACGCTGCACCTGCCCCTCGACCGAGGCGACCTCGTGGCGGCCGCTCACCGCGAAGGCGAGGTGCTCGACACGTCGGTTGACGACGAGTTCGTGACCGTGCGCGTCGTACTGGACGAGGTCGGCGCGGCGCGATTCGCTGAATGGAGAGTCGTTAATGTGAGTTTCACGCCGCCGCCCGTACCCGTACGAGCGCCTCGACGGATTGCGAGCTGCCGCGTCGCGTCACGAGGGCGGAGCCATCGATTGCTCCATCGGCACCCCGGTGGACGCGCCACCCGACTTCGTGATCGACGAGCTGGCCCGAGCCACGGGGCACGCGGCTATCCGCCCTCGGCGGGGACGCCGCAGTACCGTGAGGCCTGCCGCGGGATGGATGCATCGGCGCTTCAACGTCGAGATCGCCGCCTCGACAACTGGCGGCGTGCGTGGGTACCAAGGAGTTCGTCGCTTCGCTGGCGCAGTACCTGCACCTGCGACGGGGCGATCGCGACACCGTGCTCTATCCGGCGATCTCGTATCCCACCTACGCCATGGGCGCCACGCTGGCGGGTCTGCGCGCGGTCGAAGTGCCGACTGAAGCGACGGGCGGTTGGACCTCGACAGCGATCGATCCGATGACGTGGCGCGAGCGCTCGTACTGTGGTCGAACTCGCCCTCGAATCCGACCGGGCACCTAGACGACCTGAGGCGCCGCCGCGCGCTGGGGGCGTCGCTCACGACGTGCTGGTCGCGAGTGACGAGTGCTACGCGGACTACACGTGGAGTGATCGACCCCGCACGATCCTCGAGCACGGGACGGAGAATGTCCTCGCGCGTGCACTCGATCTCCAAACGTTCCAACCTGGCGGGCGCACGCGCGGGCTTCTACGCGGGCGACGCTGAGTCGTGGCCTACCTCCGCCTTGTTCGTCAGCACGCGGGACTCATGGTGCCCGCGCCGGTGCAGGCTGCGGTGGCGCTGGCCTACGACGACGACGTTCACGTCGAGTCCCAACGCGACGTCTACTATCGACGATTGAACGTTCTCGGTAGTGCGTTGCGCGAGGTGGGAGTGATCTGCCCCGTTCCCGAGGGGTCCTTCTACCTGTGGTGCTCGCGAGATGGAATGGATGGCTGGCAACTAGCGGCATGGTTGGCCGAGGTGTCGGGTCTCATCGTGAGCCCCGGTGAACTCTACGGGCCCGCGGGAAGTAATTTCGTGCGTATCGCGTTGGTGCAACCCGATGACGGCCATTGAGTTGGCCGCATCGCGCGCTGAGGACTCTGGCCTAGGGGTCGCCAACTACGATTGGTCGATGGACGACCTCGAATCTCGCATTCGTCACTGGTTTGATGACATTGCGGAGATGACGCCCTGACAACCTTGAAGCACGTCGTGACGTCGAGTTGGTGATCACCAAATTGGACGACGGGCAATTGCGCGTCGCCGAAATCAACGAGAAGAATGAGGTCGTCGTGCACGAGTGGGTCAAGCAGGCGATTCTGCTCCTGTTTCGACTGCGCGAAATGCGAGACCGTTGAAGTCGGCCCGTTCGAATTCCACGACAAATTGGACCTGAAGACTGACTACGCGCGACGGGGTGTTCGCGTGGTACCCGGCGCGTCGGCGCGTCGCGGCAGTTTCCTCAGTCCTGGCGTCATCATGATGCCCAGCTACGTCAATATCGGCGCCTGGGTGGGGCCGGGAACGATGGTCGACACCTGGGCCACCGTGGGTAGTTGCGCCCAGATCGGCGCCAACGTCCACCTCGCGGGAGGCGTGGGTATTGGGGGTGTCCTCGAGCCCGCTAACGCCGTGCCGGTCGTCATCGAAGACGGAGCGTTCATCGGGAGTCGTTGCATGGTGGTCGAGGGGGCACGAGTCGGTAAGGGATCGGTGCTTGGCGCGGGCACCATCTTGAATCCCGTCCATTCCGGTCATCGATGCCGAGACAGGGCGAAGAAGTCTCGCGAGGCTACGTTCCCGATTACTGCGTCGCCGTGTCGGCGCAGCGACGGCGCGAATACCCCGGCGGGGAGTTCTTCTTGCCCTGCGTGCTGATCATCAAGCGCCTTGACGAGCACGAGAGGCACTCCAAAGTAGCGCTGAACGCGCTGCTGCGAGACCACGGTGTCGCCACGTGACAACACTCGACGACGTGCTCGCGCTGGTGGCTGTCGATTCGGTGAGCACGAACGAGCACGCGCTGGCGACGCACGTCCACGACCGTCTGATTGCTAACTCTGACCTCGACGTTGAGCGCGTCGGTGACAACGTCATTGCCCGCACGTGTTGGTCATCACGCGACGCGGGTTCTCGTCGCCGGGCACCTCGATACAGTCCCGGGCAATGTTGATGGCGCCGTCATCGAGGGACAACGTTCTATACGGTCTAGGGGCGTGCGACATGAAGGGTTCGCTCGCCGGGATGCTCGATCTGGCCCTCGACACAACGCCACGGCCGGTCGAAGTCACCTGGGTCTTCTACGCCCGAGAGGAGATTGCTCGTTCGCAGTCGGGGTTGCTCGAGATTGCCGAACTTCGCCCGGACCTCCTTGTCGCAGACGTGGCGATACTCGCCGAGCCGACGGGTGGGACAGTCGAGGCCGGGTGTCAAGGGACGTTGCGTGTCCGTATCACACTGCGCTGGAGTGCGCGCCCATACCGCGCGGCCCTTCACCGGACGAAACGCGATTCACCGACTCGGTGATCTACTGGCCTTCGTCGCAATGTACGAGCCGCGCGAGGTCGGTCCTCGATGGTGTGACCTACGTCGAACAACTGCAGGCTGTGAGCGTGGAGGGAGGAGTGGCCCCCAACGTGGTGCCCGATAGTGCATCGTGCGTTCTGAATCATCGCGTCGCACCCGACCGCACTCGCGACGAGGCGGTGCAGTGGCTCCGTGATTTTCTCGGAGAACTGCTTGATGCCAATGACGTGCTGGAGGTGATGGATTGGGCACCTTCGGCGAGCCCAGAACTGGAGAACCCGCACCTGGCCCGTCTCGTAGATCTCTCGGGCGTCCCTCCTCGCGCAAAGGTCGGCTGGACCGACGTCGCAACTTTTCGCGAACTTGGAATTCCGGCAACGAACTTCGGCGCCGGGGACCCACTACTCGCTCATCGTAGCGATGAATGCGTTACCACTGACGAGTTGAACACTTTCGTTTCGGTACTAGGGGAGTGGCTTCGAAGCACACCGCACTCGCCACAGTCTCTCGCTCAGTAGTTGCGTAGCACCGAAATAACGCGACCGAAGATAATCACGTCGGTAGAGTCGAATTCCATGGGCTCCAAGTTGGCATTTTCGGGTTTCAAGATCACCCGCGCACCCTGTGGGAAAAAGCGCTTCACGGTTGCCTCGTCTCCCGGGATGCCGGCGACGACGATTTCACCTTTGTCAGCGGTGGATTGGCGCTGAACGACGATGAAATCACCCGAAAGGATTCCCGCATCAACCATCGAGTCACCGCGTACCTGTAATACGAAGCTTTCGCCCCGTCCAGCAAACTGTTCAGGAATGGCCATCAACTCGTGTCCGTGTTCGCTAGCAAGTACTCCTGTGCCGGCGGCGACATCACCAACGAAAGGGATCTGTCGTATGTGGGCCACAGTGGAGTCCGGCACTTGATCATCAGCATCCAGGCGTACGGTTAACGTGCGGGGCTGCTTGGGGTTCTTCTCGATGTATCCAGCTTTCTTCAAGACTTCAATATGATTGGCGACGGTGGCCGGTGCATTGAGCCCAACATGGGCCGCGATTTCGCGAATCGTTGGTGGGAAATTCCTCTCGCGTTGGCACGTGATGATGTACTCGAGAATCTTTCGTCTCATCGGGGTGAGGACTTCGGCCATTGGTTCCTCCATATGCGAACAGTTGTTCGTAGCCTAGAACAGGAGGCGGAAGAAATCAAACACCTGTTCGTATCTCAATTGTCACAAGTGTTAACACGACCGTTCTATTTCTGCGTTTGGACCACTGCTACTGTCTCTAGGTGACCAAAATGGTCCGTGTGTGACTGGCACCAGTTCGAATCGCTTCGGCGATGGCAGTTAGGTGTGCAGAAGTGCAAATTGACATCAATAAAGGGAGACGAACTGATGAAGTTTCGTTTGAATAAGACGGTGGCTGCGGTCTCGTCGAGCGCCCTCTTGCTGATGGCGGTGCCGGCAATCGGTTTCGCCACAGCCTCGAGCGCTGCGTCCAAGCCGACGTTCACCATCGGCTACGAAGGACCGTTGTCCGGCGGTAACGCACAATTGGGCATCAACATGAAGTGGGGCGTCCTACTCGCTATCCAAAACGCCAATGCAACGGGCATGCTGCCCTTCAAGTTGCAGGCCGCTTTCTTTGACGACCAGGGTTCATCCACTTTGTCACCCGCTGCCGCTCAGGCCGCAATTGCTAACAAGAGCCTCGTTGCCGTAGTCGGACCGGCGTTCTCCGGTGCCACTCGTTCAGCAGAGCCCTTCTACGTTGCAGCGAAGATTGCGACCGTGAGTCCCTCGGCGACAGCTGCTGCGCTGACCACGGGCAAGACCAACAACAACTTCATGCGAGTTGTCTACGGTGACGACGTCCAGGGCCAGGCTGACGCGACCTTCCTCGTCACCAAGAAGCACGCGAAGAGCGTCGAGGTCATTGGCGACGGTTCGTTCTATGGTGCTGGTTTGGCGGCGGTCGTTGCGGCTGACGCTAAGACCCTTGGTGCCAAGGTGACCACGGAGTCCTACCCTGAGTCGTCGTCGTGCCCCCCGGGAACTGCGCCGACTTCTCAGTACACCGCTCTGGCAACTCAGATCAAGACGTCCAACCCCGGAGCAGTCTTCTACGGTGGTTACTACTGTGACTTCGGTTTGCTCCTTGGCGCGTTGCACAGTGCCGGCTACAAGGGTGCGGTCATGTCCGGTGACGGCTCGGAGTCGACCTCGCTGATCAGTGGCACTTCGCCCACGAGCGCCGCAAATGGCGTGTTCCTGAGCGCCGCGGGTGGCGGTTCGGGTGGTAACTTCACCGGTAAGCTCGAGACTCAGTTCTTGAAGATCTCCGGCGGCGTGACCTCGGCCAAGGCGCTCTACGCTCCTCAGGCCTACGACGCTACGGGCATCATTGTTGACGCTCTGGCGCGGGTTTCGACCAAGGTGCCGGTGAGCAAGATCCGTGCAAGCCTGATTCCAGAGCTGCACAAGATTTCGCTCAAGGGCATCACGGGTACGGTTGCGTTCCAGTCTGACGGCAACCTCTTGGGTTCGGGTAAGGGTCAGATCGACTACTACCAGGTCCAGGGTGGCAAGATCGTCCAGTTCGGTCACAACTAACCAACCTGCAATACACAACAAAACTGCCGGGGGCGTTACGCCCCCGGCAGTTTTGTTGGTTTAGACTGCGCTGTCGCTGAAAAATTGAGGGAGAGGGGCGAACGCCTTCGTGTCGTATTTCTCGTCACACTTTGCAACCTTGGGTCACGAATTCTGGGGACTCCTCGTGGGTGGCATCGCGAATGGATTCATCTACGCGATGGTGGCTATTGGTTACACCATGGTCTACGGCGTCTTGCGTCTGATCAACTTCGCCCACTCCGAAGTCTTCATGACGGGAGCGTTCGCAAGCTTCTTCCTTCTTAAGTACCTAGTCGGTACCAGCACGCCCAACGCCTTCGAGTCAGTCGTCTATTTGATCGCGGCTGTCTTGATTGGCGGTGTCGTCGGCGCCCTGGTCGCGTTGTTGCTCGAACGCGTGGCCTATCGACCCTTGAGGCGACGTCACGCGCCGAAACTCGCTTACCTCATTAGCGCCATTGGTGCCTCCTATTTCCTCTACAACTTCGTGGGTAAGGAGTTCGGACGCATAAATCTCTCGATTGATGCGCCTTATACGAATAACACGGTCTTCACCATCTTTGGCGCACCGGTGCAGACCTACTACATCGTCATTTTCTTTGTCGGGGTCACGATGTTGGTCTCGTTGGACCGTCTGGTCGCCAAATCGAAGTTGGGTCGTGGAATTCGTGCGGTTGCTCAGGATGCGGAGACCGCGTCTCTCATGGGAGTCAACATCGACCGCACCATTGCGGTGACGTTCATGTTGGGCGGCTTCTTGGGCGGCGTGGCGGGTTTCTTGTATTCGATACCTGTTGGCGCCGTTTACGGCATGGGATTCACACCGGCGCTCAAGGCCTTCTCGGCCGCAGTGCTAGGTGGCATCGGCAACTTGCGCGGCGCGGTGCTGGGTGGATTGATTCTCGGCGTGGTCGAAAGTCTTTCGGTGGCGTTTGTGAGTGGCGCCTATATCGACGTGGTGGCCTTCGGTGTCCTCGTTCTCGTGCTTCTCGTTCGACCCACGGGAATCCTGGGTGAACGACTCGGGCGGTCTGCATGATGAAGGACTTCTTCACCAATCCCCGCGTGCAACGAACCGGGCGCATCGGGCTTATTCTGCTTTTGATCATTGTTATGACTGGCCCTGAGGGAAACGGAAGCCAACCAACGGCCGGGTTCACGGGTTCCTTCGGCAATCATATGTCGTTCTTCGGGTTCTTCTATCCCCAGCGCTGGGTCGTGTTCCTGCTGCTGACGGTGATTGTCCTGGCAGTGATTGCGTTGGTGAAAGCGACCAATCGATGGTGGCATGAGCGTGGGGCCGCCGGCAGTCCCAGTTACGCGAAGGTCACGAGTACGATTTCCGCAACAAAGCGACGTGCGCGCTCTCGCTCGACGCGCTTGACCCTGTACGGGTTGGCTCTGGCTTTCGCCCTATATTTCCCGCACCTTGTCACCGACCAGTCGTGGCAGACCTTGGTGGTCCAAGATGTGTTGGTCTATCTGCTCCTCGCACTGGGCCTCAATGTCGTGACGGGTTTCGCCGGACTGTTGGACCTTGGTTACGTAGCTTTCTACGCCATTGGTGCCTACACGACTGCTTGGGTGACGGGGTCGCTGCCCACCCCACCCCCCTTCGACGTGCACTGGAATACGTTCGTCGCCATTCCAGTGGCCATCGTTTTTGCCATGCTCTGCGGTGTGCTGCTGGGTATTCCTACCTTGCGCCTTCGAGGTGACTACTTGGCCATTGTGACGTTGGGCTTCGGAGAGATCGTCTATCTCTTCATCAACAATTCCTACGGCATCACCGGGGGATCAACCGGGACCAACCAGATTCCATTTCTGTCGTTCCACTTGGGTCCGATCAAGTATTTCTGGGGGTTGATACCCGAGCCGTATTATTACCTGACACTGGCCTTCGTCGTGATTTTCCTCATCGTCTTCTCCAGTTTGGAGCATTCGCGCGTTGGGCGATCGTGGGTGGCGATTCGCGAGGATGAGGTCGCAGCTGAGTCATTAGGGATTCATCCGCTCAAGTACAAGGTGATGGCGTTCGCCATCGGCGCCGCGAGTGCCGGTTTCGCGGGCGTCGTGACGGCGAGTCAGACCTTGTTCGTGACGCCACCAACCTTCACCATCTCGTTTTCCATCAACATTCTGGTACTCGTAATCTTCGGTGGTATGGGATCAATCTTCGGAGTAGTCCTAGGTGGGCTTGTGGTCCAAGGATTCGTTGCGTACCTCACACATTCGCCACCCTCGATCTACAATGCCGCTGATCTCTACATGTATTTGGGAGCTTTGCTGGTTGTGATGATGATCTATCGACCCGCTGGACTTTTCCCCTCTCGGCGCAGGCGTCGCGAATTGAACCAGATTGAAGCGGGAACGGCGCCCGATGCCTTGCAGGTGGAGATTGGCGCTCACCGTGTGCAGGAGGATGCGTAGGTGAGTTCCTTGATCTTCGACGTCCAGGCAGTGACCTTGCGTTTCGGTGGAGTCGTTTCATTGAACAACGTCACCCTGCATCAGAATCGCGGTGAGATTTTGGCGATCATTGGCCCCAATGGAGCGGGCAAGACTTCGTTATTCAACTCACTCACGGGTGTCTACGCACCTCAAGAGGGGACCATCCTCTTTACGAATGCGCACGAGAAATCAATCTCGGTGATTGGCAAGAAACCCTTCCGCGTGAGCACTGCGGGCGTGGCGCGCACCTTCCAGGCGTCGCGAATGTTCAGCGCAATGACCACTTTTGAGAACGTCAAGATAGGAGCCGAGTCCCACCGCGGCTTGGGCGTGGTCGGAGCCATGTTGAAGGGACCGGCCACTCGACGTGACGAGCGCGATTCGGACCTCGCGACGAAGAAGTTGCTTGATTTCGTCGGTCTGACCGCCCAGGCCAACACCATTGCGGCCTCTCTCAGTTATGGAGCCCGACGCCGACTCGAGATTGCGCGCGGGCTTGCCACCAAACCCGAGGTCCTTCTCCTCGATGAGCCCGCGGCGGGAACTAACCCTGCGGAGAAGTTGGAGCTGGCGGCGTTGATTCGACGAGTGCGCGACGAGATGGGAGTCTCCATTCTCTTAATCGAACATGACATGAAATTGGTGATGTCCTTGGCAGAGCGCCTGTACGTATTGAATTTTGGTTCGGTGATCGCCGAAGGAACCCCGGACGAGATTCGTGCCAACCCAGCGGTGATCGAGGCCTACCTCGGTTCGGCTGACACGGGTATGGCGGAGGAGACGAAGTAATGCTGGTTGTCAAGGACGCGGTGGTGCGCTACGGGGCCATCGAAGCGCTCCACGGTATCTCCTTCGAGGTGAAGCAGGGGGAGGTCGTCACTCTGCTCGGCGCCAACGGCGCAGGAAAATCGACGACCTTGCGAATGCTCTCAGGCCTGCATTCGCCATGGTCGGGATCAATCACCTTTGAAGGTCATGACGTGACCAAAGTCAAGGCGCACATGTTCTCTTCGTTGGGAATTAGCCACGTTCCTGAAGGGCGCCGGATATTCCCCCAGATGACCGTCCAGGAGAACCTTGAGATGGGGGCCTTTGGCCGCAAGGACAGCTACGACGAGGATATGGAAAGGATGTTCACCCTCTTTCCCATCTTGAAGGAGCGCCGCAAGCAACTGGGCGGCAACCTTTCCGGTGGGGAGCAGCAGATGCTCGCCATCAGTCGAGCGATGATGTCGCATCCGCGCCTGCTGCTGCTCGACGAACCGTCGATGGGATTAGCGCCGATGATCATTGACCAAATCTTCCGGATCATCGGCGAGATTCGTGATGCGGGGACCACCGTGCTGGTCGTGGAGCAGAACGCCGCACAGGCGTTGCGCTTGGCTGACCGTGGTTACGTTATGGAAAACGGGGTAATAGCCTTCAGCGATGACGCCGCGAAATTGCTGCACGACCCGCGAGTGCGCGCGGTCTACTTGGGCGAAACGGTCGACTAGCGCATTTGTGACTTTGGCCCACTTCGCCAAGGTTCGGTATTTTCGATCGCGAATTCACCAACAGTTGGGCCGGACAAGGGGGCTCAATGGAAGTGGGCGATTTCGAGGTGGGACAGTGCTGGAAAGACGTCAATGATGTGCTCGAGGCCGGAGTACAGCGAATCGTGTTGTACGGGCCGCCAGGCACTGGCAAGACGTACGCTGCTCTCAAATTGGGATTGACGACAGGGATTTCCGAGAGGTTGGTTTGCACCGAGGACCTGACAACCGGAGAGATCACCGGTACATGGATGCCCGTGGGCGATGGTAGGTGGCAGTGGCGCGAGGGCCCGGCGATTCGTGCGTGGAGAGCCAACGAAGGTCGCGGCGGCCGATTGGTGGTCGACGAAATTGATCGTGCATCGGGCGACGCCCTCAGCACTTTGCTCGCTGTCACGGACTCGGTCGAATCGGCGCGGTGGCGCAATCCCGAGACCGGGCAATGGGTCAAACCCGGACCGGACTTCTCCGTCGTAATGACGACAAACGTCGAGGAACTTTCTGAAATCCCAATGGCTCTACGAGATCGCTTCCCGGTGGCTATTCGCATTGACCGTCCCCATCCCCACGCGATAGCCACCTTGAGTGACGACTTGCGCGCACCGGCGCTCAATGGCTCGCTTGGCGATAGTAGTCGGCGCATTTCTCTTCGCAGTTTTTACATGTTCGACCAACTACGTTCGCACCTGGGTGCTCCCCGAGCGGCTCAACTCCTCTTTGGTTCTGGCGCCGGATCCGACATTCTCGATGCCCTGACCATTGGTTCATTGGAATGAGCGGCTCGGTGTATCCCGAGCTGGTTGATGGACGTCACGACGGCTTCACGCAAGGTCCGTGGGTTATCGAGCGTGGATACGCCTCGCGCGGAGGGGCTAGTTGCAATCTCAGTGAGCGCGTCCTGCGCGTACCAGATGGCGCAGACGAGACGTCGCGCGTCATACGTGCCCATGAGCTCATGCATATTCGAGTTAGCCCCCATCATCGTGACCACACACCGATGGATCCAGAGTTAGTGCCGCGAGCGCTGGAGTGCGCTGAGGAGTTTCGGGTGAATCTCCTCTTGTCCAAGCTGAACTTTGAGGTCTCGCTTCTCATTGACGGTACGGAGAGACAGGGTGGACAACGCTTGGCGGGGAGCGAACAGTGGGGGGAGGCTATCTGCTTCTACCTCGCAGTACTCGGCACAGGAGCGGAGGCTCCCTTCGTCAAGGGAGTGCGCTTAAGCCAACCTTCATGGCCACCTGCCTTACGAGCCCTCAAGAAGCGCGTTGATAACATAGTGGCCCCGATGAATGTTCACCAGTTAGGGGACACGATTCTCGACGACGAGGGAGTCCCTCGTGGATTTTCTCAGGTCTCGGTCCCCATCGCGCGACTATTGAGTCGTTCCATGGGCGCCGCGGCACCCGTGTCCCCGGAATCTCTGCGTGTATTTCGCCGTTCTTTGGAGGCGGGATCGCGACGTGCCCCCAGCGCTACTTTCGCACCTCTGATATTTGACGAGACGAACAGTTTCGTGACTCGAGAGGGTCGATCGGCGCATCGACGAGCACGCCCATCGGTGACGGGCTCCGTGATGAAATATCCCGGTCGATTGTTAACGGACCCCTTACAACGCGCGTTTGCTCGCAAGGCAAATTCAAACGGGGGAGTGATCGTCATTGATCAGTCCGGCTCGATGGACGTCACCGTGATTGAAATCGAGGATATGTTGGCCTCTGCTCCCAATGCGCTCATCGTTGGATACAGCCATCGACCGGGCGACAGCGGCGCTACGCCCAATGCCTGGGTTTTGGCTGACCACGGGAGCGTGGTGAGTGAGGCCCGTGGGGGCAACATAGGAAACGGTGTGGATGGACCGGTGCTTCGATGGGCGGTGTCGTGTGCTCGTCCTGGTGAACCCCTTGTCTGGGTCACCGATGGACAGGTGACCGACTCCCATGATCATCCGTGTCACAGGCTCTCTTTAGAGTGTGCGTCGTTGGTTCAACGGCATCGGATTCGACTAGTTCGCACTCTGAGTCAAGTGGATTCAGCCCTGCGGGGACGGCGGTTCCCAGAGGGGGAGTTTGGCCGCGTGGGAAGGGAATTGCTGACCCTACGCGTTGGTGGTTAAACATTGAAGTAGGTCTTGCGTACGAACACCTGTTCGTCTAGTATTACGAACAGGTGTTCGTCACCATTCCAATGAAGGAGGGCCTCATGGCCGCAGTGGAGATGCTCCCATGTGAGTTGCAGTTCCCGGAATCGTCTCGCCCAGAGCTTCACGTGGTGCTCGCTCGTGAGGATGTTCCGCAGTACCGTCGGGGTCCGTTGGTGGCGAATCGTCGCGCTGCGCGTGCCAGATTGAAGGCACGTCGACGTCGTAGTGCCGCCGCCGCCGCGGTGTTGGTGAGTCTGGTCCTCTTGGCCTGGCCCGGGCACGCCTTTGGCGGCACGAATGGAGTAGGTCTCTCCACGGATCTAGCGACGGGATCAACGCTCTCATCGGGAATGGTGTACGTGGTGCAACCGGGCGATACCCTTTCTTCGATTGCTCAACTGATGAACCCTGTGGATGCATCCCTAGCTGTTCAAGCACTGGTGAACGAATTGCGCGCGACCGTGGTTGTCACGGGTGAACACGTTCTCATTCCTTAAAAATTAAGGCTTTTCGGTGTAGCCTGATGAATGTGCGATGCCCATTTTGTTCCGCAGATGACGATCGGGTGGTGGACTCCCGACTCGCGGAAGACGGCGTCGCTATTCGTCGCCGGCGAGAGTGCTCGTCGTGTAACCACCGATACACCACTTTTGAGCGAATTGAGGAAGTGGGTCTGTACGTTACGAAGCGCTCGGGTGAACGCGAGCCCTTTGAGCGAGCGAAGATCCTTTCGGGCATCCGCTCAGCCTGTAAGAATCGCCCCGTTGATGAGAGTCGCCTTGACTCGATTGCCGAGTCGGTGGAAGAAGCGATGCGACTTCTTAACCGTGACGTGACGAGTGAAGAGGTGGGAATGGCCACTCTCGACAGCGCTGCGCGATGTTGACGAGGTGGCCTATGTTCGCTTCGCCTCGGTATACAAAGGATTTGACGACGCTGACGATTTCGCTCGTGAGATCGGCATGCTGGTCAAGACCACCGCGCCCAAACTTCGGAGTTGATCGATGAGAAGTCTGAGTCTGCGTCCGCGCGTGGCGATGGCGGTGTACGCTCACCCTGATGACGCAGATGTGGCGGCGGGCGGAGTCATGGCCCATGTGGGCGAGCCAGGGATGCGCGGTGCACCTGGTTGTGGTCTGTGATGGCTCCAAGGGTGCGCACGGTGCTCAGACGACTCCCGCGCGACTTCGTGAAGTGCGGCGGCGGGAACTGGAGTTGGCCGCGGACCTTACTGGGCGTGGCGAAGGTCCACGTGCTCGAAGTCCCCGACGGCGAGGTCACCAATAGTCGATGAGTTGCGCGCGACTCTGGTGGGTCTGATTCGTCGCGTTCGACCCGAAGTGGTTCTGGGTCCTGATCCGACGGCGACCTTCTTCGGCGGGGTGTACGTCAACCATCGCGACCATCGCGAGACTGGTTGGGCCCTGCTGGATGCCGTTGCGCCGGCGGCCGCCATGCCGCTCTACTTCCCCGAACAGGGTGACGCCCATCAGGTGAAGTGGCTGCTCTTGAGCGGCACCCACGAACCCGACGTCGTGATCGACGTCGCGGCGAGCTATCGACGTGAAGGTGAAGGCGGTGCTGGCGCATCATTCGCAGACCGGCGATGACGCCGAAGGCGTGAGCGATGTCGTCCGGGGACGAGCTTCGCAGGCGGGTCGGCCACTCGGTCTCTCGTTCGCTGAGGCCTTTCGCAGTGTCGAACTCGCCGACTGAGTCGCCCTGGGCTCGAAGAAGCGCCGTTACTGCACGTCGATCTTGACGCCTTCTTTGCGTCGGTGGAGATTCTCGACGACCCGAGTCTTGGAGGGAGACCCGTGTGCGTGGGTGGTGCGGGCGCACGAGGCGTTATCGCGAGCGCGAGTTATGAAGCGAGACGTCACGGTGTGAGGAGCGCCATGCCCTCGGTCGTCGCTCGACGTCTCTGCCCGGAACTCGATCATTCTGCCGGGTCGATTCGATCGCTACGAGGAGTATTCGCATCGTTTTCACACAGTGATCAATGACCTGACTCCCGACTACGAGCCCCTCGGACTCGACGAAGTGTTCGCTGACCTGCGCAGCCTACGTCGGCTCGGTGTCCGACCCCTCGACGCCGCGTGGGATTTACGCCGGCGCATTCGCGAGGAATTGTGGCTGGAGTGCGGCGTCGGCCTCGGTCGAAACAAACTCTTCGCCAAGCTGGCCTCCAAACAGTCCAAGCCACGCGTGGTCGATCGACGGGACTGGTAGAGGGCGAGGGCGTCGTGTGGGTCAGCCCGCAACTCGAAGCGAGGTGGCTGGCGGAATTGCCCGTCCGCGCTCTGTGGGGGGTCGGGCCCCAGACCGCGAACGAAGCTACACCAATTGGGTCTGCACTGGGTTCGCGACCTCGCGAAGGTCGATGAGGCGACGCTTGGCTCGTCATCTCGGGACCGCGATGGCGGCGACCCTCGTCGCCTACGCGCGCGGTGAGGATGAGCGCAGCGTGGTGATCGAAGCGCGAGCTCAAGTCGCTCGGACACGACGAGACTTTCGCGACGTCGCTGACAAGCATCGAACAAGTCCTCGTCGCAATGCCGCCACCACGCAGCGGCGTGGTCGCTCGGGCTCTGCGCTCTCAACGGTCGGGTGGCGCGGACGATCAGTGTGGTCGTCCGATTCGACGACCTTCAATCGCTCTCGCGGTCTCAGACATTGCCTTTCGGTGTGGACGACGAGGCGGCTCTCGACCTCCGTGGCTCAGGCCCTGGTGCGATAGTGTGGACCTGAATCGTCCCGTCCGCCTGCTGGGTCTGTACGCATCGTCGTTCCTTGAACGTGACGAGAACAACGTGCAGTTGAGTTTCGACGTAGGGTCATCGGCCAACGATCGCAGCGAGGCAATCGAGATGTTCCCGTGAACACCAGGTGTCATCGAGCGTCCCTACGTGACGCGCTCGACGACATCCGCCGCCGCTACGGAGCCAGTCGGTTGGCGTCGGCGGCGGATCTAGTCATCAAGGTCTGCGAATCGAACGCCAACGCGGGAGTCACGCCTTCGGGCCCGAACGGCGTCTACGCCTAGGGGCGAACCGTGACCAGGGTGCCGATGGGCGTGTGCGGCCAGACAGTCGGCGGCCGAGGCGAAGGGCATCTCGACGCAACCCAGACTCTGGGGGTAGCCGTACGAGGAGCGGATGAAGCCGTGCAGCGCGTCACCGCCGTTGAAGTACGAGACCCAGGGGATGCCGGGGTCGGAGTAGTGCGTACCGTCGGGATTGGTGCCCGACATCGTTTGAGTGGTGTAGCGCAAGTAGACCGGATACGTACCGAGTGCGGTCGGCGACTGCGGGATGCCGGTGTTGACGAGGGCGTGGAACTTGGCCACACCATTCAAGTACAGCGTCAAGGTTTCGGGCGAGCACTCGGTGACGTCAACGTAGTTGTAGGTTCCCGGGTCCATCTGGTGGGTGTCGACGGCGCTGACCAAAGCGTTCCATGTCGGGGAATCGATTTCTCCCGTGGTGGGCAGTCGTGGACGTTCTGGAAGTTCATCAATGCGCCGTGCACGATGATGTTGTCCATGCCAACGCTCCACTGCGAATTGAGCGACCTTAGGCAGCGAGGCAAAACGCCACGTGAAGTGCACCGGGTACTTGGCTCGAAGTAAGTCAGTCTGTCGTCGACGAGCGGTGAGAACGAGACCGGCAGGTAATTGAGTTCGGCCAGGAGCTGGTCCTCCCAGGTGACGTTTACGCCATTTGACGTCTGCACCACGCGCGACGCGGTGACGATGCAAGTGCGCGCCGCACTGCAGCGAGGTCGGCAGAGTAATGGCGTAGGAGACGCGCCTTGGCGGGAGCGCCCACCGCGACCGCTTGGACGTCACTCGCGCTGATCTGCTGCCAACGCGTGGCCAGGGCGGGCGAAAATCGAAGTGTCGGCAATTTGGTGGCGCTGACGGGTGCACTGAAGTGCAAGCGCACGAGCGGCATGGTGGAAGAGATGTTGGCGGCGACCTGAGATGTGGCGTGGACTACCAGAGCCGTTTGAGCCTGCGCACTCGACCCGAGGGGCGCCAAAATCGAACTCGCCATGGTGGCAACGATCAGGGCTCTCCGGAACATCTTGTCCATAGGTCATATCCTAATGGCACCTGGGTCCATGCGGCTCCTACGCTGGAGGCAGACGAGAGAAGGTGCGAAAGTGGACAAGACCAAGGTCAACAATTGGTCGGGGTTATTCTCGCGGCGATCGTGGCACTGATTTTGGTGACTTTGTTGACGAGCGTCATTAAGACCATCATTGAGATTGTCATTGTGGTCGGGCGCCGATCTACCTCATTGCACGGTTGTTGATGAAGAAGAAGTAGGTCGGGCGAGTAGGATGGTCGTTCTGGCGGCGTGGCCGAGCGGTTAGGCAGGGGCCTGCAAAGCCCCGTACTCCGGTTCGAATCCGGACGCCGCCTCCCACAGGGGATCACCGACTCACGGTGGGCGATATAGATGTACCGGGCGGACTCGAAACTTGAAGGTCCGCCCGGTACAACTTGAAGGTTTCGCTCCACTTCCTACCCGCGAGCGTGGCCGTGACGAGCCACCACCTGCTCCGGGCGAATGCCTCGGCGCGAGGTTTCTAGTTCGAAGCGGACGATGTCAAAGTTGAGTTGGCGGCCTGATCGAGGTGGTAGCGCATCTGAATCGCGACCGCGGCCCCTTCGCCAACTGCACTGGCCAGTTGTTTCGTTGATCCGCGGCGTACGTCGCCCGCCACGAAGACTCCCTCAACGTTGGTACGGAACTGTTGGTCGCTCACGATGAAGCCGCGTTCGTCGCGCGCGAGAGTTTGCGCCAAGAAGCCCGAATTCGGGTCCAGTCCAATGAAGACGAAGGCTCCGCTGGTTGGATGCCGAGAAGGAGCCCCGGTGGTGCGATCCTCGAGAACGACCGCGCTGAGCTTGCCGCGGTCGTCCGCTTCAAAGGCCGTGACCCGAGCCGAGTAGCGTACGCTCATCTGGGGATGGTCGAGGACCTTATCTTGGAGCAGTCGATTGCCCGCGAGTTGTGTCGAGTATTCGAGGACCGTGACGTGGCGTGCGAATTGGGTGAAGAAGAGACCTTCCTCGAGACCACTATTGCCACCTCCAATTACGACCACCTCCTCGACGTCGCGGTAGAAGGGACCATCACAAGTGGCGCAGAAGTGAATTCCGGCCCCGATGAGTTCGGCCTCGCCCTCGGCGTCGGTGCGTCGGTACGTCGATCCCGTCGCGACGAGCACCGCGCGCGCCAGGTAGACGTGGTTCGTGGACGTCGTCACCGCCACCACATCGTCATCGCGGCGCACGTCAGTCACCGCGACGGCCTGGAGCATCTCGACTCCGTAACGACGGGCTTGACGGGCGAAGCGTTCGGCGAGTTCGTGCCCGGCGACCCCGTCGGGAAAACCGGGGTAGTTGTCCAGGCGTTCGGTGACACCTGCCTGTCCGCCGAGCGCCGACTTCTCGATGATGAGGACCGAATAGTTTTCGCGGGCGGCGTAGATCGATGCCGTGATGCCGGTAGGCCCACCGCCAATGACGATGACGTCGTACATCGGCTCTCTTGCGACCCGCGAGATGCCCAAGCTTGTCGGCAAGTTCGTCGTTGCCTGGCTCGGCCAGATGGGTGCCATCAGGGAAGATTACGGTGGGAATTATGCGACTTCCGCCGTTGAGCTCCTCGACGATTGCTGACGCTTCGGGGTTGGTGTCCAAATCGATCCACTCGTAGGCGACACGCTGCTCGGCGAGGAAGGCCTTGGTCCGCCTGCAGTCTGGACACCAACTGGCTCCGATCACGGTGAGCGACAAAGGTTGAACGGACATCGTGGTTGCCTGCTTTCTGAGTGAATGACTGCAATATGTGTCTCGCGACTGGGACAGTCGTTACAGGTCGATAGTAATGATGATTTCGTAGGTATCGCGGGTGCCGACCTTGTGACTTCGGTCTAGGTTCCTGTCGTGAGCGCCAGCGTCACAAGGGATAGTTTGGGTCTAGATGATTCTCTTGCGACTACTCGCTCAGTACCTCCGGCCGTATCGCCGTACGACAATTCGTGCTGGTGCTGTTGCTCGTCGCGCAAACTGCCGGCAACCTCTATCTTCCCAATCTGAACGGCGACATCATCAACAACGGTGTGGTCGCGGGCAATTTGCAGTACATCATTCGCACGGGGGAATGGATGCTCGCCCTGACCCTGGTGATTGGGCTGTTTTCGGTGGGGGGAATATACCTGGCCTCGCGTGTCGCGATGGGTGCGGGTGCCGACATGCGGTCGGCCGTCTTCGCCAGGGTCCAGACTTTCTCCACCCGCGACATGAATGTCTTTGGTACGGCGTCGCTGATCACACGAAATACCAATGACGTTCAGCAGATCCAAATTTTCCTGCAGATGGCTCTCACCATGATGGTGGTCGCGCCGATCATGGGACTCGGGGGAATCGCAATGGCGCTGCACGAGGGCGCGAAACTCTCCACTCTGTTGCTCGTCGCCCTTCCCGTCATGGGGGCGTTTTTGAGTGTCGTGATGCTCAAGGTCATTCCGAAGTTCCGCTCCATGCAGGTCAAGATTGACCGGCTCAACGAGGTACTGCGAGAACAGATCACCGGGGTGCGAGTGATTCGCGCCTTCGTGCGCAGCGACTTCGAAGCCCAACGCTTCAGCGACGCCAATCAGGATCTCACCAACACGGCCCTCAGTGTCAACCGCACGTTCGCGATGATGTTGCCGGTCATGATGGTCATTCTCAATCTCTCTTCGGTAGCGGTCGTGTGGTTCGGTGGTCGACTGGTGAGTGAAGGGCGCGATGCCGATCGGCAACCTGACGGCGTTCTTGACCTACATCATGCAGATTCTCTTGTCGGTCATGATGGCGGTGATGGTCGCGATCTTGGTGCCCCGCGCCGCGGCCAGCGCCGAGCGGGTCAACCAAGTGTTAGCGACCTCGCCCGTAATCACCAATCCGACCACACCTGTGATGGTCGCAGCGCACAGTGGAGAGGTTCGTTTCGAACACGTGTCATTCGCCTACCCCGGCAGCGAGCGACCGATTCTCGAGGATCTCGACTTCACGTTGGCCGCGAACTCCACCAGCGCCATCATCGGCGGAACGGGCAGCGGCAAGACCACCTTGTTGAATCTCATCCCGCGCTTCTTCGAGGCCACCACGGGTCACGTCAATGGTCAATGGGGTGGATGTCCGAGACCAAGATCTCGAAGATCTTTGGGCGTCATCTCGGCATCGTTCCCCAGTCGGCCTATCTCTTCAGTGGCACTGTTGCGAGCAATTTGCGTTTCGGCCGCGACGACGCGACGGACGAGGAGCTCTGGCACGCGCTCGAGATCGCCCAGGCCACTGACTTCGTCCGCGCGATGCCCGGAGGACTCGACGCACCCATCGACCAAGGTGGCACGAACGTTTCGGGCGGGCAACGCCAGCGTCTGTGCATCGCGCGCGCGTTGGTGAAACGCGCCGACGCCTATCTCTTCGACGATTGCTTCTCCGCGCTCGACGCTACGACCGACGCCCTGTTGCGCCAGGCGCTAAAGACGGGCGTTGCGGGCGCATCCGTGGTGATCGTGGCGCAGCGGGTCTCGACGATCATGGACGCGGACCAGATCATTGTGCTTGACGACGGCCGGGTCGTGGGTGTCGGCACCGCACCAGCGAATTGTTGGGCGCGTGCTCCACCTACCACGAAATTGTCGTCTCCCAACTCGGCGAGGAGGCGACGTCGATGAGCATGGCCATGGGACCGATGCGCGGCGCCGCCGGACCGGTCGCGCAAGAGTCGAAGAACGCTCGCAGCACGACCCGGCGCCTGGTGATGCGTCTGTCGCCTGAACGACTCAAGTTGACGCTCGCGCTGGCGCTCGGGCGCGGCCTCAGTCGGCTTCGTCGTGTCGGGGCCGCAGATTCTCGGAAGCGCGACCAACGTACTCTTCGACGGCATTGTGTCGAAGCGGTTGCCCGCCGGGCACCACGAAGGCGCAGGCGATCGCCCAACTGCGCGCCACTGGCCATGGCCAATTGGCCTCGATGATGGCGGGGATGCACCTGACACCGGGCGCTGGGCGTCGACATCGCCAAGATGGGCCAGATTACTCGGTGTAGCAGCGCTGATCTACCTCGTGGGTTCGCTCATTCAACTATCTTCAGGGCTTCACCATGGCGGGCGTCACCCAGCGCGTCGTCTTCACGATGCGCCGTGACGTCGAAACCAAGATGAGCCGTCTACCACTGCGCTACTTCGATTCGCACCCTCACGGTGACGTACTGAGTCGCGTGACCAACGACATCGACAACCTCACCACGACCATCCAACAGGGACTGAGCCAGCTCATCACGTCGGCACTGACCATCGTGGGCGTGCTGGGCATGATGATCTGGATCTCACCACTACTGGCGTCTGTCAGTATGGTGACGATTCCCTTGGCGCTGGTGGTGACGATGTGGATCGCCAAGCGCTCCCAGCGCCACTTCGCGAGACCAGTGGCGAAGTACCGGCATCCCTCAACGGACTGGTCGAAGAGACCCACACCGGTCACGAGCTGGTGCAGGTCTTCGGGCGCAGCGACGCCACGGTCGACGAGTTCGACTCGCATAATCGCTCGTTGTACGAGGCGAGTTTCAAGGCCCAATTCCTCTCGGGCATCATCCAGCCTTCCATGCAATTCATTTCGAATGTCAACTACGTGGCGATCGCGGTCCTCGGCGGATACCGCGTCGCCTCGGGATTGTTGAGTCTCGGGTGCGGTGACGGCATTCATCCAGTACTCGCGACAATTCACGATGCCCATCACTCAGATCGCCAGTCAGATGAATATGCTCCAGTCCGGCGTCGCCTCGGCGGAACGGGTCTTCGAATTCCTCGACGCTGACGAGGAGGCAGCTCGGACGTCGACTGCAGGCGGCCGCCTGCCCGCAAGTGACGTCGAGACCGATGTCGTCAGCCTTCGTCACGTGAACTTCCGCTACGACGCCGACGAACCACTCATCGAGGACTTCAGTCTCGACGTGCGCAACGGCGCGACCGTCGCCATCGTCGGACCCACGGGTGCGGGCAAGACCACGGTGGTGAATCTCCTGGTGCGCTTCTACGAGATCGACGCGGGGCACATTGTGTTGAACGGCGTGGACTATCGAGACCTCACCCGCGATCAGGTACGTCGGATGTACGGCATGGTGTTGCAGGACACCTGGATGTTCTCGGGGTCGATCCGCGACAACATCCGCTACGGCCGACCTGACGCGAGCGACGACGACGTCATCGCCGCGGCACGAGAGGCTCGCGTCGACTCCTTCGTGCGCACGCTGCCCGAGGGGTACGACACGGTGCTCGACGAAGACGCGTCGAATCTCTCGGCGGGGCAGAAACAGCTGCTCACCATCGCTCGTGCGTTCCTGGCCGACCAGAGCATCCTGATCCTGGACGAGGCGACGAGCAATGTCGACACCCGCACCGAAGTCCTCATCCAAGAGGCCATGGCCCAACTGCGCGAGGGTCGCACCAGTTTCGTCATCGCGCACCGCCTCTCGACGATCCGCGACGCCGACACCATCATCGTGATGGATCAAGGTCGCATCGTCGAACAGGGTTCGCACGACGCCTGATGCGCGCGCAGGGGGTCTACTTCCAGCTCTACAACAGCCAGTTCGCAGGAGTCGCGCACCTGAGGCTACCCGCGGGGGGCCGGAATGTCGCGTCGCGTGGCTGACGGAGCCACTGCGAAGGACGCCTCGCCTACAATGTCGGGCGATGCACGCGCGCGGCCGTCGTCGCCCGGGGAAGAGCGAGTGCCCCGGTCGTTGCGATAACCCAGAAGGAGAAGTGAACGATGGCCCAGAAGAGACCCGCCGACGTGGCCCAATGTGCGTAACGCATCCGAGATCGGTTCCTGGCTCCTCGACATGGACGGCGTCTTGGTGCGCGAGGAACACCCCATCGAGGGCGCCAATCGATTCCTCGATATTTTGCGCGAGAGTGAGACTCCTTTTCTGGTGCTGACCAACAATTCGATGTACACCCGCCGTGACTTGAGCGCTCGGCTGAACTTCGGCGGACTCAACGTCCCCGAAGACCATATCTGGACCTCGGCCCTGGCAACGGCGGGTTCCTCGCGGCGCAGCGGCCAGGTGGTTCGGCGTTCGTCATCGGCGAAGTCGGCCTCACCACCGCCCTGCACGAGGTCGGGTACACCCAGTCCGAGAACGACCCCGACTACGTCGTGATCGGCGAGACGCGCAACTACAGCTTCGAGCGCATCACCAAGGCGGTGCGTCTGATCGAGAGCGGGACGCGTTTCATCGCCACCAACCCCGACCCGACCGGACCGAGCCTCGACGGTTCTCTGCCGGCCACGGGTGCGCTGACGGCGCTGATCAGTCGTGCGACGGGTAAGGAGCCTTACTTCGTCGGCAAACCGAACCCGCTAATGATCCGTTCGGCGCTTGCGCGAGCTCTCGGCGCACTCCGAAAGCACCGCGATGGTGGGGGACCGGATGGATACCGACATGGTGGCCGGGCTCGAGGCGGGTCTGCACACGGTGCTGGTGCTTTCGGGGGTGTCGAGCGAGGAGGACGCCCAGCATTTCCCGTATCGCCCGTCTCGTATCGTCAGCTCGGTGGACGTGTTGGCCGGTGAACTCGAAGCGCACCACGCCGCAGTCCTGAGCCGACGGGCATGTCGCAGCGCTGCGATGTAACCTCAGGTCGACAAAGGTTGGTCCGTGCACAAGAAATACTTCGCCATTCCCGAGTTGCTCCTCGGCTTCGATACCGAGACCACGGGACTCGACGTTGGATGTGAACGAGCTATCTCGTATGGATTCTGCGCTTACGAGCGAGGCCGTACCCGTATGGAGCGATCATTTCTACGTGCGCCCCGATCGTCCAATCTCGTCTGGCGCTCAACGGGTACACGGAGTATCGATTGAGGATCTCGATGCGAAGTACGAAGCGGGTCGAGGCGCTGTCGGTGGCCATGGGCCTGATCCGCGCAGTCGGCGTGTCTGCGTGAGTATCTGCGACGAGGGGCGCGTCATCGTGGGAGCCAACGTGTCAGCCCTTCGACCTTGAGATGCTGCGGCGCAGCTACGCCTCGGTCTTGCAGAAGAACCTTCTTGATGATCTGTCACGTCAAGCGACTTCCGGTGATCGACGTGATCAAGCACGACGAGGTCATCGAATCGCGAGCGGTCTCGACGCGCCGGCGTTCCCTTACCAATTTGTGCCAGTACTACGGCGTCGCTCCCGGGGGGCATAACGCCCTCAGTGACGCTCGTGCGTCGGTCGAGGTGTTCCTCGCTCAAGTGGCTCGCAACGACGCGCGAGCGTCGAGCAGCAGTCCCCACAGATCTCGCTCCCCATGGAATTTGCGCGCAACAGAGTTGCCACGGTGGTTCTTGAAAAACGCGCCAAGTGGTAGGGTTGATGCCCTTAGGGGCCGTTGGCGCAGTCTGGTAGCGCACTTCCTTGACATGGAAGGGGTCACAGGTTCAAGTCCTGTACGGCCCACCATATTTGTTTTCCGAATAGGCAATTGACTGTCCGCGTCATGCCACGTCCAAACGATTGTTCGTCGCGGGGATCAAGCGGATTGCGAGTCAATGGACTTCGAGTCCTGTTACTTGGAGTGGGGCGCCATTAACTAAGAGCCGGGAACACAGTTCATTTGAGACCCCGGGGCCGAGGTCATCCCGATTGCCGAGAATCGTATTCGACACTGGTGTCATTGCGGCTTTCGGGGCCCGCAAGACTGATTTTTCGTGAGAGATTGGCGTCATGCCAATCTTTTTGAAGTACCAGCCGCGGGGGCGACTAGTGTTGAGGATGACGACGAGATCGAAATGGTCGATCTCTCGATTTGAGATTTGAGTAGCCGTGGCACAAGGTACAGTGAAGTTTTTCAATGCAGAAAAGGGATTCGGTTTCATCTCGCGTGAGCAAGGTGATGACGTTTTCGTCCATTTCTCCAACATCCAGGGCGACGGCTACAAGAACCTAGAAGAAGGTCAGCGCGTCGAGTTTGATGCGGCACCGGGCAAAAAGGGCGAAGAAGCTCAGAACGTTCGCGTTATCTAAGTAGGTGAGCGCTCAGCGTGAATACGCTGAGCGCTCATTGAAGACTGAGTTTTACGACTCCGTCGTGCGCGTATCTCACGAATCAATGCGCTCGTATCGGTCCGTGCTGTCACGAGTTGAGCGAGGCGGGGTTTGCGACGTCGCCTCGACCTTCGCTGCTAATGTCGAGGCGGACGTGACCGTGGCATTCGCCGTGTTCACAACATCAAACGGCGAAGGAAATCAAACGAGATGACTGATTTTTCAGGATCATGGGACGCAACTCTGGTGACGCCCATTGGAACGATGTTGGTCGTCTTCGACATCACCGATGTAGATGGTGTGATCGGGGGAGTGGCGCGCTCAGATGCTGAGTCCGTCGAGATTCTCGAGGCCGTGGGCGATGGCAATCGGCTTACCTGGACGCAGAACGTGACGACACCCATGCGGTTGACCTTGAAGTTTGACGTCACCGTGGATGGTGACACGATGACTGGCTCCTACAAAGCTGGGATCTTCCCACTATCGACGGTGAACGCTACGCGTTCCAAATGAGCGCCGCGTTCGCGCGCTCCATCGGCATCGCTGACGAGAATCCCTTTCTCGGCGACGTGGTTCGAACATCCAGCCGTCACGTCCGTTGCTAATCGCCTCGACGTTACGTCGTGCCGCACGCTTCGACGAGGGTGGGTAGCCCCTTTAGATGCGGTCCGGACTGGCTGTCCAGCATTCGTGCCACTGTGGGGTTGCGATTGGCGGAGATCATCAGTCCGGGCGTGACCTCCGCAACGCCGAGTGAGGTCTTCAAGAATTGAATAGACACTGCTACTACTTCGTGAAAAGCCGCTTGATCCGTGCCGTTGAAGGGTGGAAGGTGGTGGGCCGTGGTGAGTTCGAGAAACCATTTGTTGGGCTGACGTACGTCTCGGAAAAGCTGGACTCCCTGGGCAATGGGGTTGCACGTGTCGGCCGCACTTTGGATCATCAGAAGAGAGGGGTGCGCTATTTCGGCTGCGTACCTCTGATTCGGCAACTCCGCTCCGGCCAGTACGAGAACCGCCCGGTAGTTGATACTGGCGTTCAGCGCGGTGAACGCAACTCCTTGAGGGTCTCTGGCGTGGTCGTACGCGAGCATGGCGATCGCGTCGGCTCCGTCGGAGTGGCCGGCCAGCGCAACCTGGGAAGGTCGAATGAGTCCATGGAGGACCGGACATCCGGGCTGCGAGTGGGCCGAGGCCGCCAACACCCGCGACGTGACGAAAACGATGTCGGCGGGTTCGTTGGCGAGGTCCCCTTCGGTGTCGGCGCCGTGCTGAGCGGTGACCGCCGAGGCCTTTTCATCGGGAAAGAATGGCGCGACGACGACAAAGCCCGCCCTCACCCACGAATCAAGCAATGCCGAGTAGGTGTCGGGTGTCACGTCGTAGCCGTGGGCGAAAACAATCAAGGGATATCCCCCCAGGCGCGCTAGGGGAACGGCCCCAGGTAGGGCGGACGAAGTGACGTGATGGGAAGAGGCGGGGTAGCGAATTTCGACGAGAAGGGTGCGGTGGTCAGATCGTTGGGACGCCGGTGTGGTGGAGTAATCCATGACATTTCGCGTGGCATCGATGAAAGTGCAACTACTGACGCCGACTACGGGGATCGCCGCATTGGCGCTCACGTGGCGAGGCGCGGTTGTGGTGGGTACAGAATACGCCTTCGAAGAAGCGTTTGCGCGTCCTGGTGTGGAGGGCAGCGCCACCAGCGCTGACGATGCGATCAACACGAGTAGCGCCGAGCCCAGTGTCCACCTGCGACGTCGGCGTCGAGCCCGCGTACGAGCCAGTCGGGAAAATGGTGAAGGTTGTGTCATTCTCTTAGGTAGTGCGCTAAAGCGAAATCGCACAGATTCGCCCCGAACGCTCTCGTGTCGAGATTGAGAGTCACGACATCTCCTCGCACTGGGGCATCGGGCTCAACCTACCAGTCGGTCCGTCTGACTTGACGCGTGGGACCTCCTCCTGCCGCGGGACCGGCCATCATGCGAAAGTGCGTCGTCGGTCGAGAGGGTAATTCCTTCTCGACAGCCCGCAGCGCAAATTATGGTGCGAACTGGTCCGATGATCACAGTGTGTAGGTCACGGGTTCGACCACTATGAACCCCCTCAGGGGTCGCAATTCCACGAAGGAATCGTGTTGATCATCTCGATTCACCTTTACGACTAAGTATTGTCCTCGTCGCCGTTGAAAGGAGGCATTTCGTCGCAGAGTGCAGCAGTAGTGAGTGAAGGTGCCCTTAGACCCGATTGACGCTGCAACATTTTTAGATACCGTGGTGTTTGGTCAGCCGTGTTGACGAGTACTGGTTGAGGGTTTCTTAGGGTCTGAGTAGAAAGAGTTGAGATGAAGATTGGGATTATTGGTGCCGGCAATATTGGTGGGAACTTGACACGACGTTTGACCCACTTGGGACACGACGTGGCGATAGCAAATTCGCGTGGTCCCGAGACCCTTGCCGAACTTGTCCAACAGACCGGTGCCCGCGCCGTTAGCGCTTCAGAAGCGGCCATGGGAGCGGACCTCGTGATCGTGACTATTCCGGAGAAGAATGTGCCCAATTTGCCCCAGGGCTTTCTAGCCGGAGCCAATCCGGGCGCTGTGGTTGTCGACACCGGGAATTACTACCCGCAGCAACGCGACGGGCGAATTGGCGCGATAGAAGACGGTATGACGGAGAGTCGATGGGTTTCTCAAGAGATTGGTCATCCCGTGGTGAAGGCCTTCAACGGGATCTACGCGGCGAACCTACTGGAACGCGCACGACCCATAGGGGCTAGTGATCGGATAGCGCTACCTGTGGCGGGCGACGACCCGGCCGCGAAGAAGATCGTGATGGATCTCGTGGATTCCCTCGGGTTCGATCCCGTCGACGCCGGCAGCATCGATGATTCATGGCGTCAGCAGCCCGGGACACCCGTCTATGGACTCGAGGCTGACGCTAATGGCGTGCGACTCGCCCTGGCAGCGGCACACCAGGTGCGGTCGGTGGAATGGCGGGCGTAGGAGACTGAGGTCTCGAGCGCACGATGAGCGCCTTTTCGAGCGCGCATCGTAACCTTAGACTGAGCCGTTCTAACTACAGATGGACGAACCGCGCCATGACCAGAGCGAGGGCTAGAAGTGGGCCTGCGCGACAAAGTGTTCGAAGGGCGTTCTCCAATGGCGCGAGAAGTAGTTCTTTGTCGAGGGGCGTTATAGAGCCGTCGCAGTTGTGGAGGCTTCCCTGAACGTTCTGCACGCGTCGTCGAAGTTGTCGGGCGGGCGTTGAGAGCTGTTGTTGGAGCAAGGTCAACATCGCACCGAAGCCCGCAGCGAGAATCGCGGCGGCGCTGAGCGCGCGGTGCTGGGCGTAGTACGCGGTCAGAATTGGAAACGCGCCCCAACTAAGTACGACAACGACTTGCTTGTGCAGGCGACCACCGAAGAGTTCGAGGTTGTAACTGATCGCCGCGAAGAGACCCACGAGGATGAAGGCAAAGAACCAACCGCGCACGACGAAGAGACCCACGACGCCCAAGGCGACCGCTCCTCCCAATCCGAGCATCGCCGCGAGAATTAAGTGCCAGGAGGTAAGGGTTGTGTGGAGCGGACGCCCGTGCAATTCGTCGAGACTGTGGGCGCCGACGCCGAGCGCTAAGAGGAATGCCGCCAGAGTTGCGAGTAGTCGCGCGACGTTCACCGGCCCCTTCAGGCACGCACCGATTGTGACTAGGGAGAGGTGTAACAACGTGTACGGGGGATGCAACACAGTCCACCAGTCGCGAGATGCTCGTCGCCGTAAGAGACTCGGTGCGGCGTAGTAAGCCGGTGGTGTGTCGGGGGCAGGCGACGACGGTACCTCACTCACTCGTCGCGCCGATATCCCGAAATGATGACCCCTCCTCCGAGACTCATCGTGCGAACCTCGATGTGATCGATACCCGCACGGCGCCAAGCCTCGCGCGTCCAATCGAGGGAGTAGC
This sequence comes from uncultured Acidimicrobiaceae bacterium, assembly GCA_963734655.1. Lineage (GTDB taxonomy): Bacteria > Actinomycetota > Acidimicrobiia > Acidimicrobiales > RAAP-2 > RAAP-2. The sequence continues at coordinate 292,182 of CAVTHY010000003.1, read as the reverse complement.
GCCGATAGTGGCGTGTGATGGAGGGTCCGAGGAATCGACCGGCGTCGAACCACGGGACTCCGCCAAGGACGAGGCCACCCAACGGAAGTATCAGGCGGGTGTACACCCACCAAGCGATGCGCCACCATCGCTGCGACGGCACGCAGAACTCAAGTGATGCAATGGGTCCACCAGGTTTGACGACGCGCGCCAGATCGCGCAGGGTCTCAGCGGGATCGGCAACGTACCGAAGTAGGTACGTGAACGTGAGTGCATCGAACGTGGCATCGCCAAACGGGAGTTGCTCGGCTCGCGCGCGTACGAAGGAGACTCGACTTTCAAGGGCAGAGTGCGCGATGTCGTTTCGACCTTGTGCCAGCATGTCTGCACTCAGGTCGACGCCGATGATGTGGGCGGACGTCTTTCGGGCGAGTCGTCGCGTCACAGCGCCCGGCCCACATGCGACGTCCAGGATCAATGTGGGCTGCGATCCGACCACTCGATCAACCATCGTCGAGCGCCACCGAAAATCTTGACCGAAGGACAGGACCTCGGCGAGAAGGTTGTATCGACGTGGCAAACCTCTAAAGAGTTCTTGGGAGAACTCGTTGGGGGCATCACGGTACGTCCGAATCACTCGTCGACCCAACTTCATGCGCATCCACTTACAGCGTGGGTTTGCGCCAGCGTCCTTTGCGCAGACTGGGTGGCACTGGACATCAGTCGCTCCCTTCGGTCGGTAATGGTCGGCATTTCACGTGATTCTCAAAGGCGACCCTACAGCCGGCTGTCGCCGACGGTGACGTTCGTCAATCCGCCGCGCGCTCCCACGCCAAGAAGTCGCGAGTTCCAGGAACCTTGGTCGGCACGAACCAAGAACGGGTCCACACGCCAGTGATAGAGTTCCGTTTAGGACGTCCGGACCGAGCATCCTTCACACGAGCCCCGAGTGGTGCGGTGGAGGGAGGGACAAATTGGTGGAGTCGGCATCTGCACAGAAGTTGAAGCCACTGATAGTGAATCGTGCGACTTCTTCGGCCGATGCAGCGCTCAGCTCCGGTTTCCACCACCGGACCATTCGCGATCTGGTGCCCCAGCATCATCTGCGCGCGAAGTTCGTTGTCACTTGGTGGACTGGCGATGTGATGGTCTATTGCGGTGATTGCAGGTGATCGAGAGGGAAGAGGAGGCTGACGTGTCGATGAAGGACAAAACAAGGAACATGATCCAGACATCACTGGGAAGAGTGGAAAAGGCCACTGGCAAGGTCCTCGGTGACGAGGACATGCCCGCCAAGGACCAGGTTGAAGAATTGAAGGGCCATCTGAAGAATGTGGGCGACCGAGTGGTCAAGTCCACCGGTAAGGCGCTCGGCGACGAGGACATGCCCGCCAAGGATCAGGTTGAAGAGTTGAAGACCCACTTGAAGCAGGCCGGCGGCCGAGTGCGCGACGCGTTCAAGAAGGATGAGTAGATCACGCTCGCGTGACGTCGCGGATGCGGAAGGACAATGTCGTTGAGTGACGGTGGGGTCAGCGACGCCAGCCCGCGACTCCGAGAGGTGATTGCCGCAGATCCGCGGATGGTCGTTCTTGCCGTTCGTGTAGGGTGTGGGTCAGCGAGGAATTTTTCCCGCTAGAGACGCCAGGTTCGGGTCGGACGATCTAGACGATTGTCGCTCGTTCGGGCTCGACGCCTCCACTTTGATGGAGGTTATGAGATGTGGAGCCATCTTTCGCGTAAGCCTGATGCGATGGCGCACAACAGAATTCTGGGGCTGACGACAGTTTTCGCCGCTAACACCCGGCGCACCTTTCGGACACGTCCCGCCGGTCATGATTTGAGAGTTCCTACCCCGCAAGGCTTGAGCGTCTGTTCGACTCCTATGTCGCTCAACGTCCGGGACCGGTGACGAGTCTGAACATTCACTCCAATTGTCGTGGTCCGTCAGCCCGTGACGAGTCTCCGAGTGGGTGCTACTGGGACACGGGCGTTGCCGCGTCGAGTTACCGAGGCGATGATCGATGGTCCAATGATGCCGCGACGGAGGGGTTCGCCGGTTCGAACCCGCAGAATCCCGATGTCGAGCAGGTGTCGTCATTTCGCCCTAATTACCAGAGAGAAGTTGAGAGTGAATAGAGATATCGTTCGATGGGGTTTGGTGAGTTCGTCACCACCTACGGCCTGTGGCATTGCTACTTTCACGAGTGCGTTGGGACAGGCATTGGAGATTCGCGGCGAGGAAGTCAACTTGGTTCGGGTCCTTCAAGGTGATGACTCGCCGGCATCGTCACCCCTGACGGTGGTCGCAGAGTTGATTCCCAACGACGCCTCGTCGCTGCGCCTCGCCGCCCAAGCTCTCAACCATTGTGACGTTGCACTTGTCCAACACGAGTTCGGGCTCTACGGTGGCCAGGATGGCGACGACGTAGTTGAGTTGATGCGCCACGTAGAAGTACCCCAGTTGACGGTGCTGCACACCGTGCTCCCTGCACCGACCGAGCACCAACGAGAGGTAATGAATGACGTCATTCGCCTTTCGACCTTGCTGGTCGTGATGACCGACGCCGCGCAGGCGACTCTGCGCCGACATTATCGAGTCGGCGGCGTCCCCGTTCGGGTGATCCCGCATGGTGCGGCTCTGGGGCTGATGCCGATGGTAATCGATCCAGGTGCTAGTTCGATACTGCTGACGTGGGGCCTGCTGGGGCCAGGCAAGGGAATCGAGTGGATGATCGACGCGATGGCGCTACTGCGCAACGTCTTTCCACGACCTCATTACATCGTGGCCGGTCGAACCCATCCCAAGGTCCTGGCTTACGAAGGAGATGCCTACCGACATTCACTCGAGCGCCGCGTGCAGGAGAACAGCGTCAGCGACATGGTCTACTTCGACAACAATTATCGCAGCCTGGCGTCGTTGGAGGAGCTGATTGGCAGTGCCGCCGTGGTCATCTTGCCCTACGATTCGTCGGATCAGGCGACGTCTGGCGTGTTAGTGGATGCGATTGCCGCGGGTCGTCCGGTCATCGCAACATCCTTTCCACATTCAATCGAACTCCTTTCGAACGGGGCGGGCATCGTGGTGGAGCACCGAAGTCCACGCGCGTTAGCCACCGCCATCCGAAAGATCATCGAGAACCCTTCGCTGGCCCTCTCCATGAGTACTGCGGCGCGACGGATCGCTCCAAGCCTGAGTTGGGACGCGGTCGCTCAGAGTTACGTCGACCTCACTCGAGAGCTAGACCTCTTGACGGGTACCACGGTGAGCGCATGACCGATCTGAACCCTCCGAATTTTCAGCACCTACTCTCCTTGCGAGGCCCCTACGGCACCTTTGAACACGCCAAGGGCCGGGTGGCGCGAGTCGAACACGGATACTGTACCGACGACGTAGCCCGCGTGGCGGTGGTCGTCGCTCGACAATCTGATCATCCGCTCGAGATGGAGCTGGAGGAGTTGCTCTGGTCCTCCCTGCATTTCCTGGAATTGGCGCAGCACGCTAACGGGCGTTTCCTCAATCGGCGTGATTGCACTGGGAACTGGGAGTTGCCGGCCACGAGTAATGACTGTTGGGGTCGCGCAATGTGGGGGCTCGGTACGATCAGCGCGCGCAGCCACGATTCTGTGTTACGAGAACGTGCGATGGCGGCTTTCGAGCGCGGAGCGTCGGTCCGTTCAAACTGGCCGAGATCCATGGCGCTCGCCGTGCTGGGTGCAAGTGATTTCCTTCGCGTTGATCCTAAGAACGAGGCAGTTCGCCAGCTCCTCTCGGCCGGAGTAGCTATGTTGGATTGCGAGAACGTCAGCGAAGAATGGCGGTGGCCCGAAGAGCGACTATCGTACGCGAACGCCCTACTGCCCGAAGCGCTCATTGCTGCCGGGGTCTACTTAGGCTACGAGCGCATCGTGGACCGTGGGCTCGACCAGTTGCGATGGCTATTGGAGACCGAGACGTTGAACGGCCATCTATCGGTCACCCCGGTCGGGGGTCGAGGTCCCCGTGATCTTCGAGGTACGTTTGATCAGCAGCCAATCGAAGTGGCTGCCTTATCCGATGCGTGCGTGCGTGCCGAGATTCTGACGGGCGATCCGACGTGGCGAGCCGGACGCCGCCTTTGCGAGGGGTGGTTCGCGGGGGACAATGATGCCCGAGCGGTGATGTACGACCCCACTACCGGAGGCGGTTACGACGGATTGACTGGGAATGGTCCCAACATCAACCAGGGGGCGGAATCGACGCTGGCCCTTTTGATGGTCCAACAACACGCACACCGTGCTGCGATGGCCACGTCATGATGGACATGGGACTCGCCCAGCGCACCTCGATACACCTGCGCCAAGACTCCTCCCGGGCGCTGTCACGCCTCTTCATACCGGGCCAGGAGTTGGTTGGGGGAAGTGAATCGCGGGCTGCGAACACCGTCCAGCGAGTGCTGGAACTCTCCGAGGACGATGTCACATCCGCCCTGGACGATCTATTCGCACGCTTCGAGCGTCGGCACGAGGACTTGGGGCGAGTGTTTGACGAGCACGCCAAAAAGGTGGACTACTACGTCTCGCTGCCCATCACAACGGCACGACGTCGCCTGATCGGCGCAGCGTTCTCCCACGAGTACAGCATCGAGGGAGCTGCAGTGTGCAATCCGAGCCTGGTGCTGCATCCCGATCAGACGGGTGTGTCAGTGGGTGATGTGCGTTTCGCCATGAGCGTCCGAGCGGTAGGCGAAGGTCATCATTCCTCCATCTGTTTCCGCTCGGGGTCGATTTCGAATGCCGGCGTCGTCGTGCTGGAGGAGGCGTCGCCTTTTCCAGTTGCCGGAGTTCTTTCGAGCGCGCCGCTCAATCGCGATCTGTTCCACTCGCTGATGCATGATCTCGGTTTCGACGGCATGACGACCGCGTCTGTTCTCGACAGTCTGGACGAGCATTTCAGCGCCGACGATCTCGAGATCGCCATCGCCAAACTCGAGACACAAAGTGATATTCGACTCAACGTAGTCAAGACCGCCGGACTCTTGAGAATGATCGCCGCGTGTTCCTACCAGTCGTCATTTCAGCCGGAGGTGGATCTGTCGCGTCGAGTTCTCTGGCCGGCCGGTCCGAACGAGGCCAATGGGATGGAAGACGCGCGGTTCGTCGAGATGAATGAAGAAGGGGTCTCGCGCTACATCGCGTCGTATACCGCCTTCGATGGGCATTCGGTCTCACAACAGCTTCTCGAGACGGATGACTTCTTAACTTTCACCTCGTCACCCTTGTCGGGTCGCGGGGCGCGAAACAAGGGTCTCGCCTTCTTCCCGCGCAAGATTGGTGGCCGCTTCGCGGCTCTGTCACGATTCGACCGCGAGTCGAACGCCGTCGCCTATTCCGACGACCTGCATCGATGGAGTGACGTGGTGACTGCGCAGGCCCCGTTCTATTCGTGGGAGGTCGTTCAGCTGGGTAACTGCGGCTCACCGATCGAATTGCCCGAGGGGTGGCTTGTGATGACCCACGGCGTGGGACCAATGCGAACCTACGGCATCGGTGCGCTACTTCTTGACCTCGACGACCCCACGAGAATCATTGGTCAACTTCCGCGTCCGTTGCTGAGGGCCACTCAAGAGGAGCAGAATGGATATGTCCCCAACGTCGTGTATTCCTGCGGGTCGCTCCTGCACCAGGGCAACCTCATCATCCCCTACGGCGTCGCCGACCAGTCGATCCGCGTAGCCATAGTTTCGGTTGAGGGATTAATGGAAGCCTTCGAACCATCTAAGTCCATGGTCGCCCGTTGAGGGTCACCCCTACGTCGAAAGGGACCACAGCCATTCTCTAGACCTGCTGCTACGTGACTTCGGCCGTGCGTGATTCATCTTCTCGAGGGCGGACGAGGAATGTCGAACCGGCACGGAACCAGTGCGCACATCGCTTCGCCCAAACGCTAGGAGTTCTTCGGTGTCTTCAACTACGGTATCGGTCCTCGACTACTTTGATCGGACTGCGCGACACGATGTTTTCTAAGCGACTCATTGCCATCTTTGAACTGATGGCGTCGCGCGAACGCAGTGGGGGAGAGAACGGTCTCTTGTGCTCAGTGGCGGCGGAGATCACCGCGGTCAGTGCCGCCGGAGTTGCGCTGGCTACGTCGCGAGACGCCCTGCTGTGTTTCTGTGCCAGTAGCGATGTGGCGAATAGCTTGATTGAATTGGAAATCACGGTCGGTGAAGGACCCTGCCTTTTGACGCTCGACGGCCAAGATTCGATCGCGGAGGAAGATCTCAGAACCTCTCGTAACTCACGGTGGATGCTATATACCCCAACAGCTCTAGAAGAAGGGATCCGCTCAGTTTTTGGATTTCCCATACGTATCGGTGGCATTCGACTGGGAGTACTGTGCCTCTACCAGACCACACCTGGTCCATTGAGCGAAGGTCAATTCACCGACGCACTACTGATGGCTTCGGTCATTGGTCGAGGCATCGTGGCGCTGCAGGCCGGAGCTCGGCCCGAAACGCTGTCGGGCGAGCTACAAAGAGAAGCCGCTTTCGACTTCTCCGTACACCAGGCGGCCGGCATGGTGGCGGTGCAGGCGTCAATCGACATTTCAAGTGCGCTCGTCGCGCTACGGATGCACGCTTTCTCGTTGTCAGAAAGCCTCTCGAGCGTATGTGCGCGTATCATTAATCGACAGCTCTTGTTTGATCCACGGCGTAGCGAATGGCTCGAGAGTTGAAATCGTCATCATCAATTGGGCGTATGATCGGGGTGAGAGACTCGGCCGACGTTCCATTAAAAGTTCGCTGCGGGCGTGAGAGGGGGTGGTGAAGCTGTGACGAGGGAATCGCTGGTGGTCGATACCCTGGTCGAGTTGGCCGACAATCTTGTCGACAACTACGACATCATCGATATATTGACCCTACTCAGCAATCGGTGCGTTGAAACGGTCGACGTGTCCAGTGCCGGAGTGATGTTGTGCCTTCCTGGTGGCGAGTTGCAGTTCGTCGCCTCATCGAGTGAATCAATGGAGCTCTTAGAACTCTTTCAGATCCAAGCGAATGAAGGTCCCTGCGTCGACTGCTACAACGATGGTGTAGCCATCGTGAATCGTGAATTGGTCGACGCGGACGAGCGGTGGCCCAGATTCACTCCTCGCGCACTCGAGCAGGGATTCCGGTCCGTACATTGCCTGCCGATGCGGCTTCGTGGGCGCACCATCGGTGCACTGAATCTCTTTCGTTCGCAAACTGGTTTTTTGACAGAGAACGACATACTGGTCGCCCAGGGGTTGGCCGACGTGGCGACCATCGCCATCTTGCAGCACCAATCCGTCCTCGGCGCCCGACTGCTCAACGATCAACTGAGTTTCGCGCTCAATAGTCGCATCGTCATAGAGCAGGCCAAGGGGATGATTGCACAATTCGCCGGCGGCGACATGGAGGACGCCTTCGCCCGTCTGCGAAATCATGCACGCAATCACAATCTCAAACTCACTGACGTCGCCGGACGTATCGTCGACGGTTCCTTAGACTTGAAGGACATCGACTCTCCTCGATGAATGGCGTCCGCGAGTTCTTCTTGAGAAGTGTTGCGCCAGTCTGTATTTTGAACAGTGATCAGTGCCTCGGATCGGTCGATCTCGTTGCTCGCCCGAAGGCCGTCGCACCCATTATGAAGTGTGACGGCTGATACGAAAAGGGCCGAGGCGTACGCTGGGGATTCAGTGGTCAGTTCGTCGCCACTTCAGCCATGTCGATGAAGGACTCCAACGCCATCAATCCGTCGATGGCGTCGCACACAGGCCTCATGCGAACTCGGCACTCGTGAGCGTGTGCGGCGCACAATACTGACACGACTGCGGATTATCGAAAGATTTCGACGTGTCCCCTTGTAAGTGCTTGCCTTTCAAAGTTGGACCGCGCATCGACGTCCTGTTGACGACGTCGTTTCGACGATTGCAACGGCACCTCTTGTTGACACCTCGTGAAATTTGATGTCCACTATCGCGAGAGCCTGTTGCGGCTCCGTTGGCCCAAGAAAACCGTTATCTGGTGTGGTGTGGTTCTACGCTAGTTGTATTCTCTGGCTGTTACCTCGTAGGAGGAGTTGTGTCGTCGTCCGGGGGAGAGGTGGTGTGGTGTGTCGGCTCACCGCGATCAGCCGCAGTCGAGCAGTTTGTCGAAGGGGCTTCGAGCGAGTTGGGACGCCTACGCGATAGTCATCGCGGTGCGAGACTCGCGCGGACAGGTCGTCGACTTCTCGTTCCATGAGGCCAACGATCTCGCCCGCGCGATTCTCGCTTTGTCGAGGGAAGAATTATTGGACGAGAAGGTGAGCGACATCTTGTCGGCCGAGTGCGCTCCCACCTGGATTGCGTGGTTGACGTCAGTCGTCGAGTCTGAAGAAAGCACAGGTCTGTTGGACATTTCATTGATCCGTGACGCAACGGCGACCGCGCGGCGAGTTGACGCGCGAGCCGTGAGTGACGGCGATGTTGTGGGATTCACCTTTCGTGAGGAGACATCGAGGGAAGAGGCCGCACGACGTGTCGAAGAACACTATCGATTCCTCGCCACGTTCAACTCCGACGTCGTGTGGGTCGAACGCGCGGGAGTCATCGATTGGGTATCTGCGTACGTGAAAACTCTGCTCCTGTGGAGGAGCTCTGATGTGGTGGGCCGATCGGTCATCGAATTCGTGCATCCGGAGGACAAGGCCTCGTTAGAGAACCTCTACGGAGTCGATGACAGTTCTGGTTCCACGACCTTGACCTTGCGAATCCAAAAGGCCGACGGTGAGTATCGCTGGGTCTCAATGCAGTCGCGTGAATCCGTGGACAGCATCTCGCGCACGGGTGTTCGTGTCTCGTCGATGCTTGATGCAGAGGCTGAAGTCGCGGCGCGAAAGGCTCTCCTCGCGTCCGAGAGAAGATACCGACTCCTAGCGGAGAATGTCACCGACGTGGTGATCGAGTGCGATGAGAACGGTGTGATCGGCTGGGTTAGCCCCTCCACACATGCGGTGCTGCAGTGGCAGAATGACCGAACGGTGGGCACGCAGTTGCTCGACCACGTGTTTGATGTTGACCGGGAACGCTTCGTCATGCAACAGACGCAAACGGATGTACAGCAGCGGGTCTCCGGTGTAGCGATTCGCTACTCGACATCGGCGCAGGATGTCAAGTGGATGTCGCAGGACATGCGCCGATATCGGGGGAACGAAGGACAGCAGTTCGTCTACCTGGTGACACTGCGCGACATTGACGAGAATGTATCGTTGCGATCCGCTCTGCAGGACTCGCGGGCTCGTTTCGAGTTGCTCGCCGAGAACGCGAGTGACGTCGTGTATGTCGTCGATCTGGAAGGAAGACTGTTGTGGGTATCTCCGTCAGTGGCACCGGAATTGGGTTGGCAGGTTGGCGACATTATCGGTCACAATATCTTGGACCTGATCTTCGAGGAGGACCATCCTCGAGTGATCGCGTGGCGCCAACTCCTACACTTCGGCGAGAATCTTGACTCCTTAACCATCCGCGTGCGCCACGCTTCGGGTCACTTCGTGTGGGTGAAAGTCCGGGCCCGAGCGACTCGAGACAATGATGGTCATGTGACGGGCGTCGTGGTTTCGTTGCGTAACTTCGACGCTGAAGTGTCGAACCTTTACGCTCTTCGCACTATCTCCGCGGTGGGTCGGCTACTGGTCCGCGAGAAGGATCCGCTGAGAATGCTGCGCCAGATTTGTCAGGTCGCGGTTGAAGAGGGGGGCTACGCACTCTCGTTCTTCGCGCGCCGCAACTACGACGAGGGCAAGTCCGTGGACGTGGTGGCCGCCAGTACTGGGCACGAGACCTATATCGAGGACATCAATCTCAGTTGGGGCCCCCACGCAGAAGGGCAGGGTCCGGCCGGCCGGGCGATTCGGCTGGGTCAAGCCAGTACCATTGCCGACGCTGACATCGATCCCACATTCCAACCCTGGCGCGAGAGCGCTCACGCGCACGGGTTTCGTTCCGTCGCGGCGATCCCGATTATCGTGAACGGTGAGATTCAAGGGACCTGGCAACTCTACGCTCCCGAGTATGGCGCCTTCGTGCCCGAGGTGCTATCGGTACTCGAAGCCCTTGCCATCGACATTGGTTATGCGCTCGCTCGCGCTGACTCAGATTGGCTGGCTGTTCGCTAGCCTCCCTCACGAATCTATGGAAGTGTGGAGTCCTTCGAGCGTCGCCACAATCACGTCGAGCGACGTGCCTGGTCCGAAGACGGCCGACACGCCCGCGTTGAACAAAGTCGGGACGTCACTCTCGGGGACGATGCCGCCGACGACGACGGGGACGCGTGAACCCTGGGCGTGTAGGGCGTCTACCACGAGGGGCACCAGGGTCAAGTGCGCTCCCGAGAGAATAGAGAGGCCCACGATATCGACGTCCTCGTCAACGGCGGTGAGCGCCACCGAATCGGGGGATTGGAAAAGTCCGGTGTAGATCACTTCCATGCCGGCGTCGCGCAGGAGTCGAGTGATCACGTTCACTCCGCGGTCGTGACCGTCGAGACCAACCTTGGCAATCAGTACGCGCAGGGTCATCGCGGCGTGACCTGGTAGTGACCGAAGACTTCGGCCAAACTCGTCATCATTTCTCCCACGGTGGCGCGAGCGCTTGCCGCTGCCATCAGCGCGGGCATGAGGTTGGTGCTGGAGTCGAGAGCATCGCTGGCCAGCTCATCAAGTGCGCGGCGCACGTGATCGTCACTACGGTCCTGGCGGACCCGTTCGAGGCGTGCCCGCTGTTGGGTCTCTCCACCGGAATCGACCTGATTGGTCGGCGCTGGTGCCGGGGAGGAGTCAGGAAAGGCGTTCACACCGACGATAATTCGTTCGCCTCGCTGCACCGCGCGCTCGTGCGCGTACGCGGCATCGGCGATATGGCCCTCGAACCAACCATTGTCGATAGCGTTCAGACACCCTTCGAGCATCGAACCTTCTCCCATTTCCCTGATTTCTTCGAGAAGTCGGCCGGCTTCGAGTTCGAGTTGATCGGTGAGACTCTCGACGAGCCAGCTACCTCCGAGGGGGTCGGCGACCTGCGCCACGTTCGTTTCGTACGCGATCACTTGTTGTGTTCGCAGAGCCACCCGTGCAGCGTCGGCTGATGGAAGGGTCCAGGCTTCGTCAAAGGAATTGGTGTGCAGAGACTGAGCACCACCCATCACGGCGGCGAGTGCTTCGATGGCGGTGCGGGCGTGGTTGTTTTCGGGTTGCTGAGCGGTCAAGGAGACGCCCGCCGTTTGCGCGTGGAACCGAAGTTGCCACGAGCGTTCGTCCAATGCTCCGTAGTGGTCGCGCATCCACGTGGCCCAGAGTCGTCGAGCGCAGCGATACTTCGCGACCTCTTCGAAGAAGTCGATATGGGCATTGAAGAAGAAGGAGAGTTGAGGTGCGAAGCGGTCGATTGCGAGGCCCGCACGCCGTGCCAGCTCCACGTAGGCGAAGCCGTTGGCGAGAGTGAAGGCAACCTCTTGGGCCGCGGTCGATCCCGCCTCTCGTATGTGATAGCCCGAGATTGACAATGGATGCCAATGGGGCAACTCGTGCGTCGCGAATACCATGGTGTCGCGCACCAAGCGCAACGAGGGCCGTGGCGGGAATACGTATTCGTGCTGGGCTTGGTATTCCTTCAAGATGTCGTTCTGCAGGGTGCCTCCGAGCTGGCTCCGTGAGACACCGTGGTTCTCGGCGTTAGTGACGAACATGGCAAAAATTGCCGCGGCGGGCGCGTTGATGGTCATTGAGGTGGTGATTGCCGAGAGGTCGATGCCGTCGTACAGATCGGCAACGTCATCAATAGTGTCGATCGCCACTCCACATCGTCCCACTTCACCCAGGGCCCGCGCATCGTCGGAGTCGATGCCGAGCAGCGTGGGCATGTCGTAGGCGGTCGAGATGCCGGTGCCCCCCGCAGCGATGATGTCGCGGAAGCGTTGGTTGGTCTCGGGAGCCGTGCCGAATCCGGCGAACATTCGCATCGTCCAGAGTCTCGATCGGTACATCGCGGGATGGATGCCCCGTGAGTAGGGGAACACACCGGGGTATTCGCCATCCTCACTTCCGTACACGGCGTCCAGAGCAACACCCGACTGAGTGGTGGCGTGTGACTGTGCGGCGGGACTCTTTTGGTACGCCTCGAGCCACCGCGAACGCTCACCGTGATGATCCACGCGATTCCTCCATTCAGCGCTGATCGCCCAAGGACGACTCCGATACGTCATTCTTACTCCCGTTCGCTCCTCGCCCGTCGTGCCGTCTCAATTTGCTGCTCCACGAAGGTGACGAAACGGTCGTCTAGCTATTGATCAGGTGTGATGCGGTATTGATCGCGTTAACGATCTCGTCGAGGTTCAGGGCGATCGACGCGGGGCGATCGGGGAGCGAGAGATCGGTCTGGGCCGCTCGGTACGCCGCGCGCGGCGTGAGTGGGAGAGAGGTACCCTCCTCACCACCTAATTGATCAAGCGTATCGACCAACGAGCGGCGAAGGAGTTCGAGGGCGGGCGTCGATGTGCTCCGCGCTCCTCGTTCCGCTTCGAATCGCAACGCGTGTGTGGTGCGAAGAATGCGCAATCCACTCGACAGAAGCCCGCGCTCGACTTGGGGATCGCCACGGGTGGCAACGGGCTCTTCGAGGAGACGTCCGACCGCGGTCTCGGCGGCGGCGAAACGGAAGTGGGCGATCCGCGATTGCTGAGAGATTGCCTTGACGTCACCGTCGTCACCCAGTACGTAACCCAATACTGCGTCAACGTAACGCGCGAGCGCTGAGAACATGGATGCTTCTACCTGACGTACATCGTTGGTCGGCGATGAGGGCCATGCCAAATAGGTGACTGCTGCGATCACCGCTCCCAGCGTGACGTCTAATAGGCGGTCGAGGGCAGTCCCCACCGAATTGGTCGTGCTCACTGAGAGCATGATCAGGATCAGTGCCGTCACCAGGCCAATGGAAACTGAGAAGTTGGCCGGCCACGTGGTGTACGCAAACGTCGCGACGACGCCCACGAGCAGTGCCGTCAGCGCGTACGACGGATGGAGCTCGCTCACGAGGATCGCGGCGAGCGAGGCTCCCAACATGGTGCCCAGCACGCGTCCCGTCCCGCGATGAAGCAGTGTGCTGTAGTCGGGTTTGAGAATGAGGGCGACCGCGAACGGGACCCAGTAACCCCGAGGAAGATTCAGCCAGTGGGTGAGCCCGACCGCAATGAGAATTGCGACAACGAGTCGCACGGCGTGACGAAATGCGATCGAGTCGCGGCGAAGATTGTCGTGCAACAGTTCAATATTCGCCCGCAGCCGTGAGGGATCGAGTCCACCCCAGCGCACGTCAAGACGCCACGCTCCTTGTTGGGTCTCGGCACTCTCACGTTCGACCAGATGGCCAATGGAGCGAAGTTGTCCGGCGAGAGCGTCGAGGTGGGCGAGGACCTGTGCCATCAGAGTAGCGACGTCTCCACTGAAGTGACCGGTGTCGAGACGCCGCTGGAGATCGTCTATGAAATGGTGGACCTGACTGGCACTCTCTCGCCAAGAGCCGGGATGCCCTGGTCGACGCACTGACGCGGAGAGTTGGGTCACGCCTTCGGCGACTGCGAGGAGGGCAGCACCTACCTCGTCGAGAAGCGTGGGGTCCGTGACCGCAAGGCGTGAACGCAGTCCCGCCAACGTGGTGAAGTCGAGTCGAGCTCGACGAGCCTGATCGACGATGGCGCCCAGGTCGCGATCATCACTACGTCCAAAGAGCGACATCTGTGACAAGACGCGTTGGGCGTCGTCAATGTTGGACAAGACACCGAACGCGGACTCCTCGGCCGGCGTGGTGGCGTATTGCGCGAGACTAGCCAGCGCATTGGCGACCTTCGTACGTTGATAGCGCAGGGTGGGTGGAAGACGCAGTACGAGAAGAGCGCCGACCTCGACGAGTGCGCCAGCGCTCACCAGGAGTCCTAGATGTAGCGCGGTGAGCGCGGAGCCGCCGAAACGTCCGAGCACCAGGTACGCCACGATCGCTTGGGTCCCCAACACTGCCTGGGTCTGACCGAAGATGACTGCCATGCCTGCGGCAAAACTGAGTGGTACTAGCAAGGTCGTGTGTAGCCACGGATGGCCACTCGTCAAAGTACCCAAGAACACTGAAACACCTAGTCCTACGGCATCGAGTACCGCGAGGCGAAGGGGCAACTTGGGCGCTCCCACAAGGGATACGACGGCCACCAAATTGGCTCCGACGGCCATGGAGATGGCGCCAAGGGGGTCGTGCAAACCAAGTCCAAGCGCGAAGACGATCGTAACGGGGATGGCGGTGATGAGGCCGGTGACAGGAGCGAGCGATCGAAGGTTGATCTCGAAGGCGCGCGCCACGACTCGACGAGAGTTATTCACGCGGCCCCACGGCGTGCGCTGGTGGACGCCGTTGTCACTCGCTGGCGGCACCCTCGGTCGTGGCGCCGTGTGCGGCGTAGGGATCCACAATCTCGAGTGCGAGTAGGGGTGCCGACGCCTTGGATATGCACTCCTGGTATTCGAACTCGGGCGTCGAATCGGCGACGACCCCGCCGCCGGCCTGGACGGTAGCGCTACCGTGTCGCAGCGAGACGGTGCGGATAGTGATGGCGAAGTCCGCGTCGCCGCGAAGCGAGAAATAGCCCAGTGCCCCGCCGTAGGGTCCGCGCCGCACCGGTTCAAATTCGTCGATAATCTGCATTGCGCGAACTTTCGGGGCGCCACTGAGGGTCCCGGCGGGGAACAGGGCGTCAAAGGCGTCAAAGGCGTCAAGACCTTCGCGTAGATGTCCAGTGACTTGCGAGACGAGGTGCATGAGGTGGCTAAATCGCTCCACGTGGGCGAGGCGCTCGACGCGAACTGTCCCGGGCACCGAGACGCGACCCACGTCGTTGCGTCCTAGGTCGACGAGCATGACGTGCTCGGCAATCTCCTTCTCGTCGCGCAGGATCTCGGCCTCGAGGGCTTCGTCGGCCTCATCAGTGGCGCCGCGTGGGCGGGTGCCGGCGATGGGCCGGGTGGTCACCTCGCGGTGATCCACGCGCACGAGCATCTCGGGTGACGCCCCGACGATCTGGCTTTCGCCCGTGTCGACGAGGTACATGTAAGGGGAGGGATTAAGAGCGCGCAGAACCCGGTAGAGAGTCAGCGGATCGACGTTGGTGGGCCGGCGGAACTGTTGGGAGGGGACGACTTGAAAGATGTCGCCGGCGTAAATGTACTCGCGGGCGCGGTTCACGACGTCGGCGTAGCTCTCCAGGGTGAAGTTCGACAGATTCGCGGCGAGTGCACGCACGTCGATCTGCGCTCGCTGCGTCGGGGCGGTCGCCACTAACCGCTCGACTGGATGGATCGCCCGTTGGCGCGGGAGCGAGAAGGGTGTCGACGATGGACTGCAAGCGAGTCGACGCCTCTTCGAAGGCCTCGTGCGAAGCAACACCCGCACTCAGCGTCGCGAGTACGACGACGGTCGTCGAATGGCGCAGGTGATCGCATATTAAGACGCTGCCGGGAAAGGAGAAGTCAACATCCGGCCAAGGAGCAGGGTCGTCGGCGCGGGGCAGGTCTTCGAGGCGCCGCACGTAGTCGTAGGCCACGAAGCCCACGGCGCCTCCAAAGAAGGCCGGTAGCTCGCTGGGGGCGTGCGTGCGATATGTCGCCAGAACGTCGCGCAGGGTCGCCAGGGCCCCCCTGGCGTTGACGGCATCGTTGCGACCCTCCAGACTCGTCACTGCACCGTAGGAGTGCAGGCGCCAGAGTCGGTCGAGACCGATGAAGGAGTAGCGACCCGTGTCGTCGCCCAAAGCGGCGCTCTCGAGCAGGCAGAAAGCTCGCCCGCCAGCGAATCGCTGGTAGATCGAAACAGGCGTATCACGATCGAGTTGCAACGTCTCGGTGAGGGCGATCGTGTTGTAGCCGTCACCGACGATGGCATCTGAATTCGACAAAGGAGAGACGCCACGTCACAAGGTTAGTAATGCGCGACCACCTAGGATGCGTGTATGTCGCCGCGCCGCACCTGTTGGTCATAGATAACTACGATTCATTCGTCTACAACCTCGTGCAGTACGTGGGCGAGTTGGGGGCGACGGTCGAGGTCGTGCGCAACGACAAGATCGACGCGACCGAGGTCGCCCGATCGTCGGTTCGACGGTGTTTTAGTCTCGCCAGGACCCGGTCATCCGCGTGCGGCAGGCAATTGTCTCGAGATTATTCGCTACTGCGCCCAACAAGCCGTGCCGATGCTGGGTATTTGTCTTGGCCATCAAGCGCTGGGCGAAGCCTTCGGCGCTGACGTCGTCGCGGCCCCTGAATTGCTTCACGGCCGTTCCAGCGTGGTTCACCATCACTCGACAGGGGTATTTGAGGGGTTGCCAGAACCAATGGTCGCTGGTCGCTACCACTCTCTGGTGGTCGAGCCGTCGACCTTGCCCGATTGCTTCGAGGTGACCGCAACGAGTGGCGACTTGATCATGGGCATGCGCCACGTGAATGCGCCACTCGAAGGGGTGCAGTTCCATCCTGAATCGGTCCTCACGCAACACGGATATCGTCTGCTCGCCAACTGGTTGGAGCGCTGCGGAGCAGTCGACTCAGTTGGTCGCGCCGAGGAACTCGTCGCGGTGAGCGAAGCCATCCGCCGATCGCTGCCCGAGCCCGCGGCGGTGGGTTAGAAGTTCTCGCCGACCCCGACGCGCCGCTCAAGGATGTCAGCGCCCTCGCGCGTCACGAGGTAGGCCGCGGGACCAATGAAACCTGCGTAATTGAGATCGCCGACAACGCGGGTCGCGTCAGTGCCCTCGTACCAGATGCCGACGTGGTCGTCAGTGGCGTACGCCACTGCGGGAAGGGTTCCGTCAGCCATCAACTGATGCAACAGTGGTCGGCGTTGGGCCTCGCTGTCGTAATGGACTCCGTTGGCGTAGGGTAACAAGCCCAATCGCATTGGTGACGGGGCGCAGGGTCGGGCCGAAGGAGTCGGTCGTTCCTCCCATGTGCCAGCACAGGCTCCCCGCCGAAACACCGCCGAGGATGACGCCCTGTTCCCACGCCGCGCGCATCGCATCGTTTACGCCGTGTAGTTCCCACAGGGCCAGTAGGTTTGCTACTGAACCACCCCCCACCCAGACCAGATCGCTGTCGAGTAGTCGCTCCGCAGGATCGGCAGAGGGTTGGGGGAACACCTTCAGGTCGCTCACGTCGCACCCCGCGGCGTTGAACGCCTCGTAGAGCGATTGCGTAGTACGAGAGTTCGTCCCCGCTAGCGGTCTCGAGCGAAACAGACGCGTGGTCGCGCCGCTCCCGTCAACTCCAGAGCGTCTAAGAGCATCTTGCCTAGACCGGCACTCGCTGGACGGGACCAGGGACGAAACCACCCGAAGTGGCGAGGATTCGTCGAGTGGTCATGATTTAGCGATTCTCCATGTGAACTTGCGAAGAAGGCGAGCGTGCGTTGGTGGGCGTCAGCGGCGTCGTCGGCGTTGAATACCGCGGGACGAGCATCACAGTGAAAGCCGTGTTCGGCGTCGGCGTAGCGCACAATCACGTGTCGTGGTCAGACGTAGCGGCCGCAGTGCGCAAGGCTTCCACTTGTTCACTCGGAATGCCCTTGTCGAGGTCCCCGTAGAGTCCAATCCAGTCGGCCTGCAAGTTCAGGTGCGATCTCAAGTAACGCAGGGAAGCCGAAGCGTCCGGCTTCGATGCCGCCGCCGTAGAAGCTAGCCGCGGCGCAGACGACGCCCTTGAGTGTCGCCGCGATGAAACTCACGGTTCCACCCATGCAGTAGCCCACGATGCCGGTCGAGGCGGGAGAGAATCCGGCCGTCGAGAGGAAATCGCTCGCCGCGTTGAGGTCGTGCGTCGATGTCTTGCGCGTTGAGGTCAGCCATGACGGCCATCGCCGCGGGAAAGTCATCGTAGTCAATCTCCGGGCGATCCCGCACGGTGGAACAGTTCGGGGGCGACGGCGTAGTAACCAGCGTGGGCGAATCGATCGGTCACCTCACGAATATGGTCGTTGACGCCGAAAGCCTCTTGGATGACGATGACGGCGCGCAGCGACGAGGGATCGCCGGCGACGTCGAGGGGAACGTCCATCGAAAATTTGTCGAGTGGTCATTGAAAAGTTGGTCCTTCGCTACGGGTTCGCTTGAGTTCGTAGAAGCCGGGGGTGCTGGCGACGGCGACGACGCCGTCGAACAGGATGCCGGCGGCCTCACCCTTGGGAGCCGGAGTGACCACGGGGCCGAAGAAGGCGACATCGCCGACGTGGATGACCGGAGTACCCACGTCGAAGCCGACCGGATCCATGCCCGCGAAGTGGCTCACTCGAGATCGTTGTCGAATTCGTCGGTCACTGCGGCGTCCAATGAGGGATTCGTCCAGACCGACGTCGGATAGAGCGCGCCGCGGCGGTCGCGAGAAGATCGTCGCGTTGGTTGCCCACGTGGTAGCGCTGGCCGAAGGCGCTGTAGAAGGGCTCGAGCTTTTCGTTGCCGTATCTCTCTTCCGACCGCGGTCATTACGCGCACGGGTCCCCAGGCCCGCACCATCAAATCGACGTACTCCTCGGAAAGTTCACGACCGTCGTTGAGGACCGCCAGGCTCATCGTGTGAAAACGCACCGTCGACGTCACGTACTTTCGCAGCTTCCAGTAACCATCGTGAGGTGATCCACGCCCAGGGGCAGATGGGATCCACCCAAAGATCGACGGCCTGGCTCATGATGCATCCTTTCGAGAACCAAACGCCGCGACGACGCTCGCCACGCTGTTCATTACGGCAATCGTGGTGGGCAAGTCGAGCATCTCGTCGATGCCGTGGGCGTTGGAGTCGGGTCCGAGGACCCCGGTCGCGACGAACTGCACGTCGGGGTATCGCCGTCCGAGAGAGGCGAGAAAAGGGATCGTTCCGCCTTCGCCGGTGTAGCCGACGCCGCGTCCGAAGGCTCCCGGGACGCCTCGTTCTAGCGCCGTGGCCAGCCACGGGGCCACGGGCGGAGATGGACCAGCCGTCGGCGCTGTGCGCGCGCACGCTGACCTGCGCGCCCTCTGGGGCACCTCACGGGTCAAAGTCCGTTCGAGGGCCTGCAGGGCGCGCTGCGCATCGACGTTGGGCGGCAAACGAAACGACAGAGTCGCCGCTCGTTAGGGGCGCAGGACGTTGCCCGCGATTCTCGGGTGCGGGAATGCCGCCCATTCCAATGACCGACAAGGTGGGTCGCCAAGTCTGGTTCAAGATCCGCTCGGCGACGTCCTCGCCCATGAGGTGAGCCCCTCGACGACGGGCAGCCCCTGATAGACCGTCGACATGAACTCGCTGGGCTATCGCGTCGGGCCGCCTGCGAGCTGCCTCGGGGATCGCGCCGTGCAGTTTCTCGAGCACGAGTACCTCCCCGTGGCGGCGTCTTCGAGGCGGTCGAGCAATTGGCGCAGGATGCGAAAGGATGAGGGCACGACGCCGCTGACCGCATCCACTGTGCTGTCCGCGGGTGAGGACCTCGACGGTCACCTCCACGTTGGCCAGACCTCGTAGCGACGTGGTCACCCAGAGTCGGTCGTAGGTGAGCGCCCCCGAGTCCAGGCAGATCATCAGCTCCACGCGACCCAGGCGATCGCTGAGGTGGTCGAGGTAGGCGTCGAGATCGGGGCTGCCGCTCTCCTCGCTGGCCTCGATCAGCACGACGCAGCGACTGTGGGGGATCGCTAGGCTACGAGTTGTCTCGAGGGCGAGCAGCGCCGAGAAGGTGGAGTAGCCGTCGTCGGCCACGCCGCGCGCGATAGAGCCGATCACCCCGTCGAACCGGCTGAATAGGGTGCGAGACCCGTCGGACCATTCACCCAGCGGCGGCTGCTTGTCGAGGTGCCCGTAGAGCACCACGGTCGCGTCATCATCGTTGGTGGCTTCCACGGTGACGAGCAGCACTGGAGTCCGGTCCTCGAGGCGGACACCTCGACATGGAAATCGCCCGAAGGTTCGCTCGCGCGCCCACTGGGCCAATAGTTCGATCGCGCCGCGTCGATGTGGCCGTTGTCGCGCCACTGGTCGTCGAACGCTGGAGACAGGCATTCGATGGTGGCGTAGGTGGTGAGCGTTGGCAGGGCGTCGCGTTCGAAATCTTCGAGGGTGAGAGGCACGCAGCGAGGTTACTGGCTCGAACGGTGCAGATGGACCGCCTGCCAGCAATACCACGCCACGTCGGAGCGCACACCGACGAAGGTCTCGCCGCAGTTGCGCGGAGTTCCTTTTCGGTGATCATCTCGTCAAGACCGTGCACGAGGCTCCAACCGTGGCGAACGCCGAAGTCGCCGACCGGCCACACGTCGCGGCGGCCCAGGGTGTGCATGAGATACATCTGGGTCGTCCAGGGTCCGACGCCGTGCACTGCGGTGACCTCGGCGATGATCGCCTCGTCGCTCATGCGTCCGTGAGCGGCGAGATTCACCCGTCCGTCGCGGGCGTGAGCCGCCGAGATCCAGCATCGCGGCGGCCTTGGTGCGCGAGAGTCCCGCCGCGCGCAAGCCCTCAAGGCCGGCTGCTCAGGACCGACTCGATGCTCACCTCGCCGTCGCAGGCGTCGACGACTCGGGCGTGGATCGTGTACGGCCGCGGATGTCGCGAGCAGTTGGAAGGTGATCGAGCGGATCAACGAGGAGAATCGCTCGGCGACGGGAGAGGGACGACGACCGGGCACCGGTCCGACCGACCGCGACCGACATCTTGAAAGGCCGGATCGCGCGCGACGATGTCGGCGGCGATGGCGGAGCGCAGGCTCACCGCAGAACTATGGCAGAGGCTCTGACTCTCGGGGATGACGACACCGTGGGGTACCTTGCTGGCCTCGCGGACCACCGTGGAGAGCAGGGCGTGGATGGCACGCACCGGGGCGGCGGGAAAACCGAAACGGCGTCGCACGAGACACACCCGCCGTTGGGCGATTCCTTCGATGGGCACGGCGCGGAAGTTCGCGCGCAGGTGCGTCGAGAGCATGGTGGAGGGCAGGATGGACGGTCCGTGGCCGTCGAAGGTCAGTGAGGCGATCGTGCGCAGCCCGTCGAGTTCGATGAGCGGACGCAAGTTCGATGCCTTGAGCGTGCGAGGCGTCGTCGATCTCGCGGCGAATCGGCGTACCCGGGAAGGGCAACAGGATCTCGAAGGGTTCGATGTCGGCGAACGTCACCGACGTGCGCTCGGCGAGCGGATGGGTCTTCTCGGCGATCAACACCAGATCTTCGCTGTAGAGATCGACTTCGGAGAGTTCGGGCGCGTCCACGGGCCAGGCCAGCACGGCGAGGTCGAGTACACCAGACACCAATTGGGGCTCGATGACCGAATTGGTCCCTTCGGTGATACGCAGCGAGATGTGCGGGTACATCTCTCGTTGGGCCTTCAAGCAAGAGCGGCACGATCCAACGCCCCGCGGTGCCGATCATGCCCATCGAGACGCGACCGCGGATGTCTGCGGTGAGTTCCGACACGTCGGCGGCGATGGCGCTCACCTCGCTAAGAATGCGTCGCGCTCGTTCCACCACGACGGCGCCCGACTCGGTGAGTGCTCCCGAGGCCCGGTCGATCAGTTCGGACCCAAGTTCGGATTCGAGACGCGCGATGCGATTCGAGATATTCGACTGCACGGTCCCCAGTGCCTCCGCGGCACTCGAAAAAGTCCCGTGTTCGGCGATTCCCACCAGGGCTTCGAGCTGTCGTATCTCCATGTATCAAGTATACAGATGAGAACTATTCGAATGTATGCGCTTGATTGATACAGGTCTCGACCTGCATACTGGTATCAGCCTGCTTCACCCACCCCCCCAGGGTGAGGCAGAAGTTTTGCAAAAGGGCCATCCACCCCCCCGGATGGCCCTTTTGTGCTGTATGGGTGCCTTTTCGCGTTAGGGCGGTTGTTAGCGTGGCGGCAATGAACTCTACGACTTTCTTGGCGGGCTCGCGTCGCCGTTGGAGCGTGTCGTGGCTGGTCAATGCATTGTCGCGGCGCCTGGGCAGAGGATCGGGGACCGTCGCGGGCGGGCGAGTCGGGCATGGCGATCGATCCGGACCTCTTGGACGCTCTTGTCACGGTCGCGAACGGTCGTACTGGTGTCGGGCACCAATGGCAAAACGACGACATCGGCGATGTTGCGTGCGGGTTGGGGCGGTGAAGTGGCGGGAAACGTCACGGGTGCGAATATGCCCGAAGGTCACGTCGCGGCGCTGTGCGCGTCGCGAGCCGCACGCGTGGTGCTCGAAACCGACGAAGCGTGGCTGCCCGCGGCAGTGCGCGCCACGTCGCCGGCAGTGGTTGTGCTGCTCAACCTGTCGCGCGACCAACTCGACCGGGCCAACGAGGTGCGTCAGATGGCCCAACGCTGGCGTGACTGTCTATCGGCCCCGGAGCTTCTCTGGGGTGGTGTCGCCAACGCGGCCGATCCCCTTGTGGTGTACGCGGCCGCAGACCAGCTCGCAACGTGCAGTGGGTCCAAGTGCCGTCGACGTGGCGCGCTGACGCCGCCTCGTGTCCGCATTGCACGCGGGCCTTGGTCTTTGACGGCGACAGGTGGTCGTGCGGCTGCGGCTTCTCCCAGCCCACGCGAGTGACCGCACGATTGGACACCACTCTTGAACTAGGAAATCGTTCGTACGCACTCGAACCTGGCGCTACCAGGAGCGTTCAATGACGTCAACGCCGCCCTTGCGCTCACCGCTCTCGCGGCGCTCGGCGACGACGTGGAGGAGGCCTTGGGTCGGATACGAACGCTGACGCAGCGTGCAGGGTCGTTACGGGCTGCGTCGTTACGGACAACGAGTCGTGCGGCTGTTGTTGGCGAAGAATCCGGCTGGGACGGCCGCACTGCTGGAGTCACTCGAGAGCGACGACGATGTGTGGGTGGCAATCAACGCTCAAGTTGCCGACGGCAAGGATCCGTCATGGCTCTACGACGTGCCTGTCGAGGCTCTGAGGGGTCGACGAATCTTGTGCCTGGGAGAGCGCCGGGTCGATCTGGCGACGCGATTGACCTACGCCGATGTCGACTGCGAGGTGATCGATGACCTCTGAGACGTTGCGTACCGGTCGACCCCGAGTGACGTTGATGGCGAATTACACGGCGTTTCGCGAGTGGATGGCGAGGACGGCGCCGTGTTGAGGGTTGCGGTTCTCTATCCGGACCTGCTGGGAACCTACGGCGACGGTGGCAACGCGCTCGTGCTCGCGGCGCGCGCGCGGGCGCGCGGCATCGATCTCGATGTTCTCGAGGTCACCATCGGCGCCTCGATTCCGAGCGCCGACGCTCTATTTGTTGGGTGGGGGAGAGGACGGTCCCCAGCGCCTGGCGTGCGACCTGTTGAGCG
Organism: uncultured Acidimicrobiaceae bacterium; assembly: GCA_963734655.1. Classification (GTDB taxonomy): domain Bacteria; phylum Actinomycetota; class Acidimicrobiia; order Acidimicrobiales; family RAAP-2; genus RAAP-2. The sequence goes on along the minus strand of CAVTHY010000003.1, from coordinate 268,824 downwards.
AAGGAGGGTTTCGTCGAACGCTTCCACGAGGGCGCCTACGTTTTCGCCGTGTGCGCGGGACTGCAGATCCTCGGGACGAGTTTCAGTATCGAGGGTGACGCGTCGTACCCTGGACTCGGGACTGGTCGAGGTCACCACCACGCGCGGTCCGTCGCGTTCGGTGGGTGATCTTGGCACGGAGGTCCGGGGCCGCACCATGGTGGGATTCGAGAACCATGGCGGCGTCACGGTGTTGGGCGAAGGGGTCGAGGCCTTCGGCGACGTGGTGGTGGGACGCGGCAATGACGGACGGGTCGACGGTTATCGGACACCTCGAGTGATCGCCACCTACGCCCACGGCCCGGTACTGGCGCAGAATCCGTGGCTGGCTGATGAGCTGCTAAGTGAGATCAGCGGTCAGGAACTTAGCTCCCTGGCCGAGTGTGGCTGACCGCCTCTACGACGAACGCTGTGCCGCTACTCAGTACTCGTCGCCCGGACGCTGACCGTACTGAGGGTCGCCGCTGACTCGACGACCGAGTTCGGCCACCGCTTCTTCGATGCGAGCCGCCGAATCGGCGAATGTTCTCACCCTCCTCCGCGCGAAGGGGAGCGCCGAACGTCACCGTAACGTGGTGGCGTCGCTGGGAGCGTCCCTGGGTGTGCACCGGGGCCTTGGCGTACTTGGGTCCGCGCAGGAAGCCAGCCTCGTGGATGTAGGTTGGAATGACGAGGGCCTTGGAACGTTCGGCCAGGTAGGCGGCGCCGCCCTTGAATTCCTGAAGATTGCCGTCGGGGCTTCGCCCGCCTTCGGGATACAACAAGAGGTTCCAGTGATCTTCGACTAATTCGAGGGCCAGTTGGGAACTACGGCGATTGATCTTGTGGCGGTCGATGGGAATCGCGTTGAAGACCAGCACCGTGCGAAATGCCTTGTAGGTCGTCATGAAGAAGTTGTCCATCGCGGCGGCGACGATGGTGCGCCGACGGACTTTCGGGGGCAAGGCGGTCAAGAATAGGGGAGTATCGAGATGGCTCGTGTGGTTCGCCACAAAAATGAACGGACCTCGACCCTCAAGGTGTTCGAGCCCACTCACTGAGAGAGTTGACATTTGACGGATGACGGGCGTGATGTAGTACGTCCAGTACAAGTTACGCACGAAACGCGCCGCGTAACTGCGGCCCCATTTCGTGGGGAAGTCCAAGACCGAGTTGCGCCACCGGCTATCGGCGATTCGTCTTTTTGGGGGTGTAGCGCTTAGAAGGAGCCGGCGTCGCCCGTGCTGTCTCGGTCGCCGAGTTCCTCGTCGAGGATTTGGAGGACTTGGAGCGTCCAGCTCGAGTGGCTCGACGCTCTTGAGCACGCTCGCGCGCCTTGACGTTGGAACCGCGAAACGTCGGGTCACCATACTTTTGGAGGCGAAAGGCGCGCACCGAAAGCCATGCGCCCAGGGCCAAGAAGAAGATCCCCGCGGTTCCCGTCGCTAGACCTAACAAGAAAGACCCCACGATGACGCCCGGTCGTTTGCGCCAGTAGCTGAAAGCGAAGATGGCGGCGCCGACAATAACGAAGACGAGGAACTGAGGGACCCAGTACGAGGGGTGGGTGATCTCGTGTCGCGAACAGACACCTTTGAGCATGGCGTACCCCTTGGGGCACGAATCCGTTCTTCAGTGTTTTCGCAGTCACCGTGATCGTCGTGTTCTTGATCAGGTGGGGGATGAAGAACAGCGCCAGGACCAGTGCGATGGCGCCGCCGCCGAATCCGAACTTGCGTTCGAGAGTATCCAGACCCATGACCGCCTCGCGTGAGACTGTCGAAGTTCGCGGCGCGCGACGGAATCTGCGGGGCGGAACTCACTGGGACTGGCGTCGTTCTCGGGCACGGGGTCAAGGCTACAACTCGGCGCAAAACCGGACGAGTCAGAACAAGTAGGCTAAGGGTTCCGGGCGCTTAGCTCAGTTGGTTAGAGCGCAGCCTTCACACGGCTGAGGTCGAGGGTTCGAGTCCCCCAGCGCCCACGGCGATGGCAGATGTCGCCCCATCTGCCAGAGTGGTTGCTTTTCTCGCGACGGGCTCGGTCCAGTCGCACGGATTCCGGTGTCGAGTGAGCTGCCCAAGTTTGTTCGTCCATCTCACGGCGTGCGCACCACCGACGTCAAAGTGACGAGCGAGCGAAGTCGAAACCTTTCGGCGCCAGTGACGACGCACCAGGCGTGGTTTCAATGGCCGTGGTGAATGGGCGAGCCCTCAACTGGGACTCCATATCGACGCCGATGCTGAAACCAACCGCGAGGCTTCGGGTGCCGTCTGGATCGACGGGCATCCTGACAACACCCTGAAGGAGGATGCCAACGGGGTGGTCGACGCAGTGGGCGAGGTTCCAACTCGTTCAGGGACGAAGTGAGTCCGTCCGGTCCGAATACATCAATGAGCGCTGATTCATTCGGGGTGACACCATACGTTTGCGCCAATCGTCACGGGTACCGCACGGTCAGTGCAGACGAGAGGCGACGATGCCGACGCCGCACTCTCCGGGTCGCTCTGCTCGCTGTGATGCCAAGGCGATGAGGAGACATCTGGGTCCGAAGACACTAGGTGAAATTTGGTGAGTTCCTTATGCTCTATGTCATGGAGATTCACGCCGAACGACACCGAACCGGGCGATCTGGCTGGTTACGAGCCGCCGTTCTCGGAGCCGATGATGGTCTCGTGTCGACTGCTGCACTGGTCGTGGGCCTCGTGGCGTCCAATGCACCTCGTACGGCCATCCTCACCGCGGCGATAGCGGCGTTATTTGCGGGGGCGCTGGCGATGTCCATAGGGGAGTACGTCTCTGTCAGTACGCAAGCCGACACGGAAAGGGCCGACCGGCTTCGTGAGACACAGGAGTTAGCGAGTTATCCCGACCAAGAGATCATTGAACTCCAACAGATCTACGAGAGGCGTGGTTTGTCTTCAGAGTTGGCGGCGACGGTGGCCGGAGTGCTGCATGACAACGGTGCACTCGAAGCGCACCTTCGTGATGAACTCGGACACGCGGAGGAGACGAGAGCACGACCCGTACAGGCGGCGATTGTCTCGGCACTCAGTTTCGCGGCGGGTGCGACGCTTCCGCTCCTCGCTGTGGTGTTGACTTCAGCATCGGTCCGGATCCCTGTCGTCGCTCTGGTGACGGTGCTGGCAATGTGTTCTCTCGGTGCGCTGGGAGCTCGACTCGGTGGTGCACCACCACTGCGTGGGGCACTTCGAGTTGGAATAGGCGGAACCCTGGCCCTAGTCATCACCTACGGCGTTGGTCTGGCACTCGGGGCCAGCGTTAGTTGTCGGACGGCGTGTAACGGGATTGCTCGCTCGGCGAGCGCGGGGGTCTTCGCAACGATCGGGACAAGTCGCGACGGAACTGAAGTCGCGGCTAGTCGTGACGACCGACCTGGCGGGCTCAGTGAAATCGCTCATTGAGTATCCGGCGCACCGCCGCCGGTAGCGCGCCCGCAGTCTGGTAGACGCCGATGCGCCCCCCCGCCCTGCCGTGCAAATGCGCACTGAGCGCCGCAGCGTCCAGTGGAGCGTGTCCGCGCGCGACCGCGGCGCCGATCATCCCTGACAAGACGTCACCAGTACCCGCCGTCGCGAGAGCCGACGTGCCAGAATTGACGATGCGAATGCGACCCTGCGGGTCGGCGATAACGGTCAACGGACCCTTGAGCAGCACCACGCAATCGGTCGCCGCAGCAAAGCTCCGGACCGCGGGGATTCTTTGCGCGCCGACGGCCGTGCCAACGAGCCTCTCGAACTCACCAGCGTGAGGGGTGAGGATGCGCGGCGCGCGCCGCGGTAACGACACGACCTCCCGGCGCAGTGCGTCGGCGTCAAGCACGGTGGTCAGCGATGTGCCGTTGAGACGCTCGAGCAGCCACGGCGCGGCCCCCTTCCCAAGACCGGGTCCGGCCACCACGCAACGGCTCCGTGGGTCCAGCGCCGGACCGCGCACGCGTACAATCTCGGCCGGCAGGGCGATCAGCGAGGCGATCTCGCCCTTGCTCTCCAGTCGCACCATCGACGCCCCGGCACTGAGGGCCCCCGCGCACACCAGTGCCGCCGCACCCGGCATTCGCGCACTACCGGCCAAGATGCTCACGGCGTGATCCCACTTGTGATCTTCACGATGGGCGACGAGAAAGGTGGCGAGGTCATCATCTTCGACCAGCGCATTGTCGGGTGGTGCAGTGATGCCGAGACTCGCGAAGCGCAACTCGCCACAATACGAGGCGGCTTCGCCGTCCAGGTGGGCGAACTTCAACGCGCCCAAAGCGAGTGTGACGTTGGCGCGCAACGGTCGTCCGAGCAGAGTTCCCGCGTCGGCGTCCACTCCGGAAGGCAGGTCCACGGCCAAAACTCGAGTCCCCTCATCCACCCGAGGCGCTTCATAGGAGCGTGTACATCCAAGTCCAAAGGCGGCGTCGATCACTAGATCGAAGCCCCGGAGCTCCTCTGGTTGGCGGGCTACTTCTATGACCTCCACTCTGCAGCCCCTGGCGCGAAGAATCGTCGCGGCGACGAGGCCGTCGGCACCGTTGAGTCCCGGACCGACGAGCACACAGATGCGGCGCGCGAAGAGCGAGCCGAGCATTCGGTGGGCCTCGAGAGCCACCCGGGTCCCCGCTTCCTTCACGAGCGACGCGACCCCGCGCCGTTCGACCTCACGGGCGTCGCACTCTCTCATCACCGCCGAACTCACGAGAGGAATCACGACTCGTCTCCTCGCGTCTCGCCAACTTTTCGACTTGCATCCTCGATGCAACGTTCACCACATTGTGCCATGAGTTATGAACTCGGTCCGGCCAACATCACCCACTCCTCTAGAGGAGTTGGTCCCAATGCTGGGCATGGAGGTCCGAGCGAGCCCGCAATTCCGCTCACTGCGAAGTGCCTCCGCGTTGTCTTCCCGGTCGATGCCTAAGCAACCTGGTCAGACCGGTGACACGCCTAGTGCGACAGTCACGTCGCCGATCACCAACACCCTCGCATCAAGAGCCCGGTCCCAACAGCGAGGGATTCCCATCTCACCCGCGTCCAGACCTTTGAAGGATGATCGATCGTCGCCGCCAGGCTTCGAAGAGAATTCACAACATGTCGGCACCCAACTCTCAGAGTGTGACGGAGGTTGTCATCATTTTCACAGTTGATTCAAAGATTGCGTTCGTAGCCTTGGAACGTGGAACAAACGGCAACGAAGCGAGGAACTATGGGTTCACGTACTCCAACGATTGTGCGATTAAGTGCGGTTATGGCACTCAGTCTGGCGAGTGTCTTTGCCTCGTCGGCAATAGCGATGGCGAGCCCGGTGGCGCACGCGAGTGACCGTATTCTCGTGACGCAGGGCACCGTGACCGCCCTCACGCCTTCGACGGGAATGCCAACGTCGGTCACTATCCAGCCAGGCAATCTCGCTCAGCCCACGCAGAACATCCTCCTCACCTCGAGCACGGTGTACCAGAAGGCGGGCGTGACGGTCACCGCCTCTTCCCTCGCCATCGGTGAGCCAGTGCGCATTGTCCTGACGGGGCGTCCGGCTAGCGCTGCGCTCGTACAGATTCTCGCGCCGCGACCCTTCGTGATCGGTGGGACGGTCACCGCCCTGACTCCTTCGACCGGGACGCCGACGTCGGTGACGGTGCAGCCGCACAACGCCAGTAATGCGACGATCACCGTGGCACTCGCCTCGAGCACGCTGTTCTTTCTGGGCGGCGCATCTTCCACGGTGGCCTCGATGACGGTGGGTTCACATGTCCTAATCAACGCCAGCGGCACGCCTCCGACGGCCACCAGCGTCTATGTCACCGCCCCCCGTCCGGTCACCATCTTCGGTACGGTCACGGCCCTCACCCCTTCGACGGGCACGCCGACCTCGCTGACGGTGCAGCCCCGAAATGATAAGAGTGCCGTCATCACCGTGATAATCGGTGCCGGAACCCAGTTCTTCTTGGGCGGAGCCCCCTCCACGGTGGCCTCGTTGATGGTCGGTTCCCTGGTACAGATCAACGCCAACGGCGCGCCCGCGACGGCCACCACCGTTTACATCGCCGTTCCTCGCCCGGTCATCATCTTCGGTACCGTCACCTCCCTCACCCCTTCGACAGGCCCGCCGACCTCGCTGACGGTCCTGCCCAACGAACACCGTGGAGTAGCAGTAGCCGTCGCTCTCGGTGCGAGCACCATCTATCACCAAGCGGGTGCGACCGTGAGCGTCTCTTCGCTCTTGGTCGGTTCCAAGGTGCAGGTCGTAGCGCAAGGGACGCCCCCGACGGCAACCACCGTCTACATCGCCGTTCCTCGCCCGATTGAAGTGTCCGGAGTCGTCACTTCGCTCGCACCCGCGAGTGGTACGCCGACCTCTCTGACGGTGCAACCCGAGGGATTCTCCAAGTCACCGGTGTCGGTGAACCTCGGCGCGGGAACGAAGTATTTCCAGTCCGGGGCGAGTACCACGGTGGCCGCACTCCTTGTCGGATCACACGTGCAGCTAAGCGCCAGCGGCAATCCGCTGACCGCGACAGTGGTCCGCATCGCGCTCCCGGTTCCCAACGTCACTTTTGGCAGTGTCACTGGGGTAACGAGTGCCTCGGTGACGGTCCAGCCGCGTGCGACTGGTTCCGCGCCCATCAACTTCACGTTGAACAGCACGACCATGTACTTCTCCGGTCGCAGGGTGTCGAACATCGCCGCGGTGAACGTCGGTGACATTGTTCGCGTCGCCGCGGCCAGTGCCGCACCGACAACGGCGCTTGATGTCACCGTCGTCAACATGGTCGTCGTGGGACGAGTCACCAGCGTGGTGGGTAACCAAGTTTCGGTCACCGGTTTCTATGGCACCACCTTCACAGTCAACGTCACTCCGACCACCACGTACTTGCGAGACGGCCGGACGTCAAGTTTGAGCACCATCCTCAGCGGTGACCTGATCAGCGCGATTGGACCCGCCATGTCGGGGATCACCCGTTCGGTGACGGCGTCCACCGTCTGGATTGGCACGAAGCACAATGACATCTTCCACGACGCCGTGATACAACATCGAGATCACGACCAGCGTCATCACGACTAAAGCTAGAGCGTCGAACAAGGCTGCTGAGCGACCGACAGATTGCCCGGTAGCCTTGTTCGGTGCCATCACTGAGTCACCGGATTCCCGAAACGCCGTGGCGGGCCGCGAACACCTGGGCCGTGCGTCCACGAATGATCACTCCTCTCGTTGGGGGTCTGACCCTCTTTGGCATCGGTGAGGGCTTGCTCGTCGCCTCTCACTGGGGCGCCACGCCTTGGACGGTGTTCGCCCAAGGGGTAGCGAAGCATCTAGGGGTGTCGATTGGCTGGTCAACCCTTCTGATTTCTTCGGTGGTGATGCTGGCGTGGTGGCCGCTCCGCGAACGACCGGGATTCGGGACACTCGCGAACCTGTTAATCATCGCTTACGCCCTCGATTTCACAGCCGCCCACGTCGCCACGCCTTCTAGCGGATGGCTTCGAGCAGTACTCGTGCTGTCGGGCGTCGTGGCTATCGGGATCGGTAGCGCTTTGTATCTCACGACCGGTTTGGGACCCGGTCCCCGCGACGGGGTCATGACCAGCCTGCATCGTCACCTCAACGTCAGTGTGGTGTACGTGCGATTGAGCATCGAGGTATTCGTGCTCATCGTGGGTTGGTTGCTCGGGGGAGTGGTGGGCATTGGCACGGCGTTCTTCGCGGGCACCATTGGCTTCAGCATCGGTTTGAGTTTGAGTGTGCTTGACCGAATAGCGACGCGACGGATTCCGTGATCGACAGCGCACACCTCACCCAGTTCTTTGTGGCCTCGATACTCATCATCATGGTGCCCGGGCCGAGCGTATTGTTCACGCTCGCCCGAGGTGTGGCGTGGGGTCGGACCGTTGCGGTGCTCACCGTGCTGGGCAACAGTTTGGGGACGCTAGTGCTGTCCATGGTCGTGGCTTTCGGACTCGGACCACTCTTGTCGCATTCGCGTGTGTTTTCGGTGATTCTGCAACTCGCCGGAGGCTGCTACCTCCTCTACCTCGGCGTTGATGCCGTGCGCCATCGCCACGAACACGCCCACGCCATGGCTCAACGCGAGGCGGCGCGACCGACTCCACGGCGGATCGTTCAACAGGGATTCATGGTGGGAGTGCTGAATCCCAAGTCCCTGGTTTTCTTTGCGGCGGTGTTCCCACACTTCGTCAATCGAGCCGAGGGGCGCATCACGGAGCAACTCGTCATTTTCGGACTTTTCTTTAGCGTGATGGCTTTCTGCAGCGATGGCACTTGGGGTCTCATCGCCGGCACCGCACGAGAGTGGCTCTCGGGGTCGCCCACGCGGCTGGTGATGCTTCGCACGACCGGAGGATGTGTCATGTGCGCCTTGGGCCTTTTGATCATCGCTACTGCGATCTCGTCCTAGCCACGGGTTGAGGGCGACAGCGCGCTTCCTACACTGCTGGGGATGAAGGAGTCTCAATGAGTATGCACGCGGGTGCCATGGGGCGCGGTGGTCGGGCGGGAATGAACTCGATGCGGCGCAATCGCGACATTCTTGAACACCGCATCAAAAAGGGCACGTTGCCCAGAATGCTCGCGTTCGCCAAGGTCTATCGCACCATGATCATCGTCTTCTTGACGGCGGTCATCTTGGATTCGATCGTCACTTCAGTGTCGCCGTTGGTTCTGCGTTCCATCATTGACACGATTACCAACACCCACGTCGCCCATCGGAGTCAAAGCCTCGTCATTGGATTGGCGCTCTTGACCGCCGCGCTAGCCGTCGTCGATGCCGGACTCTCCTTGTTCGAGCGACGCGCCTCCGCTGTCATTGGCGAGAGTCTGATCTTTGACCTGCGCGCCCGCGTCTACGCGCACATCCAAGAGATGCCGATCGCGTTCTTCTCGCGCACTCAGACTGGTGCACTGATCAGCCGACTGAACAACGACGTCATCGGTGCTCAACAAGCCTTTACTGACCTGTTCTCCAACGTGGTCGGCAACGCCTTGTTGCTCACCATCATTCTGGGCGTCATGTTCTTCCTCAGCTGGCAAATCACGTTGGTCGCGCTGATCCTGCTTCCATTGTTCTTGTTACCAGCACGTCGGGTGGGACGACGCTTGGGCACACTGTTTCAGCGCGGCATGGAACTTAACGCTGAGATGAACATGGTGATGAGTGAGCGCTTCAATGTCGCCGGCGCCATGGTGGTGAAGCTCTTCGGCCGCCCCCGCGACGAACTCGAATATTTCGAATCACGGGCTGGTCAGGTGCGCGACATTGGCATCCGCCAGGCGACCTATCAACGGTTCTTCTTCGTCGCCCTTTCACTGACGGCGTCGCTCGCCACCGCGTTCGCGTACGGGTTCGGCGGGGTGGCGGTACTGCACGGCTCGCTGGCGGTGGGAACCGTGGTCGCTCTGACGGCCTATCTGACGAGGCTCTACGGACCCCTGACGCAATTGTCGAACTTGAACGTTGACTACATGTCGGCGATGGTGAGCTTTGAGCGTCTCTTCGAGATTTTGGACTTGGAGCCGATGATCAAGGATTCGAACGACGCCCGCGAGATTCCCGAGGGTCCGGCGACGCTGCGCTTCGAGCACGTGAGCTTCGAATACCCGGGGGCCGAAGAGGTGTCCCTCGCCTCACTCGAGGCGGTGGCGGTCCTCGAACGCGTGCAGCGCACCTCGGTACTGCACGACGTGTCGTTCGTGGTCGAACCGGGCACCATGACCGCCCTCGTCGGCCCCTCGGGCGCGGGCAAGACCACAATGTCGCTACTCGTGTCGCGTCTCTACGACGTGACATCGGGTTCGGTGAGCATCAATGGCGTCGACCTGCGCGAGACGACGTCGGCGTCTTTGAAGTCCGCCGTGGGTGTGGTGACCCAGGATCCCCACCTGTTTCACGACACCATGCGCGCCAACTTACTTTTCGCCCGACCCGACGCTACCGATGAACAGATCCACGATGCACTGGTGTCGGCTCAGATCGCCTCGCTCGTGGCGAGCCTGCCCCAAGGCTTGGACACGGTGGTGGGAGAACGCGGCTACCGGCTGAGCGGGGGAGAGAAACAGCGCGTAGCGCTAGCACGGCTCCTATTGAAGGCTCCGCGCCTAGTGGTTCTCGACGAAGCGACAGCACACCTCGACAATGAAAGCGAGGCGGCGGTGCAACGCGCACTCGATGAGACGATGGCTGATCGAACATCCCTCGTGATTGCGCATCGGCTCTCCACCATTCGCAACGCCGATCAGATCCTGGTGATCAATGAAGGTCGCATTGTCCAGCGGGGCACCCACGAAGAACTCCTCGAGATGGGTGGGTTGTACCGGGCCCTTTACGAGACCCAATTCGCCCCGCAGGCGTCAACCCATGGCGTGGGCGCCCCCGTCGACGTGGATGACCGACGCCGTGGTGGCGCGCAGGAGGGGCGAGAGTAGGGCTACGGCGGCGTCGGACACGGCAGATGAATCGTTGACGTCCCATCCCAGCGGGGCGCGGTCTGCCCAGGTGTCTTCGAATATCTCGAATCCAGGGATAGATTTGGCGGCCATTGTCCTAATGGGGCCGGCGGCCAACATGTTGACGCGAATCTTGTCGGGGCCGACTTCGCGCGCGAGGTATCGACCGAGCGACTCCAGACCCGCCTTCATCACGCCCATCCAGTCATACATGGGATATGCGCGCGTACCATCGAAATCTAAGGCGATCACCGAGGCACCTCCGAGCGTCTCGCTCTTTTGCAACAGTGGTCGAAAGGCGCCCACCAGGGCCCCGAGCGAATAGGTGGAGATCTGCATCGCAGTCGAGACGTCGGCGAAAGGCGCCACAAACATGCCTGCACCAAGGCAACTCTGGGGGGCATACCCAATGGCGTGGACCAGACCGTCAAGGCGACCGAATCGCTCATCGACCGCTGCGGCGGCAGTTACGAATTGCGTGGGGTCAGTAACGTCAAGCTCGATGACCTCCCCGACGTCGCCCCATTCATCCAACTTTCGTGCAGTGCGCTTGGTGAGGGAGAGTCCGCGGCCGGCTCCGGTGAGGGCAACGCTCGCACCTTCTTCGAGCGCGCGTCGCGCGATTCCAAAGGCGAGGGAATCGTCAGTCAGCACGCCGGTAATCAGGATACGGTGATTGGTCAGTATTGCCATCTTGTTAGCGTACTGAAGTTAAACAATCGAAAGGGTACCCATGAGCAGTGTCGGTATTTTGGGTGGAACCGGTCCCGCTGGACAGGGAGTGGCCATTCGCCTCGCCAGCGCGGGCTACGACGTTGTCCTAGGCTCGCGCGACGCCGACCGAGCCGCGGGAGTCGCCGCCGGTTTGACACCGCGGGGCGCGGGCGGCGTCACGGGGGCCGACAACGAAGGCGCGGCACGCTGTGACGTCGTGGTCATCGCTACGCCGTGGGACTCCGCGGTGGCCACGGTCAGTGCATTGAAGGAATCGTTGACCGACAAGATCGTCATCTCCATGGTGAACGCCTTGGCCCGTGAAGGTCGCGAACTCGTGCCGCTCTACCCACCGCGTGGTTCAATGGCCGCACAGATCGCCCACGCCCTGCCCAACGCCACGGTGGTGGGTGCCTTCCACCATCTGCCCGCAACGGAAATGGTCAAACTCGACAGTGAACTCGACGCGGACGTGATCATCTTCGGCGACGAAGCGGCCGCCCGAGAGAGTGTGGCGAAAATGGTGGAGTCGATGCCGGGTCTGCACGCAGTGATCGCGGGAACCATGTCCTTGGCGAGTGCGGTTGAGGCATTCACCGCTGTATGCATTTCGATCAACATTCGTCACAAGGCCCACAGTTACGTCAAGTTGGCGGGACTCTCGCACTGATGCAGCTCTACGACACCGCACGACGTGGCGTCTATCCAATGGACCCGGGCCCGGTCGTCTCGCTGTACACCTGTGGCATCACGCCTTATGACGCGGCTCATCTCGGTCACGCCTTCGTGTATCTCACTTTCGACATCCTGCAACGGCGACTTCGTGACCTGGGCTACGAGACGCGCTGCGTGCGCAACGTGACCGACGTCGACGATGACATTTTGAAGAAGGCGCGTCATCTCGGGGTGAACTACCTGGACCTGGCGGCGCGCGAGATGGCGAAATTCGAACGTGACATGCAGCTCATCAATCTGCGCCCAGTGCACTCCGAGCCGCGTGCGACCGGCGCCATCCCCGAGATCCTGACCATGATTGGCGACCTCTTCGACTCCGGGCACGCCTACCAGGTCGAAGGCTGGGTGTACTTCGAGGTGGCGACTTTTGAGCGATTCGGACAGGTGAGCCACGAGAGTCGACTCTCAATGATCGAACTGGCAGCCATCCACGGGGGGAATCCCGACGATGCGCGAAAGCGCGATCCCCTCGACTTCGTGCTCTGGCAACCCTCCCTCGAGGACGAGCCCGCGTGGGAGTCACGCTGGGGGGCGGGGCGTCCCGGATGGCACATTGAATGTTCGGCACTCGCGCGACGTGAGCTCGGCGACACCATCGACGTCCACGGCGGGGGTCGCGATTTGGCTTTCCCGCACCACGAGTGCGAAGCCGCCCAGAGTGAGTCGGTGAGCGGCACTCCCTTCGTACGTCACTGGGTCCACGTCGGACTCGTGGGTCTCGACGGGACCAAGATGTCGAAGTCATTGGGCAACCTCGTCTTCGTGTCGGACTTGGCGCTGCGCACCGAACCAGCGGCGGTGCGACTGGCGATGCTCGACCAGCACTACCACGAGGACTGGGAGTGGCGTGAGGAACTCCTGACCCAAGCGCAGTCGCGTCTCGCGACGTGGCGCTCCACCCTCAATGGCCGTTCGAGTTCCGTGCTGCAGGATGTCCGCGATGCGCTCGACGACGACTTGAACTGTCCGGGCGCCCTAGCCGCGGTTGACGCCGCAGCGCACGCGGGAGCGAATGTGACCCCGGCCGCGGCGTTACTCGGCATTACGCTGTAGTCGAGGAAAGGCATCATGTCGATTATCGAAATTCAACTCCCAGACGGAAGTAGTCGCTCACTCGAAGAAGGTTCGAACGGACTCGACCTCGCGGTGGCCATTGGTTCGCGCCTCGCCAAAGACGCGTTGGCGGTGCAGGTCAATGGTGAGGTGACTGATCTGAATCGACCTCTCCACGCCGGAGACGTCGTTGCCATCGTGACACCCAGCAGCGATCTCGGCCGTGAGATTCTGCGCCACTCGACCGCGCACGTGCTAGCTCAAGCTGTCCTTCGCCTCTGGCCGGGGACACACTACGCAATTGGTCCGGCGATTCGCGACGGTTTCTACTACGATTTCGAATTGCCGAACGGTGCACGCTTCAGCGATGACGACCTTGGTCGCATTGAAGGAGTCATGCGGGCGATCGTCGCCGAAGACCAACCCTTTCTGCGCGCCGAATATTCGATTGAAGAAGGTTTGGAGCTCTTCAGGGACCAACCGTTCAAAGTCGAGATCATCAAAGGTGTTGGTACTGGCGCCAACCCGGAGGACGCGACCGAAGTGGGCGGTTCAGTGGTGTCAACGTACTCCAACACTCCCGAATTCCAGGATCTCTGTCGCGGACCACACGTGCCATCGACGAAACGACTCGGACACTTCAAACTCATGCGCGTCGCGGGTGCCTATTGGCGCGGCGATGAGAAACGTCCACAACTTCAACGCGTCTACGGTACCGCCTGGGAGTCCAAAGAGGCCCTAACCGCCCACCTCGTGCAGCTCGAAGAGGCTGAGAAGCGCGACCATCGTCGACTCGGTGCGGAGATGGATCTCTTCTCCTTCCCCTCCGAGCTCGGTCCCGGCCTGTCGGTGTTCCACCCCAAGGGTGGCACCATGCGTCGGGTGATGGAAGAGTACTCGCGCGCGCGCCATGTTGGCGGTGGGTACGAGTTCGTCAACTCGCCACACATCACCAAGGCTGAATTGTTCGAAACGTCGGGTCACTTGGAGTGGTTCGCCGACGGCATGTATCCACCAATGGAACTCGACGATGGTCAGCAGTACTACCTCAAGCCCATGAACTGTCCGTTCCATATGCTGATCTTTAAGGCTCGCCAACGTTCGTACCGTGAATTGCCGCTGCGCATGTTCGAGTTCGGCACGGTGTACCGCTACGAGAAGTCGGGCGCGGTCCACGGACTCACGCGCGTCCGCGGCATGACGATGGACGACGCGCACATCTTTTGCACTCGCGAGCAGATGACCCAAGAACTCAGTGAGCTCTTGAGCTTCGTCCTTGGCCTGCTGCGAGACTTCGGGCTGAACGATTTCCACCTCGAACTCTCGACGCGGCCCGAAGGCAAAGCCGTTGGTTCCGACGAGGAGTGGAACGAGGCGGAGGCCACCCTGGCCGAGGTAGCCCGAGGGGAAGGTCTAGAACTGATACTCGATGAAGGCGGCGGTGCATTCTACGGGCCCAAAATCTCAGTCCAGGCTCGCGACGCAATTGGCCGGACCCACCAGCTCTCGACCATTCAGTTGGACTTTCAGACTCCCCAGCGCTTCGACGCGAGCTACATCGCGTCCGACAACGCACGTCATCGCCCCATCATGATTCACCGTGCTCTCTTCGGAACCGTCGAACGCTTCATGGCCATATTGATCGAGCACTACGCCGGCAACATGCCCACCTGGATGTCGCCCGACCAAGTGGTGGTGCTGGGCGTGCGTGACGACCACGACGCTTTCGCCTACGAGGTCGCAGGCGCTCTACGCCGCGACGGCGTGCGCGTCAGCGTGGAGGACGCGAACGAGCCCTTGGGGGCACGCATCCGCCGGGCGAAGATGAGCAAGGTACCGTATATCTTGGTCGTGGGGGACGAGGACGTGGCCTCACGCACCGTGGGTGTCAATGCTCGAGGTGCGAACGATCCTGAACGCGGCGTGAACATCGATGATTTCCGCGACCGACTACGCGCCGAGATAGCCGACCACGGATCCCCGGAGCTCACCCGTGCCACTTGAGCGTTTCGCCGCCTCGTGGCGCGAGGCGTACGTCTCGAGCCCCGAGGCGGCGTCGCACTCTCGCGATGAGGGCGAGTGCGTGTTCTGCGCGCTGGCGTTACTCGAACCGTCGGAAGATTCTGGCGTCCTGTGGCGCGACGAACTGAGTTTCGTCGTGCTCAACGCATTTCCCTACGGCTCCGGCCATCTTCTCGTGTTACCGCAGCGTCACGTGGGCTCCTTGGCAGAATTGACGGAGGAGGAATACGCGAGTTTCTTCTGGGCGATTCGACGAACTGTTCGAGCCCTGGATGCGGCGTATGCGAGCGACGGGATGAACGTGGGGATGAACCTGGGTCAGGCGGCGGGCGCGGGGATACCCAAGCACTTGCACGGGCACGCCCTGCCGCGATGGAATGGCGATACCAATTTCATGAGCACTATTGCCGAAACGAGGGTGCTGCCGGAGTCGTTGGCCTCGACCTGGCGAAAAGTGGCCGTCCATTTCGTTGACTAGTCCGGCGAAATCGCCTCGGTAGACTTCTAGTAGGACGTGGGAGAACGATGTTCGACGGAAAGTTCCGCCAATCAGTAGACGCCGTCACCGCCCCCGTGGGTCGGGTGCTGGTGCGCGCCGGTTTCTCCGCTGACGTCCTCACCGCTTCTGGTTTGGTTTTCGCCGGGGCGACCGCGTGGTGCATTGCCGAGGGCCACTTCGTAGTGGCCATTGTCCTACTTATCCTTACCGGAGCCCACGACCTGCTCGATGGTGCCGTCGCCAAGGCCAGCCAGCGAGCGAGTCAGCGCGGGAGCTTCTTCGACTCGGTGGTCGACCGCGTGTCTGACGCGGTTCTGTTAGGCGGGGTGGCGTTCTACCTCGAGCGCCACCATCCCGGACAATTGGTGCTCCTGCCCTTCGCTCTTCTCACCACGTTCTTCCTCATCTCCTATCAGCGCTCCAAGGCGGAGAGCCTGGGATTGGCCGCCAAGGGCGGACTGATGGAACGTGCCGAGCGGCTGGTTCTCCTGGGAGTGGCGCTGCTTTCCTCGGCGATATTCGTGCCGGTGCTGTGGATCATGCTCGTGCTCACCACGTCGACGTCGTTCGGTCGCTTCTGGCGGGTATGGAAGATTGCCGCCCGACCTGCGCCGCGCGCGGTGATCGAGCGCACGCCTCGCGCGCACGTTCGCCGGCCCCGTCGTCTGAGTCGATCGTCGCGTCACTAGGTCGTGAAGCCCCGCACCGCCGCAGCGTTGTACATGCTCGCCGGTCGTATCCTCGAGCGCATTCCTGAGCGTGTCGACGTAGCCTTCGCGCGCCGCATCGGGGTCACGCTGGGGATGCGCTCCAAGGCACGTGCACCGCTGGAGCGCAATCTGTCCAGAGTGCTGAGTGCCCCAGACCGAATAGTCGAGTCGGCGGTCCTCGAACGTTTCGTCCGACGCGGTTTCGCCAACTACGCCCAGTACTGGGCGGAAGGAGCGAAATTGCCGGCGTTGTCTCGTGAGACCATCGCGTCGCGCTTTCGCATCGCCGAAGGAATCGAGTACCTCGAGGATGCGTTCGCCCTGGGCAATGGTGTGGTTATTGCCCTGCCGCACGTTGGATCGTGGGAATGGGGCGGATCGTACATCTCGTCACTGGGTATGCCCATGACCGCAATCGCGGAGGAGCTCGAGCCGCCGGAACTCTTCGAGTGGTTCACGGCCAAACGCGAGGCGATCGGCATCTACATTGAGGGCCTCAACAGTGGGGCGAGTACCAAGTTGCTCAATGTGCTCAAGAATGGCGGAGTCGTTGGTCTGCTGTGTGATCGCGACATTCAAGGGGGTGGGGTGAGCGTCGAATTCTTCGGGTCCAACGTGACACTGCCCGGTGGACCAGCGACGTTGGCACTGCGCACCGGCGCACCGCTCCTGTGTGCGGCGTGTTATACCGGCCCCGGGCGCGACCATTTTGCGGTCATCACGCCGGTCATCGTGGCGGAGCGCGAAGGCCGTCTGCGCGACGACGTGACTCGCGTCACGCAGGCCATCGCCCATGAACTCGAAGACTTGATTCGACGAGCCCCCGAGCAGTGGCACGTTCTCGAAGAGCGGTTTGAGTAGTCGTGAGCCCCTGGAACGACATCCGACGCGTCAGCATCGTGTCGCCCTACGCGCTCAGCGTCTATGGCGGAGTGCAGGAACAGGTTCTCTCCATGAGTCGTGAGTTGTCGCGTCGAGGGATCCAGGTGCAGGTGGTAGCGCCCGACTCACGCGATCACACGACCTACGACACTCCGGCGCGCGTGGAGCGATTCGGTCGTCTGATCCGGATTCCTGCGAATGGCTCACGGGCCCCCCTGACCCTGTCGGCACTCGCTTCGCGAGAAGCCTCGAAGCGAGTGCGAGAGTTCCAACCTCAAGTCGTGCATTTTCACGAACCCTTCGCTCCCCGTGTGGGGTGGCGAACATTGCGGGCTCACCAGGTCGCCTCCGTCGGGACGTTTCATCGCAGCGGCCAAGGTCCCGCAGTGTCCCTGACCGCTCCGCTGTTACGTCGCTGGGCACGACACCTCGACGTCAGCGTCGCGGTTTCAGAACAGGCGGCTCAAACGGCCTTCGCCTCGTGTGGCGTGACGGCGACAGTCCTCTTCAACGGTTTCGAGATATCGAGATTCGTCGAGTTCGCTCGAGAGCGGCAGGAGGTCACCACCGTCGTGGTGGTGGGCCGTCTCGAAGCTCGTAAGGGTGTCGCGACCGCCGTGACGGCCGTGCGAGCCCACAATGACCGCCGAGAGGACTCGTGGCGACTCGTGATCATTGGCGAAGGACCCGAACGAGCATCACTACAAGCCGCGGCCGGAACGGATAATGCGGTGCAGTTCTTGGGGGCGTTGTCCGATGCTGAGAAGCGGCGGTGGTACCGACGCGCCGACGTGTTGGTGGCTCCCGCCACGCACGGGGAGTCGTTCGGACTCATACTTCTCGAGGCGATGGCCAGCGAGACTCCCGTCGTCGCGAGTGATATTCCCGGGTATCGTGACGCCGCCGGGTCCCACGCGGTCCTTTTCGAGCCCGGCGACAGCGCGTCACTGCAGCGCGCCATCGAGATGACCCTAGCGCGGCAAGACTGGAGCCCCGCACTGGCGCGTGACCACGCCCAACACTGGTCAATGGCTCGACTGGTGGATGATTATCTCGCCTCGTACGAACGCGCCCGTCAGCAATTTGGGGCGCTGAGGTAGCCTCTTGTAATGGCCACCCAGCAACGATCACGCTCGCGACGAACTTCATCCTCGCGTCAGCGCGGTCCCCGGCACGTGGAGGCGGTTCTCGATCCAACCTGGCAGAACCCTTATTCGCCCTCGGCGAGCGAGCGCGAGATGCATCAACAAGCGTTGCGCCATTTCGGACTCAGACGTAAACGCACGGAGATGATCGGTGGCGCAGTCCTCGCCCTCGCCCTCATCGTCGGGGCCGTCGTGTCGCCGTGGCTAGCCCTCGTGGGGGTGCTCGTCGCGCTCGGCATTTTTCTTGACGTGCGGCGTTTCTTCGCAACGGTCGAACGGCGAGGGGCAACCCTAGGTTCGCTCGTGGAAGCAACCTTCGAGCCCGGTGGCACGACGAAGGATCGTCAGCGACTCATAACGGTGATCGATCGACTGACCGCCACGTTCGGTGTTGATACGGTGAGCGCGTTCATCATCGACGAAGCGGGTTACAACGCCGCCCTCGTGCCCAACGGAACGAACTTCGCCTTCTTCGTCACCAACGCCATGATGCGTGATTTTGAATTGATAGAACTCGAGGGAGTGGTCGCGCACTGTCTGGCCCGTCAGCGCTTGGGGATCTTGTCGCGAGAATGTTATTCGGCGGTGGTGAATGGTCCCCTCGAAGAGCGTCGCGCACTGGCCGGAGGTGGTCTCACCTATCGGGCCGACGAGGTCGCCGCCGCCGCGATTCGCTATCCGCTGGGATTGGCGGGAGCTCTGCGGCGCTGCTCGCGCCAGGTGGTGCCCTCGACCTCGTTCTTTTCATCGAGTAAGTACGACCAGTGGCGTTTCCTCTGGTTCGACGTCTGGAGCGACCGCGCCACTCCGGACTTGAGCGATTTGGACGATGTGGAACTTCGAGCGCTCGCTTTGGAAGAATGGTAGCGAGAGCGCTCTATTAGGCTGAGGTTATGAATTCTGCACTAACTCCCTCCACCGTCGGCTCGGCTCTCGTCAAGCGCGGTTTGGCTGACATGCTTCGTGGCGGCGTCATCATGGACGTCGTCAACCCCGAACAGGCGAAGATCGCCGAAGATTCAGGAGCGGTTGCCGTGATGGCTCTCGAAAGGGTACCTTCGGATATTCGTCGTGATGGTGGCGTAGCGCGCATGAGTGACCCCCAGATGATTCAAGAGATTCAAGCCAGTGTGACGATTCCGGTCATGGCCAAGGCGCGCATCGGCCACTTTGCCGAAGCGCAGATTCTCCAGGCTCTCGACGTCGACTACATCGACGAATCTGAAGTCTTGACTCCCGCCGATGAGGAGAACCACATCGACAAATGGGACTTCACCGGTCCCTTTCGTGTGCGGCGCCACCAACCTGGGAGAAGCCCTGCGTCGTATCGCTGAAGGGGCGTGCCTGATCCGGTCCAAGGGTGAAGCCGGTACCGGCAACGTCGTCGAGGCGGTTCGCCATCTTCGCACCATCAATGCTCAGATGCGACGCCTCGCGAGCGCTGACACCGCCGAGCTTTACGCACTCGCCAAAGACCTCCAGGCACCGATAGCCCTCGTACAGGAGGTGGCAGCCACGGGCAAGTTGCCCGTGCCGCTCTTTTGCGCGGGAGGCATCTCGACGCCAGCCGACGCCGCTCTCGTCCTGCAGCTCGGTGCGGAGGCCGTCTTCGTCGGTTCGGGCATCTTTAAGAGCGAGGACCCTGAGCGTATGGCCAAAGCCATCGTGGAGGCCACTACCCACTTTCAAGATGCCAGCATTGTCGCCAAGGTGTCGACGGGGCTCGGAGCTGCCATGGTGGGAGCCGAAACCGCCACGTTGGAGCAACGTCTGGCCGAGCGCGGTTGGTAATGCGCACCGTTGGCGTTTTAGCCCTGCAGGGTGACGTGCGCGAACACGTGGCGACGCTGGACAATCTCGGCGCGGCTTCACGTACTGTGCGCCGAGTGAATGATCTTCAGGGCCTCGACGGGCTGATCATTCCCGGTGGTGAGTCCACGACGATCAGCCATCTGCTCGTCACCTCAGGTATACGAGAGCCTCTCCAACGGCTCATCGACGACGGATTCCCCGTCTTTGGAACCTGCGCCGGACTGATCATGTTGGCGCGCGAGGTTCTCGACGGTCGTAGTGACCAGTGGAGCTTCGGTTCCCTCGACGTTGCGGTGCGTCGCAACGGCTACGGCCGCCAGATCGCGAGTTTCGAAACGCCCATTGTCATTGGCGATCGCGGCACGGTTCCCGGCGTCTTCATCCGCGCACCGCGGATAGTGCGTTGCGGGCCCGACGTTTCGATCCTCGCCACCCTCGACCACGGTGATGGCGAACACCCGGTGCTGGTGCGCCAGGGGTCGGCGTGGGGATGTTCGTTCCACCCTGAACTCACGAGCGACGTACTAGTTCACGGCCTGTTCCTCGACGCCTTGCAAGAAGCGTTACGATGACTACGCCCTAAAACGGGCAGGAGGAATACATGTCCGGCCATTCGAAGTGGGCAACCACGAAACACCGCAAGGGTGCTAAAGACAGCGCCCGAGCCAAAGTGTTCGCAAAATTGATTCGCCAAGTAGAAGTCGCCGCGCGAGAAGGCGGCGGTGATCCCAACACGAACGCCAGTCTGCGCACGATGTTCCAAAAGGCTCGTGAGGCGTCCGTGCCCATCGACACGATCGAACGCGCCATCAAGCGCGGCACGGGCGAGCTCGAAGGAGTCCGCTACGAGGCGATCTCCTACGAAGGGTACGCCCCGGGAGGTGTGGCGATCATCATCGAGACGTTGACCGACAACCGCAACCGCACGAGTGCCGAGATCAAGCATCTCCTGTCCAAGAACGGTGGCAACATCGCCGAACCCGGCGCGGTCTCGTGGCAGTTCGACCGCAAGGGCCTGATCGAAGTGAAGGGTCCCCTGGATGAAGACCAGCTTCTCGAGTGGGTGCTCGAAGCCGGGGGCGAGAACTTCAGCCGCCCAGGGCGACAACTTCGTCGTCACGACCGAACCCCACGAAGTGGGCATGGTGCGCGACGCTCTCGAGGGTTTCGGACTCAGCGTCGTCAGCGCCGACCTTACGCTGGTGCCGCAGAATCTCATTCCCGTCGAGGAAGAGAGCGAGGCCAAGAAGGTTCTGCGACTGATGGACGCCATCGATGACCACGACGACGTGCAGAACGTCTACGCGAACTTCGACATCTCCGACGAGATCCTCGCCAACTTCGAGGAGTAATCCGCTTACGCGCCGCGCGAAGCGCATTACAATCGAACATATGTTCGTACTCGGCATCGACCCCGGATTGACACGCTGTGGGTTCGGGCTAATCGAAGGGTACTTTCGAGGGCGCGAGGAATTTCGAGCCGTGCACGCCGGCGTTCTCGAGACCGACATGGATCTACGGCGTCGAGACGCGCTTGGCCCAGATACATGCTGATATCGAAGCGCTTGATCCTCGACTTCAGACCTCACGCGGTGGTCGTCGAACGGGTGTTCTTCCAGCGCAACGCTCAAGACCGCCATTCCGGTCGCGCAGGCCAGTGGTATCGCGGTGGGGCTTGCGGGGGCGAAGGGCCTAGCGGTGCGTCAGTTCACCGCCCAGCAAGTGAAGCTGGCGGTCACCGGCTACGGGGCGGCCGACAAAATCTCAGGTCCAGACGATGGTCGCGAAACTTTGTGGTCTGAGCGAGGTACCCGAACCAGCCGACGCCGCCGACGCCCTGGGCCTCGCCATCACGTATTTCATGACCGAGCGCGTCGAACGTCGTTTCACGGTGATGACCACGTGATCGGTTGGCTCCAGGGTCGGGTGTTGCGAACGCACGCTTGCGGGGAGCCCTTGATCGACGTCAATGGGGTAGGCTACGAGGTCAATCTCGCGTCGGTGGAGGAGTTGCGTCGTGGTGACGACGTCGAACTCTTCATCCACACCCAAGTGCGCGCCGACGCCATCGTCCTCTACGGCTTCCGCTCCGACGACGATCGAGAATTCTTCTCCACGTTGTTGGTGACGCCCGGCGTCGGCCCCTCGACTGCGCTGGCGGCCCTACGCACGATGCCCACGGATGAACTGCGAGGGGCCATCGAGCAAGGCGACGTCAAGCGGGTGTCGCAAATCCCCGGAATCGGCGCCAAGACGGCCAGTCGCATCGTTCTCGAACTCAAGGGCAAGCTCGTTGAGATCGTCCCGCAAAGCGTGGTGACGCCCAGCGCGCCGGCCGAGCGACATCGAAGAGGCCCTGCGCTCTTTGGGTTACGCACCTGCTGAGATCCGTGACGCGCTGGATGGGCGTGGAGTTGCCCGAGGATGAATCTATTGCATTGCGTATCGCGTTGCAGCGCCTGGGTCGACGATGACGCGGCGTGATGCGGACGTGACATCGCTCGTCAAAGGCGATGAACACGTGGTGACCCCCTTGGCCTCTGAAGGTGATCGCAGTGCGGACGTGACGTTACGTCCGACGTCGCTGGCAGGACTTCGTCGGACAAGCGGAGTTGGTAGGTCACTTGGAAATCGTGCTCGGTTCGGCGCGGGCGCGCGGGCAGAGTTCGGACCATCTTCTCTTCGCGGGCCCTCCAGGACTGGGCAAGACGTCCCTCGCCAGCATTGTGGCGCACGAGATGGGTTCCGGGCTACGAGTCACGTCGGGTCCGGTGCTCGCGCGACCCGGTGACCTCGTGGCTCTCCTGACCGATCTACAAGATGGCGAAGTGCTCTTCATCGACGAGATCCACCGCTTGCCCCGTATCGGTCGAGGAGGTCCTCTATCCCGCGATGGAGGACCGGCGGCTCGACGTGATGATCGGTCGCGGTCCCTCGGCTCGCGTCGATCCGTCTCGACCTGCCCGCTTTCACTCTCGTCGGAGCCACCACGCGCACTGGTCTGGTGGCCGCCCCGTTGCGCGACCGCTTCGGCTTCGTCGGCCAACTTGATCTCTACGAGCGCGACGAGTTGCGCCAGATCGTTGACGCGCTCGGCCGGACTTCTCGAGCGTCCGTCTGCTGCGGCGATGCCGCGGGCGTCATCGCCCAGCGTTCGCGCGGCACGCCGCGCATCGCCAATCGTCTATTGCGCCGGGTTCGTGACGTCGCCTCGGTGGGGGGTCATGACGCGGTCGATGATCGTCTGGCGGCTGACGCGCTGGATCTCTTTGGCGTCGACGAGCACGGCCTGGACAAGATCGACCGGCGGATTCTGGGGTTGCTGTGCGGACAATTCGCCCAATTGCCCGTCGGACTCACCACGCTGTCGCACGCCAGCGGCGAGGAGCCCGCGACCATCGAGGACGCGTACGAGCCGTACCTGTTGCGCGAGGGTTTCTTGATCCGGACCCCACGAGGGCGCGTGGCCACCGACAAAGGCCTTCGCCCACCTTGGGTGTGCGCGCCCGGGGCGGAGGATTGGTCTAGAGCCAGCCCGCCGAGCGACTAGGGTTTCTTTGGTCTATTGACGGAGGATATTTCAATGTTGTTCGCTGCAACCAAAGAGTTCTGGCAGTCCGCTCATCATCATTATTTACGTGATTGTCTTCGGCGGTCTCTACTTCTTCTACCTCCGTCCCCGCAGTCGCAGGCAGAAGGCGGCGCGCCAACAAACTCGCCAAGTCGAGGTCGGGGATCAGGCCCGCACCATCGGCGGCATGATCGGCACGGTCGTCAGGCGCACTGAGGAGGCGGTCACCTTGCGTACCGCCGAGCGGTCACGAACTCGACTTCATTCCGTCGGCCATCGCCGGTAAGCATCGTACCACCATCGAGCGACGACCCGGCCGAAACTGAGCCCGAGCACGAGGACACACTCGACACGAGGGTGATGACAAGTAATGGCGGCTCCAGCAGTATCGCGCAAGTCGCTCATTGTCAGTCTCATCCTGACGACTCGTGATCGGCTTTGGCTCGCTGGCTACGACCCTGTCGCTGGGCTGGGGACCCAAACTGGGACTCGACCTCGCCGGTGGCCTCTCGGTCGTCTACAAGCCAACGACTCCCGCCACCCAGTCACAGTTGAACGAAGTGGTCACGATCCTCAGCAATCGTGTCAATGGACTGGGCGTCTCAGGCGCCCAAGTCAACGTCCAGGGCAAGAACGTCGTCGTGAGCGCCCCGGGCGTCAAAGATGCCCAGAAGATCCTCAAGGAGATCGGTCAGACGGCGCAGTTGTTCTTCCGTACCCGTGCTGTGTCAGGTGGCCCCGGCCGCGAAGACGCGCCAAGCCCATCGGCACCGCACGATGCCATCGTGCGGGGCCGCCTACGCCTTGACCGCTGCCAATCTGGCGGTGACGCCGAACAACTCCGTCAACGGGTACTCCTTAACTCAACACGCTCGGTGTCGACCCGACCTTTGCCAACATCGCCACGACCTGCCCGGCGCAGTGACATGGCTTCACAGCCAGTGATCCTGCCCACACTAGGGCACCGAAAACCGATCGGTGGCTCCTGGGTCCCGCCGAGCTCACGGGCCAAGCGATCGGCAAGGCCTTCGCCACCCAGGACACCATCGGCCAGTGGGTCGTGAGTTACACCCTGACCGGTTCGGGGAGTCCCGCGTGGGACGCGGTGGCCAAGGCCAACTTCCACCAGGAGGTCGCGATCGAACTCGACGGCGTCATCCAGTCGGCGCCATTGATCTTGCCCGCTTCATCGTCCTTCACGAGTTTCGGCGGTCAGGGTCAGATCTCGGGCAACTTCACCCAGGCATCCGCACAGAATCTCGCCATTGCGATGGAGTTTGGTGCGCTGCCCGTGCGCCTTCAACCCCTGACGACCCAGTCGGTCTCACCGACTCTGGGCCACAGTGCGCTCGTGGCCGGGCTGGGTGCGGGACTGGCAGGATTGGCCCTGGTCTTGATCTACGTGATTTTGTACTACCGAGCCCTGGGACTCGTGATCTTGCTGGGACTGGGCGTGACCGCGGCCCTGTTGTGGGCCATCATCTCTGCTCTCGGACATACCGCATTCGCCCCGACTTTCTCCCTGGCCGGCGTGACTGGCTTGATCGTGTCCATCGGTATCACCGTGGACAGCTACATCGTGTATTTCGAACGGTTAAAGGATGAAGCTCGTTCCGGGCGCACGGTGCGCTCCTCGGTCGATCGGGGGTTCAAGTCGGCGTGGCGCACGGTATTGGCCGCTGACACCGTCAGTCTCTTGGCCGCCGTCCTCTTGTATCTGATTGCTGTGGGCGACGTGCGAGGCTTCGCCTTCTTCCTGGGCCTGTCGACGCTGATGGACGTCTTCATCACGTGGTACTTCACTCGTCCTCTGGTGATCCTGCTCGGTCGACGTAACAACCAGGGCACTTCGGCATTGTCGATGGCCGCAGGGATGAACGCCGGAGGAAGCCATGAGTGACGTGAAGGACAACGAAGTAGCGGGCACGGAGAGGGCTCCTGGACGTTTCGGTCGGCTCTACCAGGGAATGACCACCATTGACTTTGTCGGACGCAAGAAGATCTGGTTCATCGCCTCTCTCGTGGTGATCCTGGTTGGCTTGGGATCGCTGAGCGTGCGTGGTTTTAACCTGGGCATCGATTTCAAGGGCGGTAGTTCGTGGGAGGTCCTCGCCCCTCATTCGTCCATCTCCTCGATGACGACCGCGGTGACCAAGGCCGGATTGTCGAACCCAACCGTGGAGAAGTTGGGGTCAGAGACGTATCAGGTCACCGCCGACCTCAATAACGACTCCACCGCCGTCCAGACCCAAATCACCAACGCCGTGATCGCGGCGATGGCCAAGGAGGCGGGCGTCGCCAGTAATCAGGTGTCGACCTCCAATGTCGGACCCACTTGGGGCGGTCAGATCACTAACCGCGCCCTCGAGGCGCTGATCATCTTCTTTGTGGCGGTCGTGATCTATATCTCGATACGTTTCGAGCCAAAGATGGCCCTGGCCGCTTTCATCGCAATGGTGCACGACCTACTCGTCACGGTGGGGGTCTATTCGCTGTTTGGTTTTCAGATCACCCCGGACACGGTCATCGCGCTACTGACGATCTTGGGTTATTCGCTCTACGACACCGTCGTCGTGTTCGACCGCGTACGAGATAATGCCACCAGTGCCAACGCAATCTTGAAGAGTGGCACCATGACATATGGCGAAATGGTCAATCTATCGATGAACCAGACCCTGGCGCGTTCGATCAACACCTCCCTGGTGGCCATCTTGCCGGTTCTGGCCGTCTTGGTAGTCGGTGCCTACATCTTGGGGGCCACGACGTTGCAGAACTACGGTCTGGCCCTGTTCGTCGGCCTGATGAGCGGTGCCTACTCCTCGATCTTCATCGCGAGTCCGCTCCTAGCGTGGATGAAAGAGCGCGAGCCGCGATACCGCGAACTGGCCGCACGGGTGAATCGCAGTGAGCACGTCGCACTGTCACCGCGCGCCGCCGCGATGTTGGGTTCGGACACTGCTCAGCGCTTGGGCGCTGGCGCGCGACGTCCGACGTCGACCGTGACACCCAGGGCGCGCAAACAGAAGCGCCGTTGACACCTAGGCTGAAGTGATGGTCAGCCTGACGTCGCGCTCGACGGTGGATCCGGCCCTCGAGGGCTCGGTGGAGAGGCTCGTCGCGCGTTTTCTCGAACACCACGAGAACGGTGACGTGACCCTCATTCGGCGAGCGGGTGTCGTCGCGATCAACGCCCACGAGGGCCAGTTGCGCCGCACGGGTGAACCCTACGTCACCCATCCCATAGCGGTGGCGGCCATTACGGCCGACCTGGGCCTGGACGAGATGACGATTGCGGCGGCTCTTCTACACGACGCGGTCGAGGATACGGGTGTGACCAATGAATGGCTGATCGAGGAATTTGGCGAAAAGGTCGCGGCGGTCGTTGATGGCGTCACCAAACTCGATCGGCTGGAGTTCGACTCTAAGGAGGCCCAGCAAGCGGCCACCATTCGCAAAATGTTCATTGCGATGGCTCAGGACTGGCGAGTGTTGATGATCAAGTTGGCCGATCGACTGCACAACATGCGCACGATTTCGGTCATGCCGATGCACCGTCAGCGGGCCATCGCCCAAGAGACCCTCGATGTCTACGCGCCCCTCGCGCACCGCCTCGGTGTCCAGCAGGTCAAGTGGCAACTCGAGGACCTTAGTTTCGCCACGCTGCACCCTAAGCGTTACGCCGAGATCGAACAGATGGTCGCGGCCCGTCAGCCCGAGCGCGAAGCGTATCTGGTCGACGTCATGGGCGTTCTGAGCGAGAAATTGCGCGGCTTCGCCATTGTGGGAGAAGTGACCGGACGCCCGAAGCATCTGTGGAGCATCTACGAGAAGATGGTGGTCGGCGGCAAAGAGTTCGACGAGATCTACGACTTGGTGGGACTGCGCGTGATCGTCGAGAACGACCGCGACTGCTGGGCAGTTCTTGGGGCGATTCACGCTCTGTGGTCACCCGTGCCAGGACGATTCAAGGATTACATCAACTCACCGAAGTTCAACCTCTACCAATCCCTGCACACCACGGTGATAGGTCCCAAGGGCAAGTCGGTCGAGGTACAGGTTCGCACCAACGAAATGCACCGACGGGCCGAATTCGGCGTGGCAGCCCACTGGAGTTACAAGGAGGGGGCCACCAACCACGAGATCCAGTGGATGCAGCGTCTGGCCGACGTGCACGAGGATGAGCCCGATCCCATTGCGTTCTTGGAGGCCCTGAAGCTCGACCTGGGCCAAGATGAGGTGTACGTCTTCACGCCCAAGGGTCGCGTAGTCGCTTTGGTTGAGGGTGCTACCACGATCGATTTTGCGTACGCCGTGCACACCGAGGTCGGACACCACTGCGTGGGCGCCAAGGTGAATGGTCGCCTGGTGCCTCTAGAGACGGTCCTGCATTCGGCCGACGTCGTCGAGATCGTCACGAGTAAAAATGCGACCGCCGGACCATCACGCGATTGGCTGAATTTCGCGCAATCGTCGCGCGCTAAATCCAAGATTCGTCAGTGGTTCCAACGCGAGCGCCGCGAGGACGCGATCGAGGGCGGCCGTGAGGAACTGACGAAAGCCCTGCGACGTGAGGGCTTGCCCATTGCTACCTCCATCTCCTCCAGTGCCCTCGAAGCGGTCATCGTCTCGCTCAACCTGGAGAATCTCGACGCGCTCTTCATGGCGATTGATTCCCACCAGATCTCGGCGTTGGCCGTCGTCCAACGGTTGGACCGCGAACTCCACGGGGGAGAGGCCGAGCAACTCCCGACTACGGTCACCCGGGCCCCTCGCAATAACCGTACGACGCGGCGCAGCGCTGGTGTGTACGTCGAGGGACTCGACGACGTGATGATCCACTTGGCGCGTTGTTGCTCGCCAGTGCCGGGGGACTCCATCATGGGATTCATCACCCAAGGACGCGGCGTCTCGGTGCATCGTGACGATTGTTCCAATGCCGTGGCACTGGCGCACCGTCTCGGCGAGCGAATCATCGATGTGGAGTGGGACGGCGCCACGCACGGTCAGTATCGCGTGGCACTGGAGGTGATGGCCTTTGATCGGGCCCGATTGCTACTTGACGTGTCCAAGGTGGTCGCTGAATATCATCTCAGTATCATCTCGAGTTCCACGGCCACTTCTGGTTCGCGCATCGTCCGAATGCTCTTCGACGTGGAACTCGCCGATCCCAGTCACCTCTCGAGCCTGTTGGCGTCGCTCAAGGGTGTCGACGGGGTATTTGACGCGTTTCGCCAGATTCCGGGACATCACAAGGGTTCATGAGTACCTTCCAAGCCCCCATCGGGACGCACGACGTTCTCGCACCCCAATCCGCCTTGTGGGAGGGGCTGATTGCCACCTTCGCTCAATTCTCGTACCAATACGGCTTCACCCTGGCGTTGACACCGATGTTCGAGGAGATTGGGGTCTTCAACCGGGGTATCGGTGAACACAGTGACGTCGCGACCAAGGAGATGTACGTCTTTCAAGACCGCGGCGAACGCACTTATGCGCTGCGTCCTGAAGGAACCGCCTCGGTGGTGCGCGCCTTCATTCAGCACCAGCCAACAATCCCCTACAAGGCGTGGTACGTGACGCCCGCCTTTCGCTACGAGCGACCTCAGGCGGGGCGCTACCGCCAACACCACCAACTGGGCGTCGAGGCGATTGGCACCGACGATCCTGCTATGGATGTCGAGGTCATCACTCTGGCGTGGCGTTTCTACCAGGCCCTGGGTTTGACGCGGGTGCGTCTATTGATCAATTCCATGGGCCACGATGAGTGCCGAGGGCGATACGTCGATGTCCTGCGGGGGCACCTCGAGGAGCACCGTGAGGAGTTGTGTGACGAGCACCAGAAGACGTGGTCCCAGAATCCCCTGCGCGTACTCGATTGCAAGCGCGAGTCGTGCGTGCGTGTGGTGAATGACGGGCCACTTCTACCGGATTTCCTCTGTGCCGACTGCGCGGCTCACTTCGACTCAGTGCGTAAGGGTCTTGACGCACTGGGGATCGACTCGACACTTGAGCCTCGTCTCGTGCGTGGTTTCGACTACTACACGCGCACAACGTTCGAGTTCGTGGCCGAGGCATTGGGAAGTGCTCAAAACGCGATCGGTGGGGGAGGTCGCTACGACGGGCTCAGTGAACAACTGGGTGGCAAACCTGCGAGCGGCATTGGTTTCGGTTCGGGTATCGAACGTCTCCTGCTCGCCCGCGAAGCGGAGGGTATCACATCGAACCTGATCAATCGTACTATTGATATCTTCGTGGTCGATACGACGGGCCAGGACAATGCCACCGTGGTGGTGGATGAGTTACGGCGCCACGGCTACGCCGTCGAGCGCAGTTTCGATTCGCGCTCCATGAAGTCTCAGATGAAACTGGCTGATCGTTCCGGAGCAGTGATCGCCCTCTTGATTGGTCCCCAGGAGGCGGAGGCGGACGAGATTACGATTAGAGACCTGAGAAGTGACGATTTCGAACGGGCTCAGCAACGAGTCGCCCGCGAGGATCTGCTTCTCACCCTGCGCCAGCACCTCAACAAGTAAAGAGATCATGACCGACAAATTTGAAGCGACCAGCATGCGTGACCTCCTGTGTGGATCCGTGGACCTCAGTGTGGTTGGTCAGAGGGTCAGCGTGTGTGGCTGGGTTGCCAAGCGCCGCGAACACGGCGAGCACCTGGCGTTCTTGGACCTCCGCGACCGCTCCGGAGTGGTGCAGGCCGTGGTTGAGGGTTCGGTCGACGCGCGTAGCGAGTACGTCCTGCGCATCACGGGCACCGTCTCGTTGCGTCCAGAAGGAACCGTCAATGATCGACTCGCTACGGGCGAGGTGGAGTTGACCGACTGCGAGGTCGAGATTCTTTCCGCCGCCGAACCGCCGCCATTCCAGATCGATGAGCGGTCTGACGTCGACGAGCAAGTTCGACTCAAGTACCGCTATATCGACGTTCGACGAGAGAAGATGCAACGTAACCTGCGCCTGCGAGCCGCGGTCAACGCGACCCTGCGCCGCGCCATGGAGCGTCAAGGCTTCTGTGAGGTGGAGACACCACTGCTGTGGGCACCCACTCCCGAGGGGGCGAGAGAGTTCGTCGTCCCTTCACGTCTGCATCCGGGAGAGTTCTACGTCTTGCCCCAGAGCCCCCAGATAGCCAAACAGCTCTTGATGGTCGGTGGCTTCGACCGGTATTTCCAGATAGCGCGCTGTCTTCGCGACGAGGACTTACGCGCCGACCGCCAATTCGAGTTCACCCAGCTCGACGTCGAAGCGAGTTTTGTCACGCAGTCGGACATCTTCGCCTTCGTGTCCGAGGCCGTGCTCGACGCTGCGGAGGTGGCAACCGGTGAACGTCCGGGTCCGATCTCGACCATGACGTGGGCCGAAGCTCTCGACCGCTACGGCACGGACAAGCCCGACTTGCGTTTCGCCATGGACCTGCACGACCTCTCGGACGTCTTCGCTCACACCGAAGTCAAGGCGTTCTCCGCGCCGACCATCAAGGCCCTGCGGGTTCCCGGCGGCGGCGAATTCACGCGTTCGCGCCTGGACAACCTGACGGACCACGCCAAGAGCCTGGGCGCAAAGGGACTGGCCTGGTTCCGGATCACGAGCGAGGGCCTCGACTCCCCACTGGCGCGTTTCCTCGACGTCAACGAGACCGCGGCCATCGCCGGGGTGGGCGGCGCCGAGGTGGGGGACTTGGTGTTAGTGGTCGCGGACGAGTACGGCGCGGCCTGCAAGGTGTTGGGAGCGCTGCGACTAGAGATCGGCGCCCCTCCGGTGAGCGAGGGCCCGCACCACTACGTCTGGATCACTGATTTCCCCTTGTTCGAGGGTGTCGACGAGGAGGGTCACCTGGTGTCGGCGCACCACCCCTTCACGATGCCGAATCTCGATGACCTGGATTTGATCGATAGCGATCCTCTGAAGGTGCGCTCGCAGTCCTATGACCTCGTGCTCAACGGTTGGGAACTCGGCAGCGGCTCAGTGCGCATTCACCGCGCCGACATCCAATCGCGGATCTTCTCGGCGCTCGGGATCAGCGAGGATGAGGCGCAGAATCGTTTCGGCTTCCTGCTCGGAGCCTTCAAATACGGGGCACCACCCCACGCTGGCTTCGCCGTGGGCATCGACCGACTAGTGGCCATCTTCGCTGGTGAAGACAATATTCGCGAGGTCATTGCCTTCCCCAAGACGCAGTCCGGGACCGACCTGATGAGTGGCGCACCCAAGAACATCACTGAGCGCCAGATACGTGATCTGCGGCTCAAGTTCGCCCCCAAGGTGTAACGACGTCTCTCTTTGACGACGCGATGGCGCAGCGCTTGCGCGCGAGTGCACCCTTGGCGGAGTTGTTGCGCCCTCGTAGCCTCGAAGAGATCGTGGGCCAGGACCACCTCGTAGGTCCGGGAATGGCGCTGCGTCGTATGGTCGAGGCCCAACGTTTGACCTCCATGATCTTCTGGGGACCGGCTGGAACCGGCAAGACCACGTTGGCCCGCATCGTCGCGTCATCAGCCGGTTACGCGGCCGACAGCGTCTCCGCGGTCTCGAGTGGCGTCAAGGACGTGAGAGAGTCCCTCGAGCGCGCACGACAGCGTCTGGGCGAGCGCGGCCAGAAGACGGTGCTCTTCATCGACGAGGTGCACCGCTTTAACAAATCGCAGCAGGATCTGTTGTTGCCCTCCACGGAGAATGGCGAGATCGTGCTCATCGGCGCTACCACCGAGAATCCCTATTTCGAGGTCAACGCCGCACTGATGAGTCGCACGACCCTCTGGCGCCTGCACCCACTCAAGGAGTCGGACCTTCGTACGGTGTTAGAGCGCGCGCAAGCACTCAAGAAGGTGCGCCTCGACGACGACGCGGTCGAGGCATTGGTCGCCAGCTGCGACGGCGACGCTCGCTCGATGTTGACCACGCTGGACACGGCTCTCATTCTGGCGGGCGTCGACCAACTCGAGAGCGACATCGCGCCGACGTCGCGCCGTATCACCCGTGAACACGTGTCGCTCGCGCGCGACGGTCGCCTGGTGCACCAGTCAGCCGACACGCACTACGACCAAATCTCGGCGCTGATCAAATCGGTTCGTGGCTCGGACCCCGACGCGGCCCTCTACTGGCTGATTGCGCTGCTCGAAGCCGGCGAGAGCGCACGGTTCGTAGCGCGACGCCTGGTGATCCTGGCGTCGGAGGACGTGGGAATGGCTGACTCCCAGGCGCTCGTCGTTGCCGAGTCCGCCGCGCGAGCCGTTGAATTCGTCGGATTGCCCGAGGCCCGTCTCACGTTGGCGCACGCGGCGATCTACCTGTCGTTGGCGCCCAAGAGCAATTCGGTCACTCGCGCTCTCGCGGCGGTCACCGAGGCGGTGCGCGCGGGGGGTGGCGACGTACCGACGCACTTGCGTGATGCCCATTACGCCGGCGCACGCGAGATGGGTTTTGGCGATTCGTACATCTATCCCCACGATCAACCTGGTGGATGGGTCGAACAGCGTTACCTGCCTGACTCGATGGGTGAGACGCAGTTCTTTGATCCCTCTGCTCACGGCGATGAGGACCGAATAGTGCGGGCTTGGCGTCGTCGAAGGGGTGACGCCAATGAGAATGACCAGTCGCCGGTAGAGTAAAGCCCGTGGAAGCCGCCGAACTACGTTCAATATTTCTCAATTATTTCGCCGAAAATGGTCACTTGATCGTCCCCTCGGCGAGTTTGATCCCCCACGACCCCAGTTTGTTGTTCACCGTTGCCGGGATGGTCCCGTTCAAACCGTACTTTTTGCTCGAAGAGACCCCGCCATCAGTGCGCGCGGTGTCGATTCAAAAGTGCTTTCGAGCTCCGGACATCGACATAATTGGCACCACCCAGCGACACTTGACCTTCTTCGAGATGATGGGCAACTTCTCCTTTGGTGACTACTTCAAGGAGGGCGCGATCCGCTACGCCTGGGGACTGATCACTGAGGGGTTCGGACTCGATCCCGAGCGCCTGTGGGTGACGGTGCACCACTCGGATGATCAGGCTGAAGAACTCTGGCGCGACCTCATTGGCGTGCGTCCCGAGCGTATCCAACGACTCGGCGAGGACAATTTCTGGGACATGGGTGAGACCGGTCCGTGCGGACCGTGCTCGGAGATCTTCTTTGACAAGGGACCGGCCTTCGGTGGCGACGGTGGCCCGGCGCACGGCGGCGAGGACCGTTTCATTGAGTTCTGGAACCTCGTCTTCATGCAGTTCGAGAAGGGCCCCGGCGGTTCGATGATCGACCTGCCCAAGCAGAATATCGACACCGGCGCCGGGTTTGAACGGGTTTTGTCAATTCTCAACGGTGTCGAGTCAGTTTTCGCCACTGACTTATTCACACCATTGCTCGAGACAGCTTCGCGAGCACTGGACGTTCCGTACGGTCGTGACGAAGTGACCGACATCGCTATTCGCCGCATTGCCGAGCACGGGCGCGCTATGACGATGCTGGTATCTGACGGGGTCCTCCCCTCCAACGAAGGTCGCGGGTACGTGCTACGGCGCATAATTCGCCGGGCAATTCTCGCGGCACGCCGCTCGGGCTCAGACGCTGCGCTGAGCGCGCAACTGGTGGACGCCACCATCGAGAAGATGGGTGGCGCCTACCCGGTGCTGGTCAAGGACCGCGATCTGATTGTGTCGATCCTGGAGCGCGAGGAGGCCGGGTTCGCGCGGACACTGCGTACCGGCATGTCACTCCTAGAAGAGGCGCGAGACGATGTGGTGCGAACTGGTGCCCACGTTTTCCCGGGTGATGTGGCCTTTCGGTTGCACGACACGCACGGTTTCCCCATCGAACTCACCAGTGAGATTGCGGCAGAATCGGGTCTCTCGGTCGACCGCGCTACGTTCGACAGCGCCATGAGCGAGCAGCGCGAGCGAGCTCGCAAATCTTCCAAGGCACTCAATCTGGCCGACGATGCCCAGTACCGAGAACTGATCGAGCGTCACGGGACGACGGCGTTCGTGGGACGTAACGCCGACCACTACAGTCTCGAGACCACCGTCTTGGCGGTACTCGCCGGCGAGGATGGCACCAGTGAACTCTTCTTGGAGGCCACTCCCTTCTACGCAGAATCGGGGGGGCAAGTAGGTGACGTCGGGGTCTTCGTCAGCGAATCTGGTCGATTCGAGATTGTCGACACCCAGAACGTGGCCGGTGGTCTCTTCGCGCACCGCGGCCGCTTGAGCGGAGAGATACTGCCCGGTCAGATCGGCGTGGCCACCATCGATCCACTTCGCCGTGAAGCCACGCGACGAAACCATACCGCGACACACCTTTTGCACTCAGGTCTACGCACCGTGCTGGGCGACCACGTGCGCCAACAGGGCTCCTACGTTGGTCCCGACCGTCTCCGCTTCGACTTCGCCCACGGAGCGGGAGTACGACCGGAGGAGCTGAGGGAGATCCTCATGATCGTTAACACTGACGTGGTGACCAATGAATCCGTCGACACGATTCAGACTTCCAAAGCCGACGCCGAGAAGATGGGGGCCATCGCCTTCTTCGGTGACAAGTACGGCGATCAGGTTCGCGTGGTGCGCGCTGGTCGGCACAGTTTGGAATTCTGTGGTGGCACTCACGTGGATCGGTTAGGTGACATTGGTCAGATCCAGATCGTTTCTGAAGCGTCAATCGGATCGAATACTCGACGTATCGAAGCGGTGAGCGCCATGGGGGCCTTTCGTCGGAGTGCGGAGATGGAGAGCACATTGTCGTCGGTGGCCACATTGCTCAAGACCTCGCTCGACGACGTCGTGCCCTCCCTCGAGCGGGTGTTCGATCGTCAGCACGAGATGGAGAAGGAAGTGGCGCAACTGCGTCAGGCCCAGTTGTCCGCCTTCGCCGAGCAATTGCACGCTCAGAGTGATCAACCGGTCCTAGTAGCCCGGGTCGACGGCTACACGGGTGAACAATTGCGGACTCTGTCTCAAGACCTTCAGCGGCGCGGACGCCGGGCGGTCGTGCTGGTGGGATCGTTCGACGCCAAGGTGTCGATTGCGGTGGCGAGTGATGACACTCTCGACGCGCAGAGCACCGTGAAGAAACTCGCGGCTCTCGTGGGTGGCGGGGGAGGCGGTTCGTCGCGTTTGGCCCTGGCCGGGGGCCGCGACATCGACGGCATCGATCGCGTGCTCACTGCGGCCTCGGCGCTGTAGGTCGTCATGGTGCGCATCCTCGGGATAGATCCCGGCACCAAGCGATGCGGAATCGCCATCACGGATTCTTCCGAGACCATGGCCTTCCCTCGCGAGGCGATGAACTTCGATGAGGGCTTCGTGCAACGTATCGTGCGTCTCGTCGACGAGGAAAGGGTCGAACTCGTGGTGATGGGGCGCCCATTGTCGCTCGCCGGTTCGCGCACCGCGAGTACCGACTTCGCTGACGACCTGTTCACGCGACTGAGCGACGCGCTGGAATTGCCCGTCGTGCAACACGACGAGCGACTCACCACCACCGCAGCGCAACGATCGCTGAGTAGTGCCGGACTAAAGGTGAAGGACCATCGCAGCCGCATTGATTCCGCTGCAGCGGTGGTGCTGCTCCAGCACTTCGCGGATTCGCGCAATGCTCCTTAGTCCCCTGCGTCGACTCCTCGCGGCTACGAGCGCCATCGTCCTAGCGATCCTCGTGTGGTTCGCCCTGCAGTATTTTCCCGTGGGCGGTTCGGGCAAGTTGGTGATCATCACCGTGCACCACGGCGACTCGATGTCAGCGATTGCCGGAGAGTTGCACCAGGCCGGAGTGTTGGCTTCACCCTTCGCCTTTCGAGTCGACAGCCTCCTCGAAGGGGCACCCCTCGTGACACCCGGTGTGTACGAATTCGCCCAAGGTGCGGACTATTCCAACATTCGTTCGATTCTAAGTGGGGGACCCAATGTGCCCCAGGTCAATGTGACCCCTGGGCTCACTGTCAAAGAAGTGGCGATTGACGTGGCCGGCCAAGTAGGCAATTCATTCGCCTCAACCTTTCTGGCCGACGCCAACTCCGCCGCGGTGACGAGTCCCTATAACCCTCAAGGGAGTCTTGACGGTCTTATCGGACCCGGCCTCTACCTAATCACCCCGAACGAGACTCCGGCGCAACTACTCGCCGCGATGCAGGCCAGCTTCACCCGCGAAGCAGCGGCGGCCGGGTTGAGTCCGACCACGGTGGTCATGGGGCTCAACGCGTACCAGGTACTCATCGCCGCCTCGATCGTCGAGAAGGAGGGTTACTACACGTTCAATATGCCCAAAACCGCTCGGGTCATCTACAACCGCTTGGCGAAGAATATGCCGCTGCAGATGGATTCCACGGTTCTCTACGCTCTCGGGATGGACGGTGGCAAGGTCACGCCCGCCATGCTCCAGACCCAAACTCCCTACAACACCTACCTGCACCAGGGTTTGACGCCGACACCAATATGCGTGGCGTCACCTCAGGCTCTCGCGGCGGTGCTGCACCCTCCGGTGGGAGCGTGGTTGTACTTCGTGCTGGTGAACAAAGATGGCCACATGGCGTTCTCGAACACCT
Source organism: uncultured Acidimicrobiaceae bacterium (assembly GCA_963734655.1). Lineage (GTDB taxonomy): Bacteria > Actinomycetota > Acidimicrobiia > Acidimicrobiales > RAAP-2 > RAAP-2. The sequence goes on along the minus strand of CAVTHY010000003.1, from coordinate 231,669 downwards.
ACCAGGAGCAGTTGCGCCAAGAGGCGATTGCGGCGAAGGCCGGCCTATGACCTCGTGGCGCCTCGGGGTCATTGGCTCGCCGGTCGAGCACTCGATGTCTCCACAGTTACACGTGGCCGGCCTTCAGTACATGGGTTTCCAGGGGACCTCGCAACGCCTCGACGTCGACCGTGAACACGCGTTTCGCATTCGCGAAGTAATGGGTACCTCCTTTGATGCCCTCTCGCTGACGATGCCGCTCAAGGAAGTTGCGGCTTCCCTGTGCGACGAGCTCGACGAACGTGCCGCGGCCCTCGGGGTGGTCAACACGCTTCTGTGGCGCGATGGACGCCTGTTAGGGGCGTCCACCGACGGCGCGGGCTTCATTGATTCGTTACGGGGCGAATTCGGCGTAGGCGTGACCGACATGCACGTGGTCGTTCTGGGCTCCGGAGGTGCGGCGCGCGCCATCGTCGACTCCCTGGTACGCGAGGGTGCTAACACCGTCTCGGTCATCGGTCGTAATCCGATCAGCGTCGCGCAAATCGTCCGGGCTCACCCGGGGATCGTTGATCGTGCTCTGATGTACCGGCCGATCGACCTGATCGTGAACACCACGCCCTCTCCGACGCGCGACGCGGATGCCGCAGTGATGCAGGGGGTTTCGCGTGACACCATCGCCGTCGATATCACTTACGATCCCCGTGAATCACGATGGCTGGCCCTGCATTCCGAAATTGGCTGCCGACACAGCAACGGTCTCGCGATGCTGGCGTATACGGTGGCGCGTCAGATGAATTGGTGGTGGAATGGCGATATACCCGGTTCCCACTTGTTGACCGCCCTGACGGAGGCTTTGCAGTGACCGAGACCCTCAACGCCCGATCCATTTCGTTACATCGTCCCAGCACCCACGTCGATTACTCGCTGGCGTTCGGACTGGTAGTTCTCGGATTCTTGGGCGCCTTCATGTCCTACAGCTCAACGCGCGTCGCGTTGGCCAACGCTGGCTACAACCCTCACTACTACCTGGAACGTCAGGGTTTCTTCGTGATACTGGGCATCGTCGCGATGACCATCGTGGCCCACATCGATTATCGCCGGTTGGAGATCCTGGCCACGCCTCTCTACATTGGCTCCTTCTTCGCACTCGCCGGAGTATTCGTGGTGGGCAAGAGTGCGCTCGGCGCCCAACGTTGGTACAGTTTCGGTTTCATTCAGATCCAACCCAGTGAATTCACCGTCCTCTTCATCATCCTCGCGGTGGCAACGTTTTGCGGGCGCCGAAGTGAGGGCTTGCGAATGTACGACGTGGTACGGCTGTTACTGATGGCGGGAGCGCCTCTCGGACTCATCGTGCTCCAGCCCGACCTGGGCACCTCCATCATCATCGTCCTCGTGGTCGCCGGGATGATGGTGGTCGCGGGCATCCCACCACGCTTCATGACCTTCTTGACCATTGTGGGAACCGCCGGACTGATTGCTGCGGTATATCTCGACTTGTTGAAGAAGTACCAGGTGGAGCGCTTCACCTCTTTCGTCAATCAGAATTCCAATAACCCGGCCATCGCGGCCCTGCTCTACGAGGTGCACAACGCCAAGAGCGCCATTGGCGCTGGAGGGTTGTGGGGTGCGGGAATCTTCAACGGCCTCCAGACGGTGCTCGGCTTCGTTCCCGAACAGCGCACCGACTTCATCTTCACCGCCATTGGTGAACAACTTGGCTTCGTCGGTGCCGCCTCGGTGATTCTGTTGCTGGCCTTCATCGCCTGGCGCATGTGGGTCATTGGGCGCCACGCCAAGGACACGATGGGGCGCCTGTTGAGCATCGGTATCTTCATCTTCTTCTCCTTCAGTGTCTTTGAGAACATCGGGATGACCATGGGCATCATGCCGGTAACAGGAATTCCACTCCCACTCCTGAGTTATGGCGGCTCCGCCGCGTTGGTCTTCTATACCGCCGGGGGACTGGTGTTGTCGGTGTCGCGCCGGCTCGGGAACTAATCGTGACGGAGATTGATCTGCCCAATGGCCAAGACGTGGTCTTTCGAGTCGTCCAGGTCGATCAAGTGGCTTACGACTTTTCGCGAGCGCTGGCAACCGTCATCCTGCGGGAAGCTGAGGGGGCGAGGCGCACACTGACGTTGCCCGTGGCGGTGCACGACGCGAGCGCCATTCATCTGGCCCAGCAGCACGTGGCGGGGCGACGACCCGCCACGAACGAACTGATGGTCTTCATCCTCCAAGAACTCCACGCCGACGTCATCGCGGCGCGCATCGTACGAGAGGCGGACGGCGTCTACATCGGGGAACTCGATCTCATGACGACGCGAGGTCGTCATGTCTTTGACTGTCGTCCCAGTGACGCGATTGCCCTGGCCTTACGTCAGGTGGTACCCGCCCCTCTCCTCGTGGCGGAGACGCTGTTCAGTCCCTTCTAATCGAAGGACACCGCCACCACTTCGCCGCCGCGTTTCTCTTCTGAATTCTCGTGGCTTATTCGCAGGAGGAGGGCCACGATGAGGTAGTTGGCGAAGAGCGAACTGCCCCCGTAGGCCATGAAGGGCAGGGTGATGCCGGTGAAGGGCACGATGCGCAGTACTCCCGCCATGATGAAGAACGCCTGGAGCCCGATGGTCGCCGTGAGGCCGGTGGCGGTCAGTCGTACGAAGTCCGAATGTGCGCGTTGGGCGATACGAAATCCCTCACCGACGAACACAGCGAAGAGACTCAAGATCAAGATGATGCCGACAAAACCCAATTCCTCGCCGAGCGCCGCGAAAATCATGTCCGACGTGGTCTCGGACACGTTACGCCCCGCTTGACCGAGACCCAGACCAGTACCCACCACTCCGCCCGACGCCATGGCGAACCACCCGTTGGCTAACTGGCTCGAATGGTAATAGTTCACGGCCGACCACGGGTCGAGCCAGTAACTCACTCGTGCTTGGACTTGATGAAACATCTTGTCCGCCGCGAGAGCGCCCCCCACGAAGAGGATAAATCCCAGACCAACGTACGACTTCAGCCCCGTGGTCACCCACAGCAGGGCGAAGAACAACGCGAAGAGCAGCATCGCGAATCCGATGTCATTCTCGCCGCCCAGAATCATTAGGGCGAGACCCCAAGCCACCAGTATCGGCACCAGTACCTTGGGCGACACGAAAAGTCGGCCAGCGAAACGTTCGGTGGGGGTAGACAGCAACTCTCGGTTCGCCGCGAAGTAGGACGCGAAGAAGAACACGAGGAGAACTTTGGCGATCTCGATCGGTTGGAAGGAAAGTGGCCCAATGGCGACCCACAAGCGCGCGCCGTTGATGTTCTCACCGAAGTGGGGAATGAGCGGGGCCAACATCAACAAGATTGCACCGGTCAGCGTCAGGTAGCGGTAGCGGTCGAGATCACGAATCGACTTGACGAACTTGAGCGTCAACACCACGATCACTGCGCTGACCACGAACCAGAAAGCCTGGTAGCCCGCACGAGTCGGGTTCCAGCGCGCGATCTCGACGTAGCCAATTCCGTTGAGCAAGGTGGCCACGGGAAGGAGAACCTGTGATGCCCGCGGAGCGTAGCGACGGATGGCGACGTGCATCAAGAGAGAAACGGCGATCAGAACGGCCAGGAAGAAACCGAGCCGAGCCGGGAGATGGCCTTTGGTGGCCAGCGACATGAGAATGTAGAAACCCGTGACGAGAACCCACGCGACGAACATCAATCCGAGTTCCGTCGAACGAGAGCGTGACGGCTTGGTGACGGCGTTCGGGGATGAATTCAACAATCCGCCTCGTGCATGTCGCGCCACGTTGACACAGTAGTCGTAGCATTGGTTCTGTCGTTGCCTACTGAAGAAAGACCTACTACCCCGTGACATTCGATTCCTCGTCGTTCGGTCCAGAGCGATTCTCTAGCCGTGAGCTGTCCCGGTTGGAGTTCGGATCGCGATTGCTCGACCTGGGCGATGATCAGAGTTTGCCGATTCTGGAACGTTGCAAGTTCATCGCAATTTTCGCGGACATGATTGACGAGTTTTTCCAGGTACGGGTGGTGAGCCTCGAGGACAAAGTCGCCGCCGGAGTCCAGACTCCGTCCGTTGACGGTGTCCGGCCTCGCCAACAGCTTGCGGACATCCGAGAGCGCGTCCTTTCGCTGGTGGAGCGTCAGGACCGCTTGGTCCTCGACGTCTTACTGCCAGAGTTGGCCCGACGAGATATCGACATCGTCAAATATGCCGAGGTGGGAGCCGACGAGCGACATGATTTGGTCGCCTACTTCGAGAATCACGTGTACCCCGTGCTGACGCCGCTCGCCGTCGACCCGGGGCACCCTTTCCCCATGATCTCGAACCTCTCGCTCAATATCGCCGTGACGGTGAGTGACGCCGCGACGGGCGAGGAGCGAAACGCCCGCATCAAGGTGCCGAGCTCACTTCCGCGCTTTTTACGCGTCGGACGAAGTCGCTGGGTATTGCTCGAGGACCTCATAATGTCGAACTTGCAGCATTTGTTCCCCGGCATGAACGTGGGGCGCGCTGACCTGTTCCGGGTCACGCGCAACGCCGACCTCTCTCTCGAGGAGGATGAGGCCGACGACCTCCTCGTGGCACTGGAGGTTGAACTTCGCCGTCGACGTTTCGGCGAAGCCCTGCGGGTTGAGATTCAAAGTGGGATGTCGCCTGACTTCTTGGAGCTCCTGGTCTCTCAGCTGGACCTCGATCGATCCAACGTCTATATCACCGACGCACCCTTGGGCTTGCACGACTTCTGGAGTTTGTACGCTATCGACCGTCCCGAGCTCAAGGGTGAGGGCTGGTCGCCCTTGACGCCCCGACGTCTGCTCGATGGTGATCACGTGGGCGACGTGTTCGCCGCTGTTCGTGAAGGCGACATCCTGCTGCATCATCCCTACGAGTCGTTCAGTGACTCGGTGGAGATGTTCGTCGATCAGGCGGCTCGTGACCCCGACGTGGTGGCTATCAAACAGACCTTGTACCGCACGTCGGGCGACTCGCCTATTGTGGCCTCCCTAATCCACGCTGCGGAACAGGGTAAGCAGGTCGTGGCGCTGGTTGAACTGAAGGCACGCTTTGACGAAGCGGCCAACATCGAGTGGGCCAAGGCGCTCGAAGATTCCGGTGTGCACGTGGTGTACGGAATCGTCGGGCTCAAGACGCACTGTAAGACGGCGTTGGTGGTACGAAACGAGGGGGAGACGACGACGCGCTACGTGCACATCGCCTCGGGCAACTACAACTCCAAGACGGCGCGTAACTACGAGGACTTTGGTCTGCTCACCTGCAACCCCGCCGTGACGCGTGACGTGGGGGAACTTTTCAATTTCCTCACCGGCTTCTCCAAGAACGGCAACTACGACAAGATCGTGGTGAGCCCATTCTTCGTGCGCGAACGCATGGTCGAACTCATCGAACGCCAGCGCGATCGTGGAGAGCATGGGCGCATCTTGATGAAGACCAATGGTCTCACCGATCCCACCATCATCGACGCGCTGTACGAGGCCTCGAACGCCGGCGTGGAGATCCGTCTCGAAGTGCGCACCTTGTGTTGCCTGCGGCCTGGCGTGGCCAGTCTCTCGGAGAACATTATGGTACATAGCTTGGTGGGTGAATTCCTCGAGCACTCGCGTCTCTTCATCTTCGGACGGCCCGACGAGGAGAGCTACTCGATCTACATGGGTTCGGCGGACCTGATGGAGCGCAATCTGGACCGGCGCGTCGAAGTGCTGGTACCCATCGAAACCCCTGCTCTACAGGCCGAAGTGCTCGAAGCCTTCGAGATCACCTGGCGAGACGACCGCTTCACGTGGGTGCTCGGCACGGATCGTCGCTGGCGACGCCTGCAATCGGTCAATGACTTCGCGGCACAGTCCGAGTTCAAGCGTCTGGCAATGCAGCGTTCCCGTTCGCTTTCGATGCGTCCTTGAGGGGACCTCGTCGGAATTGTAGCGACGCGTAGGAGGCCCCCCCGATCGGAATGGGGATCCAGAAATTGACTAAGCGATACGCCAGCACCGCGAGGATCGCCTGACTGTGGGGTACGCCAAAGCCAACGAGCGTGGGGATGAGAACACCTTCGACAACGCCGAGACCAGCCGGGGTGACCGGAATCGCGGCGAGCACGTTGGCCAGTCCGTACGCCACCAGCAAGTCCACGGGAGAGATGACCGTGCCAAAGGCCCATATGAAGACCCAGAGACAGGCCGCGTCGAATAGCCAGTTCAAGCTCGCCCACGTGAAAGCAGTCCACAGCGTGCGTCGTGAGCCGATGAGGAGGTTGATGCGGTCCGCCACCTTGACGAGCAACGACGAGATCTTGTCCGGATTCAACGCGGGCAGGTGACGCGCGGCGACGCGCAACCAGGCGTCGGCGCGGCGCTGTCCGCGGGTGATCAAGAAGACCGTGCCAAAGAATGCGAGAAGAAGGAAGACGCCCGCGAGGGCCGCGAATCCGTACCCGGGGTTGATGCCGTTGAGAGGGATCGAGATCACCAGGGCGATCCAGAACAGAATGTTCAGCACTACCGCCGATCCGGCACCCTGTGCCGCGAGTCCGAAGGCGCTGGTGTCTTTGGGCACATCGAGTTCAGAGAAGATGCGATAGGCCAACGCACCCGAGGGGGCGGCGCCGCCGGGCACCACGTGGCCAATGGCCAATCCGGCCAGATTCACTCGCAGGATGTTGAAGCGACTCGGGGCGTAGGGATAGAGCACCGCTCGAGTCAATTCCACGTATGCGTAGATCGCCGACATCTCAAAGATCACCGCCAGAACAACCAGCAGAGGATTGAGCAACGCGAGGAGATGCAGCGAGTGTCGTGCCGAAGCAAACTGGGGCAAGACCAAATACTCGAAAACGAAGACGAGGGATCCGACGCTCAGAATGATGCGAATCTCGCGCGGCATGGAAAATCGCCGCTTAGTGGCTTCGGTCATAAGAATCTCTCAAAGAGTCGGAAAACGGGGTCCACACACGCGGCGCTGACAGGGTCAGTCTACGCCACCTCAGTAGAATTCGGTGATGCGTCTTCTCGTAGTACTACCCACGTATAACGAGGTTCTCAACGTGGAGACGATGCTCCGGTCCCTCCGATCAGTGGTACCCGACGCCCATATTCTCGTCGTCGACGACGCGAGCCCCGACGGAACGGCCAGGGCTGCCGAAAAGTGCGCCAACGAATTCGGACCAGATCTCGGTGTTGCGTCGCGCGGGCAAGGGAGGCCTCGGTGGCGCGTATCGTGCCGGCTTCACGTGGGGTCTCGAACACGACTTCGATGCTTTCGTCGAGATTGATTGCGACTTCTCGCACGACCCGGCGGCACTGCCCGTATTGCTGACGGCGGCGCAGAGTCACGAGGTCGTGATTGGTTCTCGCTACGTGCCCGGCGGTCGTATCCCCCAATGGAAGCTCTCGCGACGCCTACTGTCGCGCGGCGGCAACCAGTACGCGTCGATCATGTTGGGACTGGGCGTGGCGGACTCCACGGCCGGGCTACCGCGTCTACTCACGCTCGGCCCTCGAGAAGATCGACGTACACGAAGGTCAGCGCCGATGGCTACGGTTTCCAAATCGAGATGACCTATCGCGCCCGACGCGGCGGCGCCAGCATCGTCGAGGTCCCTATCTCCTTCAGCGATCGTGAACTCGGTGAGTCCAAGATGAGTTCGTACATCGTGTACGAAGCGTTGTGGCTGGTCACCAAGTGGGCGCTGCAGCGCCCTTTCCGCCAGTCCTAGATCCGGTCAAGTAGTACTGAACTCAAGACGCTGGCGAGCTTGTCGCGCGTCTCTTCACGCTCGGCGATGGGGTCGGACTCGCTGACGATGCCCGCACCGGCCCACGCCTCGAAATCAGCGCCAGTCCACCAGGACGCCGCGGATGCCGATCCAGAACTCTCCGTCGCCGTTCTGATCGACCCAGCCCGACCGGTCCGGCGTAGTGGCCTCGGTCGAAGGGTTCGAGACGCTGCAGCAGCTCGTAGGCCGCGTACGCGCGGCAGGCCGCCCACGGCGGCCGTGGGGTGCAAGATGTCGAGCAATTCGAGCGCGTCGGGCGCGTCGGCTGCGTCGTCGTGGCGGCCACGTATCCAAGTACCCAGGTGCGCCACCGTGCGCAGGGTGACGATCGAGGGCGTGGCGTCGGCGGAGATGTCGTCGTAGTACCGACCCAGAGTGGTCACGACGTCATCGACGAGGACACCGTGCTCGTGGAGATTCTTCGCGCTGCCGAGCAACCAGGCGTGATAGTCCTCGGGATCGACGTCCGGCGGGATTGCGATGGTGCCCGGCGAGCGGATGACACGTGACGTCGCCGCCCTGCGGCGAACCAGGAGTTCGGGACTGGCACCTACGAAGCGGCGCGCGTCGGTCGTGGGCAGGCCGTAGATGGTGCACGAGGGCTCGCGCACGCGAAGCCGCTGGGCCACGGCCCCGCAGTCGATGGCGTGCTTCAACGGTCCCGACGATGGCGCGCGCCAGCACGACCTTGTCGATCTCCTTGCGACGTAGGACCTCCACGGCGTCGGCGACGTGGTGCGCGTACTCCTCGGGCGAGGGGCGATACGTCACGCTGCGGGCCATCTGCGCCTCTTGGACGCGCCACGGTCTCGTCGTCGATGAGTGAGCGCCACTCCCCGTTCGTCCGCGCACGGTGATCCAGGTGCCTTCGGCGCTCTGAGTGATCACGTAGCGCGGCACGTCCAGGCGGCTGGGCGCGTCACGATTGAAGGGCAGCGAACCCATCGCAACGATGCCCGTGCCCGATGGGCCGTCGTCGCCCTCCAGTTCAACTCGAGAGAGCTGCCGGTGTGCGACGTGAGCGTCGCTCGGCACCCCGTGCGCGAGTGCCAGCGTACGGGCCACGCCGCCGAAACCCACGCGCAAGGTGTCGGGGGAGTCGAGGAGCCATCCCGACTCGCGCGCCCAGGGTGCGCAGTTGCGACGGCGGCAAGGGATCGATCGCGACGGCGAAGGAACATCAGGCGCTCCTCGTCGCGATGAACTGTTGGCTGAGACCGCCCATCACCCGTCGATGATTGACTGCGCTGAATCCCGACGCGTTGAGCATCGCGACGATCTCCTCGGTCGAGGGCAAGTACGCCGTCGAACGCGGCAAATAGTGATACGCCGCGCGATCCGAGACCAGCGAGCCGATGAAGGGGACCACGCGACGAAACCAAATACGAAATCCGGTGCGCAACAGACCCTGCTCGGGCTCGGCGACCTCGAGCAACGACAGTCGTCCGCCGGGGCGCACGACGCGCGCCATCTCGTCGAACGTGGCGCCGAGGTCGGTGAAGTTGCGCAGGGCGTAGCCACAGGTGAGTCCGTCAAAGCCGCCGTGACGAAGGGCATCGCCGACGCGTCGGCCTGAACACGTCGCTCGCATCTGTCGTCCGGCGTGCAGCATGCCGTAACTCAGGTCGGTCGCGACCGCGCGCTGTGCTGGCGCTCGAGCTCGCGGGTGAAGTCACCCGTACCCGCCGCGACGTCGAGCACCAGGCTGCGCGTCGGGCAGCCGCAGGTCGCGCACCGCGCGACGGCGCCAGCGCGCGTCCAGTCCCAGGGTCATCAGCTTGTTGACCATCTCGTAGCGACCCGCGATCGCGTCGAACATGGAGCGCACCGCGCGGGTCTTCTCCTCACCGGTGGGCAGGGCGTGTTGATCATGACGCTGTACCAGCGATACACCACTTGGGCCACGCACGCGGGTTTATCGGCGTCGCGAAGTTCCATGTCACGTCGAGAATAAGCTGCCACCCTTCGCCGGCTGCCTCCACACTCGACGACAGTGGCACCCAGTCGGAGTCGCACTGCCCTCAGGCACTGGGCGTGATGAATCGCACTCGGTTGAGTCCGTAGTTGATTCGCGTGCCCGGTTCCTCCACCACCAATACCTCGTTGAGCAGCGCGGGAATCATTGCGAGACGATCAAATAACCGTGTGCGATGGTGCGACCGAAGGGACCCGAACGCGCCCGGTCCTCGTCGACGTGGATCCACTGGTGATCACCCGTGGCATCAGCGAATGCGGAAATCATCCTCTGAGTGACATTCACGTACGGCGAGAAACCCAAGATGCTCACCCGTGAGCGAACGGACGTCATTGATGGAGTGAATTCTTTGTGACAAGGCGACCTCCGCACCAACCTTACCGGTCCGACGAGCCTCATGAGGCTGGAGTGCGAGACCTAAATTGTCGCTATGCCTGACCACTCTCCTGACGAGCATCACCGGCAGATCTCCGACGGTTGGATCCGTGCCGGAATCTTCGGTGTGAGCGACGGACTCGTCACCAACACTTCCTTCATCCTCGGTTTCGCTGGAGCATCACCCGGTCACAACGTTGTTCGCCTCGCTGGTGTCGCCACGCTGATTGCCGGTGGTTTCTCGATGGCGAGTGGCGAGTGGCTGTCCATGCGCGCCACCAAAGAACTCCTCGAATTCGAGATCGGCGTAGAGCGTCAATCGCTCGCTCGACGACCCGGAGCAAGAACAGTTGGAACTTCGCGAGATGTTCAAATCTCGAGGAATCGACGATGAATTGGCGGAGCGTTTGTCCATTGACCTCATGCGCGACCCCGAACTGGCACTACAGACTCACGTGAGAGAAGAGATGGGGGTTGACCCGTCCGCGACCGGTTCACCCTGGGCAGCGGCGGGTGCGTCCCTCGCCACCTTTTCCGTCGGCGCCTTTGTCCCGCTGTTGCCCTGGTTGTGGTCCTCATCGGGCAACGAGGTCTGGTGGTCGGTCGGACTGGCAGCCGTGGGTTCAACGGGCATCGGTGGAGCAATTGGCCTCTTCACCCGTCGTGGCATCACCAAGTGGGCTCTCCGTCAGTTGTTCGTGACGGGACTGGCCGCGGCGGTGACATTCGGCGTGGGTCGGCTCGTCGGCACTCACTAGCCACGACGGAATTGCAATAATTGATCCTCGCGTTCGAGGGTGAAGCCGACATTTCGATACAACCGCTGAGCACTCTCGTTGTCCGCATCCACGAACAAGGTCGCTCGTTGCACCCCTCGACGGCGCAGGGATGCGAGACCCTGGGACAGCATGACCCGACCGAGTCCGTGACCCTGGAAACTGGGATCGACCGAGATCACGTAAATCTCACCAAATCGGTCAGGGTGGAGCTCGTGCACCTTGGTCCAACACGACGCGGCGATGCGGCCATCGAACTCCAGGAGTAAGAAACCTGATGGGTCGAACCACGGCTCACGAATGCGCTCTTCGAGATCGTCAAGTAGCCACGCCCCCTGTTCCGGGTGATCAGCGAAGGCGGCGTTGTTCTGCTCGAGCCACGCACCTTCGTCGTGACCCGGAACGAAGGTGCGCACGACAGCCTCGGGGGGGACGGGCATTTCGGGAACTGGAAGATTCAGACCCAGCAGTTGCAGCGTACGCACGACATTGGACTGAGAGCCGTCGCAGTCCCGAGCCCACCAGTCCACGACCTCATGGGCTGAGAGGACGAGTTCCAACAACTCTTCGTCTAAGCCGCCTCCGCACATCTCGACCGTGGCGTGAGATTGACCTTGGACGAGGGCGTATTGCACCACGTCATCACCTTCGCGAAGCAACCAATGCTCGCCGGGTGATCCGTGCACCACGGTGCGCCTTCGCGTCTCGTCAATGGCTTCGCGACCCAATCGAGTCTCGGTGCGATTGATGAGATTAAGGACTTCCAGACGTTCGACCGCACTGAGCGACCGAGTGCAATGCCACGAAACGTCCATGGTTGAAGGTTAGTGTTCGGTCCGCTAGACGTTGCGTGCCGCACGATTGAGACGACGCAATAGCGCCCCCACCGTTCGTTCGGCAGCCACCAGTTCGCTATAGACGTCGCTATCCATCTTGGGCCCATCACTCTCCACCAGTGCGGTGATGCGCGCAGAGATCTCACTCAGCGTTGACGTGATCGTGTTGAGTTCAGTCTTCGTGGACAATTCCGTCACTTTTCTAGGTGCCGCGCGTGGCCTCGTGCACGAATACAGTAATGGTCCATGACCCTGCCCATCGCCATTCCCCCCGAAACAAGTGTGCCGTGGACGTTGGTACGCGCTCGCGGTGAAGACGCCGCCACGTTCCTGCAAGGCCAGCTCTCCTGTGACGTGACGTCGCTCGTCAGTGGTGACTCGGCGCGGGGCTTGGTGTTGACTCCCGCCGGCGACGTCGTGACATCACTGTGGTGTCACTACCATCCAGACGGCGTCGACCTGGTGGTGCGAAGCGAGGTCCTTGATCAGACGCTCAGTACACTTCGCCGCTTCCTTATGCGCACCAAATGCACTTTTGACGCCGCGACCGAGGCACCTGGACCCTACGCGTCAGTGGGTCAACAAGTCCGACTCGGAGAGCCGGGTCCCGCCGAGTTCGCTCGCGGCCTGAGCGCGCACAGTTTCGGTCGTGGCTTCGTGGCGTCGCACGTCTCGTTTACTAAGGGATGTTTCACGGGACAAGAACTGGTGGGTCGACTTGATGCGCGCGGTGGCAATACGCCCTATCGCCTCGCACGGCTGAGGGGAGTCGACGAAGAACAGTTAGATCGAATCGCACGCTCGACTGGTCCCCAAGGGGAAAACTCCCTCCAGGGAATCACTACGGTGGTGCGCGACCAGGGTCTTACTGCGCTCGCGGTGGTGCACCGCACGCTGACGGGGGACGAGGTGGACGTCGTGCTCGACGGGGTTCGCGTGCAAATACTCCAAGGTGGGGCCGCGGTCGCCAGTTAGCCTGAACTCAGGAGGTAGCAAATGCTGCTCGACACCGACGGACTCTTCATCAAAGTCTCGGGGCTCACCAACGAAGCGGACACTTTGTTCGCAATCGCGCTCGGAGCCAACGCCGTAGCTTTTGATTTTGGTCCGACGTCACGACAGATATCGCCGACCGTCGCCCACGACATCGTCCGACGCCTCCCCGCCGGCGTGGCCTCGGTGGGGGTCTTTTATAATGAAATGCCGGAGCGCATAGTTCAGATCACCAACACATTGGGTCTGAGCGCTGCTCAAGTGCAAGGAGTGATCTCCAAAGCATCTTTGCGCTACGTCGCCGAGCGAGTGCATACCGTCATTCGAGTGGTTCCCGACCCCGCCGAGGCCTACGAGTACGACGTTGATCAGGCGGTTGACTACCTCCAGCTACCCCAATCGGACAGTCACGATGACATGCTCTCTTGTCTCGATGTCTACAGCGATCCACTCCTCCTGCGTCCGCTCATCGCGGCTGGCCTTGACGAATCGAGTGTGGTGGGTCTGGTGCAGAACTATGACGTGTGGGGGGTGGATGCTCTGGGCGGCATTGAGAGCTCGACCGGTGTAAAGGATCCCGTCAAGATGGGGGAGTTCATCTCCAACGCACGATGGGCGTACGACAATGCCTTCGTCACACGACGAACGTGGCCCACCGGTGAGAACTCCGAACTGGACTAAGCGTGGTACCGGCGAAAGACAACGCTGCCATTGTGTCCACCGAACCCGAAGGAATTCGAAAGCACCACCTCGAGATCATTGGGGCGAGGCTCACCCAGGACCACATCGAGACCGATCTCGGGGTCGATAACGGTGGTGCCGGCGGTGGGCGGAATCACCTGGTTCATCAGTGAGAGGACCGACACCACGCCTTCGAGAGCTCCCGCAGCCGCCAGAGAGTGCCCTAGATGGCCCTTGACTGACGTTACCGGTGGTACCCGGTCCGCGAACACGTGGCGCATCGCAACTGACTCGGCCATGTCATTGAGTGGGGTTGAAGTCCCGTGAGCATTGATGTGCGACACGTCCTGAGCGCTGATGCCCGCGTCCGCCAGCGCAATATCCATGCAGCGAATTGCCCCCGAACCCAGGGGATCGGGGGCCGTGATGTGGTACGAGTCAGCGGTCGACGCCGCTCCGATCACTTCGGCGAGGATAGTGGCACCTCGGGCGAGCGCGTGATCCCATTCTTCGAGTATCAAGACACCCGCACCCTCACCCATGACGAAGCCATCGCGATCTATGTCGAAGGGTCGCGAAAACTCGGTATTCGATAGCGCGGTCATGTTGCGAAAACCCGATTCGGCGATTTGAACCATCACGGCTTCGGCGCCGCCTGCCACCGCGACGGTGGAACGTCCCGAGGCCACAAAGCGAGCGGCGTTACCAATGGCGTGAGTACCGGCCGCGCACGCCGTGGTCACGGTCTCGCAGGGTCCGCCCAGGCCGAATCGCATCGATACCGCCGCTGACGCGGCGTTGGGCATCATCATAGGCACCATGAAGGGCGAAACCCGAGCGGGACCCTTATCGTTCAAGATACGCACTTGCTCCAACACCGTTTGCAATCCTCCGATGCCGGTCGTCACCACGCACGCGGCGTCGAGCAGTGGTCCCTCGAGTCCACTTTGGCGCCACGCTTCATCGGCGGCCATGAGGCCGTAGAGGCTGAAGGGGTCGAGGCGTCGAAGTTCCTTAGGGCCACCGATGTGATCGGCGTTGAACGGAGCGAGCCGCTTGGATTCTGGAGCAGTGTCCTTCTGGAGCGCCTGCCAGAGGGCGTCCACGCCCACGCCCGCGCACGACAACGCCCCCAGGCCAACGACCGCGACCCGTCGACCCTGCAATGGTCCCGACGAGGTGACCGCGACTTGCACTACAGCTTGGCGTAGACGAGTTCGAAGGCCTCGCCGACGGTCTTGATGTCCTTAAGCTCATCTTCGGCGACTTCGATGTCGAAGGTCTCCTCAAGAGCCATCACTAGCTCGACGAGGTCGAGGCTGTCCGCTCCGAGATCGTCCGCGAAGGATGCTTCGAGAGTCACTTGGGATGGTTCGACAGCCAACACTTCGACTGCGTTCTCTGTGAATTTGGCGAGCGCTTCGCTACGGTCCATGGTCTTACCCCTTTGTATGTCTCGAACAATGCTACTAAAAACCTTGCCGTTCTCGGCGTTTAAAGACCCATGGCGAGACCACCGTCCACCGCGATCACTTGACCCGTGAGATAGGCAGCGGAGTTACTGGCGAGGAACCCGACAACTCCAGCGATATCGGCGACACTGCCCATGTGGCCCATGGGAATCAAAGCGGTCATCGCGTCACTGGCTGAACCGAGTCCCTCGGTCATCTCGGTCTCGATGAACCCCGGAGCGACAACGTTGACGGTGATCGAACGAGAGGCCACCTCACGCGCCAGCGATCGCGCCAGACCCACCAATCCTGCTTTGGCGGCCGCGTAGTTGGCTTGGCCCGGCACACCGTAGAAGGGGCTGACCGAGCCCATGAAGATGATGCGCCCCGAACGTGCACGAATCATGGACGACAAGACGGCGCGCGCGCAGTAGAAGGCGCCGTCGAGGTTGGTCGCCCAAAACGTCGCGCCACTGTTCGTCACTCATCCTCATCGCCAGGCCGTCGCGCGTGATGCCCGCGTTCGCGACGAGGACGTCCACGGGTCCGTTCAGGGCAACGCCGCCTTCACGGCTTCATTGACCGACCACCGAGGAGGCAACGTCCACGGCGAGCGACATCGCACATCCTTGGGGGCGGTCCCCGCACGCGACAACGCCACCACGGCGTCACCCTGAGCAATGAAGTGCTCCGCTACTGCTGCGCCGATGCCTCGGCTCGCGCCAGTGACGATTACGTGACGGCTCATAGTGGCATCTCCTGAATGTTGTGGGGCGAATCGCGGGCGAAACTTGCCGTTCGAAATCACGGATCCGCTTGGTGAGTCCGGTCAAAACTCCCGCCGGCGGCATCTCGACGCTCCACGTCACCTCTGGTGGCAGCGCGAGAGTCGCGTCGAGGAATTGAACCGGTGATGTCAATTGCCGCGACAGAAGCACTTGCCACTCCGCGGCCAATGAATGGGGCTCGCCGTCCACGTTGGCGATGACGACCTGATCGGTCTCACCCCAGATCGTCGACTGCAGTGCCTCGTCAAGTGCCTTCTGCGCTCCCCCCATCAAAGGGGAGTGAAACGCACCCCCCACCGCGAGTGGGGTGGCGCGGCGCCAGCCCAGTTCTCGATGGTTGGCTAGAACGTAGTCGAGCCCCCCACGCGTCCCGCTCAGTACGATCTGCGCCGCGCCGTTGATGTTTGCCACCCAAGCGTTGTCGAGGCCGTCTAGGTTGCGTCGGGCGTCGTCGTCACCACCCATGACCGCCACCATGGTGCCCTCGATTTCCTGCGCAGCGCTGGCCATCGCGGCGCCGCGCACGGCAATGAGACGAGCCCCGCGTCCACGCTGAGCAGTCCCGAGGCGACGAGTGCGGTGAATTCGCCGAGCGAATGACCGAGCAAGTAGCGCGGTCGCACACCGCGATCGAGTAGTTCGTGGTAACCCACGAGCGACAGAGCGAATGTCGCTATCTGTGCTCGATCGGTGCGCACCACGTCCTCGTCACTCGCTTCGAGCAACAGGTGTTCGACGTCCATGCCCGACGGCCTCAGATCCCGTGCCACGAGGTACCAGTGAGGGCTCACCTGCCACGACAATCCGGCACCGCCCGAGAGCGAACCTTGACCGGGGAAAAGAGCGACGACATCGTCACGGAGTGGAAGTGAATGAGTCATGTCGTCAAAAGTAACAGCGTGCCCGGGGCGGGACTCGAACCCGCACGCCCTCTCGAGCAAAGGATTTTGAGTCCTCCGCGTCTGCCATTCCGCCACCCGGGCTGCGGGTGACACCATAGCAGCGACCGTAAGGTGGTGGGATGAGAGCCCGACTGTGGCGTCAAAACTTCAGTCTTGACCAGCCGATTGCCGCAGCCGGTCAAGTCCACGCCACTCGCACCCACTTGTTCCTGGAGTTGGAAATTGACGGTGTACGTGGGTTCGGTGAGATTTCTCCCCAACCTTTTGCGCTAAACGGCGATGCAGGGGTGCAGGACGTGCTCGATGAACTCGAGCATTTCACCTTGCGTCAGTTTGTCGAAGCCGCTTCACGCGAGGCCCGCGCGCCCAACTGGGCCCGCGTGACCCATTTCGCAGGTTCGCGACCGGCCAGTTACCCCGCGAGTGCTCTGCTCGAGATGGCGCTACTGGACGCCGACCTTCGCGCTCGCCACGCCACCGTCAACGACCAGTGGCCCGCTCGCCATGACACGCCGGTCCAAATGACGGTGTCACTGCATTGATGAACAGCCCTGGACGCCCCCGCTCGGTGCGGTTCAAATTCGCGCGAAGATCTCTCCGCGAACGGTGACCGGCGCCCATTGGTCGCGACCTGGCCGCACTCGAACTGCCGGTACTGCTCGACTTCAATTGTTCGGGTGACACCCTCGACGCCGTGGTCGACGTCGTCGATCACGCTCAGCGCCACGTCACCGTGGTCGCCATCGAACAGCCGTTCGCACCGGGTAACGTTGTCGAGCACGCCCGACTGGCCGCCGCGATCGAGGTGCCGGTAAGTCTGGACGAGGGAGTGCGACATCGCCGTGACCTCGACCAGATCGTGCGCTACCGCGCGGCCCGTCTCGTCTGCATCAAACCAGCGCGCGTGGGCGGATTCGCTCAAGCGCGCACCATGATCGAACGCGCCCAACTCCTCGGACTCGACGCGTACGTGGGTGGTTTTTTCGAATCACCACTAGCACGAGGCGCTAACGCTGCTCTCGCACGCCACTATGTCTCTCTGCCGAGCGACATTGGTGACACGATCCTCGACAGCGTCGGCCTCTTCGTTGGCGACGACTTCGGATTGTGGCTTCCTCCCGGGGACAATTCTGGAGTCGAGTCAACCCCTTTTGACCCGAATCTGGTGAGAGGGGTCTTACACTCAGGTGAGTGGGACCCCGTTCACAAAAGCGACACCTTGAGGACATTCAACGGCGTCTGATGGCTGCTCGCGAGAGTCTGCGGGTCCTCGAGGAGCAGGTGGCGGTCTGGAACGACGCCCTCGACGACGCGCGCATCCGCTCGCTGGTATCGGAGACCCCGCTGGTTACGGCAGAATATAACGAGTTGTCAAAACACGTAGTGGCCGCGAACGCCGAGATGATCCGCCGTTCCAACGAAGTGCAGAGCCTCGCGGCCGAGCGTGACAAGTTGCTACGCGAGTTACCGAAGGAAGAACATGGATAAGCGCGTTGTCATAGCTGACGATGAATCGATCATTCGCCTGGACCTCAAGGAGATCCTCGAAGGCGACGGGTACCTGGTCGTGGGTGAAGCCGCCACGGGTGATGACGCTCTTGAATTGATCCGCACCCTAGAACCGGACCTGGCCCTGCTCGACGTCAAGATGCCCGGCATCGACGGTATCGAGGTTGCCCGGGCGGTGAAGGGTGGTACGACCCAAGTGGTCCTGCTCACTGCTTTCTCGCAACGCGCTCTGATCGAGAGTGCGCGCGAAGCCGGTGTGGTGGCCTACCTCGTCAAGCCTTTTCGCTCGAGTGAAATCTTGCCCAAACTCGCCGCCATCGTGAATCCGGCGGCAATCGCTCCCCACGTGAACGAGGCACCCAGTGTGGACGACAAGATCGAAACCCGTGAGATCGTCCAGCGTGCGAAGGAGACCTTGATGCGAGAGCGAGGACTGGACGAGCCCGCCGCATTCGAAGTTATCCAGCAGTCCGCGATGCGCGGGCGCACTCGCATGCGCGACATCGCCCAGCAGATCTTGAAGGGTGAATTCGTTGGTTGACCAGCCCAACCAGCGGCCTCTCGTGTTGTTGGACGGCATGTCATTGGCGTTTCGCGCCTTCTTCGCACTCTCGACCGATATCGCCACATCGAGCGGCTTGGTCACGAACGCCCTTCACGGTTTTGCTTCGATGTTGCACTCGCTCGTGCGAAGCCAGTCGCCACGCGCTCTCGCCGTGGCGTTCGACCTTCCCGGGGGAACCTTTCGCGATGCGATGACTCCTGGACTACAAGGGAGGACGCGCGGAGACACCACCAGAGATCGAACACCAGTTCGAATTGATCCGTAATCTCTGTGAGGTCTTGAACATCCCAGTGCTCGGGGTGACTCACTTCGAGGCCGATGACGTGTTGGCCACCTTGGCGACCTGGGGTCGTGACGCCGAGATCCCTGTGGTGGTCGTAACGGGTGATCGCGACTGCTTCCAACTCGTCGAGGACCCTTTTGTGAGGGTCCTCTACAACCGTCGCGGGGTGTCGGACTATTCCCTCTACGACGAAACCGGAATTTTCGAACGCTGCGGCGTGGAGCCAGCGCGCTACCCACTCCTCGCCGCGATGCGCGGCGACGCATCGGACAATTTGCCTGGAGTGCCAGGAGTGGGGGAGAAGACTGCAGCGAAATTGCTCAGCACCTATCGCGACTTCGACGAGCTCTACGCCCATTTGAGCGACCTCACCCCGAAGTTGCGTGAGAATCTCGCTACTTTCGAAGAGCGCGCGCGTCAGAACGAGCGCGTCATGCGACTGGTACGCGACGTGCCGCTCGATTTCACCTTGGAGAGTCTCACGCTGGGTGGTTGGGACCGTTCCGCAGTCGCGGCATTCTTTGAGCGCTTCGAGATGAATTCGATGCGCACCCGATTCGAGAAGTTGATGGCCGATGGCCTGTTGGGTGAGGCCGGCGCCGGTTCGAGTACCAGCCCCTCGATCCCATCTCCTTCAGCGGTCATCGCGACGCAGTACACCCGCGCCACGTCCTTGAGTGACGTCGTGGCGTCATCGCAGGCTCTAACGGTATTACGTCGCGGACCTCGCATTGGCGTCCTCGACGAGGCGCGCGCAGTGGCGGCGGTGGGCGACCTCGAGGAGTTTCTCAGTGTCGTGGGTGAACGCCCCTTGGCTGGCCATGACATCAAGGAGATCTTCCGCTCGGGCTTCGAACGTGACATCACCCTGGCCGAACCCGCCGACGACACGGCAATCATGGCGTTCTTGGTTGACGCGACGAGCGGACGCTACGACTTGACCGACGTCGCCCAGAGGTTCCTAGGCGAGGTCCTCGGCACCACCACTCCCTCGCTGTTTGATGAGAACGCCGACGACGACTCACTCTTCGCCCAGTTGGGCGTCGTGGCGCGACTTCGTGCGGTTCTCCGTGCGGAGATTGACCGTTGGCAGCTCAATCACGTCTACACCACCATCGAGCTTCCCCTGGTGGCGGTACTGGGTCGAATGGAAGCCAGGGGAGTGCGTGTCGACGTCGAGTTGTTACGCACCATTTCTGCGGAATTCACTCGCGAGGCCCAACGTCTCGACGCCGAGATCCAGCAGGTGGCGGGGCACGAGTTCAAGGTCAACTCACCCCAACAGCTTCAAACCGTTTTGTTCACGGAGCTCGGTCTGACCCCGGGAAAGAAGATCAAGACTGGGTTTTCAACGGACGCCACCACCTTGGAGTCGATCGAGGATGAACATCGCATCGTTCCCCTCATCCTGCGGTATCGCGAGGTCGAGAAACTGCGGAGCACGTACGGTGCTCCTCTGATTGACGCGGTGGGGCCTGACGGTCGCATTCACGCACTGTTTCACCAGACCGTGGCGCGCACGGGACGCTTGAGTTCGGAAAATCCGAATCTCCACAACATCCCCGTACGTTCTGCAGAAGGACGACGCTTGCGTTACGCCTTCGTGCCGACCGTGGACTGGACCCTCGCCGTCGCCGATTACAACCAGATCGAATTGCGCATCTTGGCGCACCTCTCCCAAGATTCAGGGCTTGCTTTCGGCCTTCGCCAGTCATGAGGACGTGCACCGCACCATTGCCGCGTCTGTCTTCGGGGTAGAGCCAGGCGAGGTCACGCACGAACAGCGAGAACAGGCCAAAGCCGTCTCGTACGGACTGGCCTACGGCATGGAGGCCTTCGGCCTTTCTCAACGACTGGGTGTGCCCGTTAGCGCGGCCAAGGAGATCATGGAGAAGTACTTCGCCGGATTTCCCACGCTGCGTCGCTACATGGACGACACCATCAAGTTGGTTCGGGCCCAAGGTTATTCTCGCACCGAGTTCGGCCGAATCCGTCCCTTCGCGGACTTGGCAACCGCGGTGGGCCCGCAACGCGCCGCCGCCGAACGTCAGGCTATGAACGCGGGGATCCAGGGCCTCGCCGCCGACGTCTTCAAATCGGCGCTAGTCCGCCTCGACCACCGACTCAGCGAAGAGCACCTCGCCGCACGTCTAATACTTCAGGTCCATGACGAAGTGCTCGTCGAGGCACCGCTGGAGGAGAAGGCCCGTGTGGAGACGGCAATCCGCGAGGCGCTCACCCAGGTGGCTGAATTGAGCGTGCCCCTTGAGGTGTCCCTGCACTGGGGCGACTCGTGGGCCGCCGCTAAGGGCTAGAAGCCCTCTGATACAGTGGAAACCTGGGTTTACACCGGCGACCCAGCCCTGATCCACTAGTTGGCCCCGGTGTGGTCGCTTGAAAGTAGTTCGTATGTCGGATGGCACCAGCCTCCTTTCCTCAGTTCAGATGGGAACTTTCGACGCCGAAGGGAATTACATCCCGCGCGTCATCACTGAAGACAACATGGTCGGCACTGACCTCACTGACCTCGTCGGCAATTCCGTTCTCGAGTTCGAAGACGGCGACCTCGTGATTGGCACCGTTGTCAAGATCGACCACGACGAAGTTCTCTTGGACATCGGCTTTAAGTCCGAGGGCGTCATTCCCGCGCGCGAGCTCTCCATTCGCAATGATGTTGACCCCTCGGAGATCGTTTCCCTGGGTGAGAAGGTCGAGTGCCTCGTCCTTCAAAAGGAAGACAAGGAGGGCCGGCTGGTCCTCTCCAAGAAGCGCGCGCAGTACGAGAAGGCCTGGGCCAACATCGAAGAACTCAAGAACCGCGACGAGATGGTCAAGGGTGTTGTCATCGAAGTTGTCAAGGGTGGCCTCATTGTCGACATCGGACTTCGCGGGTTCTTGCCGGCGTCACTGGTGGAATTGCGTCGCGTGCGCGAACTCCAGCCCTACATCGGAAAGACCGTCGAGGCCAAAATCATCGAACTCGACCGCAATCGCAACAACGTCGTTCTCTCGCGTCGAGCCTGGCTCGAAGAGACCCAGAAAGAACAGCGCGGCGATTTCCTCAACAACCTCAAGCCGGGCGAGCGTCGTCACGGCGTCATCTCCTCGGTCGTCAATTTTGGTGCGTTCGTCGATTTGGGCGGCATGGACGGCCTCATTCACGTGTCCGAGCTCAGCTGGAAGCACATCGACCACCCCAGCCAGGTCGTGGCCGTGGGTGACGAAGTGGACGTGGAAGTCCTCGACGTCGACTTCTCCAAGGAACGCATCTCGTTGTCGCTGAAGGCCACTCAGTCCGACCCGTGGCAGGTCTTCGCCGACAGCCACTCCGTCGACCAGCTGGTGTACGGCCGCGTCACCAAGATGGTGCCCTTCGGCGCCTTCGTCCAGGTAGGTGACGGCATCGAGGGTCTTGTGCACATCTCGGAAATGGCCGCCCACCACGTCGAATCGCCGGACCAAGTTGTGACCGCGGGCGAAGAGCTCTGGGTCAAGATCATTGAACTGGACACCGCGCGTCGTCGAATCTCGTTATCGATCAAGCAGGCAGCCGAAGGTGGCGAGGTCTCCGAGGAGT
The DNA here is from genome assembly GCA_963734655.1 of uncultured Acidimicrobiaceae bacterium. Classification (GTDB taxonomy): domain Bacteria; phylum Actinomycetota; class Acidimicrobiia; order Acidimicrobiales; family RAAP-2; genus RAAP-2. The sequence continues at coordinate 209,168 of CAVTHY010000003.1, read as the reverse complement.
ACCGTGAGGCCTTTGGTAGCCACGCCTACGACACGGAAGGAAATTACATCGGCGGCTTCGAGTACGGAGAGTTCACGCCCGAGACGGAGGCCCAGGCCGCGTGGGCAGAGTACGCCACGGAAGCGGTGGCGAAGTCCCCCGACGCTGGTGACGCCGAGGAGCCGACCGACATCGTGGAGGAGCCCGCCAACTGAGTCAGTCCCCAACGAAAAAGCCCGCCGGCGACTTTACGGGTCCCGGCGGGCTTCTTTGCTGGGGAGAGTTGCCGTGACGACGTCATGTCACACCCCACTCAGTACCGTGGAAGGGTGAAACGTATTGCACTCGCCGGGGGCATCGGCGCAGGGAAGTCGACGGCGGTCGACTACCTTCGCGCTCGGGGATTCGTGGCGCTGGACGCCGACGAGGTATATCGCGATTTGGTCGCACCGCAACAGCCGCTTCTATCGACGCTCGTCGACGCTTTCGGGACAGCGATCTTGACCCACGACGGTGAACTGGACCGCGGCTTTTCTGGCTGCGGTGGTCTTCAGTGACAGCTCGGCGCTGCACCGACTCAACGCCATCACCCATCCCGCAATCGGTCGTGCGATGCGTCGCGCCCTGGACGGCGCGATCGGTGATGTCGCCTTCGTGGCGATTCCCCTTCTACGCCTCGAACATCGTCACCAGTTGGCACTGGACGAAGTGTGGTCGGTCCAGGTAAGTCCCGAGGTCGCGATTGATCGTCTCGTGGCCCAACGCGCCATGACCGAGAGTGAGGCACGCGCCCGCATCGCTCAGCAGATGAGTAATGACGAGCGACAACAACTGGCCGACGAAGTGATTTGGAATAACACCGACCGTGATGCTCTTCGTGGTCGCCTAGATGAACTTCTCCGGCAACGGGGTCTCGATGGCGACTGACTTTCTCGTCGAATCACCGTTTCGCCCCTCGGGCGACCAACCCACGGCCATCGCCCTCCTCGCCCGAGGCGTGAACGACGGCTTGCGGTATCAGACGCTCGAGGGTATTACTGGCAGCGGTAAGACCGCCACCATCGCGTGGTTGGTCGAACGAGTGCAACGCCCTACCCTGATTCTGGAACCCAACAAGTCTCTCGCCGCGCAACTGGCCTCGGAGCTCAAGGAGATGTTGCCGTCGAACCGCGTCGAGTTCTTCGTGTCCTACTACGACTACTACCAACCCGAGGCGTATATTCCGCGTACCGACACCTTCATCGAGAAGGACAGTGCCGTTAACGAGGAGATCGATCGCCTCCGTCATTCGGCGACGTCGTCGTTGCTGACCCACCGCGACACCATCGTGGTCGCCTCGGTGTCGTGCATCTACGGTCTCGGCTCACCCCTCGAGTACCGCGACCGTATGCTCCGCCTCGAAGTGGGCGCGACGCACGATCAACGTGCCTTGCTACGTCGGTTGGTGGAGATGCAGTACAGCCGCAACGATCTGATCGTTGACCGTGGTTCATTTCGCCTCAAGGGGGATACCCTCGAGTTGCAACCCGCCTACTCCAATGAAGCGGTGCGCGTTTCATTCTTCGGTGACGAGATTGAGGAGATATCGTTTTTCAACCCGGTGACCCAAGAAAGTCGTGGCACCGTCGACGACGTAACGCTGTTCGCCGCGTCGCACTACGCCACGAGTTCTGAAACCCTCCAGCGAGCCTGTCGCAGTATCGAAGACGAACTCGGGCAACAATTGGCCCTCTTTGAGAAGGAGGGCAAACTTCTCGAAGCCCAGCGCCTACGTTCACGTACCGAGCACGACCTCGAGATGCTCGAACAGACCGGGATCTGTGCGGGTATCGAGAACTACTCCGCCCATCTCGACGGACGCAGTCGCGGTGAACGCCCCTTTACGTTGTTGGACTACTTCCCTTCGGACATGTTGGTCGTGATCGACGAGTCACACGTTGCAGTACCACAGATTCGCGGCCAATACGCTGGTGACCGTTCACGCAAGGAGACTCTGGTCGAACATGGTTTTCGACTGCCCAGTGCCATGGATAACCGACCGCTGAACTTTGACGAGTTCATGGAGATCGTGCCCCAGATCGTCTTTGTCTCGGCGACGCCCGGTCCCTACGAGACCGAAGTCTCGGACCAGGTCGCCGAACAAGTTATTCGACCGACCGGTTTGCTCGATCCGGTGATTTCGGTCGTGCCCACCAAGAATCAGATCGATGACCTGCGGGTGCGACTCGACGCCGTTATCGCTCGGGGCGAGCGTGCCTTGATTACCACTCTGACGAAGCGAATGTCCGAGGACCTCACCAATTTTCTTGTCAAGGCAGGATATCGAGTTCAGTACCTTCACAGTGACATCGATACCGTGCAGCGTATCGAGATCCTACGATCCTTGCGCTTGGGCGAGTTTGACATCCTGGTCGGCATCAACCTTTTGCGCGAGGGACTCGATCTGCCTGAAGTATCCCTCGTCGCAATACTCGACGCTGACAAGGAAGGCTTCTTGCGATCGCGTTCCGCCCTCATACAGACCATCGGACGCGCAGCACGAAACGCCAATGGCGAGGCAATCCTCTACGCCGACCGCATCACCGACTCCATGCGTGACGCCATCTCCACCACCGAACGCCGTCGGCTGATGCAGATCGCGTACAACACCGAGCACGGCATCACGCCCCTCACCATCACCAAGAACGTGGCCGATATTCTGGGGCGCCTGCGTTCAGAGAGCGCGCCCGAGCCATCGAACAAAGTGCACGGTGTCTCCTCACTGGAGACAATCGCGTCCGACGATCTCAATCTCGAGATCGGCCGCGTCGAGGACGCCATGCTCAAAGCCGCCAGCGAACTGCGTTTCGAAGAAGCGGCGGCACTGCGCGACTACCTGCACACGCTGCAAATCCAGGGGCTCGGCGAAGATCTTCGCCGGCTGGAACTCGACATCTAGGGACTAGATTCTCACCATGGCGTCGACGATTCGCGTACAGGGCGCTCGCGTTCATAACCTCAAGAACCTCTCGGTCGAGATTCCTCGGGACCAACTCGTAGTTTTCACCGGACTCTCCGGATCAGGAAAATCATCATTGGCCTTCGACACCATTTACGCCGAAGGCCAGCGGCGCTACGTGGAGAGCCTCTCGGCGTACGCCCGCCAGTTTCTCGGCCAGATGGACAAGCCTGACGTCGAATTCATCGAGGGACTCTCCCCGGCGATATCGATTGACCAGAAGACCGCGTCGCGAAACCCTCGCTCCACCGTCGGCACCATCACTGAGATCCACGACTATCTGCGTCTGCTCTTCGCGCGTATTGGCGTCCCGCACTGCCACGTATGCGGGCGCACCGTCACCCGCCAAACACCACAGCAGATCGTCGACCTCGTGCTTGCTCGCGAGGACGCCGGTCGATTCTTGGTGCTCGCCACCGTGGTCGAAGGACGTAAGGGCGAATATTCGACTTTGCTCAACGAACTCGCGGCGCAAGGTTTCAGCCGCGTGCGCGTGGACGGCGTGGTGCACGAACTGAGCGAACGCGACGACATCATTCTGGCGCGCTACGAGCAACACACCATCGACGTGGTGCTGGACCGCTTAACGGTGAAGAGCGCGAATCGTCAACGCCTGACTGAATCCGTCGAGGCCGCGCTCAAGCTCACCAAGGGTGTCGTCTCCTTCTTGTTCGTCGACACGGACGAACTGACCGCGTTCTCCGAAAAGATGGCCTGCACTCATTGTGGAATTAGTTTCAGCGAACTCGCGCCGCGGGACTTCTCCTTCAACTCGCCCTACGGAGCGTGTCCGACCTGCACCGGTTTGGGCACTCGCTTCGAGGTGGATCCCGACTTGGTGGTCCCCGATTCGAGTCTGACACTGGCCCAGGGCGCCCTCGCGCCGTGGGGTGGGGCGCGTTTCAAATACTTTGATCGCCTCATCGTCGGAATCGCCGACCTCGGAGGTTTCGACGTGGACACCCCCTGGTCCAAGCTGAGAGCCAAGGATCGCAAGTTAGTACTCTACGGCGTCGACAAGAAGTCCGTACCCGTCAAGTTCCGCAATCGATACGGCCGCGTCAAGACCTACGAGACCACCTTCAACGGCATCGTGGAATGGCTCGAGCGCAAACGCAACGAATCTGACGGCGACTGGTCGCGCGAGCAGGCCGAACAGTACATGCGCGAGGTCGAATGCACCGCGTGTCACGGTCAACGTCTCAAGCCCGAGGTGCTGGCCGTGAAGATACACGGCCACAACATCGCTGACGTCAACGCCATGACGATCGATGAGGCGATTGCCCTCTTCTCGACAATGGAACTCACCGATCGCGAGACCACCATCGGTCGTCAGGTCATCAAGGAGATTGTGGCGCGCCTGACGTTCCTTATGGACGTGGGATTGGACTATTTGACCTTGAGCCGAGCGTCGGCCACCCTCTCGGGCGGCGAGGCTCAACGGATACGTCTCGCCAGCCAAATCGGCAGTTACCTGGTCGGAGTGCTCTACGTGCTTGACGAGCCCTCCATTGGCCTGCACCAGCGTGACAACCGACGCTTGATCGCCACCTTGGAACGTCTGCGCGACTTGGGGAACTCGGTCATCGTCGTGGAACACGACGAAGAGACCATCCGCCTCGCTGACTTCATCGTCGACATCGGACCAGGTGCGGGTGAGTTTGGTGGGGAAGTGGTTCACGCTGGCACCTACAAGGAATTACTCGAAAATTCCGCTTCCATCACCGGTCAATACCTCTCGGGTGTTCGCTCTATTGAGATCCCCTCGACGCGCCGCACCGGCGACGGACATCACCTCGTGATCAAGGGGGCGCGCGCCAACAACTTGCGCGACATCACGGTACGAGTGCCCCTGGGCCAGTTCGTGGCGGTGACTGGCGTGTCGGGATCGGGAAAATCTACCCTAATCAATGGAATCCTCCTCGCCTCCCTCGAACGCCAGATCAACCGCGCCAAGACCACCGTCGCCGAACACGACACCATCACCGGGGTGAAGTTCCTCGACAAGGTCGTGGCGGTCGACCAGCAACCAATTGGTCGCACCCCCCGATCCAATCCGGCTACGTACACCGGTGTTTTTGACAAGGTTCGCAAGCTCTTCGCCGAAGTCTCCGAGGCGAAGGTCCGTGGCTACCAACAGGGGCGATTCTCCTTCAACGTCAAGGGTGGACGCTGCGAGGCGTGCGCCGGAGACGGCACCATCAAGATTGAGATGCACTTCTTGCCGGACGTCTACGTCAACTGTGAGACGTGCGACGGCGCGAGGTACAACCGTGAAACCCTCGAGATCAAGTACCGGGGCAAATCCATCGCCGACGTACTCGACATGCCCATTGCCGAAGCCCTCGAATTTTTCGACCGCCAGCCGACGATCCTTCGCCACATTCAGGCCCTCGTTGATGTGGGTCTGGGATACGTTCGACTCGGCCAGCCCGCACCGACGCTGTCGGGCGGCGAGGCTCAACGCGTGAAGTTGGCCACCGAGCTCGCGCGACGACCCACCGGACACACCCTCTACGTACTCGACGAGCCGACGACAGGGTTGCATTTCGAAGACGTCAACCGCTTGTTGCACGTCCTGCACCGGTTGGTCGATCAGGGCAACACGGTTCTCACCATTGAGCACAATCTCGATGTCGTTAAGACGGCGGACTGGGTCATTGACCTCGGCCCCGATGGTGGGCGTCGCGGCGGCGTGGTGGTGGGAGAGGGGACTCCCGAAGAGATCGCTCAACTACCCACCGCCACCGGACAGGTGTTGCACGAGGTGTTGGCGCAGCACGGGAGACGATAGTGTTCGCCAAACCAACGGGGATCCCTCGCCAGAGCGGCTGCTATCTGTTCAAGAACGCCGCCGACACGGTGATCTACGTGGGTAAGGCGCTCTCGCTCAACCAGCGCCTCTCGAGTTACTTCCAGAAGTTCGAGGCGCTGAGCCCGAAGACCCAGGCACTCATGGATGAAGCCTGTTCGGTGGAGTGGATCGTCACTCCCAGCGAGACCGACGCGTTGATCCTGGAGAACGAGCTGATCAAGCAGAATCAGCCCCGGTACAACATGCGTCTCAAGGACGATAAGTCTTTCCCCTACGTCGCCATCGACGCGCGCAGTGAGTTTCCCGTCCCCTATATCACCCGAGCGAAGCATCAGCGCGGCGTGCGCTACTTCGGGCCCTTCGTCGACGTTCGCGCCTTGCGCCACACGATGGATGAACTTTTGCAGACCTTCCCGCTTCGTTCGTGTACCACGCACAAATGGGACTACCACCAGCGTTTGGGGCGCCCGTGTCTGCTCTTCGACATCAACAAGTGTTCGGGTCCCTGTGTCGGGGCCATAGACGCTGCGGGCTACGCAGAACTGGTGGCATCGTGGGCGCGCTTCTTCGACGGCGACGTGCGAGAGCTTCGCACGCTGCTCCAGGGTCAGATGGTCTCGGCGGCGCAACAGCAGCACTACGAGGCGGCGGCCAAGGCGCGTGACGGGCTGGCCGCGCTGGAACGCGCCGCCAGTGATCAAAGCATCGTGCTCGACGATCACTCGAACCTCGATGCGGTGGCTATCGTCACGCAGGGTGGTCGTGCCGCCCTGGTGCGTTTTCGCGTGCGACAAGGTCGGATCATTGGCCGCACCGTGCACCACATCGATCGTTCGATGGACGAGGGCGACGTTGAGATCTTTGAGGCAGCCCTTCCCGAGCTTTATGACGACCCCGCGTTGATACCTCCGGTGGTGCTCACCAACGCCGAAGTGGCCACTTCGCTGGTCGCAGCACGATTCCTGACGGAACGTCGCGCTCGCTCCGTCGAGATCGTGGCGCCCCAGCGAGGACGCCGCCGCCGGGTGCTCGACCTCGCTCTCAAAGACGCCGTGGCAGTGATCGACCGGGATTCGCTGCGCCGTCAGAACGATCACAACGTGAGGTCGCGCGCCCTCCAGGAGCTCGGTAGCGCACTCGGGCTAGCACAGCCGCCCTATCGCATCGAATGCTTCGACATGAGCCATCTGCAGGGGACCAACTACGTCGGCTCCATGGTCGTCTTCGAAGACGGTCTCGCCAAGAAGTCTGATTATCGCCACTTCAACGTGAAGGAGATTCTGGGCAACGACGACGTGGGAGCAATGCAAGAGGTCGTTGCGTCGGCGCTTGGGCTATTGGAATGAGGAGCAGTCCCAGAGCAAGTTCCGTCGAGCCAATTTGATCATCATCGACGGGGGATTGCCCCAGCTGCACGCCGCCGAGAAGGCCGCGGCCAGTGCTGGGCTTAGCCGGGAAAGTCGAGTTCGCAGCCCTCGCCAAGCGTGAGGAACTCCTATATCGGCCGGGATCGAGCGCGCCGATCGCCCTGGACCGGGGCTCGGAATCTCTCTATCTGGTGCAACGTGTCCGGGACGAGGCCCACCGCTTCGCCATCTCGTTTCATCGCTCCAAGCGCGCCAAATCGATGGTCGCGACCCTGCTGGACGGGGTAGAAGGACTTGGTCCGAAGCGACGTGAGCGATTGATGAACGAGTTGGGCAGCCTGGAGCACCTGCGTAGCGCGACCATGGAGGAGTTGGCGGCCCTCGAATGGTTGCCCGCCACGGTCGCTCAGAACATCTACGATCGATCTACGCGCCCCTAATGCGCCAGGGCTATCGAAGGGATCCCGGAACGATGACTGACGTCTTGCTGGTGACTGGTATGTCCGGCGCCGGTCGCTCCACCGTGTCGACCGCCCTGGACGATCTGGGCTGGTTCATTATCGACAACCTCCCGATCGAACTCATCGTGCGAGTCGGGGAATTGGCTTCGGCGGGTTCAAAGGACGCGGCGGGCGTAGCGTTCATCGTGGGCCGCTCCGGGAGCACTCAACCCGAGGCATTGCTCAACGTCAAGAATGAGCTCGAAGCCATGCACGAGAGTGCCAAATTGCTCTTCCTCGACGCCCCTGACGACGTGCTTATCCACCGTTACGAGGGGACCAGGCGACGTCACCCCGTCGAAGCGGCCACGCTGGCCGACTCCATCGCCCACGAACGCCAATTCTTGCAGAGCATCCGCGATCGCGCAGACATCATCATCGATACCGGCACAATCAACACGAATCAGCTGCGTTCACGAATCTCCGAGATCTTCATGCCCAATGACGTCGACGGGTTGCGCGTATCGATGGTTTCCTTTGGTTTCTCCAACGGACTGCCTCGCGACGTGGACCTGGTCTTCGACTGCCGTTTCCTGCCGAATCCTCACTGGGTGGATGAACTGCGCCCGTTGACCGGACTCGATAAGCCGGTGGCCGAGTATGTCTTGCAACAAGAAGAGGCCCAACATTTCTTGCACGACGTGGTCTCGATGCTCGAATGGCAGATACCGGCTTTCGCCAAGGAGGGCAAGTCCTACCTGACGATCGCCATTGGCTGCACCGGCGGACGACACCGCTCGGTGGCGATCGCCGAGGAAATACGCCGACGACTCGGCTTGCGTAACTCGGTATTCCACCGCGACATCACCCGATGAGGTTCGTCGCCCTCGGTGGCGGCCACGGAACCGCGGTCACGCTGCGGGCGTTGCGATCTATCTCCCCTGATGTCACTGGCATTGTGTCCGTCGCTGACGACGGGGGATCAACGGGGCGACTGCGCGCGATGCTCAACGTGGCGGCGGTGGGCGATCTGCGCAAGTGTCTGGGGGCGCTCGCGAACCCCGAGAACCCGCTCGCTCAGGCCTTCGAGCACCGCTTCAGCGTGGGCGAACTCAAGGGACACACGGTGGGAAATCTCCTGCTCGTAGGGCTCATCGAGTCCACTGGGAACCTCGAACTCGCAGTCGACGCGGTGGCGACTGCCCTCGGGGTCTCCGGGACGATCCTGCCGGCCAGTCGTGACGGTGTCGTCCTGCTCGCTCATCACGATCAGGGTGTCACGCGTGGGCAGACCGCGGTCGCGCGCCAAGCCGGTATCCACTCGTTGGGTCTCGACCCGCCATCACCCCCGGCTCCGCCGCGAGCCCTCGAGGCCCTGGAGGAGGCGCACACCATCGTCATCGGACCGGGTTCGCTCTACACCAGTGTTCTGGCGGCGTGTGTCGTACCCGAGATCAATTCAGCTCTCGCCCTCAGCCCGGCGCGCAAGATCTACATAGCCAATCTGCGTCCCGAGGACCCTGAAACCACGGGATTCACTCTCCAAGACCATATCGATGCGCTTCGCGCTCACGGCGTGGTGCCCACCGACGTGATCGTGGATGCCAATTCCCGCTTTGCCGCGCAGACGTGTTCTGTTCACACTTTGGTCACTCCATTGACCGCGAAAAATCCACTGGTGCACGATGTGCCAAAATTGTCGAGAGCAGTCATCGACGCCTGCACAATGTGAACCCGAGAGATTTTGAGGAGATGTCAGTGACAATACGTGTAGCGATTAATGGATTTGGTCGAATTGGTCGAGGCTTCCTGCGGGCCTCCTTGAACAACCCCGACATCGTGGTAGTCGCGGTGAACGACCTCACGTCCCCCCAGACCAATGCCCACCTCCTCAAGTACGACTCGACTCAGGGTCGCTTGGGCTTGCCCGTCACCGTGAGCGACGAGGGCATGACGGTGGGCGACCACCTGATCAAAGTGCTCGCCGAGCGCGACCCCGCCAATCTTCCCTGGGGCGAGTTCGAGCATCGACGTCGTCATCGAGTCAACCGGTCGCTTCACTTCGCGTGACGCCGCAGCGGTGCACCTGACCGCCGGCGCCAAGAAGGTCATCATCTCCGCACCGGCGACTGACGTCGACGGCACCTTCGTCTACGGCGTGAACCACGACACCTACGACGCACAGACCCAGCACATCGTCTCGAACGCGTCCTGCACCACCAACTGTTTCGTGCCGATGGTGAAAGTCCTCGACGACGCCTTCGGCGTCGAAACTGGTCTGATGACCACGATCCACGCGTACACCAACGACCAGAACCTGCTCGACCTGGCGCATTCGGACCTGCGCCGTGCACGCGCGGCGGCCGTGAATATCGTTCCGTCCTCCACCGGTGCAGCTCGCGCCACCAGTCTCGTTCTTGAGGCGATGAAGGGCCGCCTCGATGGCACCTCGTTGCGCGTCCCGGTGCCCGTGGGTTCGATCACCGACTTCACCGCCATAGTGCGTTCCACGAGCGTCGCCGAGGTCAACGCCGCCTTCCAGACGGCCGCGGAGGGAGCGCTCAAGGGCGTACTCGTCTACACCGACGAGCCCATCGTTTCCGAGGACATCGTCGGTACCCCGGCGTCATGCACCTTCGACTCCAAGATGACCCTCGTGCAGCGCATCAACGACGAGCAGAGTATGGTCAAGATCTTCGGCTGGTACGACAACGAGTGGGGCTACTCCAACCGCCTCGTGGACCTCACCACCGTGGTCGGCCGGTAATTCGTGTCGGCCCCACTACCTAGTTACGAACGTTGGGGGAGCCTCACGGGCAAGCGAGTACTCGTCCGCGTCGACTTCAACACCCCGGTGGCCGAGATCGACGGCCAACTCGAGGTGACTGACGATTTCCGCATTCGCGCGACGTTGCCGCTCTTCGAGGAACTCCTGGCCAAGGGTGCGACGGTTGTGGCCTGCACCCACTTCGGGCGCCCCAACGGTCAGGTGGTGGAGAAGTATTCCGTCGCCCCTGTCCGTCGCCGTCTCGCGCAGTTGTGTCCGGACGTCGAATTACTCGAGAACCTGCGTTTCAATCCAGGTGAGGAGACCAACGACCCCGCATTCGGGGCTGCCCTGGTCGAGGGGTTCGACTATTTCATCAATGAGGCATTCTCCGCGTCACACCGCGAACACGCATCGATCATGATTCCTCCCACGCTGCTGCCCAGCGCCGCCGGTCCCAACCTGCAACGTGAGGTGACCACCCTCACCTCGATTCTGGAGGAGCCGGCGCGACCCTTCGTCGCCATCGTGGGTGGGGCCAAGGTCAAGGACAAGCTCGGCATCGTCAAAGTCCTCTCGCACAAGGCTGATCAGGTCATCATCGGGGGCGGCATGGCCTACACCTTCGAGGCCACGCAGGGTCGTTCGATAGGCTCTTCCCTCTTTGACGCCTCGTACCTCGAGGTTTGCGCGCGAGCTCATGGCGGAGGGCAAGATCGTCATCCCCTCCGACGCGCGGGGTCTCGCCGAGGGGGTACCCTTCGGCAGCGGCGGCGACGAAGAGGTCCTCGAATGGGGCGAGAATATCCCCGACGGCTATCAGGGACTCGACATCGGACCCGATTCGGCGGCGACGTTCTCCGACGATCATCGCGGACGCCGCCACGATCCTCTGGAATGGACCGATGGGCGTCTTTGAAGATCCGCGTCTGAGTGCGGGTACCGAAGCGGTGGCACGAGCCGTCGCGGCCTCATCGGCGGTATCGGTCATCGGCGGGGGCGACTCGGTCTCGGCGATCCAGGGTTACGGCCTCGAGGACCAGGTGAGTTTCGTCTCGACCGGTGGGGGAGCGAGCCTCGAATTCGTCGAACTCGGCGACCTGCCCGGCATCGCGGCATTACGTGAAAGCAAGTGGAACCAGTCATGAATCGCCCCCTCGTCATCGGCAACTGGAAGATGAACCTCGACTACGTCGAAGCGGTCCATCTCATCCAACAGATTGGGTGTGGTCTTGAAGAACAAGCCCCTCGAACACGTGGATCTCGTCGTGGTGCCGCCCTTCGTCGACATCCGCAGCGTCACCTCGGTCGTCGAATCCGAACGCGATCGCCCTCGAGGTCGGTGCCCAGCACGCGTCAGCGTGCACGACGCCGGCGCCCACACCGGCGAGGTGTCGGTCTCGATGCTGCAGCGACTCAACGTCAAGTGGGTCCTCGTGGGCCACTCCGAACGTCGAGCGATGTACGCCATGACCGATCGAGGTCGTCGCCCAGACATTGCGCGACCGTCGTACGCCAGGGCCTCAACGCGGTGTTGTGCGTGGGCGAAGAACTTGAGTGTCCGCGAAGCCGAGGGCCACCACCGAGACTTCGTCACCGCCCAACTGCACGCCGCGCTCGGCGGGACTCGATGAGAAGTCGCGCCCCCTGGTGACGATCGCCTACGAGCCGGTCTGGGCCATCGGCACGGGCCTCACCGCCTCCACCGAACAGGTCCGTGAGATGACCGAGCACATCCGCACGGTGGCGGCGTCGCTGTCACTGGGCGAGGCACGCGTTCTCTACGGTGGTTCGGTCAACGCCGACAACGCCGCGACACTGATGAACGAGGGTCGCGTGGACGGATTCCTGGTCGGTGGGGCGTCGCTCAAGGCCGAATCATTCCTCGCGATCGCCCAGGCCGCCAACGACTGCTACGATGGCAAGCGCTAATCGGAGGTCGTGATGTTCACGTGGTCATTCATAGTTATTGAGGCAGCCTCGGCGATCGCTTTGATCTTTCTGGTTCTGCTGCACTCGGGACGCGGGGGCGGAATCTCGGACCTCATGGGTGGATCGGTGGGCTCCATGGCCGCCGGATCGACCGTGGTTGAGCGCAATCTCGACCGCATCACCATCGCCGTCGCCCTTGTCTTCACCTTCGCCACGCTGACTCTCGACCTGCGTCTGCAGTAGCGACCATGATCCCTCGCGGATCTGGTCGCCGGGTCGCCCTGGTGGTCGTCATCTCGGGGCTCGTCGTGGTCGCCGCGACGCTGCTGGCCTATCGCAAACCGCCGGTGGCCGCGGGTCCCGCGAACCCCGCCACTTCCACCTTGACGCTGGCGCTACCGGCCCCTTCAATGGCTGCAGCGTTCTCAGCCCCGACCATCGCCGCTTCGACCTGCGGCGATCCTCGACCTCATACGCCCGTCGGCGTTTCTGGCCGGGCCCGACGAACGTGCTCTCGGGGGAGGGCGGGGCAATCATCTCGGCCGAACTCATCTCGCTGCACCCCGAGAACGTCGTCTACAGCGTCGATCCCGAAAATGAACTGGAGCAACGGGCGACCATTTCGGCGTCAGTGACCTGATCTCGTGGTGGCGCAGCGCGCGCCGGCTTGCAGAGCATCAACGGCGATGGCTACCGCGCCATCGCCTCGATGGCCGTGTCAACAAGACCCACACCTCGGTCACCGCGACCTTCGCCACGCGATTTCGCCGACTGGAACCTCCTCTTTCACGACGTCGAGCAATCGGGACCGACGCGGTCGTGCGCCATCAGCCAACTCGAGACACAACCCTCGCTCGGACCCTACCTGGTCCAGAGTGCCACGCCGAATCGCATCGTGCTTGTTGGCCAACCGCGAATGGACGATCAACTACAACCGATTCCACCGAATTATCATCACCTCCACGACGTACTGCCCGGCACGTCGCATCAAATACTTCGTTGGCTACGCACCCGTGGCGACCAAGTCGCTGGTGGAGGACCTCGTGGCCCACCCGCGCTACGTGGGTCAGTTCGCCAATTCCAGTGACATTGTGGAGTTGACCTTCAGTCCCCACGGCGCTGACGCACCGGCAATCGTTCGATGCGCACCGCTCTGTCGTGGTTGCTCGACCGCAAGGCCATTCTCGACCATCTCTTCGGCTCCTTCACTTTCACGCCCTCGGTGCCCACGTCGGCATTGTTCTCCCAGGGCCAGGTCGACTACCCGTCGGCTCTGCACGACGGTAAAACCCACGGTCGTCCAATGCCACGGCCTGGTCGACCCCTCACAAGACTGCCGCGTCGTGCGCCCAGACGATCTCGACCACGCCGGGCTACGTCACGACTCTCGCGGGTTGGCGACATCACTCAGCGGGCGCTCCGCGTCTCATGCTGTCGCCGTAGGACCGAGCACCACTCGACCAGCCACCGCCGCCCTCGTCGCACAACAGTGGAGGGCCCAGGGAATCGCGCGTGCGACTAGACGACGCGCCTTCGGACGCGCTGGCCGCGACCATGGCCGCCGACGGGTACCGTCGACGTCGCGATCTTCGACCGACCGACGTCGACGACGCCGTGGATCAGTGCACGTTCCTGGGACCACACCCCCTACATCGACGCCTATCCTTCGGGCGTTCAGCTCGCCGCAGACCCACCAGCTCTTCATTGTTGGCCCAGGGCACTTTCAACCCCGCCACTGCCGCGTCAGACGTGGCTCAAGATCGACCACCGAATTCTGACCAATTTCTGGGTCCGCCCCTTCTACACGGTTCCTTCGTTGACCGAATGCTCGGGGCGCGTCGCCAATGTCGTTCCTTCGCTTTCGCTGAATGGGCTCGTCGACCAAATTACTAACTGGGGCATCTCGTTCCGTCCACCACCACCACGGTGACGCCCTCAACCTCAGGCCGTCGGCTAGACTCGTATACCCACGTCGAAGTGGCGAAATGGCAGACGCGCCAGCTTGAGGGGCTGGTGCCCTTATGGGCGTGCGGGTTCAAGTCCCGTCTTCGACACCAACACCCCGTAGTTCATTCTTCCGAGGGCGAACCGCGGAACATTTCGTTCAGGAGCGCCCGACTCAATGAACTCAAGATAATGTGCGGGGTCCTTGATCCACTACAGGACACGAAGGGCGTTCACCGTGTCGCGCTCGCGTCGGGCGAGGGCCTGCAACACCGCCGCATCGCCGTGACGAAGGCGAGCGAGGTCCACGAGAGTGTTGATCGCCACAGTGGCCACCGCCGGTGCGACGTGCGCTGCATCGGGTAGCTCCACACTGAGAGCCAGGTCTTGGGTATGGATGACCAGTTCCACGACACGGGTCCGCAGATATTCATCCAGCGTGATGACCAGTGCACCAAGGACCTCGATACGGCGTTCGGAATCCTCGGTCACCAAGCGGGTGCGAAGGCGGGTGAGTAAGGCCTGTGCCTCTGTCGCCACGGCTTCGCTGCCGATTGTCGCCTCCTCATTTCCCCGTGAGCGGACGTCGCTATTGAGGGGCGAAGAGGTGTCGGCGGTGATGCCAATCGAGACGTAGTATTCCCCAGCACCGATGGATTCACCATCGGGATTGGAGCCGTCAAGGTATTTTTCAACAGTCTTGATACCTCGGAGCAAATGACCCGCCAGTCCTGAGACGGTGAATCCTACGAGGATGCTCTCCTCGTTCCAGTGCTCAGCTACCTGAGATCGCTCGAGAAGATTGGTGGCTCCAGCGGCGGCCTCCAAAAATGCAACACGCACATCGTCCATCCACCCATGCTCGCACGTGCGTCGCGAGATGGAGGGGACTCGATCCACCTCCAACAAGAAGGATGTTCCATCCGTCGTGCCACGTCCCATACGCTCGCGGACCAATCGATAGGGCCACCGACATCAAAATAGGTAGCATCCTCAATATGTCCTCACGTCTCGATCCATCGTGGACCGTGATATCAAGCATCCAGACCTTCGGTGGTGATCGGTGCGTTGATATCTTCGTCCGACCAAATGGGACATTCGGTTACGAGGAATTTCGTAGAGACCCCGAAGATTTGGGAACATGGACGCCGCTTCATTATTTCTGTGACAGAGAATTCACTCTCGAAGACGAGGCGGTCAATGCGGCTCGTAGATCCGTCGCTTGGTTCGGCCAGTTGAACGACGGCTGATTCGATTCCCCGGAGAGGACCGGCGGCGGGCATCGACGGTCCATCGACGCCAATTGAAATGTCGAATCATTGTTTCGCACCACAAATGGTGTCAACGGCTTCGGCACGCGGACTTCGAATGTGCCATCGTCCCGTTCCCACTGTGATCGGGGTGCCTGCGACTTTCGGTGGCTAGATTCGCAGGGTGACAACACCGCCGAGGATTGACGAGGGGTCGGATGGCGTCAGCAGGCCCCTCGGACTTGCGTCGTTGTTTATGGGTCTAGCGTTGCTGTGGTCACTCGTAGCGATTGCCTTACTTCTTAGTTACCACCTCCGAGCACCCTTGGGCACGACGTCGATCACAACCAATGGCCACACATATATCGGCAATCCGCCAGCCCTCACCCTCTTCGAACGCGATCCCGTGTCGTTTTCGATAGTTGCCGCAGTATTGGGGATAGGTCTGTTGATCGGATCAGTTGATCTATTGGTCCGTTTTCGTCAACACTCTTTTCGTCGGGGTATCGCCGCCATCGTGGCGGGAGCAGTAGTCCTACTCGTCTCCTCGTTCGGATTGATCATTGGCGTCGCGGGAATAGGTGTCGTTGGTGCGTTGCTCATTGCCTCGGGCATCGCGCAAACTCGCGGTGAGAATTAGTGATAATCCGCCGTCACCTCTCCATTCGCACGGGCGCCACCGAAGAAGGGAATACTCGGCACCACGGGCCATCGAGAACCGTCCAGATACGGAAACGACCTCGGGCGGGAACCGGCACCCTAGTCACCTTTTCCCCGGTTGCCGCCTCCCTCCAGTGGAGAACTGCCTCGTAACCCGACACTCGAACACAGAACACGGAACACAATTTCGCGCGGGACTCGCATTCCACCTCTGATTGCGTGTCTCGACTGTGAAATTCTGCGCTGACAGAATGTCCAAGTGGCAGATTTCACCGGAACCCCATTGGCGACGAAGTTAGGGGTCAAACCTAACTCGACGTTGGTGATTCTTCGAGCACCTATAACCTTCTCTGTCGAAGTACCTCCTAAAGTGGTCGTGCGCCGCCGAGCGATAGCGCCAGCGGACGTCGTGATGGTATTCGTCACGCGGGCAGAGTTACTTCGTCGTGATATCGAGACCCTCAGCCAGTCGATATTTCCAAATGGCGCCCTGTGGGTCGCGTGGCCGAAGAAGACGTCGGGAGTCTCGAACGACATCACCGACCACGTGGTGCGGCAGGTCGCACTTCCCCTGGGGCTCGTCGATAACAAGGTATGTGCCATCGATGAGTACTGGACCGGCCTCCGTCTGGTGTGGCGAAGGCAGAATCGGCAGTGACGATAGAGTCGATCCCTTCGAATCGCCCTGCCGTCGATCCGTGAGGCGGACTACCGCCCCTTCTGTCCTCCAATCGGCGAGATGGCGGCCGGCACGGCGGCGTGGATCGCCACGTCGTACTGGCGCACACGATTGCTGCCATTCGTTCGCCACCGCAATTCGCACGGCGCGGTGATCAAAAGCTGCGTAGCCCGTGTCTGCCGCGGCCAGGACGAACGACAGGGGGCACTCTCTTTGTTGTCCAACCAACGTGGGGGTGACGTGTCATACGATTCGATGGACGACCAGAGACTCGAACCCCGAATTAGAGCACTTCTGGCAGTGTTGTCGGCCGGGGATCGAGTTGCGCGACAGCCCTCGTGTCGTGGGCCGTCGCTGCGTCCAGTCGGGCGCAGCCGTCGAGTCCGATGTCGTAACTCCAACCGACGTGGCAGTCCTTCATGACGTTGGACCCTGTTAGCACCACGCTGGACGCACGACACTGTTCGTATGGGCAAAAACATGGTGACCAAAGTGGTCGTGTCGCTCGTCGTGGTGGGCGCACTGGGAGTCCTGGTGGGACGCCTCTGGGGTTCATCTCCGAGCGCGCCGCCCTTGACCACGAGCACTCTTGTCCCAGTCGCCCAGCCCGACACCGCGATATGGCCCTTTGTCTCGTCCACGACCAGATATGCAGAGCCCGTTCGTGCGGCGCAGGAGTTCGCGACCATCTACTTGGGATTCCTCAATCCCATAGTGGGCTCTTTCCAACAGGGCGACAGCCGTTCAGGAGAAGTGCCCGTCAGATCCACGCCGACTGGTCCCATCACCACGATTCTGGTGCGCCGTCTGACGACGGCCAACTCATGGTGGGTACTCGGCGCGTCCTGCGCGGACATCCAGGTGACCGCCCCCACAACATCCGAGGCAATTTCTTCTCCAGTGACCCTCCGAGGTCGTAGTACCGCCTACGAAGCAGTTGTCAATGTTGATTTTCGCCAGGATGGGAGTCTCGCACCGTTGAAAGTCACAACGGTCATGGGCGGTTCCATGGGTGTCATGCGTCCTTTCACCACCTCAGTATCATTCCCTCGATCCTCGACGTCACAAGGTGCGCTCCTGTTCCGGACCCGCTCAGCGAAAGACGGGCACGTCATCGAAGCTAGCGTGATTCGAATTTCCTACCAGCGGTGATGTTGCGTTCAGCTCACGGCGTTCGCCGTCCCTGTATGCCGGCGATCGACCTTGCGTCGCCACACATTGTGGAGCCGCGGAATTCGACCAAGCAGATCCTCCCGGAGCAGGCTGAAAACGTCGCGATCGTGCCAGACTCCTCGTCGCCACTGGGCCTAGCGAGCAACACCCTCTCGTGTAGAGTCGGCACGCAGTAGCGCACGCTGCTCCGTAATATTCTCCGGATCGTTGTCCGCCTGAACTCGGTTCGCCTCCGAACGAGCGATGAGTTGCTGGGCGAGAGTGGGCTGGGCCGTAGAACCATAATGTTGTCGGCGAAAGGTGGAAAGAATCTTGATTCCTATCGACCGCGCCAAACTCTTCGCACTGGGTCCGAAGGGGACTCGTATCCATGGCACGAAGCCCACTCAGGATCCATCCTCGAACTCAACGACGTGACCACTTCCGCCAAAGTTCGCTCCGCGAAGAATCTGATCGGGCGGATCATCGAAACTGTGCCAACCGCCGCCGACTTCTGGTGAGTTCAATTCATCGGGGAAAGCCTGCTCCGTATCGCGATCATCTCTGAGATTCACGTGAGGCAGTGGTTCGCGAGATCAATTCGACTTCATGGCCACGTCCTCGGTCGGAGTCCGTTCATTCTGCACCACTGGTGCACCGAGGTGCCCGATGAGATTCGAAACGTCGCTAACGATGTTTAAGGTACGTCAGATAGAACGCTACGAACACCATGACAATTCCCACGTTGGCGATGAGTCGTTCCGTGACGTGGTGTCTGAAGAAGAGGAGATCCACGCCGACAACTACGACAATCATCACCACTACGTAGAACACAGCCGCCAATCTTGTTCCCATTCTCCCAACATACTCAGGGCTGCCACCGCGCCCCTCTTAGTCCCGACTACCAATGACGGCTCGTCGATGCTCCTCCCACGATGCGCTCGACGAACCCTATGAGATCCGCTTTTCCACTTCGAGGATGATTCGCTGAGAATGCGAAGTGAAACTTCCGTCACGTTCGATCCGTTCATGAAGATCCATCAAACGATCGTGATACTTGTCGACCGAAAAATCGGGCACTGTCCAAATGACTTTGCGCAGAAAGTAGACGACCGCTCCAATATCAAAGAAGGCCACCGGCAACGACTCCTCTCGAGCATCGAGGACCTTTAGACCCACCTCCGTGGCACGCGAGATCATCCGTTGCATCTTCTGATTCTCAGGAAGTTCCCGTGGCGCAACGAAGAAATTAGCGAGTTCACTATTGGTTCCCGCACCAATCTGTTGGGAGAAATAGATCCCGCCGGGCCTCAACAGCCGTTCAATCTCTTTCCAGACCACCACGGTGGGGTGTCGACTACAGACCAGTTCAAAGGATTCATCCTCGAAGGGCACCGCGCCCTCGTCAGGCGTATTCACAACCGTCACGCCAAAAGGATGAAGGTTTCGCCGCGCAACCTCAATGTTGGGCAGCCATGACTCGGTAGCCGCGAGAAATTGGGGACGCTCCACACTTCGGCCCAGCACCTGCGCGAAGAGTTCTCCGCCGCCCGTCTGAAGGTCCAGGACAGCACTCGCCCTCGCCATCCGGGTGCCAAGATTCTCCAGATACCTCCACGATGGTCGGCCCTCGGTTGCTCGGCCGTCGAGCCACGAGAAGTCCCAACCCTGAGTCGGCTCGGCGGCGCCCTCCAACACGAGAGACTCGAATCTTGTCCAGTCCGTCACTCGGACATCGTGGCACACGATGCCACTCGGTGGGAAGTGCGGGTCATCGCGACGTCACGTGAAGCGAGGGAGATGCCCGTGCGTAATACGAGGCGGCGGCCTACCTCGTTCTCCGTCGAGGGGCGAGGAACACCGTAGACCGGCCAACTGTGATGTGCTGGCACCGCGAGGCAGCGAATACGGCATAGTGGACGGGTGGGCGACGACATTCCTTCTGGGGTACGCACCCTAGACCCGGTGGTGGTTGCGGCACTCGAGACGATGACGCAGGTCGTCTACCGCCGCCGCGGTCCACGGCTGAAGGACAAGTTCCGCCAGTACCACGGCATGCAGGATCGCCACTCGCGCGACGCTGCAATCTCAACCTTCTCGCATCTAAAACAGAACGGTTACGACTTCCCCCCGTTCTTGCTTCGCCGATGGGCCTTGGCCAACGGTTGGAAGGAACCAGACGCACAATTGCTCGACGACTACGCCGCAGGAGTCCTAGCGGGGGTGAAGTATCACCACGCCGATTCCGCTGGCCGGACGGGAATGGATGCGTGGCGTCGCGCCAGTGAGGCGAGAGGACCTTGGGTGGATCCAGGCCGACCGACACGGGGTGTCCCTTTCACCCGCCGAGACTGATCCGTCAATCACGGACTCTGGCAAAATTCCGGTCCACCAATCAACAACCCCTGCTTGCCCACTCGTCACGCCCGGCCCAAGGCAACCAACTGACCAACCGACCAACGCCGTTGGTAGAGCCCTCACGACATTCGACTCTGCAACGGTGCTGTTAGTTCGCCATGAGGCGATAACACTTCTCCTCACCATGAACAGTGAAGCCGGCCCTCACCAAAATACGCCCGGACGTCAGAGTTCGCCCCCTCGTCAGGGCTATCGTCGCGCCGACCTCGCGAATCTGTCGAAGGCGAGCGGAAAGGATTGCCCGATATGCCCCGCGCGACCGGAATTCGGGCAATGTCACCGCGCCGTACAGTCGTCCAAATTCGCCGTCAACTCGGCAACATCCAGTTGACACTGGCTCTCCCTCGATGAACGCCACGAACTGAAAACGAGTGGCCTCTTCGAGGTCCCTAATGACTTCGCTCAGTTGACGCTCCAGAACCTCCGCGCCCGGTGACGAACGCATCCAACCGCGCATCTCGACCTCGCTCGCGGCGCGAAGCGACCGCTCGTCGCAGACAAGTTCGACGTGAATACCATCGAAGGACGTACCCGTGTCAACTTCGTCACCGAGTTCGCGCGCCAGGATCTGAATCGTGTCGCTCACGACTCCTCCTCGGCCCAGAAGAAACTCTTCAGTCTCCGCCGGATACGTCGCGTGGCTCACCCACCAGTGAAAGGTGTCAAGTCCCCACGAGCGCACCAGTGCCGCGATCTCGTCAAACACGTCAGCGAGCGACCTCGACGTGCGTGACGAGACGATCTGGGCCGCGGGCAACGTCGGTGAGAGGAAATGTTCCGGGAATCGGAGAAGTCGATAGTCCACGGTCGAGACCTCGACGAAGTCATCGCCCACGTCGCTCTGGTCGAAAGACGCGAGGGCATCGAGTAGTTCTTCTGTGCTCCAACTAGACAACGAGATTCCTCCAGTCCTCCCTGACGCTAGCGACAAGTATCCCTTCGTGTTGGGGGTTGTCGGCGCTCACCAGACGTCGCCGCACACTTAGCCGCTTCTCGTGACTCGTAGAACCGACCTCCAACACCCCGTTGCTCAACTCGCTGGGCACCGGCGCAACGGTGAGACTGTCAAGGTGCGGAAGCCCCTGGGACGCGGCGACCTCCTCGCAGAATCGTCGCCTCGAAGGATTTGGCTGGGTGACCCCTTAATTCTTCTCAGCGGCTCACGTGGGACGAAAGGACCTAGGTAGATTCGACGGTGGCGAGGGGGGTCCTTCGTCGTGCTGAGAGAACTCATGACGTGGGGGGGAAATGTACTTTCAAGACCGGTACCTGACCGACGAACAGCGCATGATGCGTGACACGACACGCCGATACGTGGACACAGTCGTCATTCCCTTCATCCAACAGAATCGCACGCGCGAATGGGACATGGACCCCATGGCTCGCCTCGATCCCAATATCCTCGAGCAGGCTGACGCGGCTGGTCTACGTTCTCTGGGCGTCCCTGAACAATTCGGCGGCATCGACCTCGACCCCGCAACCCTGTCCCAGACACTCGCGATCATCGCCACTGAGATCGCCCGCGGAGAGTCGGGTCTCGCCGACAAACTGGTTCAGAACTGGAAGATATCCGTGCTCATCTCTCAGTTTGCCCCACCGCACTTACAGGAATACTGGTTCGGGCGCTACATGTCCGAGCCACAGTTCCTCATGGCCCATTGCCTCACGGAGCCTCGCGGAGCCTCGGACCGTTGGCTGCCCTACAACGTGCCGGAGGTGAATATGGACACGCGTGCACAACTCGAGGGCGATACCTGGGTAATCAACGGGCGCAAGCAGTTCATCTCCAATGGCTACGACGCGGCGCTCTACGTGGTCTACGCCAATACCGACGACTCGGTCGGCATGGCTCAAGGCACATCCAGTTTCCTCGTGCCGCGCGAAACCCAGGGACTTGAAGTCACTCGTTGCAACGAGACAATGGGTGGGCGCTACATGAACAATGGCGAGATCGTCTTTGACAACGTCCGCGTGCCCGCCGACCACCTCCTCGTCCTCAATGACGCCCTGGGCAAAGCGGGCATCTACTTTCGTCCCGGCAAGGTCCTGGTGGCCGCCAAGAGCCTGGGAATCGGCATCGGCGCCTATGAGGAGACCGTCAAATTCGTGCACGAGCGTGTCCAGGGGGGTAAACCCATCATCCAGCACCAGGCGGTCGCCGTGCGCATCGCGGCAATGGCCACGAAGCTGGAGGCGGTCGCTGCATTACTGCGCCACGCGGCGCTCGCCGTCGATGAGCGTTCACCCGATGCCGATGCACTGTGCAACATGGTGAAAGTCTTTGCCTCACACGAAATTGTCCAGGTCTGTCAGAACGCCATGGAATTGCACGGCGGCTACGGCGCGATGCTCGAGGTGGGAATCGAGAAGGCCATGCGCGACGCGCTCATCAATTTGCACTCGGATGGAACGACCGACGTGTCGAACTTCAAGATCACCCGCGCCATGTTCCCTGACACCGCAGGGACCTACGCCGGCTAGATCCCCCGGCGGTCGTGGTCACACCACTAGGAATTGATGGCGAGCACCCGAGGTTGCAACTTGCGGGCGTTTTCGATGAAGGCCGGAATCAACAGGTCTTCCATGGTGTAGAAACCGGGAGAAAGGAATTCCATCTGTTGCGCAGCGAAGAGTGCGCCTTCGCCGAAGGCCTCGGCGCTGACGGACTCGTGTCGAAGTCGTACCGTCTGGGATGGGAAGCCAAAGACCACCTCGTGGGTCCCTACGATGCCACCGGCTCGCAACGATTTGACGTCGCATTCCAACACGCCCAGCGACTTGGCGATGATCTTTGCGGTACTCGACATCCCCTTCTTCAACCGAAAATGCTCCTCGACGATCTCCACATCGGCGTGAGGAGCGATCATCTGCAGGAGGTTGGCCGCAAGAATCAGCAAATTCACCCCTACCGTGATGTTGGGCGACCACAGCACGGCGGTCTCGGTGCTCAGTGAGCGCAGGGTCTCTTGTTCCTGACCGGGATAGTTCGATATCGCCGTCACGATGCGCACGCCGCGCGCGGCCGCAGCGCGGCCGTAGTACTGCAGTCCCTGGGCGCTGGAGAAGTCCACGATGGCGTCCACGGGATAAGAATCAAGGAGCGTGTCGATGGGCATTGTCACACTCGAGAAAATACGGTTCTCTCCACTGTCACTGCGCTCGATCACGTCGGCCAAGGATCCTCTCGAGGGGTGGACAGATTTGCGGACCACCCACTCGAGCGAGCTCTCGTCACTATTGAGAATGGACCGCGCGACGTTGCGACCAGTCTTTCCGAATCCAAACAGACCAATTCTCATGGACACTCCTCCTACCAAGCGTGGGTACTCGAGGTACATCCGCAGACTAAAGCCGGACGTTAAGGTGAGATGACGAAAATTTGTGTTCGAGATAAGACTCACCTGTGTAGATCCATAGAAAGTTCCTGTCCGTGACACGATCGTGACGCTCACCAGTACCTATGGCAACAATTGATGTGCAATCACCGATTCATTCCATCTGGAGATGCAGATCCCCACGGGGATCGTGGGGGTAGTTACATCCATTTCGAGTTGCCAAGGCTCAGTCGCTACCATTAGCCACGAGGTAATACGTGACCAACATACTTTTCACAGCGTTCTCCAATCGCACTGACGCACTCGAACTTGCGAAAGAAGCGGTTGTCGGGTTACGAGATCTCGGCATTGAATCGTCGACGCACTTTCTCGACCAAGGAGACTCGCCACATATCGACGCGGCGACACTGGTGGTCAGTCTGGGGGGTGACGGCACATTCCTGCGGTCCGCGCGTCTGGCCCACGAACACGACGCCATGGTATTGCCGGTCAACCTCGGCACCATGGGATTCCTCCTCGACGTGCCTTCGGACCAAATCGTCGCCTCGGTCAAGGAGTCGCTCGGTTCCGCGCGCGTGGTCGAGCGCCTCGCTCTGGCCATCTCCATCGAGGGATCAAGTAGCGCCAGCGACTTCGCCCTGAACGACGTGGTCATCGAGCGCCAACGGGTGGGACACATGGTACGAGTACGCACCTACGTCGGCGATGACGAATACTTGACGTATTCCGCAGACGGTGTCCTCGTCTCAACACCAACGGGCAGCACTGGCTACAACTTCTCAGCGGGCGGCCCCGTCGTCGACGCGTCGTTGTCAGTCATGATCATCACGCCGATCGCTCCGCACTTCACCATTGACCGCTCCATTGTGGTCGACGCCGACAAGACAGTTCGCCTGGTGGCCCACAAGAAGCCAGCGGCGGTCGTCGCCGACGGGACCGAGATCGGCGTGATTGAACCAGGCCAGGCGGTACTGGTCCAGAAGAGTCCGACCCCCGTCAAGGTGGTGTCGTCGGGCGCCTTCGAACTCGGCGTACGACTGCGTCAGAGTCTCCGAGAGGGCCATGCCTAAGGCGCAACTGGTCGAACTCTACGCCCGAGGCCTCGGGGTCATCGAAGAGGCCCGCATCGAGTTCGGTCCGGCGTTCAATGTTCTGACCGGAGAGACGGGCGCTGGCAAGACCCTCCTGCTCGGAGCGTTAGAACTGTGTCTCGGCGGCGATGCGGCGGCATCTCGTTACGCGGTGAGCCCCGACACGCGCGCCGTCGCGCTCTTCTCCCTCGATGACGGGAGTGAAGTGCTCCTCGCCCGCGAGGCATCACCCACCGGGCGCCTGCGGGCAACACTTGATGGAGCCCCCTCGAGCGCCGAACTGTTGCACCAGACCGCAGATCGTGTCATCGTCATCCACGGGCAACACGATTCACTGTCGCTGCGGTCCCGACAGGAGATTCTTCGCATCATCGATGCCGCCGGAAAGGTTCGCACCGATGAACTCGACGACGTTCGCCGCGAGATAACAACCCTCACCAGTGAGCGGTCAGCGCTCGGCGGCGACGCAAGCACTCGTGAACGAGAGCGTGACTACTTGAACTTCCAGTGTCAGGAGTTGACCAGTGCCCAACTGACGAGATCCGCACGAACTTGACGCAGGTGCTGGATGACGTTGACCCGCCTCAGCACCTTGCGCGACGCCCAGAGCGAACTACTCGCAGTGATCGAGCAGCTCGATGGTGACTCTGATCAGGCGGTACTCACCCTCTTGGCTCGCGCCATCGCGCGCCTGCCCCGGGGCGCGGGCGTCGACGACCTCCGAGACGACCTGTCAGGACTGCTCGAGAGTGCGCGCGCCGACGTGCACGAACTCACTGCACGAGTCCAGCCCGACCACTTCGACACCGAGACGCTCGCCGAACTCGAGGAACGAGCGGCGCTGCTGCAACAGGTGGCGCGCAAATACGGTGGTTCACTCGAGGCTGCGATACGTCAGCGCAACGAGATGTCGGCCCGCATCGAGGAGTTCGCGCAATGCCGAGGAACGCCTCGAGCGCGCTCGATGCACGTCTGGTCGAGTTGAGTGGCCGTCATGACGAACTCGCGTCTCGAGTCCGCCAGGCGCGCGAGAGGGCCGGGCGAGCTCCTTGACTGAGCGGGTGCAGGGTGCAGTTGCCCCGAGTGGCGCTGCCCCACGCCGCGTTGCGATTCGTGGTCGAGGGTGTAGACGGCTCCGAGGTCCAGCTACTCTTCACGCCCAATCCCGGTTGGCCCGAGGGCCCCCTGCAGTCACTCGCCAGTGGGGGAGAACTCAGCCGGGTCCTGCTCGCGCTCTCCCTCGAGACGGCGCACGATGGCCTGGTCGCGGTGTTCGACGAAGTGGATGCCGGCGTCGGGGGTCAAGTGGCTCAACAGATCGGCGAGTGTCTACGAGAAGTGGGCGCCACCCAACAAGTGATTGCCGTGACCCATCTGGCGTCCGTGGCGGCCAAGGCCGCGCACCACTTCGTCATCGAGAAGACTGTCGCGCAGGCGATCGACCACCACCACGGGTGCGCGAAGTCACGGGTGAGGAGCGAGTGCGCGAGATTGCCCGAATGCTCGCGGGCGACGCCATGAGCGACGAAGCACACGCGTTGGCGCGCAGATTGCTCGAATCAGTCGCTTAGTTCATCACTCGAGAGACACCCCGGGACTAGTATGTAGTTCCGTGAAGGAACTCGATACCGAATGACGAAATATGTCTTCGTCACCGGAGGAGTCTCCAGCTCCCTCGGCAAGGGCCTGACGGCCTCCTCCCTGGGTCGCCTCTCGAAGTCACGTGGCCTCAAAGTCACGATGTGCAAACTTGACCCCTACCTCAACGTTGATCCCGGCACGATGAACCCCGGCGAACACGGTGAGGTCTTCGTCACCGACGACGGGGGAGAGACCGACCTCGACCTCGGTCACTACGAGCGTTTCATCGACGAGTCGCTGTCGCGCATGTCCAACACGACCACCGGGTCGATCTACTCCAAGGTCATCGCCAAGGAACGCCGCGGCGATTACCTGGGGAAGACCGTCCAGGTCATTCCCCATATCACCGATGAGATCAAGGACCGATCTGCGCCGACTCGAGCACCCTGGGCGCCGACGTCGCCATCGTGGAGATCGGCGGCACCGTGGGCGACATGGAGATCATCCCGTTCCTCGAGGCGATCCGCCAATTCCGTCGCGACGCGGGTCGCGGAAACGTTTGCTACGTGCACCTCACCCTGGTGCCATACCTGGCGCCCTCGGGTGAGCAAAAGACGAAACCCACCCAGCACTCGGTGACGGAATTGCGGTCGCACGGCATCCAGCCCGACGTGATCGTCTGTCGCAGCGACCAGCCCATCTCCGACGGACTCAAGCGCAAGATCTCCCTGCTCTGCGACGTGCCCAACAACGCCGTCATCTCCGCGGTCGACGCTCCGAGCATCTACGACATCCCGCTCAACATGCACCACGAGGGTCTTGACCGCATCGTGTGCGACATCATGAACATCGATCTCGAGGAGCACCCCATCGACCTCTCGGCCTGGGAGGATGTCGTTCGCCGGGTGCACCACACGACGAAGACGTTGCGCATCGGCATCGTCGGCAAGTACGTCACTATGCCCGACGCGTACCTCTCGGTCGCCGAGTCGATCCGCCACGCGGGTTTCGCCGTGGGCGCCACGACCACAACTCGAATGGCTCGAAGCCGAACGGGTTCCCTCCGAGATCGACGCGGCGCGTTTGCGCCAACTCGACGGCATCATCGTGCCCGGTGGCTTCGGCGAGCGCGGCATCGAGGGCATGATCGCGACCGCACGGATCGCTCGCGAGCACCAGATCCCCCTGCTCGGCATCTGTCTGGGCATGCAGGTCATGGTGATCGAGTTCGCCCGCCACGTGCTTGGGCTGGCCGACGCGCACTCCACGGAGTTCTCCTTGACCACCTCCGCGCCGGTGATCGCCCTGATGCAAGAGCAGATGGACGTCACCGACCTCGGCGGCACCATGCGTCTGGGCGCCTGCCCGGCGATGCTGGCCGAAGGATCCCAGGTCGCCGACGCTCTACGGCGCGACCGTCGTCTCAGAACGCCACCGCCACCGCTACGAGTTCAATTCGCGCTTCGTCGAACAGTACGAATCGAGCGGCATGCGCTGTTCGGGCACTTCACCTGACGGACGACTGGTTGAGTTCGTGGAGATGCCCGGCGCACCCCTTCTTCGTGGGAACGCAGGCTCACCCCGAGTTCAAATCGCGTCCCGACCGACCCCACCCGTTGTTCCGTGGTCTCATCGACGCCGCGAGCGTGCGCGCCGAGGGTCGTGAACCCCACATCCTCGACCCGAACACCGTCGACGCCACCCTGTGAGCGACCGACTTCTCGATCGTCTGCGCGTGAGACCCTGCTGACGTCGTACGTCTTCAGCGTTGAGCGCCGGACCGTCGCGCACGGCGGCGAGGTCTACACCCGCGACATCGCGGTGCACCCCGGGGCGGTCGCGATGGTGGCCATCAACGACGACGACGAAGTGGGACTGGTCCGACAGTATCGCGCGACCGTCGACCAGGTCCTCTGGGAGATCCCCGCCGGCACCATCGATGAAGGCGATCGCGATCCACTCTCCACGGCACAACGTGAACTTCTCGAGGAGATGGGAGTCACGGCCGCGTCCTGGCGACTCATCGCGACCGTCTACGTCTCGCCGGGCTGGACCGACCAGGTAATGCACATCTTCGAGGCCCGAGGACCTCACGACGCAACGTCGCGCGCCCGACGGTCCCGAGGAGAACGCCGCGAGGTGTTGTGGCTCGATCGCGAGTCAAGTGCGTCGACCTGCTCGACAGCGGGGCCGTCAACGACGCCACCCTGACGATCGGCCTACGCCACTATCTCGGGGTCGATGTCGGCTCCTGACGCCCTGTCGAGTGAGTATCTTCAGTGGCTCACGGTCGAGAAGGGGCGCAGTCGCGCGACCATCGAGGCCTACCGGCGCGACATCCGCGCTTTCATGGATCTGGTGGGGGAGCACAAGGCCGCTCACTGAGGTGACGAGTGCGGACCTCGAGACCTACCTCAACGAGCTTCGCGACACTCGGGCGGCGAGTTCCGTCGCCCGCACCCTCTCCTCGCTACGGGGATGGTGGGGCTTCCTGCGTCGACGAGGGCATGCTCACGATCGACCCCAGTGCGCTACGTCACCCCGACGCGCCGAGGTCGCTCGCTTCCCAAACCGCTTCCCGAGGAGATCCTCGTCCAGCTGCTCGACACGATGCCGCGAACGACTCGCCGGTCGATCGGCGAGACCGGGCCCTACTCGAACTGCTCTACGGCACCGGAGCACGGGTATCGGAGGTGGTCGGTCTCGCCCTGCAGGACCTCGACTTCGACGAGGAACTCATTCGCGTCACCGGCAAGGGCTCCAAGCAGCGCCTGGTGCCCATGGGCCGCACACTGAAGACGGCCCTTACATGAGTACCTCGCGGCCGGGCGGACGCTCGGAGTTCCCGCGGCCGCGAGCGCACGCCACGTCTTCGTCAACGCCCGCGGCGGCCCGCTCTCGCGCCAGGGGATCGACCTCATCATCTCCGCACGGGCTCTACGCGGCGGATATCGACCGCTCCACCATTAGCGCGCACGTCTTTCGCCACAGTTGCGCCACGCACATGCTGGCCCACGGGGCCGATATTCGCGTCGTGCAGGAGCTTGCTGGGCCACGCCTCGATTGCCACGACGCAGATCTACACCGCAGTATCGATAACCTCGATGCAGAGTGCCTACGCCAACGCCCACCCCCGAGCCCATGATTGACGAGGCGATGCCGATCGTGAATACCTTCTATTATCTTCTCGCCATCATTCCCTCGATCATCCTGCACGAGGTCAGCCACGGCTACGTCGCGAACCTCTGCGGCGACCCGACCGCCAAGAACGCCCATCGCCTGACCCTCAATCCGCTACGACACGTCGACCCCTTTGGCACGATCCTGCTGCCGTTCCTCCTGATCGCTACGGGCCTGCCCGCCTTCGGCTGGGCCAAACCGGTGCCGGTGAACGTCGTCACGCCTGCGCAAGCCCCGCTCGCAGTCGCTCTACGTGTCACTCGCCGGGCCGCTCGACCAACATCGTCCTCTCGGCCATTGCCTTCTTCTTCGTGCGCTACGAGATCCACCACGCCAACGCCGCGACTCTTGATCAACGGTAACATCGCTTCTTCACCTTCATGGTCGACCTCGGCATGGTCAACCTGATTCTGGCGGTGTTCAACCTGCTGCCCATCCCGCCGCTCGACGGCTCGGCGATCATCGAGCGCTTCGTGCCCGTGCGCCACCTGCCGCGCTACTACCAGATGCGCGCTCGCGCTCTGCCCGTTCGTGATGGTCGCGCTGATCTTGAACGCCTTCACCTTGCACGTCGGCACGACGTGGCTCGTACAGCCTCGAGCTGCACTGGATGAATCTCGGCACGAGCTAGAGGCCCATCGCGCTGGCCGCGCGCTCGTAGAGCGGTCCAGCGACCTCGACGCCTTCTCGGCGCCGCGCGCGCGCCAGCGCTCTGCAGGGCGCCCTCGTCGCGCGCGCAGTTCGCGTAGCGCCGCTGCATGGGCATCGAGGGTCGATGACGAAGCTCAGCGAGGTCCTTCTTCAGGTCCCCGTATCGTTGGTAGCGCTCGGCGACGGACTTCGGGCGTCTCGCCCGAGAAGCTCGAGAACATCTCGAGCAGGTTCGACAGCCGGGCTTCTTCTCCCAGTCCAAGCGCACCTCATTGTCGGTGTCGGTGACCGCCTTCTTGATCTTCTTGTCGATCTCGTGGGGATCGTCGTTGAGATAGATCAGCCCGAGGGGGCTCGCCAGGGACTTGGACATCTTGCGCGTGGGCTCTTGGAGGTCCATGACCCGCGCCGAGGCCGTCGGGCTGCACGCCGACGGGTACGGTGAAGACCTCGCCGTAGCGATTGTTGAACCGCTCGGCGATCTCGCGGGTCAGCTCGAGGTGCTGGCGCTGGTCGTCGCCCACGGGGACCTGCTGCGCCGAGTAGAGCAGGATGTCGCCCGCCATCAGCACCGGATAGGTCAAGAGCCCGACGCGGTATCCCTCCTGGCGCGAGCCTTCTCCTTGAACTGGGTCATGCGCGAGAGTTCGCCGTAGGTGGCCACGCACTCGAGCAGCCAGTTCATCTGGGCGTGATAGGGGACCTGGCTCTGGATGAAGAAGGTGCAGACGTCGGGATCGAGGCCCGCCGCCAGCAGTGACGGCCAGGTAGTCCACGCGTCTGCTCACGCAGGTCCGCGGGCTCGATCTGCAGGGTCAGGGCGTGCAGGTCGACGATGCAGTAGTAGGCGTCGGGGTTCTGAGAATCCACCCACTGGCGCACCGCTCCGAGGTAGTTTCCGATGTGCATGGAGCCCGAGGGCTGGATTCCCGAGAGGATGCGCATTGGCCAATCGTAGAGGAGGAGGGGGACGCTCGAGGATTTACTAGAGTTGGCGGCGTGACCTACGTCGTGACGACGCCGTCGTTCAGCGGACCCATCGAAGTCCTCCTGCAACTCATCAGCAGTCACGACGTCGACATCTCTCGACGTTCCCCTGGCGCCGGTGGTCGACGCCTTCGTCGCCACCCTGCGCGACGAGCGATCACCCTCGAGGTTGACGAACTCTCGGAGTTCTTGCTCATCGCCGCGATCTTGCTCGAGCTAAAGAGCCAGCGCCTCCTGCCGGGTCGCGACAGCACCGAACCCGACGAGGAGTTCGTCGGCTGGGAGGAGCGCGACGTCCTGCTCGCGCGCCTGCTCGAACTGCGGACCTACGCCAGCCTGGCCGACTCCTTCGTCGGACTCTTCGAGCGCGCGGCTAAGTCCTTCGCGCGCCTTCGCGGCATCGACGACGGCTTCGTCGTGCAACCGCCGGACCTCCTGGCCGGGGTCACCACGGCGCAGTTGGCCGCCGCCTACCTGCGCGGGATCGAGGAGAAGCCCGTGCCCGTCGTTCGCCTCAACCACGTCACCGTCGACGCCGTCACCGTGGCCGAGACCGTCGTCGTGCTCGCCCAGCGTCTGCCGGCGATGGGTCGCATCTCCTTTCGCGACCTGACCGCCGGACTCGAGACGCGCATCGAGATCATCGTGCACTTCCTCGCGGTGCTCGAGCTCTGCAAGCTCGGACACATCGAACTCGGCCAGGGCGGCACCTTCGGCGACGTGGAGATCGAGTGGATCGACGTCGACTCGCGCCTGGACCTCGAAAGGATTGATTCATATGAGGGATGACGCCTCGCTCGAACAGCGACTCGAAGCCATGCTCACGGTGGCGCTCGAGCCGATCTCGGCCGAGGAGCTGGCCGACGTCGCCGAAGCCGACGCCGCCGAAGTGGCGGCGGTGCTGCGCGGCCTGCGCGCCGAGTTCGCCGAGGAGAGGCGAGGATTTCAACTCGCCGAACTCGCCAGCGGCTGGGTGATGCAGTCCTCGCCCGACGTGGCGCAGTGGGTCACTCGCTTCGCCAATCGCGACGTGTCGCACCGACTGAGTTCCGCCGCCCTCGAGACTCTGGCGATCATCGCCTACCGTCAACCGATCTCGCGCGCCCAGATCACCGCACTGCGCGGGGTGAACGTCGACGGTGTCGTGCGATCTGCTCGAACAGCGCGGCTACATCGAAGAGGTGGGGCGTGCGCCGGGTCCGGGCCAGTCCATCCTCTACGGCACCACCGAGCTGTTCCTCGACCGCATGGGACTGGCCTCGACTCGGTGACCTTCCGCCCATCGAGGACTTCCTCGTTCCCCTCGAAACCGCCCAGGCGCTGGTGGCCGAGATGAGCTCGGTCGGCGACGACCTCGACGGAGCGTAGATGGTCGAGGGCGAACGCCTACAGAAGACGCTGGCGCGCGCCGGTTACGGATCGCGACGGGCCTGTGAGATCCTGATCAGTGAAGGTCGCGTCACCATCGATGGTCGCGTCGCCGAACTGGGCAATCGCGTGGATCCCGAGACCCAGATGATCTGCGTCGACGGCTCCATGGCCCCGGTCGCCCAGAGTCCAAGGTCTACTACCTCCTGAACAAGCCCACCGGCATCGTCACGACCGCCTCAGACCCCCAGGGCCGCCCCACCGTGCTTGTCGCTGGTCCCCTCGAGCGCGCGGATCTTTCCGGTGGGTCGCCTCGACATGAACACCGAGGGTCTCATCATCTTGACCAATGATGGTCGACTCGCACACCTGCTGACGCACCCGAGCTCGGGGATCGCCAAGGAGTATCTGGTGCGCGTCGAGGGCGACCCCTCACCCGGCGCCATCCGCCGATTACGTGATGGCGTCGAACTCGACGATGGGCGCACCAGCCCCGCCCAGGTCCATCGCGTCTCCGAGGGACTGTTGCGCATCGTGATCCACGAGGGCCGCAACCGCCAAGTGCGGCGCATGTGCGCGGCGGTGGGACACGAAGTGACACGACTGGTGCGCACCGGATCGGTCCTATCCAGGACCCCACGTTGACTCCGGGTTCCTCACGACAGTTAAGTCTGGGTGAAGTGCGCCGACTAATGGAGGCGGTTGGAATGTCCGACGACATCGCATCTACGATGCCGTCATGACAAATTCACTGGTTCGCGCGCTGCGCGGCGCAACGACGGTCGAGCACAACGACGCCGAGGAGATCGCCGGGCGCCACCCGCGAGCTGCTCACCTGCATGATCCAGGCCAACGAGATCGACCTCGACGACGTCATCAGTGTCTTGTTCACCACGAGTCCGGATCTGACCGCCGCCTTCCCCGCGGCGGCGGCGCGGGGGATTGGCTTTCAGACCGTTCCCCTGATGTGCGCGAGCGAGATCGACGTGCCCGGGGCCAAACGACTGGTGTATCCGCGTCATGATGCACGCCTACTCCACGCGCACGCGCGCCGAAATCCGTCACGTCTACTTGCGAGACGCCCAGAATCTTCGTGATGACCTCCGCTAGGCACGCGCACGTCGTGGGTCTCGGCCTGATCGGAGCCTCCCTCGCGATGTCCCTGCGCGAAGCGGGCTGGCGGGTGACCGGCAGCGACGTGGACAGCGACGTGGTGGCGGCGGCGTTGTCGACGGGGGTCATCGAAGGTAACGCCGCCGCGTCCAGCGTGGAGCTGATCGCCATCGCCACGCCGGCGGGCGCGGTGACCGGCGTCGCGCTCGACTACCTGGCTCGCTTCCCTGATCGCGAACTCATCGTCACCGACGTGGCGGGAGTCAAGGGCGCCATCGTTCAGCGACGTCACCGATCCTCGATTCCTCGGTGGACACCCGATGGCGGGATCAGAGCTGAGGGGGCTCAAGGGTGCGCGCGTCCGATCTCTTCCAAGGTTGCACGTGGGTACTGACTCCGACACAGAGCACTCCCGCCGACGTCTACACCCGACTGCACGGCCATCTGCGCGAGATCGGTGCCAACGTCGTCGCGGTGTCGTCGAGTGACCACGACCGCCTCGTCGCCCTGGCGAGCCACGTGCCCCATCTTCTGGCGGGAGCCCTCATGAACCAAGCGGCCGACGCGGCGCGCGAGGACGCCGTACTCTTGCAACTCGCCGCGGGGGGATTTCGCGATATGACCCGCATCGCAGCGGGCGACCCCGCAATCTGGCCCGACATCCTCTTCGAGAACCATGACGCCATCTCGACGGCCTTAAT
Source organism: uncultured Acidimicrobiaceae bacterium (assembly GCA_963734655.1). Classification (GTDB taxonomy): domain Bacteria; phylum Actinomycetota; class Acidimicrobiia; order Acidimicrobiales; family RAAP-2; genus RAAP-2. Next base: position 174,760 of record CAVTHY010000003.1, on the reverse strand, counting down.
GGCGTTGGAGGAGCGGCTTCGCAACCTCCGCGCCGCCCTGGACTCGCGTGATCGCGACATCCTCGAGGCGAACCTCACCAGTGCCGCGCTCGCACGTCGCCAGCTCCCGGGTCGTGCGCTCTCGTCAGAGGACATGGCCTATCTGAGAGTCCTCGATTGCCGACCGCCCAGGCTCCTTGGCCCAGGTCACCATGACCGCTTCGGAGATGTCGGTCAATATCTTCGACATCGAGATCGCCCACTCCGTCGAGGGAAACAAGGGAACCTTGCTGCTCGCCGTTGACGCGCTGCAGGCCGCTCGCTTCATGACCGCATTGGCCAACCAGGACTTCGAAGTGGTGCGCGAGGGATGATGCGTCGCGTGGAAGCCCAGGCGGGGCTCAGTGGGACCATTCGAGTGCCCGGCGACAAGAGCGCCTCACACCGGGCAATCATGCTCAGCGCCCTCGCGGCGGGGGAGAGCACGATCGAAGGACTCTCACCCGGCCTCGACGTCGCCGCGACCTCGCAGATCATGGTGCAACTCGGCGCGGTACGGCGCGACGACGCCGGCATCGTCCACGTCACGGGACCGGCCAACGGACTGCACGCGAGCGTTGACACCTTGCAGTGTGGCAACTCGGGTACGACCATTCGTCTCGTCAGCGGTATCGTCAGTTCCCTTGAAGGTACGCACCGGCTCGAGGGCGACGTGTCACTCTCACGGCGGCCCATGGACCGCGTGGCCGTGCCCCTGCGACTGATGGGCGCGTCGGTGACGGGAGAGGGTCCGCGCGTCACGCCACCACTCGTGGTCCACGGGACCTCGAATCTTCGGGGCATCGAGTACCACGTTCCGACCCCGAGCGCCCAAGTGAAGTCCGCCCTCTTGTTGGCCGGGCTCAGGGCCGGCGGACCCACCGATCGTGCACGAAGGCGTCCGCACGCGTACCAGCTCCGAGGACATGCTGCGACTGGCTGGCGTTTCGGTCCTCAGTACTGACGTCGGGGCCGGTCGCCGCATCACCCTCTCGCCGGGACGGCCTCGACCCCAGGCGTGGCGAGTGCCGACGGATCCCTCACAGGCGGCCTTCTTCTGCGTACTCGGGCTCATCCACGCCCGCGCCGATATCGAGATCCTCGACGTCGAGGATTCGCCCGAACGCATCGGGTTTTGTCCACGTACTCTCGCGTATGGGAGCCGACATCACGATGACACCGGGAACGTCGGGATCTACGTTGCGCGTTCGTTCCTCAGCGCTCCAGGCGACGGAGCTTGAGGCAACGGAGATTCCTTCCGTGGATGAAGCCCCCATCCTCACGGTGGCCGCCGCGGCGGCGACCGGCGTGAGCATCTTTCGCGATATGGGCGAACTTCGCCTCAAGGAATCTGACCGATTCGAAGCTTCAATAGCCCTGGCTCGGTTGCTCGGTTGTCGGGCCTGGTCCGAGGGCGATGATTACTTCGTCGAGGGCCTCGGCAGCGCGCAACGCTTCGCCCCCTTCACCATCAACGCGGGCCTCGACCATCGCATCGTGATGTCGAGTGCCGTCGCGGGCACCGCGGGTCACGGCTGCGACATCGACGGCGCCGACACCGTCAATTCGAGCTACCCCGGCTTCTTCGACGATGTCACGAGCCTGCGATGACTACCGACATCATCGCCATCGATGGTCCAGCCGGTTCGGGCAAGTCGACCGTGGCTCGGGCCTTGGCCGAGCGACTCGGCTGGTCGGTCCTGGACACCGGGGCGATGTACCGAGCCGTGACCGTCGAAGTGCTGCGCCGGGGCGTCGATCCCTTTGACAGCGCCGCCGTAGAACTCGTTGCGCAGTCCGCCGACATCCGCACGCGCCCGCGCGTCAGCATCAATGGTCGTGACGTGCACGACGATATCCGAAGTGACGAGGTCAACGTCGCCGTGTCAGTCATTGCCGCCAATCCCGCGGTGCGCGCGGCGATGGTGCAGCGTCAGCGTGCGCTCGCGAGCGAAGAGCTCGGTGGCCTCGTCGTCGAGGGACGTGATATTACCACGGTCGTCTTTCCCCACGCCCGGGTGAAGATCTATCTGACGGCGTCGCTCGACGAACGGGCGCGACGACGCGGGGACGAGGGTCACGAGTCAGTAGTACGTCGCGACCACGCCGACTCGTCGCGCGACGCGTCACCGCTTCGACAAGCCGACGACGCGATCGCCCTGGATACCACCGGGCTGAGTGTCGACCAAGTGGTAGAGGAGATTGTTCTGTGCCTCAAGAACACCACCTTCAATTAGACCCCCACAAGTCACTCTTCTACCGCGTGGTGGCCGTTTTGATCCGAGGGCTCGCCCAACTATTCTTTCGGCCCCAGGTACGGGGGCGTGAGAACATTCCACTGACCGGGCCAGTCCTCGTGGCGCCCATCCACCGGTCCAATCTCGACTTCGCCTTTACCTTGTTCATCTCGCCGCGCAAGGTCTTCTTCATGGCCAAGGATTCATTGTTCAACGTGCCGATTCTGGGTTCGGCACTCATCTCCCTGGGGGCATTCCCCGTCAAGCGCGGCACGGCCGACCGCGAGGCCATGCGCTCGGCCGAAGAGGTCCTCACGGAGGGACACGCGTTGATACTGTTCCCCGAGGGCACGCGCAAATACGGCCACCACGTCGAGCCGTTGCACGATGGGGCGATGTTCATCGCCGCACGAACGAACGCCACGGTGGTACCAGTCGGCATCGCCGGAACGGACCGCGCCCTTCCCGATGGCGCGAAGTTTCCGCGCCCCGTCAAGGTTCGCGTGGTCGTCGGCGCTCCCATCGATCCGCCGATCTCCCAAGGTCGGCCCTCGCGCTCACAAATTGCCGCGAAGACCGAGGAACTGCGTAACTCACTTGAATCGGTGTACCAGGAGAGCTTGCGCCACTCGAGGTGACGACGTCCGGGCTTAGCGGCTGGGTTGCGCCTTACGCTCGCGCCAATACGTGCCAAAGACCACGCGGGCGTAGCGAAATCCGAAGAGCCAGTTCTTGCCCTTCTTAGTGGTGCCTGAGGCCCGGGGGTACCACACGGTGGGAACCTCGGCGGAGCGCCAGCCCCGCTTGAGACAGACGATCAGCAATTCCGCTGTCTGGTACTGGCTTTGCTGCAATCGATCAACCGCGTCGGCCAGCATCGAGACGCGCAGTCCGCGGTAACCGGTCGACGTGTCGGTCAGTTGCGCGCCCGTCATTCTGTTCATGATGAAGGAGAAGAACCGCACGCCCGTCTTACGAATCGAGTCTGAGGTCTTGTCTACTCCCAGGACGCGGCTCGTCAACACGAAGTCCGCCGTGTCGTTCACGAGGGGTGAGAGAAGATTGGGCATCTCGGCGGGGTCGTTCTGACCATCGGCGTCGAGCGTGATGACGTACTTGACGTTATTTTCAATGCACCACCGATAGGTGACCTGCAACGCAACGCCGTGGCCCAAATTGACTGGGAACTCGATGACGACGACACCCGGAAATGACCGCGCCACCTCCGCGGTGCGGTCCGTACCCCCGTCGACGACCACCAACGTGGTGTAGGCACGACCATCGATGGTGGGAGGCATCTTCTCCAAGACGCCACCAATGTTGAGCTCTTCCTCGTAGGCGCAAATCGACGCCACGATCTCTTCGGGTTGGAATCCCGGCCGTTCGGCTGCCAAGCGGTCGAGGGACTGCTTGATTGCGAACTTGCGCAAATTTGCAATACGAATCTTCTCTAAATCCACGTTCGACATCGAGATCCTTTAGTTGAACACCGACAACGGCCGCACGGCGGAGGGGTCGACGCTAATGGGGGTACTTGCCACACGCCGCTCACGCGAAGTTCGCGGTGCCGGCCAATTGAAATCACTGTAAAATTCTATCAAGGTACCCCTCGTGACCCGAAATCACGGGCCGGAAACGACATCGACCTCCTAGGGCGCTGGCGACAACACCTGCGCAGCGGTGAATCCACGATCGGCCTGACCATCGAAATGACTCGCATTCGGAGCGCCCAGGGCTACGTCGAGGGTTGCACTGAGGGCCCGCAGAATCTCACGCAACTCTGGGGGAGGTGGGAAATACTCGTCTTCGGTGGTGAATTCGAAGGTGTCGACTCCCTGGGACGCGTTGAGATGCTCGAGTACCTGAGAGACCAGCGACTCGGGAGCGGACGCCCCCGCCGTCACCGCCACGACGCCTTCGAGATCATCGGGCAATTCACTGGCTCCATTGACCCGAAACACCCTCGGGCTGCCCACGGAACGCGCTACGTCGGTCAGCGCAACCGTATTAGAGGAGTTCGCCGATCCAATGACGACGACGGCGTCGGCCGAAGTGGCGACGGCGCGCAGCGCGCCTTGGCGATTCGTTGTCGCGAAGCACAGGTCACTCCTATTGGGCATCCAGATATCGGGGATCTTGGTCAGCGCGTATTCGCGCAGGTGCGACCACTCGTCCTCACTCAGGGTGGTCTGCGAGAGAAGGGCGAAGGGACCGGGACGCAGCGCCGCCCGGTCAATGTCTTCCACTGACTGGATCAACTCGACCGCTTCGGGAGCCACCGCCATCGTGCCCACGGCCTCCTCGTGACCCTCGTGGCCCACGTAGAGGACCGTGTAGCCCTTGCGGGCACGAACTTTGAATTCGTGATGCACCTTGGTGACGAGCGGACACACCGCGTCGACCACAGCGCCGCCCGAAGCTCGCGCGGCGTCAATGACGTCGGGGGGCGATCCGTGGGCGCTCAACATGAGCGGTGCACCCGCGCTGGCGTCAGCCACGTCGTCAATGAACACCACGCCCAACGATCGGAAATGATCAACCACCACCTGGTTGTGAACGATTTCGTGGTAGCAGTACACGGGTGGGTCAAAGACCCGTGTCATCCAATCGAGCGCCTTGATGGCCTTCTCCACGCCCGCACAGAAACCTCGCGGCGACGCCAGTACCACTCGTTCGACACTCACGTTCGACAGCCTAGTTTGCTGTTCTCACCCGTCGACCTAGGCTGTACCCGTGTCGGGTGTGCGTATTTCCTCCATTTCAGCCTCGTCGCCCGCAACCGGGGCCGATGTCGCGGTCGGTGACGAACTGGTGTCAATCAATGGACGAGAGCCCACTGACATCATCGAATACCAGCAGTTGATCGACGGCGACCTGGTCGCGCTGGTCTTACAGCGCGAGGGCCGGCCCCTGCGCCACAAGGTAACAATTTCCAAGCAGGTGGGCGAGCCGTTGGGACTCTCCATCGACTCTGCCGTCTTCGATCGCATCCGAACCTGTGACAATCACTGCACCTTCTGCTTTATCTATCAGTTGCCAAAGGGAATGCGACGTTCGCTCTACGTAAAGGATGACGACTTTCGTCTCTCGTTCCTCTACGGCAATTACACGACCCTGACGAGATTCACGGAGTTCGATCTGGAACGAGTGATCGACGAGAAGCTCTCACCCCTGTACGTCTCGATACACACGACCAACCCCGAACTCCGCGCCGAGATGCTGCGTAATCCTCGGGGGGCCACCAGTCTGCGCTGGTTGCGTGAGTTGCTGAAGGCCGGGATCGAGGTGCACGCCCAAGTGGTGGTGTGCCCCGGGATAAATGACGGTGAGGAGCTCGAGCGCACGCTCCAAGATGTCGTCACCCTCTACCCAGAACTGGTGACCGTCGCGTTGGTGCCCGTGGGGGTCAGCGACTTCACCCTGGAAGAGACCATGCGTTCGCACACACCTGCGGAAGCGCACAGTGTGATCGAACTCGCCGAGAAGTATCGAGGTCTCACCAAGGAACTCTTCGGGCGCGTCAGCGTCTACGCCTCCGACGAGTTCTATCTGGTAGCGGGACGCACGCCCCAGCCGGCGGGGGAGTTCGAATCACTCGACCAGGCCGAGAACGGTATTGGACTGGTCGCGGCCTTCCTCGAGAGCTTCGCTGGTCACGGGGATATGGACAAACTCGGTACCGGATTCTTTCAGTCGGTCGACGGCGCCCCGGCCCTGGGTTACCGTGCACCGCGTACTCGCAGCGAACAGACGGGTGACGTGGGTGAAGGACGCAACATCGCTCTGCTCACCGGAGAGTACGCCGCCCCCATTTTGCGTGACCTCCTCGACCAGAACCACTACGACGACGTGAAGATCATCACCGTGGAGAATCGCTACTTCGGCGGCAACATTAAGGTGGCGGGTCTTATGACCGGCCAGGATCTACAGCGGGCGCTGGCCGACGTTCCCGCCACGACAACGTGTCTCCTGCCCGATGTCTGCCTCTCAGAAGGTCGTTTCCTCGATGGGCTCAGCATCGAGGACTTACCCCACCCGGTGAACATCGTTCGCACCACCGGTCAAGATCTGCGCTCGGTGTCTGGAACACGCGCGCACGAAAGGACTGGTGCACTCATGAAGAAGCCCCAAGTAGTCATTGTCGGGCGCCCCAACGTGGGCAAGAGCTCCTTGGTGAATCGCTTGGCCGCCAAGCGGGTCGCGGTCGTCGAGGAACACCGGGGCGTGACGCGCGATCGCAAGGCCGTCGAAGTCGAATGGAACGGCGTCGCCTTTGACGTCGTCGACACCGGTGGTTGGCTCGAGGCCGGTGACGACCTGGAAGAGAAGGTCTCCAAGCAAGCCGATGCGGCCCTGGCCGATGCGGACTTGGTGCTCCTGGTAGTTGACGTGACCACGGGCATGGTGGACGAGGACACCCACGCCGCTCGCTGGGCGCTGCGCTCTGGACGCCCGGTCCTGCTCGTGGTCAATAAGGTCGACGACACCCTGCACGAGGCCAGTAGTTGGGAATTTCTCAGTCTCGGCGCGGGTGATCCGTACTGCATCAGTGCCCTGCACGGACGAGGTGCGGGTGATCTACTCGACGAGATCGTGACGCGTTTGGGTGACTCCGCGAGTGAGAACCTGATGGACAACATCGAAGAGGACGGCGCCCTTCGCGTCGCCATCGTGGGACGTCCGAACGTGGGAAAATCAACGCTGTTCAACCAACTCATCGGCGAAGAACGATCAGTCGTGCACGACATGCCCGGCACGACGCGCGACGCCATTGACACCGTGGTCGAGACCGACATGGGGTTGATTCGCTTCATTGATACCGCCGGAATGCGTCGTCGGGCCAAGACCGAGGCGGGCCTCGAGACGTACGCGGTGTTGCGTAGCCTCGACGCCCTCGACCGGGCCGACATCGCCGTGCTGGTGATTGACGCCACGGTGGGCGCCACCGGGCAGGACCAACGCCTCGCGGAGCGGATTTCGGCGGCTGGCTGCCCCGCACTCGTGGTGCTGAACAAGTGGGAACTCATCGCCACCGAGGACCGCGACAAGGTATTGGCATCAGTGGGTGACAAACTCGCGTTCCTGGGCGACGCCCCCGTCATGAAGACCACCGCGATCTCGGGCAAGGGCGTGCACCGCATCTTGCCGGCGCTCACCACCGCTGCCGCTGACTACGTCAAGCGTGTTCCGACCGGTGCGCTCAATCGAGCCATCCGTGACCTGCAGGTCAAGCAGCCCGCGCCCACCGGCAAGATCCGTTACGCCGTCCAAGGCGCTACCGAACCGCCCACATTCACCCTCTTCGTGGCCGGAAAATTGCCTTCGACCTATATGCGCTACGTCGAACGGTCGCTACGTGAGCGTTTCGAACTCGGTTCCACGCCAATCAGGGTGCGGGTGCGGGTCGAATAATGGCCCGATGGTGTTCCACGTGCGACCGTCCAGTTGAGGGCGATACTTGCGAAGTATGTGGCCAATCGGTACAGGAAGATGTTCGTGAGCCCGTACCGCTTAAGTGGAAATTCTTCATCGTGGTCACCATCATCTATCTCATTTGGCGTATCTATCAGTTAATTTCTTGGTTGATGCACTAGTCCAGAGGAGTCCAACGTGCCGATCTACGCCCTCGGGGACCGTGTCCCCAACATTCACCCCGACGCCTTTGTCCACCCAGAGGCGGTCATCATCGGCGACGTGCACATCGGTGCCGACTCTTCGATCTGGCCCGGGGCAGTACTTCGTGGCGACTACGGAACGGTCATCGTCGGTGAACGAACCTCGATTCAAGATGGCGCGGTGATCCACGCCGTCGCCGACTACCCCACTGTCATTGGAAGTGACTGCGTCGTGGGGCATATTGCCCACCTCGAAGGCTGCGTGGTGCACGACCGCAGCCTCATCGGCAGCGGCTCAATCGTCCTGCACGAAGTGGTGGTGGAAAGTGGCGCGACCGTCGGCGCGGGAGCAGTGGTGCGCAACCGAACCCACGTACCGGCCAATGCCCTGGTCGTCGGCGTCCCGGGCCAGATTCGACTCGACGCGAGTGCACCCGATGCCATTGTGGCCAACGCCGCGATGTACGTCGACAATGCTCGTCGCTACAAGCGAGATCTACTCCAGATTTCGCCTGACTCTATGAGTTAGAGACCGCCACCAGACGCTCGAGCGCATCGCCGGCGCGTCCGCTGACCACACTGTCGTGAGCTTGGCGGAATCCGTCGTCGAGATTCAGCGCACGTCCCGCCACCATGAGGGCTAGGGCGGCGTTGGCGCAGGCGACATCCATCACTGGCCCTTCCGCACCGCTGAGGAACGACCGTACTACCGCCACGTTGTCCTGGGTGTCACCTCCGCGTAGCTCGCTCACATTGTGACGACGCCCCAGGTCGTAGCCCGCGTCCAGTTCGCTGAGCGTCACCCCTTCGGGGGTGACGCTGATGAGTGATGACGTGGTGCCGAGTGAAAGTTCGTCCAGTCCATCGTGACCATGCACCAAGACCGCGTGGGTGACGTCATGCGCGAAGAGAACTTGTGCCATCGCGTCCAGGAGGTGGGCTTGAGCGACACCGATGAGACTACGCGAGACTCGAGCGGGGTTCGCCAGCGGCCCCAACACATTAAAGATCGTCCGAAAGCTCAACGCTCGGCGAATGGGGGTCAGGTAACCCAGCGCGTGGTGGTAGGTCGGCGCGAACAAGAAGGCGATCGACGCCTCCTCGAGTGATGCCGAGATGATCGCGGGGGTAACGTCGAGTCGCACACCGAGCGCTTCGAGGACATCCGCGGAGCCCACGGAGGACGAAGCGGCGCGATTTCCGTGCTTGGCCACTGGGACACCACAGCCCGCCACCGCCAAAGAGGCCATAGTGGAGATGTTGACCGTGTGCAACTGATCCCCGCCGGTGCCCACGATGTCGATCGCGTCATCGGGCACACGCAGCGACGTGGCGGCGTCGAGCATCGCATCGACGAACCCCGTCATCTCGTCGACCGTCTCACCCTTGCACGTCAAGGCAGTCAAGAAACTCGCGATGAGTACACCGTCGACACGACCAGCGAGGATTTCACCCAGTGCACCGCGCGCTTCATCTCGCTCGAGGTCCGTCCCACGGATGAGGGGCTGAAGTACATCATGGGCGAAGGAGTGCGACACTCTCGTCCTCTCTTTGAAGTTTCAGTACAAATTACTCGGGAGTGCCACCAAGTCCGACAACTACGATTGAACGATGGTCGGCACCTACCTCGACGCAATCGAGTCGTTTCATCGCGCCCGAGCGCAACTCGATACTCGCGACTGGCAAACGCGACGTGCACACGTCCACTACACCGGCCCGCGACTCGACGACGCCCTTAACCGCAACGCGGGGGCCAATATCAAGGTCATCGCCGAAGTCAAGCGACGCTCGCCCTCCAAAGGTTGGCTCGACGAGCACCTCGACGCCGCCGAACTGGCTCACGAATACGAACAGGGGGAGCGGCCGCCGTCTCGGTTCTCACCGACGAAGCGCATTTCGCGGGTTCGCGCGCCGACCTCGAGTCGGTCGTCGCCACCGTCTCGGTCCCCGTCTTGCGCAAGGACTTCACCGTCAGTGAGAACGATATCCTCGACACCGCCGAGATGGGCGCTAGTGGCGTCCTGCTCATAGCGGCGATCCTCGGACCTCAGGAACTCGCCTCGTACGTCACACTGGCCCTCGAGATCGGCCTCAGCCCCCTGGTCGAGGTACACGACGCGAATGAGGCGCAGATCGCGTTGGCGTGCGGTGCACGGCTCATTGGCATCAACCAGCGCGACCTGCACACATTCCGCGTCGATCCCGAGCACGCCGCCGCCGTCATCGCAACGCTGCCCGAGGAAATCATCCGTGTCGCCGAGTCGGGACTGCGTACGGCCGAGGATGTCCGCCACGCCGCCCACGCGGGCTTTGACGCAGTTCTCGTCGGTGAGGTATTTGTCGCCTCACCCGCACCTCGGGCTGCGGTGCGCGAATTCTCCACTGTGTCGCTGGGGCCACGTCATGACTGAACTCGAGGTGCCTCGGATAAAGATCTGTGGTGTAACGTCCCTCGCGGACGCGCGCATCGTCGTCGAGGCGGGGGCCGACGCGCTCGGCCTGATCTACGCGTCGTCTGTTCGTCAAGTCGTGGGCGACGCCGCCTTCGACGTCGTCGCTCGCTACAGTCACGAAATCTGGTGTGTAGGAGTCTTTCGCAACCAGGAGGACCACGAGATCGTTCGAATCGTTGAGCGCGATGGTTTGCGCGCCGTGCAACTGCACGACGAAGCGGGAGAGGACCTCCTCGATGCACTCGCCGCGAGGAAGGCCAAGGTCATCCGCGCGGTGACGTTAGATTCTCCGACCCTCAATAACCGCGAACAACAAGACGTCGTGGCGGTGATCGTCGACGGGGCTCGCCCCGGCAGCGGCGTCCCTAATGACTGGGTCGCCGTCGCTTCGTTGCATTTCGAGGTGCCGATGTTGATTGCGGGCGGCCTCAACGCCGAGAACGTGGCCGACGCCATCTCGGTCACGTCACCGTGGGGGGTGGACGTCGCTTCGGGGGTCGAAGCCGCTCACGGCGTCAAGGACCGAGCCAAGGTCGCTAGTTTCGTAACACGGGCCCGAGAGGCTCTACCGCAGAAAGGTGCGCAGTGAGCCAACGTCCCGACTTCATGGGAGCTCCATCGTCGACTGGTCATTTTGGGGAGTTCGGCGGTCGATTCGTCCCCGAGGCATTGATGCCCGCGTGTCTCGAACTAGAGGCCGCGTTCATCGATGCCTGGGCCGACCCCGTCTTCATCGCTGAGTACCGCTCCGTGCTGCAAGAGTTTGGCGGTCGCCCGACCCCCGTGACGTACCTGGGCCGGTTCTCCAAGAAGTTTGGGGTGGAGGTCTTCGCCAAGCGGGAGGACCTGGCTCACACCGGATCGCACAAAATCAACAACGTGGTGGGACAGACTTTGCTCACGCGTCGCATGGGCAAGTCACGTGTCATCGCCGAGACGGGGGCCGGTCAACACGGCGTGGCCACGGCGACGGCGGCGGCGCGTCTTGGTCTGGAGTGCACCGTCTACATGGGAGAAGTCGACACCCAGCGCCAGGTTCTCAACGTCTTTCGCATGGAGCTCCTCGGATCCACGGTCGTGCCCGTGACCTCAGGTTCTAAGACCCTCAAGGACGCCGTTAACGAGGCCATGCGCGAATGGGTTACCTGCGTCCAAGACACCCACTACTGTCTCGGTTCGGTGATGGGACCGCACCCGTTCCCGTGGATGGTGAGGGAATTTCAGAGCATCATAGGTCACGAAGCTTCGGATCAGCTGACGCAGCGTGGCGTCGGCGTTCCCGACATGGTGGTCGCCTGCGTCGGCGGGGGGTCGAACGCCGCCGGAATATTCTCGGGATTCGCGAATACCTCGGCTCGTCTCGTGGGCGTCGAGGCCGCAGGGGGAGCGGCAATCTCCAATGGTTCCCCTGGAGTCCTGCACGGCATGAAATCGATGCTGATCCAAAGTGAACACGGTCAGATTGAGGAGGCGCACTCGATCTCGGCCGGACTCGACTATCCCGGCATCGGTCCCGAGCACTCCTATCTCGCCGCATCCGGTCGCGCCGAATACTTCGGCATGGCCGATGATGAAGTCCTGGTCGCCCTGCAGACCCTCTCCGAGCTCGAAGGCATCATCCCCGCGCTCGAATCCGCGCACGCCGTCGCCTGGATCATGCAAGAGGCTGGCAAGTCCATTCCGCGCGGATCGAGCATCCTTCTGAACATGTCGGGACGTGGCGACAAAGACGTGGCCCAGGTTCGCGACATTTTGAGAGGGCGCTCGTGAAGAGTCTCGAAGTACACCTACGCGACGTTGCGCTCCAATGGCCGCAAAGCCCTCGTGCCCTATTTCATGGCGGGAGTCACGCCCGACTGGACCCAGCACGTCGCCGCGGCGATTCTGGGTGGCGCCGACGCCATCGAGATTGGCATACCTTTCTCCGATCCCATGATGGACGGGGTGGTCATTCAAGAAGCCGCCCAGCGTTCACTCGCCGCCGGCACCACGATAGACACGATCTGTGCGGAACTCGCGGGAGCGAGTCTCGGTGCACCCTTGATAGCCATGACGTACTACAACCTCTTTCACCACTACGGCCTCCGTCGAGCCGCCGGCCGCCTCTCCGCCAGTGGCGTCGTCGGGGCGATCGTCCCCGACCTCACCCTCGAAGAATCGGCGACCTGGCGCGAAGTGTGCGACGAGTACGACATCGCCACCATTTTCCTCGTCGCGCCTTCCACGACTCCGGACCGATTCGCAAGCTTGGCTCGCACCACCCAAGGCTTTTGCTACGCCTCGGCGCGCATGTCGGTCACGGGTCGCGCCGTGGGCGACGGCGACGCCACTCGCGTCGTCGACGCGGTCCGAGCGACGTCGGACGTGCCGACCTACGTGGGCATCGGCATCACCACACCTGATCAAGCGGCCCACGCCACGCGACACGCCGACGGGGTCATCGTCGGTTCGGCTTTGGTCGACACGATCTTGAAGGGTGCTGACCCCGCAGACACTGAGGCGTTCATCCGGTCCTTTCGTAACGCCATCGACGAATAAACACTGATCGGTAGGGAGAATTCCTAACACTTGTGAGAATTTTCACATGCCCTTGATGCACCAATGTCCCTATTTGTTACAACAATGTGAACTAAGAAAGAAACGGGCAACAAGGCGTTGACTCGACTTGAGAGCATTGGAGACAAATTATGGCCGATGAAAAGGTCGCGGATCCGGGGCCACTCGGCCTCGCTGGATTCGCAATGACGACGTTCGCTCTGAGTAGCGCCAATGCCAATCTCTGGCACGGTGCGGGCGTGGCGGCGGCGCTATCGCTGGCGTTCTTCTACGGCGGCCTTGCGCAATTACTCGCGGGAGGGATGGAGTTCATCCGAAAGAACACCTTCGCCGCGGTGGCCTTCACGTCCTACGGGGCCTTCTGGCTCTCACTGTACGCGCTGGCCAACTGGCAGAAAGCGCTCGGAGCCAATGGTTCCGCGGGCGTGTTCCTGCTGGGCTGGACGATCTTCACCTTCTACATGATGATTGCCTCCATCAAGCTCAACAATGCGCTGCTCACGCGTGTTCGTCTTATTGTTCATCACCTTCATCTTCTTGACCTGGGGTAACTGGGGTGCATTCGGCGCGCACGCGAACATCGTCAAGATCGGTGGTTGGACTGGTCTGGCGACCGCCGTGGCCGCTTGGTACGCCTCGGCTGCGGGCGTGATCAACACGACCCGCGGCAAGGTGGTCCTGCCACTGGGTCCGCGAAGCTGAGCACAACCATCTGTCGCCACGACGCCCGAGTCACGCGACTCGGGCGTCGTGGCGACTTGGTAGAAATGTACGTGGGGTGTCGTCGACGCCTCCGCCAAAATCGCAATGCAAAGTGGGGGAAGAATGACTGAAGCAAAGATTGAAGCATGGCTTGATGAGGACCGCGCCTTCGCACCAGTCGCGGCGTTCGCGTCACAAGCCAACGCCCAGCCCTCGATCTACGACGAGGCCGCGGCGGACCCCGTCGCCTGGTGGCGCACGCAGGCTGATCGTCTCACTTGGGCGAGCGAGCCCACGCAGAGTCCCCGAGTGGGATCTACCCAACGCCACCTGGTTCGCCGACGGCACGCTGAACGCGTCGGTGAGCTGCGTCGACATCCACGTCCGAGAAGGTCGCGGTAATCGGGTGGCCTTCCACTGGGTCGCCGACGCGGAAGGCGAATCGCGCACCATCACCTATCACGAACTATTGCGCCAGGTGTGTCGAACCGCCAACGCTCTGATTGAACTGGGCGTGAAGAAAGGCGACCGCGTCGCCGTCTACATGCCCATGGTGCCCGAAGCCATCTTCGCCATGCTCGCCATCGTGCGTCTGGGAGCCATCCATTCGGTCGTGTTCGGCGGTTTCTCCGCCGAAGCGCTGGCCTCACGCATCCTCGATTCTGATTGTCGTTTCGTCGTCACCGCCGACGGGGCCTTCCGCCGCGGCGCGGCCTCACCGCTCAAGCCCGCAGTCGACGAGGCGCTAAAGTCCTGTCCCGACGTCGTCGGCGGTCTTAGTCGTCCAGCGCACGAAGGGTGATGTTGAGTGGGTCGAGGGCCGCGACCACTGGTGGCACGAAGTCGTCGACCGCCAGAACGACACCCACGAGCCCGAGGCCTTCCCCGCCGAGACGCCCATGTTCATCATGTACACCTCGGGGACGACCGCCAAGCCCAAGGGCATCTTCCACACCACCGCGGGATACCTGACCCAAGTCGCGACCACGTACTACTACGTTTTCGACGTGAAGCCGGCCACCGACGTGTGCTGGACGGCCGCCGACATTGGCTGGATCACCGGGCACAGTTACATCGTCTACGGCCCGCTCATCAACGGAGTCACCCAAATCATGTACGAAGGACTGCCCGACTCGGGAGGTCGCGATCGGTGGTGGAAGATCATCTCTGAATTCAAGGCCACCATCCTCTACACCGCGCCCACGACGATCCGCACCCTCATGAAGTGGGGTCACCAGATCCCCGAGGCCTACGACCTCAGCATCGTTGCGACTACTGGGTACCGTGGGCGAACCCATTAACCCCGAAGCGTGGATGTGGTACCGCAAGAACGTCGGTGGCAACCGCTGCCCAATCGTCGATACGTGGTGGCAGACCGAGACGGGAGCCATCATGTGCTCTCCATTGCCGGGCATCTCCGCGACCAAGCCGGGCGCGGCGATGCGCTCGCTACCGGGCATCATCGGTGGCGGTCGTCGACGACGCCGGCAACGATGTCGGCAACGGCGAAGGGCGGCTACCTCGTCGTCACCGCGCCCTGGCCCTCGATGACCCGTGGCATCTGGGGCGACCCTGCGCGATTCTTCGAGACCTACTGGAGTCGCGTTCCCGGGCAAGTACTTCGCCGGTGACGGCGCCAAACTCGACGCCGAAGGCGACCTGTGGTTACTCGGACGCGTCGACGACGTGATGAACATCTCGGGGCACCGCCTCTCGACGACCGAAGTGGAGCACGCCCTGGTCGGTCACCCCGCCGTCGCTGAAGCTGCGGTCGTGGGCGCGTCGGACGACACCACTGGTCAGGCCATTGTTGCCTTCGTTACCTTGAAGATCTCGGCCGAAGACGCCGACAAGGACCAGGCGGCCCTCGTCGAGGAGTTGCGCGCTCACGTAGCCAGCACTATCAGCCCGATCGCTAAGCCGCGCCAGATCATCTTGACGCCGGACCTGCCCAAGACCCGTAGCGGCAAGATCATGCGACGTCTACTGCGCGACGTGGCCGAGAACCGTTCACTCGGTGACGTCACCACATTGACCGATCCGACGGTCGTGAACATGATCGCCGGGCTGATGGACACCCACGCCAGCAGCGAGGACTAGCCAGGCGCTAGGAGTCGAAGCCGAGTCCCAAACGGTCGAGTAGCTTCAGCCAGACGTTTCGACGCCCCTGGTTGGCGTCAGCGCGGCGAATCGACCATTGCGTCACGCGGATGAAGAACCATCGCAACGGCTCCGGCGGGAACGGCAACGGTTTACGTCGAACCATCGTCAGTCGCGTCCGTGGGGAATCGACGCCGTCGAGAAGGTCGAGCATCGTCTGGGCGCCGAAATCGCGTGGCGCCCGACGCCGAGGCCGGTGAATCCCATGACGTAGGCCACCCGCCCTCGATGGGCGGTCCCCCAGAAGGGCGAGAACCTGCGTGCAGGTATCGATGGCCCCGCCCCAGCCGTGGGTGAACTTTATTCCCGCCAACTGTGGAAAGGTCTTCAAAAAAGTGTCCCGCCAGTGTGGCGAAGGTCTCGGCGTTGAATTCGTAGTCACGCTGAACCTTGCCGCGGAAGTTATAGATCGCGTCGTAGCCGCCCCATAGGATGCTGCCGTCTTGGGTGAGACGGTAGTAGTGGAATTGATTACCCGCGTCGGCGACGCCTTCGCGACCGGCCCAACCAATACTCTCTCGCTGTACGGGTGTCAGGGGTTCGGTCACCAACTGATAGTCGAAGACGGGAACGACGTACTTACGCGCCCGACGCACCAACGACGGAAAGACGTTGGTCGCGAGGGCGACGCGGGCTGCCGTCACAGAGCCGTAGGGTGTATGCACCCTCACGCCTTCTGCCAGGTCTTCGAGACGAAGCACCTTGGAGTTCTCGTGGATCGTGACGCCGAGAGAGAGGCAGGCGCGCTCGAGACCCCACACCAGTCGCGCGGGGTCCACCATGCGCCGTGCCGTCGGGGTCGAAGATCGCCCCCTCGTAGACGGGTGAGTGGATGCGCGCCCGCACCTGTTCGCGACTCAGCACCTCAACGTGGTCGCCCATCTCGTTGCGCAGCCGAGCCTCTTCGAGCATCCCGTCGAGTTGCCAGGGCTCGACCGCCACGCGAAGTTCACCGGTGCGTTCGAAGTCGCATTCGATACCGTAGCGACGAACCGTCTCCTCAATCTCATCGAGGTTCCGTCGACCCATCTCCTCGATCAAGGGCATCTCTGACGCGAAGCGTTGCATGCCATTGCCGAAACCGTGCGTCAACGACGCCGAGCAGAAACCACCATTGCGACCCGAGGCCCCGGCACCGGTCTCATACTGCTCGAGGACCACGACTTCGCGAGCGGGATCTCGCTCCTTGGCCAACAGCGCCGTCCACAGACCGGTGTAGCCCGCACCGACCACGCACAGGTCAGCGCCGACGTCGCCAATCAAAGAAGAATGGGCCTCGGGCTCCAGCGGATCCGAATCCAGCCACCACAAATCGGGTTGGAGATCGCTCAAATGGCGTAGAACAAACGAGTTCTTCTCATCCATAGAGCCAGCCGACGGCTGGGTCACCTTCTCTCGCTACCGCGGTGTCGACTCGTGACGTCACCGTGCCATTGCCGCTCAGTCTACCTAGGACGGAGTCGGAATCAGTTGCGTCGCAGGGTGCGCGCCCGCTCTAGTTGCACGGGCCACACGATGTATTCGCCCAGAGTCTCGGCCGCGCCGAGCGCCCATCGGGGATTACGTAGCATGGCTCGAGCCAGCAGGACCGCGTCGGCAGATCCATCGTGGAGGATCTGTTCCGCCTGGGCGGGTTCGGTGATGAGCCCCACCGCCGCAGTGGGAATCTGTGCCACCTCTCGAATCTCGTGGGCGAAGGGCACCTGGTAGCCCGGACCGATCGGAATCATGGCGCTCGCCACGTTGCCCCCCGACGAGACGTCGATGAGGTCGATGCCCGCTTCGCGCAGCAGCTTGGCGAGTTCGACCGACTCAGCGATGTCCCAGCCGCCCGGGGTGTAGTCACTCGCGGAGATTCGCACGAAGACCGGCACTTCCTCACCAACACGAACTCGAACCGCCGCGGCCACACGCAACAAGAACCGTGAGCGATTCTCCAACGATCCGCCGTATTCGTCGTCGCGCAGGTTCGACAGCGGCGACAAGAACTCGTGAAGGAGATACCCGTGCGCGGCGTGAATCTCGAGAACGTCAAATCCAGCGGACCGGGCACGCTCGGCGGCGTCCGCGAAGTCCGCAACCAGAACGTCGATCTCCGCGACACTCAAGGCTCGAGGCACCGGATAGCCATCGAAAGCGACCGCGCTCGGCGCCACGGCCTCCCAGCCGCCTTCCTCGACTTTGGCAATTGGGTGGTCATCCCAGGGTCGCATCGTGGATGCTTTGCGGCCAGCGTGGGCCAGCTGGATTCCCACTTTGGTGGACTGGGAATGAACGAAATCAGTCACGGTGCGCCACGCCGCCACCTGCTCGTCGTTCCATAGCCCCGGACACGCCACCGAGATTCGCCCCTCGGGATTGATGGCCGAGGCTTCGGCGAAGACGAGACCCGCCCCACCGGTTGCGAAACTGCCCAAGTGCACGAGATGCCACGGACCCACCACACCATCGACGGCGGAGTACTGGCACATTGGGCTCACCCAGGCACGATTAGAGAAGGTGGTCGATCGCAGAGTGAGGGGGCTGAAAAGCTGAGTCACAACATTCCTTTCGTTGTCGCGACCAATGTAGGGGGTTAGCGCGACCGGCGGAACCGAGAAAGTTTCACCCCGGGGGATTCCTAGCGCTGAGACCACTTTGAACGCGTCACCCACGACGCCATCATGTGGTCCCTTCAAAGAGCGGGACGACAATGGTCGGGCTGGGGAGATTTGAACTCCCGATCTCTCGGCCCCCAGCCGAGCGCTCTAGACCAAACTAAGCCACAGCCCGCGAAGAATCAATGCTAGCCGCTCGACAAACCGGTCTCGGGTATCAGAGGTTCCGTGGTGACTTATCCGCCCGCTACCGCCGTGACTATCTCAACTACGTCGGAGGGCTGTACCAACGTGATGTCCCACTGAGAACGTCGAACGATTTCACCGTTAATCGCCACCGCGACGCCCCGGGTGGTCAATTCCCATGTCCGTCAACACCTGACGAACGCTGGTCGGCGAGGCGGTCTCGTGGACGACGCCATTGACAATCACTTGGTGACTGCCTTAACGAAATCGACTGCGGACTGTGACGTCAATGGTGCGAGGGTCACGCCGTGACGAAAGTGTCCCGATGACCACGCCCAACGCCGATGTGGCCACTCTTCAAAGAACGGTTCGAGATTGGTCGAGGCGGGGCGCAAACCCACTCGAGTTTCGAGTATCGACGAGGTTTCGAGTTCAGGTACGACGTCGAGGGCGTCGCGCAAGAGACGCTGATATTCGCCCATTTCAACCAGCGGTCCCGAACGCTCCTCGCTCGATGCACCGATCACGCAGTAACCACCGGGTCGCGACACCATGTAGAAGGGTCGACCTCGCACCACACACCGCAGAGTCGGCGCCCCCGAACGGTCAATGCCGTCGACGCGCACCGTCATCCCTCGCACGGGGCGCACTGCATGCTCCCCGGTCGGTGAAGCCCCCTGGGGCAGTCCGAACGCCCCCGTCGCGAGGATGCCCGCGTCGGCGGCGAGTGAACCTTTGAGGTGATGAACCCGTACCCCCCACGCGTCGCCCTCGATCGCCTCAACGCGTTCACTGATGAAGCTCGTGCCGATCGCCACCAGCCCTTCGTACAGGACTGACATCGCTTCGTCGGGGTCCAGCCACGCGTCACCATCAAGGAGGAGGCCGCTTGAAATCCGGTCCGAGAGACCCGCGAAGATCTCGGGATGCGATTCACGCCGTGCCACGGCTGAATTGACACCGAACTCCGTCGCCACCGTGCGGAATTGGTCCACTTGGCGCCGATCGCTCGCATCCCAACCTGTCAACATCGTGCCGGTGACACTGATGCGTATGCGGCGATCCACAACTTCGAGCAGTTCATCGGTCAATAGCTGCCACGAGGTCAAGGCCTGCCGTTGAAGTTCGAAATTCGAGCGTTCCCCGGGTGCCACTTCCGCGTGCGGGGCGATCATTCCCGCGGCCGCCCACGTCGCCCCGCGGCCCGGCGCGGGATCGAAGACCGTTACCTCGAATCCACTGCGGGCCAGGCGCCACGCCGTCGTTAGACCAACGATTCCGCCGCCGACCACGATGGTGGACTTTCGTGTGTCACTCACGCTTCCACAGTACGACTTCACCTGAACGAATCGTCACCGCTATAATGACGTGCGGGTCAGCGTTGCCCCGGAAGGTGACGCACATGACAAAGAACCCAACTCTCTACGACCCCGCTTTCGAGCACGACGCCTGTGGCGTGGGCATGATCGCGGACCTGACCGCGCGTGCAACGCACGCCACCGTCAGCGACGCACTCACAATCCTCGAGAATCTTGAACACCGTGGGGCCACTGGGGCCGACGTCGATTCAGGCGACGGCGCGGGGATTCTGCTGCAAATGCCTGACGCGTTCATCCGCGCCGTCTTCGGCGCAATCGTTCCCGACCCCGGAACGTACGGCGTCGGTTTCTGGATGATTCCACGAGCTAGTGACCGTGATGGGACCATCTCGGCCATCGCCGAGCGATTCGAGCGACTGGGCTTGTCAACCTTGGCGTGGCGTGACGTGCCCGTCACCTCAAGTTTGTTGGGACCAACTTCCGCCGCATCTGAGCCCCTGTTCGTTCAACAACTCGTCACCGCGAGCACCGCTGACCACCTCGAACGCGCGATGTTCGCCGGGCGCAAGATCGTTGAACACGAGATCGACGTCTACGCCGCCTCGTGCTCACCCAACGTCATCATCTACAAGGGCATGCTCTCCTCGCCCCAATTGCGCTCGTATTTCACCGATCTGCGCGATGAACGCCTCACTTCGGCGATTGCCGTCGTGCACAGCCGATTTTCGACCAACGTGATGCCGCGCTGGGACCTCGCCCAGCCCTTTCGCTACATCGCGCACAATGGTGAGATCAATACGGTGCGGGGCAATCGCAATTGGATGACCGCGCGTGAAACGACATTATCGAGCGACACGTTGCCCGTCGCTGTGGCCGACCTGACTCCGATCGTCACTCCCGACATGAGTGACTCCGCAAGTTTCGACGAGGTCGTGGAGTTACTGGTGCAATCAGGGCGATCCTTGCCCCACGCAATTCTCATGATGATCCCCGAAGCCTGGGAGCGCTCGACGGCGATGGACCCGCAACGACGTGACTTCTACCGCTACCACGCCGCATTGATGGAACCGTGGGACGGTCCGGCTTCGGTCACTTTCTGCGATGGCAAGGTTGTCGGCGCAGTTCTCGACCGCAACGGACTGCGCCCAGCGCGCTACTGGGTCACCAAGGACCAGCGGGTAATTTTCGCCTCAGAAGTGGGCGTGTTGAATATCGACCCGGCGAACATCGAGCGCAAGGGACGCCTCCAACCGGGGCGGGTGTTCCTGGTGGACATCGAGCAAGGTCGCATCATCGACGACGAGGAGCTCAAGGCCGGTTTGTCCGCGCAAGCTCCCTACGGAGAATGGCTCGCAGAGCAACAGGTCTCCCTCGACGAGCTCGAACCGCGCGCCATGCTCACTCCGAGTTTCGCGTCGGTCATTTTGCACCAACGACTCTTTGGCTACAGCGAAGAGGACTTGCGCATGATCGTGCGACACATGGCTCAGGTGGGCGAGGAGCCCATTGGATCCATGGGCTCTGACGCCGCGCTGCCTGTCCTCTCGCAGCGCGCGCGACCACTCTTCGACTTCTTCACTCAACTCTTTGCCCAAGTGACCAACCCGCCGCTCGACGCTATCCGCGAGGAGTTGGTCACGTCGACGCGCGTCACCATGGGTGGTGAGGAGAACTTGCTCAACGAGACCGCGAAACACTGCCATCAGATTGTGCTGGCCTCGCCGATTTTGAGCATCGACGAACTGGCCAAGATTCGCTATATTCACGAGGCCCACGCGGACTGGGATTTCCGCAGCGAGGTGGTCGATGGGCTTTTCGCGGCGAGTGGAGAGGCCAACGACGCCCAACGGCTCGAGTTCGCCATACAGAGCGTTTGCGACGAAGCCGTGGCGTTAGTTCGAGCGGGAGCGAACATCATTATCCTCTCGGACCGCAATACTTCACCCGAATGGGCACCAATCCCCAGTCTCTTGTTGACGTCAGCCGTGCACCATCGACTGGTGGATGAGCACCTGCGCACCAGTGCGGCACTCGTGATTGAGTCAGGTGACGTGCGAGAGGTGCACCACGTCGCACTGTTGCTCGGTTTCGGCGCGTCGGCCGTGTGCCCCTACCTCGCCTACGAGAGCATCGATTCCTTGGTGGGAACCGGTGAGATCACCAGCCTTGAGGCGGCGGAAGCGCGCTACCAGTACGGCAAAGCCCTCACCAAGGGCATCGTCAAAGTCATGTCCAAAATGGGCGTGTCCACCGTTGCGAGTTACGTCGGTAGCCAGCTCTTCGAGGCCGTGGGCATTGACGCCGAAGTACTCGCGAGATACTTTCCGGGATTCTCCTCGCGCGTCGGTGGCATCACGATGACCCATATCGCGCGCGCCACTTTGAGTCTGCACGCCCACGCCTATCGACCCGCAGCGGCTGAACGAGTTGAGATCGTGAATCGTGGGGAGTACCAGTGGCGTCGCGACGGCGAAGCACACTTGTTCAACCCTCGTACCGTTCAGAAACTCCAGCACGCCACGCGCGAGAAGCGCTACGACATCTTCAAGGAGTACACCACGCTCGTTGACGAACAAGCCGACGCCGCCGTTACGCTGCGCAGCCTTTTACGCCTTCGCCCGGCCGCGACCGCCATACCTCTCGACGAGGTCGAGAGTGTTGCGTCGATTCTGCGGCGCTTTTCCACGGGTGCGATGTCCTACGGATCAATCTCCGAAGAAGCGCACACCACACTCGCTATCGCGATGAACGCGATCGGGGGCAAATCCAATACCGGTGAAGGTGGCGAAGACGAAGACCGCTTCGACGTCAACGACCCTCGTGGCAATCGACGTTCGGCAATCAAGCAAGTCGCATCAGGGCGCTTCGGCGTCACCAGTCGCTACCTAGTGAATGCGGACGATCTGCAGATCAAAATGGCCCAGGGTGCGAAGCCAGGGGAGGGGGGTCAGTTGCCCGGCTCCAAGGTGTACCCCTGGATTGCCAAGACCCGTCACTCGACGCCGGGGGTGGGTCTGATTTCGCCCCCGCCGCACCACGACATCTATTCCATCGAGGATCTCGCTCAGC
The DNA here is from genome assembly GCA_963734655.1 of uncultured Acidimicrobiaceae bacterium. Taxonomy (GTDB): domain Bacteria; phylum Actinomycetota; class Acidimicrobiia; order Acidimicrobiales; family RAAP-2; genus RAAP-2. The sequence continues at coordinate 151,848 of CAVTHY010000003.1, read as the reverse complement.
TGATCTACGACCTGAAGAACGCCAACGACCAGGCAAGAATCCATGTCAAGTTGGTTTCCGAGCAGGGTGTGGGGACCATCGCCGCCGGCGTCGCCAAGGCTCACGCGGACGTGATCCTCATTTCCGGTCACGACGGGGGAACGGGCGCCGCCCCGCTCACGTCGTTGAAGCACGCTGGCACGCCGTGGGAACTCGGCCTGGCTGAGGCGCACCAGACGCTGGCGCGCAACGGACTGCGTAGTCGCGTCGTCGTCCAAGTTGACGGGCAGCTAAAGACAGGTCGCGACGTCGTCATCGCCGCGATGCTGGGGGCGGAAGAATTCGGCTTCGCCACCGCGCCTCTCGTGGTCTCGGGTTGCGTGATGATGCGGGTCTGTCACCTCGATACCTGTCCGGTGGGTATTGCGACCCAGAACCCCGTGTTACGAGAACGCTTCACCGGCAAGCCTGAGTTCGTGGAGAACTTCTTTGAATTCATCGCCGAAGAAGTGCGCGAATACATGTCAGTCCTCGGAGTGCGCACGATTGATGAACTGGTGGGCGACGTCTCGCGTCTCGAAGTCACCTCACTCGAGGACGAGACCAATTCGTTGGATCTGCGAGCGTTGCTGGTGGCGACGGACGTCGAACAGCGACACCAGAGCGTCAAGCAAGAGCACGGACTCGACGAAGCACTGGACTGGCGATTCATGAACGACGCGTTGCAGGCGGCCGAGTCCGGCGTTCCCGTGAGCGTGTCGTTGCCGATACGCAATGTCAATCGCGCCGTGGGCACGCTCACGGGTAGTGCGATCACTCGAACGCTCGGGGCGGCCACTCTGGGCCCCGACCACGTGACGGTCAATCTCGAGGGTTCTTCGGGACAGAGTCTGGGTGCGTTCATTCCCTCGGGACTGACTCTTCGCCTCTGGGGGGATGCCAACGACTACGCGGGCAAGGGTCTCTCGGGTGGACGCATTGTTATTGCCCCATCACCGAACGCCACATTCGCGAGCAATGAGAACATCATCGCCGGCAACGTGATTGGCTACGGCGCCACGAGCGGTGAGATCTTCATCAGCGGAGTAGTGGGGGAGCGTTGCGCGGTACGCAACTCTGGTGCCACCATCGTCGTGGAAGGTACCGGAGACCACGCCTGCGAATACATGACCGGTGGCGTGGTGGTCATCCTCGGTGGCGTTGGACGCAATCTCGCAGCGGGGATGTCCGGTGGCACCCTGTACCTCTACGATCCCAGCGACGAAGTGCACGATCACCTCTCGGCGGGTGTCTACGAGATCGATCCCCTGGAATACCCTGACGAAGACATCCTTCATCCCCTGCTCGAGCGTTTCGCCGGTGAAACCGGTTCCACAGTGGCAAAGAGGATTTTGGAGAACTGGCGTGTTGAACGTATGAATTTCATCCGTGTCGAGACGTCGGAGTATCAGCGAGTGCGAGACGAGACACGCAATGGGTAAGCCCACGGGATTCCTCGAGTTCGAGCGCCAAGGACCCTCCCGGCGGCCGGTCCCGGTGCGCCTGCGTGACTGGCGCGAGGTCTACGAACCTCAGAGCGACGAGGCCGTGCAGGTTCAGGGAGCGCGATGCATGGACTGCGGCATTCCCTTTTGTATGCAGGGCTGCCCCCTCGGCAATCGCATTCCCGTCTTTAACGACCTGGTCTATCGGGGACGATGGGACGAGGCGGCGGAGCAATTGCTCGACACCAACAATTTTCCGGAGTTCACCGGACGATTGTGTCCCGCACCGTGCGAGTCCGCGTGTGTTTTGGGCATAGGTGCCGATCCGGTCACGATCGAACGACTCGAGTACGAAGTCATCGAGCACGCCTTCGCACGTGGCATCACGGTACAACGCACCAGCACTTCCGAAAGCGGCCAGCGAGTCGCGGTCGTTGGTTCCGGTCCAGCCGGGTTGGCCGCAGCGTCGCAACTTCGTAGCGCTGGCCACCACGTCGAAGTCTTCGAACGCTCCGACGCCATCGGCGGACTCCTGCGCTACGGCATCCCGGAATTCAAACTGGAGAAGAAGGTGCTCGAGCGTCGTCTCCAGGCAATGGCTGATGCCGGTATCGAGTTTCACACCTCGGTGAATATCGGGGAAGACGGTACATCGTTGGCATCGCTACGAGCTGGATTCGACGCCGTGGTCCTGGCGCTGGGTTCGACGCGCCCACGCCTCATCCCGGTACCCGGGGCCGAATTGAATGGGGTATACCCGGCCATGACCTACCTGGAGGCGGCCAATCGTGCAGTGGCGACGAACAGCGTCACCGCGATCGACGCCAACGCCAAGCACGTCATCATCTTGGGCGGCGGTGACACCGGGGCCGATTGCCTGGGCACGGCGCATCGGCAGGGCGCCGCGTCAGTCACCCAGATCGAGATCATGAATGAGCCACCGCACGAGCGACCATCTGACCAGCCCTGGCCGACGATGGCGCGCCTGTTTAAAGTCACTTCGGCCCACGAGGAAGGTGGCGAACGTCGCTTCGCCACCGAGACCCTCGAATTTCACGGCGACGGCACCGTCGGCGAAATCGTGCTCAAGTACCACCACGACGGTAGCGTCACGAAAACTCGCGCCGACCTCGTTCTCATCGCAGCGGGATTTGTGGGACCCGAACTAGAAGGACTGGGTCTCGATGCCCCCGAGTTCTTGACGGCCCGCGCAACACTGTCGGTGGATTCGCAGTGGCGTATGGATTCGCTTCCGGGAGAGACCCCGGTATTCGCGTGTGGCGACGCCGTACGTGGACAGAGCCTGATCGTCTGGGCGATTGCTGAAGGTCGCTCCGCGGCGGCGGCCGTCGATGCCTTCTTGAACGCAGCCCCATCGGCACTGCCCGCCCCCGTGGAGCCCTACAGCCTTTCCTGGTAAGCGTCGACCGGCGCTACCAGGGTACGACGAAAAGGCTTTCGGTCACCTTCATGAGGAGTGCGAGAGCTTCTTCTTCGCTCAGGCTGCCGTCGATGATGAGATCCCACGCTCCGAGAATGGCGTGAAGGATCAGTCCCATTTTCGCGTAACTCAGCGGAGAGGGGGTATTGCGAGGATCGATTAGGTTCGTCCATCGCGTCACCAAGACATGTCGGATATCCGACATGGTCGGCCAGAGATCACGCGGTACCGCGGTGATGTCACCGAACAGATTGCGCAACAATTGACGATCACGATTGGGTAGTCGCAGCACCCGCAGCAATTGACGTTGAACGAGGTCTCGAATCTCCAGGTCGTCGACTCCCTCAGCAAGGGCCAAAGTCTGCTGCATCTCGGCAAAGCGCATGCGAATCACTTCGTTCAACAAAGTATTGAGGTCGGCGAAGTGCTGATAGATGAGTTGGCGCGAGATGCCCGCACGACGCGCGACCTCGACGATGCTCAGATGAGCGATGCCCTCCTTCGAGAGGACCTCATCAGCGACGCGCAGAATCGACTCGCGCCGCGATTCGGCCGAAAGGTACTGACGTTTGGCGGGTGCTTCATAACTGTCGGGCACGACATAATTCTACTAAACTTGACATAGCGTAAACTTCTAAGTTGTATTCAGGAACTTCAAAACACAGAGAATTACTCGGGATAACAATGACCAACGAACAAATCACCGACCAGTTGGCACCTCCAGTGCGGGGTTTGGCTCGACTCGGCGAGTGGTGCGCGCGACGAACGTGGTGGGTGATTGCGTCCTGGCTGGTGGCTCTGGTAGCAATTACTGGTTTCTCCAGTGGCTTGCACGCGACGTTCAGCGACAACGTCACTCTTAGTGGCACTCAGTCGAACACCGGACTGACGATATTGACGAAGAACGTGCCCGGCATCGCGGTGTCCTCGGGCCTCATCGTGTTTCACTCCGCGACGACCCTGCAGAACCAGCAATCACTCGTCGTCGAGTCTCTCAACAAGTTGGCCCAGGTGACCCACGTCACGGGAGTGAGCAATCCCTGGAGCAGTGGATCCGTGTCGCACGACGGACTCACTGCGACGAGCACCATCAATTTCGACGCCGACTCGCGGGCGCTGCCGAGTTCCATCGTGGCCCAACTCAACAGTGCGACAGCAGGGGTGCGCAGCGCGGGGGTGAGCGTCAACTACGGGGGAGGGCTGGATCAGGTGACCCAACCCAAACTCAAGGACGTTCGATCAGAAGAGATTGGCTTCGCGGTGGCTCTCCTGGTGCTGCTTCTCATCTTCGGTAGCGTCCTCGGCGCTCTGCTGCCCTTGATAACGGCGCTTGTCAGTATCGGAGCCGGCGTCGCGCTACTCGATATCTTCGGCGCGTTCACCACCTTTAGCGCTTCCGCTCCCAAACTCGCCCTCATGATTGGCCTCGGCGTGGGAATTGACTACGCGGTCTTCTCCACCACCAGATTCAGACAACAGATTATTGACGGTCGTGATGCCGTGCGGGCCGCTGGGCGCACCACCACCACCAGTGGACGTGCCATCCTGGTGGCGGCCTCGACAGTGTCGATCGCGATGCTCGGTCTTTACGCTTCGGGCATCGTCTTCATCGGCAAACTCGGACTGGCCGCCGTCTTCGGCGTGATCATCGCCGCTCTCGGCGCCATCACGCTCGTGCCCGGCCTGTTCGGACTCTTCGGACGGCGCATTGATCGGCTGCGGGTGCGTACGCCCGTAGCCGAGTCCGGCGCGACGGGCGATGGTTGGCATCGCTACGCCGCCGCAATCGGACGCCATCCGCGGTTCTATCTCACCTCGGGCCTCGCGGTCCTGTCGTTGCTCGCGACTCCCGTGCTGTCTCTTCAGATGGGCCACGTTGGCGATGGGGCCAGCCCGTCCACCTTCACTAGTCGCGTCGCGTACGACGAGGTGGCGAGTGGTTTCGGTCCAGGGATGAATGGCCCGTTTTCGCTGGTGGTACTACTTCACTCTTCGAGTTCATCGGTGACGAGTCTCGAATCATCATTGACCCAGGCACTCATCGCGACACCAGATGTGGCACGCGTGACGCCGTTCACCCGGAGCCCCACGGGGGTGGTGCTCTACGCGACAGTGGTACCGAAAACGGGGCCCCAGAATGGCGCCACCTCAACGCTGTTCTCACGTCTCGTCGACACCACGTTGCCCCGGGTCCTCACGCCCCTGGGCGACCAGGGCTACGTAACGGGTGCGACCGCCTCGCAAATCCAGTTCGATCAGATCATCGCGAGTCGGATACCGCTGATTATCGCGGTCGTCGTCGCACTGGCCTTCCTTCTCATCATGACGGTGTTTCGCAGTCTGTTCCTCGCCATCAAGGCGGCGCTTCTCAATCTGTTCAGCATTGGCGCGGCCTACGGCGTGTTGGTCGCCGTCTTCCAATGGGGCTGGGGTCGCTCGTTCCTGGGCATGAACGAGAACGTACCCGTCGAGGCGTACGTGCCTATGGTGCTCTTCGCAATCGTCTTCGGCCTCTCCATGGACTACGAAATCTTCTTATTGTCGAGAGTGAAAGAGACCTGGGAGGCGACCCACGACAATCACCAATCAGTAGCTGAGGGCCTCTCTCGCACGGGGCGCGTCATCACCGCGGCGGCGCTGATAATGGTGGCGGTGTTCCTCTCTTTCGTCACGTCCGCCTTGGTCGCCATTAAACAATTGGCCGTGGGCCTGGCCGCGAGTGTCGCCATCGACGCGACACTGATACGCCTGCTTCTCGTGCCCGCCACCATGTATCTCTTCGGTGACATGAACTGGTGGCTGCCCGCGCCACTCGATCGTCTCTTGCCTCACATCAGCGTCGACTGACAGATTCCTTAGCGTCGTTATGCCTCACCGCTGCGTACGCGTTCTGTAGCATCGAGGCACCGGCGTTTTGAGGGGAAATATGCGAAGCACAATGCAAGACGCACCGTTGCTGATACGCGACATCGTTCGTCACGGCCAATGGATGTACGCCGATAAGCAAGTCTTTACCGCTACGCCAACGGGAATGATCTCCGCCACCTTCGCCGAGGTCGCTCAAAGGGCCGAGCAACTCGCGTCGGCCCTCACCCGACTCGGTGTGCAGCGTGATGAGCGCGTCGCCACCCTGATGTGGAACAACCAGGTCCACATGGAGGTCTATCTAGCCGTGCCGAGCATGGGCGCGATCCTTCACACCCTGAATGTCCGACTCTTCCCCGATCAACTGGCCTTCATCATCAATCACGCCGCCGACCGAGTCATCGTCGTCGATTCGAGCCTCGTGCCGCTCCTGGCACGGATCAAGGATCAGATCCCGACGGTCGAGCACGTGATCGTCAACGGACCCCTCGACACGGCGCCATTCGAAGTAATCGACTACGAGGCGTTCATCGGTGCGGAGGACCCGGGATTCGACTGGCCCGACCTTGACGAGAAGGACGCCGCCGTGATGTGCTACACCTCGGGCACCACCGGCGATCCCAAAGGTGTGGTGTACTCGCACCGCTCCACGTGGCTGCACTCGATGGCGTCGACGAGCGCCAATTCAATCGCAGTGAGCGACCGCGATCGCTGCTTGCTGGTGGTCCCGATGTTCCACGTCAATGCCTGGGGCGCCGTCTACACCGCGTTCATGGCCGGCAGCGACCTCATCATGCCCCAGATGCTGTTGCAGGGTGAAGCGTTGCTCGACATGATTATGGAACTGCGGCCCACGCTCGCGTTGGGCGTGCCCACCATTTGGAATGATCTTCTGCGCGCGGCGGGTGGGCGCAGCGACGCCGACTTGACAAGCCTTCGGATGATATTGGCCGGAGGTGCCGCGGTGCCACGTTTCCTTATCGAAGCCTTCCGCGAACGCCACGGTGTTGACGTCCTCCAGGGCTGGGGCATGACCGAGACGAGCCCCCTAGTAGCGGTATCGATGCCACCGATGGGCGTCAGTCGCCGAACACGAGATCGACTATCGAGTGAAGGCCGGACGCGTCATGGCCGGGGTCGAGATTCGTCTGACCAACGATGACGGTGAGGTCCTGGAACGCGACGGGATGGCTGTCGGGGAATTCGAACTGCGGGGCCCCTGGATCACGTCGGAGTATTACCGAGCCGAGGCACCCGAACTCTTCCGCGACGGATGGCTGCGCACCGGCGACATTGGCACCCTTGATCCGCACGGCTTCATGGTCATCACCGACCGGGCCAAGGACATGATCAAATCGGGCGGTGAATGGATTAGTTCCGTCGAACTCGAGACCACGGTGGTAGGTCACGAGGGGGTATTTGAAGCGGCGGTGATCGCTGTACCCGATGATCGTTGGCAGGAACGCCCATTGTGCGTCGTCGTCCGCACGCCCGAGTCCGACGTGAGCGCGCAGGAGTTGCGAGAGTACTTGAGCGATTTCGTCGTCAAGTGGTGGTTGCCTGAGCATTGGAGCTTTGTCGAGAGCCTGCCCAAGACCAGCGTGGGCAAATACGACAAGCGTGCGTTGCGTCGTCTCTTCTTTGATGGACACCTCGAAGTGCAGACCCTATGAGCGAGTCACTCTCGCACTTGGCCGAGGAGGTCAGTGCACTAGAGCGCCGGATTTCGGACGCGATCTTCGACGCAGTACGTGCGCAGTTGCGCGACGATGGGGCCGACGAGGCGCACGAACTGGAGAAGCGTCTGGCGAAAGTACGTCGCAGTCTGCAAAAGGCCGAAGGTCTGTTGCGCGGTTACGACCGCGACTGACCCCACGTGTTGACCTCGTTGATGACCCGACGCAGCGTGGCGTAACTTCGACCATTGAAGTCGAAGCGCACCGTGGTTCCCCGTGCACCCGTCCCCACCGTGAAGTCCAGGGGTGCAAACTGCGTGGCCAAACTAGCGAATTCCTCCTCGTTCGGCGCGTAGCGCACGTCAACGAGAGCCTCCCCTTGGCCGGTTGCGCAACCGAGATAGTTGAAATAAAAGGAAGTGATCTCACGCACGGCGTCTTCGACGTTGTCACACACGTAGTAGGTCACGTCATCACCGGGGGAGAGGTATCCATCGGCGAGTACCTCATCTGCCATGAAATCGTGCCACGCGTGCCAGAACGTGCCGCCCGGTCGATCAATGAGCACCACGGGCACCGGATCGGTCTTGCCCGTGTGCAGCAGTGTCAGAATCTCGAAGAGTTCGTCCATTGTTCCCACGCCACCCGGGAACGCGACGAACGCCTGGGATGAACGAGTCATGATCACTTTGCGAGTGAAGAAGTAAGAGGTGGCGATGTGGCGGTGCTCGACGTCCACAAAAGCATTGGTGCCGTGTTCGAAGGGCAACTCGATGTTCACACCAATGGTCTTGTCGCGCCCGGCCCCCATCGAGGAGGCCTCCATGATCCCCGGGCCCGCACCGGTTATCGTCAGCCAACCTCGCGATGCCAGTTCCGCAGAGAACGCAGTGGCCAAACGGTAAAGCTCGGTGTCAGGTTTCGTCCGGGCCGATCCGAACACCGTTGCCTTCGGCGTGTCACGGTAGGGCTGGAACAGTCGAGATCCGTCCAGCAATTCCTCCAGCGCGGTCACGGCGCCCTGGAGATCGCCCAGATTGCTCTCGTACTGCGCCAAGTTCAAAGCACGCGACACTAGTGCGCGGATTGCGGCGACGTGCTCCGGCGGCGTCACGGTCCCCGCGGTGGCCTCGGCCACGAATCTCTCGATGGCGTCTGGGGTCACGCGAAAGCCTGGTAGAGCGTGGTGCGTTGGCGCAGGGGGCGTCCCAGCGGTTGCACCAATTGTTCGAGCATCTCCACGTCCATTGCCTGCCCGTGAACGGCCCCCGCCGCCCGCGAAATATTCTCGTCCATCAACGTTCCACCCACGTCGTTCGCACCCGCTTGGAGAATGCGGCGCGAGCCCTCGACCCCCATCTTCACCCAACTGACTTGGATGTTGTTGATCCGTGTCGCGTAGTGCAGTCGGGACACGGCGTGCATCAAGACCGCTTCACGGAACGTAGGGCCCTTGCGAGACTTGCCGCGGAGGAAAAGAGGCGTGGCCATGTGCACGAAGGGCAAAGGGACGAATTCGGTGAAGCCGCCGGTCTCGTCTTGCAGGTCTCGCGTGCGAATGAGGTGCGTCGCCCACGAGTGCGAACTCTCCACCGCGCCGAACATGATGGTGATGTTGGAGTTGAGACCGACCGAATGGGCCGCACGGTGCACATCGAGCCACTGGTCCGACGTCAACTTGTCGGGGCAGAGAATTTGTCGTATCGAGTCGTCGAGAATCTCCGCCGCGGTTCCCGGGAGCGTCTTGAGACCGGCTTCCTTCAGTCGCGACAGATAGGTGGTCAAGTCGACCTCGCTGCGCCGGGCCCCTTCGAATACTTCGAGAGCGCTGAAGGCGTGGATATGGATCGAGGGTGAACCCGCTTTCACGGCGGCGACGACGTCTACGTAATAGTCACCATCGAAGTTGGGATGGATACCACCCTGCAGACACACCTCGGTGGCCCCTCGTTCGGCCGCTTCGCGCACCCGTTCACTGATTTCCTCGAGGGTCAACAAGTAGGGATCGCCACGCAGGTTCAGCGAAAGAGGACCCTTGGAGAAGGCGCAGAAGCGGCACTTGAAGGTGCACACGTTGGTGTAGTTGATGTTGCGGTTGATCACGAAACTGATGGGATCGCCCACCAGGTCACGACGTACCTGGTCGGCTAGGTCTACGACGTCGTTGAAGTCGCGGCCGCGCGCCTCGAACAATGTCACCAGTTCGTCGTGATCGAAGCGATATCCCGGTTCGAAGCGTTCCAGGATCTGCGAGACGGCACTCGAACGTGACTGACCCGTGGGAGCGGGCGGGGGAGCGGCGTCGGCTCCGGAGTACCACTCATCTTGGCGCCCGAGTCCCGAGGCGTCGCTCTGCGCCAGGACGTGGGGACGCACGGCCTCATCAAGGAATCCTTCCGCGGCGAGGTGGCCGGGGTACACCGTCAGGCGAGCGGCGAGCACGAAGCCGCGTTCGTCACACTCCGCGGCCAGGGTCTCAATGGCCGGCCACGCGCGCTCGGGATTCACGTGATCCTTGGTGATCGCGGAGATGCCGCCGAAGTCATCAATGCCGTACGCGATCAGTTTGGTGGGGTCATCACTCAAGTTCGGCGGGGCTTGGAGGTGGATGTCGTCAGGCAGGATCAAACGGGCCACCGCGATGGTCCAGAAGAACTCCTCGTCCGCGGCGGCAGGGGATTGGGCCATGGCGGTCCGCGCCTTGGGCAAGAAATTCTGGATGATCACCTCCTGGACGTGGCCGAATCGGGCATGACTCGCGGCGATGGCTTCAAGGGTGTCGAGACGCTCTTGGCGGGTTTCGCCAATGCCCACCAGCAACCCGGTGGTGAAGGGAATCCTGAGTTCACCGGCCCAGTCCAACGTCGCCAGGCGTCGCGCGGGTTCCTTATCGGGGGAGAGTCGGTGCGCGTCAAGATCCGCCAAACTCTCGAGCATCATCCCTTGTGACGCCGATACCGCCCGCAGTTGTCGCAACTCGAAATCGTAGAGCGCGCCGGCGTTGACGTGGGGTAGCAGACCCGTGGACTCGAGTACCATCTGCGCGGCGTTGGCGACGTAGTCGACCGTGGAGCGGTATCCGCGCGCGGCCAACCAGCGCGCGGCTTCGTCATATCGAAGCTCCGGACGTTCTCCCAGCGTGAAAAGCGCCTCAGTCGCTCCGACCTCGCGACCCCGCGTAGCGATATCCATCACTTCTTCGAGGCTCAGGTAGGGCGCGGCGACTCGCGCCGGCGCCTGAGCGAAGGTGCAATACCCACATCGGTCGCGGCACAGCTGGGTGAGGGGGATGAAAACCTTGGGTGAATACGTCAACACGTGCCCGTGTGTTGCGCGCGCTCGCGCGAAAGCTGCCCGGGCGAGTTCATCGAGGCTCATCTCCCGAATTTCCTGGACAGAAGTCACAGAAGTGGAAATTGTCATGACCCCGATACTACGAGGTGCATCTCAAAATGATGGTCACGGCGACGTCGAGAAGCTGTCGGATGAGCTCTGGAGACACCCGTTCTACTGGCCAGTGAGCTTGGAAGAGACAATCGCCAGGAGTTCTTCATACGAGCTCACGAAGGAATCGACCCCTTCGCGCTCGAGTTGTTCGGTGACCTGCGCCAAAGAGATCTCCGCGGGCAGCAACTCCAGTAGCGCGGCGGTGGCGCTGAGTGATCCTGGGGTTGTGAGCAAGGACTGCTCGAAGCGTCCGTGGTCGAGTGCGGCGTCAAGGGTCGCGTCGGGCATCGTGTTGACGGTCTCGTCGGCCACGATGGAGTTGACGTAAAGCAAGTCGTCGTAACTCGGATTCTTGGGCGACGTCGACGCCCACAGCGGCCGTTGCACTTGCGCACCCGATGCGAGCAGTTTGATAACCCGAGAATTCGCCATCCACCGCAGGTAGATCTCGTACGCTGCCGCAACTTGAGCGTTGGCGACGTGACCCCGCAGAACGTTGCCCTCGTCGAGGAGTTTGTCCACCGCGGCATCGACGCGCGAAACGAAAAATGAGGCCACACTGGCGATACTCGAGAGGTCGCGTCCCCCCTGCTTCGCCGCTTCGAGCCCCGTGCACCACGCGTCGAGAACCTCGTCGTAGCGTTCGAGCGAAAAGATCAACGTGACGTTGACATTGATCCCTTCGCTCAGAACCCGCGTGATCGCCGTCAGCCCCTCGCGCGTCGCGGGGATCTTGATCATCACGTTGGGCCGATCCACTTGTTGCCACAACTTCCGAGCCGCCTGCACCGTACCCTCGGTGTCACGCGCCAACCGCGGTGAGACTTCCAACGACACGTAGCCGTCACTGTAACGGCGCTGGCCCAGCAACAATTCGTCACGACTGGACGCGTGCAAGGCCCCCAATACGTCGCAGGCATCACGCACGTCGGCACTCGCGAGCAGCTCGAAGACGGTTTCAGCATCGTCGGACGCAGCGGCGGCGAGCAATGCGTCGTAGGCGTGCGACGTGGCGAAGGCCTTCGCGAAGATTGCGGGATTCGACGTAACGCCACGGACCCCATTGGCCACGAGAGTGGCCAGGGTACCGTCCTCCAACCAGTCACGACGAATATTGTCAATCCACGGGCTCTGACCGAACTCGTCGAAGAGTGTGTGCAGTCTGGTCATGACGAAGTCCCAACTCGAGAAGTGACGTAATCGACCAAAACCTCAGCGTTGATGTGGAAATGGTCGAAGATGAATGACGACGGGGCCGAGAGGCCGAAAGTATCAATACCGAGTGCGTCGTCGACGTACCGGTGCCAGCCCAGGGTCGAGCCGGCTTCGAGCGATACCGAGGCGATATCGCGGCGCAACACACTCGCGCGGTACTCAGCGTCCTGTCCTTCAAAACAGGTCCAGCACGGCAGGGCCACGACCCGGGTCGTAATGCCTCTCGACGCGAGTTCGTCACTCGCGCTGAGACAGAACTGCACCTCGGACCCGGTGCCCACGAGGGTATAGACCGCGTCGACGTTCTCACGCACTACGTAGCCGCCGCGCGCGGCGCCTAGGGCCGAGGCACGGGCGTCATCGCCGCTCAGCACGGCCACGTCTTGACGCGTGAGGACCAGTGCGGTGGTCGCGGGGGCGGGGTGACGAAGGAATCCCTCCACCAACATCAGCGTCTCGTTGGCGTCGCTCGGTCGAACGACGTGCACTCGCGGCATGGCGCGCAGTGCGGCGAGGTGCTCGATTGGCTGATGGGTGGGACCATCCTCGCCAACACCGATCGAATCGTGGGTGAAGACGAACAGGACTCCCGCGTGACTCAGGGACGCTAGACGAATAGCCGGTCGAGCGTAGTCAGAGAATACGAAGAAAGTGGACCCCGCCGGACGCAACCCGCCGTGGAGGGCTTGGCCCACCATGACCGCTCCCATTGCGAACTCGCGCACGCCGTAATAGATCTGTCGTCCGCCGGGATTCTGATGGCTCTGGGCCACGGTGTGCTTCAAAACCACCCCCGTGTTATCGGTCAGGTCAGCCGAACCGGCACTGAGACCGGGGGTGCGCGCGGCCCAGGTGTCCATGGCGCGCTGCATCGCCTTGCGCGTGGACACCACGGTGCCACCCTCGTAGGCCTCCGCCTCCACCGCCTCCACCAATTGGCCCGCATTAGCGAGTTGGGCGAGTAAAGCGGTGCCGCGGTCGCCCGCCGCCGCTACGCGCTCGTGCCAGGAACTGGCGAGGTCGCCGTGTGACAAGACCTCGGCCCGATTGAGCGCGGGAAGTTCTTCGTCGAGAACGAAGGGTTCGTCGATCATGCCCAGAATCTCTTTGGCCTCAGATACTGCCGTACGCGAAAAGGGGGAACCGTGCGCCTCGCGGCGGTCCATCATCGTCGGCGAGGGGAATCCAATGTGTGAGCGCACAACGATCAGACTGGGTCGGGTCGTCTCGGCAATGGCCGCACGCGCTGCAGCCTCAAGGGCGTCGAGGTCATTGGCCTGTTCTCCCAAATCGATGACGTGCCACCCATAGGCCGCGAACCGTGCGGGAGCATCGTCGCGCATTGCCAATTCAGTCGCGCCGTCGATGGTGATGTGGTTGTCATCGTAGAAAACGGTCAATCGGTCCAGGCCGAGTGATCCCGCCAGAGAGGCTGCTTCGTGACTGATCCCCTCTTCAAGGCAACCGTCACCCGCGATCACCCAGGTACGGTGATCAACCAGGTCCGCACCAAAGTCGTCGCGGAGAATTCTTTCGGCAATAGCCATGCCCACGCCATTGGCGATGCCTTGCCCGAGGGGCCCGGTGGTCACTTCAACGGTGGGGGTTACCCCACTCTCTGGATGCCCCGGGGTTCGTGAGAGGGGTTGGCGAAATTCCTTGAGATCACTCACACTGAGCTCGTAGCCAAAGAAATGGGCCAATCCGTACTGGAGTATCGAGGCGTGGCCGCAACTCAGGATGAAACGGTCACGATCCGGCCACGTCGGACTGCTGGGATCGTGTCGCAGCACCCGTGAAAACAGCGTGGTGCCTAGCGGTGCCAGCGCCATCGCAGTTCCACTGTGGCCCGAATTCGCCGCCGCCGGTGCATCCATCGCGACTGCAGCGATGTTGCGGATCGTTCGCCCTTCAAGTTCGCTGGCCCCTAGAAATAGCTCGTCGCCCATCCCATGAAGGTTAGTGAACGCTGGTGCGTGGGTCGTACCACCAGCCCTCGGTAACGGGTATTGCCACCTAGTCAGTGAGTAGTCTGGGGGGGTGAGGACTCCCTCGTGGCGCAAGTTATTTAAGGGTGCATCGATTCAACGCGACCTCGAAGAGGTTCGCGACCTATTCGTGCGCTACTTCAAAGAGCAAACTATCCAACCTCTCAAGGACCTCGGACGATTCGTCGCCTTTGGCGCACTGGGCAGCATCTTCGTCGCCTTCGGCGTGGTCGTCGGGCTCCTCGGCGTCCTGCGAATGCTCCAGTGGCTCTTTCCCGTGCTCGATGGCAGCCTTTCGTGGATTCCCTACCTGATTGTCGTCGTGCTCGCCACGGGGCTCGGCGCCCTGGTGGTCCAGCGCATTCTCGTCGGGCGCCCCGCGACGGTCCAAGGGCGAACGATGAACGCGAAGAGCGCCACTCGCCAACAACTCGAAGACTCGGTTCGTGCGCTGCTACCGAAAAGCAGCGACATTCCAGAGCGGATTCGCACCGCCAAGTCATCGACCGCGAGTGTCGGTCTGGGCGGTCTGGTCACTGGTTATGCCTGGGGTTGGCTACGCGGGCGACGCTCGCGGCGGCGTAAGTGATGTTCGCTCTTCTATGGCGCCGGGCCATCCTTGGCGCCCTGCGTCGTTCCTGGGCCCAACGTTCGGGCGTATGGCTCGCTCTCGCCGGAGCCCTAGTGTTGTTGCGACGCCTCGACGGCACTTCGCGTCGTCGTCGACAGCAGCGACCCTAGGAGTGAAATGAGTTCAGCAGCGGAGCTGCGCGTGGGCGAACGCGTGATGTTGACCGACGCCAAGGACCGCCAGTATCTGATCACTCTGAAGCCGGGCAACGCTTTTCACACCCACACCGGCATCGTCCAACATGACGACATCATCGGTGCGCTGGAGGGCTCGGTAGTGCGCGGCAACACTGACCGAGGATTTCTTGTACTTCGTCCCACCTTGTCGGACGTCGTCCTCAAGATGCCCCGCGGGGCGCAGGTGATCTACCCCAAGGACTTGGGCACCATATTGATGCAGGCCGACATCGGCCCCGGCATGCGCGTACTCGAAGCCGGAGTGGGTTCGGGAGCATTGTCGATGACGCTCCTGCGCGCGGGGGCGCGCATCACCGCCTACGAGATTCGCGAAGACTTCGCCGCCCAGGCGCGCAAGAACGTCGTCGACATGTTGGGTGAGGAGATCGACTACGACATCCACATCCGTGACGTCACCCTGGGAATCGATGAAAGCGACCTGGACCGCGTGATACTGGACATGCCCGAACCCTGGCTAGTAGTGCCCCACGCGGCCGAAGCTCTGCGTCCCGGAGGGATTTTCCTGGCGTACCTACCGACGATCAACCAGACGCAATTGGTGCGCGAAGCCTTGAAGGTTCATTCCTTCGGGGTGGAAGAGACAGTGGAGATCTTGCGCCGAACCTGGCACATCGACGGACGAAGTGTTCGACCCGATCATCGAATGGTGGCGCACACCGGATTCTTGACTTCGGCGCGTCGATTGGTGAAATCGACCAACTAGAAGCGCGCTCAGTCGCGCTCGATGAAGATGCACTCGCCGGGACACTCCTCGGACGCCTCAATGACGGCGTCCTCGAGTTCAGAGGACACCGTGGCGAGGGCGGCGGCGCCACCGGGTGTCGAGAGAGCGACGCCGTCTTGCTTCACGTAGGCCAAACCGTCGTCGAGCAACGTGAAGACTGAAGGACAGATTTCCTCGCACAGACCGTCGCCGGTGCACAAGTCCTGATCAATCCATACCTTCATCGTGGTGGGCCTTTCGTTACCATTTGGTCTGCGTTTACTTTAGCGGAAAGCCCGCACGCCAGGACTGTGACAAACTCTGCGCTCTCACCTAGGGTTGCTCTATGGAGCATTCGAACCCGTTTGGCGAGTATCGCGATGATGGTAGTTCCCGCGACGAATATCGACGTGCCGTCGTTCAATGTCGAGTCACTCGACCAGGCGCTGCACCGAATTGAGTTGCTCGAACAGAAGCTCGTCGAGTCACGACTGCAACTGACCCAGTCGCGCTCGAACAACGAAAAACTGGCGATCACCATTCAGCAGACGCGCGACCAGATCGCAGCACTGCGCGACGAGGTCGAGAAACTGACCCAACCACCCGCGGTCTACGGCACGTTCATTGAGTTCAATCCCGACGGCACCGCCGACATTTTCGCCTCGGGGCGCAAGATGCGTGTCTCGGTGCACCCAGGCCTAGACCCGGGGCAAGTGGAGCGCGGTCATGAAGTCGTGCTCAACGAGTCATTCGCCATCATTGGCATTCGTAACCCCGATGGTCAAGGTGAGGTCGTTAGCGTCAAAGAAGTCCTCGACGAACGACGGGTTCTGGTCTATGGACGCGCGGATGAGGAGCGCGTGGTGGAGATGGCCGACGCGTTACGTGACGTGAAACTGCGCAGTGGCGACGCGGTACTGCTCGATCCCGCGATCGGGTCTTCTCGTCGAGAAACTCGTGCGTCAAGAGGCCGAGGAACTCATCCTCGAAGAGGTGCCCGACGTCAGTTACGCCGACGTGGGCGGCTTGGACTCACAGATCGAGTCGATCACCGACGCCGTGGAACTGCCGTACCTGCACCGCGCTCTGTTCAACGATTACGAACTCCCCGCGCCCAAGGGCATCTTGCTCTACGGCCCCCCGGGATGTGGCAAGACCCTCATCGCGAAGGCCGTGGCCAACTCGCTCAGCCAAAAAGTGGCCGAGATGACCGGCAATCGCAACGTACGGTCCTACTTTCTCAACATCAAGGGACCCGAGCTCCTGAACAAGTACGTGGGCGAGACCGAACGCCAGATCCGCGTCGTTTTCCAACGCGCACGCGAGAAAGCCGAAGAAGGAGTGCCCGTCATCGTCTTCTTCGATGAGATGGACTCACTCTTTCGTACTCGCGGTACGGGAATCTCTTCGGACATGGAGTCGACGATCGTGCCCCAGTTGCTCGCCGAGATCGATGGCGTGGAGTCATTGCGAGACGTCATCGTCATCGGAGCGACCAACCGTGAGGACCTCATCGATCCCGGCGATCCTGCGGCCGGGGCGACTGGACGTCAAGATCAAGATCGAACGACCCAACGAGAATGGCGCGGCCCAGATCTTCGAGCGCTATCTGCACCGCAACCTGCCCCTGGACCCCGACGAGATTCGAGTCAACGGCGGTGGCGACCGTGACAAGGCACTGCGGGCAATGATCGAAGAGACGGTCACCAATATGTACCGCGTCGACGACGACAACCGGTTCCTCGAGGTGACCTACCAGGGCGGTGACAAGGAGATTCTCTATTTCAAGGACTTCGCATCAGGGGCCATGATCGAGAACATCGTGCGCCGAGCGAAGAAATTGGCGGTGAAGCGCGAAATCGCCACCAAGGGACGAGGCCTCAAGACCGAAGACCTCCTGGCCTCCATCCGCGAGGAGTATCACGAGAACGAGGATCTGCCGAACACGACCAATCCCGATGACTGGGCGCGCATATCGGGTAAGAAGGGGGAGCGGATCGTCTTCATCCGCACGTTGATCAATCGAGAGAAGGCGGAGATGGCGGGCGGGCGCTCCATCCAGCACGTCGGTACTGGTCAATACCTCTAAGCATGGCGATCGCAAAGATTCTGGGAATCGAGACGGAGTACGGCGTGGCCGGGGGGCCCGACTATGACCCCACCACGGCGTCGAGCATCGTCGTAAACGCGTACGCCCAGCAAGGTCGCTCTCGAATCACCTGGGACTTCAATGACGAATCTCCTGGCACCGACGCTCGCGGCATTCTCGGTATCGGAGCGCTCGCTCCGATGATTGAAACGCACTTGGCTAACACGGTGCTCACCAACGGCGCGCGGCTCTACGTGGACCACGCGCACCCTGAATACTCCTCGCCCGAGTGCGACACACCCGCCCAAGCCACGCTCTACGACCAGGCGGGTGAAGAAGTCATGCGCCGCGCCCAACAGGTGGCTAACGAGACCCTGCCCAGCGACCTATCAATCTCGCTCTACAAGAATAATTCCGACGGAAAAGGTAATTCCTACGGCACCCACGAGAACTATCTCGTGGCTCGGGAGGTCGAATTCTCCGACGTCGTGCGCGCCATGGTGCCCCACTTCGTCTCGCGCCAAGTTGTCGTGGGAGCGGGCAAGGTCGGTACCGAGACCGACGTCGGCCAGGCGGCCGGCCCCGACTTTCAACTCAGCGCTCGAGCGGAGTTCTTTGAAGAGGTCGTGGGACTCGAGACGACGCTGAAGCGACCCATCATCAACACCCGCGACGAACCGCACAGCGACGCCGAACGCTTCCGTCGACTTCACGTGATTTGTGGTGACGCCAATATGAGTCCCGTGGCAACGTTCGTCAAGCTCGGTTCGACCGCGCTCCTCCTCGCCGCGCTCGAAGACGGTGGCGCCGCACAATTTCCGGATCCACCCGCTCGACCCGTGCACGCCATCCACGAATTCTCCTTCGACACGAGCCTGCGTCACGTCGTCACCGACACCTCGGGACGCACGCGCAGCGCGTGGGACTACCAGGACGAGCTCTGGCAACTGGCCCACCGCTACGTCGACCGGTACGGGGGAGCCGTCGTGGCCGCACCCGAAGAAGTGCGCCTGATCCTGGATCAGTGGCGAGAGATGCTGGACGGCGTGCGCGACGATCCCGGGGCCGTGGCCGACCGTGTCGACTGGGTCGCCAAGAAACGCATCGTCGAAGGATTTCAGTCCCGTTACGATTTGGAACCCCGCGATGCCAAGTTGCGCGCCATCGACCTGCAATATCACGACGTTCGTCGCGACAAGTCCCTGGCCCAGCGCGTGGGTCTGCGCGAAATGGCTTCTGATGAGGAGATCCGACGTGCGGTCCTTCACGCGCCCGAGGGTACTCGGGCGTACTTCCGTGGCGAATGCGTGACCCGGTTTCCCGATGACATCGTCTCGGCCAATTGGGACTCCATAGTCTTTGACGTCGGTCAAGGACCCCTGCAACGCATCCCAATGATGGATCCGACCCGCGGGACGCGCGAGTTGGCTGGCTCCCTGTTCGAACAGAATTCCACGGCCATTGCGCTCGTGGCCGCTCTCAACGGGTAGAACTAATACGTGACTGAACAAGAACGAATCCAGAAGCAGCGCACCGAACGCACCCGCGAGGAGCACGAGGACGTCTCGATTGTCGCGAAGAAGGGTGAGCAGCTCAAGGGTGAGCTCGACGACCTGCTCGACGAGATTGACGCCGTACTCGAGGAGAACGCGGAGGAGTTCGTACGTAATTACGTCCAAAAGGGTGGCCAGTAATGGGTTTGCCGCTCTTCGACGCCCAGAGTGACCCGGGGCCGTCGTTTGTCCGCTTCGCCGAGATGTCCGGCTTGACGTTGCCACCCAACACTTCGGAGCTCTCCGCGCATGCGACCACGGTGGTCGCCGTGCGCTTTGGCGAAGGTGTGGTCATGGTGGCTGACCGTCAAGCGACGTCGTACTACGTCGCCAATCGTGACGTGCGCAAGATCGAGGCCGCCGATCGCTACACCGCACTCGCCATCTCGGGATCCGCCGCGCGCGGACTCGAATTCATCCGGCTCGCTCAACTGTCCTTCGAACACTACGAAAAGATGACTGACTCGTCGTTGAGTCTCGAGGGCAAAGCCAACTATCTCTCGCCACTCATCCAGCGCAACAACCTGACCACGACCCTCCTTGTCTTGCCGCTGCTGGCTGGCTGGGACCTCGCCCACCAGACCGGGCGGATCTTCGAATACGACGGCGCGGGTGGGTGCTATGAGCGCCAGGACTTCTCGGTCATTGGATCGGGTTCACCCTTCGCCGAGTCGACCCTGCGCCTCGGCTTTCGCCCAGGAATGACCCTTGACGAGGCCCTGGCCCTAGCGGCGTTGGCCATCTACGAAGCCGCCGACAACGACCCCAGCACCGGGGGACCCGACTTCGTCCGCAACATCTTCCCCATGATGGTGACCCTGACGTCGGAGGGCTTTCGCGAGTTGGACCACGACACGGCGGCGAGTACCTTTCGCCTCATCAATGACCGCCGGGCTGAATCTGGTGGCGTCGCCGGGGGGACGCTGCGATGAGCAATTACTTTTACGTGGCCCCCGAACAACTCATCAAGGACCGCGCGGAGTTCGCCCAGAAGGGCATTGCCCGAGGTCGTTCCATCGTGGCCGCGATTTACGACATTGGCGTAGTGATGGTGGCCGAGAATCCGTCGGCGTCGCTCTACAAGATCTCCGAAATCTACGACCGCATCGCTTTCGCGGGCGTAGGTAAGTACAACGAGTTCGACCGGTTGCGCGAGGCGGGAATCCGCTGGGCTGACGGTACGGGCTACACCTACTCGCGCGAAGACGTCGACGCGCGCGCCCTGGCCAACTTCTACGCCCAACACCTAGGTGACATGTTCACCGAGGGACAGAAGCCACTCGAGGTGGAGATCATGGTGGCGCAACTGGGCAATAGGTTTCGACCGACCAAGCTCTACCGCATTGCCTACGAGGGGACCATCTCCGACGAAGCGGACTTCGCGGTGCTGGGCGGCGACGCCGAGACGATCAAGGGGCGTTTCGCCGACCTCGAAGTTGGACACCTGACCCTTTCGCAGACTCTGAAGAATGCGGTCGCTGCTCTGGCCGGACCCGATCGTCAGCTGCCGGTCGGTGATCTCGAGGTTGGGGTGCTCGAAGACCGAGGCGATCGCCGCACTTTCGCTCGACTTGATGACCAGCAGATTGCCAGCCTGCTGACTTGAACCCGAACTAGCGTCTAGGCATGCTGCGACGAATCTACGGCATTGAGACTGAGTACGGAGTGACGTACTCCCTGCGTGGCCAACGTCGTCTGAGTCCCGACGAAGTCTCGCGCTTCTTGTTCCGCAAAGTGGTTGCGTGGGGTCGCTCGAGCAACGTATTCCTTGAGAACGGGAGTCGACTGTACTTGGACGTGGGTAGTCACCCCGAGTACGCGACCGCCGAATGCGACACCCTCAAGGACGTCGTCGCCCAGGACAAAGCCGGTGAGGCGATTTTGCGCGAACTGGTAACTCACGCCCAACAGCAACTCGATGAAGAGGGTGTGCGCGGAGACATCTTTCTCTTCAAGAACAACACCGACTCGTCGGGCAACTCCTACGGCTGCCACGAGAACTTTTGCATCGAACGAATTGAAGACCTCACCCGATTGGAGCAGGTCTTCATCCCGTTCCTCGTGACGCGACAGATCTTCGCCGGCGCCGGCAAGGTCGTCACCAATGCCAAGGGCACCGCCTTCGCGATGAGCCAGCGCGCCGAACACATGTGGGAGGCGATCTCTTCGGCCACCACACGCTCGAGGCCCATAATCAATACCCGTGACGAACCCCACGCCGATCCCGAGAAGTATCGCCGCCTACACGTCATCGTGGGCGACTCCAATATGAGTGAGTACGCGACTTTCATGAAAATGGGCACCGCGGCAGTGGTGCTGGCGATGATTGAGGACCGCACGACGGTCCTGCGCGACTACAACATGGTCTCACCCATCAACGCACTGCGCGATGTCTCCTACGACCTCTGGAGCAAGGAGCCGATTCGACTCGTCTCGGGGCGCGACATGACCGCCCTCGAACTCCAAGAGGACCTCTGCGAACGAGCTGAGCAGTTCGTCCTCACTCGCGACATCCCATCAGACCAGGCCCAGGCCGTCAAGATGTGGCGAGAGTGCATCGAGCAGTATCGCTCGGACCCGATGGGTCTCGCCGACCGCGTGGACTGGATCGCCAAACTCCAGATCATCGAGCGCGAGCAAGAGCGCTCCGGCGTGCCACTCAGCGACCCCAAGGTCGCTCTCATTGACCTGCTCTACCACGACACCAACGTGGACCGCGGTCTCTACTACCGACGCCAGGCCCGCGGTCACTACCAGCGCATCGTCACCAACGAGGACGTGACCCGAGCCTCGCAGACCGCTCCGAGCACCACGCGCGCGCACATGCGCGGCACGTTCATCCGCGAGGCGAAGAAGTGGCACCGGGACTATACCGTGGACTGGGTGCATCTCAAACTCAACGACGAAATGCAGCGAACGGTGTTGTTGAAGGATCCCTTTCGTAGCAACGACGACAGATTCCAGAAACTCCTGACGTCCCTCGAACGTCGCCCCAAGGGCGAGTAGGGCTTCTCGTGGATGAGTCGGCGGCGCGCGAGGAGAGCACGTCCACGGCGAACGACGAGAGCGACGCCCCGGTCATCAAGACTCGTCGGTTGCACCACCACCTCATTGAGTGGGGAATTCTGCTCGCCATCGCCGTCGTGGTGGCACTCGGGCTACGGGCTTTCGGATTTCAGACATTCAGCATTCCCTCGGGTTCCATGGAGCCGACCCTGATGGTGGGCGACCGCATCGTTGTCGACAAGCTCGCCGTCGAATGGGGGACGATTAACCGCGGCGACATCGTGGTCTTTCATTCGCCGCCGAGCGAAGACTGCGGCGGAAGTCGCGACGCGATTCTCGTCAAGCGTGTCATCGGGGTGCCGGGCGACTCCTTGTATTCCATAGGCAACACCATTTACGTGAACGGAGAGGTGCTGAACGAGGCGTGGACCCACACCGAACCTCTCGGTCCGCCCGCGATAGCGACGAAGGCGCGCCCCGTCGTGGTGGGAGCGCACGATTACTTCATGATGGGCGACAACCATTCGAACTCCTGTGACAGTCGGTACTGGGGGACGATCACCCATTCAGAAATAATTGGTAAGGCGTTCTTGCGGGTGTGGCCACTCAATAGGCTGGCTTACTTTTAAATTTCCCCTAAGACCTTTGGAACTCGTGGCACGACTGCGCTCAACTGGGGGCCGACCGGGTTTGACGCTTCGACGCGACGAGTAGCCTTGACCAGTGAGTGAAATCGGGACCGAGCCAATGATGGACGAGCCCGTTTCCCATCCGACACACTCAGCGCCCCCCAAGAGATTGCGGCACCTGGTCGTCGAGTGGGGCATCATTTTGCTCGCGGCCCTCGTCGTTTCCATCGGACTGCGCACTTTTGCGCTCCAGACCTACTTCATCCCTTCGGGTTCCATGGAGCCGACCCTGATGGTGGGCGACCGCATCATCGTCGACAAGCTCGCCGTCGACTGGGGAACGATTAATCGCGGCGACATCCTGGTCTTCAAGTCCCCTCCGAGCGAGAATTGTGGTGGCACACCGGTCGCGGACCTCGTCAAACGTGTCATTGGCCTGCCCGGCGACAAACTGGCTCTCAATCGGAAACACGATCTACGTCAATGGGCAGCCGTTCAAGGAGAATTGGCCCCATACCGAGCCACTCGGCAACGCCATCGCACCGCCTATCAACCCCATCGTCGTGGCCGCCAACCACTACTTCATGATGGGCGACAACCACTCCGATTCCTGCGACAGCCGGATGTGGGGAACCATCACGCGTTCTGAGATCATCGGTAAGGCGTTCTTGCGGGTGTGGCCCGTGACGAGGTTCGGCTCCCTGTAATTGGGCCGTAATTGCGGGCCGTACACTTAGGACATGCTCAGTCTCAGCCCGATGAAGATATTCATCATCGTGGCCGTAGTGGTGATCTCTCCTGGGACCCGACAAACTCCCCGAAGTCGCCCACAAACTCGGTTCCGCCTGGCAGTCCCTGCGTCGATTCCAACAGCGCGTCGAAGACGAGGTGCGAGGTGCTCTCCCGGACCTTCCGAGCACCGGTGACATCGCGCGCATGGCGCGCAACCCCGTGACCATGTTCAATCAACTCGCGGACCGGGCCACCAGTTCACTCACTCGAGCGAGGACGGCCCTCGACCGTCCGCGGCGAACACCACCTCGAACCTACCCCTGGTCAATCCGCCGAGGGATACGCCAACGCCGACCACTGGTCCCATCAGTGCCGACCCGTCGCTGAACTAGTCATGGCTGCGACGCGTGACGCCACCGAGGGCATGACCCTGGCCCAGCACTTCTCCGAGGCCCGACGCCGCTTTCTCATCAGCTTCGCTCTGACGATGGTCCTGGCCGTGATCTCATTCGTGATCTACCCGAGCTTGCTCAAGATCATGCAGCACCCCTACTGCCAGGTCGATCCGAAGCACTGCAACTTCCTGGCGACCAACCCGCTCGACGGACTCACACTGCGCGTCAAGATCTCACTCTTCGGCGGTCTTCTTTTCAGCGCCCCCTTTTGGCTGTGGCACACCTGGCGCTTCGTGACCCCCGGCCTCAAGGCCGCCGAACGACGCTACGCACTGCCCTTCGTGCTGGGCACGCTCGTCTTCTTCTTCGGCGGCGTCGTCGTGGCGTACCTGGTGTTCAAGAAGACCATCCAATTCCTCGTGACCATCGGGGGCAATTCACTCACCACCTTCTACAACCCCAATCAATATCTGACGCTCTTCGTGTTGATGATGCTGCTCTTCGGCATCACCTTCGAGTTCCCGGTGGTGCTGATCGCCCTCGAACTCGCCCGCGTGGTCACGCCGCGCCAGTTGTTGCGAGCATGGCGTTACTCGACCATCGCCATCGTCGTCTTCTCGGGCGTCATCACACCCTCGAGCGACCCCTTTTCGATGTTCGCACTCATGATTCCACTCGAGGTCTTCTATTTCCTCGCCATTGGGCTAGGCAAGCTGTTGAAACGATGAACCTCGACTACCGACGACGTTTTACTGAAGCCCAGGGATTCGGCCTGGACCGCTTCCAAGACGAGGCCCTCGATGCGGTCGATGCAGACGTCAACGTCCTGGTGAGCGCCCCGACGGGTTCGGGCAAGACCCTCATCGCCAATTACGCCATCGGACGAATCGCTAGAGCGTGACCAGCGCGCTTTCTACACCACCCCCTTGAAGGCACTCTCGAACCAGAAGTACGCCGAACTGTGCGAAATCTACGGGGACAATCGGGTGGGGCTCTTGACGGGCGACACCTCTGTGAACCGATTGGCGGACGTCGTGGTGATGACCACGGAGGTTCTTCGCAACATGCTCCTGACAGACTCTGATCAGTTGAGGAAGCTGGGTCTCGTGGTCCTGGACGAGGTTCACTACCTGCAGGATCCCTTCCGCGGGGGAGTGTGGGAGGAAGTCCTCATCCTGACGCCGTCCGCGGTCCGTTTTGTCGCGCTGTCGGCCACCATTGGCAACGCCACCTTCGTGGGAAAATGGTTCGGCGAGGTGCGCGGCGAGACGACCGTCATCACCGAAAGCACACGACCGATCACCCTGCACCAGCACCTCGCCGTCGTACGACGGGGTCAACCTCACGCCGAGATCCTCGAACTGCTTGACGGAGAGCGCCTCTCAGACGACGCCCGACGCATCGACAACGCCATGAAGGCGACGCGCCGATTCCGTCCGGGCCCGCGCTGGCAGGGCCCGAAGTCGACCGCCCCCGCCGCCCCCTTTCGCGCGCCGAGACGAAGTGAACTTCTCCAAGCCCTCGAACGCGAGGACTTACTACCCGTCATCGTGTTCATCTTCTCGCGTTCCGCCTGTGATGATGCGGTGCGTCAGTGCCGTCGCGACGGCCTCCTCTTCACCACGCCCGAACAACGCCGTGAGATCGAGCAGATTGCGGAAGCGCGATTGCTCGACTTCTCCGACGACGACCTGCACGCCCTGGAGTTCGCGGATTTCATCGACTCCCTGCGGCGAGGTCTCGCCGCGCACCACGCCGGAATGGTGCCCGCGTTCCGCGAGATCGTGGAAACGTGTTTCATCAAGAACCTGCTCGCGGTGGTGTTCGCTACCGAGACCCTCGCATTGGGAGTGAACATGCCCGCACGCTCGGTGGCAATGGAGAAGTTCTCCAAGTACTCAGACGCCGGGCGACGCTTCCTGACCAGCGGAGAGTACGCACAGATGACCGGTCGCGCGGGACGACGTGGCCTTGATGACGAGGGGCACGCCATCGTGTGTTTCGCCCAGGAGGTCGCCCTGGTCGACGTGGGACGAGTGGCCATCGCGCACCCTTCAGAACTGCATTCCTCATTTCGCCCCACGTACAACTTCACCGCCAATCTCATCAACCACTTCGAGATTGACACAGCTCTGGAAGTGGTCCAGCGCTCATTCGCCCAGTTCGAGACCGACCACCGCCCCTCGGGCTCACGCCGGTCCCTGGGCGACCAGATGCGCGCACGTCATCACGTCCTCGAAGAACTCGGCTACGCCGATGGGTGGCGACTCAACGAGCAGGGCCAGCTCCTGCGCTCGATCTACCACGAGTGCGACCTCCTGATCGCCGAGTGCGTGACCGCGGGAATCTTCGACGATCTCGAACCCGCCCAGCTGGCGGGATTGCTCTCAAGTTTCGTCTTCGAGGCCAAGCGCGGGGCGCGCACCAACAAACATCCCCAGACCCCGGTAAAGCGTAAAAAGAGCTTGCACGACCGACTCGGGCCCGAACGTCGCCTCAATTTGAGCGAACGCATGCACGAAATCTCCATCCTCTCGGCCACGGTGCGCGAGGTGGAGGAGCGCTACCGTGTCCCGCACACCAAGGAGCCCGACGGCAAGCTGGCCCCAGTGATCGCCGCCTGGGCCCGCGGCGTCACCCTCGGCACGGTCCTCGACCTCGCCGATGTCGAGATTGGCCAGACGTCACCAGGGGATTTCGTGCGCAATGCCAAACAGGTGGCTGATCTCTGTGAGCAGATCTCGCGCTTGACTCACCTCGGCGACATCGCCCACACCGCCTTCGAGGCCCGTGAAGCGGTATTGCGTTCAGTCGTGGCCGGGGCTTCGACGGTCCACCCGCGCGGCTGAATTGGCACCTAGTCTTTTTGTTCCATGCACCCCTACGTAGTCGAACAGTTCACCGACGCGGAAGAGGCCGTACTTCGTCGATATTTCACCAACCTAGACCGACCCGTCTTCGCTCTGGTCAACTTGCCCGACGTCGTCAAGGGTGCCCTGTTTGCGCGCTACTCACGCTCCTCGAAGAGCCTGCGCCGCCTCTTCCTCGACGAATTCGTGGGCGACCTGGATGTGAGTGGTGACATGAGCGTCGACGCCACGGTGGGGCTGGGCCGGGCGGACGACCTCTACCAGAAGATTTTCTACGAATACGGCGATGATTCGGTCGCCCAACTCGGGGGAGTGCATTTGGCCTGCGAGCAGGCGAGCAACATCCTGACCAAGGTCCTCGAGCGAGGGCGGCTCATGAGTTACCTGGAGCAGTCGACACGCTACTTGGGCTACGACCGACGTCTCGAGAACGGACTGTACCGCTACTACCGCGACCACGACCTACTCGAATCGAAATTCGGCGCGCGCTTCGTCGGGGAGATGGATCGCATGTTCGACACGTACCAGCAGCTCCTCCCTCGCCTGACGGAATACTTGACCAAGAAGTATCCCAAGACCCCGCAAGACACCGACTTCGTATACCGCCAGGCCATTCGCGCCAAGGCTCTCGACGCCGTGCGCGGACTCCTGCCCGCGAGTGCCCTGTCCAATCTTGGCATCTACGCGTCGGGCCAGGCCTACGAGGCGCTGCTGTTGCGCATGCGGGCCCACCCCCTGCCCGAAGTCCGTCAGTACTCCGAGATGATGCTCGAAGAACTGCGCAAGGTGATCCCGAGTTTCCTCAAGCGCATCGACGTCCCCGAACGAGGTGTCGCGTGGACGAGGTACCTCGAAGAGTCCCGCGACGCCACGGGCGAGATCCTGGCCTCACTCTTCGATGACCTGGAGACTGTCGAACCCGATGAACACGTCCGTCTTCTCGCATTCGATCCCGACGGCGAAATCCGCATACTCGAAGCCATTGTCTTCGCCAATTCCTCGCTCAGCCATCACGACGCCGCTCAGCGTGTCGCAACCCTCGACGCGAGTCAGCGCGACGCTCTGATGGCGGCGTACGTGGGGGAGCGCCGTAACCGTCGACACCGTCCCGGTCGGGCCTTTGAGCGCACCGACTATCGCTTCGAACTGGTGACCGACTACGGGGCCTTTCGTGACCTGCAGCGCCACCGACTCCTCACCATCGAATGGCAACCGCTCACGGTGGATCTCGGCTACGACGTTCCCGAACTGATAGTCGAGGCGGGTCTGGCACCGGCCTACGAGGAATCTCTGGCGCGCTCCGCGGAGTTCTACAACGACCTGCGCGCCGAGTATCCCCACCAGGCTCAATACTCTGTGGCCCTGGCCTTTCGTATCCGCTACGTCATTCAGATGAACGCGCGCGAGGCCATGCATCTCATCGAATTGCGCTCCGGCCCCCAGGGGCACCCGAGTTATCGGCGCGTCGCGCACGAAATGGCCCGTCTGATCCGCGAAGAGGCTGGTCACCGGCGTATTGCCGACTCAATGTCGTACGTGGATTTCTCCGAGACTGACCTCGAGAGGCTCGAAGCGGAGCGCGCAGCCGAAAGAAATCGAGCAAAAAGAGATTTTTAAGCAAAAATAATGCTGAAATGACCCAATTGCCAACAAAAAGGCTCTACACTGCCAGCGCTACAGAGAAGGAAGTCTATGAGCATTGATGGTGAAAACGACGAAGTATTCGACGAAGAGGAACTTGCCGAGGGCTTTGACGAAGAGGTCTTAACCGAAGACATCGACATCATCGACGACGGCGACGACCTCGATTTGGACGTGGTTGTCGAAGAAGATGCCGTTGCCGATGACGACGAAGTGGACCCCGACGACGAAGTCGACGAGGAGGCGCCCGTCCTCACCGCGGTCGCAGAGGACGACGACGATTTAGCCGACGACGCGGACGTGGAATTGGCCCTTGACGAGGTGCTCGCCGAGACCATTCGGCGAACGACCACGCCGGAGGACGACGACGATGGTCCGATCGAGATAGATCCCCTCGTTGATCCGCTCGAGGCGATCCTTCCTAAACAAGATGACGAGTTTCGTTGCAAGTCCTGCCGATTGCTCAAGAAGATGAGTCAATTGGCGGACCCCGACAAGACACTCTGCCGCGACTGCGTCTAGGTCGACGACGAGCACCATGACCGACGTCGGCCAGGCGCTCATCGTCCGACAAGCCAATGACCGCGACAATATCGATCACTTGACCCGGGGGGCGCACGCGCGTGCCCTCGTTGCCCGCGGCGGGGTAGCCCTGCTCGAACAACTCTGGGGAGGTCCGATCGGACTCGACGAGGTTCGCACCGCTCTCGCAGGTTCCGTCTCCGCAGGGGACGTGTGGGTGGCTCTCGAGGGGGAGCAGATCGTCGCGGGCGCCCTAGTGCGCGAACGTAGCGTACAAGTGATCTGGGTGCAACCCGGTCATCGTCGACGTCGGGTGGCCACGTCCATCCTGCAACGCTTGATCAACGCGGACGTCGCCCCCGTGGATGCCTGGGCCCTGCCAGGCGATCGCGCGACGAAGTCGCTGTACGAGTCAGTGGGCTGGAAGGCCCGACTTTTGACTATGCGCGCCGGGTAGCCGGGCGACCACTCGACGGGCGGCGCGGCGTACGGGTGGGCGGAGGCGGCGGCGGTACTTTCATGCCCAGCAGCTTGGCGAACTCGGGAATGGCTCCCGCGTTCTTGATCGCTAGAGCCTTCGCCGAATCGTCGGCCGGGATGCCCAGTGGTTTCACGTTGCGACGAATGGAGGTCTCCACGGTCAAATTGACCAGCTCGATCCAGGTAGCAATGTCCTGTTCCGCCGTCAAAGCGGCCGAAACGGCCGCGATAAGTCCGGTCGCTGTTTCTGAGGAGATGCGTGTCGACATGTCCGGGGGACGGGCCACCAGTCGCAGGGCCTCGGCGACATTGTTCGACTTCATGGCGGCGTCCAACTTCTCGGTCCACTGCGTGCGCAAGATCTCAAGACGAGTCGTCAAACTACTCTGGAGTTCCTTCAGTTGAGTGCGCGCCTCGTCGTCCAGGGACGCGGTTTTGGCCGAAGTCACCACGGCGCGCAGGTCGCGGAGTCGAAGTTCCTTACCGGCGCCCAAGGCACCCGCCGCACGGTCCTTCCACATGGCCAGGGTCGTCTTGGGCAACAAGTCCTCGGCGATGCGCTCAATGGTGCACCGGGTCGATCGTGGGCCGCCCCTGAGCGGAGGCGTTCTTGTTCTGCTCGGCCACCGCGGAACGTACTGATGGCATGCCACCGCGGAGCAGCTGCTCCGCCACGGGAATTGCTCGGGCGAAAGAGTGGCCAAGAAGGCGTTGCGGAAAGTGGTCGTGACTGGGGGAGCACCGGGTGGTCCACTGCGCTCGCGGCTCGGACGACCAGCCCGGTCGCCCTGGGGGCGATCAGAGCGAGGACGCTCGGTGCGCGGTGCGCGTTCGCCGGCGGGTCGCTCGGGACGGTCGCCGCTGGGGCGGTCGGGACGTGGCCCACGGTCGCTCGAACGCTCCTTGGCCCCGGGACGCGCTCCACGCTTGGCGCCGTCACGACGACCTTCGCCTCGCTCACCACGGTCCTCACCATCGCGACGCGGACCACGGCCCTTAGATGCGTAGGTGACGGTCACGTCGGGTACGGGCTTCTCCGAAACGATGAGTTCGATGCGCTCCTTGCGAGGATCGAGGGGGGAGGCGGTCTTGGGCGGCATCACCGAAAGCACTTCCATGCCCTCCATGAACTGCTCGACATCGGCGCGATAGACGGAGCCCACGACGGGTCCGCCCGGCACCAGGGATGCCTGCAGCACGCCCTTGGGCAGTTTCGCTCCCGCGGCACGCCACGTAGCGACGTCTCCGTTGAGGCTGGTGATTTCGATCTCAATGCGACGAGACATAGGAGAACAATCTAGTCGTTTTCTCGCAACGAAAAAGTCGAGGGGACGGAGAAGCAGGCCACGACAAAATCTCTAGCATGGTGACATGAGCGAAAACACCGAGCACAACGCTGAGTCAGAGGCGTGGACGGACCCCGCTTCATCACCGTCAGACCTCGAGAGCGGCAACGAGTTCGATCCCGCGCCGGGCATCGATGACGCGCAGTTGCCACCCCTGGTCAAAACGCCATCCTCCACGTTCGATCCGGCGCCGGGCATCGATGATGCACAGTCGCCCGATTCGCCGAGCGCGACCGATGAGCGTAGGGACTCCGTGGGACACGCGAGTTCACCCACCGCGGGCTGGTCCGAATCTTCGTCCTTCGGTGTTCCCACGAGCACTGCCGAAGCGGACCCGATCCTTCATTCGCTGGCGTCGTCGCGACCCTCTAAATCGCCGTGGACGAGTCGCGTCACCCTCTTGCTCGTCGCGGCCCTCGTCGGAGGCGTCGCAGGTCACTTCACTGCGCGCACCAGTTCCGCCACTACCAACCTCCCGGTCACTACCGATATCTCGCAGCCAGCGGCCTCGAGCACCAGCGGCGGACTGACCATTCCACAACTCGTGGTCAAAGTCCAGCCTTCGGTCGTCTCGATTGACGTAAAAGGACAGGGAACCGAGGACCAGGGCACGGGGATGATCATTTCGAGCGATGGTCTGGTGGTCACCAATAACCACGTGATCGCCGCCTCAATCCCCAGCGGCACCATCACCGTGACGCGAACCGGATCCACTCAGCCCGTCGCGGCGACGCTCATCGGCACCAATCCGGTCGACGACGTCGCCCTGATTCGGATCAACAACGCCTCGAAACTGCCGACCGTCACTTTTGGCAACTCCAACGCACTGGTGGTGGGCGATAGTGTCGTTGCGATTGGCAACGCTCTCGGGCTCGCCGCGGGAACGCCGACGGTAACAAACGGCATCGTCTCGGCGCTCGGGCGCACCGTCACCGCCTCCTCCACGTCGTCCTCCGAGACCCTCAACAACATGATCCAAACCGACGCAGCCATCAACCCCGGCAACTCTGGGGGGCCCCTCCTGGACGCCCAGGGTGACGTCGTGGGAATGAATACGGCGGTGGCGGGGACCTTGCCCGACGGCACCAGCGCGCAGAACATCGGCTTCGCGATTCCCGTCGCCACCATCGAATCTTTGCTGAAGTCCTTAAAGGCGGGTCAGAGCGTCGTGAACCACGGTGCCTTCATGGGTGTTGAAATCTCCTCGATGAATCCAACCTTGCAAGCGGAATACAACTTCACCGTGAACAGCGGCGCAGTCGTCATGAGTGTCGTGCCCGGTTCGGGTGCGGCGACGGCGGGAATCAAACAGGGCGACGTCATCGTGAGCATCAATGGCACTTCGATCACGAGCGCCCAGGACGTCTCGAGCGTGATCTCCTCGGCCCATCCAGGTGACACCATCAAGGTGAAGCTCATCCGGGGGAGTCAGACCCTGACAAAATCCGTCACCCTCGGCACTGCTCCAGCCGGTTAACGATGCCCTCCATCAGGTGCTTCGTTGGTCTCGGGCGCTACCCGGTACGGCGTGCGCTCAGCGAGGTCGAGACTTTGTCCGCATCGATTTGATCACGTGTGAACCTCCAGGTTCGCCGAGCCAAGAATCGCGATAGGCCACTTGAAGGTCACTTCGCCGGTGCGCCAAGATATGGCCCATCTTCAAGGAAATCATGTCCGTGACAGAAATTGTTGACGACCTAAACCAACTATGACGTTGTCGCCGCTTCCGTGGATCAGTCCACGGAGCCAGCGAGGGACTCGCCATGTTCGCTCCTGACGGCACGAAGAAGCCGAAGTAGCCCCTTCTCTAACCCTCCACTTCAACTGGACCGTTACGCCTCGAGACAGGGACGGCGAAAGGGAATGGGCACCGGGTGTCATCAGTCCACGACTCCCCCCACTGCGCCGATAATGTACGTTATGTAAAGTTAGATAATGATCGCCGATTGGACATTCCTCATCTTCCACCGCCCGTTTCTACCTGATCATTGACAC
Source organism: uncultured Acidimicrobiaceae bacterium (assembly GCA_963734655.1). Lineage (GTDB taxonomy): Bacteria > Actinomycetota > Acidimicrobiia > Acidimicrobiales > RAAP-2 > RAAP-2. The sequence goes on along the minus strand of CAVTHY010000003.1, from coordinate 118,964 downwards.
GAAGTTGTCACACAGCCTTACTCCTTGCTTACCTTTTACCGGTACTTCGTTAATCAAACACTGCGAGGTTTGAGATGCGCAACTTCACCTCACGTTTCGGCAATGGAGTACAACATGGTGTCACTGGATAAGAATGGTTCGACGTTCAACGAAGGAGTTGAACGCGCGATTAGTTCTGGCGGCGCCGCTCCTAGACCCAGGTCCTTGGTCGATGTCTTTCGCAGCACGGTGGAACGCCACCCCCAGGAGAACGCTCTCAAAGATCGACACGAGACCTTCACCTACGAGGAGGTCCATATGCGCGTGGGGGCGTTGGCGAGTCTTCTCCGCGATCAGGGCGTAGGCCCCGGCCGGCGGGTTGGGATTCGAATGACCAGTGGCCGATCCAACGCCTATATCGGGATTCTGGCGATTCTCTTCGCGGGAGGAGCCTACGTTCCCGTGGACCGCGAGGATAGCGACGAGCGCGCGCGAACGATATTCGACACCGCGGACGTGTACGGAATTCTCGACGACGAGGGTTTTCGCCTTCGCCATCCCCCTACGGCCACCCTCGCCGAGCTCTCCTGCGATGACGATGCCTGGATCATCTTCACCTCAGGATCCACAGGGACCCCCAAGGGCGTCGCCGTCACCCATCGCTCGGCGGCGGCCCTAGTCGACGGTGAGGCGAGAATCTTCCTGGAGCACTCCCCCTTGGGACCGCGAGACCACGTGATGGCCGGTCTCTCGATTTCCTTTGACGCGTCGGTCGAAGAGATGTGGCTGGCGTGGCGCAGTGGGGCGTGCCTTATCCCCTTCTCGCGCGAGGAAATGCGCTCGGGCCCCGATCTGGCACCACTGATCGTCCAGCGAGGCGTCACCGCGATGTCGACGGTGCCCAGCCTCGCGCTGGGGCTGTCCCAGGACGACCTCTCCACCGTCCGACTGCTGATCCTGGGCGGAGAGAGCTGCAGCGAGGAACTCGCCGCTCGACTGATGGCGCCGGGCAGGGAGGTCTGGAACACCTACGGGCCGACCGAGGCCACCGTCATCGCCACCGCCAAGCTCCTTGCTCCGGGCGAGGCAGTGACCATCGGGTTCCCGATTCCCGGCACTCAGGTCGGCGTTGTTGACCATGACGACAATCCAGTCGACATCGGTGACAGCGGTCAATTAGTGATCACCGGGGCCGGGCTGGGACGCTACATCAATGAATCGGCGGCAGTCTCTAATTACCGTCCGGTTCCCGCGCTGGGCTGGGACCGGGCCTACTTCACGGGAGACTTCGTGCAGATGACGCCCCGAGGATTTCGTTTCATCGGACGCCGCGACGATCAAGTCAAGATCTCCGGACGCCGCATCGAGCTCGGCGAAGTCGAAGCGGTGGCGGCTTCGATTCGCGGTGTGCACTCCGCCTGCGCGGTCATTCGCTCCGAAGAGGGCGGCGAGAATCGGCTGGTGTGTTACGTCATCGCCGACAGTGAATTCGACGAAGGTCGAGTTCACCAAGAGCTCGTACGTCGCCTGCCCGCCGGCGTCGTACCGACCCTCGCCGTCATCGAGGGATTCCCGCTGAAGAACTCCGGCAAGATCGACCGTGACTCTTTGCCGTGGCCCCTGGAGGATTCGCGGTCGATCGAGCACTTCGACGACTCGGCCATGGATTTCGTGGCTCAGTCGTGGCGAGAAGTCCTGGGACCAGTCCCCCTCCATCCGCACAGTAATTTCTTCGCCGCGGGCGGGACCTCGATGAGCGCCGCACGCCTCGTGGTGATTCTGCGTTCACGTTTTGCCACCTGTTCCGTGGCTGATCTCTACCAGACGCCGCTCCTGAGTGAACTGACCGGCGTCTTGACCTCACGACACGAAACCGTTGCACGCGTCAAGAATTCAGCCCACAACCGGCGCCGGGCGGGTCGTCGCCAATTGATTCTCAGCGCGGGGCTCCAGGCCCTGGCGTCTCTTCGCTGGCTCGCGACGATTGCCGTCGTCAACGCCGTCTTCAGTCTCGGCGGATTCGGTTCCACGTGGTCTTGGCCGGTCGTAGTGCTGACCGTCGTCGCGCTACTGACGCTACCGGGACGCCTCGTCGTCGCGGCGGTGCTCATCCGATTCATGAGCGTCGGCATCACGCCGGGTTCATACCGGCGAGCGGGCATCATCCATATTCGACTCTGGGCGTCGGAGCGGATAGCCGACGTCATGGATGTGGAGGACGGTGCCGGTACGCCCTGGATGACGTTGTATTCACGCATGCTGGGCTGTCGCATTGGGCGCCACGTCATGATGTCCACCACCCCACCCGTCACGGGTTTCCTCGACGTCGGCGACTTCGCCTCAATCGAGGACGAAGTGGAACTCTCCGGTTGGTCGATCTACACCGACCGCATCCAGGTCGGCCAGGTATTTATCGAGCACGGCGCGCGCGTGGGCGCGCGCAGTGTCGTCTCCGAAGACGTCCGCATCGGCGAGATGGCCGAAGTGGAGATGGGCTCGCTCGTGACCGCCGATGTCGCGCCCGGCACCTACGTCGCGGGTTCCCCCGCACGGTCGGTGGTCGCCAATCGCGGATCCTGGGAGTACGCCAGTGGCACGGACCCCCGTCCGAGTCGGCCGTGGCTCTACGTGATGGGCGCGTTCCTGCTCTCAGCCATCAACGTCACTGCTCTCTTGCCACCCATCGTTCTCTACATGCTGACCGGTCCGGGAGTGCAACACGCCATGGCGTCGATTCTCTGGGCGATTCGCTGGAGCGTTCCCGCAATCGTGCTCGGCCTGGCGACCTACGCCACTTTGGTGGCCACCACCGTGCGCTGGAGCGCTCGATACGCTCGACCCGGGGTGTATCCAATTAACAGTCTCCCCGCGTTCAGTTCGTGGCTGATCAAGCACCTGACCGAGGACGCCCGCACCGTCCTCTTTCCGCTCTACGCCAGTGTGGTGACGCCATGGTGGATGCGCCGACTCGGTATGAAAGTTGGTACCAACGTCGAGATCTCGACGGTAGTGGGCCAACTCCACCTCGTGAGTGTCGGCGACTTCGCCTTCCTGGCCGACGACGTCGCGCTGGCGCTGCGCGAAGTTCGAAATGGACGCCTGCGCCTGGGCACCGTGGAGATCGGAGAGCGCGCCTTCATCGGGAACTCGGCCATCGTCAGAAGCGGGCACCACGTGCCCGCCGACTCGTTGATCGGCGTCTCCTCGGAAGCGCCGTTGCACGCTCGCGCCCATGCGGCTTACCTCGGCGTGCCCGCCCTCGAATTCCCCCACCACGCCACCGCGAGCGACGACGCCCTCACCTACTCGCCCTCACCGGCCCTTCGCCGGGCACGAGCCGCGGTGGAGTGCGCGCGCATCGTGCCCTTGATCCTGTCGTACGTGACAGTGGAGGCCACGTACTTCTACGGTGTCCTTGTCTCGTCACGAGATCCCCTCTTGAGCGCCATTGCCGAGATTGCCATTGTCCTGCTCGGCAGCTCTTTGAGCGCCCTCGCCATCACCGTAGCCGCCAAGTGGCTCCTGATCGGTCGTGTGCGCAAGGGTCAACATCCGCTGTGGTCCTCGTTCGTCTGGCGCGACGAACTCGCGTGGACCTTCGTCGAGAGCTTGGCCCGACCCTGGGCGTCGTCGACGTTGCTCGGCACACCGATGATGAACATCTTCTTTCGCAGCATGGGGGCCAAGATCGGTCGCAACGTCTGGTGCGAGTCGTGGTACCTCGACGACCCCGATCTGGTCACCATCGGCGACAACGTGGTGATTGGTCGCAACTCCGATCTCCAGACGCACCTCTTTCATGATCGACTGTTGCGCCTCGACACGGTGAGCATCGGCGACAACGTCTCCATTGGTTCGAACACCTACGTATTACCCGGCGCTGATATCGCCATCGACGCCGAGATCGGCGCCGGATCTCTCGTCCCGCGCGACGAGAGCGTCCCGGCCACGAGTGCCTGGTGGGGCAATCCCATCATCGCCATGGACCAGCCCGCCGCTCACGCTGAGAGGGTCTCGTAGAGTGCGCACGGTCGTCGAGGAGCCGGATCAACCGTTGGTTCTCTTCATCTGCGACCAGGACCACACCCGACTCGCAGTACGCGCGCTCGAACTCTGCGATCAACGCTGGCCCCACTGGTCCCGTTCGTACTCGGGTGACGTCGCCCTCGTCGCCGGTTGGCACCACCGAGTCGGGATCGATGTCGAGATACTGGCTGGTTCGTCCGAGTCGTCATGGTCCACCGCGGATCGACACTTCCGCTCGACTCTCATGAGTCCCGAGGAGCGTCGAGAGGTACTGACGCGAAGCGAAGGCGACACCCGACAGAGCGCGATGAGTCTCTGGTGCTCGAAGGAGGCCTTGGCCAAAGCCCTCGGAACACCGCAACAGATGGACCCTGCTCGCTTGACGGGGCCGACGGTGTGGCACGACTCACGCCGGGGGAACTGGCGAGCGACATTTCTCGACACCCACGACCTTGAGATCGACGCGGTTGCCTGGGTTGTCTTCGAGGTGCCTCTATCGTGAGCTGAGGGGTGATGCGGGATCCTCCGTGGTGCGGGCTTGGCCGAGACGAACGAAATAGGATTGCTCTGGACATGTCGAACACGCTTCGCCCCCGCGCAATGCCCGCCATGGTCGGTGCAGTTTTCCTCGGCGGCGGGATTGGCACTGCGTTGCGCGACCTCGCACTCAAGATGGATGCCACGTCGTGGTACCGCGACGTGGTGGGGGTGCACGGCTGGGCCAGTCGAGTGCCCTGGATCCTCGTGGCGATCAACGTACTCGGGGTATATTTCGCCACTCTCGCGTTGCGGGGACCACTCGTTCAACACGATCCGAACAATCTGACCCGACTCCTCGTCATCACTGGCTTCTTCGGAGGATTCACCTCGTATTCGAGCCTCTACGTCTCCTTGGGCGCGATCTGGCATATTTCAGTGGCGGGCGCTCTTCTCACGGCTGTCGCGGCGGTCGCGAGCGGAGTCGCCGCCGCGTGGCTCGGTGCCCGAAGTTGGTCGAGGTGACTCTCCTGCTCGTCACCCTCGCCGGCGCGGTGGGTTGCTCGGTGCGCTACCTCATGGAGTACAGCGTGCGCCGACACCACCCGACGCTGCGGCCGTGGGCGACTGTCGCAGCCAACGCCGTGGGCTGCGCAGTGGCCGGATGGGTGGCGTACCAATTGGTCTCGCCCACGGACGGCCATCTCCGCGCCATTCTCCTGACCGGCTTCTGCGGGGGCTTGACGACGTTCTCCTCCGCCTTCGCGATTCCGGCTCTCCTGGTGAAGGAACACCACTGGGGATTCTCGGTCGCCATCGTCGTCTCCACTCCCCTTCTCTGTGGCGTCTTCTTCGCGGCCGGCGCCGGACTCGCGCACTAGGTCGCCGAAAACTCACCTCACGTCATCAGCACGCTTTCACGACTTCCGTCGCGACGAAGTGTTACGCCCGGGTTCCACCCCTATAACTTGAGCGGACCCTGCTCGGCCTCACTCAGTGACGAGTAGTCGGCTGCTCCTTCGGGGGCTTTGGGCATCATCGATGCAGCCAGTAGCCCGACGATCATGACAATGGCCGCGGTGTAGGGCGCGTAGACGGTGGGCGCCGTGACCTTGTAGACCGCGCCGAAGATGGCCGCGGCCGTCACCAAGAAACCCACCGCACTGGCGACGTAGAGCTTGGCCTTGGAGGGGTGGTGACGCAAGCCGCGCAGCGCCCCGACGGCGATCAACAGGTAGATGACGGCGATCGCGAAGCCCCCGTACGTCGACATCCAACTGAACATCGAGAAGTACTCCGGGTACCCGGTGATGGAGAACGCGTGCGACGCCAACGTCATCACGGTGACGACCACGTAGACGAACAGGACCACGTAGGTCGCGCCGGTGGGGGTTCCGCGGCGCGACACCGATGTGAGTTGCTGGGGCAGTCGCTCGTCGCGGGCCAGGGCGAAGACACCGCGCGACGCGGCCACCGCCGTTCCGATGAGCACCGCGATCATGTCGAAGACGACGACGAGTTCGACGAGTCGGCGGACGGCCACACTGGCGAATCCGCCTTGCGACGCCGGACCGGCCAAGACGAACAGCGGTCCGGCCGCACTGGCTTTGCCCAGTGCCGCCAGATTGAAGTGGAAACCCGCTACTTGGGCGAAGGAGCCAATGACGTAGAACACCGTGATCGCGATCACCGAGAACAAGACGGCGCGAGGAATGTTGCGCGCGGGCTTGTCGGTCTCCTCGCCCAAGTTGGCCGACGACTCAAAGCCGGTGAAGAGCAGGACACCGTAGAGCATCCCGAAGATGACACCCTTCCAGTGAGTGGGCGAACTGCTGGGCGAGAAACCTGAACCAATGTGGTGTAGTCCCCCGCTCTTGAAGATCACGTAGACCGAGAAGATGAGCACGACGGTGACCGAAATCATCGCCAAGACGAGTTGCAGGCGAGTCGAGAGGGCCACGCCGAAGAACATGACCGTGGCAACCAGGGCGAAGAGGATCACGTCCCATCCCCAGTACGGGATACCGGTGAAGTTGAACTCACCCTGAAGTGTGTCGTGAATGGTACCGCCGATCATCACCAGGATGCCCGCGCTCAGTGCCAGGATGCCGGTGTAGTACAGCCAGCCCACCGCCGAACCAACCCGTCCGCCCAAACCGTCACTGACGTAGGTGTAAAGCGACCCTGCCGCCTGAATCTTCTTGGTGTACTCGGCGATGATCCAACCCAGTCCAATGACGCCGACGGCGGCGAGGATTACCGAGAGGCCCGCGGCATTGCCCGCACCTTCTTGCGTGGCCGACGCCAGCCCCACCACGAGTGGCACGAGGAACGCGATCGAGAACACCGGTCCCATGAATCCCACCGATTGCGCTACCGCGTCGACCAGCGTGAGTTTTCTCTCACCGCCCAATGACGTCTTCGACGACTTCTCTGACATAAATTCCCCCCACCAGACTTCGATGCCCCCTCGGCAATCCAGCAACCGTACGGGAGCAAACGATTCCTGTCAAGTACCTAGTCCCACTCCCCCAGTCGTCGCACCACCCGCTCACTGACGGCGGCGACGTCGCGCAGGTCATCGGTGAACATCGAGGGCTTGAAGCAGAAGGTCCGATAGCCCGACGCGACTTGGTCCGCCAGGGAGTCCAGAGCCACGTCGAGGTCAGCCACTTCGTGCGGTGAGTGAAAGGTCCCGCGCACTCCCCCAACCATCTCGATCTCGTCGCGAGTGCGACCCGCTGCGGTGAGCGCGAGGTCGAGGGCCGCCAACTCGTGGTGCAACGGTTGGCCCAGCGGATTGAATCCCGTACCGTACACCACGAGTCGACGGATGACCGCTTCGTGCAGCGACGACCCTCCGAACCAGAGTTCGGGTCCCCGCTCGCGCACGCATCGCGGCTCGAGCCAGACGTCGTCAAAGGAATAGTGCTGACCATGGAAGTTGAAGGGGGAACCCGACCACGCTCGCCGCCAGATCTCGAGTTGTTCATCCATGATGGCCCCACGTCGATGGAATGCCACGCCCAGGGCCGCGTACTCCTCGTCGTGCCAACTCACCGTCGGCAGGACGACGAGCCGGCCCCCGGACAACTGATCGAGAGTGGCCAGGTCCTTCGCCGTCACCAGGGGATGGCGAAGGGGTGAGATCAATGCCCCAACCACTAGCCGCAGTCGCGACGTGCGCGCGGCGATTGCGGCGAGGACCATGTAGGGACTCGGCCACGAGGAGTCCGGCTCCTGGTTGCCGGGCATGGCGTAGTCGCGCATATTGAAGGGCAGACCGCCGGCCTTGGCACCCGCGCCGAGGACCACGTGATCACTCATCATCACGCCGTCCACTCCCGCGGCCTCGGCCGCGACGGCGATGTCGACCAGGTCGTTCAGCGTCGGGCGCGGACTCAGCGTCCAGTTCTCGGACAGCACCAGCAGTGCGCGCAGCGACGGTATCGACATGAATCCCCCAAGGTTCGCTCTCGACTCTACGCAGAGCCGCGCGGCGCTGCGCGATGAAGGCGACTAGTCCTCGACCTCGATCGCCGACTTGACCAACCACACGAAGGTCGGATCCGGGGCGGGGAGCAGTTCGGGGTGCCACTGCACCGCCAGTACCGACTCGTCGGAAGAATAGAAGGACTCCACCACGCCGTCCGAAGCGGTCGCCCCCACCACAAGTCCCTCTCCCAGGGTCGCCAACGTCTGGTGGTGCAGTGAGTTGACCTGGAGCGCCGTGCCGAGCACCTGCGCCGTGAGCGAGGTGGAACGACAACTCACCGAGTGGGTGGCGGTACGCCCGTCGATCTCCCACTGTGGATGCCCGGCGCCGTCCTCGAGTTCGACGTGCTGGTTCAACGTCCCCCCGTGGGCGACGTTCACCAGTTGGAAACCCCGACAGATAGCGAGCACCGGGAGGCCCTTGGCCCGAGCGGCCGCGTAGAGGGCGAATTCCCATCCGTCGCGCTCGGGCTCGGTCTCCCCCAGATTCTCGTGGGGAGCGGCCTCGTAGTGTGCGGGATCGACGTCGGCCCCGCCACTCAGCACGAGTCCGTCGAGGTGGGCCATGATCTCCTCGACGTCCGCGTCACGGGTGAGTTCCACGGGCACTCCCCCGGCCAAGGCGACCGAGCGGCCATAGTCCGCGAAGTGCAGGTCGAAGGACAGTTCTGACATGGCGGGCGGAACGAAATCACCCAGGCGCGTCGCCGGCCAACGTCGTCCCGAGAGCCCTATCAGCGGTCGCATGGCCCAATTCTACGCACGGGGGCCGCGAAACGTGCTACAAATCGTTTGGTCACAAACAACTGACGACGTGACGATTCGGGGGACACGCCTTATGGAGAACTTTGCCGCGACCTTAACATCGCACGACGCCTACCTCGAGGGCGTGCCCCATGACGTCTTCAAGGAGCTGCGCGCCCACAACCCGGTCGCGTGGACCGAGGAACCCGAAGGACGCGGCTTCTGGAGCCTCACCAAGTACGACGACGTCCTCTACGCAAGCCGTCACACCGAGTTGTTCTCCAGTCGCTTCGGCATTCGCATGGAGGACATGGACGCGGAGGAGACCGAGGCACGTCGCACTCTGATGGAGATGGATTCCCCTGAGCACACGCGCCTTCGTCGCCTCGTGGCGCGACCCTTCAACCCCCGCCAAGTGGCCGAATACGAAGACGCCATCCGGGATCTGGCGCGCGAAGTGCTGGCCAACTTGAACGGCGCCACCGAATTCGATTTCGTCAAGGAGATCGCTCGCGAACTACCGATGAAGATGCTGGGGCGTCTCTTGGGTCTCCCCGACGAGGACCTGGACTGGCTAGTGAGCCGCGGTGACGCGCTCATCGGCAACACCGACCCCGAATTCACCGAGTACGTCGTCGACCAGACCGACACCAGTGACTACCGACTGCTCCCCTTTCGTTCCCCGGTCGCTCTCGAACTCTTCGAGTACGCCCAGGCGGCCCTCGACGCACGACGACTCAACCCCACCCACGACGTGATCACGGCACTCCTGCAGCCCAACAACGACGGTGACTCTCTCGACGACGTCGCACTGAAGAATTTCTTCACCCTGATGGTGGCCGCCGGCAACGACACCACGCGCTACACCATGGTGGCGGGCGCGCAAGTGTTCATCGAGCGACCCGAACTGTTCAAATCGCTCATCTCCTTCGACGACACCCAGGTGAAGACACTGGTCGACGAGGTGTTGCGGTGGTCCTCGACCACCATGCACTTTCGACGTACCGTCCTCGAAGACACCGAATTGCGCGGCCAGCACCTCAAGAAGGGCGACAAGGTTGTCCTGTGGTACGTGTCGGCCAACTACGACGAGGAACACTTCGACGACCCCGTTAATTTTCGCGCCGACCGCTCCCCCAACGATCACACCGCCTTCGGCCTTCACAGTGCGCACCTGTGCCTGGGCGCGCACCTGGCTCGTCTGGAACTTCGCGTCATGTTCGAGGAGATGGCCAAAGCTTGGTCGAACATCGAACTCGCGGGCGACAGCGAACGGCTGCGTTCGAACTTCATCTCGGGCACCAAGCGCCTGCCGGTGAGGGTCACCTGGCGATAGGCCCAGCAGTGGCACTCGTGGGCGGAGTCCTATCCGTCCTAAATCCAATAGCGGCGAAGGGATAGTCCATTCTCATCGGGTGCGATGGACTCGAGTACTCCCCCACAGCGTTCAATGACGGTGGCGGACGCCACGTTGTCGTCCCTGCAGGTAAGGAGCACGGGCGCAACCCCTTCACTACGGGCGACCGCGAGGGCCTCCTTGAGGATCGAAGTGGCGTAGCCCCGTCGACGAAATGCCGGGATGACGCCGTAGCCAATGTGACCACCACGCACGGCGTGCGCGGCGTCGAGTTCGAACCTGATCGACGCTCGACCCACCAGTTGCCCGTCCACGTCGGCCGCCAGAAAGGCACCGCGAACGCGGTTCGGCGCCAGATCGACGCCCGTGCGATATCGCTCCATGAGGTCCGTCCACTGCGCCCACGTCATCCGCGGGTCAAAGTCGAAGGGGAGGAAATTGCATCCGGCTCGTCGGAACTCGCCGTGCGCGGCGAGTGCGGGCGCCTCGTCGTCGGGGCCAAATGGACGCAACGTCAATGACACAGATGCACAGTAGCGCTGCCCGTGCGAGGAGGGGTGCTCGAACTCAATGTCGAGACGCGTCGAGCAGCTCACGGTGACCGCGAGGTCTCTCGACCTCAACGCATTAGAGGAACGGAAGGTACTCGCGAATCTCCCAGTCGGTCGTGGCCGACTGGAACCGCTCCCACTCCGCGCGCTTCACCGACAGGTGTTGCGCGACCAACTGAGGTCCCAGGGCCGTCACCAATTCGGTATCGGCCTCGAGTGCGTCCAAGGCGGCGCTGAGGTTCGCCGGCACGCCCACCGTGGCGTCGATCGTGTCCATGCCGTTGCCCGTCTCGGCGGGACCGACTTCAATCTGGTTGACGTAGCCCAGCCGCGCCGCCTGCAACACGGCCGCGAGCGCGCTGTGCACGACGGCGGCGCCGTCGCTCAGTCGGTGTTCGAGTCGAGCCCCCGCACCGCGCTCGGGAGGGATGCGCACGGTGGCGCCGCGGTGGTCGTGGCCCCAGTTGGCCCAGTAGCCCGACAACGACGCCGGTCGCAGTCGCTTATAGGCGTTGACCGTCGGGGCGCAGACTCCCGCCAACGCCTGATGGTGACTCAACATCCCCGCCACCATCTGCTTGGCCATGAGAGAAATGCCGTCCTCGGTCGCGGCGTCGTTGATGGCGTTCTTCGCGTCCTCGTCCTGCAGGGAGATGTTGAAGTGCAGCCCCGATCCCCCACGGTCCGACATGGGTTTGCCCATGAAGGTCATCAAAAGTCCGAAACGATGCGCCACCTCGCGTGCGAGGACCTTGAAGAGGAAACCCTCGTCGGCCGCGCGTAAGTGCGTCGGTGTAGCGCAGAGTGAATTCGAACTGAGGAGTGTCGTATTCGGAGTTGACCGATTCCAGGGGGATCTCGGCGGCGTCGCACGCCTCCCAAATCGCGTCGAGCAGACCAAGCGGGTCGACGGCGGGACCCGTGCCGTAGACGTAGGCCCCTGGCGTGTCGAGCGGCTTCCAGCCACCTTGTCCGTCGGGCGTGAAGAGGAAGGCCTCGAACTCCATGCCGACGTAGGGACTGAAACCCAGCGCCTGCCAATCGGCGATCGCTCGGCGCAGAGCGCCACGCGGCGATACTTGGACGGGACCGTCGTGGTCGGATAGATCGGCCACCACCACTTTGGTCCCGGGTTCCCAACCCGGTCGGATTTCGTCGAGCGCGTATGTCGCCTCGAGGTCGGGCAGACCGTCATTCCAATGTGAACCCGGTGTCTCGGGGGTCATCTGGCGGTCGTAGCCCAGAGCCCAGAGCCCGGTGCAGTGCCGCACGCCGTTGGCCGCGAGTTTGGCCGGGACGTACTTGCCCCGCGCCAATCCCAGGTGATCGGGCCACAGTACCCGCAGTCGATTGAATTCTTCGCTCACGCGCCCCCCTCTATGACATAACGAAAAGTAACACGCACACGCGCATCTTTCGTCGGCGTCTCAGTAGAGTGACATTATCATTTAGGCACAAACGACTTGGGGGGACAGCGTGGAGTATCGCAGGATTCTGCTGGACGGATATCCCACGAGCGTCCTCCTCGACGGCGACTCTCTGGTGGCGCGCGACGGGCGTCGCGTCGAAGCGGCCACCGCCACTCACCTGCCCCCAGTGAATCCGAGCAAGATCCTCTGTTGTCATCTCAACCACATCTCGCGCGTCCGTGAATTCGGCATCGAATTGGCACCGGCGCCGACGTACTTCCAAAAACCGGTGTCGGCTCTCAACAGCCACGGCGGCGCCGTGGTTCGCCCCTCGAACTGCCACTATCTCAATTACGAAGGCGAGGTCGCCATCGTCATCGGTCGCAGCGCGCGCAACATCGCTGTGGCGGATGCGGTGCACTACATCGCGGGCTACACCGTCGCCAACGACTACGGACTGCACGACTTTCGCGACACCGACGCGGGTTCGATGCTTGCGCGTCAAGGGAGCCGACACCCTCTGTCCCATCGGCCCGGGTCTCGTCACCGATTGGGATTTTCGCAACAAGGCCCTGAGAACCAGCGTCAATGGCATCCTGCGCCAGGACGGTTCCACCGAGGAGATGGCCTGGGACATGTACTACCTCGTGGCGGACCTGGCTCGCCTGATCACCTTGGAGCCCGGCGACATCATCTTGTCCGGCACCCCGGCGATCTCTCGCCCGGTCGAGCCCGGCGACGTCGTCTCGGTCGAAGTGGAAGGACTGGGCACCTTGACCAACCACGTCGTCGAAGGACCCGCGCCTGTCTCTGACGAGATCGGCGCGCAGCCCACGGCGACTGAGGAAGTCCTCTCCACCGCGCTGGGCGGCGACTGGGAGTTGCGTGGACAGCGACGACCGGTCGCGACCGCCAAAGACGTCTTGCCCTATCCGCGCATCCACCCGAAGTTCCAATCATGATCAGCCCGCGGGTCAACGTTGACGGCGTGGACGTCTCTCCCGATCACTTCATCAATGGGCGACGGGTCGCCTCCAAGCACACCTTCGAGGACCGCTCCCCGCTCGACTGGAGCTGGAAGCTCGCCGATGTCGCGCGCGGCACGGCGTACGAGGCGGACCTCGCGGTCTCGGCGGCACTCGCCGCCTTCCCCTCGTGGGCGGCGCTCGGCCTCGAAGGGCGCAGCACCCACCTCGAGCGCCTGGCGGACCTGATTGACGAGAACATCGAGCGCATCGCCCACGTCGAATGCCTGGACATGGCCATGCTCGAAGACAGCCTTCGACTGCGCGTGATCGCGCGAGGCGCGCGCAACTTCCGCGCCTACTCCCAGTTGGCGCGCGACTACCAGTCCCGGCGCTGGAGCTCGAACGGCACCGATAACGTCGTCCTGCGTCACCCGGCCGGCCCGACGGTGGTCATCACGCCCTGGAACGCCCCCTTCATGCTCTCGACGTGGAAGTGCGCACCCGCGCTGGCCGCGGGCAACACGGTAATCTTGAAGCCCGCCGAGTGGTCGCCGCTGTCGTGTTCGATGCTGATGGACCTCGTCGAGGAGGCGGGCTTCCCACCGGGCGTCTTCAACGTCGTCCAGGGATTCGGCGAAGAGGTGGGGGCCGCACTCGTCAAGGATCCGCGCGTGCGACGCATCTCCTTCACCGGTTCTCCCGAGACCGGACGCATCATTGGTGAGTCCGCCGCTAAGAACCTCGTCCCCTTCACCGCCGAGCTCGGCGGCAAGGGGCCGTTCATGGTCTTCGCCGACGCCGACCTCGACGCCGCCGCCGACAAGGCCGCGGTGATGTTCGACGACGCGGGACAGGTCTGCCTCGCCGGCACCCGATTGCTCGTCGACGACAGCGTCTTCGACGATTTCGTCGCTCGCCTGCGCACCGCGACGGATCGCCACGTACTGGGCGACTCGCGCGAAGCGAGCACCACCATCTCTCCGCTCATCCATCCCGAGCACTTCGCTCGTGTCAAGGGATTCGTCGAGCGCAGCCGTGCCCACGGTGACACCATCCTCTTCGGCGGCGAAGAGGTCAGCCGCGAAGGTCTCTGGTTCCAACCGACCGTCATCGAGCCGCGATCCAATGACGCCGAAGTGGTGCAGCGTGAGATCTTCGGACCGGTATTGACCCTGCAACGCTTCACCAGCGAAGACGAAGCGGTCGAGCTCGCCAACTCCACCGCCTACGGTCTCTCGGCGATCATCTACACCTCCAGCCAAGAGCGGGCGGTTCGCGTCGGTGCACGCGTGCGCGCCGGCACCGTGTGGGTGAACTGCTTTCTCGTGCGCGACCTCACCGCCCCCTTCGGCGGCATTGGAATCAGCGGAGTGGGCCGCGAGGGTGGCGACTACGCACTGGACTTCTATTCGGACCTAACCACGTTGCAAATCAAGGAAGGAACCACCCATGGGTGAAATCGTCGGGGCGGGCCTACTGGCCCATGTGCCCACCATCGTCCTACCGGACGACATTCGTCGCGGGCTCAATAACGGTAAAGAGAGCACTCTCTACACGGGGCTTCATAATCTCCGACGCGAGGTCTTCGACACCCTCCAACCCGATGTCGTCCTGGTCTTTGACAGCCACTGGTTCACCACCGTCGAGTTCGTCGTCACCGCACACCAGCACCGCGAAGGGTTCTATACCAGTGACGAACTGCCGCGTGGCATGTCGAGTGTGCCCTACGACTTCAAAGGTTCACCCGAACTCGCCCACCTCATCGGCAAGATCGCCGATGACACTCCCGAATGTTGGATCACGCCCATCGACAACGAGCATTTGCCCCTCGCGTACGCCACCTTGAACTTCCTGCCGTTCCTGCAAGATGGCCAGAAATGGATGTCGGTGAGCGTGTGCCAGACCGCCGACCAACACGACTTCGCGACCGTTGGTCGCATCGTCGCTGAAGCGATCGCGCAAAGTGATTTGCGCGTCGCCCTCATCGCCTCCGGGGCGGTGAGCCACACCTTTCACAAACTGCGCGACCTACGTCAGCACGAGGCGGCCGGTGAGGAGCACATCTTCTCGCCCGAGGCGCGTGACTGGGACCACCGCGTGATCGACGCGCTGCTCGAGGGCGACCACGCCCAGGTGCTCGCTGCTTTGGACGCGTTCCTCAGTGTTAAACCCGAGGGTCGTTTCGGCCACTACCAGATGATGGCCGCCGCCCTGGGCGGACCCGCCTGCACCGCGCCGGGTCGCCTCTTCTCGCAATACGAGAACTCGATCGGCACGGGCCAGGTGCACATCTGGTTCGATCAGCCCGATCACGGCTGGACGGGAGAGAAGTAGTGGACGTCCACGGTCTGCCGTTTCCGCGCACGGCCTCGGGCCGCGCTTCGCTCCTTCCTCCGACGCCGTGGCACTACTCGGGCGATCTATTGACCGTCGAGTACCGCACGAACCCCGATCACGTGCGCGCGGTTCTGCCGCCCGACGTGGAACTCGTCCACGACGACGAGGACCCGGGCGCCGTGGCCTTCATCTGGGCCGACTGGCAGAGTTGCGGTGACGATCGCGCCGAGATCCTCGATCCCGTGCGCTCACAGTACAAAGAAGCCTTCGTGGTGGTGCGCTGTCGCTACGAAGGCCAGATTTACAGCCGCTGCGTCTTCATCTGGGTGGACAAGGACTTCGCTTTGGTTCGGGGCTACCTCCAGGGTTACCCCAAGAAGCTGGGTTCGATCCATCAGACCCGCCCGATCACCGTCGGATCGGCGGGACCACGCCTCGAGGCCGGTGGCCGATTCGGCATGACGCTCGCCGCGGGCGATCGTCGCTTAGCCAACGCCACCGTCACCTTGCGCGGCGAGGCGACGTCGGGCGGCTTCGTGAATGGACATCCGATGTTGCACCACCGCTGGTTCCCGAGCATCGAACTCAACGGCGACGATTCATTGTCGGAGGTTGTAACGATGTCGGGCACCAATGTCGAGCTCGGACCCGTCTACGCGGGAGAGGCCACGCTGGAACTCTTCGACTCCCCCACCGAAGAGTTGACTTTGCTGAAGCCAAGCGAAATCCTGGGCGGCTATTTCCGTACGGTGGGAACGACCTTCGCCGGAGGGCGTACACTTCGTTCATCATGAGTCGCCGCATTTCGTCGTCCACACCCGAAGAAGTGCTTCAGGCTGAAGCCGATATCCGCGAGCGTCTCCAAGACCGCGAGTTCGACTTCGTGGCGATGAGCGCCATCTCGAATGTCTACCGGGCGGGGACGGCAGTTCGCAATCACATGGAGCGCACGGTGCTCGCCGACTACGACCTCAGCTGGGTAGCCTTCACGGTTTTGTGGGTCCTATGGATTTGGGGATCTCAAGAAACCGGTCACGTCGCTCAAGAGGCTGGTGTCACTAAAGGAACGCTAACGGGCGTCATCAAGACTCTTCAGAACCAAAAGCTGATCAAACGTACACCCCACCGAGATGACAAACGCCGAGTATCCATCTCGCTCAGTGCCAAAGGGCAAAGACTCATCAGCGAACTCTTTCCAGCCTTTAACGAACACGAGATCGCGGCAGTGAGTGCTTTGTCACAGGTCGAGCAACATGAACTCGCTCGACTTCTTCGAAAAGTGACAAATCATATTTCTTCCGTTCCAACAAACATGTCTGAATAGTTTTGCTTGTGATGACTCCCTGAGTTGAGACTCGCAGCCCGTTAGAATCCAATTAGCAATTGGGTTCGTCTTTGGCTGGCGACATCATTGATGGTGAATTCATCCACTCACATCGTCTCTTGCGCTAAGAGTGGGGGTTCACGTCGGGCCGCAGAGCAGAGCCCAAACGGACTAACCCAAGCGCCAATGCAAGGTTGCAGAACAGTTGCATTGGGCCTTCGATATCCCTCAAAACGGATGGATCAAGTGGTCGGGCCGGGCCAGACTTGCGAGCGTGTTTCAATCTCCCGACATGGAAAGTAAACTTGACAGGAGGGAACTTGTCAAGTATGTTTGTCACATGCGAAATCGTGTGCGCGAATTGCGCGAGGCTATCGGGCTTTCCCAGGGAGAGCTCGGGGAACGTCTCGGCGTCTCCCGTCAGACGATTAACTCGATCGAGAACGGTCGATATCTGCCGTCATTGCCACTCGCCCTAGCTCTGGCGCACTACTTCGGCCAAATTGTCGAAGACATCTTCACTGAAGAGGAGGGGAAATGAAGACCACACACCACCCGGTCCGTCGGGCCCTGAGTGCGATTGTCCTTGCCACGGGCGGACTGGCGCTCTCCACTGCCATTTGGATCAACGGGAGCCACGGCTTCGCGTTGGGAGTACTGTTTTTCTACGCGTTGGCTTCGATTGTCGCCTATCTTTGGTCCGGGGGTCGCGGCGACGTCGCAGCAATCCTGAGCTCCGGTGGCGACGAACGCCAGCGCGGGCTAGACCGTGACGCCACGGCGATCGCCGGCCTTACAGTGTCACTTCTTGCCCTCGTAGGTGCCATCGTCGCAGTCGCGCGCACCGGGAACCCGGGCGACTTCGGCGTCATCTGCTTCGTGAGCGGAGCCAGTTATGCCGTTACTCTCGCCGTATTGCGACGTCGCCGCTAGCGTCAAAAATTTAGCTCAACGATGTCGCACTGATCCCCGACGCTGGCGCATTCACTAGAGCTTTGGCCTTGAACCGAGGCGACCAATTTTATTGCCGCAAGCCATTCCAAAAAAGTCGATCCGGAGGCGAGATGCGAGCAGGCTCACGTTGGATCGGGTCCGACAAAGCGATGGCCAGTGGATGTTCGTCTCCTCCAATCGGCAATCACCGGAGTCGATCCTCCGACACCACTCGAGCCCCGGTCAGATCAAGCCGCCATTAGGTTGTAGACCTGTTGCCTTGGGCCACCAATGTCAGGCTAGGTTGGTCGATTAGTTGAATCCAAGAGTCCGAGGAGAGGTTCATGTCCGTAAACGAGGATCTGGAATCGTTTTACGAAGAATTTTCCTCTGCCCTCGAAACGCGAGACGTCAACCGACTTTGCCAGCTCTACACCGATGAAGCCATGTTCTTAGCGAGCGGAACGGCGCCCGTCATTGGCAATCAACAGATCAGTGATTTGTTTGAAGGTCCTTCGTCCACTGATAAAGCCACCTTCGAAGTGGGAGAAGTTCTCGAAGATGGCGATCTGATTGTTGACATCGGCTGGATTCTGAACAACGAAAGTCGCGTGTCTCGGTTTGTGGGCGTTTATAGACGTCAATCCGACGGAAGATTGAAGATGGTCATTGACGTGCCGATGAAGACCTGACCAAGCCACGGACGTTGAGCGAACTCGCCGATCCGGCAAGATGTGCGTAGGACCACTCACTAATCCGCCAGTCGGAGATTGTGTGGGTCGGCCCACCAAAGATTTAGGGTCTCGATACTTATCCCCGGGGATACCATGAGCACATGTTCAGGCACAAGCGTTTAACGAATCTTGTCGGAGCAGTAGTCATCATTGTCGTCACAACGATGATGACCTCGCTCAACGTCGTCACCGGCGGAGCGACAACCAACCAAACTTCGATTCCGGAGTGCATTCAGGGACGGCTGAGCGTCGCCATCGAGGAAGGTGGCTATCTCCAGCCCAAAATCGCCCAGGGCTATACCTTCCTTGTAGCGAATGACACAAATCACGCCTGCTCGCTGGAAGGCTTTCCGTGGTGGATTGTTCTCTCGCAATCCAATGGCAGCATCACGAAGATCAAGATGCTTCATCGCTCGAATTCCCTCTACGCTCAGCCACCCGTCAGGCAAGTGATCCTCGGAGTGCGAGGAGCAGCCTCGTTCGGCATCAGTTACACGTATATCCGTGCCCCGTCATCCACGGCTGATGCTGCCTGTCAAGTACGCCTTCTCGACGTTCGCCTTCCCGCGATCGCCAGTCATGAATTCTCATTCGAGTTTCCTGTACACATTGACGTATGTGCTACGAGCCGCGAGTTCGATGTGACGCCAGTCGAAGCCAGCGTTGTTCCTCTCGCATAATTGAGTGGCGCAATCGAAATCGGCCATCCGATGAAATCAGGGATTCCAGAAACGTCTCGAATCCCCTTAACTTCGCCGAAGCGTCAATCCACAAGGAGCCACTTAGAGATCCGCCAGTCGGAGATCGCGCACGTCGGTCCTTCGAAACCACTTCACCGTAATTAGAGACCCACCTCCCAAGACTGCATAACGATGGCCACGAATCGTACGACTTCGACCTTCAGGTGAACGGGAAAGAATTACTCGAGTCCCCGCAGTGTGCGGAAATCAACGGAACGTGAACCGGGATTCGGGGAGGCTTTTGCCTCTCCGTGATCACAGGACCGTCAGTTCGAACTTTGGTCCACCTTCACATCGTGTCTGCGCTGGTCAATGGCCCAAAGGCCTAGAACTGAGTTCGCAACTGTCCAACTCACAAGCGTTAGAAATTGGCCGACGGTGACCACGATGATCAAAGTCTTGAATAGAGATTGCGGTCTCGCAGAATAGGCAAACTCGAAGATTAAGAATATGAGATAGAGGGCGCTCATGCCCAGACCAAAGACGGCGGCCGAAACCGTGAGGCTCCCTTTTTTCTGAGGGGATGCCGACAATCGGAGTAACGCCAGGTTCCATACCAACAGAGCAATGCCCGCGACGCCCCCGACAATCAAGCAGACAACGGCCATTTGGTCAAATGAGTTCAGTTGATTGGTGGGATATGGCCAGAGTTTGGTTAATCCGAGTACAGACAAAACAATAAGCGCCAACGGCGACACCAACGAATTCCACTTCTGCCGACTTGAGACCTTTGCCATATCGTTCCCACCAATTGAACGTCCACCATATCAATACATCCAGAGGTGTAAACGCTGATCGAAAACAGCCACACTGAGTCCCCAAAACGCTGGCCGAAAACAGCCACACCCAACAGCCCCGGCTGACAAGTTGGTTCCTTAAGGAACCAACCAGCGAAACGGGAGAAGGGTGCACAGCAGACATGCAAGTTTGGACGGAAATCCGCCGAAGAGTACTCGTCGAGAAGGTGCCCAAGCGCCAGATCTGCCGGGAGTACCAGATCAGTCATCACGACGCTGGCGAAGATGCTCCAGCACGTCGAGCCCCCGGGCTATCAGCAGCGCCCGGGCGAGCGTCCTCGAGCCCAAGCTCGGACCATTCCTCGCGAGTGATCGACCAGATCCTGGCGAAGGACGCCGATAAGACAGCGCCGAAGCAAGCAACGCCACACCGCCAAGCGGATCTTCGAACGGTTGCGCGACGAGCACGACTACACCGGTCCGAGAGTCAGGTTCGCCGCTACGTGGTCGCGCAGCGTCGAGAGCGTCACGCCGGAGGTCTTCGTGCCGCTCACCCAACCACCGGGCGAGGCCCAGTTCGACTTCGGCGAAGCGGTCGTCGTGATCGCCGACATTCGAATGAAGGCTGCCCTCGCGGTGATGACCCTGCCCTACTCCGACGCCTTTCATCGTCACGGCCTTCCCACGCGAATGCACCGAGACCTTCCAGGCGGGCGCACGATCAACTCGTTCGAATTCTTTGAAGGTGTGCCGACCAAGATCGCCTACGACAACACCTCGGTCGCGGTGAAGAAGGTCCTCGACAGGGCCGAACCGCGAACTGACATCTGAGTTCCTGCGACTCGAGAGTCACTTCCTCTTCACTCACCGATTCTGTCGAGTGGCGCGCGGCAACGAGAAGGGCCACGTCGAGTCATTGGTCGGTTATCACCGACGCAACTTCCTCGTTCCGGTGCCGCGCTTTGCGAGCTCTTGCCGAACTCAACGTCTACCTGACTCGGCGCTGCGAAGAGGTGTTCGACCGGACAGTGCGCGGGCAAGTCCGAGACCAAGCGTCAACGTCTCGAGACGGATCGCGCGGCGATGCTGGGGTTCCCCGCGACCAGCCTTCGAATCGCGCAAGGTCACCCACGCCAAGTCCAACTCTCTTGTCACTGGTGCGCTTTGACCGCAACGACTACTCGGTCCCCACTGCCTACGCCCACCAGGACGTGGTGGTGATCGGTGGCATCGAGAGCATCAAGATCGTCGCACAGGGACACCTGGTGGCGACGCACACGCGCAGTTGGGACAAGGCTCAGACCTTCTACGAACCCGTTCACTACCTGTCGCTACTCGAACGAAAGCCCGGCGCCTTCGACGCCGCGCGACCCCTCGAGGACTGGCAGTTGCCGGCGTGCTTCTGGTCGCTGCGTCGTCGCCTCGAGGTTGACATGGGACCAACGGGGGTGAAGGAATACATCAAGGTACTACGACTCCTCGAGCGTTCACTCAATGCGCGATCTGCGCATCGCGGTCGAACGAGCCGCGGTGATGCTGAGCGTGAACGCCGACGTCGTCGAGCTCCTCATTCGGGCCAAGAACGAGACGCCGGTCGAGCTGTTCAGTCTCGACGGACACGCGCACTTGAGGAGTCGTTCACGTCGAGTCGCCCGACCTCACCGCCTACGCCACGCTGACGGCGGTGAAGCTCGATGAAGCGCCTCGAGGCCAAGTCCATGGTGCTCTTGAAGCATCACCTCAAGGCCCTGCGTCTACCCACGATCGGTGCGGAGTGCGAGAAGATCGCTGCCCAAGCCGCGAGTGACAACGTGGACCACCTGAGTTACCTGTTGCAGCTGTGCGAACTGGAGTTGCTCGAGCGTGAGCGCAAGTCCGCCGAACGTCGGATGAAGGCCGCCAAGTTTCCGAGCACCAAGTCCCTTGCCACGTTCGACTTCCTCGCTAGACCGAGCGTCAACAAGATGTTCGATCTTGGAGCTCGCGCGTTGCTCGTTCATCGACGAACGTGAGAACGTGCTCTTCATTGGCAACCCCGGCACCGGCAAGTCCCATCTCGCGACGGCGATCGCCGCCGAGGCCTGCGCCAAGGGTTACAACGTCCGGTTCTTTCGGGTCACCGAGTTGGTCACGATGCTCATCGAAGCGAAGGATCAGCGGATGCTCGCACGACTCAAGACGCAACTCTCGAAGCTGGACCTGTTGATCCTTGACGAGTTGGGCTACGTTCCGACGAGCAAGCTCGGCGCGGAGTTGCTGTTCGATGTGATCAGCACCGCTTACGAGCGGACCAGCCTGATCGTGACCACCAATCTGCCCTTCGAGAACTGGACCGAAGTGCTGGGCAGCGAGCGGCTCACCGGGGCCACCTTGGATCGGCTTGACCCATCGCTGTCACATCCTCGAAGCCACCGGCGAGAGTTACCGACTTCAGGACGCCGCGAAGCGTTCCAGAATCAGAAAGTCCTGAGAGAAAGTGGCGTCAGCCACGTTCTTGAGGCAGACTTAGGAGACAATCACGTGTGGCTGTTTTCGACCAGCGGGCGTGGCTATTTTGGGCCGGCGTTCACACATAGGGGCAAACATCGAAGCCTCCACCATCTTCTCAACTGTGCAGACAATCAAAATTGCCACTCCGAACTTCCTATTATCGAAACTGACCCTTTCTCGGAATCTCATTGGCTGCCGCCACTCGGGCCGAGTCTCCAGTGAAAGGTTGCAAAACTGTCACGTCGGGCCGTCGACACCAGCGGTGGATAACTCACGCCGCAATCCAAAATCGTATTTCTCAGGTATTGACCCCCTCGATAGTGCGGAGGTGCTGGTCACGTAGTTGGGCCAGAATGGCCTTATGGGAATACCTATGAGCATTGCTGGCTACGAGATCTCAACGGACCGAGATCGACTTGACGTTGATTTGATCTTTCGCTTCCTGTCTGAAGAGTCGTACTGGTCCCCAGGAATACCCAGGGCCGTCGTGGAACGTTCGATCGAAAATTCAATGTGTTTCGGCGTCTACCATGATGAAGCACAGGTCGGCTTCGCACGTATCGTCACGGACAAGGCGACGTTCGCTCTCGTGGCTGACGTGTTCATTCTGGAGCCTCATCGGGGCAAGGGGCTCTCGAAGTGGCTAATGCACGAGGTCATCCTGCACCCCGACCTTCAAGGACTCCGCCGACTCCTTCTGCTTACGTCCGACGCTCATTCGCTGTATGCCCAATTTGGCTTCACCGAGATCGGCAACGCATGGCGCTTCATGGAAGCCCTGAATCCCGACGTCTACATGCGAACCTGAAACGCTCTGCCACAGGAATAATTTGGCCTCTTTCTAGACACATCTAGAATCGCCATCCAGTTAGTCTCCATTCGGAGATTGTTGACGTCGGCCCGAAGATCAGAAACCACACCGTCTAACCCAACCGCCAGTGCGAGGTTGCCGAGCTGTTGCTTTGGGCCTTCTACACCAACATGTACAAACTGTCAACGCGCATCCAAAACAGCCACACGTGCGCATCGAAAACAGCCACACATGGTTGATGTGTAAGTCTGCCTCAGGAACGTGGCCGACGCCACTTTCGCTCAGGACTTTCTGGTTCGGGACCGCCTGGTGGCGTCCTGAAGTCGGTAACTTTCTCCCTTCGTCTCGATGATCTTGCAGCGATGGGTCAGCCGGTCGAGTGTGGCTCCGGTGAGGCGTTCTGAACCCAGTACCTCGGTCCAGTTCTCGAAGGGCAGGTTGGTCGTGACCATGACGCTCGAGCGCTCGTAGGCCGTGGCGATCACGTCGAAGAGCAGCTCCGCGCCGACCTTCGTTGCGGGCACGTAGCCGAGCTCGTCAAGCACCAAGAGATCCAACTTTGAGAGCTGCGTCTTGAGGCGCGCGAGCGTCCGCTGGTCCTTCGCCTCGATGAGCATCGTCACCAACTCGGTCACCCGAAAGAACCGGACCTTGTAGCCCTTGGCACAGGCCTCGGCCGCGATCGCCGTCGCGAGGTGGGACTTGCCGGTGCCGGGGTTGCCAATGAAGAGCACGTTCTCTCGTTCGTCGATGAACGAGCAACGCGCCAGCTCCAGGACCATCATCTTGTTGACCGATGGTCGCGCCAAGAAGTCGAAGGTCGCGAGGGACTTGGTGGTCGGGAACTTAGCCGCCTTCATCCGACGCTCGGCCGCCTTGCGTTCACGCTCGAGCAACTCCAACTCACTCAACTGCAACAAGTAAGTGAGATGATCCACGTTGTCGTTGGCGGCTTGTGCGGCGACCTTCTCGCATTCAGCACCGATCGTCGGCAGTCGCAGGGCCTTCAGGTGATGACGCAGCAGCACCATGGACTTGGCTTCGAGGCGCTTCACGAGTTCACCGCCGTCAGTGTGGCGTAAGCGGAGAGGTCCAGCGCTTCGAGCGAGACGCTGCGCAGGTGCGCGTGACCGTCGAGGCTGAACAGCTCGACCGGCGTCTCGTTCTTCGCGCGGATGAGCAACTCGACGACGTCGGCGTTCACACTCAACATCACCGCGGCGCGCTCGACCGCGATGCGCAGATCGCGCATCGAGTAACGCTCGAGGAGTCGCAGCACCTTGATGAATTCTTTGGTGCCGCTTCGTCCCATGTCGACCTCGAGTCGTCGGCGCAGCGACCAGAAGCACGCCGGCAACTGCCAGTCCTCCAGGGGCCGCGCCGCGTCGAAGGCGCCGGGCTTTCTCTCGAGCAACGCCAGGTAATGAACGGGCTCATAGAAGGTCTGGGCCTTGTCCCAACTGCGTGCGTGCGTCGCCACCAGGTGTCCCTGGGCCACGATCCGAACCGTCTCGACTCCGCCGATCACGGTGACGCCCTGGTGCGCGTAGGCGGTGGGGACCGAGTAGTCGTTGCGGTCAAAACGCACGAGGGAGAGCGAGTTGGCCTTGGCGAAAGAGACCTTGCGCGACTCGAAGCGGTCTTCGGGAACCCCAGCATCGCCGCGCGGTCGGTCTCGAGTCGTTCGCGCTTCGTCTCACTATGTCCGCGCAGCGTGCGGTCCAACTCCTCTTCGCAGCGTCGCGCCAGGTAGGCGTTGAGCTCGGCGAAGCTCGCGAAGCTCGGCACCGGCACGAGGAAGTTGCGCCGGTGATATCCGACGAGTGACTCCACGTGGCCCTTCTCGTTGCCCCGCGCCACCCGACAGAACCGGTGGGTGAAGAGGAAGTGGCTCTCGAGGCGCAAGAACTCAGCGGTGAGTTCACGGTTGGGCCCTTCCAAGACCTTCTTCACCGCGACTGTGTGTTGTCGTAAGCGATCTTGGTGGGCACACCACCGAAAAAATCGAACGAGTTGTCGTGGGCCGCCTGGAAGGTCTCGGTGCACTCGCGCGGATAGGCCGTGACGTGAGAACGCGTCGCTGTAGGGCAGGCTCATCACCGCCAGAGCCGCTTTCATGCGCACACCGGCGATCTCGACGAGTGCCTCGCCGAAGTCGAACTGGGCTTCGCCCGGCGGCTGGCTGAGTGGCACGAACACCTCGCGGTGGCGGTGGTCGTTCTCGGCCAGGTAGCGCCGGACCTGACTCTCGGAACCCTGGTAGCCGTGCTCGTCGCGCAGGCGTTCGAAGATCCTCTTGGCCGTGTGGCGCTGCTTCTTGGGGGCGGTCTGGTCGTCTTCGAGGATCTTTCGATCACCCCGAGGAAGGGTCCGAGCTTAGGCCGGGGCCGCTCACTCTGACCCTGTTGGTAGCCCGGTGGCTCGACGTTCTCGAGCATCTTGGTGACCGTGTGGTGGCTGAGGCCGTAGTCGCGACAGATCTGACGCACCGACACCTTCTCGACCATTACTTTTCGGCGAATCTCCGTCCAAACTTGCATATTGTTGTGCACCCTTCTCCCGTTTCGCTGGTTGATTCCTTAAGGAACCAACTTGTCAGCCGGGGCTCTTGGGTGTGGCTGTTTTCGATGCGCGTTTCAGGGGCGAAGTGTGGCTACTTTCGATGCGCGTTTACAGTTGCTTCTGTCGGGCGTCGGCATCGTTAGTGCTGAGGCCAAAATATCGGGTCCAACGATGGATTGCCCATTCTCCCTGTTGCCAATGTTGCGTCTTCCCACCGGAACGACCGTCGTCTTTTGTGGGACCAATGGAGGTGCCTTCACTGCAAAGTAGAAGGTGACGGGGAGAGACAGCTCCGACCCGGGCTCCTCCAGTCATCGATGAATTCGCCAATGAGACGTTACGGAGCTGTTGGGTCGGGTCTCCGACGATAAGAAACAGTTTCGAAGAATGCAAAGCGCAGTGTTTCTGAAGCAGAAGAGAGTTACCGAGACCAGGATGCAAGATCCACACCACAGGAGATTCCGCCTTTCAAGGTCCAGGTTGAAAAGTGAAGCCGCGGGGACAGGACATCGACGAAATGTTCTCGAACGCTAGTTGCCACCAAGGTCCACCGAGATGAAAAACGCATCTGTCATATGGCGGTGGTTCTCCAATCACATAAGCGAGACCCTCGACGCCCCGGTCAGTACTTTGTGCCGTAGTGAAGATCACGGTGCCGTGACCAAAACCCGTGGGGTACGATCGCGTGCTCAGAAGTGGACCCACCCCAGGAAGATCTCCCGAAGTCGGACGACAGAATTCTGGAGCGGCTGTGGCTCCTGCCCTGAGGGCCCCTAGGGCAACCGCGTACCAGCAAGGTTCGTAGGCGGTGTTGTAAGTGTGCGCGGGCCGGTCGTACTGTCCCCTCGCGAACAACACGACCGCAAGCCCAAGAACGAGCGAAACAATGTTGAGGAGTCGTCGGCGAGGTAATCGTCGCATCACTCGCTAAGACTAGGGCTATCACAGCGCGTGGCGAGAGGCGCTGACGTCATGCACGGGCATCACTATTTCGTCCTACTGCCAAGAGAGAAGTCGGATTCGTTTACGATTCCCTGCGTCCGGTCGCACATCCATCGCACCAAGCCTCCGAATAAAGTCCTGATAGGTCACCCCATTCGCCAGAGCGAGGTTGCAGGCTTGTGCACGGCGGGCCATCGACACGATTCGGGACACTCTAAATTTGGGCCGCCAATGAGGAGCTGCAGAACCGTCGCGGTGGACCCTCGATTTGAACCAGTTCCTTTACGGCTGAACCATTAGTCGAGAAAAGTGAGGTAACTGGCCGCGAGAGCCGGTACGAAAACAAAGTTAGAGTCCAACGAGCGTCGCCGACTATTCGATTGGGACCAGACTTCCGCCGCTATTAATCTCAAATCCAGGTAACCCAAACCTATTCTTCAGGATTTGCGGTACTTGCTCAAGATCAACCTTGGTTTTCGTCGTGTCGTGGATGGTCTCTGTGGTCAAGAGCATCTCACCACTCCCATCGCTGAGAATTTCGATGGAACCATCTCTCGGTCGGCGACCAACGATGAGACCCGAAACAAACGGAGAGCCCGGATTCGTGCTCACGAACCAGTTACTGGTTTCGATGTCAACCAACGGGCTGGGCATCTTGGAAAACGCGTAGACATCACCTCATTCATTGCCGTCACGTCGCTGAAGCACTAACTCTGGACCATCTTCCACAATTCGAAAGAGCCATCCAGACTGTTCGTATGGTCCACCTGGCCTGAATGGCATTGGCTCCAGTGGAGTTCCCGCACCGAATCCCACGTCGGCAAGCCACATCGACCCTTCGGACCGGACTCCAAGCACCAGGTGGGCGCGAGGCCGAATTGCGCCCGCGGGCGCACGCCAGCGAACTCACGCGAGGTAGGTATCAACTTGGGTACCGAGGGCCTCATATGCATCCTTCAGGAGAAGGTTATGTTCGAAACAGTAGCCGCCCCGAAGATTGGCGACCGTTTTCTGGGCCAACTGCTCACGTTCAAGTGAGACGACCCGACCACATTTCGGGTCCAGGTTCTCAAAAGGTATGGCGTTTACATGACAGCGATGAACTTCAGCAATGCTGGGACGTCCGCACAGCTGAATTCGCTCCAGATATGCATCGAGATCGAACATCCGAAGACTCCCCTTTCGTCGGAAAGACCCCAAGATATATCTTCGGTTCGGTGACGGCAATAGCGGGAGATCGTTACGAAATCATTGCGTGCCGACCTGCGCAGGCCGCCAACTTGCCGCCCCATCCCATCGAATGGCTGGATCAAGGGCGACGTTCAAGTATCGAGAGACCCTCGCCGGAGAGATCCTGATGGGATCCTTTGCGCCCGGTCATGGCGAGGATCAGTGACTGCAGGGGGCCCGACACCAGCGGACCCGTTCCGTGCCGCCAGTCGACCTCGTTGGCACGGAGTTCCACTCCCGAGATCCTTCGCTTCGACCCGATGAGGAGGTTCGTGTTCTTCCAACTATCAGCGACCGCGACGAGGGCGGCTTCAGGGGATCGATGGATGAGCCCGAGTGGTCGACGGATATCTTCACCGTGCACGATAATCTCGCCCAGCATGGCCATGACCGGTGCCGGTGGATGGTTGGTTGTCGTAGTTCGGGCTCGAAGACGACGAATCAATTCAACCGGATCATTTTGGGCCAAACGCGAAGCGCCGCGCTGAGTGAAGACGTCAAATTTGAAACCGGCGGACATCAACTCTCGATAGAAGTTGAGGGGTGTCTGTTCCGCGGCGGCCACGATGTGTCCGACGACGTCACGTATCGACCAGCCCTCGCACCAGGACGCGACATCCCATTGCCCCGGGGACAGCGAGTCCAACGTCTCTGCCATCTGCATCCGTTCTGAATGGATGTACTTCCAGGTTTCTTGAGTTTTCACGCCAGAACTCCTCTCTTGCTTTCGGACCGCTAGTGGTCAAGATTCGCGTTATCCGGACCGGGGTCAATCCCTTGGATGACCTTTTGGAGTCGGTCGAGATAGTAATTCCATCCTCGAAGATGGTCACCGATGGCGTCGTCGGGGAGTCCCTGGTGGGTCAGGCGCAGCAGTGTGCCTTCGCCTTCGGGGGTCAGCGTGATTTCAACTTGCGTTGACCCCGCTGGAATCGGATGACCCGGAAGGTCCCATCCGAAAGTGAACACGACCTTCTCGTCGGGTATCACTTCCACGAATTCTCCCGCACTCGGATTGACGCCTCCGCACAGCACTCGGAACTCGCCGTGGGGAACAGGATTCAAGAAGGCTTCACTCCCCATCCATTGAACGAGCCTCTTTGGATCCACTAGGTAGGGGAAGATTGTTGCGGGCGGGGCGTTGATCGTAACTTCCCGGGTGGCTTCGGTGCTCATTCACGCTCTTTCAATTTTTCATCTGACTCCGCGAGGATGCGGAGTTTCTCAAGACCGGCGGTCCAGAACGAATCGATGAACGCTCGAAGTTCGGCGACCTCACTTTGATTCACCGAATAGAGACGGCGAGTTCCGTCACGGCGCTCGTTGAGAACTCCCGCGCGACGAAGGACGCTCAGATGCTGTGAGATTGCCGACCGGGTGACATCAGGAAAGTGGTTCGCGATCTCAGCGGCGGGTAGTTCGTCGGACCACACCAGACGAACGATCTCGCATCGCCTGGGCTCACCAAGAGACTTCAACAACGTGTTCATTACTGCCAAACGTTAGTTGATACTTACGTAAGTAGCAACTAACGTTCTGGAGAGGGCCGGCCGTGCTTGTGGCCAAGGTTTTGGCTCCTGAGCAGAAGTAGCACGGGGAGACGTGAGAAATGACATACGACTTCGAAGTATCGGACATCATTCCCGCATCGAGTGAAGGGATCTTTCGGTCGTGGATGTCGAGCGAGTTCCATACGGCAATGACCGGGGGGGAAGCAACGATTGATCCAAGGATCGGGGGTGAGTTCACCGCCTGGCATGGCTACATTTCAGGCACGACCCTTGAGCTCGACCCTTCGTCAAGAATCGTTCAGTCGTGGCGCACCTCAGAGTTCGAAGAAAGCGACGAGGACTCCCAAATAGAGGTGACGATGACCCCCGCGAAACAAGGAACGCTGGTGACGATTCGTCATACGAGGGTACCTGACGCTAACCACAGTTACGAAGAAGGGGGATGGCTGGACAACTACTTCGAACCAATGCGCCGCTACTTCGCCTCGAGGTAGTCAGGGGCAAAGATGACGTCGGTCGCATCTGAGCAGTGAACGAATTCCACTCACCCAGTTTCAGGTAGACGGTCGCCCAGTTTGCTCGCGGATCCTGCGAGTTGGACCGCGAAGCCAAAATGGTCTTGGTCAAGTCAAGCCGCCAATGGAAGGCTGTAATCCCTTTGAGTCGGGCCAACATCTCGTAAGAAATAGTAAATCTCGAGGCACACGATAGGCCCAAGGTCGAGGTGGGAAACTGGGGAACAAATGGTTGTGTCCAATCGCCGAGTCTTTACTCTCCCCATTTTGTTGACGGTAGCAGTACTGGCTGTTCTCTCGTTGACCGTGCCCTTTGGCTCGAATCGTACGATTGCGTCAGCGACAACACCCACAACGACGACGTCGTCCGGAATTCCAAACTTTGAAGGGATGAATCTTGCTGGAGCGAGGACGTTGGCCGCCAAGGACCATGGTTCTGTGTTCGTTGAAGTGACTATTCCCTCAAGCGCTTCCGTCGGAACAGTCATCGGACAGGGTCCCAATGCGCACTGGCCCGTGCCACTAGTCGTTTCATCTGGACCTTGGCGAAACGATTGGGCGGTCCTTCCCGGTACTCACGATGCACCCGTGAAGAAGGAATGTGCCGTCCCGATTTTGCTCACAGAAGACGGCAACGCCTACCCCCTGCTTTGTCGTGGAGGACGGGTCAATGTCGGCGCGTGGCTATTCTACGAACAGCTTCGACCTTCCATCATGGCAATCGCGAGAAGCGCGACACCTCGCCAAGCGTTTACACAGATGTGTAATCTCCATCCGGACACGCCCATCGGTTTCAACCTCAATTTGACCCTGACCGAATATGAGGATTCCTTCTCGTTAGCCGCTGCCTACAACGGATGGAGATCCCCTGCAATCGCGAGATGGGTCGAGCTCACTATCCAAAATGTCAGCCCCTCGAAATGCGTTGCGGAACTCCTGAAGGCGCAGTGAGATCTCGATGATCCAACGACGTTGAGTGATCGTTCCCTCGCTCACTTCAGGTTCACGAAGAACGAGGCCTGCTTTCGGAGTCCGGGCCGGTCGGCCCCGCACCTCAAAGATGCAAACTGGCGTTGCTTGACCTTCGTGTCAGCCGCAATTGTCCCCTTGAAGTCAGCAGAGGCCATCATTGGTGCGAGAAGTGAGTTGACGCCGCGGGGCCGAGTGTCTGTGCTTGATAGGTTCAGGTGATCTGACCCAATCGAAAGGACGGTTCTTATGGCTGGTTGCGCTTCCTGCGGAGGGTGTTGCGCCCAATGCGCGACCACATGTGGTGTTGTGGGGGGTACGTCATTTGGTGCCATCGGCTCCCCGATCATCGGTGCCTTCGGCGGTCTTGGCTTCCTTCCCTATTTTGGCGGTCACCACTCGTCACAGGGTGCGGACGGTAACTCGACACCCGTAGACGGCGACGCACTTGTCGACCCGAATCACCCGGGCCATCGTGAAGCCGTTAAGACAATTTCTCACGTTGACGATGACAAGCACGAGAAGATCACCCAATGGCTTAAAGACGAACTCCAACGGATCGAACGTGGGAGTGACCCGCAGAAGTGACGTGCGCGGGTTCGATCACGGACGTCGAGCGTTGATTCTCCTTTCGGAGAATGTGCACGTCGGCCCTACGAGACCGATAGGGAGACGAGACCCAGTTGACTAGAGTTCGGCGGTCCGTACGAGGTGGCCAATCATCTTCGCCGAAGTCTCACAGCGTCAAAGACCTGCCGAGCGAGGGTTTCAGCCGGCGTCGACGTCGTGTCAATCATCATGTCGTATTTCATGTTGACGTGAACTACGGCGGAGGTGCCAGAGGCGAAGCCTACGTAGCGGTCCCCTCGGATTGCTTCTCGGCGTATCAGTTCTTCAGACTCACACGTGACTCCGACCCAAAATGCCCCGACCAGAAGAGCACGAGCCTGTTCTCGAATGACCGTCTCAATGATGCAATGATCAATGACGATGTCCACTCCACTCTGGCTCATCGCGGCCCACGCCTCATGCGAATGTCGACTGATCGTGAAGAAGGTGTCATTCATCTTCGGCACCCACTAGGGAGCAGGGCCAAGGCCCGCCACGATATGCAGTGCGTCCGTCTCCTTCGACTGGTCTGACTCATCGTGGTCCAAGACATAGTTATCTGGCCACCCGACAATGAGAGCGTCGATGCCTGTGGCGTACAGAGGGCGTGGCCACAAGACTTGCAAATGTTTGATCGGCGAGCTCTTGCCAGCGCTGCTGGGGCCGTTCAAAACAATCAAGTCGCTGGGCATTAGCCGAGTTTGGCGGCTGGTTCCTTCGATGTCAACCTTCATTTTAAGACCGACGAGGCGCCAACGGAAGGTCGCATACTCGTCGCTTTGACCCGGGTATCGCCGCAGATGATTTCGCCATTCTTGACTCGGCGCGCCACAAAGTAACCTCCG
Organism: uncultured Acidimicrobiaceae bacterium; assembly: GCA_963734655.1. Classification (GTDB taxonomy): domain Bacteria; phylum Actinomycetota; class Acidimicrobiia; order Acidimicrobiales; family RAAP-2; genus RAAP-2. The sequence continues at coordinate 86,669 of CAVTHY010000003.1, read as the reverse complement.
AGGTATGAACGTGGTGCTGTGTGTACTTCTATGGTCGAAGCCAGGGCAGGATGACGCACTCATCGCCTATGAAGATGAGGTGCTGAAGTTCATCCCGGATCACGCGGGAGTCGTCCTTGAGCGGTTGCGCGGTGAAGGCGGAGGTGATGACCCTCTAGAAGTGCAACTCCTTGACTTCCCATCCAGGGTTCACCTAGAAGGATTCATGTCGGACAGTCGCCGTCTTTCACTTGCGCCATACCGAGACGCTGCAATCGAACGAACTGAGGTCATTGAAGTCCGCCGAGTGTCGGGACAAGGTTCACGTGGTCAAGACGTTCGACCTCCGCACAGCGAACGTCGACCCCGCTGATCCAATAGTCACCGCTGGTCGAGAAACCACTCCCCCATCCGGTCCGTGCACACCTTCGCGAGTCGCAGTCACTGGCCGGCATTTGTGCAGTTCGGATCCCAACAACGAGTTGCCATCTGCCACGTTCCCCTGTGATTCAGTGGTCGTCTAGTCCAACGGGAGTTCGATGCCCGATTCAAAAGCCAACCGGAGTTTCGCCGCGAACAGTGATTCATCTTCGTAGGTCTGATCTGCACAAAGTAAAACTCCCGGTTCACTGATATAGGACCATTCGCCGATCACGCTGAAAATGAGTACTGCTGCTCTCACCCTCTCCGGGCTCACGCGCATGTCGAGAATGACTGAATCAGCTACGGACAGCGGCAACGTCGAACTATGTCGAATTTGGCGAGATTGATGCAACTGGCACCACTGCACCCCCTGTTTCCAGGTCTTCATGGCCGCATCTCTTAATAGAGGAGATTCCTCAAGACTCTGGAAATCCTCGAAGGGATCGAACACGGAGTTCCTTGCGCCGCCAAGGGCAGTGATCAAATCGTCATTCCGTTCGACGCCAAACATGTGGCCCAGCGAAATTTGGCCTTCAATGTGAATGAGCCGACGCCACCAATCGAGCCAGTCGAGGGCCATCTTTGATTGATCGTCGGGACTGAGATTCAAATCCAGTACTTGGACCTCGCCAAGGAGCGGCGGAGGAACGTCGGGACCAACCGGGGTTAGTCCGCAGGCATCTCGGACGTAGAGAACAATGTGGGCCGACTGTCCCCTATCGAGTGCCAGTCTCCACGATGAAGACCCAGATCTTCGCATCGACGCAATTTACAGCACGCTCCGTACTTTGAAGGCTGCGCAATCAACGCGGCGCGGAATTGCCCTCAGTGCAGCGGAACAATCTTCCGTACTCGCCTCTCAGAGGATCCACCGACGCCGCGACGTTAAGGTCGTGGTAGACGAGGAACAGACAACTCTCGATCCATCCGACCCCTCTGTGACTAGCCTGAGAGCGTGCAGCGAATGCGCTTGTATGGGGTGGTGCTCGGCGGGGTCGTAGCCGCTGCGTCAACAGTGCTCGTGGGATCGTTCATGCCGGCTTCCAGCACTTCCACGTCTAGTCATCTATTGCAGGCACAAGAGGCTGACGCTACGGGACCAACGGGGCTCATCGTTGGAAACCTCCAAGGCGTCTACAGGACCATCGATTCCGGACGTCACTGGGCCAACATCACGCCACCCCTATTCGCTTCTCAGCCAGTCCTCCTCTCTCACCTCACAGCAATTCTCACCGTCGGCGACAATCGAATTTGGCTCGTACTCGTGGGCGACGCGCGAATGAATTTCACTCCCTATTCGTCAGATGGTGGATCGCGTTGGCGTTTGCTCAAGAACCCAGCGGTCGCTCTGCCTACGACACAGAAGTGGAAGACGATGGGGCCCAGTCTTACGGCACGTATTCCTACAGGTTTTCGAATTCTTGACTGGCGCCTCGCATCTCCCCACCTCGGATGGGCACAGGTACGCGGTCCCAACATCGGAGCGTTCATCCCGACCTATCTCTTTCGCACGACGAATGGCGGCGGGACATGGACGGCGATCTCGACGTAACTGCTGCGCCTGTCAGGGGTGAAGCCGCCACTGAAAGTTTGTGGAACGATGCCGTCGGGATTGCCCCTGCTTGTGAAATGTGGTGTAGGCGGCACCATTCATGCTCGGTGCCGTGATCAGTATTCTCTAGTAAAGGTGGAAACGGAGTGCACGATGGCCAGATGTCGTATCGCAGAATAATCGGCTTGGCGTCAAGGTCACTCCTCGCCTCGATGCTCCTCGTCGGGGTGTCGCTATCGCCTTTGGCCTCCCCTTGGACACCCCTCGCCCTCGCCTCAACCGTGGTTCGGGCCTGTTCCTACAACCAGCTGGACGTAGTCACAGCTTCGCCCTCTGGGGCCTTCGTGGCCGCGGGCAACAATGGCATTCCCTTCTACGTGGTCAACATCAGCCGGTCGCCCTGCAGCCTCTTCGGCTACCCGCACATCAGTTTCTCGCCACAATCGTTTCGCGGAAGGACTCTTCACGTGAGCCACGGTGGCGGAATGATCTTCGTTGCGGTCAGACCTCAGATCGTCGTTCTCAAACCTGGTTACACGGCATCCTTCGCCATCGACTTCGTTGACGCTTTGAACCAACAAGATCCGAACGGCGCGACCTGCATGACAAGGACTGCCGTCGTGCAACTACCGGTCCTTAGAACTCCATTTTCCAGCTCCTACCGTCCCGACGTGAGTTTCAACTTCTGTTTTGCGGGTTTCAGGGTCAATCTGACACCGATCGAAGCCGGACCCATTCCGCGGTTGGGCTGACGTACACTACCGAAGCTTTCCAGCCGTTGATCTTCCGGTCGGAGATTGTCATTTCGATTCGGCGAATCGAATGTCAACGTCGAATTGCGGAATTCTTGACGTCGTGCGCAAGCATTACTATTTCAGACCCAACGGTGATCGCTTTGACGCCTGGGACGTCGACCGACTGATCGAACGGTCGACAGATCTTCCGGTATTTGATATTCCTCTCGACTCACTTCACGAGATCGATTCCGTCTATTGAATAGGCGCGGATGGGTCTGCTCCCACCGTACGAATACTCGTGCGGCATATGGAGCTGGTGAATGGCGCGGACCTCTCATTTCCGATGATCATTGGAGCAGACGGACACATAATGGATGGGATCCACCGAGTCGCAAAGGCACTGCTGTTAGGGATTCCGATCGTGCGCGCCGTTCGTTTCGCTGAACAGCCACGTCCAGACCACGTGGGTATTCGTCCCGGGGACCATCCTTACGATTGATCGCCTTCGCCAGCACTTCGCCTCCGCACGATTGGGTTTTCCTTCGCTCGACTTCGCCGGTCGCCGGTCGTTGACGCCGGGCCGAGGCCAACTCAGAGATGCAACGCGGCGTTGCGTGTAGTTGGTGTCCGGCGAAATGGTCCCCTCGAAACTAGCAGTGGCAATCCTCGGGGCTCGATATGAGTCGCCGCAACGGACGACCTCGGTTGCCCGCGCTCGTTAGGTTCAGGTGGTTTTGACTTCTTCCCTCTCTTTTGCTTTTCACCACTTGTCACCAGAGTACAGACGACAACCCGACACCAACAGGCGGCGACGCACGTGTCGATCCGAACCATCCCGGTCATCGTGAGGCCATCAAGGCAATCTCACACGGTGACGACGACATGCACGAGAAGATCACCCAGTGCTCGAAGACGAATTCCTCCGCATCGAACATGGGCGTGACCCGCAGAGGTGACGATTGCGACTTCAATCGAGGATGCCAAGCGTTGTCACTACAGCCCGATACTTTGCCCGCCGGCCCTTCGAGACCAGTTGAACTCGAAGTGACGTTGCGGGATCGAGGTGGATGCCCTATGCCTACGGGCATTCTTCACTTAGCTGTCCACCTCAACTTCGACCGAGACCACGGGCGATCCCAAACGGACCGAATCAAATTTAGAACGACGTCCAATCTCCGTGAACGCCGAAATCGACCTCTTGGCGATCGGACCGGTGGTCTACCTTTACTGCGACAGCGTGAAGATGAAGTTAGGTCCGAGGTCGTAGTTGATGGCGGACATCCCGTGGGCGCTCTTTGTGAAGAACCAGTTCGGTTCGACCATTGTTTTGGTCGTTGACAGGCCGCCAGGACCGTAGCTCGCCATCGCCACGTAGTTGATCGCGAGGTTCACGTCCGAAGCCACCAACTGGGGTGAAGCAATGTAGTGGTTCGTGAGGGACACCCAGACAACCGCGTACGTCGCGTGACTCGTCAATCTCACCGGGTGAGCGAGCGTCGCGTATCGATAGACGCCATTCGCCGGATTCGAGCCAGAGACAATGGCGCTGCGCAGCAGCGACTTCGAGGTCAGGTCGTACAGCGCGACCGGCACCGAGGCGAATTTCTCGAATCCGCCAGGCAACTTCGACAGGTTGGAGTCATACGCGCCGAGTTTGGTCACGCTGATAGTGCGATTGACCGTGAATTCGAACCCTTCCAGGTAACTCCCCTGCGTGTAGTTGAACCCTCCGCTCCCCGTGACCGGCACATGGATCGCGATCTGCGAACCCTTCGTCGAAACGCTCGAAGCAAACGTCGTGCTCGCTACCAACGACGTCCCGACGAGGGCCATGGCCGCGACAAGGGTCGCAGCGCGAAGGCTGACCGTCAAATGCTTAATCACTCGATTCCCCTCATCTCGATGTACAAGCAAAGTTATCAGTCGGTCCGACATCCGTCACCGGCACCCCTTCAATGCCAAAATGGGGGACTTCGAAGACACACAATGGCACCATGTCCCGTATGGTTGGACCCGTGGCAGGGCAATCTCGCCAACCGCTTGGTCCAATCCGGCGGCGAGGATCTTGACGAGTACGGCCATTCGCCCCCCCCTAGCAATGTTGGATTGCCGGAGGCTACAACTGCCCGCTCGCAATTGCCAACAGAACATCGATACTGTCTTGTGAAACTTGCAGCCAGGTCCTGGCGCCCGTGCACTCGGTAGCCACTGGCGATCTGTGGCGCGTGGGAGTGCAGTTAACGAAGAGGTCAGTGCGATACGCGGTAGTGAAGATTGACTACGCCGTTTTGGAAATGGTGCTCTTCGAGCAATTCCAATTCGACTCGAGAACCGCTGGCGAATGCGGGCTTTCCTTGACCGACCACGACAGGATATACCAAGAGCTGGCATTCATCAATCACGCCGGCCTCGAACGCGTGTGCGGCGAGAATCGAACCGCCGATGGTCAGATCACTCGGGAAGGTCGACCTCATTTGTCGAACAGCATCGGGGTCGAAGGTGGGTTCTAGTCGCGTGTTGGTCGTCGAGATGGCGCGCAGGGTCGTGGAGAAAACGACTTTTTCGGCTGACCGCCAGATGTTCGCGAAGTCCGCTCGGATCTTAGAATGGGCTGCCAAGGTGGGGTCATTCTCCCACGGCGCCATTGTCTCGTACATGCGCCGTCCATAGAGGTAGGTCCCGACAGGTCGCACCAAATTGGTGATAAAGGTAAAGACTTCGTCGATCGGCTCAGTCCAATCGAAGGTGCCCCTCGCATCCTCGACGTAGCCGTCAAGGGAGATATTTGCAATGTAGATCAGCTTGGCCATGTCACTCCTAGGTGCCAGCGTGACTGTACATGGGGGCAGATAGAGATGCAACGCGTCAGGAAGAACGGCGTCGGCGAGGCGTTGTGTCGTCACCCGATGTCGGAATTTTCCTCAACCATCATTTGGATCAACTTTGGGACAAAAGCTATTGCAGGGGTTGATCAACGATATCGGGGGCAAAAGAACCCAGTGTCGTCTCCGCTCCTCTCGGAATCGGCATGCTCTCACCAAATGACGCCGCTGCAACAGACGCCAGTCGGAGGGTGGCCACTTCGGCCCATTGAAGTTGGAATCGTGAATGACCACTTCTAGGTCAACGTGGACCGGGAAGGGAGTTGACATCCTCTCATAATCGTGTAATAGTCAACTGATCAGTTAATCAATTAGATAGTTGAATATGAATGACACACGACACGCTGAGCCTCACCTTCGCCGCACTTGCCGATCCCACTAGACGAAACATTCTCGCCCGACTGGCCGTCGGCGAAGCCAACGTCAACGAACTTGCCGAACCGTTCGAAATGAGTTTGCAGGCGGTATCCAAGCACCTAAAAGTTCTCGAAACGGCGGGACTGATCTCACGGGGGCGGCATGCTCAATACCGACCTTGCCATTTCGAGCCGGCGCCTCTAGAAGCCGCAACCGATTGGATTGTGAGGAATAGAGAAGTCTGGGTCGAGCGCTATGACCAACTCGAAGTTCACCTGACTCGCCTATCGAACGAATATGAACAGGAGAACAAGAAATGAGCGATGCATCAACAGAACGAGGAGAACTGACCATCACCCGAATTTTCGCAGCGAGGCCTGAGATCCTCTTCGAGTGCATGACTTCACCGGAGCACTTGACCCACTTTTGGGGACCAACTGGTACGAGCACTCCGCTGGAGCGGATAGTGGTTGAACCGAGACCTAGCGGCCGATTCGAGACGGTGATGGTCAATGATGAGTCTGGCGATGAATATCCAGTTCTCGGGGTATTCGTGGAATTTGAGTCGCCTCGCATGTTCTCCTTCATCGAAGCCGGGGTTGAGGGCGGCATGAAGACCGCTATTACTTTCAACGACTTGGGCGATGGTCGCACTGAAATGGTGACCCACCAGACTCAGGTCCCGGCGATGTTCACAAGTCCAGAAGCGCAGGCCGGACTCCAAACCATGTTCGACAAGTTGGACCGTCATTTGTCCTCCCTCTAAGTGACTCTTGTCGTCGGGCACCAGCGACGATCTCACTCCTTGAGATTTTCCCACTAGACAACCCCCGGAGGGCATCGGTGGCCGCCCTGCGCAATAGGGAAATCGACCTGACGCTCACATCCAACCCGCTTCGCCGGCGTGCTACCGTCGTGTCGATAGCCAACCAGTGGCTGGAGGTGAGACCCATGAACGCAGTTTCAATAGAGGGTGCTCCCCGGCCGTTCGCATTGACGCGACGTATTTGAGCGCAAAAGGGAGCGCCCCACCGGCAATTTGCGAAAGGCGACTCCCATGAACGCATCATCTTCCTCCCACGAGAATTCGACTCCGACGACGCCCTCCGGCGGACCAATGTCAGTTGCGCATAAGCGTCAGTTCGACGCAACAGAGCCCGGAGACGCCACGAAGCAGCGAGCGTTGGTCCTGCACGGTGGAGGTTCGGCCGGCAATGCGTGGGAGATCGGCATTATCGCCGGACTCTTTGATGGCGGGTTGGACGTGACTCGCGCAGATCTGATCATCGGGACATCGGCGGGAGCGACGGCCGCGGCGCAAATCACCAGTACGACCTCGCCGACCGAACTGCTCGCCGCCATCCTTGTCGCGGTACCCCAGCCCCGAACCAGTCCCGTCGCATCGGCCAGCGATCGCAGTCCAATGAGGCCGTCGCTCGACTTTATGGAGAGATCGAGCACGATCATCGCCGCCGCTAAGGACGCGGCCGACATGCGTCGCAGAATGGGCGCAGCGGCACTCGAGATGGATGCGGAGTCGGACGGCTCTCGGCAGTCGCGGTGGCGCGCGACGGTGGCCGCGCGACTGCCGAGCCCGCACTGGCCTGAACGGGCGGTACTCATCACGGCGGTCGATGCCCGTAGTGGTGAACCGGTCGTATTCGACCGCCGCAGTGGAGTCGATCTGGTGGACGCCGTCGCCGCCAGTTGCGCCAATGGCTTCGGCGTCCCCCCCTACAGCATCGGCAATAACCAGTACATCGACGGCGGCTATCGACGCAACGAGAACGCTGATCTGGCGGCCGGATACGAACGGGTGCTGGTGCTGTCACCATTTGGCGGCAGAACGCGACATCCCTTGGACTGGGGAATGCAGCTCGCCACGCAGGTCGACGAATTGCGCGCGGGAGGTAGCAAAGTCGAAACCATCTTCCCCGACAGCCACTCCCTCGAGGCATTCGGCGAAAATATGATGGATCCGTCAACGCGACCGCCCGCCGCTCGAGCCGGGTACGACCAGGCAAAAGACCTTGTCTCCAAACTCATCAATTTTTGGCCCTGATCCCCTTGTGCGGGGCCAACCCGTTGCCACAAAAAACGTCGCGTTACCCACGCGGGTGCCGGGTGGAGGCGGCCCCTAACCTGACGCCGGCGCCCCCGTACGTTCGCAAAAGTGTGATGTCGGCGCGCCGGCTTGATCGCCGTGGGAGCGACGAACCTCACCTGATGTCAACTCATCGAAAGAGGAGCGTCGTGGCCCCGTGGCGTCTCACTATGATTCGCACGTGCCAGAATTGCAACGTCTGCGCGCCGACCATGCTCCGGCCGTCTTGACTTTCGAACTGGAGAATCGCTCATACTTCACCGCTTCGGTCTCCGACCGCGGTGATGAGTTCTTTTTGCACTTCACCGAGCATTTCAATGCCCTGCTCGACGAACAGGAGCGAGGAGGCGCCATATTCCACGTCCTCCTCGACGACGAGGGTACTGTGCTCGGCCGTTTCAATCTGCTCGAACTAAATGACGGCACGGCTGTACTCGGGTACCGAGTAGCGCAACACGCCGCGGGTCGCGGGGTGGCGACCGCCGCGGTGCTCGAACTGTGTCGACTCGCGGCCACGCACAACGGAATGCGGGTGCTGCGGGCGGCGACTAGTCACGACAACGTCGCGTCACAGAAGGTGCTCGCCAAGACCGGATTCTTCGCGACCGGCTCCGCCGAACCTGGTGGTCGACCAGGTACCTGGTATCAACGAATCCTCGTCCGCGACTGGCGCGGTGCCCCCGGACACCGCGCCGCGGCCTTACGCGCTGCGCAATCACATCGATTGCGGCGGTGTCTTGAACGCTAGAAGTTGGCGCACCAAACGTCAGTGTGGGACCTAGGGATCCGGACTCGACGCGATTGGTCGCGACAACTATTGAAAGCCGAGATCCAGAAGATCAGTCCTTACAGTTTCCCACTACTTCGAGTGACTCACTCCGGCCCGTAGTATCGGCCCGTCCATTCGAAGACGTGGGCGGAGGAACCGTCGGGGAGAACTCGGACGCGAGACGTCCGCAAATAGCGATGCTTGTGACCATCGGACATTTTGACGCTGACGTCGTCGCCCTCAAGTTCGGACCATGACGTGCCATCGAGGGGTCCACCGTCGAAGACGATGGATTTGGGTCCGTCATCGGGAGTCTGAAGTGTGGGCACGATGACAAATTAGTGGCGGGGCTCGCGATAACTGGACCTTATTCCAATACCCGTAAAGTGCAGGGAGGAGAGAATCGGTCCGCGTCACACCAATGGTCTCTCTGTCCCCGGCGTCAGTTGGAGATTTCGCACGACGGCACTTCAACATCCATTGGATTGATTCACCATTTGCAGTGCCCGAAGTTGTCTCTGTCGAGTCGGCGCGACCCAAGCCGAGTCGAGCGACCAGGAGAATGTGTCAGTATCTATCGATGCACGTTCCGTGGCTCAATCGTTCGCAGCGAGTCGTCGTGGTCGTCGGGCTCGGCGTCACCTTGTACCTGTTGGGCGCCTGGCTGTCGGCACCGGTGTTCCCCGTCAGTACCGGATGGGTGGGCTACGCGCCCCTGTCCACTTCTTTCGAGCGGACCAGACTAAGCGGCGGGGCTGACCTCATCGTGTGGCTCGTCCTTATTCTGCTGTGGGTGGCCGCATCGTCCTACCTACTTCGAACGCGAAACTCTCGCCACGATCACGATTAAGGAGTCCGTCGGCCACGGCGGGCACCACCGGACGCTACATCCAGTCTTCCGACCTTCGAATTCTGGAGGCTTGCATCACGATTTCTCGCCGCCCCCAGTGGTCGGCCTAGTAGCAATCCTCGAGCGCCCATCGCAACGGATGAAAGGCGTGGGTCCGACGCCTCCGGATTGGCACTAGCACGATGGATTCTCGCAGAGCTGAGCGCCATTTTCGTACACGGCAGTGCGCTAGCGAACGCCAGTCCGTGAAGCCGTCGATCGAGGTCACTACCCAGAGGTCGTTCCACCGACGTCGAGCAGGGACCTCAAGTAATCCTCCACGATGTCAAAATTGGCTTCGATCCCATCGAACTTGGTCATGTGCTCTCGGCCGACCTTGTCGGCAAAAGCCAATTGCCACGTTAACGTCGTTCGGCCATTGCTGGACCGTAAGTCCATCGACTCCACGGCCTCGACACCGGTCCACCCTTCGAACATCCACGTTTCTACCGTCCGGAAGGGCGGATCGATCTCCACATACGTCCCTCGGAAGGAACAATTGACGCCGTCGTCGGTCACCATGACGAAGTGGTAGTTCCCACCGACGCGAAGGTCTATCTCGCAGACCGTCATCTCCTCCCCGATGGGTGCGAAAGTCTTCCTGACGTGCTCGACTTTGGTGAACACGTCGAAGACGAGATTGATCGGCGCTACGAAGTCCCGCGTGACGACAACGTCGAGTTCATTGGGGAAAATGATGAGAGCGCGTCCGTGCCGATCCGCCACCCCGTCCACAGTAGTGCGGAGTTTCTGGACGGCCACGCCCCAATCCGGGACTCCCGTGAGGCATAGACCGGGTGTCGGGGTTGAGTTCATCACTCGATCCGTCCGTCAGAGGAAAAGGACGGCGGACTCAGGGGTCGAACTTGAGAGTTCGGAGTGTCTCGTGACCCGCGTTCCCATGAGCGACTACCTGCAACTTCCTAGGCTGAGTACATGGATGATACCTTCGGTCCGAATGGTGATCTCGAAGTCGAACGACAATTGGCCGAGAGGTTCGCGAAGGAATGGGGTCTTCGTCTGCAAACCCCGTTCGAGATGTCGAATGTCTCCTACGTGGCGCCCACCGCCGATGGCGCTGTGATCAAAGTGGCGTGGCACGGAGATGATGAGTCTCTCCATGAGGCTGAGGCCCTCGAACTTTGGAGTGGCCACGGCGCCGTCCGACTCTTGCGACGGGCGGGTCGGGTCCTCCTCGAAGAACGAGCGGTCCCCGGCGATGACCTTTCACGGGTACCGGAGGATCAGGCCCTCGAGGTCGCGACCAGCATTGCCGCCAAACTCTGGCTCAGTGCGACGCCGCCGTTTCGTCCGGTCGGACCAGAAGTAGAGCGGTGGCTGGACCGCGCCCAGGGTGCAGGCGGCGTTCTCGTCCCATTGGCCCGGGAACTCTTCGCCGAGATTGGCTCGGGCGCGGACTGGCTCGTTCACGGTGACTTTCACCACCACAACATCCTGCGGAGCGCCGACGAGTTCGTGGCCATCGATCCGAAGCCGTATCTCGCTGACCGTGAGTACGACGTGGCGGCGTTCTTATGGAATCCAATGGGGAATCGACTCGTGGACCGCGCCCAGACGCTACGCCGGATTGAGTCCTTTACGGCCTTAGGACTCGATGAATACAAGATCCGCGCATGGACCGTGATCCGGGGTTCGTATCTCCGCTCGCAACCCGAGTTCGTCGATCGGCTGCGATCACTCGTCGAGTAGGGCCGCTTCACGTGATCGGGGACCGGGAACTTGTTCGACGCGCCACCGCCATTCATATCAGCATGGTTGGTCCAGACCGACATGAACAACTAGTGCAATCGTCTTTGCGTGCCTTGCACCGAGAACACGGTGAGCACAAAAGTTGAGACGGGGGGAACCCACCGCTACCTCATTTTTCATCGAGGCCTCGATTTCGGCACAAAAGTTCACCCGTGGATCTTGGAGTGACTCGAAGACGATGACTCTCCTAGGAAGTTTCCTTCGGTGGTCGGGTTGGAGCGCTCAAGCACCCCAAACGCCCCGTGGGCGACTCAACTTATCTGAGGTAATATCTGAAAGGATGGCGCACTAATTTCGACAAGTCGCGCACGGACCGGCAACGGTGAACCATCGCGAAACGGGTCAATCACGCGCCCCGCAGCGACGCGAGTAAGACGCGACTACCACGGCCAAACGGCGAGCGTCGGTCGGCGACCATCGAGACCCGTCGATCGAATCCCCAACTCTCGTCACGTTCTCGACGCCGGTCGAAAGTGAGTGATCCGTGACAGATCCCGCACGTTGTGGCGTTGAGGAAATCGACGTACGAACACTCGCCCGGAGTGAATTCATAATCCTCCCACAGTCGAAATCCCTCAGAAATCTCCTGGGGGGTCGACGACTCCGGTTCGGAATTCTTTCGCTCAGCATTCGCTGCATCAAGGCACTGCGCGCAGACTTTGACCTCGACGATGACACTCATGTGTTTCCGCCTCTCACAATCCCCTTACAACAACTATAGAGAAAACCCTGCAAGATTCGTGCCACCTGAGAAGTTCCTCAACTTGTGTTTGAGGGCAATATGCATTGACCCGTAGTCCGCCCTGATGATGGCTATCGCTATCGGGACTATTCATTCGTCGCGAATGACGATATACCACGCACTTCTCTCAGTTTCGAATCGAATCCGTCTTCATGCCGACACGACGAATCATGCCATGCTCTAGCAATGGAACAGCGCATCAGCGTCATCACACTCGGCGTCCGCGACCTCAGTGTGTCTCGGTCATTCTACGAAGCCATTGGCTGGCAGGACGCTCAGCAACCCAATGGCGAAATCTGTTTCTTCCAGGCGGGTTCGATGGTGGTGGGGTTGTGGACCGCACTTGGTGGACACGGTGCCCCTGGAATCGAATTGGCTTGCAACGTGCGAAGTCCGCAGCAAGTCGAGTCCACGCTGATCGAGGCCGAAAACGCGGGTGCCACAATCATTCGGCCCGCGGCGATCGCGCAATGGGGAGGCACTTCGGGCGCTTTCACTGATCCCGACGGATACGTGTGGGAAGTCGCTCACAATCCGGGATGGCTTCTCAACGATGACGGATCCGTCCGAATCTAGGCGGCGAAATTTCCAAGGCTCGCGCTTGCGATGGTCAGGTCCGGACGTCCCAGTCGGCGCCGTACTTCTCACCGACACGCGTCTGGGCCACGCCTTCTCTCGCGCGCGTCACCCTCGCTTCGTCCGTGTGACGCGTGGCTAAGTATCCACTCGAAGTTGGTCACGAGGAATGGTCGACGTGGTTCGCAGTGCGGTCCAAGTGCTACCTTCACATTGGAGCGAAGGCGACACGAGGACGTTGTTCATGTACACGATTGGCGCTGTACATTCGACGATTGGCGCAGTGATTGTGGTGATCTATCTGGCCGTCGCAGTTTTCTATTTCGTCGCCGGGTGGAAGGTATTCGCCAAGGCCGGTCAACCCGGCTGGGGAGTATTCGTACCGATCTTCAACCTCTACCTGGTCTGCAAGATCTCTGGTCGACCCGTGTGGTGGATGATCCTGTTCATCATTCCACTGGTGAACATCGTGGTGGGACTATTCCTCGCGATGGACGTCGCCAAGGCCTTTTCGAAGAGCTCTGGATTTGGAATCGGCCTGTGGCTCCTCGGCTTCATCTTCGTCCCAATTCTCGGATACGGAACTGCGCAGTACACGAATCCGAACCCCCTGCGTCGACTCTCATGATTCACCTTCACCAACTCGCCGCGAGAGAAGGTGAGTTGGTGTGACGCAACGAGAGCGCTGATCCAACTACCTCTCGTTAGAGCGAGCACGTCTATTGAGGCCTCACCGTTCGGGATCGGTATCGCTAAACGTTCGCTGCGCTCGACCCAAGCCCCCGTGCACTCAGCGATCCTTTGGCGCGGCTCCATCAAGGCTGCGTTGAGCCTGAACGCGGCCGTGAGCGGACGACGTCGGTCGTCCCTCAACGAAGACATGGGCACGATTGTCCGGAGAAGCCAGAAGTCTTTGGACGGTGACGAGCGCGTTGCGCGAAGGTTCGTGTGCTCGTGACGCGCCGCGTCACCTCTCGTCATACGTCGCTCGTGTCGGGGAATGTACGGCGCACGCCAGAGACCATCGGGCCGGTACAACGAAGTGAGGCATTACCGTGGCCACGGAGAATTATGAATAGAGCGACGAGAGAAATGGAGAGAATGTGACTCACGATTTAAGAGCGGAAACGGTGACGATCGAAGCTCACCACGGCGACAATGTTGAGGCGTACCTCGCGGTGCCGACTGACGTGAAGGGTTTCGGATCCATCGTGGTGATCCATCACCTGCCGGGGTACGACGAGGCAACCAAAGAGATCGTTCGAAAGTTCGCCGCTAACGGTTTCACCGCATTGATGCCCAATCTGTATCACCGCGAAGCGCCCGGCGCCGCGCCCGACGACGCGGCGGCGTTGGCGCGGGCCAGTGGCGGCGTGCCCGACGAACGCCTCGTCGGAGACGTAGCCGGTGCCATGGCCCACTTGAAGTCCCTCCCCGGCTCCAACGGCAAAGTCGCGGTCATTGGATACTGCTCCGGTGGGCGTCAGTCACTGCTCGCCGGGTGTCGCCTTGAATTCAACGGCGTCATTGACTGCTACGGAGCCTTCACCGTCGTCGACTCACCCGAGGGCTCCGCGCTTCGCGCGACCGCAGTGGTGGGCGAAGTCGACAATTTGAAGGGTCCCGTGCTCGGCCTCTTCGGCGCCGAGGACCAGTATCCCTCCCCCGAACAGAACGAGGTGCTCGCGACGGCGCTGACCTCCGCCGGCAAGGACTTCACTTTCCACACCTACGAAGGAGCGGGGCACGCCTTCTTCAACGTGGATCGTCCGAGCTTTCGACCCGAAGCGGCGAGCGAGGGTTGGCGAGAGATCTTCGCGTTCTTGAACACGGTGGTGACGTGATGTGCACCTACGAGACCGAGACAATCGTACTTCGCGCTAGTGGCAAGACGGCGCAGGGATGGACGGCGATGAACTCCGCCACTGTCTATTTCGACCACCCGATCCATTTCTCGTCGGGGCACGCCCTTATGGTTGACGTTCGCAAAAACGACGCCCCTCCTTCGGACCGCGTGGCGCTCGAACTCGATGCGGGCTCGGCGCGCGAACTGGCCAACGCCATCTTGCGAATACTCGACAAGGTTCCCGGTGAGCTGCTCGACGAATCCTCGACGTGACGAGTAGGTGGGCACTCGCCTTTCGAGTCGTCCCGCTAAGCACCACGTCGAAGGTGATAGTCGTTACTTGGAACTTCGAACCACGAGCACGTCGAGTGTGAGTTGAGGTGGGACGTACGCGACGTCAGGGCGCCATTCGCCACTGAGCACTGGTCTCGGTCCGCCTTCCTACGCGCACCGCCGTAGCCCACTCGCGGCGCATGACGGCGGCGCCATAGTTAGTTGCTTGCTAGCAAGCAACTAACGTTTAGACTGAGTGTGTGACGAGAACTCCCGTTCCCCAGGTCGGAACCGAAACGGTCGACCGCTTACGAACCGTGCTGGCGAGGGCCAACCGACGCCTTCGCCAGACTCACAATGATGATGCGATGTCGCCGAGCCAACGCGAGATCTTTGGTGCCATCGTGCGCGATGGTCCGCTACGCCTCAGTGATCTCGCCGCCAACGAAGGCATCAACGCCACGATGCTCTCGCGTATTGTGGCCAAACTTGAAGAACGCGAACTGATCGAACGCAGTGCCGACACCCGAGACGGCCGCGTCATCCACCTGAGCGCGAGTCCGCAAGGGATTGCCCTGCACGCGACGATGAGACTCGAGCGGACCCTCGCGCTGGGCGAAGCGGTCTCTCGCCTGACCGCGAGTCAGCAACGCGCCCTGGTGGACGCGCTACCCACCTTGGAAGAGCTGGTGGAACTGCTGCGCCGCGACGCTCGATGAGCATGCAGAGCACCGCCCGGCGCACTTTCTCTTCCCTGGCAAATCCCAACTACCGCAAATACTTCTTTGGCCAGACGACCTCGTTGGTCGGGACGTGGATGCAGAGCACCGCTCAGTCCTGGTTGGTACTCGTGCTCACGCACTCCGCCACCGACATTGGTTGGGTGGTGGCGCTCCAGACGCTGCCGGTGCTGTTGCTCGGTCCCTACGGAGGCGTCATCGCCGACCGCGTGGACAAGCGCAAATTCATGATCGTGCTCCAGGTCTTCATGGGGTTGCAGGCCGCTACTCTGGCCCTTCTCTCACTCACCCATCACGCCTCGTTCGTCGCTGTCTGCATCCTGGCCGTGGTATTGGGCCTCAACAACTCCTTCGAGAATCCGTCGCGACAAGCCTTCATCATGGAGATGGTCGGCCCCGAGGACCTGAGAAACGCGGTCAGCCTCAACTCGACGATGAACAACGTGGCGCGCGCCGTGGGTCCGGCCGTCGCCGGCCTGCTCATCGCCACGGTCGGCGAGGGTTGGTGCTTCGCCATCAACGCCCTCAGCTTCGTGGCCGTCGTCGGCTCCCTCATGGCCATGGACGAAGGTCAGTTGGTTCGGTCCGAGCGCACCGCGCGCGCCAAGGGACAATTGCTCGAGGGATTCCGCTACGTGCGTCGAAGCCCGCAACTCGCACTGCCCCTGCTCATGATGGCCCTCGTGGGGACCCTCGCCTACGAGTTCCAGGTGACGTTGCCGGTCATGGCGGAGCGTGTGTTCCACGGGAACTCCGCGATCTACGGCTACATGACCGCGGCGATGGGCATCGGCGCGGTCCTCGGTGGTCTCGTCACCGCGGCGCGAGGCAAGACCGGGCTACGCGCCTTGATCAACGCGTCGCTCATCTTCGGCGTCACCATCGCCTTCGCCGCGTTCGCCCCACTTTTGGCGCTCGACCTTACCGCACTCGCACTCGTCGGGTACGGATCGATCTCCTTCTTGTCGATGGCGAATTCGACCCTGCAGTTGCGCACCGATCCCCAAATGCGCGGTCGGGTCATGGCGCTGTGGGCCGTGGCGTTCATGGGCTCCACGCCCATCGGCGGACCGTTGATTGGTTGGATGACCTCGATGTTCGGTGCCCGCATCGGTCTGGCCATCGGGGCGGGCTCCTGCGTGGCCGCGGCGGCCATTGGCATGCTGGGACTACGGCGTGTGCAACGTCGTCGGGCCGTGCTGGGCGTCGCCCCCAACTCATGAGGACACGACCCACTCGGCGCGAGTCCGTGATCCGGTGCGAACGACCGTCAGTCTCGGCAACTCCCCCGCTACGTTGAACGCGTCTGCGCCAACGACCCCTACCCGTGGTCGCGGCCAACAAACTCAAGGCCTTGGTGGGCTCGAAGGAGGCGCGGAGATCATTCACCCTTCCGGCTCGCCACGGTGCTAGACCATACTTTCATGGTCACCAGTAACCCCGACGAAGAGGACGAGTCGCTCGACGAAAAGCGCCCCACCACCAATGAACGTCGAACAGGTGAGGATCGCCGTGTCGCTGACGCGGGCCCCCCTGATGGCGTCGAACGGCGAAAGGCGGTTCGCCGTCGAGGCGACGTCGAACCGCCGCCCCCTCCTAAGACGGACTGACACGCACGGAGTTTTCTCGGTGGGACCGCTCGGTCGCCGAGAGTGTTCATAGCGACGCACTGAGGGCCCCATCGTCGACACCATCGTCATGACTCAACAGGAAATCACCGCGTCGTCAGCGCGTCGCGCTCGTCACGAACGCAGTACCGCCCTAGCGTTCGGCGGCATCCTCGGTGGCGATCAGGTGACGCGCCGCACGGGCTTCGTCCACCCGCGACACCGGCGTGCTCTGGGGCGCGTGGTGCAGTCCGTCGGGGTCGGTCTTGGCCCGCTGCGGCGAGGCGCTCGATGGAGGACGCTAGCGACTCGAGGGTCTGCAGGCTCTCGGTCTCGGTGGGTTCGAACATCAGTGCCTCGTCCACGATGAGCGGGAAGTACACGGTCGGCGAATGGAACCCCTCCTCGAGCAGTCCCTTGGCCATGTCGAGCCCCGTGACGCCGTACTCGTTCTTTAACCACGTGGCGGTGAGCACGCACTCGTGCATGCACACGCGGTCGTACGCCGCGGGCAACGTCGTCACGCAGGCGCTCGCGCAGCCAGTTCGCATTCAAGACGGCGTGCTGGGCGACGCGAGTCAGACCCTCTCCCCCGTGCACGTCGATGTAGGCGAGCGCGCGCGCGAGCACCATGGCGTTGCCGTGCCACCCGTGCACGCGACCGATCGAGCGTTGCGGGTGTGGACCAGTAGTAGCCCCCGCCCGTCGCGGCGCGCGGCCCTGCGGACCGGGCAGGAACTCCACCAGCCGCGGCGACACCGCGACCGGACCGGCACCCGGGTCCGCCGCCGCCGTGGGGCGTGGCGAACGTCTTGTGCAGGTTCATGTGCACGATGTCAAAGCCCATGTCCCCGGGTCGGATGACCCCGAGGATCGCGTTGAGGTTCGCCCCGTCGTAGTAGAGCAGTCCGCCGACCTCGTGCACCGCCGCGGCGATCTCGACGATCTCCTCCTCGAAGAGGCCCAGCGTATTGGGGTTGGTCAGCATGATGCCCGCCACGTCGGGGCCGAGCGCCGCCTTGAGGGCCGCGAGGTCCACGAGACCGCGCTCGTTCGAGGGGATCGTGGTGACCTCGTAGCCGCCCAGCGTCACCGACGCCGGGATTGGTGCCGTGCGCCGAGTCGGGAATCAGGACGCGCCGTGCGCGTGTCGCCGTTGGCCTCGTGATAGGCGCGCATCAGTAGCAGTCCGGTCAATTCCCCCGCGGCGCCCGCCGCCGGCTGCAAGGTCGCGGCCGCCATGCCGGTGATGGCGCAGAGCTTGTCCTCCAGGGTGACCAGCACTTCGAGCCAGCCCTGGCTGAGCGAGGCGGGCACGCCCGGGTGCACCGAGTTGAGTCCGGGGTCGCGCCGCCACGGCGTCACAGAATTTGGGGTTGTACTTCATGGTGCACGAGCCCAGAGGGTACGCCCCGAGATCGACCGAGAACTGACGGTGGCGACAGGCGCGTGAAGTGGCCCACCAGGTCGCGTTCGGACACCTCGGCAAGTGCCACGGACGTCGACTTGAGGTGCTCGGCGGGAATGAGATCGCTCAGCGCGCGTCTCGGGCACGTCGGTCGTGCGCAATTGGTACGCGCTGCGTCCGGAGACCGAGAGTTCGAAGATGGTGGGCTCGGTCTCGTGTCCGAGCAAGGGGCGCCGACGCCGCGCGGCCTCCGGGCAGACTCATGACAGCACCTTTGCTCAGGATCGTCGGCGTAACGATCCAGTTCGGCGCGCGTGCGCTTCTCGGTCACCGCGACGAGCACGACGTCCGAGGTGTCGCCCTCGATCGAAGGGTCCCGGACTCCGGCCAGGGACTCCACGCTGAGACCACCGAGGATCCCCTCGCCCACCAGATCGTCGAGCACTCCACTGGCGGCGCGCGGCAGTCGCAGCGCGAACTCGCGAAAGAATGGCTGCGTCGAGACCGGGGCCACCCCGGGGATCCGCACCAGGTCATCGTAGCAGGTAGTGCGCACCCACGCGCACTGCGCGTCGCGACTTCGGCGAAGCCCTGCGTGCCGAGCCAGCCCAATTGGATGGCGGCCGTCACCGCCATCAACGTCTGGTTGGTACAGACGTTCGAAGTGGCCTTCTCGCGACGGATGTCCTGCTCGCGTGCGCGCAGCGTAGTGACGAAGGCTCGTCGCTGGTTCGAGTCGAGCGTCTCGCCCGACAATCCGCCCGGGCAGACGACGAATCTGCTCGTGGGTGCAGGCGAAGAGTCCGAGGTAGGGGCCACCGAAGGACAACGCGGTCCCGAGGGGCTGACCCTCGCCGACGAATACGTCCGCGCCCCAGTCACCCGCGGTCTTCAAGACCCCCGCGGCCAGGGGATCGCCACAGACGACGAACAGTCCCCCGCTCTCGACGCTGAGCGCCTTGGCGGCGCTCATGTCCTCGAGCACGCCCAAGTAGTTCGGGTAGGCCGCCACTACCGCGGCGGCGCCACTGGTGTCGACGCTGGCCCAATCGGTCACGCCGTCCTTCAGCGGCACTTCGATGATCTCGTGACCGGTACCGCGCGCGAAGGTCTTCGCCACGGCGCGCCAGTGCGGATGCACCCCCGCCGAGATGACCATCCTCTGGCGCGTGGTGGCACCCGCGGCCATGTTCAATCGCCTCCACCAGCGCCGTCGCGCCGTCGTAGAGCGACGCGTTCGCGACGGGTAGACCGCTCAGACGCGAGACCATGGTCTGGAACTCGAAGATCGCCTGCAAGATGCCCTGGGCCACTTCGGGCTGATATGGCGTGTAGGCGGTGACGAACTCCGAACGTGAACCGAGCATCTTGACGACGGCGGGCACCTCGTGGTCGTAGGCCCCCGCCCCGGCGTAACAGGTGAGTCGCGAGAGCTGACCGGTGTTGGCCGCGCTGTAGCCGGCGAAGACTGCGGCCACGTCGGGCTCGCTCATCCCCGGTGCGAAGTCCAGACCCTGAGCCAGCCGCACCGACGTGGGGATGTGCGCGAAGAGTTGGTCGAGGGAATCCATCCCGAGGAACGACAGCATCTGCTGGGTCTCTTCGGGAGTGTGTGGGAGATAATCAGCCACGCGACGACGCCTTTCGTACGAAGGGTAACGCGGTCACCGTCACCGGAATTTCACGACCACGAAGTGCGACGGTGGCCTGCGCGCCGGCGGTGAGTTCGCCGCTGAGCAGCCCGAGCCCGATCCCGCGCTCGAGAAGTCGGCGAGTAGTTGCCCGACGTCAAGACCCCCACCGGTTCACCCTGCACCAGCACCTCGCCCCCGTCGCGCAGGGGCTGACGACCCTCGGCCAAAACGCCGGTGAGCAGTCGTGCGACGCCGCGCTCGCGTTCGACCTCGACGGCGTCACGACCGCGGAAAGTCTCCTTGTCCCATCCCAGCACCCAGCCGAGGCGGGCTTCGAGAGTGGTCGAGGTGAGGCTGAGTTCGTGTCCGTAGAGGGGCAGCGCCGCTTCGAGTCGCAAGGTGTCGCGCGCGCCCAGACCGGCGGGGGTGACGTCCGCCGCCACCAGTCGCGCGAGTATCTCCTCGGCCACTTCATTCGGGGCCGCGATCTCGAGGCCGTCTTCGCCGGTGTACCCGGTGCCGGCCACGCGAACTTCGACGCCGGCGAAGTCAAAACGACGTACGCCGAAGCGTGGTACTTGCGCGAACTCGGCCCCCAGCGCGGCGACCTTGGCGCGGGCGTTGGGTCCCTGCACGGCCAGGACGCAACGTTCGTGGGTGACGTCGCGCCCCGGTAGCGCGGCGGTGACCCCCGAGGTGTTCGACGCGTTGGGCATCACGTCAAACTCGGTGTCGCTGAGTCCACCACACGATGATGTCGTCGACGACGAAGCCCTCGTCGTTGAGCAGGTGGGTGTACTGCGCCTTACCCGGTGCAATCTTGCGCAAGTCGTTGGTCAGGGTGTTCTGGAGCGCATCGAACATCTCGGCACCGTCACAGCGCACCGTGCCCAGGTGTGAGACGTCAAAGACCACCGCGTCACGCCGACACGCCAAGTGCTCGGCCAGGGTGCCCTCGCCGTACGCGAGGGGCATCTCCCAACCGCCGAAGGGCACCACTTTGGCACCGAGGGCGACGTGGGCGTCGAAGAGGAAGGGACGGCGATTTTCCATGGACGCCACTCTACGCAGCCCGCGTGTCGTAGGAGCTCAGGGCCATCCCGTGACGCTCGGCCAGCGCCACGAAGTCGCCGCGATAGACCACTTCGATGGGCACTTCAGGGTAGAGAAGGCGGAACTCGCGCACCTTGCGATTCTTCTTGGTGACGAGGCGCTGTTCGAGGATGGTGAGTTCGATGAAGGTACCCGTGCGTGGCAGGTAGAAGTCCGGACGGAACCCGCGTGTCGGCGAACCGTTCTCGTCCCAGGCAAGTGGAAATTCCAGTGGCTCGTAGGCCCACTCCACGCCGTAGAGCGTCAGGAGCTTGGCGAAGATCTCTTCGGAGAGGTTGGCGAACCGCTCGTGCGGCGCCGCGACAAAACTGGGGTGACGAAGCGGGGCTCCGTCAAAGTACTGACTCACGCCGAACGAGTCACCTTCTCCGACTTCTCGTCAATGTCGCTCAACATGGTCGTAAGTTCGGCAACCATGCCCGCCATCGATACCACGTTGAATACTCCTTGACCACCACGTAACAGGTCTACCAGACCGTCGTAGTCCGCCAGGACCGATCCGTTGTCACTCAGTACCAGGGTGGACGCGGAGAGGTCCGCACCCAATGAGTCGCGCAGACACTCGACCGCCTGGCGCGCGCGAGCGAGCGATACGCCCGAATCGAGCAGCGACTTGATCACCTTCACCTCGAGCACGTCACGGTACGAATAGGTCCGCTTGGAACCGCTGCCGTGCGCCGGGGTGATCGAGGGCGTCACCAAATCCGTGCGGGCCCAATAATCGAGTTGGCGATAGGTGACACCGGTCAATCGGCACACCGTCGGACCACTGAATCCCATCACCGTCACATCACTCATTGGCGCCTCCCGACCGGGAACGACGCCCCCGAGGTACTACACCAGTGTAGTTACAGACCCGATGAATCAGCAAATAAATCTGGGCGACCCAAGGTCGGTGAGGACGCCTCGGCGTGCACCCGCGGCGGGATGCGCCCGGCGTGACGAGCCGCGTAGCCCGCCCGCACGCCGTCACGGATCGCCTCGGCCATCAAAATGGGATCCAGGGCGCGGTTGATCGCCGAAGCCGCCAGTACGGCGTCGCACCCCAGTTCCATCGCCAAGGCGGCGTCCGAAGCGGTCCCGATCCCCGCGTCGAGCAGGACCGGCACGCCCACCCGCTCGGCGATCAGGCTGATCGCGTGGGGGTTACGGATGCCCAGACCGGAACCGATCGGCGAACCCAATGGCATGACCGCGACGCAGCCGACTTGTTCGAGGCGCAGCGCCGCAATCAGGTCGTCCGAGGTATAGGCCCAGACCTCGAAGCCGCGAAGGGCCAGTTCCTCGGCCGCGCGCAGGGTTTCGGCGGTGTCGGGCAACAACGTCACGTCGTCACCAATCACCTCGAGCTTCACCGCGTTGGTCTCGAAGGCTTCGCGCGCCATCTCGGCGACCTTGATGGCTTCTGCGGCGCTGTAGCAGCCAGCCGTGTTGGGCAAAAGCTCGAAGCCCAGGGACGTCAACAGGTCGTAGATCGAGCCTTCGACGCTCGGATCGACTCGGCGCAGCGCCACCGTCGCCACGGACGAACCCGAGGCTCGTAACGTTGCGCCCAGAACATCGAGGGAGCGAAAACCACCGGTTCCCATGACCAATCGGGACGCGGACGTGAGTGATCCGATGCTCAAGGCTGCAGACATTTCCCCCAGCGTAGCCAGTTCGGTGATGCGCCTAAGGTGGTCGCAGTGCAACCCATCACCGTCTTGTCCGTCGCGGGCTCTGATTCCGGAGGCGGGGCGGGCATCCAGGCCGATTTGCGCACGTTCGCGGCATTCGCCGTCCACGGCACCACGGCACTCACCGCGGTCACCGCGCAGAACACCGTCGGCGTCAACGACGTGGTGGTCCTGCCCACTTCCCTCGTGATTTCTCAGGTCCGCGGCCGTCGTCGAGGACTTCGACGTCGCCGCGGTCAAGACCGGGCATGCTCGGCGACGCCGACGTGGTCGAAGCCGTCGCCGACCTCGCGCGCGAGGGGCTGCTCGCCCACCTGGTCGTCGATCCGGTGCTGGTGTCCTCGACGCGACAGTCACTCATGGCGGACGGCGGGGTGCGCGCCTACCGCGAGGCGCTCTTTCCGCTGGCCGACGTCGTCACCCCGAATCTACGAGAGGCCGCGGCCCTGTGCGGCGTGGACGTGCGCGACATCTCGTCGGTCGACGACATGCGCGAACTCGGCGCCGAACTTCTTTCGCTCGGCCCGCGCTTCGTGCTTGGTCAAGGGGGGACACTTCGCCGCCGCGGCGAGTGACGCGGGGGTGCCCGACGTACTGATGAGTCCCGAGGGCGTGGTGGTCTATCGAGTCCCCGCGCGTCAACACCGTCAACGACCACGGCACCGGGTGCAGTCTCTCGGCCGCTCTGTGCGCGGGTCTCGCGCTGGGCGCGGACGTCGCCGACGCGACGCGCGACGCCAAGGCCTTCGTGCTCGCCGCCCTACGAGGGCGCGGCACCTGGCACTTGGGCCACGGGCGAGGTCCCCTCGACCACTTAGGCTGGAACCAGTGACCCCCTCCAAACCCAAGCCCCCCTTGACCACGACCACCAGCATCCTGCCCGCCGCCGCGGTGCTCGGGCTGGCGGTGTTGATGCTGGCGGTCTTCATGGTCATCAACCTCGTCGCCGACCAGGGCGTGACGAGCACCACCACCATCCCGGTGGTCGTCGGGGGGCTGAGCGTCGATCCCTCGAGTATCGTTGCTGGCGAACTGCGAACCGCCGGGGACGCTCCCCGCCAATATCGTCAGTGGTGTCGTCGTGCCCATCAGACACGCGCTCGCGTGGTCCCTTCCAACTGCCCAACTCCGGCGCCGGCGACTTCGACTGCTTCCGTCCGCTCGTCGAGCGCCACCAGTGCGTCAGCGTTGCTGGCTTCTACAAGACCCAACTCGAGGCGCGCGGCTGGTCCCTGTTCTCCAGTGGCGCCTCCAACGGATCGCCGCAGTATCTCTTCCAAAAGGCGGGCAGCGACACTTTCTACTGGATCATCGGCGTCACCGTGGACTCCGCAACTTCGACGCACGACGTCGACGCATTGGACGTTTCGGATCTACCAGAACTCCGCGGCGATCTAAGCGACGCCGGCCAACTCCCGTCGCTGGTTCGGGCACTTCTGCGCACACCAGGGACCACAGGGCGAAGTTCAGCGGATAGATCACGTAACCCACGCGCGTCGCCGAAGCCACGCAGATCAAGACGGTGGAGAACACCGCCATCATCGCCAGCAACTGGGACAGGTTGAGGGGCCAGTGACGCCGAGCGTAGCGAGTGGCGAAGTAACCGCCCACCAGCAACGTGAGC
This sequence comes from uncultured Acidimicrobiaceae bacterium, assembly GCA_963734655.1. GTDB lineage: Bacteria > Actinomycetota > Acidimicrobiia > Acidimicrobiales > RAAP-2 > RAAP-2. The sequence goes on along the minus strand of CAVTHY010000003.1, from coordinate 61,968 downwards.
GGCGTCAACAGATGACCAACGGGCGCCCACAGGTCGGTGAGGAGGTGACCCGGCAGTGGGCTCGCCGCCGGCGAGGCGACGTGCGCGAGACCGAGCGGGAACGCCACCACGTTGGACAAGAACGCGAAGGGCGACGACACGGCGAAGGGCAGGATCGTCACCCCGACGATCGCCGCGACCCACAGCGCGATACGTCGCCACGCGGCCTGCGTCCTGCTTGTCGCGAGCCACCAACAGCGCCCCGAGTGCGAGGGGCCACGCCGTCAATTTCATGGCCGCAGCCAGTCCCAGTGCTGATGCCCGCCATGTTGTTGGCTCGACGCTGCAGGGCCACGACGCCCAGGAGTGACAATGCCAGGATCGGCATATCGTCGCCTCCCGTCGCCAGGAACAGCGCACCGGTCGGCAGGACGAGCAAGAACTGGGCGACTGCGAATCTTCTGACGGCGAGTCGCGCGTAATAAGAACAACGCCGCACCACCCGTGAGCAGTGTCATCATGGTCATCACGACACGCGCGTCCGACAGCGGCGAACGGGTACTCGCCTCGGCGTGAGGTAGGCCGAAGACGCTCATCAGCGGGAAATACGGGAAGAACGACTCGTAAGAAGGGATGTGCGGCACCGGGTTCACCAGTCGTCCGTTGCGCCAGTAGGACTGGTAGGGCGTGCCGAACTTGACGATGTCGGTGGCCGCGCGTTCGATCACGGGAACCTCCGGCTGGGCGAAGCCTCGCGTGGGCTGCTCCGTGCGCCAGTGCACCTCCATCGCCAACGGGACCAGAACGGCGCCGAGGATCACCAGTGACACCAGTCCGACGCGCACCTTCGTCTCGTAACGCACCGACACCTTGACGCTGCGCCGCGGCCAAGAGTGCTGCCAGCGCGTAGGGCCCCAAGGTCATGAAGCCCCAGTGCCACTGCGCGTTGTCGGTGGAGTAGATGCCAATGCCCAAGGAGAACAACGCGGCCAGGGCGTAGAGGATGGCGTCTGAGGAGAGAGCGCTCAACGATGTCCACCACTGGCGCGACAGCGACGCGCCGACGAGTCAGCCGACTCAGACATACAGGGCAGTCTAGGCCCACCCGCCGCCGCCGCGACCGCGAGCTTTGCGCTTACGCGGCGCTACTCGCCGGGAAACTCCCCCGCGGTAGCGCGTCGAAGCGGTGAATACGTCTGTACGGGCAACTTCTGGCGCAGGAACGCTCCGATGATGCGCACGCAGTCCTTCGTGCGCTCCTTCAACACGGCGTGCGACGCGCCGGGCACGATCGCCAGTTGCGCACCCGCGAATGGATTCGTAGAGGGTGCTCGTGTGCGCCAACGTCGCCACGTCGTCGTCGCCCGCCATCACCAGCGTGGGCACCTCAATGGTCGCGCAGGTCCTCGGGCGTCATGGTGGGACCGCTGCGAAACATCTGGTTCGTCTTCTCCAGCACGAGCGGCGCGTGTTCGATGCCCGTCGGGGGCGACGGCAGCGTACTTGAGCGCCCAGGGTGCGAAACCTGGATCCTGCACGCTCATGAGCGGAAAGTCCACCAGTCCCTCGTAGTGGTAGTTCGCACCCACGACGACGATTCGCTTCAGCAGGTCGGGTCGACGCAACGCCACCAGCAGTGCGATGTTGGCGCCGTCGCTGTGGCCCACGAGGTGCACGCGACGGTCCAGGTGCTCAACGAAAGCAATGGTCTCGTCGGCCATGTCCTCGTAGGTGAAGGGCTCCGCAGTGTCGGCGGTGCGTCCGTGTCCGCGCCGGTCGAAGGCGCCCACGTTGAAAGTGGCCGCGAGGCCCGGACCGATCGAACGCAGCATCGAACGACTCGAACTCATGCCCGCCGTGCAACAAGATCACCGCGGCGCGCCCGCGCTCGGGAATCTTCGACCCACGTGCGGATGCCCGACGCAACTTGATCGTTGTCACGTGCCCATGTCTAGCAGCGCGCCACGGCGAGACGAGGTCTCAGGCCGGGTAGAAACCACTGACCCCAATTGCACTCTGACACGGCGATATCGGGTAGGCGAAGTTGATGCTCACCGGGTGTGTCACCGGCGACGAACTGCACGTTCGCCCGTGACACGCTGGCGCACGCCTGGGTTCCCGCCGCGATGTCGGAGTAGCGCAACTGGACCTCGATCTTCTGACCGGTGAGTACGGTGTGCGCCGCGGGTGCAGCGTTGGCGGGGGCGCGGGGAAAATTGGTGGAGTTGCTCAGACGTGAACCCGGTGAGGGCGCCCTTGGAGTTGAAGAGGGTGACGATCGGGTACCCGTCGACCACGCACGAGTTGCCGCTCACCTTGGTCAAGCGTCATGATGTCATACCCCGTGCCCGCCGCGCCCTGAGAACCCATGTTGGCGCCCGTGAACTGCGACCCGCGACACGTGGTGAGTGACGCGACCGTCGTCGTGGTGCTCGGCGGTGATGTCGTCGTCGTGCTCGTGGAGGGCGCGGTGATGGTAGTACGTCGAGGTCGTGGTGGGTGACGGGACGTTGGACGATGTAGCGCCCCACGGTCAACGCCACCACCACGAGGAGAACGGCCAGAATCAGATTGCGCTGCGAACGCCTCACTGATCGAAGTCCTCGGGCCGCACGTTGTTGAGAAAATCGCGCAACTCCGCGAGCAACGTGGCTTCGGACTCTGGCGAATCCTCCTCGTCCTCGTCACTCATCTCGAGGACCTGGCCCTCGTCGTTCATCAGCTCGTCGCTCACCAGCAACGGTGCTCCCACGCGTAGGGCCAGGGCCACCGCGTCGCTCGGCCGCGCCGAGACCAGAATCTCCTTGCCCTCGCGCAACAAGCGCAGGTTGGCGTAGAAGGTGTTCTCGTGCAGATGGGTGATCTCGACCGCGAAGAGTCGTGCACCCAGAGCGGTGATCACGTTACCCAGGAGGTCGTGGGACATGGGACGCGGCGTCTCGATGTGCTGCAGGGCGTAAGCAATGGCGGTCGCCTCGGGAGCACCGATGAAAATGGGCAATACGCGTTCGCCCCCCAGCTCTTCGAGGAGCAATAACGGCGTCGAGGACCCCACGTCAACGCGAACTGCACGCAAGACGACTTCGACCATGTCTCCAGCCTAGGGCGAGGAGAGGGCCGACGTATTACAGGTTCAAGAAATCGTCGAGTGCTCGTTCGAAGAGACCGGCGCGCAGGACTTCGACCTCGTAGGCCACTCCTCGTTGCACCGTGGCGACCTCGTCCGGGGTGCTCGATCCCCCGCGCAGGTCCGCGGTGAGATCGTCAATGATGCCTACCTCGCGCTCCACGACCCGTCGTAGGGCACCGAGTAGGCGCGGATCGGCCCCCGAACGCAGCAGCGTCGCGGCCGCCTGCACAATAGCCACGTCGAGCGAATCGAAGGTCGTGGTGGCGCCGTGACTCACCGGACTGAGCAAGCCGAGAGCCAAGATCTTATTCAGCACCTCGGGTTCGACGTGACTCGCTTCGAGCAACTGATTCACCGTCATGCGCTCGGGAGCGGGTGCTCCCTGAGAATCGCCGACGACGTCGTTGACCTCGCCGACGTCGTTGGGGTCGCTCGAATCCCCCTCGCCCAACGACACGAGCGAGAGGCCCGCCGTGGTCGCGGCGGGCACGGGCAGTGAGACAACCTTGGTGAGCGCGCTACGCGCGGCCTGACGAGAGCTCGAGGACGGTCGCAACTCGTCCTTTAATAGGCCTTGCTCCATCAATCGCACGCGGATCACCCGCAAGGGGACGAATTCCTTGTCGGCGAGACGGATTGCCTCTCGCAAGCACGACACGTCCTTCTCGGAGTACAAACGGTACCCCTTGCGACTACGGGCCGGCGCAACCAGACCCATCTCTTCGTAGTAGCGGATCTTCGAAAGCTCCAGATTCGGGTACTCGCGGCGCAACAGTGCGTGCACCTGACCGATCTTGAGCGGTGTCGCGGGTGCAATCACGAGGTGGCTTCCCAGAACACCAATTTGTATTTGCCAATTTGAACTTCGTCGGCCGAATGCAGCGTCGTCTCCTCGACCCGCGCACCGTTGACGTACGTACCGTTGAGGGAATTGAGGTCGCGCAAGGTCACCCGGCCGCTCACCGTGCGCGTGAAGATGGCGTGGTGACGAGAGACCGACACGTCGTCGAGCAACAGGTCGCTGTGCTCATCGCGTCCGGCCGTCGTGACTTCCTTGGTCACCTCGACGCGAGTGCCCGCAGCACTCCCGGTGATGATGACGAGTTCGTCGACGTGCTCTCCCACGGGACCTCGCGGCGTATTGGACAGCGGTGCTTCGCCCGTCGTGATGACCGGCATGGCAATGGTCTCGGCCGACGTAGCCTCGTGCTGGGGCGCACCGCAGGACCAACAGAAATTCGCGTTGGCGTTGAGAATCTCACCACAGCGTCGGCAGTTCATTCGGTCCACACTACTTAGGTTTACGCCCCGACGTCGGGGCTAGTTATTCGTCAGTGCGCGGTACGCCTCGGCGTCGAGCAGGGCGTCGAAATCGACTGAATCCGCGGTCGAGATCTCGCACAGCCAACCCGCGCCGTAGGGGTCGGAGTTCACCAGTTCCGGCGAGGCGACGAGCGCGTCGTTGACCGCGACCACGGTGCCCGCGACGGGTGCGTAGATCTCCGAGACGGACTTGGTCGACTCCACCTCGCCCAACGTGGCGCTCTGCGCGACCACGGCGCCGACCTTGGGCAGGTCGACGAAGACGACGTCGCCCAACGCGTCCTGGGCGTAGTCGGTGATGCCCACGCGCACGACGCCGTTCGAGGCACTCGCCCACTCGTGGTCACGGGAGTAATGGAGTTCGGAAGGAATCTGCATGGTAAGAGAATCTACTTCAACTGACGCGCCGCGCGCCCGGCCGCGAGGGCGCGTGACGCGGGTCCCACGTAACTGAAGAAGACCACCCACGCCAGTGCCAGGCCCGCGAGTCCGTAGACCCACGTGACGTCGCGCACCACGTGCTGCCAACCCGCCAGGGCCGCGTGGTGAGGATTGGTCGTGACCAAGAACAGTGGGTAGGTGGCCATCAACATGAAGGTCGAGACCTTGCCCCACCAGAGGACGTCGATGCGCGTGGCTCCGAGGGCCGCCAGTACCAGCGTGAGCACCGAGACGAGCACCTCTCGCGCCAAGGTGATTCCCGCGAACCACCAGGGCACACCTCCGGCCAACGCCACACCAATCAGCCCCGCCATCACCAGTATCCGATCCGCCGTCGGATCCAAGATCTTGCCGATCGTCGAGGTCTGATGCAGGGTACGTGCGAGCCATCCATCGATCCAATCGGTGGCGCCCAGCACCGCGAGCAGCCAGGCGGCCATCGCGCGGTGGTTCGTCGAAAACAGTAGCCACCAGAACACGGGAATCAACGCGAGGCGCACCAGCGTGACCAGGTTGGGCCACGTGCGCCACCCCGCGTCGAAGGCCTCGCTCTCCATGGGCGAGAGAGTACTAGGCGACGGTGATGGTGGCGTCCAAGAAGACGTCCTGCACGGCGTGCACCAAAGCGGCGCCTTCATCGATCGGACGTTGGAAGGCCTTGCGCCCGAGAATGAGGCCCTGACCACCCGCGCGCTTGTTGATCACCGCAGTGCGCACGGCCGTCGACAGGTCATCGGCCCCCTTGGATTCGCCACCGGAATTGATCAGGCCAATGCGTCCGTTGTAGCAGTTGACCACCTGCCAGCGCGTCAAGTCGATCGGGTTGTCCGTGGTGAGTTCGGAGTACACCTTGGGGTTCGTCTTGGAGAACTTGATCGCGTTGAAACCACCGTTGTTCTCGGGTTGCTTCTGCTTGATGATGTCGGCCTCGATGGTCACGCCAAGGTGATTGGCCTGACCGGTCAGGTCGGCGGCGACGTGGTAATCCGCTTCGGGCGTCTTGAAAGCGTCGTTGCGGGTGTAGGTCCACAGCACCGTGAACAGGCCGAGGCGGTGCGCCTCGGCAAAGGCTGCCGAAATCTCCTCGATCTGGCGGATCGAACCCTCGGAACCGAAGTAGATCGTCGCGCCCACACCCACGGCACCGAGATCGGCCGCTTGCTGGACCGAGGCGAAGAGTCGCTGGTCGTAGGTATTGGGATAGCGAAAGAGGTCATTGTGATTGATCTTCACGATGAAGGGGATGCGGTGCACGTAGCGTCGCGACACGATGCCCAGGGTACCGAGCGTCGTGGCGATGGCGTTGCAGTCCGCCGCGATGGCGAGGTCGCACAGGCGCGCGGGGTCGAAGTACTCTGGGTTCGGCGAGAAGTTCGCGGCGGCCGAGTGTTCGATGCCTTGGTCCACCGGCAGGATGGACACGTAGCCCGTGCCACCCAAACGGCCATGGTTGTAGAGCGTGCCGAGATTACGCAGCACCGTGGGAGTGCGGTCGCTCTGGGTGAAGACATCCTGGAGGAAGTCCGGGCCCGGTACGGTCAGCCACTCCTTCGGGAATGCGGTGGCGGTGTGATCGAGTAGTAGCGACGCGTCGTCGCCCAAAAGTGCGGCAATATCCATGGGGCAAGTCTACCGGACAACGATGACTGAAAATTGTTCGCTCGACGCTCTGAACCGTTCCAATGACACGCCGAGGAGCGATACGAGGTATCTCTAAAGCGTCTCAGTCGACCTTTTTCTTGGACACTGGAGTGGTGCGACGTTTGCGGTTCTTCTTCACCGGTCCGGCACCGAGCTCGTTGAGGCGTGCTTGCGCGTCATAGGCCTCGGCGTCGGCCACGACGACGCGCGCGAAGAGCTCACGCGCCGACACCTGGTCGCCCGACCGGTCGAAGATATCAGCGAGTGCGTACCACATGCGCACGTGGCGATACGCCGGGTTGCGCAGGATCTTGGTCCCCCCGGCGCGCACCAGCAGGTCGATGGCCTCGACGTAGCGTTGCTGATCGGCCAGTGATGACGCCATGACGATGCGCGCCTCGGCGATGACGTCGGCACTCGGTTCATTCTCCTCGACTTCGGCGTAGGTCTTCTCCACCGCACGGAAGCGTCGATTCGCACGGTCGCAGTCCATCACGAGTGGCAAGTGTTCGGGGTCGCCGGTGATGGCGAAGTGGGCACGCAAGTGGATCTTCGCCATGTTCCAACGCTCGGCGCGATAGGCCGCCAAGCCAGTGAGTTCACGCACCGGCGCCACGCCAGGTACCGCGTCGGACACGATGCGTCCGAGGCGCAGCGCCTCTTCGTAGCGCTTGCGGTCGTAACCCTCGGCGGCCTTGGTAAGGGTGATGACCATCTTCTCGCGCATATACGCGGTACCGATGAAGGCCTTACGCACGTCAGCGGCGACGTCGCCGGGCAGGCTGTACTTGGCCCTGACCTTGGATTTCGCAGGTGCCGCGGCCCGCGCGGGGCGAACCTCCTCCACCCATTGCGAGAGTGGATCGGGAGTGTGACCGGTGCTCGGGGTCACCTCCATGGCCTGACCCGTCGACTTGATGTTCATGCCCCCCTTGCGAGCGACACCACCCCAACCTTGTTTGCGTCCATAGGCGTCGGCTTGGCGCTTCTCGATTTCTTCGGGGCTGAGTTCACGCGGTGACGCGACCCACGCGTGCGCCCGGGTTGCGCCCCTTGCTCGGCGGTAACGGACGGCCCGAACGTTCAGTGCGATCGGTGTGCTCGGGGCGGCCCCGTCCCGGGACGCGCGGACCCCGCGGCGCGGCGCCGCTGGCCGGGCGGGCACTGGGGCGCGCGTCGCGAGCGTAGGGACGCGAGTCTCCCTCGCGACTCGGCGAACGAGGACTAGCGTCGCGCGAGTACGGACGGTTCTCGCCCGCGCGAGCAGGACGATCGGGACGACCATCGGAACGCGGCCCACCGCGTCCCACGCCGGCGGGACGGGGACGGCGTTCGTCTCGTTCGCTTCGCTCATCACGGTCGTATCGCCGCGGTGCGCGTTCGGAACCCTCGCGGTCTCGGTCGGTGCGTCCCCGCGGCGCACCCGACGTGCGACCCGTCGCGGAGAAGCTGCGGCCGGCACCAGTGGCGGGACGACCGGAGTTGGTCGAGCGATCGATGCGGCGTTCGGCGCCGTCACGTGGGGGGCGGCCCGCCGCGCCGCGTGATGTTCCCGTTGCGCTGCGGCCGCGGTCGTTGGGGGTACGTGACCCCGCGGCGCTCGACCGACCGCTACCGGACGATCCGCGAGCCGGACCTCGACCAGACCCTCCCGTAACGGGGCGTCCCGCACCAGAGGCACGGCGGGGGGCGGGCTTGGAAGAAGGCATTGGAAGATTCTACTAGCAATGGACCGCGCGAGGGCGGGCGATCCCACACCCGACGCGGCTGAGGGTCTAAGTGGCCGGCTCGGGAGCGAGCACGGGCCGCAGGGCGTCCAGAATCGCGGGATTGTCAATGGTGGAGGGAATAGGCATATCGACCCCGTCAGCGATGGCGCGCATCACTTTACGCAACACTTTGCCCGAACGCGTCTTGGGCAGTGCCCCCACCACGTCGACCTGCTTGAGACTCGCCACCGCTCCCAGGTGCTCGCGCACCAGTTGCACCAGTTCCGCGGCGATGACGCCGTGATCACGTTCAACCCCATGTTTGAGCACTACGAGCCCGCGAGGCACCTGGCCCTTCAACGCGTCATTGACGCCGATGACCGCGCACTCCGCGACATCGACATGCGACGCGAGGATCTCTTCGAGTTCACCCGTCGAGAGGCGGTGCCCCGCCACGTTGATGACGTCGTCAATACGCCCCATGACGAACAGGTAGCCGTCCTCGTCGAAGTGGCCGCCATCACCCGTGAGGTAGTAGCCCGGCACCTGTGAGAGATACGCATCGAAGAATTTGTTCTCGTCGCCCCACACCCCCACCATGCACCCCGGCGGTAACGGCAACTTGATCACGATCATGCCTTCGCTGCCGCGGCCGAGCTCCTCGTTCTCATCGAAGATCCGCACGTCGAAACCGGGCACCGGATAAGTGGCCGATCCGGGTTTGGCGACCATGGGCTCGAGTCCCATCAGATTGGCCGCGATGGCCCAACCGGTCTCGGTCTGCCACCAATGATCGGTCACTGGCACGCTGCAGCATCTCACGCGCCCAGTTGTACGTCTCGGGGTCCGTGCGCTCACCCGCCAAGAACAAGTACTGGAAGTGTGAGAGGTCGTAGTCGTGCAACAACACGCCGTCGGGGTCCTCACGCTTAATGGCGCGAAAGCCCGTGGGCGCCGTGAAGAGGGTCTTGACGCGATGCTCCTCGATGACGCGCCAGAACGCGCCGGCGTCGGGGGTGCCCACGGGCTTGCCCTCGTAGAGCAACGTCGTGCAGCCCGCCAACAGGGGCGCGTAGACGATGTAGGAGTGCCCGACCACCCAGCCCACGTCCGACGCCGCCCAGAAGACTTCGCCCGCGTGCGTATCGTAGACATTGGCCATGGACCAGGTCAAGGCCACGGCGTGACCGCCATTGTCGCGAACCACACCCTTGGGTCGCCCGGTGGTTCCCGAGGTATACAAGACGTAGAGGGGATCGGTCGCCTTGAGGGCCACACAGTCCACCGGACGCGACCACTCCATCAACATGTTCCAGTCAACATCGCGCTCCGCGACCAGGCTGGCCGTCGCCTGCGGGCGCTGGAAGATCACGCAGTGTTCGGGTGGGTGCACGCACTGATCGAGCGCCGCATCCAGTAGTGGCTTGTACTCGATAACTCGATTCACCTCAATACCGCACGAGGCCGAGACGACCACGCGGGGACGGGCGTCGTCGATACGCAACGCGAGCTCGCGCGACGCGAAGCCCCCGAAGACCACCGAATGGACCGCACCGATGCGCGCGCAGGCCAGCATTGCGATCACCGCTTGAGGGATCATGGGCATGTAGATGACGACGCGGTCGCCCTGTTGAACACCGAGTGAGCGAAGGACTCCGGCGAAACGTGCGACGTGGTCGAGGAGCTCATCGAAGGTAAAGGTCTCCTTGACTCCAGTCACCGGGCTGTCGTAGATCAGGGCGACCTGGTCGCCGCGGCCGGCGTTGACGTGGCGATCGACTGCGTTGAAGCACGTATTCATCTCACCACCGACGAACCACCGGTAATGGGGAGCGGCGGTGTCATCGAGAATGACCTTGGGCGGCGTGAACCAATCGATCGCGCGCGCGGCGTCACCCCAGAACTCTTCGGGATGAAGAAGGCTCTCTTCCCAGATTCGCTGATATTCACCCATTGCGACCCCCCACCCAGCGTCAGCGCTGCTGACGTCAATGTAGTGCGCACTCCAGCGATATAACGATTGCCCAAAGTCACGATTATGACGCGCTCGCGCCGGCCACGTTCGCCCGTGATCGGGTCAAACAACACCCGCTCGCACGTCCACCACGCGCTGGCGTGAGAACTTGAGCAACATGTCGCTTCCCGCGAAGGGTTGCCAGTGACGCGTCGCGCGCCAAAGTCTTCAGGTTTCACGTGATCAACAGAGACTTTTCAACACTCAAGCCCTCGGCGATCCTCCACAACACCTGGTCCAAATGAGCGCTGGTCCTCGGCGATGCTGACGAAGGCCGCGATATTCCGTGAAGGGCCCAGTGGCCGTCGCGGGAACGATCTAGAAGTGCCCGCTCTGGGTCGCGGTGATTCCACCGTGCGTCCTCGTCACGCTCCAAGTATCGACCGACGTGGTGCGTGACCGTCGCCACTGGGGATGTTGTACTGAAAAGACTCGCTGACCAGCATCGAGTTATATTGGCAGAATTGTCAGCCCCGTATAGGTGTAGGTGAGTCTTTGTACCCGCCGCGATGCTCGAGGTCGACGCAGGAGGCGCCGGAAAATGAAGCTTCCGATCGCGTAATTGGCCGCCAGTTGTAGTTGTTAGCCTGGAGATGGTCCACCGACACGTGATCGTGATTCGGTGGTCGATGAGGCATTCGAAAAGTACAAGTTGTCTTGGCCGAAGTACGTCCAGAGGCGTTGCCGACCGCCGAATGAGTCAGATCCATTGGTGGAGGGGGGGCGTTCACCCGTTCGAGACTGGCGCTGGTGGACGTGGTTGACGAGTGTCGACGAAGTAGTCGCCGATCCCGCCCCGGCACCCGAGCACGATGTCGCAATCAGGCCCGACACGGCCGTCACGGTGGAGGGCGCCGCCACCATCACAGCTCCGTTGACTAGCGTGATCGTGTAATAGGGACTGGACGGGAACGACTGCAGATAGGAGTGCGCCCCCGAAGTGAGCGCGGCCGCATCAGGCAGAGCGCCGGAATTCTGCACCTCGTACGCCTGCACTGCGGTCTGAACCGTCTTGACGTCACTCTGACACGACGCCACCGCGGCCGACGCCGTCACATTGCCCAAACTGAAGACCACGACCGCGGCCAGGATCCCTAAGACCACGATCACGATGAGCAGTTCGATGAGCGTGAATCCCGTATCGGCCCCTGCGTCGATCGTTGATGATGATGCGGTGTGCCAATGGCCGCGCGACGTTATCTTCTTCATGCCCCACAACGTAGGTGGGCAAAGATTTAACGCACCCAACACGACGTCAACATTGGCAAAACAATCCCCACCGCAGGATCATTGTTCCCTGTCCGCTTGACGGGTGAACGAAGTCGACGTCACTCGTCAATCTGGGCCACGGGGCTCGCGATACCGAAGCGGGTCGGGTCGACCGACGTCTTTCGGCCAGCACCATGGCGACACCGAGGCCATCCCTTCGTTCGACGCACATACCCCGGGTGGCGTTGCCCGCGGTCTCAACGACTCCAGGGCCACGGACCCACGCCGATGACGCAACATCCACGTCGCCTGCTCGAAATGCCTAGGAATGCGAAAGACCCCCACCGTGAGGTGGGGGTCTTTCAAGAAATCCCGGCGGCGACCTACTCTCCCAGGGGGGGACCCCCAAGTACCATCGGCGCTGGTGGGCTTGACTGCTGTGTTCGGAATGGGAACAGGTATATCTCCACCGCCATAACCACCGGAAACTGTGCGCTCGACCTCTTGCGAGATCAGAACGGAGTGTGGTTAAACCCTCCGCTCTTTGAGCGTCCTAGAACGAGCACGAACATCAAACTCCAAGCCCTCGGCCGATTAGTACCGGTCAGCTGAATGCATTACTGCACTTACACTTCCGGCCTATCAACGTGGTCGTCTGGCCACGGGCCTTACCTGGTTAACCCAGTGAGTGAATTTATCTTGAAACGGGCTTCGCACTTAGATGCTTTCAGCGCTTATCCCACCCGCAGGTCGCTAAACAGCCATGCCCTTGGCAGGACAACTGTCACACGAGAGCTGCGTTCGTCCCGGTCCTCTCGTACTAGGGACAACCTTTCTCAATTCACTTACGGCTGCATCGGATAGAGACCGAACTGTCTCACGACGTTCTGAACCCAGCTCGCGTACCGCTTTAATGGGCGAACAGCCCAACCCTTGGGACCGGCTTCAGCCCCAGGATGCGACGAGCCGACATCGAGGTGCCAAACTTCCCCGTCGATATGGACTCTTGGGGGAAATAAGCCTGTTATCCCCGGCGTACCTTTTATCCGTTGAGCGACGGCGCTTCCACAAGCAACCGCCGGATCACTATGCCCTACTTTCGTACCTGCTCGACCTGTAAGTCTCGCAGTCAAGCTCCCTTGTGTCATTGCACTCAACAGCTGATTGCCAACCAGCTTGAGGGAACCTTTGGGCGCCTCCGTTACATTTTAGGAGGCGACCGCCCCAGTCAAACTACCCGCCTGACGCTGTTCCTGATCCGGATCACGGACCAAGGTTAGGGTTCCGGCGCAGAAAGGGTGGTATTTCAACGTTGGCTCCACACCGACTAGCGCCGATGCTTCAAAGCCTCCCACCTATCCTACACAAACTGAACCAAAACCCAACATCAAGTTGTAGTAAAGGTGCACGGGGTCTTTTCGTCCTGATGCAGCTAACGAGCATCTTTACTCGTACTTCAATTTCGCCGGGTCTCTAGTTGAGACAGTTGGGAAGTCGTTACGCCATTCGTGCAGGTCGGAACTTACCCGACAAGGAATTTCGCTACCTTAGGACCGTTATAGTTACGGCCGCCGTTTACTGGGGCTTAGGTTCCTAGCTTCGCCCAAAGGCTAACCAGTCCCCGTAACCTTCCAGCACCGGGCAGGCGTCAGAGCGTATACGGCGTCTTACGACTTAGCACGCTCCTGTGTTTTTGGTAAACAGTCGCTTCCCACAATTCTCTGCGACCCTCTCACGCTCAGGACGCGAAGTCCATCACGCTAACAGGGCCATCCTTCTCCCGAAGTTACGGATGTATTTTGCCGAGTTCCTTAACTAGAGTTCTCCCGATCGCCTTGGTATTCTCTACCCATCCACCTGTGTCGGTTTGGGGTACGGGCGCCATGTCAACTCGCTAGAAGATTTTCTTGGGAGCATGGAATCAGTGACTTCGCCTAATGGCTCGGCATCGTGTCTCAGGCATATGAGGTGCGGATTTGCCTACACCTCGCCCTACGCACTTACCCCAGGACAACCAACGCCTGGGCTCACCTATCCTCCTCCGTCCCTCCTTCGCTTTCCGCCGCAGGGTGGGTCGGTTCGATCCGAAGATCAGCCCCTTAGTACCCCCGCTTTGGAATGGGCGCGAACATGGCGGTACAGGAATATCAACCTGTTGTGCATCGACTACGCCTCTCGGCCTCGCCTTAGCTCCCGACTTACCCTGGGGGGATTAGCCTTCCCCAGGAACCCTTGGATTTACGGCGGAGGGGTTTCTCACCCCTCTCTCGCTACTCATACCAGCATTCTCACTTGAATACGCTCCACGTAGGTTTACACCTCCGCTTCACAGCAAATTCAACGCTCCCCTACCACTACGCATAAATGCGCAATTCTAAGCTTCGGCTCTGGACTTGAGCCCCGTTACATTATCCGCGCAAGACCACTCGACCAGTGAGCTATTACGCACTCTTTAAAGGATGGCTGCTTCTAAGCCAACCTTCTGGCTGTCTGAGCGTTCTCACATCGTTTTCCACTTAGTCCAGAATTTGGGGCCTTAGCTGTAGATCTGGGCTGTTTCCCTCTCGACCAACGAAGCTCATCCCCCGTGGTCTCACTGCCAGTCTCTGGAGCATCGGCATTCGGAGTTTGGTTGGGGTCAGTAAGCTTGTAGGCCCCCTAGCCCATCCAGTGCTCTACCTCCGATGCTGAACGACTGACGCTGCACCTAAATGCATTTCGGGGAGAACCAGCTATCACCGAGTTTGATTGGCCTTTCACCCCTTACCACAGGTCATCCCCCTCATTTTCAACTGAGGTGGGTTCGGTCCTCCACGGGGTTTTACCCCCGCTTCAACCTGCCCATGGCAAGCTCACTCGGCTTCGGGTCTGCAGCACGCGACTGAATGCCCTATTCAGACTCGCTTTCGCTTCGGCTACCCCTCTCGGGTTAACCTCGCCACGTACCACAACTCGCTGGCTCATTCTTCAAAAGGCACGCTATCGAGGCCACGTCTAAAAGACGTGACGACTCTTTAACTGATTGTAAATCAACGGTTTCAGGTTCTATTTCACTCCCCTCCCGGGGTACTTTTCACCTTTCCCTCACGGTACTTGTTCACTATCGGTCGTCTATGAGTACTTAGCCTTATCAGATGGTCCTGACAGATTCACGCCGGCTTTCCCGGATCCGGCGTTACTCGGGTGTTTACTCAGAGATCTCAACGTTTCGCGTACGGGACTGTTACCCCCTATGGTCTGCCTTTCCAGGCAGTTCTGCTACGTATCGATTTTGTAACTCTGTGAAGATTGCTGGTTCCTTCAAGTAAATCCCACAACCCCGAACTGGCAACGCCCAGTGCTTTAACACCAGCTCGGTTTAGGCTCTTCCCGTTTCGCTCGCCGCTACTCAGGGAGTCACTTTTGTTTTCCTCTCCTCGGGTTACTGAGATGTTTCAATTCACCCGGTTCCCTCTACCTGCCCTATATATTCAGGCAGGAGTTACACCCCATGACGGGTGCAAGGTTTTCCTATTCGGACACCCATGGATCAATGCTCGGTAGACAGCTCCCCATGGTTTATCGCAGTCGCCCACGTCCTTCTTCGGCTTTAGACGCCAAGGCATCCACCGTTGACTCTTTGTAGCTTGGAGAAATTGATATTTTTAGAAATATAGATGCTCGTGCTCGTTCTAGAATTCTCAAAGATCAGCGCGACGACGCTCAACCCAGTCAACAATCTCCGTTGACCAGGGAACATCGTGGAGCGAGAGGCCCTTATGCAGGGCGTCACTCAAGGAACGTTGCCGCTCCTCCAAAACGGAAGACGAGAGTCCGGACCTACGCGGCAGTCACCTGACGGGCACCCAGATCGTACGAGTACGAAAGGGACATTCCCCAGTGGTATGACCACGTAGCCGACTAACCAGCATTCAACTCGGTAGCTGTCTGTCCCTTGTGGGCAGATGTGCTCCTTAGAAAGGAGGTGATCCAGCCGCACCTTCCGGTACGGCTACCTTGTTACGACTTAACCCCAATCACTGATCCCACCTTCGACGGCTCCTTCCTTGCGGTTAGGCCACCGGCTTCGGGTGTTACCAACTTTCGTGGTTTGACGGGCGGTGTGTACAAGGCCCGGGAACGTATTCACCCCGGCAGTGCTGATCCGGGATTACTAGCAACTCCAACTTCATGCAGGCGAGTTGCAGCCTGCAATCTGAACTGAGAGCGGTTTTAGGGATTGGCTCCACCTCGCGGTTTAGCAGCCCTCTGTACCGCCCATTGTAGCATGTGTGCAGCCCTAGACGTAAGGGGCATGATGACTTGACGTCGTCCCCACCTTCCTCCGAGTTGACCCCGGCAGTCTTCTACGAGTCCCCACCATTACGTGCTGGCAACATAGAACAAGGGTTGCGCTCGTTGCGGGACTTAACCCAACATCTCACGACACGAGCTGACGACAGCCATGCACCACCTGTGCTGGGCCCCGAAGGACACCACATCTCTGTGGCTTTTCCCAGCATGTCAAATCTAGGTAAGGTTTTTCGCGTTGCATCGAATTAAGCCACATGCTCCGCTGCTTGTGCGGGCCCCCGTCAATTTCTTTGAGTTTTAGTCTTGCGACCGTACTCCCCAGGCGGGGCACTTAATGCGTTAGCTGCGGCGCGGAAACCGTTGAAAAGTCCCCACACCTAGTGCCCACCGTTTACGGCGTGGACTACCAGGGTATCTAATCCTGTTCGCTCCCCACGCTTTCGCTCCTCAGCGTCAGTATTGGCCCAGATCACCGCCTTCGCTACTGGTGTTCCTCCTGATATCTGCGCATTCCACCGCTACACCAGGAATTCCGTGATCCCCTACCAAACTCTAGTCACAACAGTTTCGGGTGGCGGCCCCAGGTTGAGCCTGGGGGTTTAACACCCGACTTGTTGAACCGCCTACGAGCTCTTTACGCCCAATAAATCCGAATAACGCTCGCACCCTATGTATCACCGCGGCTGCTGGCACATAGTTGGCCGGTGCTTCTTCTACAGGTACCGTCACAATCGTTCCTGTCGAAAGAGGTTTACAACTCAGAAAGCCTTCGTCCCTCACGCGGCGTTGCTGCGTCAGGCTTTCGCCCATTGCGCAAGATTCCCCACTGCTGCCTCCCGTAGGAGTCTGGACCGTGTCTCAGTTCCAGTGTGGCTGATCGTCCTCTCAGACCAGCTATCCGTCGTAGCCTTGGTGGGCCGTTACCCCGCCAACAAGCTGATGGACCGCGAGCCCCTCCCGAAGCGAAAAAACATTTCTTCCTCTCATCATGCGAAAAAAGGAAGGTATTCGGTATTAGCACCGGTTTCCCGGTGTTATCCCAATCTTCGGGGCAGGTTGCTCACGTGTTACTCACCCGTTCGCCACTAACTATTGGAGCAAGCTCCAATCGTCCGTTCGACTTGCATGTGTTAAGCACGCCGCCAGCGTTCATTCTGAGCCAGAATCAAACTCTCCATCAAGATCTTTCAAGAACCGAAGTTCTCTACGAATCAGAGAGCCAGACGAGTGACTCTAATACTCGCCTGACAACCAAAGGAACACGGGGTGCTCCTCTGGCCTACTACATACTTCTTTTGACGAACGACGCGTCCGGTTAGATCCGTCCATCGTCGCCCGTACTGGCTTTTGGCTCTCGTTCTTCCGTTTTCAAGGAGCGACGACACACACGAGCAAGCTCGGAGGTGTGAAGTACACCATCTCAGGATTTCTCCGTCGAATCCGTCGTTTAGTCACCCAAACGACGGGATGCCTACCTTAACAGCGCGGTCTGCCAGGTTGCAAATTCAACCGGCCGCCGTCTCCGTCGGTGGGATTTACAGTGTAGCAGGCCTCCCACCACCGAAATGGCATTTCGACCCACTAATCTTCACGAACGTGTTGCGCATTCGACCCGATTGTCGATCTCCGTGTTATTTCGGCTTGGCTACCTTACACGACGCGCGCGGGTGCGAATGCGCTTTTGACTCAGTGCCGTTGGCGCGTATTCCACGAAGGCACTCAACGTGCCGATCAGTCGCATGTCGTCGATGTCGCGCGCGCGCGAATTGAGGAGTTCCTCGGTGCACACCAGGTACGCCAGGCACCGGGCCCGACTCACCGCGACATTGAGGCGATTGCGCGAGAACAAGAACTCCGGACCCCGGGGCATGTCCTGGGCCGAGGACGTCGTCATGGTGAAGAACACCACGGGCGCCTCGCGGCCCTGGAACTTGTCGACGGTGCCCACCTGGACGCCGCGCAGGTCCGTCGCGGCGCCTGACACGCCTCCTTGATCAGATTCGACCTGGTCGTTGTAGGGGGCGACGACCATGAAGTCACGCGGGCGTCGAGCGGCGCGCACCTCGCCCTTCTGATTGGTCCACGGAGTACCCATCATCGCGCGTGATCTGCGCCAGGACGATGTCGACTCTCCTCGGGCGACTCGGTGGAACGCCGCTCGTGGCGCGCCGCGAGCCAGCGCAGACCCGTTCCGAAGTCGGTGGTCTGTTGAGCGACAGCATTCGTTCGCCGTCAGACGACCCTCGTAGATCTGTCGCGAGATGAAGTCGCACACGTCGGGGTGCATGCGCCAGGTCTCGGACGAGGAAGACGCCCCGAGTAGGCGGGAACGGTCACGTGCTCACCCAAGATGTGTTCGAGCACACTCGCGCCCGATCCCCCGGGATGCTCGGCCTTGGCGACCTGGGCCAATTGCAGAGGATCGCCGAGGAGCAGCATGTTGCGCGTCCCCCCGCTGGCGGCGAGGGCGTCGGCCAAGCGAGAGCTGGCCCGCTTCGTCCACGATCAGCACGTCCACGGGGGCACTGTCGCATCTCGGCGTTGGCCCACAGCCACGCCGTGCCACCGATGAGGTTGAACTCGCCCCGACGACAAATCACCCTTCTTCTTGGAGTATTTGACGCCCTCGAGGGGCTCTGACGGCGTCTCCTCCCAACGCAGTGCGCGCAGTTGACCGAGGTCGCCGGCCTCGTCGAACACCTTGAGCGTCGGCGCGCATCAAGTTGTCGATGGCGCCGTGGCTCATCGCCAGCACGCCCACGCGCAGTCCTTGACCGATGAGGTGGTGAATGATGTGCGAGCCGCGAGTACGTCTTGCCGGTACCCGGGGGGCCCTGGATCGCCACGAAACTCTCGTCGAGGTGTTCGCACCCATCGATAGATCGACGTCGAGCTCGATCGTCGAAGACGCCATCGCGTGGGACCATGGCCCGCGCGTGAAGCGCGGCGCTCGCGCGCCCAGCAACGCCATCGCCAGTCGCCCGGGTTCACCGTGTTCGCCGCGGGTCCAGCACTTGGCGGGCGAGATCCTTGAGCGCTCCCGCCTTGGCGCCGGGTCGAAAGTAGCGGTCCTTGGTCAGGACCGCGGGTACGCTCCCCCGACTCCTCTTGGAGTTTGCCCCATCGAAGACTCACTTCGCGCCGCTCGAAGTCGATGTCGGCGATCGACCCTTTGCCGTACTGCACGCCCACGCCGGCGTAGAGGACCTCGTCCTTGGCGCTCGACTCCGCGATCGACCACCTGAGGCGGCCACGAGAGGACCATCTTGGGATTCTCTCGCGGCCGACCGGGCTCCTCCATGCGCACGAAACTGCAGGTTCGTGAGGTAATCCAAGTTGTCGTAGAGGTCGCTGTAGTCACCGTTGAGCGCGACGTACTTGGGCGTCACGTCGGCCGATGCGCTCTCGGCGCCAGTAATTGAGAAGATCGCCCAACAGGTGCTCCGGCGAAGTCCTCCGCGAACTCGTGCAGGCGCTCGACGAGTTCGTCGGTGTCGAGTTCGTACGGCTCACGTTCGATGATCGCCTCGCGCCAGGGCAGGTCGCCGGACCGCTGCTCGAGCAACCAGTCGCGCAGGGCCCGCGTCGACTTGACGTCATCCTCGTTGTAGTCCGCGATGTTGTCCAGCAACTGATCGTCGCCGCTCGACCATCCACTGCTCGTACTCGACGACCGCTCCCGCGCCTTGTTCGATCGCGCCCGGTGCGCACGAACTCCACGAGGTGTTCGAGGTGCTTGAGGCCGTAGGACTCGGTGCCCACGCGCACGGCGTTCTTGGCGATGGTGAAGAGGTCGACGAAGAGTCCCGACTCGACGAGTGAGGCGAAGAGGTTCTCGTCCTCGGCGTCGCGGGTCAGTCGCTCGATGGTGGAGCGTTCGGTGTGGTTGTAGTGATAGACGTGCATGCCCGGGATACCTCGCGCGACGCTGCGCGAAGAAGTCCACCAGATCGCTCATCATCTCTTGCTGTTCGCCCAGCGTGTGAGCCCATCGCGCGTCGAACGTCCATTCGCCCGCGCGTCGCGGTAGTAGAGCCCGGCGAGGAACATCAGTTCGTTCTGCGCCGTCCAGAACGGGTCGCCTTCGAAGTCGAAGAAGACGTCACCGAAGTCGGGAGCCGGCATCAGTTCAAACCGTGGCCGTAGACCGGATCCTCACTGGCGTCGATGAGTTCGAAGCGAGGCGGCCGGGCGGGATCGTCGCGCGAAGCGACTTGTAGGGCCGCCTGACGCGTGAGTCGAGCCAATTTCTCGTCGCGGAGATCCGTCACGGACTCTCGACGACGTGCGAGCTCCACCACCGTGCGCACGCCCGCTCGCTCCAATGCATCGCGCTCGGACTCACGCGAATTGGCGACGAAAGCCAGAGAATCCTCGTCGCGCCATTGTCGTCTCACAGTGCCCTTGAAATTCGCAGTACTCACACGACTCACACGGTTGGGGGCGCGTCGCGTCGCTCACCGAGTCGTCGGCCAACAACGCGCCGAGCTGACGACGCAGTCGGCGCCAGTAGGGCAAGAACTCCTCGACCGTCAGGGCCTGGGTCGTGCCCGATCCCAACCAGATGTGCATCCGACGCGGCGCCACCCCGAGAAGGGCCTCCATTGCCTCGGCGTAGAAGCACAACTGCAGGACGTGACCGGGTTTGCCCTGGGAACGCGTGAGCTTGGCGTCGACCGGCTCGTAGAGCGCGTAGCCCGTCGGTCGGCTCGTCGCACTTCACGAGGAAGTCGGCGATACCGCGGATGCCCTCGTGGACGAACGGCATCTGGTAGATGACGTCGTAGCCCAGCGTCATGGGATTGCCCACGCGGGTGCACCCACGTTGGTGAAGGCCTCCCCGGCGTTGCGCCCCGGCACCTCGTAAATCGTTTTGCCCATCGCCTCATAGTCGTCCAGGCAATTCGATTCGTGCTCGTTTCCCTTGTCGATGAGAATCTCAGCCAATGAATTCAAGACCGTAGGCGCAACGTGTATCTCCCCCGCATCAACCGCGTTGTTGAGGGTGAGGTAATGAGCGCAACCCAACCAGGCCGTGATCTTGGATGGGGTGAGAAGACGCTCAGTCATGGGTTCCTTCGACGTTGCCAATACGAAGAGTCTGCCCTATTGGTGTGACAACCCCGCGTCTCTGCACTCTCGCGTCGGGCACTGAGGTGCCGATCCCCAGCGAGGTACTCGCCAGCCATTTTCACCCTGCGCTAACGTGACGCAACGACGCACTTTCTCACGACTCGGTCACTCTCTGGCGGTCGCTCGTTGTCGCTACTCGGCCTTCGCCTTCACCATAGGTGAAGTGGAAACTACAGAGGTCACGCCCACCGTCCTTCACTGACTCTCAAGGGGGCTGACTCCCCCATCAACCCGGTGAGGCCCACTACACACGTGCGCGCAGTGAGGTGAGACGTGCGCTGAGTCGGGCCGCCTGCTCCGGTGCCGCGGACGGACCCGACGAGCCGGGCGATCGTCGGTTCGAAAGGGCAGCACCGCGTTCGAACAGCTCGGCGTACGCCGAGAGGTTCGCATCCTCCATGACGACGTCAAACAGTTGCTTGCCCTCACGAACGGCGCGCCCGACCAAACCGCCCGCCACCTCGTGCGCTTGGCGAAAAGGCATTCCCTGCGCCACGAGACGTTCAGCAATGTCAATGGCCACGAGGAGTTGATCGTCAGCGGCGAACGCCGCGTTCTCCGCATGAAAGCTCAAGGATTGATAGGCCCCGTTCATCGCCGCCAGCACCAACATGACCTGTCTCACCGAATCGAATAGCGGCTCCTTGTCCTCTTGGAGGTCGCGGTTGTACGAGAGGGGCAGTCCCTTCAAGGTGACCAGGAGGCTCGTCAGATTGCCCACCAGCCGTCCACTCTTTCCGCGCGCGAGTTCCGCGACGTCAGAGTTCTTCTTCTGAGGCAGCATTGAAGACCCCGTGGTGAAGTCATCGCCCAGAGTGGCGAAATTGAACTCGGACGTCGTCCACAGCACGAGTTCTTCACCCATGCGCGACAGGTGAACGCCCAACAGTGCAATATCGAACAGCGCCTCGGCGACGAAGTCGCGGTCGGACACCGCGTCCATCGAGTTGGCGAAGGGCTCGTCGAAACCCAGCAGCTGCGCGGTCACCTCTGGCTGAATCGGCAACGACGTGCCCGCCAGCGCTCCCGCGCCGAGGGGTGAAACGTTCAGTCGCCGACGCGCGTCGAGGACCCGGTCCACGTCGCGCGTCAGACTCCAAGCGTGAGCTTGGAGGTGGTGACTCAAGAGCACCGGCTGAGCTCGCTGCAGATGCGTATACCCGGGCAAATAGGCTTCGCCGTTGCGTTCACCCACGCTCACCAGCGTGTCAACGAGCGACAACGTCTGGCGAGCGATCTCACTGAGCGCGTCACGGGTGAAGAGGCGCAGCGTCGTGGCGACCTGATCGTTGCGACTGCGTGAAGTATGGATCTTCGCGCCAACGTCGCCCGCGAGTTCGGTCGCGCGACGTTCGATGGCCATGTGGATGTCCTCGTCGCTGGCGCGGCGCTCGAAGGTACCCGCCTCGAACTCACCCTTGATGCTCGCCAGAGTGTCGAGCAGAATGGCGCGCTTCTTCGGGTGGCATGAGCCCCGAAACCTCTAGACCGCGCACGTGGGCCATCGAGCCCTCGATGTCGTGGGCGTAGAGGACGTGATCGAAGGAATAGCTCTCGGAGAGGTTCCACAGGGTCTCGTCCATTGCCGCCGAGAAGCGGCCCGCCCACAACGTCATGGACGCGGGGGTACAGCGTTCTTGGCGCCTTGACGCGCGGCCCAGGTCTTCACGCCCAAGCCGTAGATCTTGACGTAACCCTCAGAGTCGGCGTGGTGGAAAGTATCTTCGGCGTCGTAGGTGGCCAGGCCGTAATCGTAGAGCGCCTTGGGGCTGCGCCGTCCGACGATGCGCATCATCCCGGGTGCGGCGAAGTGCAAGCGGACATCTCCCGTCACGTGCGTCTGCGTCTCAGCAATGAAGGCGTCGAGGGCCTCCTTTAGGGGCGAGAACCACATCCCGTCGTAGACCAATTCCGCCCAGCGCGTCTCGAGGCGCGCCTTCTCGTGGTGGACGTCGCGTTCGAGGACGAGGTCTTCGAGGTCCGCGTGCGCCGCGATCAACGCCAAGGCCGCCGGACACTCATAGACCTCGCGCGACTTGATGCCCACGCGACGGTTCTCGACCATGTCAATGCGGCCAAAGCCGGTCGATCCGGCGCGGTCATTGAGCGTCTTGATGAGGTCCGCCAGGGGCATTTCGACGCCGTCGATGGCGACGGGCACGCCCGATACGAAGCTCACCGTCAGTTCGACGGGCTTGTCGGTGCGCACGCGAGTGAGCGTCATCGGCTCTTCGGGCGGCGTCGCCCACGGATCTTCCATGGCACCGCATTCGACCGCGCGACCCCAGAGATTCTCGTCGATGGAGTAGATCTTGTCCTTGGTGGCCTTGATGGGGATGTCCCACTTCTGAGCGAAATCGACCGAGTCAGCCCGGGTCATGCCCCAGTTGCGCGCTGGAGCTAGGACCTCGAGGTCCGGCGCGAGCGCGTGGGTACCCACCTCGAAGCGCACTTGGTCGTTGCCCTTGCCCGTGCAACCATGCGCGACGGCCTGCGCATTGAACTTGCGCGCCTGATCGACCAGGTGTCGAACGATCACTGGGCGCGAGAGAGCCGAGACGAGCGGGTACTTGCCCTCGTAGCGCGCGTTGGCGGCGATGGCGTTGGCGCAGAATTCGTTCGCCATCTCGTGACGCGCATCCACGATGACGCACTCGATCGCCCCGGCCGCCAGTGCGCGCGAGCGAATGTCATCGAAACTCTCAGAAGTCTCAGCATCTTGACCCACGTCGACGAGGACGCACACGACCTCGACGTTCCACTCCTCGATCATCCAACGAACGGCGACCGAAGTATCGAGTCCACCGCTATAGGCCAGAACCACGCGCTTCATCACTTTCTTCCCTTCTTCGCGCTCGAGAGATCCTCGAGCCCTGCCAAACTACGAAACTCCTTGACCAGCGACGGCCCCCCGCGCTTCTCGTCGGCGATCACCAGAATCGTGTCGTCACCCGCAATCGATCCGAGAACCCCGTCGAGCGCGCTGCGATCGAGTGCCGAGGCGACGACGTGAGCGCACCCCGGAGGGGTGCGAATGACCACGAGGTTGCCCGAACAATCCACCGAGCCGACCCATTCGCCCATCATGCGCCGCAAATGGTCCACCGGTGCGGCCGACACCGTCGGGGCCGAAGCGATGACGATACGTCGCGAACCGTGCAGGTCGCGCACCTTGATGGTGCCCAGATCCTGGAGGTCGCGCGTCACGGTTGCCTGGGTGGCGACGATTCCCTCGGACTTGAGTCGTGTCACCAATTGCGCCGCCGTCGAGATCACTTCTCGTTCGAGCAGGTCGCTGATGCGGTGTTGACGTTGCGTCTTGGTCATATCTCTTCCTTTATCCAACGTAGGACGCCACGCATGGCCGAGCGCCGATGAAATACCTGTCGCCACACCAGTGACGCCGGCGAATCGAGAACTTCGTCAGTGATCTCGTCGCCGCGGTGCGCGGGCAGGCAGTGCAACAACACGCGCCGACGCGCCGGCGTGGCCCATGAGTTCAGAGCGTGACGCGAAAATCAGCCAGGTCGCGGCGGCGCTGCGCCGTCTCCTCTTCGAAGCCCATCGACACCCACGCGTCGGTGTAGACCGCGTCCACCCCCGTGACGGCGTCGTAGGCCGAGTCCGTGAGTCGCAGGGATCCGCCGCCGACCACACTGCCCGGGTCTTCGAGACCGCCAGGAGTCAATTGATACCCCGCGGGCGCACCCAACGCTCACTTCGACTCCGAGTCGCAAAAGGGCGACCGCGAGCGAGCGAGTGACGTTGGTGGCGTCGCCGACGTACGCCACCTTGAGCCCCGCCAGCCCACGCACGTCACCGTTCGAAAAATGCTCGGCCAAGGTCAAAACGTCGGCCACCGCCTGGGTCGGGTGGGCGACGTCGCTCAGCAGGTTGATCAAGGACATCTGATCCTGAGTGGCGTCGCGCACACGCTCGAAAACTTCGTGGTGACGAATGCGCGCGGCGCAGATGGCGTACATCTGAGCCAGCGTGCGCCCGACATCCTCGGCCGACTCACGCGTGTCGAGACCGATCTCCTCATCAGAGAAGAAGGTACAGAAGCCGCCGAGCTCACTCACCGCCGTCGAACTCGACGCGCGCGTGCGCAGACTGGGGCGCTCGAAGACTAGGGCCACCCCCTGGCCCGACAACGTCTGGTCGTCGAAGGGACTGAGCGCTAGTTGGTAGATACTGGCGAGGTCCTCTTCCGAGACTTCGTGAATGGTGGTGAAATGACGTGTCACGCGACAACCTCCGTGGTGGGGATCTGACCATGCACGACGTCGCGCACGGCGTGCGAACGCGAACCGTTGGCCAGGACCACGCGTTGCGCACCCGCACTCAGTGCGTCGAGCGCCGCGGTCATCTTGGGTCGCATCCCGTCACGCGCGGCGCCCGAAGAGATCATCTCACGCACCCGCGAGGCCGCCACGTGGGTCAGGGTGCTCGCTGCGTCGTCGGGGTCGGCGCGCAATTGGTCGATATCGCTCAGCAGTACGAGTGTCCGGCCCCGAGGGCGCCCGCGAGGGCGCCCGCCACCACGTCGGCATTGCAATTGAGAAGTTGGCCATCCGCATCGAGCGACGACCGGACTCACGACGGGCACGTAGCCACCACGCCACTGCGTTTCGAGGATACCGGTCGACACCGTGGCGATGGATCCGGCCCGGTCCCAGGGCGCACCCAGCGACCGGCCACGGATCATTGCTCCATCAAGTCCGCACAGTCCGACGCAGTCCAATCCCGCGTGCGTCAGGGCCGCCACCAAGGCCGCATTCACCGACGCGAGCGCCATGGCCACATACGACATGGTCGAGGGTGGCGTTATGCGCAATCCCTCGTGAAATTCGCTCGGTTGTCCGACCACGGCGAGCAGGTCAGCGATCTGAGGGCCACCACCGTGGACGACGACAATCTCAACACCCTCACTCGCCAGGGTGATGAGGTCTTCCGCCAACGAGGTCAACACCGGGCTCGTCGCGCTGAGATCGTCCAGAGCGTGGCCACCCATCTTCACCACGAGTCGCGCTCACGGCGTCACTCCACTCATGGGCAGACCCGACGTCTCCGAGATGCCACTCGCCACGTTCCAGGCCTGAATCGCCTGACCCGCCGCGCCCTTGATCAGATTGTCGAGCGAGCTCATAGCAACGAGCCATCCAGTGCGCGCGTCCACCCTCGCCGAGACGAAGCAGAGGTTCGAACCCACGGGGTCCTTGAGGGTCGGGGGTTCGTCGACCACGACGACGCAGGGGTCGTGAGTGTACGTCGCACGTAACACTTCCAGCGCCTCGTCACTCGTGAGCGGCGAGGTGACGCGAGCGTACGCCGTGACGAGCATCCCGCGAGCGACGGGCACCAAGTGGGGCGTGAAGAGGAGTTCGGCGTTGATCTCGCGCTGGATTTCAATGGTGTGGCGATGATGCAGGAGGCTGTAGGCCTCAGCGTTAGAGGCCAGTCGCGAGAAGTGCAGTCGATCCGCGGTGGCGCGTCCCGCCCCCGACACACCCGACAACGCGTTCACCACGATGCCGCTGGATTCGACGAGGCCGCCATCGAGAAAAGGACCCAGCGCGAGGGACGTGGCCGTCGGATAGCAGCCCGGCACCGCGATGAGCCCGGCCCCGGGCAATTCGCTCCGGTGACGCTCGACGAGACCGTAGACCGCATCGCCCAAGAGTTCGGGCGCATTATGAGCGGCGCCGTACCACTCGATGTAGTCCTGGGCGTTCTTGAGGCGAAAATCCGCACCGAGGTCGACCACGGTGACGCCGCGGGCGCGCAGATCGGGCACCAACGCCTGGCTCTTGCCGTGCGGCAGCGCCACGAAGGCCGTGTCGATTTGCACGTCCGCGACGCTGGCGGTGGGCTGGTAGATCATCTCGGGGTAGAGCCCCGCGAGCGCCGGCGCGTGCGCAGCGATGGAGCGTCCCGCGTTGGACTCTCCGGTCGCCAGCACGACCTCGAGATCAGGGTGCGACGCGGCTAGACGCAGTACCTCGAGACCGGCGTAACCAGTTGCACCCACCACGGCAATTCGCATACTGACATTTTATGCACAAAGATAAGCAAAAGCGCAATACGGTGGTCCGACCACTAGACTCGATGGGTGACTCGCAGGGGCTGGCTTCTCTTTAGCGCGATGGCCGTGCTCTGGGGTATTCCCTATTTGTTGATTCGTGTCGCCGTGCGCGAACTCGATCCCGGCGCCGTCGTGCTGTTTCGTACCGCCCCGGCGGCACTACTCTTGATGCCCGTGGTCATCCGCCGCCGGGCGTTTCCCGCCCTGAGAAAGAATCTGGGTTGGATCACCGTCTTCGGTATCGTCGAATTCGGCATCCCCTGGTATTTGATGTCGACCTCCGAGCGCCATATCAACTCCTCGTTGACGTCATTGATCATCTGCGCGGTACCCCTGTTCTCGGTGGTGGCCAGTCGCTTCACCCGAAGTCACGAGCCCATCAGTGCGCGCCGCCTCGTGGGGCTGCATCGCCGGCGCCGTAGGTGTCGCGCTCCTCGTCGGACTCGACCTCACGGGCGGATCACTCACCTGGATTGGCATGATGCTGCTGGTCTGCGTGGGGTACGCCATTGGCCCCATCATCCTGGCGACGAAATTCGCAATCGGTGCCCGGTCCCGCCGTCGTATGCGGCGCCGACCAGCGTGGTGGCCCTGGGCTGGATCCCCTACGACGTCTTTCACTGGCCCTCGCGCGTGAGCGCCGAGACCTGGATGTCGGTGGGGGTATTGTCGGTGTTCTGCACCGCGGGAGCGTTCCTCGTCTTCTTCGAGCTGATCAAGGAAGCAGGGTCCAGTCGCTCGGTGGTGGTGGTGTACTCCAACACCGCGATCGCGGTACTCTTGGGCGTCGTTGGTCTGCACGAGCCCTTCACCATCGGGATTGCGTTGGGCTTCCCGTTGATCGTGCTCGGTTCGTACCTAGCGACCAGCGTCACGCACGGGGTCTCTCACGACGCGGACCGCGACACGAACCTCCCCATCTACGAGTAGCCACATGGCGTCGTCGACACTGACCAGTTCGACACGGTGGCCCTCCTCCACCGGACCGTGATGAATGACGTCGACCGAGACGACCGGCGCGTCGAAGACCTCCGCCACCGCCTGCCACACCGCCGCGTTATTGACGTGACCAATGACGTCGAGGTCGGCGCGGCGAAGGGGCCACGCACGACGGGGTGCGTCCTCGGGCGGCACGCTCTGGGGCACTCGGCCCGACACCTTGCGACCGTTCATCGCTTCACCGAATATCGCGTGGAACGTCGGCGGGATGCGCACCGGGAAACCACGTGGATCGACTGGCACCCACAATGACGAGGCCTCGAGTACCAATTGATCGCCCACGTAGATGTTGGTGCGTCGCTCGGCCCACGCGGCACCAGCTCCCGAGCAGAAGGTGGTCAGTTTCAGATGGTCGTAGATGACCGGCCACGGCCCCACCGCGCGAAAGGACGTGCGACGCGCCAGCCACAAGGCGTCAGTGACAATGCCACAATCCTCCCAGTCCTCGGTGGCAGCGTCTTGGAGGGCGCGGGCCACGCCATCGAGACGCCAATAACTCGAGGGCAGCGCGTCACTGAGTCGCACGACAGTGTGCATCGAAAAGCGCCGCCCGACCGAAGGCTCGGGCATGTATTCACGCTCGGGAACCACGCCGTCAGCCACCTAGGACCTCAATTCCGCACCGAGAGCGCGCGCCGCTTCGATGAGGGCTTCACGCGCCGCCGCCACGTCGGCCTCGCTCAGGGTCTTCTCCGGCGAGGAGAAGCGCACGTTGTAGGCGAGCGAACGCGTGCCCGCGGGCAGGGAGTCACCGCGGTACACGTCGAAGAGGATCACGTCCTCCACGACGTCGGCTGCGGCCATCAGCACCTCGGCCAAATCAACGGCGTGCACCTCCTGTGACACCACGAACGCCAAGTCGACAATGGCCACGGGGTAACGACCCGGAACACTCACGAACTGGTCGACTTCGGCGTCGAGCGTGAGTTCGAAGAGGACGTCGAGGTCCACGTCGATCACGCCCAGTCGTCGTGGCGCCACCGTGGTGAGTGCCTCGAAGATCCGCGAGTCGACCTCACCCACGTAGCCCACCAGTCGGTTGGTACCGCGCTCCACCAATTGCGCGGTCCTCGTCGGGTGCAACCCGCGCGCGACGCCGTCGCTCGAACGCACGACCACGTCGTGAATGCCCAGTCGCGTGGCCAGCGCGGCCCACATCGCCACCGCGCTTCGCGCGTCGTCGCTCTCGCGACCCAGCACCACCGTCAAACGTTCGTTCTCTTCGGGAAGGGCGAGCGACACCGCCCCCCCAGCGCCGCCGCGTGTGAGGTGCGGGGCCGCGGCGATATCGGGGTGGGTAAAGACGTTGCCGATCTCTCCGAGCACCACGTCACCCAATCCGCGTTCGGCGTTCTTGCCCCAGGCACGAACCAGTCCCACCAGCATTGACGAGCGCAGCACGGACTCCTCCGAGGCGAGGGGGTTGGTCACGCGCACGCGTGCCACTCCGGGCGCGAGCAGGTCGAAGTCGTCGTCACTCCCCAGTGTCGGCGTCCACGACTCGTGCACGCCGAGGTCCACCACCGTGTCGCGCAGTCGTCGCCGGATGCGTTGACGATCGCTCAGTGCGCCGGGTTCGGACCAGGTCGGCGTGCGCCGCGGCAGGCGTGAGTAGCCGTAAAGCCGCGCGATCTCCTCGATCACGTCAGCGCGTCCGGCGGCCCCCGACCGCACGTCGAGACGCGCGCTGGGAGCCGTGACTAACCACGGGCCATCGCCGCTGACGCGAAATTGCAATCCTTCGAGGATGCGGCGCACGACGTCACTGTCGAGGTCCACACCCAGGGCCCGCTCGAGGTCTCCCTCTCGCAACTGCACGGTGGGCGCGACGGGCACGTGACCGGCGACATCGAGCGCCTCGGCCATCCAGCGCATCTCGGGATTGCTCTCACGCAGTAGGGCAACGAACCGCGCCGCCGCCACCAGAGCGAGTTCGGGGTCGACGCCCCGTTCGAAGCGATTCGACGCTTCTGAGCGCAGGGCGTGACGCTTGGAGGAACGCGCAATACTCATCGGGTCGAAGAAGGCCGCTTCGAGAAGTACGTCGGTGGTCGAGGAAGAGATCTCGCTCGCGGCGCCACCCATGATCCCGGCGAGACCCAGGACTCGGTCGTCGCCGTCGACGATGACGCAGTCCTCACCGGTATCACCGAGTCCACGCCCGGGTTGCGCCAGGGCGCGTTCGACGCCGTCGAGGGTGGTCAGGGTCTCCCCCACTCGCGCCCGGCGCGCGCGCAACGCGCGCTGGGCCACGTGGGCCGCATCGTAGGGGTGCGTGGGTTGGCCGAGTTCGAGCATCACGAGGTTGGAGGCGTCCACCACGTTGGAGATGGGCCGCATCCCCGCCATCGTGAGTCGGCGGGCCAAATGCACGGGTGAGGGTCGCACCACCACGTCGCGCAGAACTGACACCGTCAGGCGCCCGCACAGTTCGGGGTCGTCGATGCCCGCGCTCGCGTACGTCGCCGAGAGTTGCGTGTCGTCGGGCGCGGCGAGCACGGGACTTCGCATCACGCGACCGAGTCGGGTGGCGAGGTCGCGCGCGACACCGCGGATACTCCACGCGTCGGGTCGATTCCCCTCGACCGAAATGTCGAAGACGACGTCACGGGTCAGATCCCAACGCCTCGAGGAGAGGTTGGCCCACGATGGGATCGATCTCCTCGTCAAGTAGGTAAAGACCCTCGTGGTCCTCGCTCAGGCGTAGTTCGCGCGCGGAGCACAACATGCCGTTGGAGGTGACACCGCGCATCTTGCGTTGCGCGATCTCGAAACCGCCAGGAAGCACGGCTCCCACCGGAGCGAGTGGCACGTGGTTGCCCACCGCGAAGTTCATCGCGCCGCACACGATCTCCAGAGGACCTTGACCCGCATCGACGGTGACCAGTCGGACTCGGTCGGCACCTTCGATGGCGCGAATCTCATCGACCCGGGCGACCACCACGTCCTCGAGTCCCTCGCCGACCATTTCGACGCCTTCGACGACCAGGCCTAAGTCGTCCAGGATGCTCGTCAACTCCTCGACGCTCTCGTCGAGGTCAATGAACTCACGCAGCCAGGACAGGGGAATCTTCACGAGAACTGCCTTAAGAATCGAACGTCGTTGTCGATGAGGGCGCGCATGTCGGCGATCTGGTGACGCATCTGGGCGCACCGGTCGATCCCGAACCCGAAGGCGAAGCCGCTCCACTCGTCGCCGTCGATGCCGACCGCTTCGAGCACCGCTGGGTCGAGCATGCCGCATCCACCGAGTTCGATCCACCCGGTCTGCGAGCACGTACGACAACCCTCACCACGACAGATGGTGCAGGTGATCTCGAATTCCGCCGATGGTTCGGTGAAGGGGAAGTACGCGGGGCGCAGTCGCGAGGAGATGTCGGCTCCGAAGTATGCGTGCGTGAATGTCTCGATTACTCCGGCCAAGTCCGCGAAACTGATACCACGGTCGACCACGAGCCCTTCGATCTGGTGAAAGGTCGCCAAGTGTCGCGCGTCGGGGGTGTCACGTCGATAGCAGCGCCCCGGCATGACGCTATGAATTGGCAACGAACCCTCGGCCACCGCTTGCTCCATGAGATGGATCTGCGTGGGCGATGTGTGAGTGCGCAACACCACCGTCTCGGGCTCGCCGAGATCGACGTAGAACGTGTCCCACATGCCGCGCGCGGGGTGGGCGGGGGGGATATTGAGCGCCTCGAAGTTGTACCAGTCACTCTCGACTTCGGGCCCGTCAGAGACGGTGAAGCCCATCGCTACGAACACGTCCTCGAGCTGGCGCTGGGTCGCGGCCACGATACCCGGGTGACCCACCGCCAAGGGCACGCGGACCTGTGAGATCACCACGTCGCCTAGGTCGAGACGATCCGCCTCCAGCGCCGCGGACCTCGCCGCGTCCTCGAGCAACGCGCGGCGGGCAGCGAAGGCCACTTCCACCGTCACGACGGGCCTCTTGCAATTGTGCACCGGCGTCCTTGCGTTCCTCCGGGCGCGAGAGCGCCCAGGGACTTCTGCAGCGTCGAGAGAATCGAACGTTTGCCGATGATGAAGGGTTCGTCGACTTGCAGGTCGGCCAACGTGGCCGCGTGATCAATTCGTGCGATGAGGTCCGTGACGTGCGTCGAGAGCTCGGCGAGGGGCGAGGTCGTCATATCCCTCAAGGCTAGAAGGTTCTCAGGCGCGGAGTGGTGCCGCGGCGCTGTCGCAGGGCCTCGAAGGCAATCAACGACGCTGCCACCCCGGCGTTGAGGGATTCCGCGCGGCCCGACCATCTCGATGGTCATTCGTTCGTCGCACTGCGCCAGCGCGGCCTCACCCAGTCCCGCCGACTCGTTACCGATGACGACTGACGCAGGGGCCGCGCAAGTCGCACGTCGAGGTAGGACGTCGCGCCGTCCACGCACCGTGGCGTAGGAACGAACGCCGTGCTCGCGCAAGAAAGCGATCGCTGTCGCTCAGCGACGCCATCGATAACGGACACGTGAAAGACCGAACCCGCTGAGGCTCGCAAGGTCTTGGGATTGAAAGGGTCCACGCAGTCACCGCTCAGCACCACCGCGCCCACGCCCGCGGCGTCCGCCGAACGAATGATGGTGCCCGCGTTGCCCGGGTCGCGCAGGTTATCGAGCACCAGGACCAGTCCCGACAGCCTCGACGCCGACGAGCTCGGTCAATGAGAAGCGCACCGCGGCGAGCACCGGCTGGGGGTCGTGGCGTCGGCCACCTTGTCGAGCACCCCGGGGGCGAGGGCGAAGACTCGCACGTCGGCCCGTTCGGCGCGTTCGATCAGGCGAGCGACCTCGGGCCGTGTCGACGGGCGTCGCGTCGACGAAGAGCGCCTCGAACGGCGACGCGGCTTCGAGCGCCGCCTCGACCAGGTCGGGACCCTCGATGACGCAGACGCCCTCGCTCCAACGCTCGCTGCGCTTGAGAGACGAGGCGCCGGAGTCGACGCACTCGTCTCGTGTGTCGACCCCAACGCCTCGATCAGAACGACCTACTTCGGCAGCGCGGCGCTGGCCTGGGCGACGAGTCGCGGCGAAGGCGGCGGCGTCGTTGACCGCCAAGTCCGCCAGCATGCGGCGGTCGACCTCGATGCCAGCGGCGTTGAGCCCCGCGATGAAGCGGCTGTAACTCACTCCGTGCAGTCGGGTGCCGGCGTTGATGCGCTGGATCCACAAGCGGCGCATCTCGCCCTTGCGCGCGCGACGGTCACGGAAGGCGTAGACGCCCGGCGTGCTGGACGGCCTGGTTCGCGGCGCGGAAGGTCCGACTGCGGTCACCGTAGTATCCCTTGGCCTCTTCGAGAATCGCCTTGTGGTGCTTCTTGGCGTTGACCGCCCTCTTTACGCGTGCCATATCAGTTCCTCTTTCCTAATCGTTCCTAAAGACCCATCAAGCGCTTGATGTTCTTCTCAATGCCGGGTGAGATGTCGGTCTCACGACCGAGACGGCGCGCGCGCACCGACGACTTCGTTCTCCATCAGGTGGCCGCGGAACGCCTTGCGGCGGCGCAGCTTTCCCGATACCGGTGATCTTGATGCGCTTCTTCGCACCACTGTCGGTCTTCATCTTGGGCATTTCAACTCTCCTCTAGCGATTCTTCGGCCGAGACGCTCGGCGCGACCGTCGTCGGTACTCTGCGGTACTGCCTGGTGCGAGTGCCTCTCCTTTGCTGCTTCAGCCTTGGGCTTGGCCTTCTTCTCCGGGCCGAGCACCATGATCATGTTGCGACCGTCGAGCTTGGCGGCCGATTCGACCTTGGCGATGTCGATCGAGCTTCTCGACGATGCGGTCCAGGATCTTCTTGCCCAACTCGGGGTGCGCCGATTCGCGCCCACGGAACATGATGGTGACCTTCACCTTGTGACCTTCGGTCAAGAACTTCTCGACGAGGCGCGTCTTGGTGTCGAAGTCACCGGGACCGATCTTCGGCCGGTACTTCATCTCCTTTACGCCCACGTTTTGGGTCTTGCGACGCGACTCCTTCGCCTTCTGCGCTTCGTCGAACTTGAACTTTCCGTAGTCCATGATCCGACAGACCGGTGGCTGCGCGGTCGGCGCAATCTCCACGAGGTCCAGGTCGAGGCTTCGGGCCAACGCCAACGCTTCACGGGTCGTGGATGACGCCGCGTTGGTTTCCCTCGTTGTCGATGAGGCGAATGGTCTCGACCCGAATGCGTTCATTGACGCGGTGGTCTCCAGGCACTGTTGCGATAACTCGACTCCTTGCTCTGCGCGACGCCACTCTGGCGTCGCCACGGCAAGCGAGGCGCAACACCCGTTGGAACCCGACGCACCAGTGTGCTCAGGTGGACGTTGGCAATGCCAACCTCACTTGCTGTGAACTGCCCTGAAAGGCTATCAGACCAACTGTGGCCTCGCTCCATCGGCTTTAGCCAGGTTTTATCAAGGCTCTCAGCACCCACTTACGTCGTTTTCGTAACGTCATGTCATGAAAGGCGTCGACCCCCCGCGTCGTCGAGCGACGCCGCCGCAGCGCGCGGGCCGCCGAATTCTCGGCCGTTCGGTGCTTCGCGCTCTTCGTCACCGTGGTTCTTCTCAAGTGCCACCGCCCTCCTCGAACCCGACGACTACGCCTACCGCGCCTCCATCGTGGCCCTCAGTCACGGACAGATCCTGCTCACCAACACGCAGTACCTCGCACTGCGGTCCTCGTTGACCTCGAACGCGGTTCCCGGCGTCTTGCAGTGGCACCACATCGCTTCTGGCTACTGGATCAGCGAGAAGAACCCGGGGTACCCCTTCTTCGCCGTCCTCTTCTACGCCCTGGACCTGCTGCGACTCGCGCCACTCTTCTACGGGGCGCTGGCCTGCAGGGAATCTTCATCGGGATGCGACGTTGGGTGTCTGAGCGCGCCGCCCAGATTGCGGTGTGGTTCTACTGCTTCTCGGGAGCGGCCCTCACCTTCGCGTGGCGCGCCACGATGCCGTCGTTCAGCGACGCCTCGCTCGTGGCCGCCGGTTTCGGCCTCTTGGTGTGGGTGCTCCTCGCGACAGAATCCTCGCATCGTCGACGCCTCTGGGTGGGCCTGGTCGCGTTCGTAGCCTTAGAGAGCGCGGTCTTCATCCGTTACACCAACCTCCTCGAGCTGGGCGTCGCGGTGCTCGGCGTCGCGGTGCTGGCGCCTCGCAGCGCCTTGCGCCCCTCGGCGTTCGCCGTGTGGGGATCCTCTGTCGCCGGTCTCATCGTTCTCATCGTCGGTTTTGACCAGTGGGCCTATGGATCGGCCACCTCGACGGGATACTCGAACGGCGAGATCACCTTCTCTCTGGCGAGTCTCTGGCCCAACCTGAAGGGCATGCCCTCGAACTTGACGACGTCAATGCCCATGTGGCTCCTCGCAGCGGCGGCGCTCACCGTCATCGCGGCGCGACGCTGGCGCCATCGAACGGCGGCGCGCGATGACGCGGTGCGCACTGACGCACGAGTAGCGACGGTCCTCGCCGGGGGATGGCTCGGACTGTGGCTCACCTACTTCTGTTACACCTGGACAGTTGGTCAGATCGCCGGTGGACACGCGAATCCCGGTGGCGGCATCACCGTCCACCTCATCCGCTTCTACCTTCCCGCCCTCGGCCCCATGGCGATGCTCGCGGCGTGGCTGGTTAACCGCTTCGTGCACGCCGCGAGCATCGCCACGGTAGGTGTCCTCGTGATCGCCGCCCTCTTTTCTTTCCAGGCAATGACCTCGGGCGCCGGGCGCGGTGCAGTGCGACCCGGTGGATTCGGACCGGGAAGTACCGCACCGGGCGGTTCCAGACTCGGCGGCATCGTCGCCCGACCGGGCGCGGGCCCACCCCGTGGGGTCTCGGGTATCGGTTCGGGGGGACTTCGCGCAACTCCCCCGAGCGGTGCGCGCGCCACTGGCTGAGCCCACGAGCTAGCCGCTACCTTGGTGGGGTGACTGAAGACACCACCGCATTCGACGCCCAGGCCGAGCTCGAGTATTTACGCCAGACGCCCGCGGAAGAGTTACTCGCCAATCATTTCTTCGTGCTCGCCCAGTGGGCGGCGGTGCATCTCGCCGCGTCGCCGGCTGACCTAGACGGTGCGCAGTTGGTCATCGACGTCATGGCCGCCGTCCTCGACGCGGGCGACAACCGCCTGGGCGCCAACCTGTCCCTGTACCGCACCGCGCTCGCTGAGATCCAGCAGGTATTCGTGCGCGCCAGTCTCGCGGCCGCATCGTCGTCGCGGGTCACGCCGGGCGAAGAGGCCCCCGGGGCCTAGAGCTTCACGACGTCGATCGCTTCGTCACGGCCGCGTAAGCCGACCGCTCGTCGCGCCTGAACCCGGGCGCCCGCATCGATGTGACGAGAGCCGTCGGCGATGTGCACGCAGTGGAAGTAGAACTCACCCCCACCGCCATCGCGCAGGATGCCGTCACCGCGAACGTCATCGAAGGCCACGACGACCGCGTCGACGATCACGACGTGAAGATGCGCTGACGCAGCAGGTTCACCATCTCGAGCGCAGTCTGCGCCGACTCGCGTCCCTTGTTGGTCTCATCGGGTAGCGAACGCTCCAGGGCCTGCTCCACCGTGTTCGTCGTCAGCACACCGAAGACCACCGGCACGCCCGTGGCCAACTGCACGTCTTGGACCCCGCGCGCGCATTCGCCGGCCACGACGTCGTAGTGGCCCGTGTCGCCTCGGATGACCGCACCCAGGGTGATGACCACGTCGACTTGCTCACCCAGGGCGAAGCGCCCGCGCCACCAGCGGGAGCTCGAACGCGCCCGGCGCCCAGGCGATGGTGATGTCGCTGCGGTCCACACCGTGCTCATTCAGTGCGGTCGAGCGCACCTTCGAGCAAGCGGGTGGTCACTCCCCCGTTGAATCGCGCGCACGCCAGGCCGACGCGCACTCCACGACCCTCGAGAGCTCCCACCAGGTACTGTCCCGACTCGCGCGCGTAAGGCTGCTTCCGACCTCGGGGTCGAACTCGGTGTCATCACTCGACGTCATCGAGTCCCTCCGAGATGTGTCCCATCCGCTCACGCTTGGTGCGCAGGTAGTCGATATTGAACGCCGTCGGGCGACTCTCAAGGGCGACGCGCTCGACGATATTGAGCCCGAATCCCTCCAGTCCGCCGTACTTCGTGGGGTTGTTGGTCATCAGTCGCATCGAGGTGATGCCGAGGTCCACCAGGATCTGCGCCCCGATCCCGTATTCGCGACTGTCGACGGGCAGGCCGAGTTCGAGGTTGGCGTCCACCGTGTCGACGCCGTTCTCTTGGAGCGCGTAGGCACGAATCTTGTGACCGAGACCGATGCCGCGACCCTCGTGACCGCGCAGGTACACCACGACGCCGGCGCCTTCGGCGGCGACCTTGGCCAGCGCCGTTTGCAGCTGGGGACCGCAGTCGCAGCGCAGCGAACCCAGCGCGTCACCGGTCAGGCACTCGGAGTGCACGCGCACCAAGCACGTTGGCCAGCCCCTCGATGTCGCCGTAGACCAGCGCCATGTGCTGCTCGCCGTCGAGCACGCTCTCGAAGACGACCGCCTGGAACTCGCCGTGCTCGGTGGGCAGCGTCGCCTCGGCGATGCGCCGGACCAACTTCTCGTGGTGGCGGCGGTAGCGGATGAGGTCGGCGATCGATACGAGGGGCAGCCCGTGCTCGCGCCGCGAAGGCCTCGAGTTCGGGCAGTCGGGCCATGTCGGACTTGTCGCGCGGTCACGATCTCGCACAGGACCCCCGAGGGGTACTTGCCGGCCAGGCGACAGAGGTCGACCGTGGCCTCGGTGTGCCCGGCGCGCTTCAAGACGCCGCCGGGACGGTAGCGCAAGCGGGAAGATGTGCCCGGGACGGTTGAGGTCGGTCGGCTGCGTCGCGGGATCGATCAGTGCGCGCACCGTGGCCGCACGATCGCTCGCCGAGATGCCTGTCGTCGTGCCGTGGCGATAGTCGACGGTGACCGTGAACGCGGTGCGCTGGGCCTCGGTGTTGGCGACGACCATGAGGGGCAGATCCAACTCGTCGGCCCGGGCCGACTCGAGGGGCACGCAAAAGACGCCCGAGGTGTGCTCGAGGAAGAACGCCATGGACTCCGCGGTGACGTCCTCGGCCGCCATGATCAGGTCGCCCTCGTTCTCGCGGTCCTCGTCGTCGACGACGACGACCATGCCGCCGCGGCGCAACTGTTCGATCGCTTCTTCGATGCTCGACAGCGCCATCAGACCTCCAGATCCATTCGTACATCTTCTCCGACGCGTCGCACGTCGGCGAAACTCGCCGCGGCGCAGCGACGCCATGCTCGGCGTCGACAGTCGCGCCAGGGCACCGCGGCCGGCGGCCGAACCCGCGAAGGCGGGCGCCACGTACCACACCACGTGATTCACCAGTCCCGCCTCGAGGAACGCGCTCGCCACCGTGGCGCCGCCTTCGACGAGCACCTGCAAGATATCGTGTTCGCCGAGCTCGTCGAGCAGTGTGCCGAGTTCGCCCTGTCGCTCCCAGACACGGGTGCACCTTGGCGCCCTCGGGCGCGTGACCCAGGACCACGCGCAGCGGCTCCAGGGTCACGTCGTCCAAGTCGCGCGGTGAGCGCCGGGTCGTCAAGTCGCACCGTATTCGCCCCGACCACGATGGCCTGGCTCTGCGCGCGCAGCACGTGCGCGTCGCGTCGCGCCTCCTCGCCAGTGATCCACTGGCTCGAGCCGTCGGCCATCGCGACGACGCCGTCGAGGGTAGCCGCGACCTTTAGCACCACGTAGGGTCGCCCCGTCACGCGGTGCCAGAGATACGGCGCCAGTTGGGCGCGTACCGCCTCGATCTCGACGCCCACTTCCACGTCGACGCCCGCGGCACGCAAGCGCGGCCACCCCACGTCCCGCGACGCGAGGGTCGGGATCGAGCGACGCCCACCACGACCCGCGTGATACCCGCCTCGATGATCGCCTCGACGCAGGGTCCCGTTCGTCCCGACGTGACAACAGGGCTCGAGGGTCACCACCATCGTCGCGCCGCGCGCGCGCTCGCCGGCGTGGCGCAGCGCCTCCACTTCGGCGTGCGATTCGCCAGGGACCTGGGTGTGCCCGGACGCCGACGACGTCGCCGTCGACGCACCACCAGGGCGCCGACCCACGGATTAGGCGGCGCGTGCAGGCGCGCCTTCTCACCCTCGAGAATCGCCTCGGCCATGAGCGCCGAGGTGGCGATCGTCATCGCTGTCCGGCGAGCGCCGCTTCGCGAATCGCCGAGGCGGCGTCGAGCGGTAGATGGCTGACTGAAGATCGCCGAACCGGCCACGAGAACGTTCGCGCCGGCCCGCGTCGCCACTGGTGCGGTGTCGCGGTCGATACCACCGTCGACTTCGAGGTCGAGCGCCAAGTGCGCCGCGTCGATCTCCTTGCGCGCGAGAACTGACCTTGTCCATGACCTCGCCCATGAAGGACTGTCCGCCGAAACCGGGGAAGACCGTCATCAACAACAACAGGTCGATGTCTCCGAGGAACGGCGCGACCGCGTCGAAAGGGCGTGTCGGGATTCGCCGCGAGCCCCACGCGCAGACCCGAGGGCGCGCGCGTCGGCGATCACCGAGGCCGTGTTGCCCACTTCGACGTGAATCGGTGCACCCGTCGGCGCCCGCCCTCTTGAAAGCCTCGAGGTAGCGCGCCGGGCTCAGAAATCATCAGGTGGCAGTCGAAGAAGCGCGCGCTGTAGGGGCGAAGCGACTGCACGACGGGCGGACCGATCGAGATGTTGGGCACGAAGTGCCCGTCCATCACGTCCACGTGCACCCAATCGGTCTGGGCGTCGACGACCTCGACGGCTCTCGCGAGCGCGCCGAAGTCGGCGGCCAGAATCGACGGGGCGATACGCAGAGCTCCGGGCGGGACCCGCGTCGAGAATTTCCACGACCACCAGCCTAGGTCGTGCCGGCGACCCATCAGTCCCACTCCGACGTCGCCTTCGAGTCGGGCCCCCGCCCACCACGCGAGCGCCCTCATGGTGCGCGACCCCTCGGGCTGGACCCAGGTCAACGCCAGTGCGCCGTCGCTAGAGCCCAGCGCCAGCACGCCGTCGTCGAAGCGCGCACGAACCCGTTCGGCCACGACGCGTCACTCGGCGTAGCGCCCAGTACCTTCAGTCGTCGCGCGCTCGACCTTGATGAAGGCGCGCTCGAGGCGCACGACGCGACGCGCCTGGGCGACGGACAGGTCGGGCGTGAGGTGAAAGGTCTCGGGAGTGAGTTTCGCGGCGTAGGTCGACTCGCCCACCTGGGGCCGCGGATGATCCAGCAGCTCCGGACTCGCGAGCACTTCGACCAGCAACTCGGCCCCCATCTGCGCCAGTTCCGCGGTCAATTCGACTCGCCGTCTTGTCGCCGATCGTCGATACGGCGTTCGCGCGTGCAACGGACCCGTGTCCAGCGTGGCGCTCCAGCGAGATGATGCCGACACCGGTCTCCACGTCCCCGGCCAGGATCGCGCGTTCCACCGGCGCCGCGCCGCGCCAGCGCGGCAGCAGCGAGAAGTGGACGTTGAGCATCGGCGTGCGCTCGAGGAGCGCGGCCGGGAATCAGCGCGCCGTAGGCCGACGACCACGCCGCGCTCGACGTCGACGTCACTCAGAGCGCCGAGCGAGTCGTGCCCACGCGCAGCCCCAGCGCCAGGGCGGCCGCCTTCACCGGCGAGGCGCGAGACTTCGCTGCCGCGACCGCGGCGGCGATCGGGCTGGGTGATGACCAGCACCACGTCGTGACCCGCGCGGCCACGAGCGCTTCGAGGGAGGGCACGGCCGCCTCGGGGGTACCGAGGAAGGCCAGACGCATCTAGTCGCCCAGCAGTTGGTGTAAGCCGTCGTGATCGTGCGGCGACACGCGTGATCTGCATCTTGCGCAGGGCCCGCTTGGCCGCCTTGCGCTGATCGTCGTCGAGTCGGTCGATCAGCAGGAAGCCGTTGAGGTGGTCCACCTCGTGCTGGAAGATCCGCCCCTCGAACTCATCGGTCTGGACGTCGATCTCGTTGCCGTCGAGGTCGCGCCCCACCAGGTGCACCTCGTTGGGTCGCACGATCTCCCAACTCAGTCCCGGCACCGACAGGCAGCCCTCCTCGTAGGCCCACTCCCCCGAGGTCTCGACGATCCGCGGGTTCACCACCACGACGGGTACCGTCGCCCTTGTCGTAGACGAAGAGTCGCTTCTGCACGCCGATCTGGTTGGCCGCCAGGCCCACGCCCGGGGCCTTGTACATCGTCTCGATCATCGACTCGGCCAGCGCCGCCACCTTGCCGTCGATGTTCTCGATTTCGGTCGTCACCTGATTCAGGACCGGGTCGCCAAAAGTACGAATGGGTAAGGTGCTCACCCCTCCACGATACCGTTTGCGCTTCGTCCGCACTGCGACGCCGCCTCGGCGCTCGACGCTAGAAGACCTCCAGGCGCAGTCGCCCCGCCGGTCGCGGCGTCTCGCGCAGGACGCGGGTCAGTGTCTCGACGTCGCCGGCGCTGAGCACGAAGTCGTCGTCCACCGCGTCGACTCGCACGCCGCTCGCGCCATCTGCGCCACGAACTCCTCGGCCGCCTCTCCCGAGACGCTGGGCGCGAGCGCCCGAAGGGGGGTAGCCCCAGGAGGCGTGGCCGTCGCGACGTCCTCCTCGATCACGTCGCGACAGTCGCCGCCCGTCGAGCGCGTCGATCACGCTCGTCGTGGCGTCGGGTCTGCACGACGCACCTCGCCGCGGCCCTCGCGACGCGAGCCCACCAGGCGCCCGGCCTTGGCCGACGGCGTACGAGCGCGCTCCGTCGCGCCGACTCGCGCGGCGCCAGGAGGTACTGGTCGAAATCGACGAAGACCAACGAGCGCGCAGCGGCGCACGCGCTGCGAACACCGCCTCGGTACCCACCACCACTCGCGCGGTGAGCTCGCCGTCGAGAGTCGCGGCGGTGACCTCGTCCACCGGCTGCGAGAGTTGCGCGGCGACGTCGCGCGCCAAGCGTCGAGACCCCGACGCGCACCCTCTTCAGGTTCGTCG
Source organism: uncultured Acidimicrobiaceae bacterium (assembly GCA_963734655.1). Lineage (GTDB taxonomy): Bacteria > Actinomycetota > Acidimicrobiia > Acidimicrobiales > RAAP-2 > RAAP-2. Next base: position 20,010 of record CAVTHY010000003.1, on the reverse strand, counting down.
CGCCGCACGACCGACAGAAGTTCGCTCGCGGCTCGTGGTCGCTCCGGCGCACGCGAGCCCGCCCACTTCGCTCCACCTCGGCCTGACCGCACACCGCGCAGCGCGCCAGTTCACCGCAGCGTCGACACGCGAAGAGCCGTCCGTGTCCCAGTCGCTGGAGGATCACCACCACGCGCGACCGGTTCGTCGCCGGCGAGTGCGCGGTGCGCCGCCTCGAGCGCGGCGCGCGACAAGACGCCGTCGTGGGGATCGGCCTCGCGCCGGTCCACGACGTCGCACGCGCGGCCAGCCGCTCGCCACGTCGCCCCACGTCCTCGAGGGGTCCCGAGCGCCATGAGCGCCGGTGAGGGCACCACCGAGGTGAGCCACAGTGGCGCCGTCGTCACGACGGCAGCGCTCGCGCAACATCGTCGTCGCGTCCCAGGTCGGTGAGCTCTCGGAGCGATAGGCCTCGTCGTCGGCGTCGATGACGACCGCGCCGCGCACCGCGCGGCGTCGGCGCCAGGGCGGCGCCGCGCGCGCCCACGATGACGGGCCAGCCCGCGCGCATACGGTCCCATTCGCCGTCGCCCTGGGCCACGGCACAGCCGCGCTGCTCGAGGCGCCCCCGCAGGCGCTGCGCCCACGCCTCGGTGGGCACGAGGACCAGCAGTGAGCCCGGCGTCGTCGACGCGTGGCCTCGTAGGCGTGCAGGATCAGCGCCAGCGGATCGTGCGGTCGGCGACACCAGAACCACGCCCGGGTCGAGCGCGTATGCGCCTGAGCCGCGACCGATGGCGTCGAGGGGCGCGCGCGTCGGAGGCGCGCGGCAGCGTCGCGCACGACGACCGTCGGCGAGGCCGCGAGCGAGGAATCGCGACGAGCGGGGCGCACCAACGGTCGCGCGCCCACTCGAGCAACGGCAACATCGTCGGGCGGCGGCCCGAGGCCCAGCCACTTCTTCACCGGCTTCATCTCGCGCGTGGGCGCGACGTCGCTCGACCACCCACCCGCGCAGCGAGCGGTTGTTGAAATCCACCCGAACGCGGTCACCCGACCGTGCACGATCGCGAGCGCGTCGGTGCAGCTCGTAGTCGAATGCGCGATCGACGGCGGCGTTTTCGGTGACGACGCGAACGCACGCGCGTCACGACTACAGCGACAATTCGCGGCGCAGGTCGTCGACCCGCGGCGTCTGCTCCCAGGTGAAGCCGTGGTCGGCTGCGTCCGAAGTGTCCGTACGCCGCGGTGTCGCGGTAGATCGGCCGTCGCAGGTCGAGGTCGCGGATGATCGCGGCGGGACGCAGGTCGAAGATGGCGTCCACGGCCTTGGCGATGCGAGCTCGGTCCACGCGCTCGGTGCCGAAGGTCTCCACCAGGACCGACACCGGACGCGCGACGCCGATGGCGTAGGCCACCTGCACCTCGCAGCGCTCCGCCGCGCCCGAGGCGACGACGTGCTTGGCGACCCAGCGCGCGGCGTAGGCCGCGGAACGGTCCACCTTGGAGGGGTCCTTGCCCGAGAAGGCCCCGCCGCCGTGGCGCGCCATGCCGCCGTAGGTGTCGACGATGATCTTGCGACCGGTGAGTCCCGCGTCGGCGTGGGGACCGCCCAGGACGAACTTGCCCGAGGGGTTCACGAAGACCCGCATCGACCGAGGTGTCGAGTTCGGGTGGCAGCATCGGGCTTGATGACGTGCTCGATGACGTCGTGCTTGATCGTGGTCTGCGAGTCGTAGCCGTCTTCGTGCTGGGTCGAGATCAAGCACCGTGTCGACGCGCCACCGGGCGACCGTCCTCGTAGGCGATGGTCACCTGGGTCTTGCCGTCGGGACGCAGGTAGGGGACCAGACCGCTGCGGCGCACCTGGGAGAGCCGCATCGAGAGTCGGTGCGCCAGCCAGATCGGCAGCGGCATGAAGTCGTCGTTGTCGTTGCAGGCGTAGCCGAACATCATGCCCTGGTCGCCCGCACCCTGGGCGTTGAGCTCGTCCTCGCCGCCCGAGCCCGAACGGTGCTCGTGACTCACGTCGACGCCGCCGGCGATGTCGGGACTCTGCTTGCCCAGCGAGACCAGCACCGCGCAGGTCGTGCCGTCGAGTCCCTTGGCCCCGTCGTCGTAGCCGATGTCGAGGATGGTCTGGCGCGCGACCGAGGTGATGTCCACGACGGCCGAGGTGGTGATCTCACCGGCGACGACGCACAGCCCGGTCGTCAGCAGGTCTCGCAGGCGACGCGCGCGTTGGGGTCCTGGTCCAAGATGGCGTCGAGAACGCTGTCCGAGACCTGATCCGCGATCTTGTCGGGGTGGCCTTCGGTCACCGACTCTGAGGTGAAGAGGGTGCGATCGCTCATGAGACTCCTTGGGATAACAATGAGGCAACCTTAGCCAAGATCTCCTGCGAAATGGCTTCTTTGGAACGCAGCGAGAGCTTCTCGACGCCGCCGTCGCGACCCAGCAGACAGCACCTCGTTGGTGGCGTGAGCGAAACCGGCGCCACGGCGCGCGACACGTCGTTGGCCACCAGCAGGTCGACGCCCTTGCGCGCGCAGTTTGGCCCGCGCGTTGCGCCTCGAGTCGCTCGGTCTCGGCGGCGAAGGCCACGACCACCTGGCCCGGCGGCGACGCGCGACGAGCTCGGTCACGATGTCGGGCGTCGCGCTCGGCGTGCAGCGTCGGGCAGCCCCGCCTCCTTCTTCAACTTCGTCGGGCGCGGCGTCGAAGGTGAAGTCCGCCACGGCGGCCGCCATGATCGCGCACGTCGGCGTCGTCGAAGTGTTCGAACATCGCTCGCGGCCATCTGCGCCGCGCTCTCGACGTCGATCGACTCGGATCGCCGGCGTACGCACGTCGAGGGCCGACGTCGCGCGTCGCCGTCGTCACCAGGGTCACCTCGGCGCCCAGTCGCGCGGCGACTTCGGCGAGGGCGTACCCCTGGCGGCCCGAGGAGCGATTGGTCATGACCCGCACCGGATCGATGGCCTCGCGGGTCCCGCCCGCGCTGACCAGCACGCGACGTCCGCTCAAGACGCCGCGGTATCCCTCGAGGATTCGCTGCACCAGTCGCGAAGATCGCTTCGGGATCGGGCAGCCGCCCCGCTCCCTCGTCGCCGCCGGCGAGGCGACCGATCTCGGGCTCGAGGACCATCACGCCGCGGCGGCGCAAGCGTCGCCAGATTCTCCTGGACCGAGGGCTGCTCCCACATCTCGGTGTGCATCGCCGGACACAGCAGCACCGGCGCGCGCGTGACGCCAGCAGCGTGGCGCTCAGCAGATCGTCGGCCGAGACCCATCGCGTAGCGCGCGATGAGGTGGGCCGTCGCCGGCGCCACGACGATCGAGGTCGGCGTGCTGGCCCAGGTACGTGTGGGGAATCGGCGTCGTCGGGTCGCCGTAGAGCGACGTGCGCGCGGGTTCACTGGCGAGGGCCGAGAAGGTGACCGCACCCACGAAACGAGTGGCGTCGGGGGTGAGAACCGGTGAGACGAAGTACCCGGCATCGCGCAGGCGTCGCAGCAACTCGACGGATTTGTAGGCGGCGATGCCGCCCGCGACTCCTAGGACAATGCGAGGCGGCGAGCGATCTAGGCGTCGCGGAGGGCATCGGTGAAGGCGTCGAGGTCGTTCGCCGCGTCCAGTCGAGCCTGCTCACGAGCCTCGGCCTCGAGACGCTCTCGCTTCGAGCTCCTCCGCCGTGGGACGGTGGAACTGGAGTTTGCCCTCGTAGAGCTCCTCCATCGCCAGCGAGAGCGACTTGTTCGAGAGCGAGGAGACCTGCGGCGGGATCAGGGCGCCGTGACCCGAACCCAGGCCGTTGTAGTACTCGTTGATCTCGCGCGCGCGAATGGCCGACACGGCGACCAGGGTGAACTTGGAGTCGCCCACCTTGTGCAAGCAGGTTCTCGATGGGCGGGTCGACGAGGGTGGGGCGTTCAGCCATGGAAAGTTCGTCCTTTTACGAGGGAATTCGCCGTGACTGGCGAAGCCCCTCCAGTATAGAGAGGATTTCGCGGCTGGCCCGCTCGATGTCGTCGTTGACCACCTCGTAGTCGCACGAGTTCGCGACCCTCGCTCGATCTCGTCGACGGGTCGATTCGAGGCGACCGGGCGACGTGTTCTTCTTGGTCACCGCGCCCGCGGAGGCGTTCTTCGAGTCAGTTCCATCGTCGGGGCGGTGAGCAGGAAGATCGACGGCGTCGGGGTCGCGCTCGCGGACCTGGCGGCGCCCTGCGACCTCGATCTCGAGCAGGACGTCGCGGTCCTCGGGCGGGTGGGGCAGCGGCGTGCCGTAGAGATTGCCGTGGAACTCGGCCCACTCGTAGAAGAAGTCGTCGCTCGATGGCGTCGCTCGAAGACGTCGCGGGTGACGAAGAAGTACTCGTTGCCCGTCTCGGTCGGACGCGGCGCGCGCGTCGTCCAGCGATCGGCTCAGCCACAGTGCGGTCGTCCAGTTCCACGAGACGTCGCGCGACGGTGCCCTTTCCCACCCCACCGGGACCAATGAGTACGACGACCAGCGTGTCAGCGCACAAGGGCTTGGAAGAGTTGCTCTCGCTGCGTGGTCCGAGACCGCGGATCCGACGGGTCTGGGCGATGGCCGCACTCTTCATGATGCGCGCGGCCTTGACTTCACCGATGGCGGGCAGGGCGCTGATGAGGTCGTAGGCGCGCATCTGCGCGACGCACTCCTCGTTCTCGGCGAGGTCGAACAGCTCCTCGAGAGAAAGGTCGCCGGACTTGACCAACTTCTTCACCTCGGCGCGACGACGACGATTCGCCACGGCCGCGCGCGACGCCGCCACTCGCTGTTCGTGGGTGAGGGAAGGCGGAACCGGGGTCACGAAGTCAGAATACCCCCTGGTGGGGCTCAAGTTCTAGAGAAAAGCTCGTTAGGTTGTCGCGCCAGCGGCGAACCGCGTCGCGCAGAGCCGAGCGCTCGGGGCCAGTTTCTGCAATGGCTCGCGCGACATTCACTAGCACCGTCCCCTCGGGACAGCGCTCGAAGAGCCGGCCGACTTGCTCGGGCGTGGCGCCCTGGGCCCCGACGCCCGGCACCAGGTAGGGTCCCCGCAGGGCGGCAAGATCGAAGCGCGGACGGTCCCGCGTGGCGCCCAGGACGACGCCCAGCGAACCCAGACCCTCGTCGCGGCGGTTCACTTCGGCGACCGAGCGCAGGATCAGGTCCTCCACCGCCTCGTCGCGGTCGGTGCGCGCGCGCTGGAGGCTGCGGCCCTCGTCATTCGAGGTCGCCGCCAGGACGAAGACCCCCCGTCCGCGCACGGCGCGCGTCGAAGAAGGGCGTCAGCGCCGCCACCCCGGTGTAGGGGCTCACGGTCACCGCGTCGCTGCACAGGGGCGATGCCTCGTCGAGCCACGCCTCGGCGTAGCGCGTCGTTCGTCGACGCCGATGTCGCCGCGCTTGGCGTCGGCGATCACCAGGATCTCGGCGTCGCGCGCGTCGCGAGATCAGTCGCTCGAGGACCCGGTACCCGCGGAACCGAAGCGCTCGAAGTAGGCCACCTGGGGCTTGATCGCGGCGGCCGAGCCGATGCTCGCCTCCAGGACCGCCAGCGCCATGAACTCGAGGCCCTCGACCGATGTCGGGTCGACCCCACGACGTCGAGCAGTGACGACGACGGGTCGATGCCCACGCACAGCGGACCGAGGGCCCGGATGCGTTCCTGTAGGCGTTGGCCGAACGTCTCAGCCATGGGCGACTCCTCGCAGTTCGTCGATCGACGCGCACCGCGTGGCGCGCATCCACTCGCGCGCGCCGCGCGGCCACCAGCCACGGGGCGCGCGGATTGGCGAAGGTCGCGGTACCGACCTCGACGGCGCTGGCGCCCGCCATCACCATCGCGATCGCGTCCTCGCCGCTGACTGACGCCCCCGACCCCAACGATGGGCGTCGTCGGGCAACGCCGCGTGGCACTCGTAGACGGCGCGCAGCGCGACCGGGCAAGATGCCCGGCGCCGCTCAGTCCCCCTCCCCCATTGCCCAGGGCCGGACGGCGCTGCTCGATGTCGATGACCATACCCAGGACCGTGTTGACGAGCACCAGGGCCGTGGCGCCCGCGTCGACCGCGGCGCGCGCGACGTCGACCAGTTCAGGCGTGTTGGGAGAGAGCTTCACCCACAGCGGCAAGCCGCGCCGCCGCGGCAGCGTCGACGATCTGCGCGGTCATGTCGCGGCGAGTGCGCGAAGATCCCGGCGCGGCCCTCGAGGTTGGGGCACGACGCGTTCACCTCGAGGGCCACCACGCTCGGCGCCGCGCATCGCCCGCGCGGCGTGCGGCGAACTCTGCCGACGCTACGTCCCCAGATCGAACCGACCACGCGTGCGCCGCGACGCAACAGCGCCGGGAGGTAGTCGCGACGCCACGCCGCGACGCCGGGTCCGGCCGAGACCGACGGCGTTGACCATGTCGCTCCCCACGACGGCAACGCGCGGCGCCGGGTTGCCCGCCCACTCGAAGGCGGCGAGTGACTTGGTGACCACCGCGCCCGAGTTCGGAGAGGTCGCCGTAGCCCGCGAGTTCGTCGCCGTGACCCGACGGTGCCCGCGGCGGTGAGGACGAAGGAGGGCAGCGCCACGTCGCCGACGCGCGTGGCCAGGCTCATCGGTGCAGTTCCTGCAGCGAGCGCCACGCGCCACCCACGTGTCGCGCGTGTCGCCAATACCCACGACGGCGGCCTGAGCCGGCGCTCAGCGTGGTCATGCAGGCGACCTTGTTGCACGGTGCAGGCCATGCGAATCGCGGCGCCGTCGGCGCGCGCGCTGCGACCCGACGGCGTGTTGATCACCATGTTGCACCTCGCCCGAAGCGATGAGCGACACCGCGTCGACGCCGAGGTCCGCCGCGCCGATCTTGCCCACCAGGGTCTCCACGGCCACGCCTCGTGAGCGCAAGGTAGCCCGCCGTGCCGACGGTCGCGGCCAGGGTGAAGCCCAGTTCGCGCAACTTCTGGGCGACCACCACCCCCGCCACCTTGTCGCGCATCGGCGAGGGACAAGAAGACCTGACCCTCGTCGGGCAGTCGCGTACCCGCGGCCGAGCTGGGCCTTGGCGAAAGCGATGCCGAAGCTCTCGCCGATGCCCATGACTTCGCCCGTCGAGCGCATCTCGGGCCCGAGCAGCGTGTCCACGCCGGGGAAGCGGTTGAAGGGCAGCACCGCCTCCTTGACGCTGACGTACTCGGGCACCGGCGTCGTCGCGAGGCACGACGCCACGCTCGCGCAACTGCGCGAGGGTCACGCCCATCATCACCTCGACGGCGACCTGGGCGAGGGGCACGCCCGTCGCCTTGGCCACGAAGGGCACCGTGCGCGACGCGCGCGGATTGGCCTCGAGCACGAAGACCTCGTCGTCCTTGACGGCGTACTGCACGTTGATCAGCCCCACCACACCGAGTTCGTGAGCGATACGCGCGCTGTAGTCGTGGAGGCGCTCGAGAACCGCGTCGCTCAGACTCTGGGGCGGCAGGGCGCACGCCGAGTCCCCAGAGTGCACGCCGGCCTCCTCCACGTGCTCCATCATGCCCGCGACGAAGATGTCGCCCGTCGGCGTCGCGCACCGCGTCGACGTCGACCTCGATGGCGTCTTCGAGGAAGCGGTCGAGCAGGATCGGTCGACTCTGCGACACGCCACCCTCGCGCGCGAGGGAACCAGTCGCGCTGGTCAGGTCCGTCATGACCCGCTCGAGGGCGACGTCGTCGTAGACGATCTCCATGGCGCGCCCGCCCAGCACGTAGCTCGGACGCACGAGGACGGGGTAGCCGATGTTCTTGACGATCGGCTTGGCCTCGGCCAGCGTGTGAGCGCCACGTCGCCGGGCGGTTGGCGCAGTCCGATCGCGGTGACAGATCTGCCGACCACTGCTCGCGGTCCTCGGCGGTGTCGATGGCCGCCACCGGGCGTGCCCAGCACCAGAGCCGGGTCGATGACTGTGCGCCAGCTTCAGCGGCGTCTGGCCGCCCAGCGACACGATCACGCCGACGCACCCGCGCGCCGTCGACGCAGGCGGCCTGCTCCGCGGCGATCACCTCGGCCACGTCCTCGGGGGTCAGGGGCTCGAAGTAGAGACGGTCCGAGGTCGAATAGTCGGTCGAGACGGTCTCGGGATTGCAGTTGATCATCACCGTCTCGAAGCCCATCGAGCGCAGCGCCATCGCGGCGTGCACGCAGCAGTAGTCGAACTCGATGCCCTGGCCAATTCGGTTGGGCCCCGAACCGAGGATGATCACCCGGTCGCGCGGCGACGGGCGCACCTCGGTGTCGTCCTCGTAGGTGCTGTAGTGGTAGGGCGTCAATGGCGTCGAACTCCGCGGCGCAGGTGTCGACGGTCTTGAATGTCGTCACGACCCCCGCCGCGCGGCGCAGTCGGCGTGACGCTCGCCGTGTCGCTGCCCGCTCAGAATCGCGATCTGGGGGTCGGAGAAGCCCGCCTGCTTGAAGCGGCGCCAGTCGCGAGCGTCCAGTTGCGGACACGTCGACGTCACCGACAGCTCACGCTCGAGGTCGATGATGCGCATCAGCTGTTCGATGAACCACGGGTCGATCCTCGTGCGCGACGACCACCTCCTCGATGCTCGCCCCGCGCCAGAGGACCTCGTGCAGGGCGAAGAGGCGCTCGGGGGTCGCCACCACGCAGCGGTGCCACAAGGTCTCGTCATCGAGGGCCGCGAACTCGTTGTCGCGTCCCGAGGGCGAAGCCCAGTCGACCCTGCTCGAGCGAGCGAATCGCCTTTTGCAGCGATTCGCCGAAGGTGCGTCCGATCGCCATCACCTCGCCCACCGACTGCATCCGCGTGCCCAGTTCGGGCGTCGCGCCGGGCAACTTCTCGAAGGCCCAGCGCGGGATCTTGGTGACCACGTAGTCGATCACCGGCTCGAAGCTCGCGGGGGTCACCTTCGTGATGTCGTTCTCGATCTCGTTGAGGGTGTAGCCCACGGCGAGTTTGGCGGCGATCTTGGCGATGGGAAAGCCCGTCGCCTTCGACGCCAGGGCGCTCGAACGACTCACGCGCGGGATTCATCTCGATCACCAGCCGCTCGCCGGTGTCGGGATTGACCGCGAACTGCACGTTCGAGCCGCCGGTCTCCACCCCGACCCGGCGCAACACCGCGAAGGCGTCGTCGCGCATCGCCTGATACTCGACGTCCGAGAGCGTCTGGATGGGCGCCACGGTGATCGAGTCGCCGGTGTGCACCCCCATGGGATCGAAGTTCTCGATCCCGCAGATCACCACGCAGTTGTCGGCGGCGTCGCGCATGACCTCGAGCTCGTACTCCTTCCACCCCGCGATCGACTTCTCCACGAGGATCTCGCCGATCGGCGAGGCGTCGATGCCCTCAGCCGCCAGTCGCGTGAAGTCCCCGGCGTTGTCGGCGATGCCGGTGCCCGCGCCACCGAGGATGAAACTCGGACGGATGATGATGGGCCACCCGATCTCCTCGGCGATCTCGAGCGCTTCGTCCACCGAGTGGGCGAAGCCCGATTCGGGAACGGCGAGACCGATGTCGGCCATGGCGGCCTTGAAGAGTTCGCGGTTCTCGGCGGTGTCGATCGCCTCGGGACGAGCGCCGATGACCTCGACGCCCGAGTCGCTCGGGCACGCCGCGGCGCACCAGCTCCATCGTGAGATTGAGTGCGGTCTGGCCGCCCAGGGTGGGCAGGAGGGCGTCGGGTCGCTCGCGCTCCAGGATGTCGGTCAAGACGTCGGGGTCGAGCGGCTCGACGTAGGTCACGTCGGCGGTCGCCGGATCGGTCATGATCGTCGCGGGATTGGAGTTGACCAGGATCACCTTGAAGCCGTCGGCGCGCAGCACCTGGCAGGCCTGGGTGCCCGAGTAGTCGAACTCACACGCCTGGCCGATGACGATCGGACCCGAGCCGATGACCAGGATGCTTGAGATATCGCGCGACGGGGCATTACAGTGCTCTCCAGTTGACCGGTGCGCAGCAAGGTCTCGAAGCGCTCGAAGAGGTAGCGCGCGTCGTGGGGGCCCGGACCCGCCTCGGGGTGGTACTGCACCGAGAAGCACCGCTCCGCCGTCGAGGCGACCCCCTCGATCACGCCGTCGTTGAGGTTGACGTGGCTCACCACGCGCGCGCGCGAGCGACTCGGGCACGACGGCGTAGTTGTGGTTCTGCGCCGTGATCTCGATGCGGCCCGATCACGAGGTCCTGCACCGGGTGATTCGAGCCGTGGTGACCGAAGGGCAGCTTGAAGGTCGTCGCCCCCAAGGCGCGTGGCGAGCAGTTGGTGGCCCGAGGCAGATGCCGAAGATCGGCACCGACGCCGACCAGTTGGCCGATCTCGCCCACCTGGGCGCCCAGCGCCGCCGGGTCCCCGGGTCCGTTGGAGAGGAAGACGCCGTCGGGCGCGAGGGCGCGCACCTCGTCGGCGCTGGTCCCCGACGGGCACCACGGTGACGCGAAAGCGTCGCGCCAATTGGGCCACCATCGTCTCCTTGATGCCGTAGTCGAAGGCCACGACGTGCAGGTCGCCCTCGCCGCGCGTGTAGACCTGCGCGCGTCGTCACCTCGCCGACGTAGTCCTGACCGTCGGTGCCCGTGGCGTGACGTAGCGGCTTCGGCCACGCGCGTCCGGGTCGCGCATGCCCGAAGGCCCCGGGCAGCGCCCCGTGCGAACGCAGGTGACGCGTGAGACGACGGGTGTCGACGCCCGACGATCACCGGCACGCGGTGACGCACCAGGAACGTCCTCGAGTTCCTCGGTCGAGCGCCAGTTCGATCGCAGCGGCGAGAGTTCGCGCACGACGACGCCCCGACACCACGGTCGCGCGCGCCTCGTCGTCGAGGGGCGTCACGCCGTAGTTGCCGATGTGGGGATAGGTGAAGGTGATGATCTGACCGGCGTAGCTGGGGTCGGTGATCACCTCCTGGTAGCCCGACAGGGCGGTGTTGAACACGAACTCACCCGTGGTGACGCCGCCGTCGGGCGAGAAACCCGCGGCGTACCCCTCGAACGTCGCTGCCGTCGGCGAGCACCAGCGTGGCGCGGGGACGACTCATTGCAATTTCCCTTCGTGAACGACGAGCCGGCCCTTGGCGATCGTGGTGGTGACGCGCCCGCGCAAGCTGACGGCCGTCGTAGGGGGTATTGCGCGCACGACTGTGCAGGTCCTCACGGTGCGCGGTCCACTCGACGCGCGGATCGAAGACCACGAGGTTGGCGTCCTCGCCCGCCACGAGGTCACCGCCGTGGGCCGCTGTGGCGGACTCGCACGTCGCTGCGCGCGCAGTTGGGCGACGCGCGCGGGTCCTCGACTCATCACGTCGAAGAAGCTGCACCGGGTCGCACGTCGTTCGCGCCCAGCGCCTCGAAGGTGAGCGCCGCCGCGTGCTCGAGACCCAGCATGCCCGCGGGCGCCTCGTCGAAGGCCCGGTCCTTGAGTTCGGGCGCGTGCGGCGCGTGGTCGGTGGCGACGGCGTCGACCAGGCCCTCGCGCAGGGCCTGACGCAGGGCGCCGACGTCGGCGGCGGTGCGCAGGGGCGGATGCACCTTGAACTGCGCGTCGAATCCCGCGCAGCACGTCTCGTCGAGCGTCAAGTGGTGGGGCGCCACCTCGCAGGTCACGTCCAGCCCTTCGCGGCGCGCCGCGACTCACCAGAGCGACTGAACGAGCCGTCGAGAGGTGCAAGAAGTGCACGCGCTCCCCCCGTGAGTCGCACGAGCTCGATGTCGCGCATCACCATCAGTTCCTCGGCGAGCGCCGGCCGGCCGACGAGTCCGAGTCGACTGCTGAGCACGCCTTCGTTCATCGAGCCACCGCGCCGCGAGGGCCTCGTCCTCGCAGTGCTGGGCGAGGCGAACGCCGAGCGGGCGCGCGTAGTCGAGTGCGCGACGCATCATCGACGGGTCCTGCACGCCGGTGCCGTCGTCGGTGAAGAGTCGCACGCCCAAGCGCCGCCATTTCGGCCATTGGCGCGAGGTGGCGACCCTCGCGGCCCTGGGTGATCGCCCCGGCGACCGCGACGTCCAAGGGCGGTGCGCGCACCCTTGTCGAGCACGTAGGACACCAGCGCGACGTTGTCGAGGGCGGGCTCGGTGTTGGGCATCGCCACGAGTGCGCAGTACCCGCCGACGGCGCCGGCGCGCGCACCCGATTCGATCGTCTCGGCCGCCTCGCGACCGGGCTCGCGCAGGTGGGTGTGCAGGTCGACGAATCCCGGACCCACCCAGCAACCCTCGGCGTCGATGCACGGTGGCGCCCGCGGGCGCGTCGACGTGACTCGCCGACCTCGACGATGCGTCCGTCACGCACCAGCACGTCGGCCACGCGCGTCGAGTCGCGGTCCGACGAGGAGGCCGTGGCGAAGCAGGTATGTCATCGATCTCGACTCCTCGGGTGAACCGGCGACACTCAGATACAGCACCGCCATGCGAATGGGCACGCCGTTGCTGACCTGTCGTTCGATGACCGCGCTCGGGCAGGTCCGCGACGCGCGAATCGATCTCGACCCCCCGGTTCATCGGGCCGGGGTGCATGATGATCGTCGCGGGCCGCAGGCGCCGCGCCCGCTCGGCGGTGAGACCGTAGGTCTGGGTGAACTCGCCCAGGCTCGGCACGAAGGAACCGGTCCCGCGCTCGCGCTGGAGGCGCAGACACACCACCACGTCGGCCCACTCGAGGGCCTCGTCGAAGTCGTCGACAACGCTCGACGGGCCAGTCCTCGAGCGACGCGGGCAGCAGCGTGCCCGGGCGCGGCGACGCGCACCTCGGCGCCCGAGCGCGCTGTAGGCGGCGATGTCGCTGCGCGCGACGCGAGAATGGCGAACGTCACCCACGATCAAGACGTGCAGTCCCGCGAAGAGTTCGCGACCCGTCTCCGAGCCCTTGGCGTGGACGCGCTCGGCGAGCACCTGGCGCACGGTGAAGGCGTCGAGGAGGCCCTGGGTGGGGTGCTGGTGCAGCCCGTCGCCGGCGTTGATGACCCGCACGTGGGGCACGTAGCCGCCCACCTGGTGCGCCGCACCACTCGACTGGTGGCGCATGACGACCGCGTCGATGCCCAGCGCGTCGATCGTGGCGATGGTGTCACGCAGCGACTCGCCCTTCTTCACGCTGCTCGAGGCCACCGCGAGGGACAAGACGTCGGCGGAGAGCCGCTTGGCGGCGGTCTCGAAACTCAGCCGCGTGCGCGTGGACTCCTCGAAGAACAGCGAGGCGACGACGCGGCCCTTGAGGGCGGGCACCTTCTTGATCGTGCGCTGGTTGACCTCGACGAAGAGCTCGGCGGTGTCGAGCACCTCGAGGATGGCCTCGCGACGTCAGCTCGTCGAGCGTCAGGAGGTTTCGGCCGCGAATCGAGGAGATCACGACGCACCCCTGCGTCCCGATCCACACGCCCTCGACGGTCGCGACGATCTCCTCGGTCGAGCGACGTCGGCAGGTTCTTGCCGACGTAGTCCGGGCGGATCGGCAGCTCGCGGTGGCCCCGGTCGACCATCACCGCCAGCTGCACCGCCCGGGTCGGCCGAAGTCCGCCAGGGCGTTGAGGGCGGAACGAATGGTGCGACCGGTGAAGAGGACGTCGTCGACCAGCAGGACGACGCGGTCGGTCGAGGTCGACGGGGACCTGCGACGCCGCGCGAGTTGACGAAGGGACGTTGGCCGACGTCGTCGCGGTAGAACGAGACGTCGAGGGTCCCGCGCACGACCTCGCGCGACGTGATGTCGACGAGCGACTCGCCAGCAGTTCGGCGAAGGCGACTCCCCCGGTCTGCAGGCCGAGGACCACCAGCGAGTCGGTGTCGCGGACCCGTTCGACGACTTCGTGGGCCATGCGGCGCACGGCGCGACGCACGTCGTCGACCGAGAGAGAATTGAGATCGAGGCACGAAGGCGTCGCGGCGACGCGACGACGATGATGCGTGCGCATCCACTCTGCCTCCTACCGTAAGAGCCTCACGGGACCCCTTTGACGGTACCAGCTATTTTAGCAGTTCGCGAACCGCGTCGCGTTCGTGTGCATCGGCGTGATCTCGAGTTGTTCCTCGTGTGCGCTGGAAGAGGCGATCAGCGAGACGTTGCCCGTGGACCTTCTCGCCTCATCGCGCGACGAATCACGACTAGAGCAGCGGCAGCGCCCAGAAGTCGCCGCAGACCCACAGGATCGCCGCGCCGATCTGCTGGTCGGTGAAGGGCGACATCGTCACGCCCGGGAACATGTGCGTAGACGCGGTACCAACTCGTGCTGGTCATGATGCTCATCGACATCGCCAGATACGGTCATGATGACGTTGGTCATCAAGATGGCGCCCCCCTGCCAGACCGGACCCCGCGCGGGCTTCATCGGGTGCGACGGCAGAATCTGCAGCAAGAACAGGACGCCGGCGACGAGGAAACTCGCGTGCATCAGCCAGATGTGGACCGACTGGTGGGTCTCGGCCGCAGTCGAAGACCGACGGGAATGTGCCAGAACACCATCACGAAGTTGAAGAACACCAGGGCGAAGATCGGACTGCGCACGCAATCGTCCGAGGGACCGCAAGGCCCCGGCGCTCGTGGAGAGGATAGAAGAACTCGACCGACGGCCCGGCGTGACTCCGACGGGCAAGAAGAACATGCAGCGGCACCCACGGAGCCCCCAGCACGATGAGGATCGGGGCGAAGAACGCCAGCAGCAAGTGGTCGATCATGTGCACGAAGAAGTAATCGTCGGACCAGTAGTCCAGTGGCGACATGATCGCCAACACCAGGGTGACAAGACCCGCGTAGAAGGCGAAATGAACGCAGTCGACGCGACGTTGCGAGGACGTCCGCGAGCGACGCGAGAGCGCGCCAAGTCCGACCTCGTGCGCCACGACCGTGAGGACCATGACGATGACGACGGGATCGAACGACCAGTGCCTGTGAGATACGACATGAGTTGCAGGTTAGTCAGACCGCGACGATTTATGCGCCAGGAGAGTCCCTCGTCGCGAGCGGTTTTGCTCAAGTTCATCGCGCGACTCCTCCCAGCGCTCGAGCATGCCGCTGAAGGACGGGTCGAGGGCTTTGACCTTGCGATTGCAGCGTTGTCGCGACCGGGGTGCAGCAACTGCCACCACATGTAGACCGCGAAGATCGCCAGCAGCGGCCATTCGAAGACGTAGGCCCAACTCAGCGCGTTGCCGCCGAGGGCCCGTTTGAGTTCGAACCAGAACGCCGCCACGCACAACACCAAGCCGATCACCAAGGTGACGTGCAGTCGAATGGCCTCGGGCCCTCGGAGGCGCTCGTCCGGGGACTGGGCGGGGGGCTGCGAAGTCTCGGCCATACGTCTCAGAGCATATGAACGGAGTCGACGCAGACGAGTGAAAATGGCGCGCCCCACTACACTTGGCCCTGCGTATGAACGACAGACACCCGGGTGACAGCGTGCTGAGCGACGACCAGCGTCGCGCCATTTTTCGCGAGGAACTCCGCCTGACCTCCGAGACCGGCGCGGGTCGCATCATCGGACGAATCCCCCAGAAGTTCGCTGCGCGGGCATTCTGGCGGCCATGGTCGTTTTGGGTGGCGGCGGCGCACTCGTCGAACACTACTTCGGCAACGTCGGCCTGCCGACTTCCAGCACCCCCACCACGTTCACCACACCCTCGACGATTCCCCTTTCGGCACCACCACCGTGCCCAGTGTGATCACCGCCTCCCAAGCGTTCATCGGACTGAAGTTCATCGGCACCGCACGCGTACCGCACTTCACCTTGACCGACCAACACGGCGCCGCCTCACGCCCGCCGCCAAAGGGTAAAGTGACGTCATCGCCTTCTTCAACAAGAACTGCAACGACATCTGCCCCGTCGCTGGGCGCCGAACTCGTGCGCTCTGGCCGACCTCGGCGCCAAAGCGCGCAACGTCGAGGTCGACATCGTCAACACCGACCCCTTCTCCTACGGCGTCAGCGCGATCCCGCTGGCGCTGACGGCCACGGGACTGAGCCACGGAGCAACGTTCACTTCCTGACGGCTCCTCGCCACTCTCAACAACGTTTGGACGTCCTTCGGGATCCAAGTAAGTCGGGGCCACGGCCAACGAAGTCGGACATAATTCCGTCGCTCTACTTCGTCAGTCCCACCTGCAACTCTCGGCCGCTGGCCACGCCCTTCGCGCACGAGAGCTCGGCGGGCGTATTTTCCCTCAGTACGCGCCAATATCGCGCAGTTCGCCCAAGGGCATCGAACTCGAGGCCGTTAGTCTGATGCAATGACTCATGCGCCCGACTGACCCCGACGAGATCCAGTTCGACCCGGGCTCGATGCCCAGCACGTCACTTTCGGCACTACGCGCGGTCTGGTACCGGCGGCCATGGTTCATCGCGACCGTCGGCATCGTCGTCGTCGTGGCATTTCAGTGATCACGGACCTTCCCCATCACGTCACCAAGGCCCAAGACATCTCGCAACAAAACGGCGTCATCAAGCAGATCAACGGCGACACGGCGCCCTGTGTCTTCGCGCTCAAGGAGAGCTTCAGCTTCTACCGCGACGAGATGAATCACACGCTGGCTGGCGGCCAACCTTCCACGGTGAAGAACTACCTCCTGGAGGACCAGACCGCGTGTTCCTTCGCCAGCGGACCGGTCTACGACATGACTAACAACATCCAGCCCATCGACACGAGCCGCGGGCAAGAAAGTGGACCTCGCGATGGCCGCCACCGTCAAATGGATCACCTACGACGCGGTCGGTGCCATCGTCGCCATCAGGAATTACTTCGGCTCGACACCGTTCCACCTCGAGCGACAACAAACTCGGCCTAATTCGAAAACGCCCTCGCGATCGAACACACGACGATCGTCAATGACCTTGTCCGCGGCATCTTCGATGCTGGGAACCACTCTCACGCCGATCAACATCCCGAGCTTGGCGCGACTACCGGGAACCTGAGCCGACCGAGCCGCGGCGAGTCAATCAGTTGGCGCTACCGAAGAAACCGTGTTCTCGCTCCTGGCGAAAGAACTTGACGATCTCCTCGTCGGGATCCTCTTCGGACTGCAGCCAATGAACGAGGTTCCAAAAGACGATCGGAACGAACACCGAGGCCGTCAATAACCAGACGAATCCCGCGCTGAGTTGTTGGTCAGCGGTCGCCGAGATTCCCCGTGCCCGCGACGTGATGAAACGCCGTGTACCACGAATCGTGCGACATACCCGCGAGATACGCCACCACCCACGCCGACCACATCACCACTGCGGCGACACCAATGCGGTAGGGACGAGATATACCCGGAGAGAACGGTGGCGACTCGACGATCTCGACCATCAAGAACACAGTCGGCATGAAGAGCGTGACGGCCTCGATGGACAACTAGCCAATGATGGTGCACCAGGGCGTTCACCAGGGGCGCGGTGCGCCACAACAAGGTCGACCGCGATCACCGCTGCCGCCGCCACCAGTGTTCGCAGTCTGTGCCCTTTCGCGCACCCGACGCGCATTCCAACGACGGTAACCACGCGGGCTGTGCCCTGAGGTCGACGTAGCCGCGACGATTGCGACGCCCAGCCACGGTGCGCCCACCACCAATAGCGTGGGGGCACCGAAGCCGAAGATGCAGAACTGGATGGATTGGACGAATCCGTAGCCAAACGACCAGCCCCACATGGGAGGGGACACCGAACGACACCACCATAGAACGACACTGATGACGAACACAAGCCCCCGAAGGCCGGGAACCCAGGCCTTAGGGGGCTTCGTCACTTCCGACGAAGTTCATTCTGAAGGATTACGCTGAAAGAAACCCCAGAGAAGAACACCGAATAGAACCGCCAACGGGATGACCAAGGTCTCCAACTGTGCCGGGAAATACGCATCAGTTCCGAACATTTTCGGCTACCTCTTTCATCTCACTTAAAAACTACCTGGCCCGCATCGAACTACATCAAGTAGAACATCGCGAACAACAACGCGCCAGCCAGGGCCAGAAACACCTGAAAATACGACATCGCCGCGACGTCCGCGCGAAACGCGCGCGCTCGCGGATTGCTGGAGAATTCGGGGTTCTCCCCTTCCACTTCGCGACGGATCCGCATTCCCCGCGCCACCGTCGTCTCAACCAGTACGCGCTAATCACTAGTGAAATGATGTTCATCACGGCGAATCCCATGAACGTCGACGCGTAGCCACTCGAACCCGGGAAAAAGTCCAAGTGGCTCAGCTCCATGATCTGCAACAGCAATGCAATCAGCGCAGTGACTCACCCCCGTCCACGCCGCCACGCTGAAGTCCGTGAACGATCCCATCACCAGTCGCTTGCGACCCACGTAGGCCAAGATGCCCGTCACCAAGCTGAACCCAAAAATCAAGAGGCCGAAGGCGCGCGGTGCCGTCACGTGGTCGGGTCGCCACAGCAGTCCGTTGTTGCTCGAACGCAGATAGAAGTACGAGAACACCAATGACGCCAGCATGAAGGTGTAGATCCCGATGAAGAGTCGCCCGCCAGTCCAGATCGAACTGATGAGCGCGCGCATCTCGTACTCGCGCTCCTCGGGACTCTGACTCGGTTCTCCCGATTGAATTACTGAATTGCTCATTGTTGTGTCTCCTTCGACCTAAGCCATTGTGTGGGTTGACGGATCGGGCGAGTCCTTCGTTCCGAAGTCCGCGTACGCCGGAGCGCCCTCCTCGCTGTAGCGATACGGGTCGGTCATGATGACCGGAATCGCTCAAAGTTGTACGCCGGGATCGGAGTCGCGGTCTGCCACTCCAGTCCCAAGCGACTCCCAGGGATTCGCTGGCGCCATCTCGGGCTTGATCCACATTGACTACACCAGGTTGTAGAAGAACACCAGGAACGAGAACCCGAGGATGAAGGCGCTGATCGACGAGAAGTCGTTCAGCCCCTGCAGGTTCGTCGCGTACGTGAACACACGTCGCGGCTGACCCAGCAGGCCGATGATGAACATCGGGAAGAAGGTCAGGTTGAAGAAGACGAACATCAGCCAGAAGTGCCACTTGCCGATCTTCTTGTTCATCATCTTACCCGTCATCTTCGGCAACCAGTAGTACAGACCGGCCATGAAGGCGAAGAGCAGTCCTCCCATGATGGTGTAGTGGAAGTGCGACAGGACGAAGAACCCGCCGTGCACCGTCACGTTGACCGGGACGTCGGAGAGGAACACGCCCGTCACTCCACCAATGAGGAAGTTGAAGAATAGCGCCAGCACGAACAACATCGGTATTTCGAGTCTGTATCTTCGCTCGATAGAGCGTGCCCATGCCCACCAGGAAGATGAAGCCGGTCGGAATCGAGATCAACTCCGTGGTCAACATGAACAGCGGTCGCATGTCGGGGTTGATGCCACTCTGGAAGAGGTGGTGTTGCCAGACGAAGAATGACAGCAACGCCACGCCGATCATGCCGGCGGCCGAGACCTTATAGGCGAAGAGCGGGCGTCGACAGAACACTGGCAACAATCTCCCCAGCGATACCGAAGCCCGGTAAGGCCATGATGTACACCTCGGGGTGGCCAAAGAACCAGAAGAGGTTCTGCCATAGGTACGAACTACCACCGTGCTCGTCACGTAGAAGGCGGTCTGCACGGTCTTGTCGAGGAGCCCAAAGAGTCCGCCCGCGAACAGCACCGGCGTCGCCAAGGTCATCAGCGCCGCGGTCGCCAGGATCGACCACACGAAGACGGGCACCCGACTCCATGTCATGCCTGGGGCACGATAGTTGATGATCGTGACGGCCTGATTGAAACCAGCGAGAATCATTCCGATACCGATCACCGCAAAGCCGAGCAGGTAGGAGACCATCCCGGGCCCGCCTGGGTCTGCAGCGGCGCGTAGCCGGTCCAACCGGTCGGAAAACCACCGTACGGCAGTGCCGAGAAAATCACCATGTACCCGGCGGTGAAGATCCAGAAGCTCAACGCTTCGATTCGCGGGAACGCCATGCGTCGTGAACCAATCATGAGCGGCACGAAGTAGTTGCCCAGCGGACCAACGATGATCGACGTCGCCATCATCATCATGATGGTGCCGTGCTCGAAACGATCTTGATGTATGTATCGGGT
>CAVTHY010000002.1:0-682101 GCA_963734655.1 uncultured Acidimicrobiaceae bacterium | reverse complement strand
TAGCCACGAGGTCAAACCTGAGAGGACGTCAGTGGACGTTGGTGGACATTCGCCTTCGTCCAGCCAACAGACCTGGACGCTGATGGACGTCCCTGGACGCTCTGGAAACACTCTCAAGGTGCCGTGATCGAGACCCGGGCGGCCCACTAGAGGACACTGAACGTTTACGTTCGTGATTCCCAACGGTCACAACACTTACAGGTTGCGAAGAAATTCCTACTCCACCCACTTGGTTGATTGATTTGTCCGAGCCGCCTATCTGGCTGAAGGACGGCAGCGAGGGCTCCTCGGGTCACCGAGAAGAGTCCGCTAGGCGATGAGAACTGAACGAGAGTGCTTGCCCTGCTGGCTAAAAGTTCTGAGCGATCCTGCCGCCTCATCAGAGGACTCTCGAAGAGCCCTTGGTGAGAGCTATCCCGCGCTCGGGGTGATCACCACGGGCAGCGATGACCCCGCCGCGGTTTGCGTGCCCGAACCCACAATCGTGCACTGTCGGGCGACACACGACATCGCCCAACCCTGCAAACTGCTCCACCCCGGCGTACTCGCCGGGGTGCTCACGTTCCAGTGCCGGCTCGCACTCATCGTCACCACTCCCGCGAAGTTGCCCCCAGTGTGGGTGATGATCCCCGTACACGCACTCGCGCTCGTGCATGAGACCGTCTCCAGCGTGTTCGCACCCTTAAAGGGCAACGCATACAGCGCCGACCAGTGACCGCTGCGTTCCTCGGTCGCCACAGCCGTACTTCCGTTACCCTTCGTCGCGTCGCTCTCGCCACCCGCCACGCACGTCCCCACGCTCGTACACGAGATTGTCCCGAGCAAGCTCACATTCGTACTAGCGCGGTATGCGCCCAGGGAGTGCATCGTGTGCCATCGCCCGCCGGAGTACGTCACACCGTAGGGCCCGATGTTGTGGCCCGTCGATGCGGAGGTGCTTAGCGCCGTCGTATAGAGGCCGATTCCCTCACACCACGAACCCACGCAACTGAGCGCCGCCAGCGACATCAACTTCGCCCGAGCACCCAGCGCGGCGCCACTGAGGAAGGAGGGGGCACTCCACCGCCCGTTATGCCAGGTGAGAGAGAACACGCGATCAGCGGTACCGTTCACTAGGAGCGTCCCGGCCATCACACACGACCCAGCCTTCTCGCACGCCATCGCGGTGAGAAGGTAACTCGGGTGCACGCCGAGCCCCGTGGTCGGGATCACTTGAGCCTTGTTCCAGTTCGACCCGTGCTGAACGACAAGAAACGACGAGAATTGCGCGCCCGAACTGGCGATGCTCGTCGAGTCGACCTGGCCCAGGGCCACGCACGCTCCCATTCGCGGGCACACGACGTGCTCGACGAATACCGAGCTGCCAACGGCTGGTGCGGACATGCCCACGACCTGTGCTTTCCCCCAAATGCCGTTGGTCTCGGTGCTCAGCACCGCGTGCTGCACGGTTGCTCTCAGATACTCAACGCCACCGGCCACGCACTGTCCCGGAGCCGTGCACGAGATGGCACTCACTTCGCCCCCCGTCACACCGGTGTTGAGAGGGAGTGGCGCAACCGTGGCCTCGGTCCCTGGAGCCAAAGATGTGGTCGTCGTCGGAGTCGCCTGTGCCACCGACGTCAGTGCGAACGGACTCAAAGTGGCGGCGACCGTGAAGCCGACGTGGAGAACGTGGCGTGAAAGTAGTTGGTGGAGACCCATTGGCAAACAGTACTGGAGGGTCGTGCACGCGCATGTTGTTGTATGACCGCAGCCCCACGAAAGGGCCTCGCCTGGCGGCAAGCGCGACGCCGAGTACATGTGGCACACGAACCCGGACAATCCTCCTTAGATCCACCCGACCCCCGGAGTAAATCGTCCCGGGAAAGCTGTGAAGCAATTCCTCTGAGCCAACATCTATGCTTGCCCGAGTTGTAAGTCGCACACCTCGCCATCAGACCCTCGAAACTGAACAATGAGGTGACCTTGAAATGTACCCTGGTCTAGCCAACTGTCTAGGAGACTGTTGAATAATTCGCCGCGAAATGCCGGACTTCGTGGAGCGCGGCGTCGAGAATTGATGCATGCAAGGACTCAGCGAACTCAACCGTGAACTACTCGACGCGTCGGCGCTGTGTCGCCAACTCGTTCGCGAGGGCAGTGTCGAGGCCTTCTTGGCCGACCACCGTCACGACCTGTTCCCCGACGAGATGTTCGAGGACCTCTTCACCTCCACGCGCGGTCGTCCCTCGATTCCGGCCGACACGGTGGCGTCGGTCATGGTGCTCCAGGCCCTGGAAGGACTCTCGGACCGCGACGCGGCGCGCGCCCTGACCGACCGGATCAGCTGGAAGGTGGCCTGTGGACTCGCCCTCGACGAGACGGGCTTTGACTACTCGGTCCTCACCTACTGGCGTTCGAGATTGCGCAACTCCACTCGCCCCGAGCGCATCTTCGAAGCGGTGCGCTCGGTGATCGACGCCACCGGGGTGTTACAGGGCAAGACCCGTCGGGCGCTGGACTCGACGTTGCTCGACGACGCCGTCGCGACCCAGGACACCGTCACGCAATTGATCGCCGCGATCCGACGGGTGCGTCGGGTCGTGCCGGGAGCCAGTGGTGTCGCTCTCCTCGCCCACGACTACGACACCCCCGCCAAGCCAACAATTGCCTGGGACGATGAGGTGGCCCGCGCCGAACTCGTGCACGCGCTGGTCGCAGACGCGCGGCGTCTGCTCGACGAGTGTGAGGACGTGGAAGATGACGAGGGCGTCGCCGCGACGTCGCTCCTCGCACTCGTGGCGGGCCAGGACGTCGAGCTCGACGACGAGGGTCACTGGCGCATCGTGCGCGCAGTGGCGAAAGACCGCGTGATCTCGGTGGTCGATCCCGAGGCGCGTCACATGCACAAGTCGCGCAGCGTTTACCGCGACGGTTTCAAGGCGCACCTGGTGGTCGAGCCCGAGACCGGTCTGATCACCGGAGCCCGACTCACCCCCGCGAGTACTCCCGACGGACCCACGGGCGTCGAATTACTGAAAGATGAGGAGCCCGGTCTCCAGGTCCTCGCCGACTCCGCCTACGCCTCGGGCGAGACCCTGGCGGCGCTCGGACGCGGCGGTCATCAACGCGCGATCAAACCCCACCCGAGCGCGAGCGCGGTTGCGGGCGGCTTCGAGCGCGACGACTTCGTCGTCGACGAGGACCGCGCGAGCGTCACCTGTCCGGCCGGTCACGTCGTCGCGATGACCACCAAGCGCAACGCCAATTTCGGCGCGCGATGCGCGAAGTGCCCCCTGCGCTCTCGTTGCACGACGGCCCGCCACGGACGCCACTTCACCCTCTCGCTTCACGACGCCCAACTCGTCGAGTCGCGACGCGCCTGGCGAGATGGCGACTTCATTTTGGACTATCGAAAGTATCGACCGATGGTCGAAAGATCGATTGCGTGGCTCGTGAGGGAC
Organism: uncultured Acidimicrobiaceae bacterium; assembly: GCA_963734655.1. Lineage (GTDB taxonomy): Bacteria > Actinomycetota > Acidimicrobiia > Acidimicrobiales > RAAP-2 > RAAP-2. Next base: position 678,658 of record CAVTHY010000002.1, on the reverse strand, counting down.
CACTACCGCCGAGTCAGATTCCGCGGCGTCAAGAGGAACCAGATGGGACTCAGCACCCGGGTCGCCGCCATCAACTTGAGACGACTGGTCAACCTAGGGCTCATCCACGACGCGGGTTGGCAACTGGCCACCACCTAAGACAGCGCAAGTCCAGGTCGTCAATAAAGGGACCACATCACGGGCACTGCCCACCAGGGTGGCCGACTTCGACCCTCTTCACATCGGCGCTTCGATTTAGACATGTCCCGGACTTGCAACCCTGAGAATACGCACCAATCTCGCGTTATTCAACAGTCTCCTAGCCACGACGTCAAACGTGAGTGGACTTCAGTGGACGTTGGTGGACATTGCACTTCGTCCGGCCAACAAATCTGGACGCTGATGGACGTCCCTGGACGTTCTGGAAACACTCTCAAGGTGCCGGGATCGAGACCCGGGCGGCCCACTACATGTTCTGAACGATCACACTCGTGCATCCCAACGGTCGCGACACTTGCAAGTTGGAATGAGATTCCCTATTCGCCCTGCCTGATTGGCTGGACCCGCCTGAACTGAGGACCTTGATTCAGGAGATTGGCTCTGGACAATTTCCCTAGCAACGACTTCAGTTGCGAAAAACCTGGATCTTTGCTAATTGACGTCGCGCCGCTTGAGCAGTACCACTCCGACGCCGGCGAGAGCGAAACACCACGCAATGAGAATGATGGTTCCCACGTCACCGGGGAGGAGTTTGGGCTCAATTTGCCCCATCATCGCGTCCGCCGCGTGCACCGGCAGAAACCGTCCGAGCTTGGGCAGAAAGCCAAAGACCAGGTTCTCCACGACAAAGCCCCAGGCGAGTAGGGATATGACGGCCCCAACTTGATTGGGAAAAACAGCCCCGACCGCCACGCCAATGACGCCCCAGAGGGCGGTCCCCACCACTGCGCCCACGAGCAGTTCAGCGATGTTGGCGCCGCTCATGACGATTGAGACGCCCCGGATCTTGAGGATCATCATCCCGATCGAGAAGACGAGTCCCTCACCGATGACGCCAAAGACGAGTCCCGACAATGCCCCGGCAGTGATTTTCGTGGCCATCAGACGACGTCTGCTCGGGCTGAACAACAACGTCGGGCGAATCGTGCCGAAACGGTATTCACTGGTGAACAACATGATGCCCGCGAGCGCCGAAAAGACGCCCGCGATGCTCCCGAAACTGAGCAAACTCAACTGGTTCTGCTCAGTGAGCAGTTGTGACATCGGCGACAACGTGCACGTCAAAATGATGAACAAGAGCGCGAGGGCGATCAGCCCCAGTAGCAGACCGATTGTCGTGCGAGTCGAGCGGATCTTGAGCAACTCGGCGCGCAATTGGTTCATCACTGGACTTGATCCGAGGTGAGATTGAGGAATATCTCCTCCAAGGACGAGCCTTCGGTCACAAGTTCGTGGAGGGCAACTCCCGAGGAGAACGCGACGTCGCCCACGTGCTCCCTCGTCGTTCCCTGGACCACGAGGGCGTGGTCGTTACTCCTCGTGGTGACGAGTCCCTGGCGCTTGAGTACTTCGTCCAATCGTTCAATCTCGGGACTTTGCACCCGCACTACCCCACTGACCCGGGCGGTCAAATCGTCGAGCGTCGACTCGGTGACCAGCCGCCCGTGATTGATGATGAGAACCTGATCCACGGTCTGGGCGACTTCGGCGAGGACGTGACTCGATATCAGGACTGTCTTGCCCCCCGAGGCAAAGTCGCGCAAGAAATCCCGCAGCCACCTCACCCCCTCAGGGTCGAGTCCGTTCGCGGGTTCGTCCAACACCAACAGGTCGGGATCACCGAGCAACGCCGCGGCGAGACCGAGACGCTGGCGCATGCCGAGCGAGTACCCCTTGACGCGGCGCTTCGCGGCACCTTGGAGTTCGACGAGCGTGAGGACGTCGTCGACTCTGGCGTCGGGCAGGCCAACGGCGCGACTCAGCATTCGAAGATGGTCGCGCCCGGAGCGCCCGGGATGAAAATCGGTGGCCTCAAGAACAGCACCGACGCGAAGCGCGGGCGTCTCCAGCTCATCGTAAGGTTTGCCAAAAATTGCGGCGTGACCGCGCGTGGGCTTCGCGAGACCGAGCAACATCCTCAGAGTGGTCGATTTCCCGGCACCGTTGGGTCCCAGGAACCCGGTGATCGTCCCCGCTTCGATGTTGAAGGTCAGGTCGTCGACGGCCAACACCTCGCCGAATCTTTTAGTAAGCGATTCACTCTCAACTACGTAGGTCACGGTTACGCTCGCTCTCTGGGGGTAAGTCTAGGACGGGTTGTTGGTGCGTACTCGCGATCTACGAGCTGGCTAGGGCGAACGGCACGGCGAAGTCACAGTAGGGCGGGCTCGTTTCAGTGACCGGCCCATTCGCGAGGTATGTGATTCGTATTCCAAGATCCTCGGGCTTCAGGGTGAGACTGTCGGGGTTGATACCGCCATTCTCTGCCCACACACGCAAAGCTTCCGACACGAGCTGCCTTTGCGCGCCCGGGTTCCCGCCCGGGCCCGTCGATAGCGCGTCGTTCGCTAGCGCGACGAAGGCCTCGCGATGTGCGGGCTCGGTCCGCAACGTCAACTCCGGATAGTGCGACGCGAGCGCCTGCGTATCCGCCTCGGGGACCGGCTTGCACCACTCCACCGGACCGTCGCTGTCGGCGCTAACCTCGCCCCAGTAGATGGAGAACATCGCACCTTCACGGCCCTCCATCTGCGGCAGTGGTCGCTCGCGAAGGATCGCGATGAATTCCTTGCCGAGCGTCCACGCGCCCGGTTCGTCGACATAGCGTTTCAGGCAGAGCACGCTGCGCTCAGGTATCTCTCGTGTGGCTACTTCATACACGACGGACCTCCTTCCTCCTAGTTTGTTGACCAGGTAGTCCGCGAGTTCTCGACGCGCGTCGTGCGCGGACTCGACCGACCGCCAGTGCACCGCTATCTGCTCTGCGGCGTCCACTGGATCACATGCGAGCAGTTCCTTGATCGCGGCAAGCGGCAAGTCGAGCTGGAGCGACATCGCGACGAGACGCGCGACGTCGAGCTGCGCGACGTCGTAGTACCGATAGCCAGTGTTTCTGTCGACGCGTGCAGGATTCAACACACCGAGTTCGTCGTAGAGGCGCAGTGCCTTGACCGACAAGCGCGAGCGCCGTGCGAACTCTCCGATGCTGATTTCTTCCATGCCTCGTACTCCCTCGTCGTCGCGCCATTGCGCGACAAAGCAAGTATGCGGCCTCCCCTAAGGTGAGAGTCAATCCAGCTTCAGGTGAACTGGTTCTGGCCATCGACGTCGACATGATTTGGGAGCCAGAGGACAAAGCGTGGCGCCGGAAAACTGGAGAGGGAATCCCATGAGACTTTCTACCCCTCCCCAGTCGCAACTCAAATCCCTCGCCGTCAGCCTCTCGAAATTGAATATTGACTTGGCCTTGAAACGAGCGTTGATCTGGTCAATTGTCGAGCCACGAGGTCAAACGTGAGTGGACGTAGGTGGACATTGCACTTCGTCCGGCCAACAAATCTGGACGCTGATGGACGTCAGTGGACGTTCTGGAAACACTCTCAAGGTGCCGGGATCGAGACCCGGGCGGCCCACCAGATGTTTGTAAAACTGACGGACATGACAAACTTGGCTGGGCTCGCCGACCTGCGAGTGCCCCTCAGCACCGAGTCTGCTCCTCGAAGCTGGCGGCGATATCAAGTTGCCTTCGATCGTGCCAACGATTCTCTTGCCCCGGAAACACGCGATGCTGGCCCCTGAAGGTAGGACGTGAATGGGAGTTACCGATACCGAAACTTATTGGTAAATCTGCACTGATTGGATGTCGAAAGAGCTATTGGAAGCCGCCGACCCGTCGATGGCGAGATTGGCCAAGAAGTACATTGCCTGGCTCGGGACTTTGCTTCCCGTGTAGGTGTCGACGACCTGACCATCGAGATACCAGGTGAGTGAGCCGGGCTCCCACCTCAATCCATAAGTGTGCCAACCAATCGTGAGGTTGTTATTCGACGCGACCTCCTGATGGGCCTGCTGCGGGTCGCCCGACGTCCCCCAGTAAACCGTGGACTGAATTGCGTTCGAGCTACCCCAGTTCTCCATCATGTCGATCTCCGGTGGCCAGGCCCTGTTGACTGGCAGCAACCAGAGCGCGGGCCAGGTACCGGTGCCGCCCGGGATCCGGGCTACAACCTGCAAATAGCCATAGGTGAAGTTAAAGGACGAGTACGTCGTCACCATTCCAGACCGATACGAGTAGGTCTCGGGCGCGCCGCTCTCGGTCGTTCCTTGTGTGGGCGTTTGCGTTTCGACGAGGTGAAGGGCACTACCGGACACCTGATCTTGGGAGGCGGCATACCATTCTTCCTCCTGGGAATTACCAAAGTTTGTGCATCCAAACGGGTAGCACGTCTGCCAGATCGACATATCGAGGCCCGTGCGATTGAATGTCGCGTCGAACAAGAGAGAGAGGCCAGAGGCCGGACCTGGCGCGCTGTTGATCTGTCCCGCGGTCACCGCGATTTCCTGTTGAGCCTGTGACGCGGCGTTGAATTTGGAGTTTCCTACTTGATCGGCATCAACAACGCACTTTCCTAAGACAGTGAAGCTGACCGTGGCACCCGAGATGGAGCACGCCCCCGAGGCGAAAGAGGAGGCGATCGAGAAGGTAACAGGGTTCCCCGAACCCCCACCGGTGGCACTCACGCTGTAGGTGCCACCGACCGTCGGATTCGTCGGCGCAGTGGAGGTAAAGGTGATCGTTTGGTTTTTGAGCGATGTATGAGACGCGCCTGACGCGGCGCTGGCGGGTCCGGTGGAGATGGCAGTCGAAGTGTTCGTCGAGGCACCCGGGTTGCCGACATCACCACCAGACGTTGCAACTGAAGTGGTCGAGGTAGTTGTCGTGGCTGTTGATGTGGTTGTGGTCGAACCAGTCGGATCCCGCTGGTAGCGCCCAAAGCCGAACGGCTGGCTAAGGCTCGACTTGGCAGTCATCGCGTTTGGCGACGCCGAAACGTCCATCACGATCATTGCCACGAGCACAGCGCAGGAAACAGCAATTGCAACGATCTTTAAAAAACGATGCGCTGTACTGCCCTTGACAATCCGACGCAAAAACATACGAGTGAGTCGGGTGGACCGAAATTGAGTAAGTGAGCCCTTGTTCATGGAGACCAAATTCACAGGCTCAAATCACGGCGACTCTTACGGTCCCTCACCATTCAACCAATGCTGACGAGTAACGGCGTTGTCCCAGTAATTTGAGTGTTTGATGCCGATTCATCGCGTTCGTCATCCTTTCGGGATCAAGAATAAAATCCAGCCGAGACTGTCGTAGAGCAACGCACCCTCCCCTGTGAAACGCGTTGGCACGATGTGACCATACGCCAACCGTCGGACCGGCATGAGACACCCGCGGACAGATTTTACTTCATGAGTGAGACGAGTGACACCGAAAACTAATAACCGCAACCGTTGCCGCCAAGGCGGCCTTTCGTGACCAAGATGGTGACGTGCAGGACAACGCTGACCACGCGGCTCGCCAACGAGACGAACATTGAACTCCGAGGTGATGTCTACGAAGCGTGCGACCCGGGGAAGGGGGGTGAGTTCGCTCGGTGCGAGAGGATCCACTCGAGCCGACTGACCGGGTGGTGCCGAGCGCGTGTCGCCGGCGCACTCGTTACGCGCGAATCAGGCGGAAGTGAGCAGATTGTTTGCAACGGGTTCAGACGAGCCGCCGATTGTGATGCGTGTTTCATAGTAGACCTCGTCGGGTGTGGCGTCGTCGGGTAATGAAAGCCAATGACTTGGGGGCTCGTGAGTTGTCCGGTGTCCATGGCCGCTCACCGCCCCTGTCCTCTGTGAGGTGCCCGCCTGGTGCTCAATGGCATCTAGGATTCCCACTATGCGTGCAGACGAGTGGCCGAGACGTCCTCACAAAATCCACTAAAAATGGTTCGTCGCATTGTGAACGCAACTGGCGCTTTCGTTCACCATGGCGCCCTCACCGTCGGTTCCTCAAAACTTGATGGCGACGTGACCTTGACACGAACCAGAGCTCTAGCCACGAGAACAAACGTGAGTGGACTTCGGTAGACGTTGGCCGACAATGCCCTTCGTCCGGCCAACAAATCTGGACGCTGATAGACGTCCCTGGACGATCTGGAAACACTCTCAAGGTGCCGGGATCGAGACTCGGGCGGCCCACCGGACCCCACGCGAAGACTTCAAACGTTCACGCTCGTGGTTCCCAACGGTCGCGACCGTGACAATCTCGAGAGAAAATGTTGCGGTTCAGATAAAGCAAATGTCAACGCCAAACCCACTGTGATTCAGTCCCGCCTAACGACGTTGGCTGAGCGACTGACGAGTGGCAAGCCGTTTGAGATTTAGTGCTGGGACATATCAATCCCAATCGCTTCTGGTGTACGGAGATACCGTCACACCTGGCTCTCGAAGGGCTACCCATCAAGAAAGCACGAAGTTCGTCCAGAGGACAGCATCCACAGCGAAAGCAATCGTTGCTCAGAATCTTCCCCGTTTCTGCGTGGCGAAGGAGGAAAAGTGGATGGCGGAGTAGTGCACTCGATTGACAACGAAGACTTTGGTACCAACCAACACTTGCGCCTCACCATTCTCGATCCCCGGCCTGGAGGACACGCCCACAGATGGGGACTTACTCTGACCGGCGGACGCGCTTTGCGGTTCTTCGTTCTGATGTATCTCACTGCCTTCGCCATATTGACGTCTTTCGTGACGGCCACTGGACTACTTGTTACCCACGTCTTCGAGCATGGTGCCCTAGGTAGTTGGGATCACAGCGTCAATCTCTGGTTCATTGACCATGGATCAAACGCCTGGAACTTTGTCACCACGTGCGTGACATTTGCCGCGGACACCCTTACGGTCGCTGGAATCGCTGTCGTAGTCACACTCATCTTGTTGTTTCGCCATTGGGGGCGCAAGGCGTTCATTTTAGCAACGAGCCTCGCAATCGAACTCTCTGTGTTCATCACCGTCAATACCATTGTTGGCCGTCCTCGTCCTTCGGTACGCCACCTCGGAGGAACGCCGTCAACTTTCAGCTTCCCGTCGGGCCACACCGCGGCAGCAATTGCTCTGTACGGGGGGTTGGCAGTGCTAGTTAGTGCATCCACAACTCAACGCGGTGTACGGGTCGCCGCGTGATTACTCGCTGCTCTCCTCGCGATTGCCGTAGGGGCGTCACGGATATATCGCGGTGAACACTACGTCACCGACGTGCTGGCGGGGGCGGTAGTGGGAATTGGGGCCCTGTGCTCTGCGGTCATCATGATTCGTGTCGTCTCCGCGCGGACCGGCGAGAATCCGCAACCGGGCCCTTCCAGTGACCCGCCGAACACGAAGCCGATCGATCGGGTAACAGCATGGTGAAGATTGCGATAATCGCGCACAAGAAGAAGTCACTCGGGGGTGGCCTTCGTGAATTGCGCCATGTGCTGGAGGACCGTGGCTATACCAATCCCCCGTGGTACGAGGTGAAAAGTAGCCGCCAGATCCCCGTGCTGGCGCGCAAAGCTGTCGCAAACGGTACAGAACTACTGTTCATCTGGGGTGGTGACGGTTCAGTACAACGGTGTGTTGACGCCATCGCCGGTGAGGCTGTGAGGCTCGCCATACTGCCAGCGGGCACCGCAAATCTTCTGGCGACCAATTTGAATATCCCAATTGATCTCGTGAGTGCCGTCGACATCGGTCTCCAGGGCGATACGCGCCGCTTGGACGTCGGGGTGTTGAACGGAGAGAGGTTCGCTGTCATGGCAGGAGTAGGGTTTGACGCCCTGATGATGCGATACGCCGACGACACCCTGAAGGAACACTTCGGGCGCATTGCCTACGTCGTCAGCAGCACACACGCGACGCAAATGAATTCGCGCAAGGTTCGCATTACCGTCGATAAGCAAACGTGGTTCAAAGGCCGAGCGACGTGCGTGCTTCTGGGCCAAATGGGTTCACTCGCTGGCGGCGTGAAAGTATTTCCCAACTCCCGCCCCGACGACGGGCTTCTCGAAATCGGTGTCGTCACCGCAGAGAACCCGATGCAATGGGCCCGGGTACTAGCTCGGATGGCCGTCGGCCATGCTGAGAGATCACCGCTGGCCCAGATGACCCAAGGTCAGCGAGTCGATATCAGACTAAGTCGCCCAACGGTCTACGAATTAGATGGTGGTGACCGCAAGGCAACAAAACACTTGCGTGCGAAAATTCAACCAGGATCTCTCGTGGTATGCGTTCCTCGGGAAGTGGAGCCATGAGTACCGCCTCGGTTGTGCCCGAGACTCGCGGCTTGACTGGCGACGACTTCCGCCGCACACTACGAACCGTGGGGCTCAATCGACTCCTCATCGACTCGTATCGTCGCCTACGCCTCTCTGACGGATTCAGTCACGCTCGTTCCATGGCGTACCTCACCTCGCTCGTCGTAATTCAGGGAGTAATTGCCGCCATCGGACTCACTCGAGTCCTTCACAAGGGCGGTGTCAGCAACGCAATCGATGCAACCTTGCGCCAGGCAATTCCGGGGCCCGCTGGTCGCGTACTCACCACCGCGGTCCTCCAGGCCCATCAAGTGGCCGCTGACCATCGTTATCTGGCGCTGATAGTTGGCGGAGCTGGCGCACTGATCACCGCGACATCGGGTCTCGGGCAACTCGAGAGGGGTCTGAATCGCCTCTACGGGATTGAGCAGGATCGTTCGACCTTTAAGAAATACTTCCGAGCGCTAATTCTCACTCTGAGCGTGGGCATCTTGATAGCGGTAGCCTTCGTCAGTTTGGCATTTGGCCAGCAAGTATTCTCACTCTCTGGCAATGGTGGTGCCGCAAGGACTTGGGCGCTGGTGCGTTGGCCCCTCGGACTCATTCTGATCGCGGTGGCAGTGACGCTCCTTTTTCTTTGGTCGCCCCGACGACGACAACCACATTTTTCTTGGCTCGTCATTGGATCGGGAGTGTCGGTTGTCTTGTGGGGGCTCTGCACCATTGGATTGGGCTTGTTCTTTCGCTCCAGTTCCACTTTCGGTGAGACGTACGGCCCCTTGGCAGGAATCGTCGCTCTATTGATATGGAGTCTGCTGTCGAATGTGGCACTCCTATACGGCGCGTCGGTCGCGGCACAACTCGAAGCAGTACGAGCCGGTCAGCATTCGCCACAAGATGCGTCCAAAGTAGTTGAATCGGACCCCCAGAAGCCCCCGCCCGAGGTAGTGGCGTGACAGGCTTGCTGATTTCATTAGTGGCGACAATCGTCCCGGGAATTATTGCGTGGTCCATCGCGCTACGTTGGCCACGTGCCGACCTCATGGCGCCCGCGGCGAGTTCGGACATGATTGTGACCGAGTCGCGGCGTCATCGACGTTTCGTCACGTACGTGAACTCGCACTTGTCAGCAGAATCTTCGACCGGAGTAGCACTAGCCGTCACGGTGGTGCTGATCATCGCGACGGCGGCGGGGGTCGGTGTCCTCCTAGTGATGATCCGTACCCATACCGGTTTGGCTAAGTGGGACGAAGCGGCAAGCGTCTTCGCTGCGGCTCACGCGACATCCCTTTCCGACCAGGTCTTACGCGAACTCACCCAGTTGGGTGGGGCTTTGTGGATTGTTCCCCTTGGCGTTCTGGTGGCCGTCGTCGAAACCATCCGCCAACGAAGTTCCGCAGTGGTGATCTTCTTGACCTTGGTCGTAGGAGGTCAGTTCCTAGTGGCGAACGTGATCAAGGCCCTGGTAGATCGAGCTCGACCAACTCTTGACCAACTCACGGGATTCAGTGGACCTTCGTTCCCGTCGGGGCACGCCGTCGCATCCGCCGCGTATTTCGCAGCTTACGCACTGGTCATCGGTAGAGGAAGAGCACTGAGCGCCAAAGCGGCGCTCGCCGGACTCGCCGTTGGCCTGGCCACGGGAATCTCCTGTTCGCGGGTACTCCTGGGTGTGCACTGGCTGACCGACGTGCTCGGAGGTCTTTTGATCGGCTGGGCTTGGTTCGCCATGTGTTCCGTCGCCTTCGGGGGCCGACAGCTAAAGTTCGGGTCGTCCGCAACCCTTGCGCGAAAGGTAGTTCCTCCATCACCACTGACTTAGCAATCGCAAAGTCTGTAGTGATCAAAGGTGACGACGTATGAGGATTCCGCCTACGACCCGACAAGAGTCGGGCGGCGAAGATAAGCCTTCGAACGTTCGACACTCGTGGCGCCAGTACTTACGAGCTATAGGGCCCGGTCTCATTACTGGGGCGTCCGACGACGACCCGTCGGGCATCGCTACGTATGCTCAAGCGGGCTCTCAATACGGCTTGTCGTTACTATGGTCGGCGCTCTTGACCTTTCCGCTCATGATGGCGGTGCAGGAGATATGTGATCGAACAGCGCTGGCCACGGGCGCGGGCTTGGGAGAACTGGCCGTCAAGCGCTTTCATCGGTTCGGGAAGTGGGTTGTCGGTTTTCTCCTCCTCATTCTCATTTTCGCCAATACCCTCAACATTGCCGCAGACTTGGTCGTCATCGGTTCAGGAATGAATCTTCTCAACGCGGGACCGACCTGGATTTGGGCTCTGCTCGCGGGGGTCGTCATCTCGGTTTTGTTGGTCGTGGGTTCCTATGCTCGCATCGCAATGGTCTTTAGGTCCTTGGCCGCGACACTCGTGGTCTATGTCGTCGTTGTTGTTTCCGTGACTCGCGATTGGTTGAAAGTCCATCACTACAGTGTCGCCCCCCACGTGCTTAACAACAAGGCCTACATCGCGCTACTGGTGGCGATCCTAGGCACGACGATCTCTCCCTATCTCTTCTTCTGGCAAAGCGCCAACCGCCTCGAGGAGATGCGCGACGAGCCCGAAGGTGGCTCCGAACCAGCAACCCTCCAGATGCGGAGCCGATATCGCGCTCAACTCAAGCAGCGCACTAGTCGCCTCGACGTGTTCTCAGGAATGGCCTTCTCCAATGTCGTCATGTTCTCAATCATCGCGACGACCGCCGAGACTCTGCACGTGCACCACATCACTGACATCCAGAGCGCCGCCCAAGCAGCCACGTCGCTCAAACCAATCGCCGGAAGTCTCGCCAGCGTCATTTTCGCCCTGGGCTTCATCGGTAGCGGACTCCTGGCAGTTCCCGTTCTCGCCGCGTCGGGTTCGATGGGATTGTCGGGTTTGTTGGGAAGGACATGGGGATTCTCACGATCCCTTCGCGAGGCCCCCCTCTTCTATGTTCTGGTCGGCGTCGGAACAATCGGCGGAACCGCTCTCAGCCTCCTGAACATCAATCCGATCAAGCTCCTCGTCCTCGTGGCCGTTATCAACGGTGTCATTGCGGCACCCCTGCTGGTGGTTGTACTGGTCATCTCAAACGACCGAAGATTGATGGGCACATATGTCAATGGACACTGGGCCAACATTCTGGGCTGGTTCACCGTCGTTTTGATGAGCGTCGCATCAATCGCCCTTTTCGCGACTGGCGGAATCTCGTTCTAAGGCAGACCCCCCCTCCTCGCCGAGCGACGTTTCTCAGTGAATTCGTCACGGCAAGGTGCATCGGTTCGAGTCGCATAGAGATGATGGAGGAAGAACGGCTAGCCCTACTCGCTAAATCGTGTTGAGTCATGCATCAAGGATGAAAAATCGAGCCGGAAAGCCAATGGGGCGTGCAATCCCATTGTGCCCGCAGCGACGTAGTGGGTTTGAATCCACCTATCTCGCGCCACTGCAAAGCACAGCCGAATAGTGACGTTGCATGGCGCACCTCGAGAAATCAATTCACCGAGGTGGCACTCTAGGAGACGACGGATAGCACCCTCGAAGAGACGCCGCAAAGCGGACCGTCCAGTGACTGAGTCGTCTTATCGAAGGAGGCAGACGCCGACTATTTTGGGGCACCCCCGCCCGCAACGGAAGCGAGAGCCTTCGTGGACAGCCGTCGTCCCCTCTCCAAGGTAATGGCGTTCAAATCACTCCTTGAGCGCGTCCTTGACTTTTTCGCCCGCTTGCTTGAGATTGCCCTTCACCTTATCCATCTGGCCTTCGCTCTGCATCTCTTCATCGCCCAGATACTTTCCCGTCGCCTCCTTGACGCGGCCCTTAGCGATCTGGGTGATGTTCTTGACTTTGTCGTGCTTTGTCATTTTGGTCTCCTCACTAGTCCACCGAGACATTCGCCCCGATGAAACTGATTTACTTCTAAAGGGCTCGGCTTTCGAATCCCAGTTTTTCGTCGACGTCGCTGTCATCGGCGAGTCGGTCGATTCAACTGTTTCCGTCGAGTACTCACTGAGGCAAAAGGAACTGAGGTTTGAGCAAATGCCAACTGAAGTTAATTCAGTCTCATTGTGAATTCAGATCGGGGCGCCGTCTCGACCGTCGTCGCTCTAGTAATAGTGACGTCGACCGCCCACCATGTGGCCCATTGTCCCCATGATCCACAGAACAATGCCAATGATCAACACGATCACACCGATCGACCACAGGATTGGTACGCCAAGAATGAATCCAATCAACATGAGAACTGCTCCAAAAATGATCATTGTCTAACTCCTCTGTTCGTGTAATTCGATGTTGTCGCCCAATTGTCTGTCGTGGTTCGATCGACTTTTATCCGCGGGACTCTTCGTCAATGCTGCGGCATAGCGCGCTTCAGAATCTTGTCGGGACAATCCAGTTGAATGGACCTTAGCGATGGCACCTGAGAGAACTTTCGTCGTGTCAACCGCTGAGGAGGACTCGCTCGCCCAATTCGCAAGGGCTGTTTTCGCCAGTCGCGACGGGAAGGGCTTCGTCAAATTCAACGAAATATTGCCGCCCGTGACAAAACTGTCCCATTTGTGCTGAACAATCTCGTCAGCCGCTTCAACGTCCGATTTACTGGCGATTGTGAAAGAAATGTCATTCACGGTACTTCTCCTTGGTAGAGGAAGATCACCGACGTTCTGGAGTGATAGCGCTCAACCTAGCGTCTTCGACGTCCAAAGTTCCTATACCTAAAGTCACTACTTTTCGTTGAAACGATCAGGCGAGAAACCCGCAAGGACGAAGCCGTTGACAAATTCGCTAGCTGACGATGTGCAGTCGACGAACTTTAGAAGGGGACGAATGCCGCTGTAGGTCCGATTCCAATTATTGGTGGAGAATTACCTGCGACTCTGCATGTCGATCGCCATCTCTGTCGTCCGACCATCTGAGTCTTCGACCCGAATGACTCCGACAAGGCCAAAATCGAGTTCTTGTAGCCAATTATGTAGGCTACGGAGCAGATTGGACGACACGTCTGCGGACGTGGGCGATCTTTCTGTAGGCTCTGACTAGGAAAGATGGAGGGAGACGGACGCCTGCGAACAGCCTTGAACAGGTCTCAAGGTGCCGGGATCGATTCCCGAGCGGCCCACTCAATCCGAACTCAGCCCCGTGGGCGGATTGCTGCCAATCTAAACGACTTAAAGCTCGAAAGGTCCCAACGCCAGACTGCACCGTACGCCTCGATCAGTCACCCCTGGCCTCTCGCTGTCGGTTCGGCGCCGATTCATCAAGGCGCAGGGCTACGACAATTGCCATGGCGAAACCAAGGAGTCCGAGCACGGGTCCCGCGAATGCGATAGCACCCGCCGCAACGATCCCCGAATCGACGAGGGGGCCCACCGCGGTTCCCCCGTCGGACACCAGGCGCCAGACGGCCAAGAACGACGAGCGCCCTACCGCCGGTGTGAAGTCGGCTCCGAGGGTCATGACGATACCCGAGCCCATGCCATTTCCGAAACCGAGCACCAAAGCTACGAGAAAGAGGGTCGAGAAAGCGTGGCTGAACGGCACCAAAATGTGACCGACCGAGAGTACGACCATACAAGGAATCGCCACCGCCTTACGTCCCCACCGGTCCGAGACTACGCCCGCCGGATAGAAGAAAGCCAGATCGATAAGAGACGAAAAGGCGAAGATGGTCGACGCCTGCGCCGCACTGAGTCCCAAGTGGGCGGCCCATAGCGGGATGATGGCATTTCGACTTCCTCGAAGGAGACTTATGCCGAGGACACCGACACCAGCTGTCGCGAAGACGCGGCGATTGTCGCTCAGTATTCGAAGGGTCTGGACCGGAGCCGTCTTGGTGTGCGAGGCGGCATGATCGGTGCGATCGCGCGCCATCACTTGCCAGGTAAATCCGATGGCTACGCACGCCAGGTAAATGAGAAATGCGCCGTTGACGTCTGATCGTCCTACGATCACGACGTACAGAAAGGGACCGATCACGTTGCCCGCTCGGATAACGCCGCCGAACAACGATAACGCTCGGCCCCGTACCAGCGCCGGCGCCACCCGACTCAAATGCGTAAGTCGGACCAAACTCCATAACGCCCAACCGGCGGCCTGTACGAGTAACGAACACACGAAGAGTGGAAACGAGCGGGCAAAAAAGCAGCCCAATATACCCAGCCCCAGCAGCGCCGCGGAGATCCGTGTTGCGTTCCGCTCGCCGAGTCGAGCGATTATCCTTCCCGACGGCAAGTCAAAGATCATGGTGCCGAAGCCGTTAAGTGCCACGACGAGCCCCGCCGCCGCAGGAGAGGCGTGCACACGATCCGCAGCGAACACCAGGACAGGTATCATCGCGCCCTGCCCGGTAGCAATGAGCAGGTTCGGAACGTAGACGCGCATCCACAGCCCGCGCAGCAGACTCTTCTCCGACTCGCTGCTCATCGTCGCACCACTGGATGTACCGGAGCAGCAGCCGCGCGGTCTAGACGCAGGAGCACCATCGCCAAGGCTTGATGTCCTTGCGCTGACCGTTTCGTCAAACTGGCCACCCGACCACGCATCGTCACATATTCAATATCAGTCCCCAACCGCATAGGGTCACCATCATTTACGGTCAACCTGCTTTTGACAGAGGAATCGCGTGTATCGGGAATCAGGTCACGGACCCGTTCTTCGCGCGAAGATTTCATCTGACACTTCGAGCGATACTCGCAATCGACCGGATCTAACTCAATGCGATACATGTTGGCATCGATCTCGTGCACGCCACGGAACAGGCGCGCAGCCGCCCGGGCGCGGTACACATTGCAATTTGTTCGCCCAAATGGAGTTCGGAGGAACTCGAAGAGGGGCGAGGTAGTACACCGAGAAAATATACCCGCCGCCGTTTCACCGACCAGTCTCCGTGAGCTCGATTCGCATTCTTGGAAACAGCGCCACTAATGGCACACCTAGGTCGTGACGCGCCGAACGCCGGAGGTCAATCGTCGTTGGGGTAAACAATCTCAAAGATTCCCCAGCGAGCGCACTCGCGACCACAGTCGATTCAAGCTCGTATGGCCGACTCAAAAGCCTCTCGAGCACATCCCGAGACGTCGCTGAGGCCGTGGACAATCGTTGGACATTTCTGGACACTCTGGACACTCTGGACACTCTCTAACCGTGACGGGATCGAGACCCGAGCGGCCCACTACGTTCTGTATGCCCGCAGGAAAACCCTGACGCCTTCGTCCGCGTATCGTTGGAGCACGCTGTCCGTCATGCCGTGCTGGTCTCCAAGAAACATGGCCTGGTCCAAAGGGATCGAAAGGATGAGACAGAGCAGGTGCTCGGCTGCCATCACCGGATCTTTCACGTCGAGCCCATTTTGTGAGCTCAACTCTCGAAGGACGAGCGCCAATTGTTCGCCGGCTCGTTTGGGCGCAAGGTTGTAAAAGACTTCGCCAAGGTCAGGGAATCTCCCAGCCTCTCCAATCACCAGCCGCCGCAACTTGAGGACGTCAGATTGCATAATCCCCGCCAGAAAAAATCGGGCGAAGGAACGAAGTTGCTCCTCGAAGGACCCGTTGCCCGAAGTGAACAACTCGATGGTTATCCCAGCGTCTCGGGCTCGTACGACGTTCGTGACGACCTCTCGAAACAATTCGGTTTTGCTAGTGAAGTGCTTATAGACCGTCTGCTTAGAGACCGCTGCTTTGGCGGCGACTAGGTCCATGCTGGTTCCCACGTAGCCGTTCGCGAAGAAAACCTCTTGGGCGGCCTTGAGAATTGTGGCTCTCTTTCGAGCTTCGCGAGGAGTTCTTTCGACAACATCTGGCTCGCTAGAGAACGTCATCACGTAGATAGTACTAGACAGTTCCGTTCTCCAAATGCTAGAGTACGGAACTGTCTAGTACTCAAGGAGTCAATATGAAGATTGTTGTGATGAATAGCGTGACCCTGGACGGCGTGATGCAGGCGCCAGGCAGGGCCGACGAGGACACCCGAGACGACTTCACCTTTGGGGGTTGGGCAGCGAAGAACATTGATCGGCCGGATCCCGAGATTGGAGCGGCGATGGGCGTGCGAATGTCACAAAGCGATGGACTTCTCTTTGGACGACGTACCTACGAGGACTTGATGACAACTTGGAACGCTCGTGGGGGGATGTTCAAAGACGCCTTAAACGCAGCACCGAAATACGTAGTATCGCGAACGCTGACTGATCCGATGCCTTGGCCAAATTCCACGCTCGTTTCGGGTGACGTCGTCGAGGCAGTGACGGAGCTCAGGTCTCGGCCGGGACGTGAACTGCACATCATGGGGAGCGGCGAGCTGATCGAGACGCTCATGGCGCATCAGCTCATCGACGAGTACTTATTGATGATCTTTCCTTTGGTCCTCGGGACTGGTCACCGTCTTTTCGCCGGCAATGCTCACGCCGAGTTGGATTTGGTCGACGCCGAGGCATCTCGGTCGGGAGTGGTGATCGCCACCTATCGAGCCAAGTCGTCGTGAGGGGCGGTCGGTGCGACGAAGGGTACGTCGATCCAGATTGGCACAACGTTGAGGAGTGGCGAAAAACCGCCCCATGTGGGGTATCAGCACCGCGACGACAATTACCTTGCCAAATTCACTTCGCCAACGAAGCAGGGCCGCTCACGGTGTGATTCATGCAAGGAGCTTCGCGCGCATTCGTATCAACGTCGTAACCAGGTGCGCATCGACTCTGGGGGCCACTTCAGAGTGTCGGTCACCGTCCCTATGGTCTGACCAATCGAGACATGACTCCGCACAATTCTGACGAAGCCAGGGTCTCCCAGCTGTAGGTGCGAGTTGGCTCCCAGACTTGAGCGACAACCACGTCGTGAAGTGCCCGGTGAGAAACGTACGTCCTTTTACTCGCAGCCGATGTCACGCGTTGCGCCCCGGCTGGCGAGTTTGCTCAGCTTCTCGCTCAGTCGTGGCGAGACGGCGCCAAGGGGGTTGATTATCGAAAGTACGAATATCAACTCGGCGCGTCGATTCAGAAGATGAAGGGGACGAGCATCTTCGTGGAGCGCCTGTACGCCGGGTAGGCGGCGGGGAACTGCTCCGTGAGAATTCGCTCCTCGACCGTCGCACTGTAGACGAAGTACACCCCCGCGAGGGCTACCGCGATACACCACATCCAATCCAGCGCTACCGCATTGCCGACAGCTGCGACCAAAATGCCTGAGTAGATAGGGTGGCGAACTAGTCGGTATGGTCCACTGGTCACTAACTCCGGATCGTATTTTTGTGACATCGGGACGCCCCAATTGCGCCCGATATGTACGCGCGCCCAGATGGCGAAGCCCAGCCCCAGCGCGAAGAGGACGAGCCCGAAGGCTTCGCGCGTCGCATCCGAGTGGAGTCCGTGATTGCGGAACGCTCCGACGCGTATAAGGACGAAGACCAGCACAACAATCACCGCGCGAATACGCAACTCACCGGACCACGCGAAGCGCCCCTTCTTCATGGAGAAGGCCGCCACCAGCCAGTAGAACCAGAACGTCGCCCATCCGATGGCGAAGACCAACTCGACCGCGTGCACGCGACAGATACTCCCACATTCGCTCTGAGGTCGAACACGATGGTCGATCTGTCGCGGGGCAGGATTCTCTGGGCCAGGTTTGGAACCAACTCGAAGGAACCAAGTGCAACTGACCCTTCACGGCCTCGCTCGATCATGAACGCCGAACATAAGAGAAAATCCCCAAATCTTGTCCCATTCTCGCGCCCCCCCTCGTATCGTGACGATGGCTAATTCAAAGGTAAACGACCAACGTGACGTCCTCCTTAACTCAGTGACTAGGGACGACAACGAGAACGGCCCCTGAGAAGGCGGCGACCATCACGACACCCGCGCCTTGGTTCTGATTACGGCGATGGAGATGGTCGAATGGCGGATCGTCCGAACGTCAATTGATCGAGCTCCACGACCACAGTGGATCACGCCCGGTCCAGGCAATGAACTCCTGGGACGGTGACGCTCCGAGGGGAGCTCGCGCTTCGCCGGAGAAGACTCCCCTATTTCGCACCGCCGCTTCAGGGAGAGGATCGATGATTTTGTGAGCAAAATCAATCACCCGCCTGGGTACCACCAGTTCGACGCCGACACTCTTTAGAAGATCCCACGAGTGAACGAACAAATCCAAGGCCGGGAATGAAAGCCCGTCCCCCACTGTCCGGCGACCCATCGGCGAGTCGACGATTTGAGCCAAGTCGGCGCCGGCCACCGCCCGGCGGGCGGGCTCGGCGATGGCTTCCCACCACGCGAGTGGCTCCACATCGACAGCGCTACCTGGAGGATCCGCGGGAGACCACACTGGCTGACCACCACTCAGCAACAAGGTCCCAAACCGCACGGCGGCGCCAACGTGCCACAACACATCTAGGGCGACCCACCCCTCGCACGGCGACGGAAGCTGCCAGCCAGAAGTACCCAGCCGATCCACGGCACATGTGAAGACGTCCAATCCGTCGATGAAGATGTCGTTAGGTTGTGCCCCCATGGTTCAAGCATTTCATCCGCTCATCGTCGTCGCAATATTCACTTTGGGATTCTTCATGCGAGGACGCGACGGCACGAAAGGGTGGCTGCTCAGCGTTCATTCATCGGGCAAGTTACCGAAATCACTCTTAGCCTTCTTGTACCAACTCATTCCCTTAATGGGATTCTTCCAGCGGGCCTTCATCTCTTTCGCGGCCGTTTCATGCGTGGCGTCACCCTTGTCGACCATCTCCTTGAGATGCCGATCTTGCGCCTTAATGACCTCGTCGGCGGTCATGCCGTGATGCGTAAAGCCGCACGGGCCACCTAATTGTTGACACGTCATTGCCTTCATATTCTTGATTCCTTTCATCTTGTCGGAGAATTGTTTGGGTGTTCAGTACTTTGTGCTCCTCGATATCTCAGGATTTCACACGATTCCGAACCACCTCTAGAGTTGCCAAGACCTCTGGGTCGGCGATCAGTTCCACCTCGTCGATTTGTCCCGACTCGAGGTGGAACACGAACGCCACCTTGACTGACCGGGCGTGAATCCACGCGGCGCCGAGTTCCCCATCGATTGTCACGGGCACCGCACCTCGGGTGCCGTTGAATCGGCCGGCCACTGCGGACGGGCCGTCGTACAGGGATTCCGTGCCCATCTTCTGGGCGACGAGGTCGGTCCGCATCACCGCGTCGGGAGCGAGCAGCGACAACAGAGTCGACAGATCCCCACCTCTCGCTGCGGTGAGGAACGCGCTGACGACACGTTGGTGTTCCGCACGAACACTCTGAGCTTCCTCGGGCTCGGGTACGCCCTGCACTTTGCGTCGCGCTCGACTCGCCAATTGTCGCACGGCAGTGTCCGAACGTCCCATGATCGCGCTGATCTCATCGAACGAAAAACCGAAGACATCGTGCAGTACGAAGGCTGCCCGCTCGGCCGGCGCCAGAGTGTCAAAGAGAACTTTCATCGCGTCGCCAATCTGTTCGGCGAGCAGGGCGTCGGTCTCCGGGCCAGCTGACGCCGATTCGCCAGATGGTTTGGTTTCCGCAACCGATCGAACTCGGCTCTTGCGAAGATGATCAAGGCACAGTCGCGTTACGACAGTGTTGAGCCAAGCTGGCAAATTATCGATCCCGTCGGCGCGAGAGAATCGCAGCCAAGCGTCCTGCACGATGTCGTCGGCGTCGACGCTCGAACCGAGAATACGAGTGGCGAGGACGGTCAAGCGGGGCCGTTCGGCGTCAAAATCGATCATTTCCATTTTGGTCACATCATATTGACGTGGTGGGCCATCGAAATGTGACACACCCTTTCAATTTGGCGATTTCACCGACGCCAAACGACCGACAGTCAGTTGCTTCGTGAACAGGTGACGATATCGGCACCCTCACCGACCTAGGCAAGGACAACCGCACCAATTGTCGCCTGGTGGAAAGCGAGCGAAGAACCCGCTCCTTCTACCCATAACGGCAGTTCCAGACGATTCATTCTGTCAGTCACCTGACCACATCGTTATGACAACCATGGCCGAGTAGGACTCGGTCTGCCCTCAAGACGTCGCTGCACCTCGCTAGAAGTGACGCGACTGGGCTCGTCGAGTGAAACTACTTCTTTCTGTATCCCACGGGACACCGCGGATTAACGGCGATGACCTTCTTGATGGACTTCCCCCGGACGCAAGTTATGGCCACGAGCTTTTTGTAACCAGAAGGGCATTTCGGACTTGACCCGGTGACTTGCTTGAGTGACTTCCCCCGGACACAAGAGATGACTGTCTTCGCCTTTCTATACTTTGGATTCTTGGTGATTTTGAAGGTGGGTGACGAGAAATTGAAGCCCGTGGCGCTGACAAAAATGTCACCGTTCTTTACCGAGACCGAACTGACGGCCAAGTTGTTGGCACCTCCACCCGATGACGTCTCTGCGACGGTCAGCGCCGACGCCGCCTGATTAACGTTCGTTAGACCCCATAGGAGTGTGGCGTCCGCGCCAGGAATCATGGCTTGGTAAAAACCTTGATTAACCGTGACCCCGTCGGGGAGAAAGTGCGGTGCAGCTACCGTCCACTGCAACGTTGACGTGGAAGCATTCCACACCGGTGTGGACAGTGAACAAGCACCGTTGCTTTCGACGTACATCTTCCCCGAAACACCGTCGACACCGAACCCCGACGTGGGATCGTTGGTCGGTGCGACGATCACCTCAAGTTCAGTAATCGCGGCTACTGCAACGCCAACCTCGCCGGTGCACTGTTTGGTGTCGCTGGCGACGCCAACCGGAACGGGTGTGGCAGTGAAAGTCAGGTTGGTACCGTTGGCATCGCTGGCCACGGCGTCCGAGAAATTGTTGGCAATCGCCATTGTTACCCCGGCGGCAGCATTTCCGGTCTCCAGTGACACCGTGATGGTGTCGTCTGGACTCAGCGATGCCATTAAGTTCGTACCCGGCGCATCGGCAATGTACACGTTGCTGTTCGATAAGTCTTGAATCGCGGGCAGAACTCTAAAAACCATGAAATTCGAGAAATTGTTAGCCGCCATTGCCTGGACGAAAAGTCCACCAAAACCGAGCGAGGTATCGGGCCAACTCGTACTCGACCAGTAACCCGGAAACTGGATATTTCCTTCCGCACCAAGTGACGTCGTAGGCGTGGTCGTGGTCGTAGTCGTGGAGTGGACGTGGACGACGGCGTCGTCGTGGACGTGGACGACGGCGTGGTCGTGGTAGTGGACGAAGGCGTCGTCGTCGTGGTAGTGGACGAAGGCGTGGTCGTCGTCGTGGGGGTTGTAGTTGTCGTCGGTGGCGAGACGAGGGGCGTGCCGGCAGGAATCCATTCGAGCTTTTGAGCGACTTGGCCAGGTGCCTGAATTGAAACGCCGCTGACGCACCAAGTGAGTTGAGTGGCGGAACAGACCGGCCAAGGAATCTTCGGGACCGCGAGAGCAGCCGCTGTGGAGGTACCCGGAATAAGGACGGACGCAAAGAGACCGAGTAACGCAAGGGTCATTGAGAATCGCTTCATCGTGGACGTTCCCTCCAATACGCCAAAAGCCGTCGTTTGGCGACACTCCGCCAGAGTTTAACTAAGGGACGATCAGGCAAGTTCCCGATATATGGACTTTCTCAGTCCGACGAATGACCGCTACGCCGCTGGTCGCAAGAATCGCGCTCGCAGCCATCGTGTCGATCGTCTGGTCGAAGTCCATGTCTTAACGGCACCCTGCCCCCTACGAACAAACCCCTCCGTTGTCGCTGCGCAATTAGTGCGCGCGTATTGAACTCTCCGCCCCACTTCTTGACGCAGGACACAAATTTGTAACAGGCGGTGGAACTTAGTTGGATCGTGACGCCATTGAAGTAACTCATCAAACATGGCGGGACCGCCCTCGCAGGATCTCACTCGATTGACTCGATCACGTGTGGCTCCTGTCGCCAGCATTGCAGTTGACGAAGAATCCGAAGTTGAAGGAAAGATTCACGTTTTCGTGCGATAACGTCAGGGCAATGTGGAGGGATACAGGTCTTTCGACGAAGCCCCTCGTTGACTCGATGAGCGGCGGCACTTCGTGAGTAGGCTCACCCGGACTTTCGTGCTGAGCCTCCTGGTAGCGGTGCAGTTACTGGCACTGCCCTCATCGGCTTACGGCGACCAGTGGTCGCCCAGCCTCACCGTACCGCCAAATTCCGATGGCGTGAGTTTCGTTGACAACTATCAGTGGAACGCCATCTCCTACATTGCCGCGAGCACCAATTCGTCCAATGGCTCGGCGCCTGCGGTCCAATGTTCGACGTTCACTTCATCAGGTCCCTGTGCGCTCAATCTTCCAGGTTCCACGGGTACAGTGACCGCGCTGCTTCCTATCTGTGAGTCAGCGACCTCGACTAACTGCGTGGCCTCGATGGCGCTCGGCGCCTCGGGCGAATCGATGGTACCCAGCACGTATGTTGCCATGACGGACGGAGCGATCACGCCGAGCGATCCTAAGTTGGGCGTTCCCGCTGGGGCAAGTCAGGAATTGTGGACCAATCCACTGGCGAATCTTGGTGGGACAACTACGTACACCACGCTCGTGGAGACACAGTTCGTCCTGGCCGGCGGACAAGTGGTCAGTGCGAACTTGTCCGCGGCCATCTATCCCTACAACCAGATTTCACAGGACAATACCGCGCCATTTGTGACGGTTAATCCCCAGGGTCAAGTGGTCGTGGAGGGAGGGACCATCGAGTGCGCATTCACCACTGCGACGACGTGCGGACGCTTGGAGGATTTCCCAGTGGGAACACAGGCATCACTTTCGATACGAGTCTCCAATCTCGTGAGTGGGTGGTTCAAAGGTCGCCTCCAGAACCCGGCGATCTCCGAGGCGCCCTTCGACGCCACGTCGAACGTGATTTCGGTGACTGCAGGAGTGGTGACAGTACCCACGCTCTCCTTCGTCGCGGCGGTGTCACAGGTCCAATCTGATCCGAGCATCGGCAAATTCATCTCCGACCTGGATTTTCCCCCACCGCCAACTGCCGCCGCAGCCTACGTACTCACAGATTCACCCGAAGCCCTCACCGCCCTCAACGACATCAGGGGTGCCGTCAACAACACCGCTGCCGGCCAGGTCACTGTTTGGGATTTCGGGACACTCCCATCGTGGACACCGACCAGTGGCGCCAACGTGTCGTGCCTCAATGACAAGGCCCAAGTTGACGGGATGGTGACGACGAATTCGATGGCGTATCAACCTGGTCCGCCCAGCGTGTCGGGAGGGTACTTCTCCTACAGTGTGGCCGGCATGCACTACGGTGCCAACGGTTCGGTCACCTCGGGGACGTACGACCTCGCTATTCGCAACAGCGTCGCGCAGTGCCTGTACGGTTTCACGAGTGCTCCCATCTCGGCCACCGTCACGGTGACAGAAAATTCGTCAGGTGAACAGAGCGTGGCCACGACCTCGGTGATCGACAGCAACGGTTGGCTCCACGTTGGCGCTTACGGCTTTAACTTCTCCAATCCGACCATCTCGGTCAGACTGACCCAAAACTCACCACGTCACAAGAGAACCACTATCTCGTGCGTCAAGGGCAAATCCACCAAAAAGGTGACCGCCGTCCATCCCCGATGCCCTTCGGGCTACAAGAAGAAATAGCGATACACAAGGACTCCCAGTGAGCCGCAACAAGAGTCCTCGGCGGTACCTGGACGGAGCACAGGTCAGTCGAAACGAGCTAGCGACCAAGGAGCGAGCATGATGACTCTGTTCACCGACGATTTCATCGACCGGCCCAGTCGGGAACTCAGCGCCGGTGCGTACGTAGTCCCCGGATGGCTGAGTCTTGAACAACAACGCTGGATCGTCAGCGAGTTCTATCGGTGGAGCACCGGCCCCGTCCCCATGCGGGCCGCGAAGGTGCGTGGTCACGAAATGTCCGTGCGCACCGTCTGCCTCGGCTGGCACTGGCAGCCCTACAAATACACCCGGCTCGCGACCGACGTGAACGGTAGTCGGGTGCTCGATTTTCCGGACTGGATGGTGCGCATTGGCCGAAAGGCGCTCGTCGTCGCGAGCGGCGACCCCCGCGCCGGCGACGAATACACCCCCGACATCGCGCTCGTGAACTACTACGATGACCGCGCTCGAATGGGCATGCACCAAGACAAGGACGAACACTCCCTCGCACCGGTGGTCTCACTTTCTATCGGGGACTCGTGCCAATTCCGATTCGGCAACACGGAGAATCGCAAGATGCCCTATCAAGATATCGATCTCGTGTCTGGCGACTTATTCGTCTTCGGCGGACCCTCGCGCCTCGCCTACCACGGCGTTACCAGGTCTTTCCCGGCACCGCTCCGACAGCGTGCGGACTCAGCGCTGGGCGCATCAACATCACCATGCGCGTCACAGGGATGAGTTGATGTCGATACCTGAGCCGCTGCTGGGCCTGATCCTCAGGCCCCGTGATCCCCAGCAACCGGCGTGGCGACCGTCGCGCCGTGAGCCCTTCGCCGTCGGCTCCTCGACAATGAATTATGACCAGATCTTGGAGCGGATCCTGTTCAAGTCACGAGACCGCTCGTGGGACGGCGTCAATGAATAGTGGTGAACGAATGACCGGTCCGACCAGTCATTCTCGATACTCAGGGACGTCCAACAGCGTTGCGAGAATACGCCCGAGGTGCCCGCGTCGACACCCGGGCGCACGACCAGAAGACACTCAACATTGACACTGGTGGCTGGCGTCAGCCGCAACCGTGAAGGTCACGTCAGAGGATGCCGCGATTGGATGGATTCGGGTAATGACGTTATTCCCGTCGCGGTCCAACGACTCGTTCCATGACCATTTTGATCTGACCAAGGGCTGGGCGTGGGTCGTCGATCAGCCCCGTCGCTAGTGGAACTACGTCCCTCCTCGGGTGACGCGAGTGAAGGCACAGAGTTCACTCAAGGTTGGTCAACCCTTCGAACGAGGACGAATCGTGGATTAATCACCCGCCGCGAGAGTCGAGATATCGGCGATCGTCATTCTGACCAACTGAGCGAAGTTCTTGCGATTACTCTCCTCCACCCATCGCTCGAACGCGGTCTTAAAGACAACGACCGCGAGTTCGGCGCTAAGGGTCGCAACGGGCTCCTTGACTTTGCGCTCGCGAAGCGTGTTGGCAATAGCGCCCGCCAGTCTTGCGAGTTTGATCAGCTCGCGTTCCTGCAACTCCGGATTGGCGACAATGATGGCCTGACGGAGTTGTGCGTACTCACGTCGATCGTTGGAAAAGAAGTCGCCCAGCGACTCGAGGCTCGTGGCGATTACGTCAATGGGTGCCAGATTTTCTGGAGCATGAGCGACGGCGCTCACCAAGAATTCCTCCAATGCCTTCGCGCCAGCGAACAATACTTCTCGCTTATCCGCAAAATGTCGGAAAAATGTCCGCTCGGTCAGCCCCGCCTGACGTGAAATCTCGACGACCGTCGTGTCGTCGTAGCCCCGCTCGCGAAAGAGTTCCAGCGCCGCTTCCTGGAGTCTGCTCAGGCTGTCTGGCTCCCATCGAGGCACAACCCAATATTACTTGTTGACAGTAACTGCCATCAACTGCTATGTTGATGTCTGTGACTGACATCATGATTTGGTTTTGTCGTCAGTGACCTCGACCCTCAACTACTGGAGTTATCACTATGCGAATCTTCGTTACCGGCGCATCAGGTTGGATTGGCAGTGCCGTCGTCCCCGAACTCGTGGAAGCGGGCCATCAGGTCACAGGCCTCGCTCGATCCGACACTTCCGCCGCGCGCCTCGCGTCGATGGGGGTGCACGTGCGACGAGGGTCGCTCGACGACGTCGAGACCCTTCGCGAGACCGCTGCGACATCCGACGGGGTGATTCACCTCGCGTTCATGCACGATGTCGCATTCTCCGGTGGATTCGCGAAAGCTGCCGAAGCTGACCGGCGAGCCGTCGAGGTCTTCGGCGATGTTTTGACCGGTTCTGAACGCCCGCTATTGATTGCCTCTGGCACGCTCGGACTCGTATCAGGGACGGTCGCGACCGAACGAGACGGGCATAGTCACGATGCGTCAGTGGCCGCGCTCGGCGACGGTCCATCCACTCGGTGGGCGACTGCGGAGTACGCTCTCTCCCTCGCGGACAGCGGTATACGTTCATCCGTCGTGCGACTCGCCCCGACCAATCACGGTATTGGCGACCACGGCTTTCTGGCGAGACTCGTTGAGACTGCTCGCGACAAGGGTGTCGCCGGCTACGTCGGCGACGGGTCGAACCGCTGGAACGCGGTGCACCGGTTGGACACCGCACACCTCTTCGCCCTGGCTCTTGAGGGGGCACCCTCGGGGTCCACGCTGCACGCCGTCGCCGAAGTCGGCATACCACTGCGTGACGTCGCCGAGGTGATCGGTCGACACTTGGACGTACCCGTTTCGTCGATCGCTCCTGAGGAAGCGACGAATCACTTTGGCTGGCTGGCGAACTTCGTCTCAATGGATAGCCCCGTCTCGAGCACGTTGACCCAAGAGTTACTGGGATGGGAGCCAGCGCAGCTGGGGCTGATTGCCGATCTCGAACTCGGCCACTACTTCGAGTAGGAATTAGGCGGGTCGCCAAGGTCGTCAGCCTCCCCTTGCGCGAAGGCCGGAGCTATTCGAAGTCCTCTTCGCGGTACTCCTCGGGGTTGCGCGTTCCCGCCCGGGCTATCTCCGCCCCACGCAGTTCGACCC
This sequence comes from uncultured Acidimicrobiaceae bacterium, assembly GCA_963734655.1. GTDB lineage: Bacteria > Actinomycetota > Acidimicrobiia > Acidimicrobiales > RAAP-2 > RAAP-2. The sequence continues at coordinate 651,653 of CAVTHY010000002.1, read as the reverse complement.
GGCGAATCTTCCCACTGAGGGTCTTGGGCAAATCGGCGAACTCCAGGCGGCGCACCCGCTTGTACCCGGCGAGTCGCTCGCGGCAGTGGCGCAGGATGTCACCCGCCAATTCCTTTGACGGGGTCTGGCCCGCGACCAGGGTGACGTAGGCCTTGGGGACGGCGAGTCGTAGTTCGTCCGACGCCGGCACGACCGCCGCCTCGGCGACGGCGGGGTGTTCTATGAGCACGCTCTCGAGTTCGAATGGGCTGATCCGGTAGTCACTCGATTTGAAAACATCGTCGGTTCGTCCAACGTATGTGATGTAGCCCTCCTCGTCACGACGAGCGAGGTCGCCCGTGTGATAGTGACCCCCCGCGAAGGCCCAGCCGTTTCGCTCATCGTCGGGACCCTGCGCGGTGCGGTAACCCGCCATCACCCCGACGGGCCTCTCGGGCTCGCAGCGCACGCAGATCTCTCCCTCACTCCCGATCTCTCCGCTACCGGGATCGACCAAGTCAATCTGGTAGCCCGGGATGGGTCGACCCATAGATCCCGCAATCACCTTCTGGCCCGGTGAATTGCCCACTTGGACCGTCGTCTCAGTCTGGCCGAAGCCGTCACGGATCGTCAGTCCCCACGCGTTGCGGACCCGGTCGATGACCTCGGCGTTCAACGGCTCACCGGCGCCTACCAATTCACGAAGTGATGTGGTCCAAGCCGACATGTCCTGCTGAATGAGCATGCGCCAGACCGTCGGGGGCGCACAGAACGTCGTGACCTTCGCGTCGCGCAAGACGTCGAGCATGGCGCGCGCGTCAAAGCGTTCGTAGTTGAACAGGCAGGTGGTCGCTCCAGCGATCCACGGTGCGAACACGCACGACCACGCGTGCTTGGCCCAACCGGGACTCGACACGTTGAGGTGCACGTCACCGGGTTGCAGACCGATCCAGTACATAGTGCTCAAATGACCAACCGGGTAACTCGTGTGGGTGTGTTCGACGAGTTTGGGAAGCGCGGTGGTGCCCGACGTGAAGTAGATGAGCAGGGGGTCATCGCCGAGGGTGGGCGCGTCGGGGATGAACGTCTCGGAACTGGAGTAGTTGTCGTTATAACTTAGCCAGTCCGGCACGGCGGCTCCGGTCACCACGCGCAAGTATGAGCCGGGCACATTGTCGAACCGCGGGGCCAACTCGGGACGGATTATCACGGCGCCGGCGCTGGCTCGCGCCACTCGATCGGCCATGTCCGCGGGAGTGGACATCGTCGCCGCAGGGATGAGGACCGCGCCGAGTTTCATGACGGCGAGTGTGGTCTCCCAGAGCTCCACTTGATTACCGAGCACCACCAGAACCTTGGTGCCTCGGGTAACCCCGAGCGAGCGCAACCAATTGGCGACCTGGTTGGAGCGGCGCGACAACGTGGCGAAGGTGTAGGAATTGTCGGTACCGTCGTCCTCGATGATGCGTAGCCCCGCCTGGCCGGCGTGCTCGACGGCGAGCACGGCATCGAACCAGTCGAGCGCGAAATTGAAGTGCTCGAGCCGGGGCCACTCGAACTGTTCGTAGGCCTTGGCGTAATCAGTGCGCGTCGAGAGCAGGAGGTCTCGAGCGCGTCGAAACGAATCGGTGGATGTGGTCATTCAACAACCCCCGTACCACGGAAGCACCATATGGTGCGTCGCGAGACGACTGACACCACGGCCTCCCCCTGCGCTGCGGACAACGAGAGCCTGACCGGACCGGTGCACGCCCCCCACAGCAACTATCGGACAGTCTGCACCAAAATGCACGACTTCGCCCGCTGTTGGTCGGTGTGATGCTGAGTCTCGAAGTCCACGAACACGTCGCCGAGGACGACACGTGCAGTGGCCCGAGTCTCAGCGCGCCATCGCCGTCGATGCCTGATCGTCGAGACTCGGGGATCTCCACGGTCGGATATTTCTGGGGTTCACGAGGGGCAACCCGTCGAACGGCGACATTGTCAGCAAGGCGTGGCCCACGCAACGACGACGCACCCCTATTTCCCGTCCGATTTCGCGTCGTGCGCCCAATCATGCCCTTCATTGACGTACACGCGTGCGGCATTTCCTCGCTTCGACAACTGGTTGGGTGAATCTAGACGGTAAACGTCAACTCGATGGTGCCGCTCGGTAGACGCGAGCTGATGGTCGTGTCGTGATGTTCGAGCGCACGACACTTCGGGGGTGCACGAAGTCGGGTCCCTCGTCTGGTGGTGTGCCGCTCATCACCGTTTGGACGACCAGAAACTATGTCATCGCTCGTTTCGGGTATCCGACATAATCTCGCACTCACCTCTTGACTCTCCACCGGGTGGAGACCCAATACTTATCAGTGTGATGATCGGAGAACTCGCGGCGAGTACGAATCTTTCAGTGCGCACGCTGCGCTTCTACGCAGACGAGGGCCTTCTCCCCGTGACGGGTCGCACTGCTGCGGGTTACCGGGTGTTCGGGTCCGACGCCGTGACGCGCGCACGACTCGTTCGCACGCTGCGTGAATTGGGCGTGGGGCTCGACGACATCAAGCGCGTCCTCACCTCGGAGTCATCATTGATCGAAGTCGCCACCGAACATTCTCGCGCACTCGACGCACAGATCCGGCTGCTTCGACTCCAACAAGCGGTACTACGAATTTTCATCGAATCCAACGAACCAAATGAGCTTGAACTCATGTCCGACCTCACAACCCTCACCGCCGAGGAGCGCCGACGCGTGGTCGACGACTACCTCGACGCCGTCTTCGGGGACGATCCCCACGCCGTCGCCGACAAGCTACGCATGGGAACTCCCGAACTACCCAAAGATCCCACGCCCGATCAGGTGGCCGCCTGGGTGGAGCTCGCCCAATTGCTGCGAGACCGCGACTTCGTCGAGGCCAGCCGGCGAATGGCGCAACGTGCGCTCGCCGAAGGTCCCGAACCCGACGTCGCCCAGTTCGAAGTGGGAAAGGCAGTGGGGGAACTCGCGGGCCCCGCCATGCGCGCCGGCATCGACCCCGCTTCAGCCGACGCACTGGCGATTGTCGAACGACTTGAATCCCTCGGACCCACACCTCCGGAAAATCGTGCGAGTGTCGCCGACCGGATAGAGGCATTCACCGACCGGCGCGTCGGACGGTACTGGACGCTCGTGGGCATCATCAACGGTTGGGAACCGAGTACGGCGCCCGAGGACATCATCGATTCGTGGGAATGGTACGCCCGCGCCCTTCGAGCGCACGCGTGAGCTTGCGTAAATTGGGGATCGATCGACGACACCTCCCGGAATCCTCAGGGAAGCAGAATTGATTGGACGGCGAGGACTCGTGACATCGAGTTGCCGCTAGCAATTCGCGTGCGCGTTGACCCCCACGACAATGAGTTCTGTCGTCTGTTCAGTCAAACACTCGACTCGACCTTCAGCGAGACGACGATCTAGCGACGACATCACGGGAACCAATCGTGGACGGGGCGCTCAGTCGTCGAGCCGAGGGAGTGACTCCGGTGCACCCTGATGGAAAATGTGCTTCGTCCGGCGAGTAAAACTGAACGGAGCGACGTCCCTTGAGCCACGTGAAAGCACTCCCAGAAATTTGGGTTCGAGACCCTGGGGGTGCGCCAAAAGTGAGGTATCCACACTTTTGCGATTGTTGGAGTCAGCGGTGGATAGGGCCACGGACACGCACGGCGCTCGTCCCGCGACTTCGGTTTTGGGGACATCTCCCTCAGACGGAAGAATCACGTGTGGTTTGCACCGTATTGTAGAGCCATGGCACGAGAGACGTCGCAATTGGGTAGATCGAGTGCATCACAAGCAGTTCGAGTTCACGCGAGCGGGAGATCCAATTGATACGCAAAGCTGTCATCGCAGCGGCTGGTCTGGGAACGAGATTCCTCCCACAGACCAAGGCAATGCCCAAGGAAATGTTGCCGATCGTCGACAAGCCGATCATTCAGTACATCGTCGAGGAGCTCGTCGAGGCCGGGATCGAAGACATCGTTATCGTTACCGGATACCACAAGCGTTCGATCGAGGACCATTTCGCAGAGCCCAACCAGGAGCTGGTGGCTGCCCTCAAGGGTCCGAAAAAGCAGTTGTTGAAGGAGGTTGAGCACATCGCCAACCTGGCAAATTTCGCCTATATGCGCCAAAAGGGTCCCGATGGCAACGGTACGCCTCTTCTGAACGCTGCGCACCTCATCGGCAATGAGCCTTTCATCTACACCTTCGGGGACGACTTCATTCGCGCTACTCCCGGGCGGTTCAGCCAGATGGTCGCCCTCCACGAACGCACGGGTCTCGGGGTGCTGTCGTGCATCCGTGCGGATGATGACGACGACTACACGCGCTACGGGTACGTAGGAGGCAAGGAGATCGAACCGGGTATCGTGAAGATCGATTCGATTGTCGAGAAGCCCGGCCGATCCAAGGCGCCATCGGATCTGGCGAGCGTGAGTAGTTACCTCTTCACGCCGACGATATTGGGGTGCCTCAGCGAGCGTGCCTCTGAACTTCGTCCTGGCGAAGAGCTCTCCCTGCAGAATGCGATGCAGCTCTCGATCGACAAGGGTAACTTCCTTCTCGGATACGAGATCGAGAATGCCCGTTACTTCGACACGGGAGACAAACTCGAGTACCTGAAGACGATCATCGATCTTGGTCTCGAGGACGAGAATCTCGGCCCTGCGCTTCGAGCGCATTTCACCCAGGCGCTCAGTGCGCAATGAACTTCGACGAGTCGCGGCGCTGGGAACCCCCGAAGGGCGGGCCTCCGACAACGTAGTGGGCCAGCCACCCGTGCGGCCTCGCGAGTTCGTGCGCCGTCGCTCGGCGATCCAGTGACGCAGAAGGCGTCAGTTGCCCGTCGCTGTTGAATTGCGTCAGTGCTCACGAACGATCACTTTCGCATCGCTTCGCGAGTCGAACGTTGACGAGTCTCCTTATTCCGGCTTGATCAGTATCTTCGCGACGAGATCCAGGAGGTCCGCGTCGATTGTCAGCGGCGAGATGTAGAAATGTCGAGTGCCCATCCCTTCACCTTCGCCCTTCCTTCGCCCCGTGCAACGAAGTAGTGGTACATAATTCGCTCAACGGTCGAAGTTCCCCGGGGAGGTTTCACATTCGCCATAGGCCCTTGGCGTCACGGGGGTACGTGGCCATAATGCTTCAATCACTGTTGAGGGGTTCCCTTTGCGTCATCCAAGGTCCACATCAACGCCAAGTACAGCGGTCACTCCCGCGCATCGTTGCGCGGTCCCGAGGGAGTTCGACCTCCTCACTCGTGATCGGTCGTCCGCGAGAGGCCTTTTACGAATGACCCGAGACGGGCCAAACCCTCACGAAGTTCATCGCTCGAAGCGGTATACGAGAGCCGAACAAAGCGATGTCCCAGGTGGGAGCCGAAGTCCTTGCCCGGCGTCAATGCGACGTGGACCTCTTGGAGGACCCGTTCGCAAAACTCCCACGAGTCCAGACCGGTCTCGCTGACATCGAAATATACGTAAAAGGCGCCGTTGGGAACGGCGGGAACCGCGAGCCCCATGAGAGCGAGCTCGTCCAAGACCAACGCCCGCCGGGCGAGCAGTTCGAGTCGTTGCTCTTCGCACAGGGCCAGGGACTCCTCGGTGAAACAGGCTAGAGCGGCATGCTGCGCGGGCGTCGAAGCGCATAAGAAATAGTTCATCGCCAGGCGCTCGATCGCCGGCACCAGCACCTCGGGAACCACGCACCAACCTAGGCGCCAGCCAGTCATCCCGAAGTACTTGGAAAAGCTGTTGATCACGATGGCGTCCGGGTCGATACTCAAGACGCTGCGCGGCGAGTCCCCGCGGTCATCATGGTCGGTGAGGTTCAAGTAGATCTCGTCGACGATGCGCCACGCGCCGCGCTGGCGCGCCAACTCACAGATCTTCGCCAATTCGTCGTAAGGGATTGACGTTCCCGTGGGGTTAGCGGGCGAAGCCATCATGACGACTCTCGTGTCGTTGCGCCACGCAGCATCCACCAACGAACTGGTCAGTTGAAAACTGGTCGATGCGGTGGTCGGCACCGTCGCGACCACTCCACCGAATGATTCGACGAGCTGGCGATTGCACGGGTACGTAGGGTCGGCCATGACGACCTCGCTCTCGGGGTCGACAGTGGCCGCCACCGCCAGCAGTAGAGCCGCCGAAGCACCCGAGGTCACGACGATCCGTGAGGGCTCGACGACCACGCCGTGGCGATCGAGGTAGAAACCGGCGATCGCCTGGCGTAGCGCGCTCAAACCCATGGCGGAGGTGTAGTCGAGGGGGCGGCCATCCATGACCGCAACCATTGCGGCGCGCACGGCGGGCGGCGCGCCGAAATCGGGTTCACCCAGACAGAGCTTGACCACGTGATCGCCATGGCCTTCGATGACCGCGGCGCGGTCACCGAAGGCCATGGCGTAGAACGGTTCGCTCTCTCGCGCGCGTTGGGATAGTTTCACACGGTTTCCTCCAAACGAATCGCGGTGACTAGCGCGAAGGATAATCCGTCATCTCACTCCTTCGCCGCGACGCTTCGCGCGACCGCCGGAGCCGCCAAGGATTCTCGAAGCAACCAGATGTGAAGAACGCCATACGACGCGATACTCCAGCTCCCCCACTCGTCCGCAACGCGCAGTTCACATCGCTCGGAACTCCGTCCAAAATACGCGAAAGGACCAACCCTCGGGGAACGAGGTGTGACGCAATGCGACTTAGTGATGGAGAGTCTCGCGGGCCTCGCGGACGGCGTAGAAGAGTATTACATATCCGGCCATCGGGTCAGCCCACCACCAGCCGGCGAACGCATTCAACACGAGGCTTACGAGAACAGTTGCGGCCAAGATGCCGTCCACTAAGGTGACGCGACCTTCGGCGATGAGAACCGGGTTCTGCAGTGCACGCCCGGTCGTGGACTTTCCGGAGGCCAGTGCGAACATCGCCACGACCGTCAGCGCTGTCCACACGATACCGACGCGACTGTGATGAGGTTGGAAACCCACTACGAGGACAAAGGTGCTCTGTGCCGCCAAGTACACCGCGAGTGCGAGAAACGAGGCCCCGATCATTCTCATCGCCCGGTGTTGTCGACTGTGCGCCACGTCCGCCAGTTCCCACAGCACCACCGTCGACGCACCGATCTCAATCACGCTGTCCACGCCGAAGCCCGCCAGAGCCACCGAACGCGCAACAACGGCGGCGTAGGCGAGAATAACCACGCCGACAACATTCCAGCTCAGCGTCATGACTTCGAGTTGGCGTCCTCTGCGCAGCAGATCCGTCGTCGACCTCCGCCCAGAATCGCTGACCACCGCTACATCATAGGAATCCGATTCTGACTTGGACGTGAACTCCTCGCGATGATCTCGATACGTCGTCCTCGTAATCCCGAGGGCCACGATAAACGACGCGGGACTCGGTTACGGACTGGGATTTGGCTCACCCCGTGACGCCCGCGGAGAGTCCACGCCCGCAATACCGCGGGCCCAACTCCACAGCGCCAGATCGTAAGCACCCTTTACGACCCCGGCGACGAGCAGTGGCGCTCCCAAACCGATCGACTGCAAAGCACCTCCCAGTAGTGGCGCGAAGGGTCTCACCGAATATCTGGCCGCGTTCGTCACCGCCGCCGCTTGCGTGCGCTCGGACGGCGTCACGACCGTCATGACCAGAGCCTGACGCGTGGGAGTATCCATCTGGGACATCGTGGTGCGCAACAACAGAAGTATCGCCGCCGAAGTGAAGTTCGGGGCGAACGCCATGGTGGCCATGATGAGATTGCTCGGCAAGTGCGTCCAGACCATGGTCGCGACCAGTCCGTATCGGCGGGCGAGCATCGGCGCAACCGTCACTGACACCGCCTGCAAGGTGGACACGAGGAAGAAGAGCCACCCGAGCGTCGCCAGTGAGACGTGATAGCGCTGCGTCATGTAGTACGAGAGGAAGCCCGTCGTTACGAGCCCACCACCAGCGGCATCGACAGCGAACAACTTCGCGAGGCGGTGCACGACGACTCGCGAAGATCCGAGTTTCGTGCGCACCGGTCGCACGAACCCCCCGTCCATCGCTCGGGTGTGAGGGGCCTCGACGGATGAGGAGAGGGCCCACGAACACAGGGCGCCTGCAACACCGACCGGCACCAGCACGGCGAACAGCCACACGTGGTCGGTCGACTTCGAGGTCACGCCCGCCACGCCAGCGCCCAGCGCGCCGAGGGCGCCGAATGCGGCCCCGGCGGCGTTGTACCGGCCATAGACGTGGCCGGTTCCCGCGTCGTCATTCGCCAGCATCACCTGCTCGAGAGTGCTGGCGGCCCCATTGTCGACCACGTCGGTCGAGAGTGTCCCCGAGAGAGCGACGACGAAGAGCAACCACAGTGGCGGGTTCATCGCTACCACGGCGCCCGCCAGGGCCAGGGCCAGAAAGAAGACGGCGTAAGAACGCCGACGACCAAAACGGTCGGCGAAGACGCCGACGACCAGTGATGCCGCCGCGCTGCCCGCAATCAGTGAGGCGAGCAGAACGCCGGCTTCCACAGCGCCGACGTCGCGGGCGGCCAACATCGCCCCCAGGAGAACTGCCGTGAATCCATAGCCGAAGCCGCGAACCGCCTGGCCACTGACGAGGAGTCGGGAGTCACGACTGAGTGGCTGGCCCATCGCACCAGTCTGCCCGAATCAACGCATCGTTCGAACAGTTGGTCACCGTGCGAACGCCGCAACTCGACATCGCGTCAGTCACGGGTGCGGAGATCTCATCGGGCTCCTAGAGATCCCAACCAGCTGACCAATCCTGTTCAGGGACGTCTCCCACCGCGGCGGCGAAGTGGATGAACACTGCCGACAACGTCTCTTGATCCTGCGACGACACCAAGCCCACGAGGGCGCTCACTTCACGGCGACGTCTCTCAGTCACGGCATCGACAAGACGCCGACCTTTCGTAGTGAGTACCAGTCGAATATGGCGTCGATCCTGATCCTGTGGTTCACGGGTGATCAACCTCTTTCCAACCAGACGATCGCACATGCGGGTCGCGGTCGCCGGCGTCACACCAATCTCCCCGGCCAAGTTGACCAGATTCTGGGGTCCCTCCTGCGCGAGAACGACCAACGTCCGGTACTGGGCCAAGGTCACTTCATCGGTGACGTCAGAGAGCGTGACCTGCGCTGCCGACGCGATGGCCCGCGAGGCCAAGAGTGCGGCATCAATGATTGGGACTCGCGGATCAATTAATTGCATTAACCAATTATTACATATACTAATAATATGAGGTTTGACACGATGTCTTGCCGGTGGTCCTAGCGCGCAAAGAGCGCACGTGACCAGTCTTCACGCAACTGGCGAGAGAGGGTTCATCATGAAAGCGCTTGTGTACGAGGGTCCCGGCCAAAAGGGTTGGAAAGAAGTCCCGAACCCCACCATTCAAAGGTCGAAGGATGTCAGCGTGAAGATGGTGGCCACCACTATTTGCGGGACCGACCTGCATATTCTCAAAGGTGACGTCCCCGAGGTTGAAGTTGGTCGGATTCTGGGCCACGAGGGGATTGGCGTGATCACCGAGATTGGTGCGGGTGTCACGCAATTGGCCGTCGGAGACGAAGTCATTCTTTCGTGCGTGAGTTCATGCGGACGATGCACAAAATGTCGTCAGGGATTGTTCAGCCATTGCCTGGACCCGGAGGGTCTCGCCGGCATTGGTTGGATCTTTGGTTACATGATTGACGGCACCCAAGCCGAATTCGTTAGAGTTCCCTTCGCTGCGACTTCGGTGTATCCCCTGTCCCCCGGGATGACGCACGAGCAAGGAATACTCCTTTCAGATATCCTGCCCACCGGCTTCGAAATTGGCGTGCAATACGGTGACGTACAGCCGGGAGATATCGTTGCCGTCATTGGCTCTGGTCCGGTGGGTCTCTCGGCCGTGATGACGTCGCGACTCTACGGTCCTTCCGAGGTCATCGCCTTTGACCTCGATCCCGCTCGCCTCAAGAGAGCGGCGGACTTCGGTGCGACCGACATCGTAGATTCTGGCGATGCCGATTGGTAGCAACAGGTGCTCGATCTGACCGATGGTGCGGGTGTCGACGTAGCCATCGAGGCCGTTGGCATGGCACGGACCTTCACCATGGCGACCCAGATTGTGAGACCCGGAGGCAGTGTCGCCAATATCGGCGTACACGGCAAGCCCGTCGAACTTGCCTTGAACGAGTTATGGATAAAGAACGTTGACATTTCAATGGGCCGCGTCAATACCAACACCCTGGCGCTACGGCTCAAGCTCGTCGCTGGTGGCTCACTGCCAGTCGATAAGTTCGTCACGCACGAGTTCTCTTTTGATCAAGTGATGGCTGCATACGATGTGTTCGCCAACGCGGCCGAGCACGATGCGCTCAAAGTGTTGATTCACTAGTCCGCAACGAGTGCGAGCATGCGAACTCTGCTTAGAAGAAACGAAAGGATATGAGTTGGACGGTTGACTTCCGTCGCACATCAGACCACTGAAAGTTGCGTGAACGAGCGCCGACCGTTCGAACACGTCCGCGACATCCGCGGTGATGGTCGTCCCTTGGATCGCGCTCTCTCCCCGGGGCCGCCGCCCTCGGAACTCGTCGACCTACGGCTTGAACTTGATGATGGCTTGTGCCGTGTCGCCTCCAGTAGCGTTACCCGCACTGATGGCGCACGCCGCAGCGTTCGCCGCCGTCGTACCGCACTTACCATTGCCGATGTTGCCCGTTGACACCGTAAAAGTGGTGGTGGGCAAAGCGCCGCTCGCGGTGACGGTAATAGGGGTCGGAATCGAATTCGGCAACTGACACCCGTTCTGACCAGTAGCGGTGGCCAGACATTCCACCAGGTAGATCGAATCCTTGGGAGTGAATCCCGAACCCGAGACCTTCACCTTTTCTCCGCTATGCAGTCCCGTCGATGGTGTCACCACCAGGAGCCGTGCGTTCGCACTACTCGCCTTCGGCACCACCTTGTTGGACGCCCCCGATCGCACACCCCCACCGAACCTATTGAAGGCCACGACGCTGAAACTATACGACGTCCCGTTCTTCAGTCCGGTCACGACACACGTCAACTTGTTGGTCGAACACGTCCGCCCCGAGGGTAGCGAGGTCACGACGTACTTGGTAATTGTCGATCCGCCGGCGCTCACTGGCTTGGTCCAGGACACGTGAGCACTGGCGCTCGCGGCGCTGGCGCGCACCGCGAGCGGTGCTGAGGGCTTTGTCGAGGAGCCGTACGCCGACAACGTGCTCATCATCCCCAGAGTGACGACGAGGGCTCCCACTACTGATGTTCGAAACGAAAGCCGCATGACTACCTCCCTGAAAACAACGTAGTACTCAAATTCTTACTCCAATCAGGTCCGGCGCGCTAGGGCGTTTCTTCGCCCCCTCATCAGCGCAGCCCGCAATCAACTAAATCTCAAAGTCCTCGGTCACGACGCGCGACGCGCGACCCGGCCCGAGAGTGCGTACGGCGATGCCAGCGGCCACCAACATTCCCACGCCCGCGACGATTAGCGACTGCTCCAGGCCATTACGAAAAGCGCTGTAGACCGCAGCCACCACGTGATCCTCAATCGAGTTACCCGAACCGTTGCTAATCGACACTCCCTTGGGGGCCGATCCGGTCTCGATGAAATTGATGATCGTTTGAAAATACACTCGCGGAATGTTCAACGCCTTGAGGCGCTGCTCCAACGCACCAGTCAATTGTGCGTTGACCAACGCACCCAGGACCGCCACCCCAAAGACCGCTCCGAGTTCTCGGCTCGTATTGGTGGCCGAAGCCGCCATGCCGGAACGCTCGGGAGGCACCTCCGCCAACGTCACCGACGTCATGGGTACGACGCTCGATCCAAAGCCGTAGCCCGCGAGGGCCAACGTTGCCATGAGCCACGCGGACGGGTGCGAGGATTCCAGCAGCAGCGCGGAGAGCAGCACGCCGGCTCCAGCCATCACGCATCCCTCGGCCATGGGGACCCGAGGCCCGATGCGTGCTACTCGCCGTCCGGCGATAACCGACGACAGGATCATCGCCGCCGCCATGGGAACGAACTCCAACGCGGTGTGCGCGGGGCTGTAGTTGATCACTGCGGAGAGGTAGAGCGCGGTGAAGAAGAAGATCGAGAAGATCGAGAAGTACAAGATGAACGCAACGATGATGGCGCCACTGAAACGAGAGGAGCGAAAGTACTGCATGTCCAGCAGAGGCGACTCAGTGTGTCGCTCCACCCGCACGAACGTCACTAACGCCACGACCCCCAGCAGGAACAGCCCGATCACCCACGACGTGCGATACCCGTCGGTCTCGCCCAGGATGACGGCGAAGGTCGAGCGCCCCGAGACCTAGGGTCCCGAGAAGGAAACCAAAATAATCGAGGTGTCCGCTCTGAGGACTCGAGCTCTCTGGCACACTGCGTATCGCCAAGGCGATGACCACGGCGGCGCCGGCCACGTTGAACCAGAACACTGCCTGCCAATTGCCCAGCGCGACCAGGACGCCACCGATAACCGGTCCGAAGGCCAGCGCTAGTCCCGACACGGCGGCCCACGCGCCGATTGCGCGAGCCCGCTCGTGACCTTCGGGGTACAACTGACGCAGCACCGAGAGCGTTCCGGGCTCCGACGCCGCCGCTCCCACCCCCATGATGACGCGCGCCCCGATCAACAGACTCGACGTGGTGGCCAGCGCACCCACCAAAGAGCCCACCGCGAAGAGGGCCAGACCTAGCAACATGATCCTCTTGCGTCCGAGTCGATCCCCCAGACTGCCCCCGAGCAACATGAAGCTCGCAAAGGTGAGACCGTAGCCATTGACCACCCACTGCAACTGAGTGACTCCGGCATGCAGGTCCGAGCGCACGCTGCCCAGGGCCACGGACACGATGGTCATGTCCATAAAGGTCAAGAACATGACGAGGCACACTGTGATCAGTGCGAGACGCCGTGAAGGACGCGACATCGAAGTTGCGACAGTCTCACTTTCACTCATTGACTGAGTCCTTTGTCAGGGCGGGGCGACTTGGGGCCAACCTACACCCCGGGGGTGTCGACATAGGCCACGCCCGACTCAACTCACACCGCAACGGGTCTCGGCAGTACTATCACTGAAACGTTAAAATACTTTAAGGTCGAAAGGGTGCGCAACGGTGTCGCATAAGTATTGTCGAGTTGTTGAGGTGGTCAGCGCCCGGGGGAGGATTTCGCATATGAAAGTCGCCCTCTTCATCACGTGCGTCAATGACGGACTTTTCCCCAATACGCCCCGGGCGGTGGTGGAGGTCCTCGAGCGCCTTGGCCACGAGGTCGTCTTTCCGACCCAGCAGACGTGCTGCGGCCAAATGCACCTCAACGCGGGATACCGTCAAGAAGGGTCTGCACTTGGCGCAGCGCTTTCGTGAGGTTTTCTCCGACTGCGACGTAATTGTCTCGCCCTCGGCGTCGTGCGTCGGCACGGTGCGCGACCTCTACGCTTCGTCCGCACGCTCACTGAAGAACGAGAGCCTCGCCCTCGGAGCTCGAAGAAGTAGGACGACGCACCTACGAGTTCTCGGAATTCCTCACCGACGTCCTGCAGGTCACCGACGTTGGCGCGAGCTTTCATCACACCGTGGCCTATCACCCGACGTGTCACTCCTTGCGCGTTCTCGGACTCGACGAGGCCCCGAAGTCATTGCTGCGTCACGTGCGGGGCCTCGAACTCGTGTCGATTCCTGAGGAGGACGCCTGCTGCGGATTCGGGGGCATGTTCTCGATCAAGAACTCCGACACCTCCGTGGCCATGGGCCGAGACAAGCTCGCGCGCATCCGCACAACCGGCGCCGACGTGGTGTGCGCCCTCGATAATTCGTGTCTCACCCACATTGGCGGACTGTCGTCGCGAGCCAAGACGGGGATAAGGATGATGCACGTGGCGGAAATTCTCGCGAGCCGCGAAGGGAGCTCACGTGTCTAGGGTTTTCGACACCGAGTTGCCCTTTCCCACGCTGGCCAAAACCGCCCTTGCCGACGCGCAGCTTCGGGCGAACTTGGCCCACGCCACGACGACGATTCGAAATAAGCGACTCAAAGTTGTGGGCGAGCTCGAAGACTGGGAGGAGCTGCGCAGCGCCGGCGCTGCCCTGAAGGACTATTCGCTCGATCACCTCGACGAGCTCTGCATCGAGCTCGAGAAGAACGTCACCGCCCACGGTGGCGTGGTGCACTGGGCGCGCGACGCCGCTGAGGCGAACGACATCGTGGTGAAACTGGTCCAGGCCACGGGCGTCGACTCCGTTGTCAAGGTCAAGTCCATGGCCACCGCGGAAATTGAGCTCAACGTGGCCCTTGAGAAGCACGGCATCACTGCCTACGAGACGGATCTCGCGGAGCTCATCGTCCAATTAGGCGATGATTTGCCCTCGCACATCCTCGTGCCGGCGATCCATAAGAACCGTTCGCAGATCCGACAGATCTTTATCGATGAGATGGGCAAATCCGGTCTCGCCGCCCCGGCGGATCTCAGCAATGATCCTCAGGCCCTGGCCGCCGCCGCGCGCGCCCACTTGCGTCAGCGTTTCCTTTCGGCACGCGTTGCGATCTCGGGGGCGAACTTCGTCATCGCGGACTCGGGCGCTCTGGTCGTCGTGGAGTCCGAGGGCAACGGTCGGATGTGTCTCACCCTGCCCGAGACTCTCATTTCGGTCGTGGGCATCGAGAAGATACTGCCCAACTGGCAGAGCCTCGAGGTCTTCATGCAGTTATTGCCGCGCTCGTCTACGGGCGAACGCATGAATCCCTACACGTCGATCTTCACCGGCGCGACACCGGGCAACGGTCCCTCGCACTTCCATCTGGTGCTCATCGACAACGGACGCTCCTCGGCGCTCGCCGAAGAGACTGGTCGTGACGTCCTTCGTTGCATCCGCTGTTCGGCCTGTCTCAACGTCTGTCCTGTCTACGAGCGGACCGGTGGTCACACCTACGGCAATCCGTACCCGGGCCCCATCGGTGCGGTCCTGGTCCCCCAACTACGGCGCGGCAAGCGCACGGCGCTCGAGGATTCCTTGCCCTACGCCTCGTCGCTCTGTGGCGCCTGCTACGTGGCGTGTCCGGTCAAGATCGACATCCCTAAGATCCTGGTGCGCCTACGCTCCGAGGTCGTCGACGAGAAGCGCCGCGAGCACCCTCGCGACCCTGAGTTGCTGTCGATGAAAATCGCGGAGAGCGGCTTTTCTTCGGGACGCGTATTCCAGCGCGTCGTCGCCATCGGCGGACTATTCGGTCGTCTGCCGGTGCGCACCCTGCGGTTCCTCCCCCCACCTCTCAACAAGTGGAGTGGGGCTCGTGACGCACCCGTACCACCGCCAACGTCGTTTCGCACCTGGTTCTCCTCGACACACCCGGACGCCAACATCTCCGGGCCCGATCCCGTGTCATCGCACGAGGCGATGGTCCATCATCACGATGCGCTGCACGAAGCCGCGCCGGGTCACGTGGGTGCCGACGTGGCGGGTCGAGAGGGAGTCCTCAGTTCCATCGACGCCGCGCTCGGGACGAGTGGGCGTCGCAGTTCTCTGAGTGGTGAGCGTCAGTACCGGGTGAACGGTCACCTGGACGCCAAGCAGCGCCGCGAACTCCTCAAGGACCGCCTCATCGATTATCGCGCGCACGTCGTTGAATGCGATCACGGCGCTCTGGGTGGAGTCGTGAACGAACTTCTCATCGCTCACGGTTCGACGTCGTTGGCCGTGCCCAGCGATATACCTGGTGACTGGTTCACATCGATGAGCGCCGAGGTGCGCTCGGACTCTCCCCACCTGACGGTCGCCGACCTCGACGCGATTGACTCAACGCTTTCGGGGTGCGCCGTCGCCATTGCCCAGACCGGGACAATCATCCTCGATTCCGGCGAACGGCAAGGGCGTCGCGCGCTCTCCTTGATTCCCGACCACCTCATCATTGTCATCTTCGACGACCAAATTGTGGAGGTGGTCCCCGAGGGCGTGTCGCGACTCAATCCCACCTCGACCCAGACCTGGATCTCGGGACCCTCGGCCACTTCGGACATCGAACTCGAACGTATCGAAGGTGTACACGGACCGCGCACTCTCGACGTGATTCTCGTCACCTGATTGTCATAGAACACTGCGCCGCAAGCGTCGTGTCGGGCGGCCGTTAGATTGGAAAGAGATTACCTCGGTTGTCGCACGC
Source organism: uncultured Acidimicrobiaceae bacterium (assembly GCA_963734655.1). GTDB lineage: Bacteria > Actinomycetota > Acidimicrobiia > Acidimicrobiales > RAAP-2 > RAAP-2. Next base: position 635,460 of record CAVTHY010000002.1, on the reverse strand, counting down.
CGCGGTGACCGGAGCCCTGAAAATGAGGAGACGTGTCGTGAAACGACGGAGTTGGAAGATGGTGACGCTGGCCGGTGTCGCGTCGGTCGGTTTGTCCGCCTGCAGTATCCCGGCGGCCCTCTCGGTCGCTCGCAACACCTACGGTTCGAGCCCGTACCTCCAAGTACATTTCAACGCAACCCTCACGAGCGCCGATCCCGCCCTGACCCACTATTCAACCGCCCTTCAACACTTGACGTTTCAGTTGAACGAGCAGAGCCTGACGGGGCTACCCATCAAGAGTTCGATGAATCAGGTCAACCAGGACCTCCTGGTGCTCGACGGCACGACGCGCGTCGCGACGATTCTCGTGAATAAGTCCAACGTCTACTTCAACATCGACTTCACCGCGCTGGGTCAGGTGCCGGGAATGACGAGCAGCGCCGGTACGCTTTCGACGCTGAATCTGCTCCTCGGCCAACGTTGGATAGAACTCCCGTTCTCCCTCGTCGCCCAGTACGCTCATTCGTCGGCGGGCCTCTCCTTGTCGCGCTCGACTCTAGCGAGCGGCGAGAATTCGCTCGTGAGCGCGGTAGTGAGCATTTTGGCGCGAGGTGCGTCGTCGTCGGTGACCGGCGGCTTCACGGCATCGGGTTCCACCGCGAAACTGGTGAGTTCGCTCACGACTGCTCTGAAGTCGCTGGGGATCCAGTCCTTGGCCACGGCCAAGGTGGCAGGCACGTACAACGTGACGGTCGCCATGTCCGGATCGAACGCCACCGGCGCCACCGTGAAATTAGTGGTTCCCACGGCGAAATACGGCAACGCCACCGTGACACTGACTTCCACTTTCGCGCACCAGACACTGGCGGTCAACACGCCCACCTCACCCCTGGTCATCACCCCCGCGCTCATCAAGCAACTCGGTAGCAGCGGCAGTTCACTGCTGGGCGGGGCGCTGGGCTAGGTCGGCGCGACCGAATAACTTTTCAGCGAACCCTTCGACGGTGGCGGCGCACGTCAACAGACCACGCCAACCAGTCAAGGGGTCATGAGGGTCGCGGACACCACGGCGGGTCCTCGACCTTAGCGCGAGCCCGCCTCCACGAGGGCTTCGGCGAGATCCCACTGACTCGCGTCCTCGACCGGGGCGAAGAGCGCAACGGGGAAGGAAGAAGTCACCAGACGTCGCATCTGTTCAAGATTCATTTCGAGGACCCCGAGTGCGCCGTACTGCATCAGAGCATTGCCGATTGCCGCGGCCTCCACTGGACCGGCGTGAACAGGGACGGCGCACGCGTCCGCCGTCAGCTGACAGAGAACTTCGTTCAACGCCCCGCCACCGACGATATGAATGGCGTCGACCCGCACCCCGGTGAGCGCGGATATCCCGCGGATCGCTCGACGATACGCCAGCGCGAGTGAATCCAAGATGCAGCGAGCGAACTCCGCCGGGCTCTCGGGAATCTCGGTGCCCAAACGCTCGCACTGGGCCGTGAGGCGTCCACGCATATCGCCGGGGCCGAGCAGTTCGTCACTCTCGGCATCCACCAAGAAGCGTCGCGGCTCGAGAACTCGCGCTTGCTTCGTCAACGTCGCAGCATCAAGTTCCAGGCCCTCGAGGGCGAATTCACGAATCACCTCTTGTAACAGCCAAAAACCCATCACATTACGCAGGAAGCGCGTGCGCCCGAAGGCTCCGAACTCGTTGGTGTAGCCCGCCTCGAAGGCGTCGTGGTCAATGAGGGGTTGGTCGAGTTCCACCCCCACCAGGGACCAAGTGCCCGAGGACACGTAGGCGAAGTTGCGGTCCAATGCGGGCACGGCCAGCACGGCTGAAGCGGTGTCGTGTGAGGCCACGGTGACAACTTTCGTGGAGGGCGACACCCCGGCGGCCAGTGCACTCGGCGCGTTCACGGGACCCAGCACGACGCCGGGGCTGACCAGCTCTCCGACGAGGTGGCGCGGCAATCCGAAACGCGTGAAGAGGTCGTCGTCCCACTCGCGCTCCAAGGTCAACAGTTGGGTGGTGGACGCGTTAGTGACCTCCCAGCCCCTCACGCCGCACAACTCGAAATTGATGAGGTCCGGAATGAGCAACATATCGCGCGCCGATTCAGCCAGTGCTCCATCAGCAACCAGTTGGAACAGGGTATTAAAAGTCAAGAGCGCGATGCCGTTGCGCTGATAGAGGACCCAGGGATCGAGTTGACTCGTCACCGCCGCGAACGACGCGTTCGTGCGAGGGTCGCGATGGTGGGCGGGTAGGCGCACCAGGTGTCCGGTCGAATCCACGAGACCGTAGTCAACCGCCCAGGAATCGACTCCCACCGATTCCAGAGGGAGCCCGCGAGCGCGAGCGGCGCGCGCGGCGGCGCCCAGACCACGTTCGATCTCCCCGATCAGGACGGGCAGATCCCACGAGAACACACCGTCGACGTCGCGACCACCGTTGGCGAATCGTGCGACCTGTTCGAGCTCCAGGTGACCCTCCATCAACGTGACGAGGAGTACGCGTCCACTCGACGCACCGAGGTCGACGGCGGCGACCGCGGCGGATCGAGGCGACACGATCTATCGAAGGAAGGCGGCGGCGACGCCCGAATCCACGGGGATGTGCGCACCGGTTGTCAGGGCGAGATCACCGCCCAACAGGGCGAAGACCGCACTCGCGATGCTCTCGGGCAGCACCTCGCGCTTGAGAAGGGTGCGCCCCGCGTAGTACGCGCCGAGGTCCTCCTCCTTCACGCCGTAGACGGCGGCGCGCTGAGCGCCCCATCCGCCCGCGAAGATCTTCGAACCCCGTACCACTCCATCAGGGTTCACGCCGTTCACCCGAATCCCCAGTTCACCCAGTTCAGCGGCGAGCAGCCGCACCTGATGCGCCTGGTCGGCCTTGGCCGAGCCGTACGCGACATTATTGGGACCGGCGAATACGGCGTTCTTCGACACGATATAGACGATGTCGCCGCCCATCTGCTGTTCCTTCATCACCTTGACCGACGCCTGGGCACAGAGGAACGAGCCCTTGGCCATCACGTCGTGCTGGAGGTCCCAGTCACGCTCGGTGGTATCGAGGAGCGACTTCGAAATACTGAGTCCGGCGTTGTTGATCACGATGTCGACGCCGCCAAAGGCCAATACTGCCTCGTCGATGGCGTCCTGGACCGCGTCCTTGGACGACACGTCGATAGCCACGCCTCGAGCGACGTCGAGGGTGCCGAGTTCAGTGGCCGTGGCCGCGGCCGAATCCACGTCAAGGTCGGCGACGACGACGTGCGCCCCTTCGGCGGCGAGGCGACGAGCGGTCGCTGCGCCAATACCTGATCCCCCGCCGGTCACGAACGCCACCCGAGACGCCAAGGGCTTGCCCTTGGGCATACGCTTGAGCTTTTCCTCTTCGAGCTGCCAGTACTCAATGCGGAACTTCTCGGACTCCTCGATGGGCGCGTAGGTCGAAATGGCCTCGGCGCCCGTCATGACGTTGATGGCGTTGATGAAGAACTCGCCCGCCACCCGCGCAGTCTGCGCGTCCTTGCCGAATGAGAACATGCCGACGCCTGGAACGAGCACGATGGCGGGGTCCGCCCCGCGCATGGCCGGCGACTCCGACGTGGCGTAGGTCTCGTAATAGGCGCTATAGGCCGCGCGATACTCCTGGTGCAGTTCACCCAAACGCGCGATCATCTCTTCGACCGGGGAGTCAGAAGCCAGGTCGAGCATCATGGGGCGCACCTTGGTCCGCAAGAAGTGATCCGGGCAGGAACTGCCGCGCGCGGCTACCTCGCCGTGACGTTCACACTCGAGGAAGCTCAGGACCGTGTCAGTATCGAAGAAGTGTCCCACTTGGGGGCGGTCGGTGCTCGCCATGCCTCGCAGGGTCGGGAAGAGAGCCACGGCCTTGGCGCGACGTTCGGCGTCATTCAGGCGAGCGAAACGAGCGACCTTGGGGCCCAAGGGCTCGGGTCGCCCGTGCTCGGCGATGTAGGTCTCAGCGGTGCGGATCATGAACAGCGCATTCTGCTCACACTCCTCGCTGGTGTCGCCCCACGCAGTGATGCCGTGTCCACCCAGGATGACGCCGATTGCGTCGGGGTGAGCGCCGTGCAGAGCGGCGATGTCAAGACCCAGTTGAAAACCAGGACGACGCCAGGGGGTCCACACGACTTTGTCACCAAAGATCGTGCGCGTCAGCGCCTCCCCATCGGCGGCGGTCGCGAGGGCAATTCCCGAATCCGGGTGCAGATGGTCCACGTGGGCGCAGTTCACGAGCCCGTGCATGGCGGTATCGATGGACGGCGCTGCCCCACCCTTGCCGAAGAGGCAGTAATCGAAGGCCGCGACCATCTCGTCCTCGAATTCGGGTCCGCGATAGACGTTCTTGAGTGCGTGCATCGCGTCCAGTCGCATTGCCGCCAGTCCGGCGAACTTCAGAGTTCCCAGGTCGCCGCCGGATCCCTTGACCCACATGACGTCGATATTCTCACCGCTAGCAGGGTCCACCACGTTGGCCTTGGCGCTGGCGTTACCGCCGGCGTAATTGGTGATCGTCGGGTCCGCCCCGAGCCGGTGTGAACGTTCGAGCAATTCCTGCACAGCGGAGGGGACGGCGTAGGAGAAGTCGGTCATCAGGCGCCCCAGCCCGCGGCCTGGCCACCAACGCGCTCGGACTCGATGGTGTGTTGGTATCCCGAACGCTGGTATGCCGCAATCGGGTCGGGGTCGAGGCCCATCTCAGTACGCATCTCCGCGAGCAACGGCCGCACGTCGGTGTAGAAGGCGTCGGTGAAGAGTGCGTTGGCGCCCAACACGTCACCCTCGAGCTGACACTGAGTTAGTGCATCGCGGTCCACCATGAGCGCCTTGGCGGTCGCTTCTTGGACGTTCATGACCGATCGAATTTCTGCTTGAACCTTGGGCTCGATGTTGTGACATTGGTCGAGCATGAAGGCGACGTTGCCCTCGGGAGTGACGACGCCGGCGTCGACGATCTCGAACATGATGCGGAACAATTGGTAGGGGTCCGCCGCACCGACCATCAGGTCGTCGTCACCGTAGAAACGCGAGTTGAAGTGGAATCCGCCGAGGCGCTTGGTGCGCAGCAGCACCGCCACCAGGAACTCGATGTTGGTCGCGACCGCGTGGTGACCGGTATCCACGAGGACCTTGGCCTTGTCCCCGAGTTCGAGACACTGCACCAACGAGGTACCCCAGTCGGGCACGTCCATCGTGTAGAACGAGGGCTCGTAGAGTTTGTACTCGAGCAGCATCTCGACGCCCTCACCCATTGCGGCGTAGGTCTCGGCGAGAGCTTCGTGCAAACGGTCCTGGCGTGCGCGAATGTTGTCCTGGCCGGGATAGTTCGTGCCGTCTGCGAACCAGAGGCTGATTGCAAAGGACTTCGTCTCGTGGGCGATCTCGACGCACTCCAGGAGGTGGTCAATGGCCTTGCGCCGAATGCGTGGGTCGGGGTTACAGACGCTACCCAAGCGGTAGTCGTCCTCCTGGAACACGTTGGGATTGATGGCACCAATTTTGACTCCGAGGTCACTGGCGTGTTTGGCGAGTTTGCCATAATCTTCGACCTTGTCCCAGGGGATGTGCACCGCCACCGACGGTGCGACACCGGTGAACTTATGTACTTGCGCGGCATCTTCGATCTTCTCGAAGGGGTTTCGCGCTACGCCGCGCTGACCGAACACCTTGAAACGCGTTCCCGAGTTACCGTACGCCCACGACGGCGTTTCTATCCACTGACGGCGCAAAACGTCCTTGATTTCACTTCGACTCAGCATGTCTGCCTTCTTTCTCGCACTTCACAATTTCCGAGGTGTCCACCCCAGAGAACTAACCCACCTAGTTGAGGTGGAACACTTCCTCGAGTGGGCGCATGCCCTCATCGGGCGCCCCCTCGAGTCCTACGAAAAACTCACCCATTGACGCTTGCCAACGAGAGTTGACTTCGGTTGCCGCCATCAATTCGAGGCAACGGTTGAAGTCCTCGCATTCCAAGTACCCGATCAACATGCCGTCGGGGGCGAGGAACAGCGAATAATTGGTCCAACCCGTCTCAGAGAGTGCGGCGAGCATCTCGGGCCACACCGCGGCGTGTCGCGCCTTGTACGCCTCGGCCTTGGCGGGATTGATTCGAAGTTGGAAACAGACGCGTTGCATCACGACTCCTCGATCAATCGGCGGCGGAATCGAGTCCGGACACGTGAGGTCATCTCGATGCCGTTAGGAATCAGGACGCTCAACAAGAGTAAACAGCCGGTCACGATGCTCTGGGCCTGAGCCGAGACGTTAATGTCCGTCAGCGACGACTGCAGACTGGCAAAGATCGCCACCGACAAGACCACGCCGATGATGGTGCCACGCCCCCCGAAGATCGACACGCCGCCGAAGAGGGCGATGGCCACGACGTTGAGTTCGAGGCCGAGTCCCGTGTCCGAAGCGGAACTGGCCTGTTGGAAGGTGTAGAGGATTCCCGCGAAGGCGCACAGCAGATCCCGAGATGACGTAGAGCAAGAACTTGATGCGCTTGACCCGGATACCCGAGAAATAGGCCGTCTCGGGCTGCAAGTCCAATAGCGTAGATCGACCGCCCGAGCGGGCGTCATATGCAAGACCACGCCGAAGACCAGCGCCAAGACGACGAAGATGGCGAAGTCGTAGGCGATGTGCGTACCTCCGATGGGCAGGCTCAGCTTGTTGTCCACGCCGGGAAGCCCACCGCGGTGTTCGAACCCAGGACGATCAGCGCGATCCCCGATAGAGCGTCAAGGTACCGATGGTCACCGCGATTGACGGCAACCCGAGTCGTGTGACCAGCACCCCATTGAGTGCACCGCCCAGTATCCCCACCACGCAGACAGATTCCCATGGCGGCCCAGATATTCCACCCGTGCATGAAGAGGTAGCCCAGGTGCTCGCCGAGAGACCTAGCATCGAAGCCACCGACAAGTCGATCTCTCCGGTGATGATGATCAGTGTCATCGGCAGGGCCATGATGGCGATCTCGCCGAAGTTCAGTCCCGCGAAGAAGAACGTCTCCATGTTGAAGAAGTAGCGCGAAACCGACCAGCCGTAGACCAAGCTCACGAAGAAGAGCATCACCAGACCCGCTCTCCCAGCGCACCGCCGAGCGCAATGACGACTGCAGTGACCGCGATTCGGCCAGGGACTCGGGCAGTCAGCGGTCAGCTCAGGCGTTGCCATGGTGTGCCCCTTCCACTCGCAAGATTCTCTCGGCACGCAACCGACACATAACGGTCGAAGGCGATCGCCACCAGCAAGCAGCATGCCCGCCACCGCCTGGTTCCAGAACGACGAGACCCGCGCGGCGACCAGCGCTTGGTCGATGGTGTTAAGAGCAGCGCACCCAACGCCGCGCCCAGGACCGTGCCACTGCCTCCGAAGATTGCGACACCGCCCACGACGACACGCGGCCACGACGTTGAATTCGTAACCCGTCCCCGCGGTCGAGGCGACGGTGGCGAACTCCGCCAGCCAGAGCGCCCCGCCCAACCCGGCCAGGGCGCCGCTGATGGCGAAGGCACTGAAAACCCGACGTGGCACCCGCACACCGGCGAGAACCGCGGCTTCGGGGTTCGAGCCAATGGCGTAGAGGTCGCGCGCGGGTCGAAACGTGCGCATCACGTATCCCACCACGGCCACCACGCGCCACGGCGATGAAGAACAAGTACGGAATGCCCAGGATCGTTCCCGCACCAAGATTCACGAACGATTGCGGAATCTGGCTGGGCTGAATCTGCACCCCGTTGACCATGATCGCGTCGATACCCCGAATGATGTAGAGCATGCCCAGAGTCACCACCAAGGCGGGCACCCGAGCGTAGGCCACGATTGCGCCGTTGACCACACCGCACGCCAGTCCAATAAGCAGTCCGGCCAACAGTGCCACGACCACCGGCATGTGCGGGAAATGCACGAAGAGATCCCCGACCAGATAACGCCGAGAGCCCCAGGACCGAGCCAATAGACAAGTCCACGTTGCGCGTCACGATGACCAACGTCTCGCCGACGGCCAGCATGATGATGATGGAGGGTCCCGACAGCATCTGCTGCACTGAGGCCGTGCTCGCGAACGAGGGATTCTTGAAGTACGTGAGTACGAAAACCAGCGCAATGGCGACCACGATGGCGAGTTCTCGGAATCGCAGGATCTTGGTGACGAACGACGTACCCGAGGGGGCCGATGTCAAGGGCTGGTCGATGACGCTCATCGGGAACCCACCTTCAATTGTCCCGCCGCGGCGCGCATGATGGAGGCTTCATCCGCTTCCTCGCGGCTGAATTCAGCGACGAGTCGCCCCTCGTGCAACACCAGTATTCGATCCGCTACGCCCAGCACTTCCGGCATCTCTGAAGAAATCATCAGCACGGCGATCCCCTGCTCCACGAGTTCACCCAGGAGACGGTGAACTTCAGACTTGGTTCCGATGTCGATGCCCCGCGTTGGTTCGTCGACGATCAAAAGTCGAGGTTTGCGCGCGAGCCACTTGGCCAGGACGACCTTCTGTTGATTGCCACCCGAAAGGGTCATCACCGGATTAGTGAAACGGCCGAATTTCAGTTGAAGACGGGCCGCCCATTCCGAGGCGAGCTTGCGTTCCGAGGACTTGCGGATGATGCCGAAACGACTCAACGCGTTGATGGAGGCGAGCGAGGAATTGCCCTCGATCGACATCTGCATCACGAGACCTTGCTGGCGCCGGTCTTCAGGAACGAAACCGATACCCGCACTCATGGCCTGGATCGGCGAACCATTCTTCAGTCTTTGGCCCGCGATGCTGACCGTGCCCGCATCCACCTTGTCAATACCAAATATTCCGCGCGCCACCTCAGTGCGACCAGCGCCCACGAGTCCGGCGAGAGCGACAATCTCGCCCGCGCGCACGGTGAAAGAGATGTCGGTGAAGACGCCTTCACGGGTCAAGTGTTCGACATCAAGCACGCTAAGGCCGAGCGTGCGCTGGTGATCACCGTAGAGCGACACAATGTCGCGCCCCACCATTGAGAAGATCACGTCATCAATGGTGATCTCGTCAATTGAGGAGGTCCTGACAAAAGCCCCATCGCGCATAATCGTGACGCGCTGGCACATCTCGAAGACTTCCTCGAGTCGATGTGAGATGAACATTATGCCCGCGCCCTCGGCACGCAAGGTCTTGACGACGTCGAACAGTCGCTGGACTTCAACATCGGTGAGAGCCGCCGTGGGCTCGTCCATGACGATGATCTTGGCGTTGAAGGAGATGGCCTTGGCGATCTCGACGATTTGCTGGTCGGCGACCGATAGTCCCCTCGCCAAGCGACCCGGGGAAAGTGGCACACCCAGGCGAGCGAACACCTCATCGGCGCGGCGCATCATCTCCGCCCGATCGATTCGCTTACCCGAACGAAGAGGGTGTCGCCCCATGAAAATATTTTCGGCGATGGTGAGGTCTGGGAATAGTGTCGGCTCCTGGTAGATCACCGAGATGCCCGCCTCGCGAGCGGCAATGGGACTCGAAAAATGTACGGACTGTCCATTGATCGACGACGTGACCGCCGTCGGCCTGGTGCACACCCGCAAGAATCTTTACCAACGTGGACTTCCCCGCGCCGTTTTCGCCCAGAAGTGCGTGGGCCTCACCCGCGAACAAGGTTATGGAGCCATCAATCAGCGCCTTGACGGGGCCGAAGAATTTGGTCGCACCGTCCACCACTAGTAGCGGGGCTCTCGTGAGGTCGTCGTGCAGCGTGTCGGTCGCCCCAGGCGCCTGCGCACTCTCCATTGCAATTCCCCCCGGTACTCACTGCATTGACGATGCTCACCGTCCCAACAACCGTGACAAGCCCGGCGCTACGACGACCCTTCACAAAAAGAGAGAAGTGGGCAAACCTTATATTGAATTATTGAAACGTGTCAAGTACCGAGTCAACGGTCCCATTTCGAAGCAGAATCACAGCGTCAATTGTGAAGAAGCTCGCACGACCAGTTCGGGCTCGAAGCGCACCTCACGATGGCGATGATCCGGGTTGCGTACCTCGTCAAGCAGCAGTTCGGCGGCCGCCACCCCCAATTCAAAGGCCGGTTGACGAACCGAGGTGAGCGCCGGTGAGAGCATCGAGCCGAAGATTAAGTCGTCATATCCCACCACGGCGAGATCGTCGGGAACGCTCACGCCTGCGCGCGGCCAGTCCGCGCAAGACACCCAGGGCTAGGAGGTCATTGGCGCACATCACCGCAGTCGGCCTAGGGGAAATCGTCGAGGATTCTCTCTACGGCGTCCTCGCCGTGGCGAACGGTTAGCGCACCCACCGACAACTCATTGACTTGCACCGTTTTGGTCTTGGCGAGCGAACGTACGGCCTTGCGAACTCCTTGGCGCCTGTCACGACACTGGCGAATCGTGGTGGGTCCGTTAACGAAAACCACGTCGCGTGTCCCGACTCGAAGAGGTGGCGTGCCGCCAGCTCACCGCCGCGGACGTCATCCACGGTCACCGAACAGAATTCATCGGCGGTGGCCTTGCGATCCAGTAAGACGGTGGGGACTCCGCGCGTCTTCAGTCCCTTCGAGCCTCTCAAGGTCCGCGCCCGCTGGCGTGATCAACACACCTTCGACCCGGTGCTCCTCCATCGCACGCACAAAACTGCTCTCACGCTCAATTGAATCGTCGGTACTCGCCAACATCAAGACGTAACCCTCGGATTGCAAGCGACTCTCGGCGCCGCGAAACATCTCAGTGAAGAAGGGGTTGGAGACGTCGAGAACCACGACGCCGACAGTGTGCGAACGGCCACCACGCAACTGGTAAGCCTGGGTATTGCGAATGAAGCCGGTGGTGTCCACCGCGTCGAGAACTCGTTGGCGTGTGCCAGCGGCAACGATGTCGGGACGATTCAAGACGTTGGAGACGGTACCGGTAGAGACCCCCGCGACTTTAGCGACGTCACGAATCGTGACGGGAACCCACGCCTTGATTTCGACCTTCGGCGCTGGGCCGTTGCGCTTTGCACTCATTGCGAAGTCAGTCTGGCAGTTTGCTTCGGGCGGTGCAAGAAGTGTCATCCCACCGTCACCACCAAACAATTTCCGCTCGTTACCATGAAAGGGATAGCCAAATTATGAAACGTTCCATAAAATTTCCCCGTCCAGTACTTGACACGTTTCAATATTTGGATATAAGGTTTGCGAAATTCGACTGGCTAGAGACGTCGTGGCTCAAGTGAGCCAGATAATGTCGGGCGAATCTGCGCAGTACCCGCAGTAAGGGATACCGATCAAAGTCTGTAGCCCGGGAATGCGAGTTCGACTCGCGACCCGGGGTCGAGACGACATCAGGGGGGAAGGGGGAAGTACGACGACGTCAGGTCGTCGCAAAATGTACGCGTTGTGTGCCGCGTGATCAAAGTGGTCATCGGCATTTTTCGAGGTCACACTCGTAACTCCCGAAAGGAAATCATCAATTATGAAGATTAAGAACCGCACCGTTACGGCGCTCGCCAGTTCCGCGCTGGCCACCGTTCTGGTCGTGGGCTTGGGCGGCTTCGGCCTCACCTCAGCATCGGCTAGCGGCAAACTCAAGTCGGGTCAGACTTTTTACCTGATCCCCAAGGACACCCTGAACCCCTATGAGACCTTGGAAGACGGTGGCATCGCCATGGCTCTGAAGTCCCTGGGCGACAAGGTGGTCATCAGCTCAGGTACCGTCGACACTGCGGCAGCGCAGATCCCGTCGATTCAGGCAGCAATCCAACACCACGCCGCCGGTATCGTCATTGCTGGTAACGACCCGTCGGCTCTGTGCCCGTCATTGGCCCAGGCCCGAGCCGCCGGAATCGCCATTGTTGCTTCTGACTCTGACGTCTCGTGCCCAAACCACCTGTTCATAAACCAAGCCAACACGGCGCAAATCGGAACTTCTGAAGTCGACCTTCTCGCGAAGGAAATCGGCTCAAGCGGCCAGATCGCCATCCTGTCGGCCGCCGCAACTGCGACCAACCAGAACTCGTGGATCAAGTACATGAAGCAAGAACTGAAGAAGTTCCCCAAGATGAAGCTGGTCACGACCGTCTACGGCAACGACGACCCCGCAACGTCCTTGACAGTTCTTCAAGGCTTGCTCTCGGCCTACCCGAACCTGCGTGGCATCATTTCGCCGACCACGGTGGGAATCTCGACGGCTGCACAGTACCTCGACACGCACAAGTCGCTGCTCAAGCACCTGACCCTCACCGGTTTGGGCTTGCCTTCGCAGATGAAGAAATACGTGCTTGATGGCACCGTGCAGTCGTTCGAGCTCTGGAACCCGATCAACCTTGGTCAGCTCGCTGGCTACGCGGTCGCGAATCTAGCGTCGGGCACCATCAAAATTCAGGCCGGTCAGTCGTTCGCTGCTCCGCAGTTGGGCAAGACGTACACGATCCTGCCTGCTGCTGCTGGCACCGGTCCCTCGGTCGTGCTTGGCCCGCCATTCGTCTTCACCAAGTCGAACGTCGCCAAGTTCAACTTCTAATTTGAGCCAAGAGAACCCCCGTCGCGCATGCGCGACGGGGGTTCTCTAACGTGCGGGCACCTGCAGTGGCACCCCACTTGCCAATGAGAAACCCCGCCGACAACCAATCGGCGGGGTTTCTTTCACACAAGGGATTTTGCGGCGTGGCTACACCGTGACCATCTCGATGCCGAGAATCTTCGCCACCGCTTGGAGTTCGCGAGCACGATGGCCGGTACCGAGAGCCCAGTGGTGCGCAACGGCTGTGGCGCTCCACTCGTCGCACCATTCACCCGGGTCGCGCCCGAAGTCGACGCGCGAAGTCGTGTTGCCGATCTGCAGAAGTGCACCAGGGACCACTTCACCCTCGGACACTACGAAACGAAAAGATCCATTGCGCAACTGCGTCAGTCCTAGGGCCGTCACCGGTCCGTGCTTCACGTCAAACTCAACGGAGATGCCCCAACCGCGCTTGCCATGAAATACACCGAGGCCGCGCAGCATTGGCTTGCGATCGCTGATGGCCAGATGCGCGGGACCATCGTGGCCCATCTCGACGACATTGTCGATGAAGTTGAATGCCTGCAACTCGGTGAACGATCCTCCCGCACCCAGGCGGTCGAGTACCAGCATCGCCAGCGAAGTGCGCAACTCGTACTCTCCACACACCGGCCGGTGGCTCGCGGTCAACAATGATGCGCCCAAGATCATTCCCGCCGCCAGGCGCTCGTGTTGCTCGCCCTCGAGTCCGCGGTGGTAGTACGCCATCGAGTCGAGTTCGAAATCTGCGACGAGCCGCTCCATGCCGATCGCCACGCGCAACGACCAGTCAAGGTCATCTGCGTCAACCGAGTCGAGAAGTTCGAACGTATCGTGTACTTCGGCGAGGAGCTGGCGCCACTTCTTCGTCGTTCACCTGCGCCACACGTACGCGCAAATCGTCGATCTCGAGAACCTCCACGTGGCCACCGAGCTGCGCGGGAACCAACGTCAGGTCGGTTGCGACGTCGTACATGCCGGGATAGAGGTGACCCAGGAGGCCATGGCGACCGTGACGAAGCGCACGTTTGACCGCGGAAGCTCGGACCCATCCCTCGATACGACGCCACGCACGCTCATCTGCCAAATAACCTGATACCGAACGAAATTCTATGCCGCATCGCTCGAAGGCGTTTGCCATCTCTGGCAATGGACACGCTCCGCAGTACGCGAGCCAAGCGCCCGTGTCGAACGATTGCATGATCCATCTTCTCGCGTGGGCTGGAGATTGATGAAAAGCACGTCCGCCTTGGTGCGCTGGGCGATCGGCACGACCATCGTGGCGGTCATGTACGTGGTGAGGAACATCACGATGAGATCGCATCCCGCCGCACGCAACTGCTCGGCCGCAACGTCAGCCTCTTGCGCATCGGAGATGAAACCGACGTCGACGACGTCAGCGTCGAAATGCGGTAATGCGCCGGGCCACTTCGGCCGCCGAGCGTTGGAGTTGAGGCAACAAATCAGGGAACTGCGGCCAATAGGCGCCGAGTCCCCCAGCCACCAGTCCGATCTTGGGTCGTGCGTTGCGAACTGGTGAACGGCGAAGCGCCCCCACGGTGATGTCAACCATCTTGCGATTCTCCCCCCGAGCCGTCGGTCGACAAGCTCTCCTACCAACTATTGCACCTGGAGTTGACACGTTTCAACTCATTTCGTCAAAGTGACGACTACATTTCTGCCATGGCCATTGATCCCGAACTCCTCCCATTTCTCGGCGGACCAAGTACCGCCGACATGAACGACATTGCCGGGTCGCGCGCTCGCGCGCAAGTTCTCACGAGCGAGGCAGTCGCGCAGAGACTACGCCCGCCGGCCGGAGTGAGTTTTCAGCGACCAATTCGCTGAAAATTCGTTCGGCGACCGCGTCGTGGTTCGGATCTATCGACGCGACGGTATCCCCGCACCCAGTGGGCGCTCTCCTCTTCATTCACGGCGGAGCCTTCGTCTTTGGTGACTTGGAGAGCGAGCACGATCGTTGCCTGCTACTACGCCGCGAATGCCGACGTGGTCGTCGTGTCGGTCGACTACCGCCTCGCGCCGGAGTTCCCCTATCCCGCGGGCTTACGAGGACGTCACTCTCGCCCTGAAATGGATGGTCAGAACGCAGCCGATCTCGGTATCGATGCTCAACGAATCTGTGTCGGCGGAGCGAGCGCCGGAGGGTCATTGGCCGCCGGACTGGTCTTGCTCGCTCGCGACGAACACGGACCCTCGATCGCTGCGCAGATGCTGATATATCCCGTCCTCGACGACCGCTCAGCACTCTCTCGATGGCAACCTTCGAGGTCTACGATCCTTGGGACGGCGACCGCTCACGCAAGATGTGGCCCCTCTACCTCGGTCACCACGGGGACGCTCTCGCCTACGCCGCGCCGGCTCGCGCGAGTGACCTGAGTGGATTGCCGGTGACGTTCTTGATGAGTTGCGAAGAGGACCCCTTGCGCGACGAGGACCTGGCCTTCGCCCAGCGGCTCTTGCACGCGGGCGTGAGCGTGGAACTTCATCACTACCGCGGCACGTACCATGCCTTCGACGTCATCGCGCCCAGCAGCAGCGTAGGGAGGCGGGCACTTGACGAGCAGGCCTACTTTCTTCAGCAGGTCGTCGGCACGACGTCAGTCCCGTAGGCGGCCAGCTTCGCGGTAGCACTATGCGCGTCCACGCCAGTGGACAGATTCCTCGATCTCCTTTCTCTCGACGGGTGACGTTCTGGGTGCGAGGATCAGTGTTCCAAGAGTCACTCGACGCAATCCGCTCCACGCCTAACTTTGTTGGGACGAAGTGATCTCTAGAGGCCCGCCTCGGTAGTGCCGCGTTACTCACAGAAGGATGAATTCACATGGAGCATTCTCCCGCGACTGGTTCGTCCCCACGGACCCCACGGCTCGCGCGAGCACGGGAGATTCTGACACGAGGATCGCAACCCGCGACTTCTCTCGTTCCACTCTCGAGCGAGACGCGCGATGGCGACGCATTGCTGGCGTCTGCGCGCACTCCACCTTCTCGTCGCGCTCGCGGTGTTCTTCAATCTTTGGTCATTGCGATTCGAACGCCTCAGCGTGACCTACCCCAACGACAGTGGCATGCACCTGCAGATGACGACGTTGGCGAAGGACCTCCTGCGTCACGGCATCTCGCCTCTTCGACCATTGGTATCCGTTGCTGTCGCTGGGGTCGGCATTCTTCGTGCAGTACCAGAGTTTCTCCGCGGTAGTGACGGGGGCTCTTTCGCTCGTCTTCGGGACCCACGCTACCTTGCTTGGACTCTTTACCTCCTACTGAGCCTGTGGCCACTGTGCGTCTACTGGTCAACACGTTTACTCTCTTGGGGGCGCTGGGAGTCGGCCGTCACCGCGGCCCTCTCGCCCCTGCTCTTCACGGTGACGGGCCGTGGCTTCGGACACCAGAGCTATATCTGGATCGGCAGCGGTCTCTGGTCCCAGTTGTGGGCCATGTGGACTCTTCCTCTGGCGTGGGCCTTCAGTTGGCGCTTCATCTCGCAGCGTAAGTCCCTCTTCCCCGCGGTACTCATGCTCGCCCTTACCATCGTTTTTCACTTCTTGACCGCCTACCTGGCCGGTCTCACTTTGGCGGTGTGGATTCTGATTCGTCCCAGTCAGTTCTTCGTTCGCACCGGCCGAGCCCTGTTGCTGGGCCTCTGCGCGCTGCTCGCCACGGCGTGGGTCACCGTTCCCCTCGTCGTGCAGGCCAAGTGGATCGCGGTCAATCAGTTCCAGGTGGGCACCCCCATCAACGACTCCTACGGTGCCCGGCGCGTACTGAGCTGGCTCTTCACCGGTCAGATCTACGATTGGCACCGATTACCCCTCATCACCGTCTTAGTGGGTGTCGGGCTGGTCACTTGCCTGCGACGTTGGCACTACGACGAGCGCGCCCGCGCCATCGCGGGCGCGTGGTTCCTGAGCCTGTTCCTCTTCTTCGGGCGTCCAACGCTGGGACCACTGATCAACCTGCTGCCCGGCAATCAGAATCTGTTACTGCAGCGCTACATCATGGGAGTGCATCTCGCCGGCCTCGTGCTGGCCGGCGTGGGTTCGATGACCATCGCGACCTTCCTTTACCGTGAGACCACACGACGAGCTTCGCGATGGGCCGACTCCATCCGACGCGTCGTATCCGGGACCGCCCCGCTGGCTGCGAACGCCCTTGATCATCCTGGCCATCGTCGCCGCGCTCGCCCCGGCTTGGACGCAGATCTCGACGTACGACGGATACTCCGCGTCATGGATCAATTACCAACGCCACGCCACCTCGACCCAGGGCCACGACGTGGACTCACTGGTCGCCCTCGCGCAGGCGCGCGGCGGCGGACGGATCTACGCGGGCATGCCCTCGAACTGGGGGCACCAGTTCTACGTCGGTGCGGTCCCGGTTTACATCTATCTCGAGCAACTCGATGTCGACGCGGTGGGTTTCACGTTGCGCACCAGCGGCCTGATGACCGATCCCGAGGCCTATTTCGACGAATTCATACCGGGTGACTACGCCGCCTTCGGAGTGCGGTACATGATCCTGCCCGTGGGCCATACGCCGCCGGTGCGCGCCACGCTGTTGCGCACCGAAGGTCCGTATCAACTCTGGCAAGTCGGCGCCGCCCGCGCGTCGTCACTATTTCAGGTGGTGGATACCTACGGGATCATCACCGCCAACAACTCCGACCTGGGCACGCGCACTACGACATTCTTGCGGTCCACCTTGCCGGGTCGGGCCGTGTATCCAATCATCGCCTTCGCCGGACCCGCGGGGGCCGCGCCGACGCTCGCCTCGTTGGCCGACCAGCGCGGCGCGGCGGGAGAGGTACTCTCACTCAGCCAGGATCTCGTCTACGCCCAAAGCGCGCGCGCGACGGTGGTGGCTAATCGACCAGCGGCTGTCTTGTTCAAGGTGGCCTACGACCCCGGTTGGCGAGTGAGCGTCGACGGCCGCACCACCTCAACCTTCATGCTCGCCCCGGCCTTGCTCGGGGTGTCGAGTGTCACCCGGTCGCCACGTCGTCGTCTTCACTTACCACGGATATAGCCACTACGACGTTCTCTATCCGCTGGCCGTAACGACCCTCATTGGCGTGGCACTCGCGCCACGATGGTGGCGCCGGCGCTCGGCACCGACGCGCTAACGCGGAGCAGTCGGTCCCAGGGGGGCGAGCCACTGGCCCCGCGCCAGCACTACTTGCACGTCGCTGATGTGACGCTCCAAGAACGCGGCCTCGCAGTAGCACAGGTACATGTGCCACATCCTCTCGAATTCCTCACCGAGACCGAGTTCTTGAACCTGACTCGCGCGCTCGGCGAGATTGGCGCGCCATCGCACCAACGTCTCGGCGTAGTGCCGGCCGATGTCCTCAAGATCTACGACCCGCAAATCGCTGACCGCGGAGCTTGAGTGGATGATGGACTCGAGAGATGGTAGGAATCCACCTGGAAAGATCATCCGCTTGATGAAATCGTCACGGTTCTTGGCACGCTCGTAACTGAAGTCGTTGATGGTGATCGCCTGCAGTCCCATCAGACCGCCCGGATTGAGAAGTTTCGCACACGTCGAGAAGTAGGTATCGAGTTGGCGCCAGCCAATGGCTTCGATCATCTCAATCGAGACCAACTTGTCGTAGGTGCCCGTCAGATCCCGGTAGTCCTGGTTGCGCACCTCTACTAAGTGGTCGAGACCCTTCTCGTGCACCAGGGCACGAGTGTGTTCGAACTGCGCGTCCGAGATCGTGACCGTCGTCACCCGGCAACCGTGGTGCTGCGCGGCGTACGTAGCGAAACCACCCCAACCCGTGCCGATCTCGAGCACGTGGTCCTGAGGGCCGAGGCGCAACTTGGAACACAACTTCTCAAGTTTGGCGAGCGAGGCGTCGTGCAGCGAAGTGGTCTCGTCGGCGAAGTACGCGCAGGAGTACATCATTGTCTCGTCGAGCATCAATGAATAGAAATCGTTGCCTAAGTCGTAGTGTGCCCGGACGTTCGCCCGATCACGTTCCTTGTTCACCCGCTCGAGTCGTTGCCAAATGTGCGACAGCGGCGCAAAAGCTCGCGCTACGGCGTCGAAACGGTTCATCAAGGGACTGAGATTCTTGATGACGAAGCGCACCGTCAACGTGAGATCGTCACTGTCCCACCACCCATCGGTGTAGCTTTCGCCGAAGCCCATGGATCCCCCGCGCAGCAGGGCGTGATAGGTGCGTGGGTCGGAAACTGTGACGTTCACCTCGGGGCCACCACGACCGTAGCGGCGCGTACCCGAGGAGTCGCTAAGTATCAGGGTGCCATGGCGCGCTCGAGTCAGCAGGGCCCGCACGACGATTTCTGACGCACGACGTGCCCGTCGAGCGCGTCGTGCGGCGATGCCTTTCGTCGGGATAATTGATTCAGTCACGCGTACCCTTCGTAGTGGCCGGCGACGCCTTCTTCTCTAGACGATGCGGGTGCGAGAAGAAGGGCGCCTTCTTTCGCCACAGGCTCAGGGCCTGACGGTAGATGCCGGCGCTAACGCCCAGAGTTTGAAAAGGGTGGCGCCAGACAAGTGCACCCAGTGACGCGGACGTGATGTCTCGACGCGTGAGCGAGAGCGAGGCGTCAAAGATCCTCTCTTCCCCTCGACGGTTGCCGAGGTGGAACGAGAGGTGCTCACCCGGTACCGACCAGGTCAACACGTACTCGTGGTCCATGCCCAAGAAGGGGGATACGTGCATTGCTTTGGCGAATCGATGGTGCGTCGAAGCCCCATCGAGCACGTAGAGGTGCCGCTCGTGCCAAGGTGTGTTTCGCACTTCGAGCAAGATTTGGTCCACGCGCTCGCCCGACTCGTCAAAGCAGTAGTAGACGCAGAGGGGATTGAACAACCACCCCCAGAGGCGAACGTGAGCGAGTAGGGCTATGTCGCCGGTGGGTCGTCGACCTGACTGCGCTGCGACTTCATCACGCACCGCCGTATCGAGCGGCACGGTCGCGTCACCGAGATAGTCGCGACGACGAAACCACGCCGCGTTGGGTCGCGACCGCGACCATCGTGGGTGCAGCGCGACCAATTCGTCGAGTTCGTCGAGGAAGAGCAGTGGCGTCAGTGTCGCATAACGAAAGTCGTGAGCCACGTTGGCCGTCGCCAACGTGGCGTGGCGACGGTGCGTGATCATCCCTTCGTAGATGGCGCTCTTCATACGACTCCTTCGGGAATTCCCGCCCCGAGGGCGCGACACACGTCCACCGCACTTCGTGCACCGTCTTCGTGGAAGCCGAAACCCCAGTACGCCCCCGCGTAGGAAATGGCGTCACGACCGCTGATCTCCGCGTGACGACGTTGTGCGCTCATCGCCGTCGCGTCGAACACTGGGTGCCAGTAGCTCATCGACGTCAGCACTTGATCGGGATCAACCGCGTCAGTCTGATTCAGTGTCAGGTACACCCGACGTGACGCAGTGAGGCCTTCGAGGCGGGTCAAGTCGTAGGTCAAGGTGGGAGCGTTCACGTCGTGTCGACGGCGCCAGTTCCATGAGGCCCGAGCGCGCACGCGGCGGGGCATCATTCGCTCGTCAGTGTGCAACACGGCGTCATTCGCTCGATACTTGATGGCCGCAAGGATTTCTCTTTCGGCATCGGTGGGTGACTCCAGCATCGCGAGGGCCTGGTCGGAATGGGTGGCCACAATGACGTGATCGAAGAACTCCACGTTCCCAGGGGTATGCACCTCCACCCCATCACCCGTGCGGGTGAGTGATGTGACTGGTGTGGCGAGACGTAACCCCGGCCCGAGCGACCGAGTAATCGCGTTCACGTACTGCGCCGATCCACCCACCACGGTTCGCCACTGAGGCCGGTCACGCACTCCGAGCAAGCCGTGGTTGTCGAAGAAGCGAATGAACGCGGCGGCGGGAAAACGAACGAATTCCGTGGGATCCGCGGACCAGATCGCGGCGCCCATGGGTACCAGATACCACTCAATAAATTCTCGGGAATAGTGACCACCCTCGAGGAACTCATCGAGGGTGAAACCGAAGTTCTCAGGCTCCTGCAGCAATCGCCGCGCCGAGCGATTGAATCGAACAATATCGAGCAACATACGTAAGAAGGCGGGTCGCGCAACGTTACGTCCCTGCGCGAAGAGCGCGCGAAGCGAGGAACCACACCATTCAACATCGTCGGTGTCGTCGGCCATGGCGAAACTCATGTCACTGGGTTGAGTCGCCACTTCAAGGTCAGCGAAGAGTTGGGTGAGAATCGGATAGTTACGCTCGTTATAAACGATGAAGCCGGTGTCGATCGCGTGCGTCACTCCATCGATCCGCGTCGTCACAGTGTGAGCGTGGCCGCCCGCGCGGTCGTCAGCTTCAAAGAGGGTGACGTCGTGGTGAGCATGAAGTAGGTGGGCACAGACGAGTCCCGACACTCCACTCCCAATAATGGCGATACGCACGTCGTTTACTCCTTGACAGCTGCCCATCATTCGACAGTACGAAGCCGCTCAACAATCTGACATTACCGGTACTCTGTCAGCAGTTCGACAGGAGAATACGTGGCCCACTACCGCACGACCGTTGCATCTAAATGGGACGTGGCCACGGCTTTTTCATATATGGCCGACTTCGCCAACTCCGCAACTTGGGATCCCGGGGTCGTTAGTGCCGAGCAACTCAGTTCAGGTGACGTCGGTCTGGGTACTCGCTTCGAGTTGATGGCCAACTTCAACGGTCGTCAGTTGCCACTGACCTATGAAGTAACCGCCTTCGATCCTCCTCGTCGCGTCGTATTACGAGCTGAAACGGACATGGTGCTCTCGATCGACGAGATCACCTTCTCTCCGAGTGCTCAGGGCACCGACGTCACGTACGATGCCGATCTGCGCACCCGCGGATGGTTCAAACTGGCCGCACCGGTGGTAGCTCTTCTTTTCAAGGGCATTGGTGATCGTGCACGCGCCGGACTTCAGCGCGAACTCAACGTGTGATGAACCCCGTATCTCTCGTGGTGGATAAACTCCTTGAATCCACGGTGATCGGAAGTTTCTCCCGCGTGGGGTACGCGACCCGATCACGACTCGAATCCTGGATTGATCCCCCTTCTATGGCGGGTCAACGGGTGTTGATCACTGGTGCCACGTCGGGCATCGGCTTCGAAGCGGCGGCACGCCTCGCCGGGCTAGGGGCGGGAGTGACGTTCGTCGCACGTGACGAGTCACGAGCACGTTCGACGGTTTCCACCCTGAAGGCGCGTTCGAAGAATGGCAACATCGAGTTTCTCGTGGGAGACACCGGCGACCTCGTCGCCATGCGACGAGTCGCCGAGACCGTGTCCGAACACGGAACACTCGATGTCTTGATTCACAACGCCGGCGCCATCTCCGCTACGCGCACGCTCAGCCCGCAGGGCTATGAAGCAACGGTGGCCGCGCAATTGCTCGGACCATTTCACCTCACCCGACTCTTGTTGCCCGCGCTCACTGCGGCGAGTCCCGGAAGAGTACTTACAGTCTCGTCGGGTGGTCTGTATTCGCAACGTTTCGACCTCGCGAAGTTGGAGATGGGTAGTGACGGTTACGACGGCGTCACCGCATACGCCAAGGTCAAACGCGCTCAACTCGTACTGAATCACGAATGGGTACACCACGTGTCGTCTCGCGACGTGGTCTTTCACGCCATGCACCCTGGCTGGGCGGACACCCCCGGGCTCGCGGCGTCTCTCCCCAAGTTCTATTCACTCGCCAAGCCCTGGTTGCGCACACCCGCGCAGGGAGCGGACACGCTGGTATGGCTGGCCGGGGCACGTGAGTCCTCGCGCACCACCGGAGATTTCTGGCTCGATCGCCACCCGCGCTTCGAGCACAAGGTGCCGTGGACGCGCTCGCGCGACCCCGGACGTGACCAGGTGCAACTATGGGATTGGTGCGTCGAACGCACCGCGCAGTACTAACTCAAACCAGTGGACGCCCGCGCGATAGACGGCGACGGGTGTCGTAGCGTACGAGGTTCCAAGGGAACTCCGCCACTATCCGAGGCGCAGTGCGATTCACCCACTTCATCACCGAGCACCAACGTTGGAAGTGGCGCTGATCGCGCTCGCTCCACGTAAGGGACAACGCTCGGCGAAAAGTCTCTTCGAGGAATCCGACGCAGAACAGTCGATGGAGCGGGCGAAGAAACACCCTCACGGGTCGCGCGATGAATCGCAGTTCAATGAAATCCTTGACGTAGCGCGAGGTGACATCGTCGAATTCCACGAGAGTGAGACTTCGCGACCAGTAGTCGGCGAACGCCGCTGAATCGCTCGGCCACTGACTCGCAGGCACTTGCAGGGTGGTGGCGAAACGTGAGCACTTCCGCAGCAATTCGGTGGTGACTCCCTCACTCGGTCGACCGTATAAGGTCTCGTAGCCCTGTAGCGAGCCAACGCACATGCACGCCGCGACCCATAACTGCAATTGCGCATCGTAGGCGTCGTATGCGAAGTCGTCACCCGGACGCGACCTCACGTGACGATGCTGTGCGTCAACGTTACGACGAAGTTCTTTCCGCTCGTCATCACTCCCGTAGAGCGCGAGCCAGATATAGGCCAACGTGGTACGCGTGCGCTTGAGGGGATGCTTCATCAGTGAACCGCTCGTCACGGGGCTCTGCGCCACGCCACGACCCACGCCGCGCCGTGCCAACTGCATGACCACGTTGGCGCCGGCCGGTGCCAGCATCAGACCACGCAGTGTTCGAGACTCCAGTGCCGAGTTCGACTCTTGGTCCGGCCGCGCCTCGCGGGAGTGCGATGAATTGATCATCCTGCCATCGTAGGGTTGGCTGATGCGGTCGCACGAGTTGAACGGCCCCCGAGCAAATGACTCCTTAAATCATTGAGCGCGGCGAGGCGGCGCCATTCGCCGTGATGCGGACGCGGCTGCTTTATTGCGGGGGCGTCACCCCAAGACGGGATCGCTCAGTGCGCAATAGTCCAACCAAAGTCACCGCAACAATGTCGCTGACCCGGCGAGGCGTCATCGAATAGAAGTCGAAGGGGTCACTCGATGCCTCAGGAGCCCATTTCCCACGGGAGACCGTCGCCTCATCCTCGTGAGCACAGAGTCTGCCGTCTCGTTGGCGCTGTCGACGCGACCTATTTTCCGGCCCCGCACACAGAACGTCGGCGCTGGTGGGGGCACGCGCGAGGCACGGCGATATTTGAGTCTCGAGGATAACTCTGCCTACGATGGGCGATGAGTACCGAGAAGGAGAGTGACGTGTCAGTGGCGTCGGTAATAGCGAACCTTTTTGAGGGGCAATTGCCCTTTCGCGTGGAAGCCTTTGACGCGAGCGTGGCCGAACCGACCATTGAATCGCCCGCTAACGAACTCACACTCAAGATTCTGACGCCCGATGCCCTCGTACGCGTACTGCGCCGCCCCGGTGAATTGGGTCTCGCGCGGGCCTTTGTAGCGGGTGACATAGAACTCGACGGAGACCTCGACGCACTCTTCTCCCTGGAGGTTCCTCCTCTTGGTCACCTCTTCTCCCCCTCGACTCTGGGTCCCCTTCTGCGTCTCATCGGAGCGTCGGCACTTCGACCACTCGCCGCGCCGCGAATCGAAGCACGCCAGCGCGGAACGTTGCATTCGCGACGTCGTGACGCCGACGCCATCTCGCACCACTACGACGTGTCCAATCGCTTCTACGAAATGGTCCTCGGACCCTCGATGACCTATTCGTGTGCGGTGTTCGCGAGCGCGGACGACACGTTGGAGGTGGCCCAACGACGCAAGGTCGACTTGATTTGTCGCAAACTGGACCTCCAGCCGGGGATGCGCCTACTCGACGTCGGGTGCGGCTGGGGGGCGATGGCAGTACACGCCGCCCAACACTTCGGTGTCTCGGTGGTCGGAGTCACTTTGTCGACCGAGCAGCAGTCCTACGCCACCCGACGCGCACGTGAGCTGGGAGTCGGCGAACGTTGCGAGTTCCGACTGCAGGACTTTCGTGACGTCCGTGATGGCCCCTTCGACGCGATTAGTTCCATCGGCATGAGCGAACACGTAGGTCGCCGATCACTCGCCCCGTACGCCCAACAAATGTTTGACCTCCTCGCCCCGGGCGGGCGGTTCCTCAATCACGCCATCGGGCGCCCGATCTCCATGAAGGACGACCCGCGCCCCAGCCGACGTTCCGAAGCCTGGCGTCAGACTCAGATCGCCTGGGGATTGCGCGGTCCGTCACGGGTAGGTAGTGACTTCATCGAACGCTACGTCTTTCCCGATGGTGAACTCCATGACGTGGGCACCATGGTGTCACTCTTCCAAGCCCACGGCCTCGAGGTACGTCACCTCGAAAGCCTTCGCGAGCATTACGCGATCACTTTGCGTCACTGGGTCGACAACCTGGTCAAACGTTTTGATGAGGCGGTTGATGAAGTCGGCGAGCAACGCGCGCGGGTGTGGCGCCTCTATATGGCCGGTTCGGCGGTGAACTTCGAGCACCACCATCTCGAGATCCATCAAGTGCTCACCGTCAAGCCCGTTCGGGGCAGAGCGGGTATGGATTTGCGTCCGGACTTCGAACCAGAATTCTGAATAGAGTCCTTGCGGTGTGAGGATTGTGTCACCATATTGACGTGACGCAAAAAAAGTCGTGGGCAACCAATTGGCACGCGCACCCCGGGGTGCGCTCCGGTGACCAACTCAGTCTCGGCGAGCGAGCGGCCGACACCATGCGCAACGCGATGGGGTCGTGGCCCTTCGTCTTCGGCTTTTTCGCCGTCATGATCTTATGGGCCCTCACCAACACCTGGCTGCTAGAGCACGTACTTCGCCACAAGGCCTTCGACCCCTTCCCCTACATCCTCCTCAACCTCTTTCTGTCAATGATGGCCGGTGTACAGGCGGCGGCGCTCCTCATCGCCGCCAAGCGCTCCGACGCAATCGCCTCCGAGGTCGCGGTGCACACGGCTAAGAACACCGACGACATCAAGATTCTGCTAGTGGAGAACACCGAACTGACGAGTGCCGTGAAGAAGAACACCGACCTTCTCGAGGAACTTCACCGGCACGTCACCGAGATCGGCAAACACCTGGGTGCGCTCGCGGGGGAGTTCGAACCGGACCAGGATCCGCCCTCGACGTCGTAACTTTTGCCATCCGTTCGCCCAGAATTGTCGATCTTCGAACCCTAATTTTGTCAAAAACTTATGTAATCGCGGTACTTTCAATCGAGTGGACACCGTGACCAATCGACAGCCAGAACAGAATCGGGCTCGCCCACGCCGTAAGTCGACGGTGACGCCTTCATGGCATCAGGCCAGCACTCTGCGTCAACACCGTCCGGGGCGCGCGCCCCAGCCCAACCTGGTCCGTCTCCTCGAGTTGATCGCGGGCATCGGCTTCGGACTCGCCGTAGCCCTCGGACTCTCAGTCGAAGGTCACGCCGCCCTCGCCAGTGCCGGTGGATGGCCCTTGGCCATCAGCCGGGTCAGTTCGTTCGCCGGTTCGTATCTGTTGCTCGTAATGGTCGTCCTCACCGCTCGCCTCCCCTGGCTCGAGCGCACGGTCGGTCAGGACAAACTCGTACGCTGGCACCGCAAGATCGCCCCCTACGCAGTTTCGCTGATCTCGCTACACGTTCTGAGCGTGATCCTCGGCTACAGCCAGATGCTGAATAAGAACGTCATCCGTATGCTCTGGAGCTTCTGGATGAACTACCCCGACATGTTGAGCGCCTCTGTCGGTTTCGTACTGCTGTTGATGGCCGCCTTCACGTCCATTCGTATCGCACGGACGAAGATGAAGTACGAGACGTGGTGGATCGTGCATCTCTACACCTACCTGGGCCTGGGCCTGGCCTTCATGCACCAAATTCGCACCGGCGTGATGTTCCTGGGCCACGAGCACACCATCCAGTTCTGGACCACCTTGTGGATCGGTACCGGCGTGATGATCGTGCTACTTCGCGTCGGCGTTCCGTTGGTGCGCAACCAACAGTACAAATTGCGGGTCGCCAGTGTCACTCAAGAAGCGCCCAACGTGTACTCACTCACCGTCACCGGCAAGAACATCAAGAAGATGGCGGTATCGGGTGGTCAATTCTTCCAGTGGCGCTTCATGGCCAAGGGACTCTGGTGGCACTCGCACCCCTATTCACTCTCAGCCCTGCCTCGACCGCCGTTCCTGCGCGTCACCGTCAAGGGCGTCGGCGACCAGTCAAGCGCGGTTGCCCATCTCAAGCCCGGGACCCGCGTGTTCGTCGAAGGACCCTACGGCGTGTTCACCCACCACGCCACCACGACGAGCAACGTAGTGCTGATCGCCGCGGGAGTGGGCATCACTCCCATTCGCGCGATGCTCGAAGACCTTCCCCCTTCAACCAATGTCACGGTCATCGTGCGTGCCACCCGCGCCGAGGACATCGTGCATGCCGAGGAAATGAGGGCTCTCGTCGCCGCGCGAGAAGGCCACTATTTCGAAATAGTCGGAAGCCGCGCTGAAGTGATTCTTGACGACGACACGCTCTCGAGCCTGGTTCCGAGCATCTCGTCGCACGACATCTTCGTTTGCGGCCCCGCTGGCTTCACCGACGACGTCGTCGCTTCCGCGCGCCGACTCGGCGTCCCCCACGACCAAGTCCACCATGAAGCATTCACCTTCTAAGGACTATGACCCTCCTATGACATCTCTCGAAAGTTGCCCCCTATGAAGCGTTCGCCCATCGTTGCCGTCGGTACTGTCGTTGGTCTCGCCTCCGTGCTGAGTTTCCACTCCAGCCCCGCCAAGATCAGCCTGAGTGCCGCCACAAGTGCCACGACGACTTTGCCCGTCACCACGACCAGTAAGCCCGCCAAGAGTCAATCGACGACGACTGTTGCGCCGACCACGACGACGCCGGCCACTACCACGACGCAAAAGCGAAGCGGCACGGGCTCCCCCACGACGACGGTTGCACCAACGACCACGGCGCCGACCACTACCACTGCGCCCACCACCACGACGACTGTTGCGCCGACCACGACGACGGTTGCTACGACGGGAATCCGTAGCGTCACTGGACCTCTGGTCAACTACTACTTCGGCGTCTTGTCAGTCAAGGTCACTGCGAACGGCAAGAAGATCACCGCCGTCACCATTGGTTCCATCACCGATGGTGGCAACCCGCGCTCTATCCAGATCGACCAGTACTCGACTCCGATTCTGGAACAAGAGGCGGTTGCCGCGCAGTCGAGCAACATCCAGAGCGTCTCGGGGGCGAGCTACACCAGTGCCGGATTCCAGATGTCACTGCAGTACGCACTGAAGAAGCTCGGAATTTAATGTCCGACGTGGCGTCGTCCACGCGCCACCTCATCGAGGTCATGGGCACCGTCGTGACAATCGACCTCTTTCACCTCGTCGATGCAGACGCCGCAACCACTTCCATCGAACAAGTTCGCGCGCTACTGTTTGATGTCGACCGAGTCTTCAGCACTTACAAGGACTCGAGCCCCGTCAGTCGGCTCCGTCGTGGTGAACTCACCCTCGGCGAGACCCCGCCCCAAGTCGCGGATGTCCTCGACCTTTGTCAGCGGGCCAAGACCATGACCGGTGGCTGGTTTGATCCCTGGTCCCTACCCGGTGGCGTGGACCCGACCGGATACGTCAAGGGTTGGGCGGCGCAACTCGCTCTCGAGCGACTTCGCGGTCTCGATGTCACCGGTGCTATCGTGAACGCCGCGGGTGACATCGCCTCATTCGGCGGCCCAGATCTCGATACGGTCTTTCGCACGGGCATCGTGCGACCCGACGATCCCCAGCGACTCGCGGCAGTGGTCGAGTTGCGTGCGTGCCTCGCCACTTCGGGTGAAGCGGAGCGCGGAGCACACCTCTACAATCCCTTCGCCCACCAGTTCACCAGCGCCGTCGCCTCGGCCAGTGTCACGGGGCCCAATCTCGGCGTATGCGATGCCTTTGCCACGGCCTTGAGCGTGGGCGGTCACGACGTGATGGTGCTCATCGACAAAGTCGATGACTACGAAGCGATGACGATCGACGCCGCCGGTTCGATGCGCGCCACGCCAGGTTTCCCCTTCGTCCGCGACTAACTTATCGACGAGCGTGACGACCACGCACCGGGGCCAGAATGATCAACGCCAGGTAGGTGACCACCGCGATCGCGAGGTGCATCCAGACCAACACAAAGACGGCAGAGGCCGATTGGCCGAGATACCAAATCACGGCGTCGGGTGCGAAGAGCACCAACGTCACCGCAACTGCCGCGCGCAAAAAGAGCCACTTGGGCTGCGAAGAGATACGCGCCACAATCGGCCAGCCCACGCAGGCAATGATCACGCCGATGATCGTCAGCTTGGAGTAGTCCGAGAATCTGAAGTGCGAATATCCTTGGGTCGCGGGAAAGATCGATACACCAATCTTCACGAGAACGGCGTCGGCGGCAAGCGAACCCACAATCGCCACCACTGTCGCCAACACTACGGACATCATCGTCGGCGGCACTTGAGGGGAGAAGTCCACGTGGAAACGCTTGAGCCACGGCTGAAGGAACGACGGCAACACGTCGGGCGATATGCCGAGGAAACCGCGCGGCGCGGGGGAGTTCATGCAACAGATTCTATTTGACCTCAGGAGGGGCTACGTCGTTCGACCAACTCGAGATCCTCAAGGAGGCGGCGCAATTGGCGTCCCATCTCCCTCGCGTTACCGGTCACTTCGCCAATCACGTCACCTTCGAGTTCGCTATCGTCGCCCGGAGCATAGAAAGAGACGGTCATCCCACGCCCGCGGGACCGCGCCTTGAGAACCCAGGGCAGTCCACTCACCTCCGAATCACGCGTCGCCATGATTGCTCCGGCATGGTCGACACTTAAGTGCCAATCCGGAGAACGGGCGGCGTCCGCTATTCGTTGAAGAGAATCGCGTGCGGAGAGGGCCATGGTCCACCTTAGAACGACCCAGTGACGTCGCTCGGCCCTCACGTTCTACTTCGCAATCGAATGGACCCTGACGAATTCGTCTGGATCATCACTCACCCGAAGGCCTTATGAACTTGCCCCAAGGTCAATGAGGCGTCGCCGCGGATTGCTCCCTGGTCGTTGGATCCGTGTGCCCCCAACGTTTCCTGCGACAACTTGAGCAATACGAGCCTGAGCGGGGTTGCCAACGTTCCTGACGCCGAGACCCTTTGTCACATAGCGGTCCACCCCGAGGGGGCCTTCGGACATTGCTGAGCGACACCCTCGTCGAGTGGCACAGCTGAACTCAGTTTTCTACGGACAGACGCGACGTGGACGTGATCGCCTTCCTATCGTCGAACTCCGGCGTGGCCACCCGGAGTCCTCGCGGTCAGTCAACACCCAGCGAGATCAGCTTGGCGGAAGTCTGTCTTCTTGAGACCTCGTCCTTGGACCTCGATACTCTCGCACGCGCCCACGTGACTTCGTGGTGAGATCCTCGTACCGCCTTACATCACATCACGCAGCGTGCCCGCTTCACACCAACACTTTCCTACAGATTCGCCAGTTCCCTATCTCTCATCGGATCGAGGTACGTCCATAACACCAGACACCATGAGAAGCCCACTTCGAAAATCATCTCACCCTCGAGCATGTGGTTGAATCCCCAATCGGGCAGCGAGAACGCCGCCACGATCCCACCCGCGAGTTGCACCAGGAAGACGATCAACGTCACGCCTCGGGGTTGTCGCAGTAGCAACAAGGTGCCCGTTGCCATCTGAGTGACGCCGATAATGATCCCAATCATCATGTGTGCCCAATTGAAGAAGGCCCCATGGTTAAAAGGGGTGAGCAGTTCGAGCGGTAGCGCAATCGCCACCACCCGAAGTCCGAAGGCGACGAAAACCGGTGCTTGCGGGAGGACGACGTACCTCGCGGCGCGCCACATGCCGACCGCCCCAACTCCGTAACCAATGGCCACCAGCGGCAGCGTCGGCGCGTGCACCCCGTAGTACGAAATGCCGTAGAGCTCGGCCTGATTGCTTGGATCCACGAGCACGCACCCCAGTACGCAAGTGAAGAACACCACCTGCGTCGCCACCAGGGCGTGACGGGCGTGAACCGGCACCGGGCTCATGTCTCCTCTTTCAATCCGGGTATCGTGCCTGCGAAGCCGCCAACTCCACAAGAGCAGCCTCTCGCCCTACGTAGTTCTCCACCTTCACCCACTTGCCTTCGTCGAGGTCCTTGTACACGGTGAAGAAGTGACTGATGCGATCGAGCGTCGCCTTGGGCACGTCGGTGATGTCGGTGGCCGACTTCCAGGCCGGATCGTAAGCGGGAACGGTGATCAACTTGGCGTCTTCACCCTTCTCGTCAGTCATGACGCACATACCCAGCACGCGCGCTTCGATCAGACACCCGGGGAATGTCGGGAACGCCGTCAGTACTAGGGCGTCGAGAGGGTCACCGTCCCCGCCCAAGGTATCGGGGATGAAACCGTATTCCGCCGGGTACCCCATCGACACGACGAGGTGACGGTCCAACTTCATCATGTTGGTCTCGTGGTCCAGTTCGTATTTGTTTTGGCTTCCCGCAGGGATTTCTACGATGACGTTGATGGTGTCCATCGACGTCTCCTTTCGAATGACTGCACAGCGTGCTCTGCGCCACTTCACTTTACCCATTCACTGTGGCTCAATGGTTCGACCCGTGCGTAATCACCTCGAACACCCACGGACCTAGACTTTGCTCGGCGTGGCGCCACGAGCTGTTGGCTAGGAGGCCCGGTGGAGCGAATCGGTGTAATTGGTTGTGGCCTCATGGGCTCGGGTATCGCCGAAGTCCTCGCGCGCTCGGGACTCGACGTACTCGTCATCGAACGTGACCAGAATGCTCTCGATGCCGGACGTCAACGAGTTCACGCTTCATTGACCAAGGCCAACGCCGCTGGCAAGATCAGCGACGACGACTCGCGGCGCACTCTCGACCGACTGCGTTTCAGCACCGACATCGCTGAACTTCGCGATTTCCCCTTCACCATCGAAGCCGTCGCCGAGGAACACGCAGTGAAACTCGACGTCTTTCGTCGCCTCGATGAGGTGTTGGTCGACAGAGGAGCGATCCTGGCGTCGAATACCTCGTCGATCCCCATCGCGACGCTCGCCGCGGCAACGTCTCGCCCAGAGAACGTCGTTGGTTTGCACTTCTTCAATCCGGTGCCGGTGATGAAACTCGTTGAGGTCACACCTTCACTACTCACCAGTGACGAGACGCTCGCGGCCGCTCGCACGTTAGCGAGCGAGCAACTCGCAAAAACGCCGATCACCTCGCCGGACCGGGCTGGTTTCGTGGTGAACGCACTTCTGATTCCCTACCTCCTATCGGCAATCCGTATGTTCGAAGCGGGAGTAGCGACAGCCCAGGACATCGATACTGGCATGACCCTTGGTTGTGCGCACCCCATGGGTCCCTTGGCCCTGGCGGATCTCATCGGTCTCGACACCACCGCCGCCGTCGCCGAATCGCTCTACGCAGAGTTCCGCGAGAGTCACTACGCGACACCACCGTTACTCGCCCGTATGATCGCGGCCGGTCAACTGGGCCGCAAATCGGGCCAGGGCTTCTACTCCTATCGCCGCTAACCCGTGTCCAGCACCACTCCCTCCACCCGCACACTGCGCTTCACGCTGACCCTGCTCGCCACGATGATGTCCATCATCGGAAGTCTGGGAGCACCGCTGATCGGGACGGTCGCGCAAGCCAACAACATTCCCCTGAGCACGGCCGAATGGATTCTCACCGCCACGCTGCTCACTGGCGCCCTCGCGACTCCCGTTATGGGTCGCCTCGCCGATGGACACCTTCAGCGACGAGTCGTTCTCGTGGCGCTGTCCATTGTCCTCGTCGGACTCGTAATGTCCGCGCTGTCGACCGATTTCACGTGGCTCCTGGTGGGTCGAAGTCTGCAAGGACTCGGTATGGGTCTGTTACCAGTGACGATGACCATCGCGCGCAGTCACCTTTCAGCCCCCATTGCCGCCAGAACCATCGCATCACTATCGGTGACAGCGGCAATCGGTGTCGGACTGGGATACCCGGTCACCAGCGTGATTGCGCAGTACTTCGACTACCACAGTGCTTTCTGGTTCGCGGCCGTGCTCATCGGCGCCACCCTCATTCTCGCCTCGAGGGTGCTGCCCGACACCACGGCGCACACTCATCGAGACTTCGACCTCGTAGGCGCCGTGACGCTCACCTTGTCGCTAGTGGGTATCCTGTCGCTTCTGGGCGAGGGGCAAGTATGGGGCTGGACTTCGCCACGTTCATTGACTTTGGGGGTGGGAGGCGGAGTGCTACTGGTCGCCTGGTGTTTCTACGAATTACGCCGTCACGATCCGCTGGTCAACCTGCGCCAGTCTCGTCATCGCTCAGTCATCACGTCCGATGCGTCAGGCTTCCTGATTTCAGTGTCGATGTACCTCTTCATGCCCGTGGTCGTTGAGTACGTGCAAGTACCTCGAAGCACTGGTTTCGGATTCAGCTCATCCATCTTTACCTCGGGACTTCTCCTAGTCCCACTTTCGGTCGGAACCTTCACCGCCAGCCGTTTCGTGCCCCTATTGGTGCGCCACTTCAACGCCCGTATCACCGTGCCGCTGGGCGCACTGCTTTTCGCAGTGGCCGCCTTGACCTTCGCGCACGAGCACCGCTCACTGTGGGAGGCCTTCGTCACTATGGGAATCGCCGGTCTGGGTGGTGGTCTCACTTTCGCCGCCATGCCCGGTTACATCGTTCGCGCCACCCCCGCGGCCGACACCGGCGCGGCGCTCGGCTTCTACCAACTCCTGCGCTCCGTCGGCCTCTCGATTGGATCAGCCGCCGCGGGAGCAATCCTCGCCCACTTCACCAGCGCCGGGGCCAGCTTGCCAGTCCAAGCGGGTTTTCTCACGACCCTCAATATCGCTGCGGGTCTCCTGATATTCACCGCAGTCCTCAGTTACTTCCTGCTGGGCGTCACGCCGGGGGGAACCTCGTCGTCAGCGACCATCGAGATGATGGAGGAGAGCGCCGAGCTCGGCGCGAGCGGCATCGGTCTTCTCGGGGAGTAGTCACCCCCGCTTGTACTCTGTATAAAAGGAGAGTTGTGACCGTCTACGTCGTGACCCTGCAATGCATCGATCAACCCGGCATCGTTCTAGCGACGTCGTCGGCCATCGTCAGCGTGGGGGGCAACATCCTGGAGAACGACCAGTTCACCGACCCGGTGACATCACAGTTCTGCATGCGCACGCGCTTCGAGACCGACCTCCAACGATCTTGACGAGGTCCGCAATCTGCTGAACGCGGCACTCGCCCCCTTCACCCCCGAGCTCACCCTGCGGCGCGAGAACACCCGCCGCCGCGCCCTCGTGATGGTGTCGCAGTACGACCACTGCCTGGCCGAACTGCTCTACCGACGCGACTCGGGCGACCTCCCCTTGGACATCGTGGCCGTCGTGAGCAACCATCCCCATTGCGCCGATCTCGCCGAGCGTTATGGAGTGCCCTACTACGAGATTCCTGTCACCCCCGAGACAAAAGCTCTGCGCGGAGGACGAGCTGCGTGCGCTGCTCGAGCACTTCGAGGTCGATTTCGTCATCCTGGCTCGCTACATGCAAGTGCTCTCCGCCAGCCTCTGCGCGGACCTCGCGGGACGAGCGATCAATATCCACCACTCGTTCCTGCCCGGTTTCAAGGGCGCGCGTCCGTACCACCAGGCCTACGAACGCGGCGTCAAACTGATCGGCGCGACGGCGCACTTCGTCACCGCCGAACTCGACGAGGGGCCCATCATCGAACAAGACGTCGTGCGCGTCACCCATGCGCGTCGACCGGGGATCTCGTGACCCTGGGACGCGACGTCGAGCGCAACGTATTGGCGCGCGCCGCGCGACTCCTCGCCGAAGACCGCGTCGCCCTAGTGGGCCAGCGCACCGTCGTCTTCTCTCAGTGACTCACGTCACCGCCAGTCGCACCGCGTACTTCTCTTCGAGGTGAGCTCGAGGTGAGCATGACGTCCACCAGGATTTGCACCGCGTCGTAGACGTCAACGTAGCGAAGATAGAGCGGCGTGAATCCGAAACGGCAGATGTCGGGCGCACGGAAGTCGCCAATTACGCCTCGTTCGATCAACGCCTGGATGATTCCGTAGCCACTCGTCGTGGCGAAGGGCCACCTGACTACCCCGCTCGCTCGTGCTCGCGCGGCGTCACCACTTCGAAGACGCCGGGTAACGCCTCCTCCACCAGCTCAATGAAGAGATCGGTCAGGGCCAGGCTCTTTTCCCGGATCTCGTCCATCGTGGTGCGCTCGAACACCTCGAGGGCGCCGTCCAGGGCGCCGAGGGCGATGACCGAGGGTGACGACGTCACGTAGGCGCGCATACCGGGCGCCGATTCGTAGGACGACTCAAAGTCAAAGGGCCGCGCGTGACCGAGCCAACCCGGCAGCGGATTACGCAGCACGCCCTGCCACCGTGGGGCCACGTACATGAATGCGGGTGCGCCGGGTCCGCCGTTGAGGTACTTGTATCCGCAGCCCGCCGCGAAATCCACGTCGGCCGCAGTGACGTCGAGAGGCACCGCTCCGGTGGAATGCGCGAAGTCCCAGAGCATGAGCGCACCCACCGCGTGAACGGACCGCGTGATACCCGCCATGTCGAGCATCTCGCCGGTGCGAAAATCAACGTGGGTCAGCATCACGAGAGCAACGTCCTCGTCGAGGTGCTCATTCAAGGTGTCGCGATCGATCGTCTTGACCATCGATCTCGCGACCCACGAGTCGAGCCATCGCCCGCCACGATGTAGAGGTCGGAGTGGAAATTAACAGCATCGGTAATGATGACGTGGCGCTCGGGCCGCAATTCGAGGGCGCCACCGATGATCTTGGCGAGCAGAAAGGTCAGGGTGTCAGCCACCAGGACTTCGCCCGTTCGAGCGCCGATCAGCGGGGCGAGTCGATCACCCAGGGCCAGTGGCGCGTCCATCCACCCCGCCGTGTTCCAGGAACGCACGAGTCCTTGGCCCCATTCGTGATCGATGATCTCACTGACGCGGCGACGGGTGCCGCGAGTCACGGGTCCCAAGGAATTACCGTCGAGGTAGATCTCTCCCTCGCGCAAGTACGAACTCGTCACGCAATGCCGCCAAGGGATCACGGGCGTCATGGGCGAGGCAATCATCGCGGGTGGTCATAGGACACTCCTTACTTCCCACAAGAATGGGATAGAGACGCTGGGACAACGTGGTGTCGAGGTACGCCATCCCCTCCGACCCCCCGGTACCGGGCCGCCGACCGATCTGGCGACCCGCCATCAGCATGTGTTGATGGCGCCACATGGCAAGTCGCTCGTCGTGATCCATCATCAGCTCCGCCACCGCGTGCAGCGCCGCGGACACTGGCGACCGATGCTCGAGGTAAAGCGCACGCACCACGTCGATGGTCTTGGTCTCGTCACCCACGTCCATGGCTCCGCGTAGCGCGAATTCGAAACCGCCCAACAGTGAGGGCGCCTCACTCATCTCGGTGAGCCACGAACGCGTCGACTCATCGAAAAGGTGAAAACCCAACATCGCCTTCTTGCCCGCTCCCGAGAGGAATTCGATAGCGCGGAACTGGAACGATTGGAAGCCCGACGCCGGATCGAGGGGGTCGCGGAATTCAAGAAATCCTTCGGGTGACATCGTCTCGAGCACTCGCAGATGTTGGATCAACAAGTCCTCGATCTTCACCATGCGCCCAAAGTGACGCACCGCGTTCCATGGCTCCTCGCGCCCAAAGAGCGGCGCTCGCCCGACGAAGTTCGTCAATGATCACCTTGAACCAGAGTTCGTAGGACTGGTGCACCACGATGAAGAGCAATTCGTCAGGCGCGTCCTCGGTGAAGGGAACCTGCAGGGTCAAGAGATCATTGATCTTTAAGTACGTCGAGTAGTCAGTGCCCGCCACGTCTAGTCACACTACGACGTGCGGCGCGCCGCGAGCGAATGTCGGGCCACTAACGGGTGAGGGGCTTGTAGCGGATGCGATGGGGCTGATCAGCGTCAGTACCCAAGCGCTTGTGGCGTTCGACCTCGTAATCCGAGAAGTTACCCTCGAACCACCGCACGACGGCGTCACCCTCGAAGGCGAGGACGTGGGTGGCGATACGGTCGAGGAACCAGCGATCGTGACTGATCACGACCGCGCAGCCGGGGAAGGTCAATAGGCCGT
Organism: uncultured Acidimicrobiaceae bacterium; assembly: GCA_963734655.1. Classification (GTDB taxonomy): domain Bacteria; phylum Actinomycetota; class Acidimicrobiia; order Acidimicrobiales; family RAAP-2; genus RAAP-2. Next base: position 598,759 of record CAVTHY010000002.1, on the reverse strand, counting down.
CTTCCAGCGCGCGCAACGTGTCGACGTCGAGGTCGTTCGTCGGTTCGTCCAGCAGTAGCACGTTCCCTCCGGTACGCAGCACCTTGGCCAGTTGCACGCGATTGCGTTCGCCCCCGGAGATCTCGCCGACCTTCTTCTGCTGGTCCGAACCCTTGAAGCCGAAGCTCGCGACGTAGGCGCGAGCGTGGATCTCGCGATTACCCACGACCATGTGCTCCTGGCCTCCACTGATCTCGTCGAAGACGCGTCGCCTGCGGCGTCGAGGTTGTCGCGGGACTGGTCGACGTAGGCGAAGGCCACCGTCGAACCCACCTCGATCGAGCCCGAGGTCGGCTCCTCGAGTCCGACCATCATCTTGAACAGCGTGGTCTTGCCCGCGCCGTTGGCCCCGATGACCCCGACGATGCCACCCGGGGGCAGGAGGAATTCGAGGTCCTCGATGAGTAGTCGATCGTCGTAGGCCTTGGTGAGGTTGATGGGCGTTGACGACGACGTCGCCGAGTCGTGGTCCCGGCGGAATCGCGATCTCGAGCTTGTCGGCGCGTCGCTCGGCGGCCTCGGATTCGGCGACCAGTTCGTTGAACGCGCTCAGGCGCGCCTTGCCCTTGCTCTGTCGCGCGCGCGGCGACATGCGGATCCACTCGAGTTCGCGCTCGAGAGCCGCCTGTCGAACCTTGTCGGCCTTCTCCTCGCCGGCGAGCCGCGCCTGCTTCTGCTCGAGCCACGACGAGTAGTTGCCCTCCCAGGGAATACCGTGGCCGCGGTCGAGTTCCAAGATCCACGACGCGGCGTTGTCCAAGAAGTAGCGGTCGTGGGTGATGGCGACTACGGTGCCGCTGTAGTCCTGGAGAGTGCGCTCGAGCCACGCCACCGACTCGGCGTCGAGGTGGTTCGTGGGCTCGTCGAGGAGCAGGAGGTCGGGGTGGGAGAGCAGCAATCGGCACAACGCCACGCGTCGACGTTCGCCACCCGACAGCTTGGTCACGTCGGCGTCGGGCGGCGGCAGACGCAGCGCGTCCATCGCGATCTCGAGGGTGCGCTCCAAGTCCCAGGCACCCAGCGCGTCGATCCTGGTCTGCAGCGTCGCCTGCTCGGCCGAGCAGCGCGTCGAAGTCGGCGTCGGGATCGGCGAAACCCGCGCACACCTCGTTGAATCGCGCCAGCAGGTCGCGCTGTTCGGCGACCCCGTCCATAACGTTGCCGACAACGTCCTTGGTCGGGTCGAGTTGGGGCTCCTGTGGCAGGTACCCGACGCTAAAACCAGGGGTGAGGCGCGCCTCGCCGGTGAAGCCGTCATCGAGACCGGCCATGATGCGCAGAAGTGAGGACTTACCCGACCCGTTCGAACCGATGACGCCGATCTTCGCCCCGGGGTAGAAGGAGAGATTGATGCCCTTGAGGACCTCGCGGTCCGGCGGATAGAAACGACGCAGATCGCGCATGGTGAAGATGAATTGAGCAGCCATCCCCCCAGTCTGGCGCATCGGAGGGCGGTCGCGAGCCGGATGACGGTCCAATGTGACAGGCCACCCGTACACTGTGCCCATGTCGTCGACCACTTCTTCACCCACCGTCACGCCCCCGATTGGCTGATTCTCTCGATCGCGTGCGTCGCCCAGTTCATGGTCGTCCTGGACGTCTCGGTGGTCAACGTGGCCCTGCCGCACATGGGTCACGACCTGCATCTGAGCGAGAACAAGGCCCAGTGGATCATCAACGCCTACGTCTTGACCTTCGCGGGCTTCCTGCTGCTGGGTGGACGCGCGGCCGACCTCTTCGGGCGTCGCAAGGTCTACCTGTTGGGCATCGGCGTTTTCACCATTGCGAGCGTCGCCGCGGGTTTCGCCGCACAACGGACCCCAGATGATCGCCGCGCGAGCGATCCAGGGGCTCGGCGGGGCGATCCTGTCGCCCGCCACGCTCACCATCATCGTCACCACATTCCATGGACCGCGCCTGCCCAAGGCCATCGGGGCCTGGAGCGCGGTCGCGGGTGCGGGCGGCGCCGTCGGAGGGCTCGCGGGAGGTCTATTGACCGGCTGGGCGAACTGGCGATGGGTGTTCTTCATCAATGTTCCCTTCGGCATCGCCGCCGCGGTCGTCGGCAGGACTGTACCTGCAGGAGAAGCCGCAACCAGCGACGCCGACCTTCAAACTCGACGTCACCGGGGCGATCTTGGTCACCGGCGGCCTCACCGCGCTGATCTACGGCGTCGTGAACACCACCACGTCGAGCTGGACGTCGTCGTCGACCCTGATCGCTGGCTTGCCGCGTGCGGCCGGTATTTCTGATCGGGTTCGTCTTCTGGGAGGCGCGCGTCGCGTCGCATCCGCTGGTGCCCTTTCGCATCTTCCACTCGCGCCCGCTCACGGTCGCCAATATCGTGATGGTGCTGGCCGGTGGTGCGTTCTTCGCCATGTGGTACTTCCTGACCTATTACTTCCAGAACATCCTGGGTTACGGTGCCGTGCGCGCGGGCTTCGCCTTCTTGCCGATGGCCATCGGCATCATCGTGGGCGCGCAACTTAGTTCGCGACTCCTCGTCAAGATCGGCGTGCGACCACTGTTGCTGGTCGGCGCGGCATTCGCGACGCTCGGTTTCTTCTGGCTGAGTCTGATCACTCCGACGAGTTCCTACTGGGGCGACGTCCTGGCGCCGGCGTTCCTCTGCTCCTTCGCGATGGGTCTGCTGTTCGCACCCCTGGCGACAGCCGCCACCGCCAAAGTCGACCGCGCCGACGCCGGGCTGGCCTCGGGAATCCTCAACACGGCTCGCCAAGTCGGCGGATCGCTGTCCCTGGCCGATCTTGGGCACCGTGGCCTACGACCGCACGCAGACCTACCTGCGTTCGACGCCCAACGGGACCCACTCCGTCGCATACTGGCGAAATTGGCCTTCGTGGCTCGGGTACAGCCGGGCTTTTGAGATTTCCGCCGCCATCACCCTGGTCGCGTTCGTCGTCTCGCTGCGCTCTTCCCGCCAAGGTGGGGCACCACTCGAGCCACGCCTCAGCCGGTCGATTCGGCCGACGGCAGCGTCGGAGCTTCTGGACACTAACTCTTAACATTTCCCGCCCCCTCGCGACCAGCACATTCGGGAGTAGTGTCGGCAGTTGACAACCCACGAGCGCACCGCCCGGTCGGAGGCAGAGTGCTCGTGGTCGGGCCTTAGGCCCACTACAACAAGGGAGAATCAAATGAAGAATATTCGTCGCCTCGGCATGGTACTGGGAGCCAGTTCACTGGTCCTGGGTACCGTGACGATTGGCGTTGGCGCGATGAGCGCGACAGCGGCGAGCAAGTTCAAGGCGTGCATCGTTATCGACACCGGTGGCGTGAAGGACAAGTCCTTCAACCAGTCCGCGTGGCAGGGAGCACTCGACGCGCAGAAGGCCGAACCCGAACATTTCGCCGTCGTATCTGACCTCGACTTCTTCGACCGACTACGCGCCCAACATCACGACCTTCGAGAACCAGGGTTGCGGCCTTATCGTCACCGTCGGATTCAACATGGACTCTGCCACCGCCGCGGCAGCGAACGCTGCACCCAACGCAGAAGTTCGCGATCGTTGACGACAGCCTCCGAGCACCAAGTCGAAGAACGTCCTGGCGCTGCAGTACCAGACCAACCAGGCCGCCTTCCTGGGTGGTTACCTCGACGCCGCGACCTCCAAGACCCACGTCGTTGCCACTTACGGTGGCATGAACTTCCCCTCGGTCGCCATGTACGATGAGTGGCTTCGTCGCCGGAGTTCGCTACTACGACAAGACCACCAAGTCCAAGGTCAAGGTCCTGGGCTTCACGCCTGGTGCGGGTGACTGCAACCTGGCCAACTGCCCCGGTACCGGCTACCTTCGTCGGTAACTTCACGTCGCAGACCGACGGCAAGACCTTCGCCGCAGAACTTCTTCGCCCAGGGCGCGGACTTCGTGTTCCCGGTCGCCGGTTCGGTCGGCCTGGGTTCCGTCGTCGCCGCCAAGCAGGCCGGCGCTGGGTCACCAGATCACCTGGGTCGACTCCAACGGTTGCTTGACTGACCCGACCGACTGCAAGTGGTACAACGCGACCGTCGCCAAGGGCGTCGAGCCCTCGGTTGAAGCCGCCATCTCTCGGCCGCGAAGGGCACCTTCAAGGGTGGCATCTACCACGGCACGCTGACCAACGCCGGCACGCTGCTGGAGTACAACACCACGAGCGCCTCGACGGCGCTGAAGGCCACGTTGGCCACCATCACGACGGCATCGAGAGCGGCAAGATCTCGGTCAGCCCGAACACGTACCCGGCCACGCCGAAGTGATTAACGCACCGCTCACGCGGTTTGTCACGAAGGCCCGGGTCGTATGCGACCCGGGCCTTCGTGCTGGCTACGATGGAGACTTATGCGCGTAGAACTGAAGGGATCACCAAAACGATTCGGTTCCTTCACCGCGAACGACCAGATCGATCTCGTCGTCGAACCCGGCCAAATCCATTGCCTGCTCGGCGAGAACGGCGCGGGCAAGTCGACGTCTGATGAACGTGCTCTTCGGTCTGTTGCGCGCCGAAGAGGGCGAGATCCTCATCAACGGTCAGCCGGTACGTTTCGCCAACTCGGGAGAAGCGGTGCGCCACGGCATCGGCATGGTGCACCAGCACTTCATGCTGGTACCGGTCTTCACCGCAGCCGAGAACGTCGTCCTGGGATTCGAACCGACGAAGTCCTTTAATCGACTCGACCACAAGACGGCCAACGCCAAGATCCGTCGAACTCTCCAAGAAGTTCGGTCTCGAAGTAGACCCCGACGCCGTGGTCGAGAACCTCCCCGTAGGGCTCCAACAGCGTGTCGAGATCCTCAAGGCGCTCAGTCACGATGCCGAACTCTCATCCTGGACGAGCCCACCGCGGTCCTGACGCCACAGGAGATCGACGCGCTGATGGAGATCATGCGCTCGCTCGCCCGTGACGGCAAGTCGATTCTCTTCATCACCCACAAGCTCAAGGAAGTGCGCGCGGTCGCCGACGTCATCACGGTGATCCGCCAGGGTCGCGTCATCGACTCCGTGCCGCCCACCGAGACCGAGAACCAACTCGCCGCCTTGATGGTAGGACGAGAGGTCAACCTGACGGTGCACAAGGAGAACACCGACACTGGGCGACGTCGTGCTTGAACTGAAGGACGTCGTGGTGCGCGACGATCGGGGTCTCGCCGTCGTCAACGGAGTCTCGCTCGACGTGCACGCCGGTGAGATCGTCGCTCTGGCGGGAGTCCAGGGCAACGGCCAGACTGAACTCGCTGAGGCGATCGCCGGGCTTCGTCACGTGGAGTCGGGCACCATCACGTTGCGCGGACGCGACATCACCAACCGCTCGCCGCGCGAGATTCTGGACGCCGGGCTTGGACACGTCCCCGAGGATCGACAACGCGACGGACTGGTGCTCTCAATGAGCCTCGCCGACAACTTGGTGCTCAACACGCCGCGGCGCGCACCCTTCGCCCGGCGCGGTACGCGCAACCTGAACTCGGTCGTGACGCCAACGCGACGACACTGGTCGAGCGCTTCGACATTCGCACGACGGGGATCGACGCGACCGCGGGCTCACTCTCGGGCGGCAACCAGCAAAAGGTCATCGTCGCGCGCGAACTGTCGCGCCCCCTGCACGTGCTTCATGGCCTCTCAACCGACTCGCGGCCTCGACGTCGGCTCCATCGAGTACGTGCATCGCCAAATCGTCAATCAGCGCAACGAGGGACTGGGCATCTTCATCATCTCCTCGGAACTCGACGAGGTCGTCGCCCTGGGCGACCGCATCGCTGTCATGTACGCGGGCAGAATCACCGGCGTCGTCGACCCGCTCGACGAGCCGTGAAGACATCGGCCTGCTGATGACCGGATCGACGATGGGGACCCATGCCTGACGAACCCACCTTGACACCCACTCATCAGGTTTCCGACGACGGACCAGCGGTCAGTGCCCCGTCCAGGAGTTGGTGGGCGCGGTACTCCTCCACGAGCCCGATCACGCTGACCGTCCTGGCCCTCATCCTAGGAGTGGTGATTGGCGCGGTCATCATCATGGTGACGTCGGCACCCGTGCTCGATTCCTGGCGACACACTTTTCACCACGTCGGATCCATCGGCAGCACCCTGAAGATCGACTTTCGACAACTGTCGCCGCGGCGTATCGCGCCATGGTCACCGGATCGATCATCGATCCCACCTTGTTGTTCCACGCCATCTGCACGGGTCACGGCTGGACGCGACCGCTGACACCCATCTCGGAGACCCTGACCTACGCCACCCCCCTGGTCATCGCCAGCATCGGCGTCGGCATCGCCTTCCAGACCGGCATCTTCAACATTGGGGCCAACGGTCAAGCCATCCTCGGCGGCCATCGCGGGCACGGCAGTGGCATCGATGATCCACTTGCCCATGGTCGTCGCACCTGCCCCTCACCCTGTTGGCGCGGCATAATCGGCGGCGCGGTCTGCGGCACTGGTGCCAGGCGTACTCAAGGCCTACACCGGGGCCCACGAAGTCATCGTGACGCTGATGTTCAACTACGTCGTCAACGCCATCTTGATCTACGCCCTGACCGCGACCGCGTTGCAGTTGCCCGGCCAATCCAACGACATTTCGCGCAACTTCGATTCGACGGCGACGCTCAACCCCCTCTTCGGAACCAAATCGGGTCTTCGTGTCAGCTACGGCATCTTTGTGGCCGCCGCAGTGGTCGTCTTCGCTATCTGGTTCCTCAAGCGGTCGTCCCTCGGATTCGACTTCCGCGTTACCGGAGCCAACCCCAACGCCGCTCGCGCGTCGGGCATCAACCCAAAGACCATCGTGCTTGCCGTCTTCCTTGTCTCGGGTGGACTCGCGGGGTTGGCGGGTATCGTCCAGGCGGCGAGCACCACGCACTACATCGACGGTGGGTTCCTGATCGGCTCGGCGGGCATTGGGTTCACGGCGATAACCATCGCCCTGCTCGGACGTCTGCAGCCCATCGGCATCGTGTGGGGATCGTTGCTCTTCGCCGCCCTGGGCGTCGGGGGACGCGCGATGCAGGCCGCCACGGGGATTCCGCTCGACTTGGCGACGATCATTCAATCCATCGTGGTGCTCTTCGTCGCGAGCCCGGTCCTCATCAACGAGATCTTCCGGTTGCGCTCCGGTGCCCAGTCCTTCCAGTTGGCGAATAAGGGATGGGGATCATGACCACTCTCGATACCACGGCCGTGGTGAGCGGCACCCCGAAGGTCCGCGAACCCGTGGGTCGACGCCGAATCATCGGGACACTCACTATCGTCCTCGGCCTCTTCATCATGTTGGCATTTGGCGTGGGTTCCGCGGCGGCGGCCCATTCGCAATTCACCTTCACCCCGGTCAACACCTCATCGGGCGCACCGTGGCACTTGGCACCCCTGACGGTACTTACCCGCTGGTGGAACGTCGCTCTCGGTCTGGTAACCGTCGCCATCGGCGTCGAAACGTGGATCCGTCGTCCGGCGGGCGCTCTCGTTCGCTTCGGTGTTGGCGGTGTGCTGTTCTTCATCGCCCTGTTGCTCTGGGCGTGTCGCGAACCGGGTCCTTCTCCGGTGAGTTCGCTCAACTTCACCTCGGTCCTCATTGGCTCGCTCTCGATCGCGATGGTCCTGATCTACGGCTCGCTCTCGGGCGTTCTCTGCGAACGCTCGGGTGTCGTCAACATCGCCATCGAGGGACAGTTCATTGGTGGAGCCCTCGCGGGTGCCATGGTGGACTCGGTCGACCAATAGTTTCTGGCTCGCCGCCCTCGTGGGCATCATCGTGGGGGGCGCTCGTCGGATGGCTCCTGGCCCTGCTGGCCGTGCGCTACATCGCCGACCAGATCATCATCGGCGTGGTTATCGTCACGCTGATGAGCTCGATCTCGAGTTATCTCAACATCCAAGTGCTCGCGCCCTATCCGAACCTCAACGTAGGTAATCAGCCCTCTAACGTGGCCATTCCGCTTCTTTCCAAGATCCCCATCGTCGGACCCGTCGCTCTTCAATGAGAACGATGTTCTTCTACGCGGCCTTCGTCCTCGTAGCCCTCATCAGCTTCGGTCTCTTTCGCACGCGCTGGGGACTGCGGGTGCGTTCGGTCGGCGAGCACCCTAAGGCCGCTGAATCCGTCGGCATCAGCGTGGCGCGCGTACGCTACACAACGGTCATCCTTGGCGGTGCCGTCGCCGGACTCGGAGGCGTGGCCTTTATCGCCGTGCAAGGACAGTTCCAACCGGGTATCACTTCGGGACTGGGATACATCGCCTTGGCCGCCATGATCTTTGGTAAGTGGAAGCCTTCGGGCGCGGTGGTCGCCTCGCTTCTCTTCGGCGTATCGGCCTATCTCGTCGACGCCCTGCAGAACGAGAATGTGCCCATCTCCACCGAATTCATGACGATGTTCCCCTACCTCGTGACCATCGCGGTGGTGGCGGGACTCATTGGCCGGGTACGCCCGCCGGCCGCCGACGGCGTGCCCTACAAGCGCGACTAACCCTCCAGGCCGCGACTCCCGAGCCCCTGGACGACCCGAGCGGCGGCGACCATCGCGTGCTCGAGTGCCGACTGCACGTCGAGGCCATTGAGGCGATGCGCCCAAGTAGGTACCCGTGGCACCATCACCGGCGCCAGTCGTGTCAACCACATGTTCCCCTCGCGCCGACGCCGAGTAGACACGGCCGTTGCACAGCGCGCGCACGCCCGCGAGCGCCGCGCGTCACCACCACCTCGGACCATTTACGCGCCAGGACGCCGAGCGCCGCGTCGACGTCATTCTCGCCGGCGAGGGCCAGCGCCTCCTCCTCGTTGGCGAAGATCATCGTGGCGCCGTCCGCCGCGGCGCTGAAGTTGCCCGCCCCGGCCTGTCGCAGTGGCTCGACAGAACACACGTCGATGGAGGTGGTTGCGCCAAGAGCGGCGGCGGCGGCCACGAGTCGCGGCACCATCTCACGCGTGTACGGATCCAGAACCGTATACCCCGACACGTGCAGGTGCGTCAACGATCCGTCCATCAACTGCGCGACGTGCTCGAAGCGCAGAGCGGGGTTGACGCCACGATCGGTCATCATGGCGCGTTCGCCGTGTTCGCCGACCAGCGAGACGACGACGCCGGTGGCACCCTTCAGCTCACTCAAGCGCGCCACGACGTTCGAGCGTTCCAAGTCCTCGCGCACGATGTGTCGCCGCTGCGTCACTCGCCCACGACGCCCGCGAAGATCACTTCGAATGAATCGCCCACGACCGAGCGCACCGCCACCGCCAGGTTCGCACCCGATCCGCCGCGCGCGACGCGTACTCGTGAGGGGGTGTCGCTGGTCGGTGCCAGCTGCGTGAGTGGCGCACCACCACGTCGAGCATGACGTCACCGACGAGGAGTATTCGGCGTGTCACGACGAGACGGGCGAGCGCCACGGCGATCTGTCCCGCGAGCGCGGCGTTGGCGACCACGAGGTCGCGGTTCACCTGGACGCTGGCCCCACCGGTGAACCGGGCGAACTCCGCCAGGACCGCGGGCGTCACGTCCTTGCCGACCGCGCCCGACGCGGCGGCGTGCGCCAGAGCGGCGACGAGGGCCTCGTCGTGCAGCGTGGCGTCGAGCTGGCGATCCTCATCGATAGGGTTGGCCACCAGGAATCCCGACGGACGACCAGTGTCGATGGGCGGCGAACGCGGCGGCCGCGGCGGCTCGGGCGAATCCAGGCGCCAGTCGAGGGTCGAAGCCCGAGTCCGCTGCGGTAAAAACCCGGGAAACTGCGACGTGCCGATATCCCGCGACGGGTACGCCGAGCGAATCGAGGCGTTCGAGCGTGGCGGCGATGTCGAGAATGGACTTCACCCCCGAGGCGACGACCAAGACCGGCGTGCGCGAGAGCGCGGTCAGATCGGCCGACTCGTCGTAGGTGACGCTGCGCGCCGCGGTGCACTCCCCCGAGACCGCCCGTGGCCATGACGGCGATGCCGGCGTAGTGCGCAGCGGCGATGGTGCCGGCGACGGTCGTGGCACCGTCTGGATCTCTGGCGACGGCGAGACCCAGGTCGCGCGCGGACAATTTGGCGCTGTGGCGACTCGGATCAGCGAGTCCAGCCAAGGTCGAGCGGGTCCATACCGACGTGGATCACGCCATCGACGACGCCAATGGTCGCCGGCACCGCACCCGCCGCACGAATGACCGCTTCGCACTGGGCGGCCACCTCGAGATTCTGCGGCGCTGGCAGGCCGTGAACCACGATGGTCGTTTCGAGGGCGACGACGGCGCGACGATCCCGCAGGGCGCTGGCCACCTCGTCGTGCAGGGACAGGTGAGTGAGGGGGTGTGAAGTCATAATGGCCGAAGTGTAGTTCTACGCCCGCCACCGGCGACTTGACCGCCTCACCCACCTCCCTAGGCTTGGTACATGGACCCCGAGGCTCCAGAGTCGCGCCACGACGCGTTCCGCGGTGCGTCTGGAGTACCTCACGCTCGTCGTCGCCCTGGGCGAAGCCCTGGTCGCGCTCATCAGTGGAATCCTCGCCGGATCAGTAGCGCTCGTCGCCTTCGGTGCGGATTCGGTAATTGAGATGTTGAGTGGACTGGTCGTATTGGGGCAACTCCTCGCCCTCGCCCAGAATCGAACCGGGAAGCCCTTTAGCGAGCATCGGTCGCATCGCATTCTCGCCGTCTTGTTCTACACCCTGGCCCTCTACGTTCTCGTGAGCGCATCCTGGGTCATCATCGCCCGACACCATCCCCACGAGAATGCTCTGGGCGTTATCGTCAGTGTCGTCTCCGGCATCGCCATGCCGCTCCTGGCGTGGTCCAAGAGGACGAATGCACGCCGACTGGGCGAGCACGGTCTCGCGTCGCTCGCACGACTCATGTTCGCCGACGCCGCCGAGACCGCGCTGTGCTCACTCCTGGCGCTGAGCACTCTCATCGGTGTGTCGTTGGCCTGGCTGCACTGGTGGTGGGCCGATCCCGTGGCGAGCCTGGCGGTCATCTACTTCGCCCTACGCGAAGGACGCGAGGCGTGGGAGTGCGAACCGTAGTTGGACGCGCCCCGCTCACGAAATCGATCACCGGTGTGGGGGATACTGTTGAGTGGTGAGCGAGCCATCCGACGTCCCCTGGTCCCACCTTCGCGCCCTGGCCCGTGACGCCACGCAGCGCTCCTACGCTCCCTATTCGCACGTCCTCGTGGGTGCGGCGGCACTGACCATCGCGGGCGACTTCGTCGTGGGGTCCAACATCGAGAACGCCAGTTACGGACTGACCCTGTGCGCCGAATGCTCCCTCGTCAGCGACCTCGTGCGACAAGGCGGAGGGCGCCTCAGGCCCTAGCGGTGGTGGCCGGCGACGGTGAACCCCTCGCCCCGTGCGGACGCTGTCGCCAGGTGCTCTACGAGCACGCGGGGGCGGCTCTCGAAATCGATCAGGGCGAGCGAGCACGACGTACTCACTTTGGGCGACCTGTTGCCCCACGCCTTTGGACCCGACGACCTACCAGCCAGGAGCACACGATGAGCACCCATTCCGCCGTTGACATCATCACGACGAAGCGCGACGGCGGAACGTTGAGCGACGAGGCCATCGAGTGGATGCTCAACGCCTACGTCGCCGGTACGCGTCGCTGACGAGCAAGTGGCGGCACTACTGATGGCCATCTTCTTTCAGGGTCTCACCCCGCGCGAGCTGCACCGCTGGACCGACGTGATGATCGCCTCGGGTGAACGGCTCGACCTCTCACGCCTCTCTCGCCCCACGGTCGACAAGCACTCGACCGGCGGTGTCGGCGACAAGATCTCACTGATCCTCGCCCCATTGGTCGCCGCGTGCGGTGCCGCGGTGCCCCAGCTCTCGGGACGCGGACTGGGACATACCGGCGGCACCCTCGACAAGCTCGAATCCATCCCGGGATGGCGCGCCACCCTCAGCAACGAAGAGGCGATCGAGCAACTCGAGACCGTCGGCGCCGTCATCTGCGCCGCGGGCGCCGGCCTCGCCCCGGTGGACCGCAAGCTCTACGCCCTGCGCGACGTGACGGGCACCGTGGAGTCCATCCCCCTCATCTCCTCATCGATCATGAGCAAGAAGATCGCCGAGGGCACCCAGGCGCTCGTGCTAGACGTCAAGGTCGGTCGCGGAGCCTTCATCAAGTCCCTTGATCGCGCGCGCGAACTAGCCACCACCATGGTGGGTCTCGGGCGCGCGCACGGCGTCGCCACGATCGCGCAGCTCACCGCGATGAACCAACCGCTGGGCATCGCGGTCGGCAACGCTCTCGAGGTGAACGAATCGGTCGATGTCCTGCGCGGTGCCGGACCCGAAGACGTGCGTGAACTCACCTTGTCCCTGGCACGCACCATGCTCGAACTCGTTGGCATCAACGTCGACCCCGCAACGAAACTCGACGACGGCACGGCGTACGGGGTCTACTGCCGCATGATCGAGGCGCAAGGGGGTGACCCGACGGCCACATTGGCCACGGCGTCGCACCACCATGTGGTGAGTGCTCCGCACGACGGCATCATCCAATCAGTCGACGCGCTGGGCGTCGGTGTGGCCGCCTGGCGCCTCGGCGCCGGACGCGCTCGCAAGGAGGACCCCGTCAGCGCGGGCGCGGGCGTGATGTGTCTGGTGCGCGAAGGCGACTTCGTGGTCGCGCATCAGCCGCTCTTCGAGCTCTACGCCGACGACGAGGAGCACCTCCAACGCGGCATGGCGACCATCGAGAACGCGGTCACCCTGGGCGATCAGGCGGCCCCGTCCGAGTCGATCCTCATCGAGCGAATTACCGCCTAAGTCCGCGAGGCTGTTGGCTAGCCTTGACCTATGTCAACGACGCCATTAAGTCCTGCGCGCATCAAAGCCGCCCCCAAAGTCCTTCTCCACGACCATCTCGATGGGGGGGTGCGACCCTCGACAGTGCTCGAACTCGCGCGCGAAGTCGGCTACCAGGGACTGCCGACCAACGATGTCGACGAATTGGCCCAGTGGTTCATCGCCGACGCGCCCGGGAGCGACCTGGTGCGCTACCTCGAGGGCTTCGCCCACACCATCGCCGTCATGCAGATCTAAGGACCAGATCGAGCGAGTCGCTTCGGAGACGGCGTACGACCTGGCACTCGACGGCGTGGTCTACGCCGAGATCCGCTTCGCCCCCGAACTGCATCAACAGCGAGGGCTCACCCTCGACGAAGTCGTCGAGTCGGTCCTCACGGGGTTCGCGCACGGTACCGCACAGGCCCGCGCACGCGGCAAGGTCATCATCGTGCGCACCCTCATCTCGGCGATGCGCCAGGCGCACCGCAGCGAGGAGATGGCCACGCTGGCCGTGAGATTCCGCGACGCCGGCGTGTGCGGCTTCGACATCGCTGGCCCCGAGGACGGTTTCCCTCCCACCGAACACCTCGCGGCCTTCCACCTCATCCAACGCGAGAACTTCCACATGACCATTCACGCCGGTGAGGCCTTCGGGCTACCGTCGATCTGGGAGGCCGTGCAATTCTGTGACGCCGAACGACTGGGGCACGGAGTGCGCATCATCGACGATATCGAGCGCGTCGGTGACGAGTACCGTTTGGGGCGTCTCGCGAGTTTCGTACGTGATCGTCGCATCCCCCTCGAGGTCTGTCCGACGTCGAATGTGCACACCGGTGCCGCGGCGTCGTTGGCCGAACACCCCATCGAGTTGTTACGCCAGTTGCGCTTTCGCGTCACCCTCAACACCGATAACCGACTGATGAGTGGCATTTCCCTCTCGAGTGAGTTCACCGCGTGCGCCAACACCTTCGGTTGGACCCTCGAGGACATGGAGTGGCTCACGCTGAACGCCGCCAAGAGTTCGTTCTACCAGTTCGATCAACGTCTCGCGCTGATCAATAACGTGATCAAGCCGGGTTACGCGGCACTGCGCGACGCCGCCGTCTAGAGCGTCCTCTCGCCCGCCTCGCGCCGAGTCGGCGCCCCCATGGCGTACCAAATGATCCCCAGTAGAAGTGCCACGACGAGGGGAACGGCCTGCGTCAGTTCAAAGCGCCAGCGTTGACCAGCCCAGCCCGCTGGCAGTGACGCGTCGGCGGGTGACGAGCCAACGCCCGGCCAGAGCAGACCAACAGTAGCCACGAGAGCCCACAGAGTAGTCACCGCACTCACCAGCCACACGACGGGCGTGCCCCCGGCGATGCGAAAGGGACGCGCGACGTGGGCGTGGGAGTAGCGCAATCTCGTCAAGGCCGGAAAGATAGCCAGGTAGGCCATCGCCGAGGTCGAGATGGCCAGACCCAGGACGACCGAGAAGTACTTGGCGGCATTGCCGCTCGACAGCCAATAGGCCATCAACATCGTGAGGGTCGCGACCGCTCCCGCGATGAGATCGACGACTACCGGCGTGCCGTACCTGGCGGAGATGGTACCGAAGGAACGTGGCGCCGCGCCGTCGAGTGCGGCCACGGCCCACCCGCGGTTCCCCCCATAATCCACGACACCCCCGAGCTGAGCAGTGTCAGGATGAATCCAATGGCGACCAAGTCCCCGAGAACCAGACCCGCTCCGCTCAGCGTCGAGGCCGTCGCCGTGGCGTGGCCGCCGTAGACGGTGAAGATCAGCTTCACGGCATTGAGGAACCCGCCGAGGCTCGTTAACTGACCCGACGGTACGATCAACAGCACCGCGAGGATTGGCACGGCGTACATGACCATGGTGCCTCCCGCGCCGCGGACGATATTGAGTGGCACGTCGTGACGCGCATCGATCATCTCCTCGCCCGCTTCACTCGGCAACTCGAAGCCCACCAGCGCGAAGAACAGTATTGGCGTGGTCGCAGTGAAGATACTCATAGAGGGTGAGAAATCTCCGGCGCCCACGCCGTGCACCCCGTGGCGCGCGGCGTAGACCAGCGCAGTCACGGTAAAGAGGACCACTAATACCGCCCGCACCCACACCCCCGCGAGCAACACGATCTTGCCGATGCTAAAAGAAAAGACCGTTGCAGCGACACCGGTCCAAATGAAGACGAGGGCGAAAAGATAGCGGCCCACCGTCCCCAGGGGAGTGAAAAATGAGTCGAACGCCGCGGCGGCGGTGATGGTGAGCACGCCGCCGAGCCAGATGGGATTAGAGATCCAATAGAGCAATGCCGTCTGAGCCGCCACAAAACGACCGAACGCCAGCTTCACCCAGACGTAGGGTCCGCCCTCCAGGGGGAAGGCGGTGCCCAATTCCGTGCACAGCAGTCCGTAGGGGACGAAGAAGACGACCCCCATGAAGATCAGCCAGGTGATCGCCTGAGCACCTTCGCTCGTCAGTTTGCCGAAGGTATCAAAGCCAATGAGGGCACAAAGAACCATGGCCAACGCGTCCATGCGCCCGATGAGGACGCGTAGTTTCCTCTTCTCTCTCACCGCCCTGGGCGTGTCGAACGATATTGCGGAGTCGTCGCTCGGTGTCATTGCCCTCCCTTCACCCTCCCCACCAACACTTCGCCACAGCCCGAATTCGAGGTCGGTCGCGCTCGCGATTCAACGACTACTCGTCGAGGGATAAGAGTCGCGCCAGATCCTGAGCAATGGCGTCCAAGATCCGCGCGCACCGCTGACGCTCGATGGCGAGATCCTCGACACCGTCCCCACCCACCACCTCGATATAGGCCTTAAGTTTTGGTTCGGTTCCCGAAGGGCGTACCACCACCCGCCCGGTAGTGCCGAGTCGCCAGATCAGTCCCTCGGTGGGAGCTAGGCCGTTCCAACCCACCTCGAGGTCCACGACCTCGGAGACCGGCTCACCACCGAGGACGTCCGGTGCGCTCGCGCGAACACGCCGCATCACCCTGGTCAGCGTCTCACGTCCGAGTGGGGGGACTGCGCGCAAGGACAACTGCGATCCCGCGTGCACTCCGTAACGAGTCTCGAGCTCGTCCAGGCGGTCGAGCAGCGTCAGCCCATGAAGTGAGAGATCGTGCGCCAGCCGGGCCAGGGCCAGGGCTGCCGACATGCCGTCCTTGTCCGCGACGCTCGGATCCACCGCGAAACCCAGCGCTTCCTCGTAGCCGAAGGCCAGACGCTTTCCGGGAGCCGCCTTGGTGATCCATTTGAAGCCCGTCAGCGTCGTGACGTAGGCCACCCCCGCACGCGCCGCCATCTTCTCGAGCATTGACGACGACACGATGGTGGTCGCCACCACGTCATCGTCGCCGGCGCCGGCCAGGGCCTCTGATCCCAGTAACCACCCGATCTCGTCACCGCGCAGGACCTGCCACGTGCCGTCGCGACGGCGTACCGCCGCTCCGAGCCGGTCGGCGTCGGGATCATTGGCTAACAGGAGGTTCGCGCCGGCCGCATCGGCGCACGCGATACCCGCGTCGAGAACGCCGGGTTCCTCGGGATTGGGGAAGGGCAACTCTGGAAAATCAGGGTCGGGTCGAAATTGCTCGTCGACCACGACCACGTGTTCGAAGCCCGATCGAGCGAACAGCTCCGTCATTGTCTCGCCCCCCGACCCCATGCAGGGGCGTGTAGGCGATCGAGAGCGCGCTCGTGAGAACACCGAAACGCGCTGACATGTGTTCGATATAACGATTCAGAATCTGCTGGTCGACCACGTGGTGTAGGGGTGATGAGCGCTCGGCCCACTGTGCGGTACCCGCGGTGTTGGCGTGACGCTCGACGATGGCGTCGTGGGGGGCGACGATCTGTGAACCGTCGGGACCGTAGAGTTTGTAACCATTGTCCGCCGGAGGATTATGGCTCGCGGTGATCATGATTGCGGCTGCGGCCCCGAGTGATCGCGAAACGAACGCGGTCGAGCGGAGTGGGTAGGGGGCGAGGCATCTCGTAGACGCGCACGCCCGCGCCCAGCAAGATACCGCCACCACTTCGTCGTTGAAGTCTTCAGAGCCGTGTCGTGCGTCGCGCCCGACGACCACGCCGCGCGCCGGGTCCACACCGGTCTCGTGCAGCCAGGCGATCACCCCTTGGGTCGCGCGGCGCACGGTGCAGCGGTTCATCCCGGCCGGCCCCGCCATCACGGGTCCTCGCAGCCCGGCGGTGCCGAAGGTTAGCGGCGGGTCGAAGCGACGACGTAACTCAGTCTCGTCACAATCGTCCAACAACCTCTCCAGCGTGGCGCGATCGTCTTCGTCGGGGTCGACCGCCAGCCACGCGCCCACACACGACAAGAAATCCTCTTTCACAGCACCGGGATCAATCGAGCCAGTAACTCACCCAACGACGCCGACGCCGCTTGACCGGCCTCGAGGACCTCCAGGTGACTCAGCGGTGCATCGGCGACACCGGCCGCCAGGTTCGACACCAGGCTGAGACCCAGGACTTCGGCGCCCATGTGGCGAGCTGCGATCGCTTCGAGGACCGTCGACATCCCCACCAGCGTTCCGCCCATTGTCCGCGCCATGGCGATCTCGGCGGGCGTCTCGTAATGGGGCCCACGAAATCCGACGTAGACACCTTCGCGTAAGGTCGGGTGCGGCGGCGAGCGCGGCGCTGCGCAAGCGCCGCGAGTAGAGATCGGTCAGGTCGACGAAACGAGAGCCGTACGGCGCCGGTGGAACGTCGCCCTCCATCGGCGAGGTGGCGGTCAGATTGATGTGGTCCTTGATCACGACGACCGATCCGGGACCCTTGTCCGGGTCGATGCCTCCACAGGCATTGGTCAGCACCACCTTGCGCGCACCCGGCGGCGATCACGGTACGCACTGGATGGGCCACTTGATCGGCAGTATTGCCCTCGTAGAGGTGGACCCGTCCCGACACCAGGGCCACTTTGACCCCATCGACGTCGAGCGAGAGAATCTGGCCCGCGTGGCCCACCACGGTGGGGGCGACGAAACCTCGCAGCGTCCCGGTCGCGACTTCGGCGAAGGGCGTGCCCAGCGCCTGAGCACCTTCCTTCCAGCCCGAGCCGAGCACGATCGCCACGTCATAGGAGTCCACCCCGCTGCGCACGCGTAGTTCGTCGGCGGCTTCAGTGGCGAGTTGGTAGGGGTTGGTCATCATTGTCCAATCGTGTGCCAGACCGTGGAGGTCTCGACAAAAGTCCGCAATCGACGAAGAGGATTCTCGTCGTCGCTGGCGCGTGGCCGGTACACGCGCTTAATCGATCCGGCCGCGAGGTGCGCGAGCTCGTCACCCAAGTCTGCGCTCCCACTCAGGTCGACTCCGTCGACGTCCTCGTGGCTGGCCAAGTGCGCCACCAACTCACTCGTGCGACCGGTCAAGACGTTGAGCACACCACCGGGAAAGTCCGAAGTCGCCGTCATCTCGGCGAGGATCACTGCCGGCAGTGGGCCGTCGCTCGCTCGCCAGCACCACCACCGAATTACCCACGCAGATGGGGGCAGCGACGGCTTCGACGAAACCTTCGAGCGAAGACTCCTGAGGGGCGACCACGCCGATCGACACCACTCGGAACGGGCAGTGAGAAATTGAAGTACGGCCCCGCGACAGGGTTCGCCCCTCCGAGAACCTGGGTCGCCTTGTCGGTCCAGCCGGCGTACCAGACGATGCGGTCAATGGCGCGCGCGACGCTTCGTTGTGCCTCGCTCTTCTTGAGCCCCTCGGCGAGTTGCAACGTGCTCCACCAATTCGGCGCGCGCGACTCTCGGCCATCTCGGCCCAGCGGTACATGCACCTGGCCACGGTTGTACGCCGTAGCGCCCCACCACTTCGGCCTGGGCGGCGCGCGCGGCCACCACCGCGTCGCGCAGGTCCTTGCGCGACGCCTGGGCAACGTTGGCGAGGAACGTCCCATCGGCCGAGACGCACCTCGTAGCTACGTCCGGACTCTGAACGCGGGAAGGCACCGTTCACCACTAGTTTGTAGGTCTTCTTGACGTCGAGTCGTTCAGACATTGAGGTACGCCTCCAGACCGTGGCGGCCGCCCTCGCGACCGAATCCTGATTCGCGCACGCCGCCGAAGGGGCTCGTGGGGTCGAACTTGTTGTAGGTGTTGGCCCAGATCACCCCGGCACGTAGTCGCTGGGCCACCCACAGCGTGCGACTGCCCTTCTCGCTCCATACGCCACAGGCCAGGCCGTAGTTGGAGTTATTGGCTTTGGCCACCGCTTCTTCGGGCGTGCGAAAGGTCAGTACGGAGAGCACCGGGCCGAAGATCTCTTCACGCGCGATCCGATGGCTCTGGGCCACGTTGGCGAAAACCGTCGGCGCGAACCAGTAGCCCCGCTCGGGCAATTGGCACGAACTCGTGTAACGCGTCGCACCCTCTCGCTCGCCCCAGTGCGAGTAGTTCGCGAATACGCTCGAGCTGGGCGGCGGAGTTGATCGCCCCGACGTCGGTGTTCTTGTCCATCGGATCGCCGACGCGCAATTGATCCACGCGGCGAAGGAGTCGACGCAGGACCTCGTCAGCGACCGATTCCTGCACCAGGAGTCGCGATCCCGCGCAGCACACGTGCCCCTGGTTGATAGAAGATGCCGTCGATGATCCCCTCGATCACCTCATCAATCGGAGCGTCATCGAAGACGATGTTGGCGCCCTTGCCCCCTAGCTCTAGGGTCAATCGCTTGGCCGTCGGGGCCACGCGCTCCTGGATCAGGCGACCGACCTCGGTGGATCCGGTGAAGGCGATCTTGTCGACACCGGGGTGCTCCACCAACGCAGCACCCGTGCTCCCATCGCCGGTCACGATGTTGACGACACCGTCAGGTAGTCCCGCCTGCTGAAGAATCTCGGCCAGGATGAGGGCGGTGAGTGGCGTCGTCTCCGCGGGCTTCAACACGCACGTGTTGCCCGCCGCGAGGGCCGGTGCCAGTTTCCAGGCCGCCATCAGCAGCGGAAAGTTCCACGGGATGATCTGCCCCGCGACGCCGACTGGTTGGGGATTCTCGACCGAAGCCGGCGTATTCGAGCTTGTCGGCCCACCCGGCGTAGTAGAAGAAGTACGCCGCCGCCAAGGGCACGTCGATATCGCGGGTCTCGCGGATGGGCTTGCCGTTGTCCAAAGTCTCCACCACGGCGAGTTCGCGCGAGCGCTCCTGGATGAGGCGCGCGATGCGGTAGAGGTACTTAGCGCGTTGGGCCCCTGACGTCTTGGACCAGACCTTGTTATAGGCGCGGCGCGCCGACGAGACGGCCGCATCGACGTCGGTCGCGCTCGCCATCGCCACCGTCGCGATCGTCTCTTCCGTGGCCGGGTTGATCGAGGCGAACTGCTGGTGGCGCGAGGGGTCGGTGAACTGGCCGTCAATGAACAGTCCGTAACTCGGTTGGAGTCGGGCCAGGGACGCGGACTCGGGGGCCGGGTCGTAACTCAGCGCGCCGAGTTCTGAAGTGAGTGAGTTGTCGGTCATGTCAGTCCCCTGAGAATTCGTCGGGTCGCACGTAGGCCCCGGTACGTTGCTTGCGACGCTGCATCAACAAGTCGTTTAACAATGACGAGGCGCCGAATCGGAAGTACTCCGGCGTCATCCACGATGCCCCGACCGTCTCGTTCACGACGACGAGATATTTCAGTGCGTCCTTGGTGGTGCGAATGCCACCGGCCACCTTGACTCCCACCAACTGACCCGTCTGTTCGGCGAAGTCACGTACTGCTTCGAGCATCACCAGCGCCACGGGCAAGGTTGCGTTGACGCCGACCTTGCCGGTCGAGGTCTTGATGAAATCTGCTCCGGCCAGCATGGCAATCCAACTGGCGCGCTTCACGTTGTCGTACGTCACTAATTCACCGGTCTCCAAGATGACCTTGAGGTGCGCACTGCCGCACGCCGCCTTCACCGCGACGATCTCGTCGAAGACCTGGCCCCAATGACCCGCGAGGAACGCTCCGCGATCGATGACCATGTCGACTTCGTGGGCTCCCGCCGCGACGGCGTCGGCCACGTCGAGGAGCTTCACGTTCAACGACGCACGCCCCGACGGGAACGCTGTCGCCACCGAGGCCACGGCGACCGGCGCGTCGCCGAGGACGCGGCGCGCGTGGGCTACGAGGTCTGGATACACGCACACCGCCGCCACGCTGGGCACCGCGAGGTCGCTCGGGTCGGGACGCCGAGCCTTCGTGCACAGGGAGGTCACTCGACCCTCCGTGTCCGATCCCTCGAGGGTAGTGAGATCCACCATTGCGATGGCCAAATCGATCGCGGACAACTTGGTCGATTTCTTCAAGGAGCGCGTGCCCAATTTCGCGACGCGGCTCTCAACACCGACCGCATCCACCCCGCTGAAGGAACCGACGAAGCGTCGCAACTCATCTTCATTGTGTATCGCGGGGACGGATATCACCGCCGGGACCAGCACGCCGCGCTCACCAGCGTTGACCAACCGAAGTGGTGCCGTACTCACTTAAGTCAGGCTAGCAATGTGGACCGCTACCAGCCCAGTCCCCTCAGGGGTAGATCGGCAATTCCCCCGTTGCGAGGCGCTGCGACAACGAGGGTGCGGCGGCATCCTTTTCGCTCAAGATCGCTTCAGCGCTCAACGCCCAGGGGACATTGATCTCGGGGTCGAGGGGATAGATCTCGAGTTCGTGGGGGGCGTCGTAGGGGGTCGACAGGAGATAGGACAGAGCGGCCGTGTCGGAAGTGACACAAAACCCGTGAGCCACGCCCGCGGGCAGCACTACGGTCGTGCCCTGGTCGGCGGCGAGCGATACCGTCACCACTGCGCCGAAGGTGGGCGATCCCACGCGAACATCGACGATGACGTCATCGAGAGTCCCGTAGACGCAGGTGACCACCTTGGCCTGTCCGCGCGGGGCCATCGAGTAGTGCAGTCCGCGCACGACGTTGCGCGAGGACAACGAGAGGTTGGACTGCTCCGTCGAGAAGTCGAGACCCGCCGACTGGAAATCGCCCAACTTGAACCACTCCCGAAAGTAGCCACGGTCGTCGGCGAATACACGAGACTCCGCCACGTAGAGTCCCGCGATCTCGAGCTCGCGCAAATTCACAGCGCCTCCTTCAAGGGGCGCCACCACGACTCATTATCGAAGTACCACTGCACGACATCGGCGAGTCCCTCTTCGAAGGGTACCTGAGGACTGTAACCCAGTTCATTGCTGATCTTGGCACAATCGACAGAGTAGCGCCGGTCGTGACCGAGACGGTCGGCGACGGGCTCGATACTCGCGTCGGTCTTGTCGCAGAGTTGCAAGAGGCGATACGTCAGTTCCTTGTTGGTCAGTTCGGTGCCTCCGCCGATGTTGTAGATCTCGCCCGCGCGACCGCCGTCGAGAACGAGCAAGATCCCACGACAGTGATCGTCCACGTGGAGCCAGTCACGCACATTGAGACCGTCACCATAGAGGGGCACCTTGTGTCCATCCATCAAGTTGGTGACGAAGAGGGGAATGACCTTTTCGGGGAACTGGCGGGGACCGTAGTTGTTCGAGCATCGCGTCACGCACACGTGCATCCCGTACGTGCGGTGATAGGCCAAGGCCGCTAGGTCCGAGCCGGCCTTGGACGAGGAGTACGGGGAATTGGGCTCGAGGACATGGTCCTCTGCACCACGATCCTTCGGCAATCGAACCGTAGACCTCATCGGTAGAAACGTGCACGAAGCGCTCGATCTGGTGGCGACGCGCGCTCTCGAGCAAGGTCTGGGTGCCGATGACGTTGGTCTCGAAAAAGGTCCGCGCACCGGTGATCGAGCGGTCCACGTGGCTCTCGGCGGCGAAGTGGACGACCGCTTGGGCTCCGCGTAGGACATCTTCAGTCACCTCAGGATCGGTGATGTCGCCCTGCACGAAGCTGACCCGCGAGTCGCGAAGGACACCCTCGATATTCTCGCGTCGGCCCGAATAGGTCAGTGCGTCGAGAATCACGATGTCGTCGTAACCCAGGTGCTGCGCCTCCAGCAACATCTCGGCGAAGCGAGAACCGATAAATCCGGCCGCTCCGGTGATCACAATGCGCATGGCGATACCTCGGCCTTAGCTAGGGGTTGACGGACTTCTATACTAATGGAGTGAAGGGAATCATTCTGGCTGGTGGTAGTGGCACGCGTCTGCACCCCATTACCCGGGCTACGTCGAAGCAATTGCTTCCGGTGTACGACAAGCCAATGGTGTACTACCCACTCAGCACCCTCATGCTGACCGGACTACGCGACATTCTGCTCATCACCACGCCGCACGACCAGGCAGCCTTCCAGCGCCTGCTCGGAGACGGATCGCACCTCGGGCTGAACATCTCCTGGGTCGTCCAGGACCAACCCAACGGTCTGGCCCAAGCGCTCATCTTGGGCGAGGAATTCCTGGCCGGCGACAAGTGCGCTCTCATCCTGGGCGACAACCTGTTCTACGGCCCCGGTCTCGGTTCGCACCTCAGCGAGAACACCGACATCGAGGGCGCATTGATCTTCGCCTACGAGGTCTCGGACCCGACCTCCTACGGCGTCGTGGAATTCGCTGACGATGGCAAGGTCCTCTCCATCGAGGAGAAGCCTAAGGAGCCCAAGAGCCGGTACGCGATTCCGGGCTTGTACTTCTACGACGAGAGGGCGTCCACGCTCGCCAAGACCTTGACGCCCAGCGCGCGCGGCGAACTCGAGATCACCGCGCTCAACAACGCCTACCTCGAACGTGGCGAACTCCACGTGCAGACCCTGTCACGCGCGACCACCTGGCTCGACACTGGCACCCACGAGTCACTCTACGAAGCGGGCGGTCTGATCCGCACACTTCAGCACCGGACGGGACTGCGCATCGGCGACCCCGAACAGATTGCGCGCGACCACGGCTGGATTGCTACCGCGGAGTAACGCGGACACGGGTCTCGAACCCTGACCTACAGTGGTGCCACGACATCCCTAAAGGAGTTCTCATGTCCACAGTCGCTGTCCCCACCCGCCGCTCCGTCCTGGCCGACGTGGTACCTCGGTCGCTCCTCGCCGATGCTCTGCTGGTCGTGGGCGCCGCCGCTTTCGTCGGTCTCATGGCGCAGATCTCTTTCTACATCCACCCCTTCGTCGTGCCGTTCACCGGCCAGACCCTCGCGGTCCTATTGGTGGGTAGCACGCTCGGGGTGCGGCGTGCGATTACCGCTATGGCGCTCTACGTAGCGGTCGGTCTCGCAGGAGTTCCCTGGTTCGCCGGTCACGCCAGCGGCTACTCGTCACTCCTTTTCGGCTACCTGCTCGGATTCGTCTTGTCGGTGACCCTCATGAGTTGGCTCGCCGCCAAGGGGAACGACCGCAACGTCGTCAGTGCGCTCGGACTCTTCATTATCGGCGAGCTCGCCATCTACGCGATCGGTGTTCCGTGGCTGGCCGTTGATCTGCACATGTCCCTGGCCAAGGCCGTGACCGTCGGCATGACGCCCGTACTTGATTTTCGATCTCGCGAAGGCCGTCGTGGCGGGGGTCGCCCTACCGAGCGCGTGGCGTTTCGTCGAACGCACCACCAAGAACTGACTCGCCTTCGATCAACGCCTGGCGCTTCGACGGTAAGTTGGACGACATGACCGACGCCCACCTTCCCGAGCCCGCGCCTGACGTCTCCGAGGATCACCCCGTCTCGGAGCACTGGGTCTGGGCCGGCTATCACCGCCCCCCCATCCCGCGCGCCTTCGTCGATCACATGACCTCGCACTGGGCCACGATCGACCCCAGTCCCGAGGTGCACCCCGCGGTGACGAATTTCGCAGCTCGACGTCGTGATGCTCGGGCGCCACTTCAACGACTGCACCCTGGTCGTGCCCACCGGAAATCCCAAGGTTCGCGCCAATGACACCGACTACCGCTTTCGCGCGGGCACCGACTTCTTCTACCTCACCGGATGCCAGGAACCCGATGCGGTCCTCGTCGTCGCACCGAGCGCGGGAGGGCCGCGCTCCACGTTGTACGTCGCACCCGCGACGCGACTCTTCGACGCACGCCTTTTACACCGACGCTCGCTACGGTGAACTCTGGGTCGGCGCGCGGCGCGGCGTGGCCGAGTGCGCCACGTACTACGGCATCGAGACCGCGCCACTGGAACAACTCGAGAAGGACCTGGCGTCACTCGCGGCGACGCGCGTGCTCTGCGTGCGCGGATTCGACGCCACGGTCGACGCCATCGTCGATGGCCACGCCGACGACGATCGGCTCGCCACGCATCTCTCCGAGATGCGCCTCGTCAAAGACGATTACGAGGTCGCCCAACTCGAAGAGGCCATCAGCCACACCATCAAGGGGTTCGAGGACGTGGTACGGGCTCTTCCCCAGGCGGTCGGCCGCGGCGAACGTGTCATTGAAGGGGTCTTCAACCTGCGTGCACGGGTCGAGGGCAATGACGTCGGTTACGACACCATCGCGGCGACGGGTGCTCACGCCACTGTGCTGCACTGGACGCGTAACGATGGCGAGGTGCGCGACGGCGACATGTTGCTGCTCGACGCGGGTGTCGAGTGTCACCAGCTATATACCGCCGACGTGACGCGCACCATCCCCGTCAATGGTCGGTTCTCCCCGGCGCAGCGACGCATCTACGAGTTGGTGCTCGCGGCTCAGCAGGCGGCACTGGACGCGGTACGTCCCGGGGTCGAATTCCGGGCACCTCATCACGTGGCAATGGAGGTGCTGAGCGAGGGACTGCACGACTTGGGCATCCTTCACGAATCACCCGAGGAAGCCCTGCGCCCCGACCGCCAACTCTATCGGCGCTACACGCTGCACGGCACCAGTCACATGCTGGGCATCGACGTCCACGACTGCGCCAACGCGCGCAACGAGACGTATCACGGCGTGTTGCACGAGGGATACGTCTTGACCATCGAGCCAGGCCTCTACTTCCAGGCCAACGACCTCACCGTCCCCGAGGAGTACCGCGGCATTGGCGTGCGTATTGAAGATGACGTCCTGGTCACCGCCGACGGACACCGCAACTTGTCCGCGGCTTTACCGCGCGATCCCGACGAGATTGAATCGTGGATGGCAAGGGTGTGGTCCAGCGGACCAACTGATCTCAGTCTGCGATGAATTGGTGTGATTAGTCTGCCTCAATCTCCTCGCGGCTGATGCCGAGGAAATAGAGCACCGCGTCCAAGTACGGACACCGAGAGCGCCGCGTCGGCGTGCTCTCGCACGACGGGCTTCGCGTTGAAGGCAATACCGAGTCCCGCTACCGAGATCATGTCAATGTCGTTGGCCCCATCACCCACGGCCACCGTCTGCGCGAGGGGCACGCCCACTTCAGCCGCGAAACGCTCCAGCGCTCGGGCCTTGCCTGCGCGGTCCACGATGGGCCCCGCCAGACGACCAGTGATGATGCCGTTCTTAATCTCGAGGCGGTTCGCTTCGAGGTAGTCCACGTGAAGCTCGGCCAACAGTGGCGCAAGCACTTCGACGAAGCCGCCCGAGACGACTGCGGGAACGTAGCCCAGACGATGCAACGTTCGAAGCAAGGTGCGCGCGCCCGGCGTCAATCGCAACTTCTCACGCACGCGGTCCAGCACGCCCGCATCGAGGCCCGCGAGAAGTGCGACGCGGCGGCGCAGCGATTCGGCGAAGTCCAACTCGCCGGCCATCGCCCGCTCGGTGATTTTGGCCACCTCATCGGCGCAGCGAGCTTCTTCGGCCAGGAGGTCGATCACCTCATCTTGGAGCAGAGTCGAGTCGGCGTCCATCACGACCAGGTGCTTGGCGCGCCGATGCAGTCCAGCGCGTTGCACGGCGAGATCGACGCCACTGGCCTGCGCCACCACAGTGAGTACTTCGCGCAGCGCCACGTGATCGTTACCGCGCACCACGAGTTCATAACAATCGACCGGGTAGCTCGCCAAGTGGACGATGCGTTCACACGTCGCCTGTACCGAAGCAATCGCGCGAAAGATCCCCTCGAGTTGGTCGGCACCGATGCGTTGGGCGAGCAGTGTCACCAGAAGGCGTCTGCCCATCTGCACCGGTTCCGGCGTGACGCGCTCGATCGTAGCGACGATACCGTCACGGTTGATGTCGCGTGCAGCCAGGGCGATTCGAAGGTCCTCTTCACTCAACGACTCATCCACACTGACCTCACCACACAGCACGAGGGCACCACGAATCGTGATCTGGGCGACGTCGGAGAGCTGTCCACCCTCGGCGGTCACTTGAGCGAGCGCCGCGAAGAGTTCGGCACCCACCCCGACGCGGTCAGGTCCAGACACGGTGACGAGGTACGTAGTGCGAGACACGGTCAAATGCTAGGGGGTTTCATCATGCCCGCAGAATTACTCGTCGCGCGAGCGCAACTCTCGCACCATGGCGACGTTGGCATCACTACGAGTATCGAAGCGCCACAGTGACGGCAGGGCTGCTCCCACGACAGCAACCGAGCCCGTGCACGCCAGTCCACCGAAGGTCAGCGAGAAGCGCAGACTCGTCCACGCCGCCATCACACCCGCGCGGAACTGACCCGCAGTTGGGCCCAAGGAATACGAGATCATCTCCATGCCCGCCATGCGGCCGCGAATATCGGGAGGGATCGACTCGTTCCACATGGTCGAACGAAATATGCCACTCAGCGAGTCCGCCCCGCCCGCGATCGCCAGACCCGCGAGTACCAACCACAACGACGAGGAGAAGCCGAAGAGAGCAATTCCTAGTCCCCATAGAGTCGCCGCGAACACCACGCCTCGTCCGTAGTGATGCACCTTCTTCGTCCAACCTGAGAGAACCGTGAAGATGAGTGCACCAGCGGGTAAACCGCAGTAGAGCAGGGAGAGTGCGTAGCTGGAATGGAAGCGCGCGGCGACAAAGGGCAGCATGGCGACGGGAAACGCGAAAGTCATCGCGAGTAGATCAATGATGTAGGTCCCCACGATATCGGGTCGCGAACGCAAGAAGGTGATCCCTGCGCGCAACGCCGCACGATCGCCGCTCTCGGGTCCGACGGGCGGCCGTTGCGGGGCGAGGCCCGACAGCAACACGAGAGAGAGCGCGAACGTCACCAGATTGGCGGCGTAGACGAAGCTCGGACCGACACCGACCGCCACCAGACCCCCGAGAGCCGGACCAATGATTGACGCCGTGGTGTAGCGAATGTTGGCCAGGGCCGAGGCCGCCCGCTGCAGATCGTGGGGTACGAATGTCTGATTCAGTGCTTCGATACTCGGACGTTGCAAACTCGACACCGCCGCAGCCACGACAGCATCGGCGTAGAGCACCCAGACTTGCGGGTGCGGCAACAGTGCGTTCACCAGCACCACCGACGTCGCAATCATCAACATAACTTCCATTGTGATGATGAGGCGGCGGCGATTCATGCGGTCGGCCAAGACGCCACCGTACAGGCCGAAGACTATTAGGGGGACGAGTTCGAACAGACCCAGCGCACCCACGTCAAGAGGCGAGTGGGTGAGTTGCTTGAGTTGGAATGGAATCGTGACGTACGTAGCCTGGGATCCAAGGGCCGTGATGAAGCCCGCCACGTAGAGCTTGCGATATTCCCTCGAGATACGAAGAGGGCTCAGGTCGACGCCAAGGTGTTCTTTCACGCGGGCGGGCCAGACTGCCAGCCCGATTCGATCGTGTAGTGACGAAGGATTCTCGCCGGCACGCCTCCGAGAACGACGTGGTCCGGAAAGGTCCCTCGCACGACAGCGCCCGCGGCGACCGTGGTGTTCCGTCCGAGGTGGGTCCCGGGAAGTATCACCACGTTGGTGCCCAGCCAACTCCCCGACCCGATGGAGACCGCCGACTCCTCGGGCCTCTGCCAGCCGACCGGCTCGTCGGGGTCCAGATAGGTGTGGTTCTGATCGGTGATGTAGACGTAGGGTCCCAACTGAATCTCATCACCCAGCGTGATCGACCAGTGCCCAATGATGTGCGAACCCGCGTCCAATGACGCACTTGTTGCCGATGCTAACCACCGGAGAGTACAGCATCTCCTGGTCGCCGTTGATACCGGCGGTAAGACACACATTGGGACCAACCAGGGTCTCATCACCAATCGAGAGATACCGTTCGTTGTATATGACACCTTGAGGCGCCATCAATCCGGCCCCTCGACCAAAGTAGAAGAACTGCCTCGCATAGTCGTCCTGCGGAGCCACGGTGGCGACTTCATTGACGTAGCGGCGGGTGGCACGAATGCGCTCTCCCAACCACTGACGATAACGAAGCCTCAAGTTCACTGGGCCAACGCTAGTGGTGACGGCCAACGTAGGCGGAAAAGAATACTCAGCCTCGTATCTGACGATTCAGTCGAGCGTCAACGGGGCGTCGATGTCAATGTCGACCTCGCCGCCAACCACGTCGGGCAGCAAAGCATTGGCCAAGTGCTCACGCACCCGTCCATCAATCTCTGCCATAGTCTGAGGGTTCTCACGCAAGAATGTCTTAACGTTCTCACGTCCCTGACCCATCTGCTCCCCCTCGTAGGTGAACCAAGCACCGGCCTTCTTCACGAAGCCCAGTTCCACCGCTACGTCGAGTACCGAGCCCTCACGGCTAATGCCTTGACCGTACATGATGTCGAACTCGGCCTGCTTGAAAGGAGCCGCGCACTTGTTCTTGACGACCTTGACGCGGGTGCGGTTGCCCACGACCTCGGTACCGTCCTTAATCGACTCGATGCGACGAATGTCGAGTCGCAACGCTCGAGTAGAACTTCAGCGCTCGACCGCCGGGGGTCACTTCGGGCGAACCGTACATGACACCGATCTTCTCGCGTAGCTGGTTGATGAAGACCGCCACCGTGTTGGACTTGGAGAGTCCGCCGGTGAGCTTACGCAAAGCCTGGCTCATCAGTCGCGCTTGCAGGCCGACGTGCGAGTCACCCATGTCACCCTCGATCTCGGCGCGTGGCGTCAGAGCCGCCACCGAGTCGATGACGATGACGTCCAGGGCACCCGAGCGGATCAACATGTCGCAGATCTCGAGGGCCTGTTCACCGGTATCGGGCTGGGAGATCAGGAGGTCGTCCACGTTCACGCCAATGGCTCGGGCGTAGACCGGGTCCATTGCGTGCTCGGCGTCGATGTAGGCGCACACGCCGCCGTTGCGCTGAGCCTCGGCGACCACGTGCATCGCGAGCGTCGACTTACCCGATGACTCGGGACCGTAGAGCTCCACGATGCGCCCACGCGGTAGTCCGCCGATGCCCAGTGCCATGTCAAGGGCGAGCGCGCCGGTGGGGATGGATTCGATGTTCATGTGCAGGTTCTCGCCCATGCGCATGATCGAACCCTTGCCGAACTGCTTCTCAATCTGGCCGAGGGCCGATTCGAGGGCCTTGGCGCGATCGTCGGTTGCCATTGATGTCTCCTTGTTCTTTGTCACTCGGGGCACGCTATCGACCCCTAGTCACATCGGTCGCTCTCCGCTGAAAAGTACCGTACTACGAACAAGTGTTCGTATCGACGGATATCTCCGAAAAATTAGGCCGAACGATCGAGACCGCGGCGCAACGCGTCGAGTGCACCAATGGCACTGAAGGAACGCACCCGCGCACGATCCCCGGGGACGCGAAGTTGCACGTGTGAGACTATTTCGCCCAATTGC
Source organism: uncultured Acidimicrobiaceae bacterium (assembly GCA_963734655.1). Taxonomy (GTDB): domain Bacteria; phylum Actinomycetota; class Acidimicrobiia; order Acidimicrobiales; family RAAP-2; genus RAAP-2. Next base: position 568,338 of record CAVTHY010000002.1, on the reverse strand, counting down.
CAGTCCCACGAAAACGGTCCCGGGACCCTGACCATCCTGCTCGTCGGGTCCCGGCCACTCCAGTGACCGCAAGCGCTACGTCGGTGCCTAGCAATATCGCGCGCACCACGCGCCATCTCCTCGGCCGCCGTGGCACTCACCACTGGACCCGGCGTGACCTTCAATAGGTCGAACTTCAACTGCGACGCGTAACTCACCAACCCGCCGCGGAACCACTGCGAGGCACCGGCGCACATTGACCAGACGACTGGCGATCAGCCCGCCCGTAAGTGATTCAGCGAGTCCCAGACTCAATCCCCGCGAGATAAGACGCTGGGCAACGGCGTACTCCATGGTCTCCTCGTCGAGACCGAAGATGATGTCACCAAAGGCCCCCTCGATCAGCGCGCGCACCAACTGCTCCTCTTCATCAAGCAAAGCGAGAGCATGTTCACGAATCGTTACCCCTCGCCGTGATGCGTACTTTGATCCCCTCGATGCCCGAAGCAAGGAAAGCGATCGTCACCCGATCTGAATCAACAAGCGCGTCGAAGCGTTCAGCCACGGCTTCGGCGAGACCCGATTCGCTCGCGCCCCAGGTGCGCAACACGCGCGACACGATCACCGCGGTCTGACCCTGTGCGCGTTGCCGTTCGAGTAGGTCGGGCAAGATCGCACGCTCGAACATGTCGCTCATCTCGTGGGGCACGCCCGGAACCGCATACATCACCTGGTCCCCCACCGGGCAAATGAGCCCCGGTGCGGTTCCGCGAACCTGCTCGATGACCGCGGCACCCGACTGGTACATCGGCCTGGAGGAGGTTGTTTTGCGACATCGTGCGGCCGCGCGCGTCGAAGAACGATCGAATCTTGGAAACAATCTCATCGTGGCGCACCAGGTTCGACGCCCATAATCTCTGCGAGGGCGGCGCGAGTGATGTCGTCCTGGGTGGGACCCAGGCCTCCACAGACGATGACCGCGTCGCTGCGACTCAACGCGATACGAAATGCCGCAACGATCCGCTCGTGATTGTCGCCGACGTGCTGGTGATAATGCGAGGCAATACCGTTGGCCGCCAAACGCTCACCCAGCCACTGAGAATTGGTGTCGGGAATCTGGCCGAGCAAGAGTTCAGTGCCGACCGCAATAATCTCAACGCGCACGAGCAAACATCGCCTTCCCGTCGACGTAGTAGCGCCAGCCGGTGTACACCGTCATCACCACCGCCACCCAAATGGTCACGTCAGCAATCCACAGATGCCGGGCGGTGGGCGGAATCACGCAGAAGGCGATTGCCCAATCCTGTACGAAGGTCTTCCACTTGGCGATCTTGACGGCGGGGATTGAAACACCGCGCTTGGCTGCTCGTGAACGATGCACGCTCATCCACACCTCACGCAACGTGATGATGATCGAAGGAACGATGAAACTCGCCACACCGTGGGGCCGCGAAATAATGATGGCGTAGAGACCGCCCAGAACCACGACCTTGTCGGCCAGGGGATCGAGGAACGCCCCTGAAGTCGTTGTGCCGTGTCGCCTCGCCACGATGCCGTCGAAGTAGTCCGATGCCGCTGCGAGGGCGCCGACGCTGGTCGTCCACCACGATATTCGGTGAGTGACGATCATGTACATGAACACCGGCGCAACTGCCAGACGAAAAATCGTCATGAGGTTGGCAGGGGTAAGCAATGCCGACTCGCCATAGATCCGTTCGCGCGTCGTCACAGCGTCACCCCCTCCACATCTGTCCCGTGGCTCGCCACGATCTCCACTTCCGCAAACGACCCGACGCGCAGCGTCGGGTCGACAATCACGATGCCATCAATTTCGGGACACTCTCGTACACTACGACCGACGCCAGGAGCGTCAATCAATACGTGTTGTCGCGTTCCCACCAGGGCGTCGCGTCGCGTCGCCGTGATCTGGTCCTGCAGTTCCGAAACTTCGCGCAATCGTTCGAGCGCGAGTTCATGGGGCACGTGCTCACCAAGGTCGTGGGCGTACGTACCATCTTCGTCGGAGAAGGTGAAGAATCCCGCCCAGTCCAACTGCGCCTCTTGAATGAACTCAAGAAGATTCTCTTGGTCCTCCTCGGTCTCACCGGGGTAGCCCAAGATAAACGAGGATCGAAACGTCGCGTCGTGGTCTGCCGCGCGAATGGCCGCGATGCGCTCCAGGAAGCGCTCGCCGTCGCCCCATCGACGCATCGCGCGCAACATCGGACGTGAAGAGTGCTGCAAGGACAGGTCAAAGTACGGTACCCCGGTCGAGAGGATCGTGTCGATCAACCCTGAGGTGAGGCCCGAAGGGTAGAGATAGAGCAGGCGCACGCGCTCGACCTCGCGCGACAAGGTGCGGGTGAGGTCGATGAGTGGCTGGCTACCGCCTTCGTCCAGCACTTCAACGGCTTCGCCCAACGATGCGCGACGGCGATCATTCCCCCACGATGCGAGGTCTTGAGCGATGAGGACGATTTCCTGCACACCTCCCGCAACGAGGGCACGCGCCTCACCAAGAATCTCCTGGGTCGACCGAGAGCGCTGGTCACCGCGAAAAGTTGGGATTGCACAGAAGCCACATCGACGATCGCAACCTTCGGCAATCTTGACGTACGCCCAAGGTGCGCTGGTGGCGGGCCGCGGCAAATTGAGTAGGTCGAAGGCGGGCGTCGGGCGCTTGCGCAACGCCACCGGAGTGGCGGGGGCGAGTGCCGTCAGGCTCTCGTTAAAGCCGGCAACCAAATCCACCTCAGGGAGTGCAGCAGCGAGCTCCGCGCCGTAGCGTTCGGCCATGCAACCCGTCACGACGAGTCGAGCGCCTGCATGTTTGGCGTCGGCGAGCTCGAGCACGGTCTCAATCGACTCCTCCCGAGCCGCCTCGATGAATGCGCACGTGTTCGCCACCACCAAGTCGGCCTCGGCCGCCGAAACGGCCAGTTGGTACCCCTGGGACACGAGTAGGCCGGCCAACTTATCCGAATCGACATGGTTCTTCGGGCAGCCCAGCGTTTCAATCCAGTAGCGCATGAGCCTCTCCTCGTAAGACGCCAACACCGAGCGCTAGGCGCTCGGTGTTGATGGCGGAGAGGGAGGGATTCGAACCCTCGGGCCCACTTTCGCAGGCCGCATTCTTAGCAGGAATGTGGTTTAAACCGAACTCACCCACCTCTCCAGGTGGATTCATCTTACTCATTCGGCCCCGCAACGGGAAATTTGCTCGAGAATACCCTTCGCGGTGCGCGCAAGCCACACATCCGGTTGTCCTTTACGATGAAACGCCCAATACTGTTGCTCCTCGACAGCTTGGAGGCTCGAGTATTCGACCAACGACGGATTGCCACTAGTCACTGCATTCGTTCCCCGACTTTCGCGACGGCGGCCAGGGCCCACCCCGAGCACCCCAAATAGCGCGCGTCTCGTCGGGAACGTCTCGCTCAATTCGATTGTCGTAGTCGCAGGTGCGCTCAAGCCCGCCGCGAAGAGTGCCCCGCTAGATCCCTACGACGCTTGGGCGCGCACTTCGGACATGGTGACCACGAGGTCGAAGAGCTCTTGGTCACGGTCCCAAGTAAGGTGCTCGCGCACCTGCTCAAGTTGAAGCCACACCAATTCGTCAACTTCATCATTGGGCGCGAATTCGCCGGTCGCCACGCTCATGAGGTAGTACGCCACAATCTTTGGCTTGCCCTTGCGGTGCGTGTAATTGGTGGTGCCCGCAAAACGAATAACGTCGCAGCGCATGCCGGTCTCTTCCCAGACTTCGCGAAGCGCAGCCTGTTCAAAGGTCTCGCCCGGATCGAGTTTGCCTTTGGGAAAGGTCCAGTCGCCGCGCGCCTCGCGAAAGATGCAGGCCACTTCGAATCGTCCATTGGCCACGGGACGAATTACTATGCCTCCCGCCGCGCGAATTAGATCGCTCGGTGCATCGTGGGGGATAATCAACTCACCGGTCATTAGATACACGTTGCCCACGGTAGATGAGAGAGGGAGCTCGCCCCGGTATTACCGGCTCTCCATCGCGAAGATTTCACCTTCGTAGAGTAGTAAGAATGTGGGCCTCGACTCTGTTTCTCGGGTGGCGCCTACCCTTAATGCTGGTGTTAGGTGTCGCCGCGGGCATCTCCAACGGAGTCGCGGGCGGTGGTACTTTCATCACTTTTCCCGCGATGCTGGCCTTCGGCATCGCTCCCTTGGCCGCAAACGTGTCCACCTCCGTTGGTGTCTGCCCCAGTTACGTTGGCGGAATGTGGCATTTTCGAGCTCAAATCACGCCTCATCGCCGCCTACTGGTTGCGCTACTGGCCCCCTGCGGACTCGGCGCGGCGATAGGTTGCGCTCTCTTGTTCGCCTTTCCGGCCAGCGCGTTCCGTGACGTCGTACCCTGGCTCATTGGCGCGGGGACGCTGCTCTTCGCCGTCTGACCCTTCATCACCCGTCGCCTGGCCCACATCGACCATTCTCATCCCGGGCGACGCTGGTTCCTCTTCGTCGGAATCTTTCTCGTGGCAATTTACGGCGGCTACTTCGGCGCAGGACTCGGGATTCTGCTGCTCGCCGTCATGGCCGTGGCCCTCCCACTCGAACTGGCCGAAATGCAGGGCTTACGAAGCGTCCTGTCGACAATCATCAATCTTTTTGCCGCCATCATCTTCGTGATTCGTGGACACCTCGTACTTTGGGCGGTCTTCGCACTATTGTTCGGCACCCTGGTCGGAGGGTGGGTTGGTACATGGCTGATCTCGCGACTCTCGCCACGTACGGTGCGTGGGCTCATTGTCGGCATTGGACTGTTCACGACCATTCGCCTCGCCTAAAAGAATCAGTGGCGTAATAGATGACTTTTTCACTAAGATTTATGGCATGAAGAAGTTGTTCGCGTTCCCTAATCCCGTTAATGACGCGGCCGCCCGAAGTGTGGCCCTCGGGGTAGTGGCCATGTCGGCGATCGCTCTGGTGACTGGCTGGGCGTGGGTTCTGCTCCCGTTGACTTACGGCTTTTTAGCACGCGTCGCCACCGGCCCGACCCTCTCGCCTCTAGGCCAATTCGCCATTCGCGTCAGCGGTCCACGTTTGGTGAATTGGCAGAAATTCGTGCCAGGTCCTCCCAAGCGTTTCGCCCAGGGCATTGGTGCCGCCTTGACTCTCGCCGCCACGATCACGTGGTTGAGCGTTGGCTGGTCCGTTGCCCGCTGGATTCTCGTTCCCCTGATTGTGGCCGCCTCCCTCGAAGGATTCTTCGGTTTCTGTCTGGGCTGCACCGCCTTTGGATGGCTGATGCGTTGGGGCATAGTCCCCGAATCAATATGCGAAGAGTGCGGCGACCTGTCCAAGCGATACGCCGCCGCGGGATACCCCGTCGCGGAGAAGTCTTAAAATTCCCCTAACTCTTCGGTGTCCACGGGTCGGTGTGCTCACGGCTAGCGGTCAGGTTTCCTAGGCTGTGGTCATGTCGTTACTTTCGCGCCACTCCATCGCGCCACTCCTCGCGGCGAGCCTCGCATTCGCGGCGCTCGCCGTGCCGATCTCGAACCCGGCCAGTGCCGCCGACGCCCGCGTCGTGGTGGCCGGAGCCGGAACCTTGCCCACGCAAGCTCGCGTCGTTGCCCAACCCATTACCACTCATTTCGACGTTGCTCTCACTTTGCACAACGCGGCGGGTCTGAAGAATTTCTTGAACGATCTGACCACACCGTCATCGCCTTCGTATCGTCACTTCCTGACCCCCTCGCTCTTCGCAGCGCGTTACGGCGCCAGCGACGCGACCTTGCGTGCGGTGAGTTCATATCTTGAAGGATTCGGTCTACGCGTTCGTCTCGTCACGAAGAGTCGGACGTTGCTCGAGATGTCCGGGTCCACCACGGCCATCGCGCGCGCGTTTGAGACGCCCGTTCAAACGGTGCGCTTAGCTGATGGATCGCTACGTGCACAATTCGCGCGCGCCGCTACCTTGCCCGCGTCAATCGCGCACGACGTCAGTGCCGTCGCCGGGCTCTCGAGTGTCGTGTCTCCCACGTCACGACTCGTCTCGACTTCGGTGCGTGCACCTCTCGCGGCACACGTGACGGTGCCGGGTACGTGCGCGGGGGCCACGACGAGTGGTTCCAACAGTGGATTCACCGTTCAACAGCAGGCGCAGCTCTACGGCCTCAGCGGCGCGTGGAGCGCCGGCAAGACGGGTGTTGGACAGACCATCGCTATCTACGAACTTGGTCAGTACAGTGCCACCGATACCGCGGTCTATTTCCAGTGCTACGGACTTAACCCGCCGACGACCACGGTCAACGTCGACGGTGGCGCGACAGGTGGCTTCAGCAACGAGGCCACCATGGATATAGAGGCGGCCGGTGCACTCGCGCCCGGCGCGAACCTCGAGATCTATCAGGCACCGAACTCCTCGTCGGGACCCGTCGACCTCTACGCCCAGATTGCGAACGACAACACGGCATCGATCGTCTCGACCTCCTGGGGCGACTGCGAGACTGACCCAACTGGCGCCGTCCAGGCCGAACAAGTGATTTTTGAGCAGATGGCCGCCCAGGGCCAGACGGTCGTGGCCGCGTCCGGCGACAACGGCTCGTCCGACTGCACGGGCATCGTGTCCAACGCGCCCGCCGTCGATGACCCGGCCTCCCAGCCCTTCGTCACTGGCGTGGGCGGGCTCACCATTAATTCCCTTTCTCCCCTAACCCAGTCCGTCTGGAATTCCAACGGCGGTGCGGGCGGCGGGGGCGTTTCACAGATCTGGTCGCGCCCGAGCTGGCAGAACGCCAACGGGATCAGCCCCAACACGACGATGCGTATGGTGCCAGATCTCTCGGTGATGGGCGATCCTGCTACGGGATTCGTGAACTACTTCACCAGCACGGCCAACTCCTGTCAGGGGTGGTGCGCCATCGGTGGCACGTCCATAGGTGCGCCTCTCGTCAGCGCCCTCGTCGCTACGGCCGCCCAAGTGTGCAATACCTCACGGCTCGGCTTCATCAATCCCACCCTCTACGCCCTGGCGCGAACCGGCAAGGGCTTCGTCGACGTCACAACGGGCAATAACGACCTCTTCGGAACCGGTGTCTACGCCGCCGGCGTGGGTTACGACATGGCGTCGGGCCTCGGAAGTCCCGACCCGACGTTCGTCAACGATCTCTGCCCGAGTCCGGCCAGTCCCGCTCACAGCACGCTGTTGACACCTACGACGGCTTCGTACGCGTTAAGCCCGTCGCGCTTCACCGTCGCGCTTCGTGACAACAATGGCAATCCTGTGACCAACACTGCGGTGACTCTGGTGGCCCACGGGCACGCCGGCGACATTCTCATCGATTCAGATCCCTCGAGCGCTCGCGGGCAAAGTTCGTCCATCTACACCGTTACGAGCGACACCAACGGCAACGCCAACTTCACGATGACGGCGAGCAAGCCGACGTCGGTCGTTCTCGACGGTCAAGCTTCACGGGGTTCCCCTCTACACCACGACCTTCACCGTGCACCCCGTCCCACTGCCTCTGCAAAAACCCGCAGTACCCGCAGTGAGTGGCGTGTCGGGCGCGTTCCAAGGGTGCGATAGTCACTTTGCGGCGCGCGTGGCGCGAATTCGCCTTTCGTCGTCGCGATTCAAGTGAGTCTCGACGGGGGACGGACGTGGCACTCCTACCCCGGAAATGCAACCCGCATCGTGCTGACGAATTTGAAGGGGACCAGTACGTACCAGCTTCGGTTGCGTGCGAGGAACGGTAACGGATTCAGCCCGATCTCGACCGCTATTCGCGTCACGACGCTGCGCTGAACCATTTCGCAAATTGGCGACAACTAGGCTGGACCTACACGTTTTCGAGCGAGGATGTTCCACATAGTCAAAGGACATGAGTGAGGTTTCGACGAGTAACCGTGGTGGCGAATATCGTCATCATCGGCGCGACGCTCCCCACAGTGGGGCTAAGTTTTTCGACGACGTCGCAAAATGGTGCCGCACCGCTCTACGAATACGACAGTGCCGCCACGGGCGTCTGGAGCACCCAGGGACTCACCAGTGATTTCGCGGGTCATTCCATCATCGGAAGTGCCCACGGTGTCACCGGCGAAGGTGAATTCGCGCTGAGCGCGCGCCTCGAAAATGGCCATCTCGGGCTCTACGAACGCAATGCGAACGCGACCACTTCCTTTTACGATGTCAGCAACCTGACTCGAGCACCCCAAGCTGCGTCGGACCCAAACGTCTTCATCGACCCCGCGGGCAACGTCGACTTGATCTACGTGAGCACGAAAGGTCGTCTCATCCTTGTCTCGCCCCGTACGGTACTGGCACCGCGCGCCGAAATCGCGCCATCGCGAGTCAGCTCGCACGTCACATCGGTGAGTCACGTCCTGGCCCCGGGGGGCCTGCGCCCGATCACGTCACGCTTCACAATCACCGATCTCACGGCGTCGAGTCACATTCCGATGACCCCGGGACTGGTGAGCGTGTCCGTCTCGGGGAGGTCCGCGGAAATCTTCGATCGCTCCACCAATGGTGACGCCGTCGTTCTGCCGTTGCACTGGCGTCAACTCAATTCTCCTCCGTCACTGGGAGCGAGCACTGACGTCACGGCGATGACCAACTCACCCACACTGATGAACACGCCGGTCTCATTGCCCGGGATCACCAACGCGTTCGCGGCCACCACGACCGCGGGCCACGTCGAATTTTTTTCCCAGATCATCGCCGGAACTGGTGCCTGGACCGTCACCGACGTCTCCGACGTCTCCGCGAGTCCCCCGAGCACCGGTCAATTAGCGATAGCGGCGAACGGGCTCACGACATACGTGGCCAGCCTTTCGAGCGCCAATCACGTCCAACTCTTCAGCACTTCGACCCCTAGCTCGACAACCGGTACAACGACAACTACCGGTACGAGTACGACCACAACCTCAGGCACGAGTACCACGACGGGCAGTACGACCACAAGTTCGACGACGAGTACGACGACGAGTACGACGACGAGTACGACCACGACAACTCTGACTTCGGGCAAAACTCGCGCTCAGTCGGTGCGAGCGAGTGTCGCTGCCCACGTCACCACGCCCCCGGCGAGTTGGAAGTATCGCGACCTGACTGCGGTCATCGCCGGTTCTCCCGTTTGGACAGGCAATATCTTCTTGAGCGCGACAGCAACCTCGATCAACGTGGCTGGTCGCGCAGCTAATTGGGGCGACATCTACGATTACACCGAAAAATTGCCCGCCATCACCTGGACATCGAACGACGTCTCGCTGAGCGCCGGGGCGACAACTTCCACCACCTCCATCGGGGTGACGGGTGTGTTCAACGGAACCTCACTTCAGCTTTTCGCCCCGGGTGTCGGCACCGTTACCGCTCGAGGCGTCGGAGTGTACGCCATCCCCTCCAACGACTGGACTCGCGCGATCGCTGACGGGTGGCCGATCATTTCCGAGACCGGCGGATTGGGAACGCTGAACGCCCCCTGGGTGGGTTTCGCTCCCCCCGTGCCCCTCAACCAGTCGCCGGACTATCGAATGGGCCAGAGCATTGTGGCGTCGAAGAAGCGCGAGACTTGGCTCTCGTTCTGGACGGTCAGCGGACCATTGACACCGGCCGACCAGACCCCGGCTTCGTATTACAACCACGGGTTCTTGGCGGGGCAGTGGGTCGCCCAACAAATCGATAAGTACCACTTGAGCGGGATGAATTTGAAACCCAACTGGGTCATCCTCGACCCCGAGGGTTACCCCGACAACCATTCGGCCCTCGACGCTCCCCCCGGCTCTTCCAACGCCGTCATCGCGAAACACGCCACCTATTGGACAGCAGATGCTCAACGGTTGGGCCGCGGGTATGAATGATGTCGATCCCAGCCTGCACCCTGGGGTGTACGCCTCGATGTCTGAGTACCACAATTACGGATTGACCAATACGGCCTTGCCGGTTTTTCAAGCCATCGCTTTCGGTGGGGGCGGCCCCGTGCGCGTCCCCGGGTCGAACGGCCACAACATCCTGGGCTACATCGCTTTCAACGGCGTCTGTACGCCTACGGCCGCCCTACGCGCCCAGGAGAACACCTTGGTCAGCCCACCGTGGGCGGGGCAGTACAACACGCTGCAGTTCAACGCCGGCGTCTACTGCGCCCCCTAGGCTTCGCATCATGAATGACGACACGTCCGCCCACGAGACCAATCAGGACCTTCTGGCGCGCCTCAAGCATCTCGCCCAACCCCTCGTGGATTCGCTCGACTCGCGCCTGCGCGAGCAGGTGGACCGTCGAGTGGACGAACGGGTTGAAGCATCGTTATCTTCGCGACTCTCGGTCATCGAACGCGCTATCGCCGACCTCGATCGCGCCGTGAGGGAACTTGAAATACGTCTCGATAAGGAAGGTTAACGTCGTTCGCGATCACGCCGGATGACGAATCGAATGGTGAGCACCGTCAAGACAACCATGGCCACCACGAAGACTCCGAAGACTAAATCGAAGGCTAGCGAGAAGGCGACACCGATCACGTCCTCAGGCTAGCGATGTCACAGCGCATCGTCAAAGTTGACCTGTGACGTTGTTGACCGAATCGAGCCCCGAGTTACTCAGTGAAGTGTTGCGTGGCGACCGTGCCCGCAGGCCACAACGAGACGACACGGCCGCCGCCGGATTGCGCGCCCTCCTGGAGGACCACGTCTTCGAGATCTTCGGCTCCGATCGGCGCGAGAATGCCGTCGTGGTAACTAGCGCGACAATTCTTCGTGCCGACCGACGCCGTGAGATTTTGGATTCGCCGCTCGGTCGAGCCCGTGGGGTGCTGATCTCTTCCCTCCTTCGCCTCCTCGTCGCGCAGGTACATGTGGAGAACCCCTTTGACGACGCTCTGCTCGGCATGGCGTGGTGAACGTCCCCACGATCAACTGCTCGACGTCGTCGAACACCTCGACGCAGATCAGACGGCCCGCCTTCGCGCCGATGTCGAGGCGCACTTCGTCACTCTCGCCGGATGCGTCGGACCCCTCCCGAGCAACTGGTGGCCACGCACATCGCAACGCGCGCGCCAGATGCTCGGCGGTGGCAACGTACACCTCAGCGACGTCGTAGACCTGATAATTGGCTCCGCCCACAGTGAGCTGGCAAGTGTGGCCCTCGTGGACGTAACCACTTCACCGTTGGGGGTGGGGGCGGAGCGCGTCATGCGGTAGCACGCTCTCGTACAGACTCTTCGTGCGTCGGTCGTACCGTTACGCACCTCGATGCTCTCGAGCGCAACGGGCGAACTCTGGACACTCGACGTTGACACCGAGCTACTCCTGCGCGCGGTCGACGATCTCGTGGAAACCCTGGCGTTCGCGAAGGCGGCCTGATGAGTGTCTTGCTACAACGTCGGCTACGGGCACACGACTTGCACGAACTCGTGACGCAGGTCCCGGAGAATTCGGCGAGCATCAGCGACGAACACCGCGAGAGCCTCGCCAGTCGCTTTCGCGCCGTGCCCCACACCGAGCACCGGCGCCTTGACGCCTGGACGGTGGAACAAGCTGGTCGACCGTCGGGTTCGTTCACTTGGTCACCAGTTACCGCGCGGCGCATACTGGGCAATAATGCCCTTCGACGGGTGATGAGTGCTCCCGACACCATCTTGAACGCGGTACGCGACGAGGTCGCCGACCAGCTCCTTCGCAGCGTGAAGGGGTACGCGCGCGGCGGATCGCTCGGCCATTGGTTGGCTGGTGTCTCACACCCCGTGCTCGGCCTCATCACGGCCGAAGCTGTGAACTGGGCGACGCAGACCCTCGAATGCCTCCAGGGACTTGAAATGCCGTGGCGCGTGGCATCGAGTGACGTCTACTACGACGTCGCGGCGGCGCGCACCACGTTGCGAGGACGACGCGATGTGATCATCGGCGACGACCCACAACGGATCGTGGTGAGAATCCGATCAGGAAGTCCGGGTAAAAGTGCTGGTCCCGGACTACGTAGTGACCTCGTGGTGGAAACCTTGGCGCACCCCGATGGGCTCGCCCCGCTGCGCTACTTGGGCCTCTGGCCGGACGCGGGCCTGATTCTCGGCGTTGATGGCACCATCGAGAATGTGCGCGCGGGGGCGCGTGACTTCGTGCGAACGGCAGTTGCGCAGCGGCGCCATTTTCTCGTGCGCGCGGCGTAATTTAGTGGAATAATCGAAGGAGGCGGCGCGCCTAGTAGCGTGGATAGGTCATGACCTTGCGCACCTCCCTCCGAAATATCGCCATTATCGCTCACGTCGACCACGGCAAGACCACACTGGTGGACGCCATGCTCCGACAGACGGGTTCCTTCACCGCCCACGAAGCCGTCACCGACCGCGTCATGGACTCCGGAGACCTCGAGCGCGAGAAGGGCATCACGATCCTCGCCAAGAACACCGCGGTCAAGTGGAAAGACTTGACCATCAACATCATCGACACCCCCGGTCACGCCGACTTCGGCGGCGAGGTCGAGCGTGGGCTCGCCATGGTCGACGCCGTCGTGCTCCTGGTCGACGCCGCCGAAGGTCCCCTGCCCCAGACGCGTTTCGTTCTGCGCAAGACCCTCGAGGCCCGTCTACCCGTGGTACTCGTCATCAACAAGGTGGACCGCCCTGACGCACGTACGGAGGCAGTGGTGGAGGAAGTGGAGAACCTCTTCCTCGATCTCGACGCCGACGAACACCAGATCTCCTTCCCCATCCTCTACGCCTCAGCGCGGCAGGGCTGGGCTTCGACCGACATCAACGACACCACGGGCGATCTCTCTCCGCTGTTCCAGACGATCGCCGACTACGTCCCCTGCCCCGTCTACGAAGAAGGTCACGGACTGCAGGCACTGGTGTGCAACCTCGACGCGTCGCCCTACCTGGGTCGCCTGGCCCTTTGTCGCGTCGTGAACGGCGATCTCGTACGTGGCCAGCGTGTGGCGTGGTGCCGGATCGACGGCACCATTGAATTCGCCAAGATCACCGAACTCTTCATCACCGAGGCGCTCGATCGTGTACCTGCCGAGAGCGCCGGTCCCGGCGACATCGTCGCCGTCGCCGGTTTCGAGGAGATCACCATCGGCGAGACCCTCGCCGACCCCGACAATCCCATTGCCCTGACGCCTCTCAAGGTCGATGAACCCAGCCTCTCGATGACCATCGGCATCAACACCTCGCCGGTCGCCGGAACCGAGGGCAAACTGCTCACTGCGCGACAGGTGAAGGACCGTCTCGACAAGGAGCTCGTCGGCAACGTGTCGTTGCGCGTGCTGCCCACCGAGCGCCCCGATGCCTGGGAGGTGCAGGGTCGAGGTGAATTGCAACTGGCGGTGCTCATCGAAACCATGCGTCGCGAGGGCTTCGAGCTCACCGTGGGCAAGCCCCAGGTCGTCACTCGCGTGATCGACGGCAAAGTGAACGAGCCCGTCGAACATGTGACCATTGACACGCCCGAGGAGTTCGTTGGCAACATCACCACATTGCTGGCGACGCGCAAAGGGACGATGACTGACCTCGTGAACCACGGCACCGGTTGGGTGCGCCTCGAATGGCGCATCCCTGCGCGTGGGCTGGTCGGCATCCGCACTGACTTTATGACCGAGACGCGCGGCGCGGGCATGATGCACACCAATTTCGACGGCTACGAGCCCTGGTTCGGCGACATTCGTCTGCGCCAGAGCGGCGTGCTAGTTGCGGACCGCCGCGGTCCCACCACGGCTAACGCCCTGATCGACCTCGAGGCCCGCGGCACGTTGTTCGTCGGTCCCGGAGTCGAGGTCTACGAGGGCATGATCGTCGGCGAGAATGCGCGCGCCGACGAGATGAACGTCAACCCCACCAAGGAAAAGAAGCTCACCAACATGCGCGCCTCAGGTTCGGACCACACCGAGCGCATCACGCCGGCCACGATCTTCTCCCTCGAACAGGCGCTCGAGTTCATCGCCGACGACGAGGCCGTCGAGGTCACGCCCAAGTCGGTGCGTTTGCGCAAGGTCATCTTGGACCAGGCCGGGCGAGCACGCGCGCGCGGCAAAAAGGGCTGATCCCGCGGTCGTCTAGAATCTTGGACGGAGGGATGACAGAGCGGCCGAATGTACCGGTCTTGAAAACCGGCGTGGGCTTGCCCACCGTGGGTTCAAATCCCACTCCCTCCGCCACGCACGTTCCAGAAGTCGACACCGTCGAGTGATCCCCTCACGGGCGTTCACCGTACTATCTGATGATGAGACGTCGACCCGACTCCGCTGACGAGATACCCGATGAGGCGTTGCTCGCGGGCATCGCTCTCGGCGATGACGACGCGGTCCTCGCCTTCGTGCGCCGTTACCAACGCCGACTCTTCGGCCTGGCCTTAGGAATCCTCGACGACGTCGGTGGCGCCGAGGACGTCGCCCAGGAGGCGTTCATCAGGATCCTGCGTCACGCCGTGGTCTACGACGTGCGACGAGGCTCGGTCTGCACCTGGGCCCTCACCATCACGCGCAACCTCGCGATTGACGCCCTGCGCCTGCGACGGGCGATACCGACCGCCCCCGAGGACCTCGTCTTCATGAATCTGACCAGTCGAGCGACCGCCCCCGAGGACCTCGTCGCCAATAACGACGAGGCGGCGCCAGCGTGGGCCGCCCTCTCGGTGTTGCCCCTCGAACAGCGTCGCTGCGTGGTGCTCGCCGCCGTCTACGGTCGCACCGCCGCCGAGATCGCCGTGATTGAATCGATACCTCTGGGCACCGCCAAGAGTCGAGTGCGCCTGGGCATGTCACGCCTTCGCGACGTGGTCGCCCCGGAGTCACCATGACCAGCACGAACCCCGACTGCCCGGCGGCCCGAGAAGACCTTGCCGAGTTCGCCCTGGGCCTGCTCAGCGGTCGCGAACGTGCGCGCGTCCTTGACCACGTGGCGTCGTGCGCTCAGTGTCGCAGTGAACTCGAGTCCCTCTCGGCGGTGACCGATGCCCTGGTGGCCTTGTCGTCACCCGCCGAGCCACCACTCGGTTTCGAGTCACGACTCGCCGATCGCTACCGCGCGAAGTCGCCTCGAGTCCCTCGCCGAACCCTGCGCAGCGTCGCACTCGCGGCCGCAGCCCTCGTGCTCGTCGCGGTGGGCTTCCAGATCGGCAACGATGGGGCGTCGCGGGTCACGACGTCATTGCCCGCATATGGCGCGACGCCAATCAGTGCGACGCTCACTTCGCGCGGACACGTGCTCGGTCACCTCTGGATGAGCACGGGTACGCCCCCGTGGATCTACATGTCCTTCGACGACGCCAACTGGTCGGGCACTGCCTGGTGCAGCGTCACGTTGAAGGATGGTCGGGTGCTCGACATCGGGGCATTCACCGTGGTCCACGGCTACGGGGCGTGGGCCGCGCGCCTCGACGCCTCGAGTAGTGCGGTCGCGCACGCCCAGGTGACCGACGCCGCCGGACACGTGCTCGCGTCGGCCCCACTGTCGACCTGAGCAGCCCTCGGCCCCGGAGTGATCCCTGCGCGGACCTCGCGCGTAGACCTGCACAGTGAGAGAGCGACCCAGATCCGTGAACTTCCGCGTTCGTCACCTCACTACGTCCATCCCTCGTCACAAGGAGAACCGCCCCATGAGCCTCAGCCGACCGATTCGCATCCCCCATCGCCTCGCCGGCGGAGCGAGCGCGGCGGCGCTGGCCTTCGCTCTGGGAGGAACCGCCGTCTCGGGCGCCGCGACGCCACACGCCAGTTCGCCACTCGTGCTTACGACGCTGTCTACCAAGACCTTCGGGACGATCCTGCAAAGCACCCGAACGGTGTACACGCTGAGCCCTTCCAAGGTCCCCTGCACCGCCAAGTGCCTGACGTACTGGCCCGAGGTCCTGTTACCCAAGGGGACGACCAAGGCGAGGGCGGGACACGGCGTGAACCCAGCGATGTTCGGAACGATTCGCCGAGCGGGTGGACGTTTGCAGGTGACCTACGCGGGCAAGGCGCTCTACTGGTTCGCCAGCGACAAGTCGTCCGGTCAGGTCAAGGGCAACGTCAGCGACACGTGGGGCAAGTGGTCGGTCGTGGTGCTCGTCAAGCCCGCCGGTGGGGGCAGCCCCACGACGACCGCCACGACCGGAGGGGGTGGTGGTGGCATCGGCTTTTGACCTGAGCGCGCCGCGCGGCGCGGCGGCGTCGAGATCGCCGTCGCGAGCGGCGCGCCCGGCGCGGCACGTCTCGCACTTCTACGTGCCCGCCTTCTCCGTCGTCGCCGTCGCCCTGGTACTCATCAGCATCGGAGTGGCGAGCCGCTGGGGGGGCGACAACTTCACTGCGGCGATGACCGATCTGCGCGTGGTGCTGGTGGGCCCCGCGACCCTGGGCGCCCTGGGCGTGTTCCTCGTCGTGGAGCGACTGCGCCCGGCGCAACGTCGTCCGACCCTGGCCCGAGGGTATCGCCACGACGCGATCTACACCGTGCTCAACGCCACGCTGGTCGCGCCACTGGTGGTCGCGCTCTCCTTGTCGTTCTCCGAGGTGGCGAGACGGTCACTGCCGTGGATCGTCGTGCCGCGCGAGGGATTCGTGCCCCACTGGGCGGTGATCGCGGTGATCTTCGTGGCGATGGACGGATGTAACTGGCTGGCGCACCTGGCGAACCACCGCATCGAGATGCTTTGGCGCTTCCACGAACTGCACCACTCCCAAGAGGACATGAGCGTGCTCACGGTCTTTCGCACCCACCCCCTGATCCACGTGTCGTACTTGATCACCCTCATCCCCGGCGTCGTGCTGATCGCGAACGGGTCCATACCCACGACCCTCCTCGTCGTCTACGCGGCCGTCGTCGCATTCGAACACTCCAACACCAACCTGGGCTTCGGTCCCGTGGGGAGGGTCTTCGTGAGCCCCAATTACCACCGACTGCACCATCGCCTCGAGGGACGCCAGGACGTGAATCTGGGCTTCGCTCTCACCATCTGGGACCAGATGTCGCAGCGCGCGGTCTTCCCCACCCCCGAGACCATCCGAATCGACACCGGGCTACCCGGTCGCCCGCTTCGCGTCGAGCAGGACGGCGAACGACCCCAACACCTCGCGGTGCTACTGGCCCAACTCGTCGGTCCCTTTCGCCACATCGAGGGTGACGCCTCGGCCAAGGGGATGCGAAAATGACCAGAGCCGCTGGCGTGACCCGCTCGCCGGTACTCGCGCGCACCCTTTTACGGGCGACACCGACCACCCTGAGCGCGGACCTGGCCCTCGCCGCGGTGCGCGTGGTGCTCGCGTGGATCTTCGTCTACTACGGAGCGGGCAAACTCTTCGGCTGGTTCCATGGACCCGGGCTGAACCGCACCGCGGCGTACTTCGCCGGAACCGCCCACCTGCACCCGGGCATGTTCTTCGCGGTGCTGGGCGGAATCATTGAGTTCGCTGGTGCGCTGTGCGTCGCGCTCGGCATGGGCACGCGACTCGCGGGTCTGGCCCTCGCCGGAGACCAGGTCATGGCCATGATCACGGTCACCTGGGTCAACGGCATCAACTCACTCTCCAACACCCCGGGCTACGAGTTCAACATGACCCTGTGCGTGCTGGCAGTAGTGATGGTGGTCTTTGGGGCGGGACGACTCAGCGTCGACGCGCTCTTCGAGCGACACCTACGGGTGACATCAACGGCGACCCTGAGGATGTGAGCGCCTCGCCCGCCCCGTCGCCCGCGCGCGCGCGTGGGCGTTCCACGCAGATGACCTCGCGCTCCACCCGCCTCACCCGCGTCGGCGCCAACGTCGTGGGGGCCATTGGCGCGGGATGGTTCGCGTGGTCGGGCTATCACCACTACGAAATCACCCATTCACTGATTGGCGCAGCGTTCCTCGCCGAACAGCTCTGGGTTGTCGCGGCGTATCTCCTGCGTCGTCGTGCGAGTCGCCTGAGTACGCGCGCCGGCGACTGGACGCTGGCCTTCACCGGGACTTTCGGCGGCGTCCTCTTTCGCCCCACTGGATTTCACCCCCACTGGGGCGTGATCGCGGGGGCCTGGCTGCAGGCGTTCGGGCTGGCGATCTGCGTGGCGTCCTTCGCCGCACTGGGCCGATCCTTCGGTTTCGCTGCCGCGGACCGCGGGCTCAAGCGCGCGGGCCCCTACGCCGTGGTGCGCCATCCCCTCTATTTCGCGTACGTGCTCTTGCAGCTGGGTTACGTTCTGCAGAGCGTCTCGTGGCGCAATGTCGCGGTCATGGTGATCGTGAGCGGTTGCAACGTCGGACGGGCGCGAGCCGAAGAACGTCTGCTGGTCGAAGGTGATGACTACCGGGTCTACCGCGAGCGCGTGCGCTGGAGGTTCGTACCCGGCATCTGGTGAATGGGCCCGAAGCGTCGCGTGACGCGCGGGTGACGCCGACGCTCGCACTGCGATGTCCCAACCGACACCACGGCGTTACTCGAGGTTTCTAGGGTGGGGGCATGGTGCTTCATTACTTCTCGGACGGTCCCTCGAAGTGACACTCGAGACCCCCACCTCCCTCGAGGAACTCTTCGAGCTCTTCGAGCGTCAGGGTCATCGCACGTACGGCGAAGACGTCACCGGGCTCGAGCACGCGCTGCAGTGCGCGGCGCTCGCCTTCGCCGACGGGGCGAACCAAGAGCTCATCGCTGCAGCGCTGTTTCACGACGTGGGCTGGTTCTTGATCGACGACGAGTCGCCCGACGCCGGCGTGGTGGTCAACGACGACCACGCCAGGCTCGGAGCGCGCATCCTCTCGCCCCTGTTCGGCCCCGTCGTCGCCCAACCCATCGCGCTGCACGTGGTGGCCAAACGCTGGCGCTGCACCATCGACCCGGACTACTTCGACGAGCTCTCCCGGGCGTCGCAGACGACCTTCGTCGCCCAGGGCGGTCCCCTCAATACTGATGAGCGCGAGCGTTTCGAGGCCCATCCAGGATTCGTGACGGCGATGGCGCTACGTTCCTGGGACGACCGTGCGAAGTTCCCCGGGCTCGTCGTCCCCGGACTGGACCACTACCGCCCGATGGCGCAAGAGATCGCCCTGCGCTGGCGCGCACGAAGCTCAGTCTGACCTGGCCCGTCAAAGCGCGGGCGCACGTCGAGCCCGCAACGATCCCGCGGCCGCCAGCGCGAGCATCGCGACGCCCGAGACCGCGAAACTCTGGCGTGCCCCCAGTGACGTGCCCACCCAACCCACCAGCGGGCTGAGCAACGGCATGCATCCGGGCAGGGCCATCGACCACACCGCCATCACCCGTCCCCGCAGCGCGAGTTCGGTCTCGAACTGCACCAGCGCGTTGGCGCGCGCGACGAACCAGATCGAGACGCATCCAGTCAGAACCAGACCCGCATAGAGCTCACCGATGTCGCGCGCACTGGCCGTGGCCACGACGACCACTCCGGTCAACGCCGCCAGAGTCAACACCGCACGCCGCGTCGGCGTGGCGTGACTCGCCGCGGCCACCAGTCCACCCGCGATGCCACCCACCCCGAAGGCCGACATCATCAGGCCGTAACCTCCAGCTCCGAGGTGAAAGACCCGCGTCGCCAGCAACGGCAGAGGGACGTTCATGTTGAAGAGCATCCCCGAGGCCGCCGCCAACAACAAGACGATGCGGATCGTCGGGCTGCGCCAGGCGTAGCGCCAACCGACGATGAAGCGCGGGTCGTGGTGCTCGCTGTGCTCTCGAGCAATGGCCGGCAAGTGACGGTGGACCACCAACACCCACAGCGAAGGTACGAAGGAGAGGGCGTTGGCCCAACAGCACGCGCTCACGCCCTCGGTCGCGAGCAGCAGCCCCCCGAGCGCTGGTCCGACCACGCGTGAAGCGTTGATCACGACCTCGTTGAGGCTCACCGCGCTATTGAGACGCTCCGGCCCCACGAGGTCATTGGCGTAGACCTGACGCGCCGCGGTGTCGGGCGCACCCACCACGCCGGAGGCGAAGGCGGTTCCAAAGACCATCCACACCCGCACGACTCCGGTCGCCGTGACGACGGCCATCACCACCGAGAGGGCGATGTAGAGACTCTGGGTCACCGTGAGCAGCACCCGGCGATCGACGCGATCGACCAACGAGCCCGAGAGCGGACCCGCGATCAACAAAGGAGCAAGAGCGCAGGTCGTCAGCAGTCCGAGGTCCACCCCGCTGTGAGTGAGCTCCAGTACCAGCCAGGAGAGCGCGACGACCTGGGTCATCGTGCCCGACGCCGAGAGGACCTGACTGAAGAACCACTGGCGGTAGGCGCGCACGCCCAGGGCCGCGAACGTCGTGCGCCAGCGCCCCGATGCCGAGGAGTGGCCGGGTCCTCGCGTCATGGAACCTCCCCCACCTTGTCCGAGCACTTACCGCTCGCACCGCGGTGCGCCACCACCCCATCAGTCGTGGCGCACCGCGGCAGCGATGCGGTCCGGGAGACGGACCTAGTGACTACCGGGGGATCGTGCGTACTGCACGGTGTTGGACGCGATCGCGTCGCGATACCAGCGGAAGCTCTCCTTGGGCAGGCGAGCTCCCGTCGGGAAATCGACCCAGACGATGCCGAAGCGCCGCGAGTAGCCAAAGGCCCACTCGAAGTTGTCCAGGAGGCTCCAGACGAAGTACCCCTGGACGTTGACGCCCGCGTCGATAGCGTCGTGCACGGCCGAGATGTGCTCTTGGAGGTACGACACACGGTTCAGGTCGAGGACCTGACCATTGGGATCGACGTAGTCCTCGAAGGCGGCACCGTTCTCGGTGATGTAGATGGGCAACGTGGTGTACTCGTCGCGGATGCGCACCAGCAGGGCGGTGAGCCCGGCGGCCTGGATCTCCCAGTCCATCGCCGTGCGGTCGCGCCCGGGTGTCTCGAGCCCGCGCAGGCGCAGGTCGGGGAACTGGTCACCGGTCGCCACAATGTAGCCGGCGGTGCGGGCCTGGGTGGCGCGCGACTCGTCCACTACGGTGGCGGGGGCGTAGTAGTTCACGCCGAGGAAGTCGATCGGCCGCGAAATCAGGTCCAGATCACCCTCGCGCAGCACCGAGAAGCCTGGCGAGAACGTCGAATAGTGCTCGAGCATGTCCTCGGGGTAGCGCCCATGGAAGATGGGGTCGAGGAAGAGCCGGTTCAGGTTGCCGTCGGCGCGACGAGCCGCCGCCACGTCCAAGGGGTCCTCACTGCCCGGTCGGTGGTCGCTCAGGTTCAAGGTGATACCCACCTTGGCACCCGGGATCGTCTCGCGCAGGATCGGCAGTGCGAGTCCGTGCGCGAGCAGGAGATGGTGGTTCGCGGCCGCGGCCATGCCAATGTCGTGCACGCCGGGCGCGTGGTGTCCCGAACCGTAGCCCAGCCACGACGAGCACCAAGGTTCATTGAGGGTGATCCAGCGCTCGACGTCGTCGCCGAGCGCTCGCGCGACGACCTCGACGTAGGCGGCGTAGGCCTCGGCGGTGTCGCGCATCGTCCAGCCGCCACGGTCCTCGAGGGGCTGGGGCAGGTCCCAGTGATAGAGGGTGAGGGTGGGCTCGATGTCGCGGTCGCGTAGCCCGTCGACGAGCCGTCGATAGAAATCCAGGCCCGGTTGGTTAACTGCGCCGACGCCGCCGGGCACGATGCGTGGCCAGGCCACCGAGAAGCGGTACGCCTTGACACCGAGGTTGGCCATGAGGTCGAGGTCCTCGTTCATGCGGTGGTAGTGATCGCAGGCGATGTCGCCGTTGTCGCCATTCCACACCGCGCCGGGCGTGTGGCTGAAGGTGTCCCAGATGGACGGACCACGGCCGTCGGCGGTGGTGGCACCTTCAATCTGGTACGACGCCGTCGCGGCACCCCAGAGGAAGTCGGGCGGGAAATGTCGAGTGCGATCACTGCTGTTGGAACTAATCACGGGGAGAGTCTCCTGCTATCTAATGGTCGTGTACTGCAGAGCCGCTTCTTCGTGCGACCCCATGAAGTTGGGAGAGCATGAGGCCGCACGTCGAAACGACGGAAATACTGCTTCCTCTTCGCGAGCCTCAGCGACCCCACAAGGGTGGGGGCCGCCGAGACCACGAATGGACTACTTCACCGCCTTGAGGTGCATCAAGATGATGGGTAGCGCGGGGTCCGACGGGCGACGGGTCCATGTAGGGATTCGCCGCTGTCACCCAGCCGGTGAAGTGGGCGGTCGAATAGACGTTCCAGTCCGCACCGTAGAGCAGCGGAGCCACCGGGACCTGCGTCGTCAAGATGTTGCCCAGAGCCTGCACGGCGCTGGTGACGGCCCCCGTGGCCAGTGGGCTCGTGGTCTCAAGCTTCTTCAGGGCCGCCTGAGCGACGTCACTCTTGTAGCGACCGAAGTCACCCGAAGCCGACGATGGGTTCGGAGCGACGAAGGTGTTGTAGTCCAACCAGTTCTGGTACTGCTGGAACGGATTGGCACCTCCGGCACCCCAGTGGATAGCGCTCTGGAACGTGCCGGCAGCGAGGTCGGAGTACCACTGCGAAGCCTGCACGCCGTCGACGGTGGCGTTAATGCCTTCTGACTGGAGCGAGTTAGCGATCAACTGCGCACCGGCGTAGTAGTCCGAGTAGGCCGTCGGGTCCTCAATGTTGAAGGAGATCTCCTGACCGTTCTTGACCCACATACCGCTCGAGTTCTTGGCGTATCCGTCACCCGAGAGCAGGGACGCCACCTTGGCGGGGTTGCTCGCGGGAGAGAGGTCGTTCTTGGCCTTGGGCGAGAGGAACGCTGCTCTGGTTGGGCAGGATCAAACCGCTCGAGGACGTCGCCGGCAACTCATAACCACTCTCGGCCTTCGTACCCAGTTCAGCGCGGTTAATACCCGCACTGATCGCCGCACGAACGACCGGGTCACCCAACGCGCCGTATTTGACATTGAACATCAACGTCACGGTGTTACCACCGGCGAAGTAGTAGTGGTTGGTCTTGGGGTTCTTATTGACGAACACCGACTGGATGTTGGCGATGTCGTTACCAGCCCAGTCGAGTTGACCATTAGCGAGTGCCGTCGTAGCCGCCGCGTTACTCGAGTACGAGGGGATGTTCACCTGCGTCGCCGCGGGCGTGCCTCCCCAGTAGTGAGGGTTGGCCTTGTATGAGACGAGCTGTGAGGAATAGCTCTTCAGGACGTAGGGACCGGTGCCGATGGGGTTGGTGATGACGGCTTTGGCCGGGTTCGTAACCTTTGACCAGATGTGCTCAGGCACGATCAGCGTGCTACCAGCGATGGACGTGATGCCCTGGTACGCCGGCGTCGCGAAGTTCAGCGACACCGTGTCACCCTTGACGGTCGCAGCATTGGTCATCGCGGGCACGCCCGAGTAGTTGGCTGACGGGTTCTGGCCAATCAGGTTGAAGGTGTAGGCGACGTCGGCGGGCGTCAGCATCTGACCGTCACTCCACTTCACGCCGTAGCGGATCGTAAAGGTGATGGTGCGTCCACCGTTGGTCCACTTGTAACTCGTGGCCAGCCAAGGGTATTGGCTGTTGGCCTTGAGGAAGTTGATCTCGAATCAGCGGTTCGTAGGTGAGCGACTTAATGCTCATCTGCCCCGCCAGGGAGTTGGAGTTGAAGGGGTTGAAGTTCTGGGTGAACGTCACACCCACGTTGCCTTCCTCGGTTAATACGTGCTGGGCCGGGGCTGCGCCAGCGCCGGAGGCGCTGATGAGACCCAGGGTCAAGCACGACATCGCTGAAGCGATGATGGCTATCTTTCTAATCATTAGTATCCTTTGTTTTGTCCAGCCGGCTGACGCCGACTCCTTTTATGACCGTGTAAGTCCTGATGGGTTCTGCGGGGCCGGCTGGACGCTTCCACAAGGAGACCTTGAGAACAGTCGTCGTGGCGCCGGCACCTGGTGATGCGTCACGTCGTCGAAATGTCCCCCCCTTGCTCTCGTCCGTTAATGGACACCTTGGTTGCTGACTCGTGCAGCCAACACCTCGACTCATGGCCGTTCGCAACGTCGAACAGCGGCGGTGCCGCGGTGCGGCACACGTCCATCGCGTGGGGGCACCGAGGGGCGAAACGGCACCCCTCGGCGGGAAATTGTCCTTGCCCGGCTCGATCCTCGATCTCGGGAGCACGGCGAAGCGGGTCGCCGGGGTCGGGCACCGACGCGATGAGCAGTTGAGTGTAGGGATGCGTGGGACCGTCGATAAGTGCCGTACCGTCGGAGCGTTCGACGACCTGACCGGCGTACATGACGATTGTCTCGTCGGCGATGTATCGCGCCGACGCGATGTCGTGAGTGATGTAGAGCACCGCGAGCTTCTCGTTGTCGCACAGGCCACGCAGCAGGTTCAACACCCCCAGTCGCACCGAGACGTCGAGCATTGAGATGGGTTCGTCAGCCAGCAATATTTGGGGATTCACACACAGGGCGCGCGCGATCGAGACCCGCTGAAGCTGCCCACCCGAGAGTTCGTGGGGGTAGCGGTCGAGGTAGCGGTCGGGTGGCTCGAGGGAGACCCGTGACAAAGCGGCTCGCGACCGCGCCTCGAGTTCATCTCGGGGCGTGCCGTGAATCAGTAGTGGGCGCTCCAGTGAATGACGCACCTTGTGGACCGGATTGATTGAGGCGAAGGGATCCTGCAGGACGAGTTGCACTTCGGAGGCGTAGGCCAGGTTCCTCGGCGACTTGACCGGAATCGCCTCATCACCGAGCAGCAGTTCACCTGAGGTGGGTGTCACGATGCGCGCGAGCATGCGTGCGAGTACCGACTTGCCCGAGCCACTCTCGCCCACCACGGCGGTGACGCGTCCCGCGCGCAGGCTCAAGGAGACATCGTCGACCGCGCGAACAATCTTCTTGGGTCGAATCAGTCCGTGCCCCGTGTGCACCACGAAGTGGCGCGTCAGTCGGCGTGCTTCGAGCAGTGGCTTCGTCAACTCGCCACCTCCTCAATCGAGGATGGAGTGGCGACGTCGCGCCGTGCGAGGAGGCGAAGCGGCATCGGCACCGTTTCCGGTGTCTCGTGAAGCCAACAGGCCACCTTGCGGCCAGAGTCGTCGATCACGCGCAATTCAGGTACTTCGTTCGCGCAGCGATCCAGCACGTAGGGACAGCGAGCGTGGAAACTGCAGCCGCTCAGCGGTTGCGACAGGTCCGGAGGCGCACCAGCGATGCCCACCAGTTCGCGCCGCTCGCCGGACAATGGTGGCGAGGAGTTCAACAGTCCCAGCGTGTAGGGATGGCGCGGCGCGTGATAGAGGTCACTCGCGGGCGCCCACTCCACGACATTGCCGGCGTACATGACCGCAATGTCGTCGGCCAGCTCCACCAGCAGGGAGAGGTCGTGAGTGATGAAGATCATCGAGAATCCAAAGCGCGCTCGAAGTTGCGCGAGTTCGTTGACGATCTCGCGCTGAGTCACGACGTCGAGCGCCGTGGTGGGCTCGTCCATGATGACCAACTGGGGGTCCAGGGCCAGGGCCAGGGCGATCATTATCCGTTGACGCTGTCCACCCGAGAGCTCGTGGGGGAAACGGGCGAGCCGATCCTCATCCAGACCCACGAGCCCGAGTAGCTCAGCGGCGCGTTCGCGGCGTTGGGTCTTGTTCATCGTGGGACGATGCGTCTTCAATACCTCATCGAACTCGTGGCCGATGCGCAGCACCGGGTTCAGAGCGTTGAGGGCGCTCTGTAGAACGATCGACACCTGGGACCAGCGAATGGACCGCAATTCGCTCGAGGTGGCGCTGATCAGATCGACGGTGCGACGTTTCACGTCATTCGAATCAGGGTCGTCGAAAGTGAGGCGAGCGCGGCCACCCGCGATGACGCCGGGTGAGCGCAGCAAGCGCGTCACCGCGTAGACGAGGGTGGACTTACCGCTCCCGCTCTCACCCGCGATGCCGAGCACCCGTGAGCGACGCACACTCAACGTCACGTTGTTGACCGCGCGTACCGCGGTGTCACCCCAGCCGTAATCGACGCTGAAGTCCTCGATCTCGAGCACCGTGTCGTTCTGGGACGCGGGTGAATCGCTCATGGCCCCCTCACTCATTGAACACTCGCCTTCGTACGAGTCGCCACCAGCGCGCGCGGCCGTGCCACCGGTGTGAAGCCGAGCCGGGGACGCCGCGGTAGTCCGCTCTCTCGGCGGACCTTCGAACTCAGTCCAGCAGAACGCAGACGAGGATTGATGAACTCGTCGATACCGAAGTTCATCAACGCCAGTCCCGTACCAATGAGAGCGATGCAGATCCCTGGCGGCACGAACCAGTACCACTGGCCCGCCAAGGGAGCATTGTTGGCCTGGGCCCAGTAGAGCATGGTCCCCCAGTTCCACACCGCCGTCGACGTCAGGCCCACGTACGCGAGGGTGACGTAGGCGCCGATGGAATAGAGAATGGTGAACAGCAACGATGACGCAAGGACCGGCAACAAGTTGGGAGCGATCTCGAAGACCATGATGCGAAAGCGGCTTTCGCCGATGATGCGCGCGGCTTCAACGAAATCTCGATTTCGCAGTGACATCGTCTGGGCGCGCAGGACTCGCGCGCCCCAGGCCCAACCGGTCATACTGATGATCAAACCAATGACGAATGAGTTCGAGCGACCCGACGCCGGCAAATAACTGTCGATGACGATGAGGAGTGGCAACCCAGGAATGGCGAGGAAGACGTTCGACAGCAATGAGAGCCCTTCGTCGGTCTTGCCGCCGAGATAACCCGCCGCCACGCCCACGGTCACCGACAGGATGGTCGCGACCACCCCGGCCACCATGGCCACGATCATGGTGGCGCGCGCACCGACCAGTAGCTGGGAGAAGATGTCCTGACCGAGGGCCGTGGTACCGAGCCAGTGCGACGAGGAGGGTGTCAAGTTCGCGTTGAAATTGGTGGCACTGGGGTTATAAGGGGCAAGGTATGGTCCGACCACGGTGAGCACCACGAAGAAGGCGACCAACCCGGCGCCGACGAGGACCTTGGGCGATCGAGGCAGACGGACCGAACTCATACTGCCGCCTCGGTGCGAGTGCGTGGATCGAGCACGAAATAAAAGATGTCGGCGAGGAGGTTCGCTGCCAAGACTGTCATGGTGATGACCAAGAAGATCCCTTGAATCAAGGGGTAGTCCTCGTTGAGCACCGCCTGGAGCAGGAGATTCCCGACCCCGGGGTAGTTGAAGACCAGTTCCACCAATAATGCTCCCGAGACCACCAGACCAATGGCCAGGGACAGATTCGCCACGCTCGGCAGTACTGCGTTTCGCGCGGCGTGCATGATGACCTTGCGTCGCGGCAATCCCTTCGCCACGGCCATCAGGACGAAGTCTTCGGCAATCATCGTGATCATCATGTTGCGCATGCCCAGCATCCAGCCCGCGACCGAACTCAGAACGATGGTGATGACGGGCAATTCGCCATAGCGCACGAGACTGAAGATGAAGTCCCAGTGCCACCCTGGCGTCACCGATTGACTATAGGCACCGAGCACGGGGAACCAGTGCAGACTTGAACCAAAGACAAGGAGCATCACCGTACCGAGGAAAAAGTATGGGACCGCCTGGAAGAATGTGGACACGGGGATGAGTGAATCCAGGCGCGATCCGCGAAACCATCCGAGCAGAGCTCCCGAAAACGTTCCGAGGAGGAAACTCAAGATGGTGGAGACCCCGATAAGTCCAATTGTCCAGGGCACCGCAGACTTGAGCACCGTCGAGACGGGCGACGACAGCGTGATCGAGATACCGAGATTTCCGACAAAAAGCTGGTGAAGGTAGCCCGTGTACTGGGCCCAGAGGCCCTGATTGAGACCAATCCCGAAGGCCAGTTCTATCGCGTGCACCTGCTGAGGGGTCACGTTGCCGGTCAATTTGCCGATGAGTTGCTGAACCGGGTTGCCCGGCATCATGCGCGGGAGCAAGAAGTTCACCGTGATGGCTACCCAGGCTGTCACCAAGTACAGCGAGAGACGACGCGCCAACATCCTCATACGTCGACTCGCTGGTGCGTGGGTGTGTGAAGTTGACGAAGTGGTTCCTCCGGATCGGACTGGCAGCCACAACTCGCGCGCACCACCAACTCAGTCGGCAGGATGATGGTGCGATTGGCTCCCTCGGTACCGTCGATGTGCGACACCAGGGCATCGACAGCGACCGAACCCAAGACACCACCCGACTGACGGATCGTAGTGAGGGGTGGGTTGAAGTACCGCGTCAGTGTGATGTCGTCGAAACCGGTCACGCAGACGTCGTCGGGAACACGTTGGCCCGCTTCTTGGAGCGCGAAAATCACGCCGACGGCCATCTGGTCATTGGCGCACGCGAAGACCTGGGGCAACGCATCTGTGAGCGCGAGGCGCTCGCGCATTGCGGCTTCACCTCCGGCGGACGTCCAATCCGCTTCAAGAAAATCGACGTCCGCGATGTTCGCACCCAGTGATTCGACCGCGGAGCGGAAGCCCACAGCGCGGGCTTGGGCGTCGGGGCTCTCCAAAGCGCCACTGACGAAGCCGACACGAGTGACACCGTGTTCTCGCACTAGATGTTCGGCGAGGCTCGACATCGCCTGTTCGTTATCGACCCGCACCGTGATAGCTGCGAGAGAATCCCCGCGCCCGGCCAAAAGTACAACCGGAATCCGCCGTGCGAGATACGCCACGTCTTCGTCGCCGAGCACGCGGTCCAATACAATGAGCCCGTCTACCGTCCCACTGAGACTCAGTAGCGCGCTCATGCCCGACGGGTGCGACTCGTCGAAGCTACTCAACAGCAATGAGTAACCCTTTTCGGCAGCGCGCATCTCCGCGCCTCGGATGACGATGTCGGTATAGAGAAGGCTCGCCTCCTCGACGGCGAGTCCGTTGTTCTCACCGACCACGCGGGTGAATACCAGTCCCAAGATGCCGTGCTTGCCAATCGAGAGCCCTCGCGCGACGGCGTTGGGCACGAAGTCGAGCTCATCCATCGCGCGCAATACCTTGTCGCGAGTGGCGGGTCGAACCGAATCGAGGGAGTTGAGGGCACGGCTTACCGTCGCAATCGAAACGCCAGCACGCTCTGCTACGTCATAGATCGTCGGCGTTGATTCGGCCACTTCTTCTCCCCCCGGATGCTCGACCACGAAAGTTGGAACTTTATGTAACCGCTTTCGTAACCGCTTACAAAGTAATGAGGAGTTGCGTCGCTGTCAAGCACAATTGTGAAAATAATTCAAACTTTTGTCGATAAGTTCGACGCACTGTCACGAACGTTGATGAAGAAATTAGTTTCTACCAGGAGAGACAGACATCAGCGACGATTATCTCTCCTTCAGCCTCACTTGCGAATTCGTCCTCGAATCGTGGAGATCCATTCGGCGGCGGCACGACGCGCCTCACCGACCTCTTCACGACGATTTGTCGAGCCTTCACCAGTCACCGGGTAGGAGCCCAGAAATTTTACGCGCACGAGATGCGCCTGGAGATCAGCCAGGCAGTCCGCGACGATGTCATCTCCGACGTGGCCGTCGAACTCCATCACGAAACAGTAATTCCCGAGCCCCAACTTCGTCGGTCGGCTCTCGAGTTTCGTCAAGTTGATGTCGCGCGCCGCAAAACGTCCCAGGATCCCGTAGAGCGAACCGGGGCGGTCGGCGTCTTGGAAGCAGACGATCGAAGTACGGTCATTGCCAGTCGCCGCCGGAATCGCTCCGCGTCCCACTTCGACGAATCGCGTGGCATTTCCGGGGTGGTCGGCGATGTCGGCCGCGATGATCTCGAGACCGAAGAGCGAACCCGCAATCGCCGAACCCACGGCGGCCCAGGACTCCGAGGAATCCGCAACCTCACGAGCTGCCTGAGAAGTGGAGGTCGTTTGGTCGATGGCCACACTGGGTAGTCCAGCGAGAAAGCCACGGACCTGTGCGAGGGCGTGGACGTAACTCGATACCCGCACGACATCGTCGAGCGCCACGCCCGGTCGGGCCAGGAGATGCAAGTGGATTGGCAGTACCACTTCACGTTCGATCACGAGGTCGTAGTCAAAGACCAGGCCATCGATGGTCGCCGAGACCGTTCCTTCGATAGCGTTTTCCAGGGGCACGAGGCCAGTGTCCAGACTGCCGTCCGCGACGCCGGAGAGCACATCAGTGATCGACGCACACGCGACGGGTTCGGTTGCGTCCAAGGTCAGGACAGCTTCGTGTGAGAACGACCCCTCCGGCCCGAGGTAGCCGACGCGCACAAGAGCCATGTACCGATGTTAGTTCGCTCCCACGGCGACTCTCGGTCCGCGCCTCTTCTACGATGGATAGAGCCCTAACGAAAGGTCGTGCAATGAGGCACCCGATGTTCACCTACGACGAGGCGTTCACCAATTCCATTTTTGAATATTGTCGTGACCGCCTCGAACACGACGCCCCCCTTGATTTCGGGATGCACTCGCCCATCCCGCTGCCCAGTCTCGAAGGGATGATCAGCGAGGAGGGTC
The DNA here is from genome assembly GCA_963734655.1 of uncultured Acidimicrobiaceae bacterium. GTDB lineage: Bacteria > Actinomycetota > Acidimicrobiia > Acidimicrobiales > RAAP-2 > RAAP-2. The sequence continues at coordinate 538,034 of CAVTHY010000002.1, read as the reverse complement.
GCGACGCCGAGGAGACTTTGGAATTCTTTCGCGACCACTTGGCCGAACACGTCGTCTCGATTGACTCGCCGAGATTCCTCGCCTTCATTCCCAATGCTCCCAGTAAGAATTCCCTGCTCTTTGACATGGTCGTCGCGTGTTCGGGTCTCAACGGCACCAGCTGGCTCGAATCTGCGGGAGCGGTGGTCGCTGAGAATCAGGCACTGGAGTTCTTGGCCGCGCGCGCGGGCATGCCCCGCGGTTCCGGGGGCGCCTTCGTCTCAGGCGGTTCGGCCGGTAACCTGTCGGCCTTGACCGTGGGTCGCGACGTCGGCCGCACGCGACGTCCCGACGTCGCGGCGCACGAGCTGCGCTTCGCCATCTCGGCCGACGCGCACTCGAGTATCGGCAAGGCACTGCACGTACTAGGAATCGAGTCCCTGTTGGTCGAACCAGATGACCACCGTTTCACTCGCGTCAATCTAGAGAAGGCGCTAGCGGCCGACCCACGTCCCGAAACCGTGATTGGCGTGGTCGCGACCTCGGGAACCACCAATGCCGGTATCGTCGACGACCTTGAAGGTCTAGGTAGCTTCGCGCGCGAGAACGACTTATGGTTCCACGTCGACGGAGCCTACGGCGGCGGCGCACTCTTCTCTTCGCAACGTGATCTCCTCGCGGGGATCCGTCACGCCGACAGTTTCATCGTCGATCCCCACAAGTGGCTCTTCGGGCCACTGGACTGCTGTGCGCTGATCTATCGCGATCCCTCAACGGCGCGACACTTCCTCGCTCAGCAGGCGGGTTACCTCGACGTCCTGCACGGGGGCGATGAGGAGCACTACGACTGGAATCCTTCGGATTACGCGATTCATCTCTCACGACGAGCGCGCGGATTGCCCTTCTGGTTCTCGCTAGTCACCTACGGCGTTCGAGCTTACGAGAGTGCCACGCAAGGCGCCATCGACCTCGCACACCGCGCCGCATCGCTCATCGAAGGCCGCGCGGGACTCGAGCTCGTGCGACCGGCGAGTCTGTCGATCGTCCTCTATCGACGCGTCGGCTGGAGTGAGGCGCAGTACCTTGAGTGGAGCGAGACTCTGTTGCGCCAACAAATCGCCTTCGTCACCCCCACCCGATGGGAAGGCGAGATGGTGGCGCGCTTCGCGTTCTTGCACCCCGACACGACCGACGAGTTAGTCGTCCAGATCCTGGATTCGATGTTCGACTAACGCCCGCTCAGTAGAGGTTCGCTCGGGTTGCGCACATCCTCACCGCGATTCTTCTTCGCGCGCCACGCCATACCACCGAGCACTTCGAGTACGACGCGATTACCCAGGTAGGACGTGATGTCGGCGTGATCATACGGTGGCGACACCTCGACTACGTCCATCCCCGCGAGGGGCAGATCCATGGCAATACGGCGCACGGCATCGAGCAGTTGGCGACTAGTGAGCCCTCCCGGCTCCGGCGTGCCAGTGCCGGGCGCGGAGCCCGGGTCCACCACGTCGACGTCCACTGAGAGGAAGACCGCGTCACAGTCATCCATTGCGATGGCGAAGGCCTCGTCGAGAACGGCGTCGAGACCGCGCGCTACCACCTCGGCCATCTCGAAGGACCGCATTCCCTGCTGCGCCATCCACGCCAGGGTCGGGGGCTCGGGCCAGTAGCCGCGTAGGCCGATCTGCAGGAATCGATCTCCGCGACACGCGCCTGATTCGATGAGTCGTCGCATCGGCGTACCATGACCGTAGAGAGATCCGAACTGTGATTCTCCGGTGTCGGCGTGGGCGTCGAAGTGGATGACCGCCACTCGCCCCCATCCCACGTGGCGCGCGACGCCGGTCACGTCGGGCAACGCAATGGTGTGGTCGCCGCCCAAGATGATGGGCACCACACCGCTGGCCGCGATTCGAGCAACCTGCGACTCCAAAGCCGCCAGCGAACCTTCGACGTCACCCGAGTACATCTCGACGTCACCCAGGTCCATCACACCCAGGTCGAGCAATGCATCAACGCCCAGGGCCAGGCTCGGGCGCGAACCATCGTGGGGCAGATAGTCCGCCGCGCGAATCGCCTGGGGGCCGAAACGACACCCGGCGCGATACGACGTCCCTCCGTCGAATGGTGCGCCGAGAATCACCGCGCCAGCCTTCGACCATTGGGTGCCATCGTCGGGGTCCGCACTTGGCACCCCAAGGAACGTGTGGTCCGGACCGAACATGTTCCCGAGTCGCACGTCGCCGCCTAGTGCGTCACGATGACGGGAGCGCCATTATCCAGCAGTTCCACCCACGTCTGACCAGGAGTAAGTCGGATACCATGACCCTTGGAGTCGAGGTATTGGATGGGCGAACTCTTTGAATGACGCGCCCACGTGCCGACGATCTCCTTGCCGTCAGTGAAGACCTCAGCAACGCCACCACTCTGCAGGTTCGCGTACGAGGTGAACGCCCCCACGCCATTGACGTAGTTGACGTAGTTGACGATCACATTCTTCGGTGACTCTCTCACGTGATTGCCCGTGTAGTCGGGACCCGCGAACTGAGTCGAACGGTCCCACGACTTCGTGAGGGCGTTCCAGGTCCAGGTCATTGGATAGATGCTCGGAAAGTTCACCACGAACTTGCTCACCGCGACGCCCACTGCGCTTTGACCCAGGGGACGGTACTGGAAAAGTGGTGTGGGGGGAACCGGAGCACCGCCGCCCAGGGCGAAGAACTGAGCCGCACTACCGAAGAGATTGTAGGGCGCGGAGCGACTGGAATCACGGAACATCGCGGCACCGGCGCTCGATTCATCCACCAGCTTCACCGGCGCCGTCGAAATCGAAGCGATCGCGTAGGCCGCGCCACCCGAGAAGGCAAAAATACCGCCGATAGGAAAGACGATCTGGGTGTCGGTGGGGCGAACCGACCGGATGGGGCCGACTCGTGCGGGAGCGTTCTGGTTGAAGATTGCCGCCAGACGCGGGATCCCGCCGTTGATGATCTCCTCGTAGATGACGTCCGCCTGGTCGATGCCCCACTGCGGCAGGGCGTTGGTGTCGTCTTCGACCTTTATGACAAGGGCGGATCGCTTCAGGGCGGTGCGCGATGGGTCGGGCAAACCCGTCAATGGAGCGATCGCCACGGTGGACTTGGCTGTCGTCGTGGTCGTCGTAGTCGATCCGGACTTCTTCGTGGAGCCCTGCGTCGCGACGATGATGACGATGCCGGCCACGACGATGACCGCGGCAATAATGTAACGAAGTTGGTTGCGCATGACTCCAACTTAGTCAACGAATGGTCGATATTCAGACCAGCGGCCGATAGATCACCACGTGATCAATACCCGTCTCCGCGCTGACGAAGAGCGAATCGGCGACCACGCTCCATCCCGTCGCTTCGTAAAAGGCCAGTGCGGACGTGCGGGCGTTGGCCCAAACCCGGCCCCTCGCGCGTCCTGCAAGCTCCTCGAGAGCCCGATCCAGTAGACGTGCACCGAGCCCGAGACCCTGCACGTCGAAGTCGGTCGCCATGTAACGCAATTGATAGGACGGCTCATCGGGCGCGAAGGGGGCATTCATGGCGTAGAACGAGGCACTGACCACGACGCGTGCACCCAGGAAGCCACCGAAGTGCACCGAGTCGTCCTCGAGATCACCACGATTGCTGACGTCGGCCGCCGCGGAGTCGTCGCGCAGCACTCGGCGGCGCAAGTCGTGGAGTTGCGCCGGAGCCACCGGACGCACGACGAATGTGAAGTCGGTCAGTTCGCGGCGCATTTCATCGCACACCAAACTGTCGTCACGGTGCATCGATACCGAGGAGCCGGTCGTCACGAAACCCGCCTTGGCGTAAAAGGCTCGAGCGCGCGGCACGGCGTTGGAGACGTAGAGGTGCAGAGCGTCGGCGCCCTGCGCCTTCGCCCAGGCGCTCACCACATCGACCAATTGCCGCGCCGTGTCCGTACCGCGCGCCGAAGGCGAGACGTACATGGCGAAGAGGAAACGCCTGTCGCTGTCCGCCTCGTGCGACTCGCCGCGCGCCATACCCACCACTCGGCCGTTGATCTCCGCTAAGTAGAAGTTCCACTGTTCGGCCTTGGCCGCCCAGGTCTCCTCACTCCACGCGACGCATTCGTTGTAGGTCTCGCCATAGGCGTCCGGAGTGTCGGCGAGCGCCTCGAGACGAATCTCACGCAGTGCGGATGCGTCGCGGGCGAGACCCGGACGTACCCTCAGACTCGCGCTACTCATTCGCCGTGACCCGGGAGACGCGCGGAGTAGATGGAGTAGCCATCAATCTGACGCACAATCAACGTCGCGATAGCCGTGGCCAACATCATGGGAACCATCAGGTCAAAGCCGGTGTGAGTGAGCTCGATCACTAGTACCAGCCCGGCCAAGGGGGCCTGCATCGCGGCACCGATCATTGCCGCTGCACCAATGAGGGCGAAGGCCCCGACCGGCGAGCCGGGCCAGAGGTGGTTCCAGGCGACACCGAGGAATCCCCCCAACGCCGCGCCAGTCGCCATGAAGGGGGTGAACACGCCTCCCGAAGCTCCGCTCGCCACCGTCAGGGTGGTCACGAGCGGCTTAAGGGCAAAGAGCGCGAACAGTAGCCCCAGACCACCCACTCCCACGAACGCGTCATGGGCCATGTCCTTGCCATTGCCGAAGAGTTGGGGATACTTAAAGCCCACGACCCCCACCACCGCGAAAGCCAACGGCATCTGCCAAAAGACGTTGGCGGGCTTCCGGCGACTCGCTGACACCCAGCCGAGCAGACGAACGTAGAGGACGGCGAGGACCCCGATGACCACGCCGGCCACCAGAGACCACACCACGATCGAACCGGTGAAGATGGTAGTTGGGGACGTCGACGTAAGTCGCCGCGATCTCCCAAGAATATCCACGCGGTCATCGTGGCGATCAACGTGCAGGCCAGTGCGGTCAACACCGTCGGCAAAGCGAAACTGCCGAGCATGACCTCGGCGGTGAATATCGCACCACCCAAGGGAACGTTGTAGACCGCCGCCAGGCCGGCACCTCCGCCGCACGCGACGAGGAGTCGCTTCTGAGCGCTCGACAAACCGAACCAGTGCGAGAGCAAACTGGCCGACGCGCCACCCATCAACTTGGGAGCGGCCTCGCGGCCGATCGAGGCACCCATTCCGATGACGATCTCGGAGATCACCGAGGTCGCGAGACTACGGCGCACTCCGAGTTCACCGTCACCATTCCACAAGGCGTCGTCGATCTCGGACTTCTCGCCGCGCAAGTAACGACGCACTATGTACCACCCCAGTGCACCGATGCCTCCGGCGAGCACCAGCGTACAACAGACGATGCCAGTTTGAGGTGGCGGCCACGGCAGCCTGGTAACTACCCCCGTGGTACGAGAAGGCTAATTTCTCGACGAATTGCAACAGAGCCATCAGACCTGCGCCGAAGAGTCCGGTCGCGACGCCAGTGATGACGATGGCCACCCAAAACCTTGGCGTCAGGGCCGCGTCACCGTCGTGGGTGACGTTGGGCTGTTCCATGGCTCCGCGGCCCGACGCAATACGCTTCTTGATTAGTGGTTGCGGTACCCGTTGACGTTCGCTGTCACCGCCGCTCTTGCGTTCCATAGCCCTCTCGCTGCCCCTGGACGAACCATCGTACCGTGGCACACGACCGACGGGCCGTCCGCAATTAGTAGTTCTCCGCTGGAACTTCTCGAATTATCCACGGGTTGCCGTCCGGGTCAGCGAAGTCGAGAAAAGTATTGAGTGGTTCGCGTGAGGGGTGCAGTCCGTCCGCGCGCGTACCTGCAGCAAAATGATACGGACCGCTGAAGACGACGCCCTGGGCCCCGAATTCTTCGGCGACATCATCGGTGTTGAGCACCATCAGGTGCGTTCCCTTCGCCGATCCAGGTGCGACGTCGCTCAGTCCCGTTCCAACGGCGATGCCACATCGCGAACCCGGGGGAATGAGACCAGCCACCAGAAACCCGGATCCCAGTTGTTGGTCCGTCTCCACCACGAACTTGAGCTCGTTGACGTAGAAGTCCTTCGCTGCGTCGACGTCACCGACGGGGCTGATCATAAGTTCGAGCTTCGGGTCCACGCCGTCACACTAGTTAACATCGACCATTCTCGAATTACTCGTTCGATATCCGACACGAGGTCACGTGAGCCGAATCAATTACCCGCCCGCACACGTCACAGATCTCCTCGAGAAGGCACACGGGCGAACCAGCGTCGACCTCAGATTCGAGCAGTTCTTGGGGACGCATTATCAACCAGTGCGATCCGGCCTCGCGCAATTCTTGCGCTGTGCCGAAGCCCCATAGCGCCCCGACCGCGCGCACCTCGTGCGTGCGCGCCGCGACCATGTCGTAGTGGCGATCACCCACCATCCACACATCGGGTCGGTGAGCGACGCTCCACTGGTCCAACACCATCGACATGATGTCGAACTTGGAGGTCACCCGCAGATCGATCGTCGCTCCGCAGATCTGATCAAAGTGTTCAGCGACGCCCAACGTGGTGAGCATCTGACGGGCGAAATCGACTCGCTTAGCGGTCGCGACACCTAGGCGCACGCCCTGTTGCGTCAACGCCGATAATGTCGAGGCGACGCCTCCGTAGAGTTCAGCCTGGTACACCCCACGCTCGGCGTAGAAGTCACGGTAGATCGCCACTACCTCATCAATCCTCTCGGCCTCGACTCCGAGTATGCCAAATGAATCGCCCAGCGGTGGCCCGATCAAGTGACGCAGTGTCGCTTCGTCGGCGGTCAGTCCAATCTTGTCCAACGTCGCCCGAAACGACGACAAAATTCCCGATGAAGAATCAGCCAGGGTCCCGTCCAGGTCGAAAACAATATGGCTGGGTCGAGATCTCACCCATCCATCTTGTCCCAACCGTGACCCACGGGTGGGCACACGGTTGACGTGGAGCAATTGCATCGACGGAGCGTGGGTCACGTCAGCACTCACTTGAACTCTTCGGGGCCAGACCCACGGGGCGTTCGAGTTCTGCGCCGCGGTTCTTCACACCACCTACGCCACGCCACACATTCAATTCGGTGACGTGCCCAGTCCAGTGGCCCTGCGTGGGAGGAAGCGCGCCGCCATCAACGCGCCCCTGGCGAACCTCGGAGGTCACGTCATTTCGGGTACAGACTTCCTCGCGTCGGCCGCGAGCGCTTCGCGAAATCGTGTCTAAATCGACGAAGGCAATCGTCTCGCCACGATCGGCGAAGTGAGCCGCGCCCGCCCAACGAACGCAGTGCACCGGTGAACGAACCGCACGACGAGCGCGATTGGCGAGCGATGAGAACCCGTTGACGTGATGGGCCGACCGGCAGAAGATTCGGACCGACCCATCACGTGACGAACGCTCAGTTCAGTGGACTCGAGGGGCGCTGGTCCGGTGCACCTGGTGCGCCCGGTGCACCGACGGGTGGAGTACCGAAGCCAGATTGGATCGACGTCACCGCGAAACTCGAATCTTCCTTCACGGTCTCGTAGGTTCCGTCCGCCTTCTTCATGCGCACCTCGTAGGCCGCGCCCTGGGCGTCAGTCTCGGCACGCGCCACGGTGGCGTTAGGGACTGCGGCGTTCGCCGACGCCACGACCGAAGTCAACGCGGCACCCGTCAACGGCGTCTCACCAGGACCATGGGCCATCGTAGACGGGTCGCCGGGCAGGCCGGGGCGTCCGGACTGGCCCGGACCGAGGTCGGGCCTCACCGACGTGACCGTGAAGCTCGAATTCTCGATCACCGTGACGTAGCTACCCGTCGCTTTCTTCACGTGCACCACGTACGTCGAGTTCGGACCGGACTCGGCGCGGATCACGGTAGCCTCTGGCACTGACGCGCTCGCTGCGGCATCGACACTGCTCAAGGTGGAGCCGGTCAACGAGGTCTCGCCCGGCTTCGTCGGCAAGGTGGTCGGATCACCAGACAGGTCATGGGTACTCGTGGAACTCTTGATGCTGAGATGGGTGGTGTTGACGCTGTGAGTTGTCGCCGCCGAAGCGACACCTGCCGTCCCAAGGGCGCTGGTGAGGACAACGGCCCCGCCAGTAACCATATTGCGCACTCTCCAGATTCTCTTCGTCATGCTGACTCCTTTGTCGGTTGTCGCGGGTCGATCCCGCCACACCCACAGCCTGCGCGGTCCACCTAAGGCCAGTCGAGTGTGGCGCTAATCGTTGACTAAAGATCAAGAGTCCGATGAAGAGGACACTAAGAGGAGTCGAAAGGGCGGCGAAAAATGGTTCGGTTACTTCGAAGCGGCGACCCGATCGAGCGCGGCACCACTGAGTCGATACACGGTCCACTCATCCTGTGCATCGGCGCCCAGAGCCTGATAGAAGTCAATCGAAGGTGAATTCCAATCAAGGACCGACCACTGCAGTCGTGCATAACCGTGGTCTACGCATTCTCGAGCAAGATGAATCAGTAACGCTTTGCCATATCCCCGGCCACGATACTGCGGCGATACGAAGAGGTCCTCGAGATAGATACCGTGCGTGCCGGTCCAGGTGGAGTAGTTCAAGAACCAGACGGCGAAACCTGCCACCTCACCTTCACTGGTCTCGACAAAGTCGCAGTAGACCTGAGGAGACTCACCGAAGAAACTCTGACGTAACTGTTCAGTCGTCGCCTGCGCCATCTCGTGCGCTCGCTCGTACAGAGCGAGGTCGAGGATGAAACTTTCGAGGGTCGCGAGATCTGTTTCGACCGCGCGACGGATTCTCATGACACCACGCTACAAAGTTGGCGTCGATGAAACGGAGACCTCCGCGCTCCGCTGCAGGGTTACCCCGGCAACGCATGCCCCCATAGCTTCACGACGACACCGTGCGCACCAAGCGGGCAATCGCCGCCGCAATGTTCGCCGGGTTCGACCATAACGTGAGGTGGCCCGCCCCCGTGATGATCTCGGGGGTGGGAGCCCCTAAACGCTGAGCGGTGAGCCGAGGAGTCGAGCTCGGGTACACACTGTCATTCGCCCCGAAGATCACGCGCGCGGGAATCGCCAGACGCCCCACTTCGCGAAGTTGCGCGACGCTCACGCCCACGAGTGGCTCTTCGGCGTACGCCAACAGCGCGGCCTGCGCGCCCGCTACCTCAAAGGGGCGCTGCACCATCGAGAGGACGGTCGGTGTCACCGGGGGACAGTGGGTTCCGCAGGCCGCCCGAAAAATCGTGGACACGAGGGAGTCATTGCGTACCGCGTAGCGAAAGAGCGCGGTGAAGTAGAGGTTCGGAATCCATCCGAGAGCCTGCGTACCCGGATACGTCGCGCTCAACCCGTCACCGTCGAGGAAAACGATACCCGCGGCGACGTGGGGATACGCGAGGACGAAGCGCGCAATCACCCCGGCCCCCAAGGAGTGTCCCACCAAGACCGGGTGGGACAAGTGACGCGCCCGCAGGAATTCATAGAGTTGCGCGACCAACGCGGCGGCGGTGTAAGGTCCCTCGCGTTGGGTGTAGCCGTAGCCTTCGAGGTCATACGCTTCCACGTGCGTCGTGCGCGACAAGATCGTCGCCACGGGTTTCCAGTAGTCAACCGACTCAAAAGCTCCATGAATCAATACCACCGGGTGCAGCGCCGGAGCGCCCCACGACTCGTAGCGAGTCAGGTAGTCCCCCGTTCGCACGAAATTGAGCCCGGATGGAGCCGGCGTGGGCCGGCCAGTTTCCGCGTCATAGACCGCGGCGATCACGGTGACCGACGCCACCAGGCCAAGTGCCACTCCACCCAATAAGGAGCGCAACACTCCACGAGCCCGACGTCGACGTCTCACCCGACCAGCGTAGGAGCAGATCGCTCGTCGACTGGCGAAGAACCAACGTGGCCCTATGCGCCCACTAAGAACTGGCGACCCATCTGACCAGCGACTCCCGCGCTCTCATCCGTGAATGACGCCGAGCCATGAGCGGACGACCTTTCGCCTCACGACCACTCGTACGAACTAGACCAGCAGCGACGCGGCGCAGAGCGTCACCACCGTGACGGGAACGCCCACTCGAACAAACTGCATCACGGTTGGCGAGAGCCCCTCAGAACGAACAATTCGAAACCACAACATGGTGGACATCGCGCCCGTCACGAAAGCGTTCGGACCGAGGTCGAGGCCGATCAACAAGGAGTAGGGGTGGGCAATGCGCTGTCCAGCGAATAGAGAGGCCGCGGGCAAGTTATTGATGACGAGGGAGAGGCCAGCCGCGACCGCAGCGGTGGTCAGGGAATTGGAATGCGCGATCAGATTTCCGGCGGCATGCCAATTACGTCCGAGCCAGCCGACCAGGACTGCCACCACGAACAGGGGAAACACCACCCGGGGACTGGCGACGTCGAACACCTCACTCAATTGCACCCGCCGCCGTCCGACGAGGTTCTTGACCTCGAGGACCGCACCGATTGCGAAGACGAAGAGGGCGGGCTGGCTGGTCAGGAGCATGAGCAACACCGCCCCAATCGCCGCCACGGTTCCAGGGCCGACGTGCCAGTTGACCGGCTCGGTCGAGGCCTCCGAAGGACGCAGCAGTTGTCGACGCCGCCACCCAATCACCACGCCAATGGTCAGGGCCACCGACGCCGCCCAGGCCAGTGCCATATGACCAGCGAAGACGGTACCGCGAACCGGATGAGTGGCGAAGACCAACATGTTGGTGAGGTTCGATCCCACGAGAAGTAGTGATGCCGCGTTCGACATCAATATGGCACCGAACGCGAAGGCCGTCTCATCGCCGTCCCGGGCACGGGCAGCGTGAAGTGCCACCGGAGTCATGAACACCACCGACGTGTCCAAATTCAGCAGCGCCGTGACGATGGCGACCGCAATCATTGTCACGACGAAGAGAGCGACGTCATTTCCCGGCGTACGCGCGACGAGGTGACCGACAGACTCAAAGAGCCCCTCGCGAGCAGCGACGTGCCCGATGAACAGGAGCCCGGTGATCAAAACGAACGGCTGCCACGAGTGCGACAGCGACTGGACCAATGAACTCACTCGACCACCCTAGAGACCGAAGAGCTTCTGCGCTTCTTGAAGATCGGCGATCTAACCTAGCGCCAGATGTCGACGAACGAGGTCGACACCCTCACCACTCACGTGTTCGAAACCAATGGGTCGACGCGCGAGCAACATGATCAGGCCGAAATTGCTCCCCCGAACTTCGGGACCCACTCCCCAGGACCATTCCGAGTCAGTGCCCACCAGTCGCACGCCCTGAGCGAGTCCCCGTTTGGTGTGAACGCTGCCCGCCTTGGGCGAGACCAAATAGTCCAGCACGAGACGCGACACCTCTTCGGGCACCTCGACATGACGGCGCGTGGGGATGGCGAGGTCAAAGCCATGCACAACGATCTCGTTGAGCGAGGACACCGCCGGGAACGTCGGCGGCACAAAATGGCTGTCGGCACTGTCACGTAGGAAAGCAACGAGTTGCGCCGGCGACTCGTTCGCGTGGGACCGAGCGAATTTGTCCATGACCTTGGCAATGCTGCCACCCGAGGCCAGCACGCTGAGAAAGAATTTCGGATTGCTCACCCGAAAGGGCATCGTCAGGTGCGCCGCCAACTCCTGGACGCGCCAGCCCTCACAGAGTGACGGCGTTTTCCATTCGTCGCTACTCAACGACTCGAGCACGTCGGCCACTGCTCGACGTTGCCGGGCAATCAGGGCGAAGGTGTCTGTCATCTCTCGATGCTAGAAGAGCCCGGGGTCTCGGGGAGAGAATTCGCGTGACGAATTCTCCGACCTCTGTGGGGGCTGTGCAACCACCGCCCCACCGATGCGAGGCGGACTTTCTAGAACGAAGCCCCCCGCATCACGTACCGCGTCGGGTCGTTGACAATTTCTTCTACGAGGCAAAAGCCGTGAACACATTGGTCACGTAGGGCATCGACACCGGGTCGCTCAGTGGGCGCAGCACCTGCGCAACGTCCTGCGCCAAGGATTCACGCCGGCTTGCATCCATCAGCGTGACGTAACTCGTGGTCATCACGCGCTGGAGTAGCTGGTTATGGGTGAGCAGATCTTCGTGATGGAACGTGGACTTCTCGACTCGGTCAAAAGGACCTGACGCCACAATGCCACCGAAATCAATGCTGGCGTCGTAGGGTTGGCGCTCGTCCCAGAGCATCGCGTGATTGAGCTCTCGGATCCATTCGACATCGGTGTCGCGCTCGTTCCACATCAGACCGAGACCCCCACCGGGCACCAAGACCCGACGAATCTCCGGCAGGGCGTGCGTCGGTTCGAACCAGTGGAAGGCCTGCGCTGCGAACACCACGTCGACCGATCCGTCTCCTAGAGGTATCGCGACGTCGCTGCCTTCGAGAATTTCAACTCCGGGAGTCTGGGCGACGAAAGTGGCTCGCATGGAAGCCGAGGGCTCCACCGCGGTAATCCTCCCCACGTGGGTCAAGAGTTGACGGGTAAAGATTCCCGTGCCCGCTCCGAGGTCGAGGGCGTGAGAGCGCGCGTCGAGGCCGAAGGCCCGTACGAAGTGCTCGATGGCCTCGTCCGGGTACCCAGGACGCGCCGCGTTGTAGGAATCACCTTGAGCGAATCCACTAACCGCCAGTTCTTTGTCGTTTGCCACGTCGGCCCCTCCTCGTCACGCACGTCGGTCGCCCAAGTTTCGAGTGTGACCGCGACTAGTCCTCGCCTTTGAATTCGCGGGTGTACGTCTCATCGCACACTGCTATGTCGTACCAAGCGTAGAACTCGTCACGCCCGCGTTGCTGCGCCACCAGGTGTTCGGGGTGTCGGGCCCACGCCCGCTGGCTGTCGGCATCGCGGAACCGCACGATAGTGACGCGCTCACCCTGGGCCGAGCGATAAAACTGCTCGTCGATAAAACCATCGATCGTGCGCACCAGTCGACTCATCGTCGAGGCGACTTCGTCGTAATCGTCGTCAACGCCTTCACGTAACCGACTTCGAAAGATGGTCACCACACTCACCCGCCCATCCTGCCAGACGAAGGGCGTTGTGCGCCCCGGCGCCCACTTGCGCCGGTGTCCAGCGAATTCGACCCGTCGTCGCAAATCGAGAACATTCTCCATGTCGAGTCGTTGCGCAGCGGGGATCCGTCATCTCCGCGGCCCCTCAGTCGACGACGAGGGTCTCCGTCAACGTCTGGCGCTGTTTTGCGATGGACGTGCGCGGCAAGAAGTAGGCGGGGATGATGCCGAGCACGCAGGTACCAAACGACCACCAGAACGAATGGCCAAACGCATGAGCAATCTGTCCAAGTTGAGTCGGCGTGGCGCGCACCACGCCGTTTTGAATGGCGACGGCAGCCTTGGTGCCGACGCGTTGGGTGATCTGAGTGTCGAGGACCACGGCGAAGACCGCGACACCGAGCGATCCACCAATCTGACGAAAGATGTTGGTCGCCGAAGTGGCTTTGGGGACTTGTGCGTGGGTCAAGTTCCGGTAGCTGGCCGCGACGACCGGCATCATGCCAAACCCGAGACCGATCCCGCGCACGAACAGCGCAAGCCCTAAGAAGATGTAACTGGTGTGGGCACCCACGAACGTGTAGAAGAACGTACCCAGAGCCAAGCCGGCCATGCCAAAGGACGCCACGTAACGCGGTCCGTGCTTGTCGGAGAGTGAACCGGCGAGCCGCATCACTACCGCGGCTCCGATCCCCTGAGGTGCCATCATCAATCCCGCCTTCCAGGCCGCGTCACCCCGGTCGATCTGGTAATAGAGGGGCAGCAGGAACATGGTGCCGTAGAGCGTCGCTCCGGTGAGAAAGATGCCGATTGTGGCGACCGAGAAAGTCCGGTCGCGAAAGAGACGCAGGTCGATGAGCGGCTCGGGTGCCTTCATCGAACGCGCAACGAAGAGTGCCGACAAGATCAAACCGCCAATGATGCTGAACCAGACCGCTCTACCATGGAACCCGCCCACCACACCGACTTCGGAGAGACCGTAGACGATGAGCGCCAACCCCGGCGCCAACAAGGCGAAGCCCGTGAAGTCGAAGCGATGTTCGTTGTCCCCGGCTGTGGGCGCAAGGAAGCTTCGTGACAGCCAGAGCGCGACCAGCCCGATAGGAACGTTAACGAGGAAGATCCAGCGCCACGACGTGTTCGAGACAATCAGACCACCAATCACGGGTCCGAGGATTGGCCCGAGTAACTGGGGCACGCCGACGATACCCATGACCTTGCCCATACGCTGGGGACCGGCCGTGCGCGCCATGATCGCCTGTCCGACCGGCATGATCATGCCGCCACCGAAACCCTGAAGCACCCTAAAGCCGATCAGGCTAGTCGCCGACCAGGCGAATGCGCACAGAATTGATCCCACCACAAATAGTGCGAGCGAAATCATATAGATCCGTTTGGCTCCCACGCGGTGGATGGCCCATCCCGACAAGGGAATGACGATGGCCAATGAGAGGAGATATCCCGTGGTGACCCATTGGATGGTGCTCACCGTCGTATGAAAATCAATGCTCAACTGGTGGAGAGCGACGGCCACAATCGTGGTGTCCAGAATGGCCATGATGGTGCCGAGCACAACGACGACGGCGGCGCGAATCGAGTGCGGGTTCGAGACGCTCCTTAGCTGTAGTGGACATGGGACCTGACGTTTCACTAGTGGATCCAATCCCCCTCGAACCACGATAGGGCTTCATCGCCGACGGCGTTTACCTCGTGACGCAGCGACTGAAATAAGTTGGAAATTAGAAAGTTCTCACAAGAATCTCTCCCAAACGCCTCTAAAGTTTCCCTTCATCTGCGTAGCATGAACCCATGGGTGAACCAGAACTGGATAAGAAGAGTCGAGGCATTCCACTCGACATCGTTTCTCGAGTCGCGTCGCGCAATGGAATGCTCGAGTCCATGGCGCGGGCCAACAACGTGGTCGACATCCGGCACTTGGAGTTGGTCGACTTCGTGCGTGTCTCGCGCGCGCTCGGCGCGGATTGGCGTCAGATTGGCGAGTCCCTGGGCTTGAGCGCGCGACTCGCGTGCAAGTACTACGGCCGTCGTCATAGTCACGCGGCCGCGCTCTCCTAGAACTGCCCGACCGCGTCAGTCCCGGACGAAGATGACACTGCTAGAGACGTAGAGGCCGTGGCGCGGAGCGGGCGAACAATGCCGGGTCATCCCAGTCAATGCCCGGCACGTCGACGTAGAGGTCAATCTCGTTGCCGTCGGGATCGGTGATGTAGAGACTATGGGTCATCACGTGGTCGGTCGCGCCGACGACGATGACGTGATTCGCCCGCAACACGGCCAGGACGTCACGCAATTCGTCGTCACTGGTCCCAATCTATAGTCCGAAATGGTACATCCCTACTCGGCGGCCCGAGGGTACCGGTGCCGCCGAGGGAACCACCTCGACCAACAGTAATTCGTGATGGGTTCTACCGCCGGGCGCATTGAAAGCTGCCGCGAAGGGCATCTGCGCACTGGGTCCGTCGAGGATGGGCCGCCATCCCAGCACGTCTCGATAGAAATGGACCGACGTCGCCAGATCGCGGACGTAGAGAACAAGATGACCCAGTTCCTTAATTTCCATGCCGCTTCCCGCCAGAAGTACGACCCCGCCACCCTAGCGACGGGTTGCACGGAGCCCCACGGGTCAGACCAAGTGATGCGCCAACGCCGGATGTTTCGCGGGATCCATCCGATCACATCATCGACTCGAGTCGGGTCCTCCGGGCGGGCCATTCCTCATCCAGGATGGAAAACATGGCCGTATCGCGATATCGATCATCCTCGCCACTCACTTGCGAGGGCTGCCAGTGTCGTAGAACGCCTTCGAACGTCGCACCCAGACGGGTAATCGCTGCCTTCGAACGCTCGTTACGGTTGTCGGTCTTGAGGTCGACTCGGGCGACTCGCCACTCCTCGAAAGCGTGGCGCAATAGAAGATATTTTGCCTCGGTGTTCAGGCCCGTTTGCTGGGCCGAGGCTTTGAGCCAGGTGCCACCGATCTCCACCGCGTAGGGGGGGCTATCGGCATATCGCCTACGAATCGACATGTACCTGGTCATACCCACCACCCGACCGCTGATTACATCGACTTGCGCGAAAGGAACGACCGCACCGGCGTCACGCTCCGCCAGCAGCCCTTCGACGTACGCCGTCATGGCAGTGAACTCACTGGGAATAGCAATAAAACCGTACGTCGCTCGATCCTCGCTCGCAGCCTCCAGCGCTTCACCGACGTGCGAATGATCAAGAGGCTCCAATCGAACATGTCGACCAGTCATCACCGGCACCCGGAGATTCTCCACTACTCGTCACCTCCCGTCACGTCATTCCTCGACCTCGTTGCGAACAGCGTCCCACGCGTCACGAACACTACCGACGAGAGATGCGACCAGGGCTTCATGCTCCACCATCCGCTGACCGCGGCCGGTAAAGCGCGTCAGTCTAACCTTGCACCAATTCTGGACGCCTAGCCCTGATGAACGAGTTCGCCACTGCTCCGTCATATTCTTCCAAGGCGCGCGCTCGATCGAAACCCTCCGGCAAAGTAATCGACCTCGTAAGGCCCTCAACGGTTGCGCGGTCGTGCACGAGGGTCGGAACAATCTCTACGTCGACGAACCCCGTCGCCTCCAATTTTGATCGATAGTCGCTGTCCACGAGGGACCCCGCGATGCAACCGGTCCACAGCGCCATGAGCGCACGGAACTCATCGGGGACCTCACGCTGCATCACGACGTCTGAAATGGCGAAGAGTCCGCCTGGCTTGAGCACGCGGAAAGCCTCGCGCAAAACTACGTCCTTGTCGGCGGCGAGGTTGATAACGCAATTAGAAATTATGACATCGACCGATTGATCAGGCAGGGGAATGTTCTCGATAGTGCCCAGCAAGAACTCAGCGTTGTCAATCTTTGCTTCGATCTGGTTCTTGCGAGCCAAATCGACCATTTCCGGAGTCATGTCGAGACCGTAGACTTTGCCGGTTGGCCCCACGCGGCGAGCAGACAAGAATACGTCAATGCCACCGCCGGAACCGAGATCAAGGACGATCTGGCCGGGCGACAAAACCGCGAGGGCAGTTGGGTTCCCACATCCCAGCGAGGCCAGGACCGCCGCAGCCGGCAACTCGTCAGTCTGATCGATGTCGTACAGTCCCGCACCGAACCCTTCACCGATGCCGATGTCGGGGCTGCAACACGATGCGGATGACGTTGAGACACTCAGTGCCGCCGATGCGTAGCGCTCCTTAACAGCACTGCGAATGGTGTCGGGGTGGTGGGTCATGTGGACTCCTTTAACTCTTTGGAGATGAGGTCGCGAGTCGTGAGAGCAACTGAATTGGAGCGCTCACGGCGTCACAACAAATTGAATAGCGGTTCGATCGTCCCTCCGGAGCCACCGTGATCAAACTTGCTTCTCGCAGCGCTTTGAGATGGTGACTTACTAACGGCTGGGGAATCCCAAGTTGCTCGGTCAGTTCAACGACGGTCCGTGATTCCTCTGACAGAGTCAAGAGAATCGCGAGGCGATAGTCATCACTGATGGCCTTAAGGACTGGCACCAGAGAGTGCGCCATTTCAAGGGAAGTCGCGACGGCTATTGACTTCACTTGCACAGCGAAACTCTATCATCAATATAAATTGATGTCAACAACTTTCGTGAATTTTATCCTGGTATCGGCTCATGGCGATTACCAAGCCCACCGCGTCGACGAAGAAGCAACCGGCAGGAGGCGGAGCCCTCCAATGAGCTTCACCGGCCTTCGATTGAAGGGGCGCGACAACACTCTTCGAATTGGCAACCGCCTGAACCCTGAGCCGTTGGGGGACAGTACAAATGGCTCAGACTCCCATTGTGACGAATCTCACACTTGTCGGACATCCCACAGGTGATGAATTGGATCATGCGCCAAATAGGTGGCAAAGGTCGCAACGGTGAACACGCTACCGTTTGAACGAATTCCCCGATGTTCCCATTGCGGACCATCAACAAGTGAAAATCGAGTAGCGAGTGCGACGCCGGCGTCGGCGAGCTCGGCCGATACGACACTGGGGTCTTGCAGTTCGTACCGATCCTCAAGAGCAGTCTTGTCTTGATCCCAATTCTCAAAACGCGCTCCGTCGTCATCCACCATCATTCGGAGCCGTTGATCAAAGAGGCGGAATACATCGCGCACGTGACAGGAGTATTCCAGTGGTGACCACTTATCCGAAGCGGGCCGTTGTGCCACATCGGTGCGCACCAGTACCTCTTGCCACGAACGAGTGAGCTCCAGTAGTAGTGAAGAGATGTCCGTGACGACTAGATCCCTCGCGTCAAAACCGCACTCGGGGCACGGGCGCTCGAGCACCCACGTCCAATCCTTGTCATCCGGGACAATGGTCATCAGTCCTAACAATAGAGGGCCGGTGAAGAAACGTCATTGTTCGCGGGGGCGAACGACGAACCTTCGCCAGTCAGCTCTGTCGCAAATCACCATAACGAGGGACCCTCCGCCAAGGACGATCTCAAACGAAATATACCAATGAACTGCGCCATGCTCCTGGTGAACCAAGGACCTTAAAGACTCCACGGAGCGATCCATCGAGCGCCGAGGCGCTGGTTCAGGGCGCCTGAATGACTACTCTCACATTTACTTCCACCGAGTGGTAGCGAGTGGATGCAGCCTGACCGTTGTACCGGGCACCGACTTGACGAGGTGACTTGGCTTTGCCACCGTCAAAGCTCGCGTGTCAACTATGCAACACTCCACAGACCGCGCCGAGCTCTTGCGCAACATCGAGAAGCGTAGCGACATCATCTGAGGTTGTACGAAAATTCGTGAAACACGGTCGTAGCCACACGTAACCATCAATTGTCGCTGGTGAAACGTAGACGCGGCCGTCTCGCTGAATGGCCGCACACAGAGCGTCATTGTGCATATCGGGATCCGGGCAATCGGCGACGACGGCTCGAAAGGGAACGATGGACAGTTGAGGGCGACTGCTCAAGGTTTCAAACAGTGGGCGGCTCTGGATCCAATCAAAGAGCATCTGGGCCTGGTCGCAGTTCCTCTCGATTGCCGTTCGCACCGCGTTCGCGCCGTGCGTTGAAAAGAGCATCCACAGTTTCAAGGCCCGGAAAGGTCGTGAGTACTCCAGCGTGATATCCACTGCGTTGTAGTGACCTCCAGCGTGAGGCATATAGGCCTCGTCGTGCGCGAAGACCTTCGCGAGGGAGGCGGCGTCGCGCACCAGAACTGCACTACACGCTTTGGGCACGAACATCCACTTGTGGCAATCCACCGTGACCGAGTTGACCCGATCGAGTCCCGCGAACAAATAGGCACGACTCGCAACAGCCGCGGCCGGCACCCCGTAGGCGCCATCGACGTGAAGCCACACGCCGAACTCCTCCGCGACATCGGCCAGCTGTTCAATCGGGTCAACCGCACCCGTCAGAGTCGTCCCCGTCGTCGCAACAATTGCAACTGGCGTATGACCGTCGGCCAAGTCGCGTCGCAGCTGCCCACGTAGAACGTCGGTGCGCATCCGTCGCTGATCATCGATGTCAATGGCGCGCACATTTGCCGAGCCAATCCCGAGGACTTCAGCCGCCCTTGTGATGGAATAGTGCGCCTCCGTCGAGCAGTAGAGGGTCGGACGAATATCACGAAATCCTCGCTCGCGAGCACCAGGAATCGCGGCCTCGCGCGCCGAGGCGAGTGCGGTGATATTCGATATTGTGCCTCCACTGGTGAAGGTGCCAGTTTCCGCTGGGAATCCGATGAACTCAGCCAACCAACTCACCGCCTGCCACTCGAGTTCGGTCGCCGCACCCGCGTCCACCGCCAGATTTGAGTCATAGGAATGCGCCAACAGGTCAGCGAGCGCACCCACTTCGAGTCCGCTGGAGCCAATGAACGCAAAGTATCGGGGCCGCGACTGAGCCAGCGACGAGTCAAGAACCTCGACGGCCTGGTCGATGACGTCGAGTACGTTGATGCCTTCACTGGGTAGAGGCGCCGTCAACAGCTGGTGCAGTGCCTCACTCGGGAGTGACTCATGTTCGCGGGCGGTATCGAACTCTTGCCACGCCGTCAACACATGTTGAGCAGTACGGGCCAACGCCGCCTCGCGTTGATCGCCGAGCGATAAACCAATTTCGTCGTAATCCACGTCCAAAACCTACTTAGGAAACGAGAAGCGTGTGGGACCGATCTGACGGGGCTATCCCCAATTCCCAATATCGATAAGCAAAGGTATAGACGATCATCCCAATCGAGAACTGGTCCGTCAAAGCAGCAATTCCACAACCGTCAACTAGCGACGACAATGCGATGTACTTTGCGCCGAACGAGAGATCACTAGACGTTGACATTCAGAATCTCGGCTGATGCACGATTACCCGAGGGGTGAGTTGTGGGAAAGGTGCTCACGAAACCACTCGAGTGAATTCTCTTGCATTCACCTAGAGCCCCGATGCCGTGGTCACAAGACGGGCCGTGGCACCGTCGACGAATTCGCCGCATCCGTCGACAACACGAGAATTGCGATGGATAACGTAGCGGGCCAAATGACGCCGGACCCGCCACCATCCCGGGTCGCTCATCTGCCAATCGCACTCACGACTTTGATTGAAGGAGTGGCGACTCATCGCGACCAGGTCCGACGACCATTTTGACGTCGCGTGCCGCGACGCGTTCGCCGCATTCCTCGCACACCAACTCCACCCGTGTTCTCTTGCCACAACCGGAGTGGATCAACTCGATCGGAGGGCCCGACGGGGCGGCATACTTATCGCCCCACTGACGCATGGTGGTCAAGATCGGCCATAGGTCTCGACCCTTCTGCGTAAGTATGTAGTCATCGCGGGGTGGATGTTCGGAGTAAGGGATTCGAATGAGCACGCCATTATCGACCAATGAATTCAAACGGTCACGGAGGATGTTTCGAGAGATCCCTAGACGCCGTTGGTACTCTTCGAATCTCGACACCCCCATAAAAGCGTCGCGGACAATGAGCATGCTCCACCATTCGCCCACCACCTCCAGGCACTGAGCCACCGAACAGTCCATTGCCGCAAAGCTCTTTCTTTCCATGGGTTCATTTTAGTCAGTTGCATGATGCAACGCAAACGTGTAGGGTGCATTTCATGAAAAAACCCTTACCTGAAGAAAGCCCCGCGGTCGCGTTCCTCTGTCAACATCGAAAAGCCATCTTCGTCGTCACGGCGCTCGGAGCTTTCATGGCCTCGCTCGATCTTTCAATCGTCAACGTCGCCTTCCCGGCCCTCGAGCGAGCCTTCCCCCACGACAGCCAGGCGAGTCTCGCGTGGGTGTTGACGGGCTACGCAATCGTCTTCGGCTCACTGTTGGTGGTGGCGGGCCGCACCGCCGACCGACACGGGAGTCGTCGAGTCTTCTTGTGGGGCCTGGGTGTGTTCTGTGCGGGATCCCTGCTCTGCGGTCTCGCGCCCTCGATCACGTCTTTGATCCTTGGACGAGTCGTCCAGGGCGTGGGCGCGGCAACGCTCCTGCCCGCATCGCTCTCGTTGCTCCTGGCTTCATACTCCAAGGAGAACCGCTCGCAGGTCGTCGCGCTCTGGGGTGGCATCGGCGCTCTCGCGGTCGCAACCGGCCCTTCGCTCGGCGCGCTGCTCATCTCGGCCTTTGGCTGGCGCGCTGCCTTTTACGTGAACCTTCCCGTGGGCCTCGTCGCTTGGCTGGTTGGACGCCGGGTGCTAAAAGAGACGCAGGGATCAGGTTCGACCTCAAGTCCCGACTTCCCCGGTGTCCTCTTGTTGAGTGGAGCGCTCGCTACGCTGGTATTGGTCATCACCGAAGGTCCGACGTGGGGCTGGAGTAGCGCTCGCATCATCGCTGGCTTCTTCGCTGCGATTGTTCTCGGCGTGGTCTTCCTCTATCGTTCCGCGCGACACAAAGAACCCGTCCTCGACCTGCAGCTCTTTCGCTCGCGATCATTCAGCGTTGCGAACGCCGTTGCATTGATCTACTCAATGGGTTTCTTCGCGATGTTGCTCGGCAACATCTTGTTCTTAACGAGTGTCTGGCACTATTCCATCGTCCAAGCAGGACTCTCGGTAACGCCCGGACCTCTGGTAGTGGCCATCGTGTCGGGCCCGGCTGGCAAACTCTCCGGGCGCATTGGCTTTCGTCGCGTCTTATGGGTGGGTTTCCTCATCTTCACCGCGGGGCTGCTCTGGTATGTCTGGCGCGTTCATCTCACTCCGGATTACCTGAAGGTATGGCTGCCGGGCACGATCGTGGTCGGTCTTGGCATCGGGCTCACGTTCCCCATCATCAGCGCCGCCGCGGTGTCGAGCCTCCAAGCAGAGCGCTACGCGGTGGGCAGTGCCGTCAATCAAACTGCGCGCCAGGTCGGTGGCGCCCTCGGCGTTGCGATACTCGTCGTGATCCTTGGCACGCCAACAAGCGCCACGCAGGCCCTTCGTAACTTTCACCACCTCTGGTGGTACGTCGCCTCGATGGCCGCACTCGCCGGTGTGGTGGCCACACTATTGAACCCTCACAAATCGGTGCCTGAGGTCCCCGCACGCGCCAATTTCGTTGTGGACGGAGCTTAAGTTCTCGAGAAAATGTTCAACGGAAGAATCGCTGGGGTGACCCGGTCCGGTGACCGTTCCCCTCTTCGTTCGATGTTGAAGGCGGCGGTCGCCTCCTCGCTGTCGAACCAGATAGCGGCCATTCTCCTGGTTCGCCGTGGCGACACCTCGCACCCTCACGACCCCATGAGTGTCGCGAGAAGAACAGTCTTGAAAGAGGTATCGACGAACGTTGATCTTCCTCGTCGTGGTAGCAGTCAATTCTGCTCACGAGGCGAGCCGATCAGTCTTGGCGATCAGCATTCGTAAAGGGAGTCGGTCACCGTGGAGTGTCATTCTTTCACGACGGTCTACTCCGTCATCGTGGCCTCGTTTACAGTCCGGTCCGCCTCACAAAGCCAGCGAGAGTCATTTTGGCGACGTCATCGCCCAATCCTCCCGCAACGGTGACGCGACCCTCCTTCGAAACTTGATGAAGCTGTCGATGACTTCGCCGCTGGCGACTGAGGCAGCAACCTTGTTCCTGGTTTCTCGAATGACCTCACGAACCTTCACCACCACACAACGGTCGTTCGTAGGAGATTTCAAGTGAGACTAAGTTCGTGCGCCTCTTTCAGCTGATTCGCAATAGTAGAAACCACTACTGATCCAGTGACCCGTCAAGGCCAAACACATTGCCAAATGGGTCGACCAGTTGAGCGATCGAGCGTGAAGCGCCAATGGCGAGCGGTCCTCGATGCAAACGCGCACCCTTCGATTCGGCCCGGGCCACTGCCACAGCATGATCCTCCACTCGAAGATAGACAACCGGGCTTCCACCGACGGGATTCTTCGTTGCATCGGCGGGATGAAACCCAAATTCATTATCGCCAACATCGAACCATGCGAATCCGTCGAGGAACAATACATGTTCCATCGGGCACTCCAACAGTTCCGCCCACCAATATGCGACCACTTCGGGCTCTTCGGCAAAGATCATCACCGATCGCACTATTGATGACATCTCACGACGCTACCTGGAAACGCGCGAACCTCTCAGAGATACAACCCGAACACATTCGCCTACCGCGTTGTGTTCGTGGTGAGACGAAAGACTGGGTGATTTGGAGCGATGCGATCTAGTTCGGACAGTGGCGATGTCGCGCTCACACCGTCAAAAAAGATACCAACCTCTAGCTTCCATCGCTTGAGGTACGCCCTCAGCACCTCGATCTTCTCCGTATCGTCCAATTCTGTGGCTTCGAAGGCTTGAACCTTGTCGCCAACTCGCAACTCACCGTTCCCAGCGGCGCGCAAATTGCGTACCCACTGGGTTACGCCGCGTGGTGCAACTAAGTATTGATCGCCGTCATAAGAGAGAAGATTCACAGGATTAGAGCGCCACTCACCGCTGGAGCGACCACGTACCCACAAGATGCGTGAACCCCACACGCTGATTCCCATTCTGGTCAACACCTGCACGAGTTGGTTGAAGACATGTTTGGTGAACCAGCCGGGTTCTACGTATCGATTCCCCGACTCCTGTGGCGACATCTTCTCATCTTGCCACAGCACAGTCTGACGTTCCCGACTCAGGTTTCGATGGCGATCCTGTACACGTTGGTCTCGCGCTGCACGAAACCCAGCCTTGCGGTAGAGGGCGTTGGCCGCTTCACGCGAAGGACGGCTCGTGAGGTCGACCGTGACGGCCCCGTGACGTTTGGCGTGCTCCAGCGCGGTCGTCGTCAATAACGCACCGGCACCCAGGCCTCGCGAGTCGGCATCGACCACCACGTCTTCAATCCACGCCCGTAGTCCCGTCGGGATGGGAAACATCGCCAGGGTCAACATGCCGACGGTACGACCTTCATGGGTCGCAACGAACAATGTGATCGCGCTCGAATCAAGAAAATCTTTGAGCCCCTCAAGTGTCATCGGCACCGCCGATGTGGAGAGCTGGGGCAGCAACTGATTCAACTGATCGAGAAGATCCTCACTGGCGTACTTGGCTGCGTTGACCTCCATCACCCTCCTCCTCTCCATACTGGATGACGCAAGTCGTCGTAGAAGACCTCGCGCTGTTCACCATCGATTACCGCAAAGATCTCCGGCGCCCATCGTTCCGAGCCCAGGGTATCGGCTGGCAACTCGTCACGTGCGAACCAGCCCGCGTCGAGGCATTCGAGTTCGTGCGGTTTGAGCTCCCCACCTACCGCACGACACAAGAACACCAGCGAGTAGAGGGGGATGCGCGAGACCCCGAGTTGCAGCCCGTCGAGCACGCCGATAAGTCGTACGACTTCCACGTCGATGCCGGTCTCTTCTCGTACCTCTTTCACGACTACCTCGGGGGCGGAGTATCCGATGTCGCTCCAACCCGTCGGGTAGAGCCACACGCCCGAGTCGGCGCGCTGGATCAAGAGCAACTTGCCCTCGTCGTTCATCACCGCAGCGCCCACGGCGACCTTCGGAGTGGCGTATCCGGCGACGCCTGTTTTGAGTTCCGACATCCACTCCACGACGTGACCACCGGGATCGAGCGCGCCATCTCGACCTAGATCGGCCACCGCCTTGATATCGCCGGCGATGAGCATGATCTCCTCGTAACGCTCGCGTTCGAACTGATTGTCGGTGAAGGCGATCCCGGTTCTCGCCACCCCGGCGAGCGCTTCGGCCCAGCGGCGAAGGTCCTTCTCCGAAGCAGACACGCTCATAGGGCTGAGGTTACTTTTCTACTAGGCCAGTGTCGCGTCAAGCACTTGATCGAGGTCACCGACCAGACCAGTGTAGAACGGACCAAATTCGCCATAGAGTGTCGAGGCCTCGTCGAAACGCATCGTATAGACGCAGTCCTTCAGGTCGTCAGGGCGCACGCCGAAAAGCGTGACCCCCCACTCCCAATCGTCTAGCCCGGTCGAACCGGTCACCACCTGCAGGACCCGACCCTTGAATTCTCGTCCGGACTTGCCGTGATCGCGCATGAGCTGCTCCCGCTCGTCGAAAGGCAACGCGAACCAGTTCTTCTCCTCGCCACGCCGCTTCGACATTGGGTAGAAGCAGAAGGCCTTCATATCCGAAGGCGGCAGGACCGGGTAGAGGCGGGCGTTGAGCATCTCCTCGGGCATCCCCAGGGCGTACTCCGACACCTCGGTCACCGACACGTACGATTCCGAGACGACGAGGCCGGCAGCCTGGATCTTGGACTGGAACTTACGCAACTCCCACAGGTCTTCGCCTAGCACCATGAAGCACAGATCCGCCTTGGCCCCCATGATTGCGGTCGTGACGACTTGCAGTCCCGAGCTGAGCGCTTCGTCCATCGCCTGGTGCACGACGTCACGATCAATGGCGTGCTCGACGTGGCAAAAAAGGTGCAGGACGTTGAGTCCGCGCGAAGGGGTGAGGGGCGTAGTGGTCATGACATCCATGATAGGGAAAGGCGCCCCAACGCAAAACCGCGGGGCCACTGGCCCCGCGGTTTGTGCTGAATTCCGGTACTGATTTAGTAGTCGTCCATGCCGCCACCGGGCATCGCCGGAGCGTGCTCCTCGGGCTTGTCGACAATAACGCACTCGGTCGTGAGGAACAGAGCAGCGATCGACGCGGCGTTCTGCAACGCCGATCGGGTCACCTTGGCGGCGTCAATGACGCCCGCCTTCAAAAGGTCCTCGTACACGTTGGTCGCGGCGTTGAGTCCTTCGGTGGCGGTGGCCAGGTTGCGCACCTTGTCCACGATGACTCCACCTTCGAGGCCGGCGTTGACCGCAATTTGGTTGAGGGGCGCTTCCACGGCCTTGGCAACCATGCGAGCACCAGTCGCCTCGTCACCGCTCAGGGTGTCGGCGAGGGCCAAGATGGCGACCTGGCTGCGCAGCAGGGCCACGCCGCCGCCGGGCACGACACCTTCTTCGATCGCAGCCTTCGTGGTCGAAACCGCATCTTCGATGCGGTGCTTCTTCTCCTTGAGCTCCACTTCAGTGGCGGCACCGACCTTGATGACGGCCACACCACCGGACAACTTGGCCAGACGCTCTTGGAGCTTCTCGCGGTCGTAGTCCGAATCAGTGTTCTCAATCTCGGCCTTGATCTGGGCGACGCGTCCCTTGATCTCTTCTTCGGTACCCGCGCCTTCGACGATGGTGGTCTCGTCCTTGGTCACCACGATCTTGCGGGCTTGGCCCAGCAATTCAACCGCGGCGTTCTCGAGCTTGAGCCCCACTTCTTCGGCGATGACCGTGGCACCAGTCAGGATCGCGATGTCTTGGAGCATGGCCTTGCGACGCTCTCCGAAGCCCGGTGCCTTGACGGCGACTGACTTGAAAGTTCCGCGGATCTTGTTGACCACCAGTGTGGCCAAGGCCTCGCCGTCGACGTCTTCGGCGATGATCAGCAGCGGGCGTCCCGACTGCATCACCTTCTCCAGAACCGGCAAGATGTCACGTACGGAACTGATCTTGCCCGAGACGAGCAGGAGGTAGGCGTTCTCGAGAACTGCTTCCTGACGCTCGGTGTCGGTGGCGAAGTACGGGGCGATGTAGCCCTTGTCGAAGCGCATGCCTTCCACCAGGTCCATGTCCATTCCGAAGGACTGGCTCTCCTCGACGGTGATCACACCGTCCTTGCCGACCTTGTCAATCGCATCGGCGATCATCTGGCCGATCTCGGGGTCCGCGGCGGAGATGGAGGCGACCTGTGCAATCTGCTCCTTCGTGTCAGCGGGCTTCGCTAGAGCGTGCAACGAAGCGATGGCGGTCTCGACGGCGGCTTCGATCCCCTTCTTGAGCGACATCGGATTGGCACCCGCGGCAACGTTCTTCAGACCTTCGCGGACCATGGCCCAGGCGAGCACGGTCGCGGTCGTGGTACCGTCACCGGCCACGTCGTCGGTCTTCTTGGCGACTTCTTTGACCAACTCGGCACCGATCTTCTCGAAGGGGTCCTCGAGGTCAATGTCCTTGGCAATCGAGACGCCGTCGTTGGTGATGGTGGGTGCGCCCCACTTCTTGTCCAGAACGACATTGCGACCCTTGGGCCCCAAAGTGACGCGAACGGCGTCGGCCAACTTGTTCATTCCGCGCTCGAGCGAGCGACGGGCTTCTTCATCGAAAGCGATTAGTTTCGCCACGGCGATTCCTCCTAGTGCGACTGCACCGCTATTGGTGCAAAGTCAATATTAGCACTCTAAGGGTACGAGTGCTAAATACACTCAGCCGCCGGCGACCGCTGGCACCAGGGAGACCGTGGTTCCTGCGTCGAGCGCCGTATCGAGTCCCTGCAGGAAACGAACGTCTTCGTCAGCGACGAAGACGTTGACGAAACGACGTAACGCTCCCTTGTCGTCCAGCACACGAAAGGCAATACCGGGGTACGCCTCATCCACCGCGAGGATGGCTTCGCGAACGGTCGCCGCCTCGACGGGCACCTCGCCCACACCCCCCACCAAGGTTCGAAGTTGACTGGGCAGACGCACAATAACGCTCATGAAGCACTCACTAACTGGTGAAATCCCAAAGCTGCTTCGGCCGCAGCCAGGGATGGGGGGATGGTCGCTGTCACCGTCGCGGTCTCGACGATGGCGTCCAGGGTCTTGAGTCCGTGGCCCGAGATGATGGCCACGATTGACTTCTTCGGGTCGATGGTGCCGCGACGAACCATCTGGCGCAACGACGCGATCGTGACACCACCGGCGGTCTCGGCGAAGACCCCCTCGGTCTGGGCCAACAATCCAATGCACTCGAGGATCTCCTCGTCGCTCACCGATCCAATATCGCCCCCGTTTTCGCGGACTTCGTCCAACACGTAGGGGCCGTCCGCCGGATTACCAATAGCGAGGGAGCGCGCGATGGTGTGGGGGCGCTGGGGGGTGACGACCTCGGCACCTTCGGCGAATGCCGTGGCGATTGGTGAACAGCCCGTGGCCTGCGCCCCAAAGAGCACCGGCTCAGTCCCGTCAACCAGTCCAAGCTCGATGAACTGACGGAACCCCTTAGCCACTTTGGTGAACTGCGATCCCGAAGCGAGGGGGACTACGACTTGGTCGGGTGTCTTCCAGCCGAGTTGCTCGCAGATCTCGAAGGCCAGAGTCTTGGAGCCTTCGGCGTAGTAGGGACGCAGGTTGACGTTGGCGAAAGCCCAGTCCGGGTGCTCTGCGACGAGTTCCACGCAGAGTCGATTGACGTCGTCGTAGTTGCCTTCGACGCCAAGGACCGTACCGCCAAAGATCGCCGTCATGGCGATTTTTGACTTCTCGAGGTCCGAGGGGATGATAGTGACGCTGGGCCAGCCAATAAAGGCGGCGTGGGCCGCCACCGACGTGGCCAGATTGCCCGTTGAGGCACACGCGGCGGTGGTGAATCCCAATCGACGTGCACTCGACAAGGCAACGGAGACGACGCGGTCCTTGAAGGAACCCGTCGGATTGCGGGTGTCATCCTTGAGCCACAACTCCTTGACACCCAACACTTCGGCTAGACGAGTGGCTCGTCGCAACGGGGTCCATCCAGCACCCAGGTCGACGGGCTCCTCGCCCGGGTCCGGCAGCAACGCACCGTAGCGCCAGATCGAATTGGGGCCCGCTTCGATAGAAGCGCGGGTCACCACGCCTTGGGCGGCGGCGAGGTCGTAGGAAACCTCCAGGGGACCGAAGCAAAATTCACACGAGTAGCGGGCCTCCGCCGGGTAGGCGGTACCACACTCTCGACATAGAAGGCCGGTGGCGAAACTCATAATCTCCCTTTTCATCGTTCGGGCTTTGGCACCTGGTGTGACAGGGTTACTGTGACTCACACTGGTTGTCGCGACTTCATCGGGCCCGCCCCTCAGTCGCTCTTGATGACATAACTATTCTGTCCCGACACGTTAGTGGTGTCAAGTCCCGAGCGCAACGCCAATCTCATAGCCTGCAAGATATGACGCGAACCGATGCCCCGTGGACGTTGGCCGAAAGTGACTTCGACCTGACCACAGTCGAGAACCTGCGCCGGGGACGGTCCATCGCCGCCATCATCCCCGCGAAGAACGAGGCCGCCACCATTGGTGCGGTGATTGACGCGGTGTCCCATCACGAGGGCTTCGTCGACGAGATCATCGTGATCAATGACCATTCGAGCGACGACACGCACGCGGTGGCCACTCACCACGGCGCGCGAGTCCTAGAACTCGAGGGTTCGACGGGCAAGGGTGAGGCCTTGCGCGCTGGGCTCGGGGCCAGTCACAGCGAACTCGTGGTCTTCCTTGACGCCGATGTACTGAATCCGGGCGTCGACTACGTCGCTCGCATGGTCCAGCCCCTACTCGAGCGGCCCGAGATCAATTTCGTCAAGGGGTACTACGAGCGACCCTTACACCACATGCCGACCGGTGGAGGAAGAGTCAATGAGCTAACGGCGAGGCCAATACTCTCCATCCTCTACCCCGGACTGGGTGAGATCCGTCAACCCCTCGCCGGCGAGACCGCCGCCCGGCGCGACACTTTGACCGCACTTACTCTCGATTCCGCTTACGGGGTGGAGATTGCGATGCTGATCGACGTGGCACGCAAATTTGGCGTCTCGTCGCTCGCGCAAGTGGACCTTGGAATTCGGCGTCATCGCAACCGCCCTCTTGAAGAATTGCGGCCAATGGCCGTTGAGGTATTGCGCGCTGCGCTCACGCGTTTTGGCGTTGAGCTCCCTGTGGGCGACTAACTCGCGACGTCGGGACCCAAAACAACGATGACGTCATCGCCAGTCGCTCCGGGCACGGGTGACGCCGTGCCCAATGGCCGCGCCGCCGATGCGGGCACACCAATCTCGGTGGCGATGGCTTGGGCCGCCCATAAGAAGGCCGGGTGGTAGTAGATAACCGTCGCTGTCTCCGATGGTCCATTCAGTCGAGGCAAGGTGTTCCATCCGAGAAGTTGCAACTTGGTGGTGTAGGTGCCCGCTAGACCACTTATCGTCGTGCCGTTCGCCACTTGGACACTGACTTGGGACTTGGGAACTGTCGACGAGGTCGAGTTCGTGGACCCCGTGGTTGTTGATGTGGTTGTCGAGGTGGCTCCCGACTTCGCCAGAGTGGTTGAGGTAGTGGTCGTGGTCGAGTGCGAGGATGCGGCCGGAGCGGCGGAGTGTGAACGCAACGCTACGAAGGTGGCTCCCACGAACAGCACCAGGATGATCAGCATCACCCCAAGTGAGGGTTGATAGTGCGAACCACCCTTGGGCGAACTCGATGAATCGTTGCTAGAGGCCACAGCAACAGACTAACGGCAGACGAACGTCCGATTTAGATTGACGACTTCTCCCTCGAAAGCGGTTCAGTCGGCTTTAGTAACATGAGACCTCCTAGCCGGTGTGGCGCAGTCTGGCAGCGCAGGCGATTTGTAATCGTCAGGTCGGGGGTTCGAATCCCTCCACCGGCACCTCCACCGGCACTGCCATGTAGCGAGTTCGCTAAACGTCGCGCGAAACGAGGCCCGAAATCGAATCCTCCCTGCACTCGCACAACCCTTTCACCACCTCGACCAACTTCACAAAGGTTTTTGGTGGCTTCCCCCGACGGTCCTTCCGTGGTTCAGCGAGGAGTCATCCGTCACCCTTGCCGCTCTTGGGAGCCTCGCCCCATTGCGGAATATCATCCCTTGGACACCTCAATTGGTCGATTTTCTCGTCTCTAGTTGAGCTGAGACGCTCGTGCCAACAAGGGATGGCTTCCAGTACCGTTACCTGATCACCGTCCCTAACAGAGGACACGAATGTCGTGCAGTGTGCCCGTTGTCGCGCTTCTTCAGATATACAGTGGGGACGTTCGAGACAACGTCAACATGAATCAATATTCACACTGGTAAGGGAAAGGGTCGTGATGATCAAAGGTTTTAAGAATTTTCTGATGCAGGGGGAACTGATCGTCATTGCCGTGGGCCTGGTCGTGGCCCTAGCGTTCAGCACCTTGATCAAGGCATTTACCGATTCCATCATCACGCCGTTGGTCAACGCGGCCGAAGGAAGCAGTTCCTCCGTGGGACTCGGTTGGACCGTCAATGGACAACGAATTGAACTCGGGGTGTTCATCTCGGCGCTGGTCTACTTCCTCATCTTCATGGCCGTTATCTACTTCGTGCTCGTAGTGCCGTATCGCTCTTACATGGCTCGAAAGGGAACCACCGTCTTCGGTCCGCCGCCTGCCACCAAAAAGTGCCCGTTGTGCCTGTCGAGCGATTTGCCCGCCGAGGCGACCAAGTGCCTTCACTGCGCGAGCGACGTCGCGTAAAGACTGACCTGTTCGTCACCGAACCCACAACTATCACATCGAGTTGCCTAGACCGACATAAGTCGGTCTACGCGGCGCCATTTAGTTTGCGAAGACTTCGACATTACGAAATGACGCCAGTACCGAGTTCGAGAGCCGACCCTCACCCACTGCGCGAATTGTGACACCGACGTCGTTGAGGTACGCGAGGTCCAGTTTCAATTGCTTTTGAACCGCGAGGGCGCGTTGCAAACTCAACAACGCCGAACCCTTCGACGAGTCCATTGATGTCGCGTAACCATAGAGTTCGAGCACCGTCCGATTGTGCAGGTCAATGCCCCGGGCGAGAGACGAAATATATTGACGCATCTTGTTAGTCAAGACACTCGAATTAGATTCGAAGATTCCTACGCTTCCCAAGAGAACCTGCGGAGTCGAAGTCGACAACTGGTGTCGCCACAGTGCGTAGAGGACCGTAGTGCGAGTCAAGAGAATGCGAGCGCCGATGCGGACGGTAGGTTGCGCAACGCGCGAACTCGTGGCCCAACCACGAAACGAATAGCCTTTGCGGTGTAAGCCGGTACCACCCGGGATCACGACAGTGAGACCAGACCGCACCTGACGCGCGACAATATGGCCAATGCCACCATTGTTCGAAAACTTAAGCGAAACGAGAGGATTGCTCGTCCATTGTGCATAGAGCGTGAGCGATGCTGACGGCCTCAGCACCGCGCCAGTTCCTCCGACGAGCCGACCACCGCGTGGCGATGAGTACCAGCCGGCAAAGGCGAAGCCGGGCTTAATCAATCCCGAGGCAGATCGAAGATGAATCGGATTTCCGACGACAGAACTTATTGAGGCGACCTTGCCCTTAACTCCCGGGTTGGCGAACGACACGACCAAAGAAAGCGGAGCCCACCTTGCGTATAACGTCTCATTACCGAACACGTTGATTGCGGCTCCAAGTTGATACTCAGTTCCACTTCCCAATGAATTCGTATTCCAGCCCGCTAGGCGATAACCAGGCTTCGATAACAATCCAACCTGTGGGAGGTTCGCGGTACTTCCGTAGGTCGCACTGATTGTCGCGACGGATCCGGTTCCAGTATTTGACGAAAAAGACAGACTGTACTGATCGGCAGACCATTGACCGTAGAGGAACAAGTCCGCAATGAAGGGATAAGCCGCTTGATCAAGGTAGGCAACGCCTCCGCCATTTCGCTGGGTGTTCCATCCAGTGAAGGTGAAATTCGGATTAGCAAACCTAAGGGACCCTATCGAAATGAGAGCGGAGGATGAATTGCTCGTTTGAATCACATGGTTAGCGTCCGAACTAGTCAGATTGCTGAAAAAAGTCACCGAGTGTGCATTCTGGGCCCACTGTGCGTAGAGGGATGTATCGGTAATAAACGGATACGCCGCTTGATCAAGGTAGGCAACGCCTCCGCCATTTCGTTGGGTGTTCCATCCAGTGAAGGTGAAATTCGGATTAGCAAACGCAAGCGACCCAATCGAAGTGAGATCCGCCGATGAATTGCTCGTTTGAATCACTTTGTTAGCGTCCGTACTAGTTAGATTGCTGAAAAATGTCACCGAGTGTGCATTCTGGGCCCACTGTGCGTAGAGCATTGCGACAGTCTGAACTGAACTGATATATCGCTTGATCTGAGTAGACCACACCGCCACCATTTTGTTGCGTAGCCCAATCCTCGAAATAGAAGTTCGGGTTTGAAAGATCCGTAGGTCGAAAACGAAGCCAAAGCAGTGGCAGTGTTTTGACTTTGGGTGACGGAAATATTTGCTTCACCAGGAATGATTGTTGTGAAAAGTCACCGTAAAGATCTGTGCTGCAGACGTAGCACTGCTACTTAGTTCCAACAACTCCCGTCAATGTGATTAGCAGAGCTGTTAATGAACGAACCATGTACGCGAATGCTCGTGACCTGTCACTCGATTCTCCCTCAATAGATAGTAAAAGAATCGAGTTGGCAGCTGCTCGACACCGCTGCTTCAGCCAAGAATTCAATCGGCTGACAACTTCATCGCACCGAAGCCTACCCACAACGGTCGCCGCATATGGGTACCGAGCGAACTACTTCCTTTTGAGCACGCTTCTCTGACGCGCCACCTCGAAAGCCGCAACCGAAACGGCAACACCGGCGTTCAACGAGCTGATCTTCCCCAGCTGAGGAATCGACACCACCGCCTCGCAACGCTTTCGTGTCAATGGTGCGAGACCCTTCTCTTCACTCCCGACGATGAGTGCCACTGGCACAGATCCCAGGTCGAGATCGTAAAGAGAATCCTTGGATTCGCCGGCGAGCCCTACCGTGAGCACCCCCGCCTTATTGAGTTGATCAATGGCCGTGGGAATGCCCCCGACGTCGCAGAAGGTCAAATACTCGACCGCGCCGGCAGCAGTCTTTGTGACGGTGGGAGAAATCCTTGCCGATCGATGGCGTGGCACGACAACGCCAGTCACACCCGCGCCGTCGGCACTTCGCAACATCGCACCGAGATTTCGAGGGTCGGTCACTCCGTCGCACACCAACAGGAAAGGATGCGCGTGCTCCAGAAGTGTCTCAAGGCTCACCGTTTCCAGACGCGAGGCGATCGCCATGACTCCCTGGTGGCCTTCAGTACGTGCCTCGCGATCGAGTCGAGCCATTGAAATCACCTGTAAAGGCACGCGCTGACGTTGGGCTTCACGTTCGATGGCGTCGAGGGTGTCAGAAGGGTCCTGAGCATCAGCGACGTAGATCTTCTGAATCGGACGGCGACGAGCCTTCAGGAGTTCAAGAACGGCGTGGCGCCCCTCGACTTGTTCTCCACCGAGACCCTCCTTCTCTCGACTCGGCGCGCGACGTGGCCCACCCACCTGCCCACCGGTCATCGGTCGACCTCCCTGGCGTGACGGTCGACCTTGGGGACCTCGACGGGGTGCGGGACGCGGGCTCATTGCAATTCCTCCAATAGGGTGACGGCCGTCGCCGCGATGCCTTCGGCCCGCCCGAGTGCTCCCAGCCCCTCAGCGGTGGTGGCCTTGACGGACACGACACAACTGAGTACTTCTGACAGCTCCTCCGACATGGCCGGCATGTGCGGAGCCAGCTTCGGTCGCTCGGCGATGATCGTGATATCGGCAGATATCGGACGAAAACCCGCGACGGCAACACGGTGTAGAACTTCGACCAACATGGTGCGTGAGGCGACCCCAGCGAACTGGGGATCGCTGTCGGGGAAATGTCGACCGATGTCGCCTAGGTTGGCCGCGCCGAGCAGGGCGTCGATCAACGCGTGCGTGACCACATCGGCATCGGAGTGCCCGACCAGACCAATCGCGCCATCGATACGCACCAGACCCAGGCGCAATTCCCGATTCGCGTCGTCACTGAAACGGTGCACGTCGATCCCATGACCGATTCTCATTCATCGTCCTCTAGTGCTGAGGCCACCCGGGCTAAGTCGGTCGGGCTCGGTGATTTTGAGATTGTTCATCTCACCCATCACGATGACGACGGTGCCACCCGCGGCTTCAACCAGTGCCGCGTCGTCGGTAGCGTCGTCGGTTCGCCGCGTGGGCGCGCTCGAGAACGTCGCGACGAAAAGCCTGGGGTGTCTGGACCATCACGAGTTCATTTCGGTCGCAGTGTCTCCACGACGACGGCTCGACCTTCACGCGTCGCCGCGCGCTTGACGGTATCGGTAACCCGCAACCCCGGAATCGCACCGTCGGCTCCCGACTGAACGGCTGCGACCACGGCATCGAACAGGGCGCGTGAGGCCAGGGGCCTCGCCGCGTCGTGCACCACCACTACTTCGCACGCGGGCAGGGACGCCAGGCCCGCGCGCACCGAGGCCGCCCGACTCTCGCCACCAATCACCACCACGTCGGCACCCTCACCCGCCCCGCGGTAATCCTCCGGAACGACGAGCACCACAAAATCAGCGACCGACCGCGTGGCGTGCACCGACCGCGCCGCCACGCTCATGTCTCCAATGGACGAGAACTGCTTGGGTCCGCCGAAGCGAACACCGCGGCCGCCCGCCACGACAATGGCGGCGACCGACACGACTATGGCAGCACCGAGGCGAGCTTTTCCTCCGCCGCGTCAGTGTCCACGTTGAGAGCGAAGGTGAGCTCCGAGACGAGTATCTGGCGCGCGCGCGTCAGCATGCGCTTTTCGCCTGCCGACAAGCCCTTGTCCTTGTCACGGATCGACAGATTCCGCACGACTTCGGCGACCTGGTAAATATCACCGGAGCGCAACTTCTCTGAGTGGTTCTTGAAACGACGCGACCAGTTCGTCGGCATGCGTGCTTCCTTCTTACGTAGCACCGCGAAGACCTCCTCGACCTCTTCGTCGTTAATGACTTCGCGCAAGCCCACCGATTCGGCGTTGGCGACGGGAACCATCAAGATCAGGTCGGTGTAGGCGACCTTGAGTTTCAGGTAGTCCTGCTTGACGTCGAAGGCGGTCATCTTCTCGATCTTTTCGACCGTGCAAGCCCCGTGATGAGGGTAAACGAGACGATCACCCTTCTTGTACTTATGAGTAGCCATGACTCGGGTTCTCCTCAAAGAAAAGACGCGCAACTGCGCAATAGGGGATTAGATATTCTACCAAATTTTTTGACAATCGTGTCAGATGAGACCCCACGACCAATGCCCAGGTGTCAATATGGCGGTGTCCAAGCCGGATCTTAAGGAGAACCGTGACTCGCGAAGCCCTCGAAGCCTTCCCCCGCATTCCACTCACATTTGGCCGTTCGCCCCTACAACGCCTTGATCGCTTGAGCGAACACCTCGGCGGAGGCGTCGAGATCTGGGCTAAGCGCGAAGACGTCAACTCCGGTCTGGCCTTTGGTGGCAACAAGACCCGCAAGCTCGAATACCTGGCCGCGGAGGCCCTGGCTCAAGGCTGCGACACGCTCGTCTCGATTGGTGGGGTGCAGTCCAATCACACCCGTCAGGTGGCCGCGGTCGCGGCCCACTTGGGACTCAAGTGCGTCCTGGTCCAAGAGCACTGGGTGCACTGGGACGAGCCGCATTACGAGACCACGGGCAACATCCTCCTCTCGCGCTTGATGGGCGCCGAAGTGCGACTCGATCCGGCCTCGTTCGACATTGGCTTTCGCCCTTCCTGGGAGCAGGCCCTCGCCGATGTCGAGGCGAGGGGTGGCAAGCCGTACGCCATCCCCGCGGGTGCGTCGGACCACCCCTTGGGCGGCCACGGTTTCGCGGGCTGGGCGTTCGAGGTCGAGGACCAGGAGGCCGAACTCGGGTTGCGTTTCGACAGCGTCATTGTCTGCTCCGTGACGGGTTCGACCCAAGCGGGCATGATCGCGGGTTTCGCGCACTCCGGACGGGCCCAGGACGTCATCGGCATCGACGCGTCAGCCACGGTCGAACAGACCTGGCAGCAGATCAGGCGTATCGCACAGCGCACCGCGGACGCCATCGAACTCGGACGTGAGCTCGCCGACGACGAGGTAGTCCTGCTCGATCGCTGGCACGCTGGCGTGTACGGCGTCGCCGACGCGAAGACAATCGAAGCCATCCGCCTCGTGGCGCGACTCGAGGGCATGATTGTCGACCCGGTCTACGAAGGAAAGTCGATGGCGGCACTCATCGACCTAGTGCGCGAGGGCGCTTTCGAGCCCGGTTCGAAGCTGCTCTACGCCCACCTGGGTGGTCAGCCGGCAATCAACGGCTACACCACCGCCTTCACGATCAGTCGTCGCGCGTGGCGCCGATCGCCTCGGCCAACGACGCGCAACGCCGCACGCTCACTCCCGCGACGTCGTCGAGTTCCCCCGCCGAGGGGACGACCATCACGCTGGCGCCCAGACGCTGGGCCTCACGAACGCGCCGGGTGAGCCCGCTCACCGCGCGCAGTTCACCGGCGAGTCCCACCTCGCCCACCGCGACCAGCGAGCGCGGGACCGAGAAACCCACCGCCGCCGACGCGACCGCCAGGGCCAACGCCAGGTCGACGCCCGGTTCGGTGGCGGCCAATCCCCCCGCCGTCGCGGCAAAGACGTCGGCGGCGCTGACGTCGATAGCGCAGCGCGCCTCGAGAACCGCCAGCATCAGGGAAAGTCGTTGCGAGGACACCTGGTGCGCCACGCGCCGCGGTGATCCAGAGCTCGATGCGACCAGCGCCTGGACTTCGACGAGAAACGAACGCGAGCCGTCGTTGGTCACGGTAAAGACCACCCCGGGCACGTCGGCGACGTCGATGGCCCAACGTCATCGCCGCCTCGGGCAAATCACGCAGACCTTCATTGACCATCTCGAGCAGCCCCACCTCGCCGGTGGGTCCGAAGCGGTGCTTGATCGCACGCACGACGCGCAGGGTGCCGTAGCGGTCACCCTCGATGCGCACCACGGTGTCGACGAGGTGCTCGAGGGCCCGAGGGCCCGCCAGTTCACCGTCCTTAGTGACGTGCCCGACCAGGATCAGCGCGGTGCCGATCGATCTTGGCCAGTGCGCACAGCCGCTCGGCGGCGTTGCGCACCTGGGGCACCGACCCAGCCACGCTCACCGAGGTCGTCGTCGCTCATCGCCGAGATCGAGTCGATGACGCAGACGTGGGGTCGGCGTTCTTCGATGAGCGAGAGCGCGGTGGCCACCGATGTCGTGGTAGCGACCTCGAGCCCCTCGGGAACGGGCCCCAGGCGCCGAGCACGTTGGGCGACTTGGGCGGCCGACTCCTCGGCGCCGATGAGCAGCACCGACGCTCCCGCGATCGCCAATGCGCGCAGACTCATCAGCGCCAGCGTGGACTTACCCACTCCGGGTTCGCCGAAGAGCAGCGTGGTCGAACCCGCGAGCAACCCGCCGCCGAGCACTCGGTCGAGTTCTGCACACGCCCGTAGAGAGGCGCCGCTCGTGATCGCCCTCGATGGTGTGCAGGGCAACAGTGGTCGTGCGTCAACGGTGCAGACGCGCTCGCGATGGCCGACCAACTCCTCGTCTAGCGAGTTCCACGCCGCACAACCCGGACAACGACCCACCCAGCGCGGCGACGTGGTGCCGCATTCGCGACAGACGTGCACGGAGTGGGTCTTCACCCGACCAACTCTAGGATCGTGTGTGACGACTACGCGTTGGGTGAGAGGTCCTCGAAGTCGACCGAGGGCGGAAGACCCTCGACGCCTTCGAAGCTCAAGGTCGGACCGTCGGCACCTTCGACCACGTCGACGACGATGGTCTGGGGCGCGTGGAACTCCTTGAACAGGATCTTCTCGCTCAGCACGTCCTCGACGTAGGTCTGGATGGCGCGACGCAACGGACGTGCACCCAGTTCGGGGTCGTAGCCCTTTTCGGCGAGGTAGGCCTGGGCCGCCGCCGAGAGCTCGAGTCCGAGTCCCTGCACCGCCAACTGATCACGCAGGCGCGAGATGAACAGGTCAGCGATGGCGATGACTTCGTCCTTGGTCAACTCGTGGAAGACGATGGTGTCGTCGATGCGGTTCAGGAACTCCGGACGGAAGTGCGCCTTCAGCGCCTGGTGCACCTTCTCCTTCATACGCTCGTGACTGGCCAGGTCGCGTGCCCTTGGAGAATCCGATGGTCTTTCGCAGGTCGGCGGTGCCGAGGTTCGAGGTCATGATCAAGATCGTGTTCTTGAAGTCAACGACACGACCCTGGGAGTCGGTCAAGCGACCGTCCTCGAGGATCTGCAACAAGGTGTTGAAGACGTCGGGGTGGGCCTTTTCGACCTCGTCGAAGAGCACAACGGAGAACGGCTTGCGCCGCACCGCTTCGGTGAGTTGACCACCCTCGTCGTATCCGACGTAGCCGGGGGCGAACCCACCAGACGCGAAACCGAGTGCTTCTCCATGTACTCGCTCATGTCGAGCTGGATCAACGCGTCCTGGTCGTCGAAGAGGAACTCGGCCAGGGTCTTGGCGAGCTCGGTCTTGCCGACACCGGTGGGGCCGAGGAAGATGAACGAGCCACCGGGACGCTTGGGGTCCTTCAAACCCGCGCGGGTGCGACGGATTGCCCGTGAGAGTGCGATGATTGCCTCGTCCTGGCCGATGATGCGCTTGTGGAGTTCGTCCTCCATGCGCAACAACTTAGAGGTCTCCTCCTCGGTGAGACGATAGACCGGGATGCCGGTCCAGTTCGCCAGCACCTCGGCGATGGTCTCTTCGTCCACCAGGTCGAAGGTGTCGCCACCCGAAGCCTTCACGGTCGCGTCGAGTTCATCCTTCTTGGCAATGAGATCGCGCTCCTGCTCCTCGAGAGCTTTGGCCTGTTCGAGGGCGCCCTTCTCCATGGCCGATTCCTTGTCCGCGCGCACGCGCGCGATGTCCTCATCGAAACGCTTGGCCGCGGGCGGCGCAGACATGCGACGGATACGCAGTCGACTACCGGCCTCGTCGATGAGGTCGATGGCCTTGTCGGGCAAGAATCGGTCCGCGATGTAACGATCCGCCAGATTGGCAGCGGCGATGAGGGCCTGGTCAGTGATCTTGACGGCGTGGAACTCCTCGTAGACCTCGCGCAGCCCCTTCAAGATCTCGATGGTCATCGCGATCGAGGGCTGCTCCACCTTGACGGGCTGGAACCGGCGCTCGAGGGCGGCGTCCTTCTCGATGTGCTTGCGATACTCGTCGATGGTCGTCGCACCAACGGTCTGCAACTCACCGCGCGCCAGCATCGGCTTGAGGATCGACGCCGCGTCAATCGCTCCCTCGGCGGCACCCGCACCCACCAGGGTGTGGATCTCGTCGATGAAGAGGATGATGTCGCCACGGGTGCGAATCTCCTTCAACACCTTCTTCAAGCGCTCCTCGAAGTCACCGCGGTAACGACTTCCGGCCACCAGCGCCCCGAGGTCGAGCGTGTAGAGCTGCTTGTCCGCCAGTGTCACGGGCACCTGGTTGGCCACGATCTTTTGGGCCAGGCCCTCGACGATGGCGGTCTTGCCTACGCCCGGCTCGCCGATCAGCACCGGGTTGTTCTTGGTGCGACGCGAGAGCACCTGCATCACGCGCTCGACTTCCTTGTCGCGACCCGACCAGTGGGTCGAGCTTGCCCTCGCGGGCGAATTGCGTCAAATTGCGACCGAACTGGTCCAAGACGGCCGAGCCGCCCGAGGACTCCGAGTCCGACTTCGAACTCGTCGTCGAACTCGGTCCGGCTTCCTTACCCGCCTGACCCGACATCATCTGGATCACCTGGGTGCGCACGCGTGCCATGTCGGCGCCGAGGTCGTTGAAGACCTGAGCGGCGACGCCGTCACCCTCGCGCACGAGCCCGAGCAACATGTGCTCGGTGCCGATGTAGGAGTGGCCCAACTGCAACGCTTCGCGCAGGCTCAGCTCAAGGACCTTCTTGGCGCGAGGCGTGAAGGGCGGTGAACCGGGGCTCGGGTTGGAGTTGGGGCCGATGGCCTCCTCGACCTTCTCGCGCACCACGTCGAATGTCACGCCCAGGGCGTCGAGGGCCTTAGCTGCTACGCCCTCACCCTCGCGGATGAGGCCCAGCAAGATGTGTTCAGTCCCGATGAAAGCGTGGTTGAGGTCGCGCGCTTCTTCCTGAGCGAGTACTAATACCCGCCGGGCCCGGTCTGTGAATCGTTCGAACAATTGGAGTCCTTTGCCGTACTTGTTATAGAAGTGTACCGGGGTGATGCATTACTTCATTCTGCACCTAATAGGGCCATAAGACGCTCATCTAAGGTGGTGGGGTGAACCCCCACGAGCGACTTCAACTCGAATCGGTCGAAGCTGACCTCGCGCGCCTGGAATCGCTCCTGGCCGAGTCGGTTATTTTCGGCGACGACTACCTCGACCAAGTGACAACCCACCTGATCTACGCCGGGGGGAAACGACTTCGTCCCATCCTCGCGGTGGCGGCGGCCACGATGGGTGAGCGCGCGGCGACGCGTGAGGACCTCTTGGGCGGCGTATCGGTCGAGTTGATGCACCTAGCATCGCTCTACCACGACGACGTCATGGACGAGGCCGATATTCGACGCAACGTGGACTCAGTAAACGCTCGCTACGGCAACTTGATCGCCATCGTGGGTGGCGACTACTTGATGGCGCGTTCGGCGGGCATCGCGGCCGACCTGGGGGTCGAGGTGGCCGGTCTCATGGCCCACACCCTGGCCTGGCTGACGCGCGGCCAGGTAGCCGAAGTACGCACGATCTGGTCGGTCGATCGCACGGAATCCGACTACTACGAAGCCATCGAAGGCAAGACCGCCGCACTGATGGCGGCGAGCTGTCGTATCGGAGCACTCACCGCCGGACACGGCCCCGAGGTGCGCGACGCACTCACGGAGTTCGGTCGCTGTTTCGGCATGATCTACCAGTTGCGCGACGACGTCCTCGACGTCATCGCCGTCGACAACCAGTTGGGCAAGCCCGCCGGCCAGGACCTCGCCGAAGGCATCTACAACTTGCCGACGCTGTTGGCCCTTCGCGACGCCACGGTCGGCGAGGAGTTGCGCGCTCTACTCGGTTCGCCCCTCGACGACGAAGACCGCGAGCGTGCGCGCAAATTGGTCGTGGCGAGCCAGGGCGTACCCGAGCGACGATCACCGCCGCCCAGGGTTTCCTCGCGCTAGCCGATGAGGCTCTCCAAGTGGTCCCGAGCGAGCGACTGCGTCGACGGCCTCACGTCGTTCCTCGCCTCGATGCTCGAGGGCTTTCCCGACTACTAGTCGCGCAGCGGCTTCAGGGTGGGGAAAGCGATCACCTCGCGGATATTGGACTCGTCGGCAATCAGCATCGACAACCGGTCCACACCGATTCCCAGTCCCGCGGTGGGCGGGAGCCCCCACTCCAGGGCCTTGATGTAATCCTCGTCGATACGCATCGCCTCGAGGTCGCCGGCCGCGGCCAAGCGCGCCTGCTCCTCGAAGCGCGAACGCTGATCAACGGGATCGTTGAGTTCAGAAAAGCCATTGGAGAGTTCTCGTCCGGCGGCGTAGGACTCGAAGCGCTCGGTGAGTTCGGGATCGCCCTGGTGACGGCGCGCCAGCGGCGAGACCTCGACAGGAAAATCAGTCACGAAGATCGGATCCCACAAGGATTCTTCGCACGTGGCCTCGAAGAGTTCCGCCAAACAGCGTCCGGGACCCCAGGAGTCGTGCACTTCGACGTTGTGAGGAGCGAGCAGTTCTACCAGCCGCGCGCGCGGTGTGTGTACCGACACGTCCTCGCCGACTGCCTCCGATGCCAATTCGGCCATCGTGCGCCGCGGCCAAGGCGCTGCGAAGGAGAAGACTCGACCCTGGTACTCGACCTCGGTGGTGCCGAGCACGTCCATCGCCACGCCCGCCACGAGCTCCTCGGTGAACGCCATCATGTCTAGGTAATTCCAGTAGGCCGCGTACAGTTCGAGCATCGTGAATTCGGGGTTGTGCCGCGGACTCACTCCCTCGTTACGAAAGACCCGTCCGAGTTCGAAGACCCGCTCGAACCCACCGACGACGAGGCGCTTGAGCCAGAGTTCGGGCGCGATGCGCAAGAAGAATTCCGAGTCGAGAGCGTTGTGAAAGGTTGTGAAAGGACGCGCCGCGGCCCCCGTAGCGATGGCGTTGAGCATCGGCGTCTCGACCTCGGTGAAGTTCGCGTCCCAGCAACGTTCGCGAAGGGCTCGCACCACTTGGCTGCGGCGCGTGAGTGACTGGCGCGAGTCGGGGTTGGCCCAGAGGTCGGCTTCGCGGTGGCGGTAGCGCACGTCGAAGTCGGTAATACCCGCCCACTTGTCGCCGAAATTGTGCAGGGCCTCAGCGAGCTGCACCCAGTGACTGCACCTTGATCGAGAGCTCGCCACGCTTGGTGCGCACCACCTCTCCGGTCACCCCGACCCAGTCCCCCAGGTGCAACTTGGCGAAGTCCTCGAAGTTCTCACTCAGCGCGGCGAGCGCGAAGAGTTGAATCTCACCGCTCGAGTCGCGCAGGGTCGCGAAGGCCAACTTGCCCTGGGTGCGCATCAACATCACCCGCCCCGCCACGTTGACGACGACTCCAGACTCCTCGCCGTCCTCCAGGTGGGCGTAGGCGCTCTGCAGCGAGGCGGCGAAGGCGTTGTGGTCAAAGCTGTAGGGGGTGTTCACGTGGTGGCTCCTGAATGATTCCGTTCATGAACGATACGCAATCCGTGAAGGGTCAGCCACGGTTCCACGTGTTCAATGGTCGTCGTGTGCGGGCGCGATCAGGCCCGCGAGGCCCCCGGTGGCGATGACGGTCGCCTCACCGAGTTCCGCTTTGATGCGTGTCCACCAACCCGTCCACCTGGCCGGCGAAGCCGTAGAGGACCCCGGACTGGATGGATTCGACCGTCGAGCGACCAATCACCGAGCGCGGGCGCACCAGTTCCACCGAGCGCAAAGCCGAGGCCTGGGTATAGAGCGCCTCGAGCGAGATTGCTACGCCCGGCGCGATGGCTCCGCCAAGGTACTCACCCTTGGCCGACACCACGTCGAACACCGTCGCGGTGCCCATGTCGACGATGATTAGCGCCCCGGGGTAGAGGTCGTAGGCGCCCACCGCGTCGGCGATACGGTCCGCGCCGACTTCTCGCGGATTGTCGTAAAGGATGGGCATCCCCGACTTGGTTCCTGGCCCAATCACCGTCACGTCGAGGTCGGAAAACCAACGGTTCGCCATGCGACGCAGTTGCGTGGTCACCGTCGGGGCCGACGACGAGATCGCGATCGCGCTCACTGCGCTACGCAGGTCCAGTCCCTCGAGGTCGAGCAACTGGGTCAGCATCATGGCGTGTTCGTCGGGCGTGCGCTCGGCGAGCGTCGAGATGCGCCAGTGATATACCAGGCCGTGCTCGCCGGTGGCGCGCGCGAATCCCATTGCGTCGGGCTGTTCGGGCCGATCCGGTCCGAAGAGGCCGATCACCGTCTCGGTATTTCCCACGTCGATAGCTAAGAGCACCTCAACTCCTTGGCTCGAAATCGATTGCCTCATTATCGATGAGGCGCACGCCCTCGACGAATCCCGCCACCAGCGCTCGCGCCGCGACCGACGTTCGTCGTCGCTCATCGGCGTCAAGGTATCGACGTCGACGATGTCGGCGTAAGCGACCTCGACACCCGCCGGCCAGCAGCACGTCGAGT
Source organism: uncultured Acidimicrobiaceae bacterium (assembly GCA_963734655.1). Lineage (GTDB taxonomy): Bacteria > Actinomycetota > Acidimicrobiia > Acidimicrobiales > RAAP-2 > RAAP-2. Next base: position 493,216 of record CAVTHY010000002.1, on the reverse strand, counting down.
CATGAGGGCGCGACGCTCACTGGCCGGTGACGTCGACGCGCGCGCCGCCCCAAGTGCACGAAAGAGCGCCGTCGCGCGTTCTCGTCCGCCGGGGCTAAGTCGCGCGTTGCGACTCGACAGGGCCAGTCCGCTCGGCTCACGCTGCGTCGACGCACCCCACCACCTCGACGTCGAAGGACAGGTCGCGCACCATCCGTCGCACGACCACGAGTTGTTGAAAGTCCTTCTCTCCGAAGTAGGCCCGACACGGACCGCTCATCGCGAACAGCTTGGCCACGACGCTCGCCACCCCGTCGAAGTGACCCGGACGATCCAACCCCTTCGAGCACGTCGCCCAAGTGCGCGCACCGAGACCGTAGTGAGCGTGTCGGCGGGATAATCCGGCCACATCTCCTCGAGACTCGGAGTGACCAAGGCGTCCACTCCACTGGCGCGGGCCAGTTCCACATCGGCCTCGGGCGTGTGCGGATACCGCGCCAGGTCGCGCGGCGTCGGAGAACTGCCGGGGGTTCACGAAAGACGGTGAGCACCACGACATCTCCGTTGTCCCGCGCGCGCCGCACCAACGACGCGTGCCCGTCGTGCAAGGCGCCCATCGTAGGCACCAGTGCGACTCGACGACCGGCGTCGCGCGTCGACCGGGCGAACTCTCGCCACGAGGCCAGGGAACTCAGGCGCTCCACGACGACCCCGACTCCTGGGCCAGACGCATCGCACGCTGGCTGAGTGCCACGTAGAGGTCACGTTCCTCTTCGGGCAGGGACCGCAGGTGCGCCGCGATCGTTGCGATGTCGCCGCGGGAGGCCGGCCCGGTGAGGGCGCGCGCCGGCCCGTACGACACCACGTCATCGAGGGCCTGTCGCGCCAGAGGCAAAAAGTCGCCAAGCTCGAGCCGCGTCGCTCGGGCCAGATACTTCGAACGTGACCCAGTAGCGCCACCAGATGGTTGGCCGCCGACGACGGCCGTCGCGTGATAGAGGGCCCGCTGTTCGCTGGGTACTCGCACAACGCGTCCGCCGAGTGAGGCCACGACGTCATTCAATAATGCGTCGCCCTCGACGCTAAACACCCCCCCGAGCAACCGCCGCGCGCCGAGTACCCCGTCGGGCATTGTCACCAATGGGTGCAACGAACCAACACGCGAGTGTGGCGCGAGAACCTCGAGTCCGCGCGAACCCGCCACGTGCGCAACCACGGTGTGAGACCCGACCGAAGTTTCGATGGCGGCGGCGGCAATGGCGTCGTCGGGCACACACAGCAGCACGAGATCTGCGCCAACGTGGTCGGCCTCATCGTCGTGATGCACCAACGTCACCCGATGCGCAGCGGCCAGCGCGCTGGCGAACGAGGTCCCAGCTCGCCCGGCACCGACAATCAGAATGTTCATGAGGGCCATCCGTTCCGGCCCCGAGGGTGCCGTTCGGTTAAAGCAACGTCTCGAGTGTACCCAGAACGCTCACCGCACCCTCGGCGCCACCCAAGGCCGTGTCATCGACGAGGTCCGCTCGTAGTTCGCGCAACGGGATTAGCACGAAATTGCGCTCGTACATTCGTGGGTGCGGCACCGTGAGATCCACGTCGTCGCAGACAACGCCGTCGATCCACACGATGTCGACGTCGAGGGTGCGCGGCCCCCAGCGAACCTCACGTGTTCGCTGCGCGGCCGCCTCGGCTCGCTGGGCGCGCGCGAGAAGTTCACGCGGCGTCGCCAACGTTTCCACCTCAAGAATCAGGTTCCAGAAGTCATCTTGCGCCACGCCACCCACCGGCTCGCTTCGATACACCCGCGAGACGCGACTGACGTCGTTCTCGCGTCACCATTCGTACGCCCTGTGACAGGTACAAGGCGCGACAACCCACATTGGTGCCGAGTGAGAAATACGCCCGAGTCACGGCCCGCGATGCGCGGTGCACGACACGCCGCAGTGACGCCACGTCCTGGGGCACGGGCGGCTCCGTCTTGTGAGCGCGCACCCTCGCCCACTCAATGGCGGGGTCGAAATCGAGCACCGCCTGAGCGACTCGGTGCACCAGGGTCTCGAGCAAAAAGAAACGCCCTCGACACGACTACGATTCAACCAGCGCCACGACGTCGGCGTAATTAGTGGTACCCGTCAGGTCATCGGACGCGACCGCGTCACGAAAGGGTCGCTGAAAATCGACGTCGATCACCAGCGGTTGTTCTCGCCCTCGTTCCTCGGCCAACACGCCGACGATGGCACTAACGCGCAGCGCCCGGATCTCAATGACGTCACTCATCGCTCGACATCCTTCGGGGACTCGGGCAGGCTCATCAAGATCTCGCGGCCGTCGGGTCCGAGGGAGCGTCGAAAGAGTCGCTCGATCAGCGCGATGGAGCCTGGCGCGGACTCGACCTTGTGCGACCATACGAGGTATCCCGCGAGGACCCCGAGTAAGCGGTCCGACACGTCATCACTGTGCAAGAGCACGGCCACGTTGTTCTTCATCGAATTCGAGAGGTCCAGGTAACACGCTTCGAGGACCTCGCGCTGCTGAGGCCCTCCGCGCAGAGCGTAGTGACTCGCGCTCAGACCGTGCTCGAGATACGCGTCCAGGTTCTGCATGACCGGCAGAATTGACACCACGCGCGCGAACCCCTGATGCTTAAGCCAGAGCAATTCTTCATCGCGGCGTACCCGCCGGTGCACCGCAGTGGAACCCCCCGGACGCTCCGAAACCGCCAGGATGCCCCTGTAGACCCAGGTGAAACCGCGCGGTTCGATTCCCGCCGCCCATTTGCCCCTCACGAGCCAACCTCCGCCACGGGACGTCCGACCAACTCGCGCATTTGCAGAGCCACGGGAGCGTCGTGGACCCGGATCATCGCGACGCCACTCATCAGGGCCCAGGCCTCGGTGCCGATCGAACCCTCGAGACGCTCGTCGACGTCGAGTACCTCGGGCCCGAGCAGGCCCAGGAACCGCTTGCGACTCGTGCCGATGAGGACCCCGGCGTCGTAACGCCGCGCCAGTTCAACGAAGTCCGCGCAGCGCGCCACCAGGGTCAAGTTATGGTCGAGGGTCTTGCCAAAGCCAATACCCGGGTCCAACCACAATTGTGTGACCCCAACCTCACGCGCTCGTCGCGCCATGACCTCAAGGGCGCTGAGCACCTCACCGAGCAGGTCGTCGTAGTGCGGATCAACCTGCATCGTCTGGGGTGTGCCGCGTGAATGCATCGCCACGTAGCCCACTCCCAACTCGCCGGCGACTTCAATCAGGGCACCCGAAACGTCGTTGATCACCTGGGCGCCAGCGCTGACCGCGGCGCGGGCCACCTCGGGCTTACGTGTGTCGATCGAGACTGGACCCCGAGTCGCGAGAGCGCTCACCACTGGCAACACGCGCTCGAGTTCCTCGTGAAGGGGCACGTCGTGAGCCCCGGGTCGGGTCGATTCTCCACCCACGTCGACCATGTCGCAGCCCCACGCGAAGAGCTCGTTACCGCGCGCGATGGCCTGGTCACCGGCCGCAGTTCGTGCCGCGGCAAAGAAGGAATCGGGCGTCACGTTCACGATGCCCATCACCGACGGGCCCTTCGAAACGCGACTCAACGCCACGTAGACCTGCGCTGATGGATGTACTGCAGTGCTTCGGCCCGATAGGACGCGTCGTCGCGGAAGACCCCGCGCACCGCGGAAGTGACCGTGGTCGATCCCGCCTTCTTGACCCCGCGCATCGACATGCAAAAGTGCTCCGCCTCAATGACGACGATCGAGCCGCGCGGCTCCATGACCCGCTCCATGGCCTCGACGATCTGCGTAGTCATACGTTCTTGGACCTGCAAGCGGCGCGCGTACCCCTCAACGAGGCGAGCCATCTTCGACAGACCGGTGATCCGTCCTTCGATGCCGGGCAGGTAGGCCACGTGCGCCAGACCGGTGAAGGGCACCAAGTGGTGCTCGCACAGTGACGTGAAGGGGATATCGCGCACCATCACCATCTCGTCGTGCCCCTCTTCAAAGGTGACCGCGAGGTGCTCGCCCGGATCGCTGTCGAATCCTTCGAAGAGTTCGACGTACATGTCGGCCACGCGGCGCGGCGTCTCGAGCAGCCCCGCACGCTCAGGGTCCTCGCCAATGGCGGCGAGCAATTCACGAATCAGTCCCGCGACCCGATCGCGGTCGACCACGACTAGACCTCGCCAATGAACGTGTAGATCGCGTCCAGATTGCGGTAGCGCTCGTTCACGTCGAGACCGTAGCCCACGACGAAATGCGCGGGAATGGAGAAACCCACGTACTTGAGGGACTGCTCCACGCGCTGCTCGCCTTCCTTCAAGAGCAGGGCGCACACGTCGAGGCTGCGTGGATTGCGCGCGCCGAGGTACTGGCGGAGGTAATTGAGAGTAAGACCGGAATCAACGACGTCCTCGACTATCAAAACGTCACGATTCGCAAGGTCCACGTCGAGGTCCTTGACGATTCGAACGACACCACTCGTCTTAGTAGCGGCCCCGTAGGAGGAGACGGCCATGAAGTCAATCTCGACGGGCAACTCGATGGCGCGCATGAGGTCGGCCATGAAATTGACCGCTCCCTTGAGGACGCACACCAGCAGCGGAGGACGTGCGGCGTAATCACGGGTGATCTGGCGACCAAGTTCACCGACTCGGTCGGCGATCTCTTTCGCTGAGACCACCACCTCACCCAGGTCGTCCTGGGCCCAGAGGGCGGTGAAGTCATCGCGAGAAAGTGAACCCATGCTTCGACAGCGTAGTGGAGGGCCTCAGACCAAAGTGAGGCGTTGGCCACTGCGAGAGAGTCGACGTCCCCCGCTCAGCTCACAGGCCACCACCTCGCCGCGCACCACACACAGGGCGCGCGCGATCTCGTCAGCCGAGGGCGGATAGGTCTCGCCCTCGGGGGTCAACGTGACCAAATGAACCCGCAGCCAGCGCGTGAGGCGCGCCCGCGGCCATTGGATGAGGTCACGGCAGTCGGCCCCATCGAGATTCACTGCGACGTCGGCCCGCGAGAGCTCGTCGAGCCAGCGACGATCCTCGTGCAGCACACGGGCCTGGCGCGCCAGCAAGGGCACGACGTCGCGCTCGGCCACCTCGTTCATCACGGGCAGCAATTCGTGGCGCACGCGGTTACGGCGAAAGTCACGTGAGTCATTCGTCTCGTCGTAGCGCGGTGCGAGATCGGAGTCAACCACGTAGAAGTGCAGGTCCCGCCGGCGCACCGCTCGCAACGGTTTGGAGGGGTCGTCGACCATGGGGCTCAGTCCCTCGATGCCCGCCCCGCGCAACATGTTCAACAACACGGTCTCGGCCAAGTCGTCCATGGTGTGACCCGTCAAGATACCTTCGGGCATAACCCGGCGCCGCGCCGCGCGCGCGAGGGCCTCGAAGTTGGTGCCCGTCTCCAGCCGCACGTCGTGCACCTCGCACGGCACCTGAAAACGAGCGCAAACTTCTTGGACGTAGCGTGCGTCGTCGGAACTCGTCGCCCGTACGTGGTGATCAACGTGGTGCACTCGAACGTGCAGTCCGGCGTCGAGAGCCAACAACAACAGCCCGAGCGAATCGGGACCACCCGACACCGCCAGATCCACCGCCGTACCCGCCACGGGAAAGGCGCAGTCATCGAGGAGATTCACGTCGCCAGATTACGCACGTCGAGTCCTCACCCGAGTCGCCGCGCGCACCCCGACGTACACGAGCGCGCTCAACGTCCCGACATAGAAGCCGACGGGCAGATTCGTCTCGTAGGACGCGGCGATAGAGACCCACAGTGTCAGCACACTCAAGATCATCGAGCCCGCCAGCGCACTGGCGGGTCGTCGCGTCAGGAGTCGCGCGGCGGCCGGGGGACCAACGGTGAGGGAGAAACTCAGTAACGCCCCCACCACCGGTACCGTCAGCGCCGAGCCGAGCGCCAGGGTGATCATGAAGCTCATCTCGAGCACCGTGGGATTGAGTCCGCGCGCCGCCGAGAGATCGGGCGCGGCGGCGTTGAACAACAGAGGGCGGTACATCACCGCCAGAGCCGCCGCGCAAACCACACTGATGAGGAGGACCGACGTGATGGAGGAGGACGCGACGCCCAGAATCTCCCCGAAGAGTAGGGCCTGCACTTGGGGTTCGTAGGCGGCGCTCAACGACAAGAAGGCCGCCCCGAGCGCGAGCATTAAGACCAACGCCATCGCCGTGGCGACGTCGCTGCGGTGCCGTCGCGACGCGCCGATGCCCAGTGCCGCCACCATCGCGAAACTGACCAGCCCCCACAGGGGTGCCACGCCCACGAGCGTGGCGCCCGCGGCACCGGCGAAAGCACCATTGGGCACGGCGTGCGCCGCGAAGGAGGAGCCGCGCAAAACCACGAAGAATCCGGTCGCGCCCGCCAGCAACGCCACCACGGTCCCGACGATCCAGGCGTTGGTCATGAAGCTCGAGAACATCACACCACCACCCGTTCCCGGCGACGATTCATCCAGCGAACCAGATTGACCGCCAGCAACTCAAGCACCACGAGGGTCACGACACAGAAACTGACCGGCAACGCCCGGTGCGAGGGCCACCAGTAGAAACTGTCGTAGCTCAACACGACACCGAGGACCACGGCCACCACCCCCAGACTCGACGCGACTACGAGCGTCGTCGACAATCGTCGTCCGAGACGCAACGCCGCCGCCGGCGGACCGATCAGCAGGGCGGTCGAGAGCACGGCTCCGATCACGATCGACGAGAGACCTACGGTCACGGCGACGAGCAGGGTGAAGGCCAGCGTCACTCGCGAAACGGCCACGCCGCGCGCCATGGCGGCGTCGGGACTCAGGGACGCGAAGAGCAAGGGTCGGCCCAATGAGGCCAGCGTCACAGACACCAGCGCACTCAAAGCCAGCACTATGAGAAAGGTCGAATTCGAGACGCTGAAGAGCGAGCCGAACAGAATCAGTTGCGTCGAGCCGGTGCTCGAGGAATTAATGGTGATGAGGTACAAGAACAGCGCGGAGAGCCCCGTGGCGGCACCCAAGACGACACCGGTCGCGACGTCACGCTGGCGCACCCGTTCTACCCCTATTGCCTCCATCGCCCCCGCGCCCGCCAGTGATCCCACCACGAATCCCGCCAGGGGCGACACGCCGAGGACACCCGCGCCCGCGCCGCCTGCGAGGGCCACGTCGGCCAGGGCGTGGCCGGCGAAGGACTGTGAACGCATCACCGTGAAGAGACCCACCAGAGCCGAAACCACCGCCACCACCGCTCCCACACCCATGCCCGTGCGTACCGCCGGGTTAGACCACAAACCAGGTTCGAACAGCCAGCTCACGATCACTCAACCACGACGTCGGGATGCGCCGCGACGGGTTCCATCGGATCACCGCTCACCACCAGAACACGTCCATGCACGCGGACCACGTCGACGTGGTGTCCGTAGAGTGCACTCAAGACGTCAGGTCGCACTACCTCATCAGTGGGTCCGCTCGCCACGTGGGCGTTGGCGATATAGACCACGCGGTCCATCACCCCAATCAGTGAATTGATATCGTGCGCCGACAGGAGAATGGCCACGTGTTGGCGATCACGCACTTTGGCCAACAACTCGACGATGTCCTGGGTGGCGCCCGGGTCCAGGTTCGCCAATGGTTCGTCGAGTAACAAAAGTTCGGGTCGACTGACGAGTGCGTGCGCCATCAGGACCCGCTGGAGCTCGCCACCCGAGAGGGCGCCGATCCGACGGTCGGCGAGCTCGCTCGCCTCCACCGCGTCGAGCATCTCTTCCACCCGCTCCCATGTCGTGCGGGTACGACGACGCAGTCCGTAACGGTGCCCGTCGTCGCCCAGAGCCACAAAATCGCGCACCCGAAGCGGCACGTCGACGTCGAGGGTCACCTTCTGGGGCACGTAACCGACGCGGCGCTCCTCGCGCGCGTTGGTGGGCCAGAGGACCTCACCTCGCGTGGGTGAGATAAGGCCCAGCATCATGCGCAGCAGCGTGGTCTTGCCAGCACCGTTGGATCCGATCAGCCCGGTGAACTCCGCCGACTCCACTTGAAAGTTCACGTTGGTCAGGACTCGTCGGCCCCCGAGTTCGACGTCTACACCTCGCACGTCGACAATGGTCGCGATCGTACTCACGCGAAACCCACCGTCGACGTTGCGTGAATGAGGGCAGCCTCGATTGCCTTGATTTCCAGGAGCATCCACCCCTGCACGTGCTGGCCCGCGGGCATGGTCTCATAAATCGCCACCAGCGGCACCTTGTTCTTCGTCGCCAGGCTGCGCAGAGCTGTCGTGACGGGGCTCGAGACCTGGGCGTTGAAGCACAGTGCACCCACCTGGTGATTATTCAAGAGATTCTGCTGAGTCACGATGTCCTGTGGTGAGGGATCGATGCCGTTCATCACGTCGGCCTGGAAGCGAAAGGGCGTCAGGTTGTCGAGCCCGAGTGCGGCCAATAAATAGTCCCCCACCGGCTCGGTGGTGGCGACTGGGCGGTGAGCCAGATCACGGCTCCCCGCGGCGAGGGCCTGGGTCACCGCGCGCCACGACGATTGAAAGGCGAGGTCCCGAGCGTGGAAGTACGCGGCGTGCGACGGGGCGATCTTGGCGAGATCGAGGGCGACCTGGTGCGCCAGTGTCGGCATCAACGTCGGCAAGTACCAGAAATGGGGATTGGTCGCGGAGTCTTTATGCAGCAACGTGGCAATGGTGAGAACCTTTCGAGACGAACTCGCCGACGCGGCCTCGAGTTGGTTCATGAACGTGTCGTAGCCCGCGCCGTTCTGCACGATCAGCTGCGCCGAGGCAATGGCCCGCGCCACACTTGGACTCGCCTCGAAGTTGTGCGGGTCGGTATTGGGATTACTCATCATCGAGGTCACGTGAACGTAGGGGCCGCCGACCTGGGCAAGAACGTCACCGTACTGGACTTCGGCTCCCACCACCTGGATCACCCCCGGTGTGGTGGCCGTCGAACCGCACGCTGCGAGGGTCAACGAGCCGAATATCAGCGCCACGACCACCGTCATCCGAAACCGGCCTTGCCCACTTTCTAGAACCATTCTTGTTATGTTAGCCGGAATCATTCCAATCAACAAGTGCTACTCGACTACCATGGAACCGTGTCCGCCACCCGCAACACCAATCAACGCCGCGAGGTCATTCGCGCCCTGGAACGGGTCCAGGGCTTCGTCAGTGCACAGGATTTGCACGGTTTGATTGTCCGCGATGGCGGTGAGGTGGCCCTCGCCACTGTCTACAGTCAACTCAAAAAGCTATCGGACGCCCGGCTCGTCGACGTCGTCATGACCGACCGCGGAGAGGCTCTTTACCGGCACTGTGTCGACGACTCACACCACCACCACTTGTCGTGTCGCACGTGCGGGGCCACTGTCGAAGTCGACGCCCCCGAGCTCGAGAGTTGGGCCCACGACATCGCTGAGCGCTTCGGCTACCGCGATCTGCGCCACGTCCTTGAACTCAACGGAACCTGTCCCTCGTGCTCACCACACTGAACCTCGTCGGCGGCTGGCGAGAAAACCTACCTCTCTACGAACTCGACGAGACACGCCAGTGGGGCGTGGACTCATTCGTGACGGGACGAGGCGGCGGTGTAAGCGTCGGGTCCTACGACAGTCTCAATCTGGCCACCCACGTCGGTGATGACATTGCCCACGTCACCGAGAATCGCCGCCGTGTCGCCGCGGCCCAGCAACTCGACGCGACCGCTCTGGTGACCTCACACCAAGTTCACGGAACCCACGTGAACGACATCGACCAATGGAACAATGGGCCGCTCGTCGGTGACGCCCTGGTGAGCACCCGGAGTGACGTGGCACTGTGCGTGTTGGTGGCCGACTGCCTCCCCCTCCTCATGATCGATACTGCGGGTCCACGATTCGCCGTGGTCCACGCCGGTTGGCGCGGGCTGGTAGCCGGCGTGATCGCCGCCACGTTGGCCCATTTCGAGAATCCCGGCGCGCTACGCGTCGTCGTCGGACCGCACATCTCGACGAGCGGGTACCAAGTGGGCCCCGATGTGGCTCAACATTTCCTCGAGGTCGACGGGGCGGTCCACGCGGATGTCGGCGACCGCAGTCGGTTGGACCTTGCGGTGATCGCCCAGCACCAACTGACCCTGGGCGGTGTCGCGACGAGCAGCATCGCTCTGTGCGCGCCCACGACCGACGGCGGCACGTTCTTCTTCTCGGACCGAGCGCAGCGTCCTTGTGGACGTTTCGGCATGGTCGCGCGACGGCTCTACGATGCATCTGCGAAGGAAGGAGACAGGTGATTCGCGCCGAAACGTTCCGTTACGTGGGCCTCGAGGTGGACGAGGATTCACTCGTGGGTCACTATGAACTCGACGGCCGCCACTTCGCCGAGCGCGTCACCTTCGAAGGCGTGACGTCACTGCGTCGTCCCGCCCTCGTCGCCGTGGCTCAACTTTGGTACCTCTTGGCGGGCCTGTCGTACTACAAGACGGGCGCGGCGCGGCGCGTCGACCTCGGTGATACGCCAGTGGGCCCCCACGGGCGCGCGCTCTTCGCCGCGGCGCTGCACGACGGACTCGGCGAATTCTCCTTTCGCAACGACCTCCCCCTCGACGACGTCGTCATCAGCGGAGGCGTCGACGTCACCACCTTCCAACCGACCATTGACATCTCGCGAGTGCTCATACCCTTCGGCGGCGGCATCGACTCGGTCGTCACCGTGAACGAGCTCGACCACCTGGATCGGGCTCTCTTCATCGTGAGCCCCGCCGCCGGTCGCTTCGCGCCCCTCGAAGCCACCGCCGCGGTGACCCGACTCGACGTCGTGCGCGCGACGCGCCACCTCGACGCGCAGATCCTGCGCGGTGACGACAACTTCTACAACGGTCACGTGCCCGTCACCGCGATGATCACCGTACTCGCGGCCCTCGCGGCCCTCGCGTCGGGCCACGGCGCCGTCGCAATGAGCAATGAGCATTCGGCCTCGGCGCCGAACCTGCGCTGGAGGGATCGTGATATCAACCACCAGTGGTCCAAGTCCTGGGCCGCCGAGGTCCTGTTGGGTGCGGCCCTGGAGGAACGGGTGGGACCAGAGTTCGTGGCCGCCAGTTATCTTCGCAACCGCAGCGAGTTGTGGGTGGCCCAGCAATTCGCCCGAGCCCACCAGTACCACTACGTATTTCGCAGTTGCAACCGCGCCTTCACTCAGCGACCGGGTGATCGCGCGACCAACTGGTGCGGCGTGTGCGACAAGTGTCTCTTCATCAACCTGATTCTCGCGCCCTTCATCGAGCGTGATGCCCTGCACGACATCTTCGACGCCGAACCGCTGTCGGACGCGCGGCTGGACCCTTCGCTACGCTCACTGATTGGCTTGGGTCTCGAGCACAAGCCCTTCGAATGCGTGGGTGACCCCGACGAGAGTGCGGTCGCGCTGCGCTTCGTCAGCCAACTGCCCGAGTGGCACGACGTGACGCGCCTCGGCGAACTCGCGCGGCTAACCCCGCGCGACCGGGCATTCGATGAACTGCTCGAACCCGAAGGGTATAGCCGTGTTCCGGCCCACTGGCTTCGTTGACCTCGCCGGACGTCGCGTCGGCATCTTTGGCTACGGCGTGGAAGGTCGCGCGACGCGGCGACGCCTGACCGCGCTCACCACCGACGTAGTAATCGTCGATGACAGCCCCCACGACGAGGATGTGCTGAGCACAGCAGGGGGGGGATTCGAGGCGCTCGCGAGTTGCGAGGTCGTCGTGAAGAGCCCGGGCATCCCGAGGCGGCGCGCTGACGTCATTCACCTCGAGGACCGCGGCGTCGTCGTCACCTCGGCTCTCAACCTCTGGCTGCACGACGTGGACCGGCATCGCGTCATCGCGGTCACCGGCACCAAGGGCAAATCCACCACCACGTCACTCGTTGCCTTCTTCTTGCGCTGCCTGGGCGAGGAAACCCACGAACTCGGGAATTTCGGTCAACCCCCTTACGACCCTGACCTGGAACTATCGAAGGGGTGGCTGGTCCTCGAGGTATCGAGCTTTCAAAGCGTCGACCTGACGGTGGCGCCGGCCCTCGTCCTGGTCACTTCCTTGGGTTCTGACCACCTCGACTGGCACGGCACGATCGAGCAGTACCACGACGACAAGTTGTCCATCACCCGCGCTTCGGGCGAACACGTCACCCTCATCGCCTGCGACGCCGAACTCGAGCGCGCCCGCCCGTTGATGGGGGGTCGCATCAGCGTGGCCGCTTCCGAATCATCCGGGCTGGCCCGCGAACTCGGTCTACTCGGTACGCATAACGATCACAACGTCGGCCTCGCGCTCGACGCCAGCGCCCTCGTCAGCGGCCGTACCCGGGAGGAGGTGCGCGTGGCGGCGTTGGCGCGCGCCAACGAATTCATACCGCTGCGCGGGCGCATCACCCTCGTCGCTTCGCACGAGATCCCGACGGGAACCATCCGCTTCGTCGATGACGGACTGGCGACGGCCCCCCTGCCGAGCATCGCTGCTCTGCGCGTCTTCGCAAATGACGCCCTGGCCCTGATTGCCGGAGGCTTCGACCGTGGCGTCGACTACGCGGACCTCGTCGAGGAATTGCGGAATCGCCGCGAGGCCACGACCGTGGTCACCATCGGACCAGCGGGTGAGCGCCTGGGCGCGGCCTGCGAAGGTGTGCGCGTGATTAAGGCGACCACTATGGACGAAGCCGTTCGCCGTGCCTTCGCGGCGCTGACTGGCACCGGCGTGGTCCTCTTCTCGCCAGCGGCGCCGAGTTTCGACGCCTACCGAAACTGGGCGGAACGCAGTGACGATTTCACTCGAGCGGTTCACCAGATCGTCGCGCAGTAGATGACGCGGCGGTGCGGGCGAGGTCCCCTGGAGCCTGGGAGGAGATTCGAACTCCTGACCTGCGCATTACGAATGCGCTGCTCTACCGACTGAGCTACCCAGGCGCGGTTAAAAAGACTACCCGATTCGCGCCACCGCTTCATAGCCGGGTCAAGGCCAGCATGAGGTCCGTCAGGAGCAACGACTCGTCGATATTCGTCGATAGTCGTTCGTTGGTCTGGAGAAGGATATCCAGCGCCAGTAGTGACGAGGACACCCGATAGTGCGAGCGGCCCTCAGGAGAATCCCCGGATTGCTTGAGCTCGGTCAACGCGGCCACCATCCGGTCGCGGTACACACTGGTTAACACGCTCAATCCGAAGCGCAACTCCTCGGCGCGGAATCGACGCTCTTCTCGTTTGAATTGTGCTTCGATCTCCTTGCGATTGCCCAGTGAGCGCAGACCGAGGTCCTTGGCTTCCTGCGCGCGTCGAGCGAGGTCCTCGACGTGCAGCGACTCCAGCGGGGCCATGGCGACGTCGATGGCGCCCGTAATCTCGAGGGCGATCTGCGCGGCTCCCGAGGCGGTGCCCTTCAGACGATCGGGTACCGAGCGCCACGTGTCGAGGCGCTCGTTCAGGCTCGGATCGCGCACCAGCACGCGCGCCCTCGCCAAATTGCCCCCCGCGGAGCGCGCCGCGGTCGCCGCCACTTCCGCACTGGCGCCATCGCGGCGTAGTGCTTCTTCGAGGTGCGCCTCGCTCATGGCCTGAAATTTGATCTCCACGCATCTCGACACGATGGTGTCGAGCGCGTCACTCACCTCTTCGGCGGTCAACAAGAAGATGGTCCGGGTCGGCGGCTCCTCGAGGGACTTGAGGAGTGCCGCAGCCGACGGTGCCGCGCCCGATACGGTGAGCTCGATGTCATTGATGATCATCACCTGGTACCCCGGGCCCAATGGTCGCCGTCGCGAGACCCGATCGATCTCGCGGAGGTCGTCGACTCGCCACGAGATTCCCGCGCGTTCAGCCACGTGTACGTCGGGGTCCACGTGGTTCAAGACTTTGCGACAGGACTCGCACACCCCACAGCCGTACTGGGGACACTGCAGGGCAGCGGCGAAGGCAACCACCGCGTCGTTCACGTTCGATCCAGTGGGTCCGCTGAAGAGGTACGCGTGCACCGGGTGGCGCACGTGCTGGCGTAGCGCAGCCACCGCACGATCCTGTCCGACCAGGGAGTCGAAGACGTCGCTCACCAGTCCAACATGTCCAGTCGCGCGTCGATGACGGCGGCCACCTCGTCGGGCGAGGCCCGACCGTCTACCACGAACCAATGGTCGCGATCGATACTGGCCATGGTGAGATACCCCTCGCGCACGCGCTCGTGGAACTGCGCGTCAGCCGATTCAAATCGGTCTTCGGCGTTGCGGGTCCGGCGTTCGTTCGCCGTGTCGATATCGATATCGATCAGAACCGTCAGATCCGGCAGGCACGAGCCGATTGCCAGTTCGGTGGCGGCCTGGAGATCAACCAGGTCGACGCCACGGCCGTAACCCTGGTAGGCGAGCGTGGAGGCGTAGTAGCGGTCCGCCATCACGTGGGTGCCCGCGGCCAGTGAAGGCTCAATCACCGTGGCCACGTGATGAGAGCGATCAGCCAGCATCATGAGGGCCTCAGTCACCGGGGTCATGGGCGTCGAGGCGTCGAGCAACCAACTGCGCAGTTGCGCACCCAGGGGTGAGTCGCCCGGCTCGAAGACGAAGCGCGCGGCGCGCCGATCGGCCACCCGGCGCGCCTGGGTGCTCTTGCCGCACGCGTCAATCCCTTCGAAGACGACGAATCGACCTCGCGGCACTAGTCGTGGTCCGTGCGTGCCGCCGCCGCGAGCGCGGCGTTGGCCTTGGCGCCCTGAGCCGTCGCTGCTCGCTTGGCGGCTGCGGTGGTCTTGGTCGCAGTCTTCTTGGCGGTGGCCTTCTTCACGACCTTCTTCGCGGCGGACTTCTTGACGGGCGCTTTCTTGGCCCTCGTCGATGGTTCGGCATTTCGGCGTTCGGCCAATAATTCACACGCGCGGTCCAGGGTCAATGTTTCGGGCGTATCGCCCAAACGCAGGGTCGCGTTCACCTCGCCGTCGGTGACGTAGAGACCGAAGCGGCCCGAACGCACGACCACGTTGCGTTTGGTGACCGGGTCCTCTCCCAAGTCCTTCAAGGGACCCGCAGCAGCTCGTCGTCCACGCTGCTTTGGTTCGGCCAATAGCGCGAGGGCGGCGGGGAGTTGGACGCTGAAGATCTGATCCTCATTCTCGAGGGAACGGGTCTCCTTGCCCCAGGTGAGATAGGGCCCGTAGCGACCGTTCTGGGCCAGCACCAGCTCCCCATCGTCGGGGTGCGCGCCCACGACGCGTGGCAGCGACAGGAGCTTCAGAGCGTCCTCGAAGGTCACGGTGTCGGGTGACATGGTCGAGAAGAGTGAGACTGTCTTGGGCTTGTCCTTAGGGTCACTCACTTCGCCGACTTGGACGTAGGGCCCGTAGCGCCCCGCTTTGAGATAGATCGGCTGGCCGTCGGCATCCACCCCCAGTTGACGGTCATTACTCGGTGCGGCGAGCAACGTCAGCGCGTGTTCCACGCTGAGCGAGTCCGGCTCGGTGGCTTCGGGTATCGAGACGCGATCCTCACCGTGCACGAGGTAGGGACCGTAGCGCCCGGATCGCACCGAGACGGGTAACCCGTCACTGGCGATGCCGAGTTCGATGGAATTGATGGCGGCGAAGTCAAAGTCGTGCTGCTCGTGCGTCATGTGCTCGAGTCCACGACGGGCCAATTCGGTGGAAGCCTCGGGATCGCCGAAGTAGAACTTGCGCAACCAGGGTTCCAGGTCCTCGCGACCGTCGGCGATGTCGTCGAGTTGGTTCTCCATCTCGGCGGTGAATTGGTAGTCCACCAGGTCTGCGAAGTACATCTGTAAGAGATTCACCACCGCGAACGCACGAAACGCCGGCACCAAGGACTTGCCCTTCTTCCAGACGTAGCCCCGTCGGTCGATGGTCTTCATGACGCTGGCGTAGGTCGAGGGGCGCCCGATGCCCAGGTCCTCGAGCTTCTTGATCAGCGTGGCCTCGGAGAACCGGTCGGGCGGTTGGGTGTCGTGGCTCTTCATCGCCACGCTCTGCACCGCGACGTCCGCGCCCTCGCTCAGCGCGGGCAAGATGCGCTCCTGGTCGGCGAGCTCGGCCTCGGGGTCATCGGTGCCTTCGACGTAGGCGCGACGAAATCCTGGGAACTCAATGCGCAGGCCCGTCGCGGTCAAACCCGCGCGGACACTGCCGTCAAAGCCAGTGATCGCGCCCACGTCGCAACTCAGTCGCACCCGGTCTTGCGTGAGTCGAGCGTCAACCATCTGCGAGGCGATGGTGCGTTTCCAGATCAAGTCGTAGACAGCGAGTTCGTCGCCGCCCAGACTGGCCTGAGCTTCATCGAGGGTACGAAAGCTCTCGCCCGCCGGGCGAATCGCCTCGTGGGCCTCTTGGGCGTTCTTCACCTTGCGGTCGTAGCGCCGCGGCACGTCGGCGACGTAGTCGTCGCCGAACATGGAGGCGGCCATCGAGCGCGCCGCGTTGATCGCCTCGTCGGACAACGTAGTCGAGTCGGTCCGCATGTAGGTGATCCACCCCTGCTCGTACAGACGTTGAGCGGCGCGCATCGTGCGTTCGGGATCGAAACGCAACTTGCGACTCGCCTCGATCTGCAACGAGGACGTCATGAAGGGCGCCTGGGGTCGTTGCGTACGCGGCGTTGAGGTGATCGAGTCCACCCTCACGTCGCGTCCGCGCAACCCGTCGGCCAGGGCGCGCGCACTCCTCTCACTCAGCACCTCGACGGTCGCCGACTCGTCGAGTTGCCCGGCCGCGTCGAAGTTCTTGCCCGTCGCGAGCGAAGCCCCGTTCACGGTGTCCACGGTGGCCTCGAAGGTGGCAGTGGTGGCGTCCAGGGTGGCCGTGACGTCGAACCACGTCGCCGAGGTGAAGGCCATGCGCTCGCGCTCGCGCTCGCAGACCAGGCGGATGGCGACCGACTGGACTCGACCCGCCGAGCGCGCCTTGTCAACGGCACGCCACAGGACCGGTGAGACCTCGTAGCCCACGAGACGGTCGAGGAAGCGACGACCCTCCTGGGCGTCGACGAGTCGCAGGTCGAGGTCACGGGTGTCGTTGACGGCCCGTTCGATGGCCGCTGGCGTGATCTCGTGGAAGACCATCCGTTTGACGGGGACCTTGGGATTGAGCACTTCTTGGAGGTGCCAGGCAATGGCCTCGCCCTCGCGGTCTTCGTCGGTCGCGAGGTAGAGCTCGTCCACCTGCTTCAGCGCCGCCTTCAACTCACTGACGATCTTCTTGCGATCACTCGAGATGACGTAGACCGGCTTGAAGTGGTCGTTGACGTTGATACCCAGACGGGCCCACTTCTCGCTCTTAACCGACGCCGGGATGTCGGCCGCGCTCTGGGGCAGGTCGCGGATGTGACCTATCGAGGGCTTGACGATGTAGTCCGGCCCGAGCATTCCCTGAATCCGGGTGGCCTTCGCGACCGACTCCACGATGACTAGTGCTCGTGCCATTTTCACCACCTTTCCTTGTCGCGCTGCTCAGTGGTACCTAAGTTAGACACCCGGGCACCGGGCGTTAGCGATGAGTTCGCGAACCGAGTATTTCTAACACTCACCAATGGTCGCCGTTGTGAACAGGGCTAATCGTCGCTGGCGGGCGCGGCCACGATCTCGTACTGGGGGTTGAGGATTACCGCCTCGCGGCGCAACGAAGTGACCGTGCCGCGCACCAGGAGACGCGTGCCGCGCTCGATACCCGGAACGACCGTCCGACCTTGGAAAATGAGGGCCACCGAGCCGGTGTTATCGACGATCATGCACCGCAGGTCGCTGGCGCCGTTCTCGCGGGTAATCGTCATCGCGCGCACGCGTCCGGCGATCTCCACAAAACTTCTCTCACGCAGTCCTCCGATGGGCGCGGCACCCCCCGAACGCTCGGCCAACTTGACGTCGGCCTCGAGGTGCGACTCCTCGCGTAGTCCGCCGCGCACCACCTCGTCGCTGATGGGCACCTCGGTCAAATCGCCTTCGGCCAGTCGGCGCCGACTCGCGCGATACGGGATGATCGTGGCCGCGGTGCGCGGAATCTGCATGACCGCGCCCGCCATCGCGTCGGCGGTGCGGTCGTGCAACAGACGCTGCAATCGCGAAACGAAGCCTCGACGTGGCAGGATCACCATGCAGAAGACGTCGGGGTCGCGCACCACGTCAGCCACGAGTTCCAGGGCCGCCCGGTCGAGTCGGCGGTCCTCACACTCGACGACCTCGAGGCTCACCGATTCCGACGCGGTGTTGGAGCGTCCCCACCGTTCCTCGAGCAAGCGGGTCACAATCGGGTCAATGTCGAAGTGCACCGCACGCACCGAATAGGCGTTGAGAGTGTTGCAGTACTGGAGGGCGCGCTCGGTCGCGAGATCGTACTGGTCGACGAAGATCACCACTCGATTCGTGCGGATATTCATGGGCTCGCTCGTCGCCGTGGATTCGAAAGCGTGCAACTCACGCTCATACTGCTTGTGAAAACGCAGGAGCGCGAAATACATAATCGGCCCCACGACCGCGATGATCCACGCGCCTTCCTTGAACTTCACGGTGATGAAGATCAAGACCACGATGGCCGTTACCGTGGCCGAGAGCCCGTTCACGAAGACGCCGCGGCGCCAGTGACCGTCGCGCTTGCGAAGATGCATCGCCACCATACCCATGCCGGCCATCGTGAAGCCGGTGAAGACGCCGATGGCGTAGAGCGCAATGAGCGAGTTGACGTTGCCCTTGAACACGAGAATCAGCGTCAACGACACCACCCCGAGCAAGATGATGCCGTTGGAGAAGGCCAGGCGATGCCCGCGCTTGGTGAGTTGGCGCGGCAAGTACTTGTCGGTGGCGACGTAGTTGGCCAGGAACGGGAAGCCGTTGAACGACGTGTTCCCGCCGGTGTAGAGGATGAACACCGTGGCGAACTGCACGATGAGATAGAAGATGTGCCCCGCGCCCACCGTGCCAAAGACCGCACCGACTTCTTGGGAGACCACCGTGGGTGAACCCGAGTAGTACGGGACGGCGTGCGTCCAGTGGGCCAGCAGTGCGGTGCCGATGAGCAAGAAACCCAGGACGCTCGACATGACTATCAACGTCTGACGCGCGTGCACCGACTCGGGGCGCCTGAAACTCGCCACGCCGTTGGAGATGGCCTCGAGTCCCGTCAGGGACGAGCCGCCGTTGGCGTAGGCGCGTAGCAACGAAATGAAGGCCAGTCCCATCAGGGGACCCGAACCCGGGACCCCGAGGTGGTAGCCCAGGGCGGTGTTGCTCGGAATCGCGACGACGTGCAAGGTTCCGGCGAAGTACTTGTAGTACCCGAAGATGATCGTCGAACTCAGCGCGAGGATATAGAAGTACGTTGGCAGGGCGAAGTAACTTCCGGCTTCACGCAGGCCGCGCAGGTTGCCGAAGATCAAGATCAACACGATGGCGACGGTGATCTTCAATGCCCAGGGCACAAGGAAAGGGATGGCGCTGGTGAGCGCGTTGGTACCCGCGGCCACCTGCACCGCGACCGTGACCGTGTAGTCAATCAGCAGCGCCACCGCGGCGATCTGAGCAATTCGCGGACCGAAGTTCTCGCGCGCGACCACGTACGCGCCCCCGGCTTGGGTATAGAACTTGATGACGTCCCAATAGGACAAGGTGACGAAGAACAGCACGCCGATGATGACGAACATGATCGGCACGACCAGCGAAAAAGCCGCGATGCCAATAAAGGGCGTCATCTGCACGAGGATCTCCTCCGTGCCGTACGCCGATGACGAGATGCAGTCCGGCGCGAGGACTCCAAGGGCCACGACGCGACCCAGGCGTTCCCCGCTCAATTGCTCGCTGACGTAGGGCCGTCCCAACACGATGCGCTTGATGCGATACCCCAGACTCTCGGGATATACCGCGGCCAGATTGGCGTGCGAGGTCAGCACCGGCGAGTTCTTAGCCAGTTGTTTATCCGCTTCAGACACGATGACCACCATAGACCGCGGTAGTCAAAAACACTGAAAGTTGCGGCTTCTTCGCCAAGTGTGGTGAGATGGGCCCGTGCATATCGTGGTGGTTGGCTGTGGCCGTGTGGGCTCCGGGCTAGCGATGCAATTGGCCGACGAAGGTCACTCGGTGGTGGTCATCGACAAGAATCGCGACGCTTTTCGTCGGCTCGCGCACTTCAACGGACGCACCATCCACGGTTCGGGTTTCGATCGCGACGTCCTCGCCAAGGCCGAAGCGGGCCAGGCCGATGCGCTCGCGGCCGTGACGAGGGGCGACAACACCAATATTCTCTGCGCGCGCATCGGGCGCGACAATTACGGCATCAAGAACATCGTGGCGCGCATTTACGACCCCCAGCGTGCGGGTATCTACATGAAGCTCGGCATTCCGACGGTCGCCACGTCACTGTGGACGACACAACAGGTGAAGAAGTGGATCATTCCCGCCGACGACACCGTGGAGTGGACCGACGGGACCGCCACCCTGCAACTCGTCGAGCGCGTGGTGCCCGACCACTTGGCCGGCAGCGAGCTCAGCCATTTCTCGTTCGGCAAAGAGGTTCGCCTGGTTGGGCTCATCCGTGGGGGACGGGGTCGAGTCGATATCGACGGACTATTCGCCCAGGAGGACGACGTTCTCGAGTTCATGGTCACCGCCGAGGGGTTCGTGGAGCTCAATGACTACCTCAAGGAGCCGAGCTGATGCGGGTCGTCATCGCCGGCGGTGGATCAGTCGGAACCGCCATCGCACTGGACCTCGTGGATCGACACCACGAGGTGACCCTGATGGAACACGAGACTGAAATCGCCGAGAAGTTGCGCGGAGCCCTTCACGGGGTGAATGTGGTCACCGCTGACGCGTGCGAATACTCATCCCTGTCGGCGGTCGACCTGCGCGGTGCGGACGTCATGATCGCCGCCACCGGCGACGACGAGGACAATCTGGTGGTCAGTTGGCTGTCCAAGCAGGAGTTCGGAGTGCCCCGCGTGATCGCACGCATTAACAACTCTAAGAACGAGTGGCTGTTCTCCGAGACCTGGGGTGTCGACGTCGCCGTGTCGACACCAGCCCTGATCACCTCGTTGGTGGACGAGGCCGTCGAAGTGGGCTCGATGATCAACCTCATGGACTTGGCCCACGGCCGTATGCACCTGTGTGAGATCACGCTCGCCTCCGACGCCCCGGCCGTGGCGTACGGCCACACCCTCGACGAGCTTCGACTGGCCGACAATGTGCGCGTCGTGACCGTCGTGCGCAATGACCAGCCCATGGTTCCCACCGAGACCATGCGTTTCCTCGAACACGATCACGTGATTCTCATCACTCGAGGCGACGCCACTGATTCGTGCGCAGCCGCCTTCATTGGCTAGCCGCCACCCGTGCGCGGCGATGCGCGCCCTAGCATGGGCATCGTGCGAGCCGCCTTCTTCGACCTAGACAAGACCGTCATTGCCAAGGCCTCGATGGTCGCGCTCGGACCCGAATTCCACGCCCGCGGCCTGCTACGCAAACGCACCCTGATCCGAGGCGTGTTTTTGCAGATCCTCTTCCTGCGCTTCGGCGCCAGTGAGGAACGTCTCGCCAAGATCCGCCGTTCCGTGCTCAAGATCACCAAGGGCTGGGATCACGATGAAGTGCGCACCTTGGTGGCCGAGACCCTGAATGAAATCATGGAGCCGTTGATCTACTCAGAAGCACTTGAATTGATTCGACACCACTTGGAAGCAGGGGACGAAGTCTGGCTCGTCTCGACGTCGCCCGCCGAGATTGTTGAACCCTTCGCCGCCATATTGGGGATCACCGGATTCGATCTCGTCGAAGGCGAAAATCGACGAGAACGGAAAGTTCACCGGCGAGATGGAGTTCTACGCTGTGGGCGAGAACAAGGCGGTCGCCATGGAGGAAGTCGCCGCGGACCGCGGCATCGACATGACTGAATCCTTCGCCTACTCCGACTCCGAGACCGACATCCCGATGCTGCTCGCGGTGGGCCACCCATTCGCGGTCAACCCCGACCGCACGCTGACGAAGATGGCCCACGAGAACGAGTGGCCGATCCTGAGCTTCACGCACAAGGTGCGCGCCCACGATGGACACCGTTCGCGCACCCCCTTCGTAGTCTCAGCGGCCGTACTGGGCGTACTGGCCTTGATCGGCCGGAGCCAAGCGAAGCGCTAGAGCGTCAACAAGTCGCGCGCGCCGGTGTCCGAGGACGGGTGGCGGAGTTTGCTCATTGCGCGAGCCTCAATTTGGCGGATGCGCTCCCGCGTGAGGTTCATCTCGGCGCCCACGTCTTCGAGGGTGCGAATCTCACCGGCGCCGTCCAGACCGAAGCGCATGCGCAAGATCTTCTGCTCGCGCTCGTCGAGGGGTTGGAGCAATTTCTCGATGGCGGCGGGCATCATCTTGACGGCGGCCACGTCGAAGGGCGACTCCGCGGAACGGTCCTCGACCACGTCGCCGAGTTCGGCGTCGCCGTCTTCGCGCAGCGGCTCTGACAGTGAGATCGGCTCGGAGCGAAAGCGCAGAGCCTCGATCAACTTGTCCTCGGGCATCTCGCACTCGTCACAGAGTTCCTTGATGGTCGGCGGCCGACCGAACTTGAGTTCGAGGCGCGACTGGGCCTTTTGCACGCGCGCCAAGGTGTCGCCGGCGTGCACCGGGAGGCGGATGGTGCGACCGGTGTTGGCGATGCCGCGGGTGATGGCCTGGCGGATCCACCAGGTGGCGTACGTGGAGAACTTGAATCCCTTGCGCCAGTCGAACTTCTCGACGGCGTGCATCAGGCCAAGGTTGCCCTCTTGGATCAGGTCCAGCAGCGGCAGACCCGAGGCTTGGTACTTCTTCGCGATCGAAACTACCAATCGCAAGTTGGACTGGACGAAGTCGCGCTCCGCCTGGTCACCACGGTGCGCCGCGCGCTTGAGCGCGGCCTTCTTCGTAGGGGTCAACTTGACCTTCTTGTCGTTCTCGGCGGCCTCGAGTTCGGCCTTGGCCTCGCGACCTTCCTCGATCGTCTGCGCCAGGTGGACTTCGTCGTCCTTCGTCAACAAGGTGTACTGACCGATGTCGGAGAGGTACAGTCGAACGAGGTCTTCGTCGTCGCGGTCTACGCGGTCCTTAGCCAT
The DNA here is from genome assembly GCA_963734655.1 of uncultured Acidimicrobiaceae bacterium. Classification (GTDB taxonomy): domain Bacteria; phylum Actinomycetota; class Acidimicrobiia; order Acidimicrobiales; family RAAP-2; genus RAAP-2. The sequence goes on along the minus strand of CAVTHY010000002.1, from coordinate 470,153 downwards.
GGCACTCCTTGAGTCGTACCGGGGAATTCCGGCAGTATTAGTTATACGGGCGAGCGCAACCAATTCACCTTTTAAACGCGCTGACCAAGACTTTCGGCCATTCCGGCCCCGTCGAGCACGTCCACGAGGGCGCGCGCGGCGTCCGCCCACGACGGGTCGTCAAAGGGCTCGAAACGTGCCACGGTGGCCCCCACCGCTCCAATCTCCCTCACCACCAAGTCTGATCCGTGCGCCAAGAACTGGCGGCGGAGTTCGTCGGATTCGCCTTCGCGATAGTCGCGCAAGGTCACCAGGAGACGCGGACCGACCACCATCGCCAACGCGTACAGCGCCAGCGCACCGGTCGGGTCCTCGACGAGGGAGTTGCTCATCAGCGACGCGACACCAACGGGTCGGACGTCACCTCGTCGTCATCGCGCAACTCGAGGGCGAGGGTGCCAAAGGCGCGGCTCGCCTCGTGCAGTCGCACCACGAATGCGTCCGTCGTCACACGCGGCGCACCCGCCCCCAGCGACGTAGTACAGCGCGTCGTAGATCTCTGCGAGGTGTTGACCGGCGGGCCAACCGCTCACGGTGCCTCGGGGCGAAAGGCGTTGGTGATGGGCATTCGTCGATCGCGGCCGAAGGCCTTTTTCGAAATACGGACCCCGGGAGGCATCTGGCGGCGCTTGTACTCACTGGCGTCCACCAGGCGCGTGATGCGCAGTACCAGTTCTTCGTCGTGACCCGCGTCGATCATCTCCTGAGCGGTCGCGTCCTCTTCGACGTAGAGCTCGAGCAATGGGTCGAGTTGTTCGTAGGGCGGCAGTGACTGATCGTCGCGCTGGTCGGGCCGTAATTCCGCCGAGGGCGCCTTCACGAGCACTTCGAGGGGGATCGGCTCGGGGTCGCCCTGGGCGAGCGGCGCGCTCATTGCGGTAGCGACAAAGCTCGTAGACCAGAGTCTTGGGCACGTCCTTGATGACCGCGAAACCGCCCGCTGAGTCGCCGTAGAGGGTCGAGTAACCCGTTGCCATCTCGGACTTATTACCCGTAGTGAGGACGATGGCGCCCGTCTGGTTCGAAACCGCCATCAACAACACGCCACGGATGCGCGACTGCAAGTTCTCCTCCGTCAAGCCCTTCAGAGGTTCATCCAACGCCTCTTCGAGCATGCTCATCACGGTGGCGTGCGCCGATCTTCGATGGCGATGGTATCGATCTCGATGTCCAGACGACGCGCCAACTCGTAGGCGTCGCGCACGGAGTGGTCCGAGGAGTAGCGCGAGGGCATGGCGAAACCGTGCACCGCGCGCGAACCCACCGCGTCCACGGCGATGGCCGCTACGAGCGAGGAGTCCATGCCGCCCGAGAGACCCAGTATCGCCGAGCGAAACCCGTTCTTTCGCAGGTAGTCGCGCGTGCCCATTACGAGGGCGTCGTAGATCTCGGCCACGTCCGCGGCCGGTTCGGCGACGTGATTGACGTGCGGCGAAAGGGCCGCGCGTTCGTCGCGGGCGTACGCCGCTGTCAATCGACGACTCCCGCCGGGGACGACTTGGCGCCTCGACCTCGACGACGAGCAACTCCTCTTGGAACGCCGCGGCGCGCGCGACCACCCGCCCATCAGCGTCCACCACCACGCTCTGGCCGTCGAAGACCAGTTCGTCCTGGCCACCAACCAGATTGACGTAGGCGATGGCGCAGCCGGTCTCGAAGGCGCGCTCGCGTAGCATCGCCTCACGATCGTCACGACGCCCGCGGGCGAAGGGCGACGCGTTGGCCACCACCAATAACGTCGCACCCTGGGCGGCCAGTTCGGCGGCCGGACCCGCGAAGGTCCACACGTCCTCGCAGATCAAGATCCCCACCGCCACGCCGTCGATATTGATGATGGTGCCGGGCCCGAGCGCCGGGATGAAAATATCGCTGCTCGTCAAAGACGTCGTAATTGGGCAACAAGCGCTTCGTCGCGATAGGGCCAACACCGTCTGAGGACACGCACGCCAGAGCATTGGCGATGTGCGGAAGTCGCACCCGGCCCTCGCTGACCAATCGGGTGACGTCACGCCCATCCATCGAGGGCGCGAGAGTCACGTCGGGACCCTCGGCCACGATGGTGCCGACCAGGAGCGGCGGCAAGTTTTGCGACAGCGCCAAATCGTCCAGTGCGAGGCGAGCGGCGTCACAGAAACCCTCTTTGAGCAGGAGATCCTCGGGAGGATAGCCCGTCAGAGCCAACTCGGGGGAGATAACCAGTGACGCGCCCACCGAACCCGCTTGAGTGCGCAGGCGATGCAGCGTCTCGACGTTTTGGCTGAGTCCCCCGACCACCGAATTCATTTGGGCCAGGGCGATGCGGATCACGGGCACGTACCGAGCCTATCGGTGACGTCGCAATCTCTTTGGGGCGAAGGTTTACACAGGGTTAACAGAACGGGGGGTCAGCCTATGTTGCCCTCCGGCAAACTGGGGTGTCGCGTGCACCACGCGCCGATTTCGTAAGGAGCAATCATGTCGTATCAGGCTGAATACATCTGGATTGACGGAACCGAGCCCACCCACGAGTTGCGCTCGAAGACGCGCATCATCGCTGACGGTAAGAAGCCGGTCATTTGGGGCTTCGACGGCTCGTCGACCAACCAGGCAACCGGTCACTTCTCGGACTGCGTCTTGATGCCGGTTTGGACGTGCAAGGACCCTCTGCGCGGACCCAAGGACATCCTGGTCCTGTGCGAGGTACTCAACGCCGACATGACGCCGCACCCGACCAACAACCGCCACTTGGCGGCCGCGGCGGCCAAGAAGTACGCGAGTTTCGAACCGATGTTCGGCATCGAGCAGGAATACACGTTCTTCCAAGACGGCCGCCCCTACGGTTGGCCCGAGGTGGGCTACCCCGCCCCCCAGGGGCCCTACTACTGCGGCGTTGGCGGGTCGAAGATGCCCGGTCGTGACATCGTCGAAGCACACACTCTCGCCTGCATCGAAGCGGGAATCTCAATCGAGGGCACCAACGCCGAAGTGATGATGGGCCAGTGGGAGTTCCAACTCGGTGTCCTTGACACCCTGGCGATTTCGGACCAAATCTGGGTCGCGCGCTGGCTGCTCAAGCGTATCGCCGAGGAATTCGATGTCGAGGTCTCCTTCGACGCCAAGCCCGTCAAGGGTGACTGGAACGGAGCGGGCGCCCACACGAACTTCTCCACCAAGCAGATGCGCGCCGAAGGTGGCTGGGACGCCATCATCGCTGGCTGCGAAGCGATCGGCACTCGTGTCAAGGAACACATCGCGGGTTACGGCTTCGGCATCGAAGAGCGTCTGACCGGCGCACACGAGACCGCGCACTACACCAAGTTCTCCTACGGTGTTTCGGACCGCGGTTCGTCAATCCGCATCCCCGGCGGTGTCGCGCGCGAGAAGAAGGGCTACCTCGAAGACCGTCGCCCGAACGCCAACATCGACCCCTACGTCGTAACCAGACTGATGGTTGAGACCGTGTGCGGCGCGGCCGCGGCCAAGGCCCCGGCGAAGAAGGCCCCGGCGAAGAAGGCCGTGGCGAAGAAGGTCGTGGCGAAGAAAGTCGTCGCGAAGAAGGCCCCGGCGAAGAAGGCCGTCGCAGCCAAGTAATTCCTCCCCCCAGGAATAAGTGAGAGACCCGCCACCGTCTCGGTGGCGGGTCTTCTCTTTCCCTCGCGTGAAACGTCGATCGGAGAAGGTGCGAGAATGTCACATATGCAAAGCCAGGCCCAATACGTTTTACGAACCGTCGAAGAACGCGGCGTACGCTTCGTACAGTTGTGGTTCACTGACGTGCTCGGGCGCCACAAGGCCTTCCACGTCACGCCGGCCGAACTCGAGGACGCGTTGGACCAGGGCATGACCTTTGATGGGTCCTCCATCGACGGCTTCTCACGCACCAGCGAATCCGACGTGCTCGCACGCCCCGACCTCACGACCTTCCAACTCCTTCCCTGGTACGAAGAAGGGACGGGCATCGCTCGAGTGTTCTGCGACATTGTCAATATTGACGGGACTCCCTTCGACGGTTGCCCGCGCCAGCAACTGCGTCGCGTCCTCGACGGTGCCCGCGACCAGGGTTTCAACTTCTACGTCGCGCCCGAGATCGAATTCTTCTACTTTGCCGATACCGACGGTGGACCGCCCGTACCCATCGACCGCGGCAGCTACTTCGACCTCACCACGGATGATGTGGCCAGTCAACTTCGCCGACGCACCGTACTCACTCTCGAAGAGATGGGTATCGGCGTTGAGCACGCCCAGCACGAGGACGCGCCTGGTCAACACGAGATTGACTTGCGCTACACCGACGCCCTGACGATGGCGGACACCGTCATGTCGGTGCGTCACGTGGTCAAGGAACTGGCTCGTCAGGTCGGGGTCGCAGCGAGTTTCATGCCCAAACCCCTCGTGGGCGTCCAAGGATCGGGCATGCACACTCACCTCTCACTCTGGCGAGATGACAAGAACGCCTTCATTGGTGAGGGCCCCTACGGGCTCAGCGACCTCGCCACTAAGTTCATGGCGGGCCTCCTGCACCACGCACCCGAAATCACCGCCGTCACCAACCAGTGGGTGAACTCCTACAAGCGCCTCATGCCCGGGGCCGAGGCCCCCGTCGGCGTCGAGTGGGCCCGCTACAACGCTGCCGCCCTCGTGCGGGTGCCCTCGGTCAAGCCCGCCCGCATTGACTCGACGCGCTTGGAGTATCGCTCGCCGGACCCCGCCGCCAATCCCTACCTAGCCTTCGCCGTCATCCTCGCCGCGGGACTTCGCGGCGTGAACGGAGACTACGAATTGCCCGGCGAAGGTGAGCGCGTCGCGGCTCTTCCCCAATCACTCGGTGAAGCGGTCGACCTCATGGCCACCTCAGAGTTGATGCACGAGACCATTGGCGAACACCAGGTCGAATGGTTCTTGCGTAACAAGCGTGCCGAATGGGACGCCTACCGCGCCCAGGTGACGCCCTTCGAGCTCGAAAGGTATCTCCCGCTCCTGTGACCGACATCGTCCTTTGCGTTCCCTCGTGTGAAGGGCCGATCCGCAAGGCCTGCGACGTCACTGGGGTGACCCCAATAGTGGCCACCAGCGGGCGTCTCAACGAAATCGCGATGCTCGAACCCGCCGACGGCTTCGCGGGCGCGGTCATCAACGCCTCGGCATTCCCCTTCACCGAAGCGATGAACCTCTGTCGTCAATTGCGCAGTCGTGAGCGCTCGACTGGCCCAGTGATTTTGCTACTCGACCACTACCAACTCGATGACCTGACCTTTCGCGAGGATCTCTTTGACGATTTTGTCGTGGGACCCTTTGACGTCTCGGAGTTGGCGACGCGACTGCGCCACCGACTTCGTCGATCGGGCAATGACACCGTCGCCCCACGCATCGACCACGGCGGATTGTCGATGAACCTCGAGACTTATCAAGCCACCATCGTGGGCCGGGTCATGGACCTTACCTACATGGAATACGAGCTCCTCCGCTTTCTAGCGACCAACCCCAACCGGGTGTTCACTCGTGAAACACTCCTGAGTCGAGTATGGGGCTACGAGTACTACGGAGGCGCGCGGACGGTCGACGTGCACGTTCGTCGTTTGCGGGCGAAGTTAGGCGAAGAGCACGCCCACCTGATTCAAACGGTGCGCTCGGTCGGCTACAAGTTCGGTACGTCGGGCGAGTTCGACGTTAGTTGAGTGGGGCGTAGGCCCAGAGTTCGACTTCCGCTCGCGCTCCCGCCATAGGAATTCCCGCAATCTGAATCGTCGAACGAGTGGGGCGTGGCGTCTCGAAGGCCGCCATCCATACGTCGTTGCAGGCCGCGAAGTCCGCCACGTCCATCAAGAACAGTGTTCCCTTGACGACTTGATTCATCGTCGCCCCATTCTCGCCCAGGAGCGCCTCGGCGTTGAGGAGGGCCTGACGTAATTGATCCGCCGCTCCTCCCTCCACGAGGGAGGGTGGCGTCACTCCCGGCACGGTGCCGAGTTGACCCGAAAGTATGACGAAGTCACCCGCGCGGCGCGCGGGAGAGTACGGACCAAGGGGGATGGACATCGGCGACTCAGCTAAAGGAGTTGCCGCAACCGCAAGTTCGCGTGGCGTTGGGGTTGGTGATATGAAATCCCGCGCCCTGAAGGCCATCGGCGAAGTCGAGCGTCGAACCGGTCAACAAGTCGGCGCTGGCAGAATCCACGCAGACCTTGACCGCTCCGAACTCGGTGACGATGTCGTCATCAGCGAATTCGGAGTCGAAGTACATGTCGTAGTTGAAGCCCGAGCAACCGCCAGGCTTTACGGCCACGCGAAGCGCGAGCACTTCGTCAGTCGCTTCACCGGCGATCAACTCGGCCACTTTCGCTATAGCGGCGTCGGTGAGAGTGATGGGCTCGGCATCCTTCTTGGAGAGTGTGATGGTGGTCGTGGTCGCGTCAGACATGCAACTCCTTTGACAAGTTCTGGTCACCATCGTAGCGGTGCAAAATGGCCGACGGCTACGCGAATCTGAGCCATTAGCGTCACCCTGTGCACCCCAAAGACCTCATTCTCGAACGTTTGGCCCTGGTTCGCGACCCTGAGCTGGGTGCGTCCATCACTGAATTGGGGATGGTTGGTGATGTCCAGGTCACGGATCGAATCAGCCCACGTCGAGGTGGCACTGACCACCGCCAGCTGCCCATTGCGGTCACGAATCGAGAACGACGTTCGAGCAAGCCGTCCTGGACATCGAAGGAATCGACGAGATCGTCGTGACGCTCGGCGTGCTCGACCCCGCCGCCAAGGCCTCGCTCATGCGCACCGCACGCTCACTCGCCCAGGCTCGTGCACCCCAGACCAGCATTCCTCGCCGAACGCCCATTTTCATGATTGCCTCGGGCAAGGGTGGCGTAGGCAAGTCATCGATTACGGCCAACCTCGCAATTGCTCTGGCTAAGACCGGGCAGCGTGTCGGGGTGCTGGACGCCGATATCTGGGGGTTCTCCCTCGCGCGACTACTCGACATCACCGGCGAGGTCGAAGTACGCAGCCGCCAAGATGGTGCCCCTCGAACGTTCCGTCGGCGCCGGTACGGTCTCGCTGCTCTCCATGGGTCACTTGGCCGATGAGAAACAGGCACTGCTCTGGCGGGGTCTCGTGGTGCAAAAGGCCGTGGCGCAATTCATCGAAGACGCCGACTGGTCCCGCATCGACGTCATGGTGATTGACACCCCGCCAGGAACCGGCGACATCGTGATGACCTTGGCGCGGCTGCTACCCCACATGGGTCAAGTCGTCGTCACCACACCGTCGAAGGCAGCGCAACACGTCGCCGCGCGAGCCGCCGACTTCGCGAGCAAATCTCATATTCGCCTGTTGGGCGTGATCGAGAACATGAGCGGTTTCGCCTGCGAGTGCGGAAAGGTGCACGCCCCGCTCGGGGTCGGCGGTGGACGAGAACTCGCTCACGAACTCGGTGTGGAGTTGCTCGCCATGATTCCACTGCGCGACGACGTCGCCGATGGTGGTGACGATGGACTCCCGGTCGCATGGCACGAGACTGACGGGGGGATGTTCCACGAGATCGCCGAACGTCTTATGGCGTTAGCGCCGAGCCTCATCCCCGCGGGTTGCACCGCTCGCCTGCTCGACTCGCTCGACGCGGCGATCACTGAGGCGTAGAGTCCGGCGCCCGATCGTCCTCGTCATCACTGTCGCCCGGCACCACCACAACGGTGCGGCCGTCGCGTTCGATCTCACGCGGCTGAATGCGACGTACCGTCGCATTCGCGGCGGCGAGTAATACCTCATCGACCTGGTCATAAGCACTCATCCAGCGCAAAGTGCGCACAGTCGGCACCAGCATCGACCACTCGCCCGCCTCGAAGCGTTCGAGCGCCGCCGTCGCATCGGTCCAGACGTGTTCGACGATCTCACCATCGTCGGCAAGGGCGTCTTGTCCCGCTGGCGCAGCGGACACGAAGAATCGAGTATCAAAACGTCGGGGACGACCAACCGGCGTCACCCAATGGGCCAGATACTCGAGACGACCGAGCTCCAGTCGAAATCCCTCACGCTCGAGCAGAGTGGGCCAGTCCAGCGTCGCGCCCAGGAGTTCCTGTCGCCACACAGCGAGCTGATCACCACGTAACCCTCCGGTTCGACCCCGCGCGTCTACGACCAACAGAAGTCCGGCTTCCTCGAAGAGTTCGCGCACTGCCGCGCAGTAATACGCCAACGCATCCGAATTCAGGTCCAGCCGCCGCGCCGCACTGACGTCGTCGCGTCCGATGAAGAGTCCTCGACGTACGACCTCGAAGTCCACGGCATCGACGCTCCCTCCGGGAAAGACGTGGGCACCGGACGCCGCTGAGAGCTCAGAACTACGGCGCAACATAAGAATTTCCAGCAACTGATTTTGGTTACGGATTATGAGAATTGTGGACGCCGGGCGTGGCTCAATTTGCTCCATACCAGAACCTACAGAGAACCGAGCGAACCGCGTCGCTCAGACGTCAACTAAGTTTGTAGGACCACCAGTACCCAAGGAGCATCGTGGCCAAACCTGCGTCTGACCCCAAAACCACCTCGAAGAAGGCCCCCACCTCGGGTGGCCGTCCCGCGGGACTCTTCACCTGGGTCGCCGTCGGTGTCGTGGTGGTCATCGTCGCCGCCCTGGTCCTCGTCAAAGTCCTCTCCGGCGGACCGACCTCGACCAACTCCGGCGCCTGGGTCGCCACCGACCCCACCACTGCTGCCGAAGTCACGAACGTACCCGCGGCGGTATTTAACGCCGTGGGTGTGTCGGCCGGTGTCAGTGTCACCGCGCCACTTCCTCTCAAGGGCCAGCCGGCCCTGACCACCAAGGTCGCCAACGGCACCACACTCCCTGAGGTGCTCTACGTGGGAGCCGAGTACTGCCCCTTCTGCGCCGCGCAACGCTGGGCCACCATTGCGGCGCTCGGCCGTTTCGGCACATGGTCGGGTCTCGGTAATACCGAGAGCTCCTCGGTCGATGTCTACGCGAACACTCCCACATTCACCTTCGTGAAGGCCAAGTACACCTCGAAGTACCTCGCCTTTCGCGGCATCGAGACCCTTAACAACGTCTACAACGCCAACAACAACCCGCCGTACGGGAAGTTGATGTCAATGACACCGGCCGAGACTGCTCTCTTCGCCAAGTACGACACGTCGAAGTACATCAACATGAGTGCCAGCAATGATGGGGCCATCCCCTTTATATCAATGGGCAATAAGTTTCTCATCTCGGGGGCCAGCTATAACCCCGGGGTCCTGACCGGACTCACCCGAACACAAATTGCCCAGGACCTGTCAGCTCCATCGAGTCCGCAAACCACGTTGATCATCACCTCGGCCAACGAGCAAACCGCGGCCCTGTGTCAGCTAACCAAGCAGCAACCCAGCACCGTGTGCAACTCCACGGGCGTCCTCGCCGCCAAGAAGCTTATGAAGCTCTAGATGACGCGCACTGTGCAACCAGTGTCGCGCTGGGCGGTCTACACCACCTGGTTGCTGAGTTTTGTCGGGCTGGGCCTGGCAATTTATCTCACGGTCGCGCACTACGAAGGCTCGCAGATTCTGGCGTGTTCCGATACCGGACTGGTCAACTGCGCGAAGGTGACCACCTCTGCGCAGTCGTACTTCCTCGGTATCCCCGTCGCGGTGCTCGGTCTCACCAACTTCGTTGTCTTCACGATCATCAATTCGCCCTGGGCGTGGAGGATGAAGAACTATTGGGTGCACGTAGCGCGCATTGCGCTCTCGATCGCCGGCATGGCGTTCGTGCTGTGGCTGGTCTACGCCGAGTTGATCATCATCAACAACATCTGTCTGTATTGCACGGGAGTGCACATTGTGACTTTCGCGATGTTCGTGGTCCTGATGCGAGTGGTTCCCGAGCAGCTGGGCTGGGGTCGTTCAGCGGCGCAGTAGCGCGCGGCGCTCAATCTCGGTAAGTCCGCCCCATATGCCGTAGGACTCACGCTGGGCCAACGCGGTCGACAGACAATCTTCGCGAACGGGGCAGTCCGAACAGAGTTGCTTGGCCTGACGTTCGCGGCGCGAGCGAACTTCTTTGGACTCCAAGACGTCGGGTGAGAAGAACAGTAAATTCTCGATGCCCCGACACGCCGCCGCATCGGACCATTCGGCTCGCAGTAAGGCCATTGCCAACCCCTCGTTTCCACTGACTCTCGCAGACTACCCACCTCCGCGCCCAAAGGCAAAATCGCGGACGATGCGGCATTTGCCGCCTTGCTACGCTGACATCGTGGCTTACGTCCTAATCGCCAGTGATGTGCCCTCCCTGCGCCACGAGCTTCGCGCAATGCTGGAGGGCCCCGACGTCGAGATCGAGGAGGCCGCTACGGGGCCCGAGGTCCTTGAGATGGTCCGCGAGGGCGGAATCGACCTCGTCATAACGGACTTACAGATTGGCTCGATGGGCGGCATGGCCATTTGCTTAGAACTTCGCCACGACGAGTCGTATTTATTGGGTGATCCGGTATCGGTGCTGATGCTCCTCGACCGGCGTGCCGATGTGTTTTTGGCTCGACGGTCGGGTGCCGACGGTTTTCTGGTCAAACCCCTGGATCCCCAACGGGTCCGCGCCGCGGTGCGCACGTTGCTCAGTGGCGAGGAGTACGACGATGACTATCTTCGTCCCGCCACTGTGCGCGCCGGCAACGAATGAAGGACCAGCCCCCCACGTCGGGCCTCGCGCGGTTCCGCGCGCGCGTGGTTGGACGTCACAACGAGATTGACATCTCCCCCGAAGCTGCGCAGATTCACGCTCGCGTCGACCAGTTGAGCGAACTCGAGTTACGCGACGTCATGACGCCGCGAGTGGACGTTGTCTATCTCACCATCCCCGTGACTCCCGAGGCTATCGCCGAAGCCGTACGCGATACCGGCCACTCGTGCTTCCCCGTCGTCGAAGGAGACCTCGACGATGTCGAAGGTGTGCTTTTCGTCAACGACCTCTTCCGCTCCACCACCGCTAAGCGTGCAATTGGAGTCTCACTGCCCTCGGCGAATGAAATTGCTCGCAAGATCCGCCGACCTCTCATGCTGCCCGAGACGCTCGATCTCCTCGAGAGTCTGAAGGAGATGCGCGAGCAGCGCCGGACGTTCGCTTTGGTGCTCGATGAACACGGTGGGGTGGCCGGCGTGATCTCAATCCGCGACATCCTCGAACAATTGGTCGGAGACCTCAGTGACGAATTCGACGAGGACGACGAACCGACCATCGTTAAGATCCGCCCGGGTCGCTGGCTCGTCGACGGCCAGACCCACGTTGACAAGGTCGAAGAAGCACTGGGACTCGTTATCCCCGAGGGCGAATACGTGACGTTCGCTGGTTACATCCTGGATCTCGCTGGCGAGATTCCCGCCGCGGGATCGGTCTATACCGAGGGCGACTGGAGTTTTCGTGTGCAATCCATCTCCAAGCGTCGTATCAGTGAGATAGTTGCGGAGTTCCACGAACCCGCTCTACCGACCGAACCCGCTGGTTAGCGCTTTGTGTGCAGTTGGGTCTGGCGAGTAGGATTATCTGGCTGCGGGGTAACTCGCCGCGGGCTGTAGCGCAGCTTGGTAGCGCGCTGCGTTCGGGACGCAGAGGTCCCGGGTTCAAATCCCGGCAGCCCGACCACGTAGTTCCTGATGTACGAAGTAGTTCTGGCTCCCATCGTCTAGCGGCCTAGGACACCGCCCTTTCAAGGCGGCAGCACGGGTTCGAATCCCGTTGGGAGTGCTCAAGGACCTTCACCTCGATTGCGCGACCATGACAACGTACGAGGGCGCTTCGCCTGGGATTAAGTGATGCTGGGCATCGCGAATTCTCTCCGAAAACCTGGTTCGGCTTATTTCTGCCAGTCTTAACTGGATCCACCGTGAGAGCGCTGTCTGAAGAGCTGACCATACGCGAAAAAGGTGTCCCCATCAGGTAGAATTTGAGTTACCACAGCTACAAATTCAACCAAAGAGAAGGACACCTTTTCGATGCAATCTTTGCACACTCCCTCGGACCTGTCGGTGATGTTCGACGACGACCACTGCGTCGCCAATGCGGGACTCGCGTTGGCGGGACTGCTCGAGCGAGAAGCTGGGTCTTGAGGAGCTCTGCGACGAGACGATTTCCATCGCGCCGTTCCCCGGGAGGCGCGCCGCAACCCTGGTGCACTCGCTGGTCATCGGGGGGACCTGCATCGACGACGCCGACGTACTGCGCTCGGGTTCGACCGCGGCGGTGTTGTCGCATCGGGTGATGGCACCCTCGACACTGGGCACGTTCCTGCGCGGTTTCACCTTCGGAAACGTGCGCCAACTCGACGCGGTCGCCGAGACGCTCTTGACGCGCGCCTGGACCCTCGGGGCCGGGCCCGGTGAGACCCCCTTGACCATCGATATCGACTCCACGATCTGCGAGGTCCACGGCGCCCACAAGCAGGGCGCCTCCTACGGCTACACCAAGGTGCTCGGCTTTCACCCGGTGCTCGCCACGCGCGCCGAGACCGGTGAGGTGTTGCACCTGCGCTTTCGAAAGGGATCGGCCAACACCCAGCGCGGGGCCCAGAGGTTCGTGAGAGAGACCGTGGGCCGGGTGCGACGCGCCGGGGCGAGTGGCGCTTTGACGCTACGTGCCGACTCGGGGTTCTTCTCCAAATACGTCATCCAAGCGTGTCGTGACCACGACGTGCGCTTCTCGATCACCGTGCGTCAAACGCCAGTGATCACACGGGCCATCGAACTGATTGCTGAAGCGAGTTGGGCGCCGATCGACTACACCATGAACGGCGAGGCCTGGGTGGCTGAGACCGACTACCAGGGCCAGCGACTCGTGGTTCGTCGCACGAAACTCAACGCGCCCCGACCCGGCCCTCTTCCCCGACTATCGCTACCACGCCTTCATCACCGACCGCGTCGGTGACGCCGTCCTCCTCGACGCCGACCACCGTCGTCACGCCGTCGTCGAACTCGCGATCCGTGACCTGAAGGAGGGCTCGGGCCTTGAGCACTGTCCCTCGGGCGACTTCAACGCCAACGCGGCGTGGGCCGTGCTGACATCGATCGCGCACAACCTGGTTCGTTGGGTCGCAGCGCTCGGACTCGGTGTCAGCGGACCCCTCGTCGCCAAGACCATCCGTCGCAAGTTCATCGCATTGCCGGGTCGTCTGACGAGTCATTCGCGCACTCGCCAGTTGCACTTGCCGAGCAGGTGGCCCTGGGCCGCACAGTGGAGTCAGTGCTTCGCGCGTCTCGTGAAACTACAAACCTGACCGCTCAATCTCGAGGTCGCTCGCGGACTACCCGACGACTTCCAGCGCGGACAAGTTGCAAACTTCGTTGAAAGTGTCTCTCGACGCGCCCTTGTCAGGCAATCACCGAAAGTGCCGTGATCGCGATGATCAGCAGTCTCATGTTGGCCGAAATTCACCAACTACGAGAGCACGACGGTGGATTGAGGCTTAATTATCAGCGTTCGATCGCGGATCGGCCCCGATGCTGAGTTACCGATTGGACACGCCGTCGATCCTCAGCTTCAACCCATTTTGCGTGGTGGCGGAGAGCCCATGATCTCTTTACGCTTCCAAACACCATTCCGGGAAGAGCGGGACGAGTAACGGGATTCACTACCGCCATGAAGACGTGCATCGCAAGGAGTGCGAGCGCGACAACAACCGCCGTTAAGTGTGGACCCGATGCGTCTCCGTCGGTTTGCCAAGAGTTGACGCCAGTGATGATCACTGCCGCAAGCGAAACCAACATCATCCACGCGAGTCCCTTCTGGCCAAGGTTGAACTTTCCCCACTTAACCCCGGTCTTGTGAAACGGCCGAGCGACGATACGGGCCACGAATTCGAAATCGCACTTCTCGGGAAGGAAGGCGTCACGTACGAAACGCAAGACCGCCATTGTGTTGCCAAATATGAGTGCAGCAACGAAGCCACCTCCCATCGAGAAGACTGCCGCAACGTGCAATTGAAACAGAAGACCATTCTCCATTTCCGATCCCATTGCGAGTCCTGACAATAGGGCCGTGCCGAATGCAACGACGGTCCACCAATGAAAGAGACGTACGGTCAGACCAAATCGAAAAATTGAAGTTGTTTCCCGCTGCTCGGACCCGGTGGACCCTTCAAGTGAGCCATCCTCGCTCACGTTCCAAAAAGTAGATTTCTCCATGCTCAACACCCCAATCAGCGATGTGACCCTATTGGAAGATTAGAGACGGATGCATCGAGTGCCAAGAGGCGAAGGTCATTGATTGGGCTCTTTTGCAGATCGAAGTTCAGAAACGCTTCCTCCCCATCCAACCACTTGCTTGCGCGTAGCCAGCGCCAGCAGCGAGCGCTTCTCGCCTATCGGTAATTCCTTCTTCGTTGCAACCGCAAAATCAAAGTCTCGTCCTCCCGGCGGCCTGGCAAATCAGTCGGAAGATACTGCGACAGATCCGACTCGAAGTTCTGACTATGTATCGCACGGGGTGTTCTTTGACCTTGACCCTATTTGGCGAAAAATTCAATAGCGGTTGACCACGGCATTCAGCTTCTCCAAACCGCTGAATCAACGAGACAAACGCAACGGGGGAGTTCTTCCTCCCCGCTGCGATTGCCACAGTAGTTTCCCTCTTGGGTTACCCAAGTTGGGATTCGATTGCCATTTTCAACTCATTGGCAAACTTCTGATCGTTCTCCAGGAGTGCACCGGAACAAAGGAGTACTCCAGGCTCAGGCATGTACTTCCACTCCCCTTCAACCCTCAAGATCGTGACACCCGCCCTTACTCTCGCGGAGCTCACCTTTCGCTCCTGAATCACCTCTCCCGCGACAGAAGGTAGAACCGAAGGATTCCACACATGCCGGTTCGTTCTGGTAGCTCGATACCATGCGTCAAACGATGGCCAGGTACTTTGGGCGGCGTCTTGCAACTTCAAGAAACTCGATAGGCACTCAAATTTGGGCGGATCGAAGGCCGCACGCTGGGCCGCAACGATTGCGAGGAGGTAATCCTGTTCCATTTGGGGAGTTCCTATTCGATCCCCTAGTTGGATCTTTCCCTCTAAGTGAATGAACCTTCGCCACCATGCAAGCCACGCTTCATCTAACTGAATACGATCGCTGTCTTCCAATTCCTCGCTCAGTCGATCAATTTCTCCTGTGAGTCGTGGTGGCACGTCTGGTCCAACTGGGGAAAGATTGTGGGTGTCACGAACGAGCAGGAGGAAGTGTGCGGACTTACCTGGATCCATGACGACCTGCCACGACAAACCGTCATCAATCTTCATGCTCGAAAGTTACCGTGCAGCATGAATGCGGCGAATGATGAGCAGCCCTGTTCGGCCAGAACTGGTTTCAATTCCCTTCAATGTGGGTGATGATTGAGGGGAGGCAAGGACCGACTCGAAGCATTGGCGCCCTTAACTCTCTTCAATTGGCAATTCGACTCACCTAACCAGCCCAATGTGGAGTTCTGACTTTCTAACGTAGGGGTGCTCAATGGGGTCAAGGTCACAATCTGGAGAGAGCCGGAAGGTGCATCAACGGGAACCCGCCATCGAATCGATCAACGATTGACTTATTCCAAACTCGGCAGATTTACCACTATCGCCTCTTGGGTAGTTCTTGCCAATATGACCACTGCGTCTTCTTCTTCGGAGGGATTTTCCTCGCGGTGCGCCACGTACGGAGGAACATAAATGTAGTCACCGGGCTGTGCCTTGATTCGAGTCTCTTCGTTGTCTTGTAGAAAAACGAACACAGGATTCCCGCTCAAGACATAAATGCCGGTCTCTGACTCACCATGATGATGATTGTCGGATTGGGTCGCTGGCCCAATATGACTCTCACCCATCCAGATTTTTTCTGAACCCGTAGAAACACCGGAGATCGCTTCGAGACGTCGCATGCCAGAACTCTGCGCGGTGCTGTGGGCGAGCCGAAACCCGGGAACATGGTGTATTCGAGGTGGTTGCTGATCATCTTCCGGCATTGACATCGTCGCTCCATTCCTCACCATTTTGCCAATCCAAACCAACGAAGTATTTTTCAAATACTGTCCACCGCGTCGCTCGAATAAGCAGTTTCAGCATGCCATCATTAATTGCGCTCATCGGGGAAGGAGCAACTTCTATATCTCTAAGATCCCAGGCTACAGAATGTTAGCGCCACGTGACGGCGCGGTGAAGGGAACTGCGCGCTCACGACGAGGCACAACCTAGGAGTTGAAGTTCGAACGTGCGTTTGAGGTGAGTCGAACGACCTCACCAAAGTGACATTTCGCGAACCTGTACCCCGAAGGTAATGTTGAGTTGACTCCATTCCTGCCATCTCACGAAAATTCGCCTGATGATGAATTCATCGTCGATCGAATCTGACGTTGGTGAATGTTCCCAATAGTTCGGCGAATTGCTGGATCAACGCCATGAAATGGTTCGATGAAATAACCGTTGGGCGTGCTCTTGTGCCGGGGGAACCAGAACTGTCTCACGTGGAGCGACGACTACCTCAAGTGAGGGACCAAACACCACTTTCCTTCAAATCGAAACTCTCAGTTGGAAACAGAATAGAATGCCCAAGATAATCCAATCATGGAGGAAGCCCAGCTTTCTTGGAAAACGCTGACTCCTTGCTAGCAGTCTGGATATGGAAATTGAATACGAATCGATCATTTGGACACGTCGCGGTTCTGCTCATTGATGTTCCGGAGGTCGACGAAGGCACCAGCCTTTCGTGGCGGGACGTGCCCGGGTTTCCCAAAATCGGGTATCAACGCGCTCAAGTCTATCTTCGGTATAGAGGAATACCTTTCGCCAAGTTGATTCTCAATCTCGACGATGAGGGCTACCCTCGCGAACTATTCCCTGAACTTCGGCCCGAATCAAGTCGGACCTCAGCCTCTGGGGAACCTTTACTGGAGACGAAGCCGGCGTTTCCGCTCGTCACTATCGTCGTACCAACTGCCGGACTGCGTCCGGACCTGCTGAAGCGTTGTGTCAAATCTTTAACTGCGCTGAGTTATCCAGCGTATGAAATTGTCGTAGTCGATAATAGATCCCAGTCAATGTTCGACGAAGGTACCGAGATCTGGTCAGATTCCTGGATTGAGGAATGTGAGTCATCTAGCAAAGTAACGATTGTGCGAGAGTGGCGCCCCGGAGCATCGTTTGCGCGGAACACTGGAGTCGCTGCCGCGCACGGCGAAATAGTTGCCTTCACTGATGACGATGTGGAAGTGGATACGAACTGGCTCAGCAGTATCGTTGACGCCTTCAACTCGTCCACAGAGGTCAAGTGCGTAACGGGTCTCGTCATTCCAGCAGAGTTGGAAACCGAAGCTCAAGAGTTCTTCGAAATGTTCTGCGGTGGATTGGATCGGGGATTAGTCCCGCGCTCATGGATCATTCCGAGTCGCAGATCACCCGATCGCAACTTTCTCAAGCGATCAACCTATCTTGTAACTGAATCTGTATCCTCAGAACACTCACCTGCACAGTCACTCTACGTTGTTATTGGCAACTGCGGGGTGGGGGCGAACATGGCAGTGCGGCGCGAATTCGCTCTTCGATGCCCATTTGACGTCGCGCTTGGTGCGGGAAGCATCGCACAAGCTGGAGAGGAGGGACGTTTCTATGCGGATGTGCTCTGGGCCGGTTTCGGGATTATGTACTCACCCAGCGCCATCGTTCGACACACTCACCGGCGAGACATGGAAGCTCTCGAATCTCAAATGCGGGGTTACGGGATCGGTTACACGGCTTTAATCACTTCGTTGATACTCGAGGACCTCCGCCATTTGGCGGGAGTCACGATATGCGGAGCACCAAATGCCCTTTTCCGTTGGGTTCGAAGCGCATTCTCAGGTCAGAGTCCAGCCGAAGGCCGGGATCAGCAGGCGTCATATCCAGCGTCGCTTCGTCGAACCGAACTCATCGGCATGATGCTCGGCCCATGGCGCTACTTGCTAAGCCGAAGACGAGTTCGTTCCTTGGAGCGCGTCGATTGAGCGACTTTCAACACTCCCTCGCATGGACTATTCGGCAATCTTTAAGCGGACGAGTGCATCTCGGGACGGTCGGAATAGAACTCTTCGACGCGGAGCAGGCCGCGCACAGGTCCGACTAACTCGCTTGGATGGTGCAACTGATCACGGCAGCCACTTTCAAAATGTTCAACAAAGACGGATCGACTTCGTCGCGCTCCAGATGACCGATATAGGCTCGATGAAGTCTGGAGCGGTCGCCGAGTTCCTCTTGACGAATCTCCAGGGCCAGATGGTGCCATGACTCGATTCCCAAGTTTTCTTGCTCTGTATGAAGACATAACTTGGCGCGGCGCGGCGGTTCTTTCAACTCTCTCGGCATTCAATTTCGCGGCGTAAACTGGCTCTTCGTACTTGAGCGGGGCGACTTTTTGCCGGGGCGCTCCTGGCGACGCAACATACGGATTGTGGGTGCGGGCCGCCTCATGCCCGCACCATCGATTCGAGCCAGGCTTCGAGGTCAGCACGCTTGACGCGGATTTGCTTGCCGGACATCCGCCGGTACAACTTCGGGCCTTTGCCGTCACTGCACCACACAGCGATTGTCGAGAGCGAGCACCTGACCTCTTTGAGCACTTCGTTAACCGTGAGCCACTGGGTAGCCCTGGTGGTCACCTTTCTGACGGTCCGGTCGGACCGCCAGAGGTGACAGTGACGGGCTTGATCCCCGCCGCACTCGAATCGGCAAAATCCGGTAAGGGACGCACCAGTTCATGGACCCAGGACTTGGACACTCCGTAACGCTGGGCGGTGTCACGGATCGAACGACCTTCCAAAACCACCGAATCGACCACCATCTGCGCCAAAACCATGCTGACACCCCCCAAAGGAAGTGTCCTTTATGTTTTGACACACCGCGTCCACTATGTATTGAACTCGGACACCGTTGGGAGTGCTCAATGGGGTCAAGGTCACGATCTCGAGAGAGCCGGAAGGTGCATCAACGGGAACCCGCCATCGAATCGATCAACGATTGACTTATTCCAAACTTGGCAGATTTACCACTATCGCCTCTTGGGTAGTTCTTGCCAATATGACCACTGCGTCTTCTTCTTCGGAGGGATTTTCCTCGCGGTGCGCCACGTACGGAGGAACATAAATGTAGTCACCGGGCTGTGCCTTGATTCGACTCTCTTCGTTGTCTTGTAGAAAGACGAACACAGGATTCCCGCTCAAGACATAAATGCCGGTCTCTGACTCACCATGATGATGATTGTCGGATCGGGTCGCTGGCCCAATATGACTCTCACCCATCCAGATTTTTTCTGAACCCGTAGAAACACCGGAGATCGCTTCGAGATGAATCGTGCCGAGAAATCCGGAGACTAAATCATTTCCATTGCGGCCAGATTTTCTGACTCGCTCGAGTGCATAGTAGTGAGCTTCGAACTCGACCGGCGGCACGTAGTCGAGTGACTCGTGGATACGCCGGTTGTTGAACCAGTCGACGTAGTTGAGCGTCGCCCATTCGACGTGTTCGACGTTGCGCCAGGGTCCCTTGCGATGGATCAGTTCGCTCTTGTAGAGACTGTTGAAGCGCTCGGCGAGGGCATTATCGTAGCTGTCGCCCCTGGACCCGACCGAGGCGACGATGTCGGCGTCGCCGAGTCGCTCGGAGTAGCGAATGCTGAGGTATTGAACGTCCTCGGTCGGAATGATGGACGAGTCCGGCGAGGTCGTCGTTCCTTGCGCGAGTAGATCGCCATCTCGAGTGCGTCGATCGCCAGGTCACTGCGCAGTGACGTCGAGATCTGCCAGCCGACGATGGCGCGGACTGAACACGTCGATGATGAAGGCGACGTAGACCCAGCCCGTGTGCGTCTTCACGTAGGTCAGGTCCGCCACCCAGAGGCGATTGGGTGCGGCCGCGACGAACTGGCGATCGACGAGGTCACTCGGTCGGTGCTGGTTCTCATCGCTGATGGTCGTGACCTTGAACTGTCGACCGCGGCGAACTCCGCGAGAGCCCTCAGGTCCTTCATCAGCCGGCGCACCGTGCAGTGCGCGACCGCGACGCCCTCGCGGTTCAGCTGCTTCCAGACCTTCTTGGCGCCGTAGCACACCGTCGAAGTTGGCGTCGTAGACCCGCTCGATCTCGGGCTTCAAGGCTTCGTCACGGACGGCTCGGGCGCTCGGTGGTCGGGTCTTGGTGGCGTAGTAGGTGCTGGGGGCGAACTGCAGGGCTCTGCAGATCGGCTCGACCCCCCATCGATCCCTTGCGGGAATCGATGTAAGCAACTACCTCTTGGTTTGACCGTCGAGCGCAGTCGCGAAGAAAATCGACGCGTCCTGCAAGATCGCGTTCGCGCGGCGCAGGTCGCTGACTCTCTCGTTCGAGTTCCTTCATGCGGGCGCGCTCGTCGGTCGTGAGACCCTGGGCGAGAACCGCTGATCGACCTGAGCCCGGCGAACCCAGCCCCTGAGCGTTTCGGGCGACATGCCGAGCAGCTTGGCAATGGCGCTGACACCGTAGCCCACTCGGACTTGTAGTCCGAGCGGCTGTCGAACACCATCCGCACTGCTCGCTCACGCAGCTCGGGTGAGTATCGAGTTGAACCTGACATGGAGACATCCTCTCAGAGGATTTAGTCTCCAACTAACCCGGCACGATTCAAGACGTCGCATGCCAGAACTCTGCGCGGTGCTGTGGGCGAGCCGAAACCCGGGAACATGGTGTAGTCGAGGTGGTTGCTGATCATCTTCCGAAATTGACATCGTCGCTCCATTCCTCACCATTTTGCCAATCCAAACCAACGAAGTATTTTTCAAATACTGTCCACCGCGTCGCTCGAATGAGCAGTTTCAGCATGCCATCATTGATTGCGCTCATTAGGGGAGAAGCGACTTCTATATCTCTGGGAGCCCAGGTGGCCTTGACCCCGTTCCGTGGACACGGGTTAAGCGGCCTTCTTAAGAGCCGCGGTGTTGATTGAGTATTGCATCTCGAAGGTGACCGGTGAGACCTGACCGAGTGAAGCGTGTCGGCGACGACGGTTGTAACGGTCCTCGATCCACTTACCAACCGCGAGACGAGCACCCTTCTTGGTGGGCCACACCCGTCGGTAGTAGAACTCGGTCTTGAGGGTCGCGAAGAACGACTCGGCCATGGCGTTATCCCAGCACACCCCGGTGTAGCCCATGGAGCGCGTGATGCCGTGGGCGCTGGCGAACGCGGTGATCTGCTCTCACTTGCGTATTGGGTCCCTCGGTCAGTGTGGAATATGACCTTCTCGGGTAACTCACCCACGTAGTGCGATGGCCATCTTCAGCGCGTCCTCGACGAGGTCGGCTGCGCATGTGCTCATCAATGGCCCAGCCAATCACTCGACGCGAGTGTGCGTCAATGACCGTGGCGCAGTAGAGCCAGCCTTCCCAGGTGCGCAGGTAGGTGATGTCGCCGATCCAAATCCGATTCAGTGCACCCGCGTCGAAGCTGGCGCTGCACCGCGTCGAGCGGGGTAGCTGTCGGCACCGTCGATGACCGTCGTGGTCTTCCATTTCTTGGGACAGACGCCCTTTAAGCCCAGTCGGGCCATGGTCTTGGCGACGTTCTTTCTCGAGATGACCTCACCGTCCTCACGTAGGTCCATCAGGATCTTGGGTGCTCCCGAGACCTCATCGGACTCCCCGTGGAACCAGGTCACCTTTTGTCTCGATGCGCTCTTGGCGCAGCGCTCGAAGTGACACCGGACGTTTGCACCAGGCGTAGTAACCAGAGCGCGACACCTCGAGGAGTCGCACCATGCGAGTGACGGTGAAATTGGCTCTTCTCCGCGCGCATCAGTTCGAACGCTTCTTGTTCGTATCCGATGCTTCCTGGGCGAAGAAGACGGACGCTTTTTTTAAGAACGCCCGGTCCAGTCTTCAAGTCCGCGTTGTCCTTGCGCAGGCGCAACAGTTCGGCGTATTCACTCTCGGTGAGCGCTCTCTCACCGCCAGCCTGGCGGTCTTTGAAGTTCTTCACCCATCGACCTAACGTTTGCTCCTGGAGACCGAGTTCTCGAGCAACGGTGGCGATCGGTCGACCAGTATTGATCACCAGCTTCACGGCTTCGTCTTTATATTCCGGGGTGAACCCCCGACGCGTACTTCCCATTTTGGACATCCCTTCTTACAAGGTGTCTACCAAACGGGGTCAAGGCCAAGGCTACAGAATGTTAGCGCCACGCGATTGCGCGGTGGAGGGAACTGCGCACATACGACGAGGTACTACCTAGGAGTTGAAGTTCGAACGTGCGTTTGAGGTGAGTCGAACGACATCACCAAAATGACATTTCGCGAACCTGTACCCCGAAGGTAATGTTGAGTTGACTCCATTCGTGCCATCTCACGAAAATTCGCCTGATGATGAATTCATCGTCGATCGAATCTGACGTTGGTGAATGTTCCCAATAGTTCGGCGAATTGCTGGATCAACGCCATGAAATGGTTCGATGAAATAACCGTTGGGCGTGCCAACAACTCTGAGCACGGCTGGTGCGACCGACTCAATCATCCATTGTGGCCGTAGGCTTTTGGGAATGGCGACGGCACGATTGGGTTTAACGGCGCTGGACTGCTCTGACCCTTCGGTCCTCGCTCACTTCTGGGCGGCGCTACTCGGCGGTGAAGTCACACATCGCAACGAGGAGTTTTGCGCTGTCAAGGCGGACGGAGGCATGTTGGTCGCTGTCAAGGTGCAGGACTACAAGCCGCCCACGTGGCCGGACCCGGCCGTGCCGAAACAGATGCATCTGCACTTGAAAGTCGACGACCTTGATGCGGCACAAATGGACGCGGTGCGTTTGGGTGCTCGGGTCGCCGCAGAGCAGACCAATCCGGAGCTGTGGCGAATTCTTCTCGACCCGGCGGGTCACCCGTTCTGTTTGGCAACAGAAATCCTCGACTGACACGGGCCAAATTGGCCGAGACTTGAATTCGGTTGCGAAAGGTGTCCACCTATGTCGTCGAGACGGGTGAAATTCCCTCCAACTGGATTCCGATGAGAACTGCTCCGGAGTCAGTTGGCGACAGCGATCTGTATATCCCAGTTTGCTAATTGTTCGTTCGCAAGACCCTCAATGGCGCCATTGAATTATCACGACCAGTTCTGCAGTGACACCTTCGTGATTTGCCTGCTCGTCCACTAAAGCCAACCCAGTGCAGAGTTCTGACTTTTTAACGGAAGGGGTACGAGACGACCTTGACCCGGTTGCGGCAAGTCCACACCCCGTCGACCAAAGGTTTCTTTAGCACCAATCGAATATCTCCCGGTCATCGTTACCCCATGAGAGACCGCGGATCACGAAGAAGTGTGAACTCGGTCGACCCCACCCTGTCGTCCCTCCGGTGAGCGCACCGCACCACGGAAGGGAAGTCAGGTCGTCGAGTTGCCGAAGAGCACCCTCTCGAGATACGCATTTTTGAATTGTCGATCCGGATCGAACTCCCGTACCAGTGAGATGAAGTCCGGTAGACGTCCATAGAGCACGGCGATTTGTGTCGCGTCCATCACGAACCATTTACCCCAATGCGGACGTGCTCTGAATGGAATCAATGCCTCTTCAACGAGCGCAAGAATACGTCGCACCTCTTGGGGGTGATTCTTCCACGTGAAGTGAATTGCGAGACAATCGCAATCGTTCGCGGGACTCATCCACAGTTGATCCGCAGCAACGTAGCGTAGCTCCGAGATGATGAGATGTCCGTGGAAACTGCCACTTATCTTCTCGAGT
Source organism: uncultured Acidimicrobiaceae bacterium (assembly GCA_963734655.1). Classification (GTDB taxonomy): domain Bacteria; phylum Actinomycetota; class Acidimicrobiia; order Acidimicrobiales; family RAAP-2; genus RAAP-2. The sequence continues at coordinate 446,400 of CAVTHY010000002.1, read as the reverse complement.
GCGCCCAGGGCCGATGGTGCGAATTCTCGTGCTACGAAGTATTCGCTTTGGATCTCATCACCATGGCTCGGATTTCTGTCGAATCGAAAATGCGGGAGCCTCTCATTCCACGGTCCGGGCGACCCACACTGAGCAGTGGTATTTCCGGGGTCGTCTCCCGTCGGCGAAACGGGAATCGTGGCAGAAGTGGCACCGTAGTACGGCGTCGTTGGGAGCCGATCATCTCCGTTGCATTTGGACTTCGCCCACACTTGATCAACAACGCCATTCCAACGAGTAAATAGGCTGACGCTGTACGCGCTCGACATGATGTCATCCAAGTTCTCGAGTTCGCTCCAGGGCATATTCAGGTATACGTCCTGTCGTATCTCAAATGTCGGTTCGATCCGCAGGGTGAGCCAAGTGATGATGCCGAGGGCACCCAATGCCACCACCGCTCCACTGAAACGCGGGTCATCATCGCCGAGATGTACGTGGCGACCTCGGCCCGCTATCAACTCAATCTCGCAGACTTCTGTCGCTAGAGACTTGTTCGTCGCCCCCGAACCATGGGTTCCGGTAACGCACGCACCCACGACGGATATGTGGGACAACGACCCGAGGTTATGCAGGGCCCAACCGCGCGATTGAAGATAATCCCCGAGCGCACCGTAGGTAATCCGTGCCGGCACCCTCACCCGTTGTCGTTCTTCGTCGATGGTGATCCGGCCAGATAGTCGGTTGAACTCGACGAGTAGTCCCCCTGTATCAGCGATGTCATTGAAAGAATGGCGAGTTCCGAGGGCTCGAACTCGATGGCCACCTCTCACTAACTCGGCTAGGTCCTCCTCGGACTCAGCATGAACGACACCACGCGCTTGATATCGGTACGTGCCGGCCCAATTGGCTCCGGCGGTGCCGCCACTAAACACGGCCCTCCCCTGGCCGAGCGGGCGGTCCGACGTTCACTTCGGAGCAAGTCGATAGCGGTCGTACTCTTGGCGAATCCGTGGTCGAAAATCAATGTCGGGAGTAGCGGCGACATCGAGCGCCCATTGCACCGGTTGACCTTGGTACGCCCAGCCTGCCTGGCGCGCCGCCCCATTGGCAACGTATTCGTCGCTGCGTGGAACGGTGACGGGCAATTCGAATACCTGCGAAGCAATCTTGACCACTGCGGTATTCGACGACGCCCCACCGATGAGGAGGATTCTGTGGGGCTCGACCCCTACGGTGCGCAGAGCGTCCAGTCCGTCGGCGAGACCGCAAAGCAAACCTTCGATCGCCGCTCTGGCGAGATTCGACCTCGTTGTCGAGGAAAGTGTCATTCCGAGCAAGGTGGCCGTCGCGTGGGGCAGGTTGGGAGTTCGCTCGCCCTCAAAATAAGGCTGCAAGACCAGGCCCGCCGCACCGGGCTGCGCGCCTTGGGCAAGTTCACCCAAACCGGCGTGGCCAACGCCGAGGAGGTCCGCAACAACGTCGAGGATCCTCGCGGCATTCAGTGTGGCCACGAGGGGCAGGTAGTGACCGGTAGCGTCGGCGAAACCGCACACCGTCCCCGAATGGTCAGCGATTGCCTGGTCCGTCACGGCGAAGACTGTTCCACTGGTACCGATCGAGATGACGACGTCGCCGAGTGACGCGCCGAGTCCCATTGCCGCCGCCGCGTTATCTCCCGCCCCCGCACCCACGATGACGCCGTGTGGCACGTCCGCGGCGACACCGGACACGGTGACACCTGCCGATTCGCCGGGTGCGAGAACACGCGGAAGCACCGGAAGGTGCCCGAGCGCCCACGTCACTATCTCCTCGTCGTAGGTACCCACTTGCGCGCTCCAATAGAGAGTGCCACTCGCATCGGAACGATCAGTAGTGAGGGCCGAAAGATCGGGGCCGAGGCGGGACCCTCCTCGAGGGCCATAACCCCTCAGTCGCCACGTCAACCAATCATGCGGGAGTGCGACAGCCGCAACCCGCTTCGCACTCTCAAATTCATTTTCCCTGAGCCAGCGGAGTTTGGTCGCGGTGAAGGATGCCACGGGTGCCGAACCCGTCCGTTCAACGAGAGCGGCCCGACCAAAATGGCGGATCAAGTCCTCGCTGGCCCCCGCTGAGCGGACGTCGTTCCAGAGCAGCGCGGGTCGAATGACATTCCCTTGGCGGTCGAGGACAACCATTCCATGCTGTTGCGCGGCAATCGAAATGGCGGATACGTCGCAAATCCCCCCGGCTTCTTCCAGGGCCGAGAGCAACGCGAGCCACCACGCCTCGGGATCAACCTCCGTCCCGCTGGGGTGCGGCGCACGCCCCGCGCGTACCGAGGTTCCAGTAACGAGGTCTCGGATGACGACTTTGCAACTCTGGGTCGAGGAATCAATCCCCGCGACGAGCGTCACTTCTCACCGGGCGCCGAGCAGATGCTCCGTTGCCAATTGTTGGAGGCGTACGAATCCGAAGCCATTGCCATCGAAGTACGCCTGGGTGTTGAAATCCTCCCAGAGCGATCGGTCGGACTTGATGTGATCGACCGTCTCCCCCGGACTCAGAGTCGGCTCCTGAATTTCAAACACTTTGGCCGAACTCATAGCATGTTGGACCTCCGGGTCGGCCCGGAAGGCTTCCGCGCGTTCCTTGAGCATTAGGTAATTGCTCATATTGGCAGCCGCGGATTCCCATACTCCATTCTCGTCTTCGGTTCGACTCGGCTTGTAATCGAAATGGCGCGGTCCCGTGTAAGCAGGGCCACCGTCTGGCCCCCCATTTTCAAGTAGATCGACAAGAGCAAAGGCATTGTGCAAGTCTCCGTGACCAAACACCAGGTCTTGATCGAACTTGATGCCACGCTGACCGTTGAGGTCGATATGAAACAACTTGTCGTGATAGAGGGCCTGCGCCACCCCGGCAGCGAAATTGAGACCCGCCATTTGCTCGTGACCGACCTCAGGATTCAAGCCCACCAGTTCTGGGTGCGCCAACGAATTGATGAAGGCGAGCGCGTGCCCTACGGTGGGAAGCAGGATGTCACCGCGCGGTTCGTTGGGCTTCGGCTCGATCGCGAAACGGATGTCCCAACCCTGTGACAACACGTAATCACCGAGAAAATCGACTGCCTCGCGATATCGCTCCAGAGCTGCTCTCACGTTCTTCGCGGAGTCGTACTCGGCTCCCTCGCGACCGCCCCACATCACGAACGTCTTGGCGCCGAGTTCGACGCCGAGTTCGAGTTGGCGCAAGACCTTGCGGATAGCGAATCGACGGACATTACGATCGTTCGAAGTGAAGCCTCCGTCTTTGAATACCGGTGCGGAGAAGAGATTGGTCGTGACCATCGGAACGATCAGTCCAGTGTCGGCAAGTACCCGCTGAAGGCGATCGATTTGACCCTGGCGGACGGCGTCCGATGAACCAAAGGCAAAGAGATCGTCGTCGTGGAATGAGAGTCCGTACGCGCCGATCTCCGCGAGCTTCTCGACCACATGAACCACGTCCATCGGAGCCCTGGTCGGACTACCAAAAGTGTCAATCCCGCTATATCCGATGGTCCACAGACCGAAGGAGAACCTGTCCTCAATGGTTGGCTTGCGTGTCATTTCGACTCCTCCACGGTCATCCTGACGATGACGAATCAATTAGTTGCCGGCTTCAACATATCACGGCAGCCCCCTTTCGAGCGAGGAGTGCTTCCGAATAGTCTCGCGTTCGCGTGCGTGACGACACGGCTTCGCCGATGCTGAATCGGGACAGCTCCTTTGACGATGGGCCGCCACCCGAGCTCTCGAGGTTCCCCTCGATATCCGAAGGAACTTAAGCTACGCCCCAATCCGTCGTGAAGGTTCCACGCTCGCGACAGCGACGAGGTGGTCCGAAGGTCGCACTGAAGGATGGTGGACCATTGTCCGCACTGCGGGACTCCGAATGGTCGCCCCCACTCAGGACCCGACCACCGGCAGAGCTTGGCCAAGGGAGGAATCCCCACAACCTCGACTTGGGTAGGACTGGACGATGCTCCTGTCGAAGCTTTTCGGGCGCCGCATCTCGGTAGTTGCGAGAGTTTTCGTCGGTAATATATGAATCACCACATTTCCTTCGTCATCGCGAATCTCGACTGGCAAGGATTGCGGAACCAACAACTGCTCATTGGGGATAACGGACTTGCCAGATTACGAGTTCTCTGATCGATTGGGTGCCAGCGCTGCCAACGCGGGTGATCCTCAGCACCGCATAAACCTCGCTGAAGTTCTCGCACTGTTGCACGTCGGCGGGCCACAAAATCGAGCGGAATTGACGAGGCACTCGGGTCTCAACCGTTCGACCATCGCCCGATTGGTCGGGGAGATGGTGAACCTCGATCTCGTCCTCGAAACCGAACCACGCGAAACCGGTGTCGTCGGCCGGCCAAGTCCGGTCGTGCAGGCGAACGACGGCATCGTCGCGGTGTGCGTCAATCCGGACATTGACGCGATCGCCATCGGTCTGGTGGGCCTCGGCGGCAAGATCTTGCGGCGTGTACGCCACAAGACCAAGCGAGTGCCCTCCGTCAACGAGATGATCTCGGTCGTCTCAAAGGTGGTTCAACAATCATTGACCGAGATGGAAGAAGAGTGTCGGATCGTCGCTATGGGAATTGCAGTCCCGGGCATCGTCCGCGTTGATCAAGGAGTCGTGGAATTTGCACCCCACCTTGGCTGGAAGGACGAACCGGTTGCCCGGCTGATGGAGGCACGTCTGGGCTACCCGACGTTCGTCGCGAACGACGCCAATCTGGGTACCATCGCCGAGCAGCTCTACGGCACCGCAGCCGGCAAGAGCGACGTCATCTACCTCAACGGAAGCAGAAGCGGTATCGGCGGAGGTGTGATCGTCAATGGCCGTCCCTTGAGCGGCGTCCATGGCTTTGGCGCAGAACTGGGCCACACTTCCGTTGCCCGCGGAGGTCAAGATTGTTATTGTGGCCGGCGAGGGTGCCTGGAGATCGAAGTAAGTCTTTCGCGCCTACTCGACATCATGGGAGAATCGAGTATCGATCCCGATGATCTCGGTCCATTCGTCGTGGCGTCGAAGGATCGTCGTGTTCGAAGGGAAGTAGACCGTCAACTCGATGTCTTAGCGGACGCAATCTCCAATTTCATCAGCATCTTTAATCCTGAGATGGTGGTCCTCGCCGGTTTCCTGGGCGAGTTGCTCGAGGTCAATCCCGAGCGACTGCTCGATCGAGTGATGTCAAACTCTTTCCAGCAACTCAGTAGGGACGTCGAACTGGTCCGTGCGAGCTTACGATCGCAGCACCTCCTCATCGGCGCTGCGGAGTTGGCCTTCTCTCCCATTCTCAACGATCCTCTTTCATTGGCGAGGTCGACCGCGTAACTTCGCGCGCAGCGAGATCCCGCCAACTTATCATTTAGGACATGGCCACCGAGGTGCCATACAGATGGGGATATCGAGGTGCTTTGGTAGGAAGGATCGGGTCCGCGCAGTTCGAATTACCTGAGGCCCTCCCACGCTCGAACGCCAATCTTGGGCGAACCGCCTCGCGTCGAGCGCGACGGCCCACTCGTCCGTCGTTCGCCAGTGGGGCCGCCATCGAGACTTCCGTGCCAACGATCATGCACGGACCAAATCTGCAGTACTTACGCAGCGATCACATCTGGCCATGTCCCCCCGATGACCGGTGGGCCCTACGACACCTCGATGCCCCTGGAAATACCCTCTCCCAAAAGGTCACGCCAAAAGAGATTTTTGGACGATGGTGTGATATGTTGCACGTTGAGAAATTCTCGCGCGTTCAAATTTGGGGGAATCAATGAACAAAATTAGAGGTGTTGCCGCGTCTGCAGTGGCCGTTGTCCTCGCCAGCACCATGAGTGCAGTTGTGGGCGGAACGTCGGCTTCGGATGCAGCGACCACAATTTCAGCAAGCTCTATCAACAGCTCGTACTCGGCCATGAAGCTTCTTGTCCCGATTACGGCCAAGGGGACCGGTGGCGTCGAAGTCATCTTGCCGGACACGGTCTCGTCAAACCGTTGGGTCGATTTTGACGCTCCTGATATCAAGAAGGCCTTGCTACTGGCAGGAATGAAGTCATCGCAGATCACCATTCAAAACTCGCAAGGGAGTGACGCCACGGCCATCAGCATGGCTCAGGCCGCGATCTTGAAGGGTGACAAGGTCATCATCTACACGGCTTTGGACTCGGCCACTGGCGCAACGATTGAGAAGGATGCTGCCAAGGCCGGTGTCTCAGTGATCGACTACGACCGACTCGTTCTCGGTGGTGCCGACAAGTACTACGTGAGTTTCAACAACGTGACCGTCGGCACCCTCTTGGGGACAGGCCTCACCTCGTGCATCAGTTCGTGGAAAATCAAGTCACCCAAGGTTATTGTGGGTGTCGGTTCGCCGACTGACAATAACGCGACGTTGTTCGCCGACGGTTATGACGCAGTGTTGAACCCGCTGTTCGCGAAGGGGACGTACACGAAGGAAGCCACCCTCGCCGGAACGTGGACACCCGCTACGGCGTTGACTGAGTTCCAGCAGGCTTACACGGCTCACCCGACGACGAACGCCATGTTGAGCCCGAACGACGAGAACGCCGCGCCGATCATTACTTGGCTGAAAACACGTGGTATCAAGCCGTTCACCTTCCCGACCACCGGACAGGACGCGACCGCGACGGGCTTCCAGAACATCGTTTCTGGATACCAGTGCGGCACGGTGTACAAGCCGATTCCGTTGGAGGCTCAGGGTGCAGTTGCCCTGGCCATGTTCGCACGCGCTGGCATGGCGGTTCCGAAGTCATTGGACAACGGCTTCACTAAGGACGCCACTACGGGCAAGCAAGTGCCGTCGACCCTTTTGACGCCTTCCTGGGTCACTGCAACGCAAATCGAGAGCACGGTGGTCGCGGATAAGTTCGTGCCCGCCAGCCAGATTTGCACCTCGACAAGTCTGAAGGCTGACTGCAAGAAGTACGGAATTCACTGAGTTCCACAGAAAGCTGGATGAGCAGAAGAAATGGAATCTCCCTTCCAGGCTTCAACTCCCGTTGCCGCAATCGCGGCAACGGGAGTTGACCAGCCGTTGCTGAGTTTGCGAGGAATATCAAAACACTTCGGTGCCGTGCATGCACTTTCGGCGGTTAATCTCGACATTCCCACTGCCCAGGTCACCGCATTAATCGGAGACAATGGTGCGGGCAAATCGACGCTAATCAAGACTATTGCAGGTATTTGGAGTCCCTCCGAAGGCGACATCTTTTGGAATGGCGAGCAAGTCACGATCAAGACCCCTCGTGAGGCTGACGAGTTGGGTATCGCAACGGTCTACCAAGACCTCGCTCTCTGTGACAATTTGGACATCGTCGCCAATATGTTCCTAGGACACGAATCGCTTCGCCATCGCCTCTTAGATGAGAACAAGATGGAAACAAGCGCAAAAGAAACGTTGGCCGGGCTCTCGGTGACGACCGTCAAGTCGGTGCGCCAACTTGTGGAATCGTTATCAGGCGGACAACGACAGTCGGTCGCCGTCGCGCGCGCAGTAATGCGCGAAGCAAAGTTGGTGATTATGGATGAACCGACGGCGGCGCTCGGAGTATCTCAGACCGCGCAGGTTTTGGGGCTGATTCGTCGTCTCGCGGATCGAGGAATCGCGGTGCTTGTGATCTCCCACAACCTCAATGACGTCTTCTCGATCGCAGATCGCCTGGCCGTTATGCATCTTGGTCGCATGGTGCACAGTGGGCCCATTGCTGACTACACCCCTCAATCCGCAGTCGAGATCATCACCACTGGCAAGTTCGATGGCGACAGATTCAATTCGATATCCAATCAGTTCGAGAAAATGCAGGAGTCCTCAAATGACCGTTGATGGGGCAGATATTCCCGACCAGAACGGAGCAACATCACAAGTTCCTGAATTACCAAAAGCCGATGAAAAGGTACTTCGGGCATACCTCAAGGATTCTTTGGTCAAGATTCGTTCGGGTCAAAGTGGTCTCGCTCCAATATTGCTGGGGCTAGTGGTGTTAGCAATTTTCTTCCAGACGAAGAATTCATTGTTTTTGTCGGTGGGGAACCTGACCAACCTGTTGACCCAGGCTTCGTATCTGATTATGTTCGGTTTCGCCGAGATCTGGATCCTCTTGTTGGGTGAGATTGACCTGTCGGCCGGATATAACGGTGCGATATGCGGTGCATTGATGGCTGTGTGGGTCGGGTCATATCACAATTTTCCTTGGTGGGTCGCCATTGTTTGCGCCTTGGCGGTGTCGAGTTTTATCGGCGCACTTGTCGGTGCCCTCGTGATTCGACTGCGCATCCCATCGTTCATCGTCTCGTTGGCTTTCCTGCTTGGGCTGCAAGGTGTTTTGTTGAAAGTCGTGAACGTCGACAACTATCAGGGGAGCGTATCAATCTCCAATGGCCCCATCCTGGATCTCGTCAACGGCAATCTGAGTCGTATCGCCGGATGGATTCTCTACGGCTTATCGGTGGCAACTATCACTATCGTGATGACGCTCAGAGACGCACGGAAACGGCGAAGCGGTTCTGAGGGTGTTCCTCTGGCAATCACCATCATCAAGTTGATGAGCATAACGATTGGTGGTCTACTTCTCGTGCTGATCTGTAACGCAAACCGTGGCATCAACGTGCCCTTGTCGGGGATTCCGTTTTGCGTCCCCATTGTTCTTGGATTCCTCTTCCTCTGGAACCTGGTATTGACTCGATCGCGATTTGGCCGATACGTGTATGCCATTGGAGGGAATGCGGAGGCAGCGCGCCGCGCAGGCATTCGACTTGGGCTGATCCGCCTCGCTGCATTTGCCCTCACGGGCCTCACGGCCGGCGTCGCGGGAATCCTGTACACCTCTCGTCTCGGCGGCAGTTCCACGTCAATCGATGGCGGCCAATTAGTTCTGCTAGCGGTAGCGGCCGCCGTCATCGGTGGAGTCAGCTTGTTCGGGGGTCGGGGAAAGATGGTGCACGCATTGATCGGCGGACTGATCATCTCGGTTATTTACAACGGCATGGGTCTCATTGGTCTCGATGCCGCCACTCAGGACATCGTCATCGGAATGGTCCTCCTCACGGCAGTAAGTGTTGAAGCGATCTCGCGTCGAAGTTCGTCGAGAACCTAATTCCCCAGCCTCAATTGGCCGCAACCTCAAATAGAACATCGGTGCTTCATCGAATTCCCTTTTGTCAGAAATAGCCAACGTGGCGCTCACTCGAACGAGGCGTCGACGTTCGTTTGAAATGTGACCGACTGGATAGAAGCGCCAAGGACAGTGGAAGGATTCCTCTTAACGTGACGCTCCAGCAGCGGTGCCAGTTGACCGCTTCACTTACTTCGCTGATACATGTCCCCTCGCATCGGGCCCGACAGCGCTGATGTTCCATCCCACGCTAAATCGCTCGCCTGGCGCGATGCAGAGATGATCAATACCTGAATTGAAGGCGTTGGGGGGAGCCGTCATTGGTTCCACTGCCAATCCCAGTCGATTCATCATTTGGTCTGGTAGATCCGCCGTATGGATTTGAACCCACGGTGAGGTCCTCCCCCAACTCATCAGGACTCCATTGTCGGACCGATCGATGATTGTGACCGTCGCTAATCCCTCGGCATCACGGGAAAGACCGGTGAAAGCGTGGTCAATCCTTGTCGACCCCACCTGTCTGGCTCTTCGGAAATCAAAGACGCCATTTTCATATTTGTCGACCGGATTGAGTGTCATCGGGATTAAGCGATCCGGAGAGACCGACAGGACTTCGGTCGCTGGGAGTGTGAGAATCCACTCATCGAGTCTGCCCGCCCCCGCCACCAAATAGGGATGAGGTGCAGTTGCGAATGGCACTTCTCGGCTGCTCAAATTCGTCGCCGCAACATTGACATGGAGGCCTGTCTCTTCGACCTGATAGCTAACCGTTAATTGGACTCGAAACGGATAACCAGTCTGGGGTTCAATTGACATCGCAAGCTCCACACGCGATGAACTGTGATCAACTACGGCGCTCTCTAACCATAAAGCAAGGCCGTGAAGCGCATGGCCTCGCGCAGGTTCGGTCAAAGGCAGTTGGTACTCGATTCCATGGAAGCGATAACGACCGTTGACAATCCGATTTGGCCATGGCGCCAAGATTGCCCCCCGATAGTGTGGCCGTAACTCCTCCGCATCGAACGAGACAACGAGGTCGCGGCCACGGTATTGCAGTTGCCGAAGACTGGCCCCGACACTGGTCACGACGGCGGTGTAGCCGAATCCTTGGATCTCATATTGTGTGCCCGAAGGAAGAAACGCCATTGCCCAATAACTCCCTGGACTCGATTGCAGATAACGATCGTGGGTTTCGCCTTGACCAAGTATCCACCGATCCGATTCACAAAATTCAGTGGACGCAGAAGGACCACTAACACGCTCGATGAAACTCTTCCCCAACAGTCAAACGCGACACGACTCATCGCAATAATGACATCCAAAAGCCGTCCAGCAATCTACTTGCAGTATTTGTTGTACCTATAAACATATCATTCATTCCTGGTCTTCGAGTGGCTCTCGACCAGGAAGAAATGTTGTTCGATGATCCGCAGCCTGAACTCTGAGAGATCAAGGCAACGCGGGTGTTGGCACGATCCATCCTTGGACTGTGAATGATCATCGGGTGAGAGGCCCGCTGGACATCGGTCGACACCAACGTCATGACTCCCTGGATCCAACGAAGTCCCTGTTGAAGTATCATCATATTCTTTGACGTGAGCTCACTATCGAATATTGGCCGTACCTTTTCCACAAAATGCGCGGAGGTGCAGACTTCCGCTCATGGGACCATGATGGTTTCACATGCCTGCGGATCCATCGAAGCAACTCGTCCCATGAAATTGCCGTTGGAAGTCCCAAACGACCTCGACCTCAATTGCCCGACAGTTCATTTGAGAATGTGGCCCGGTTTTGGATAAAGAGTGGTTTCTTCAACTTCACCGCAACTCACGTATTGTTGCGATCCAAGGTGTTGGTAGAATCAGAAGATGGCCATTCGTCGAGAGCGTTGGCCATATTGACTGCGAAAGTCGTCATTCTGTGTGACGAGGACCGTTACGCCAATGGAGTTCGACCACGAGAGATTTCGAACGTGCTTAGAGACGCTGGCGCCAACGTCACCGTCACTTCGAGTGCCGCGGCAATTTCAGAAGTTGGTCTGCACGGCATTGAACGGAAGTGGACGTTTCGTTTGTGGTGGCTGCTTCTCAAGATGGTCAATTTCATTTTTGGCGTACAAAGTCGAATAGGTGTTCTCTCGAAGTTCGGCCTGGGAACGCTGACCGCAACGACACTTCTGAGATTGCGGGCAAGTCTGCTGCAAAGTTATTTCAGTTCGCGGACAACGGACTTAATAATCTCCGAGAGTCCCCTAAACCAACTTCTCTTCACACGATCCCGACTTGCCACCTGCCAGATCCTTGACCTTCCTTCACCTTTCGGTGATGAACTTTATTATGGTGGGCGTCTTTCGCGTGGAGGGCGAAGGGTCATCAATGCACTTGAGCGAAGCGGCTATGAGTCCGCGGACTATCCTCAGTTTCCACTGGCACACCTACACGGACTACTTACTTGAACACAAATATCAAAGGGCAAACGTGATCAATGGTAGTTACGGGGTCCATGCCAAGACTTCTCGCGCGAAGTTCAGTCCCCGCCCAAGACTGATCTATTTGGGCCTTCTGAGGGGGAGTTGGGTCAACGTGCCTCTTCTCGAGCGACTATGCGCGATGTGGAACGATATTGACATTTACGGTGGTCCAGAGCCGGACGGACCGCTGAAGAAGTACTACAGGGGATACGCACCCGATCTGGATATCCTGGCCGAGTACCAGGCTGGCCTGGTGACCATATCTGACGATCCTTTGCGTCGAAGCAGTTTTTCTTCGAAGCATCTGGAATATATTTCGTACGGACTTCCCGTACTGACCCCTGAATGGCGAAGAGACTCAATCCTCGATCCATCGTCGATCTTCTATTCGGACGAAAGTTTCCTCGAAGCGGTCGCCGTGCTCACCGATCCTCCGGCGTGGGAAGAACTGAGTCGCAATTCGTTGCGGATAGCAGCGAATCTCAGCTGGGACAAGGCCTTGGAGCCGATGCTTCGTGCGTTCAATGACCTCAAATAGTCCAGTCACTGGAGACCGCTGAAGTTGAGTCCCAACGAGTGGTGTACGAGCCCATGAGCGGCAACGGTATCCACCAAAAACGACGTTCATCGCGTCAATCTCAAGATGCAGTTACGACACAACAACTTGAGGAGAAACACGATGAACGTCCCCACCACTATCGACGCTGGCGCTTGGCTTAGCAAGTACATGGAAGGTGCCAACGGCGACACCGACTTGGCGCGGTCCATGCTCGGGGCCTTCGCCGAAGCGATCATGAGCGCGCAGGCGTCGATGCAGTGCAACGCTGGCTACGGAGAGCGCACGCCGGAGCGAGAGAACTCGCGCAACGGATATCGGACCCGGCCCTGGGACACGCGGCTCGGCACGATCGAACTGAGCGTCCCCAAGCTGCGCCGCGGGGTCTACAGCCCCGAGGTGCTGCTGTGCCCGCGCAGGCGGGCCGAGCAGGCACTGGTGGCGGTGATCTGCCAGGCCTACGTCGAGGGGGTCTCGACCCGTCGGGTCGACGACCTCGTCAAGGCCATGGGCATCGAGGGGATGTCCAAGTCCGAGGTCTCGCGCCTGGCCGCAGAGCTCGACACCGTCGTCACCCAGTTCAAGGAACGCCCCCTCGACCGTGGACCCTATCGCTACCTATGGATCGACGCTCTGACCCAGCGGGTGAGAGAGGGCGGCCGGGTCGTCAACGTCTCGGCGGTGATCGCCACCGCCGTCAACAACGAGGGGACGCGCGAGATCGTTGGCTTCGACATCGCCACCACCGAGGACAGCGCCGCCTGGACGGAGTTCCTGCGCTCACTCGTGGCCCGGGGCTTAAGCGGGGTCGAACTGGTCATCTCCGACGCTCACGGCGGCATCAAGGCCGCTATCGCCCAGGTGCTCTCCGGGGCGAGTTGGCAGCGCTGCCGCACCCACTTCATGGCGAACCTGGCGACGAAGTGCACTTAGGCCAGTTGGCCGATGATTGCGACGTTGGTGCGCTCCATCTTCGACCAGCCCGACCGCGACAGCACCTGGGCCAAGTTGGCCGAGGTCACCAGTCGGCTCACCGAGGCCGGGTTCTGCGACCAAGCGACTTACCTGCTCGACGCGGCCGACGACATCTTGGCCTTTGCCGCCTTCCCCTTCGAGCACTGGAAGAAGATCCGCTCCAACAACCCCCAGGAGCGGCTCAACAAGGAGATCCGCCGGCGCACCGACGTGGTCGGGATTTTCCCCAACCGCCAGGCGGTCATCCGCCTCGTCGGAGCGCTGCTGGCTGAGCAGAACGACGAGTGGGCCGTCTCGAGGCACTGCGTGACCATCGAATCACTCAGCCAACCCGCCATCATCGAACTGTCGCTCGAGGATCCGAGACCAGCAATCAACGCCACATTCGTCAAGGAGGTTGCCATCGATCTCACCGCGGCATAGAGTTCACGACGAAGAGATTGTCGCGGAGAACGTCGACGACCACGAACTCTTACACCACTCGTTGGGACTTAACCGGCGTCGATCAGGAAATTCACTTCCAACTTGAGGATAACTCACACTTTCTCAAGATATGAGAAGTGTCGGGGGTAGGCACGTTGCGGCTCCAATCGGGAGGCGAAAACCAGGGTTCGGCGGTCAGAATCACCGAAATCCACCAATATCCGCCGGAAGCGACGACGCCATATTGAGCGGAATCTCAGTTTCGTCACTTATTGGCGTGTCGTGGACTGGCTCTGTGAAATTCCTGGAGTAACTTTCCCACTAGAGCAACCAAGAATTACTTGAGAATTTCGAACTTGAGGGAAGCACCCTATGAAGGACCACCCCAGGAGGCTAACTAGGGCCGCGCGCGCATTCTCCCTTGGCGTCGTTTCGGTCGCCTTGTTGTCTTCGGTCCAGACGGTTGGCCTTGCCACTCCAGCGTCTGCCGCTTCCGCCGTTAGCGAAGCAGCCACCTTCCCGGTCAACACCGAAGTCGTCGGGGGTAACACGCTGACGATCAATCCTCAAAAGGTCGGCGACCTTATTGTCTTTGACTCCGAGATCCACTCGCACACCGTCACCGTGACCGCGGTGAGTTGTCCCGAGACCGGCACATGGCACTTGGCCAAGCGCTACCTCGACACCGTGAACGGCGTGATCACCGAAGAGACCTGGTGGGCGGTCGCGACGGCCACGGGCTCCACCAAGATCACCGCCACGTATTCAGCCAGCATCGCCGCGCTCAGCCCCGAACTGGTGAGCGATTCCTTCACCACGTCGAGTCCGTCCACCTGGAGCTTCGTCGCCGCCAACGGCGCCGCGGCGTCCTCGACCACGTCGATCACCTATCCCCCCGTCACGAGTGGCCCGGCATCGACGCAGGTCTACTGGGGCTACGTGGAGTCAACGGCAACGGCGCTGGCGGGCGCCACCCCCGGCTTCACCTACGCGCCCACGGCCGAGGGCAATCTCACCACCTCGAACGTGTCGCTCTCGCCCAATACCCTCTACGCCCCCACGGCCACTGAGACGCCGGTGAGCAACAACACCTCCGTCGCGGCCATCTTCGCGGCGACGCCGGTGGTGACGAGCTACACGGTCACCTTCAACGGCAACGGCTCCACCAGTGGAACGATGGCCAATGAGACCAACAGTGCGCCCACGGCTCTGAGCACCAATACCTTCACCCGATCGGGCTACAGCTTCACCGGGTGGAACACCGCCGCCAACGGCACCGGCACGGCCTACGCCGACGGCGCGGTCTTCCCCTTCAGCGCCAGCGCCACCCTCTACGCCCAGTGGAGCGCGGTGGTGACGAGCTACACGGTCACCTTCAACGGCAACGGCTCCACCAGTGGAACTATGGCCAATGAGACCAACAGTGCGCCCACGGCTCTGAGCACCAATACCTTCACCCGATCGGGCTACAGCTTCACCCGGCTGGAACACCGCCGCCAACGGCACCGGCACGGCCTACGCCGACGGCGCGGTCTTCCCTCTTCAGCGCCAGCGCCACCCTCTACGCCCAGTGGAGCGCGGTGGTGACGAGCTACACGGTCACCTTCAACGGCAACGGCTCCACCAGTGGAACGATGGCCAATGAGACCAACAGTGCGCCCACGGCTCTGAGCACCAATACCTTCACCCGATCGGGCTACAGCTTCACCGCGTGGAACACCGCCGCCAACGGCACCGGCACGGCCTACGCCGACGGCGCGGTCTTCCCCTTCAGCGCCAGCGCCACCCTCTACGCCCAGTGGAGCGCGGTGGTGACGAGCTACACGGTCACCTTCAACGGCAACGGCTCCACCAGTGGAACGATGGCCAATGAGACCAACAGTGCGCCCACGGCTCTGAGCACCAATACCTTCACCCGATCGGGCTACAGCTTCACCGGGTGGAACACCGCCGCCAACGGCACCGGCACGGCCTACGCCGACGGCGCGGTCTTCCCCTTCAGCGCCAGCGCCACCCTCTACGCCCAGTGGAGCGCGGTGGTGACGAGCTACACGGTCACCTTCAACGGCAACGGCTCCACCAGTGGAACGATGGCCAATGAGACCAACAGTGCGCCCACGGCTCTGAGCACCAATACCTTCACCCGATCGGGCTACAGCTTCACCGGGTGGAACACCGCCGCCAACGGCACCGGCACGGCCTACGCCGACGGCGCGGTCTTCCCCTTCAGCGCCAGCGCCACCCTCTACGCCCAGTGGAGCGCGGTGGTGACGAGCTACACGGTCACCTTCAACGGCAACGGCTCCACCAGTGGAACGATGGCCAATGAGACCAACAGTGCGCCCACGGCTCTGAGCACCAATACCTTCACCCGATCGGGCTACAGCTTCACCGGGTGGAACACCGCCGCCAACGGCACCGGCACGGCCTACGCCGACGGCGCGGTCTTCCCCTTCAGCGCCAGCGCCACCCTCTACGCCCAGTGGAGCGCGGTGGTGACGAGCTACACGGTCACCTTCAACGGCAACGGCTCCACCAGTGGAACGATGGCCAATGAGACCAACAGTGCGCCCACGGCTCTGAGCACCAATACCTTCACCCGATCGGGCTACAGCTTCACCGGGTGGAACACCGCCGCCAACGGCACCGGCACGGCCTACGCCGACGGCGCGGTCTTCCCCTTCAGCGCCAGCGCCACCCTCTACGCCCAGTGGAGCGCGGTGGTGACGAGCTACACGGTCACCTTCAACGGCAACGGCTCCACCAGTGGAACGATGGCCAATGAGACCAACAGTGCGCCCACGGCTCTGAGCACCAATACCTTCACCCGATCGGGCTACAGCTTCACCGGGTGGAACACCGCCGCCAACGGCACCGGCACGGCCTACGCCGACGGCGCGGTCTTCCCCTTCAGCGCCAGCGCCACCCTCTACGCCCAGTGGAGCGCGGTGGTGACGAGCTACACGGTCACCTTCAACGGCAACGGCTCCACCAGTGGAACGATGGCCAATGAGACCAACAGTGCGCCCACGGCTCTGAGCACCAATACCTTCACCACGATCGGGCTACAGCTTCACCGGGCTGGAACACCGCCGCCAACGGCACCGGCACGGCCTACGCCGACGGCGCGGTCTTCCCCTTCAGCGCCAGCGCCACCCTCTACGCCCAGTGGAGCGCGGTGGTGACAGCTTCACGGTCACCTTCAACGGCAACGGCTCCACCAGTGGAACCGATGGCCAATGAGACCAACAAGTGCGCCCACGGCTCTGAGCCACCAATACCTTCACCACGATCGGGCTACACGCTTCACCGGGTTGAACACCGCCGCCAACGGCACCGGCACGGCCTACGCCGACGGCGCGGTCTTCCGCCTTCACCGCCAGCGCCACCCTCTACGCCCAGTGGAGCGCGGTGGCAGTCGTGAAAATCAGCGAAGCAGCCACCTTCCCGGTCAACACCGAAGTCGTCGGGGGTAACACGCTTACGATCAATCCTCAAAAGGTCGGCGACCTTATTGTCTTTGACTCCGAGATCCACTCGCACACCGTCACCGTGACCGCGGTGAGTTGTCCCGAGACCGGCACATGGCACTTGGCCAAGCGCTACCTCGACACCGTGAACGGCGTGATCACCGAAGAGACCTGGTGGGCGGTCGCGACGGCCACGGGCTCCACCAAGATCACCGCCACGTATTCAGCCAGCATCGCCGCGCTCAGCCCCGAACTGGTGAGCGATTCCTTCACCACGTCGAGTCCGTCCACCTGGAGCTTCGTCGCCGCCAACGGCGCCGCGGCGTCCTCGACCACGTCGATTACCTATCCCCCCGTCACGAGTGGCCCGGCATCGACGCAGGTCTACTGGGGCTACGTGGAGTCAACGGCAACGGCGCTGGCGGGCGCCACCCCCGGCTTCACCTACGCGCCCACGGCCGAGGGCAATCTCACCACCTCGAACGTGTCGCTCTCGCCCAATACCCTCTACGCCCCCACGGCCACTGAGACGCCGGTGAGCAACAACACCTCCGTCGCGGCCATTTTCGCGGCGACGCCGGTGGTGACGAGCTACACGGTCACCTTCAACGGCAACGGCTCCACCAGTGGAACGATGGCCAATGAGACCAACAGTGCGCCCACGGCTCTGAGCACCAATACCTTCACCCGATCGGGCTACAGCTTCACCGGCTGGAACACCGCCGCCAACGGCACCGGCACCGCCTACGCCGACGGCGCCGCTTACCCCTTCAGCGCCAGCGTCACCCTCTACGCCCAGTGGAGCGCGGTGGTGACGAGCTTCACGGTCACCTTCAACGGCAACGGCTGCCACCAGTGGAACGATGGCCAATGAGACCAACAGTGCGCCCACGGCTCTCAGCACCAATATCTTCACCCGATCGGGCTACACCTTCAGCGGCTGGAACACCGCCGCCAACGGCACCGGCACGGCCTACGCCGACGGCGCGATCTTCCCCTTCAGCGCCAGCGCCACCCTCTACGCCCAGTGGAGCGCGGCCGTGACGAGCTTCACGGTCACCTTCAACGGCAACACCTCCACCAGTGGAACGATGGCCAATGAGACCAGCAGTGCGCCCACCGCTCTGAGCACCAATACCTTCACCAAGATCGGGCTACACCTTCACCGGCTGGAACACCGCCGCCAACGGCACCGGCACCGGCCTACGCCGACGCCGCCAGTCTATCCCCTTCAGCCGCCAGCGCCACCCTCTTCGCCCAGTGGAGCGCGGCAATCCCTCGTTACACCGTCACCTTTAACGGCAACACCGCCACCAGTGGAACGATGGCTCACTGAGACCAGCAGTGCGCCAACGACTCTCACCCCCAATAGCTTCGCCAAGACCGGCTACACCTTCAGCGGCTGGAACACCGCCGCCAACGGCACCGGCACCGCCTACGCCGACGCCGCGATCTTCCCCTTCAGCACCAGCGCCACCCTCTTCGCCCAGTGGAGCGCGAACCTCTCGGCTTCACCGTCACCTTCAACGGCAACACCGCCACCAGTGGATCCGCATGGCCGAATGAGGCCAGCGTCGCGCACCACGGCTCTCACTCCCAATAGCTTCGCCAAGACCGGGCTACACCTTCAGCGGCTGGAACACCGCCGCTAACGGCACCGGCACCGCCTACGCCGACGGCGCCAGCTACCCCTTCAGCCGCGAACGTCACCCTCTTCGCCCAATGGAGGCGATCACCACCTTCACCGTCACCTTCAACGGCAACACCGCCACCAGTGGATCGCATGGCCATGAGACCGAACAGTGCGCCAACGGCGCTCGACCCCCAATAGCTTCACCAAGACCGGCTACACCTTCAGCGGCTGGAACACCGCCGCTAACGGCACCGGCACCGCCTACGCCGACGCCGCCGGCCTACCCCTTCACCGCCGAACGTCACCCTCTTCGCCCAATGGAGCGCCAACCCCTACGCTTCACGGTCACCTTCAACGGCAACGGCGCGCACCAGTGGATCGATGGCCCCCGATATCGCAGCAGTGCGCCGCACGGCTCTTAGCACCAATAGCTTCACCAAGACCGGCTACACCTTCAGCGGCTGGAACACCGCCGCCAACGGCACCGGCACCGCCTACGCCGACGCCGCGCAGCCTACCCCTTCACCGCCGAACGTCACCCTCTTCGCCCAATGGAGCGCGAACCCCTCAGTTACACGGTCACCTTCAACGGCAACACCGCGCACCAGTGGATCCATGGCCCCCGAGACCGAGCAGCGTCGCCCACCGCTCTGAGCCCCAATACCTTCGCCAAGATCCGGCTACACCTTCAGCGGCTGGAACACGCGCCGCCAACGGCACCGGCACCGCCTACGCCGACGCCGCATCTACCCCTTCACCGCCGAGCGTCACCCTCTTCGCCCAGTGGAGCGCGGCCCTGACAACCTACACGGTCACCTTCAACGGCAACGGCGCCACCAGTGGATCCATGGCCAATGAGACCAACAGTGCGCCAACGGCTCTGAGCACCAATAGCTTCGCCAGATCGGGGCTACAGCTTCAGCGGGTGGAACACCGCCGCCAACGGCACCGGCACGGCCTACGCCGACGGCGCCATCTTCCCCTTCAGCGCCAGCGCCACCCTCTTCGCCCAGTGGAGCGCGGTGGCAGTCGTGAAAATCAGCGAAGCAGCCACCTTCCCGGTCAACACCGAAGTCGTCGGAGGCAACCCGCTGACGATCGGTCTCCAAGAGGTCGGCGACCTTATCATCGTTGACTACGAGATCCACTCGCACACCGTCACCGTGACCGCGGTGAGTTGTCCCGAGACCGGCACGTGGCACTTGGCCAAGCGCTAGCGCGACACCGTCGATGGCGTGATCAAGGAAGAAACCTGGTGGGCGGTCGCGACGGCCACGGGCTCCACCAAGATCACCGCCACGTCTTCAGCCAACATCGCCGCGCTGAGTCCGGAACTGGTGAGCGAGTCCTTCACCACGTCGAGTCCGTCCACCTGGAGCTTCGTCGCCGCCAACGGCGCCGCGGCGTCCTCGACCACGTCGATCACCTATCCCCCCGTCACGAGTGGCCCGGCAGCGACACAGGTCTACTGAGGCTACGTAGAGTCAACGGCAACGGCGCTGGCGAGGGCCAGCCCCGGCTTCACCTACGCGCCCACGGCCGAGGGCAATCTCACCACCTCGAACGTGTCGCTCTCGCCCAATACCCTCTACGCCCCCACGGCCACTGAGACGCCGGTGAGCAACAACACCTCCGTCGCGGCCATCTTCGCGGCGACGCCCGGATAAGGCACTTGTCGAGAAGTCACTCGCGCCGGACTAGATATTCCGAGGCGCGGCCTCAGGATGAGTTGGACTATCCCGAGGTGTTTTTCGTGGAGCGTGCCAAACATCATTTTCTTCTCACCCCAATCTGTCACTCACTGAAACAATCAACGACTCCGTGTCTGATCGCCCACGATGAAATCAAGATGCGGCTTGAAGGCATGGTACCAATTGCGGTGTCCCCTATTGCTCGGATGAAAGAAGTCGGCTCCGTACGTCCTGAGATCGCGGATGGTGGCACTCGTGACGTCGAAGATCGGGGCCAATCTGAAATCGTGCGCAGCTACTTGCTCGTGCATCGCGGCATTGAGGCGAACCAGTGTCGATTGCTGTGGACCGTGTTTGAAAGTCGGTAGGTCGGCGACAATGGTTTTGCCCGCTGGCAAGTCATCGAGGATCGTGGTGAAATCTCTCAGGAAAATGTCCTCAGGCAATCTCTTATTGACGTCATTCGCACCAATGTCGAGAGTCACCAGGTCCGGTTGCAATTGTTGAATTCTAGGCAACTGATCACGAATGACGCTGGCCGATGTGGCTCCCGTTACACTCACGTTGATCACCCGTACCCGACGACCAGTCTGCAATTCGATGTCACGAGCGATCAGCCCGACGTAACCGTTCTGTGGACGTGATGCACCAATTGCGTTGGCGACGGAATCACCAAGCGCGAGATAAACAAAATCGTCTGGCCGCGCTGGCGCGCACGCTCGATTCTCCCAATACCGTCTATTCCCTTCCACGGAAAGATAGAGGCGAATCAGCCGCACGAACGCGACGACGACAAGACTCGACACGGCGACCGCGAGTCTCGTGCTCACTCTGCGAAGGTTTGAAGTTTGCATGGTTCGCAGGCTACGGGCAAAGTGGGCATACTCACCCGGACTAATGCTTTTGCACAGTGCACGTCCACCGGTAATGACTAATGGGGAGAACACCGATGAGTTCAAAGCGTGCCGGTCAACACCCCCTTCGAGAGAAGCGCCATCGCAGTCCGCGTTGCGTTCATCTTGTCGTTCACCGCGACGCCCCCGATATCGATGCGCTCCGTCCAAGATTCAGAAGAACGAGGCGGAAGTAATAGTGGCACGATACGACTCTCCCTGAGCCCATCGTTCAGTTCCGAAGTAGTAGCCGAGTCGAACCGTTGTCGGAATGCGAATCCCGTCGAACTCCAATTCGTCCCCCACGAGCCCCCCATAGGCAAAATCGCCCCACTTTTCGCCCTTGGGACGTGACCAACGTTGCATGGTCACTGAGACGAGTGACCCGTCCTTCGCCACCGTGATCTCGGGGCGCAACACGAGTTGGCCGATATGCCGTTCGGCAATGGCGCTGTCCGGGGTGGACCCTTGGTGCCAGGTCACGGCGGGCCCGACGCACGCTGTAGGAACGAATATCGCGTCGATCGCCGCTCGGCCGGCCGCGGCCCGATCAAGATCCCCGCCCGATGCCGACTTCAGTGGCAGGTGACCAAACAGGCTCCAGCGCGTCTCGGCTTCACCGTCGAGGTAGGAATCGAATCCCCGGAGCGTGACGAGACCGAATCTCAGTCGCGCGGCCCAGAGGTAACCCCTTGGTAGACCGTGAAGCTGCACGGACCGGAACCGATGCCACCCTGCTTTGCGAATTCGCCCGTTCATTTCCAGTTGTACTCCGTGCCATAACGGTGCTCCAGGAGCGATGACGTGAGTCAACCACCGACGCGCCGGCTCGGGCAAGTCAGCAAGTGATTCAGGATCAAAGGTCCCGTCCGGTGGCCGTCCCCACGCCAGACGGTCCCACGTGACGAGGGCACGTCGGCCAGTTCGACCGGTCAATTCCAGGAAATGCGAACTCGAAGTGGTGTCGGTCTCTACCATGACGCAACCTCTGGTGACGCATGACAATCGATGATGACTTCAATAAAACCCACGACTGCTCCTCATAAAAGGAGGCGTCGAGCCCGTACAGGGCGACTCCCGCTTTGCGGTCGTCCAGCCCAAACCTGGCGTCTCACATCAATGGCATGGTGACTTCTGCGAGATCAAGGTCAACTCGCGCACTCCAAAGTACCGCCACTGCCAATCTAGCGTCATTCGAGTTGCGTTTGACCTGGCTCAGTCCATCGCGAGCGCATGTTCGGAGGATTTGTCCACCAGTGAAAGGGCGCAACTTGGTGTTGCGAACCTAGGCAGTGACCACGCCGGACGCGATAATCGGCGTCGTGGGAACTGTCGCGCCACTCGCTGGCTCAATGGTGACGGCGAGTTCACTCGGGGTCACTGCACTGGCCACCGTGAATTGGACGTTGGTCGGCTTGGCGCCCATGAGGCCAATCGAGATGGGCTTCCCGTTGAAAATGCCCCAGAGTTGGTAGGTCTGGGCCGTCGACAACGTCGACATGTTTGACGAGATCAGGTAACCGTGTCCGTTGGCCAGTACGAACTTGGCGACATTCGCCACGTGGCTGTTGGAGAGTGTCACGTCGACGTGACCCGGAGCGGCCTCCGCTGCAGCGACGGCGCTCTGGCCCGCAGCGCCCAACGCGCTCGTCAACTGAGAGACGTGATTGTTCGCTTGAATCAGATTGAAGCTGAGGGTAGCGACGAGTGCAGCCGCGGCGACCGAGAAGACTCCGGCGAAGACCTTGGCGCGACGTGAGAACGCGTCACGACGCGCAGTTATCGGGGTAACGAGAGCTTGGGGCGACTCGAGGGCGCGAAACGGTGGCGTCGTGCTGGAGTCGACGTCGTCGTAGAGATGCTCGGAGATGCGACGCCATACGTGGTCCGGCGCTTGCTCGCTCACGTTGCCCATTGCCGACGTCACGCCGCGCAGGGCGTCGAGTTCGTTCGAACAGCGCACACATTCCTCGACGTGGCGTTCGAGATCGAGTCGTTCTGATCCGTCGACCGCATCCAGGGCGTAGACCGCAAGGAGTTCCTGGGCATCTTCGTGATTCATGGTTATTCTGCTCCTTGAATGCCGGCGTCGACCAACGTCGAGCGCATTCTTCGCATCCCGTTACGGATACGACTCTTGACGGTTCCCTCCGGTTGGCCGAGGATCTCGGCCACTTTCACGTACGAATGACTCTGAAAGTACGCCAGTTCAATGACTTCTCGCTCCTCGGGAGGCAATGTCGCCAACGCCTTCTTCACTTCTTCGGCGACGGCCATGTCCCAGACCTGATGTTGAAGGTCGTACGCGGCCACGGGTGAGTGGTTCGCGTCGTTCATCTCACGGGCCCGACGAGCGTTCAGCGACCTCACCAAGTCGACCGAGCGACCATGGGAGTCATTGAGCAAATACGCTCGCAAGGAACCGCGGGTTGGATCAAATCGGTGGGGATTGTTCCACAGTCGCAAGAAGACGTCTTGGGTCACGTCGTCCGCTTCACTGTTGTTGTTCAGAATTTTCTTGGCGAGTCCGTACACCGGTCCGCCATGGCGCCGGTACACCTCCGCGAGGGCGGCCTCACTGTAGCGACCGATCAAGGTCACTAATTGAGCGTCACTCGCATCGTCAAGTTGATTCATCAGACCTCCGTGTCAGGAGGTTATTCGACGCGGCGGGTGAAAACGGATGTCACAAATGACTCAATTCCTCCTAAGTAGCTCTGAAGTCCAATTATTCTCTCATTGTAAGTGCAGCGGTTCCCCGGACTCGGTGACACCGTCGGGTCACGGCCGTGTGTTTGGGCGTGCGGGCTGAGAAGCACTGGCCTAGTGATCGTCACCGGATTGAACGTCACCGTGATCCGGCACCATACCCACAGGTCAGATCCAACGTGGCTCTGGCGGGGCCTTCACTTTGATGTGACCTTGAGTAGCGCGAGCGACCCGAACGGAGACAAAACGCATAGAAGGTCGCGTTCCTAAGGGCTGGCAACTTCGTCGATTCGCGGTTCATCGATCTCATCAGCCCACCAACGTATTCATCCCACAACCACTGATTTCTCACACGAAGGACGGCGCGAGAAAAATTCTTTGCACTTATCGACATCCGACTCGGTGGGCGGCGACGAATAGATACGTCACCCGATCAACGTGGTCGGGGGAGTAAGGAGACTACAACAATGAGCAAAATTACTAACCGCGCGCGGGTGCTTGCAGCCTCCGTCGCGCTCGTCGTCGCTGGTAGCGCCGGCATTGTTGCGGCCGGTGCCAGCACTGCACCGACACCGAGCAATGCCACGCAAAAGGGCATGGGAATCAATGAGTTCGGCATGACGAAGTCATTCTTCAATGGTCGCACCGTGAGTTTCACGTACTCGAAGGGCTTCTACTGCGACCGCCACGTGCCGTCGGCGGCCACCTCTGGCTGCGAGGCCGGCGTCAACTTCAAGGTGGCTCCCGCGAAGAACTTCGACCCGTTGTACATCACGGTGCCGCTGGGCTTCACGGTACCCACCATGTCGATGGAATGCCCGAGCGCCCTGGCCTGCGTGGACCACCCCGGAACGATTGACCTGAGCGCACTCGAGCCCGCCCTCAAGGGGCTCTACCCGCAGCTCACGGCGGCTCAGCTGACAGCGGCGTTGAAGAACTACGCGACCCCCGGTCACGAGCACTTCATCACCACGGAGAACGGTGGCCAGGCCGAGTGGTGGAACGTCGATGTCGTCGGAGTGACCAGCGCGAGCGTGTGGAACTCGATCAACGCGCACCGTTCCTACCAATTCTTGAACCAGGAAATCAAGAAGAACATGACCACGGGCGTCATCCCGACGAACCTGTTCTTGTACTTCGCAGTCAACAACAACTAGTCCCCCGCCAGGAGTGCGGCACCGGCGACCGTTGCCATAGCGACAGTCGCCGGTGCCGCGCACCTGGCTCTTGAAGGAGGTGCGCGTGCGCATAACCCGTCGCCACTTGCAGTTCAGCTTGGCCGCTCTCTGGTTGCTCGACGGCGCTCTCCAGTGCCAGCCGATCATGTTCAGTCGAGCCTTCGCTCGCAGAATCCTTGATCCCGCTATCCAAGGACAACCCGCAATCCTGGCTCAACCACTTCACCTGATCGCCGCCCAGGTCTCGGCGTACCCGGCGGTGGCCAATGGCGCGTTCGCCGTCATCCAGATTCTCCTCGGTCTGGGACTCCTCACCCGGCGCTTCGCTCGCGTCACGCTCATCGCATCAATTGCGTGGGCGCTCTCTGTCTGGATCGTGGGCGAGGGATTCGGCGGAGTATCTACCGGTGGGACTATTCTCAGCGGCGCGCCCGGGGCCGCCCTGCTCTACGCCGTCATCGCACTCCTCGCGTGGCCGGTTCGTAATGCACGGGGAGACGAGAGTCCGTCGTGGCTGGCGCTGCCCGCGTGGTGCGCGTTGTGGCTGGCCGGCGCGGTGCTTCAACTGGTCGGTGGGAACAACTCCGCGACATCGTTCACCATGATGTTGCGTACCGCACAGTCAAGTTCGCCGCAATGGATCGCGAGGATCGATCACCACCTCGCCGTGCTGCGACTTCCCAGTTGGTCGGCGGCCGTGGCGATTGCCCTGTACGTGCTCGTGGCCATGTGGGCCCTGGTGCCCGGATGGACTCGCCAATTCTCTCTTGCAATCGGTGGGATCATCGCGGTAACGGGTTGGCTCCTCTTTCAGGGGCTCGGTGACTTGACGTCGGGCGTGTCGACCGATGTGAACACCGGACCGCTCATTGTCCTGCTGGCGCTCGCTCTGGTCGGCGCGGTGCACTCAGAGGAGATCGCGCCATACCGTCGTACTTCGTCAGCGGTGAGCGAAGTTCCGATGGTAGCGAATCTCGCGAATAGTGTTCACTAGCGATCGCGGTTAGCTGAATGACCGCTCGTGTGGCGAGGCGCAGACCGGGTCACCGGGGCTCGTGGAGCTTTTGCCCAGCGAGCCCCAAGACTCAAAGGTAGGTGATCGTTCCGAGCCGACACGAATCGCGCGCGGCCTGTTTACTTCGCACTCGACGCGCAACGAGCGCTTCCGGTGTCAACGAGCGCTGGCCCCGCTTGCACATCAACTCTGGGGCGATTCCACGAATCCGGCCTACGCTGCACTGAAAGCATCCGCCGGCAAATCCTTTTCGCCGTGCTCCAGCGCGGCCAGCACGCGGTCGACAACCACTTGGGGATGGAGTCCCGGTGGCATCTTCGACACAACTCCTTCGAGGGCCCGGCTGAAGAGACCCGTCTCGGTGTGGGGCGCTCGAATGTCCATCACGCGAACCTTCCTCGAACGTCGTTCGCGCGCGGCCACGACCACGGTGGTCGTGGCCACCGCCTTCGATCCGCAGTACGCACCCATGCCGACAATCGCCATGTCGCCTGCCACACCGGTGAAGGAGGCGAGGAAGCCCTCAGGATTCAAGTGAGGTGCCAACGAGACGACGTTGACGGTGCCCAGTGCATTGGTCGCGAAGAGTTGGCGGGCGACCGCGTCACTGAGTTCATCAATTCCGCCAAAAGCCACGTCACCCGCGAAGTTCATGATGCCGTCGACGCGCAGCCCCTGCGTCCCTTCGCCAAAGGCCGCGACAAGTTCGTGACGTTCGTCGATCCTCGCCGCTGCGATGGGCAGGTCCTTTAAATCTGGCGCCACCCGAAGGGGCGAACGAGCGATCAATCGAACGTCGGCGCCAGCCGCGCGTAGCGAGCGAGCGGGCAGAGTGCCGAGGACGCCCGTCGCTCCAATAATGACCACGACTTTGTCCTGAAAGTACGACGCGACATACTCCTTAAGAGAGGAGGAATTCGTCCAGCGTAGGGGCCGAAAGGCGGCCGCGGCAGACGGAGGTCACGCCCGCAGTCGAAGGATGAACCATTGATCCCTAGCCGCGTTCTTCGCACCCCCATGCGCGCAGTCATCGCAGTGCGCCAACGCGTAGACCGCGCCCCAGGGCGAAATAGCCTCGTCCCTCGGGTGTTGATGGCGACAATTACTTATGAAATAATAATATTTATGGCGAAACTACCAGTGGTCACCAAGGCGCCCGACGCACCAGTCTTGAGCCGTCGTCGTCGCGTCGGCATCCTCTTGATCTGTTCGATGAGCCTGCTCATCGTTGGTCTCGACGTCACCATCGTCAACGTGGCACTGCCCCAGATTGGTCGCAGCTTTCACGCCCCATTATCGGGACTTCAGTGGACGGTCGACGCCTACACCCTGGTGCTCGCCAGCCTCTTGATGTTGTCGGGTTCCACGGCGGACCGACTCGGTCGCCGGCGGACTTTCATCCTAGGGCTTCTCACCTTCAGCGCCGGTTCATTGCTCTGCAGCGTCGCCCCCAATTTGACGACGTTGATTGTGTTCCGCATGATCCAAGCGGTGGGCGGTTCGATGCTGAATCCCGTCGCGATGTCCATCATCACCAACACCTTCACCAATCCCCGCGAGCGGGCCCAGGCCATCGGCGTATGGGGGGCGGTGGTGGGAGTGTCGATGGCCCTAGGGCCCGTCGTGGGCGGACTCTTGGTGTCCGCGGTGGGTTGGCAATCGGTCTTCTGGATCAATGTACCCATCGGCCTGGCCGCCGTCGTCCTCGCCCTACGCTACATCCCTGAGTCCAAGGCCACGGTCGCACGTAAGGTTGACGTTCCCGGCCAAGCACTGGTCGTAGTGTTTCTCGCGTCGCTGACCTACGGGATCATCGAAGCGCCCACCCGGGGGTGGGGCTCACCGTTGATTCTGGGTTCGCTCAGCGGCGCCATACTCGCGCTGGTTGCGTTGCTGACCTGGGAGCGCCGAGTGGGTGAACCCCTCGTGGACTTGCGATTCTTTCGGTCGGTCCCCTTCTCCTCGGCGACGATCATCGCTGTGGCCGCCTACGGGGCCCTCGGAGGGTTCCTGTTCCTCAACACCCTCTATCTTCAGGACGTCAAGGGCCTCAGCGCGCTTCACGCCGGCATCGACACGCTACCCATGGCGGTAATGATCATGGCACTGCCCCCGCTCTCGGGGCGCATCGTGGGTCGCCGCGGTAGTCGGATTCCTCTGACCGTCGCCGGACTGGCGATGGTCGTCTCGTGCCTCATGTTGGTGGGGCTCACCACCACGACGTCCTTCACGTGGCTGTTCGCCTCGTACGTCGTGTTCGGCATTGGCTTTGGCTTCGTCAACGCGCCCATCACCAACGCAGCGGTGTCCGGGATGCCGCGAGCCCAGGCCGGTGTTGCGTCGGCGATCGCCTCGACCTCACGGCAAGTGGGTTCCACCTTGGGTGTCGCCGTCGTAGGGGCATTGGTGTCGGCGTCGGTGGCCAAGGGTGGGCACCTCGGCTTCGCCACGGCAAGTCGAGCTGGCTGGTGGACTCTCTTCGGGTGCGCACTCGTCATATTGGTGTTGGGCCTTCTCGCCACAACCCCGTGGGCGAAGAACACGGCCCAGCGCACGGCCCACGTCCTCAACCCGGAGTTTCTTGAGGGACATACGCCGTGACGCGCGCACGGCGCGAAGTGATAGCCAGCGAAGTCTGGTCGATGCTGACGGACCTGGTGATCAACCACGAGCGCAAGCGTGAGGTCTGCGAGGAGACCGGACTGAGCTTCGGTAAGACGAGAGCACTACGACGAATCACCGAACGACCTCTCTCGATGGGGGAATTGGCGACCGTTCTAGGAATGGATCCTCCCAACGTCACCACCATGATCGACGACTTGCAGAGCGCGGGGTTGGTGGAGCGTCACGCGCACCCCAGCGACCGCCGCGTCATGCTCGTCGTCATCACCACCGCGGGCGCGAAGCTTGCGCAGTTGGCCGAGGATGTTCTGTCGCGCCCACCCGAGGGCCTTCACAATCTGGCCGAGGACGACCTCGACGAACTTCGGCGAATACTGACCAAATTACGGTGACAGTGCGCGCGGGTCAATGAACCGACCTCCCGCAATCCCTTATGCGCGACAGCACAACCTCCGCTCTCAACCCGGCGAGGTCATCGGGACGAACCTACTCCCCGTGCAAGGGTAGTATACCCCAGGGGGTATACTACCCTTAAACCCCTGAAGGAGAATATTGTGGTTTCCCAAGTTGCCGTCTCATGTTTCGCCGCCGCCCACGCGGATGGCGCTCTCGTTCTCGACGTACGCGAGCCCCACGAATACGCCGCTGGTCACGTCCCGGGGGCGCGGCTCGTTCCGCTCGCCACCCTGAATGACGCGCTGCGCGACCTACCCACCAGCCAACCGATCTACGTGATTTGCCAAAGCGGTAGTCGAAGCCAGATCGCGGCCCAACTCCTCAGCGGCGCCGGACGTGAAGCGCGTTCGGTCATCGGCGGCACCAGCGGATGGATCAGTGCAGGCCGACCAGTCGTCCGCGGTCGTCGCGCGAACGCGGCCTGACTAGTCGCGTAGCCTCGTCACCCGCCACGTGAGGCGCATCAAACTAACTCGCGATAACGCCAGCCCTCGTGAGGAGTCGTCCCTCGACGCGCGAATGAGAGTGAGGCCGACCGCCGGACCATCAGGGTTACTCGAAGAGCGGTAGTGCCTCCAACTCGTGGGCGAGTTCCAGCGAGGTCGGCGCGAGACGATTGCGGGCGGGGCGGATCACCACGGTTGCTATCACTAGGGCCACCACCACCACGCCCGATCCCACCAGGAGCGCGGTCGATCGACCGTGGGCCAACGCCACACTGGTCAGCGCGGCGACGCCGAGGGCGCCTCCGGTTTGTTGCATGGTCTGCAACATCCCAGAAGCCGCACCCGCGTCTTCCCGGGGGACCCCCGCCAAGATCGTGGCACTCAGCGGCAAGAAGACGGTGCCCGCGCCCAGACCGAAGAGCAGGAGAGGTCCGAAGAGACTGGCAAAATAGCCGTCGGTGGCGTGAGCGCGCGAGATCCAGAATGCGGCTGCCGCGAGGGCACTCAGACCGAAGAGAAGCAGAGGACGCGCACCGATCTTCGAAACCAAACGCGGTGTGATCCGCGACAATGTGAAGATCATCGCGGTCAGGGGCAGAAACCCGAATCCCGCGCGAATTGCGCTGAAGTGCAGGGTGCCCTCGAAGTACTGGCTCACGAAGAAGAAGACGCCGTACATCACGGCCGGAACCATCATCATGACGACGTAGGAGCCCGCCCGCGATGGATTGGCGAGCAGTCGCATGGGAAACAGTGGCTGATCGACCCGCTGCTCGACCCGAACGAAGGTCACGAGCAAGATGATCCCCACCACGAACGACGCAATGGTGCCCCCGCGAGCGTTCTGCTCGGCGAGGCGGATGAACCCGTAGATCAGGGTCCCAATGCCAGCCGTCACGAGGACCGCGCCACGAATATCCATGCGGCCGCCGTTACGCGGCGGCTCGGGAATGAAGCGCGGGGCCAGGGCGATGACGCACAGCCCGATGGGCACATTGATCATCAACACCCAACGCCACGACACCCACGACGTCAGAGCACCACCGAGGATGAGTCCCAGCGAACCGCCACCGGCCGAGACCGCGGTAAAGACCCCGAGCGCCTTATTGCGAGCCGGTCCCTCCTCGTAGATCGTGCTGATCAGACTCAGCGTGCTCGGTGCGGCCATGGCCGCGCCGATACCTTGGACGGCGCGAGCGATCAACAACATCGTCGCGGATGTCGCGAGGCCTCCCATCAAGGACGCGACCGTGAAGAGACCAAGTCCGAACATCAACAGTCGCCGGCGTCCGAAGACGTCGCCCGCACGACCACCCAGGAGGAGAAGCCCACCGAAGGTCAAGCTGTAGGCGTCAATCACCCACGCCAAGTTGGCCCGCGAGAAGTGCAGTGTGTTCTGGATGGGCACGAGGGCGATGTTCACTACGGTGGCGTCCAACACGAACATCAATTGGCAGGCCACGATGACCGCCAGCGCGATCGAGGTGGGAGAAGGTCGACGAGATGACATAGAAGTAAAACTCCTTTTCAGAAGGGTGATCTGCGCAACCGCGCTCACGGGGTGACGGAGCGGGGATTTCGAAGATAGAGTGAACGGAGATGTTCTCCGCTTACCAGTATACGGAGACTTTCTCCGTTTAGCAAGGATTTCTTGATGCGCGCCGATGCACAGAAGAATTACGACAAGATCGTTGCTTGCGCCGTTGAGGTTTTCACTGAAAAGGGCATGGACGCCCCGCTCGACGAGATTGCCACCCGCGCCGACGTCGGGGCGGGGACGCTCTATCGCCACTTCCCCACGCGCGAAGACCTGATCGACGCCGTCATCAAGAGCTGGGTCTCGCAGATCGAGACGGCGGCCGACGATGCCGTCGCCAGTGAGGCACCGGTGCGCGAGGTCTTACTTCAATGGTTCAGCACGTACGTCGCACGAATCAGTCGTAACAAGGGTGGACCTTCGAAGTTCACCTCAGCCATGGGCAATCCCCAGTCGCCCATCTTCTCCAAGTGTGAAGTATTACGTCAGGCCAATGAACGAGTGCTGGGCCGCTTCCTCGCCGAGGGCGTCATACGTGGTGACGTCGATGCCCTCGAAGTATGCCGCATCATCGGTGGGGTGGCCGTAGTCGCTGATCAAGCGGGACTCGATGAGCCCTCGACGGCGTCCATGCTCGGAGTCGTTATCGACGGACTTCTCACCGCCTGAGAACCATCCAAAACTCTGACGTGCGTTCTTGGCGCCTCACAACACGACCCCTCGAAGAAGGTTCGCGAAGGTACCCTCGCCAACTTTCCCCTCAACGACTGTTCGCGGGACCCATCGACCGAATCCGTCACCAACGAACACTCACTCGGACGAGGATTCGGCAATCCTCTTGATTGCCGCGAGAGTGACGGGGATACCCCGATGGGCGCCTTCGCTACGATCCTCGATCTGGGCGGGTGCATCGTCTCCGTAGAGTTCGGCGAAGCGCTCGAGTCCCGCGGGGAGAAATTCCCACGACTCGGTAAGTAACGTTCCTTGATTCAATGGGGTGAACGTGTAGCCCCAACGCGTCCACACCCCGCCCACTACGAAAGCGAACTCACGGCCGCGCTCGGCCCTCACCACTTGAGAACGGGTCTCCCACGTGCGCGCCGGCGTCTCGTTGCGCCCGGTGAACCACGCACCTTCGCGCGGGCCGTCGCCCTCATCCCACCAACACGCCCGGCACACGGGGCTCCACTCACCCGTGCGCGTGACATCCGCGATCATGTCGTAGAGCTCGTCGGCCGGACGGTTGATCGTGATCGATTCCGAGTAGTGCAGTTCCATTCTTCGCACACTAGGGCGTCGCCGTGGCGCGGTCGCTCGTGCGGGCGCGAGCAATCCACCACCGAAGACAATTTCTCAGCGAGCCCTCATCGAGTTGTTGCGCGCGTCGTGGGTAACCTCGGCGAGTCCTAGGTGCTCCAAGAGCGGCGGCAGATACATGGCGAAGCGCCCGCGGTAGCCCTTTCGCAGTCCGTACCATCCGCCCACGGGATTCTCCGGGGACCGACCCCACTCCTCGACGGTGCCCGCGGCGGCCACCTTGTTCTCGTCGGCGGACCCGAGGGGCACCCAGTCGCCGCGCGCGACCAACCACGCGTGCAGATCCTCGATACAACGCCACTGGTACTTCAGCGTCGTCGAGCCGACGTGGCAAATCAGTACCTCGCGATCAGCGTCATCGCGGTACATCGTGTACTCCGAGGTACCCGGCGGGGTCGTGAGTGTCCAGGGTTCGTTCTTCGTGCCGTTCGCCATCGTCTCTCCTCACGGTGTCAATGAAACGGTCACGAACGGACGCGAAGCGTTTCAGTCCCACGGTCCTTCGGATTCGTCGACCTCCACGTCATTTAAGCACCCGTCAGCGCACCCACACAATCACGCGACATTGGCTCCGTGCGGGATGCGTCACTTGGGACGGAAGTGGACGAAGACCCGTCCAAAGTTATGCGAATCCTTCTCCACACGGTGATAAAGAACCTTGATCTCCTTCTGATCGAGGAAGCGCAGAACGTGCTTCTTCAACTGGCCGCTGCCTTTGCCCGGGATGATCTCGACCAGGCGCACACCCTTCTCCACGGCCTCGTCGATCACCGCGCGCAGGGCTCGGTCGATATCGCCGCCGCGGTTATAGATATCGTGCAAGTCCAACTTCAACTTCATGCACTGTTGTCTACACCCACGCCGCGCCTCGTGCGTCGACCAATTGATCGACCTCCACCGTGATGCGTCACGGGTTCCTCCTCGCGCGAACTCCTCACGGAGTTTTCGCCATTTTGAGTCGCGGCGAGCCAGGTCGATACTGAGACTGGATTTTCCGGCTCCTCCTCCAGGACCTCACGGATGGCGACGTTCATCATGTGGAGCAGTCGCATGGTGTTCGCCGGTGTGGTCGAGGCGAACCACCAATTGGGTTGGGAGCCCGGTTCCGGTTCGCGGAAACCGAGTTCTCGCAGCCTCGCCTCGCCTCTGGGATCCAATGCTCGCGCCGTCTCGATATTGAGATTCGAAACGACCTCACCAATCAATCGACCGCTGGGTTGCAGCCAGAATTGGACGTAGCGCTCATCGGAGAACTCGCAGAGTGCGATGAGGGAACGACCATCGTGGAGCAGGGCATGGACCAACTCGACGAGGTTCGCGCACAGCGAGGCGACCGTCGATCGGTCATGGCGGTCGAACCCGGTCAAGCGCATACTCGTCACCAGAACAGCGTAGAAAGCGCCTGTGACGATCTAGTCCTACTTCGCCCAATCACGCGACCGGTCGAGTGCGGCGCTCCAGCGCGCGTGCAGGGCGTCGCGCTGGTCGGCGCTCATGGTCGGCTCGTAGCGCTCGCCCCCACCGAGCAGCGGAGCCAGGTCGTCGTGACGCGACCACACCCGCGACTGGACCCCGGCCGCGAAGGCGGCCCCCAACGCGGTCGCTTCGGCGTGCGAAGCAACGACGAGGGGTACGCCGAGCACGTCGCTCTGGAATTGCATGAGCCAGCGATTCGACGTTGCCCCGCCATCCACCTTGAGCTCTCGCAGCGCCACCCGCGACTCGAGATTCATCGCGTCGATGACGTCGCGCGTTTGGTACGCGATACTTTCGAGGGCCGCCCGCGCCAGGTGCGCGCGCGTGGTCCCGCGCGTGATACCCACGACGGTGCCACGGGCTAACGGGTCCCACTGCGGTGCCCCCAGTCCGGTCAGCGCCGGCACGAACCATACGTCACCGTTGTCCGCGAGCGACGCCGCGAGCGCTTCACTCTCTTGAACGTCGTCGATAATGCCCAGCCCGTCTCGTAACCACTGGATTGCCGCGCCCGTCACGAAGATCGATCCTTCGAGGGCATACTGCTGGGCGGCACCGCTCTCAGTGGCCGCGGCGGTCGCGATCAGCGAACCCGTCTCGGTCAGGACCTGACCGCCGGTGTGCTGTAAAACGAACGAACCGGTGCCGTAGGTGTTCTTGGCCTGGCCAGCGTGCACGCACCCTTGGCCCAGTAGCGCAGCTTGTTGGTCTCCGAGGACACCGGCGATGACGACCGCCTCACCCAGTACGTCGGCGGTGGTCTCGGCGAAGAACGACTCACTACGCTCAATGGAGGGCAACACCTCGCGCGGAACGTTGAAGAGTTGGCACATCTCCTCGTCCCACGCGGTACTTCTCAAATCCATCAACGACGTGCGCGACGCATTGGTCACGTCAGTTGCGTGCACCCGGTCACCGCTCAAACGCGACAGGATCCAGGCGTCAACGGTACCCGCGCAAATCTCGCCGTTGCGGGCCCGCTGGCGAAGTCCCGTCACGCGATCGAGGATCCAGGCGATCTTGGTCGCCGAGAAATAGGGGTCGATGTGCAGTCCCGTGCGCGCCCGCACCGAAGCGCTCGCGCCGTCGCGTCGCAGTGACGCACACGTCTCGCTCGTACGGCGGTCCTGCCAGACGAGCGCGCGATAGACCGGCTCACCGGTGCGGCGGTCCCAGACGACGACCGTCTCGCGTTGATTGGTGATGCCAATCGCTGCCACGTCGCGTACGTGCACGTGGGCGCTCGTCAAGGCGGCGCGCATCGTCGTGACGACCCCCCGCCAAATCTCCTCGGGGTCGTGCTCGACCCAACCAGGTTGAGGAAAGTGCTGCGTGATCTGCGCACTGGCACTGGCGACGATGCGTCCTTCGGGGTCGACCACTACCGAGCGGGTACTCGTCGTTCCTGAATCGATCGCCAACACGTACCGGCCCATCGATTTCCCCCCCCCTCTCACAACCCAACATTCAAACGAGTCTTACGAGGGCGTACCCCGCACGCGGGTGCTCTGCGGCCACGCAACACCAGTCAAGCAGAGCCGGCACTCCGGAAAATCCGTACGACGGGGCGCCTCACTAAAATCACGTGATGGATTCAACCATCGTCTTCGTCGCTAAGTACTTCTTGTTCGTAAGTCTGGGCGTCACCGTATGGTTCTGGTGGCGCTGCGATCGCGCCACGAGGATCGAACTTCTCGTACGTCTAGTCGTTGGCGGTCTGTTGGCCCTAGCCCTCGCGACCGTCGCTGGACATTTGTATTACGACACCCGACCTTTCGTCACCGAACACGTCAAACCGCTCTTCGCCCACGCTGCCGATAACGGCTTCCCTTCGGACCATGCGCTGCTCACCTCCTTCCTCGGATTCAGCGTGCTGCTGTACTCCAAGAAGGTGGGTGCCGTTCTCCTGGCCATCGCCGTCGCCGTCGGCGCGGCGCGCGTCGCCGCGCACGTTCACGCTCCCGTGGACATCGTGGGCTCCTTCGTGTTCTCAGCCGTGGCGGCGTTGGTTGTCCAGCGTCTCACCACGCTGAAGCGCCCGCGCACGTGGTGGGAACGCGCGGCACCTCAGAAATAGAAGAACGCGCCGGGACTACCGGCGCGTTCTTAGTCAGGCACCACCTCGTCACGACGACCAGTCGTGACGGGCTCTGCGTCGTTATTCCTGGTCGCCCTCGGCGAGAATTCCGTAGAGGGCGCGA
This sequence comes from uncultured Acidimicrobiaceae bacterium, assembly GCA_963734655.1. Classification (GTDB taxonomy): domain Bacteria; phylum Actinomycetota; class Acidimicrobiia; order Acidimicrobiales; family RAAP-2; genus RAAP-2. The sequence goes on along the minus strand of CAVTHY010000002.1, from coordinate 410,195 downwards.
CGAGCGTCCGCGAGGATCGTGGTCGCCTTAGCCACTTGGGTCTCGGAACCGGCCATTAGCACCTGACGTGCTGCGAGGAGAACCTGGCGACCGGTGTACATGAGCTCGCGTGCCGAGACATTGGCACCTCCCTCAGTGTTCTCCCAGGGACGACCCAATTGCTCACGCTGCTCGTTCACCAATTGGCGCCCGGCGTCACTGAGCGCGTACGTGCGCCCCGTGCCAGAGGTACTGACCTCGACGAGGCCCTCGTCTTCGAGTTGCTGCAGGACCGGGTAGATCGAACCGGGGCTGGGTCGCCACGTCTCGTTCGAACGCTCGGTGAGCTCTTGAATCAGTTGGTACCCATTACTGGGCTTCTCATCGAGCAGAACGAGAACAGCCGCTCGCACGTCCCCGCGTCGCTGACGACGACCGTCGCGACGCATTGGTCCCCCTCGGAACCCTCCTTCGTGGCCTGGGTGAATGTGTCCGGGGCCACGCCGACGCGGGCCGCTTCCACGGACCTCTCGATCGCCTCTTGAAAATTCTCTTTCGTTAAACATGTGTTTCCTTCACGGTTCTGGCAAATACCCTTATGGTACTTACTTAGTAATATAACGATATATCGTTAACGTTCATTTGTCAAGGGCCGCCTGCGAGAATTCTCTTAAAGTGTCCCAGCGGGCCGTTTTGGGTCACACGGCCGATTATCAGGTCGAACGCACAACGCGGAGCGCGCGACCGCTACCTGCGGGGGCCGAGAAGGTCCCAGCGGTTGCCCGCGATGTCGCGAAAGACGACGACTTTCCCATAAGGCTCTAGGCGCGGCGTAGTGATCAACTCGATGTCGGCCGCCACCAGTCGGGCCAAGGTCGCGTCGAAGTCATCGACGCGCACGAAGAACCCCACGCGTCCACCTGTTTGATTACCCACCGCGAAGGACTGGGCCTCACCATCGGCCTGAGCGAGCAACATTCCCGTCGTCGCCAGGGGAGGGCGCACCACCACCCAGCGTTTGGTTCGACCGTCGTTGGTGAGGGAGGGGCTGTCCTCCGTCAATTCAAACCCCAGTACGTTGACGAAGAAGTTAATTGCCTCGTCATAGTCGTTGACCACCAGAGTTACTAATTCGATCTGCATGCTCTAAGGGTATCTTTCACTTGCGCGGATTCCGAGAGTGCGGCGGCGAAGGTGGGATCATGGTGAGGTTCGCGGTGACCTTTACGAGGTGGTTCTGCGATCAACGCAACCCGCGACCGCGTCGAGGCCTCCGCCCAGTCGTTGGCCGTGGCGACGTGAAGGGCACAGGAGCGCCAGCCAACTTGCCGATAGCCACGATGTCGAGACGCGATGGCACGCGACCAGGAACGCCAGCGGCCGTGGCGCCTGAACGCGCCGTCGCAGTCATCGCCGTCGGCTCCGGCCGATCAATAACGCGCCGCGAACTCGAATGGTCGTCGAGCTTCGCTCACTAGTCTGACCCCAATGAGCGCGCTGACATGGGTGTTGTGGGTGGCTGGGGCCGCGGCGGCATTCGCGTGGGTGGCGTCTCTCGTCACTGGCGACACCTCGTGGGTGGACCGACTGTGGTCCATCCTGCCCGCGGTGTACGTTGTACTATTCGCCGCGCACCGGCACTTCACGTCCACACGGCTCGATGTGATGGCCGTGCTGGTCACGCTGTGGGGAGTGCGCCTCACCTTCAACTTCGCCCGCAAGGGCGGGTACAACGGAGTGGAGGACTACCGCTGGCAAGTGATTCGCGAGGGCATGTCGCGAGGGCAGTTCCAACTCTTCAACCTGTTCTTCATCGTGCTCTACCAGAACGTGCTACTGGTCTTGATCGCCCTACCGGCCTACAGTGCCGACCAGCACCGGTCGACTCCCTTCGGGGCGTGGGACGCCCTGCTCAGCCTGGTGTTCGTCGTGTTTCTGGTGGGCGAGACGGTGGCGGACCAGCAGCAGTGGGACTTCCACCAAGAAAAGCAGCGACTCGCCACGAGTGGGACGCCGGACCAGCCTGGTTTTCTGCGCGGCGGTCTGTTTCGCTATTCACGCCATCCCAACTACTTCTTCGAGATCGCCCAATGGTGGGTCGTCTTCGCCTTCGCCGCGATATCGGCGCGATCGGCGCTGCTGTGGACCGTCGCGGGTCCCGTGTTGTTGAGCCTCTTGTTCCTCGGCTCCACGCGATTCACCGAGAAGATCAGCGCCGCCAAGTACCCCCTCTACCGGACGTACCAGCGCGAGGTCTCCGCCATCGTCCCGTGGCCACCGCGAACTCGCGCCCCCGAACCCGAACTCGGCACCCCTCCCCCCGAAACTGGATTCGAAGCCCCCTAGAATCCACGACGGAATTCCGGTGTCGAGGGTCACTTCTTCAAAGGTCCTTAGTCCGGGCCCGGCGCTGGCGCCGCAGGCGGCGTGGGGCATAATCTTCATCCATGCGCCCGGCATCCATCGGTATCACCGTCGCCATCGCCGTGGTGGTGATCGCGGTCGTGGCCGTGTGGTGGCCCACCCAGGTGATGCGTCGTCGTCGGATGAAATCACCGGGCACGAGTGACGTCGTGGTGCGCTGCGCCCAGGGGCATCTCTTCACGACCATCTGGATACCCAGTGTGTCCTTCAAGGCCGTGCGTCTGGGCAACAAGCGCTACCAGCGCTGCCCGGTCGGGCGCCACTGGAGCATGGTCGTCCCCGTGAGCACCACCGATCTCAGTGACGCTGAGCGCATCGAAGCGGCGCGAGTGCACGACGTCCACATCCCCTAGGGGTCGTCAACGTCGCACGGTACTCAGTGCGCGATCGTGGTGACCTCGTCATGCTGTCCCAGGTGATGGCGGTCGATATTGACGGCGAAAAAGAAGACCAGCGCGGACACGGCGAACACTCCCGCACCGAAACGGAAGGCCTCATCGAATCCGTGCACCTGTGCCGCCGCCTTCAGTGACGTAGTGAGCGTGGCACCCGAGTGTAACGAGGCGGTGATGAAGGAGGCTCCCGCGCTGACCACGATGGTGTTCTGGATGGCGGTACCGAAGGAACCGCCCAGTTGCTGGGCGGTCGAGAGCACCGCCGAAGCAGCCCCCGTGTCGCGGCCCTCAACGTTGAATAGCGCCGTGGAGGCCAAGGACACGAAGGTGAGTCCGAGACCCAGGCTGATGATGATCATCGAGGGCATGACGTGCGCCCAGTAGGAACTCGACGGAGTGATCAGCGACAGCAGCCACATTCCCACGGTCGCCATGACGCAGCCAAAGGAGGCGAGGAACCGCGGTCCAAATCTGGGCAGCAACTGCGAGGTCACTCCGGCCGACACGATGACGCCCAGCGAGAACGGCATGAACAACAGACCCGACTTGACCGCGGAGAAACGATGGATGTCTTGGAAATAGAAGGTGATCCACAAGAACATGCCGAAGAGCGCCAGAGCGACCAGCAATTGTGTCAGGTACGCCCCGGCCCGCACGCGATCGCTCAGCAGGCGAAGCGGCAACAAGGGCTGCTTGACCCGTGCCTCGATCACGAAGAAGATCGCGAGGAGAACGGCTCCCGCGAGAATGAATGGCCAGGCATTCAGTGACCCCCAACTATGCGTCGAGGCTTGACTGACGCCAAAGACCACCGCCACCATGCCCGCCGTCGCCATCAAGGCGCCGGGAATGTCGTAGTGGGGATGACCGTCGACTTTGGATTCTTTGACGTTGGGAATCGCCAACCCCAACGCGATCAACGCCATCGGGGTGTTGACGAAGAGGCACCAACGCCACGAGAAGTACTGAGTGAGGAGTCCCCCGCGATCAGTCCTATCGCCGCACCGACGCCCGACAGGGCACCGTAGACGCCGAAGGCCTTCGCGCGTTCTTTGGAGTCGGTGAATGTCACCGAGATCAGGGAAAGCGCCGCGGGCGCCAGCAGGGCGCCGAAGACGCCCTGTAGGGCGCGAGCACCGAACAGCATCTGTTGGTTCTGGGCCAGGCCGCCGAGCAGGGACGCACCCGCAAAACCGAGTAGTCCGATGAGGAAGGCCTTCTTGCGACCCATGTAGTCACCGACGCGTCCGCCGAGCAGCAAGAATCCTCCGAAGGTCAGGGTGTACGACGTGACCGCCCACTGATAGTTGTGCGCCGCGATGTTGAGACCACCCATCGACTTCGGTAATGCCGCGTGCGGCAAGGCGATGTTCACGATCGACGAGTCGAGGATCACCATCAGCTGGGCGATCGCGATGACGAAGAGGGCGAACCAACGGCGCGGGTCGGGTACTTCTGCGTGGACGACGTTGCTCACGGATTGGCTCATGGGAATCCTTCGAGACTATGGCGCCCGCCTCTCCTCTTCATGAGAGCAACCGACTGATCGGAGACACGGGCGATGCGTGGACTGGGCACGAACAGCGAAAAATGCGGAGACGACACGGGGGGTGGAGATCGATTCTCTCGCACGAGTGACTTACGAGGAATCTCACCCCACTTCGACGACGGCCACATCATAACGACTGGCCCGACCAACCCGACGTCACCTCACCTTCTTCACGACCGGGTTGTTTACACTGAACGAATGAGTGAGCACGCTCCCGCGCCCGGTGAGTCGGGGTCCCCCGACGGCGCCGGCTCGACGCCCGTCGATCTGCCTAGCGACATCATCGCGAGCGGTCGCCTCGAATCGTTCTCCGACGGGGTGATGGCGGTCATCATCACCTTCATGGCCTTCAACTTGCGCCCACCCGCGGGGGAGCACTGGACCCAGGTGACCCAGCGCTTGCCGACCCTGCTGATCTACATCTTGAGTTTCACCGTGATCGGCATCTACTGGAGCAACCACCACCACCTGTTGCGCCTCGCGAGAACGATCAGTGGTGGCGTGATGTGGACCAACCTGTCGTTGTTGTTCTGCCTCTCCCTCGTACCGGTGGTGACCCAGTGGGTGGGTCAAGCGTCGAACTCGGCCTTCCCGGCCGTCGCGTACGGCATCGTCTCCTTGGCCTCCGCACTGACGTACTTCGCGTTGGTCCGCGCTATCTTGCGCGCCAACCACCACGACGAGCAACTCCTCAGCGCCCTGGGTCGTGACGTCAAGGGCATGATCTCGCCCTTCATCTCACTCGCGGGGATCGCGGTGGCGCCCCTGAGCCCCTACCTGTCGTACGCGTGCTACGCCTTGTTGTCGCTGATGTGGATCGTCCCGGACCGCCGACTCGTTCGAGAACATCGCCACTAGCCGGCCACCTCAGCCCGCGCTGCATCCGGTCGCCCGGGCGTAGGTGGCGAAGTTCGACGAGTACAGCACCGCCGACACGGGGTTCGAACGCACCAGACTGAAGCGCCAGCGTCCCTGCTCCTGGTGCCAGTAGTCGTGCAGGGTCACCCCACTGATGTCGTAGGTCACCACCCACCACCCGCCCGCCAAGGGGTTGACCCCGAGAGTCGTCGCCGCACCCGGGGCCGCCGGGCATTCGCGGTGCCACTGCAGGTATCGCGCTCGGGGGATGACCGCTCGCGAGCGCTCGTCGAATCGGTCCCACACGGGCGCGACGTCGTTGATCTGGTAGTCATGATTGAACTGAGTGGCCACCAGCGTCAACTCGGCGGCGGTCGCGGGCTCGGTCGTGGCCCCGTGGTGCGATCGCAGCGAGAGAACCAACATGACGATCACCAGACCAGCGAGGATCCAACGAACTCGCGAACGGAGATGCACGGTAGCCACGACGACACAAACTAGCGACTATTTCGATGCCCTTCGTCACATAATTTTAATCTCGATGGCGCCGGTTCACCAGGTCGGGGGGCCTATGGTGAAAAAAGTAATTGTGCGAGTAGTTCCTATGGGCTATAGTCCATACCCCCTGTAAAAATTCTGAGCGGACCAATCTGAGGCGATGCTCCCCGACCGAGAGGATTCCGCGATGAACTCTTTTGACGCGCTCGAATCAAACGTACGTTGGTATTGCCGGCGTTGGCCCACCGTGTTCACCTCCGCCTCGGGCAGCGTGATCACTGACGAGAACGGTGTCGAGTACCTGGACTTCTTCGCCGGCGCAGGCGCTCTCTCCTACGGTCACAACAACCCGTTGCTGGTCGACGCCGCCATCGAACACCTGCGCTCGGGGCGACTGATGCACTCCCTCGACACCTTCACCGTGGAGAAGCGCGATTTTCTCGAGGCCATCTCGCGCACCATCTTGGCGCCGCGTCAACTCGACATGGTCGTCCAGACGGTCGGACCCACCGGAGCGACGGCGGTCGAGGCCGCCTTGCAACTGGCCCAGCGTTTGACTGGACACCGCGCGGTACTCGGTTTCGAAGGTGGTTACCACGGCATGAGTTACCGTGCCGCGTCCATCTCGGCCTCGATGGCTGGCCGCGAAACCAGCGCGCACTTGAAGGACTTCGTGGCGTTGCCCTACGTCCAGCACGTCAGCGACGCCGACATCGAACTGCTCGACGCCACGCTGCGCTCGACCGTGAACGGTCAACGCATCGGTGTTGTCATCGTCGAGCCCACCCAGGGCGAGGGCGGCGCGCGAGCGTTCGACCCGGTCTACCTGGGCGCCATTCGCCGCATCACCAGCGAACTGGGCATCTTGGTCATCGCCGACGAGATTCAGGCGGGCGTCGGTCGGACGGGACCCTTCTTCTCCTTCGAGGGTTCCTCCCTCGACCCCGACATCATCTGCGTGTCGAAGTCGATCAGCGGACTGGGTTTGCCCATGGCGATCAACCTCGTGCGCCGCAGCCTCGACACCTGGAACCCAGGCGAGTTCTCGGGCACCTTCCGTGGCAACAACCTGGCCTTCAAGACTTCCGCCACGATGCTCGACCACTACTGGTCAGACTCGACACTCGAGAAGAACACCGAACTCTTCGGTCACACCACCCGCACCGCCCTCGAGGCAATGGCCAAGGACTTCGGCGCGGGCGCCTTCGACGTGCGCGGTAACGGCATGTTGAATGGGCTCGAGGTGCGCGACACCGAACTAGCGACCGCGATCTCGCGCCACGCCTTCGAGCGCGGGCTCATCGTCGAGACCTGCGGCCCCGGGGACACCGTCGTGAAGTTGCTCACTCCCCTGGTGATCGAGCCCGCCCAACTCGACGAAGGACTGCGTCGCTTGGCCCTGGCCGTCGAACAGGCCACTTCAGTACGTTGATCGACACGACGACGTGGCGCGAGTACTTCGTCGCCACTGATGAGGAAGGACTCAACATCCTCGCGGCGGCGGCGGCACGCGCGGTCGAGTCATTGGACCATCCCCACGCGGGACCTCGAACGAATCTCACACCGGCCCAATTGAGAGAGGGCGTGCGTGCACTCGAGATCTGTCCACGTGAGGGGGTGGACCTCGCCACGGTGCTCAACGAACTCGGTACCGCCGTGTGGGCCCACGGCGTGCGACCTCTCGACGTCGCCTGCGTCGCGCACCTGCATCCGCCGAGCGTCGTTCCAGCGGTCGTCACCGAGTTGACCATCGCCGCCTCGAACCAGTCCATGGACTCCTGGGACCAGGCCCCCGCCGCCACTGAGGTGGAACTGCACTTGATGGAGTTCCTCGGACAGCGCATGGGCTTTCCCGCTAGCGCCTCGGGAATAATGACCTCGGGGGGTACGGCCTCGAACCTCCTGGGGCTGACGCTGTCGCGTTCCTGGGCAGCGACCAAGATCGGCGTGGACGTCTTGAAGACCGGCCTGCCCGAGGAGGCGCGACGCTGGCGTTTCTTGGCCTCGGACCAGGCCCACTTCTCGGTGCAGCGAGCCGCCGGACAACTGGGTCTCGGCCGTGACGCGGTCGTCACGGTGGCCAGCGATGCGTCGGGCGCGATGGACATCGCCGCCCTGGACGCCGAACTCGCTCGACTCGACGCACTCTCACTCGTGCCCATCGCCATCGCGGCGACCGCCGGCACCACGGACCTCGGCGCCATCGACCCACTGGCGCTCATCGCTGAACGAGCCCAGCACGTGGGCACGTGGTTCCACGTCGACGCCGCGGTGGCGGGGGCCTTCATCATGTCCGATGTCTTGCGCGAGCGACTCGCCGGCATCGAACTCGCCGACTCGGTCACCGTGGACTTCCACAAACTCTGGTGGCAACCCTTCAACGCCTCGGCGCTGATAGTGCGAGATGCCGAGCGCTTCAACCTGTTGCGGGTTCGTTCGAACTATCTCGACCGCGGGGACGAGCTCGAGGGCATGGTCAACCTGGTGGGACGCTCTCTCGACACGTCGCGACGATTCGACGCCGCCAAGGTGGTCGCCTCGCTGCGCACCATTGGTCAGCGTGACTTCGCCGCCATGCTCGAGCACCTCGTGCAACTCAACGTCTACTGCGCCCAGCGCATCGTCGAGGGCGAGGACTTCGAACTCCTCGCCCCACCCTCGGCCGTGACGTGTGTCTTCGACGCCCCCGGTGCGACCCCCGATGACCTGCGCCGAGTGCAACAAGAGCTCCTGGCCGAGGGGGCCATGGTGCTCGGTCGCACCGAGATACACGGCCGCGCGGCCCTCAAATTCACCTTCATGAACCCCCTAGCCACCACCCGCGACGTGGACCAGCTCCTCAGCGCCGTCGCCCAGCGCTTGACCCGGAGATAACGTCGCCATCGCGAGTACCATCACGACTGGTATGACATCCACACTCGCACTCGAGGTCTCCCAGCTGCGGGTCATGCGTCAACATAACGAGATTCTTAAGTCCCTGGACTTCGAGGTGGCCACGGGCGAGTTGGTCGGACTCCTCGGGCCGAGCGGGAGCGGCAAGAGCACGCTGATGCGTGCGCTGCTGGGTGTGCAGGCGATCACCAGCGGCGCGGCGCGCGCCCTGGGCGAGGAGGTCGGCTCACCCTCCCTACGGCGCCGCATTGGTTACATGGCGCAGAGTTCGGCGATCTACACCGATCTGAGCGTGACGGAGAACCTCGCGTACTTCGCCGGCATACTCGGACTCGACCGCTCCCAGGTCCAACACGTGCTCGAGGTGGTCGATCTGCGAGCCCTCGCCAACCGCCTGGTCGCCTCGCTCTCGGGGGGTGAACGCAGTCGAGTCTCGCTCGCCGTCGCCATGCTCGGCGCACCGCCGCTACTCATCCTGGACGAGCCCACCGTGGGTCTCGACCCGGTTCTGCGCCAAGACCTCTGGAACACCTTCACCCAGTTGGCGCACAGCGGCACCACGGTCCTGGTCTCGAGTCACGTCATGGACGAAGCGGCGCGTTGTGGGCGACTGCTGTTACTACGCGAGGGTCGCCTGCTCTTCGACGACACACCCGCGCAGTTGCTCAGCCGCACTGGCGCCAGCGCCTACGACGACGCCTTCGTGCGTTTGATAACGGGTGCGTCGTGAGTCTGCATCGCGCGTTCTTGACGATGCGTCGCATCTTCCAACAATTGCGCCACGACCCGCGCACCATTGCGTTACTTCTCGTGGTGCCCTCCGCGCTGGTGGGTCTACTCGCGTGGAGTCTGCAGAATCGCCCGGGCGACTTCGACCAATTGGGTCCGCGACTTCTGGGCGTGTTTCCCTTGACCGTGATGTTCCTCGTGACCTCGGTGACGACTCTGCGCGAGCGCACCAACGGCACCCTCGAGCGTCTGCTCACGATGCCGTTGGCCAAGGCCGAGCTGATCCTCGGGTACGCCGGGGCCTTTGGCGTCGTAGCGGTTCTCCAGAGTGCCCTGGTATCGACTCTCTCCTACACCTGGTACGGCTTGACGCACCAGGGGATCCCCTGGCGCGTCAGCCTGGTGGCACTGTGTGCGGGCCTGCTCGGTACCTCCTTCGGCTTGGCCCTGAGTGCGCTCGCCTCGACCGAGTTCCAGGCCGTACAGTTCATGCCGGCCTTCATCTTGCCCCAGTTGTTGCTGTGCGGACTCATGGTGCCCCTGGCCCAGCTGCCTGACGCCCTGCGCTACGTGGCCGACGTCTTGCCCATGACGGCCGCGGTGCACGCCATCACCCCCCGGCAATCGACGACCTACTACGTCGAGCAATTCGCAATCATGGTCGGCTACATCGCCGCCGCACTCGTCGCGGGCTCGACCACGCTACGGCGCCGCACGAAGTAGCGCACTCCTGGGGCGGTAGAATTTCGCGGTGAGTACTGCGCGAAGTGAGTCGACGCCTACAGCTGTTCGCGAGCCCAAGGTCATCCTCTTCTACCGATTCACCCCCTTGGACGACCCCGAAGCGATGCGCCTCTGGCAGCACACCCTGTGCGAGTCGCTCGGCCTGACGGGCCGAATCCTGATCTCACGCCACGGCATCAACGCAACGCTGGGGGGGCCCATGGCCGAGATGAAGAAGTACGTCAAGGCCACCAAGACCTATCCGGGTTTCCACGACCTCGACGTCAAGTGGTCCGATGGGACGGGCCACGACTTCCCGCGCCTGCGCGTTCGAGTTCGTAAGGAGATCGTCTCCTTCGGCGCGCCCGGCGAATTGAAGGTCGACGAGGACGGCGTCCTGGGGGGTGGGGAACACCTGAGTCCGCGCCAGGTGCACGAACTCGTCGAGCACCGCGGTGAGGACGTCGTGTTCTTCGATGGTCGCAATGCCTTCGAGGCGGCCATTGGTCGCTTCGACAACGCCGTCGTCCCCGACGCGCAAACGACCCGTGATTTCGTGCGCATTCTCGAGAGTGGGGCCTACGACCACCTCAAGTCGCGACCCGTGGTGACCTACTGCACGGGCGGGGTCCGCTGTGAGGTGTTGAGCGCGGTCATGATCTCGCGCGGCTTTCAAGAGGTGTACCAGATCGACGGCGGTGTGGTGCGCTACTGCGAGGAGTTCGCCGATCGCGGGCTCTGGCACGGCGCGCTCTTCGTCTTCGATGAGCGGCTCATTCAGGAGTTTGGCGAGTATCCCGAGGTACTCGGACGCTGTGAGCGATGCCAGACGCCGACGAGTCACTACTACAACTGCGCCAACCTCGAATGCCGTGCATTGATCCTGCTCTGCGATGACTGCGCCGCGCACCACTCGAGTCTCGACTGCTCGTCGCGTCACGTCGAAGCGCCTCGTGTGAACAAGGGTGCCTTCGTCACGACGTGACGTCGCGCTGTGCTACTAATGACGAGTGAATAAATTTATGCGAACAACCGTCATTGCCCTCGCGGGAGCGTCCCTCTTCAGCCTGGCCACGCCGCTCGTGGCCAACGCCAGCACCAGCACCACGTATTTGTACAACTGCTCGACACGAACCCAACGGCCCCACGAGATCATCCTGACCTGCGCTGACGCGAATACCTACGTGAACAACATCACGTGGACCCACTGGGCCACGAATAGTGCCCACGCCAAGGGGACCCTGCACTGGAACACCTGCACACCGACGTGCGTCGCCGGCACCAGGAAGTCCAAGGTCATCACGTTCGTCGCCACCCATCGCCGCAAGGTGAAGGGAGTCTGGCTCTACACCGCTCTCACGGCCTCGAAGAGCACGTGGAACACCGGTTCCGCGGTCTTCACTCTTCCGACCGCGCCGCTCTAATCGCTCAGTCGATTAGTGCGCGCCGGGGCCCTCGGGTGACGGAGGCGGCGCGTGGCGGCCGATGCCCGAGGCCAGCATTGCCGAATTGGGAACCTTCAAGCTCCCGTCCTTGGTACGCAGTGTCACATACGTCAGTCCAATACCGCGCACCTGTCCCTCCACGACACCCAGTGCTCCCGATCGCACGATGATGTCGTCGCCCACGTGAAAGGGGCGCGCAAAGAGTAACACGAGTGACGCGAAGATATTGGCCAGACTCTGTTGGGCCGCGATCCCCACGATGATGCCTGCTACGCCCGCGGTGATGAGCAGACGCTGCACCGAGAGACCAAAGGCCGCGAAGACGCCGAAGAGCAGCACCACGAATCCCAGACCCGTCGCGACCAGTCGGACAATGGCCCCCGAGGCGATGCCGCGCCGCGCCGTGACCAACTTGCCAAAGAGCAGGGCTTCGAGGCGCACGGCGAAAGACCCGATGGCGACCAACGCCACCACCAGGACCCACACGATCGTCGTCCACACCCAGTGGGGCTTGCCGTGGAACGTTCGGTGCACGTGGATGGCCTCTTCCATCAGGGCAACCGCCAAGGAGAGGGTGAAGATGGTACGGAACCAATCACTCCAGCGCGCCCGGTGCATGAGGTCAGGAGCACGGCGCGTCATGTCTTCAACTGTACCGAGGTGTTGAGGAGGACTCCGAGGTCTAGAGTGAGCACCATGAGTGACTTTCCCGCGCCCGGCGCGTTGCCGCGTCTGCAGTTATTCGCCCTGGACTGCCCCGATCCCGTGGCCCTCGCCGTCTTCTACTCGCGCGTCACCGGCCTGGAGGTGGAACCCCTGGGCGACTTTGCCCCCGCAGAGGTGACGTGGATCGAACTCCTCAACGGATCTGGTCCCACGTTGGCGTTCCAGAAGATCGATGGCTACGTCGCCCCCACGTGGCCCGAAGGGCCCGTACCCCAGCAGGCCCACCTCGATTTCGTCGTCCCCGACCTCGACGCGGGAGAGTCCCACGTCTTGAGCGTGGGCGCCACCAAGGACGCCCACCAGCCCGGCGAGACCTTTCGGGTCTACCGCGACCCCGTGGGGCATCCCTTTTGTCTGGTGCAGGCCCAGCACTAGGCGACGCCCTCGGGCGAGGGTAGCGGCGTCGGTTAGACTATCCATTCGCGTCTCAAAGTCTCGACTTTGGGAACACCGAGGACCTGTGGTGCAGCTCGGAGTGCACGCCGCCCTGTCAAGGCGGAGGTCGCGGGTTCAAATCCCGTCAGGTCCGCTCGGAACCCGCAAGGGTGACGAGGAGGTCGAGTAGCTCAGTCGGTAGAGCGCGCGCCTGAAAAGCGTGAGGTCACCGGATCGACGCCGGTCTCGACCACTTGGTCAACGACCCCGGGTCACCTTTTGGTGGCGCGGGGTCGTTTCCTTTTCGCACCGGGCTCGTATTCAGGCGCCCTCGAAGTCAAAGCCCAGGTCCGGTGCGCTGAAGAGCGCGTCGAAACGCCAGCCCTCCTCAGCGGCCATCGCTGCCGCGGTGCCCCCGCGGTCAACGACGGCGAGCAGCAGAGCGACCTTCGCGCCCACCTCGCGCACCACGCGTGCCGCTTCGAGCAAACTCGTGCCGCGCGTCACGGTGTCCTCGGTGATCACCACGACGTCGTCGTCCAGGAGCCGTCCGGCGATACGTCCGCCCGCTCCGTGATCCTTGACCTCCTTGCGCACGCTGAAGGCGCGTAACAACCGTCCCCGCGTGGCGGCCACGCCCGCGGTGATGAACGTCACGCCGTCGGCGCCCATGGTGAGTCCTCCGATCGCCGTGACCTCGAGCGGGACACGACCCAGCACCAGGCTCGCCACGTCGACCATGACCTCGGGGGCGCAGATGGTCTGCTTGGAGTCGATGAACCAACTCGAGGTGCGTCCGGACTTGAGGGTGAAGTCGCCGCGGCTTGACCGAGTACGCCAACAGGTGTTCGAGCACCCGGTCGCGCGCCGCGGCGTCGTCGCTCACGTGAGGACGCACCTGACCGGTGCCGGGACGCGCGTGACCCACGACGGTCGCCACGACGCCGGCGCGGGTGGCGGCGTTAATGGCGTCGTCGACGTCGTCGGCGTCGACCGCAACGACCATGCCGAGTCCGCAGTTGAAGACGCGCACCATCTCGTGCGCGCTGACCCGGCCACGACGCTGGATCTCGTAGAAGATCTCGGGGGTCTCGAAGGAGTCCATGTGGATAACGGCGTCACAGGATGGCGGGCAGGATCCGCACCACGTTGCCCATGATGCCCCCACCGGTGATGTGCGCGGCCGCGTGCAGTCCGGTCCCGAGGGCCTTGGCGATCGCCATGACCGCCGGGGCGTAGATCACCGAGGGCACGAGCAGCTCCTCGCCCAGCGACGCGCGTCGCACCCTCGTAGGCCGGTGCGCCCAGCACGTCCTCGGACGTGACCAAGCACTTTGCGCGCGAGGCTGTAGCCGTTCGAGCGCAGGCCGGGCGAGTCGAAAGCCCACCAGGGCGTCACCCTTCTTCACGCGGTGCGCACCGAGCTCGTGCCCGCGCTCCACCACGCCCACGGCGAAGCCGGCCACGTCGAGGTCATCGGGTCGCATCACGCCACCGTGCTCGGCCGTTTCGCCGCCGAGCAGGGCAGTGCCGCACTGGCGACAGCCCTCGGCGATGCCCGCCACCAGAACACTGAGACGCTCGGGGTCGAGGTGCGCCCGACCGCGACGTAGTCGAGCATGAACAGCGGCTCCGCTCCGGCGCAGACCAAGTCGTCCACCAGCATGGCCACCAGATCGATACCCACCGTCTCGTATCGACCGAGTTGGCGGGCGACTTCGAGTTTGGTGCCCACGCCGTCGGCGGAGGAGACGATGACCGGATCGCGGTAACGACCCGCGGCCAAGTGGAACAGCCCGCCGAAGCCTCCGATGCCGCCGAGAACCTCGGGCCGCGCCGTCGAGGCGACGACGTCCTTGATCCGCTGGACGAACTCGTCACCCGCCTCGATCGACACTCCGGCTTGTTCGTAGGTCAGCCCACCCGTCGGGCTGGTCGAGCAGTCGACTCACCAGCGACCTCCGGCCGCGCCGATCGTGACGGGCACCGGCGCTGGGTAGTTGCCGGTCAGGCAGGCGTCGCAGCACTCCCCCGACAGGCCGATGGCCGCGCGCAGATTCTCCAAGCTGATGAACTCGAGCGTGTCCGAGCCGATGAAATCGTTCATCTCGGCGACGCTGTGATTGGCCGCCAGCAGGTCGTCGCGCGTGGGGGTGTCGATACCGAAGTAGCAGGGCCACATGAACGGCGGCGAGGAGATGCGCAGGTGCACCTCGGCCGCGCCCGCGTCGCGCAGCATGCGCACCAGCGCCTGGGTGGTGGTGCCGCGCACGATCGAGTCGTCCACCACGATCAGACGCTGACCCTCGATGTTCTCGCGCAGCGGATTGAGCTTGCGCCGCACGCTCGCGGCGCGCTTGACCTGGTCGGGTGAGATGAAGGTGCGCCCGATGTAGCGGTTCTTGACCAGCCCGTAGCCGAAGGGGATGCCCGAGGCCTTGGCGAAGCCTTCGGCCGCCGGCACGCCCGAGTCGGGCACGCCCATCACCAGGTCGGCGTCGACGTGGCTCTGGCCCGCGAGCAATTCGCCCATGCGCCGGCGCGTGGTGTGCACCTGGTGGCCCATGAGGTAGGAGTCGGGTCGCGCGAAGTACACGAACTCGAAGATGCACAGGTCCTGCTTCTCACTGCGGGTTCGAGCAGTTGCACCGACGTCACCCCGATGTCGGTCAGGGTCACCATCTCACCGGGCTGGATCTCGCGCAGGAACGTCGCGCCGATGACGTCGAGCGCCGGGGTCTCCGAGGCGACCACCCAGCCCTCGGGGTCCTCGGCCGTGCCGAGTTGGCCCAGGCACAGCGGACGAAAACCGTGAGGGTCGCGCACCGCGTGGATCTTGCCCGACTCGAGGATGACCATCGAGAACGCGCCCTCGGCTTGGGCCAGGACCTCGCTTGAGGGCCTCGGAGACACTCGCGCCGCGGTCCACCGCGCGCGCCAGCAGTTCCGCCACCAGGTCCGAGTCCGAGAGCATCGAGGTGAACTCGATGCCCGCCTCCTCGGCCAACGCGTCGGTGTTGGTGAGGTTGCCGTTGTGCGCGATGGCGAAGATCGATCCGGCGGCGGAGCGAAAGACCGGCTGGGCCGCCGTCCAGTTGGCCGAACCCGAGGTGGAATAGCGCGTGTGGCCGATGACGTGCGCTCCCGCGAGGGCGCGCAGCGCGGCGTCGGAGAAGACGTGACTCACGAGGCCGTTGTCCTTCACGACGGTGATCTGGTGATTATTGAAGGTCGCCATTCCGGCCGATTCCTGGCCGCGGTGCTGCAGGGCGTAGAGGGCGTCGTAACACATGTAGGCCACGTCGCTGCCGGGGGCCACGATACCGACGACCCCGCAGGCCTCCTTCGAGGCGTTCTCCGTCGAACGGATCAGTATCGAGCGGCACTAGGACATTCTTTCACAAGACTCTTTAGCGTAGTGACACGGCGTCATTACGCTGACAACGTGATCGATCTGCACACCCATTCGAATTTCTCTGACGGCTCGGATTCCCCCGCCCAACTTGGCCGCCCACGCCCACGATCTGGGGCTGCGCGCCATCTCCCTGACTGATCACGACACCACCGCCAGCCACGACCAGATGGCCGATGCCTGCGCCCGCTACGACCTCGAACTGGTCCCGGGGGTTGAGATATCCCTGCTCGACACCGCTTTCCCGCGCCAGGGAGCCGAGGGCGAGGCCGTCACGCGTGGCGTGCACGTCCTGGCGTACTTCTTGCCCCTCGACGAGAAGCACCCGGTCCAGCAACTCCTGGCGCGCCTGCGCCACGAACGCGCCGAGCGAAACGCCCGCCTGGTGCAGCGACTGCGCGAACTGGGCTTCGAGCGACTGACCCTCGAGAACGTGAGCGCGCGCGCCGCCAATTCCGAGGGCGTCGGTCGGCCCCACTTCGCCGCGGCGATGTTCGAGTTGCACCCCGAGATCGTCGGCGAGCGCACGGCCGAGTCCTGGTCGCGAGTCTTCGTCGACTGGCTGGGATCGACTGGTCGCGCCTACGTCGCCAAGACCACCCTCACCCTCGAGGACTTCATCGCCACCGCGAAGGGATCGGGCACCGTTTTCTCCATTGCGCACCCTTTGTTGAACTACCTGCCCGAGCTACAACGCGGCCAGCATCGAGGCCGAGATGCCCGCTATCCTGGCCTCCTTGCGCGAGCGCGGCGTGGCCGGGGTCGAGGCCTACTACGGCGGCACCAGCGCGGCCACGCGCTCCCTGATGATCAAACTCACGCGCGACGCGGGACTCATCCCCACGGGCGGCTCGGACTACCACGGTCTCTTCAAGGAGGACGTCTCGCTCGGCGTGGGTCACAGTGGCGACCTGCGCGTGCCCGACGAGATCCTCGATGAGCTGAAGACCGCGCGTTGACTAGCTGAGTTCCAGCGCCTCTTCGAGGGCGCCGCGTCGGCGCGCTACGACGTCACCGAGCGACAACTCGATCAAGCCACCCAGGCGGATGGTGTTGCCGCCCACGTGTCCGAGGATGGTGACGGGAACGCCCGCGTCGATCGCCCGGGCCACGAAAACCTCGGCGTTGGCGGTGGCGACCACGAAACGACCGGGAAACTCCGAGAACAGTTCGGCGTGACCCTCGAGTCGCGCGACACTCACGCCCAGACCGGTGACCGTGGCCATTTCCGCGAGGGCGACCGCGAGGCCGCCGCCACTGACGTCGTGCACAGCCGTGACGTCACTCTTGACGCCGGCGCAGATCGACGCTACCTCGGCGGTCACGAAATCGATGGTCGCTACTAAACGTGAGGCGTCGAAGGTGGGCAGCTGACCACCACGGCGGCCCCGACGCGTCGCCCAGCGCGACCCCCCCAGGGGATAGGCGTGCGCACCCACGGCCTCGCGGTGACCCACCAGTACCACGGCGTCGCCCTCGCGCCAGTTCCAGCCCGGGGGCGCCGCGACCAGGGAATCGACGACCCCCAGTAGACCCACCACCGGCGTCGGGTCGATGTCGCGTCCGCCGCTCTCGTTATAGAGCGAGACGTTGCCGCCGATCACCGGCACCGAGAGTGCGTCACACGCCATCGCCATGCCGTCGACCGACTCCGATAGCTGCCACATGACCTCGGGGTGCTCGGGGTTGCCGAAGTTCAAGCAATTGACGACCGCCTTGGCGCTCGCCCCCACGCAGGCGAGGTTCGCCACGCCTTCGGCCACCGTCAGGGCGGTGCCCTGTCGGGGGTCGAGCGCGCACCAGCGCGGATTGGAATCGGTCGAGATCGCGAAGCCGCGCTCGGACGCGGGCAGGCCCGGACCCGCGAGACGCAATAACGCCGCGTCGCGGCCCGGCCCCACGACCGTATTGAGGAACAGCTGCGAGTCGTACTGGCGATACACCCACGCCGGGTCGACCAACAGGTCGAGCAAGTCAGCGTTCGCGTCACCCACCCGCTCATCGTCGGTCGGGTCATCTGCGAGGACGGCGTCGAGGTCGCTCGGACGCTGACGAGGACGGTCGTAGAGCGGCGCCTCGTCGGCCAACGAGGAGGCGGGCACCTCGGCGAGGACCTCGCCGTCGAACCCGTCGCGCACGCGCAGCATGCCCAGCGTCGCGCCGTCGCTCATCGTTACGGGCTCGACCACGTGGCCCACCACGTTGGCGCGGATCTCCCACTTCTCGCACACGGCCTTGACGGCGTCGAGGTTCTCGGGGGTGATGATGGCCAGCATGCGCTCCTGGCTCTCGGAGGTCATGATCTCGTAGGGCTGCATGCCCGCTTCGCGCAGAGGCACCGCGGTGACGTCCACGTCCATCCCGACGCCGCCCTTGGCGGCGGTCTCGGACGTGGCGCAGATGAGACCGGCCCCGCCGAGGTCCTGGATCCCCACCACGAGACCGAGGTCGAGCAGCTCTAGACAGGCCTCGATAAGTCGCTTCTCCTCGTAGGGGTCACCCACCTGCACGCTGGGACGCTTGGCGTCGTCGAGCGACGCCGCGCCGTCCTCGCCCGAGAAACCCGCCGACGCCAGCACCGACACGCCGCCGATGCCGTCGCGACCGGTCGAGGATCCCAACAGCACCGCGAAGTTACCCAGTCCCGACGCGACCGCCAAGAGCGAGGCGACTGGTCGGCAGCGCCCCCACCGCCAGTACGTTCACCAGGGGGTTGGCGCCGTAACACTGGTCGAAGGTCAGTTCGCCCCCGATCGTGGGCACACCCACGGAGTTGCCGTAGCCCGAGATCCCCGCGACGACCCCTTCGACCAGCCAGCGGTTGCGCGCGTCGTCGAGGTTGCCAAAGAAGAGCGGGTCCATCACGGCCAAGGGGCGCGCACCCATCGAGAACACGTCGCGCAAGATCCCGCCCACACCGGTCGCGGCGCCCTGGTAGGGCTCGATGGCCGAGGGGTGATTGTGGCTCTCGATGCGAATCGCGACGCCGATGCCGTCACCGGCGTCGATCACTCCCGCGCCCTCGCCGGGGCCGACCAGCACGTGCGCGGCCTTGGAGGGGAGGCGTTTGAGGTGAATACGCGACGATTTGTAGGAGCAGTGCTCGCTCCACATGACGCCGTAGAGCGCCAGTTCCAAGGGGTTGGGCTCTCGGCCGAGGACCCGGCGAATGTCGTCGAGTTCTGAATCGGTCAGACCAAGGGCGCGGTGCAGGGGCTCGGGGGTGCTACTCACCCCACCAAAACTACCGGGCCGGCGACATCGCCCGCGCGAAGCTCAGTGCGTGGTGGCGCCGCATACCGAGGAAACCCTCGAGGAGCACACGCCCGTCCGCACTGCCGAGCAGAGTGGCCATCGCGCGCTCGGGGTGGGGCATGAGCCCCACCACGTTGCCCGCCTCGTTGGCCACCCCCGCGATGTCGTCGCGCGAGCCGTTGGGGTTGTCGCGGTAGCGCAGCACGATCTGATCGTGGGCCACCGAGGACTCGTAGGTCGCGTCGTCGCAGGTGTAGGCGCCCGAGAAGTGGTTGATGGGCACGACGAGTTCCTGGCCCACGTGCGCCGCGCGCGTCAGCACCGAGCGCGTCGAGGACGACGATCAGCGTGGTGGGCTGACACAGGAACGTCAGCCCACGGTTCTTCTGCAGCGCCCCGGGAGCAGCCCCGCTTCGGTGAGGACCTGGAAGCCGTTGCAGATCCCCAGCACCGCCCCGCCCTCGGCGGCGAAGGCCGACACCGCGGCCATGACCGGTGAGAAGCGCGCAAGGGCACCCGGGCGCAGGTAGTCACCGTGGGCGAAGCCACCCGGCAGGATCACGGCGTCCACGTCACCCAGGGACGTGGCGGAGTGAAAGATCAAGCTCGGCACTGGCGCCCAAACTGTTCCATCGCGCTGAGCGGCGTCGTATTCGCAGTTCGAACCGGGAAAGACGATGACGCCGACGCGGCGTCACGACCTAGTCCTCCAGACGCACCGTGGCGTCTTCGATCACCGGGTTGGAGAGGAGGCGCTACCGACAGTGACTGCGCGCTGGCGCGCGCCGCCTCGGCGTCGCTGGCCTCGATGTCGAAGCGGAACAGCTTGCCCGCGCGCACGCCGCGCACACCGCTAAAACCCAGCGCCGGCAGCGCTCGCTCGATCGTGGCCCCCTCGGGATCGGCGATACCGGGGCGCAGAGTGACTTCGACGATGACGGAGTAGTTCACGACTACGCACCGTACCAGTCCGACAAGGAGTGTCCCGTTATCTTCTCGTAGGCCGATTCGTAGCGCAGCGAGGTCGTCGCCACGATCTCGACGGGCACCTTGGGCGGCGGCGGGGTGCGGTCCCAGTTGATCGAGTTGAGCCAGTCGCGAAAAGGCTGCTTGTCGTACGACGGCGGCACTTCACCACGACGAACCAGATCGGCGGGCCAGATTCGCGACGAATCAGGCGTGAGGACCTCATCACAGACCACCAATTCGCCGTCGACGAACCCGAGTTCAAACTTCGTGTCCGCCAGGATCAGACCGCGTTCGCGCAGGCGCTGGGCCGCGCGCGAGAACACGCCGCGACAGAGCTCGCTGGCGCGCGCGAGCATCTCGGCGCCCACGATGTCGGCGGCCTCGTCGAGGTCGATGTTGAGGTCGTGACCCTCCTCGGCCTTGGTCGAGGGGGTGAACAGCGGCTCCTCGAACTCATCGGTGAGTTCTAGACCGGCGGGCACGGCCATGTGGTGCACCGTGCCGGTGACGGCGTACTCGTCGTAGGCCTGTCCGGCGAGTCGTCCGCGCACGATGCACTCGAGCGAGAGCATCTCGGCGCGACGCGCCAGCATGGTGCGTCCGTGCCACTCGGACGCCTCGAGAAACCCGGGCACCCAGTTCTCGATCACCGCCGGGTCACAGCTCACCAACGCCGAGGGGACGTCGCCGAACTCGTGCACCCAAAAATCAGTCAGAGCGGTCAAGACTCGTCCCTTGTGGGGAATGGGTTCATGCATGACCACGTCGTAGGCGCTCATGCGATCCGACGCCACCATCAACAGGTGCTCCTCGCCAACGGCGTAGAGGTCGCGGACCTTGCCCGAGTAGAGGTGGTTGAGTCCGAGGTCGTTCATGACTGCCACGTCAATGCGTCGAGGAAGCGGAAGCGGTGCGCGACCATTCGTTCAACGTCGAAGGCCCGTTCCAGCGCCGCCTCGTCCAGGGTGACGGCCGGATCCTCGCGCACCACGTCGCGAAAGTTCCGACGGCTCTGCGCGGCGTCACGCGCGGCCGCCTGCACGATGCGATAGGCGTCGTCGCGCGCGAGGCCCGATTCCACCAGGGCCAACAAAACCGACTGGGAGAACACCAGGCCCAAGGAACCTTCGTTGAGGTTCTCGAGGGCCCGTTCGGGAAAGAGCACCAGGCCACTGGCGAGGCCGGTGGCCTTGCGCAGCATGTAGACGGTGAGTTGGAGCGCGTCGGGCAACACCACGCGTTCGACGCTCGAATGGCTGATGTCGCGCTCGTGCCACAAGGCCACGTCCTCGAGGCCCGAGAGCAAATAGCCGCGTAGCACCCGACTGAGCCCGCACAAACGCTCCGACAGGATCGGATTGCGCTTGTGAGGCATCGCCGAGCTGCCCTTTTGACCCGGCGCGAAGGGTTCTTGCGCCTCGCTGACCTCCGAGCGCGCCAAGTGGCGCACTTCGAGCGCGAACTGCTCCATCGACGTGCCGAGTGCGGCGCAGGCGTAGAGGACCTCCGCGTGGCGATCGCGCGCGATCACCTGGGTGGCGGGCACCGGGGTGAGTCCGAGCGCGGCACACACGAAGTCCTCGACGGCGGGATCGATATTGGAGTACGTGCCCACCGCGCCCGAGAGCTTGCCCACCGCGATGGCCGCGCGCGCGTTGGTGGCGCGCACGATGTCGCGATTCACCTGGAGGGCGAACAGCGCAAACTTCGCGCCGTAGGTGGTGGGCTCCGCGTGCATGCCGTGCGTGCGACCCGTGATGGGCCAGTCAATGGACTCGAACGCGCGACGCGTGAGAGCGTCGCGCAGGGCGGTCGCCTCGGTGATCACGATGTCCATGGCCTGGGCGAGCGTGAAACACAGCGCCGTGTCCACGATGTCCGAAGACGTCATGCCGTAATGGATCCAGGCGCCTTCGGGCATGCCAATGCGCGACTGGACCACGTCGACGAAGGCGGCCGTGTCGTGATTGGTGGTGAGTTCACGTTCGTCGACGTCGGCTACGAACTGGGCGTCCACGACCGGACGGCGCGCTCGTAGCGCGGCGACGTCATTGGCGGGGATCCGTCCGTGGTGCGCGAGTCCTTCCGCGGCGAGGATCTCGACCTCGAGCATGGTGTCGAATCGGTGCTGGTCACTGAAGAGTTCAGCGACGTCGCGGGGGGAATAGCGAGGAATCATGGGGCTCCTTTAGCTCGCGGATCGCGCGATGTCGCGGCGCATGACACGCCCGTCGAAGGTGATCTCGTCGCACGCGCCATAGGCGCGCGCGCGCGCCTGGGCCATGGTGTCACCGACGGCGCTCACCGCCAGCACCCGCCCGCCGTGCGTGATGAAACGACCGTGCTCGTCACGCGAAGTGCCCGCGTGAAAGACGACCACGCCCTCGTGCGGTGTGGCCAGTTGGCCGTCGTCGCCGAGTCCCGAGATCACGTCGCCACGCCGTGGCGACTCGGGATATCCGTACGCCGCCAAGACGACCGTCACCGCGCTCTGACCAGTCGTCGCGGGCACCGCGTCGAGCTCGCCGGTCGCCACGCAGCGCAGCAGATCCGCCAGGGTGTCGCCGTAGAGGGGGACCAGTGCCTCGGTCTCGGGGTCGCCGAAACGCACGTTGTACTCCAGCAATTGAGGGCCCCGCGAACTCATCATCACGCCGGCGTAGAGCACGCCACGAAAATCAATCCCCCGGCGCGCCAGCTCCGCCAGGGTGGGCGTCACGATGCTCGACATCACCCGCGCCACGTCATCGGCGCTCATCGACGACATCGGGGCGTACGCGCCCATCCCGCCGGTATTGGCCCCGGAGTCGGCGTCACCCACCCGTTTGAAGTCCTGGGCCGGCACCAGGGGAAGCGCGCGCGCACCGTCGCAGAGCACCAGGAGCGAACACTCCTCACCGTCGAGGCCCTCCTCGATGACTATGGTCGTGCCGGCGTCGCCGAAGGCGTTGCCGCTCAACTTGTCGAGCACGTCGGCACAGGCCTCGTCGAAGTCCTGGGTCACCAGCACACCCTTGCCCGCGGCCAGGCCGTCGGTCTTGATGACGTAGGGCGGCACCATGGTGACGAGGAAATCCAACGCCTCCTCGGGTTGCTCGAAGACGCCGAAGTGCGCGGTGGGTACGCCCGCGTCGTGAAGGAATTGCTTCATGAAGGCCTTGGATGCTTCGAGTTGGGCCCCATCGCGGCCCGGGCCGACGACCAGCTTGCCCTGGGCCCGCAACTCATCGGCCAGACCCTGGGTGAGGGGTAGTTCGGGCCCGATCACGAAGAGGTCCGCGTCGATCTGCGTGGCGGGGGTGTCCACGCACGTCAGTCCGTGCGCGGCCATACCGGGGTTGCCCGGGGTGACAATGACCTCAGCGCTCTTGGCGAGACCCCAGGCCAGTGCGTGCTCTCGTGCGCCCGAGCCGACCACGCAGCAGCGCATCACGAGGGTCGAACGAATTGCTCTCGGCCCGGACCGACCCCCACCACTGAGATGCGCACCCCGATGGTGTCCTGGAGGAAGGACACGTAGTCCTTCGCGGCGCCGGGCAACTGTTCGTAACTGGTGAAGGTGGTCAGGTCGCTCTGCCAACCCGGCAGGGTCTCGTAGATCGGCACGACGTCGTGCAGCACGGACTGATGGTAGGGCGGGAAGTCGTACCGCACGCCAGAGGCCTCGTAGCCCACGCACACTTTAATCTCGGAGAGTGTGTCGAGCACGTCGAGCTTGGTGAGCGCGATCTCGGAGAGCGAATTGAGTCGCGCGGCCTGGCGCGCCATCACGGCGTCGAACCAGCCCACGCGCCGACGTCGTCCGGTGTTGGTGCCGAATTCGTGACCGCGCGAGACGAGCAGCTCGCCCATGTCGCCATCGAGTTCGGTGGGGAAGGGTCCCGCACCCACGCGCGTGACGTACGCCTTGGCGATGCCCACGATGTCGGTGAGGTCTCTCGGGCCCAGTCCCGATCCGGTGCAGGCGCCGCCGGCGACCGGGTTGGAAGAGGTGACGAAGGGGTAGGTGCCGTGATCGAGGTCGAGGAACGTCGCCTGGGCGCCTTCGAGCAGGATGCGCTGACCCCCCGCGAGGGCCCCGTGCACGATGCCCACGGTATCGGCGATCATGGGCGCGATGCGCGGGGCGAGCTCGTCGAGGTACTTCTCACAGATCGACGAGGCGGTGATCGACGGCCGGTTGTAGATCTTGTTGAGCACGAGGTTCTTCTCGTGCAGCACCACGTCGAGTTTCTCGCGGAATATCTTCGCGTCGAGCAGGTCCTGCACCCGCAGTCCGACGCGAGAGGATTTGTCGGCGTAGGTCGGACCAATGCCGCGCTTGGTGGTGCCCAGAGCGTTCTTGCCGAGGAACCGCTCGGTCAATCGGTCGAGTTCCTGGTGATAGGGCATAATCAGGTGGGCGTTGCCCGAGACGACGAGCTTGCTGACGTCGACACCCTTGGCCGTCAGAGCATCGAGTTCGGTGAGCAGGACAGCCGGATCGACGACGACGCCGTTGCCGATCACCGGCGTGATGTGGGGGTAGAGCACGCCCGAGGGCACGAGTTGCAGCGCGAAGGCCTCGTCGTTGACGACGATACGGTGACCGGCGTTGTGCCCTCCCTGGTAGCGCACCACCATGTCCATCTCACGGGCGAGAAGGTCGGTGAGTTTTCCCTTACCTTCGTCACCCCACTGGGTTCCTACTACCACTGTTGCGGGCACGGGGCTCCCTCGGAACGGTCGGTTTGCCCCCCCAGCCTACTTGACCCTCCGTCGCCCCCTTCACGGACGACGTCGTCACGCGCGAGACTGGGGAGGTGAGAGATTCCGCACTCCTGGCCGCGAGCCATACCGGGCGCTACGCCAACGCCGCGGCGCTGTTGATCCTCGGTCTCTTCGTACTCTTCCTGGCCTACGCCGTCGCCCAGCGCACGTCGTTGCCGGTGGATGTCCACGATGACGACGAGATGGCGGACCGCCCGGCCGCGGCGCAGTGGATCGAGGGCGAACGGCGCCGCGCCCGCCTCGCGCACGCGATGCGACCTCTCCTCAACGCCGTCGGCGTGGCCTTATTGATGGCCTCGGGAATCGCCGCGTTGATCAGTTGGCTCTAGGTCGATCCACCCGGGGAGCCCTCAGCGAAAGCTGAGCACGCCCTCGTGCGCGTCGACCGTGATGGTATCGCCGTCGCGGTAGGTCCCTTCGAGCACCGCCAAGGCCACCGGGTCCTCGATGCGACGCTGGATCACCCGCTTGAGCGGGCGCGCTCCGAAGGCTGGGTCGAAACCCTCGTGCGCGAGGGCCAGTGACGCCGCCGGCGTCACGTTCAGGGCCAGGTGACGTTGCGCCAGACGTGAGCGCAAACGCTGCAACTGGATGCCCACGATGATCGCCAGGTCGTCCTCGTCGAGGGGGCGGAACCGGATGATGTCGTCGATGCGATTGACGAACTCGGGCCGGAAGTACTCGAGCGGTTCACCAGGGATATTGCTCGTCATGATGAAGACCACGTTGGTGAAGTTGACGGTGCGCCCCTGCCCGTCGGTGAGGCGACCGTCGTCGAGCACTTGCAGGAGCAGGTTGAAGACATCGGGGTGAGCCTTCTCGATCTCATCGAGCAACACGACCGCGTAGGGGCGGCGGCGAATCGCCTCGGTCAATTGACCGCCCTCCTCGTAGCCCACGTAGCCCGGCGGGGCGCCAATGAGGCGCGAGACCGCGAACTTCTCCATGTACTCACTCATGTCGAGTCGGATCATGGCCTTGTCGTCGTCGAAGAGGAACTCGGCCAGGGCGCGCGCTAACTCGGTCTTGCCCACGCCGGTCGGACCCATGAACAAGAACGAGCCAATAGGCCGGTTGGGATCCGAGAGTCCGGCGCGCGAGCGTCGAATCGCGTTGGCGACGGCGACCACCGCCTCGTCCTGGCCCACGATGCGCGAGTGCAACAACTGCTCCATGCGCACGAGCTTGTCGACTTCGCCCTCCAAGAGCTTGGCGACCGGCACCCCGGTCCAGCGGCTGATCACCTCGGCGATGTCTTCGGCGTCGACCTCCTCTTTCAAGAACGCGCCGTTGGCCTGGAGTTCGTCGAGTTCGGCCGTCGCCTCATCAATGGTCTTCTCCAGAGCGGGCAGTGTGCCGTAGCGCAATGCCGAGGCTCCGGCGAGGTCACCTTGGCGCTCGAGCCGTTCGGCTTCGGCGCGCTTATCCTCGAACTCCTGCTTGGCGCTCTGGATCTTGGAAATGGCGGTCTTCTCGGCCTGCCATCCGGCCGCCAGTTCGTCGAAGTGCTCCTTTAAGTCCGCGAGTTCCGCGTCGAGCTTGGCCAGACGCTCCTTGGAGGCGTCGTCGGTCTCGGGCGCCAACGCCATCTTCTCGATCTCGAGCTGGCGGATGCGTCGAATCACCACGTCGAGCTCGGTCGGCATCGAGTCGATCTCGATACGTAGTTTCGAGGCGGCCTCGTCCATCAGGTCAATGGCCTTGTCGGGCAAGAAGCGATTAGCGATGTAGCGCGCCGACAACGTCGCCGCCGCCACCAGCGCGGCGTCTTGGATGCGCACGCCGTGATGCACCTCGTACCGTTCCTTGAGACCGCGCAGGATCGCCACGGTGTCCTCGATCGAAGGTTCGCCCACGAACACCTGCTGGAAACGCCGCTCGAGGGCCGCGTCCTTCTCGATGTACTGACGGTACTCGTCGAGTGTCGTCGCGCCGATGAGGCGCAACTCACCGCGCGCCAGTAGCGGCTTGATCATGTTGCCGGCGTCCATCGCACCCTCGCTCGCGCCCGCGCCCACGATGGTGTGGAGTTCGTCGATGAAGGCCACGACGTCACCCTCGGCGTCCTCGATCTCCTTCAAGACCGCCTTCATGCGTTCTTCGAACTCACCGCGATACTTGGCGCCGGCGACCATCGACGCCAAGTCCAGCGCGATGATCCGGCGGTCGCGTAACGACTCGGGCACGTCGCCCTCGACGATGCGTAGCGCCAGTCCCTCGACGATCGCGGTCTTGCCCACGCCGGGTTCGCCGATCAGGACCGGGTTGTTCTTGGTGCGCCGCGAGAGTACTTGGATGACGCGACGGATCTCGTCATCGCGGCCGATGACCGGGTCGAGCTTGCCGGCGCGTGCCAGCGCGGTGAGGTCGCGACCGTATTTCTCCAAGGACGCGAAGGTCTCCTCGGGGTTCTCGCTGGTGATGCGCGCCGAGCCGCGAATGGAGCGTAACGCGGCCAGCAGCGCTTCACGGGTGGTGCCCAGCAACGACGCCCACGCCACCACGACGTGATCGACCGAGAGGTACTCGTCGCCGAGTTCCTCGCGCAGAGCGTCAGCGTCCTCGAGACCCTGACGGGCCTCGGGCGAGAGGCCGGGCTGAGAACCACCCACGGTGCGCGGTTCGCGCGCCACCTTCTCGTTCAGTTCTGCGGCCAGGGAGATGGGGTCGAGTTGCGCGGCCACCATCAAGGGACGAGCGATACCCGAAGCGTCGTTGAGTAACGCCAGCAGGAGGTGTGCCGGGGTGACGTAGGGGTTGCCGGCAGCGCCGGCTTGAGTGGTGGCACTCTGGAAGGCCTCGCGGGTCTTGACGGTCCACCGTTGGGGATCAAGGGTCACAGCGCACCTCCCGAACCTCGCGCGCGACGTTGCGCGTCGAGAAAAATGGCGATGGTGTTCGACACGGGGACCAAGTCGCGACGATACTGACGATGCGTCTCGGCGATCGAGGTCTTCGCCTCGGCGGCGCGCTCGGCCAACTCCTCGCGCAGTCGCTCGACCTCGGCCTCGAGCTTCATGATGCGTCGCACGCCTTCGAGGTTCACCCCGTCGTTGGTAAGTTCCTGGATGCGCCGCAGTGCGGCCAGGTCCGCTTCGGAGAACCGCCGCGAGCCGCCGCTGGTGCGTTGGGGATTGAGCAATCCGCTGCGCTCGTAGTTGCGCAGGGTCTGGGGGTGAACACCAGCGATCTCGGCGAAGACCGAGATGACGTAGACCGCGTGGTGGTGACGTTCGTTCACGAGACCTCCTCGTGCAGGGCGGCGGCGAGCTTCTCGACCAGCGCGCGCTGTTCCTTGTTGAGTTTCTTGGGTATCTCCACGTTCACCGTGACGAGCAGGTCGCCGTGCGCGTGCTTGGCACTCGCGGGCACGCCGCGCCCGCGCACGCGCATCGTCGTGCCCGGCTGGGTCCCCGCAGGAATCTTCAACGTCACGGGCTCGTCGAGCGTGGGAACCTCCACGGTGGTGCCCAGGATGGCGGCGGTGAGAGCGACCTTCACCGAGGTGGTCACGTGTCGACCTCGACGATCGAAGTGCGCATCAGTGGCGACGTGCACGTCGACGAAGAGGTCACCGGGCGTTCCCCCATTGGCCCCCGGGGAACCCTTGCCCTTGAGTCGGATGCGTTGACCGTCAACGACACCGGCGGGAATGCGCACGTTCACCCGTCGCGAGGACGGTTCGCGTCCCGAACCCTGACATACCGGACACGGCGTCACGATGCGACCACCACGACCGCCGCAATGCGTGCAGACGCTCGACATCGCGAAGGGTCCCTGATCGTCGTTCGTGACACCACGGCCGTTGCAGAACTCACAGGTCACGTAGCCGCCGGGAGCCGCGCCGCGCCCCTGACAGGTCTTGCAGGCCTCGTTGCTCGGCAGATTCACCGTGGTGGTCACGCCCATGACCGAATCACGGAAACTCAAGTGCAGGGCGGTCTCGACGTCCGCTCCGCGCTGCGCGCGCGGTCGGCGATTGCCGAAGAGTCCTCCGAACAGGTCACCGAGGTCACCGAGGTCACCGCTCTGGAAATTGAAGTTGCCCGGTCCCGCTCCGCCGGCTCCGCCAAATCCCGCGGCGGCGGGTCCGAGTCGGCGTACCTCGTCGTACTCCTTGCGCTTGGTGGCGTCGCCCAGTACGTCGTACGCCACGGAGATCTCCTTGAAGCGCTCCTCGGAACCCGGGTTGGTGTCGGGGTGGTGCGACTTGGCGAGTTTGCGATACGCGCGCGTGATCTCCTTGTCCGTCGCACTCGACGTGACGCCCAAGACTTTGTAGTAGTCCGTGTCGAACCACTCGCGTTCGGCCATGTAACCCTTCTAACCCTTCACCCTCACCATGGCCGGGCGCAACACGCTGCCCTTCCATCGGTACCCGGCCCGTAGCACTTCGTCGACCAACTGCTCATCGCCGTCGGTGTCACCCTCCACGTGCGCGACCGCGTCGTGGATCTGGGGGTCGAAGGTCACACCGGCACCGTCGACGCGCTCGAGTCCCTGTTTCTCCAAGGAATCAAGGAGGAGGGCGCGCGACTGATTGAGCGCGGTCGCCTCCTCTGAGGGCGTCGTCGCGAAGTGCGCCGCCGCCAAATCGAAGGCGTCGAGCACCGGCAACAGGCTGGCCACCAGGGACCCCGCGGCGCGAACCGCCGCGTCCTCGGAGGAACGCGCCACGCGTTTGCGGTAATTCTCGAAGTCGGCCTGCAGGTGCTGGAGGGCGTTCAAATACTCGTCACGCTGCAGTTCGGCCTCGGAGAGATCGGAGATGTCCCGGGTGACGGCGTCCTCGGACACCGTCACCTCGTCGGACTCAAAGACGTCGCTCACGGTCAGTCCACGATCTCGGCGTCGACGATGTCCTCGTCGTCACCGGCCGGCGGCGGCGTGGCGCCCTGGGAGTTGGCCTTGGCGGCCTCCTCGTAGAGACGCTGGCTGAATCCCTGGCTCGCGGTCAGCAACTTCTCAGTGGCCGCGGTGATGGCGTCGTTGTCGGTACCCGCCAGGGTCTCCTTCAAGGCCGCCAGAGCGCCCTCGACGTCCTCACGCTCGGTGCCCTGGAACGACTCGGCCTGATCCTTCAGGAGCTTCTCGGTCGAGTACACCAGGCCGTCAGCGTTGTTGCGCACTTCGGCCTCGGCACGGCGTTTGCGGTCGTCCTCCGCGTGAGCCTCGGCGTCACGCACCATGCGATCGATCTCATCCTTGGAGAGCGATGAACCGCCGGTGATGGTCATCGACTGGGTCGCGCCCGTCGCGGTGTCCTTGGCCGAGACGTGCACGATGCCGTTGGCGTCGATATCGAAGGTGACTTCGATCTGAGGCACGCCGCGCGGAGCCGGCGGGATTCCGACCAACTGGAACTTGCCCAGCGTCTGGTTATACGAGGCCATCTCGCGCTCACCCTGCAAGACGTGCACCTCCACGCTGGGCTGATTGTCGTCAGCCGTGGTGAACGTCTGGGACTTCTTCGTGGGGATGGTGGTGTTGCGCTCGATGATCTTGGTCATCACGCCACCCTTGGTCTCGATGCCCAGCGACAGCGGCGTCACGTCGAGGAGCAAGATGTCCTTGACGTCACCCTTCAAGACACCGGCCTGGACGGCGGCACCGATGGCGACCACTTCGTCGGGGTTCACGCTCTTGTTGGGCTCCTTGCCGGTCACCTTGGTGACGAGTTCCTGCACCGCGGGGATGCGCGTCGAGCCACCGACCATGATCACGTGGTGGATCTGGTCGAGGGTCAGACCCGCGTCCTTGATGGCCTGGTCGAAGGGCTTGCGACAACGCTCCACCAGGTCGGCGGTCAATTCGTTGAACTTGGCTCGCGACAACTTGATGTCGAGGTGCTTGGGGCCATCGGCGGTCGCGGTGATGAAGGGCAAGTTGACCGTGGTCTCTTGGACGGCGGACAACTCGATCTTGGCCTTCTCCGAGGCTTCCTTGAGGCGCTGTACGGCCATCTTGTCGGCCGACAGGTCGACACCCTCGGTGTCCTTGAACGTCTTGATGAGCCAGTGCATGATCGCGTCGTCCCAGTCGTCACCACCGAGGTGGGTGTCGCCGTGGGTGGATTTCACCTCGAAGACGCCGTCGGCGATATCGAGCACCGACACGTCGAAGGTGCCACCACCGAGGTCGAACACCAGGACCGTCTGCTCCTGGCCGCCCTTGTCGAGGCCGTAGGCCAGCGCCGCGGCGGTGGGCTCGTTCACGATGCGCAACACCTCGAGGCCGGCGATCTGACCGGCTTCCTTGGTCGCGGTGCGCTGGGCGTCATTGAAATAGGCCGGCACGGTGATGACGGCCTGAGTGACGGTGTCCCCGAGGTAGGCCTCCGCGTCGCGCTTGAGCTTCTGGAGGATGCGCGCCGAGATCTCCTGGGCGGTGTACTTGGTGCCGTCGATGTCGACGGTCCAGTTCTCACCCATGTGGCGCTTGACCGAACGAATAGTGCGCTCGGGATTGGTGATGGCCTGACGCTTCGCCACCTCGCCGACGAGTACCTCGCCGGTCTTCGAGAATCCAACGACCGACGGCGTCGTACGACCACCCTCGGCGTTCGGAATAACGACGGGCTCTCCCGCCTCCAACACTGAGACCACCGAGTTGGTGGTTCCGAGGTCGATACCGACTGCCTTAGCCATGAAATGCTCCTTCAATATCCTGGTCTCGCACTCGGACCTTCCGGGCACCAGACTTCGACCACCATTCTATATACTTGAGTCTTATCTTGTCAAGAAAACGTATAACTACTTTTATAATTTAGGAAGATTTCAGTCGACTAGGGGAGATAGCAGCCGATAACGGCACGAATTGGGACTTTTCTCCTCACCTCACTACGATGACAACGTGCCCGATCTCATACTTCTGCGCCATGGCCGTTCTGAGTGGAACGAACTCAATCTCTTCACCGGTTGGCACGACGTCGACCTCAACGCCCAAGGAGAGGCGGAAGCCCGCGTTGCCGGAGAACTACTCGCCGACGCCGGTCTCGACCTGCGCATCGTGCATACCTCCTTGTTGACCCGCGCGATCCGCACCGCGGAGATCTCGCTCTACGCCGCCGGACGCTCCTGGCTGCCGGTACGACGCTCATGGCGTCTTAACGAGCGCCACTACGGTGATCTCACGGGCAAGGACAAGAAGGAGACCGCGGAGAAGTTCGGCATGGAACAGCTCAAGCTCTGGCGCCGCTCCTACGACGTGCCGCCGCCCCCGATGCCCCTCGACGACCCGCGCTCCAACACCCTCGACCCGCGATACCGCGACGTCGACCCGCACAAGATCCCGCGCACCGAATGCCTCAAGGACGTGGTCGCGCGCGTGACCCCGTATTTCGCGGACGTCATCGCCGAGGACCTTCGCAGCGAGGGCGTTCGCGGCGGTGCGGTGATCGTCGTGGCCCACGGCAACTCCCTGCGCGCGCTGCGTAAGGTCCTCCAGAACATTGACGACGACGAGATCGCCGAACTCGAGATTCCCACGGGTATTCCCTACCTCATGAAACTCGACCAATCCCTCGAGGTCGTCGAAGCCGATTACTTGGGTGACCCCGCCGCCGCGGCGGCGGCGGCCGAGGCCGTCGCTCGTCAAGCCGGTTAGTCGCCACGACGTAGACGTGCCCACGACATCGCGGGCCACGTCTGACGCGGCGATCCAGCGGGTAAATTCTGCTACGCCGACCAGGAGTGAGATGACACCGTGACGAACCCGAAGGACGAAGGCGACCTCCCCCGCGCCCCGAGTGATGCCGGTACCACCAACTGGTCGTGGATGCGCGGTACCCCGGGTCTCGTCCTCATCGGCGCCCTGGCGTTCCTCGTGGTCATCGCGGGCTTCGTCACGGTAGCGGCCGTGCGCTATCGCAGCCAGCAGAACCAACTCCCACGCCTCAGCGGTATCCCCGCGAGCGTCTCGTCATCCCTCGCGGACCTCATGGCGCTCTCGCCCGTCGCGAGTACACCGGCGCCCGAGTTCTCCCTCGTCGACCAGTACGGCCACTCCCTCACCCTGTCGAGTCTGCGAGGTCGAGCCGTCGTGATGGAGTTCATGGACACCCACTGCACCGATATCTGCCCCATTGTCTCTCAAGAATTCGTCGACGCCAATCACGACCTCGGGGTGAACGCCTCGCGCGTGGTGTTCGTGGCGGTGAACGTGAATCAGTACCACGCCCGCGTCGCCGACGTCGCCACGTTCTCCCAGGATCACCAACTCAACACCATCGCCTCGTGGCACTTCGTGACCGGTTCGACGAATTCCCTTCGCGCGGTCTGGAAGAGTTACGGCATCGACGTCGTCGCGCGCGGACCCAACGCCGACGTCGTGCATTCCTCGGAAATCTTCTTCATCGACCCCCAGGGCCGTGAGCGGTTCATCGCCAACCCGGTGGTCGACCACACCAGCACGGGTACGGCCTATCTGCCGGGGGGACAGATCGCGTCGTGGGGTCACGGCATCGCGCTCACGGTGCGTTCGCTCGCGGTGTAGGACTCGAGCCGCGCGACGCGCGAGGAACCGTCATTCGCACCGGTTGACCGCGCGGCCCCCGGCCAACCGGGCGCCTTGATCACGTCGACCAACCCTCACTACGCTGTCGCCGTGGACGCCTCTCGCACCCGGCGCGACATCCTGGAGCTGCCCCTCGCGCATTTCGCCTCCCCCGGACCATTGCGCGACCGGTTGGTCGAGGGCATCCTCTCGCAGCGCAAGACGTCGACGACGTCCCTGGAGCACGAGTATCAGTTGAGCGGCGAACGACTACCCCGCCGCGGGCAACGCTACGCCGTCGTCGACTCGAGCAATCGTCGCGTGGCCGTGATCGAGGTCACCCACGTCGCCGTGGTTCCCCTGGGTGAGGTGGACCTGGCGCACGCGCTGGACGAGGGCGAGGGGCACACGACGCTGGCCGCCTGGCGAACTGGCCACGAGGCATTCTGGCGCAACGCGGCCACACTCACTCCCGGGAGCGACGCCACTTTCGACGTGGATGACACCACGTCAGTGGTTCTCGAGCGCTTCACGTTGATCGAACGACTCACCTAGGCCTCACCATGCATCGGGGTGGCCGCGGTCCCTCGCTGCGTCAGTACCCCTGCTGGACGAGGAACTTCTCGATTTGCCCGACGAAGACCGTCCCCCTGGTGGTGGTATTCAACAGACTATTGAGATGTCCGGCGCGCGCCTGCTGGTTGAGGAACTGATCAGCGGCCCCCCGTCGACCGAGCAGATACTCATCAGCCGCCCACGCCGCGATGACGCCGACCGAGTCGCTGTAGTGAGAGGACGCTTGGGCGTAGAAGGCGGACAGCCAACCCGTCGCGTCGGAGCGGATCATCGCCGGATACTGTCGCGTCACGTTGGTGAAGCCGCGGCCCGAGAATCGCAGGATCTTGATCGGCAATCCCGACGCCGCGAAGTCGGTGAAGGTGTAAGCGAAAGTATCGTCCGCCGTGACGAGGGCCGGGAAACGGTTCCCGGGCAGAACCTGGATCCGCACGGTGGGATCACCTAGATCGATCTCGGATTTGGTGTACGTCGTGGCCGACGACGGAGCGAAGACCTCCAAGATGAAGCAGCAATGCGCGCCGCCACTGTAGAGGCCGAGCACCACGTCGGGCGCACCGGGACGCAGGGTCACCACCCGAAGTGGGCTGCCACTCGCCAGGCTCCATACGGACGTCGGCCAGCAGCCTTGGCCGCAGAGCGAAGCACTGACCCCAGCGCGGTAGATGACGTGACCCGTACGCGAGATGGTGAGGACCGTGTGCAGGGGCGTGGGATACGTGCCGTGGTACGTGAGCGTCGCCGACACGTCAGCCAGGGAGGCGCGATACGTCGCCGCTCCCGCGGGCACCACGCCGACGATGCTGGCGAGACTCAGCGCGATTGCCGCCACCCCCGAGAAACGTCGTGTCCGACGAGCGAGCCGCGTCGGACGCGTCGCCGCCGATGAAGAAGGGGATGAGGGTTCAAAGGGAATGTTCACACCCCATTATGACCAGAGGGGAGAGAAACTTACAGACACCAGAAGAGAATTATTTGCGCTCGAGCGAAGCCCGAGAACGTTCAAGGGGCGCCGGGTTTCCCCGGCGCCCCTTGAACGTGGTACGGCGTGACTACACGGCGCCGGGACCGCGCTCGCCGGTGCGGATACGCACGACGTGCTCGATGTCGGTAACCCAGAGCATGCCGTCACCCACTGTGTCGGTGCGCGCCGCGCCCGAGACGGCATCGACAACTTGATCCACCAGTTCGTCGGTCGTCACGATCTCCACCTGGAGTTTGTCGACGAAGTCGAACTCGTATTCCTTGCCGCGGTAAATCTCGATGTGACCTCCCGTGCGTCCGAAACCGCGGACTTGCGAGACCGTCATACCCGAGACCCCGCATTCACGGGCCGCCACCTTCACCTCGTCCAACTTGAACGGCTTGATAACTGCGCTGATTAACTTCATGTCGCTCCTTAAACGTTGTCGGTGTGGGTGTGGCTAGGGGTCATGACGGGCTCACCGAAGGTGGGCTCCGGGAAGGCCTCTTCCTCGTGAACCGCGAGGTCACCAATCGCGAGGACCTCGTCGGATTCGCGCAGGCCCACGGTGAACTTCACAATGAAGAAGATAAGCGCCGTGATCGCCGATGTCCAGCAGATGACCCATATCGCCGCGATCGTCTGCTCCCAGAGTTGGTGGAAGGAGTGCCCGTAGAACCAACCGGCTACCGAGAAGCTACCCGCACCGTCGTAGATCTTGCCGACCACGCCGTACTCAATCATGTGCGGGTCCGCCAAGATGCCGACCAACAGACCGCCGGTCAGCCCCGCGAAGCCGTGGGTGTAGACCACGCCGAGAGCGTCATCGACCTTGGAGAAGGGACGAACCTTGGACAGGTAGTTCCAGGCGAACCACACGATGACGGTCGCGATCAAGCCGACCAGCATGGCGCCAGTGCCGTTGACGAAACCGGCCGAGGGCGTGATGGCCACGAGACCACACAACATACCGTTGAGCGCACCGAGGAACGTGGGCTTCTTCTGCTTGGTGAAGAGCATGTCCATGAACATCCACACGAGCAGTCCCACGGCAGTGGCGACGTTGGTGTTCAACACGGCAGACGCCGCGTCGGCACCCGCGTAGAACGGGTCACCACCGTTGAAGCCGTTCCAGCCCAGCCAGACGATACCGATGCCCACCGCTACCATCATCAGGTTGCTCGGGAAAGCGTTCTCGCGGTCCTGCCAGCGACGCGGGCCCACGATGGCGGCTCCGACGAAGGCGGCGCAACCGGCGCTCAAGTGGATGACGTAGCCACCCGAGAAGTCCACCGCACCCTTCTGAGCCCAGAAGCCACCGCCCCACAGGAGCGCGGCGTTGACGCAGTAGACCATGGTGATCCACAGCGGCACGATCAAGAGCCACGCCTTGAA
Organism: uncultured Acidimicrobiaceae bacterium; assembly: GCA_963734655.1. Taxonomy (GTDB): domain Bacteria; phylum Actinomycetota; class Acidimicrobiia; order Acidimicrobiales; family RAAP-2; genus RAAP-2. The sequence continues at coordinate 373,768 of CAVTHY010000002.1, read as the reverse complement.
CTTCAGACGTCCCACCAGTCCGCCGAGGAACAGCAGTGGCGTAATCGCGGCGAAGACGAACTGGAAGTACGCCAGCGTCGCGGTCGGGAAGTGGAAGGGGATCAAGGTATTCGCTCCCGACACGGCCTGACCCTGCTCAGAGAACGCCGACGCGATCGGGTGGAAGTGACCGATGAACCCGCTCCAGAAGGAGCCGGTGGCTCCGAAGTGGGCTTGGGGGCCAAAGGCCATGTTGTAACCCCAGAGCATCCACACGACCAGTGTCAGGGCGAAGCCCGTGAAGCACATCATCATCGTGTTGACGATCCACTTCTTGCGCACGAGACCGCCGTAGAGCACGGCGAGGCCGGGGAGGCTCATGAGCCCCACCAACGTCGCCGACACTAGTTGCCAAGTGTTGTCGGCTGGATTCAACCAACTGGGATAGGGAAGATTGGTGGCCGCAAACAGCACATCCACTCCTTTTGGTCGGAGAGGGCGCCGTTGACCTCAAGTTGTTCACTTCAGTGTGACCAATGAGGATTTCTGTTTCGTTAGCGCTGTGTTTCGTCCGTGTGAACTAGGACCCCTGGAAAGGTCCAATTCACTAGAGAAATGAGCGTTCGATCAGCTGGGAGATGTCCAGAACCGCTGACGTCATCGCCGCGTCCCTCGCCCTTGACGGCGTCGTCGAGCATGATCATGCAGAACGGACAGGCGGTGCCCACCACGTCCGCGCCCGTCGCCAGAGCCTCCTGGGCCCGCTCAGCGTTGACGCGCTTGCCGATGTTCTCCTCCATCCACATGCGCGCCCCACCCGCCCCGCAGCAGAAGCCCGTCTCGCGGTTGCGGGCCATCTCGACGCTGCGTGACGCCGGGGACCGCGTCGAACACCGAACGCGGCTCGTCGAAGACCCGATTGTGGCGCCCCAGATAACACGGGTCGTGCTAGGTTACGGTGCCCGGAATAGGAGTCGCCCGGCACCAGGCGGCCGTTCGCGACCAAGTGGCTCAGAAGTTCGGAGTGGTGCACGACCTCGTAGTTGCCACCCAGGTCCGGGTACTCGTTCTTGATGGTGTTGAAGCAGTGCGCGCAACTCGCCACGATCTTCTTGGCGCCCACCTCGTTCAAGGTGGCGATGTTGGCCTTGGCCAACTCCTGGAACAGGTACTCGTTGCCCATGCGCCGCGCGGGGTCGCCACTACAGGTCTCGCGCGGACCCAGCACGCCGAAGTTCACCCCGGCGCGGTGCAGCACGCGCGCGGTCGACTCCACGGTCTTGCGCGCGCGCTCGTCGAGCGCCCCGGTGCAGCCCACCCAGTAGAGGTACTCGATGTCGGCAGGTATCGGCCCGTCGACCACGGGCACCTCGAAGTCCAGGGACGCCATCCAGTCGCGTGCGCTTAGACGACCCCATGCCCCACGGGTCGCCCTGGTTCTCCAAGTTGCGCAGCAGCAGCGCCGCCTCGCTGGGGAAGCGGCTCTCCATCAAGCACCTCGTAGCGGCGCATGTCGATGATGGCGTCGACGTGTTCGATGTCGACCGGGCACTCCTCGACGCAAGCGCCGCACGTCGTGCAACTCCACAGCACGTCGGGATCGATCGTGGTGGGCACCAGCGTCGCGACGTCACCTGCGCGCGCTGCCCGAGAGCAGCCGGTCCGCCGAGGCGAACATGTTCTCTCGCAGTCCCATGATGAGGAGCTTGGGAGATGAGTGGCTTGCCCGTGGTCCACGCCGGACAGACCGACTGACATCGTCCGCACTCGGTGCAGGTGGCGAAGTCGAGCATCTGTTTCCAGGTGAAGTCCTCGACGTGACCGACGCCGAAGACCGTGTCCTCGGTGACGTTCTCCATGTCCATGTCGGGGGTCTTGTCGAGTCCTCCCAGGGCGCGTGGGCGACGCGAGACGCCGATGTTGATCGGCGCCAAGAAGATGTGCAGGTGCTTGGAATACGCCACGAAGACGAGGAACCCGGTGATGACGCCGATGTTGGCGAGTAGGAACACGACTTCGAGGACCGCAGTTGACGCCAGCCCCGAGGGGACGCAACCAGGTGGCGACGCACGTGGCGAGGAGAAGGCCCAGGGCGAGCGGCCGAAGGGGAAGTGACCGGTGTTGATCTGCGCCGCGCGATAGAGGAGCAGCGTGATGATCACGCAAGGCGATCATGGCGAGCACCGCCCAGGCGGCCCCGGTGTGCGAACCGTAGAAACGGCTCTGGCGTCTCCGACGAGAGGGCGCCTGGACGAGACGGATGACCGCGAAGACCACGAGTGAGACCAGCACCGCCGTGGCGAAGAAGTCCTCGACGAAGGCCAGCCAATTGCTCTGTCCGATCAGGGGGATGTGAAAGTCGCGGTTGAAGAGGGCGCCATAGGCCTCGAGGATGGTGGTCATGCAGGACGGTGAAGCCCCACATCGTGAAGAAGTGCGCGAGACCCGGCACCGTCCAGCTGGAGCAGCTTGCGCTGTCCAGCGACCTCGGTCAGCTCAGCCTCGGCCAACCTCGACGAAACCCCTGCCAGCGTCGAGGCGCCTCTTGACCGCTGCGGATGAGTCGCGACAACCACCAGAAGCGCCGACCCGCGATGGCGAAGCACACGAGGGTCATGACGAGTCCGGCGATGATGCGAAACAGCATCACACTCTCCTTCGAGGCACCGAGGCGCCTCGGCTCTTACTTCTTGAAATTCTCCGAATAACGACTCGGCGTCGGACCGCGCTGTCCACGGTACTTCGAACCCAGGCCGCTCGCACCATAGGGTCGGTCAGCGGGCGTGGTCATCTCGAAGAAGCTGATCTGACCGATCTTCATCCCGGGGTACAAAGTGATGGGCAGATTCGCCAAATTCGCGAGTTCGAGCGTGATGTGTCCGTCCCAACCCGGCGTCGATGAACCCGGCGGTCGAGTGGATCACCAGACCGAGTCGGCCCAAGGAGCTCTTGCCCTCGAGTCGCGCCACCAGATCATCGGGAATCGCGACGCGCTCCACGGTGGAACCGAGAATGAATTCGCCGGGATGCAGGATCATCGGTGTGTCCGGCCCGACGTCGACGAGTTCAGTCAAGTCCTCTTGGGGCAATTTCACGTCGATGATGCGCTGCGAATGATTGCGAAAGACCCGAAATAATTGGTCAATGTGCAGGTCCACTGATGAAGGCTGGATGCACTCGTCACCGAGCGGATCGATGATGATGCGTCCGGAATCGATTGCCTCTTTAATGGACCGGTCCGAAAGCACCATAACGAAGTAAAGGCTAGTGCGAACTGCTCGACGGGTCCGGACCCCGGGTAGAAACCGGGACTTCAAATGCCACTACGATGGAACCCACGCGGGCGTAGTTCAGCGGCAGAACATCAGCTTCCCAAGCTGAGAACGCGAGTTCGATTCTCGTCGCCCGCTCCAAGTAGTTCCAACCCATTTCATTTGAAATTCGGGGCATTTCCTTGTCCACCAGTTTCCGTGAATGTCTCTCATTGTCCTGAGAGCGGCCAAAGCGCCCGCAAGAAATCTGGTCGCGCCCAAGAAGCGCCCGGAGGTCCGCTGCCGAGTCCTTGATCCGTCGACGCGCGGCTCGACCTTTCACCGTGAGTGGTGACTGAGTCAGGAACCCCGACTTCGATGACTGCCGAAAGCGAACCCGCCTCAAGTTCATCTGTCGATGGCAAGGGCGAGGATGGTATTGACCGCAGTTTCAAACGGGCGGGTGCTCCGTTGCACCTGGGCGAGCAGAAGTCCTCCTTGGAGGGTGGCGAGCAGAGTAATAGCGAGGTCGTTTGGGTCGATATCGGACGGGAGTTTTCCTTCGGCATGAAGGGTTCTGAGTGCATCGCCGATGGTGGCTGCCCACTGATCGAAACCTGCCGCGATGAGCGCTCGGGCCTCGGGGTCACTCTCGGCGAGTTGACCACCGAGCGAGCCAAGTGGGCAACCCCCTATCGCTTTGGTGTGCTTCGCCGCCGTGATCACCATGTTCCGCCAGGCTTCGACTCCGTTCGCGCTTCTCAGCACGAGCCCCTGGTGATAGACGATGGTTTCGGCTTGGTAGTCGATGACCGCCTGCACGAGTTCGATCTTGTCGGGGAAGTAATGGTACATCTGAGAGCCGCTGACTTCCGCCGCCACCTTGACATCTTCCAAGGTGGTCGCCGCCACTCCACGCTCATGAATCAGGGCAGCCGCCGCCTCCACTATTCGTGCCCGGGTGCGTGCGCCTTTCGCGGTGAGCCTCGGCCGGATACTCGTTTCGTTGACCATGCACCGATGTTAACAAGATTGTGAGTTTGACAACCCAGTCCGACTGTGTAATAGTGAGTTGCATAACCCAGTTTTATTGGAGAGGACGGAATTTCGAATGACTGACCTAAGGGCAAGACAGCTCTAGTAACGGGCTCGACGAGCGGGATTGGCAGGGCTACGGCCATCGCCTTGGCCGTCCGCGGTGCCCACGTACTGGTAGTGGGACGAAACGAACAACGAGCCAAAGACGTGGTCGCTGAGATTGAGAGCAACGGAAGCAGCGCAACCTTCCGACTCACTACGTTGAACGATTTCGATTCGGCTCGGGACCTCGTCGAGTGGGCCACTGAGGCAGGCGACGGTCATGTCGACATCCTCATCAACAACGCTGGCGTCGCCCTGATGGGACCGAGCAGCGCAGCCACCGAAGCCGAGTTCGACGAGACCTTTGCACTGAACGTCAAGGTTCCGTTCTTCCTCGTCGCGTCACTGGCACCAGCCATGGCCGAACGAGGATGGGGTTCGATCGTCAACATCTCCACGATGGTCGCGAGTTTTGGACAGGCTGGCATGGCCATGTATGGCGCGAGTCGAGCGGCTCTCGAACTGTTGACGAAGACTTGGGCGGCCGAATTCGGCCCGAGTGGTGTTCGGGTGAATGCCGTTGCCCCCGGACCAACGCGCACCGCGATGATGGAGGGTTTCCCCGCAGGAGTTGGTGAATCATCTCGCAGCATTAGCACCGGCAGGTCGCGTCGCTCGGCCCGAGGAAATTGCTGCGGCGATTGTCTTCCTCGCCAGTGAAGATGCAAGCTTCGTCCAAGGCATCACCCTTGCAGTCGACGGGGGCCGATCAGCAACGTAACGCCTTTCGACAATGACGATCAAGAGTGCAGACCTAGATCACAGATCACGACTAACGAACATCTACGAAGGAGTTTCAACATGAGCGCATACGTAATTGTCAATTTCACTGTCAAGGACCCGGAAATCTATCGTGAGAAATACGCCTCCATTGCTGGGCTGACGGCCATAGAGCACGGAGGTGAGGCAATCGCCGCCGGCAACTGGGAAGTCCTGACGGCGATGGTTCGCTCACTTCGGGAGCACTCGTGCGGTTTACCGACCGTAAGACGGCCCTCGGGTGGTACAACTCGCCGCAGTATCAGCAACTGATCGGGATCAGAAGTGAGGCGATGGATGCCCGGTTCAGCCTGCTCGACGGACTACCCACGCCCGCAGAAGGTGAGAGCGAAATCAGCGTGAGCGAACCCTCTGGAAAGACGGTGCTCATCACGGGCGCCAACGTTGGGATCGGCAAGGATGTGGCTCGACAACTGGCATTGCGTCCTGAATTCGCGCGGATCTACCTGGCGTGCCGAAACGAAGAACGGGCGACACAGGCGAAGGCCGAACTCGAAGATGTGACCGGCCGTGACATTTTCGACATCATTCTCATGGACGTCGCCGATCTGGGCTCGGTTCGCGACGGCCTTGCGGCCATCGACGGATCTATCGATGCGCTGGTGATGAACGCCGGTGTCATCGGCGACAGGAAGTTGATGGACTTGACCGCCGACGGGGTCACCAAACTGTTCGCAACGAACGTTCTCGGTCACGCCGTTCTCCTCGAAGGGCTCCTGACCGAAAATCGACTTCGCGAGGTAGCGGTGTTCGCCGCAAGTGAAGCAGCCAGGGGAATTCCGAAGTTAGGGTTCAAACGGCCTACTTTCGTCTCAACCTCGGCCGATGAACTCACTACCGTCATCGACGGGAGCTACTTCGCTGGCAGAAAATATGATCAGAACCTCGCCTTCGGTCAGGTCAAGTACATCGGGGCCTTGTGGATGGCCCACCTCGCGCGCCAATACCCCGATCTCCGCTTTATCACTGTGAGCCCCGGCAACACCACAGGCACCGAAGCCGCCGCTGGCGCGGCGCCAGCACTACGCTTTGCCGCCAAACACATCATGCCCCACCTCGGTATTTCCCACGAACTTGAAGTGGGCTCGAAGCGACTGGTCGACGGAGTCACCGACCCCAAGCTTTCGAGTGGCGTGTTCTACGCCAGCGCGGCCGGCAAGTTGAGAGGGTCCCGTGGTCGACCAAGCGGAGATCTTCCCTGATTTGGCCAATCCGTCGTATCAGGACCACGCCAACGAGGCTATCCGTCGCTTCATCAATTAAAAGGCCCTCGACTAGGAGCATCACTTCTCTCGGGGATAACGGGTCTTGTGCTTCCCAAGCTGAGAACGCGAGTTCGATTCTCCTCGCCCGCTCCAAGGCTTTTCGATCAATCACCGGAGTCTCCGCAATGGCGGAAACGAGCGTTGGCGTCCACCGTCTTAGGCGCCGAAGCCGCGACAACTGCCCAATTCGTCCTTCTCTAAACCATTGACAGGGCCGCCAGAATCGACATCGGCCCAACGCCCCAAGTTCTACGACCTCGAAATCGGTCGAGCAACCGACTTGCATCCACCGCCAACTTCGGATCTTCGCCTTGACTCATCTTCGCAATTACCCTCGCCGCAGTACGAGCCAGCGTCACTCAAAACCCATCGTAACGAGTGCCGCCGACAAGGCCCTGGCCACCACCGGTGGCGTCGTGCGCCCAATCGAGATCTGATCGCACCCGACCCACTTCGCCGCACTGGCGAGAGCTGAAGCGACCCGGTCGACCGTCCTTTCGTCAAAGATGACGATGTGAGGAACGTGCAATGTTCGTCCCACCCTCTTTGGGTCAACCAATCCAATCAACCGACCTTGGGACAACACCGGCATAGCGAAGTACCCAACGACTCGTTTTGGGGCCGGCACGTAGGCCTCGAGTCGGTACGAGACATGAAAGAGTCGCTCCAATCGGGCGCGGTCCCATAGCAAGGGGTCAAAGGGTGAGAGCAACGCGGTCTGATCTCGCAGTCCGGGTGCGATTCCCCGCTCCGCGTGGACGCCAAGAAACGCCACGTCACGCCAGCCTTCGACGCGCACGGGCCTCAGGGACGTATCGCCGATCACCTTACGGACTTCGTTGACGGGGAGGCCGTGGTAAGCGCCAATGTCGGCGACGGTGGCGACACCCATCGCGCGGCCAGCCGATTCGACAAGTTCACGCGCACATTGCTCATCGTCCAGTTCACGTTCGAGCAATTGCCATGGAATAGCGCGCTCGCTGAGGTCGTACACACGCTCAAAACCTCGCCGTTCGCGACAGACAATTGTTCCGATGTCGAGCAGCCACTCCGCGGCGATCTTGACTTCAGACCAGTCCCACCACGCACCATTCTTCTTCGCACCACCAAGTTCGCGCGAAGTAAGCGGACCCAAGTCCCTCAGTCGCTCGACGACATCGGAACAACTGCGCTCGTGGTCCTGTAATCGATGCCAGCGAAATCCACGCGAGAGCCTGGCGCGGCGCTGGGCAGCGTACGCCGGCCACAGGTCGAGGGGCAAGATACACGCGGCGTGCGACCAATATTCGAATGTCTCGCTCGCGGGCCCCCAGTAGTTCGCCTCGATCTGCTGACGTGACACCGTGGCTAAGCGGGCGTACGCGACGAGCTCATGTGAGCGGGCCAGAACCGAGATGGTGTCCAACTGGACCCCTCGGAGCTGGCGCAACATCGCAGCGGGCCCACCTTTGATTCGTGGTCCCCTCAATCCCTGGGCCATGAGAGCTATGCGAGTGGCCTCGCGACTCGTGAGAGAGTCGATCCCCTTCGCACCAGTATCGATCGCACTCATGGATTGATGGTAACGGCGCGAATGGTCGCGATGGGTACGCTTTTCTACGCACTCGCCATGGCGTGTCACTGTCTCGTTGAGCAGCACAGGATTCTAGAAGTCTGATAAGAACCCGGTAGTACTTGGCATAAGGTCGCGACCGTCCAAGGTTGAGGCGGCGAGTTCACATCGCCTCACCCGCTCCACGGGATCCTTCCCAGCAGTTGAGCGATCATCCATGTCCTGAAGAAGCGAAGAGCCTCGTGGTCATTGGCCAGTCAACCCAGTCACTGAGGGGTGTCGGGACCGTCGCACCCGTAGAGCGGCCACCATCACCGCACACGCGAGGAGCAAGACTGCCGAGCCGGCGAAGATGAAGCCGATGCTCAAGGCCTTGGGCCAGTACCGCAATGTGACGACGTAGTGTCCACTCGGTACTTTGGCTTCGAGCATTGCGTTGGCGAAGGGAGCCAGTTGCAGCGGTCGTCCGTTGATCTCAGCCTGCCACCCCGGCACGTTGGTGATGCGTAGTTGGAGCAACGAAGCTCGTGGCGCGGTCACTTCGATGCGCCAGGTGCTGGGACTGGGCTGGCTCGATGGTTGCACGACCGCAGGGCCCTTTGAGTCGAGGGCGACGAGAGTTGCTCGCCCCGAATCCGGCACCGCGTAGAGTCCCTCTCCCTTTAACGTCGCGACCAGCTTGGTTCCCGACGGACCCGGCGCACCGGGCGGCTCGATGATGTACGAGACGCCGTAGAGATGTGCGAGGAAGACTGAATTGATCTCTGGGCAGAAGAGGCCGAATGGAGGAAGCACTACGGGAGAGATGCCCGTCGTCAGGCCGTAGGAGGTGTGATAGGAACGCGGCAAGATCGGATCGTAGGCCGCGAACTCGCTGACCTGGTAGGCGAGGTTCACATCGGGCACGAGACCGGTCGATGGGAAAGCGTTCTCCGTGCAAGACCCAAAGCCCACCAACGAGGATCCGACCAGGCGTTGCAGCGTTGTCAACGTGGTATTGGTCGGGAGAAACCCCGGGCTCGACGACACAATTCCCGCGCCCGCACTGATCAAGAAGGCCGTCTCGACAAGGAGGAGAGCCCCGAGTTCGAGGTGCCCGGCGCGCTTGAAACGATGGCGCTGCTTCGCCCTTCGAGACTGCGGGGGCGCGACCGGACGCGTGCCGGTCCGCCACCGGCTGAACAACACGACGCCGCACACGCCGAGGCCGATCAGGGGCCAGACAAAACTCCCTCGTCGAAGGTTCCACTCCGGTGTGGGTAAGTGATTCACGTTGAATACCAGAAGAGCGCCGAGAACGAAGAGGCAACACGCCACGAGAACCACCCCGATGCGGTACCAGTTCTCCACGGACCGTTGTCCGCGTCGGCTCACAAGGGCTTGCGCCCCGAATCCGGCCAGCACCGCGAGACAGAGATCGAGCGCCGTCGTGGCCAGTTGCAGTCGAAAGACGTCGAGCGCGGGTATGTGGTGAAAAATTGACAGTAACGGACTGAAGAACAAGACCAACAAGATGCCCAGGGCGGCGAGCGTGAAGGCAACGACTTCACGACGTTGGCGCCACAAGGCGAACGACGTCATTGCCAAAACGAGGCCGATCGTCCCCACGTAGAGCATCGACACGTAGAGATTGTTCGGCCCGATGACCGTAGCGAGCGAGGTCGGCAGTCCGTTGTAGTCGGAGAAGAGGAGGTGAGAAATATCGTAGAGAGGCAGACCCGACACCGGCGGACCAGCGTTTCGAGACGACGCCAGACCGAGCTGGATGCCCGGAAGATAGATCGGGGCGACCAGCGCAAGCGCGGCCACGAGGCCCAATCCATGGTCGCGGGTGGCCGACACTGCGGCGCGACGACTTCCTGATCGCCACAGATAGATGACCATGACGAGCGCGAAGACCGCCACGAGGCCCACCAGAACTGCCCCGATCTGGGGCTCGCCCTCGAGGAAGGCGAACGCCATGGTGAGAGCGAGAAGGCAGACTGAGGCTACCCGGTGCCGGCCGCGCAACACGAGCGCCGAACTGGCGAGGACCCATCCCGACCAGGCCATGCAGCCCGACGGGTAGTCCCCGAGCCACACAGTGAACCCCCCACTCAACTCGAAGATGGTCGCGCACACGAGTGCGGGGACGACGTCGAGTCGCAGGATCCGCGCGAAGAAGTAGGCCCCGCTTCCAGCGATGATCAAACGAGACACCACGGTGGCGCTGTGGGCCAACGAGAGCGGGAACAAGTAACCGATCGCCACGGTGGGACCGAACGGGGCCGACTGAAAATCGAAGGCGAGCGGCAGCCCGAGCAAGCTGTGTGGATTCCAGAGCGGGAGGTGCCCGGCGTGGACCTGCAGCCAGGCGAGCGCCTGCCAGGGGATGAATTCTTGAATCTCGTCGGAGTTGACGAGATTGTGCACACCGAGATGCGGATTACTGGTGAGGCCGAACTGCCCCAGGATGTCGTAGGGGCCGAGATAACGTCCGTGGGCCAGCGCCGGGGCGAGAAATGCCACGGCAACGAGCACCAGCCAACCAATAGCGGCGCCCTCGCGCAGCGTCCGGCGAGACGCGATCGAACGCACGCAGGACCCTCTCGCTCTCAACAGGAAATTCACGACCATGTGATCGTAGACCGCGGGACGATCCCGCGTCGACCGGCTCGCGAACTTCCACGAACACTTTCTGAATGCTCGCGAAGAAGTCCGTCGCGAGCAGGTCCGGCAGGGAGACGGCCGCCGTGATGAGCGGGACATTGCAAAAGGTGCCCGATGAGTGACCGGAGCGATCCACCCGCGAGGATGCTCCACTCCATTACTCCTGCGATCACCATTTATGGACCTGCCCGTATGAACGTCCATCGGACGTCCACCGCTGAGAACGCAAAATACGCCCTCCCCGTCGGTTCCAGAAGCGCCCGGCCGACGTACCTAAATTGTTGGAATTCTCGAAAGACCATGACCGACCCCTCTCGCGGGTCGACCAGAAGACTCCGACTCCAGGTGCGTAGACCCGCCAAACCCTCCCCGTCGACAATCCAGGGAACCCACGACCGGACCCGACCTCAACCGACCGCGGCACGTCCCGGAGATTCGTCCCGTGTCAGGCTCGATCACCGGGAACCTCACACGATCAATTCGAAGACCAATTCTTGACCTTCGCCACCGCCCCCCTGTACTCCAATTTGACGAAATGAAAGTTTCTTAACCACGCCGAGCGAGGAATCGTTCTTCGGCGACACCGCGGCGAACACGGCAATCGAACCTTGCTCTTTGGCCCACTGCACGAGACCCCGCACGGATTCCGTGGCGTAACCCCGTCTGCGGAACGGTGCAAAAATGGTGTAGCCAATCTCCGCACGCCCCACGTGCTGGGGGGCTCCATGGAACCCGCAGTGACCGATCAACTGATTATCCTCACGGCGAAGGATGGCTCGCACCGACCACCCAGGCGCTAAAGGACTCTTACGAATCCCCCCAAGTTGAATGGTCAAGAACGCCTCGTTCACCGAAGCGAGGAAGTCGTGAGTGAGTTCGAATCCTTGGACTCGCGTGGCCCCTTCCACATCTCCGGCAAGCAACGATTCGAGCGCTTCCGGCGACAAGAGCACCAGGCGAAGACGAGACGTCTCAATGGGCGCGTCGTGAGACATAGCGAAGCATATATCGCTAGTGGGAAGGTCCGATATTTCCACGACGTCAGAATCTTCGGACGGTGCGAGGAGAGTTGCGCAAGCAGAAACTTGCGTATATGATGCGCAAGTAATCACTTGCGTAAGAGCCTGGAGGCCACAATGACCAACGACCGCATAGAGCGCGACATCATGATCACCGCGACGGCACAACGGGTCTGGGAGATCCTCACTACTCCAGAACACGTGGGTAGGTGGTTCGGAACCGGTCTCCCCGTCGCGATCGACCTGCGTCCCGGAGGGGAGATGGTCCTCGACCACGGTGCGAATGGCCGTTATCGGACGGTGTTCGTAGAAGTGGAACCGCCGCACCGACTGTCGTACCGGTGGGCTGAGGGCTATCCGGACCAGCTCGCCACCGAGGTGAACTCGACACTGGTCGAGTTCACCCTCACCTCGGTGTCTCAGCGTGAGACTCGCTTAACGGTCGTCGAGAGTGGCTTTGAAACACTCGTGGTGCCCGTGGGTCGAGAGTGGATCTCCTACGAGAGTCACAACCGCGGATGGACGGACGTTCTTGCCAAAGCGGCCGCATACGCCGAAGGTCGCGACTCGACGCCCATCATGTCAGCACAATGACCGTCATCGAAGACGTCCTCGGTGCACTCGATGACCCGACGCGTCGAGCGCTTCTCAATGATCTCGCCGAACGAGGCACCGCCACCGCGACGCAACTCTCCTCCGCTTTGCGCGTCACTCGCCAAGCTGTGTCCCAACACTTGGCCGTCCTCTCTCAGGCCGGCCTCGTGAGCGGCAGTCGACACGGTCGTGAACGGAGGTTTGCTGTGCGGACCGAGAACATCATGACGACGGCGAGGTGGCTCGACGACCTCGCCGCAGACTGGGACCGGCGCCTCAATGCCATCAAGAGAATTGCGGAGTCGGAGTGATGTCTCATAGACGCGCCTTAAATGTCGAGTCTTCCCAACTCTCTATGCAATCCTCAACCGGGAAAGCGGAACACATAGAACGAGAACGTCGAGGTCACGAAGGTTGTCGAACGAAATATCCAACCTCATGGGAGAAACCATCGAGACCTGGCAGTGCTCGCGGTCAGCGTCGTGACGGCAGTGCGACGGACCGCACCGCACTGCCCATCTCGCCAAGTCCGAAGCCTCCTCTGTTCACAGATTCACTCGGAGACCTCCGAAGGACTGCCCGAGACATCGATCGCGGTGGCCTTCAGAGTCTCTGTCACGGCGTCGATCTCGGCACCCATAAGAATTGCCAGACCTGACAGGTACAGCCAAAAGATCAGAATTGCCACGCCGGCAAAAGCGCCGTACGTGGATGCATAGGAGCCGAACGCCGACGTGTAGAGCGAGAAACCGAGCGACACCGTCGCCCAGGTCAACGTGGCGACCACCGTACCAACGCTCGACCAACGCCAACGAGATCGACGGTTGGGCGCCAGGTAATAGAACACCGAGAGCAACAGATTCATGAGCGCCAGCGCCACCACCCACCGAAGTGCGTCCCACGAGGCAGTGAACATAACACCGTGGACCGGGACCACATCCCGGAACAGTCGACCTAGAGGCGAGCCGAACACCGCGAGGGTGGAAGCCGCTCCTCCGAGTAGCACCGAACTCGCCAGGAGCGGAAGAGCGACCAGGCGACGGCTCAAGAAGGAGCGATCCGTCGGAAGCCCGAAGGCCATGTCCAGGCCCTCCTCCACGACCACCATCCCCGAGGTTGAACTCCACAGCGCGACCACGCTAGCTACCACGGTGGTCACGAGACCCTGACCGGTGTGCTGTTGAGAATTAGTGAGTGACTGACTAAGGACCGACGCCGCGCCCGACGGCAACGCGACCGTCACACCATGGATGAGGTTGATGATGACATGATGAGGAATCGTCACGAGTGACGCGACGCCCAGCAATGCGATCATCAAGGGAAAGATCGACAAGAACCACCGATACGCGAAAGCCCCTGCCGCGAGTGTCACGCGGTCCGCCTTCATGTGGACAAGAACGAGACTCGTCATCACCACCGAACGCGCAGCCCATGATTCAACCTCTCTTGAAGTCTCGTCATGCAAGGGACACCCGACCCGCATCCAAGTTGATCAGCGAAAACCGCACGCAACGAAGTACCACCACTCGCCTCCCCCGATGGAACCAACGTACCGTCGCCTTGGAGTCATTGATGCATCCGCCTGAATTCGTTGGAATGGTCTGCCATTCATTTGACCCTCACGATGAGCGTCAGCGTACCTTCGATTCCAGGGAAGGGTCGCACATTTCTGGTGACGCGTTCGGGGTTACCCACCTACCTCACAATTCAACGGAACACCAACAATAAAGAGAGGAGGGGCCCTTACGGGCCCCTCCTCTTTCGACTTCCCCAGTATTGCTACAGGGTCATCATGGCTTTTGGCTAATTACAGTCCAGCCAGCAAAGTCTGAACAGTTGAGTTCGGCATCGCAAGCGGGCCACCCAAGAACAGTCAGGTTGGTGACACCAGCAGTGCCAAGAACCGACAACTCAGCCGTCGTGTACGTACCGACAATCGGTCGGGCTCTCCACCAGCATGATGGGCTCCTTACCGAAGGTCGATGCTGTTGGCTCCGCCACCCAGTGCAGCAGCGCCCAGCGCGTCGCTCCAGTAGTCAGCGTGGCTCGCGAGAATCGAGTTGTTGCCCGCAGCAGCAGTCCAGCCGAGACCGGCAGTACCAGCTCCGTAAGGCGAAGTTCGCAATCTGCGCCGCAGTGTCCGTAGCGTCCATACCCGCAATGCGCAGGACCGAGATGCCACCGTTCAACGCCGCAATCTGTGCTTCGACCGAGTTCTGCAGTGCGAGCTGACCACCGATGACGATGACCTGCTTCACGTTCAAGTGCTGTCAGTGCGGCCTGAGCGTCAGCGCCCAGAGTCGTGCTCGATGACGGACCAGTCAAAATGACCGGGAAGTGCATCGCTGTACGCCTCAGGAGCGATAGCCATGGCGTCCTGCCAGTCCGTGCTCGCGACCACAATCGCCGTCGGACAGGTATCCAACCGAGGGCAGGAGTCGACGCGCTACCGGTGGTGTCGTTGTACGACACCACCGGTGTTGTTGTACGCGCCAGAGAACGACGCCGCACCGTAAGCGGGACCGAAGTAAGTAGCGATCATGCTCGCAGTACCAGCTGCAGTGCCGTCGGCGCCAGCAATCGGACCAACAACCTTGACGTTGCTACCAGTCAAGACCAAGCCACCTGGGTTGTAAGCCGGCAGAGCCTGGATCTGAGCGATGACGGCCGGGCGAAATCGCCAGTGGACCACCAACGACGTAGACCGTCGACACACCTTCGTGCTGAATGGCAGCCTGAGCATCCGCACCAAGCGTGGTCGCACGGGGTGATCAACAGACCAGTTCCGAGCATACCTTCAAGGTACGACGCCGCAAGGGCGTCTGAACCGTTGGCGTGAGGCGTGTCAGTCGCAAGAACGACCTTCGCGTTTCCACCAGTCTGGGCGACAGCGTTAGCCGGGAAGGCGTTCTCGAACTCAGCAGCGACGGTGCCGTCAGCAGTGCCGCCGGCGCCAGAGATCGTCGTTGACCGTTCCGAGGATCGTTGCCAACCGAAGCGCTCGCCACCAAGGTGGAGGGAATGCGTCGAGGTGAACACTTCACTGTAGCGTCCTGCGACACCGTACGCAAAGCCAGCGGCAGTAACGATTGAAGCACCGCTAACGGTCACTTGCTGACCTCCAAAACCGACGGGCGCACTCGTGATCACGGAATGGTCAGGAGGCTCGGCAGTGGTGAGGACGGGGGTACCGAGGGTCACGCCGAAGGGCGTCGAGACCGTCGGCATGCGCGCTCCAGGTGTCACCAGCAGGCAACTCAACGTGAAACTACGTGCCAGTCGCAGTCAACTGGTCGGCAGCCGGAAGGTTGGCCGGGTCTGTGATCGTGATCGAACTGATCGCGGTCGTGCCGGGCTCAGTCAAGGACACCGCGGGAACGTTCGAACTCACGCTGTACCACACGCGTTGGCATCCGTCGGGACCGTGAAGCTCGTCGAGACGCAGACCCGACGACGAGTACGTACCGGAGATCGACAGGGCCTGAGTGGTCGTGCCAGTCGTCGTGAACGTACGGCGTCACAGTGATCGAGGGGTTCACACGTGGTCGCCGAGAGGCCAAGATCGTCAACGTGCTGCAGCCCGCCGAGTTCGAACTGACAACCGCGGTGGGAGTCGTGGCGAAAGTGCCGGTCGTCGCCGTGACGGTAGCGCCGGCGAGAACACCGCGGTACCGACCGTCGGGCAAGCCAGCGTCAGTGCGATGTAGTCAGGTGCCGGGGAGACGGTAGGTGTCCCACTCACCGTCAGAACGAACGCCGCACCAAGTTGCGCGGTGGCAGTTCCGGCGATAGTCGTAGCGGTCGCTGTCGGGGCGAGCGCTGCGGAGACTGTCGGTGCCGTGGCCGCTGATGCGACACCTGCCCCAACAATCGATAGGCCGCCGAACAGGGTGACGCCCGTTAGGGCTGCCACTCCCCACCGGCGGATTGATGGCAATCTATTCATAGGCCCTCCTTGGGCATTCTGTCCTGAGGAAAATCAGGGGTTCCATTACGGACACCATACATCTGGTGACCAAACATCTTTTATTGCTCCCAAGGGAACACGGCTAATAGTAACAGCCTCTCCTGGTCATTGCAATTATTGGGGCGCCGAATCGCCTTTTTTTCAAAGGTCTCGGGCGGTCCACACCCAACTCACATTCATCTCACATTCGAGGTGACCCCGGGCGCGGTCGACGGGTGTATTTCGACAATCGCGCTGGGCATCAACTTTCCTGCGCACCGATGTTCGCGCGGTGCCGTGAGCAACGATGGCTGAGGCGAAATCTCGATGGTCGGATTATTTCAAGGACACTGACTGGTTTCGCACCACACCCTCACAACTACAGCCAACCACGAAATGTGGGGGTGGTAGCGTGGGCGAGTGAACGGAGACCTCGATAGGTCCTTGGCGACGTCCCGGCCGCGAATCTCGCTCTGTTGTATCACCGGCGGTCCCTTGCACCAGGTGGCCGCGATTCTGCGACTCTACCGACCCTTCGTCGACGAGATCGTCGTGGCCGTCAATGGCCGCTTCACCGAGGAGGAGCTCGGACCACTCGTCGGTCTCGCCGATCGCATCCTGCCGTGTGAGATGAGATCGGACTTTCTCCAGGAGCGCTACCGCGCCTGGCTCTATGCCCAGTGCAGCGGCGATTTCATCTGCACCGTCGACTCCGACGAAGTTCCCAGCGCCGCTCTCTTGGCGTCGCTGGGCGAACTCGCGAGCGCCCCTGACGTCGTCACCTATCTGACGGCCTGTCGCTGGTGCTTCCCCGACGTCGAACACTGGTTAGACGAATACCCCTGGGAACCCTCCTGGAAGATGATCCTGGTGCGCAACGACCCGGCTACCTTGCACATCAAGGGGGGAGTTCACGAAGGGGTGATGGCGGTGTCGCCCTATCGCTTCCTCGAGCTACCGATCTACCACCTCAGTGACGCCACGATGACGCGCGAACAACGCGAGGCCAAGGTCGCCTTCTACGACACGCTCGACGGGAACCAACTCCTCGAAGACGGTCGGCCGGTGAGCGAGGTCTTCTACTTACCCGAACGCTTCGCCCTCTACGAACCGGCCGCCATTCCCCCCGACGACGTCGCACTCATCAATGAAGTGCTGAGCGCCGATATATCGAACGATCGGGTCCTCGAACGAGAATCCGCCACGGACGACCACGTCGGTCTGTTGCCCGGCACCGTTGCCTACGAGACAGTGCTGGCATCGTGGCCCGAGCGTCCACTCTCGCCCGGCGCCTACGCCGTCGAGATCGAACTGCGACGAGGTCGCACGCCTGAGCGCGACCTCGCCGGGCTGCGACCCGGTGAGGCGCGCCAGATGATGGTTCTCATTCGCAACCGCGGTGATGCGACATTGTTGCGCGAGACGCGCAACCGGGTCGCGCTCTCGACGCGTTTCTTCGCCCTCGATGCCAACGGCCGACGTGGGACACTTGTCCGCGAAGGTGCGCGCTTCGCCTTCCCCGCCGACCTGCACCCCGGCCAAGAGACTCTTCTGCCTTTCGAAGTACGCGCGCCCGAGTTACCGGGGGAGTACCTGCTGGTCATCGATCTGGTGGAAGAACTCGTGCGATGGTTCGAGACTGGACTCGAGCTCGCCGTGCGAGTGGGCACCGATCCCACGCGCGGGGCTTCGAATGGTGAACGGCCCACGTTCTCCCTCCCGGCCGATAGTTCAACCTCCGACGCCCCCTCACTGAGCGTTGCTCGCGCGGGAGCCAACCTCGTCAGCGGCCCACGACGTGACCAACCGGCCACCATTCGAATCCAGAGCGTGCTCTATGACACCCTGACGGTCAGTCACGAGCGATACTTCTCCGCAGTGCGCCAGATGATCCGCACCCTCACAGAATCCCGCCCCGATCTGCGCGTGGAACTCGCCCTCGCGGACAACTCGCCCGTAGCGCAGTACACACCCGAGAACGTCGAACTTCTTCGCGCTTCGTTCGAGGACACCGGCTCGAGCGGCCTCTCTTATCGCCACTTCGCTGAGAACCTCGGCCACGGTGGCGCTCATAACCGCCTCTACCTCGAGGGGACAGACGCTGACTTCATCCTCGTTCTGAATCCCGACACGTGTCCCGCCCCGACGCTGTTACTGGAGTTGCTCGCGGCCATGACCGACTCAGTCGGGATGGTGGAAGCTCGCCAGTTGCCCCTCGAGCATCAGAAGGCCTACGACCACGACACCGGCGACACCGGATGGGCCTCGGGGGCATGCTCCCTCGTACGCCGCGAAGTATTCGAAGCGACCGGGGGCTACGATGACGAATCGTTCTTCTTGTACTGCGACGACGTCGACTACTCCTGGCGCGCCCGCCTCGCGGGATTCCGCGTCGTCTACCAACCGCGTGCCGCGTGCTTTCACGACAAGCGCCTCTCGGCCGAGGCCCGCGAACTGCCGAGCGACACCGAAGTCTTTCACTCCGGTCTGGCCGGACTGCTGCTCGCGGCCAAGTACTCTCGTCCCGACCTGGTCGAAGCTCAACTTCAACATTTCGTGCATTCGACGCTCCCGATCCACGCGCAGATCGTCGACGCCTTCACGCAACGCAGTAGCGAGGGTCGCGTAGCGACTTCTCTCGACCCCGAGCGTCGCGTGGCCGACTTCTCCACCTACGCGTACGCTCCACTGCGATTCGACTATGACCGTTAGGCGAGAGAAGGCCATGCCCCCGGACGACTCGAGCCACACGTCCGAATCGACAACGGCGAGTACTCCGTCGCTCGCCGAGGATTTAGCCAACGTCGACGTGGCGACGATAAAGTCCCTCCTTCGAGCCATCATCGACCGTCTACGCGAGGATCCAACGCCCGGAAGTGAACCGAACAGCCACCTTCTCGC
Source organism: uncultured Acidimicrobiaceae bacterium (assembly GCA_963734655.1). Taxonomy (GTDB): domain Bacteria; phylum Actinomycetota; class Acidimicrobiia; order Acidimicrobiales; family RAAP-2; genus RAAP-2. The sequence continues at coordinate 354,692 of CAVTHY010000002.1, read as the reverse complement.
TGATTATCACGACTCTCTGGCGTCGCGATTCTCTGACCTTATACTTAATGCGCTCGCTGATGATGTGCCGTTCCTCAGCGTCGTCCTCGTGGCCGACGATGAGTCGGACGTTGTGTTAGGTGACGCCCTCCTCGCACTCGACGCCCAAAGTGCCACCGATTTCGAACTACTCGTGGTCGTCACTCCCTCACTCGGTGTCGACACTGACCGCGTGGCGCAAATACTTCGCCCGTTCTCTTCGGGCCTCGCGAGCCGCTCACGGATAGTATCTCTGACCAGCCAAGATCAGGATCAATGGACGCGGACCGCGATTCTACGGGCGGGCCTCGCGCAGGCCCGCGGTCGCTACGTCACATTCCTCGACGCCTCCAGCGTCGTCTTCGCTCACTTCGTCGAGACCTTCCTTCACTTGGCGCAAGATTCTTCGGCTGCGGTGCTGCGCGCCCGCGCCCTCGCCCAACCGCAGCGGAAGCAACACTGGCCCGATGGCCACTTCGGCTTCGAACCGTCCGGCGGCGCCGCGCCGGCCTCGGCGCGGTCTTTTTCCGCACTCGGACACCTGGCGGGTTCGCCGGACTCGTCGCCGCCGGGCAGTTACGCCCTGCGTCGTGACTTCGTCGAAGAACTGGGGCTCGACGATGAAGTTACGTCGCTGGTGGAGGCGGCACTCCTTGGTGGCGTGCGCGAGGAACCCGACGAGGTCGTGGTACTGGTGCGCCGCATCGACTACACCTTGAGCCCTTACACGGCGGCGCTCCTGGCGAATTTCCGGGTGTACCTCAACAAGGTTGATGCCACCCTCGGTGCGCCGGTGATCGTGACGGCGGGTGAACTCGACGTCTCGCCGCTTGCCGCTGCGTCGTTGGCCGTCGTCGTCGGAACACGCAGCGAAGGATTTTTTCACCAGCTGAGTAGTCGTACGCGGCTGCATCAATCGTTCTCAGGAGCTATTGCCACCAACGCCGCGGGCACCGAATTCGTACCCGTCACCCTCTTCGACCGTTGGGACCCCGCGGCAGTAGGACCGCGACCAGTGTCGTTCCGAGTGTTGGCCATCGTGACCACGTACAACGAGGCCGACGTCATCGAGCAGTTGCTCGAGCGACTGAGCTCCAGTGGGATCCACGTGCACGTGATCGACAATTGGTCCAACGACGCGACCCCCGAGATCCTCGAGAGGTTCGCGGTGCGCACCACAGTGACGTGGGAGCGTTTTCCGCAATCCGGTGACACCGGCCACTTCGAACTCGAGAAGCTGCTCCGTCGCGTCGAAGAGGTCGCCGCGGACTCCAGCGCGGACTGGGTCATCCACCACGACGCCGACGAGATCCGCGAGTCACCCTGGCCCGGGGTGTCACTCATCGACGCGCTCTGGGCGCTGCAGCGATGGGGATATAACAGCATCGACCACACGGTGTTGAACTTTCGCCCCGTGGACAATTCCTGGTCACCCGGTGACGACCTGGCGTCTGCTTTCGCGTGGTGCGAGTTCGGCGACACGCCCGCCGACTTTCTCCAGATCAAGGGGTGGAGGCCCCAGGCGGACCGTCTCGCGATGGCGGCCAACGCGGGTCACCAAGTGCAATTCGAGGGCCGTCGGGTCTTCCCCTACAAGTTTCTCCTCCGCCACTACTCCATCCGTTCCCAAGAACACGGCGAGCGCAAGATCCTGCGCGAACGTCAGCCACGCTGGAGCGACGAGGAGCGCGCCAAGGGTTGGCACGTGCACTACGACCACTACGACGAACAGACCTCGTTCCTGTGGTCGAGCGACGGTCTGCTGCGCTGGGACACGATCGATCAGCACTTCCTCCTGGGGCGACTGAGCGGCGTCGGCTTGGCGAACAATCCCTGGCCCGGTGAAGGTCCCGCCGTTGACGCCTGAGACCGGGACTGGTCCGTTGTGGTCGCAACGGACCTCCCACGCACGACCATGTCAGGACCACTCCGTGTGTCAAGATTCGACTCGGCGATTCACGAGGCGAGTAGTGGTTCATGACTTTGCAACGAAGACTTTGCGTCTGCGTTGCGACCGCAAAGGCCCCCGGCTACCGAGATCGGGTGACGACACTGACGTGGTGTCGTCCGATTGTATTCAGGGGTTGCACGCAGTGACGCGATTCGAACTCGCCGTACAGAGAACAGCCCCCGCCCAGGAGGATCCATGGACACGCCCGACACACCCGTAGCGATGACAACCTCGACTCCACCACCGGCGAATGACCTCCGCGATTCTGCCGGCGAGGGCCCGACCGCGGGGCGTGAGGACGACGCCGTCGAGGAGTCGCGCGTCGCCCCCGAGGGATTCACCCTGACGGTGCCTTCGTCCGTGGCGCGTTTCGTCACCTGGTCCGTCCCGGGCCACTTCTACTCACCCGTCCCCGATTTGGCCGAGGTGGAGCAGGCCGCGAGTCGCATCTTCGCCGGACGCAAGAACTTGCCGGGCATCGACCTTCGAGAGGACCAGCAGTTGGAGAATTTCCGCGAGCTCGCGCGCTTGGCGCGTGAGGCGCCCATAGCGGCGCTCCCCACGGACAGCACCCGCTACGGCACCGACAACCTGAACTACGGCGTGGGCGACGCCTCGATGCTGCAGGCGATGTTGCGCCACTTGCGACCTCGGCGCTACCTCGAAGTGGGTAGCGGCTGGAGTACCGCGCTGGCACTCGACACCAGCGAGCAGTTCCTGGACGGCACGATGTCGGTCACGGCGATCGAGCCATATCCCGCACTTCTCGCCAGTTGCTTGCGCGAGGGCGATCCCGTGGAGATCATCGCCCAACAGGTGCAGTCGGTGCCCCTCGAACGCTTCGCCGAACTCGAGGCCAACGACGTGTTGTTCATCGATTCCTCGCACGTGCTCAAAGTCGCTAGTGACGTGCACTTCCTCTTCACGAGTGTTCTGCCGATGCTCGCCCCTGGCGTGTACGTGCACGTGCACGACATGTTCTGGCCCTTCGAGTACTTGCCGCACTGGATCAGGGAAGGGCGGGCCTGGAACGAGTTGTACCTGGTCCACACGTTCCTCCTCTTCAACGAAACTTACGAGATTGTGTTGTTCAACCACTACCTCGCAGAGTGTCACCGCGACGTCATCGCTACAGAACTGCCGGCGATGCTCGAGAACACCGGTGGCGCACTCTGGCTACGACGGGTTCGCTGAACCCTCGACGACATCCGGACTGCATTCCACTTCCACGCCCGGCGCATCTCGGGCGCCGGACGTGGAAGTGGCGGAGTCAGTCACCGAACACGCGACCAAGCCACCCTTGGGTGAGCGCCTTCTTGAATTTCGAATCCAGTCCGGTGTCGGCGCAGTTGCAACGCTTCGATTTGGGTACACCCGCCAATACTTGGTCAACGTGCTGACCACACCCGGCCCAGGTAGGACGACCACACTTCGAGCAGGTGATTCGACGGCACATTGTTATCGAGTCCGGTTGTCGGCCGAGTGACCCTGGCAACGCTGGTCGGTGGGGATGCCGGCGAGCGCCTGCTCGACGTGCTGGCCACAACCGCTCCAGGTGGGCTTGTGGCATACGGGGCAAGTGACACGGGAACACATAATGAAAACTCCTCTAATTGTTGACGGTGGTGGATTTGTGGTACCTGAGTGGCACGCACCGCGCAGTCGACGACTGCGCAACGCGGAGAGGTTGGAAGGGTGAGGGCGCCACGTGCACCGGTCCGACGTCGACGCGCACCTCGCGCCCGCCACCCGATGTCATCGTCGTAATCGCCTCCACAGTTCCTCCTCTTCACCACACCTTGTACCGCGGATCGGACCGCCACCGCAGCCGACCACTACCAGAAGTATATACCCCCAGGGGTATATACTCAAGCGGGGCCTTCAGTCCCCAAGGGAGGTTGCTGGTGGCAACGATTGAGTTGACTTTGAAGAACTTCGAGGAGGTCGTCTCCTCCAACGACGTGGTGTTGATCGACTTCTGGGCCGCGTGGTGCGCGCCGTGCCGCGCGTTTGCCCCGACCTACGAGAAGGTGTCCCTGCTCTACCCCAACGCGGTCTTCGCCAAGGTGGACACCGAGGCCCAGCACGCCCTCGCCGCGTCCTTCCACATCTTGGCCATTCCCACGCTGATGATCATGCGTCACACAGACGTCGTGTTCACTCGGGCCGGCGCCCTGCGCGAGAAGGCGCTCGTCAAAACGATCGAGAAGGTCGTGGCCAAGGACGCGCCCGACGCCCAGCGTCACACGAAAGACCAGTAGTCAGAGGTCCGTACGTGCCCGCGGGCTTGGCGCTACCCGCCACGGGTAGTTGAACAGCGCCACGTGTCGCCGCGTCTTAGCCGGGCGAGCAGCTGGCCCCGAGGGAGTGTTCGTCGACGGGCCACCCCGACGCGGGGTCCGGGAAGTAGTCGCCCGTGGCCGGATTCTGGTGATAGGCGAAGGGTGCCCTGAGACCACCCGCGATCTGACGGACGGCGTCGAGCAGCGCCTCGATGTCTGCGAGGGTGGTGTTGATCGCGCAACTAGCGCGGACCGCACCGGGCATGGCGCGGCGGTCGCCCTGGCGCACATCCGCACGGAATTGGTCGACCTCGTCACTGCTGAGCCCCAACAGACGCACCAGGTAGGGGTGAGCGCAGAAACACCCGTGGCGAACGCCGATACCGAACTCCAAGGACAGTCGCGCCGCGAGCAGCGAGAACGGCACGCCCTGGACGTTGAAGGTGGCGACGGGCAACGTTTCAACACTCGGATCAGGACCGAGGAGGCGAACTTGGGGAATCGCCCCCAGTCCATCGCGCAGGGCCCGCGCCGCGAGGCGATCGTGTTCGATGATCGCCGGCCAGCCCAGTTCACTCAGCGCGTCGATGGCTGCGCGCAGGGCCACTGCGCCGATGACATTCGGGGATCCCGCCTCCTCTCGTTCGGGTGGTGCCGTCCAGACGACTTCATCGAGACCCACCAAGTCCACCGCTCCGCCACCGGCGAGGAAGGGATCGCCGTCTTCGAAGGCGCTGCGCGGACCAATGAGCACACCGGCACCGAAGGGGGCGTACATCTTGTGTCCACTCCACGCCACGAAGTCCGCGGTGGGTGGGAGTGGACGATGTGGCGCCAATTGCGCACCGTCGATCACCACGGGGATCCCCCGAGCGTGGGCCGCCTCAATGATCTCCTCGAGGGGCGGCATCCACCCGGTGATGTTCGACGCTCCGGTGAGCGAGAGGATTCGCGGACGAGGTGCGGCGTCGAGGACGTCCATGACGTCCTCGACGCCGAAGATGCCATCGGGGCCGCACTCCACGTAACGGCAACGTCGCCACGCGCGACCACGGCAGGAGATTCGCATGGTGTTCGATGACCGTCGTGGCGACGACGTCGTCGACGCTCAGGCGCAAGCGGTAGACGAGGTGATTGATCGCTTCGGTGGTGTTGCGACAGATGATGACCACGTCGTCGCGACCCTCGCGGCCGGCGAATCGCAACGCCGCCTCGCGAGCTCCTTCGTACTCGGCGGTCGCGCGCTGGGACTTGTAGCCGGCGCCGCGGTGCACACTCGAATAGAACGGCACGAAGTCCTGGACCCGGTCCATCACCGAGGGCAAGGCTCCGGTGGACGCTGCGGCGTCGAGACCGACGTAGCGACGCCATACACCGTCGATGCAGGGGACCATCATTTCGTCGCCGACGAGAGGGACAGGAACTTTCACGAGCGGCACCTCACTCCTACATTGCTTCTCCACGCATTCTGTCGCTTCTCGATACGTAGCGGTCATCGCGCCGCCAATTCCGTGAGCTCGATGAGTGGACGAGTGACTCGATCGCCTTCCGCACGTTTCTGGACTTAATCTTATTCTGTACTAAATCCAGAATTGGTGTAGTGTCGTGACCGTGACAACCTCTGTGGCCGACTCGCTGCGCCAGCACGGCATCCACGCCACCGCGCAGCGCCTCGCAGTGTTCGCCGCGGTAGTCCATCACCCTCACTCGAGCGCCGATGACCTGGTCGAGATCGCGCGTCGCGACATCGGAACTATTTCGCGTCAGGCCGTCTACGACGCGGTGAGCGTCTTCGTGGAGAAGGGCCTGTTGCGCCGGATCCAGCCCGTAGGTTCACCCGCTCGTTACGAGGACCGCGTCAACGACAACCATCATCACCTGATCTGTCGGATCTGCGGCGACGTCGTCGACGTCGATTGTGCGGTGGGATCCGCCCCGTGCCTCGTCGCATCGGATGATCAGGGCTACGAAATCGACGAGGCCGACGTCGCCTATTGGGGTCGTTGCCCCCAGTGCCAAGCCCGGGACTTGGTCGCGACCCGCGCCACTCCCGCGCCCCGACGACGACGCGACACGAGTGAACGAGCGGCCCGCGCACGTCGCTAAAACGTCACCGACATCTCACGCAGACCCAGAATTAGCATTCGACCAAAAGGAGAAAATCAAATGGAAAACGAGAGCAAGTGCCCCTTCAGTGGCGGGGCCAACACTCGCGCCGGTGACAGCCAGCCGAACGCCCAGTGGTGGCCCAACCAACTCAATCTCAAGCTGTTGCACGAAAGCAACTCCTTGTCCAACCCCATGGACGACGATTTCGACTACGCCGAGGAATTCACGACCCTCGACCTCGACGCCCTGAAGAAGGACATCGAGGCGGTCATGACCAACTCCCAGGACTGGTGGCCCGCCGACTACGGCCACTACGGTCCGTTCTTCATCCGCATGGCCTGGCACAGTGCGGGTACGTACCGCATCGGTGACGGCCGAGGCGGCGCGGGTTCGGGTGCGCAGCGCTTCGCCCCCCTCAACAGTTGGCCCGACAACGTCAATCTGGACAAGGCGCGCCGACTCCTGTGGGGCGTCAAGCAGAAGTACGGCCGGCGACTCTCCTGGGCCGACCTCATCGTCTTCGCGGGCAACTGCGCCCTCGAGTCAATGGGCTTCACCACCTTCGGCTTCGCCGGTGGACGCGAGGACATCTACGAGCCCGACGAGAGCACCAACTGGGGGCCCGAAGCCACGTGGCTGGGCGACGAGCGCTACAGCGGAGTGCGGGATTTGGCGAACCCACTCGGCGCCGTCCAGATGGGTCTCATCTACGTCAACCCCGAGGGTCCCAACGGCAATCCCGACCCACTGCTCGCCGCCGTCGACATCAGAGAGACGTTCGCGCGCATGGCCATGAACGACGAGGAGACGGTGGCGCTGATCGCGGGCGGCCACACCTTCGGCAAGACCCACGGCGCGGCCGACCCGGTCCAGTACGTGGGTCGCGAACCCGAGGCCGCCAACATCGTTGACCAGGGTCTGGGTTGGAAGAACACCTTCGCCACCGGTGCCGGTGCCCACACCATCTCGAGTGGCCTCGAGGGCGCCTGGACCACCACCCCGGTGCAGTGGAGCAATAACTTCTTCGACAACCTGTTCAACTTCGAATGGGAACTCGTCAAGAGTCCCGCGGGAGCACAGCAGTGGAAGCCGCGCGACGGCGCCGGCGCCGGCACGGTACCCGACGCGCACGACGGGGCCACCTCGCACGCCCCCACCATGCTCACCACCGATTTGGCGTTGCGCTTCGACGCCGCCTACGAACCAATCTCGCGGCGATTCCACGAGAACCCCCAAGAGTTCGCCGACGCCTTCGCTCGGGCGTGGTTCAAACTCACGCACCGCGACATGGGGCCCTACGTGCGCGGACTGGGCGCCCTGGTGCCCGCGGAGCCCCAGATCTGGCAGGACCCCGTGCCTGCGGTGACCCACGAATTGATCGGCGACAAGAAGACGGCGGAGCTCAAGGCGAAGATCCTCGCCTCGGGTCTCTCAGTCTCTCAGTTGGTCTCGACGGCCTGGGCGTCGGCTTCGACGTTCCGCGGCACCGACAAGCGTGGGGGGGGCAATGGCGCGCGTATCCGTCTGGCTCCTCAGAAGGACTGGTCGGTCAACAACCCCGCCGAGCTGGCCACGGTGCTCGCCACCCTCGAAGCCATCCAGAAGGACTTCAACGAGGCCCAGAAGGGTGACAAGGCCGTCTCGATCGCCGACCTCATCGTCCTGGGTGGCGCCGCCGCCATCGAGCAAGCCGCGAAGAACGCCGGCTACGACGTGCAGGTTCCCTTCATCCCGGGACGCACCGACGCGACCCAGGAGCAGACTGATGTCGAATCCTTCGCAGTGCTCGAGCCCACCGCGGACGGCTTTCGAAACTATTTGGGCGAGGGTCACACGCGCAGCGCCGAAGAGTTGCTACTCGAACGTGCGCGCTTGCTGACGCTGACGGCCCCGGAGATGACCGTCCTGGTCGGTGGCCTGCGCGTCCTGGGCGCGAACCTCGCGGGGTCCGCGCACGGTGTCTTCACCGAGCGTCCCGCCACGTTGAGCAATGACTTCTTCGTCAACTTGCTGGACCTCAACACGGTGTGGACGGCCACGTCGGACGCCGAAGCCACCTTCGAGGGACGCGACCGCGCAACGGGTGCACTCTCGTGGACCGCGAGCCGCGTAGACCTGGTCTTCGGATCGAACTCACAACTGCGCGCCATCGCCGAGGTCTACGCGAGCGACGACGCCAAGTCCAAGTTCGTGCGCGACTTCGTCGCGGCCTGGGACAAGGTCATGACTCTGGACCGGTTCGACCTCGACTGATCAAGTCCATCGCTCCACGACCGCGTCCCGGTCGCCACTCCGTGCAGTTCTCGACGGGTGCGCGACCGGGACGTCGTCATTGACCCAACTCACCGACGCCCTGTGGCGATGGGTGCGTCACGCAAGGGAACGTCCGGTGAGAAACTGCACCATGGCCCAGTACGACTCCTTCGCACGTTTCTACGACGGGGTCAACGGTGAGCCCGAGGACCGCATCACTCAGGTCCTCTCCTACATCCAGCAGTTCCGCCCTGACGCTCGCGCCGTACTCGAGCTGGGCTGTGGCACCGGCGCAATTCTGGCGGGCCTCGGTTCGGGTTTCACGCTGACCGGCATCGACCTCTCGCCAGCGATGCTCGACGTCGCTCGACGTCGCTGCCCCACGGCGCGGCTCATCGAGGGCGACATCACGTCGTTCGACCTGGGCGAGACCTTCGACGTGGTGATCTGCGTCTACGACACCTTGAACCACGTCACCGATTTCACGCTCTGGTGCGCGGTCTTCGCCAACGTGGCCGCGCACCTGGCACCGGGTGGTCTCTTCATCTTCGATCTCAATACGATTGGTCGCCTGCGCGACCTCGGCGACATGGCCCCGTGGGTCTACGACTTCGACGCGCACACCCTCGTCATGGACGTGGACTTCACTGAGGAGCCCCTGGCCCGTTGGCACATCCGCGTCTTCGAGCGCCAACAGGGCAATGTCTTCACCCAACACGCCGAGACCATTGTGGAACTCGGCGTGGCCCTGGATGAAGTGCGCGACGCCCTCGCGTCAGACTTCACGCTGGTCGCCGAGAGTGACACGGTGGGGTCGACACCAACTGACTCCTCTGCGCGCGCCATCTTCGTCGCTCAACGCGCAGGGTCCTAGAAGTCTCGCTAGGGTGCCGAGAGCGTATCGCCGCGCTTGGGCAGCACCCAGTCGGGACGGGCGAAGTGACACGTGTAGCCGTTGGGGATGCGCTCCAGGTAGTCCTGGTGCTCGGGCTCGGCCTCCCAGAAGGGACCGGCCTGCACCACTTCGGTGACCACGCGACCGGGCCAGAGACCCGAGGCATTCACGTCGGCAATGGTGTCGAGGGCCACGCGCTTCTGCTCATCGTCGACGTAGAAGATCGCCGAGCGATAACTCGGACCGCGATCGTTGCCCTGGCGATTGGGGGTCGTGGGGTCGTGGATCTGGAAGAACCATTCCAGGATCTCGCGATACGAGGTCACCGTCGGGTCGAAGACTATTTCAATCGACTCGGCGTGGTTGCCGTGATTGCGGTAGGTGGCGTTGGCGACGTCGCCACCGCTGTAGCCCACTCGGGTACTGACGACGCCGGGCCGGCGACGGATGAGGTCTTGCATCCCCCAAAAGCATCCGCCGGCCAGAACTGCCTTCTCGGTCACTGTGTTCATCGTGACATCCCTTCATTCAACTCACTCGCCTCGAACAGCGCGCGGTAGCGGCCGTAGCCCTGCTCGGCCAACTCCTCGTACCCTACGAATCTAAGGGCCGCCGAGTTGATGCAGTACCGCAGACCACCCTCCTCGACGGGTCCGTCGTCGAAGACGTGACCCAGGTGAGAATCGCCGAGCGCCGAGCGCACCTCGGTCCGGTTCATGCCGAAACTGACGTCGCTGTTCTGCACCACGTTCTCCGGCTCGAGGGGGGCGCTGAAACTCGGCCAGCCGCAACCACTGTCGAATTTCTTGGTCGAGGCGAACAGCGGCTCACCCGACACCACATCGACGTAGAGGCCTGCTTCGTGGTGGTCCCAGTACTCGTTGTCGAAAGCCGGCTCGGTGGCGTTCTCCTGGGTTACCTGGTACTGGCGTGAGGTGAGACGCGCAAGAGCCCGCGCACTGACCTGATAATTCTCTGACATATCTGCTCCTGGTGAGATGGACGTAGATACTGTCATCGGGCCGGCACTCGCGTTACACCCCGAGCCGAGACCACCGGTTGCCCTAGGCTCGCAAGCGCCATGCTGATACGACGCATCCGTCCCGAGGAGTACGAGGCTCTCGGCCAGATCACGCTGGCGGCGTATCGCCAACTAAGCCAGGGCGAACCCCTCGGACCCTACGAACGCCAATTGCTCGACGTCGCGACGCGAGCGCGCGACTCCGAGGTCTTCGTCGCCCTCGACGAGGGAGGGAACCTGATGGGCGGCGTGACCTTCGTACCCGATGCCGAGCGCGCCATGGCCGAATTCCACGATTCGCGGGCCTGCGGCATCCGGATGTTGGCGACCGACCCGGCCTTCCAGGGGCGTGGTGCGGGTCGCGCTCTAGTGCAGCGGTGCGTCGAACGTGCTCGTGAGGAGGGTCGCTCGCGCATCATCCTGCACTCCGCCCCCGCGATGACCCTGGCGCAGTCTCTCTACCTGCGCATGGGATTCCTGCGGGCTCCAAGTCTCGACGAGTTCATCCACGAAGAAGTCAACGCCCAGGGTGAGCCCCTGCACCTGAAGGCCTTTGAACTGATCGTCTAGGCCCACATTGCTCGAACACGACGAGTGGCGACGACCTGAGCGCGCAACACCGAACAGCGGCGACACGCCAATCGCCGTGATTCGAGCGCATTGATACCTCGTGAACCAGCCGCTCAACGACTTAAGTGGCGTGCGCGGAAAAGAGAGTGTAGCCATGGCGACTTGCGCGAACAGATCTTTACGCCTTCGCCACCACCACCCGTTCCAGCACCGCATCCTCCCTCAACTCTCGAGAGGATCTTGGGTTCGGGTGGCACCCTCACTCAGTGCGTGGTCCGCGCCGCGTCGACGAGATCACGCAAGACTCGTCGAAGTTCCACGGTCGTCTTGTCGGCCCTGACGTGCACCTCGGTGGTGATGTCGAGAGGGAGTGCGAGGTCGTGGTAGCGCGACTGCAGCGCCAAGTCCTCCTTCACCACCGCCACTTCGAATTCGACCGCCTCAGCCATTCGCTGAGCCGAGCCTTCGAGGTCATCACGCCAGAGCGAGGAGTAGATGGCCACCGTCTCGTCGTCGAGGGGCACCAGGAAGAATCCGATGACATTGGTCCCGCCCGCATCAAGATAATCAAGGGCCAACTCGAGGTGGTAGGGCGCAACGTAGCGATAGGTGAGTCGGCGACGCTGGATGAGCGGTCGAATACCCTGTGCGACGCCGGGATCCTCGCGGTTCGCGAAGTCGTGCTCGTACACGGCGCGAAATGTGTAGCCCTCACGCAGCACCTGGTAGTCCTCCACCTTCGTGGCTTCGCCCGCGCCGAAAGTGCCGACGTGCACGAAGGCGAAGTGCGCCATATCGAGAAAATTGTCAGCCAGTAATCCGGCGTTCGCTCGCGTGACGATCACGTCGAGATCACCGCGCACGAAGCGCGGATCGGCGTCGGCCGCCAGCGTGGGCAGCGGCGTCAGTGGCTCCTCGGGCGCGACGAAGACCATGGAGTGAGACTCGGCGATGGCGAAGGGTCGCTGCAGTGCGGCGCGCGATGGCAACGTGGCATCGGGTCCCAGTGAGGGGATCTCTACGCACTCCCCGCGCTCGTCAAAGACCCATCCGTGATACGCACAACGCAGTCGCTCGCCCTCGCACGCGCCGAGGGACAGCGGCGCCTGTCGGTGGGGGCAGCGATCGAAGAACACGCGTACTTCTCCGCTCGGGGAGCGGTAGGCCACGTAGCGCTCGCCCATCAAGGTGAAGGCGCGCGGTTGAAGTGTCAGCTCACTCGAGCGGCACAGTGGGTGCCAGGCTCGACGCAGGGCGACCTCGATGTTGCGCAGGCTCCGAGACATCCGAGAATCGTATCGGACGAGGTTGCGGGCACGCTCTCGCGGGGTAACTCTCCCCGCACCGTAACGACGAAGTACCGACGGACGCGGCCGGCGCGGCCTCCTCCTCACAGGAGTTTCACATACTTGGGGTCCCCTCCGCCCCTGCGCCGCACCACATTTAGGTTGTTCTTAGTCCGGCGCTAACTCGAGTTCACCAACGGGCCGCATAATGAATTCAACATCGCGTAGCAGGAGGTTCCATGGACTGGACGACCAACAACGAGAGTGAGAGCAACGAGGCCCCGGAGGTCGTCGAGGCCCCTGGTATTGAGGACGACTCAACGATCTCACCGGCGCCGCAATTCCCTCGCGGGACCTCATCAAACGGTTCAGGCCGGCGCACCGCGCTCGTGCTCACTGGAGGATTGGTCCTCGTAGCCGCCATCGGTGGCTCGGGCTTCGTGATCGGCCACTACGTCGGTCGACCCGCCACCAATTCGGCCATCGGCAATTTCCCCGACACACCCAGTTTTCGCTACCAGTTACCGGGCGGGGCGTCGGGTTCGTCCGGCAATTTCTCGGGTGGCGCGACGACACCCACGACGCTACCCGCCAACGCGCCGTCGAGCACAACTGCGGCCAGCATCGCCGCGAAGGTCGATCCCGGCATCGTCGACATCTCGACGACGTCGAAGTACCAGTCCACCAGCGCCGCGGGCACCGGGATGATACTCACGTCCAACGGACTAGTGCTGACCAACAATCACGTCATCAACGGTGCGACATCCATCTCCGTTCGTCTCGTGAGTACCGGGGCCACCTTTCAAGCGAAGGTCCTGGGCTACAGCGTGACCAAGGACGTCGCACTACTTCAACTGAGTAATGCGTCGGGTCTGGCGACCGTCACCACCGCGGACTCGTCCAAGGTGAGTGCCAACCAGCCCGTCGTGGCCATCGGCAACGCTGGTGGCGTGGGCGGCACCCCCAGTGTCGCACCCGGCGCGGTCGTTGCGACGAATCAGTCGCTCACCGCTTCGGACCCGAGCAATCTCACCGGGGTCGAGAAACTCTCCAACATGATCCAGGTCGATGCCGACATTCAACCCGGTGACTCGGGTGGACCGCTCGTCAACACTCAGGGTCAGGTCATCGGCATGGACACCGCTGGTTCCACGTCGGGTTCGGGCTTCGGCTTCGCTGAGCAGTCCGGCGTCGCCACCCAGGGCTACGCCATACCGATCAACACCGCGCTCGCCATCGTGCACACGATCCAAAGCGGCACCTCGACGGCTTCGGTGCACGTCGGGGCCACACCGATTCTGGGTATCGAGATCAGTGCCACGCTCTCGGGCTTCGAGGGCTCCAGCGCCAATATCACCGGCGTCCAGATCGCGGGGCTCGCCAGCGGCACCCCGGCCGCCGCGTCGAGCCTGGCCGCGGGCGACGTCATCACCGCCATCAACGGTCAGAGCGTGAGCAGCCCGTCCCAGTTGTCGGCCATCGTGCAGAAGCACGCGCCCGGTGATTCGCTCACCCTCAAATACACCACGCTCAGTGGGACGTCATCATCGGTTAACGTCACACTGATACCAGGTCCCGCCCTCTAGGCGAGTTCTGGGCAATCCGCACGCGGGCGCACGCGGACAACGCGATGGCGGGGACACCAGTGTCCCCGCCATCGGTCTTGCGTGGGGCGGTTCGAGGCGGCGGTGGCGCGATTCTTCACCCGGCGCACGCTACGCCTCAATGGTTCAGACCCCCGCCCTGGGTGACGGGTCCTTGATAGGACCAGGGAAAGTCGATCCACCGATCGGTCTTCTTCCACGAATAATCCGGAATGATCACCGTCTGGGGCTTCTCGTACAGGACGGCCGAACGCGCCTCGCGCACCGTCTCGGCACAGAAGTCCGTCACCATCTTGAGGGTGTGACCCGAGTCCGCGACGTCGTCGGCGATCAACACCACCGCCCCCGAGAGGTCCACCTTGCTCGGCACCGGCGGCAGCACGACGGGCATCTCCAGTCGCTCATCGACGCCGGTGTAGAACTCGACCGACATCATGAACGCGTTCTTCACGCCGAGCGCGTAGCCGAGGCCGGCCCCGAGGAAGAAGCCTCCGCGCGCGATGGAGAGCACGATGTCGGGCTCGAAGCCCGAGTCACAGATCTCCTGGGCCAGTTCGCGCGTCGCGCGGCCGAAATCCTCGTAGGTCATTCGCTCGCGTGGGGCCATCCAAAAACGCTAGACGATTCGGCGCGACGTCCACGAGTCACGTGCCGGGCGCCGCACGCCGACGAATGTCGCGCCGCGCGTCGGTTAGATTGCACACCATGGACTACGCCAATCTCGGTCACACTGGACTTCAAGGTCTCACGCATCACCCTGGGCTGCATGAGTTACGGCGTCCCGCGCGCGGGTCGCCAGATCGTGGTCGATCGACCGCGAAGGGGCGCTGCCATATTTCCGCCAGGCGCTCGACGCCGGCATCAATTTCTTCGACACCGCCAACGTGTACTCCGACGGCACGTCCGAGGAGATCACCGGGCCGGCACTGCTCTCGATGGTGCCCCGCGACGAAGTCGTCATCGCCACCAAGGTCAACGGCCGGATGAACGCGAGCGCGAACGGCATGGGGCTGTCGCGCAAGGCCATCCTGAGCGAGATCGACAACAGCCTGCGGCGTCTCGGCACCGACTACGTCGACCTGTACCAGATCCATCGCTGGGACTACGCGACCCCCATCGAGGAGACGCTCGAGGCGCTGCACGACGTCGTGCGCGCCGGCAAGGCGCGCTACATCGGCGCCTCGTCGATGTTCGCCTGGCAGTTCGCCCAGGCCCTCTACGTCGCCGACCTGAACGGCTGGACGTCGGTTCGTCTCGATGCAGAACTACTACAACCTGCTCTACCGCGAGGAGGAGCGCGAGATGCTGCCGCTCTGCGAGGATCAGGGAATCGGCGTGATCCCGTGGAGCCCCTTGGCCCGCGGGCGCCTCACCCGGCCCTGGGACGTCACAGACCGCGCGCTAGCGAGAGCGACGAATTCGGCGCCACCCTCTACAGCGACGATCGACAAGCCGGTCGTCGACGCGGTCCTCCGCATCGCGTCGCGCCCGCGGCGTCGCGCCCGCCCAGGTCGCCCTCGCCTGGGTGCTCTCCAATCCGGTCGTCACCAGCCCCATCGTCGGAGCGACCAAGCCCCACCACCTCGACGACGCGGTCGCCGCGCTCTCGATCGAACTCGACGACGCAGAGATCGCCGTCCCTCGAAGCGTCGCTACCGCCCCCACTCGGTGATCGGGATCTGGCGAGTCCTTCCGCGCGACGATAAGCGCCGCCTGGCTGCCTAAGGTGGCGGCGATGATCCCTCTCTCCGTCCTCGACCTCGCCACCGTGGCCTCGGGCTCCACCCCGGCCGACGCCCTGCGCGACACGACCGCGATGGCCTCGGGTCGCCGAGGACTGGGCTATCGACCGCTTCTGGGTCGCCGAGCACCACGCGATGGCGGCCGTGGCCAGTTCCGCGCCCGCCGTCGTTGATCGCCCACCTGGCGAGCGCGACCACGACGATTGCGCCTGGGCGCGGGCGGCGTGATGCTGCCCAACCATGCGCCCCTGGTGATCGCCGAGCAGTTCGCCACCCTCGAGGCCCTGCACCCGGGACGCATCGACCTGGGCCTGGGTCGCGCCCCGGGGACGGACCACGTGACCGCGCGCGCCCTTCGCCGCAGCCGGCGACCTGCACGCCACCACGTTTCCCCGCGACGTCGTCGAACTCATCAACTACCTCGTGCCCCAGGCGTCGCCCCCGCACCCGGCCCCGACCCCGGGGGCGGGCTACCTGCCCGAGGTCTGGCTACTGGGCTCCTCCACCTACAGCGCCCAACTGGCGGGACAGTTGGGCCTGCCCTTCTCCTTCGCCTACCATTTCGCCCCCGCGCATGCTCGACCAGGCGGTCGAGACCTACCGACGCGAACTTTCGCGCGTCGCGATTCCTCGAGCAGCCCTCATCTCATGGTCGCGGCGTCGGTGATCTGCGCGCCCGATGACGACACGGGCGCGCTGGCTGTCGGGATCGAGCGCGCTCAATCTCCTGCAGCGAGCCCGAGGACGCCCCGGCCCGCTACCCATCGCCCGAGGAGGCGGCCGCGTCGAGATGAGCGACGAGCGAAGCGGCCTTCGTCGCCGAGTCCCTCGCCACGCACTTCATCGGTTCACCACCAACGGTGTGCGAGGGACTGCGATCACTTGCAGTCGCGAACCGGCGCCGACGAGATCATGGTGTCGACGCGGATCCACGACGTCGACGAGCGTCGACAGTCCCTAGAGCTTCTCGCCCGCGAGTGGGGACTGGTCGCTCCGACCGGAGCCCGAAGAGGGAGGGTTCATTCGTGTGCCGTAACATCACCATCTTGCGAGGGCTCGAACCCCCGGCGACCTCGAGCGAGGTCGAAGACGCCGCGCGGCAGTTCGTGCGCAAGGTCGCCGGCCTGCGAATCGACCTCGCAGTTGGCCCGTGACGACGTGCGTCGCGCCGTCAATCAGATCACCCGCGCGACGCAGGAATTGCTCGCGAACCTGCCCGCGCCGCGCCGCGCGCCCGTCGGGCCCTCCCGGGCGACGCCGCGAGCAGGCCCAGCAAGAGTTTAGAGAGAACTTATACTCCTAGGGGGTATACTGGCGGTGACTCACGAAAGGGGTTGCCATGGGTTTCGGATATCGGCACGGTGGTTTCATGGACGGCTTCGGCGGCAACGGTCCGGGCGCGTTGGGCATCGTGATGTTCGTCGTGTTCTGGGCCGCAGTTGCGCTGCTCGTCGCTTCTGCTCGTCCAGCACTATCGCCACGGCCCGACGCCACCTGCACGACTCGGTCGCGGCCCCGCTCAGGGACCCGCAACGACTACCCCCACCGTCAGCGCCAATCCAGCGATCGACATCTTGATGGAGCGTTTCGCCAAGGGCGAGGTATCCGAAGAGGAGTACACCCGTCGTCTCACCCTGCTCAAAGACAGTTGATTCGTCGCGTAGCGAGATGCCGCGGTTGCCCTCTGAGACACCCGGCGACCAACGACCAGCGGTGTGAAGGGAGAGAACATGGACCAGCCAGGTTACAGCGACTGACAAGAGTGCGGTGCTCGCGCGACTCAAGCGCATCGAGGGCCAGACTCGAGGCATCCACAAGATGGTCGAGGACGACCGCTACTGCGTCGACGTACTCCAACAGATCTCCGCGGTGACGCGCGCCCTACAGGGTGTCGCGCTGCATCTGCTCGACGAACACCTCAGTCACTGCGTGGCGCACGCGGTCGAGAAGGGCGGCGAGGAGAAGGACGCCAAACTTCGTGAGGCGTCCGCGGCCATCGCGCGTCTCGTCAAGTCGTAGTCCTCGTGTCCCACGTCATCCTCGACATTGGGGCGCTCATTGCGCGAGAGCGGCTTCATGCTTCTGGGAGACGCTGTGGGCCTTAGTGCTCGGTTTCACCCTCTCGGGCGCGGTGCAGGCCTTCGTATCCAAGGACAAGATGCAGGCGCGTCTGGGCGATCATGGTCCGCGCGCCGTCGCCCGGGCGTCGTGGTACGGCATGGTGTCCTCGAGTTGTTCCTACGCCGCCTCGGCGATGTCCGAAATCCCTCTTCGCGCGCGGCGCCGATTTCACGACCGCCATGATCTTCATGATCTCCTCGACCAACCTGGTCGTCGAGCTCGGCATCGTCATGCTGGTGCTGCTCGGTTGGCAATTCGCCGTCGCCGAATTCGTGGGCGGCCCAGTGATGATCGTCCTGCTGGCGCTGGTTGGCACCACCGTCTTCAGTGCACCCCTGGTGTTGGCCGCGCGCGCACGACTACGCGACCGATCCGATGACGTCGGTGACGAAGAGATGGCCACCTCACCCGATCACTCGCCGCGCACGCTCACCGGTTGGTCCAACGCGTCGTCCTACGCCCTCGCGGACGCCACCATGCTGCGGACGCGAACTGTTCATTGGCTACCTGGTGGCGGGCTTCCTCGCGGTGACGGTGCCCACCTCGTGGTGGGGCGACGTGTTCTGGCGCGGCCACGGCGTCTGGACCACTCTCGAGAATGCCTTGGTGGGGCCACTGATCGCCGTCGTCAGTTGGGTCTGCTCGGTGGGCAACGTGCCCCTCGCCGCCGCCCTATGGCACGGCGGCATCTCCTTCGGCGGGGTGATCGCCTTCGTCTTCGCAGACCTCATCGCGATGCCGCTCATTCTCATCTACCGCAAGTTCTACGGGCGCGCACTGACCATTCGCTCGTACTGACCTTCTATGCCGTGATGGTCGTGGCGGGCCTCGTCACCGAAGGTCTCTTTCAGCGCTCGTCGGAGCCGTGCCGACCAGTCGGGTCCTGCACGTGGGCGCTGAACGGTCATCGTGGAATTACACGACGTATCCTCAACATCGTTCTTCCTAGCCTGTTGGCGCTGGTGGTGTGGTCGCTCGCGCGCCGGCGCCACCGACTCGGCGAGGCCTCGGGCTACGCCATCGATCCCGTATGCAGGATGCAAGTGCGCATCGCGGACGCGCCGGCCCGCGTGACGATCGAAGGTCAGACGTTCTACTTCTGCGCCGATCGTTGTCGCGAACGTTTCCTCGCCGCCCGTGACAACGACGCGTTGCCCCCGGCGACGCCGAGTACGGCTCCTGAGTCACCGGTGACTGCTATCACTCTTCGTCCCCGTCACGAAGTGACCGCGTCGACGACTACGGTCGCGGTTGACTACATCGATCCAATCTGCGGGATGCACGTGAGTCCGGAGTCGGCGGCGGCTCAGCGAAGGGTGGGCGACGAGGACATCTATTTCTGCGCGGTGGGGTGCGCCACACGATTCGACGAGCAACGCGCCGTTGACTACATCGATCCGATCTGCGGGATGCACGTGAGTCCGGAGTCGGCGGCGGCTCAGCGCAGGGTGGACGACGAGGACATCTATTTCTGCGCGGTGGGGTGCGCCACGCGATTCGACGAGCAACGCCATACGCTTTAATAACCGGTCGGCGCACTCGTCGAACACCGCTAAATCGTCACGAAAATTTCGCTGTCTTATTGAAACAGCTTCCTACTAAGGTGGCCCCGTGACGACCTTGGCTGAACCCGTTACTCGGCGCGAACGCGTGCGAGCCACGTTCTCGCCCAGCGAGTGGAAGCGCCTGTCCGCCATGTTCGGCTTCATCGTCTTCCTACACGTTCTCGGATGGGGTCTGCTCATCTACGCCTCGACCCAGCACTTCGAACTGGGTTCGCACAAGATGCTCGGCGTGGGCACCGGGGTCCTCGCCTACACCCTGGGCATGCGCCACGCCTTTGACGCCGACCACATCGCCGCGATCGACAACACGACGCGAAAGTTCATGGCCGAGGGCAAGCGACCGATGTCGACCGGTTTCTTCTTCTCACTCGGACACTCCTCGGTGGTCTTCGCCCTGACCTTGATCCTGGGTCTGGGCGTGCACGCGTTGGGTGGGCAGGTACGCAACTCGAACTCGGGCCTGCACCACTACGGCGGGCTCATCGGCACCCTGGTCTCGGGGAGCTTCTTGTACCTCATCGCGATTCTCAACCTGATCATCTTGGTGGGTATCGTCAAGCTGTTCGTGGAGATGCGCCAGGGCCGCTTCAACGACGCCGAACTCGAGAAGCATCTTGACGCGCGCGGCTTCATGATGCGTTTCTTCGGCCGATTCGCGCGCAGCGTGGACGCTCCCTGGAAGATGTACCCGATCGGCGTGCTCTTCGGCCTGGGTTTCGACACCGCCACTGAAGTGGCCTTCCTCGTCCTCGCCGGCACCAGCGTGGCGGCGGGACTCCCGTTGTGGGCGCTGCTTGAGCCTGCCAATCCTCTTCGCCGCGGGCATGAGCCTGCTCGACACGATCGACGGCTCGTTCATGAACTTCGCCTACGGCTGGGCCTTCTCCAAGCCAGTGCGCAAGGTGTACTACAACATCGCCATCACGGGACTGAGCGTGTTCGTCGCCCTCTATATCGGCACCCTGGAGTTGTTGCAGGTACTCGCCGGACAGCTCAAGTTGCACGGCGGGCTCTGGAACTACGCTGCGAATTTCAACATCAACGCCGCTGGTTTCACCATCGTGGGCATCTTCGTCGGCGTCTGGGCCTTCGCCCTGCTCTACTGGCGCTACGGCCGCGTCGAGGAACGTTGGGAGCGCGCGGCACTGCGTGCGCAACACGCTCGCGGTGAACGTCCCGATCTGCACTCCGCGGGGATAACCCTCGGCCAGGTGCACCGACCGTTCACCATCGACGAATAGGGCAACGACTATCGAGCCCGGGACGCCACGCATAGAATCGTCCGAGAGTTGCGGCGCCGTCGCATCCTAGGAAGAACGAGTGCAGCGTCACGATTCACGAAGTATTGGCCGTGTCCCCTACGCGGTGATCAGCGTTATTGTGCTGCTCCTCGTCGCCACGGTCGTCTCCTACAAGGTGGTGCACTCACCACCGCCCGCGACGACGACCACCACCACCACGACCGTGGTGACCAAGAGTTTGACCGCCAATGGGGTGCAGTCGTCAGCGGTGGTGAAGGAGAACGCGCTACCGGGTTCGCGGGGCTGGCAATTGGCCCCGGGGAACAACTCGACCGAGATCCAGGGCTTCGCCACTTCCACCCAGGCTCAACTGGGCCAGAGCGTGAACCTCTACGTCAACACCACGCAGCCGAATTATCACATCGAGGCCTACCGCATGGGCTGGTACCAGGGTCTGGGCGCTCGACTGATCTGGTCCTCGCCGACACAGCAGGGGATCGTGCAGCCCGCGTGCCCTCTCGACACTTCCATCAACATGGTTGCCTGCTGGAATTGGAAGCTTTCGGCCACCATGGTCATCACCTCATCCTTCGTCCCCGGTGACTACCTCCTCAAATTGGTGGCCGGGCCCAAGGTCGCCAGCTACATCTTGCTCACGATCTGGGACCCGTCGAGCAGCGCGACCTACGTCATGGTGAACCGGTCCATGGTCGAACAGGGCTGGAACACCTACGGGGGGTACTCCTTCTACGCGGGACGCGGCGGTTGCATCGTGAACTCCTCGCCCTACCCGGTGTGCAATCGCGCGCGCGTGGTCTCTTTCGACCGGCCCTACGACACCGGTGGGGGCGCCTCGGACTTCCTCACCAATGAATACCCACTGCTGCAGTTGATGGAGCACGAAGGCCTCGACGTGACCTACATCACTGACATCACTCTCTCCACCGACCCGGCGATCTTGTCGGACCACAAGGTCCTGCTCTCGCTCGACCACGACGAGTCTTGGACCTACAGCGAACGCCTGGCCTTGCTGCACGCCCAGGCCAACGGCCTCAACGCGGTCTTCTTCGGTGCGGCGGCCATGGTGCGCCACGTGCGCCTCGAACCTTCGATCCTGGGACTCAACCGCCAGTTGGTCGACTATCGCAACTCCTACGATGACCCGCTGTTCGCCAAGGGGACCGACCCCAACAACGTCACCGGCAACACGTGGGAGTCGCCGCCGGCGAGTTGGTCACCGCTCTCGCAGATCGGCGTGCAGTACAGCGGCTTTCTCAGCCCCAACGTCTTCGTGCCCATGGTCGTGGCGGATGCGAATTCCTGGGTATTCAAGAACACCAACCTCTCCAACGGATCGGCTCTGGCCAACGTCGTTGCGTCGGACATCGATCACGTGATCCCCTCCAGCGCCGAACCGGCCAACCTCGAGATCCTCGCGCACTCGCCAATCCCCACGAGCACCGGTACCTTTAGCGGCACCATTTGGAACGGCGTGAGCTACTCCGACATGGTCTATTTCACCAACCCGACGTCGCACGCGGGCACCATCGATACTGGCAACAACGTATGGATCGGCGATCTCAATCGCTGCACGAGTGCACAACAGGGGTGCGCGGCGCCCGCCCTCATCCAGATCACCAACAACATCCTGCACGTCTTCGGCCAGGGTCCCGCCGGACTCATCGAACCCGCCACGAGTAATCTCGCCACCATCGTCCCCGCGGGTTCGTGAACTAGCGTCGCGCCTACGCGAACTCTCGGGTCGGCCACTCGCGGCTGCGTTTAAGGTCGTACATCGACTTTTCGCACAGAATTCACCTGGTTGTGGTGCCCACGGCCATGAAATAACTGTCAGGTAGCCCAAAGACCTCCTAATCCTCACGTTTTTGTTACTTCTGCTCTCTAACGTGCCAAACGTCCGTTCCAATACGAACGGCCGCGGAAGTTCCCGCACGCACCCCCACAACAACTTTCCGAGGAGGAATGAGAATGTTCAAGAAACTTCGAGTCACCGTGAGTGTCTCGACCGCGATTATGGCCCTCGCGGCCGTCGTGGCCGTACCAGCCGGCGCGGCGTCAACGACCGACCCGCGCCTTGGCGAGCGACACCAGCATGAGCGGTACAGCGACCGTCGCGGGTGCGGGCTCAACCTTTGACGCTCCCCTCATCAACGCCGCTCAGGCGATCTACATGGCGCGCAACTCCAACGCGACGCTGTCGTCCTACCAGGCCGTTGGCTCGGGTACCGGTCAGACTGACATCGCCAACGGCCTCGTCAACTTCGGTGCATCCGACGTGCCGATGAACCAGGCCAACTTGTCGGCGATGTCGCACCTGTCGTCGGCACAGTCGAACTTGGCCAACTACCTCCAGATTCCCGTTGCGCTCGGTGGAGTGGCCATGGGGTACAACCTGCCCTCGATCACCAAGAACAAGGTGTTCTCGAAGGTCGGCGTGCGTCTGACCGCCACTATCATCGCCAAGATCTACAGCGGTCGTATCACCAAGTGGAACGACAAGGCGATCTGCAACGCCAACCCCGGTCTCGCGATCATCAAGAGGAGTGGCAAGAAGATCGTGTCCAAGACCTGCGCCCTGCCGAACCACACCATCACGGTGGTCGCGCGTTCGGATGGTTCGGGTACGACGTACGCCTTCACCAACTACTTGAACGACGTCTCTCCCGCCATCTGGCCCAACGTGTCGAAGTCAGCGATCTCCCTGCCGTCGAACGGTGTGAACGAGCCCGGTAACTCCGGTATCGCCGCCGAGGTCGCCAACAACGCGTACACGCTCGGCTACATCGAGTACTCGTACCTCTTGTTGAACAACGGCATCACCGCCGCGTTCGTCCAGAACGCAGCTGGCGCTTTCGTGCAGCCGTCCGTAGCGGGCGTTGCCGCCGCTGCCGCACAGAAGCCCAGCGTCACGTCGACGAACTTCGACATCAACAACCAGAAGGGCGCCGCTACGTACCCGATCTCCACGTACAGCTGGGCGATCGTCCGCAAGGAGCAACAGGGCGTGGCCTCAAGCCAACTTCAGGCCACGTTGCTGGTCAAGTTCCTCGACTGGCTGTCGCACTCGAGCCCGGTGACCGGTGTTCTCGCCGGCCAGGACGTCGCCGCTGAGCAGGCCTACGTGCCGCTACCCGCCAACATCCAGGCCCTGGCGTACAAGCAGTTGCACCAGGTAACCTACGGTGGCAAGCCCCTGATCTAGGGATTATTGACTCACCCGAAAGTAATTGAACAATGAAAAAATCGGCGACGAGTCTTCTCTCGCGGCGCAATCGATCCGCCCTCCCCGGGACCGCACGGTCCCGGGGAGGGGCCGATCAGGTCTATATCTGGTCCCTACGAGTGGTTGCCGTGCTGTTCTCCGCGGTGCTGCTCGCCTTCGTCTATAGCATTGTCCACCAGTCCTGGCCCGCATGGACGCAGAATGGTCTGTCGCTCATCACGGGCACGAAATGGAACCCCGCCGCTTCGGTGTACGGCGCTCTGCCTCTCATCCTCGACACCGTCATCTCCACCGCGGTGGCACTGTTATTCGCAGTTCCCATCGGACTCGGGACCGCGCTGGTCCTCAACTTCGTCCTTCCCCGACGACTACGCACGCTGACCGCCTCACTCGTCGAGCTGCTCGCCGCTATCCCTTCGGTCGTCTACGGACTCTGGGGCCTCTACGTGCTCATCCCCTGGATGTCCACCACATTCGAACCTCACCTGGCCAGCCTCACTGGCAACAGCTGGCCCTTCAACGGCGCCACTCTCGGCGCCGGTATCATGCTGGCCAGCGTCGTGCTCGCCATCATGATCCTGCCGACCATCGTGGCCATTTCGAGCGACGTGATCGCGGCCCTGCCCAAGGATCTCAATGAAGCAGCCCTGTCGCTGGGCGCTTCCAAGAGCCAGGTCCTACGTAAGATCATCATGCCCAGCGCACGCTCGGGCATCCTCGGCGCCATCTCTTTGGCGGCGGGGCGCGCGCTCGGCGAGACCGTCGCCGTTCTCATGGTCATCGGCGGCAACGCCCAGATGCCCAGGTCCCTCTTCTCGGTGGGAGCCACCCTCGCTTCGACCATCGCCACGGAATACGCCGAAGCGTCACCCAGCAACCTGGCCGCCCTGGGTGCCCTGGCGGTCATCTTGATGGTACTCACCGCCGCGGTCAACGCGGTGGCGCGTCGTCTCGTGCGGCGTGCGGGAGCGCTGGGCGCATGAGCGAAACCCTGAACACCCTGCCCCCCGACCCGATCTACGACCGGCGCGAACAGATTCGCCAGATCACCGCGCACTCACTGAAGCGACGCTCTCGACTGTCGAAGGCGTTTATGGGGATGATCACGTCAACTTTGATCGTTGCCCTGATCCCCCTGGCGATGGTGCTCTACACGGTCATCCAACACGGTGGCCGCGACCTCACCTACGCCTTCGTCACCAAGCTCCCCCAGGTGCCGACGATAGGTCAGCAGGGCGGGATCGGCGGGATCGGCAACGCGATCCTCGGAACCCTGATCGTCGCGGGCATGGCCGCTCTCGGCGCGATCCCCCTGAGCATGATGCTCGGCCTCTACCTGGTGGAAGTGGAGACCCGCTGGGCGAACGCATTGCGAGCGGCGATCGAGATCCTCTCGGGAGTCCCCTCCATCCTGCTCGGTGTCCTCGCCTATATCTTCATCGTTCTCCCTCAGCACCACTTCTCCGCCTTCGCCGCGTCCGTCGCTCTCGCGATACTGATGACCCCGGTCATCACCAAGTCGGTCGAGACCGCCCTGCGCGGCGTCCCCACCTCGGTCGTCGAAGCGGGGCTCGCGCTGGGCGCACGCCAGTGGACGGTCGCGCGCCGCGTCGTGTTGCCCGCCGCGCGTCCGGGAATCGTCACCGGCACGCTCCTCGCACTGGCCCGCGCCATGGGCGAGACGGCGCCACTGCTCTTGATCATCGGTGCGACGTACTCGTCGAGTTGGGACTCGAATCCGTTCAAGCCAATGTCGGCGTTGCCGACCTTGACCTACTACTACTCGAGCTCGTCCTACCCGAGTCAACACGAGGCCGCGTGGGGCGTGGCGCTCGTCCTCGTGATCCTCGTACTCATCTTGAACCTGACGAGTCGCTTCATCTCCGCTCGCCTGAGTCGAAAGGCCGGTCGATGAGCGACGCGGGCAACCTGGTCGCGAGCAGCGGCGCGGCCTCGGGCGCATCATCGAGCCCGCCCGTCCTGCAGTTGCGCGACGTATCGGTAGCGTTCTCGGGTCACGTCGCGATTCGCAACGTGACCTTCGACGTCGCACCGAACAAGATCACGGCGATGATCGGTCCCTCGGGATCGGGCAAGACCACGGTGCTGCGGGCCCTCAATCGACTGCACGACCTCACCGTGGGCGCCAAGGTCACCGGCGAAATCCTGCTCGACGACGTCGACATCTACGAGGGAGCCATCCCGACGATGCTGCTGCGCAGTCGCGTCGGCATGGTGTTCCAGCGACCCAATCCGTTCCCCACCCTGAGTATCTATGACAACGTGGTCTCGGGGCTGCGTTTCAACGGCGTGCGCAAGAAGTCCCTGCTCGACGAAGCCGCGGAGTCGGCTCTGATCTCGGCCGCCCTCTGGGACAGCGTCTCCTCGCGGCTCAAGGTCCACGCCTCCACGTTGTCCGGCGGCGAGCAGCAACGACTCTGCATCGCCCGAGCCCTCGCGGTCGAACCCGAAGTCCTGTTGATGGATGAGCCCACGGCGTCGCTCGACCCGGTCGCCACGCAGCGCATCGAAGAGCTGGTCTCGGAATTGAAGAATCGCGTCACGATCGTCATCGTCACGCACAACATGCAACAGGCGGCGCGCATCTCGGACGACTGCGCTTTCATGTTGATGGCGAGCGACCGGTCGGGTGAGCTGATTGAGTTTGCGCCCACGTCGAAGATCTTCGGCGAACCCTCGGACCCCCGGACCCTCCAGTACGTCAGCGGGCACTTCGGCTGACCTCGACGAAGGTGGCGACGCTCGCCGCAGCTAGCCGTCATCGTCCCATTCGTTCGTTCAGCACCGGGCGCGTAGCTCCTCGACGCGACGACCACCATCGCGACGGAGCCCTCCCTGACCGGATTCTCGAGGTTGGAACCGCCTTCGTTTGAACCCGCTCGGGCCAACGAGTGGGTTCAAACGCTTGTTGTCGAGTCTGTCGGCGCTCTAGAGTGACTTTGGCAGCGCCACTTTCGCTAAAGGTGGTCCTTGTTGTAAGGACGGTTGTGAATGAACGGTCGTGGAATTTGCCAGGGTTGACGGCGAGGGGCGCCACGCAGTGAGTCCCCAACGCGTCGCGACTCGACGTTTCGCGTCGGACGTTGCCCGTGGCGCGTCCTTCGAACGCTCGACAGCCTCATGACGGCGCCGCTCACGGGAGGTCCGATTCCCGAGATCGCCTTGAGCTTCGGCCCCGACACGGACGCTGACGTCGACCTCTACCAACTCCTCGCCGAGAACATCAGCGACGTCGTGTCCATCACCGAAGGTGACGAGGGCGTCATCACGTGGATCTCTCCCAGCATCGTCGCGCTTCTGGGATACACGCCCGACGAGGTCATGGGTCGCCGCTTCGGCGACTACGTGGTGCCCGAGGACCTACCGGTGCTCGCCGAAGCCCTCGAGAAGATTTTGCGCGGCGAGCCCAATAACTTCGAAGTCCGCCTCATCCGCCGCGATCAACAGACCCTGTGGACCGCCGTCGTCTCTCACCGCGTGGACCTCCCGGGACGCGACCGCGCTCGCATCGCGACGTGGCGTGACGTGAGCGAATCACGACAATCACGCGACTCGCTGCTGCAATCACGACACGACTTCCAACTCGTCGCCGAGAACGCCTCGGACGTTGTGATCCAGACCGACGTGACCGGCACGATCAACTGGGCGTCGCCGTCGATCACCACGGTGCTGGGGTGGCGCGCCATCGACGTGCTGGGGAAACAAGTTCTCGATCTCATCGCCCCGAGCGACACCGACCGCGCGCGCGCGTGGCAGTCGCTCGTGCTCACCGTTCAACAGGTGCGCTCAGCGCAGATGCGCTACCGCACCGCCAACGGTGAGTCGCGCTGGATGGCCGTGCGCGCGCAGACTCTGCAACACGATCACGATGTGAGTGGCATCATCCTCTCGCTGCGTGATTGCCACAACGAGGTCATCACTCGCCGCGCCCTCAATACGCTTTCGGCGGCGAGTCGGGCGCTCACTCGCTCCGAAGATGAACAAGAACTCCTGAACACCATGTGTCAGGCCGCGGTCAATGAGGGGGGATACCTCCTGTGCTGGTACGCCCGGCCGTCGCGGGACCCCGAGCCGCAGTTCTTTCGCGCGGCCTCGAGTTTCGAACATCGACAATTCACCGAGTCGATCCATTTCGGTCTCGACGCCGAGGCGCACGAGCGCAATCCCGCCACTGTGGCGTGGCGCACCGGGCAGACGGTGGTGGTGAACGACCGTCTCAACGACAATCGTTTCTCCAAACCTGAACCCGACGCCCAGGCCAAGGGGTTCCGGGCCACCATTGTCCTGCCCGTACGGTGTGCGCGCCAACTCGACGGAGTGCTGATCGTCGAGGCGCCCGAGGTCGGCGCCTTCGACGCGTCGGTCGTCGGCGTGCTCGAGGAACTGGCCGCCCAGATGGGTTTTGGCATCCAGCGGCTGCGCGATCGCGACAGCCTCCTGCACTCGGTGTCCGAACAGCTACTGCTCAGTGCCGCGGTCAGTCAGTCGGGAGAATCAATCGCCATCACCGATCCCGACGGCACGCTGGTCTACGCCAATCCCGCCCTCGTTCGATCGAGCGGTTACGAGGTCGACGAACTCATCGGACAGAACCCGCGCATCTTCCAGAGTGGCCTGCAGAATCGTGCCTTCTACGAAGCGATGTGGCAGCAACTCAGCACGGGTTCCACCTGGCGCGGCGTCCTGGTCAACAAGCGCAAGAACGGTGAGCTCTACGAGGAGGAGGCGACCATCTCGCCGATCCACGACCACAACGGGCGACTGACGGCGTACATCGCCGTCAAGCGCGATCTCACGGTTGAACGGCACCTGCAGGCCAACCTCACGAGCGATGGCCGCGACCGCGCGACGATCCTCGAACTCATGCGCGAGATGCGCCCCGTCAGTTCCCTGGCGGCCATGGCCAACCTCTTTTGTCGTCTGGTCACCCGCCTCGACGGCATCGACTCCTCCGCCTTATTGATCCTGCACCACGACGACACGTTGAGCGTCATGGGTGAACACGGCACCGCCGCAGTGGCGTCCATGCTCGGTGACTCCTTTCCCGCTTCGCTGGTCACTGAACAGTTGCACCAGGGCGATCCCGCGTCCGTCCTCGATCTCGACGACGAGAGGTGGGACGACTACGAGCTAGTTCCGCGACGCCGCCAAGAACGAGGGTGTTCGCGGCATCGTCGTCTCGCCGCTGCGCTGGAACGACGACGCCATCGGTGTCCTGGTGCTGTCGACGCACGACGAAGCGACCGCCCAGGGTCTCGTACGTCGGCTCGCCGCCTTCGACCAATTGGGGACGTACGCCGGCTCCTTCTTCGGCGCCCAACTCGAATCCCAGCGCCACCACGAGTCCCTGCGCGCCCAGACCCAAGAGATCCTCGATCGAGGATCCTTCACACCGGTCTTCCAGCCGTTCGTCGAACTGGCTACTGGGCGAGTCGTCGGTTACGAGGCACTGACCCGATTCACCAGTGGGCGGCGACCGGACCTGTGCATCATGGACGCCCACCAGGCCGGGCTCGGCCCCGAGCTCGAGGCGGCGTGCGCCATGGCCGCCGTCGAAGCCGCACGTGAACTCGACCCCGCTATTTGGCTCAGCGTGAACTTCTCGCCCGCCGCCCTGCTCGGTCACTACGTCGAGCCGATTCTCGCCGCCACCACCCGAGAGATCGTCCTCGAGATCACCGAGCACGACCCGATCGAGAACTACGCGGCGATCCGCAATGTCGTCGCGAATCTGCCGCACTGCCAACTCGCCGTCGACGACGCCGGGGCCGGATTCACGAGTCTCAGCCACATCCTCGAACTTCGACCCACGTACGTCAAACTCGACATCTCCATCATCCGCGACATCGACACCAATCCCGCGCGCCAGGCCATGACGGCGGGCATGTGCCATTTCGCGGCCCAGACCAACACCATCGTGATCGCCGAAGGGGTGGAGACCCAGGCCGAGGCCGATACCCTCATGCGCCTGGGCGTCTCGTTGGGTCAGAACGCTCACCTACTGGGCCAGGGCTACTTCTTTGGCCGGCCGAGCGCCCTGGACCTGGGCACTCCACGACTGAGCTCGTGACCGCACGAGCCCGTCGCTGAGTTCCGCGGCTCTCGCGCCCGAAGAGGCCCAAACCACTGTTCACCGCACTCTCGCGCGCCGGAGCGACCCACGAGTTGGTGATGATGAGGTTCTCGGTCGACGATGCGAGGCCTGTGCCAGTGGCCACGACTCACTCTCCAGCGCGAGGAGATCATGAACTCACCGAAGTGATGACGCGGAGTAGCGTCCGTACTCGACGCCAACGCCAGTGCGGTCAGCGATCGAACAGACCGTGTCGGGCAGTTCAGGTCCGTTGGTACCGACGAATGGAGATGGGCAAGAAGATGACCAGGGTCGTCGCCGAGTAGAACATCGTGGCCACGCCAATGGCGTTGATGCCAATATGTCCAATGAGGGCGTAGACCATGATGATGTAGATCACGCTGCTCGCCGCCGTGCGAAGAGTCATCCACCACACCCTCTCGTCGAGCCACGCGAAGGCACTGTAGAACGACATGACGGTGCTCCCGAGGAGCGAGACGAGAAGCATCCTCATCAAGGAAGTCCCCTGCGTGGCGTAGGCGTCACCGAAGAATCGCAGATATTCGGGAGCGAAGATGTATCCCAATACCACACTCGGGATGAGCACGACGACCAGCGCTCGAATGGTGGAGTTGGCGTGTCGGCGAAGTTCGTGACGTTCACTCGACGCCTCGACGAGGAAGGATCGAACGATCCCCCAACACAGCAGCCCCAGGTTGGTTGAGATCATCGCTGGAAGGTAATAGTGCGCGTTGGCAACCGGACCCAGGCGATCAATGACGATGAGCGTCACCAGGGACGGGAGGAAGACGCTCGATAACAGTGTGGCGTATTGGGCACTGGCCAGAACCAGGAGGCGTCGCGTGGAGGGTAGTGCCTCGGTCGACACCGCTGTGGCCGCGTGCTCAGGGATTCGATGTTGGAACAAATACCACGACACCGCGACGATCGCCGGTATCACTGGGGCGGTCCACGCGAGAAAGATTCCCCCGGAGGCGCTGAGCAAAAGACAGACCGGCAAGAGGGCCAACTTGACAATCCCGAATGCGATGTTCTCCACGGCCACCCACCGCGACGCCCGCAGTCCGATCAAGACGGAGTCCTGCAACGCGAAGACGGTCCACAGGACCACGGCCACGACGAAGAACACTCGCCCGCCAATCGATGGCGCCAGAAAACTGTGTTCGAACCCCAGGGAAAGGTAGAGAGTCGCTAGAACCAGTCCGAATGACGTGGATACGATGTAAGCCCGTCTGACGAAGCCGTGAGTTAGTTCGCCCGCGACGGGCGAAAAGCGCTCGAAGATCGATCCGAAGCTCAGTTGAGCCAGCGTCGACAGCAGAACCATTGCCGCAATCTCTGCGGTGGCCCGGCCTAATTGCGCCGCGCTGAAGAGGCGCGCAGCGGCGATCCAGAACCCGACGCCGACAATCGCGGAACCGCCCGTGGAGATCATCAACGCAATCGCGTTTTGAATCAGTGTCCCGGGGCGCCAGCGTGTCGCCTTCCCCCGAGAACTCTCCGTCACCATCGCGGCCATCCTCTTCTTCGAACCCGAGCACCTGCGAACAAGACGTTGCAAAACTACGCGAACGGACAGCGCCGCGCGACGCCCAACCACACGGACCTGATTCCAATTATCGAGGACCAAGGCTTTCGAGCCTCGTCAGATCTCACAAACCGGTGAGCGTACGACCCGCACCGCGCAATGCACGTGAAGGCTTGCTGTCGAGCGATGGCGGATTCACCGCTCGCACGAGGCGAGCGTTGCCGTAAAGATCACCTCGTACCCCCCGCCGATACCTCGGCGTGCCCACTCCCTCGGTCGGAAAACGCACACTCGTTAGAGACCCATTGCGGGGACGAATCGACGAAGCAACGAGTTTCGACTACCGCGAAAGGTAACTGATGGTACAGGACCTGCCATTGTGCAGCACAACCGTCAAGACATGCACTCCTGGACGCGTCCCCTTCTTCACCGTCACTCGGGCGTCGATATGAGTATTCTTCACGTTCAGAATGCTGATGGTGGTGCCCGGAGCATTGGTCAATACCTTCGCAGTACCGGCCAATCCAGTGCCCACGATCATCACCATGTGGGTCGTGCCGGCGGCGAAAGTACCCACGATTCGAATTACCCGCGGCGCCGGATTGAGAACTCTCATCCACTGCGCGTACAGGTTCAATTTCGCGCCGAACGAATAGTTCGCGTGGTTGGCGTACTTCGTCCCCGTGCCATTGGCGGCGGTGTTCCAACCCGCGAAGTTGAAGCCAGTACGGGTGAAGACGTTGGGCGTCAGGGCGGTGGGTACGTTAGCGACCTCGGATTTCATCGATCCATGGTTCGCGCCGTTGCCAATGAAGGTGACGGTGTTGAAGTTAGCGGTCCACTGCGCGTAGAGAGTCAGGCCGAAGGAGAAAGGAAAGGTGGCTCCCGCGGCGTAGACGGTACCCGAACCATTCGCAGCGGTGTTCCAACCCGTGAAGCTGTAGCCGGTGCGCACGAAGGCGTTCGCCGAGAGCGGCGCCGGAACGCTATTGGTTTCGGCGCCCATGATTCCGCTAGTCGAACCGTTGCCGTCAAAGGTCACGCTGAAGACAGGCGCGCTCCACTGCGCATAGAGGACAGCGTTCGCTGAAAAGGGATAGGTCGCTCCCGCGGCGTAGGCGGTGCCCGAGCCGTCGGCGGCCGTGTTCCAACCCGTGAAGCTGTAGCCGGTGCGCACGAAGGCGTTCGCCGAGAGTGGCGCCGGAGCGCCGTTGGTTTCGGCACCCATGATTCCGCTGGTCGAACCGTTGCCGTCAAAGATCACGCTGAAGCCGCTACTGGCGGGCGCTGGTGGAATGACGACGGGAACCGACCACTGCGCGTACAGGGTGATGGACGCGGAGAAGGGATACGACGCACCGTTCGCGTAGGACGAGCCACCGCTGGGCGTGGTCGTCCAGGCGGAGAAGACATACCCCGTCTTAGAGAAGCCATTGGCAGTGAGGGCAGTGGGAAAATTATTGGTCTGAGGGGCCATCGAGCCGCTGGTGGAACCGTTGCCGTTGAAGGTGACGGTGACCATAGGGGCAGCCGACCACTGGGCGTACAAGGTTGTACTGGCGGTGAAGGGATACGTCGCACCGTCCGCGTAGGCCGTACCGGTGCCGCCGGCGACGGTGTTCCAGCCGGTGAAGGTGTACCCGGTGCGGAGGTAGCTGTTGGCGGTGAGGGCGGTGGATGAATTGTTGGTCTCATTCGCCATCGTGCCGCTCGTGGAACCATTGCCGTTGAAGGTGACCGTGAACGAAGGGGCGACCGTCCACTGGGCGTACAGCGTCGTCGCTAGCGCGAAGGGAAAACTCGCCCCGTCGGCGTAGGCCGTACCGGTACCGCCGGCGACAGTGTTCCAGCCGGCGAAGGCATACCCGGTCTTCACGAAGGCGTTCGCGGTGAGCGGCGTCGCCTTACTGTTCGTCTGAGGGGTCATCGAGCCACTGGTGGAAGTGTTGCCGTTGAAGGTAACGATCACGTTCCATTGCGCGTACAAAGTCACCGAGGCGGTGAAGGGGTAGTTCGCCTGATCGGCGTACGCGGTACCGGTGCCATTGAGGGCAGTATTCCAACCCGCGAAGGTGGCTCCGGTCTTGGTCAGAATATTCGCGGTGAGTGGCTGGAGGTAGTTGCCGCTCTGCGCAAGCATTGTCCCTGTACCGCCATTTTGGTTGAAAGTTACGGTGTAGGTCGGATTTGGCGTCCACTGGGCGTAGAGCGTGGCGCTTCCGCTCGAGGTGAAGGTATAGGTCGAGCCGTCGGCGTAGGCAGTACCGGTCCCCAAGGCGGCGGTGTTCCACCCAGCGAAGGTGTACCCGGTCCTCACGAACGCGTTCGTGGTGAGGAACGATGGGGTACTGGCAGTTTCAGGTCCCATGGCCCCGCCGGTCGAGCCATTCCCATTGAAGGTCACGGTGAAGCCGCTGGAAGAAGTGGGGGTCGCGGAGAAGATTGTGCCGATCGAAGTGAAGAATCCTGCGTTTCCGGGTGGATACGCCGTGGCATTTGGTGCGTACGCCGTGTTCGAAGCCAGTTGATCATCAAAAGTGGTGAGATTTCCCTGGCTCGTTGGTTTGTAGGTGAAATTCGGAGTCGTACCCGCAGTTGCGGTGTACGTCGACTCCACGTAGCCCCAATACACCTGGGAGGCATCGACTGGATCACTGGCGATGCTGGGAAAGTTGATTCCGCTGGTATTTGTCCCGGCGTTCCCGCCGCCCGTCACTAAATTCCAGGTCGAGGCGCCAGACGTGGTGAAGGAGTCGGCGACCAACTCGGGAAAGATGCTCCCGACGCTCGCCGAATAGGTGGCCGTGATCGTCATGGCGCCCGGCGTACCCACTACCGCCCACCACACCTCTTCGGTGATCACGTTATTGGTCGTGTCGACGTATCTTTCAGCGAGGTGCCATGTCCCCGTCGTTCCTGCGGTGGTACTACTTGCCACACCAGTGACCGAGATGCTCGTCGAGTGAATTTGGGACTGAAAGATGACGAGGTCTCCCGCTGTCTGCGTGGTCACATTCAGCGAAGTGAGCCCCTGAGCCTCGTTGCTCACCGGAAAACCGGTGGCTTCGGTGATCGTTGACGTCGCTGACGCCACTCCAGCGACCCCTATGACGGCCAATGACGACGCGAGGACGGTCGACACCGCGAGAGCACCGGCATACCGAGCGAACCGTCCCCGGCGACTGTAGTTGATTCGCATCGACTGCCTCCTTTTAAAATCAAGGAAATCGGCGAACGACGCAGCTTCCTTCCGCTGGACAATACTTCACCCCAGAGCCATTCACAAGCGCGCAAACGACGAAGAGCCCTGACCAGAAACGAAATTGTAACATTGGGCTTCAGTCGTGACAGACTTCGCGTCCGGTCGGACAAAATCCACACGGGCTGAGCACCGATGCTGTCCACCCGCAATTGCCCCTGAAGAGCGTATGTTGACCGAGAATTGCCTTAGCAAGTTGGTAAGGCGCAGGGCTCGATGATCTCCACTCATCGTTGTAGCTTTCGTGGTCTCTTCAACCTGGTACTCGAACCAATCGGCAAGTATTTCGACGCATCTTCCTCTTGGCGCCGCTTGGCGGTGAGGCGGTGACCAGTCGTCGACGACAGCGAAATTAGTTACGCACAGCGTTCCCTATGAAGAGTCCACGTCGGTCCCAGATCACACGGGAACGTGGGCGTCCAGTGGGCAAAGGTGAGGACCTTCGAGTGATCGGCATTCTCTAAAACGGCAACCAGAACCACGAGAAGTCCGTAAGGACGGCGCGCGCACGGTCGCTTTCGCGCCATTCAAGTCGAAACGGCCTAGTCAAGAACTTGTTGACTTACTCGTAGGGCCCTTTAGTAGTCTAACGTGAAATGTCGATGGGAAAAGGTGCGATGGCTTGTCGCAGTGAATTCATCTTGCTGCGGACTTCGCAACTTCGTTCGACGTGAACAAGTCAATGTCGCTGAGAGCGATGGTCTCGGGCATCGGCGAACCCGACTTGCCGTTCTTCGCCGTTCGCACTCTCGAGGTGGAACTGAGCGAACCGCTTCCCACGATCCTCGGGAGAGTCGCCTTCGGGACTCGAACCTACGTCTCGGCTCGAGTACTGGTCCGCCTCCATCATCAACCAATGGGTTTCGTCGACGTTGACCTTTCCGGCGGTCCCGCGTCCCCCGCGGAGTGGGCGCCAAGAATCTGGGACGAACTCGGCCCCGCAATTTTGGCGCACTTGAGCGTGGACGGCGTCTCCCCGGCTGGCGAAGCTGATCGGCCGACGTTTCCAATCGATTTGCCTTGTGAGTTACGTGAGGAGCAGCCGGGCTGGCGACCGCTCGTTTCGGTGGTGATCTGCACCTTGAACCGACCACGACAGCTTCAGAACGCACTCGATGCTCTCCTCGCGCTCTCGTATCCCCAACTTCGAAATTGTGGTCGTCGACAATGGGCCCCAGGATGCGTCGACCGCGAACATGATCCGCGAGCGCTACTCGGAGACGGCGAATCTTCGCTACGAAGCGGAGCCGCTGCGCGGTCTCTCGGCGGCCAGAAATCGCGGCATCGATGTCGCCAAGGGCGAGATCCTCGCCTTCACCGATGACGACATCATCGTGGACCGTTTCTGGCTTTCATCGCTGGTCGGCGGATTTGACGCCCGAGGGCACGATTGCATGCGTCACGGGCCTCACGCTGGCGTCGGAACTCGAATCTCCCGCGCAGACGATATTTGAACAGTACGGCGCGTTCAATAAGGGGTACGAGGCACGCTTGTTCAAGCGAGACGCGAATCCCGCGAGCACGATTCTCTACCCCTATACCGCTGGCGTCTTCGGCGGAGGCGGAAACTCCGCAGTGCGACTCGACTGCTTCCCCCACGGGCTTCGATTCGATCGGCGCCTGGGACCAGGATCGATGGCCTTCGGCGCGGAGGATCTCGACATCTTCTTGCAGACGATTCTGGGCGGCAAATTCATCCAATACGTTCCGGGCGCGATCGCCTGGCACGAACATCGGCGTTCCTACCCGATCTTCGCTGGCAACTCTTTACGTACGGAGCCGGGTTCACCGCCCTCTTGACCAAGTGGTCCATCAAAGACTTTCGCATCCTGCTCGATCTCTTGCGCCTCGCCCCGCGAGTGGTCACCTCGCGATTGCAAAAAGCCCCGAGCGTGGAGGGCGGAAGTCATCGCTTGTCCAAAGAGTTGCGCCGACTGGAGCTGCTCGGCTTCCTCTACGGCCCTATCGCCTATATACGCAGTGCCGTGCGCCTTCGGCGGCTGGGGCCCGCTCAGAAATCATGAGGATATCTCTGGGGGCACCGACCAAGGGTTCACCAGTCGCGAAGTGTCGTAAGCGTGCGAATCCGCCCTCATGACGGGGGGACTCGCTGATCTTGAGTCGATCGGCCGACTTCTCGTCATCTCGCCGCACCTCGATGACGCCGTGTTCTCTTGCGAAGCCTTGCTGAAATTCGCGCGCGATGTCCACGTTTTGACGATCTTTGGTGGCGATGCACCGCTCGACGCGCCAATATCCGACTGGGATCTCCAGTGTGGATTCAGCGCCGGCAGCAACGTAATGCAGGCTCGGCGGACCGAGGACGCACGAGCCTTCGCCGAAGTCGGCGCTATCCCCATGTGGGGAGAAGAGCTCCAGGAGGGCTATCGCGTTGAGCCCGCGGATCAGGACCGACTGAGCTCCCTGATCATCGACACGATCGACTCCGTTGCACCAACGCACGTCCTTTTCCCGCTGGGACTCTCACATCACGACCATCTGATGGTCGCCGCAGCGTGCGGTGTCGCCGTACGGGCGCGCCAACTCTCGAACTCATTCGTCTACGCGGATCGGCCCTACGCCCAAAGGAGACCCGGGATCGTCCGCACGCGTCGCAGCGAACTTCGCGCGAGCGGCGCGGTGCTTGCGACGGAGTCACTACCTCGCGCGGCGCGCCGAGGCGACCGCGCCGCGATTCGATGTTACGGATCCCAGTTGCGCGGACTCAAAATGTCGGCGTTTCGCATGGGTCTGTTTCGCGAACGCTACTGGCGTATCTCGTGGCAGGATCAGTGAGATCACCCGATTGAGACGCGACAAAGTCATGAGTTCAGCCGTGCCGCGAATGAGCGCGTCGTCGTCGACATTGGTTCGACTAAGTGACCGGGCGCTCTATGGCGTCGTTCGACGACTGGTGCGCATCAGCGAGGTAGTGGCGCCGCGTCCACACCCCGACGCTCCGTCGAGCAGCGACAGCATGAGTCGAGAGACTGCGTTGCGCGTACTCGTGGGCCAACTCACCGACCGCGGTCTCCTGGAATTGCCGGACGACGTCCCCGCGACGTCACCGAGAATTCGGCTCGTCGCAATGGGCAGTTCCGTCAACGTGGCGCTCATTGGCGACAGCGACAATGTTGACTCACTCATATTGAAGTTCACGGACTCCTCCGTCGCGAGCGCCGAGCTCGCCGCGTCGTCTGACATCCAGGAGCGACTCACCGCGGATCCGCGCCTTTCCTCGTGGTCCTCATACATCCCTCACGTGTGGGCACGTGGCCAGATCGGAACCACGACCTTCGCGATCGAACAGTGCCTGTCGGCGCGAGACGGTCGGGCGGTGTCGGGTGATCGCGTGGCGACGAACGCCCTGATCGTGCGGGCACTCTCGGTGATCGACGAATTCCATCGCGTCGGCTCGCGACGAGGACACGTCGACGCCGAGATGCTCGGCGCGATCGTCGATCGCCCGATTGAGATACTCCGCGACAACACCCCGGCGGGTGTCTTTCACGGTCGCGCTCGCTCGATCGAGCGCCTCGCGACGTGGCTACGCCGGTCGATGTTGGGACTCGAGCTCGAGGTCGGATGGACGCACGGCGATTATCACCTCGGCAACGTCTTGATCGACGATAGCGACGGTCACGTCGTGGGAATTGTCGACTGGGGTCGGGCGCAGCCGGACGAACTTGCGGTGTTGGACGGATTCACACTGATCGTCGTGGAGCGAGCGAAGATCGCTGAGGTAGAAATGAGCCCCTACTTGCTCGAACTACTCCTTGACCTCGGCCGCCAGCGCGGCGACTCCGTGCGAGGGGACGTCCTCGATGAACTGCGCTCCCTCGTCGATCATGATTCGAACGTGGACCTGCGTTGTCTGTTGATGCTGACCTGGCTCAAGCACGTGTCGAACAACCTGAAGAACGAGGATCGCTCTCGATCCCACGCCTTGTGGAGGTTACGCACCATCGACCTGGTCCTCTTCGGCGCCGCCGCGATCATCGGCTACTGAGTTGACCACTGTGTCGCGGGATCTCACGCTCGCCCAACACCCGGGCGAGCGATCACGACGCGGTCCGAGAATGCAGAGCCGAACCGTCGACGTGCTCGTCGAGACGACGGCGCCGTGGCCCGTTAACATACCTGATGAAGTGGCGTCACGATGCTGTGCCGTGGTCCGAGAGATCGAGAGCTGAATGAGCGATTCCCCGTCACCCTTTGAGATCCACAGTCGACTCCGAGAGCTCTTCCACGCCCTCGACGATAAGGGGATCAACTGGCTGTTGTTCCGCGGCGAAGAACGACTGCAACGGCCGACCGGCGACGTCGATGTCCTCATCGCGTCACGCGACCTCGAGCTGGCCGACGACGTATTGACGACGCTCGGCTTCTCGCGCCAAGGCTCCGCACTGTTGGTCACCCGCCGCGCGTACGTCGCCTTCATCCCCGAGGACGACCTTTGGCTGCGCCTTGACGTGGTGACGGGGGTGGCCTTCGGCGAACTCCTGGAATTCGACACGCCGGTGGCGGCGGCATTCCTGACGTCGAAGCGTCGCGAGGGGTCCCTCTTCCTCCCCGATCGCAACGACGCCTTTTGGCATCTCCTCCTGCACTACATGCTCGACCGCGGTGAGATTCCCCTGCCGTGGCGAGAAATCATTCAACAACGCGCGAAGGACGCAGAACCCGTCGGACCACTCGCCCAATACGTGGACTCCCTCGTCGGCGCTGCGTCGAGTCGGCAGGTGCTGACGGTGGTTCAGAATGCCGGATTGGTCAACGCTAAAAGTGATGTTCGACAATATCCGCACGGCGTGGTCGAACTCGAGAAGTCGCTCCAGCCGTCTGCGATTCGACGTGCAGCGTTCGCTCTCGCGCGTGGGTCTGAGCCAATGGACCTCGTTTCGGCCAGGCCTCTCCGTCGCAGTCCTCGGTCCAGACGGGGCAGGGAAAACCACCCTGGCACGGGGCTTGGACGGTAGCCTCGCAATTCCGACGAGATACGTGTATATGGGATCTGTGGAAAGAGGGCCGGCTCGAGCAACTCTTCTCGTACGTTCCAGGTTTGAACCTCGTCCTATTGATCGCGCGACTCATCGCGCGTTCGATTCCGGCTGAACTACTTTCGCTGGCGCGGGTGCATCGTGATCCTCGATCGCTTCACCTACGATGCGGTGCTTGGTGACCAGGGAAGCTTCTTGGCGCCAGCGGGTCACCGCTGCTCTCGTGCTACGGATGAGTCGGGCCCCCGACCTCATCGTGGTGCTCGATCTTCCTGGCGAGGTGGCCTTTGCTCGCAAGGGTGAACAGGACGTCGCCACGCTGAACGAGTGGCGAACCTCCTATCGTGCGTTGGAATCGGGGAGCGTGCCGCTGGTCGTCCTCGACGCGACTCAGCCCATAGCTGAGGTCCGCAGACTCGCGACCGAGGCGATATGGAAGACGATCCAACTGCGGAGCGAGTCACTCACGAGACTGACGTGATTCTCGACGTCGTGCACCGCACCCACGTCGGACCCTCTGGCGCGGGCCACCGCGTTCATCAGTTACCGCGTCCGAGAATAACTGGCCCACCTCCGTCACGTCAGCGCTACGACCAGCCCGATTAGGAGGCGCGATAGCGTCGAATGGTCGCCGGGAGGACGACGATCGAAACGATCCCAGCTTGAGGTGAGAGTGGCCCATCCCACCGCGAGAATGCCGATCCTGCCCACCAGGAGCAACAGCGTGCAACAAGAAGATCGTCAGCATTCCCAGTTGTCGAAAGACCAGTTGCCAGACGCGTTGGTCGTACCACGCGTACGCGGTATAGATCACCATGACGGCGTTGAAGGGCATCGACAACAACTGCATTCGAAGGAGCGTCGTCGAATGGACGGCGTACGGGTGACCGAAGATGCCCAGTATCCAGGGGGCGAGGAAATAGCCCACGATTATCGACGGCACCGTCAGAGGATGCAACGCGCCGATCGCGATGCGTCGAATGATGACGCGCCCGATGGGCTTCACGAGACATCTCGACGAGGAAGGATCGGCCGACGCCATCGGCGAGCAAGAGCGGGCCCGACCGCGATCTGGGCCGAAATGAAGTAGTACGCGTTCTTAGTCGCCCCGACCTTGTCGATGACAATCAACGGACGCCACCGACGAGAGCGCGATGGTTGTGAGCACGGTCGTGTACTGCGCCCCCGCGAGGCCCACCAGTCGTCGGGTCGTCGGGAGAGCGCCGACCAACTCGGTGGTCCGATTGTGGGGGATACGCCAGCCAAGGTGTAGTACGGCGACGACGATGATAGTCACGACGACCGGTGCCATCCACGCGAGAAAGATTCCTTGCCCGGGAACCGCCGATCAACAACGGCAGGAGTCCCAGCTTGGCGAGGGCGTAGAGGATGTTCTCGACGGGAATCCATCCGAGAGCCCGCAGGCCCACCAGCGCAGAATCCTGCAGGATGAAGATCGTCCACAGCAGCACCGAGACCACGAAGAAATCCGCCAATGCAGCGACGTAGGGAGGAACGTGTGACCGAAGCCGAGTGCGATATAGGACACGCTGAGGACTATTCCAGCGGTCATGGTCATTGCGTACGCTCGCACGATGAACAGGGCCGTCTTTTCCCCGGCGACGGGCAAGAACCTCTCGAATATCGGCCCGAAGCTCAGTTGGGCGAGATTGGCCAGTAGGACCAGACTCGCCACTTCCGCTGACGCTCGACCAACCGCCGACTCCTTGGCGAGATGCGCCGCGATGCCCCAGAACCCGACCCCCAAGATTGCGGTCCCCGCTGATGACAGCATCAGCGCCAGTGCATTACCGAGCAACGCGTTGCGTCGTAATTCCGCGAGATGTCGTCGCGGTTTCAATGGTTCAACGGAGTCCACCTGCACATTCTGGTCGCCACCCCCACCCCCGTCGTCTCAGCGGTGTCGTACCGAAGATGTCGGGTCTCCCTACGATGTCGATGAGGTCGAATCCCACTGGGTCCGTCCCCTTGCCCGACCTGGTCGAGCCTCCGATCCTGACACTCGCACGCGCCGACCTCGAGTCCTCGATCGACCGGCGAGCGACCCCACGCGATCGCGGGCCGCCAAGAAGCTCCCACGAAAATTGACGGAATGATGAACGGTCGCACCAGTAGTGCCACGGTGGTTTGACTGGTCGATTCACAAGAAATCACTTATGGTCGCCGCGCGGGGTCCGTTAGAATTGGACGATGCGGCGAATCTCCGTTAGTGGATTTTTGCGTCCGTGTCGCCAGGTCTCATGGCTGCGATGATGTCTCCCCTTGTCGTGGAGTGCGCTCGCTCCGCTTTCCGCGAACGCCGCCTCGATGTACCCCGTCGGTGTGCCCAACACTCAAGAGCCGTCGTCATTGGCTCCGCCCGGGCCCAAGACCTCCCCGGGTACCAATTGACCTACGTGAACGACTTCAACGGGTCGGGCATCCCCGCGGGCTGGTTGCTCTTCACGGGTCACCCCGGAGGTATCCCGACGGCGAAGTTCTCCGCGCAACACGTCGAGTATCCAGCGGTCTCCTCCAGTTGCTCACGTATCGCGACCCGTCCTACGGGGGGAAGTGGACCACCGGAGGTCTGTGCCAATGTCTCGACAGGTGCAGTATGGCGCATTCTTCGTGCGCTCGCGCGTCACGAGCGGGGGTCCCAATTCAGTGGAATTTCTTTGGCCGGTGCCCAACATCTGGCCGCCCGAGATCGACTTCAGCGAGAACATGGGCCACGCCAACCTCACGACGAGCACGACCCACTGGGGTCAGGCACCAATAAACCACACGCAGTACCAGCAGCAAGATCAACATGCTGCAGTGGCACACGTGGGGAGTCATTTGGACTCCCCACTACATCCTCTACGTCGTCGACGGCCATCCCTGGCACGAGTTCACGGCAGCACAGAATATTCCGCAGATACCGATGACACTTGACTTCGAGCAGCGCGCGTTCTGCCCGTCGACAATCGATTGCCCATCCAGGCCCAGCGCTATGCAGATCGACTGG
Source organism: uncultured Acidimicrobiaceae bacterium (assembly GCA_963734655.1). Taxonomy (GTDB): domain Bacteria; phylum Actinomycetota; class Acidimicrobiia; order Acidimicrobiales; family RAAP-2; genus RAAP-2. Next base: position 311,878 of record CAVTHY010000002.1, on the reverse strand, counting down.
GTGGCCGAGTACCAGCCCGCGGCCTCTAGTTAGCCCGGTGACTCCCTCACCACCAATGTGGTCGCGCCAGTAGAATCATGTGATGGCACGCCGAGGCTTCCCGCACTCCGAAAGTCGGGTGTTCGTCGTGGACGACGGGACCGGCCTGTGGGGTGCCCAACGCTACATTCTGCGTCTCGCCCCCTTCCTCCGCCAGAGGGGTCATCAACTCGGGCTCCTTCACCCACCGCAGCGAGATGGCCGCCGCGTGGTCCAGAGAGGGAATCGGTCCCACCTTCGACCTCGAGCCCGGTGGCCAGATAATCGGCGCACGCAACGACAAGGGTGACCTCACCCCGCGCGTGTTGGGCGCAGGTATTCGACTGGCGATGCGCGCAGTGTCGATAGCCAAGAACGCGCGTCACTACCGAGCGGACGTCATTGTCGCGAACTCCTTTTGGAGCCACTTCGACGCGACCATAGCGGGACGTCTCACCGGTCGCCGAGTCGTCCTGTACGTCCATGAGGAGTGTCCTAAGGTCTGCCCGGTGTCGCCTTGCGGTTCGCCGTCCGTCTCGCGTCGGTGACGATTGCGGTATCCGACGACGTCGCGAGGAGTATCGGGGTCGCCCAACGATCACCGTCGTGGAGAATGGCGTCGACGTCGAGCGCTTCTCGCCGGGTCCCGCCGACCGGTCCTACGCGGCGAGCTCGCCGCGTCGCCCGACGAAGCCCTCGTGGTGGTGCTGTGTCGACTCGATGCCCCTAAACAGGTGGACCACGTTATTCGCGCGGTGGCCGGCCTCAGCGGGAAACTAGCGGGACTCAGTTGGCGGTGGTCGGTGACGCGACCAACGATCTTCACTACGCCAACGAGTTGCGCACACTCGGCCGCGAACTCCTCGGCGAACGGGTGCGTTTCCTCGCACCGCGCGACGACGTTCCCGCTATTTTGCGCAGCGTGGACTCTACGTGCTCGCCGGACGCCACGAGGGGATGCCCTTGGGCATCCTCGAAGCTCAGGCCACGGGCTGTCCCACGGTCGCCTATCCCGCCGCAGGCGTCCGCAACTCAGTGGTCCACGGCGAGAGCGGGATGCTGGCGAGCGCCAACGACTGGCGATCGCTGCGCGACAACATCACCCTCGTCCTCGACGACGAGGACCTCCTGCGCATCTCTGTCGCAGAAGGCCCTCGAAGTCGTTCGCGAGAAGTTCAATCTCGTCTCTCAGGCCGCGAAGGTGGTCGACATCATCGACCAGCTCTAGGGCAATCTAGGCGTCCGCGCGGTCGTTCGCGTGGGGGCGCACCGTCTCACGTCATCCCCCGTACGTGAAGGCACTGCCCCCTTCCTCGGTTCTGCTGCGGTCAACCGGGCGGCCCACGAGCTAGCGACGATGACAGTGGTGGGCGCCGCGTCGTTCTAGAGCAGCCGCTTCAACTCGCACACCTCATTTGGCGTGATACTCGGCGATCCAGTCCACCTGCATTTGCACTGGGGCAGTAGGACATTGCGCATGGATCGTGCACTCCGTGCGTTGCTCGAGGTCCAGGACCATGGGAATCCGAGGTATCGCCGCGGGATTCGTGATGATCCCCCAGACCCGGCCATCAAGGACGTAGGCGATCTCCTGGGGGTCCACACGACCCCCCAGGTGTGCCACGCCATCATGTTGACGTTGTGCACCAGCCACTGTTGGGTGTTGTTGGCACTCCCCAGTGCACCGTGGCCGACGACTGGTGCGCCGAAGGCGTCTCGTTGAAGTCGATCTCGGGCGGCCATTGATTGTTCTCGGGCCACAGGAGCTCGACCTCGTTGGGACCCACTCCCGTCGAGCGCGACCGCACAAAATACGCGCCGTACACATGGGGCAGTCCGCATTGGCAGAGCCCACCCGTGACCCAACGGTTCTGGTAGTGCTTATCGCGATAGGTCGAGAGGAGGAGCTCACCCCTTCGCCACCGTGACGTGTGCGGGCCCGAACTGGGCCCCGGGGTCTCCACCGGGAACACCGTTGAAAGTCAGCCAGCCCTTCGGCAGTGAATGGCCGTTGAAGTCAGCGACGTAGGTGAGATGGAATCCAGGAATCGCCGTTGCACGCGGCGCCCCGAAGCCGGATGGTTCACTGGTCAACGATCCCCGACGGGATACTTCGTCGTCGGCAACACGACTTGGACGGGGTGATACTCCGACCTTTTCATCCGCACCCAGCCGGCGAGAGTCAAGATCGAGACGACCAGTATCGACACCACGACCACGACCACGACCGAGGACTTGACGGACCGACCGAGGATGGTCCTACCCACCGACCGCGCTTCGGTGCCATTGAATCCCCTAACCTCGCTCGTCGCCCTCAACCACGAGGACAGCACTCGACGGCCGATATGACCCGATACGAACCACTACACCCTAATTGAATCACCGAATTCGACTGGATCCGCTCCCTCATGCGTCGAAATTTCGCATGACTCTTGAAGTACGAGAGCGGTCCCATCAACAGACCGCGCCGCTCGACACTGCGCGTCACCGCGGGATAGGAGGTGACCTCTCGGTTCTCGGGCGTCGGGCGCGCCTCGCCACGTGCGCACGCCACGCAGGAAACGCGTCAGCAACTGGCCGAGGTGACGCGGATCATGCACGATGAGAGAGACGTAGGCAGCGGTGAGCCCCACCCCGTAGCCCCTCGTTTGAGCCAAGAATTGTTCCTCCGTGGACCGGTGAATGTGGTGGACAAGGGCGGACGGCTCAAAGGCGATGGTGCCACCGCGCGTCGCCACCGCCATGAACATCTCGAGGTCTTCTCCGCCCATCGCGGGGGTCCCGGTGCCGAGGGAGAGTCGGAATCCTCCCACAGCGTCGAAGCGTCTCCTTACGCAGCGCCATGTTGCAACCCGCGGCGTAACGACTTGGTTGGTAGGGGAAGAGGGCGTCGTCAGGATGGTGACGCTGATTGGCGATACGCAGTTCGAAGGAGCTGCTGAAGCCCCCAAAGTACTCTTCAAACCACAATTGGGGCCGCGTCGCCAAACGAGCGGGCAGGACCAAACCGCCCAGCGCGTCGATCTCGGGGTTCAAGGGGAATCTCCCGCCGATGGCCCGCAACCATCGATCGTCCACTTCGACATCGTCATCCGTGAAGGCGACAATGTCGAAGCGGGCCTGACGAACACCGCGATTGCGTGCCGCTGAGATGCCCGGGACCGATTCCCTCACCACGACGACGTTCCTCAAATGTTCCAGAGCCGGGATCTCGGGTCCGGGCGTCACACGATTGTCGACGACGACCACCTCGAACTGAGGGTTGTCCAGCGCCGAACATCTCCATCGTCGCGCACAGGCGGGGATGTCCTTCGCGATGGTCGGCACAACAATAGAGATCGGCGGCAATTGGTCCTCGAGACGTCGGGAAAGCTCGAGGTGGCCGGTAAGACACTCGTGTGACTTCTTCAAGTTGGGCACGGCTCAACACGTGGTCGACCGCATTCACGTCCAAACGCGCGACCACTTGACGATTCCGAACGACCTCCAGCCAGACTCGATCACTCGCTTCGAGCGGGAACCCGTACCTCGTCGGGGAGTGAGTCCACGTCCACCTGTACGATCGCGATCTCGCGCCAATGGTTCGCAGAATCACGGGTGTCTCCGCCCCCTTCAGCTCCGAACCAGGGGGGGTGATGGGGTGACGACGCACCGATAGGCTCCCCCAGAGAAAACCGCCCACTGTCGCCGCGGACCCGGCGACGATGCTAAATAGACGTGGCGCAATACTCAAGGGGTGGCGGCGCAACTCGAAAACCGACGAGACCAGCTCTCGAGGCAGCGCCTGGGCGAGGTGACGCCGCTCGGCTGAAAGTCCCGCGTCGCCACCGACCAGACTCGCCACGGCAGCTTTGGAAGTCCCTCGGACCAGCATCGACGAAAGAAGTAGTCCCACGTCGTGCGTGAGGCGGGCACCGAGTGGAAGACGACGGATTCCCTGACCATCACGAAACGGTCATCCGAATGATTGACGCCGTATCGAATGCACAACTCCGTCTCTTCACAACCGAGCGGGGTGGTGCCAATGCGTCCGAGACCGGCGCTGAAGCCACCGACGAGATCGAACACACGACGACGCAGCGCCATGTTGGCCCCAATCGGATTGCGAATCGTGGCACCCGTGGCCGGCAATCCTTCGTAACTGCATCCCATGATCCACAAAAAGGTCTGCGGGAACCAACGCGGGCGCTCACCCTGCCACTCGGGGACGATCCATCCCCCGCATCCCGCTACGGCGGGATCCGCGAAGGGCTCAAGGATCTTCTCCAGCCATCGTTCATCACCGCGTGCGTCGTCGTCGAGAAACACGACGACATCGCCCCGCGCCGCACGTACCCCCGTGTTGCGCGCACCCGACAGGCCCTTCGACATCGAGTTGGCGATCACCTCGATCTCGGGGAATTCGCTCTGGGCGCGTTGAGCAACTCCTCGTTGTAGTCAATCACCAAGATGACCTCGTCGGGTGGGCAGGTCTGCTCGGTACACGATTTGACCGCCCGGTCCAGAGTGATCCATCGGTCGAGGGTGTAGGCGCAAATGACGACGGAGGACTTCATAGCGCAATGTCCCCGCGAATCACGCCGCCAGCGTGGAGCGTCTCCGGTCCGCGCCAGCGCACGGGCAGACTCCTCCTCGAGGAACCACCCGTCTCGTGGACGCAAAGGCCGTGACGCCATGGCGCCACACGACGTGCGTAAGTGCTTGACATGTTCAGTGGTCGACCGAGAATCAGGACGTCGATAGTTCGACCAACTCGCCAGAATCGCCGATTATCATCGAACTCAGGCGCGACGCAAGGTCGAACCAGGCATCGGGACTTGGAAACTTGAGTTCCGAGAGGCGAATCGCGTGATTGTGGGCCACGTAGACCGACGTCGGACGCCGGACGTCGGCAATCAGCCCTCCGACGTATCCCCGACCTACGCCGCTCTCACCGTCCCCGGCGAGGACGACGGTCGCCACCCCTTCGTCCACCGCAGTCGAAAAGACCCTCGACTCGATCTCGGGATTCGCCACGCTTATCGCCGAGGAGTCGCTCGCGACTTGACGTAGATCGACGACGAATAGTCGTCACCAATCAGCTGAATGTGGTCGCTGTGGTAGCTCGAACCCACGAGGTCAGGTGCCATCCGACCCGAGTAACGCATGATCACGCGCATGTCGTAGTTCTTGACCCAATCCACCGGAATAGCATCGAACGCTGACAACACGGACTGCAGCGACTGCTCATCATCTCTGGGTAGAAAGGCGCTGATCGTCTTGGCGTTCGCCGCCAGCTCTCGCGCCCGGTCAAGGAAAGTGACCGGTGGATCTCGATCACTGGGTGCTTCCGGCCGAGGGTGGCGCCAAGAAAGTTCGCGTCCATCACGTCACCGACGATGACCAGGTCGGCGTCGGTGACCTCGCGGGCGAGCAGTGTCGCACCTTGGCTCGACGTGGAGTGAGAGACCACCAACACCACCGTGCGAGCGCCCGCGGCGTTGGCCACGCGCACGAAATCACCGATCCACGAGCAATTGATGCCCGGCCACGCCAGGGCGATAGCGAGCGACACGTCGCGGTCGAAAAACTCAGTGAACTGTGGGCGCCGCTGCCAGTTGACATTGGGCTTGAGCAGGGGTGTGGCGCCGAGGTCAGCGAATTGCCGGTTCGACGTGAGCGACCGAGCGCGGTCCAGCCCGGCGTCGTGATGCTTGCCCAGATTCACGGCCACGCGCTGAACGTCGGCGTGAGCGACCAGCGCTCCGACCACCGCTGTCGTCATCACGCCAGGGATCGTGACGTCCGAACTGGGTCCGGCGACCACGACACGCGGCATTCCACTTTTGCGAAGGGCCGATGCCCTCCCTGACTCCTCAGACGGGTTCATGACGCTGACTCCTTAACCTCTCCCGGGCGACAAAACCTGCGATGCGCAGTCCGTCGCGAAACGCACTCAAGTTGCTCGCACCATGGATTCGCCCACCTTCAAAGCAGGGAACCTCACTGATGCGTAGACCCGCACGGTGTGCACGAATGTTGAGAAGGATCTCCGTCTCGAAACCATTCGTGTCGAACGGCAACTTGTCCAGACATGATGCGCGCGCCGCGAAATATCCGTAGGTGGCATCTGAGAATTTCGCCCCGAAGAGGACCCTCATCATCAAACAGATCCCCCGGTCGCCCCATCGACGCAGGCGCGTAATGTCTGCGGACCCGCCGCCGGCGGCGAATCGACTCCCCTTGACGTAATCGGCACCCTGGTCGAGAGCGTCACGGAACGCCGCTATGGCGTTGCCATCCATCGACCCATCCGCGTCGAGCGCGACGAGATATTCCCCCTTCGCGGCGTGCAGACCCGTTTTGAGGGCCGCCCCCTTGCCAGAGACCTTCTCGTGGACGATCTTGATCTGGGGTGCATCAAGACGCCCACCCTCTCCGTGTCATCCGTCGAACGACCATCGACCAAGATGATTTCATCCACCCAATCAGGGATGGTGTTGAGCACATAGGGAAGGTTCCCCGCCTCGTTGAGGGTGGGTATGATGACCGAAACCGTCGCTTGCGTGCCCCACCGATGGGTTCGCGAGCTACCGCGGAATCCAACTGGTGTAATTCGATTGACGCTACCTTCATAGCCTTCCGTTTCATTGGCTCACTGGTCCGAAATCGTCGCACAGCACCGTATGTCAACAATAACATCAAAACCTAGTGTTTCCAAGGATTTTCTCAGTATTCGCGTACCGAGCCGCGCGGGCGTTGCGCTATAGCCGAAGTCGGCGACGTGGGGTGGACACTCCCGGAGATTGTCACCACCGCGCAGTCTCTCCGCACGCCACTGCCCCGATGGCCACCCGGTCGAGGTGACACGACTTGAAGTCGCCCGATGTGCCGTGTGCTCCGGCATTTCGCTATTCCCTTCTTTTCATCAGAGAATTTCGCACCCCTAGAGCAAGGGTGGCCCTACTTCACCTCAAATCAGGCCCAAATCAGTGGGCGACGACGTCACGAATCGTGACTCGAGTTGGGCTGAAGGGTTGGTGAACTCTTTTCGGCGAGTCGCATCAGCCAGGGCGGACCTTCGGAACTACCCGTTTGTCTGGGTCTGGAGGCGAAAGAGTTGCGCGGTGGAGGTCTGCTGGACCAACTTCCACGACGAGGACGAGGCGAACTGCGCTTCGAACTCCGAATATTCCTTCAAGGTCGCATAGCTGTACGCCGCGATGTACGCCGCTGGCTGCTGAGCGGTCAGCACGTAGAAAGCCGGTGACGGCCCGATGACGGGGGAGGACTGGGCTCGGATGAGGGAGAAGAACTTGGACATGAACTGCTCGTAACTCGCCACGGCGCCCATCGGATGAGCAAAGTTGTCGCCCAGTACATAGGGATACGAGATCTTATTGACGAGGTTGTAACGACCGGTGACGTTGAGTGGATCACTGGGTGGCAGTCCGATCACCACCAAATACGAGCCCACTGGTGCGGTCAATTCAAACTGCTGACGGCTTGAACGTCGCCCGGTCGCATTGCGTAGACGAAGTCCAATCCCATATCCGCGACCAGGTAGACGGGTAAGAGGACGCTCACGATCAGGATCCACAGATACTCCGACCATCTCCTCGGCATCATCTTCAGACTTCCCACGAGGATCGACAGCCACGGCAGCGCGAAGAGAACGACGCGGAATGCGGCTTCGTTCCCGTAAGAATTGACGAGCACCAGCACCCCGGCACCGGCCGCGCACGCGGTCAGCGCCACGTTCAGATTGCTGCGGTACCTCATACCGGCCAAAGCAAGGACCCCGATCATCAGCGCCGATCCCCCTTGGAAGAGGCGCACCGTGTTGGCGAGCGAACCCGGGCCGGTCCCGCGCTCGAGATGCCGGGGGTGAGGAAGTTGGCGAAGGGGTTCAGAAGCTCACGCCACGAGACGTGTTGATTCACGTAGGAGTAGTGCGCCAAGGCCCAGGCGACGGGAGGAACAATCGAGATGACGGGGGCCCACCTGTGTTGACACGCTTGAAGACGACGAGGACCACCAGAGCAATGGTCACCATGTACGGAGTCAACTGGTGGGTAATAGCGTCGGCGACAGACGTTGCGAAGAGCACGACCCAACTCGCAGTGCTCATCATGGGCCGTTCGTCGCGGTGACGAAAAACGACGACAAAGGCCCCAACCCCCATGAGAAAGGCGGCCGACTGGGGCGAATAGTAATCGGCGTCGCCGATGGCGTACCCCACGACAAAGATCGTGGCCGCGAGCCACGCCCGGCGCGGATTGCGAAGAACCCGTGATGCAAGTTGTTGAATCACCAAAGTGTCGCGAGATCGATGATGGGTGGCCACCAGCGAGCCACACCCATGGGACTGGAGAAATTGGACACTTTGCACAGCCACGCGACGCCGGAGAAGAGCCCCGGCCACGCCTGATAGATGTCGATGCTGGGATTGACCGAGCCGTGCACCATGACGTACGACGTGATGCCCACGTGGTTCGCGGTCCACGCGTAACGCGGAAGGTCGTACACGATGGCCGGTGTCCCGGTGAGGACCAATTGCAGCGCGATGACTGGCAATCCGGCGAGGACGGCACCATAACGCTGACCGACGAAGATCGCCGAAGTGATGAGGGCGAGGCCGACGTACCACGCGGGAGAGATCGCTGCGAGGAAACCACCCCAACCCGGGTCAAGATGGCGCACCGCCAGGGCGCTGATGAGACACATGACCAGACCGAGCCCGATCAACACCAGCTCGATCAGCGCGCTACGGGTCGCGGCCACTGCGAATTGCCGAAGTGACTCCTCGCTCGTAAGAAGAGACGGAATGCGAACAATCGTGACTCGAGGGCTCGCTGACTGAGAGAGCCATCGCGCACCGCGCGCATCACCGCACCGGTGTGTACGGTCGCACTCAACACCGCCAGCAGCCAATACAGCGGCACGCCCATAACCCACGCGCCCGAGGTTGACCATCAGACCGCCCGCGATGAGGATGAACGCGAGACCGAGTGGGGAGGACAATGCAACGAGGCGCCATCCTCGCACGTCCAGAGTGATCAGGACGGCCGAACCGAATCCGAAGAGGGCGAAGAGAACGAGCCCAAAAGCACTCAGTCCGTGCCACGAGAGCACATAACCGACCAGGCCCAGGACCAGCATCGTGAGGGAAGTGATCGAAACAGCTGTCCGGACGCCGTCAACATTATTGAAAACGGTCCCTGCGGGTCTGCGATGCGCCCCGTCCGCCATGGACACGACTATACCGTTCTAGGAATCAGGTCCATCGGCGACGCGTCACCTCCAACGCTCACACAACATTTGGACCCCACGGCTCGTGGCTATCAATGATCCAGTAGTGGCGAACGGTGTCATCAATCTGCGCCTACAGCATCTGAGTGCCCTCAGTGCTGCCACACCCTCACATAATCAACCTTCATGTTCGCGGGGGTCACGACATTATTGGATGTGGCGAGATTCAAGATGAGGTACATGGGCGCTGAAGTGATGCCGGTTGTGAAACTCCCGATACTCACACCGTCGTAGTAGAAAGTGACGACTCCCGGCTCCCAGTCGGCCCCGAAAGTGTGCCAGCCGGCCGTATAAGTGGCGGGGCCGGTCAACGGACCCAGCGATCCGCCCGAGAAGTGGAAGTGCGCTTGAGCGAGACCATCGAGACCCTCCATCACGTCAATCTCCCCGGTCGAGGGCCAATTCTGACCGTCGGCCCAAAAGGCAGGCCAGTCGGCAATAGAGGACGATCCGGGAAGCCACATGCGCGCCTCCATGTACCCGTACGTGAAGTTGAACTTCCCAGCGGTGCTCACCAGGCCAGACGCCGTGGGCTGCGTGACGCCACCCACGTCTCCGATTTGGCGATGGCCGTGATCGACAGCGAACCACCCGAAACATTGACCTGCGCCGGATCCAGGCACTCGGTTTCCAAAGCGTTGACGCCCTTCGTGATTCCAGAGCCATACCAGCCCGTCGACCACTGGGTGGTGTCGAGCGACGAGCCATTGAACTCAGAGTCGAAGGTGAGGTTCCACGGCCCCGCAGTTCCATTGGCGGGCAGCGGAGTTCCGGTCGTCGAAGTCGTGGGCGCCACGGTGGTGGTGGGCGCCACGGTGGTGGGCGCCACGGTGGTGGTGGGCGCCACGGTGGTGGTGGGCGCCACGGTGGTGGGCGCCACGGTGGTGGTGGGCGCCACGGTGGTGGGCGCCACGGTGGTGGTGGGCGCCACGGTGGTGGGCGCCACGGTGGTGGGCGCCACGGTGGTGGTGGGCGCCACGGTGGTGGTGGGCGCCACGGTGGTGGGCGCGACCGAGACGGTCGGCGCGAGCGCGGTGGGCGTCACAACACTGTTGGTCGTCGGCGCTACCGTGGTCGGTGTCGCAGCGGTGTGTGTGGAAGCGGTCGGGATCGTAGTCGAGGGAACGATCGTGCTGGAGGGGGCGAGCGTAGACGTGGTTGCCCGAGCCACCGTCGTGGTTGTGGAGGAAGTACTGAGATGGTGGTTGACCCGCAACCGAGACGAGTAGTGCGTCGAAATCCTCAACGCCCCATCCTTGCCAATCTTCGCGGACCAATTCGTACGGTGGTCATTCAAGAATTTGTTGGCAGCGCCAGTGCGCCCGCCATGTAGAACCTGGACGACCGGAGACAACTTGGCCGATGGCTGCACGGTGGCGGCGGATGCCCCGTAGGAGAAGATTGGGATCACGAGCGAACCCGCGCCCAGTAGAGCGAGGAACTTGGGAAAGCGTCCGACAGTCTTCAACTGGACCTTGATGGACTTTGTGCTCGATCTCATGCTTCAAAGTTCTCAACACCACATCACACCTCCCTCTACGGTTTCTCAACAACTTCCCAATTCAACTTTGGGACTTAAGCCCTTTAATTGCAAGGGAATCACGTCGTCGACGCGACACGAAACTGATCTCCTCGAGAGTGCTCAGAGCGTTTGGTGGGCCGCCCAGGCGTCGGCCACGATGTCGTCGAGGGCAGACTTCTCGGGGTGCCATCCAAGGACTTCGCGCGCCAAGACGTTGGACGCTACCGCCTCGGCCGGGTCTCCCGGGCGCCGCTCGATCGCGGCGTGCGGGAACTTCGCGGCCCGTCACCCGTTGAACGCTGTCGATGACCTGCAAAATGGACGATCCGGTGCCGGTGCCCAAATTGACGATCAACTCGCGAGTGAGTGTCCAACGCCTCGATCGCGCGCACGTGGGCGTCGGCCAGGTCGGCTGACGTGGATGTAGTCGCGCACGCATGTGCCATCGGAGGTCGCATAGTCGGTACCAAAGATCGAGAGAACGTCGCGGCGCCCCATGGCCGCATCCAAAGCCAACGGAATCAGATGGATCTCGGGGTCATGGCGTTCCGGGTGCGCCAGCGTGCCTCCCGCGGCGTTGAAGTAGCGAAGTGAGGCATAGCGCAGGCGACCGCGCGACGCCAGCCAGTGAAGGGCCTGTTCGACCATCAATTTGGACTGCCCGTAGGGACTTTCGGGTCCCGTCGCGCGCGCTTCGTCAATCGGCATCTGAACCTGATTGCCGTAGACGGCACAGGACGAGGAGAACACCACTTTGGTGGTGCCGGTGGCGATGAGCGCCTCGAACATTGCGAAGCTCTGGCCCACGTTGTTGGCGAAGAACGTCTCGGGGTGCGCCATGGAATCCGCAGGCTCGATGCGCGCGGCAAAATGCACGCACGCGTCGAAGGCACCCAGGGAGCTGATCAGTCCTTCGTCGCCGCAGTCGCCCTCGACGAAGACCGCCCGCTCGGGCACGTTGTCGCGGTGTCCTCGTACCAGATTGTCGAGGACGACCACCTCGTGATCCAGGTCGAGCAACAACTCCGCCGTCGTCGATCCAATGAAGCCCGCGCCACCCGTGACGAGCACTCTCATGGCTTTCCTCCTTCGCGAACGTAGACCGACGCTAGCAACGACACTGGCAGGCTAACTGGTATCGTCGCCAACGTGAGAGAAGTCGTCGCGACATCATCTCTCGAGCGGCCACGAGGAAGGTGGTGAGTCGATGAACAACGAATCGCCACTCGACGCCACGTTCGCCCTCGATCTGAGCCAGGCTTTGGCCGCCGACGAGTTCTACCTCGTCTATCAACCTGAGATCGACCTGCACACCAACGGCTTCGCGGGCGTGGAGGCGCTCATCCGATGGCGCCACCTCACCCGTGGTGTGGTGAGCCCCGACGAGTTCATCCCGCTTCTCGAAGCCAGTGGCCAGATTGTCGCGTCGGTCGCTGGGCTCTGGAAACTGCCTGCTATCAGGGAGCCGAATGGCACACCAAGGGGTACCGCTTTCCGGTCGCCGTGAACACCGCGATCCAGCAGCTTCGCGACCCGGCCTTCGTCGCCGACGTCAACCGGGTGTTGCGCTCCAGTCGCCTCGACCCGGCACACCTCACCCTGGAATTCTCCTACACCGCCCTCGACGACGAAGCGGTGTTGACGAACCTCGCCACGATTCACCGGCGCGGCGTGCGCTTGGCCATTGACGACTTCTCACCCGGTCGCCCCGACTTCGACGCACTGGCTGCACTGCCGATCGACGTCGTGAAGCTCGACCGCTCCTTCGTCGCCCAGAACTTCACCGCGAAGGGCGCATCGATCATCCACCAAGTGGTGCGCGATGCACGGGCGCTGAATCTGCGCGTCATAGCGTCGGGGGTGGAGGACGCTTCCCAACGCGACCAGCTGCGTGAGGATCAAGTCGACGTCGGCCAAGGTTTCCACTTCGCGAGGCCCTACGAGGTTGAGGAGATTGACCGTTTCCTCGAAGATTTCGCCCTCTTCTCAGGACGCCCACTGTGAGCGTTCTCAGAGTCTCGTGCGAGACACCACGGTGAGCGACGCGACGCTCGCCCGCAGTCGCCCCTTCGTCCTGCGCTACTACGAACGTCGTCGCGAAGTACTCACCGCGACGCCGCGCGACGCTGAACCCTCGCGCCTCTTCGAGCAACTGGCCTTAGCGGCCATCCCCGGATTCGCGCACTGGGTCGCCGTGGTGGACCCCACATCGCGCACGTCGTTCTCGCGGTGCGTGCTCGCGCACGAGCACTCTTTTCACACGTGCGCCGAGCATTGGGCCAATGGCCTCGACATCGACGCCGCCGTCACCGACGTGCTGTCGACGGGCGAGGGTCTCGTCTGGAACGCCGACGTCATCGCACCGCACGGCGTCGTCTCGCGTCTCATGGTCGAAGACCACTCCGCGGGCGCCGTGCTGGTCGCCCGCGACGCGCACGCCTCGCCGTGGGACGCGGACGACCTCGAGGCGGTCCACGACGTCGTCACCGCCCTCGGGCGTAGATCTCGAGCGATTGCGGTTGCGTTTCGAGTCGCGTCTCGCGGTGCGCGCCAGTCAGCGCGTCGCCAGTCAGCTCCACCAATTGATTCAGCGCATCGCTCGCCGTGGGAGCCCTGAACGACGAGGCTGCCTTCGTCCAGAGTCTCGCGCGCAGCGCACGAAGTGTCTTCGAGGCCGATCGCGCCATCGTCGCCCTGGATGCGCTCGATTACCAGCTGGTGGGCTTCGCCCAACGCGGGCGGATCGCGCGACTCCTCGACGCGAACTCGGCCCACGAGCTCGGGGTTCCCGCCGCGCGGGCGCAGGCCAACGAACCGTGGTTGGACGACGACTGGCTGTGCGCTCCGGTGCTCGACAGCCAGCGTCGCTCGCGCGGCGTGGTGGCGGCGCAGCGTACACAACACTCCTTCGGTGACGAGGACCGTGAACTCGCCATGTTGCTGGGCCAACTCGCCGCGAACTCGCTCGAAGCCCTTGAATTGAACCGGACGATCCAGGACAACGAGACGCGACTGCGCATTCTCGTCGACGCCGCGCCGATCAGCATCGTCGAAACCGATGACGCCGGCGTCGTACGGTGGTGGAATCGCGCCGCCAGCCGTCTCTTGAGGTGGCCCGACTTCGCCGGCGACGCCCTGGGACAGGTGCACTGGCCCCACGACGTGCACGCTGCACTCGTCCGCGCTGTGGGTCGATCTGCTCAAGGGTGGGCTGCAGGACACCCAGGAATTCGCCGCCCACCTCGGCAATCGCGAGCGGCTGTTGGCCGTCTCGGCCGCTGTCTTGCCCGGAGGGGGTGCTACGCCCAATATCCTGACGTTGCTCGACGACATCACCGACCAGCGCGAATTACGCGAGGAAGTGCGCCACGCCCATCGTATGGAGTTGCGTGGACAGGTCGCCAGCAGCGTCGCGCACGACTTCAACAATCTGATCACCCTGATCCTCGGCTACACCGAGCTTCTCGCGCGCAACGTGGCTGGCGACGAGAAGTCCGTCGAGCTGGTGCACGACATCCAGGCGACCTCGTCGCGCGCCTCGACCCTGAGCGCACAACTCCAGAGCATCGGTCGAACCTCGGAGCCAGTTCGCGTTCGACTCGACGTCGGGGCGGCCCTCAGCGCCAACGCCGAAGTGCTCGAGCGCATCATGGGCTCCAAGAACACGATCACCTGGAACCTCGCCGACGTGACTCCTTCGGTGATGCGTCGACGCCGACCTCTTCGAACAGATGATTCTCAACATGTCGATCAATGCGCGTGACGCCATGCCCGAGGGCGGGACGCTTGGCTTCTCCACCGCAGTCACGTCACCTCACGCTCGACGACGAAGATGCCACGGGACTCCCCCGGGCGAGTACCTGGTCCTGACTATCTCCGACACCGGCACCGGCATGGACGAGGCCACGAAGGAGCGATGTTTCGAGCCTCTCTTCACGACCAAGGGGCCCTTCAAGGGCACGGGCCTCGGGCTCGCCTCGGCACGCCGCCTCGTCGAGGAGAGCGGTGGGGTCATCACTTGTGCGTCTCAGCCCGGAGCCGGCACGGCCTTCACGATCTGGCTCCCCACTTCCGCGCCGGCACCCTCCGATGCGCTCGACCAACCAAGCCCGGCCAACGCTCCTGCGGTGCAACGCGCGCGAATCGCGGCCACCATCTTGCTGGTCGAAGACGACCCCGGACTACGTCGCCTCGCCCTGCAGGTCCTACAGCGCAACGGTTTCGTAGTCTTCGAGGCCGCCTCCGCGGAGGATGCGCTTGAGTATTACCAGCGAATGCGCGAACCGCTGGACCTCTTGGTGAGTGACGTCGTGTTACCCGAAATGACCGGTACCCTGCTGGCCACGACCCTGCAGCGCGAACAGCCGGGTCTGGCGGTCTTGATGACGTCGGGCACCGCATCGCCCGACGTCGTCGACGGCCTGGCCCCGGGCACCGCGAAGTTTTTGGCCAAGCCCTTCAAGCCGAGCACTCTCGTCGACGAGGTGATCGCGCTGCTGAGCCGGCGCGGCGCGCCCGCGGACTAGGCCACTACTGGTTCGAAGCGGTAGCCGAAGCCCCGTACCGTGGTGATCCAGCGGGGATGGTCGGGGTCGGCCTCGATCTTGAGTCGCAGACGGCGGATATGTTCAGTCACCGTCGCCTCGTTCTGCCACTCGGGCGAGGAAGCCCACACGTGCTCGAGGAGCTGCTCGCGAGAGAAGACCTGACGCGGCGAGGTCGCCAAGAAGGCCAGGAGCGAGAACTCCTTCGCGGTGAGCTCGAGCAACTCCCCGTCGAGGTGGACTTCGTGGGTCTGCTCGTTGATCTCGAGCGGCCCGAACTTCATGTTGGGGGCGTCGATCGAATGTTGCGAAGAATTGGCCCCCGCGCGGCGCAACACGGACTCAATGCGCGCCGACAACTCGCCGAGCGAGAACGGCTTGACGATGTAGTCGTCGGCGCCCATCTTGAGACCCGCGATGCGGTCGGACTCGAGGCCGCGGCCAGTCAGAAATATCGCCGGCACGTCGCTGATCTCACGCACTTCGCGAAAGATGTCGCGTCCGTCCTCGTTGCCCAGGACGATATCGAACAAGATCAAATCGGGTTCATCCTCAGACACCGCGCGCAGCGTGCTCGCCATGTCCGCTCACCACGCGAAGTTGGTACCCCTCCTCGGGCAAGAAGCGTCCGAGGAGGCTGACCATCTCAGCATCGTCTTCGACCAACAATATTGACGTCATTGTTTTCCTCATCTTCGCTCATCACACCAGGCGTGACTCACCAAGCTGACTCCTCTCGTCATTCTAGGAGTCCCCGTTGGTGGACGAGGGTGTGCTCCTCGGGTACTTCGGGGACATTTTGTAGTGGTCCGTATACTGAACATCGATGCCTACTGGTTCTTCGTTCTCGAGATCGCGGCCGGAGCTCGATACCTACTCGCGCCCCGGGAGATGCATGAAAGCCCCACGCCTCGCTATCGCGGCTTTCGCGCTCCTCGCCCTGGGCCTCGACTCTGGTGCCTCTGGCGAACGCGGGTGCCTTAAACCTGGCCAAGGCCGTCTCCTTGAGTCTGCCCAGCACCCAACAGCGGTCTCAATCAGGGATATCTCCCGTTCCAATCGTGTTCCTCGGTGGGCAATTGTGCGGTCACTGGCATCTACTTGGGCGCACACGGCTACGCCACGGGAGTGATCGATTTCGAGATCAAGGGAGTCCTGGCAGAAGCCCATCAGCGTCACGCCCCCCAACGGCTATGCCGCCGCCAAGGGCGTCACGATGGAGGGTATCTCGTGTGCCGAGCGACGGTAACTGCGTGGCCCTGGGCCAGTACGTCAACGCGGCCAATCAATTGCCCTTCACCGTGACCGAGGTCGACGGCGTGTGGCAGAGGCGCCGCTCTGGCCCTGCCGGCGGGCGCGATGACCACCAGTCGAGTCCGCCACCCCGCACGCTATCACCTGCGTCGACGAACGGCAACTGCACCGTCGTGGGGACCTACACCACCAACGCCACTTCTTTCGCGACGCGGGGTTTCATGAAGAGTGAGGTCCACGGCGTCTGGCGCACGCGCAGTGACGCTGTCGTTGCCCGCCGGCACGAACGCCAATCCCTTCGTGTCGCTGTCGCAGGTCTCGTGCTGGGCGGCGACCGAGTTGCCTCGCCGTGGGCTCCTACATCGACGCCAACAGCGTCTCGCACGCCATCGTGGTGCCCGAAGTCGACGGCGTATGGAAGAAGGCCCTGCCGTGCCCTACCGGGCAACGCCAGCGCCTTCGCGGGCGCGCAGTTCAACGAGGTGACTGCGTCGCGGACGGCTCGTGCCTGGCGGCGGGAACCTACAACACCTACACCGGCGCGGTGCAGCCCCTGGTCGCCCTCTCGGTGGCGGCGTGTGGAGCCGGGCGCTCGAAGTCGATCCTGCCCAACGCGCGCCACGAACCCCGCGGCCCTCTCTACGGCTTCAAGGGCGTGGCGTGCGCGAGACGCGGGCAACTGCGCCTTCGGCGGTCAGTACCTCGACAAGAGTGGTCACTACCAGGGCTTCCTCGACAACGTGGTCAACGGCAGTCGTGCAACGCGCCAAGTGCTCGCCCTGCCCGCCGGCGCGATCCAGCCGGGCACAACGGTGGCGTGGTCAGCCTCAGTTGCCCGCGCGTGGGCACCTGCGTCGCGGGCGCGGCGTACCTGAACGCGACAGAACTACCTACGTCGCACTGCTGGTCGAGCGAGACCAACAACGTGTGGTCGCCGGGATCACGGTCACCCTGCCCGGTACCGCCACCACCGTCGGCGTGGCGGGCGGCATCTACTCGGTGCAGTGCTTCAGCGTCACGTCGTGTCAGGTCTCGGGCAGTTACCAGTCCGCGCCGTCGCGATACGACGGATTCTCGCTCGTCACCGGCGCCTGAACGCAGCGCCGTACGACGTTTCATCTGCAGAGCACCCTCTCGTAGCCACAACTTCACTCTGAGGTAACCCTGGCTCTCTTATGGTGGGCACATGGCACGCCTCGCACTGACTCCTCTCCCTGGTCGAGTGCGGGGTTGTGCCATACCTTCTAAAGGCTGCCCGGTGAGCGTGATGGTCGACGCCGACGGGCGCCAGTCGGTCCTCGTCGTCGAGGACGAGGAGAGTTATCAAGACGCCCTGGCGGTCGGCCTGGCCGCCGAAGGCTTCGTCGTCGTCGGCGCCAAGACCCTGGCCGACGCGCGCGCAATCCTCGCGCGGTCCAAACCCGACATCATCCTGCTCGACCTGATGCTGCCCGACGGCTCGGGCGTGGACTTCTGTCGCGAGGTGTTCCACTCCAGCCGCATCCCGGTCATCATGGTGACCGCGCGCACCAGCGAGGTCGACGTCGTTCTGGGCCTCGAGATCGGCGCCGCCGACTACGTCACCAAGCCCTATCGACTGCGCGAACTCGTGGCGCGAATGCGCGCCATCCTGCGCCGCCCCGCGTCCACCAGCGACGACGACTTCATCGTCTTCGGCGATCTCAAGATGGACTTCGTTCGGCGCTCGGTGACGCGCAACGGGGTCGACATCGAGCTCAGCCGCAAGGAGTTCGACCTGCTCGCCCTCTTCGCATCGCACCTCGGCCAGGTGGTCACCCGCGAGGTCTGTCTCGACACCCTCTGGTGGGGCATGCAACTCTCGGATACCCGCACCCTCGACACCCACGTCAAGCGGCTGCGCCAGAAGATCGAGATCGACCCCACGCAGCCTCGGCACCTTGTGACCATCCGCGGCGTGGGCTTTCGTCTCGACGCCTGAGTGCCGCCGAGCGGACGCTTAGGTTGGAGTACGTGCACACTGGAGACCTCGCCCCCGACTTCACGCTCAACGACCACGTCGGGCAGACGTTCACGCTCAGCGACGCCCTCGCAGCGGGGCCAGTGGTCCTCTTCTTCTACCCCGCGGCGATGTCGCGCGGTTGCACCAAGGAATCGTGCCACTTCCGCGACCTGGCGCGCGAGTTCGCCGCCGCGGGCGCGCAGCGCGTCGGAATCTCCATGGACGACGTGCAACGCCAAGCGAAGTTCGCTACCGCCGAACGCGCTCGATTACCCCCTGCTCGCCGACGATGGTGGACGCGGTGGCCGCGCTCTACGGTGTCAAGCGCGGCGTGGACGTCCTGCGGGTCGACGCACCACTTTCGTCATCGGCACCGATCGGCGAATCATCGAGAAGATCTCGAGCGAACTCGCGATGCAGGTCCACGCCGACCGTGCGCTCGCCGCGCTGCGCGCTAGCTACCCGCGCCAGCAACGCCGTCGCGGGGTCCTCCAAGAACTGCGCGATATGCGCAAGCACCCGCGAAGCGAGGGCGCCGTCGATCTGGCGGTGATCGAAAGTCATCGAAAGTTCGACGACGTCTCGTACGCACAGTACGCCGTCGTGCACCCACGGGGCTGGGGCGATCTGGCCGACGCAAAGAATCGCCCCGGTCCCGGGCGGCAGGATCGCCATCGCGGCGTCCACCTTGAAGGGACCGACGTTGGTGATGGTGAACGTCGTGCCCAACATGTCGGCGGGAGTCGTCGTGCCCTCTCGAGCGGTCGTCACCAGGTTGGCGAGGGCCCTGGCCATACCCGTCAGGTCGAGTCGGTCGGCGTCCTTGATGTTGGGCACGATCAGACCACGCGACGTGTCGGCCGCGATCCCCAAGTTGACGTAGCGACGAACGATGACCTCGTTGGTCGACGCGTCGAAACTCGAGTTGATGCCCGGATATTGTCGTGCCGCGTCACACACCGCCAGCGCGATGATGCTCAGGGGTGAGAGGCGCACGCCCGCGAAGCGCGGGTGGGTCTTGAGTGAACTCACCAATTCCGTGGTCTTCGTGGCGTCCACCCGCACCCACACCACCGCCTGGGGCTGTTGGGTCGTGCTCTGGAGCATCGCGTCGGCCATCGCCTTGAGAACTCCCTTGACGGGAATGCGCTCCTCGCGCGCACCGGTCGACCACGCGGCGATCTCGCGACCGACGAATCGTGAAGTGCTCGAAGCTGTCGGGGGGTCGTCGTGGTGGCGTACGCCGTCGCGCCCGTGAGATTCGCGGTAGCCGTGACGGGCCCGCTCGACGTCCTGGCGAGTGATCACGCCGTCTCGGCCCGTGGCACTCACCGTCGTGAGGTCTACGCCCCACTGCTTGGCGAGCAGGCGCACCGGCGGAGTCGTGCGCACCACGGTGCTCGTCGGCTCGGCGCTCGACTGGTGCGTCGGCGCGCGCGTCGCGTCGGCGCGAACGCCGCGCGGGAACGCCATCCTCGTTGGCCACGCCGTAACCGATCAACACCGGCTCGCGACGCTGTTCGTCGCGCTCGTCGGGCACCGCCTGATTCTCGGTCGCGTGCGGGGTGCTCGGACCCCCGACGTCGAAGGTCACGAGCGGTGTGTCCACCTCCATGGTGTCGCCCACCTCACCGTGCAGGGTGATGACGGTCCCGACGAAGGGGCTCGGAAGTTCGACGACCGCCTTAGCGGTCTCCACGTCGACGAGGGGTTGGTTCAAGACCACCACGTCGCCGACCTTCACCTTCCACGCGACGATCTCGGCCTCGATGAGGCCCTCGCCCACGTCGGGCAGCGAGAAAGACTTCCTCACTCAACTTTCGTATCCCATCACTCGGTCCACCGCGTCGAGCACGCGGTCGACGCTGGGGCGATACTCCTCCTCGATGCGCGCCGGCGGGTAGGGCACGTGGTAACCGGTGACGCGCACCCCCGGCGCGCGCAGCGAGTAGAAGCAGCGCTCGGTGAGCTCCGCGACGATCTCCGAGCCCACCGACGCCGTGCGCGGCGCCTCCTGGACTACGACCAGGCGTCCCGTCTTCTCGAGCGACGCCACCAGCGTCGCGAAGTCGATGGGCGCGATGCCGCGCAGGTCGATCACTTCGAGCGAGGTGCCCTCGAGCGCGGCAGCGTCGGCGGCACGCAACATCGTCTTGACGCTCGAGCCGTACCCCACGACCGTCACGTCGGTTCCCTCGCGACGCACGACCGCGTCGTAGAGACCGTGCGGGGGATTGTCGAGGTCGACCTCGCCCTTCTCCCAGTAACGGCTCTTGGGCTCACAGAAGATGATGGGGTCGTTGCTCTCGATGGCCTGTTGGATCATCCAGTAGGCGTCGTTGGGCGTGGAGCACGACACCACGCGCAGTCCCGGCGTGTGGGCGAAGTAGGCCTCGGGGCTCTCGGAGTGGTGCTCGATGGCGCCGATGCCGCCCTGGAACGGCAAGTCGAATCACCAGCGCCATGTTGTAGACGCCGTCGGAGCGCTTGTGTAGTTTGGCCACCTGACTGACGATCTGGTCGAAGGCCGGGAACGACGAAGCCGTCGAACTGCATCTCGCACACCGCAGCGGTACCCGCGGATGGCCAGCCCCACCGCCGTGCCCACGATCGCGGACTCGGCGAGGGGCGTATCGATGACGCGGTCCTGGCCGAAGTCCTTCTGCAGCCCGTCGGTGATGCGAAAGACGCCCCCGAGCTTGCCGATGTCCTCGCCCATCAAGAGGACCTTGGGGTCCCTCTCCATCGCGCGGCGAAGTCCCTCGTTGAGCGCCTTGGCCATGGTCATCGTCGTGGTCGCCATCAGTGCGCCCCCGTTCGCCAGTAGTGCGGCCATCTCGCGACGGCCCTCATCGATCATCGGGTGCGGCTCGGCGTAGGCGTTGTCGAACATCGACAAGCGGGTCGGGCCGGCCCATCGCGAGGACGTCGTCGCGAAGTTTGAGCGCGAAGGCCTCGGCTTCCTCGCCCACCGCCGTCGAAGGCGGCCGGCTTCACCTGGTACTCGCGCACCAGCAGCGCCTTGATGCGCTCGATGGGGTCGCGGTGCTTCCACACCTCGACCTCGGCGTCGACGCGATAGCGGGTGGGGTCGTCGGACGTCGTGTGCGCGCCCATGCGGTAGGTGTACGCCTCGATCATCGTGGGTCCCCCACCCGCGCGCGCGTTCTCCAGAGCCGCCTTCGTGACCTCGTAGCACGCGAGCAAGTCGTTACCGTCGACGCGTACGCCGGGGAACCCGAAGCCGCGCGCCCGGCGAAAAAGCGGCACCTTGGACTGGGTGGAGGATGGTGTCGATATTCCGAACTGGTTGTTCTGACAGAAGAAGACCACCGGCGCGTTGAAGGATGACGCCCACACGAAGGCCTCCAGGACGTCACCCTGACTCGAAGCCCCGTCGCCGAAGAACGTCAGGACGGCCTCGTCGGCGCCGTCGCGTTGGACACCCATGGCGTATCCGACCGCGTTGAGCACCTGATTGCCCAGCACGATGGTGGGGACGTGGTGGCGGTACTTCTGAGGGTCCCAGCCCCCCGTGCTCACCGCACGAAAGAGGCGCAGCACTTGCTCGGGGGGCACGCCTCGACACCAGGCGATTCCATGCTCGCGATACGAAGGGAACGTGAAATCCATCGGCGCCAACGCGCGGCCTGCACCAATCTGCGCGCCCTCTTGACCCTCGACCGGTGCCCATAGGGCGAGTTGTCCCTGACGCTGCAATGACGTCGATTCGTTACAGAGACGACGAACGATCACCATGTCGCGGTACATCGAAAAGATCTGTTCTCCCGAAAGGCTGCACGCGTAATCGGGGTGTTCGACCCGTTCACCTTCGGGGGTCAATAACTGGACTAGTTCCTCGTCGATCATCAACGCTCCTTCGAGTCCCGCCTCAAAATACCCTACTCTCGTAGAGTGAGATAATGCCTCGGCTCCTCGTGGACTGGAGTCCGTTACGACACAGCCGCAACTTCCGTCTGCTCGTCATTGGCCAATTGTTCTCACTACTTGGCAGTAACGTCACCATGGTCGCCGTGCCCTTTCAGGTCTACAGTCAGACCCATTCGAGCCTATGGGTGGGACTCGCCAGCCTCGTGCAATTGCCCTTCCTCATCGCCGGCTCGCTCTGGGGTGGCGCCTACGGCGATCGCTACGACCGACGAACCCTGCTGGTACTCGGATCGATCATCGCCGCCGTGGCCAGTGGCGCCCTCGCCCTCAACGCCGCCCTCGCGCACCGCGACCTCGCGGTGCTCCTCGCGTTGGCCTCTCTCGCGGCCGCGACGAGTGGTTTCTCGGGTCCCATCCGCCAGGCGGCGATGCCCACGATGTTGCGCGAGGACCAATTGGTGAGCGCCTATTCGCTCTACCAGATCGTGGTCAACATCTCGATAGTCGCGGGTCCTTCGCTGGCCGGGGTCTTGCTGGCCTCGGTGAGTCTCTCCTCGTGCTACCTCGTCGATGCCCTGACCTTCGTTGTCTTGGCCGGTGCCACGATGTTGATGGACCCACTCCCCTCGCCGCACACGAACAATGCTCGCGCCCTCTTCCACGCGATCTACGAGGGCTTCGGCTACGTCCGTCGTCACGCGGTCGCCCAAGCGGTGTACCTCGCCGACCTCAACGCCAACGTCTTTGGGCTTCCGCGTGCGCTCTTCCCCGCGATGGCCTTCACCGTCTACCACGGCGGTACGCGGACCCTCGGACTGCTCTACGCCGCACCGGGCATCGGTGCCCTGGTCCTCGCCACTTTCGCCGGCTGGATCAATCGGGTCACCCGTCGAGGCCGGACGGTCCTGCTCGTCATCGTGGTGTGGGGAGCGTCGATGGCGGCCTTCGGCGTCGTGCACCTCCTGTGGTTCGGCGTCATCGTCTTGGCGATCGCGGGAGCGATGGACATGGTCTCGGCGGTACTACGTTCGACGATCCTGCAACTGGCCATCACCGACGAGTTCCGCAGTCGGATCTCGTCAATCCAGATGGCCGTAGTGACGGGTGGTCCGCGGCTGGGCGACGCCGAATCCGGTGTCGTCGCGGGTGTCACATCGACAGAGTTCTCCATCGTTTCGGGCGCTCTCGCCTGCATCGTGGGGGTGGCGCTGCTGGCCTGGCGTCGACGCAGCTTCTGGAGCGAGACCGTCTAACGCGCGCGCATCGTGACCCGGGTCTTATGACCATTGGTCACCGCCGCGAGTTGACCGCACGCCGCGTCGATCGAGCGCCCGCGAGTGTTGCGCACCGTCGCGTTAATGCCGAGTTCCTCGAGACCGAGGCGAAATTCGTGCACGCGCTCCGAACGAGAGCCTCGCACCAAATATCCGGGCGTGGGATTGAGGGGTATCAGGTTCACGTGGGCGTGTAGACCGCCGGCGTAGTCGGCGAGCTCGCGCATCGCTCGATCGGTGTCATTCACCCCGTCGATGAGCGCCCACTCGAAACTGAGTCGGCGCGACGTCGTCACCTGCCACTTCTCACACGCTTCGTAGAGACGTTCGAGGGGGTAACGACGATTGAGGGGGACGAGCTCGTTGCGCGTGTCGTTGTTCGCCGCGTGCAGGCTCACCGCCAAGGTCAGTGGCAAGCCCTCGTTGGCCAGACGCTCGATTGCGGGCGCCACGCCCACGGTGGAGACCGTGAGGTGCCGTGCGGACATCGCACGATACTCGTGCAGTCGCTTCACCACGCCCACGGTCACTGGATAGTTAGCGAGCGGTTCACCCATTCCCATGAAGACGACGTTCGAGAGACGCCGGGGTGCGGCAGCGCGCGCGGCGAACATCACCTGCTCGACGACTTCACCAATGCTGAGTTGACGTGAGAATCCCGCTTGACCGGTGGCACAGAACGTGCACCCCATGGCGCAGCCCGCCTGGGATGACACGCACACCGTGACGCGGTCGGCGTAATTCATCAGAACCGTCTCAATCGTCGCGCCGTCGTGGAGGCGAAAGACCCATTTGCGCGTCGCGCCGAGATCGCTGGCGACCTCGTTAGCCACCTCGAGAGTCGGCGGGAACTCCTGCGCCAGGCGCTGACGCAGAACCTTGGGCACGGTAGTGATATCGGCGAAGGCCAAGCCCTCGTCCCAGACCCCGTGCCACACCTGCTCTACGCGGTAACGCGGCTGGTCCACCAGGTGCGCCGCCAAATCGGCAGATTCAAGTTCGTAGACCGAGGGCACCACACCACGCTAGGCCACCACGAGCCGCGACGATGCGGCGAGCGGCCAAACTCTGCTTGACTCGAAGTGATGGGTCCAGACAAAGGAGTGCCATGGAACTAGAAAACACCTCCGCTCTCGTTACCGGCGGGGCTTCGGGCCTGGGCGAGGCGACGGTGCGCGCGCTCGCGGCGCGCGGCGCGCGCGTGGTCGTGCTCGACCTCAACGCCGAGCGTGGCCAGTCCGTGGCCGAATCGGTCAACGGGGTCTTCGCGTCGTGCGACGTCACCAACACCGACCAGGTCATCGCGGCGATTGACGCCGCCACGGCGCTGGCGCCCTTGTGGAGTGTCGTCAATTGCGCCGGCATCGCCTGGGCGCAGCGCACCGTTGGCAAGGACGGGGAGTACTCATCAGCCCACGACCTCGACGTCTACCGCAAGATCATCGAGGTGAACCTGATCGGCACCTTCAACGTCTGTCGCCTGGGAGCGACCGCCATGAGCCATAACGTCCCCGACGAGGACGGCTGTCGGGGCGCGATTGTCAACACCGCGTCGGTCGCCGCCCAGGACGGTCAGATCGGCCAGGTCGCCTACTCCTCGTCCAAGGGTGGCATCGTCGGTCTCACCCTGCCCCTGGCTCGTGACCTCAGCGCGGTCGGCGTGCGCGCCAATTGCATCCTGCCCGGCCTCATCGACACCCCGATCTACGGTTTCGCTCCAGAATCCGAGGACTTCAAAGCGCGATTGGCCACCGGCGTCCTCTTCCCCAAGCGCCTCGGACTCGCCCGCGAGTACGCGTCCCTGGCAATGGAGTTACTCACCAACAGCTACATGAACGCCGAATGCGTCCGTCTCGACGCCGGAGTACGACTGCCCCCGAAATAGCTCACACCGTCACGTCGCGACGGACGTAACGCCACATACCCAGGGCCCCGATGCCCACGCCCACGAGACTCACCCACGCCAATTCACCGAGGTTGAAGGACTGCACGGGGACCGCGCGCAAGTAGTGGAACGGATCACTCTCCATGACCAGCGCGGGCCACTTGAGAGTGGGGCCCAACGCCTGGACGATGTACTCGACCAGGATGAAGATCGAACCGACGGCGAAGGCCAGTCGGGGTAGTCGCGCCACCAGCCACAACGAGCCGCCCACCATGAAAGGGGTCAGGCCCAGTGAAGCGCCCACCGCTTCGGCCACGGTCCGCAGCGACATCGAAGTACCACTGAGTCGCACGCCCCACCACATCGCCAAGATCGTGGCCGAAGCGGCGATCGCCACCGCGAGCAGCCCCGTCGCGGCCACGCTGGCCAACCAGGCGGCGCGGCGCGGACCCGTGGCCCACGCCACGTCGAGACGACCCTTGACCTCGTCACTCGCCGCCGTCGCGATCCACGACACCACCAAAAAGGTAAACGCCACCGACATCAGAACCGCCGAAATCGCGACGAAACCTACACCCGAGACCATCTGTCCCAGCCCCCAGCGATCTAGGAGGGCCACGTAACTCGGGTCCGTCTGGGCCAAGGACACCAGCGCGTGAGTGAGATACCCCAAAATGGCCCCGAAGACCGCCAGGGCCAGAGTCCACCAGCGCCAGACACTCGAACGTTCGCGCCAGGCGAAGGTCCACGCTGAGCCCAGCAAGAATGACTTCGGCGATGCCGAATCCGCGTGCGTCCACAACGCTCCCCCCGCGTCACGACGGTCCTGTAACCACCACAGAGCCACGCAGACAATGAGTGGGCCGCCGAGCGCCGGCACCAACGCCAGCGCGTCGGCGCGCTGAAAGGCTCCGACCTTCTCGATCCAACCGAAGAACGTGAGATCACGTAACCACAGTGTCGAGGTGCTCGCGTCCGCCACGACGCGCACGAAGAACGCGACGACGATGATCACGAGACTCGCCTGACTCGCCGCGCGCCGCGGCGCGGCGACCTGTGCGGCGAGCAGACCCACACTCGCACCCGACCACGCCGCGGCCACGACGCCTAATCCGAAATATGCCGAACCCGACGAACTCTGACCACCCGCCAGCATCACGAGCCACGTCGCCACACCCACCACCACACCGGACTCGAGGAGGACTTGGGTCGTGATGCGCAGGACCGCATCGCGATCGCGACGGCCGATCACCATGACGTCCCACGAGCCGTCGTCCTCGTGGGCGCGCGTCAGGCGAGTCGCGTTGAGGGCCGCCCACACCGCCACGACGAGCAGGAGGAACGCCCCCATCTTCCACACGACGAAGACGCCGCCGTTGTCGAGATTGGCGACTCGGCCGTAGAGCGCGGACACCGCCGGATTCTGCACCAGCGGTTGGAGACCGAGCATGCCCAGGGCGCCACCGCTCGCGACGTAGGAGCGCAGCCCGACCTCGATGACGCTGGCGAGCAGGACCGCGACGACGAGAGCGCTGGTACGCAACTCTCGCCATACGGCGGCGCGCACCGTGGTGACGGGACGACTCATGACGATGCGGACTCGTCGTAGAAGTTGAGAAAGATCTCCTCGAGTGATGCCTCGCGACCGTGCACCGCCGTCACGCGACTCGACGCCAGCGCCGCGAAGAACGCGTGAGGAGCGCCGGCCACCGTCACGCGCACCCCGTCGGGCAAGGACTCGACGCGCGTCACCCCCGCGACGTCGCTCAGATCGCCCACGTCTCCCGTGACGTCGAATTCCACACCCACCCGTGACTGAAGTTCTGCGACGTCGGCCACGGTGAAGAGCTTGCCCGAACGGATCATCGCCACGCGGCTGCAGAGGTGCTCCACCTCGCTCAGCATGTGCGAACTCAGCAAGATCGCCTGGCCACGTTCTCGCGCCTCGACGACGCATTCGCGAAACACGCGCTCCATGAGGGGATCGAGGCCCGAGGTCGGTTCGTCGAGTAACAGGACCTCGGCGCGCGTCGAGAACGCGGCGATGAGCGCCACCTTTTGACGATTTCCCTTGGAGTACGCCCGCATCCGTTTGCGGGTGTCGAGTTCGAAGCGTTCGACGAGTTCACTGGTGTAGTCCGGGTCTCCACTGCCGTGCAACGACGCCAGCAGCGTCAGGGTATCCGCACCGGTCAATTGCGGCCACAATGCCACGTCGCCCGGCACGTACGCCACTCGGGCGCGCGCCTCGGCGGACCCCGCGGGATGGCCCAGCACCGAGACAGCGCCGGACGTGGGGCGCAAGAGCCCCAGGGCCAGGCGCAACGTTGTTGACTTTCCCGCCCCGTTGGGACCGAGGAATCCCAGCACCTCGCCGGGTTGCAGGGCCAAGGTGACGTGGTCCACCGCACGAGTGGTCCCGTAATCCTTGACGAGATCGTGGATGTCCAGAGCGAGCGTCGTCACGTATGGAAGTTACCGTGTCGAACTCGTGACCAACTACCCGAACGTCGTCAGAGGATGGCGACGTCGTCGGGCACGAGGTGAAGCGCCATGGCTTCTTCCTCGACCTCAGCGTCCTTGACAGGTTTCACCACCGTCCAGTGTCGTCCGACCGGACAGTACTGGACGCGATACCAACCCAGTCGAATCGCCTTGAGTGAGACTCCCGGGACCCAGATGGTGCGAAAGAGGTGACCGTCGCGACAGCGCACCAGTGTTCGCCCGCCGAGACCCGAATACCCGCGTCGTCGCGCCACGAGCGTGGCGACGATGTAGAAGACCACGACGCCCCACACCATGATTCGACGTCGTGACTTGAAACCTGTTTTCATGTGACCTCCATTCATCGGGTCACGACCATTCGCGACCGTCGAACTTCACTGGGGCTCTGCGACCACAGTAGCCATCAGGTCTGCAACGACGGTCACGATCGCGTGCGACGTCCAACTCGCGAATCTCCAGTGTCACCACGCCTTTCGTCGACGACGCGTCAGGGATTGCCCCCAGATGGTGACCTTGTCCCCTACGTGAGGACCTCCCCAACCAGCATGCTGGGGGTGGGTGGCTTCGCGGTCGTCCGAACGGAGCGGTCTCATGGAATTCGTACGCTGGTTCGAGAATATTCGTCTCACCGATGCATCACTGGTGGGCGGTAAGGGGGCCAACCTCGGCGAGCTCACCGTGGCCGGATTGCCGGTTCCCCCAGGTTTCGTGGTGACCTCCGAGGCGTACCACTACGCCATTGATCACGCCGATATCGCCGCGCGTTTGGCCGCCGTGTTGGCGAGCGTCGATACCAACACCACCGCTGACCTGACGCGAGCGGCGCAGGAGGCCCAGGACTTGGTACGCGGCGTCACGTTGCCCGATGACCTGCGCACGGCCATTGTCGACGCGTACCACCGCTTGGGACGCGACGCACGCGTTGCAGTACGTTCCTCAGGGATTGGCGAAGATGCCGGCGACAGTTCCTTCGCGGGAATGAACGTGACCTTCACCAATGTGCTCGGCGACGACGAACTTCTCACCAGCGTGGTGGGCTGCTGGGCGTCGCTCTACGGGGCCCGGGTGATGTCCTACCGCGTCACTCGTTCACTCCTGGACGTACCTTCGATGGGCGTGGTCGTCATGGGGATGATTGCCTCGGAGCGCTCAGGCGTGATGTTCACCGCCGACCCCTCGACCGGCGACACCGGCAAAGTGGTCATCGACGCCGCCTTCGGGCAAGGTGAGGTGGTGGTGAGCGGCGAAGTGGAGCCCGACACCTACATCCTTTCCAAGTCGGGACCCACGTTGTTGCACGTACGCGTGGGGACCAAGGACTTCAAGCTCGTTCGCGGACCCGACGGCAAGGACCTGCACGTCGATCTCGGTCCCGACGAGGCCAGCCGACGCGTGCTGAGTGACGACGAAGCCGTCGAACTCGCCCGACTGGGCCTGGCCACCGAAGCCCACTACGGGGCTCCCCAGGACACGGAGTGGGCGATCGCCGAGGGACACCAGTACCTCGTACAGTCTCGTCCCATCACCACCCTCGGCCAGGGCAGCGCGGCCAATGGCGAAACGAACACTGGCTCACACCCGCTCGTGCAGGGTCTGGCGGCCTCCGCCGGCCGCGCGTCAGGCGCAGTCCGCATCCTCGAATCGGCCGACCAGGGCGACCAACTCATCGCGGGCGAGATCCTCGTGGCCAAGATGACCAGTCCGGACTGGGTACCGACCATGCGACGCGCGAGTGCGTTGATCACCGACGGCGGTGGCATCACCTGTCACGCCGCCATTGTCTCGCGCGAACTCGGCGTACCCTGCGTAGTGGGCGCGCGCAACGCCACCAGTGTCCTGCGCACCGGCGAGATCGTCACCGTCGACGGCGCCGAGGGCACCGTGTACGAGGGCGACGTGCTACACGTCGCGGGCGCGGCGCCGGCCCCCGCTCGCGCGTTGAGCGGCCCGGGCATCGCCGGTTCTGGCGTGACCACGCCGCTCGCGACGCGCCTCTACGTCAATCTGGCCTTCGCCGAACACGCCGAGGAGGTGGCCGCGCTCGACGTGGACGGCGTGGGCCTCTTGCGCGCGGAATTCATGGTCACCGACGCACTCGCTGGCGTGCACCCCAAGCTGCTCATCGAACGAGGCGAACAGGCCAAGTTCATCGACGCAATGTCGGACTCACTGTTGCGGATCACTCGCGCGTTCGGATCACGACCCGTGGTCTATCGCAGTATCGACTTCCGTTCCAACGAGTTCTCCCATCTCGAGGGCGGTGACCGCTTCGAGCCCGTCGAGGAGAACCCGATGATCGGCTATCGCGGTTGTTATCGCTACGTGCGCGATCCCGAGGTCTTCCGACTGGAACTCGACGTCCTCGCCAAGGTCCACGCGCAGACCCCCAACATCACCTTGATGATCCCTTTCGTGCGGACCCGCTGGGAACTTGAGGCGTGTCTGGCAATTGTCGCCGACAGCCCCGTGGCGGGCAAGTTGCCCGTCTGGGTGATGGCAGAAGTTCCTTCGGTGGCGTATCGGATCCCCGAATACGCCGCCATGGGCATCACCGGGGTCTCAATTGGGAGTAACGACCTCACCCAATTGATGCTCGGGGTGGATCGCGATTCCCAGAAGTGTGCCGAACTCTTCGACGAGTCCGACGCCGCGGTCCTCGACGCGATCGAACGCATCATCACGCGCTGCCGCGCCGCGGGCATCACGTCGTCGCTGTGTGGTCAAGCACCCTCGAACCACCCCGAGTTCGCCGAACGACTGGTCCGCATGGGTATCACGTCGGTGTCGGTCAACCCCGACGCCGTCGACGCTGCTCGCACGTCCATCGCGCGCGCGGAGTGGCGCCTACTCCTAGAGTCGGCCGACCCGCAGCATCGCGCTCCCACGTCGGCGGATGTGCGGTCGTCCCACTAGCGCTTTCGAGGCGTGCGCCTCGCTACCTACGCGCCAATAGCGTCAAGTTCGGCGACGTCCTCGGGCGACAACGTCAGCGCAGCGCTGGCGAGGTTCTCGCGCAAGTGTTGCGACGACGACGTGCCCGGAATGAGCAAGATATTGGGCGAACGTTGGAGCAGCCACGCGAGCGCCACCGCCATCGGCGCCACCGCGTGGCGAGTGGCGACCGCTCCGAGGACGTCGGACTGTAGTGGTGTGAACCCTCCCAGGGGGAAATAGGGGACGTAGGCGACGCCCTGCGCCGCCAGTGAGTCGATCAGTTCATCATCCTGTCGATTCGCGATGTTGTAGAAGTTCTGCACGCACACCACCGGCGCTATGGCCTGCGCTTGAGCGATCTGTTGCGCGGACACGGTACTCAGACCCAGGTGCCGAATGAGCCCCTCCTGCTGAAGCGCCGCCAGCGCCGTGAAGGGCTCTTCGATGGATTCATCCTCGGGATGCGAGAATCCCCCGACACGCAGATTGACGATGTCCAAGGCGTCGAGTCCCAGATTCTCCAGATTGTCGAAGACGCCCTGACGAAGTTCGTCGGGGCTGCGCGCGTGAGGCCAACCACCGTTTTCATCGCGACGTGCGCCCACCTTGGTCGCCAGGTGCAACGAGTCCGGGTAGGGATGCAGGGCCTCTTTGATGATCTGATTGGTGACGTGGGGACCGTAATAGTCGCTCGTGTCGATATGATTGACACCAGCGTCGAGCACTTCGCGCAGTACCGCCACCGCCGCCTCGCGGTCGGTGGGAGGACCAAAGACGTGGGGTCCGGCCAGTTGCATTGCGCCGTATCCCATTCTCGTCAGGGTCACGCCGTTGAGGAGGGTGAAGGTACCGCCCGGGAAGGTGGAGTCGCTCATCAATTCCTCTTCGCTCTGAACTCCCGTGTCCTCGACATCGCGTGAACGGTATCGACGACGGAGTTGCCGACGCACAGTCGATCGACTGGCGAGCGAGAGCCTAACGGCGCACCGAGTGGTGCGGACCGGTTCTCGCCCGTCCAATCCCCGCCAATGCGGACCGCGGCAATCGAACCCGGCGATGGCTACCGGTCGGATGCCAACTTCTCCGCCGCAATGACGTCGAGCAATGCACTGATGAGAGCCAAGTGCGTGAGGGCCTGGGGAAAATTCCCTAGGTGGCGCGCCGTGGTGGGATCAATCTCCTCACCGTAGAGGCCCAACTCGCTCGCCGCTCCCACCAGCTTCTCGCACTGGGTTCGCGCCCGATCGAGTTCACCTATCTCAACGAGTGCCGATACCAGCCAGAATGAGCACGCGGTGAAACTACTCTCGGGCTGGCCGCCGAGCCCGTCGTCGGTCAACTTCGGGTGGTAGCGATACACGAAGGCACCGTCGCTCAACTCGTCAGCGATCGCCAGCACGGTGGCTCGGATGCGCTCGTCGTCGGGGGGTAGGAAATGCAACGCGCCCAGTAGGAGAAGGGAGGCATCCAAATCGTCCGAACCGTACGATTGCGCGAAGTAGCCCTCGCTACTCAACGCGTTGGCGCAGATGTCGGCGTGGATCTCCTGGGCAGCGCTCCACCAGAGATCCGCTCGGAGTTTCTCGCCACGCATCGCCGCGAGCCGCGCACCTCGATCGACGGCCACCCAGCACATCACTTTGGAGAAGGTGAAATGTTGGGGTTCGCCGCGAATCTCCCAGATTCCGCGGTCGACGTCGCGCCATGAGGCAAGGGCCGCCTCCACCGCCTGTACCACGATGCGCCACGAGCGCTCGCTCAGCGCATCGCGAGACTGCGTCTGCTCGAAAATGCAATCGACGATCGCCCCGAGGACGTCGAGTTGGTTCTGGTCATACGCCGCGTTGCCGATACGCACCGGTCGACTGCCGGCGTACCCGGTGAAGTGGTCCAACTCGCTCTCGGGCACCGTGGTGGCGCCGTCGACCGGGTAGAGGACCTGCAGATTCGCCCTCGCCGGGACGGTTTTGCTGCCGACATCGCCTTTGGGCTCGAGCACGTCACCCAGAAACGCCAGGAAGTCGTCCGCCTCGGTGTTGAAACCCAGCGCGTGCAGTGATCGCAACGTGAAGGCCGCGTCGCGTATCCAGGTGTAGCGATAATCCCAATTTCGAGAACCGCCCGGCTCCTCGGGAAGTGACGTCGTGGGGGCGGCGAGCAAAGCCCCCGTGGGGGCGTAGGTGAGCCCCTTGAGAGTGAGCGCACTGCGCTGAAGGAGTTCGCGCCAGCGATGTTCGGGAAAGTTACCGCCGTCAATCCAGCCCCGCCAGAACCGATTCGTCTCCGCACGGTACGCGTCGACTTGAACACGGGTCGTGGGAGGCTGGGTGTCACCCCAACTCAACACCACAAACAGCGTCTCACCTTCAGTGAGGCGGCGACGGGCGCGCACCGCGCGTCCCTCGATGCCGAACTTCATGTCGCCCGACAGCATCAGACGAATGTGGTCGGGATTGCCCGTAGCCACCTGGTCATAGTCGTCACCCGTGTAGTCCCAGTTCGCGTCGGCGCGCCCGTAGTCGAAGGACGGCTCGCAGTTGAGTACGACGTCGACCGTGCCGTGCAGACACGTCGCGGTGCGAATGAGACTTCGTCGCGCATCGAAGTCACTGGGCGTTCGTCGATAGGAGTCGGCTCGTTCGGCGTGGTGGTGCCAGGGACCGACTGCCATGTAGTCATTGACGAGCAACCAGCCACCGCGGGTCTGCCACGTCGTGGCGAGCACCATTGTTCCCGGGATGTACTGGCGGTGAGCCGGTACCGCCCTATCGGCGGGCGCCAGTCGAAACGATCCGGCCGCGCGGTCAAGAATTGTCCCGAAGATGCTGGGGTCGTGCGGACGAGGTAGGCAGAGCCATTCGATATTGCCCGTCGGGGCCACGAGGCAGCTATTGGTGCAGTCCGAGAGAAACGCGTAGTCGGCAATCGGTGGAAAGACACTGGCCAAGGGTTCCTGGCTCAGTGACCACAGCAGGCTGAAGTCGTCGGGCCGCAATGGACTGACGGTTGCTTCCCTCGGGCGGTGGCGAGAGGAATCACCCTTCGCCGAATCAACATCGGGCTCCGCTGGGGGCACTTTGGGGTCGCCTTGGATATCGGGAGAGTTCACTTACACCTCGGTCTTCGAATCAACCCTATTTCACTAGGGACATCGGTTCGGCCACACCGTGTGTCGCTCGTAGCAAGGGCCACCTCGCGACGGCGTCCGCAGCGGAGGAATACGACGGTCTCGGGTCGGTCCGTCCCCCCGAGGACCCACCGGAGTCGACGTCATTGCCCCGCGACCCTCGCTGCGCGCACCACCCTCAGAACACGGAGTAACGGCACCCGCAGCAAACTAGAGTTTCGTTGAGCTCCGAACTTTGTTGACCCCCGGGCAGCGCAAAGGAGAACGAAGATGGCCGCGATTACCCTCGAAGATGTCACCAAGGTCTACCCCAATGGGTTCGAGGCCGTCCACCAGTTGAGCCTCGAAGTTGCCGACGGTGAATTCATGGTCCTCGTCGGTCCCTCCGGGTGCGGCAAGACGACCGCGTTACGCATGGTGGCCGGTCTCGAGGACATCTCCGAGGGAACCCTTCACATCGGTGATCGCGTGATGAACGAGGTCTCGGCACGCGATCGTGACATTGCCATGGTGTTCCAGAACTACGCCCTCTACCCCCACATGACCGTTGCGGAGAACATCGGCTTCGCCTTGAGGCTGAGGAAATTGCCCCCGAGCGAGATCCGTCAGAAGGTCGAAGACGCCGCGGCGCTCCTCGGTCTCACCGAGAGTCTGGACCGTAAACCCGGACAGCTCTCCGGAGGTCAGCGCCAACGAGTGGCCATGGGTCGCGCCATCGTGCGAGAACCGAGCGCATTCCTCATGGATGAGCCGCTCTCCAATTTGGACGCCAAGCTTCGCGTGCAGATGAGAGCCGAAGTGGCCCGTATCCAGCGACGACTCGCCGTGGCCACCTTGTACGTCACCCATGATCAGGTAGAAGCCATGACCATGGGTGACAGGGTCGCCGTCATTAGCGCTGGCGTGCTGCAGCAGTGCGACGTCCCACAAGCTCTCTACGACCATCCGAGGAACCTGTTCGTCGCCGGTTTCCTCGGTTCGCCGGGCATGAATCTGTTCGAGGGGGTGCTCGCAGAGGACGCCAGCTACGTCAATATCGGCACGCAACGCATCGAACTTCCGGCGGCCGTGCACGCGTTGAAGCCGGCGCTGCGCAAATACGCGAACGGACGGGTGGTAGTGGGCCTACGACCTGAAGATATGATCCTCGCGAGCGAGGAGCACGGTGAGGCCCAAACGGGTGGCGCCCCGTTCGAATGTGACGTCGAGCTCGTGGAGGCACTGGGCTCGGAGTTGCTCGTTCACTTCGTGAGTGACGCTCAAGCCGTTCGAGTGACCGAAGTGGAGACCGATGATTCGCAGGGACTCGACAAGGGAACACTCACCAAGGGAGGCGAGGGCGTCGCTAGAACCGAGGCCAGGGCGCGGATCAGCGCGGGCGAACGGGCGCGCTTCTACATCGATCCAGCACGCCTGCACTTCTTCGACAGCGAGACGAAACTGGCGATCTATAGCTGATGCGCTATCACTTCCATCCCCGGGGTGTCGCTGTCCGTGACGTCGAGACCGTCACTGCTTAATCGAGCCCTCGAGGCGACCGCGCACGAGATACCTCTGGAAAACGAAGAAGAGCACCGCGATCGGGATAGTGGTGAGCAGTGACGCCCCGAGCTTGAGGGGGAATTGATTGCCGGCGGAGAGGCCCCCGCCGACGATGTTGGCCAAGCCCGTCGTGAGGGTGAAGTATTTGGGTGAGATGGTCGCCACTTGGAAGAAGGCGAACTGGTTCCAGGCCCCTTGGAACGAAATGATGGTCAGGGTGATGATTCCGGGTCGCACAATGGGGAGCACGACTCGCCACCACGTCGTGAAGATACCTGCGCCATCCATACGGGCGGCCTCTTCGAGAGCGACGGGCACCTGCAGGAAGAATTGGCGCATCATGAAGATCCCCGTGGCCGAGACGCAGATCGGCAGGATCATTCCCGCGTAGGTATTGAACAGACCGAGTTCTTTGAGCATGAGGAATTGGGGAATCAACAAGACGACGCTCGGGACGGCCAGGGTCGCGATCACCAGACCGAAGACGATGCGGCGACCTTTGAAGTCGAGGCGCGCGAGGGCGTACCCCGCGAGACTCGCCAGAAACACACTCGCGATGGTGATCGATGTGGCGACGAAGGCACTGTTGAAGAGCCAGCGGGGAATATCAGTGATCCCGTTATTGGTAATGCCGAAGATCTGGTCCCACGCTGAGACGCTCGGGGGGTGTGGAACCAACGACAATCCGTTGGAACTCGCGTCGCCGTCGGTCTTGAACGAGTTGGCAATCTCAAAAGCGAAGGGCGCCAGGTAGAGAAGGGCGAAGAAGACCAGCATGACGTACGCCAAGACGCGCAGGTACTTCGACCGGTATCGATTGATCATTTCGTGAGATCCTCCTTCACGAATCGACGCTGGAGGAGGGTCATCACCACGATGAAGGCGAAGAGCACGAAGGCAATCGCGGCCCCCTCGCCGAAGGCGAAGTTCGAGAAGCTCACCTGATATGCGAGATAGGCGGGGGTCACCATGGTCGGATTGTTCGGTCCGGTGAGGAAACTCTGATCGAAGACTTGCCACGTGCCGATGAAGCCGAGCGTGGCCACGAGCATCACAGCGGGTCGCATCATCGGCAGCGTGACGTAGCGAAACCTCTGCCACGAGGTTGCTCCGTCCATCTCACTGGCCTCCTCGGCCTCCTCTGAAATATTCTGCAGCGCGGCCAGGAAGAACAGCATGAAGGTGCCCGAGGTCGTCCAGATGGCGAGGATGATGATCACGCACATGCCGAAGGAGGGTCCGGCGAGCCAGTCCCACAGTGGAAGCCCGAGTATCTGGAAGTTGGCCCACGAAGGAGCATTGTGAACGCCGAGTGAGGACAGGATCGTGGTGAAGACGCCGTTCTGATCGTAGAGCCAATTGGGACCAGTGATCCCGAACACGCTCAGGACTCGGTTGACCGCTCCCGTGCCAGTGAAGAGAAAGATGAAGACCGTGGTGATGGCGATCGAACTGGTCACTGACGGGAAGTAGAAGGCCGTTCGAAAGAATCCTTTGCCCTTGAGGAACTTGTTGTTGACGAGAATGGCGAGCCAGAGGGCCAACGCCGTCTGCAGTGGCACCACGAAGATGACGTAATAGAAGTTGTTGCGGACCGCGGTGCCGAAGTTCAATTGCGCCAGGCCCGGCTTGGTGAGAATCGTCTTGTAGTTGTGGAGTCCCACGAAGTGGACGGCGCTGGAGAACGGACTGGTGATGCCGGACCAGTTCGTGAAGCTGATGTACAACGCGAGGATGATGGGTACGACGAGGAAGAGAATCAGGATCGCCAGGGCCGGCGACACGAAGATCCAGCCGAAGAGGTTCTGACCGCGATTGGCAGCGCTTCGCCGACGCTTCTTGCGCTTCGAGGATGGTGGCGTCGCCGACGTCGCAATATTGGGTGGCGGCGGTTCGCCGCCGAGGGGGACAGTCGTCATTATCACGCACCTCCGGTCGAACTCTATCGAGCAAAAGTTGGGTGGGGGGCAGTCATACTACTCAACGTACCCGTGGGCACCGGCGAGCGCCGATACCCACGGGTACGTTGCAATCAACTACGGCTGCAGCAACGCGTTCGCGTTCGACTGCAATCCGTTCAGCATCGTCACCGGGTTAGACGATCCGGTCGCGAGACCCGTCACCTGGCTGTCGAACGCCGCCTGCACCGTCGGGAAGCCGACCGTGCCCACTTGCGCCATTGAGTACTTCGCACCCGCTACGAACGCAGCCACCGACGGCACCGCCTTCGCGTAGGCGGTCGCTGCCGAGACCCGTCCCGGAAGCACACCGAAGGCCTTGGCGAACTTCAACTGCTGGGTGTACGACGTCAGGTACTTGACGAAACTCACGGCCGCGGCACTGTACTTGGTCTGCGCAGCAATGCCCCAGCAGTTCGTGAACGTCAGCGTTCCCAAGTGACCCCCGGGACCCTTGGGCATCGGAACCGCGACCCACTTGATCTTCGGGTAGCTGGAGTTCATCGCACCGATGATCCAGTTTCCTTCGGTCGTCATCGCAGCCTTACCGAGACCGAACGCTTCACCGGCCCAACCAGCACTCTGCTGGGACGGGAAGGCGAGCACGCCCTGCTTGGCCAAGGACTGTACCCACTTCAGCGCTGCGATGTTCTGCGCCGAATTGAAAGTGAACTTGGTACCCGCCTTATTCATGTACGAGCCACCATTCTCAGCGAAGAAAGCACCAAGACGGTCCATGGTGTTGCCAACATCGAGGCCCACCACTCCCGCGGACTTGTTCGTCAATTTCTGAGCATCGGTCACCAACTGTGCCCACGTCTTGGGGTAGTCGGCGCTGGTGAGTCCGGCCGCGGCCCACATCGTGGTGTTGATCTCCAGGGCCAAGTTAGAGAAGTCCTTGGGTACGCAGTACCACGATTTGTTGTATGTGTACGCCTTGACGAGCGACGGGTAGAAATCGCTCGCCTTTGCCGCCAAACTGGCGTACGGGAGCAGGTCACCCTGCTTGGCGAACGTCTGCAGTGTGCTCGAGGACTGGTAGAAGACGTCCGGCGGAGTACCGCCCGCGAATCCTTGGGCCAGTTGCTGGTTGAAGTTCGATGCGGCAATCACGTTCACCTTGTTGCCAGAAGCTTTTCCCCAAGCGGCGGCGGCGGCATTGACTGCCTTAGTTTCGGCGGTCCCCGAGGAGCCGAACATCAGGCTCAGGGTGATTCCCTTGGTCTTGCCGCTCAACGTGACGGTGTTGGGCTTCGACGAACTGGCCGACGCGATGGTGCCCCCCAGTGGCAGTATCAGCGCAACGCTGAGCGCCACCGCTCCAAAGACGTTTGTTTTTTTCATTGGACTAGGTCCCCTTCTTCATTACTCTCCTCAGGCCTTTGCTGAGATCTGTGGTCGAAGCCGCTGTGTTGCGCGCGCCGACGCCGAAGGTGCTGGCGCGGATGCTTCGTCGATGGATGGGGACTCGTCGGCTCTCGCCGACACTCCGCTGCTGTCGCGCACTATGAGTCGTGGTGCCAGCAAAATTCGAGAAGGTCGCCGGTTGACGTCGGACAATTCGGCGAGGAGCGCGGCGACCAACTCCCCGGCGACCGCCACGATGGGCTGGCGGACGCTGGAGAGGCCCGGGCGGATGACCGAGGCGATGGGGCTGTCATCGAAGCCGACAATCGCGAGGTCGCGACCAGGAACCCCCCCTCGGTCTTCGACCGCCCTCATCGCTCCCACCGCCATCGAATCGCTCACGCAGACCAGGCTGGTGGGCGGCCGCGGTCCGTCCAGCAGTTTTTCCGCAATCGCGCGTCCCGAAGCGATGCCATCTTCGGCGCGCCCCACGAGTCCCTTGGTCGGTAGTTCGAGAGCTCGCATCGCCGACGTCCAACCCTGAAACCGGTCGTCGCACACACCGCTGCCCTTGGCCAACCCGAGGAAGCCAATCCTCGAATGGCCGAGGCTCGCGAGGTGTCGAACCGCATCGCCGGTGCCGCTGGCGCCGTCCACGTCGACCCACGAATGCGGAGCTTTGGGGTCGCCCCACGGCCGACCAAAGGCCACGAACGGCACCCCGTGTTCGTTGAGCCACCCGGGACGCGGATCAAGATGGTGAGTGTTGGTCAAGACGAAGCCGTCGACCACACGTCGACGCAAGAGATCGTCGTACTCCTCGATCTCCTCGTCGTCGGACGACGCCGCGAACGTGAGGACGTCGTAGCCGCCGGATCGAGCCGCAGCGCACAATGCGTGGAACCAGCCATCCAGGACGCCACCCGTACCGCCGTAATTGCTCGGGAGGAGCCGACATCCGATGACGTTGGTGGCGTGAGTTCGTAGTGAGCGAGCGGCGTGGCTCGGTCGGTACCCCAATTCGTCAATCGCCTTCAGAACCTTTTGAAGAGTCGCGGGGCGCAGTCGTTCGGGAGCGTTGATCGCGTTCGAAATCGTTTGACGAGAGACCCCGCAGTGGCGCGCCACCATCTCGATGGTCGCGCGTTTGGTGACGGTCGCGGGTAAACGCCGAATCACGCCGCCGCCCCGCTCTGCCCCGTTCCCTATCATTGCGCTCATCCCCCCGGACTTCGTAGATGTTTCAAACTCCACTACGGAGTGTTTGGTCAGTATCGCATATGAACGTTCAAAATTGCTAGTATGAATAATTACAATTTCGTCTCGGAAGGTGTGGGCATGTTTGGCGACAACCATTCGGAGGCCAAATCCACGCCACTTTTCAACGATACGAGCACAGCCGGGCAGCGCCAACCCGCATTGCACCGTTTAGTCACTGCCGTATGCGCACCCGCCTTGTCCCTCTCGGACAACGACGGCCAGATCCGACTCGAAGGTGCTCAGGGGCTCTACGTTCATGACGTTCGAGTGCTGAGCGAATTAGTCGTGACGGTGGACGGTGAAGAGCCACTGTCCGTCGGCTTCGACATCGAGGGCGGGAGCCACAATCGATTTGAGGCGACCGTATTCAAAGATGGCTTCGAATCACCTGATCCAGTGATATTTTTGAGTCGGCGTCGAACCATTAATCCTAGCGGGATGACCGAAGAACTGGTGTTCTCATCGTGTGCGCGGTTCAGCGTCCGTCTCTCTTTGCGCCTGCGCCTCTCGTGCGACTTGGCCGCCATCGCCACCGTCAAGTCGGGTTCACGAACAACGCCGGTGCCCCCGAGCGCCGAAGGTTCGCGACTCAGTTGGGGACAGTCCGACATCGGGAGCGTCCAGGCGATTGTTACGCCCGAGCCCGACCACGTCGATCCCCAAAACGGCACCTTCGATTGTGAACTCGACCTCGAGCCCGGCTCATCACGGGTCGTCGTTCTCTCGGTGCTGAGCCAGGGGGGTCCCCCACCGGTCGTCTCTGCGATACACCCCAGCTCCTCCCTCCTCGACGCGGCGGGCAAACCAGTATCGCTGAAGACGAGCGACACTCGTCTCGCACGAATGTTCGAGCGCAGCCTCGCCGATCTAGCGGGTCTGACTATGGCGACTTCACTTTCTCCCGCCGACCCTTTCGTCGCCGCCGGCGCACCGTGGTATCTCACCTTGTTCGGCCGCGACTCGATCTGGGCCGCGCGAATGATGTTGCCACTCGGGACCGACGTGGCGCTCGGCACATTGCGCACCCTCGCGCGACGACAGGGAAATCGCGTCGACCACGTGACCAACGAAGAACCGGGCAAGATTCTGCACGAACTTCGACAAGAGGCGGTACGCCACGAAGCATTCACCACGGGTCCCGATGGTAAGACGACGCTGGCGCTGCCCCCCGTGTACTACGGCACCGTGGATGCCACGCCGCTGTGGGTGTGCTTGCTGCACGACGCGTGGCGCTGGGGATTACCCCAGTCCGAAGTCGAGGGGCTCCTGGCTCCGATGGAGCGTTGCCTCGACTGGATCGTCGACTTCGGCTGCCGGGATCGACCGTTTCTCAGTTACGTCGATGAGACTGGTCACGGTCTGACCAACCAGGGCTGGAAGGACTCCTCCGACGGGGTCCAATTTCGTGACGGGCGACTGGCCACCGCGCCAATCGCCCTGTGCGAGGCCCAAGGTTACGCCTACGAAGCCGCGATGCATGGCGCTGATTTGCTCGACGCCTTCGCGCGACCTGGCGCCGAACGTTGGCGCGAATTCGCCGACGGTCTCGCCCGTCGTTTCCGGGAATCGTTTTGGGTGCAAGACGCCGACGGCCCCTACCCCGCTATTGCGCTGGACGCCAGCGGCACGCCGGTCGATTCCCTCAGCTCCAACATCGGCCATCTCCTCGGCACTGGATTGCTCAATGCCGAGGAGGAGCAATTAGTGGCCCGACGTCTTGGTGGACCTGACCTCAACAGTGGCTTTGGTTTGCGCACTCTGGCGGCGTCGTCGAAGGGATTCAACCCTCTCAGCTACCACTGCGGTTCGGTGTGGGCACACGACACCGCAATTGCGATCGCTGGTTTGCGCACGGTTCCAGGGCGGGTCGCTGACGAAGCGGCAGCTTCCCTCGTGGAAGGCCTTCTGGCCGCTGCGGCGCACTTCGAGTACCGGTTGCCCGAACTGTACGCGGGCGATGCTCGAGTCCGGCAGTCCGGACCGCGCACCTACCCCGCTTCGTGCCACCCCCAGGCGTGGGCGGCAGCGTCGGCCGTCTCCATCTTGACTGCGGTCGTCGGTATTCGACCTGACGTACCGCGCGGAACAGTGGCCTTCTCCCCGCTCGCACACCGTGATCAGCTCTCCGTGAGCGGCCTTCGCCTATCGGGCCAAGGTTTTTCGGTGCAACTTGAGGACGGTAAGTTACCGCACGTGGACCACTTGCCACCGGGACTGCGCCTCCTCGCCTGAACGAGCTAAATCATTCAGTTGGCGCCGACCAGAGGGCCTACTTTGTAGGATCTGGCGTAGCGTGCCGAGTACTGACAGTTGGCATTGATCCAAGCGCTGTGACGAGAATTCTGCGCAGCGCGTGAGCATCGGCTGCACTGATGTGGCGGCCGAAATGCTCCTCGATTCCGCTCAAATGGTCCGGCCATACCTCTGCGAGTTTGTCGGTGCCTTCCTTCGTGATCACCAGGATCACACCGCGTCGATCATCTGTGGAGTGTTCTCTCCGCACGAGGCCCGCACCTTCGAGCCGATCAGAGAGGCGAGTAATTCCGCTACGCGTGAATACTGACGCCGCCTCTAACTCGTGCATTCGCAGACGATGCCCAGGGGCCTGTTCCAGGCGGTTGAGAACATCGAACCATGTGATCGGTAGGCCGTGTTGCTCGAGCATCTCCGTCTCGAGCGCCCTCATCACCGACGCGTACGTCGCTATCACCCCGACCCAGGCTTCCATCTTCTCTCGGGAGGGCTTCTGTGCCACGCCGACAGACTACCGGAACGTTGAGGAAATTATAATTGACTAATCAATCATTGACATAACAACTATACGTGCGTAGTGTGCTTTAGAGAGATATGTGAACCGAAGGAGGGAACTGGTGACCACGAATGACAGTGCGGTAGTAACGGCCTGGATTGAAGCTCATAACGATCATGATGTCGAATTGATGCTCGCGCTGATCGAAGAGGGTGTGAAGATTCGAAACGCCGCGTCCGGTGAGCCCGCGCTTTCCGGGAAAGAAGCCGC
This sequence comes from uncultured Acidimicrobiaceae bacterium, assembly GCA_963734655.1. Taxonomy (GTDB): domain Bacteria; phylum Actinomycetota; class Acidimicrobiia; order Acidimicrobiales; family RAAP-2; genus RAAP-2. The sequence continues at coordinate 268,526 of CAVTHY010000002.1, read as the reverse complement.
TTCGCAGTTATGGAGCAGCATCTTCGACACCTTCCCGGACCACAGGTTCGAGATCGTCGACCTGAGCGTAGACGACGACAGGGTCTTCGCAGAGGTGACTGAGAGCGGAACGATGGCGGGACCCCTCGGACCTAATCCTCCGACGGGCCAGCGCTTTAGCGTCGCAGCGGCCTTGCGAATGGACCTGAGTGACGGAAAGATTCGCGCGATCACTTCCTACTTCGACATGTCCACGGTGAAGAGACAACTGGCACTTTCTAGTTAGCCAGTCACGTCGAGCGATGCGACAACCCAATCAGTGCTGGACTGGGTGGGTCGCGTGGTTTTGGTACTCCATTGAACACACTGCAACGTCTACGTTGCGCGGATCTACTAACGAGAAGTCGTTGATCAAGACCGCTGACCAAAGACGATCAAGTAGCTATCCGGCAACTGGTCATCCTTCATGTCCAGCGGCTCGCAGCACTAGAAATTGCTGCTGTCGGCGACGTTGTCGAATCGAGCGAACTCGCCACGCCAGGTGAGGTGGGCAGTGCGAGTGGGACCGTTGCGGTTCTTTCCCACAATGATCTCCGCTTCGGACTTCTTGTCGTTGGGCACTTCGCCGTACTGCTCCGCACGGTACAGGAACAAAACGACGTCGGCATCTTGTTCCAGTGATCCCGACTCACGTAAGTCGCTCATCATCGGACGCTTGTCCGAACGCTCCTCGAGTTTTCGCGACAGCTGCGAGAGCGCAATGACGGGACAACTCAACTCGCGAGCGAGAATCTTGAGTGCACGGCTCATCTCCGACACCTCGACCTGGCGGTTCTCGGACTTGCCGCGTGAACTCATCAGTTGCAAGTAGTCAATGATGACCACGCCCAGGTCGCCGTTCTGTTGCTTTATGCGGCGAGCGCGAGAGCGCACGTCCATGACGGTCAGACTCGGATTATCGTCGATGAATACCTTGGCGGACTGCAGGTACCCGAAGGCGTCCTGCGCTCGATTCCAGTCGGCGTCACTCAAGTCACCGGTACGGAGCTTGGAGGAGTCGATACGTGCCGTCGAGGCCAGGATGCGTTCGGCAAGTTCTTGGCGGCTCATCTCGAGCGAGAAGAACAACGCCGGACGATTGACCACGGCGCCCACGTGCGTGAGGATCCCCAGTGCGAAGGCGGTCTTTCCCATCGCGGGACGGGCGCCGACGATGGTCAGGCTATGGGGCTGGAGACCCTGGAGTACGAGGTCGAGAGAGCGATAACCCGTCTCGAGCCCGTTGAACTGCCCGCGTGTCTCGCCGCGCTCTTCGAGGATGTTGGCCTCGGCGACAAGGAGTCGCTGCAGCGGCGAGACGGTATCGATGCGGTTAGTGTCGCCAATCTGATTGATCTTGCGCTCGGCGTCGTCAATGAGTCCCACGACGTCGTCGGTCGCCACGTAGGCGTCGTCGACGATCTCGCCCGCCACGGCGATCAGGCGGCGCTGCTGGGCCTTCTCGTGCACGACTCTCGGCGTAGTGGCGCGCGTTGGCGGCCGAGGGGGTGTTCATCTGCAACGACGACAGCAACCCGACCTCGACGGCGGCGGCACCCTGCTCTTGAAGCTTCGCCTGGACCGTCACGTAGTCCACTGGCTCGCCGGCGTTCGCCAGAGCCATGATCGCCGAGAAGATCTGCGCGTGCAGCGGTCGATAAAAGTCCTCGGGCTCGACCGTCTCGTAGGCAATCGAGACCGCTTCGGGCGAAAGCAGCATGGCGCCGATGAGCGACTCCTCCATCTCGATGGCGCTTGGGGGGACTCGTCCCGCGGGAGTGGTTGATGTGGAACGGCCGCGGTCGGATTCAAGTTGCGTCATGGGATAACAACGGTCGTCGAAAACGCCTGTGTCTCGCAAGAACAACAACGTGGGGAAATCCCTGTGGGTAACCGCATGCCGCCATGATGACAACTACCTGTGACATCTCGCCGAACAGCACGACGCCGGGGCGCTGTTGCCCCGGCGTCGTCACTGAACTGCGTAGCGTTACTTCGCCACGACCTCCACCTTGATGGTGGCAACCACGCCCTCGAAGAGGCGAGCCGACACGGTGGCCGGCCCCGACTTCCTTGAGGTGCTCGTCCATGATGATGGCGTGGCGGTCCAACGAGATGCTGGTCGCGGTGCGCAACGCGTTCACGATGTCGGCCTCGGTGATCGAGCCAAAGAGTCGACCATTGGATCCGGCGCGCGCGGCGACCGTCACCGTAACCGGCTTCGATCACGCCGCGCTGAGTCTCAGCGGCGGTGCGGCTCTGTGCGTCGCGCAAGTCGCGAGCCTTACGCATCGAGGCAGCCTGCACCTCCATGGTGTCGTTGGCCTGGAGGCCAGCGCCGGTCGGCAGGAGGAAGTTGCGGGCGTAGCCCGACTTCACCTCGACGATGTCGCCTCGTCGCCCCACGCCACGGACGTCTGAACGTAGAAGGACCTTCATTCGCCCACCTCCTCGACGTCGACATCGGTCACGAAGTCATCCTCGACGACCTCGATCGCGACCTCGGTCTCCGCCGAACGCTCCGCGCCGTCACGGTCGGGGCGAGGGCCACGGGGTCCACGGTCGTCGCGGCCGCCTCGTCCCCACGACGCTCGGTCACGGTGCGCTGGGTGTATGGCAGCAACGCCAGTTCACGAGCGGTCTTGATCGAATCAGTGACGTCACGCTGGTGCTGCTGGCAATTTCCCGACACCTTGCGGCCGCGGATCTTTCCGCGGTCCGAGATGTACTTGCGCAACTGGGCCAAGTCCTTGTAGTCGACCGAACCCACGCCGTGCTGGCAGAAGGAGCAGGGCTTCTTCTTCGCACCGCGACGGGTGTCGATCTTGGGTGCCCTCTTGGGCAGGGTGGGCATATTCTTACGGGGCATTAGAAGGGCTCCTCATCAAAAGCGTAGGTACTGGATTCATTGGTACGGGCGGGGCGGGACGGTCGGCGTACGCTCGATGATCCGCCTTCGCCTCGGGGCGTGCGGGTGACCACGGCGGTCGCCCAGCGCAGGGACGGGGCGATCTCGTCAGCGACGATTTCGAAGGCGTTACGCTTCTCGCCGGACTCGGTCTCCCAGGAGCGCTGCTCCATGCGACCAGTCACGACGACGCGCGAGCCCTTGGTCAGCGACGACGCGGCTGTTCTCGGCCATTGGTCCGTACGCCGAGACGTCGAAGAACGAGGTCTTCTCCTCCCACTCCTGGGTCTGACGGTTCTGCCAGCGGCGGCTCACGGCGACGGACATTCGCAGCGCAGCCTGACCCGAGTTCAGAAACTTGAGTTCGGGGTCGCGGGTGACGTTACCCACGACGGTGATGGTGTTATCGGCCATTTATTCTCCTTAGTCGCGAAGCGTCCGAACCTACGCCTGGGCCGTGACACGGCTGGCGTTGGCTCGCTCGTTGCGTCGAAGAATCTTGAAGCGCAGAACTTCATCCGAGAGCGTGAGGATTCGGTCCAGCTCGTCGACCGTAGTCGGCTCACCGGTGAATTCCACGAGCACGTAGTAACCCTCTTTGCGCTTGTTGATCTCGTACGCCAAGGGACGCTTGCCCCAACGGTCGATGTTTCCTGGAGTACCGGAATTCGAACGAATCGTTTCAAGCGCTCGGTCGAGCGCTACCTGGATGGACTGTGCGTCGACGGCCGTGTCGAAGACAATCATGGTTTCATAAGGCCTCATGGCCACTTTCCTTTCCCTCTGGTCCGGACGAGTCCGGGCTCTGCGGAAGACAGAGCAGGGTGTGTGGTACTTCCTCGCGCTTGCGAGAACGAAAAGTCTACCCGAAAGCCCTAAAAATGGCTAGTCGAGGAGTTCGGACGGATTTTCGTAGGTCTCAGCTCGCATCAGGGAACGCCCCACTTCGCACGTCGTCGGGCGTAGCGCGACACCGCGTCGGTGATCGCGCTCCCCAGGTCCGCGTACTGTCGAACGAACTTGGCTGGTGACCGCTTGGTGAGACCCAACAGATCGTGAATCACCAGGACCTGGCCGTCGGTGTCGGGTCCCGCGCCAATGCCGATAGTGGGAATGTCGAGCGCTTGGGTGAGTTGGCTGCCCACCAGAGGTGGCACTCCCTCGACCACCAGCGCGTAGATGCCCTCGCCCTGCAAGACCAGGGCGTCCTCCACGAGCAACTTCGCGGCGTCGCGGGTCTTACCCTGGACCCTGTAGCCGCCGAAGGCCAGCACGCTCTGCGGAGTCAACCCCAGGTGCCCCATGACGGGAATCTCGGCCTCGATGAGCGCCCGCACCACCTCGCGACGGATTGCGCCGCCCTCGAGTTTCACGCTCTGGGCCCCGGCGCGAATGAGGGTCCCAGCGTTTGCCACTGCGGCGCCGGGACCCACGTGATAACTCAACCACGGCATGTCGGCCACGATGTGGGCGCGCGGGCGCGCCGCGGCCACCGCACGCACGTGATGCGCCATCTCCTCCACACTGACGTGCAGCGTGTCCTCGTGACCGAGGACGACGTTGGCCAGAGAGTCGCCCACCAGAATCGCGTCGACGTCCGGCGGCGTCGGCGTAACGCGCCGTCGGCTCGTCGTAAGCGGTGATCATGACGATTGGGGCGCCGCCGTGGCGACGCTTTCGCGCGCGCAACGACGGAACGCTCGCGGTGCTCACGACCGGTTCTGCTTGACAATCGCGCGACGCGCTACCCGCCCGCCGGCGGACCACTTACGCACCAGGTGATGGAAGTGGCATCCAGTGCACACCTCTACGGCGTAACACTGGACGGGTTCGGCCCGCCGCTCGAGCTTGAGCAACTCGGCGCGCGAGGTCGGACAGGTTCCGCCCGACGGCAGGCGTGCACCAAAGACGTAGGTCACTTCGACCAATTCGACGTCGGAGCACACCGGACACCTTTCGCCAGTAGAGCGTCCAATGTTCTTGGCAGCACGCAGCAGCTCCGGGTGGGCGTCGCAAACGTCGCTGGCACGCAAGGTGCCAGCGGCGATCTTGGCCAGCAGCGCGTGACGAACTAGACCGAACTCGACGACCGCTCCGTCGGCGGTAGAAGTGCGAAAACTCGAATCCATTACGCGTGACATTACCAACCACCTGTAAGAAGTTGGATTTTCGTCATACTTTCGTCACGACGTCACGTTCGATATATCGATTTGATATGATGAAACACATGTTGGATATCGCCATCCTGGGCCTGTTGATGGACCGGGATCATCATGGTTACGAGATTCGCACCCAAGTTCGCGACCGTTTGGCCGTTTCAGCCAATATCTCGTTCGGCTCGATTTACCCCGCACTCAACCGCCTCGAACGCCACGGTTTCGTCGAGGCCGTCGTGCCAGCGAGCCAACCGCGGGGCAACGCCTTGTCCACCGGATCGCTCTCGGGTGAACGCGCGTCCCTTGCGAGCGTTGCGCGCCACACAAGGCCTGGGTCGGCGTTCGCGCAAGGTCTACCGGATCACGCCTCGCGGACGCGAAGAGTTCGTCGCGCTCCTGGCCGATCCCGCGACCCTTGACGACTCGCGCAATTTCTCGTTGCGCATGGCGCTGGCCAAGTACCTCACCCCTTCTCTGCGCGTCACGCTTCTCGAGCGACGCCGTACCGATCTTGTGGAGCGACTGGCTGAGATGCAGACCGGTGCACGCAATGAACAACTCGACACCTACGCCCGCAGCGTCATGGCGCACGCGGCCAAGGGCGTCGAGTTGGACCTCGAGTGGATCGACAACCTGTTGTCCACCGAACGAAACAATCAGCAAACCTTCGCGCCTGAAGCGAAGTAGGAAAGGAGAGCCATGGAAAAGATTCGCGTGGCCATCGCCGGCGTCGGAAACTGCGCCAGTTCACTCATCCAGGGTGTGACGTATTACAAGGATGCGAAGGCGGGCGACAGTGTTCCGGGTCTGATGCACGTCATGCTCGGCGACTATCACGTCAGCGACCTCGAATTCGTGGCCGCTTTCGACGTCGACGCCACCAAGGTCGGCAACGACCTGGGCAAGGCGATCGAGGGTGGGATGAATAACACCATCAAATTCGCCGACGTCCCCTCGCTGGGCGTGACCGTTCAGCGCGGACCGACGATGGACGGACTGAATAAGTACTACCGCGCCGTCATCGACGAGTCGCCGGCCGAGCCCGTTGATGTCGCGCAGGCGTTGCGCGACGCTCGTGCCGAGGTCCTCGTGTCGTACTTGCCGGTGGGCTCAGAGGACGCGCAGCGCATGTACGCCCAAGCCGCCATTGACGCGGGTTGCGCCTTCGTCAACGCCATTCCGGTGTTCATCGCCTCGGACCCCGTATGGGCCAAGAAGTTCGCCGACGCGGGCGTGCCGATCATCGGCGACGACATCAAGAGTCAAGTCGGCGCCACCATCGTGCACCGCGTGCTGGCGCGTCTCTTTGAAGATCGCGGTCTCGCCCTAGACCACACCTACCAACTCAACGTGGGCGGCAACATGGACTTCAAGAACATGCTCGACCGCGAGCGTCTGGAATCGAAGAAGGTCTCCAAGACCCAAGCGGTGACGTCGCAGATCGAGAATTACGTGATGGACGCCGACGACGTGCACATCGGACCGAGCGACCACGTGCCGTGGCTCAAGGACCGCAAGTGGGCCTACATCCGCATGGAGGGACGTAACTTCGGTGACGTACCTCTCAACGTCGAGCTCAAGCTCGAGGTCTGGGACTCGCCCAACTCGGCCGGTGTCATCATCGACGCGGTGCGATGCGCAAAAATCGCTCTGGACCGCGGTATCGGTGGACCCGATCCTGGGGCCCAGCGCCTACTTCATGAAGTCGCCGCCCGTGCAGTTCCATGACGACATCGCACACAACATGATCGAGGACTTCGCCAGCGGTGGCGAAAACCCCGTCTGGCCATAGTCTCCCCCTGCCGAGCAAACCCCCCGCCTCGAGGCGGGGGGTTTGTCATTTCTCGACCTGTTCGCTCCACCACTCGCGGATTCGATGTGTGGCTTCGGCTCTTGGTAATCTCGCCCTCTTCACGACGGATCTCCATCAGGAACCTCATGGCACGACCCACCGCCGGTCCAGGTCGGAGGTCCAGCAATTGCATCACCTCGTCGCCGTCGAGAGCCGGTCGCTGGTTATCGAGGTCCTCTTGTTCGCGTAGTTCGGCGATGCGTATCTCGAACTCATCCATCCGTCGCGACAACTCGGCGGCCTTACGCCAATTGCGCGTCGTAGCAGTCGCACCGCGTCAATTCGTTGAGTTCGTTCAGTAGCGCACCGGCATCGTTCACGTAGCGGCGCACGGCTGCGTCGCTCCAGCCCAGCTTGTAAGTATGAAACCGTAGGTGCAGTTCGACCAGCTTGCTGACGTCGTCGATCAAGTTCTTGGAATACTTCAGCGCCGTCATGCGCTTGCGCGTCATCTTGGCGCCCACGACTTCGTGAAAGCGAAAACGTGACCCCCTCGTCGGTAATGGCGCGCGTCGCGGGCTTGCCGATGTCGTGAAACAGTGCCGCCAGACGCAACGTCAAGTTGCGGCGACGTCTTGTCCACGACGGCCCACGTGTGTTTCAAGACGTCCTTGTGGTGGTGGATTGGGTCTTGTTCGAGTTGCAGCATGGGCAGTTCGGGAAAGAAGTATCGAGCGAGACCCGTGCGTACGATGAAGTCAAGTCCGATCGATGGTTGCTCGGTCACCATGAGCAGATCCAGTTCGCCGCGGATCCGCTCCTCGGAGACGATGGTGAGTTTCTCGGCCATGTTCGTCGCCGCGACTTCCAACGTCGGATCGATCTTGAGATTGAAACGGGCTGCGAAACGCGCTGCTCGCAACATCCGCAACGGGTCATCGGAGAAGAGGACCTCGGGGTCAATCGGCGTGCGCAGGAGGCGGTCGTGCAGGTCGGCGAAGCCCCCGAAGTAGTCAAAGAACGTCTGCACGCCTTCGGGTTGGGCTAAGAGGTTGATGACGTCGAGTGCCAGGGCGTTGATGGTGAAATCGCGGCGACTCAGGTCCGCCTGAAGAGAGTCGCCCCAGTGCACTGCCGGTTTGCGCGAATGGTCGACGTACTCCTCGGAGCGAAAGGTGGTGACCTCCGCCTTGAGACCGTTAGCGCGCAAGATGCCTCCAATGGTGCCGAAGGAACGCCCTTGCTCCCACAGACCCGCGCACAACGGGGTCATGAGGCGCGCAATATCATCCGGACGCGCATTGGTGGTGTAGTCGATCTCGAAGTCGCCACCCGGCTCTACACCCAATATGGCGTCACGAATCGAGCCGCCGACGGCGAAGAGACTGAATCCCGCCTGGTCGAAGGCCTGAGCGAGCGGAGCGGACCATTGCGCGATGCGCGCGAGTCGTTGTGGGAAGTCTTCAAATGCGTTCACTGCGATTGAAGGTTACGAGAGACGCTGCACCACCGCTGTCGCAAGTAGCCTGTGTCAGCATGTTCCACCGATTTTCAACCTGGTGGCGGGCGCTTAGCGTCGTACTCCTTGGCCTCGCGACGCTGACGTGGCCTACGGCCGCGCAGGCTCAGACGACGCCAGCCTTCTCGGTCGTCTCCCAAGACGCGGTGGCGAACATGTCAGGGCTGGGGGTCTCGGGCTTCGCACTCAATTTGGCGATAACGAACGGTCCGGCGAGCCTCGTGCAACTTTCGCTCTACCCCCAGATCGTCTATCGATCCGAAATCACGGCGCTGGTCGACGGGAGTGGCGCCAGCACCACCGCGCTCTCGACGACCGTAGTCACCAACCCCACGTGCGTCACGGGGTCAACACTGTCGTTGCTGGTCTCGCTCTTCAGCGCCCAGGGCATCGGTCCGAGCCATCAATGCGGCACCCAACCACTTCACCTGCGCCTGCCCTGCCCCACGACGGGGTGCGACGGGGTCTACCCGCTCAGCATCGCGGTCACCATCAACGGCGTACGTTACGTCGAATGGTCGATGGTCGCGGTGCACGTCGCGAGCGTGCTTCACCCCCTGCTCGTCGATTTCGTGCCCGTAGTCGATTCAACGGCGTGGGCGGCGGCCGCGCTTGCGCAGTCCGACTTCGGCGTTATCGCCCGTTATTCCTCGTTACCGCTCACGCTGGCGGTGAACTACCTTCCCCTCGGTCACGCCTTGTTGAGTTCGGCCGGCCTGCCGTGGCGAAACGCTCTCTCCGCCGCTCTCGCGAGCTCCCAGCACCGCGCCATTGTTGCGCCGCCACCTAACGCCGACCTCGCGGGGCTTGCCGCCAACGGATTCACCGGTGAAGTCACCGAACAGATCAATCTCGCGAGCTCATTATTGCGAACGATCACCGGCCGCTTTACCGACGGTCCGGTCTTCCTCGCCACTCCCCCATCGACGGCGACGCTGGACGCACTATCGCGCGAGGGTTCGAGCGACGTGGTATTGCCCGACGCCAGTTTCACCCCGGCTCCCTCCAACACCCTGAGTTGGGGCGCACCCTTCCATGTCACGGGGGTCACTTCGGTCACGGGACTCGCCACCGATGGGGGTCTCGAACAGTTGGCTGGCGACGCGAGTATCGAACCCGGGCGTCGAGCCGCGATGACGTTGGCGACGTTGGCGTTCTTGCACTTCGAAGCGCCTAACGCGTCATCACTGCGCACGATAATCGTGCCTCTCAACGTCGGTTCCATTTCGCCGAGCTACCTTGATCTCCTCTTGCGGGCGAGCCAGTCGAACCCCTTTATCACCTTCAGCACGCTGGGCTCATCGTTCAGTCCATCCCTTATCGGCACCAGCAATAGCCCCGTTGAACGCACGCTGAACTCGACTTCCACCTCGGTGTGGTCGAACACCAACGTGACGTCATTGATGACCCTCATCCGCAACACAAATTCCTACTTGCACGCCATAGCGTCACCTACCCAGGCCGTTGCACTTCAGGTCTATCTTGCGAGCTCCGAGCAGATTGGTAGTGCTGGAAATAGGCAGAACGCAATCTCGGCCGCGACTGCCTATCTCAATACCCAGCTCAGCGGATTTCGCATTGATGATTCCGGCATCACACTGACGGGCTCGGGTAGCGAATTGCCCATCACTCTCTTCAGTTCTGCTCGCTACCCCGTCACCGTGTTGTTGCATCTCATCACCGACCGACTCTCGTTCCCCAACAACAAGAGGGTCTACGTCGTCCAATTGTCGACCCCCACGACCCCCTTACGAATTGCGGCCACCGACCGCCAAGGCGGTTCACTAACCCTGCAGTTGGAACTCACCACGCCCGACGGCCAGTTAATCCTGGCGCACGCCGCGGTCCAAGTGCGCGGCGTGGGAACTTCAGTCGTCGGCTACCTCTTGAGCGGTACGTCGCTCCTCGTTCTGGCCTGGTGGTGGCTGCGCACCTATCGCAGAAAATCCCGGGGGCGGCACGCACGATGAGCCGCGGCGCCACGCACGGCGGTCGCGTCCTCTCCATGGCCGGGGGTACTGCGGCCTCTCGCCTCAGCGGTCTTCTCCGGGTCCTGGTGCTGGCGTGGGTTCTGGGCTTCACGCCCCTGGCCGACGCGTTCAATCTCGCCAACACGATCCCCAACATGCTCTTCGACCTAGTGATCGGGGGTGTCCTGAGTGCCACCTTCATCCCGGTCGTCGTTGAACGACTCGCTCTCGATGGCGAGCGTCGGGCGTGGCGTTCTATTTCGACCGTCGTGACCGCGGCGGTCATTGTCTTGGTGCTCGCCTCGGCGCTGGCGTGGGTGTTCGCACCGTTGATCATCGACGGTTTCACTTTCTTACAACACTCCTCGAATTCCACCCAGGTGCGGGCCCTGCACGCCCAACGACGCGTCGCCACTGAATTCCTACGCTGGTTCGTGCCCCAAATCTTCTTCTACGGGGTGATCGGTATCGCTACAGCCCTGCTCAACGTGCGCCGCAAGTTCGCCATTGGCTCGTGGGCTCCCGGTCGCCAACAACGTTATTTGTATGGCGGTCTTGGTGTGGTTCCACCTCGTCGACCCAACTCCCAGCGTTGCGTCTCTCAGCGGATCCAGTGATCTCTGGTGGTTAGGCCTTGGCACGACCGCCGGCGTTGCGGTTCAGTTCATCGTCATGTGGCCAACCCTCGCTCGCAGTGATCTCGGTCGATTGCGCCTTCGTTTCGACATCCACGACCCGGCGTTACGGACGATCGGCCGCCTCGGATCTTGGACGCTACTGGTGGTGGTCGCCAATCAGGCATCGCTCTACGTCTTGTTGGCCTTCGCCTTCGGCACCGGTGGCAGTGGTCCGGTCAGTGCCTACACCTACGGTTGGTCGTTCATGCAGATGCCCTACGCGGTCGTCGTCGTATCGGTCCTCGGAGTTCTGACCCCCCAACTCGCCGAATACGCCACCCTGGGCGACCTTCGATCCTTGGGCGAACGACTCAGCTTCGGTCTTCGCCAATCATTGGTGATCATCATTCCATCCACGGTAGCGATGATGATTCTCGCCCAACCACTGGTGGGAATCTTGCTCAACCACCTCAACGACTCCACCCAACTACCTGCGGGTACCGTCCTAGCCATCCTGGCCGCGGGCCTACCGGGTTTCACTCTCTTCCAACTCTGTGTGCGCGGTCTACAGGCGATGCAACGCGCGGCGGACGTCTTCGCCCTCTACGCACTACAGAATGCCGCGACGATCGCGCTCTGCGTGGCACTCGGTCGCCACTCACTCGCCGGACTCACGGCCAGTGTGTCCATCGCCTACACGGGCGCCGCCGTGGTCGCGCTCGGTGTCCTGGCCACCCGTGGGGTCTCGGTAATTTCAGCGGTCTGGAGCGTGCACGTACGCCGCAGCATTTACGCATCCCTGGCCATGGGACTGGTCATGGCCGCGGCGTGGTCTACGCCCACGTGGACGCGCGGCGTCGGCCTGGTCGTGCGCGGCGCACTCGCCGCCACGCTGGGCGCTCTCACCTATGTCCTCTTTGTCCTCGTCGCCCAGCGTGGTACCGAACCAGTACGACGTAAGGTGCAAGGCTAGGAGCGACCAGGGGGAACTGTGACCAAGATTCGAGTCGTATGCGACAGCGCGAGTGACCTGCCGCAAAGCGAACTCGATCGACTTCAAATCACCATGGTGTCACTCTCGATCCGTTTCGGCGACGAAGAGTTCGTCGACCGCGTCACGTTGTCGATTGAAGATTTCTGGAGACGCTGCGCACAATCGCGCACTCTGCCAGAGACCTCAGCCCCTTCCCCCGGGGCGTTTCGCGCGGCATTCGAGTCAGCCGCGGCCGAGGGCTGTACTGGTGTCGTCGTGGTTGCGCTATCGAGCGCACTCTCGGGGACGTACCAGTCTGCTCTCGTCGCCGCCGAGTCCGTGGCGGACGTCATTGACGTGCGGGTGGTTGACTCACTGGCAGTCTCCATGGCCCAAGGTCTCCTCGCCATCGACGTCGCCGAACGAGCCCTCGAAGGTGCGTCACTCGATGAACTGGAGCAGCACGCACTGACGCAGCGCTCGCGCGTGGGGGTCGTTGCGATGCTCGATACCCTCGACCACCTCATTAAGGGCGGCCGCGTCGGAGGCGCCAAGGCGCTGATCGGCCAGGTCCTTTCGATCAAGCCGTTGCTCGAACTGCGCGACGGCGTCGTCGCGGAGGCTGGACGACAGCGCACCACGTCTCGCGCCATGGCTTCCATCGCCGCCACCGCCAAGTCCCACGCTCCCCTTCGACGCCTCGCCCTCATCCACGCGCAATCCAATCAAGTCGCCACCCTGAGCGCTCTGGTGACTGATATCGGGACGGAGTTTCCGATGTTGATCGCCGACATGGGGCCCACCGTGGGCACCCACGGAGGTCCCGGCCTCATTGGCCTCACGTGGCTCGAGGCACGAAGCGACGATCACCACTAGGTTTTCCGTCGGACGTTTGAACGACGTTTTGGTTGACTTGCCCTGATCATCATCTTCTACGATTCTTTTTCCCCGGCGCTTCGCGTCGCCGCGGTCACGTTCCAAAAGGCCGCTACCTGGTATCAACTCGTCGAATCATGGGGGTGGGCTTTCACCGTCGTTTCAATGGAACCCGGCTCATTGCGAGGAGGCCTGTGCCGCCAGGATCGCTTCCGTCCGCTGGTCGCGAACGCCGTCGAAGAAGACCTCTAACGCTGTGCGAAAAAGGGGATCCTCGGGCGCGGCAAGCGAGAAAAGCGTCACGCAGGAATGGAACTTGACGTCGTCGTTAAGAAAGATGTCGCGGGCGCTTCTGGGCGGGTGCCGGATGGCCAGTGCGGTGATCTCACGGAGCCGGCGACCGAGCACCGGGTGCGCGAGGAAGGCTCTCGCCTCGTCGAGGTCGGTGATCGCGTAGGCGCGTGACATGGCGCTGAGACCGAGGCCAGCTACCTGGGGGTACACGAACCAGATCCAGTGTGAACGCTTCTCGCCTTCGCGGATCTCGGTCCAGGCGGTCGCGTAAGCGTCTCCGGCGTCCTGTGCCAGGACGAATCGCTCCAGGTCAGGCGTGTCACCCACGTTGCCACCTCCTGTTCGAACCCGTCTTGTGCGGTATTGACAAAAGGCACCAGTACGCTCATCAGACCGAGGACACCATCAGCATCGTCTTGGCCGCGCGACCAAGAATTGCAAAGCCCTCTCAACGTACCCGAGAAGTAACGATGGCGCTGCGGCCAGAATTGACGACGAAAAGCTGTGAAGTACATGAGGAGCACAAGTTGCAGATTCAGTCAACCAAAGTGTCCATCAGACTCCGAATGGTCTAAGTTTTAATTGTGAGCCAAGGTCCCGATCAGCACGAACCCGACGTCGTCGACACGATTTTTGCGTATTTCGATCGTTTCATGGACGCTTTGCACGACCGCGTGTTACGTCCGATTCTGCTTGCCGGGCGCTTCGTCGCGTACGGCTTTATCTTGTTGCTCGTCGCTCTCGTCGTCGTCAGCGCATTGGTGATTGGCTTCGTGCGATTTTCCACCACCTACCTCTTTGACCACCACGTCTGGATCACTTACCTCGTGGTATCCGCTCTCTCAACCACTACGGGTCTCCTCATTTGGCGCAAGCGCCGACCCGTCCCATTAAGGAAACCGTGACTCATACCCGTGTACTCATTATTGGTTCTGGCCCAGCCGGACTCACGGCCGCTATTTACACCGCACGCGCCCAACTTCACCCGGTCGTGATTGAGGGCGAACCCTCCTCGACCACCGACCAGCCGGGCGGTCAATTGATGCTCACCACGGACATCGAGAATTTTCCCGGTTTTCCCGAAGCGTTGACCGGGCCGGAACTCATGGAGCGAATGCGAGCTCAGGCTGAGCGCTTCGGCGCCGAATTGCGCGTCACCAAGGTACAAAAGCTCGACACGACAACACGGCCTTTTCGTGCATGGCTCACCGACGACGTCGAACCGAGCATCACTGCCGACGCCGTCATCCTCGCTACCGGCGCCCAGTCCCTGATGATGAACGTACCGGGTGAGGAGCGACTCCTGAGTCACGGGCTCTCGACTTGTGCCACCTGCGACGGCTTCTTCTTCCGGGGACACAACATCGCGGTCGTCGGTGGTGGTGACTCCGCCATGGAGGAGGCGCTCTTCCTAACCCGATTCGCAGAGTCAGTGACGATCGTTCATCGTCGCGATTCGCTACGTGCCTCAAAGATCATGCAGGAGCGGGTTTTCGCCAACGAGAAGATCCACTTCGCATGGAACTGCCAAGTGCTCGAGGTGCTCGGAGAGGACCGCGTCAGCGGCCTTCGCGTGCGTGACACCTCCAGTTCAGAAGAACGGGTGCTCGACGTGACCGGAATCTTCGTGGCCATTGGTCACGTCCCCAATACCACTCTCGTACGGGATCAACTCGATCTCGAGGAAAACGGGTACGTTCGCACGGGCCTGGGCTCCTTCACCTCAATTGACGGCTTGTTCGCCGCCGGCGATGTCCAAGACCACGTGTATCGACAGGCCATCACCTCGGCCGGTTCGGGGTGTATCGCGGCGATCGACGCCGAACGCTGGCTGGAATCGCAAGGGATCTAGCGCTCCTTCGCTAAGGTGGACACTGCGTCGCGCGCGTTCGACGCCACATCGGGAGATAGCTATGAACAAGAACATCGCAATTTTGACTGACGCCACTTTCGACGAAGCCGTGAGGTCGTCGGACAAGCCAATTTTGGTGGACTTTTGGGCCGAATGGTGCGGCCCGTGCAAAATGATTGCACCTATCCTCGAAGAATTCGCTGATGAACAGGGCGAAAAGTTCGTCGTCGGTAAGCTGGACGTTGACGTCAATGTTGCAACCGCCACCAAGTTCTCAGTGATGAGTATTCCCACGCTCTTGCTGTTCAAGAACGGTGAGGTCGTGGCCCGATTGGTCGGGGCTAAGCCCAAGGGCGCTCTGCTCCAAGAGATCACTGCCAACCTCTAACGTCGTAGTTTCTGGACACCTCTCCTCTCACCCTCGGGGCCTCATCCCGGCGCGTTCGTGAACTTCATGACCGCTTGACTTCACTCGGCCTCGTCCCCCTCGAGAACCTCGGCGACACCTTCTCCGAGGCCACTCAAGCCACGGTCGAGGCCTTCCAACGCTCACGTGGTTTGGCCATCACTGGGGTGGTCGACGATACGACCTGGGCCCGGCTCCTCGAAGCCGGCTGGAACCTCGGGGAAAGGCTTTTATTCCTGGTAAAACCATATTTACGAGGTGACGATGTAGCTGAATTGCAGGTACGTCTCTCACAATTGGGGTTTGATCCTGGCCGAGTCGACGGCGTCTTCGGCCCGTTGCTCGATCGGGCCCTGAGCGAATTTCAACGCAACTGTGGTCTCGAGACCAATGGCACTTTGACCCAGCAGACTTTGATTGAGTTGCGACGATTCTCCCCCGTGAGCGATCGCACTCTGGTCAGCGAGGCGCGTGACGAAGCCGGTTTCAACCAACCGCAGCGTGGACCCGTCATCGTATGGGGACCGAGTCCGATATCTCAAGCCATCGCCCAACACTTGCCAGATGCCCGTTTCGACGCCAGTCAAGCCCGGTGGTCCGTAGAGCAAGTGGCTTCACACGCCAACGCGATTGGTGCCCTTGGGGTGATCTCTCTAAGCCAGCAACCAGACTGGAACGGTATCCACCTTCATTACTGGGCCAGTTACAAGTCCTATTCGCGTCGTGGTGAACAGCTCGCTAGCGCCGTAGCGAATGCCATCGCACGAGATGATGTGGCGTTTCGCGTAGAGATCACCGGCATGGCGCTGCCAATACTCAGAGAGACCCAGATGACGACGCTTCACGTCGAACACGCCGAGATGCCAGACAATGAGTCTGAACAGTTGGCAAAAGCAATCGCTCAGGCAATCCGCGACTTTTTCCACAGTTAATCGAGTTGAAATAGCGCGACAAAGACGGTTTTTCCGGTCGTTGTTGCTGAAAAACCTTCAATTGCTTGGGAAACCCACAGGTTCATCCACAACTTGGGGATAACTTCAAGAAGAAGGTTACCTTGAGGGTTGAAGGTTACTTCACCTGCGAAATGGAGATATAGATTCTTTCTAGGTCGTCGAGATCGGCGAAATCGATGATGATGCGACCATTTCGACCCTTAAGATCAACGTGCACCCTGGTGTTGAGATAGTCCTCAAGCAGTTGTTCGAGTTCCGCAACACTTGCGTCTGGGACTGGGCGTAGACGTGGAGGTTTGCCTGAGATGTCGGGCACGGAGGTGGATGGAGTATCCGTCGACCGGGGCTCCAGAAAGATCTTGACAGCTTCTTCAGTCGCGCGGACCGACAATTCATTCTTGACAATTCGCGCTACCATCGTCGCTTGTGCCTCGGGGTCGCTTATCGCCAGCAACGACCTCGCATGGCCCGCTGAGATTTGCGATTGAGCAAGGGCCGCCTGTGCGGTTTCGCCCAACTGCAAGAGGCGAAGAGTGTTGGTGATGTTGGCACGACTTTTTCCGACGCGTTGCGCAACCTGTTCGTGGGTGAGATCAAATTCGTCGATGAGTTGTTGATAGGCAGCAGCTTCTTCCAAGGGGTGAAGGTCGACACGGTGAAGGTTTTCCACAACGGCCTGTTCCAGAGAGAGTCGATCATTCACCGAATCTTGCACGAGAACTGGAACAGTCTCGAGACCGGCGATTCCCGCAGCGCGCCAGCGACGTTCACCGGCAATCAATTCGTAACGGTTCGGCTGACCCTCGAGGGGGCGAACGATGATCGGTTGAAGTACACCGAGCTCTCGCACTGACGAGGCAAGCGATTGCAGGCTTTCGTCATTGAAGGCTTTGCGGGGTTGAAATTGGTTGGGACTAATCGCCGAGACTGGGACCTGGCGCAATGGACCTTGCGCCACGGGTACTTCCACGTCTTCGACGACTTCTTGACCTTCAGGTATCAGGGCGCCGAGGCCCTTACCGAGTCCGGGTTTTCTAACCATTCATGATCTCCTCTGCTAACTGGCGGTACGCCTTGGCGCCCTTGGATTGAGGATCGAACACCGTGATGGGTTGCCCAAATGAAGGAGCCTCCGCAAGGCGCACCGTCCGGGGGATCTTCGTTCGACACAATTCCTCCGCAAAATGACGTCGGACTTCGAGTGCGACATCTTGGGAGAGAGTGTTTCGGGCGTCGTACATTGTAAGGACGACTTTTGAAATCTTCAAGTCCGGGTTGAGATTCTTCTGAACGAGGTCAATGATGGCCTGCAACTGTGTCAAGCCTTCAAGTGCGTAGAACTCGGTCTGGACTGGAACCATTATGTCTGTCGCCGCCGCAAACGCGTTAATCGTTATCAGCCCTAACGAAGGTGGGCAGTCAATGAAGACGTAGTCGAAATCACCTTCTACCGATGCAATGGCTCGCTTCAGGCGTAATTCACGTGAGATCACCGCAGTGAGTTCTTGTTCTACGCCCGCTAGGTCAAGAGTTGCGGGGGCAACAAAGAGATTGTTGAAACCAGTCGGCTCGACAATGTCCACCATGGGCACATCGTTCAATAGAACGTCATACACCGACTTTTCGAAGCGTCGGCCATCCACACCCAAACCAGTAGTGGCATTTCCCTGAGGATCGAGGTCTACGATCAAGACTCTCTTGCCAGCTTCGGCCAAAGCTGCGCCTAGTGAAGTCGTTGTGGTGGTCTTACCGACCCCACCCTTCTGGTTAGCAACAGCAAAAATCCTCATCTTGGCGGCGTCTGCCATATGCCTCTTCCCTGCCTGTTACTTACCGCTATCGAACAAATAAAGGATATTCACTGGAATTCCAATTCTGTTGTCAAGCACGCTTGTTTCACGTGAAACATCTGGGAATTACTCTACTCTTCGCAGAAGCACAAAGTAAATGACAACTTCGCGGTTGTGAGTGACGAAAAGGCGAAGCAAAGTGTTTCACGTGAAACATCTGGGGGAGCCCATCGTCCACCCTAGAGAGAAAGTCACCTCTCCTCTCCTTTCCAGGAAGGCCTGGTACACAGGGGAAAGCAGGTTCGTGACGATTTGATCGACTGAGAATCACTGGAGGTCCGGTCGAGGGTCCAGGGTTGGGAGAACCTTGCTGCTATGTGGGAAGAGATGTTTCACGTGAAACATCTGGGGGAGCCCATCGTCCACCCTCGAGAGAAAGTCACCTCTCCTCTCCCTTTCAGGAAGGCCTGGTACACAGGGTAAAGCAGGTTCGTGACGATTTGATCGACTGAGAATCACTGGACGTCCGGTCGAGGGTCCAGGGTTGGGAGAACCTTGCTGCTATGTGGGAAGAGATGTTTCACGTGAAACATCAAGTTGAGCACATCGTCCTCCCCAATGGTGTCGGCACGAAGAGCTGCACTGGGAATGCAGGATGATTGTGTGAGTACCGAATCGTCCGCCGAGGATCACTGGTTGTCCCACAAGGAAATACGGGGCTGCGGACTTCCGGTCGGCGGGGGAGTACCCAGATGTTTCACGTGAAACATCTGAAGGGGCAAACTCCCCTCCGAAGGAGGGGAGACCTTCGATATTTCAATCAGGGATACCTGGCGGAAACCACCAAGCGATCTTGCTTAAACGTGCAATCGACTGAGAGCAACCTGTGGTCCCGCTGGAAGATCTGGTGCTGCGGAGCTCCAATTGGCGAATTGATTCGCCGATGTTTCACGTGAAACATCGGTGGGGGCCCATTAGTCCCCCTAGACGTGGAGATGACCCAATGGTGTCGTCACGAAGAGCTGAAATAGGGGTGCGAGAAGATTGTGTGAGTACCGGATCGTCTGACGAGGATGACTGGTTGTCCCACGGGAGATCCGGGCTGCGAAACGTCTCCTAGTCGGTTGAAGCAACATGTTTCACGTGAAACATGTTGGGGATTCACTGGTGGTGTCTCCACGGTTTCTCCAACCGATACCTCGACCATCGCAGTCTGCATTAGGCCAGGTTCTCTATGTACCTTGGCCAAGTGTTTCAAATAAATAGCCAGTGAAACAGATTGTGTCCTCAGAACCGGAAGTGTTCTTCAATTTGCCAGCCGGAGAGTCTGACGCAGTGGGGATAAAGGGGTTGCCTGACAATCTGGCCCGCCGAGATTCAATTATCAACGTACTCGAATGTCCGAGTAGCCGATCCCTTGCTCACAGTAGAACCCGAATGTTTCACGTGAAACATCAGAAAAGTGGGTTCTTACCCGGCGTGCCAATCTCACGGGGAAATCGATCAGGGGTCGCTCTTACCTTTCTAATGACTTGAAACGCTGCACCTTTACGGACACGCCCTTCTGACTTTAAGCCCAGTTGCCCGAGCGCGGAAGGGTTCCAGCGGTCGCTATCGCCATCAGTCGGCGGTTCAGACACGATGAGGACTCCGCCAACTTCTAAGAATCTCGTGGCGCATTCGGCTGTGACGGCTGGGGGGCCGAAGGATCGAGCGGTGACAAGTGGGAATTGGCCGTCAAGATCGGATTGACGCGATAGTTCCTCGGCTCGCCCATTAATCACACGGCCGTCGCGTGGGGACCCTTCCCAGGACAATATCTCCTGTAGAAAACTTGTCCTCTTCACCATTGAATCTACAAAGGTGGTGGGAACAGCCCAGTGTTCGAAGAGGACGAGTCCTGGTAATCCGCCACCACTGCCTAAATCAAGAAATTGGTTTGGGGGCGCTTCAGCCAATCCCTCCCATACCTGTAGGAAACCACCAGCGTGCTCAATCTGGATTTCGATGGGCATGGGCCCCAAAAAGCCCCGCGCCCTCGATTCCTCGAGGGCGCGGTACAACCATTGGCTTGTCACGATTCTTATTATGCCGGAGAAACCACCACGAAACGGCGAGGCTCCTCGCCTTCTGAACGAGTAGCCACAGAGTTCGAGTCTGAGAGTGCGTCGTGAACAGCCTTGCGATCTGCGGCGGACATTGGCTCGAGAGCGCGCTCCTCGCCAGTCTCAGCCACTTCTTGAGCGACCTGATTGGCGAAGCGACCCAATGCAGCGACTCGACGTTCGCGATATTGGGCAACGTCAACCAAGATACGGTCAGTACGGCCAGGACTCTTAGACTGCACAACCGTCCGAGTGACCTCTTGCAAAGCCTGCAGTGTCGTTCCTCGAGGACCCACCAGCACGCCTAACTCGGTCGGAGGGGTGGCGTTGACCGAAATCTCGACGGTCTCTTCGTCGATCTCACGGACACTCACCTCGGCAGTGATGCTCATCGACGACAACAATCCTTCAAGGAAGCCTTTACCGATGGCACCTTGCTCCGCCAATGTGATTCCTTCAGCCATGCTGCTCTCCTTTGATGAAACCTTCTCGGACTTCGTTGTGGACCCGTTGGAAACTTGCTTTGAGCGACCTTGCTCCGGACGCTCACGATTACTTCGAGGACGTTCCCCCTCGTTGGGCTTTGACTTTGGACCCTTGGTCTTATTGTCTCGGGATTCAGCATTTCGTGGTCGGTCCTCACGTCCGCCCGAACGGCGCGATCGCTTAGGGCGAGGTCCGGCCGGGCGAACTCGAGCACGAACCCGAGCTTCGCCACGAATACGACCAAAAAGTCCCGCTTTGGGCTCTTCCAGAATCTCAACTTCGGCGTCGTCACGATGGACTCCGAGGTGGGCTAACGCTCGATCTGTAGCCTCGTCGATTGATTTACCAGTGGTTTCAACCCAATCCATTATTAGCGTTCCTTCCTTTTGCGCTTTGCCTTCGAGCGACTCTGCGCCTGTGGCTTGATAGTTGAAGGTTTTGGTTCTTCCTTCGTTTCCTTGCTTTGCGCCGCGGCTGGCAACTCCTTCTCAACGGACTTCACACCGTTCTTCTGGGGATTTGAAATGCCGGCACGGAACATTAGGTCTTGAGTAATTATGCGGATTCCTGTAGAAACAATCATGTACAACACAACCGCCGCTGGAATAATCAGATAGAAGTATGCAAAAAAGATCGGAAGGAATCGCTGCATCATGAGCTGCTGCGAGGGCATTGGCTGTCCAACCTTCCGACTTCGATTATTCAGTTGGGCCATCTGGAAATACTGCAGCCCCACCGCCACGGCAACAAAAACGAAGAATGGGATCTGCGCCGCGAGGGAGCTGTGCGCGCTAATGGCCTTCAGATTCAAGTCCATGCCAAAAACTTTGATCTGGCCGTGTGACGCCACGAGATTGTGATACATCGTTGACGACCCTGGAATATATCGAGGGCGCGCCACCAGGAGTTTTCCTTGGGGGACCACATTCGCTAGTCCCTTGATAACACTGTAAAGAATAAAGAGGAATGGCGCCTGGAGAAGAACTGGAAGGCACCCACCCAGATGGGTTCGCGCCCTCCTCCTTGTAGAGCCTCATCATCTCCTCGTTGAGGATTTGGCGATTCTCGGGTCCCTTGTACTTCTGTTGCAGCTTCTTGATTTCGGGCTGCAGTTTCTGCATCGCCTGCATCGACTTAGTGCTCTTGATGGTGAATGGTGTTAGTGCACCCATGATCACGATGGTCAACAGGACGATCGCGACACCGTAATTAGGTATCAGCCCGTAGAAAAAGGCAAGAATCCAGCCGAACAGCTTGAAGATTGGTTGAAAGAGGGAGCCAATGGAATGGGTGAAAGACTTCATGAAGTACGTGACCTATCTTTCTTCGCTTCGGGTACGAGGTCTATGCCGTGTGGACCAAGGGGTCGACACTTGGAGATGCGACGCAGCGCCAAGCCGGTGCCTCGAATGGCACCGTGAATCTCTACCGCTTCGTAGGCGTACTGTGAACACGACGGATAGAATCGGCACGGTGCGATGCGACCTGCGCGGGCCTTCTGATACCAAGCGATCACGAACAGGAGTGTCCGCGACGTCCGAGAATGCTTAGAGTGCCCTGGCTCGTGTGAGCGCGACTTGAATATGCTGTTGGATTTCGTCATAGGAGAGTTGTCCAGTCCCGTTCCCGCATTTGATCAGGTATAACCCTGGCCTTGGAGCGGGGGAGAGGCCGTCCATCACTGCCCGAAGTCGCCGGCGAATCCGGTTACGAATAACCGCATTGCCAACCTTTCGGCTGATTGCGTAAGCCACGTCAAACGAGCCCTGTTCTGAGTGCTCTACGAATACAACTCGAAGAGATCCACTCTGTCCACGGCCCGTCGGTGACGTGAATTCGGCAAATTGCCGTCGGGAATTTACCCGACCGGGCACAGGAGGGCTCAGACCGTCAGCTGGTGACGGCCCTTGAGGCGACGGGACTTAAGCACGGCGCGGCCGGCGCGTGTACGCATCCGGGCACGGAAACCGTGGGTTTTAGCCCTTTTCCGTTGATTTGGTTGATAGGTACGCTTCACAAAATCCTCTTCTCAAGCTGTGTCGATACGCTTCGCGTTACCCCCAGGGGGTCGCTGGCGCGCTACTGGTGACAATCCTATCCGACAAGTGGCCGCCTCTACCCTTTTGCGCAAGGCTCCCGGCGGTGTAGTGTTACAAACCCGAGTGGGCAGACCAACGAATTTGACAATTACTTGGTTGTGGATAAAGTCAGTTTGGTCTGTGGAGGAAAAAATGCAGAGTATCGATGAGGTGTGGTCTGCACTACAAGACTCCTTGCGTGGAAACAGTTCCGATGCAATGTGGTCAGCCGGACTTAGTGCACTTCGTCTTGTGGATTACCAAAATGATGAGCTCGTCATCTCTGCACCCAACCAGATTCAATTGTTACGAGTTCAGCAGCGATACCTTCCATTGATCACCGAGCAAGCGCAACAGCTTTTGGGACGACAGGTGACCATCTCCTTAACAGTGGGTGACGGAGTTGTTCATGCACCATCTGCAGAGCTCAATCCATCTGAGAACGAACCGGTCGTGGCTCGCGTGACGAGTACGGACAGACCGCTTCGCTTGGATCCCCGTATGACGTTCGACACGTTCGTCGTGGGAAACTCGAATCAACTCGCACGGTCGGCCGCGTTTGCTGCCGCGGAAACACCTGGTCGGGCCTATAACCCTCTCTTGATGTATGGCAACTCCGGTCTCGGCAAGACCCACCTGTTGCACGCCATCGGTAATTACGTTCAGGAGAACTACCCGTATCGCAGAGTGCTGTACGTGTCAACCGAGACCTTCCTCAATGACTTCATCCGAGCAATTCAAACCCGCACACAACTTGCACTGCACGAGCGATACCGCGAAGTCGACGTGTTGTTGATTGATGACATTCAGTTCATGGAGGCGCGCGGCGAAACTTTCCACGAAGAGATCTTTCACACCTACAACACTTTGCATAGTGAGGGTAAGCAAATTGTGTTGACCTCCGATCGCTCACCACGCGACCTTGCTGGTTTGCAAGAGCGGTTTCGAAGTCGCCTTCTCCAGGGACTGGTTACACATATCGACCAACCCGACCTCGAAACACGAATCGCCATTCTTCGCTCGAAGTCTGAGGCAGAGGGGATTACCCTTCCTAATGACGTAACCGAGTGGATCGCGCACCGTGTACGCGACAATATTCGTGAGCTCGAGGGATCAATAACAATGCTGCGAGCATTTTCTAACCTGCACCAAGTGCCCATTTCACTCGACTTAGCCCAACGACACCTCACGGGACTGGGTCACGAGCACGTAGTTCTAAAGCCCGAGACAATCGTCAAAGCAGTCGCTGACTTCTACGGATTAAGCACCGAGGATGTTCTCGGATCAAAACGCCTTCGCCCCCTAGTCCAAGCTCGTCACGTGGCCATGTATCTCATTCGAGACCTTCTCGACAACTACTCCTACCCGATGATTGCGCGGATCTTCGACGGTCGTAACCACACCACCGTGATCAGCGCTGTAGAGAAGATCAAAGAACAAATAACTGTCAATGTGGAGTTGCTCACCCAGGTCAACACACTGACCCAGCAGCTCCAGGGGGAGTTGTGAGTGCTTGTGCGAAAATTGGCGACACCCGTGTTGATATCCGTGGATAACCCCCTGGTTGCTGCACATGACTTCAGGGTTGAACTCCGAGAGTTGAAAGAACTTTGCACACGTCTGTGTAGGAAACATTCACGTTCATGTCACAATTCATCAGGTACTTTACTGACTTACGCACAATTCCACAGACCTACTACTACTAAATAATCCTCATATACACATCCACACGTATCCTCAGTAGCAAAGAAAGGCTGTTCTATGAAGTTCAAATCAGAGCGTGACCTCCTCGTTGAAGCGCTGAGCGCTGCGAGTCGTGTTGTCGCCACTCGACTTATCGGAGCTTCGTCAGGCATACTCTTGTCGCTGAGCGGGAACCACCTGACAGTCACTGGGACCGATCTCGACATCACCGTGCGTACAAGTGTCGACGTCATCGGTCTCGAAGATGGAGCTGCTGTGGTACCCGCTCGTCTTATTGTGGACGCGGTCCGGTCGCTCGAAGCAGGAGCGGTGACAATCGCTACCCATGATGAAAACGTAGAGGTATCTCTAGGACGAGCAAAATTCTCACTGCGGACATTCTCGGTCATGGATTACCCCAATTTGCCACCAGTTACCGGGACGACGACCGACATCGCCGCCACAGATCTCATTCAAGGCCTCAACCAAGTCGTACGTGCGGCGGCTAATGATGATGCACGACCACTACTGACGGGCGTTCTTTTTACCCACGACGACAACACCCTGCGTCTCATCGCGACCGACTCGTACCGCTTGGCAGTTCGAGACGTGCCAGGGGTTGCGGGAATCGGCGGTGCCCACGACCTACTCGTCCCGGCACGAGCACTCCAGGAGTTGCAACGTGGAGCAGCTGCTCTCACGGGTGAGGCTGAGATTGGTGTGACCCTTACTGAAGCCGAGATTTGTTTCGTCGTTGGCGCCAGCACTATTTCTTCACGGCTCATCGACGGGAACTACCCCTCAGTACTTCAATTAATTCCCGCGAGCTATCCCAACCAACTTCGGATTGCTAAGGACACTCTGCTGACGTCCCTCAAACGAGCAAAACTTCTCGCGAAGGACTCGACCTCGTCTGTGCGTTTGACGATGAAAGAGAAGGCGGTCGAGATTCGAACGCAGAGTATCGATACCGGTGACATCGAAGACAACGTTGATGCGGATTATCAGGGAGAGGAACTGACCATTGCTTTTAACCCCTCCTTCTTGATCGACGGCATAGAAGCGGTTGTGGGCGATGAAGTTGTTTTGGAAATGTCGGACGCAGTGCGCCCCGCAATGGTGCATGGGGTGGAAGACGTTCGTTTTCGGTATCTCCTTATGCCCGTACGCGTTCAGTAGGGACCGGTTGGTCTCGTGGGACTCCACGAACTCACCCTTCGCAATTTTCGGCCGTTCGACGAACTCAGTTTTCAACCAGACCGCGACGCCGTTACGGTGTTGTTGTCACCTAATGGGACGGGAAAGACGTCAGTCCTCGAGGCGGTTTACGCTCTCGCAACCGCCAGTTCTTTTCGCACCACCTCCGCAAGCGACATGATTCGTTCACACCAGGATCTCGCAGAAGTGCACGGTGTCCTCTTCCAAAACGAACGCCGGGTACAAATCGACCTCACCCTTCAACGGGGTTTACGTAACACCACCAAGAGAATGCTGGTTAATGGTCAACGACCAAAGTCCCGCTCTATAATCGCTGAGGTTTTACCCCTCACGGTCTTTACTCCTGAAGGGGTCGACGTAGTACGCCAAGGACCAGACCATCGGCGTACGTTGATCACCAACCTACTAACCGACGCATGGCCCTACACCGGTGACACCATTGAGCGTTTCGCCAAGGTGCTTCAACAACGCAACGCGCTGCTTCGCGGCTTGCAAGGGATGCGACCCTCGGCGACGCAACGAGAGGAACTCGAAGTTTGGGATATCGAGTTTTGCGAAGCTGCCGAAGAACTAATCGCGGTTCGCCAACGACTTCTAACACGCCTGGCACCACTCATCACCCACTTTTATCAAGAGCTGGCTCACAATAATCTCGCAGTGACCGCAGACTATGAAATATCCTGGTCAGGAACGCTAAAAAGTGCGCTACAGTCGTCACTGTCCGACGACATCCACCGCGGCTACAGCACAATCGGCCCCCACCGTGATGACGTTGCCCTACAACTTGACACCCGCGACGCGCGCCGACAGGCATCCCAAGGTGAACAGCGTTCGTTGGCTCTCGCACTCCGCCTGGCCGGCCACGAACTAGTGCAGCACGAACGTGGTGTCGCACCACTGCTTTTGTTAGATGACGTCTTTAGCGAACTTGATCCCGTACGAAGTGATCGACTGCTTCAGCTTCTTCCAGGAGGACAAACGCTCGTAACCACCGCATCACCGCTGCCCAAGGCGATGACACCAGCCGTAGTGATCGACGTTACGGTGGCGACATGACGCAGATTTTCAGACCAACCAGCGCCACTCAGTGACCTACTGCGCACCGTAGCGAAGCGCGTGAAGAAGGTCGACCTTAACGTGATGGAGGAGATCCACGCTCTGTGGCCAACCTTGGTCGAACCAGTCATCGCACAAGTGTGTCACCCTGAATTTGTTAAGAACCACGTGCTCGTTATTAGCGTGCCGTCCGGAGCTTTCGCTCAACAGATTCTTCTCGAACAGGAGTCGATTTTGGAGGGTCTCGCCGTCTTAAAAGATAAGGCTCCGCAATCACTAAAAACCATCCAGAAAGCCTAAAATAATAGGCTTTTTGAGCGTACAGACGGTCTAAATGTCAGTGCGCAACCAGTAGGATGGAAGCAAGTTTCTAGTGAACGCGGCAGCGCCGTGCGCGCCGAAAATCTAACGATTGAAAGGATTTCTCCGTGGCTGAAAAGTCCAAGGGGTCATCGAGCTACACGGCTCGTGACATCACCGTTCTAGAAGGCCTCGAACCGGTTCGGGTTCGTCCGGGCATGTATATCGGATCGACCGGTCCAGCCGGCCTGCACCATCTTGTATGGGAGGTCGTCGACAACGCCGTCGACGAGGCGATGGCGGGCTACTGCACGCGCATCGACGTCACGATTCTGGCTAACGGCAGTTGTCGGGTGACCGACGATGGCCGCGGCTTCCCTGTTGATGAGCACCCGCAATATCCCGGAAAGAGCGCGGCGGAGATCGTACTAACGGTGTTGCACGCTGGTGGCAAGTTCGGAGGCGAGGGCTACAAAGTCTCAGGTGGATTACACGGAGTCGGGGTGTCGGTGGTCAATGCGCTGTCGAAATCACTGACTCTCGAAGTCGATCGTGACAATCAGCGGTATCAGCTCGATTTCGCTGACGGGGGAAAACCCCAGGGCAAACTTCACATCACCGGACCAGCACCTCACGGGCGCACTGGATCCACAGTGACCTTCGCTCCAGACGCCACTATTTTCGACGACGTGGAATTTCGAGCCCAGACCATCCTTGAGCGTCTGCAGATCATGGCATTCTTGAACCGCGGCCTAGAGATCCGCTTCGAGGATCTGCGTGAAGGACGTGAACACAAGGAGACCTACAAGTACAACGGCGGCATCATCGACTATGTCCGTCACCTCAACAACTCCAAAGAGTCGTTGTTCCGCAAGGTCGGTTCTTACGAGCAATCCGAGGAGGGACAAGAGGTCGAGGTGGCCTTCCAGTGGAACACTGGCTACTACGAAAGCATCCACTCATTCGCCAACGGCATCTCAACTATTGAGGGCGGGATGCACGAAGAGGGGTTTCGCAAGGCAATCACTAACGTCGTGAATCGTTACGCGCGAAAGCGTAATCTCCTCAAAGAGAAGGATGAGAACCTCACCGGTGATGATGTTCGCGAAGGACTCACGGCCATCATCTCAGTGCGCTTAGCCGAACCACAATTCGAAGGACAGACCAAGGGCAAGCTCGGCAACGTTTCAATTCGGTCACTCGTAGAGCGTGCCACCAACGAGAAGTTGGCTGAGTGGCTCGAAGAAAACCCCAAAGAGGGTGGCCAGATCATCGCCAAGGCAGTGCAGGCGTCACGAGCACGAATGGCCGCTCGACAAGCTCGTGATCTCACTCGGCGAAAGAGTGCATTGGACGGAGCGGGCTTACCCGGCAAGCTCGTGGACTGCTCATCGAAGGATCCGCGCGAGTGCGAACTTTTCATCGTTGAAGGAAATTCCGCGGGTGGTTCCGCCAAGGACGCGCGCAATCCCAAGTACCAGGCCATCCTTCCAATCCGCGGCAAGATTCTGAATGTCGAGAAGGCACGTACTGACAAGATTCTGAAGAACACGGAGATTCAAGCGCTGATTTCTGCCATTGGTGCAGGCGTCGAGGCGGACTTCGATGTCTCCAAGGTCCGCTACGACAAAATCATTCTTCTGGCCGATGCCGACGTCGACGGAAGCCACATCCGAACACTTCTACTCACGTTCTTCTTCCGCCAGATGACGGAGATGGTCAACAACGGACACGTGTACGTCGCGCAACCCCCGCTCTATTCGACACTGGTGGGCAAGGAGAAGGTGTACCTGCGCGACGACGCCGCCAAAGAGGTGTTCCTGCGGGAGAACCCCAATCATAAGAATGACTTCCAGCGTCTGAAGGGCTTGGGTGAGATGGACTTCGACGAGTTGCGCGACACCACGATGGACCCATCCAAGCGCGCCCTTCTGCAAATCACCGTCGAGCAAGCGGCACTCGCCGATGAGGTCTGCTCAATTCTCATGGGTGACGATGTGCCGCAACGTCGTCACTTCATCCAAACCAACGCGAAAGACGTTCGCTTCCTAGATATCTAGGAGAGAAGGAAATTATGGCTCGATCAAATAGCAATGACACCTCCAACGCCGGCGGGGGTGATGAAGTCCTCGGTTACATCGAACCGATCGAGATCAACCTTGAAATGGAGCGCTCCTTCCTGGAGTATTCGATGTCGGTCATCGTGTCCCGGGCGTTGCCCGACGCACGTGACGGTCTGAAGCCCGTGCACCGTCGCATCCTCTATTCAATGTTCGACCAGGGTCTGCGGCCCGACCGACCCCACACCAAGTGTGCGAAGGTCGTTGGCGAAGTCATGGGTACCTATCACCCCCATGGCGACAGCGCGATCTACGACGCGTTAGTGCGCATGGTCCAAGATTTCGCGATGCGTCACCCCCTCATAAGTGGCCACGGCAACTTTGGCGGTACTGGTCCCGATGAGGGAGCCGCCGCAATGCGTTACACCGAGTGCCGCCTGGCTCCTCTGGCGCTGGAACTTCTCGACTCCATCGACGAAGAAACTGTCGACTTCGAGCCAAATTACGATAACTCCACTCAGCAACCTACCGTGCTCCCCGCACGCTTCCCCAACCTGTTGGTCAATGGTTCACAGGGCATCGCGGTGGGGATGGCCACCAAGATTCCTCCTCACAACCTGGGCGAAACCATAAACGCCGTGCTGCACCTCCTCGCACACCCCGAGGCGACCCCCGACGATCTCATGGCGTTCGTGAAGGGTCCGGACTTTCCCACTGGAGCGCAGATCTTGGGGCGTCAAGGGATTCTGGACGCTATCCGCACGGGACGTGGCTCGATCAAAATGCGTGCCGTGGCCGAGATTGAGGAGACCACGCGCGCCAGTCGTATCGTGGTGACCGAGTTTCCTTACGAGGTTTCGGTGGAATCGATCGAAGAGAAGATTCACGACCTGGTAAAGATCGGGGAGCTCGACGGTATCTCCGGAGTTCAAAACGACTCGGCGGGACGTCAGGCGCGTCTCGTCATTGAACTCAAGCGTGACGCCAACGCGAACGTCATTTTGAACAAGCTCTACAAGAACACCTCACTGCAGACGACCTTCGCCGTGAACCAATTGGCGCTGGTCGACGGCGTACCACGCACACTCAACTTGGCGCAAGCATTGGGCCACTACATCGCCCACCAAGTCGATGTGGTCACTCGCCGCACCCAGTTTCGACTCCGCAAAGCCGAGGCCCGCGCGCACATCGTAGAAGGCCTCCTGAAGGCAATCGACATGCTGGATCTGGTCATTGCGACCATTCGCGGCTCTGATGACCGCGGCGCAGCGCGCATCGCACTGATGGCGGGCCCCTTCGATTTCTCAGAGGAGCAGGCCAATCACATCCTTGACATGACGCTGGGTCGCTTGACGCGTCTGGGCCGTACGGAACTCGAAGAGGAGATGAACAAGCTGCGTGAGACGATCGCCGATCTGCAGTCGATACTGGCCGATGACGTGAAGTTGCGCGCCGTGATTGCCGACGAGATCACGGTGATCCGCGACAAGTACGCCACCGCGCGTTTGACTCGGATTGTCAATGACCCGGGTGAGCTGGGTATGGAGGACCTCATCGACGATGAGGACGTGGTGATCACCATGACGCAAGCGGGCTACATCAAGTCCGTCTCAGCCGACGCGTTTCGCACGCAGGCCCGAGGTGGTCGCGGAGTGCAAGGGGCCAAGCTCAAGGAGGAGGACTTCGTTGAGCAGATTGTCCACACCACGACCCATGCGTATCTACTGCTGTTTTCGAACCTTGGTCGAGTATTCCGCCTGCGCGGCCACGAGATTCCCATCAAGGAGCGCACCGCCAAGGGGACGGCGATCGTTAATCTATTGAATCTTCAGCCCAATGAGTCGATTCAGGCGATTGTTACGACCAATGATTTCCCCGATGACAAGTTTCTAGTTTTCGCGACCGCCAACGGGACGGTGAAGAAGACCCCCTTCTCGGAATACGACAAGTCGCGACGCGAAGGATGGATTGCCATCAAATTGCGGGAGGGCGATGAGGTAGTGCGCGTCGTACCGACAAGTGGCGACGACGACCTGATGGTCGTCACTTTCCGTGGTATGTCCATTCGATTCAGCGAGAGTGAAGTGCGAGAAATGGGTCGCGACGCGACGGGCGTTCGCGCCATCAAATTGCGAGCAGACGACAAGGCTATTTCACTCGACGTTGTGCGAGATGACGCCGATCTATTCCTCGTAACGGACACCGGCTTTGGCAAGCGCGTGAAGACGGAGCGATTCAATCGTCAGGGGCGAGGTGGTCAAGGTGTGCGGGCAATCAAGCTCTCGGCGGCACGTGGCTTCGTAGTGGCGTCTTTCATGGTTCGACTCGATGACGAGCTGTTGCTCGCCTCGAGTGGCGGCGTGTTGATTCGAACCTCGGCGAGGGAGGTGTCCTCCCAGGGGCGCGACGCCACCGGAGTGAGGGTCATGAACCTTGATGAGGGGCACTCGGTCGCGACCGCGGCCGTAGTCCCCGCGGGTGAGGAAATTTAGGTTGATTGCTCACTGAGCTCTATCGCTGCGGTCGTCAGGGCTTGGAGCATCGCCTCAGAACCCTGTGCGCCCGACATGTGAACGGAGCCGTTGAAGACGAGCGCCGGAACCCCGGTGATGCCGATTTTGGATGCCAGATGTTCATCGTGACGCACCGCCTCAGCGAACTCGATGCCGGTGAGCATGTGATCGGTGCCCACGACACCCACTTCGAGTGCAAGTGACGTGAGGGTCTTCGTGTCGCTGATCAGACGTCCTTCGCTAAAGTAGGCCCGAAATAGGCGCTCCAACATCTCGTCTTGGCGCCCCTGGGTCGCCGCGTGAGCAACGACGCGGTGGGCGTCAAAGGTATTGGCGGGGCGGGCGGAGGAGAGCGACCACGTCATTCCCAATTCGCGCGCGCTGTTACTCACCTGCTCGTTGAGAGCGTGGGCCTGTTCAATCGGCATGGCGTACTTGGTGGCGAGCAGGGCATCCAGGGAGCTCGCGAGGGCCAGAGGCGCACGCGGGTCCAATTCGAAGGCGTGATGGCGCACGACGACGGCGTCGGCGCCCTCGAATCGCCCGAGTGCGTCGTGGAGTTGTCGAAATCCCAAATAACAGAATGGGCACACGACGTCGCTCCAGACATCGACGAATATTTCGGACGACATCCCATAATCGTGGCACATCGGCGACATTTCAGACAGAATGTCTCGATGCCTGCGCGAATATTGAGTGCGACTGAAGCCGCCGGTTTGATCAAAGAGGTTGATTCCATTGGGCTCGGTCTCGTGGGGGGCACTCCACGCACCCTGCTCGAGGAACTCTCACGTCGTCATGACTGGAAGGACCTGACCATCAGTGGGGGGTTGCTCCTTGGCACCCAGGAGTTGTTCACCCACCCCAACGTTCACTATCGAGCCACTTTCTATGGGGGCGCGGAACGCCACTATCGTGAACGTGGCGCCGATATTCAATTCATCCCGTCGTTCTTTCGCCACTACGGGCTGTTGATCCAACATCTAAGTGCCCGCGTGATGATGATGCAGGCTTCGATGCCTGACGAAAATGGCGAAGTGAGCCTATCAATCTATAACGGCGCACATTTTGAAGAATGTCGCCGTGCGGCAGCGGATCCAGACCGTCTCTTGATCCTCGAATGTTCACCATTCTTTCCGCGCACTCGCGCACTCGAAGGTCACGCCCACACCTTGCGTCTTGACGAGGTTGACGTGATCGTGATCACCGAGGCGCGGCCGACAGTGTTGCCAGGAGAGACTGGTACCCCCGAAGACTTTCAAATGGCCGAGAACGCGGCGGCGTTTATTCACGAGGGCTCAACCCTGCAAACAGGGATCGGGGCCGTACCGAACCTAGTTGCGCAGGCACTGGTGCAGCGTTCCGGTGGTGACTACGGGGTGCACTCCGAGATGTTCACCGATGGCCTGTACGCCTTGGCGATGGCGGGCAAAATCACCAACGCACACAAGACTGAAAACCACGGCATCTCAGTGATGACCTTCGCTTTGGGGTCAGCCGAGATGTACGAATACCTCAATGACAATCCAGACGTCGGTTTCGCGCCAGTTACCTATACCAACGACCCTGCGGTAATTGCGCGGAACCCTCGAATGGTCTCGATCAATTCCGCGCTCGAGGTCGATCTGCAGGGACAAATGATCGCTGACACGCTGGGGGCTCGGCAATATTCCGGTGTCGGCGGCCACATGGATTTCGTTGAGGGCACGAGTCTGTCGCTCGAACACACGTCGTTGATCTGTCTGCAGTCGACGGCGCTGGTGGACGGTGTGCGTAAGAGCCGTATCATTGGAACCATGGATCCCCACGCAGTCGTGACGACACCCCGCCACCTCGCTGGGGTCATTGTCACCGAGTACGGCAGTGCCGATCTTCGCGGACTGAGCGTACGTGAGCGCGCCCAAGCAATGTTGTCCATTGCCCACCCCGATTTTCGAGACGAACTCTCCGCATGCGCCGAGTCCCTGGGGCGTTAAATGCTAATAGTCCGAGATTTGGGGATTGAGATTGGCGCACGCCGTATTCTCGAGCCAGTTTCCTTTACGGTGGGCAACGGAGAGAAGGTGGGGCTGGTTGGACGAAACGGGGCTGGTAAATCAACCCTTTTGTCGGTCCTCCTGGGGTACACCCCCGAGCATCTGCGCATCACGGGCAACGTACAGCACCAGGGACGCGTCAGCCACCTTCCCCAAGAACCGGTGCCCGGAGGCTTGGGGGTCGAGCCCATTGGACTCTCACACGTACTGTCCGCACGTGGCATCGATCAGCTCGACGCCGATATGCAACACGCCCGCCACGAACTCGCAGCCGATCCTACCGAGGAGACGATCGAGCGATTCACTGCGCTCGAGGAGTCTTTTCGCGAACGCGGCGGCTACGAGGCGGAGTCGGAGGTTGCTCGACTGGCGGCTGGGCTGGGCCTCGCGGAAGACCTGTTGCTCGAGGATCTCAACGCGCTCTCGGGTGGTCAGCGGCGCCGCGTTGATTTGATGCGGGTGCTCTACGAACAGCCCGAGACGATGGTTCTCGACGAACCAACGAACCACCTCGACAAGGCGGCCAAACGATGGTTGTTCGACGAACTCGACCGCTTCCGTGGCACGGTGCTTGTGATCAGTCACGACTTACCGCTCCTCGACAAGTCCATTGACCGAGTGCTGGCGTTGCGTGACGGTCAGTTGCGCGAGTACAAGGGTAACTACTCCAAGTTCCTCGAACAAGAGGAGACGCGCCGCCTCACGGAAGAGAAGATGGCGATGCACCAGGGTGAACAAATCGATCGAATGAAGACCCTCGCGGACTCAATGCGTGGCCAGACAGCGGCACGGGCGCGACTCGCCAAGGTTCTGGACCGTAAAGTCGAAAAGCTCGAAGACAATCGAGTCGAGGTCACCAAGAAGGAGAAGAAGGTCACCTTTCGCCTACCCCCGCCTCCGCGAAGTGGCGATGTCCCGATGACCGTAGAGAATGTGGGCGTACGCTACGGCTCACTGACAGTCTTGAACGACGTGAATTTCATCACGCGTCGCGGAGACCGCATCGTGATCGTCGGAAAGAATGGCGCGGGCAAATCCTCGCTTCTGCGTTGCCTCGCCGGTACTCAGTCAGCCCAGAGCGGCGTGGTCAAGTTCGGCGCCAACGTGACGGTGGGCTACTTCGCCCAGGAACACGAACAACTCGACTTCTCTAAGAATGTCCTGGCGCACCTGGATAACGCCACCGTCGTCACCGAGGTACAACGGCGGGCCCTGTTGGGCGCGTTTGGACTCAAGGGTTCCGCGGCCCATCAGATGCCCGGTACGTTGTCGGGTGGCGAACGCGCCAAGTTAGCGCTGGCCATCTTGGCTGCATCGGACGCGAATCTCTTGTTACTCGACGAACCGACGAACAACTTAGACCCCGCGAGCGTGCTCGCCCTCGGCGAGATGATGGGGCAGTGGACGGGGACGATTGTGGCGGTGAGCCACGAGCGCGAGTTCGTCGAAGCGATGAAGCCCACCCACGCCGTTTTGTTGCCCGAGGAGTATTTCGATCTGTGGCGTGATGATTACATGGACTTGATCGAACGGCGTTAGGCCTGACAAGTATTCAACTCTGGCGCTGGACCGGGGCCGAAGGAGAGTCTAGGTTTCTCCCTGGGGCCGTAAAGGGGGAAGCATGACGGAGCGTCCGCAGAGAATCTCATATTTTCCGCTGGAGAATATGGACGACGCCATGATGGGCGTTATGCAGCAATGTGCTCGCGAGGGGACGCCGAGGCCAGAGAGTTCAGCGGTGCGCGCGCACTCGCCCGGTGCGTTCTGGGCGTTCGCCGACGCCTGGGACAAACTCTTTCGTCACGGTGTTGTGGATCACGCCAT
Organism: uncultured Acidimicrobiaceae bacterium; assembly: GCA_963734655.1. Classification (GTDB taxonomy): domain Bacteria; phylum Actinomycetota; class Acidimicrobiia; order Acidimicrobiales; family RAAP-2; genus RAAP-2. The sequence continues at coordinate 233,043 of CAVTHY010000002.1, read as the reverse complement.
CAAAGAGTTGTGCCGGGTCTACGTGTCGCGATCAGTGAAGTGTGAGTACTGCGGAAACCAACGGAGCCCCGCGGCGCAAGCGTCGGGGCTTACCGAGGGGAAACTTGACTCCCTAATGAATTTCGAGACATCGGGGATCTACTCCGAGCGCGAGCGCGCAGCCCTCTCCTACGCCGAGGCCATCACGTGGCGGCTCGATCCCGACGACGCGTTCTGGGAAAGACTCCACGCCAACTTCACCGAGGAGGAGCTAGTCGAGCTAGCGTGCTTCATCTCACTGACCATGGGTCAACAAAGCTGGATCAGATTGTTGAACATCGACCATCACCAAGTGATGGCGGGTTCTTCGGCTTCCATGGCGCCTGGACTCGAAACGTCCGCCGATCTGGCGGCCGCTAAGGACCGCGAGGATTACTGGGTGGCGAAAGGGGTCTAGTACCTATTCGATACCGGTGTACCAGGGCGAGGTTCGCGGTGGGTACGCCAGTTGGAACAAGCCGTGGTTCAGCGACAGGTTGGGGTTGTAGTACGGATCACGTGCGATCTCAAGACCCCAGCGGTCCCGAACCGTCAGAACTTCGTTGATGAAACGGATGTACTTCTCGCCGTGTTGGTCCGAGCCTCGCGACACTGATTCATAGTGGAGCAGTTGGGCCAGGGGGGTATAGGTCACCTTATGTCCGGCGGCTTGCACTCGAAGGCAAAAATCGATGTCATTGAATGCGACTTTGAGATTCTCGTCGAGACCGCCGACGCTCTCCCAAATGTGACGGTGGACCGCGAGGCACGCCGCGGTGACGGCCTGGTACTCCGAGGCCAGGGCGGTGCGCCCGAAGTAACCCATGTCGGCCGCCGGACGGAACTGACCTACATGGGAGGCGAGTCCCTGAGGACCCAAGAGGACGCCGGCGTGTTGGATACGACCGTCGGGGTAGAGCAATTTGGCTCCCACGGCGCCAACGCCTGGCTGCAACACCTGGGCGACCATGTGAGTCATCCAGTCGCCATCGATGATCTCAGTGTCGTCGTTCAGGAGCAAGAGGATTTCGCCTTCGCAGGAAGGTACCGCACGATTGTGCAACGCCGAATAATTGAACGGACTGTCGTCGCGCACGACCTTGATCTTGTCACTCAGGACGTGGAACATGGCCTGCGTGAAGGGCTTGACCGAACCGTTGTCGATGACGACGACTTCAAAGTTGGGGTAGGTGGTCTTGTCGAGCAACGACTGTAGGCAGTCACCCAGGTATTTGCCATCTCGCGTCGGTATGAGCACCGACACCATCGGCGGATTCTCGGGGAGTGCGAAGACCACGCGGTTGAAGCCCGAGCCCGGCACGCGCTTTACTTCACCCTGGATTCCTCGACGCGTCAAGGCGTCGATCACGGCCCGGCGACCCGCGTCGACCGCCCAGGGCTTCGCCTCGGTGGCTAGTGAGGTTGATCCGGCGTGGCTACGCCAGTGGTAGAGAACGTGGGGGATGTGGATGATCGTGTTGCGATTGACGTTCTCGGTCACTCGCAGCACGAGGTCCCAGTCCTGAGAGCCGTCGAATTCGCTGCGCAGTCCACCAAGTTCGTTCGACGATGTCGCGGCGAATGCTGGTGAGGTGACTGACGTAGTTCTGACCGAGCAGCAAGAGTGGGTCGAAGTCGCTCTTGAAGTAGGGCGTGAAGGGTTCGTTGGCCTCGTTGATCTTGTCCTCGTCGGAGTAGATGAGGGTGGCTTGGGGGTGTTCCTGGGCGGCGAGTACAACGTGCAATAACGCGTGGGGGACCAGGGTGTCGTCGTGGTCCATGAAGACCAACCATTCGCCGCGCGCGGCACTGATCGCGGAGTTCGTCGCTGCGGAGATGCCCCCGTTGCTCTCACGTCGGACCAGATGTACTCGGGAATCCTTGGCGGCGTATTCCTCGACGATGGCGCGCACGTCGGCGTCGGGTGAACAATCGTCAGCGATCAGCAGCTCGAAATTCTCGTAGTACTGGTCCAGCACCGAATCGATGGCCTCGCGAAAGAAGCGGTGATCGGGATTGTACGACGCCATCACGATGCTCATGAGAGGCTGGGGATTGATCAGCGCAATACGCCGCTTGAGATGGTTGCGCACGTGCTCGTTCTCGAGTCGGTAGGCCAAGGTCCAAGCGAAATAGGGATTTGCTTCCAGTCGCGGACTGGTGCGACCCTTGCCGTTGCCGACAATCGCGACCTTGAGAGAATGCTTCAGAATAAAGAGACCCCGCTTGAACTTGATCACGCGGGGATTTTGAGGCTTCTCAGCGACAATCTCAATTTCTTCAGAGCCAATCGATGGGCAAAATCTCTTCGACGGGCTCATCCTCAAGGCCGACGAGTAGCAGGCGAGGGTCCACGGGCTGCGGCGGTGCGGGCTCTGGGGCGGGAGGCGCAGGCGGACCAGCGAATTGCGACGCCATCGGAGCCCGATGCAGCACGCGTCGCACCCAGCGCTCGATCACGTTCGTCACTTTTAGAGTCAGGACGGCGAGAGGATAGAAGCGCGAATCAGTGATCTGGCGGAATTGCGCGGCGACAATCTCATTGTTCGCCGCCTCGAGTTCGTAAATCTTGACGATTTCCCGCAACACCGTGATTTCGTTGCTACGGAGCGTGTGCGCCTGGTGGGTCGTCGAGACGGGTTCCGACGAATAAGCATCAGACATCGTCATCGCCTCTCATTCCTTCATTGGTGACGCCCTCGTGGGCGAGAAGTACCTGGTGCATCTTACCGAACTGCGTTCATTCGCAGTTTCGCGTCTGGCGCATCAGGTGGTCTCGCTCGGACTCGGGGAAAACCACAGCCAGACTGTCAATACGGCCGCCAGAGCGGTTGTTGCTAATCCGTAGACCACGAGCGTGAGAAATTGCCCGGTGGGCGGGGACCATCCCTGGTGATGCAGGAAGAACAGTCTTGGTCCATATCGCCCTACGGCGTAACGTCGCAAGTTGGTGTAGAAACTGAAGATATTGGCGAGACCCAGAACCGCGACCACCGCGACCAGGGTGTAGCGAGCAATCATCGATCGAGTGGCGGGGTCGATCCTTTCGGTGGCGCGTTGGGCCCGCCGTCTCGCGGGGGCACCCAGAATGGCGATAGCCATAATGACCGCACCGGCGGCCAGGGGCATGCTGTCACGACCTTGCCACACCACCCCGAGTTCCTTCGCCTGACGGGTAACCAGGACCACTGGAATCAATATGGTGAGCGCACTCAACGCGATGACGACCACGCGTTCGCGCCATTTGCCGCGCACCAGAGCGAGCACCAATACGGCAATGACGATGGTGTTCCAGGATTGGTAGACAATGCCGGGGAGCGGGGTGTCGAGCCACCCCAAGACACCGACCATCTCGCGCAACCAGATCAGTATCGAGGCCGCCACGAGGCGCAGCACCGCCAGGATGGAGTCGTACTTGGGTACCGCGGCCCCGACAGGCAGGATGTTGAGCGTTCCCTGGGTGAAAATCCAGAGCGCCGCGAGTGCCGCTGCCCCGACGACACTGGCGGCGGCTATCTGCAGGTCGCGGCGACGCTTAAACAACTCGAAGAGATTTCGTGGTCCGGACAAGAAGATCAGAGTGAGTCCCGCCAGGGCGACCCAGAGAGGAGAGAGCCCTCGGATGAGGACGTCGACCGAAGCGACCACGGCCAGCAGGACAACGAGCTGGCGAGGCGGGTCGTCGCGTTGCTCCAGGGCGAAGATGGCTACTAGGGTCCACAGGCAGATCGAGGTCATGATTTCGAAGCCGCTGGGATTGATCGAGGAAGATAGGAAGTAGGCCTCGGGAACCAGTGCGACGTAGAGGCCGAGATATAGGGTGCGTCGCCGACTCCAGCGCGCGATGGCGTAGGCGGCGAGCGCCAGCATCAAGGCTCCCATGAGGGAACTTATAAGGCGCATCATGTAAATGCCGCTCGTTTGGTGTGACACGTAGGTCGCAGTACCGACGAAGAGGTAGTACAGCGGGGGATAGTGGTCAACGTAGATGGCGATGGTCGCCGGCTTTGAGCTGGTGGGCCACGGAGCCGAGCACGTCGCGGGGACCTGTTCTTTGAATTGAAAACAGATCGGGTAGATCGCTGAGTAGTAGAGCGAAGTCGGAACGACGACGTTCTCAAGTACCTTGTTGGGCGGCGTCGTAGGCGAACCAAGTTGCCCGTGGTCGAGGGCGTAGGCGCGAAGAAGGTGGGCCTGCTCGTCAGGGGACGCCACCAGTGGGTTGGCGAAGGACCAGCAGGCGAGCGAGGTGAACGCCAGTATCAAGACGATGACGAAAGCGTTACGGGGTGACAACTGAACGCGCGAAGAAGCCAGCCTCTTCTCTCTCCAGTTCACTAAAACAGCCTACCCGTGTCAATATTGGCGGCAGCGAGGCCCGTAACACGCCGCGCCACCGCACGTGCCTGATGTTGGATGAGGATGTCGCCAAGGGCTAGGGATAGGCTTCAGCGAAGACTCTCAGGGCGAAGGGATATTGCGTGCGCCGCGTCAGGTTTCGACGTTTTTTGGCAATCAGTGGGGCTCGTTGGCGCTCTGTGCTGGCGACCCTGATATGTGTATCGGTCCTGGGGTCATTGACGGTGACTTCGGGCATAGCCAGTGCGGCGGGTCACGCCACGCCGGCGACCACGTTGAAATGGAGTGCGGGCACCACCCTGGTGAGCAACACTGGCGGTGTGCGTACGGTGTCGTGCGTGAGTGCCGCATTCTGCATGGCGGGTGACTTTTCCGGAGGGGTGAGTACGTACAACGGCACTAACTGGTCGACCCCCGTCGTCATCGATGCGGGACACGCGATCACGGCGATTTCGTGTCCCACCGCGACGTTCTGCGTGGCGACGGACCAGGTTGGTAACTATCTCATCTGGAACAACGGCTCGTGGGGTTCGCCGACGGCCTTCGCGAGTTCGCCGAGTCCGATCATGAGTGCGGTTTCCTGCGCGTCGCCAAGTTTCTGCCTAGCGGTCGGACGTACCGCGAACCTCTCCCCGGCCGACTTCTACTTTTACAACGGCAGTTGGTACCCCGACACCCTGGCCTACGCGTCGACTGACGTCATCCCCTTTGACGCGGTGTCGTGCACTTCGAGTCTCGTCTGCCTCGCCACCGACCAAGGGGGAGGAGTGATGACGTTCACCTTCACCCCGTCTCCCGCCGCCCAATTGACCCACGCGGCCACTACCACCCCTATCGACCCCGGAGCGAAGAATTTCGTGGGTGCTTCGATCGCCTGCGTCTCAGCATCGAGTTGCGTCGTAGGTTCCTTCGCTAATCAGGTGAGTACCTATAACGGTACGACGTGGACAACACAGGCGGTTTTCGCGCCGACCACGTTGGGTGTTCTGGTGTCGTGCGCTCTCTCGACTTGCGTGGCGAATAGTTCCACGAGCCAAGGGGTCTCCGCGGTAGCGCCCTTCACCACGTGGTCGACTGCGGGACAACTCGATGCCCCCTCGCAGATCAACGGACTCTCGTGCTTTGCTTCCGCGGCAAGTGCCGCGTGCATTGCGGTCGATAATGACGGCTTCTCAATCGCGATCACCTTGGGCGCGGGGGGCGTGCCGTCGTACGCCGAGGCCAGCTCGACCTTCGATGCCCCTCATACCTTGACGTCGGTGACCTGCGTCAGTGCCACGTACTGCATCGCGAGTGACGCGGCCGGTGAGACCGTGACGTATAACTCGGGTACGTGGTCGGCGCCTCTGCCCGTCACGACAATCCCCCTGGGCATCCGCGAGGTTCGATGCGGGGTCTTATCAAAGCCGTCACAATCGCTACGATGCGCGGCGGTCGTCGGCAATTATCTCGCGTTCGCGTTCGCGTCGGCTACGGCGAAGTGGTCGCCGGTTTCCTCGGCGAGTACTCCCACATTCGCCGTAAGTTGCGCTCAGCAGTGTGAATACCTCTCACCCCAGGGTCGTTCCAGCGGTCTCGTCCAGGGATACCTTCCCAAGTTGCCGGTGGGGGCGATTGCCAGCGACGTGTCGTGTCCGACGGGTGGCGTGGAGTGCGTGGCCGTTGACTCGTCGGGTGGCTCCTATTTGTCCCGTAAGGGTCGATGGGTACTCGGTCCGAAGGTGGCGAACCAGGCGACCCTGTGGTCAATATCGTGTCTCTCGACGAGCTTCTGTGAAGCCACCGACATCGAGGGTCGTGCGTTCACCTTCAACGGTACGAAGTGGAGTGCCCCCCAGAAGGTCTCCGCATTCGGCGTGTACAACGTGAGTTGCGGCGCGACCTATTTTTGCGTCGCGAGTGGCCTTAGTGGCGGCGCGTACGTCTTTAACGGCGAAACATGGGCGCCCACCGCCAAGTTCAGCGGTTCAAATGTTCTGCACGGAATATCGTGTGCCAGCGCGACGAGTTGCGTCGGTATCGACGGCACCCAGGCCTTCCGCCTGAGCATTCCCACTACTGCGACGAAGATCGCTCTGCTCGCACCCGCACGGCGTGAAAACGTGGTGGGGCGCACGATAGTAGGCGCACTCGTGACATCTGCCTCCGCGCCGACGGGTCAGGTGACCTTTTCAGTAGGACGGGGGGCGTCGGCGCCGAGTTGTGTGGGGACGTTGAAGAAGATCAGCGCGGTGGAGGCGTCAGCGCACTGCACCCTACGGACCACCCGCGTGGGCGCGACGACGGTCGAGGCCGACTTCACCGGCTCATTCGGTTTTGCGCCCGCGCCCGCGGTATTGCGACACGAGGTGATTATCGCGAAATAGGCGTTCGTCGTCGCCCATTTTTACCACGATTCGATTCGAGCGAGCCTTGGATGATGGCCCGCGGCGAGGACGGTACCTGCTTCGTCAAGCGGGGTCACTTTTGATCCGCAGGCGTCTAGGCCACTTCGTCGGCGTCGGAGAGCCCGGCCAGCACTTCGTCGGCGACCTTCGAGAGTGTGGCCACCTGTTCGGGACTGAGCCGGTCAAAGAAGTAGTGCTGCACATCCATGACGTGACCGGGGGCGACACGGTGGAGGGTCTCACGGCCCACGTCGCTCAGCACGACGAAGATGCCGCGTTGATCGCTCGGGCACGGTGCCTTGGTGAGGAGACCCCGTTCGCACATGCGCGTGATGTGGTGAGAGAGCCGACTCTTCTCCCAGCCCAGTTCATCACTGAGTTCGACCACGCGCCGGCGACCGTCGGGCTGGTCAGAGAGGGTGGCGAGGACGAGGTAGTCCTGGTACGAGAGACCGTGTTCGCCGAGCCCTCGACTCAGTCGTGCCTGGAGTTGGAGGTGCATGAGCGAAATCCCCTTCCACGCTCGGAGCTGTTCGCCGGAGAGCCAACGCGTTGTGGAGGTCATGCGTGCAGTCTACCCAGTTCTCGTTGATATTTCATCTAACCTCTCTATACTGGTAGATGTATCAACTATCCCTAGGGAGGCCCCATGTCAACGATGCCCGCCGCCTTCATCGGTCACGGAAACCCGATGAACACGATCGAGTACAACCGCTTCACCGATGCGTGGTCGACATTCGCGAACTCCTTCGAGAAGCCCAGCGCCATCTTGGCAATCTCGGCGCACTGGTATATCAACGCCACTGCAGTCACGTCGATGGCCCAACCGCGCGTTATTCACGACTTCTACGGTTTTCCCCAAGAGCTCTTCGACTTCGACTACCCCGTGCTCGGTGACGAGCAGCTCGCCAAGCACGTGGGGGACATCGTCGATCCCGTATGGGTGGGTCTCGACGACGAGACGTGGGGAATTGACCACGGTACCTGGTCGGTACTGGCACATATGTACCCCGATGCCGACGTCCCCGTCGTGCAACTGGCCATCGACGCCTCGAAGCCGTTGGAGTACCACATTGACCTCGGAGCGCGCCTCGCGCCCTTGCGTGACGAAGGTGTTTTTATACTGGGTAGCGGCAACGTGGTTCACAATCTGCGCGCCATCGAGTGGCAGGCTCAGGAGCAGGGTTTTGATTGGGCGCAGCGCTTCGACGACGACGCGCGATCCGTGTTGATGAGCGACCCGAGTCAACTCGGTGAACTTACTCGGAGTGACGACTATCGCTTGGCCGTTCCGACACCCGACCATTTCTTGCCCTTGGCCTATCTGGCCGGACTCGCGTCGGTGGGTTCCTCGCGCCCCTCCACGTTCGCCGAAGGATGCACCATGGGTTCGTTGTCCATGACCTCCTACTCGATCTGAGGACTTGTCCCTAGAGACCCGACCGCTGGCGAATGCTGCGGGCCAGGGCCGAATTGTCGTCGTCGCCGTGACCCTGAGCGATGAGTTCATCCTCGAACGCCGCCGCGAGCGAGGCGACTGGCAACTGGGCACCGGTCTGGCGCGCCAGCGCCAGAGCGATTTCGAGGTCTTTGCGGTGTAGGGAGATTTTAAAGCCCAACGGATAGTCGTCGTCGATCATTCGCCCGCTGCGATTCGTCAATATCCACGAACCCGCGGCGCCGCCGGAGAGGGCGGCCACGACTTTGTCCATGTCGAGTCCCGCCGTCAGGCCTAGCGCAATTCCCTCGGCGACACCGAGGTAGGTGCCGGCCAGAATGACTTGGTTGATGGCCTTGGCCCACTGGCCTGCGCCTACATCTCCGACGTGGGTCATACTGGATCCCATTGCTCCCAAAATGGGTCGGGCCCGCTCCACGTCCTCGTCGGCGCCACCCACCATGATCGACAGGGTTCCCTTCAGCGCTCCCTCGGAACCTCCCGAGACAGGAGCATCCAGCCAGTGCACGTCGTGCTCAGCGAGGCGTGCGGCGAACTCGATCGTGGCGAGAGGGGAGATGCTCGAGCAATCGATGACCAGTGATCCGGCCCTCAGGCCAGCGCCGAGGCCGTGTTCGGCGAACAGGACTTCTTCGACCTGGGGGGAGTCGGTCACGCACAGGATGACTACGTCACTCGAGATGGCGACGTCGGCGGGTGTCGCTGCACCGTGGGCGCCCATGCTCCGGACGCCACCGTCGCGTCCGGGGGTACGATTCCAGACCGTGACGTCGAAGCCCGCCCGAACCAAGTTGGCCGCCATGGAGGAACCCATGGTGCCCAGGCCGATAAAGCCGACGCGGGGTGACGTTGTGTTGGTTGCCATGTGCGGGGCTCCTCGTGTTCATTCGTGGTGATGACTTGCGTGATGGGGTCGAGTCACTCTAGTGCTCTCTAGCGCGGGATTATCGTGGTGCAGGAGTGCTGCCCCTCGGCGCTAGATCGGATAGCTAGAGTGATCGACTCCTATCGACGACGCCTCGCGCTGTTGGTGGCGTCGTGCTACTTCATGGAGAATTTGGATGGGACGATCGTCACGACGGCGGCGCCAAAGTTGCGAGCCGCGCTGGGGGTCTCGTCGACAGCGATTGGTTTGTTGATATCGACGTACCTGATTACTTTCGCCGTTGTTATCCCGGTGGGAAATTGGCTGATGTCGAGACTCGGCGAGCGCCGCTTGTTCCTGTCGGCGATTGCGGTGTTCACCCTGGCCTCGTTGCTGTGCGCCATGAGTCACAATCTGAGCGAACTGGTGGTGGCGCGCTCCTTTCAGGGCGTTGGCGCCGCCCTCATGGTCCCGGTGGGGCGAATCGTGGTGTTGGCCAATTCGGACAAGACCGACATCATGCGCCTGGTGGCCTATATTGTCTGGCCGAGTCTGCTCGCACCAGCGATCGCTCCCCTAGTGGGCGGAGTGATTGTCACTTTCGGAAGTTGGCGTTGGCTGTTCTTACCCAATGTGCCGCTCGGCGTAGCCGCCTTCGTGGCGGGTGCCCTCATTATGAAACCCTCGACCCGTCGTGCCTCGAACGCTACCGGCCTCGACTGGCGAGGAATGGTCTTGACGGGCGCGGGACTGGGTGGCCTGGTCTATTCGGCCTTCATTGCGGGGGAACTCACATCGTCGTGGACTCGTGTGGGCATCGACATGGCGCTGTCGCTGACCGTGCTCGGCGTTGCGGTCACATATCTTCGTCGGCATCGCAATCCGTTTCTTGACGTCACCATTTTTCGCGTCACGACCTTCACACAATCACTGCGAGGCATCGTCCCCTTCACCATCGTGGTGGGGTCGGTGCCACTGTTGTTGCCGTTGATGTTCGAAGACCGCTTCGGCTGGAGTCCGATCAAGTCAGGAGCCATTGTCTTGTTCGTGTTTATCGGCAACGTGGTGGCCAAGCCGTCGACCACGTTGTTGTTCAATCGACTGGGCTATCGTCGCGTGCTCCTCGCTGCAACATCGATGGTCGTCATCACAATGCTCATTTTCGCCCTCTTCAACGCACGCACTCCAGTCGCGCTGATTGCGTTGGTGGCGTTCGTCAATGGCGTGGTGCGTTCGATCGGCTACACCGGTTTCTTGACCCTGGTCTATAGCGACGTGGCCGAAGCGGACATGGCCCACGGCACCACGCTGGCGGCTACCGTGCAACAAGTGGCGACCGGTTTCGCCGCCTCGGCGGGAGTGGTGGCACTGCGAGTGGGGAGTTCTCTGAATCACACCAGTGCACTGGATTCACAGAGTGCGTACCGCGTTGCCTTCATTCTCCTCGCGGCGCTAGGGGTGACTTCGACGATTAACGCGTTCGTGATGCACCCGAGTGCGGGTGACGCCTTGCGGACGATGGGCGTCGCGAACGAATAACCCTCGGTGAGGGTGCCACAGGGGACCGCGGCCAATTTGACTACTGAGGTGAAGGTGGTGATCGGAAGCGGCACTCGAGATTCGGCACCTGGGATTAGGAGCGCCGCAGTCGGAACGAGTCGCGCAGACGCCGAGGGAGAGAAAGTCATCGGCGTACTTCGACGCGGCGAGCGATCCCGGGGTCCACATCTGGGAAATCACGACGCTCGACGCTACGCCGGCGTGCTGGCTACTACCTCTTTGGGCCGCAACGTTCCGTCGTCTGTCCTCAGTGACACAGGCTCGTCGCCACTCTATGAGACGATCAACGAAAGTCGTGCGAACCGGGGGCCACTCGATCAAATGTTGTCGACCTACGGAAGAACTCAGATTGTTCACATTCGAGTCCAAGGGATCCTCGGTACGATCAATAAGGTTCAACTTCAAATCTGGTGTCCCGCGCGGCGTTGGTCCTTCGTAGGCAAATCAAGGTAGGTAACTAATGAAGAGCACGTTTACTAGCAGAAGTGGGCACCGATCGGTTCGATCGACGTTGCGCTCAGTAGTAGCCCTCGGGGCGACGTCAGCGCTGTTGGCGACGGGGTTGATGCTCGTCTCGACTTCCCCCGCTTCGGCCAACTCTTTGACGTCGGTCACCGCCGTCAGCCCGACGGCCGGTAACGCCAGCACGTTGGTCACGATCACTGGCACCGGTTTTGACAACACGGACACCGTTAAATTCGGCGCCACCCCCAGTGCCACGGTTGTCTTCTCGAGCGCCTCCTCGATTACCGCCGTCGCCCCGACGGGCACGGGCACCGTTGACGTGACGGTCACGGGTACTACTAACGGCACCACGGACGTGGTTGCCGCAGACCGCTTCACCTACGGCTCACCTACGGTCAGCGCCGTCAGCCCGACGGCCGGTAACGCCAGCACGTTGGTCACGATCACCGGTTCCGGGTTCACCAGTAACTCGACGGTCGACTTCGGCACCGCCAACCCAGGTACCTCGGTCAACTACATATCCCCCACGTCGATCACCGCCGTCAGCCCGTCGGGCACGGGCACCGTTGACGTGACGGTCACGAACCCTGCCGGCACCTCTGCCACGAGCTCCGCGGACCGCTTCACCTACGGCTCACCGACGGTCAGCTCTCTCACCCCGTTGTACGGTCCGGCCATCGGTGGCACGTTGGTCACGATCACCGGCTCCGGGTTCACCAGTAACTCGACAGTCGACTTCGGCACCGCCAACCCAGGTACCTCGGTCACCTACATATCCCCCACGTCGATCACCGCCGTCAGCCCGTCAGGCACGGGCACGGTCGATGTGACGGTCACGAACCCTGCTGGCACCTCTGCCACGAGCGCCGCAGACCATTTCACCTTCGGCTCACCGACGGTCAGCTCCGTCACTCCATCGTCCGGCCCTACCGGAGGTGGTACGTACGTGACGATCATCGGCACTGGTTTCGTTAACGGCTCGACATCGGTCGCCTTCGGCTCGTACCCGGCTACGTTGGTCAGCGTCGTCTCGGCCCAGCAGATCACTGCAGTCAGCCCGGCAGGAGTTGGAATGGTTGACGTGAGGGTCACGAACGCCGTCGGCACCTCAGCCGTGAGCTTGGCGGACCACTTCACGTATGGTGCTCCGACGGTCAGCGCTATCACACCAGCGGCCGGTCCCACCACCGGTGGCACGAGCGTCACTATCACGGGTACTGGCTTCGTGGCTGGCACGACGGTGGCCTTCGGGGCCTACGCGGCCACGTTGGTTAGCGTCACCTCACCCACGTCGATCACCGCCATCAGCCCGGCGGGCGTGGGCACTGTGAACGTGGTGGTCACCACTGCGTACGGAACTTCGGCCATCAGCGTGGCGGACCAGTTCACCTACGGAGCGCCGACGGTCAGCGCAATTAGTCCCACGGCCGGACCCACCACCGGAGGCACGAGCGTCACCATCACCGGCACTGGTTTCGTTAACGGCTCGACATCGGTCGCCTTCGGCTCGTACCCGGCTACGCGGGTCAGCGTCGTCTCGGCCCAGCAGATCACCGCGGTCAGCCCGGCAGGTGTTGGCACGGTTGACGTGACCGTTACGAATACGTTCGGCACCTCGGCCAAGATTGTCGGGGACCACTTCACTTACGGGGCAGCTGCTTTGATTGCCCAAGCGGCGCTCTCCTTCACGGGTACGACTGGTGTTCTCGGCACCCCGCTCACGCTCACCTCGAAAGGTGGCTCCGGCACGGGTGCCATCAACTACGCAGTGACCAATCCTGGTTCGGCGAAATGCTCGATCAGCGCTGGCAAGCTGGTTGCGGTTCGTGCTGGCGCGTGCAACGTCAAGGTGACGAAGGCGGCGGATGCCACGTACTTGGCGGCGAGTTCACCGATAACGATGTTCATCATCAAGGGAAAAGCGAAGGGGGCCGTTTCGTCGACGCTGAAAGCCACATCGGTTGAAGGATTCGTTCGACCTGGTCAAACGGTGCTCATCGTGGTCGTGGGCAGTGGCTTCTACAACAAGCCCAGCGTTACGAGCAACGAAGCGGGAACCAGCGCAGTGGTCACCCATGACACGGGCGGACTTCTCGTCGTGAGGGTGAATTTGCGCCCTGGTTCAGCCATGGGTTCGTACGTCTTCACCATCACCTTGGCCAATGGTCACTCTTGCACGGTGAGGTACCAAGTTCGGTAGTGACACCTCGCGTCACGAGCAATGCCCAGAGATCTCCTGAAGAGTCTCTGGGCATTGCTAAGTGTCACGTTCATTCTTCGTGGTCAGTGGGCAGGACGAGGGCAACTACCGTGCGGAGGCGAGTCAGCTGCACTGGCGTACTGAGTACGCTCGTTGACGACTTGCGCCAAGTTTGCTACGGGCCCCGGTCTCGCAGCCGTTGCGAACGCAGTCGCCCCGCGCGGGCGGAGTTCTCCTATTGGCACCCGCGCACTGATTTCACCGAGCGCGTACTGCGTCACCTCTGATCTCGTCGCACCCGGGGCGATCTTGACGCCCAGCCTCCCTGTCGGAGCCCCCGGCGCGGGTGACACCTCGAACCGCGCGCACGAAGTGAAGGTTCAGCCCTCGGTGAGGGTGCCACCGGGGACCATGGCCAACTCGGCGTGATTCAGGTGCGGTTCGTGGTCGGGTGGGGCGGTCGGAATGAAGATCGCCGCCACGACCGCGAGAGCCGTGCAGCCGCCGAGGAAAATGAAGCCGTGGGTGTACCCCGACTCGGCGGGCGCACCCGAGGCCAACATCTTGGAGGTGACGATGCTCGACATGACGCCGGCGCCGACGGCGCCGCCGATGGTGCGGATGTTGGCGTTCATGCCGCTGGCCACGCCCGTCTGACTCGCCGGTACCGCGCGCACAATGAGATTGGACATCGCCGAGAATGCGAGTCCCAGTCCGACGCCGAGGAGCGAACTGGCGAGGTAGATCTCCCAGGCGGCGGAATGGGCTAGCGCGAGCACGACGTAGCCCGCGCCCGATATCGCTGAACCCACGACGACCGCGGCCTTTGATCCGAAACGCTCGGCGATCTTGCCCGAATACAGACCGACGAAGAACATGCCCAGCGAGAGCGGAATCAGAAATAGACCTGACGCCGTAGTGCTGGCGGTAAATCCGTAACCCGCAGAACGAGGTGTCTGGACAAATTCAGGGAGGAAGGCGAAGACCGAGTACATCCCAATACCGAAGAGGAAAGCCACGAGGTTGTTGGTCCATACCGCGGGGATGCGCATCATCTTCATGTCGACGACCGGGTCATTGACCCGTAATTCCACTAGTACCCAGACGGCGAGCAGGACGAGACCGAGTGCGCCGATGGCGAGAGTCTTGGTCGAGAGCCAGCCCCAGGTCGGAGCCTCTGAGACCGCCAATAACAACGCGACCAGCCACGCGGACAGTAGGAGCGCCGCCGAATACGAGATTCGACCCGGTGAACGCTCCGGGGATTCGGGCACGAGAAAATAGGTGAGCACCGCGGCGATTGAGGTCATGGCCAATGGGATCCAGAACAGCCAGTGCAACCCCAGCTTCTCGAGAATCGGTCCGGCAATGATGAGTCCCACGCCACCGCCCACTGCGGTCATGGCGGCAATGGTGCCAATCGCGGTGGCGAGCCTCTCTCGAGGGAACTCATCGCGAATGATGCCAAAAGCGAGCGGAATAACCCCGCCACCGATGCCCTGCACCGCACGACCGATGATGAGAACAGTGACGTTCGTTGCGAGACCAGCGATGACCGAACCCAGCGAAAGGGCCACCAACGTCGCGACCATCACGTGCTCCTTGCCCAGGATGTCACCTACACGTCCCATGACGGGAGTGAAGATGGATGCCGATAGCAAGTACGCCGTGACGACCCACGTCACGGTGTTCTGGGTGGTGTGCATGGTGCTCTGGATGGTGGTGAGCGCCGGAATCACCAGCGACTGCAACAGTGCGTAGGCCGAGACGCCGAGGACGAGCACCCCGAAGGTGACCTTGTAGTTGGCGCGTTCAAGAGATGCAGTCAAGACACTTCCTTGCATTAACAGGGCCACCGTGCGGCCAGTACGAACGACATCGAATTCCGCGCGAATCCGTAGGCGATGCCGAGAAGAACGAAGCCACTTCGTCGACCCACGCCGCAAACTTCCAGAGAATTTGCGGACAATCGTGACGAAGAACAGTCTCAATCTTACCGGGTGGCTGGACGACACAACACGGTTACACGAGCAATTCGGCCACGGCACCACCGAGATGGCGCTCTCTCCGCGTCAGACCGCGGCGCTCGGGAGTGCCTCCTCGATGGCGACCTGACGGAGAGTCACCGTTGGGGAAGTGGATCCCACGCGGGCGCCGCGCATCGGACGGCCCGTGCGTTCAAGGGTTCGACGCCCGATACCGGGACACTGTCACCTACGAAAGACGTCGCTCGCTGGCCCAATTAGTGAGTTGGTGGCGATTGGAGAGTTGGAGCTTGCGAAGTACCGCTGAGACGTGACTCTCAACCGTCTTGACCGAGATACCAAGCTCGGTCGCGATGTCGCGATAGATATAGCCCCGTGCAATGAGTCGAAGCACCTCGCGTTCGCGGGCGGTCAATTGGTCGAGTGCGGGATCAATGTTCGGAGGACAGGGAAAATCCGAGTCCGCGGCGAAAGCGTCAAGGACGAAGCCAGCAAGGCGTGGTGAGAACACCACATCACCATCGTGCACTCGCAAGATGGCGTCGAGTAGGTCGGGCCCCAGGATGTTCTTGGTCACGTAGCCCCGCGCGCCCGCGCGCACGACACTGATGACGTCGGCTGCGGCGTCGGAGACCGAGAGTGCGAGGAATCGCACCTCCGGCACTCGGGACGCGACCGAGCGTAGGACGGCGAGTCCACCGCCGTCGGGCATGTGTACGTCGAGCAATACAACGTCGGGTCGTCGCTCGATGATTAATTCGATCGCGGCGTTGACCTCATCGGCTTCACCGATGATGTCAACGTGCGAAGAGATCTCCGCGTGAATGCCCGATCGGATCAACTCGTGGTCGTCTACGAGGAAGACGCGCGGTCGACTCATGCGTCCGCGATGGCACGGCTGAGCGTCAGATGAACTTCGGTCCCGCTTCCCGGCTGGGAGTGGATCTGCGCGTCACCGCCGAAGGTGCGCATTCGGCCCAAAATGGACTGATTGATACCCTGACGGTCTTCAGCAACTTGTGAGGGATGAAAACCAATTCCGGTGTCGCGAATGTAGACCGAGAGCGAGGCAGACTCGACCTCGCCAAAGATCGAAATGCGAGTTACCCGGGCCCACTTGGCGGCGTTGATTGCCGCTTCGCGTGTTGCTGCGCTGATCGCCGCGACCCTCGGGTCGCCCGCGCAGTCACCGACGATGACGAGTTCGACCGTGATTCCGTAGTCGTTTTCTACGTCACTTTCAATATGGCGGAGTTGTTGGGCGAAGGTACCATCGGCGTCGTCGCGTTTGCCCGCGTTCTCGGGAGCGAAGAGCCATTGGCGTAGCTCGCGCTCCTGGGACCGCGCGAGACGCACCACGTCGCTGGGATTGTTCGCGGACTTCTCGATGAGGGTCAGGGTCTGGAGAACGGAGTCGTGGACGTGCGCCGCGATCTTCGCGCGCTCCTCGGCATGGATGCGATCACGACGTTCACGCGAAAGGGCGCGCACGTTGTCGAGCCACCACGGGGCGAGCAAGATTGCCACCCCGAGAGTGAGGACCGCGCCTCCGAGGAAGGTCGGAACGGCCGCGCCCACTACGCCACCAATTCGTGACAGGAGTCGTAATCCGAGTATGGCGAAGATCACCCCAGGCACCACCCGCAACGCGAGCGCGCGCCAGCCGTGCGCGGAGGCGGCCCCGAGGACGGGAATCGCACCCGCCAATTCCTCGAGATGTGATTTCTCATCGCGAGAAGATCCCCCCCAGATAGCGATGAGGGCCACCGTGCTCAGCAGCACTGGCCAGACGACGATTCCGGGGCCGTGGCGTGCGAAAGTGCCCAACGAGAGGAGCATGAGGAGGGTTACCAGGAGACCCAAGAGGACCAGGTTGGATTCGCGGCGTGAATTGGTGAGACGTCGCGCAATACTCATGTCCTCGCCCCAACGCCCCACGAACAACCAGGCAGCCGCGTAGAACAGGATGCCCAGCCCGTAGAAGAGGCAGGTGACGACGAAGAGGAGTCGAACGGTTCGCTCGCGAAGACCCAATCGCACCGCAAGTCCGGCGCAGACGCCCCCGAGGAGAGCGCCTGCAGTTGATCGCAGCATCGGACGTTGGGGTACTCCAATGAGCGGCGAGGGTGAATTGAGAGTAGACGTCATACGGGCCGACCCTTCTGAAATATAGGTTCAGTCTCTCACGACGCTGGCGCCGCGTCACTCAGGGAAAACCCTGACCCCTGCGCGAGTAGCGAGGGTTTGTCCCGATGGTGGTGGTGGCGCACGACTCCTAGTTTGGAGACATGGATACTGAAGTGCCCAATGATGACTCGTCGTCCCCCACCAGCGCGTTCGTTCCTACGGGGGATACACCACGATTGCGGCGGAGCCGAGATCATCGGGTCGTGGCAGGGGTCGCGGGGGGAATCGCCGAGCGTTTTGACGTCAATGAGAACCTGGTTCGCGCAATTTTTATGGCTCTCACCTTCCTGTGGGGACTCGGCTTAGCGATTTACCTGGTCTTGTGGGCAGTGCTCGGTTCTTCACCCCCTGACGAAACGGAAACGTCACGCCGTGAGCCCACTCCGAAATCGACGTCGCATCGTCTCACCGTGGCGATCCTCGCGGCACTAGCGGTCGTGTTGATTTTGGCATTCTCATTGGCGAAGCCGGTCCGGTTGCTCGCACCAGGGGTGGTCGTGGTATGGATCATCTTCTTGGCGGGACTGTCGATCGTGGCGCTCAAGACCCAAGCCCGTCGTTTGACTTTGCGCCGATTCTTCGCGGTGACGTTCTTGACGGGACTCAGTGCACTCATCGTCGTGGTGGGTGGCGCTCTCGGTTTCTTGGAGTCCACTGGAGTGTCGTTGGCGGGGGGCAACGGCGATCACCTCTGGCAGCCCACCTCGCTGGCGCGAGTGGCCCATGTCTATCGAGGCGAGTTTGGTGTCGGGACGCTGGACTTGAGTGCGGTGCGCTTTCCCCTGACAGGTTTCTCGCTCGCGGTCAGTATCGCGGCGGGCGCGCTGCGCATTGTGGTGCCGGCGAACGCGGTGGTGGACCTCACGACGAACGTCGGCGCGGGGACGGTGCGTGCCAACTCGCTGGTAGTGGGCGGAGTGGCCATGCTTCCCTATTCTTCGTCGCCCGCCGGTGTGAACCCGGTTGAGTCAGTCCACAGTCCACATCTCGCCATCGATGCGCGCGTCGGTGCTGGTGTGATCGACCTGATGCGCGCCCCGTAACACTGGATTGCGGCGCATTTAGGCTACCCTTACCCATTTTTTAGGTCCCGTTGCGGTCAGAGTAATACATTGGCGTTCTCCACACTGCCTAGTGCGGAGGGGAGGCCCGCGACAATGTATTCGACAGTGCTCGCTGTCTCGGCCGTCGCGCCATCTCGTCGGCGGTCCCCGAGTGGACGACGTTCATTGGAGTCCTCGCAGTGATGGCTCGTCGCGAGGCACGCCGGCGCCAGCGCCGGCGCCGAAGAGTGATCGCGCTGAGCGTCCTCCTGGCTGGAGCTCTGGTTGCCACGATTCTCGTCGCGCAGCGCAAGCCACCTTCGTCCACTCTTGGGGTGTCGAACATCAGCGCACGGCTCTCGTCTCCCGTCGTGTCGGCGCAGACGCGCGCGCAAATTGTGAACCTCGCTCAAGGGCAGGTGGGCTATTCGACGAGTCCGTCGGACACGTATTGCAACAAGTTCAGTGCTTTTTGGATCGCGGGGTCGAGCGACTGCGGTAACTCCAATCGCGATGAGCAGTGGTGCGCCGATTTTGCGGCGTGGGCGTGGCGCATGGCCGGCGTGCCCGTCGTCTATCAATTCATCAACGGTGACCTCAACTCGTCCTCGGCGAGCTTCTACGAATGGGGGGTACGTCATCACACGTGGCACCCAGTGGGATCGGGCTACCTACCCCAGCCTGGTGATGTCGCGGTCTACGGCCTTGATGCCCCAGCGTTGGTGGCACAACACGTGGCGATCGTCGTGAGTTATACCTTGGGTGCACGTGGCCCCAACGCCGTGAACGGTGACGGCAGCCACACTGGGTTCAGCCGGGTCGAATATCAGGCCAATGAATACGACGCCGACGCGGCGGGCACGGGCATGGCGGTTCTCGCGGGCTACGTCTCGCCCAACGGGTGAGACGTGAGATGAGGAAACTTCTATGAGCAGCCGTCCGACTTCGACACCGCGAGTATCCGCGCCATCGGGAGGAGTGGACGGGAACGAGCGCCTCACCTCCTTAGTGGCGGCAGTCCTTCTTCTCCTTCTGTTCTTGGTGGGCCTCACTGTGCCGGTGGCTAACGTGCAGACCCGACTACACGTCTTCCTCGGAGTGGTGGTGATCCCACCGATACTGCTCAAGGTAGCGAGCACCTCGTGGCGAATGGTGAAGTACTACGCGGGGAGCTTCTCGTATCGGCGTAAGGGTCCGCCGATGCTGTTGCTACGCCTGCTCGGTCCAGTGCTCGTGGTTTTGACCCTGGTGTTGTTGTTCTCGGGGGTGGGGCTGGTGATCGGGGCCCCTCGATCGATGCACCTTGAACTTTCGCAGATACATCGCGCCTCATTTCTTTTGTGGTTCGCGGTGACCGCGGTGCACGTTTTGGCCCATCTTCAGGAAACACTGAGTGTCGCACCTCGAGATTTCCTGCGCGGTGCGCGTCGTCGAGTGCGCGGTTCTGCGCTGCGGTCTTGGATCACCTTGGCCAGCGTGGCGGTGGGCATCGCCTGTGGCTGGGCGATCCTGCCGTACGTGAATAACGTCACGATCTTCAGTCATTGAACTCAGGGCGCGCGGGTGAAGCGTGTCCGAGGGTCGACGGAACGACGTACGTCGAATAGGGGTCGCGTCAGGCGCTCCAGCGAGTTTGGCGCACGAATCGCCCGATCCGGTGCGCTGAGTGCGAAATCGATCTCAATGACGGGTGGCTACGTGGACGTGGTGGCATGAACACACAGATTTCACAAATTGTCAGAGGTCTTAGACTATGTAGAGAATCTTCTGGAGCCCTTGGGCACGTACCTAAGGTGAAGTGAACAGTCGGCATTCTCGCCACTCGTCCGGAGGAATTATGTTCGATGCTCTTTCGCCTTTACGCCGAGCGACCACGGTCCTTTCTGTCGCCGCCATCGGTGCGTTGTCATTCGTAGGGTTCCATTCGCCCGCTGAGGCGACCGTCACGGCCCCGTCACACTGGTTGCAGATGACTACGGGCAATAGCGCGCCATCGGCCCGGTACGACGGTTCGATGGTCTACGACGCCGCCACGGGAACCACGCTCTTCTTTGGAGGGTTCAACAATGCTGATCTTGCCGAGACGTGGTCATGGAACGGCTACGTATGGTCCCAGTTGACGCCGCCCGCGAGCCCGCCCGCCATGCGCGGAGCCAGCATGGTCTACGACGCGGCCACGCACAACGTCGTGCTCTTCGGTGGATTGAGCGCCGCGGGCCCGATGGCTGACACCTGGGCGTGGGACGGAACCACCTGGACCAAACTGGCAGTTTCGGGGCCGCCCGCCCGCTCCGGCGCCAGTATGGTCTACGATGCGGCCACCAATAACGTCGTCCTCTTCGGCGGCCAGGGGACCGGCGGTCTCTTTTCCGATACGTGGCTCTGGAACGGAACTGCGTGGACGTCGCCGACGTTCACGACTCCGTTGCCCGCGCCACGCTTCGAGCAATCAATGGCGTACGACGCGCAGACGCATGACGTCGTCCTCTTCGGAGGAAAGGGTGTCGCCGGACCGATCTCCAATACCTGGACGTGGGATGGATCGACCTGGACGTTGCAGCTCGCGGCCAACCCGGCAGCGCGCTTCGGCGCCGCCATGTTCTATGACACCAACACGAACAATGTCGTCCTCTTCGGTGGCAGCGACGGGGTGAACACTTACTCGGAGACCTGGAACTGGAACGGGTCGTCGTGGAGCTCAGTGTTGTCGTCAACGGCTCCTTCGGCGCGATACCTGTCCGCGGTCGCGTACAACACATCGAGCAACAGCGCGCTTCTCTTCGGTGGCTACGACGGAACGAACAGCTTGTCCGATACCTGGAACTTCGTGGAGACGCCGAGTGCCCCACTCAACGTACAGGCCACCTCGAACGCCAATACCCAGTCGGTCGTGACTTGGAAAGCTCCCACCGGTAGTGGGGGAACCGCGATCTATGAATATTCGGTGGTGGCGACCGATGTGACAGCGGCGAGCCGCGGCGGCCAGACGTGCAATACGGCGGGGACCACCACGGTGACCGTTTCGAGCACGACGCCCGTCCCTACGACGTGTACCGTGACCGGACTCACCAATGGCGACCAGTATCGCTTCGCGGTCTCGGCGGTGAGTCTCGTGGGTACGGGTCCGGCCAGCTTGTCGAACCTGGTACGCCCGGCGACTGCTCCGTCCGCACCCAACATTGTCAAGGTGGTTCCGGGTGTGGGAGCGGCGATGGTCTACTGGAGCGTTCCCACTCTCAACGGCGGGACGCCGGTCGGTAGTTATCGCGTGGTCACCTCGCCAGGTGGTGCGTTCTGTCACGTGCCACTTTCGATGACCAGTTGCCGGATTGTGGGCCTGCAAAATGGCGCCACGTACACGTTTGCGGTCAGCGCCACCAATGCCGCCGGTACGAGCGTGATGTCGGCACCCTCGGCGCCGATTCGCGTCACGGGTAACAGCGCGCCGGTGGGACATCGGATCACGGTACCGAGTGCGCCTTTCATCACTTCTGCGACGGTTTCGGGACCGTACGTCACGATCCGTTGGAACTGGCCGACGTCCAACGGTGGTGTCCGACTCAGCGGTTACAACATCTACGTGGGGTCGTCGCCCAACGGTGCGGCGTTCCGCCCGCTCGTACCGGTGCCCTATAACCAGTTCTCCTACACGTTCCAAGTAGCCAAGGGTCAGGTTGCGTACGTGATTGTGCGCGCGGTGAATTCCGCCGGAATCGGACCCTTCTCGAATCAAGTGGCCGCTCTGGCCAAGTAGTTGCCACCGGCGCGTACTGGAGAGTTCTCGTGAAAGCACTTCGCCTCTCGCCTCGAGGAACTCTCCAGTACGCGCATCGGACGGGTGATTGTCCGGCTGATTCGTCGTCGCGAAGTTCGGAGGTCAAGGTCTGATGCTGTTGGTTCTCGTTCATCAACCATCGAAGAGGCGTCGTTCCTGTCGCGGTGCTCGGTACCGTCGCCGACAGCGACCCCGTTTCTCTGCGCCGGCGCCCACCTCGGCCGTCGAGGTTGATCACCAATTCGGCGAGCGTCACGTCCCCTCAGCGAGTGCGGCGCCAGCCCATCGGTGGTATCTGAAGCAGGATGACCTGCGGACGCCCGTGCAAAGCGCAAGTCGCGTTACGCTGGAAGAGGCGGTGGTGGGTCTAGACGTTGCGCCTTTCGAAGTTTCGCTCCTCGGTACGCGAATGAAAGCAGGCAACGCATGAAGTGCATGTCCACTGAAGCCCGACGCCACCACTCGGTTCGATTGGTGGGGCGCTCGGCGCTAACCCTGGGGGCGACGGCGGCGCTGCTCGCAACCGGTCTGATGACAGTTACTGGCTCTCGCGCTTCAGCGGCGCCTCTCGCTTCATCCTCCGGGATGGCGCCCAATGTCGATTACGGTGTCCTCGACTCCTCGATGAACGCGTCTCTTCGCGGCGCCGTCGAGTCGACGACGTCAGTCACGGCGAACTCGGGTCGCCCCGCTCAAACTCCGCTGGTCGCCCCGATCGCCCAAGCCGCCCTCGTGGTCACCTCGACCAGTGGCACAGCAGGCACTGCGCTCACCCTCACCTCGAGCGGCGGCTCAGGTACGGGTGCGGTCACCTACGGCGTCACCAGCACCGGGACGGCGGGTTGCGCCATAGTCGGCGCGACATTGAATGCGACGAGCGCAGGTACCTGCACGGTCACGGTCACCAAGGCCGCTGATGCTACGTACCTAGCGGCGAGTTCCCCGGCGACCACCGTGACGTTCGCGCCCGCCGCCCTCAAGAGTCAGTCCGCCCTCGTGCTCACTTCGACCAGTGGCACGGCAGGCACCGCGCTCACCCTCACCTCGAGCGGCGGCTCAGGTACGGGTGCGGTGACCTACGGCGTCACCAGCACCGGGACGGCGGGTTGTGGGATCACCGGCAGCAAGATCAACGCAACGAAAGCGGGCACTTGTACAGTCACGGTCACCAAGGCCGCTGACGCCACGTACCTAGCGGCAAGTTCCCCGGCGACCACCATGACGTTCGCGCCCGCCGCTCTCAAGTATCAGGCGGCCCTCACGCTCACCAGTAGGAGTGGCAAGTTTGGCACCGCGCTCACCCTCACCTCGAGCGGCGGCTCAGGTACGGGTGCGGTGACCTACGGCGTCACGAATTCCGGATCAGCGGGTTGCTGGATTACCGGTGGCAGATTAATCGCGACGAGGGTCGGCACCTGCACGGTCACGGTCACGAAGGCGGCCGACGCAACTTACTTGGTCGCGCGTTCCGCGGCGACGACGGTGACCTTCGCTCCCGCTTTGAGAGCACAGTCCGCTCTCGTGCTCACCAGTAAGAATGGCACGGCGGGAATCGGACTCACGCTGACCTCGAAGGGTGGCTCAGGCTATGGCGCCATCAGCTACGGCGTCACCAGTTCTGGCACGGCGGGCTGTTGGATCAGCGCCGGCAGGTTGAACGCGACGAGAGCGGGCACCTGCACGGTCACGGTCACCAAGTCGGCCGACGCAACTTACGTCACCGCGCGTTCCGCGGCGACGACGGTGACCTTCGCTCCCGCTTTGAGAGCGCAGTCCGCTCTCGTGCTCACCAGTAAGAATGGCACGGCGGGAATCGGACTCACGCTGACCTCGAAGGGTGGCTCAGGCTATGGCGCCATCAGCTACGGCGTCACCAGTTCCGGCACGGCGGGCTGTTGGATCAGCGCCGGCAGGTTGAACGCAACGAGAGCGGGCACCTGCACGGTCACGGTCACCAAGTCGGCCGACGCAACTTACGTCACCGCGCGTTCCGCGGCGACGACGGTGACCTTCAAGGTGGGGCTGACGGCTAGCCGCGTCGACGGCATCGTTTGGACCGGTCGGACCTCGATTGTCACGATCATCGGCACCGGCTTCTACAACAAGCCCACCATCAAGAGCAACGAAGCGCGAACCAGTGCAGCGGTCATCCACGACTACGGGAATCGTCTCGTGGTGCGAGTCACGTTGCCCGCCGGTTCGTCGCCAGGTTGGCACGTCTTCGTCATCGTTTTGGCGAATGGTCGTGCCTGCCAAGTCAAGTACTTGGTCAAGGTGGGGCTGACGGCTAGCCGCGTCGACGGCATCGTTTGGACCGGTCGGACCTCGATTGTCACGATCATCGGCACCGGCTTCTACAACAAGCCCACCATCAAGAGCAACGAAGCGCGAACCAGTGCAGCGGTCATCCACGACTACGGGAATCGTCTCGTGGTGCGAGTCACGTTGCCCGCCGGTTCGTCGCCAGGTTGGCACCTCTTCACCATCTCTAATGCCAATGGTCAAACTTGCCGCGTCAAGTACATGGTCAAGTAGTGACGGTTCGAAAGCAACGAGATGCTCAGAAATCCCGTCGTGAGGTTCTGGACACGGCGACCAAGAACCTGGCCCGCCCAACCCTCCTGCACTGCATCAAGGGCTCGAGAACCGACTCGACCCCTGGGGTGCTCAGCGCCGCGAAGGGTGCCTCCGCTCAGCGCAAGAACTCGCGCTCGTCCAGGTCGGGTGCGGCCCCAATGCGGCCACGCCGCTTTTGGTGGGCGAGGCGGGACTTGAACCCGCACATCCTTTCGAATACAGGCACCTGAAGCCTGCGCGTCTGCCATTTCGCCACTCGCCCTAGAGGTGACAACCTTAGTCCATTCTGCGCGGGCCTCGCGTGGCGGCTCCCTGGTCGAGGCCCCTTACCGGTACAGTGAATAATGTCATGGTCCTGAAAAAAGTCGAAAACAGCCTAGAGCGCATCTTTGAGAGGACGTTAGCGCGTCCTTTCAAGAACGCCCTGCAACCGATCGAGATCGGCACGCGCATCGTGCGAGAGATCGATTTAACTCGCCGCTTGTCATCTCAGGGACCGCTGTCTCCCAACGTGGTGCGCGTTTGGCTGAGTCCAGCCGACGCGCAACGCTTCGACGGATTTCAAAAGGCGCTGCTCGCTGAACTCGAAGAGACCGTGCGTCAACACGCCCTGAACGAAGGATACAGTTTCGTCGGGCCCGTCACGGTCGAGGTTTTTGTCGACGACGACGTCAAAACTGGCGACATTGCCGTGGAGACTGACTTCGTTGGCGGCACCAGCGAGCCGCGTCTTCTCGCCAGCGACGGACGCTCCTTTACCATCGGCGAGTCGCCCCTCATCATCGGGCGCAGCCCCCAGGCGGGCGTCGTCATTAACGATTCGAATGTCTCACGTCAACACGCAGAGGTGTGGCGTACCGCCGAAGGTGTGGCTATTCGCGATCTTCGTTCCACCAATGGCACTTTTGTCAACGGTCACCGCATTGATGCGGTATCGCTCTCGCCGCGCGACGACATCGCGGTGGGTACTTTGCATTTTCGAATTGAGTTGGCGTAGCCGTGCTCGCCGCGACGACGAACTACACCGCGGTCGTTCGTCCGCTGCAGGTGCTGGTGATGGTGATTGCAATATTGTTCTTTGCGCGGGTGCTGCGCGTAGCGGTGGTCGAATCGCGTCCCTTCGAGAGTACGACCAAGGAACGTCGCCGGCGGGCCAACTTGGCGTTGGAGTTCATCGAACCCAGTGACTGGGCGAAGGAGCGCGTCGCGGTCGACCCGGCTCTCATCATTGGTCGGGGTGCGGAATGTGATCTCGCGATTGCTGACACCTACTTGTCGTCTCGCCACGCCCGCTTCGCCAACGACGACGGCGATCTCACCGTCGAGGACCTCGGGTCCACGAACGGGACCTACGTGAATCAGACCCTGGTGCACGGTCGGGTGCATCTGGAGAAGGGCGACGTCGTCCAAGTGGGCGGCGTATTGTTCGAGGTGGTTCGTTGACGCGTTGGCGTTACGCCGCCGCTACCGACACCGGCCTGGTTCGCGAGACGAATCAAGACGCGTTGTTCGTCGACGATTCTCTCGCCATCGTCGCCGACGGAATGGGCGGGCACGCTGCTGGTGAGGTCGCTTCAGCGATGACGGTGGAGGCAATTTACAACGGGTACCTCGAGCGACCGACTATCGAGGGTCTCTTGGCTGCGGTCGAGACCGCTAATCGTGAGGTCCTCGCCGACGCCCGGGCGAATCCGGAGCGATTCGGCATGGGCACCACGGTTATTACGGTCGGGATAACCCGCGACGGAACTGGATTGAGTACGCCGACCTTGCTGCACGTGGGTGATTCGCGGGCCTACCAACTTCGTGACGGCGCTTTGCGTCAGTTGAGCTCAGACCATTCGGTCGCCGAGGAGTGGGTGCGAATGGGGCGACTCACTCCTGAGGAGGCGTTGACGCACCCACGGCGTCACCAACTCACTCGAGCCATCGGCGTCGACGACGACATTGAAATCGACGTGATGAGCCTGCACGTCCAAGCGGGCGACCGAATACTGCTCTGCAGCGACGGGTTGTCCAATGAACTCGAGCCTGATCTGCTGGCCCGGCTCGCGGGGGCCGCGGGTTCACTCGATGACGCGGTGACCAATCTGATCAATGCCGCCAAAACGGCGGGCGGCCGTGACAACATCACTGCGGTGTTGCTGGAATTTGACGAGGCGCACGAACCTGCGCGCGCCATCAATACCACCATGGCTTCCGCACCACCACCGGTCGCCGCAACGGTGGCGAGCCGCCCGAGGAAGTCAGCGTCGTCCATCACGTGGCGCGCAGGCGCTGGAGTGCTCCTGGTAGCGGGCGTTGTCGCCGCGTTCTTCTACATCATGCACTGGTACGCGTATTCGACCTATTACCTGGCTCCCGACGGCAAGTACATTGGCGTGTATGCGGGTCAACCTAACGGGGTGCTCTGGTACAAGCCGAAACTGGCGTCGCGCACGATGTACTTAACCGCTCAACTCGAGCCGCCGGCACTCGTCGCTCTGAAGGCGACAATACCCGAACCTTCGGTGCATTCCGCGTGGAATTACGCGGGCTATCTCCACGGACTCTGGGCGGCTAGTCAGTCATCGGGCGTGACGACCACCACGACGACGACGCTGAACACGACGACGACAGTGCACACGAGCACGACCGTGCAGGCTAAGGGCTAGCGATGTCACGACGACTCTCGATGCTGGCGACTTTTATCCTCCTCCTGTTCGTTGTCGTTGCGGCCCAATCGGCCTACGTGCAGTATTTTCACGCCTCCGCCCTAGCCCAGTCGGCCGAGAATCCTCGCAACAATACGGTCTCTTCCTCCCAACCGCGAGGGCAAATTCTGGCAGCTGATGGAACGATCCTCGCCGACTCGTTGCCGGTGGGGACCTCGGGCACGGTATTCCAACGTGAGTACCCCCTGGGCGCCCTCACGGCCGGGGTGGTGGGTTTCGTCGCGCCCGCCCTAGCGGGCGCCACGTGGGGACTTGAAGAGGAATACAACAGTTATCTGACGGCCCACAGTCAGCCGGCCCAGAATTTCGAACAGGTGCTCGCCCCGACGATGTCCGCCGACAACGTGCAGACCACGATTTACCCTGCTTTGCAGAAGATTGCTCAAGTCGCGATGGGAGGCCAGGACGGCGCGGCGGTCGTTATCCAACCCCAGACGGGGGCCATTATGGGGATGTATTCCAACCCGACCTACGAGCCGGAATATTTGGCGTCATCGAGTTACAGCACCGCCCTGTCCTACTACAACAAGTACGCCAAAAACAACGCTAACGGCTTCCCGCCGTTAGGGCTGGTCGCGACCCAGCAGATCTTCCCGCCGGGGTCCACCTTCAAAGTGATCACGACGGCCGCGGCAGCGATCTACCAGCCGTCACTTTTGACCAAGGTGTACCCGAACGTGAATAACTACGTGCCACCTCAGACCAACCACCCGATCTTCAACAGCGGCTTTACGAAGTGCGGTGGGACGGTGCAGCAGATGTTGCCGGCCTCGTGCGACCCGGGCTACGCCCACCTCGGTGTGGACGTCGGAGCGGTCGCCCTTGAGAAGGAAGCGAGTGCTTTCGGCTATAACTCGAACCCCCCGATCGACCTTCCCGTGGGACGCCCCATTATCTCCAACGCCATCTTTCCTTCGGCGGCCAGCCTTAAGTACAACGTCCCCTTCGTGGCCTATTCGGCCATTGGTCAGGGCAACGTCCGCTCCACCGCATTGGAGCAGGCACTGGTGGCGGCTGGTATCGCCGATGGTGGCACCATCATGACCCCTCACCTGATGGCTTCGATCATCGGACCTGATGGCACCGTCATTCGTAAGTACACCAATTCGGTATGGAAGAAGCCCCTGACTACGGCGCAAGCCAACGTCATCGTGCCCCTGATGCGAAACGTTGTCGTCAACGGTACGGCGTCGGGGATTTTCCTTCCCCAGGACGATGTCGCGGCCAAGACCGGTACCGCTCAAGAGCGCAACAACACCCAGACCGACGACTGGATGATCGCCTTCGCCCCGGCGTCAAACCCGACGGTGGCGGTGGCGGTCATGATGCCCTATCAGGCGGTGTCGGCCTTCGGCGCAACGGTGGCCGGACCTATTATCAAGTGCCTCATTGAGGGCGCGTTGGCACTCCAGGCTGGACTACCGGCCACGGGCACCTCCAGCACATGCCCGAGTTAGTTAAGAACGCTATGAGAGCCCAAGTCGAAGGCGTAGGCTAACAGGGGTATGGAGCCCGTCGCGGACGCCCGCCTTTATACTCATCGTTATCAGGTGACTCACCTCATCGCGCGCGGCGGCATGGCGATGGTCTACCGGGCCCAGGACCTTCTCCTGAATCGTCCCGTGGCCCTCAAGATTCTTTATCCCGAGTTGAGCGCTGATCCACTATTCGTCGAGCGCTTTCGCCGTGAGGCCCAAGCCGCTGCGAAACTATCGCATCCCAATATTGTCCCCGTGTTCGACTGGGGTGAGGACGAGGGCACGTACTTCATCGTGATGGAGCTCGTCGAGGGACGCTCTCTCGCGGAAGTCCTGCGCGGAGGCGCGTACCTTGACCGCCTCACGTACTGCCCAGCTCGCCGCTCAGGTCGCAGCCGCACTGAACTACGCGCATCGCAATGGCATGGTTCACCGCGACGTCAAGCCGGGCAACATCTTGATCACCGCCGACGCCCAAGTGAAGGTGACCGACTTCGGTATCGCCCAGGCGATGTCGAGCGAAGACCACCTGACCGAGGACGGCTTGGTGATGGGCACGGCGACGTACTTCTCGCCGGAGCAGGCCGAAGGTGCCGCGGTGGATGGTCGTTCTGACATCTACGCCCTCGGTGTCGTGATGTACGAGATGCTCGTCGGACGTCCGCCCTACATTGGAGACACGCCCCTTGAGGTATCCACGCAGCACGTGCACGGGGTCGTGACACCTCCGACACAGCTGAACGCCGGCGGTGCCGCGCGACCTCGAAGCCATCGTGATGAAGACACTGTCGACGCTCGCCGGAATTGCGCTATCCCACCGCTGATGAGCTTCGTGCCGACTTGCTGCGATTCGTCGATGGACAGCCGGTGCACGCGGCGGGAGCCGTCGGCGCGTTCTTCGGTAACGACTCGACGCAAATGGTGCAGAAGGTCGATGTCGGTGAACGCACGCAGGCGGTACCTGTCTTGCCCGGTCCACGCAGAGATTTCAAGGTGCGTCGCCGGCGTTCCTATGGTGGCCTCATTTGGGGAATCGCCGCCGTCATCGTCATCGGGGGCGTAATTGCATTTTTCGCGCTCTCGGCGCAATAACAACCTGTCCGTCATGCCCAAGTTGGCGGGCCACGACGTGGCCGCCGCGACCGCGACGCTGACCAGGGGTGGTATTAGCGCCGCCAACATCACCCAGTCCCAGGTCAACTCCGCGACCGTTCCCCTGGGCAAGATCGTCAGCACCAAGCCCGCCGCGGGGGCGAAGATCAACTCGAGCTCGACCGTCGTCCTTCTCGTGTCCAAGGGGAAATTGATCCCTCCGGTGAACGTGCCTTCGGTCACCAACCTGTCGGTGCAGTCGGCGGAACTAGCGCTCAAGGCTAAGAATCTCAACTTCACCGTGCAGAACGTGACGTCCTCGTGCAGCGCGCTACGTGCGCCCAATGTCGTGCTGTGCACCTCGCCAGTGGCGGGGACGTCGGTGAAGCAGCAGTCGCTCAGTCGTCCTCTACGTCTTGCCTCAAAATGGAGCATTCTCCGTTCCCAAGGTGTTGGGCGACACGACTATCCAAGCGAGCAATTCGCTGGGTTCGTACCAGCTGACGGTGAGTGGCACTCCAACGACGCACTGTTCGAACACCGTGGCCCAAGGGTCTGGTGGTGGGCACCAACCCCGCCGCAGGCTCACAGGTCACGTCGGGTGCGACCATCCAGTTGATTACCTCCTCGGGTGGGTGCCCCGCGACGGTGCCGTACCTCTTGGGTAAGTCCAGTACCACGGCCCAATCGGTGCTGCAAGCCGCCGGATTCGTGGTGGTCGAGGATGTGGCCCCGGCGAATCTGTGCACGACGGCACAGGTCGGTGAGGTCGTGACGCAGAGTGTCAGACCCTGGCTTCTCTGCCCCCTTCGGATCCACGATCACGATTCAGTACTGCCAGAGCGCCGGGACAACCGGCGCCACCGGAGTTACCGGTGCCACCACGACCACCGGAGTCACCGGAGCGAGTGGAGTGAGTGGAGTGACGGGTACGTCCGGCGCGACTGCGACGACCACAACGATCCCGTCCTCCGCGCCGGGCCACGGAGTAACGGTAACGGAAACGGCTGAGCCAACTCGTTGGCTAACATCGCTGTTATGGCTAAATCCGGATCCAAGAAGGCTGCGAAGACCGTTGGCCGCTATGTGGACCCCCATGTTCGAGGTCGGGTTACCGCCAAGCACGAAGTCTCTGAGGACCATTCGCCGCACTGGTTCGGCTGGGTATTGCTCGACCTGATGCTCTTCGGCGTGTTGGTCATCACGCTGAACTACCTCCAGGTGCTACCTGGTTCTACGTCGTCGTGGTATTTGGTACTGGGCCTGGCGTCCCTCTTCAGTGCGTTCTACCTCGCCACCCGCTACCGCTAGGGCCTAGATGTGGTCGGCCGGAATCTGGCCGAGACGACCGGCCTGGTAGTCCTCGAAGGCCTGCTGCAACTCGGCTTTGGTGTTCATCACGAAGGGTCCGTACGCCGCGACGGGTTCGCGGATTGCTTCGCCGCCGAGAATGAGAACCTCGAAGGCCTGAGTGCGCGAATCCTGGTTTTCGCTGGCTGACAGCACCAGGACATCGCCGTCGACGTGCACGGCCATCTGGCCCGCACCGATGTTGTGACGTTCGGTGCCGACGGTGCCTTGGCCAGCCAGGACGTACGTCAACGCGTTGAATTGAGGGTTCCAGGGCACGACGAGTTGAGCGCCGGGTAACAAGGAGACGTGCACGAGGGTGATGGCGGTGTGGGTCGAACCCGGTCCGGCGTGGTCACCCAACGAGCCGGCGATGACCCGGATGATGGCGTCTCCGTTCTCGTTGGTGGCCAACGCGACTTCGTGCGAGCCAATATCCTGGTAGCGCGGGTTGGTCATTTTGAGCCGCGCGGGTAGGTTGACCCAGAGTTGGATGCCGTGAAAGAGCCCACCGCTGTCGATAAGGGCGTCTGGCGGACGCTCGATGTGCAAGATGCCCGCGCCCGCGGTCATCCATTGGGTCGCTCCATCCTGAATGACGCCACCACCACCGATGGAGTCTTGATGCAGGAAGGTCCCTTCCATCATGTATGTCACGGTCTCGAAACCACGGTGTGGGTGCCAGGGCGTGCCCTTGGGTTCGCCCGGGCCGTAGTCGATCTCTCCCATTTGGTCCATGTGGATGAACGGGTCGAGGTCGGTCAAATCGATGCCCGCGAAAGCGCGACGTACGGGGAATCCTTCGCCCTCGAGACCGCGTGGTGCCGTGGTGATCGACTTGACACGCCGGGGGCGCTCCGAACCTGTCGCGACGACGACTTTGGGGAGTTCTAAGGGGTTTTCGACGGAGATAGCAGGCATCGCCTCAGCCTAACGCGACGGCGCGAATTCGTTTCCTCTCGCTGTGGGCGAGGGCGACTACGCCCACCACGATCAAGGAAGAGAAGAGCAGTGCCACGTTGCCCGGTCCCCAGTTGAGTCCGCCGCGGGCCCGAGAGACTCCGAGCCAGTCAGCGTATGAGGCGCCGAGTGGTCGCGTCAGCACGTAACTGGTCCAGAATGCCCCGACGGCGTTAGCGCCGACGAAGCGATACGCCAAGCCCGGGATCACGATGAAACCGGTGAAGATCATCCCCGAAGAAAAATAACCCAAGTGCAGGGTCACCGCCGTGAGGTCACCGGTGGCGGTGCCGAGCGCGAAGGTGGTGGTCACGACGAGCCAGTAGAACATCTCGCGTCGCGCCGTGGTGATCGAGTGGATTGACAATGTCCCCTCGACGCGGTACCAGACCAGGAAGATGAGAGTCAAGGCGATCGCGAAGACTGGCGTGGAAACGGCATAGGCAATACCGAGCGCCACGTGGGCGACGTCGGCGCACATGGTGCCAAAGACGCTGACCATCATCACGCTGAACCAGTAGGACAGCGTCTGATACTCGCGACGGGTGAACTGCCAGGTGAGACTGACCAGGAAAATGAGGCCTGCGATGACGACGACGAGGGGTGGAGAGTAGTGATGCACGAAGAAATCAGACGCGGCCTCGCCCATGGCGGTCGTGAGCAGCTTGACACCCCAGAATCCGACGCCGATCGAGGGAACCTTGGGCGCGTGAAAGACACGCGTCGCAAAGTGATTTGTCATCGGGGAACGAGTCTACGACGGGATTGAGACGGTTCAGCCTTCGTAGTACGAGTCAATCACCGCTAGGGCGCGATCGAGCCGCGCGAGTCCCTCGCGGGCTTCGTCATCAGTGATCGTGCAGGGCGGTACGACGTGGATCCGGTTGAAGTTATTGAAGATCAGCAAACCTTCGCGACGGCAGGCCGTGACGAGCTCGTTCATGGCGGGTGAACTTGACCCGTAGGGAGCCAACGGGGCACGCGTGGCCCGGTTGCTCACCATTTCGAGGGCAAAGAAGACACCGAGGCCCCGAACCTCACCAATCACCTGATGCTTCTCGGCGAGGGCGAGAATGCCCGGACGCAGCACTTCATCACCGATACGGCGAGCGTTCTCGACGATTCCCTCGTCCTGCATCGCGGTCATCGACGCGACGGCGGAAGCACAAGCTAACGGGTGACCGGAGTAGGTAAGTCCACCGGGGTACACCCGATCTGCGAAGGTCTGACAGATGGCTTCGTTGATGACGACGCCTCCGAGAGGGATGTACCCCGAGTTCACGCCCTTGGCGAAGGTGACGAGGTCCGGGCGTACGTCGTGTTGTTGGTAGGCGAACCACGCACCGGTGCGTCCGAAACCGGCCATGACCTCGTCAGCGATGTAGATAATGCCGTAGCGGTCGCAGAGGTCACGTACGCCCCTCAGGTACCCGGGGGGCGGGACCATTATGCCTGCGGTGCCTGGCACCGACTCGAGAATGATCGCGGCGATTGTCGTCGGACCTTCGAACTGGATGGTTGATTCGAGGTGGGCGAGAGCTCGCTCACACTCCTCAGCCTCGGTCGTTGCGTAGAAATGCGAACGGTAGAGGAACGGTCCAAAGAAGTGCACGACGCCAGCGGTGCCGTGGTCGTTCGCCCAGCGTCGCGGGTCGCCCGTCAAATTGATCGAGGTCGACGTCGCCCCGTGGTAACTCCGGTAGCGCGCGAGGACCTTGTGGCGCCCGGTGTGGAGACGCGCCATCCGTACCGCGTGTTCGACCGCTTCGGTGCCCCCGTTGGTGAAAAAGACTTTCTGGGCACCTTCGAAGGAGTGGTCGAGAATCAGTTCGGCCGCGCGTGTGCGTGCGAGGTTGCCGTGCTGGGGTGCCACGGTGCAGAGCAAGTCGGCCTGCTCCTTGATCGCGGCGACCACCGCGGGGTGTTGGTGGCCGATATTGACGTTCACCAACTGCGAGGAGAAGTCGAGATAGGTGTTGTCGTCCAAGTCGGTGACCCAGACGCCGTGGGCGTCCTTCACCATAAGGGGGTTGATGGTGTTCTGGGCGGACCAGGAGTGAAAGACTGCCGCCTTTTCACGCTCGAGGTCGGACAAGGCTGAACGGTCGGCGGACATATCTCTTCCTTCGGGTCGGTGCATCCACGCTAACCCAACCCCGCGGGCGAAGACCGGGTCATCGAGTGGCGCCCACCATGAATGAGTCATAGGTCTAGTGGGGTTGAAGGCGCCCTCGGCAATCCCGACCGTCGCGCGCGGGCGAACGCTACGCGGGACCTACCGTGCTTGGTCGCCTCAACGGCACTGGCTGCACTGGCGACGAACCTGTTGGGGCGAGAACAGCGACCGGGGTGCTCTCTCTTGAATTGTAATTTTCGGTCCATCCCGCAAGAAGGGAGACCCAGCGTGGGGCTCTCGGAGGTGCCGGTTGGTTTCACGGCGTGGTCCGAGGCCGGCTGAGAATTTCCAACTTCGACTACGGTCTCAGGCGTGGAGGACGAAGAGCTACTCGCACGATTTCTTGCGGGCGACCGAGGGTCGTTTCGCACCCTGGTCGAGCGCTACCAGCCCGTCCTGTTGCGCATCGCCCGCTATTACGTCAATTCCGTCGCGACCGCCGAGGACGTCACCCAAGAGACCTGGATCGCTGTGCTCAAGGGGGCCGAGCGCTTCGAGGGTCGCTCCAGCTTCAAGACGTGGCTCTTTCGCATTGTGGCTAATCGGGCCCGCTCGGTCGGGACTCGCGAGAAGCGCCAGGTTCCAGTGGACAGTACCGACCCGGTGGCGGGGGACCGTTTCAACACTGAGGGAATGTGGAAGGAGCCTCCCGTGCCCTTCGCCGACCTATTGGCTGACGCCGAGGTCAACGCCGCACTCGCCGCTACCGTGCGCTCCACGATTGGTGCATTGCCCGAAGTGCAGCGATCGGTCGTAACGTTGCGCGACCTCGAGGGACTAACCACCAGTGAGGTCGCGTCCTTGCTCGAGTTGTCCGAGGCTAATACTCGTGTCGTGCTGCACCGGGCGCGCGCACGAATCCGTGAAGCCGTGGAACGAGAGATGAGAGGAGGTCGCTAGTGGCTCTACTGGTTAAGGACATTCAATGCCGCGAGGCGGTCAGTCTCATCGGGGACTACCTCGAGGGTAAGTTGGCTCGTCGCGACCGGCGTCGTCTGGAAGCTCACCTCGCGGTGTGCGACGCGTGCAGCACGTACCTCGAGCAAATGCGCGTCACCATTGCAGTGACGGGTACCGTTGGACCCGAGGATTTGAGCCCCGAGGCACTCGACGCGTTGCTCGACATCTTCGACCACTTTCAGAATGAACGCCGCGCAGATCCCCCCGCCTAAGAGATCATGAGAGGTGTATTGAGAAGAAGAGTTCAATCCGGGCCCACGCGTCTTCGGCGGCATCGGGGTTCGGGACCATACCCGCAATCTTGAGCAGTGGGCGCAACACGCGCGGCCCCACGGGCGCATCGTTCATGAAGGAGTGTCCGGCGCCCTGATATTCCTTGACGTCGTGAGCAATACCGGCGACCGTCAATGCCGCACCGAGTTTCGCCGCGACGCCCGGGAGCGATCTGTCCTTGGCGCCGTACGAACCAACAACGGGGCACGCACGCGCGAGAATCTCCTCATGATTCTTGGGAAGTTGGCCGTAATTCACCGCGGCCGCGGCGAAGTCGCCGGCGCACACTAGAGCGAAGCCGCCGCCCATGCAAAATCCCACGACGCCTACCTTCGTCGTGCAGTCGTCGTGGTCGACCAACCACTCGCGGGCGGTCTCGACGTCGAGAAAGGCACGACCGGTCCCGCTGAAGAGCGAGCGCATGGTCGGGATGAGACAACGTTTCGCTCCGCCGGCTGAATAGAGGTCGATCGCCAAGGTGAGGTACCCCGCGTGCGCCATTCTTTCGGTTTGGCGTCGCATTACTTCATCGAGACCGAAGACTTCGTGCACTATCACCACACCCGGCCAGGGTCCTTCGCCCTCTGGACGCACGAGATAACCGTGCAGGGGGAACGAACCCTTTCGAGTGACCGAAAGGGCGCTGAGGTCTACTTGCGGCATGCCAGGTACCGTATCGCGAGTTCAGTCGGTGCGGCCGACACGGTACTCGAGTCGGGCGGCGCACGCTGGGCGCCGATTCGATAATTGGGGTCGGTTACTCGAACCACTCCGGCTCTCGCCCAGTACAGTCCCACGGCTCGCGACTGGCGCGGTATTTAGAGTGTGGCGTCACGTAATACCCAAAGCAAGGACTCGGCGTCATAGTGAACGAGAGAGCCCCGCGAACCAATCAGTTGTGTAATTCGGTAGGGCGATCTGTTTTGTCAGTTTAGATTGACAAACGAACAGTGTCAGTTTATACTGACAGACATGGAGATTGAACGACTTGGCGAGAACCTCTCGTCGGATGACCCGGCAATCGGGCTACGCGCCTCATTGGCGTTGCACCGCCTAGCCGAGAGAGTCGAAGCACAGCAAGTCACGGCGGCGCGGGAGATGGGCTGGTCGTGGCAACAGATCGGCGATGCCCTGGGTGTCACCCGCCAATCCGTGCATACCAAATACAACAAGGAGTCAACATGATCACCGATTCCGTTGCGCCAGGGACGCTCCATTCGTGGGCCATATATATGCGGGCCACGGAGGAGGCTCGTCGCCGTGGTGATCGCCGTACGGGCACCGATCACCTTCTGCTCGCTCTGTTGGAGGATTCCTCGATCGAAGACGTGTTGGACGTGAGCCTGCCGCAAGCGCGCCACACCCTGGACGCTCTCGATCACGCGGCCCTGGCGACTCTGGGTCTGGGATCGGGCACCGACGCTCCTCCGCTACCGATGCGTGGCGTCCCGGAGAGGCCGAGGATCAGAGACATCGCTCATAAGGATCACTTCCGCGTGGCGCCCGCGGCAAAGAAGGTGCTGGAGAAAGCGTCTCGGTCCAACCCTAGGAAGCTGCAGGTTACTTCCCACCAGGTGCTCAATCAGATTCTCGCTCTCCAGCCGCCAGATCCTGCTGCAGTGCTGTTGGGCGCTCTCGGCGTGAATGCGGCAGAAGTTCGGCGACGATTGAATGCCGTCACGCCCGAGAGTTGAGTTCACAACGAGGTTCTCGACTTCGACCCAAGGTGTCTGGAAGAGTTCGCACCAAGTAACCCAAGAGCACCGGTGCGACGACCGCAAACTTGGCGTCCAACTTGGAGTAGTTCAACTCCGCGGCCACGGGCGACCAATCCTCGACGGTTTCTTCTGTGGGAAGGAACTCACTGGTGGGGCTGGTGGGGCTAGTAAGAATCGAACTTACGACCTCGTCATTATCAGTGACGCGCTCTAACCGACTGAGCTATAGCCCCCAGGGGTAACCAATCTACAGCATCCCAAACGGGCCTAGTTTCTGGACGACGGCGCACACTACTGGGCCCCGTGTTCCAGCGGACAGACTTGACGGGTGATTGATCCACGTTTTGTCATTTTGGCGGCCGTCCTGTCGGTCGTTGGTTCGGCGACGTACGTTCGCGACACCCTGCGTGGCACGACGTCGCCGCATCGAGTGACGTGGGGGCTCTGGGCCCTTGAGGGAATTTTGGCCTACCTGGTCGAGATCCAACAACACGTGGGGGCAGCGTCACTGATGACATTGGCGCTGGGATTGATGCCACTGGTCATCTTCGTCGTATCGTTCAAGAATCCCCACGCCGCGTGGAAGATCGACGTAGTGGATGTCGTCTGTGGCGTCGTTTCCCTGGGCGGATTGGTCTTTTGGGCTGTGGTCAATGAACCGACCGTGGCGCTCGTTTCCTTCGTCGTGGCGGATTTCATTGCCGCATTACCCACCTATCGCAAGTCGTGGCACTCTCCGGAGTCTGAAACGCCCCGGACATTTGTCATGGGGGCGCTGTACACGGGCATTACGCTCTTGACACTGAGAAAATTCACTACGGCGGGCGCTCTCTTCCCGGGAGTCATCATGATGACGGACAGCATTCTGAGTGTGTTGATTCTGACGCGCATCGGACCGCGACTTGCACAACGTACCGGACACAAGGAGTCACTCGCGTGAAGAAGAACGAGAAGAACTCGGTGGCGCAGCGCCGACTTGAGGGCCGCGGAGGGCGCTTCCTCACTTCGCGCGGTTCACTGGGCGTGCTGGCTGAGCGTCCCCAGGGCTACGATGTCGTGGAGCGACTGCTGAGCCAGAATGACGACCGCCTGGCGTCTCTCCTTCCGCTCCGCTGGCAGCGCATGCTCGAAAGCCCGCTGTCGTTCTTGCGCGGGGCCGCGTTGATCATGGCCGAGGACCTGGCGCGCGGCTCGTCGGCTCCGTTGACGGTACAAATCTGCGGCGATGCCCACCTGTCCAATTTCGGCATATTCTCCTCGCCGGAGCGACGTATGGTGTTCGACCTGACCGATTTCGACGAGACCGATCAAGGTCCCTTTGAATGGGACGTGAAGCGCCTGGTGTCCTCCCTCGTCATCGCGGGAGATTCCATTGGACTTCGCCACAGCGTTCAGGAGAAGTTAGCTCGCTCGGTGGCGCGCGAATACCGAGTGGCGGTGCGTCGTTTCGCCGAGGAGACGCGTCTCGACGTCTGGTACTCGACCCTGACCACCTCCTCGCTGATGGCCGAGCTACGTGGTTCCTTCACCGACGTGACCCGTCGGAATATCGAAGACGTGTTGCACCATTTGCGGGGCACCGACGACGCCAGCGCGTATCAACGTTTTGTCACCGGGGGAGAGAATCCCCGGATCGTGGACGACCCTCCGCACTTCTCGCACCTCGAAGGCAGCGACGCGACGGGGATCAGTGCCGATGACGTACTGGGGATCGTAGCGAGCTACGACGCGACGATCCCGAGTGATCGCCAATTGCTCTTGAGTCAATTCACCCCCGTCGATGTGGCGCGCCACGTGGTGGGCGTGGGTTCAGTGGGCACCGAGTGCTTCGCGGTGCTGCTCTGTGGTCGCGATGATCGCGACACGTTCTTCTTGCAGATCAAAGAGGCGCAGCGCTCGGTGGTGTCACTGGCTCGCGAACGCGAGGCCACCGAGGACAGCGCGTCGCGCGTCGTGCACGGACAGCGCGTCATGCAAGTGAACCCTGACGCCTTCCTCGGTTGGGGCACCATCGAGGTCAACGCGGCGTCGCGCAGCTTCTACGTGCGCCAGCTCTACGATCACCGCGCCAGTATCGACGTTGAGCGGCTCGACGAGACACTGCTCGAAGCGTACGGTCGTTTATGCGCGTGGACCCTCGCTCGCGCGCACGCGCGTTCGGGAACCTCGGCACAGATCGCCGGTTACATCGGCGGCAGTTCACGGTTTGAAGAGGCGATCTCCGAGTTCGCCCAGGCGTATCGCGAGAGAAACGCCCACGACTACCAGGCGCTGCACGATGCGGTGGTCCAGGGACGGATCAGCACCGAAGCGTAGGCGTCGTGCCCCCTTTTCATCCCCATCCCGTCCTCCTTGTCGCACTGGTGGGCGCGGGCTCTCTTCACGTGTGGTTGGTTCACGATCGCCGCCGGCGCCGGTATGCCCTGGAAGGCTGGCTCGTGTTGGCACTCATGGTGCTGTGGCCAGTGGGAGACCTAGCGGCGTCAGTCTCGCTCAGCGTCGCGACGATGCAACGCCTGGTGATGATGCTCGGGGTGGCGCCATTGTTCATCGCGAGCACGTCAACCGCTCAACTCGTGACATTGACTCGGTCGCCCGCCGTTGACTTCGTGACTCGCCGACTAGCGCACCCGGGGCTGGCGCTGGTCGTGGTGACGGTGGTGGGGACATTGACCTTGTCGGCACCCGTGGTGGACGCCGGAGCCACATCGGCACTGGCACGCGCGCTGATCGTGGCGGCGGTGCTTTCGTGCGGGGTGGTGTTGTGGATTCCTGCTCTGGGCGTGATGCCCGGAGCCAAACGGCTCTCGCCCGTGGGTCGGGCCGCATTCATCTTCGTTGCTTCGCTGGTGGTGACGAGCTTGTCGTTCGTGTGGATTTTCGCGCGACACTCTCTCTACCCCAGCCTGCACGGCCAGCAATCGCTACTGCATATGACCCCGCTTCTTGATCAGCAACTGGCTGGCTTCGTCGCCAAAATTGGTAGCTACGTGCCAATGTGGGCGGTCGCCTTCACCATTTTCTCGCGGGCTGACGAGGCCGGCGAGGGCGTCGAAGAGAGTCCATTGCACTGGGCGGACGTCGAACGACAGTTGCTGCGCGTCGATCGTCAACGGGCCCGCTCTCGACGGCGCGACCGATCGGAGTAGACCATCGTGTAACGGCGAGTAGAATGGTTACTCGTCGGGGATGTAGCTCAGTTGGTAGAGCGCGGGCTTTGCAAGCCTGAGGTCGTGGGTTCGATCCCCATCGTCTCCACTAGAAGGTCCGAGGCAAGCCGCTCGATGCGGGTGCGCGAAGGAATGTTCGTCACTGGATTAGTGCGTAGCGAGGGGCGTCGAAGTTCGTCGACGACACTGCAGGGTCCACCACAGACTCCAGAATGCCAGCACGCTAGCGGCGGTGGCGATCCAGGTCCAGCCGTTCGCCCGAGCCAACAGCAGCGCGGCGATGATGACCAACTCGACCGTGATTACGCTCACGAGTCCCAGCGCGTAGGGCCCGTACTCGTGGGCCGCCTGATTGATCTTGTCGGACTCGTGCGGGCGACAGGACCAAAAAGTACGCAGGACCATGCGCTTCTCGTTGAAGGAGCAGGT
Organism: uncultured Acidimicrobiaceae bacterium; assembly: GCA_963734655.1. GTDB lineage: Bacteria > Actinomycetota > Acidimicrobiia > Acidimicrobiales > RAAP-2 > RAAP-2. The sequence continues at coordinate 191,843 of CAVTHY010000002.1, read as the reverse complement.
CTTGTAGGTCGCCAGTCCCATAGTTCGTCATCGTACCGCGAGCGGTCCCGAGAGGTCGCGCCAGCCGTTACCGTGGCGGAAGTAATAAAGGTGACCGGCGACGAAGGTGGGTGAACGACGTGAACATTGAGCAAGCGGGACCAATCGCGCTCGTGGGATCCGGGGAGTACCTCCCGGTGATGGCTGACGTCGAAGCGGGCCTCATCGCGGGGCGAGCGCCGCGCTACGTGCAGATTGCCACGGCGGCCGTTCCCGACGGTCCTAAGACAGTCGAACGTTGGCACCGTATGGGTGTCGAGCAGGCGCAGCGCATCGGTGTCACGCCGGTGACGGTGCCGGTCGCTACGCGCGACGACGCGAACGATCCGGCGATTGTCGCGCTCATCGAGGGCGCGGGATTGATCTACCTCTCCGGCGGAAACCCAAATTTTCTCGCCGAGACCCTGCGCGAGACCAAACTCTGGACCGCCATCGAGGTGCAGTGGCGCAGCGGTGCGGCCTTGGCGGGCTGCAGCGCGGGGGCCATGGTGATGGCGGCGTGGGTCCCCACCATTCGACATCCGCGCGAGGGTGGCACGCCCGGCCTCGGGCTGTTGGGGCATCTGCGAGTGATTCCTCACTTCGACGCGTTCATGAAGCGCATGCCCGACGTGGCGACGCGATTCCTGGTGGGTCACGACGAGACGGTCACGGTGGTGGGGGTCGATGAAGACACGGCGATCGTGGGCGGCCCCGAAGAGTGGGTGGTGCAAGGTCAGAGCTCCGCGTGGATTCTGGCGGGCAAGGAACGTCACGAATTTCACGCGGGGGAGACGTTGCACACGCCCCTCGCCGGCCTGAGCGCGGTGGGTGAATGACGGTCGATCCGCACCCCGCGAGTTTCGACGTCGCTTACGCGAGCGCGAGTGAGCTTCTCGCGCAACTCGAACAATCACAAATCTCGTCGCTCGCCATTGTCGAGACATTGATCGCGCGTATCGCCGCTATCGACGGCGAGGGCAGTGGCGTGCACGCCATGGCTGCTCTGGCCGAGGACGCTCGAAACGTTGCTCGCGAGCGTGATCAGCAGCGCGCGCGAGGCATCAGCCTCGGACCCCTGCACGGTCTGCCCCTCGTAGTCAAGGACAACATCGAGGTTCGTGGACTGCCGGGCCTCGCCGGCTCGACGTCACTGCGGGGCCGCCCTACCCGGGACGCGGCCCTGGTCACGGTGGTGCGCGAAGCGGGGGCCATCATCTTGGGTAGTACCAATTTGAGTCAGTGGGCCAATATTCGTTCGCCGCACTCCACCAGTGGTTATTCGGCCAGCGGTGGATTGGTGGCGAATCCTTGGGCCCTCGACCGCTCAGCGGGTGGATCGTCGTCGGGGTCGGGGGCCGCCCTGGCCGCGGGCTTCGCCCCGCTCGCGATCGGGACCGAGACCGACGGATCAATCACCTGTCCGGCGTCGCTCAACGGGGTCGTCGGTCTCAAACCCACGGTGGGGGTCACGTCGCGTGACGGCGTCGTGCCCATCAGTCACTCCCAAGACAGTCCCGGGCCGATGGCGCGCGACGTCACGGACCTGGCCCTGCTCTACGGCGCCATGGTGGGCGAGACGCCACCGGCACTCGCGACCGTCGCCATGGTCGAAGCCCGTGCCTGGCGCACCGGGCACAATGCCACCGATGCCCTGTTCGATGCGGTGATGGCCAAACTGCGCGCCGCCGGTCTCGAGATCGCGCGTGGTGAGGGCGGATTGCCGAGCGGAATCGAATACGACGATGAACTCACGGTAATGCTGTGTGAATTGGTGGACGACATGGATGCCTACCTGGCTCGGCGCCCGGGCGAGGGCGTCAAGAGCCTCGCGGACGTGGTGGCCTACGAGGACGCACACGCGCAACTGGAACAGCGCTACTTCGGACACGAATTCCTCGTGCAGGCGATCGGTAGTGGCGGTTGCGATACCGAGGCCTATGAGCTCGCGCGCCAGCGCAACGAGGGCTGGGCGACAGAGCAGGCGTTGGGTCCGGTACTGAGGGACTATGACGTCGTCGTATCCCCGGCCTACGGACCCGCGTGGAAGAGCGACCTCGTCAATGGCGACAACGCCAAGTATGTTTCGGCGTCAATCATGGCCGCGGCGGTGGCGGGCTGGCCAATTCTCACGGTGCCCATGGGACTCGTCGAGGGGTTGCCCGTGGGACTGACCCTGGTTGGTCGGCCCCACAGCGAGTGGACGCTCCTCGAAGCCGCCCGCCAAGTGGAAGGGGTACTGCAACGACACCCTACGGTGTCGACGCCCACTTGGCGAGAGGCCGATCGAGGTTAGCGACTACTTCGTGGCGTAGTGTTCGCGCCAGATGATGCGGTAGATCTTGAGTCGACGCGGAACTGAGCGAAGACCCGGAATGAAGGGCAAGAGGACCAGGAGGGCCGTGAGGATCATCATCGTGCCCCAGACCAAGAAGTCGCCACTGGCGCTCGTGCTGTAGGGGTGAATCTGGTACCAGAAGGTGTAGAGCCACAGCCACGCTTGACCCGGGTACTGACCGGTCTCATTCATCATTCCCCACTGACTACCCGTCAAGTGCTGCTGGTCGGCCAGACCGGCGAAGTACGTGCCGTCGGAGACGAACAGGAGCGGCTTTGTGAAGTTGGTCGTGTAGAAACCGTTCTGGGTCACCAGAGCCTGATCCAGCGCGCCACTGCGAGCCATTTGGGTCTCGTAGTTGAGCAGGACCGGAATCGGCCCCGCCGCCGTCGTGGGGATGTTCACCCGACCGTTAGAGAACGTCAGATTCGGCTCAGCCTTGTTGAAGGCGTTGGCCCAGGCGGTCTGCGTCGTGCTCGAGGCCGACTTCCACTGGGTGAGAGCCGCGCTGAGTGCCGGTTGGGCGGGTTGTGCCGACAACGGATTGATGACGAAGTCGTTGGCTGTGTTGATCTGGATTCGGACACCGACCCACTTCTCGGGCGAGAGGAATCCCCAGTGTTGACTCGTGCCGTTGTTGTTGTAGGGGGCGCCGTAGTTGGCGACAGCCGACGTGCCCGCGAGCTCGTCACCCGCGGTCTGGGCGAAGTCGACGGCGTCGGCGTTGGACCAGGTCTTGATGGTGACGGCCTTCTCGTCGGGTGAACTGAAGACCAGCGCGAGCGCCGCGGTGAGGATCAATACCACCAGGACGGCGATGGCGCCTTCCTTGATGATGTCGTAAGGGACGTAAGCACCCTTGTACTCGGGGGCGTCGACGTCAGGTCGAAAGGGCTTCTTCGTCATGCCGACACCTCCGTTGTGGCGTCTTCGAAGGGGGGGACGACACCCTTGATGCGTACCATCACCACGTGGAGAACCGTGAGCACCACGGCGGCCAGTGGGAGGAGCACGATGTGCCACATCAGCATCTGGCCCAGGTTGAGCACGTTAAAGAACGCGCCACCACCGGTCGAGTTGATGCCGTCCTTGGCCTGAGTGGCGATCCACTGGGAGTCGAAATTGGTCTGACTCACGTAGCCCGTGAAGCCAGCCAGGATCGACGCCATGAACGTCACCGCGCCAGTAACCCAGGTCAATGAACGTCCGCCGCGCCAAGCGGCCATGGAAAACTTGCCCCACAGGTGCACCACCATGGCGAAGAAGAAGATCTCCACGCTCCAGAGGTGCATGGAGTTGACGAAGTGACCGAGTGTCGAGGAGTGCCACCACTGCGGTCCGTCCAGAGCCAAAACGATGCCGGTCAGGATAATGACTCCCAGTGCCGCCATCGTCGTGACGCCGAAGACGTAGATCCACGAGGCCACGTACGCGGGTTGGGTGTCCGGCAGCAGTTTGTCGGGTGGCAATTTGTCCACCACGCTGTGTCGGATTCGTGACGTCCACTGACGATCGATGTCGGTTGCTCACTTCGCTCCCTTCCTACTGCGGCGTCCCGGGAACGGTGCAAACAGAGCTGCGAGGAAGGTCGCGACCATGAGGACGATCACGACGAAATTCCCGACGCTGATCTGAATCACACCCCAATGGATGTAGTGACCGTAGTGGTCGAGATTAATAAGGGACCCTAAGCCCCAGCCTTGTGCCATAACGCACCTCCTGGATTATAAGTTTGGACTAAGACCCAAAACTCGCGATAGGGCCATACGTCCCAGTTTGTCGGCCTAGGCGCTCGCCCTCTTCTTGGCGATGGTCGGCTCACGGTCGTGAGCGCTCTGTCGCAGGTGGAACTGCGTCACCCCAATGGTGAGCGACGTCGCTCCCGCCATGTGAAGTTCGACCAGAAGGGCGGGGACGTGGGTCAGATACTGCGTGACGCCAATAGCGGCCTGCACGAGAGAGATCACCACGAGGCGACGAACACCCATTTGCAGGGGAGCCGGCGCCGCAGTGCGCCAGATGGAGATAAGTAAGCCAACAACCAGACCGACGAAGAGGGTCGCGGCCAGTGAATGCACCCACGCGGCCGACGAGAAGGCGAAGGGCAAGCGTCGTGCTTCAAGTTGGCCCTGGGAACCTCCCGCATGCGGGCCCGATCCGGTGGTCATGGTGCCGGTCACGAGCAGGACGACGAAAGGGACCCACAGCAAGCGCGCCACCGTGCGAAAGTGCGGGTCGCGCACGTCAGCGCGCGCTCCGGGGCCGTAGACGTATTTCGAGCGGTGATAGAGGATCGGCGGCGATGACCACCATGGCGAGCGAGAGAAGGAGGTGAAGCGATACGAGCCAGGGATTGAGCTTGGAGTAAACGACGTAGGCCCCCAGGACCGCGTCGAGTACCACGCCCAGGATGAGTAGCCCTGCGAGGAGTGAAAGGTCGCGACGGCGCGGCCGGCGGGCGAACGACGCCAGGAACACCACCAGCGTGAGGACAACCAGCGTCACGGTGACGAGCCGATTGGCGAACTCGATCTTGGAGTGGATCGTCCATCCGGTGGCGTAGGAGTGCTTGAAGCACGTGGGCCAGTCGGGGCAACCCAATCCCGAGCCCGTGAGTCGCACAGCCGCTCCGGTCAGGATAATTAGGATCATCGAAATGAATGCCGCGAAGGCGAACCATCGAAAAACAGCGGGGCTGAGGTCGCGCCGAAAGGAAGTTGTCACGCAGACAGCCTAGGGAATTCGCGTGCCTCGTAGACTGAGCCCCGTGTCTCTTGTCGCTCCTCTCTCACGCACTACGTCGGCGACAGTTCGGGGCTACGTAGCGCTGACCAAGCCGCGCATCATCGAGCTGCTCTTGGTGACCACTCTGCCCACCATGGTGGTGGCGGACGGGGGTGTTCCCGGCTTCTGGCTGATAGTCGCCACGCTGGTAGGCGGAACTCTTGCGGCGGGTGGAGCGAACGCACTCAATATGGTGTACGACCGCGACATCGACGCCGTCATGGACCGCACGAAGAATCGACCCCTCGTGACGGGTGTCATGACGCCGCGGGCGGCCGCCATTTTCGCCTTCGGCCTCGAGGGGCTCTCGTTCCTAGTCCTGGCGACTTTCGTGAACGTCCTGTCGGCCTGGTTGGCCATGGCCGCCACCGCGTTCTACGTCTTGATCTATACGATGTGGCTGAAGCGCCGATCGAAGCAGAACATCGTCATCGGTGGTGCGGCGGGCGCCGTACCGGTTTTGATTGGATGGTCGGCGGTGACGAACAATCTGAGTTGGACGCCCGTCTTGCTCTTCGTGGTCATCTTCATCTGGACGCCCCCACACTTCTGGGCGCTGGCCGTGCGCTACCGCGACGACTACGCCGCGGCCAACGTGCCGATGATGCCGGTGGTGGCGTCGCTGCGACGGACCACTCTGGAGATCCTGATCTACTCGGTGGTGCTGTGGATGGTGACGATGTGGATTGGGCCCATCGCTCACCTGGGTTGGATCTACGCCGTGTCAGCCACGGTGCTCGGGGGCCTCTTCACCTTTTACTCCTTACGCCTGTATCGTCACGCCCGTGAGGATACGGCTGACGTCGCTGAGGCGATGCGCCTCTTTCACTTCTCGATTACGTACCTGACCGCGCTCTTCGTCGCCATGGCTGTCGATGTCCTCGTTCGAAGCCACTAGCCCGCCACGGCCCGGGCGAGGACACCCTTCGCCCATGATGTTCGTCTCAATCGGCCTCGGAACGGCGATCGCCGTGGCGCTGATTGCCGTCGTCTCGGTGCTGACCGGCGGTACCGTGAAGGGTGCGAGCACCCCCGCACCGGCGCTGGTCGGCAAGACACTGACTACGTGGTCCCAGTCGGGGCTGAACGGTGCGACCGTGGCTGCACCTTGGGATACGGGCCACCCCACGGTCGTCGTCGTCTTCGCCAGTTGGTGCGGGCCGTGCCGCACCGAATTCCCCCAACTCTCGAAGTACTTGGCCACCCACCACCTGGGAAAGGTCTCGCTACTGGGAGTGGACGTGCAGGACACGCCGGCTAAGGCCAAGGCGTTCCTCCAGCAGAATCACGTCTCGATGACCAGCATCTCTGATCCCCAGGCCAGCGTGTACGGACGATTTCTACTCTCGGGTATCCCCGACACGATCTTCGTCAACGCCAAGGGCGTGGTGCAGGACATGACCATCGGGGCCATCTCGCCCGCGAAGTTCGCCGCGGGGGTCGCGGCCCTGAACGCCTAGTCGAAGCGAAAGGTTCGTGTCGCCAGGAACGGGGCGGCGACGGCCCAGACACCAAGTGACCACCAGTCGGTGGCGTTGAACGTTCCGGCGCGTCCGAGGGCCTGATGCAACACGTCGGCCATGGCCCCCGAGGGCAGGAGTAGCGCCAGGTGGCGCACCGCCACGGGCATCGAACTCAAGGGAACGACGATGCCCGACATCAAGAGCAGGACCAGATAGAGCCCGTTACTCGCGGCCAAGTTCACTTCGGCGCGTAGACGTCCCGCTAGAAGTAGCCCGATACCGGCGCAACCCGCCGAGCCCAGAAGTAGCGCTGCGGCGGATTGGAGACCAGCGCTGGGTCCGCCGAGGGGTTTCCAGTGCAGGGTGAGGGCCACCAGGCTCAAGACGACCACCTGGATGATCTCGGTCACGACGACAGCGGCGATTTTGGCGGCGATCATTCGACGCTGCCCAAGAGGGGTGACGTGCAGGCGACGCAGCACGCCGTACGAGCGTTCGAAGCCCGTGGCGATCGACAGGGCGACGAGCGAGGTCGAGAGCACGCACAGTGCGAGAATCCCCGGCGCGATGAAATTGATCCGTCCGCCCGCGGGTGTCGTAGTGACGTGGGTTAGTGAGAAGAAGACCAGCAAGAGAACCGGGATTCCCAAGGTGAGCAACAGCGTCTCACCGCGACGGACCGTCATGCGCACCTCGGCACGAGTCTGGGCCCACCAGGCTCTCATGACTTCACCTCGGGTATCCCGCCGATAAGTTCGAGGTACCGCTCCTCGAGCGACGCGCGCGTGCGCAGCGACGTGAGTGAGACCGACCTCTCCTCGAGGTAGGCACTGACGAGCGCGACGCGTTCGGGGGTGGAATCAATCGCGCACTGTAAACGTGTCGGTTCGATGGCGCTGACCACGCAACCCAGCCGGCGACCGAGTTCCGCGGGATCGACGGGTGCTGACGTCTCGATGATGAGCACGGCGTTTCCTGCGAGTTCGTCCAGACTGCCCTGGACGACAACGCGTCCATGGTTCATGATCACCACCTGGTCAGCGCTACGTTCGGCCTCGGTGAGTTCGTGGGTGGTGATGAGTAACGCGCAACCACGGTCGCGCTCGGAGCGGATCAGTTCGCGGATTACCTGGCGACCTTCGGGGTCGACGGCCGTGGTGGGTTCGTCGAGCACCAAGACGCGAGGGCGTCCCAGTAGGGCCAAGGCCAGCAACGTGCGCTGTTGCTCCCCTCCGCTGAGGCGGCGCCAGGGGGTACGCGCGCAACTGTCGAGATTCAATAGAGTGAGCAGTTCCTGCGAGTCGCGAGGTTGGTCGTAGTACGTGGCGGTGAGGGCGATTACCTGTGCGGGGGTCATGCCGAACCAGACCCCGCCGCGCTGGAGCAGGGCGCCCGTGCGAATGACGACCTCGGCGTGATCGCGCATTGGATCGAGACCGTGCAGGCGAACCGTGCCCGAGGTGGGAGGACGAAATCCCAGCAGCGTCTCCACCAGCGTGGTCTTGCCGGCCCCGTTCGGGCCGAGCAAGGTGGTCACTTGGCCGTACGCAACGTGCAGGCTGACGTCGTCAACGGCGCGCAGGTCGCGGAACTGCACGACGAGATTGGTGACGTCGATGGCGTAACTCACGAGTACTGAACCTAGACGCTCCACGAGGCGCTAGGACGCGCTTCACTAGGCTGGACGCATGATTGACCTCGCTCAACTGCGCCGTGAACCCGACTTCGTCAAGGCCGCCTTGGCTCGTCGTGGGGTGCCCGCCGCGACCATCGACGCCATCGTGGAACTCGATATCGAGCATCGACGACTTCTCCAAGACGCCGAGAGCCTGCGGGCCCAGATAAAGGATCTGTCGCGCCAGGTCGCCGACGCCCGGCGCTCTAAGGCCGAGGAACTGGCTGAGAGGCTGCAGGGGACCAGTCGTGATCTCGGCGAGCGTGAGCGTTCGGCGAATGAGGCCACCGCGGCCGCGGCCGCCCAGTTGCGCGCCGAACTCCTCATGATTCCCAATCTTCCCGCGCCCGAGACTCCCGACGGTCCTGATGAGAGTGCCAACGTGGAGGTACGGCGTTGGTGGGTGGGTATGGATGACGGCCTGCCGTTTCCCACGTACGGTGAGCACCAGCGTGTGGCGCACTGGGACACCGCGCAGGGAGCTGGGCATCTTGGACCTCGAGTCTGGCGCCAAACTGGCCGGGTCGATGTTCCCCCTCTATCGTGGCGACGGCGCGCGCTTGCTGCGTGCACTGAGTTTCTTCGCCTTGGACCGTCACCGCGACGCCTACGAGGAGATTCGACCACCCAGTGTGGCGCTCACCGAGACCATGATGTCGACGGGCCACCTTCCCAAGTCGGCCGATGATATGTACGAGGTGCCTCGCGACGACCTCTGGCTGATCCCGACCGCTGAGGTGCCACTCACCTCGATGCGCCGCGGTGAAATACTCGAGGAGTCGGCGCTTCCGATCCGCTTGACCGCGCTGACGGCGTGCTTTCGCCGCGAGGCGGGTGCTGCGGGTCGCGATACTCGTGGCCTACTGCGCGTGCACGAGTTCGACAAGGTCGAACTCTTCGCCTATTGCACTCCCGACCAGGCTGAGGCGGCGCACGCCGACATCCTCGCGAGGGCCGAAGGGTTGCTACGAGCGCTCGGGCTGACGTATCGGGTGTTGGATCTGTGCGCGGGGGACTTGGGTACCTCGTCGGCACGCACCGTCGATCTTGAGGTCTATAGCCCCGGGGTGGACAAGTGGCTCGAGGTGTCCTCGGTCAGTTGGTTCCGTGATTTCCAAGCGCGTCGTGCGAACGTGCGCTATCGCTCGGCTCAGGGCACCCAGTTCGTGCACACGGTGAACGGATCGGCACTGGCGTGGGCGCGGATCTGGGCCGCACTCGTCGAAACCTATCGTCAGGTGGATGGCACGGTGCGCCTGCCCGATGTCCTGGCGCCGTACTTTGGCGACGTGACTATTCGCCCGAGGCCGTAGTCACTTCGAGCCGGTAGCCCACGCCGCGCACGGTGGTGATAATTCTCGGGTTCTTGGGGTCATCCTCGATGAGCGTGCGCAGCCGTTTGATGTGTACGTCAAGAGTCTTCGTGTCGCCGACGTAGTCGCTGCCCCATACGCGGTCGATGAGGACGTCGCGAGTGAGTACCCGGCCGGGATTCTCCAGCAGGAGGAGCATCAAGGCGAATTCCTTCTTACGCAACTTGATCTCGTGGCCGTTGAGGAAGCATCGACGCGCGTCCACGTCCAAACGCAGGGGACCGTGCTCGACGACGGACTCCGAGATCAGTGGTAGGGCAGCGCTCTCGTGGCGGCGCATCACCGCGCGGATGCGCGCGACGAGCTCGCGTAGGCGATAGGGCTTGGTCACGTAGTCATCCGCCCCGATTTCGAGCATGAGGACCATGTCGACCTCCTCACCCTTAGCGCTCACGATGATGATGGGCACCGGGCTACGCGAGCGAATCGTGCGACAGACATCGAGGCCCGAGACTTTGGGCAGCATCAGGTCCAGCAATACCACGTCGAAGGTGTTGGCGCCAAATACCTCGATGGCCTCTTGACCGTCGCGCGCGACGCTGACGTCGAAACCTTCGCGGGCGAGTCCGACGCTGAGTGCGTCGATGAAGGACTCCTCGTCCTCGACGACGAGGATCCGCACGTCGCCCCCTGATATGTCCTCGGGTCACTGTTGGTTCACCGGCAATTCGAGGATGAAGGTCGAACCCTCCCCTTCGCGAGATTCCACGACCACACGCCCTCCGTGATTTTGTGCCACGTGTCGAACAATACTCAGACCCAGTCCGGTGCCTCCGGTGGCCCGAGCGCGGCCCGGATCGACACGATAGAAGCGTTCGAAGATGCGGTCGAGGTCCTTGGTGGGTATGCCCGGACCCTCGTCATCGATCGAAATCCTCACCAGGGGCCCCGCGGGCGCGTCTTCATCGAAGGGTGACGACTCCACGCGTTCGATCGTGATGGCGACTTTGCCGTCATCGGGTGAGTACTCGACGGCGTTCTCGAGCAGGGCCTGGACCGCCGAGACGAGTTGGCGACGGTCGCCGCCGACCACGTAGCCAATCTCGGGTTCGTGGAAGTCCACGCGCACGTTCTGCTGTTCGGCCACGATGCGTATGCGTTCAATGGCGTCGGCCACGATAAGCGACACCGACACAGGTTCGCGCGTCGGCGAGCCTTCTCCCTCGATGCGCGAGAGGTCGAGCAGGTCTTCGATGATCCGGTTGACGCGGAAGGCTTCGGAGTTGATGCGCTCTGCGAGGCGATTGGCCACCACCGGGTCGCGCTCGAATTGCAACGTCTCGGCCAACAGACCCATTGCCCCCATGGGGGTCTTGAGTTCGTGCGAGACGTTGGCGATGAAGTCACGCCGGATGTCCTCGAGACGTCGACGCTCCGAGACGTCCTCGATGAAGGCCACCACCCCCAAGGGGCGTCGTCCGTCGTCGATCACCGCAGCGCGTATCGTCAGAGTCCGTCGCGGCGGTCCGTAGATATCGATGGTGCGATCGGCGACGCCGTTGGTCCAACCGTCGGCCAGAGTATCGGTGACCGCCTGGGCGGCGATGGCGTCACCGTAGCGCGACACCATGAGTCGCTCTCGGCCTGAGCATTGCGATAGAGCACGGCGCCACCCTCGTCACACAACACCAGTCCCAGGGGCAGGACGTCGAGTGAGCGGCGCAGCCGCACCGCGTCGGCACCCGCTTCGGTAACGACCGTGGTGGCGACTCCGGCGACCTCTTCGAGGTGCGCCAGTGCGGCCTCGACCTTGCCCTTGTCGTCCTGGGGCTCGACACCGAGTCGTCCGCCCAGGGCGGCGAGGCGCTGGGCGATCGCACGGTGTCCACGTCGCCGGTAGATCAAGACACCGACCCCGACGCCCAGGAGGACGAGGACCACACCGACTGCGTACAGCAGGGCGGACGGCCACGACGAGACCACGTTGTGGCTGATGGTGATGAGCACGGGTCCATTCTCGCAGAAGTTCAGCGAGGGGTGGTAACAGCGACCGTTGCGAGTCCCAACAGAAAGTGAGGAGCAATGTTGCTCGCCGGCGTCACCCTCAACCCCTCCACCAGTGCCCTGCCGGGTGCTTCGGTCCTTCAGCAACTGGCCAATGGACTGGGCGCCTGGGCCCTGATTGGATCTCTCATCGCATTACTCCTCGGCGCGTTGATGTGGGCCATTGGCTCACACACGCAGAACATGCACCAGTCCTCCGCGGGTCGACGGGCGGTCGCGACGTCGCTGGCGGCGGCCGTCCTCGTCGGGGCGGCTCCCTCGCTGATCAACTTCTTCTTCTCCGCCGGACTGAAGGTTCACTGATGCACTCACTCCTGTGCTTGGTCAATCCGGTGGGTTGCGCGACGCACGTCGTTGGCGAAGGCGTCGCTCGGCGATCTCTTCGGTGCCCTGACCAGCTGGGTCCTGTCGAGCGTCGCGTGGCTGTTGCACGCCACGGGGTTGGTTCTCAATTCAACTGGCGAGCCCGCCGCCATCGTTCGCGCCGCGTCACCGGAATTCTTGACGTTGGCGACGGTGTCGCCGATCCTCCTTCTGATCGGACTCCTGGTGTCGACATTGCACTCTCTACGTCACGGTGATTCGCTCGCGCCTGTGGCGTTCCTTTCTCGGCGTCGCGCCGGCTTGCGTCATCGCAATTTTCGTCGCCCGTCCTCTCGCCGCTCTACTGCTTGAGGCCGTCAATCAACTTTGCACGACCGCGGGGAGCACTCTGCGCCCAGGGCGAAGTGTCAGTGGGTCGAGCATTGACGGCACTCTCCCTCGCGTCGACGCCGGGATTCGGGCTCTTCGTGCTGGCCCTCCTCGTCGTCGTGGGAGGGGTGTTGCTGTGGTGCGAACTCATCGTTCGCGCCGTCGTGCTGACGCTGCTGATCGTGCTGGTGCCGGTGGTGATGCCGCTGGCAGCCATCCCGGCCATGCGGCGGGTGGCGTGGCGCCTCGCCGAGACTTTCCTCGCCGTCGCGCTGAGCAAATTCCTGATCGTGGTGACACTCGCACTGGGATTGAGTGAACTGTCGGGGTCAGGTGCTACCACCGTGATCACGGGCGCAGTCACGCTTGATGTTGGCCTCGGCGACCCCCTTCGTGATCCTACGACTCATTCCTCTCGTCGAGAACGTCGGCCCTGCACGGTGTCGAGGGACTACGTCAACGCGCCACCCGAGCGGTGGCGGGCGCACCCAGTTCGCCGGCGGGCATGGCGGTGGCCGCGCTGGCGCCGACGGTGGCACCACCGTCGGCGCCCGAACGACCCGAGGATTGGGGCATTCCCATGTGGGAACCGGGCCCGGACTTCGAGATGCCGGACTACGACGGACCGCCGCCGGCCGCGCCCGTCGGAGAGCCACTCCTGCGAGGAGGTCATGCCGTCTATTACAGCGACGAGGGAGGACCAGTGGTCGGGTGGCATTTTGATGAATAGCCCACGGCGATCGGCACTGGGCGAGAGCGACGCGTGGCCACGCTGGTGGGGTCTGGCTCGCCACCGCATGGTGCTGGTTGCGCTCGCGCCGGTACTCGGGGCCGACGCACTCCTTCGACCGGGATCACGGTGGTGGGAGTGGCTCGCGTTCGCGGTGACCATCGCGGGCGCCGCACCGGGACCGGGGTCGTCATCCTGGGGACAATGGAGCGCGATCCACCTTCGGTTCCTCGTGCGACGCCGCGTGCGGTGGATCTCACTCGAGAGCGACGGCGATGCGCTGGTCGTTGGAGCGCGTGGTAGCCAGCGGGTGTGGTGTTACGAGTTCGCTCATCGAGGGCGCTTAGACCTCAGTCAGCGCGATGTCGTTCTGGCGTCACGTCTCGCGCGCATGGTCGAGTCCTTCGCCGCCGGGGGCGAGCACACGCACGTCGCGCTGCACGTCGACACGGGAAAGGAGTCGGGTGCTGAGGCGCGCACGACCTTGAGCGTGAATGTCGCGGCACCAACCCCCAGCGAGTGGCGAGTACGAAGCAATGTAGGGGTTCCGCGCAGTTTGTCGATTGGTCGAACGGCGGTGCTCGAACGTCGTCACTACGTGCGCACACCCCAGTGCGTGTTGCGCACGTTGCGCGTGAGTGATTTCGCCGCCGGTCGGGCGCAGGTCGCGCTGGAGGTTCTCGGCGAGTACGGGTCGGGGGTAGCCCTCTCCCTGCACGCCGGCGTCGTTCCGATCTCGCGTGCGCGGCGCCTCACCGCGCGCGCCGTGCATCGCGTGGGTACCGACGCGGAGTTCGCACGCGGCGCCGGCTTTCGTTGGTCCGCGCGCGACCAGAAGGGGCTCGATGCACTGCGCGAACGTGAAGACTCCGTGGCCCAGGGGGCCGCACTGTGCCAGTGGGCCCTGTACGTGGTGGTGAGCGCCGAGAGCGTACGCGAACTTGGCGCCAGGGTCCGCGAGACGTGTGACGTGGCCCGTGCGGCTGGAATGCGGCTGGACCTCGGAGTGGGTGTTCAGGGGCAGTGGTTCACGTGGCAACTCCCGGGAGGACCGGGCTGGTGACGAGAGCGTGGACGCACTGGGGCACCTCACACGACTTCACGGCGTTGCGCCTGCCGACCCACGACGGGGGACGCTCCTCGCGGGCGGGGTCCTGGGTCGGGCGGTGCGCGGTGGGGATTTCGTGCTGGACCCCTTTGACGCATACCGGTCGGGTGTCGTGACCAATCCCAATGTGGTCATCGCCGGGTCCATCGGCACCGGCAAGAGCACCTTGGTCAAGATGATGGTGGATCGGGCGCTCGAACGCGGGCGCCGGGTGGTGGTGGTGGATCCCAAAGGTGAGTACGAAGAATTGGCCCGTGCGCACGGCGTGCGCCCACTGGTCGTGGGACGCGACGGCTGGTGCTGGCCCCGCGCGCTCGACGAACGAAGCGATCGCGACTTCGTCACCACCTTGCTGTCCAGCGCGAAGGGCTCTCCCCTGAGTGACGACGAGCATTACGTCCTCGATCAGGCCTGGACCGCGATGGCGCAACCACGGCCTCCGCGAATCTTGGCGGCCTTGGCGTCACGGCTATCCCCGTACCTCTCGCAGCCCGCGGGTGGTCCCCAGCGCTCTCTCGCACTAACTCTGAGGAGATTCTTGGACGGCGACCTCGCTGGTCTCTACGACGGAGAAGGTAGCGCGGTGAGTTTCGACGCCGCACTCGTCGTGTTGGACGTCTCGCGGTTCTGGGGGACCGAGGAGATCGCGGTGGCCGCGCTGAGCGCCGTAGCGGCAGCGCAACACTTGGCCGCCCACCGCGAATTGGGTTATCTCGTCTTGGACGAAGCCTGGGCGTTGCTGGGTGATGACGCCTCCCTGCGTTGGCTCCAGGGTTCGTGGAAACTCGCTCGGGCCAGAGGTATCTCCCACGTCCTGGTTCTGCATCGCTGGAGCGATGTGGCCTCGGTGGGAGCGTCGGGCAGTGCCCAGCGAGCCCGAGCGCGCGGCTTGTTGCGCGAAAGTGAGACCGTGTGGCTCTTTCGTCAACCCCCTGACGAATCCACCGAGATGGCGTCGGTATTGGGCCTCGGATCGCTCGAGACACGGTGTCTGGTCGAGTTGACGCGTGGCGCTGCGCTCGTTCGCTACGGGAGTGCGCGTTCGATTGTTCAACTGATACCCAACGAACGTGACGCCAGCTTCGTCGACAGTGATCAGGCCATGAGGTCATTCGATGCGTGACGGTCGATTGCTCCTCGGGCGCCGATACCTCCAGGGGCTGCCCGGGGGTCCGCGCGTGAAATTGGACCGAGGACACTCGTTACTGGTCGTGGGACCGACCCAGACGGGCAAGACCTCGTCGCTCGTGATTCCCGCCATTCTCGCCTGGACCGGACCCGTGGTCGTGACCAGCGTCAAGAACGACGTTGTCCGTGCGACCCAGGATTGGCGTGCGACGCTGGGTGTCGTCCAGCGTCTTGAGCCGGGCCTCGACGAAGGACTGACCTGGGATCCCCTGGAAGGGGTCGCTGGACTGCGTCACGCCCTGCGCGTCGCCCAGTCGCTGACGAGTTCCTCTCCCCGCGGTGACGCAGAGTTCTGGAACTCGCTGGCGGTAAAACTGGTGGCGGGTCTCTTCGTTGTCGCCCAACAACGAGGCCATTCGATCTTCGACGTGACCGAAGTGGTGGAGAGCCGTCGTTGGTGTGACTGGATTCCCCACGACGCGACGTCGCCGCACGGCGCCATGTTGCGTTCATTCCTCGAGTACGACCCCAAAACGCTCGACGGTGTGGTGACAACAGCCGAGACGATGTTGTTGGCGTGGCGCTTTCGTCAACCTACCGCTCGAATTCGTAATATTGGTCAGGGGGACAACACTCTCTACCTGTGCAGTGCGCGAGGTGAGCAGCACACGTACGAAGCACTCTTTCGCGGCGCGTTGCGCAGCGTGTTGGAGGAACAGCAGGCGTGTCACGATGCTCGACGGGCCCGGCCACTCCTCCTGGTCCTTGACGAGGCGGCGACGGTGGCGTCACTCGATGATCTCGATCAATTGGCGGCGACTCTTTCGGGCTTGGCGGTCACGTTGGTGACCGTGGTTCAGGACTTCGCGCAACTCGCAGCCCGCTGGGGTCCTCGAGCGTCGACCATTGTCAACAATCACGCTACTCGGATGGTGCTGGCGGGCCTGGCTGACCCGACCGTCGCCACGTACCTGCCCGAAATCCTCGAGCCCCGAGCGCAGCGACCGGTGGTACCCCTGCGCATGCGCGCGCGACATACCGCCGTGGTCGTAGCGGGTCGCCGAGCGGTCCACACGGTGTACCTGCGACCGTGGTGGCGACAACGCGGCCTGCGCAACCGTGGCGGGCGACTTTCGTCGGTACTGTAGTGCAATGGAGGCACCGGTCGTCATCCCTGACGATGTTCTCGCTATCGACATCGGGGCGACGAATATCAAGTTCGCTCGCGTGGACGAGCACGGGCGTCTGCGCGGCTCGCTAAAGCGGCGTCCCACTCCCTACCCGTGTCCCCCCGATCGGCTCGTCGAGTGGATAGTGCAGCGCACTCGCAATTTCGTCATCGATCGCGTCGGCGTGGGTTTCCCCGGTGAGTTCGAAGATGGCGTGGTGGTGCGGCCGGGGAATCTTTCGCGAGTAGCTGGGGTGGGCAGCGAGATTGATGCTGACCTCGATCGACTCTGGCAGGGATACCCCCTCGAAGAGACGTTGCGGCGAGAGACCGGTCGTGACGTGCGCGTGGTGAATGACGCGACACTGGCGGCGTTGGGTTGTTGTCGCGGGGTGGGGACTGAATTGGTGGTGACCTTGGGCACTGGGTGTGGCCTCGCGCTTCGCGAGCAGGGCGAACGCCGCCGCGTACGCGACTTGGGTCGCACCGAGTTCGACGCCGGTCGCAACTTCGATCAAGCCTTGGGAGAGAGGGCCCGGGCCCACGATGGAGATCGGTGGCGTCGCGACGTCGTTGCGGTCGTGAGCGGGTTGGCCACGGAGTTTGGCGCTTCGCAGGTGTACCTGGCTGGAGGAAACGCCCGTCGGATCTCGGGTACGTTGTTCACTGACCAACCCTTCGAGGTATCCATTGCCGGGAACGAGGCGTCACTTCGCGGCGCGGCGCACCTCTTTGGTTCATCCCCATCGCCGCGAACCACTTCGCCCGCTCCTGGAGCCGTCGGCTAGCATGGTATGCCTGTACCAACGCGGCTGTAGCTCAGCGGATTAGAGCATCGGTCTACGGAACCGAGGGTCGGGGGTTCGAATCCCTCCAGCCGCACCACTGTGATGAGTCGCGACACTGTCGCGGCTCATGGGACATTTGTAATTCTGACGGCAGCACGAACGGCCGTCGGCCGTCACTGGCTTACGCTGATTGTCGGGCGAGACCTCCTCATCGCGGATTTGGGGCTCTTTTCACAAATTCATCACAACTTATGCATTAATGAGGGTGCTCTCACGAGAATCACAAAGTCGACCGTCAAAATGGAGACAGTTCGAGATCCTCTTGGACGAACCCATTGAAGGGATCAAGATGAACAAGATCACCGCAAAGGTTGCGAGCCGATCCGCTCTGGCGGCCGCCTTGAGCCTCGGCTTGACTGTCGGCGCCGTCGGCGTCGCCTCCGCATCATCCGTTGGCCACCACCAGAATCATGGCGGCCGTGAAGGAAAGCAGCTCCACAACGCAGTGATGGGTGTCGTCTCGGCCTACAGCGCCGGTACGTCGATCTCCATCACGCTGCCTGGCGCCACGACCGCCACCACCTACAACCTGACCTCAACCACCACGGTGGACGGTCTCGCGAGCGGCGCCACGCTGGTCGCCGGCACACCGGTCATCCTGCTCTTGTCGGGCACGACGGCTCCCGTCACCGTGACTGCCATCAGGGTTCCGGCTCCGCGGCCGGTTCGCGTTGAAGGTGTCGTCTCGGCCTACAGCGCCGGCACGTCGATCTCCATCACCCCGCGGGGAGCGACGACATCGGTCCAGTACAACTTGACCTCAACCACCTCGATCGTCGGACTCACACCGACAGTTGGTGCACAGGCGGACCTGCTCTTGTCGGGCACGACGGCTCCCGTCACCGTGACCGCCATCCGAGTCGAGGCTCCGCGGCCGGTTCGCGTTGAAGGTGTCGTCTCGGTTTACACCGCCGGCACGTCGATCTCCATCACGCTGCCTGGCGCCACGACCGCCACCACCTACAACCTGACCTCAACCACCACGGTGGACGGTCTCGCGAGCGGCGCCACGCTGGTCGCCGGCACACCGGTCATCCTGCTCTTGTCGGGCACGACGGCTCCCGTCACCGTGACCGCCATCAGGGTTCCGGCTCCGCGGCCGGTTCGCGTTGAAGGTGTCGTCTCGGCCTACAGCGCCGGCACGTCGATCTCCATCACCCCGCGGGGAGCGACGACATCGGTGCAGTACAACTTGACCTCAACCACCTCGATCGTCGGACTGGCGAGCGGCGCCACACTGGTCAATGGCACTCGAGTGGTCCTGGTCTTGTCAGGCACAATGTCGCCCGTCAGCGTGACCTCGATCTGGGTCGGCATGAAGGGCGAAGGTGAAGGGTTCGGCAATTTCGGTGCGAATAA
Source organism: uncultured Acidimicrobiaceae bacterium (assembly GCA_963734655.1). Taxonomy (GTDB): domain Bacteria; phylum Actinomycetota; class Acidimicrobiia; order Acidimicrobiales; family RAAP-2; genus RAAP-2. Next base: position 173,154 of record CAVTHY010000002.1, on the reverse strand, counting down.
GCCAGTGATGAATATTGGTGGTATGAAATCTGTCGGTGGACCACGTTTTGGTTCGCCCCAGCACGGCGAAGGTCGTCAGTAACGAAGTGACTTCGTTCTAAGCGACCCATCCGGCTGTCGCAGAGTTTCTCTCCCCCGAGCTCTGCGACAGCCGGATCGCTGCGTAGTGGGGCGATTATGAGCCTCGCGCGCTGGTCCGATTGATATCGCGGCGGGGTACGTCGCTTCGGCCATTGCTACCGTGGCACATATGGTGTCCACCGCTCGAATTCGCCTGTTGAGCCGATTATGCGCGCCAGCGCTGGTGACACTGGCGCTCTGGGCGCCCTTAGCGAACATCGCGGCAGCCACGTCGAGCGCCACGCGTCCACTACTGCCACCCCACGAGCCAACGCAGAATTTCCGCTTGGCGTCGGTCAGCCAAGTCCTCACGTCCATCGACGCCGCACGCGCAGCCCAGGAAGGACTCGCACCCCTTCGATTCAATGTCGCGAGGTTCAATCGCCTGAGTGTCCCCGAGCAGATCTTCGTCCTGAGTGATCTCGAGCGGACAACTCGCGGTCTCTACCCGGCGATGGCCATGATCCCACGTCTGGACTCGATCGCCACGCGGGCGGCGAGTCGCGACGCTGATCCGACGGACAACGGTAAGGGTTTTTCCTCAATCTGGTCGAGTTCGCCGTCGGGGTTGGGCCAATACGCCTTCTTCGCGGACTTTGGTTGGATGTATGACGACGGACCGCCGCCGCAGTACATCTTTCGCAACGTTGACTGCACTCAGGCGAGCCAGAGCGGCTGTTGGGGGCATCGTGACAACATCTTGTCCAACCCTCTCTCGGGCTGGTCGGGCTGTCCCCACGAGGAATTGGTTTCCGGTACCGGCTTCGCGGCTCGTACTAAGTACGGGCCTTCTTTGACTCAGATATTCGAAGTCGCGTGTTCGAATCAGGATTCAGGGACTACGTTCACGTGGCGCCACGCGGTGTCGTATTTGATGATTCCGGCCTCGCAATCTGGCCTGAGCGCCAAATAAGCCCCGGTGATGGCTCGCGCCGGCGCGGCGTTGCGCGCAATCCTGCGCTGGGAACTCCGCAACTCGTCATAGTTACTGGTCGGTACGTTTTTTGGACGCGCGGGACCGAGCCGAAGCTTCACGGGGAGTGCTACTCTGCGCGTATGCCGCATCGGCGCCGGCGCGTTCATAGGGCCCTCAGGGGTCTCGCGGTGGCCGGATGCGAGTTGGGCTCGGTGGTGGCTGTGGACTCGGCTACGGCCACCACCCGAGCGCCCTTCGCATCCGTTTCTGAGAGCGCGCGGTCCTCCGATCGAACTGTCCGTTGGTCACGCCGAGGACGGTGATGGTGGGGCCACGTGGAACGCGTCGGCCGTCGCTGATCAATAGCCTGACGCGTCAGATCATGTTGGCACCTACGTAATCCGGTCCTTGATTGGACGTTCTGCGTTTTTGGGTGCTCGTGTCGATACCTGGTCGAACGAGGGCGGCACGAGTGCCACCGTCCACGATGACCGTGTCTCCTTCACTCGGGGTGAGTTCGAATTCGAGGTGCGGGGCCGAAGGGCACGGCGCAGATCATGCCGCGGTGACGTGAACGTGTCGCCACCGTGACTAGCGGGTACTCGAATTGTTCACCACCTCGCGACAGGTTCGCGTTGGAATCGAACGGTACGCGGTGTTAAGAATGACCGAGTACATCGACTCTGAAAGGTTTCCCATGGCTGAGCACATCGAAGAAGGATTGCCTGATTTCTCCGACGCCGAAAGTGCCGGTGTCGCGCACCGCGTGTTGGGAACCACCATGCCGGTGCTCGAGGTCCAACTGCAACCGGGCCAGTCGGTCATCTCCCAAGGCGGCGAGATGTCATGGATGACGCCGACGGTGACCATGTCCACCCAGACCAGTGGCGCCGGCGGCTCGGGCCTCGCGGGAGTCTTCAAGCGCGCGGTCGCGGGGGGCACTATTTTCATGTCACAGTTCACCGCTCAAGGCGGCGTGGGAGTTGTGGCCTTCGCAGCCAAGATGCCCGGACACATCCGACCCATCAATGTCAACGCGAATCGCGAATTCATGGTGTCGCGTCACGGATTCCTCGCCGCGACCGACGGCGTCACCTTGAACCTGGGCTTTCAACAGAAGTTGGGGGTGGGCATCTTTTCGGGCAACGGTTTCATTCTCCAGCGAATCGCTGGTGAGGGCACCGCGTGGATCGAGTTATCGGGTGAACTGGTGACGTACGATCTGGCGGCGGGCGAGACCATGATGGTGCACCCGGGCCACATCGGACTCTTCGACGCCAGTGTGCAACTCGATATCCAGATGGTCAAAGGCATCAAAAATATGCTGTTCGGCGCCGACACGATCTTCCTCGCGAAGCTGACGGGGCCCGGGACGGTGTATTTGCAAACGATGACGGTACCAGGCCTCGCCCACGCCATAGCGCCCTACCTGCCCAGCAACGAAGGTGGCCGTGGCGGGGGCGGTGGCATCAACATCGGTGGCTTCAATTTGGGTTGAATCGTTCGCGTCGAGAGAGATGTCTCCTTCGGGCCCTACACTCGAATTCCCAGCGGGACGTTCAAAAGGAGCCGTCGTGGAGAAGTCGCAACTACGAGAAGCCCCCTACGAGGTCGGTCGTCCGCGCGTTTTCGAACTGATGAACGGTCGCGCGGGTCCCTTCACCCACGTGACGCGGCTGGCCAATCCCGAGGGTGCGCGTATGTCGATGCACTACGCCCCGGGCGTGCGCGTCGAGGCGTGGCACCAGTCCGGTGCCGAGCTCGCGGCGCTCTATTCCTGGGACGGAGCGTGGATTCTCTTCGATCGATTTAACACCTCCGAGGGAACCGACACAGTCGTCGTGGTGTCGGCGGCGACGCTCGAGTTGCAACTTTCTGCGGGTGAACTCATCATGGCGACCCAGCCGAGCTTCGAGGAGCTGTGGTCCAGAGCAGGCACGGATGACTGACCACGTACCCAATCCACTGGCCTACGCGATCGAGGAGTTCAACGTCGCCATCAACACTCACGGCGACTTCACCTACGTTCGTTTCGGTCGTGACCTGGAGATTTTGCGATTACGGTTACAAGGGGGAAGTGAGACGCGTCTGGTCCGTCGACTCACCGACCTCGGCGGCGGGGTCACCTCACTCTTCGAGTGTCCTTCGACCGGCGCACTGATCTTGGTACGCGAAGAGCACCTCTGTGACGTCGAGGAATGCGAGTTCGAAATGGGTGACGTGTCCATCTCGGCGACCTCGCACGAAAGTCTGATGGCCACCATCACCCTCCTCGAATTCGATCGTGACGACCCCGACGACTTCCTGGGATCGATTCATCCCGAGTAGGCGGACTCGCAGATCCTCTTCACCCGTCGCTACGCCGCTCAATCTAAATTGATTTCACTCCCGAGAATGGGCTCGTCGTGGTCGGGGAGCTCATTTCGGATTGACGCGGAATCTGGGAATATCTTGTGAAGTATCTTCGGACCCCGCACGATCCGAAGCGCGAGAAGTGCACTGGTAGAGTTGAAAGACTGCGCGACCTCTCCCGGGACGCGTCGCGTCGCGTGAAGCGGCGACGAGGGACTTAGGAGTTGACATGAAGGTACTGGTTCTGGGCGGCGATGGATTCTGTGGCTGGCCCACTGCACTGCACCTTTCGGACATCGGGCACGATGTCGTCATCGTCGACAATTTGAGTCGTCGCGAGATCGACATCGAACTCGAAGTCGAGTCGCTGACCCCGATTCGACCAATGGGAGAGCGGGTGCGCGTGTGGAAGGAACTTACCGGCAAGGACGTGGGCTTCGTGAACCTCGACCTCGCCGAGGAGTTCGATCGTTTCGAGACTCTGTTGCGCGAGACCCAACCCGACGCCATCGTGCACTTCGGCGAGCAACGTGCCGCGCCCTATTCAATGCGCAGCACTATTGCCAAGCGCTACACCGTTGACAACAACGTGCGTGGTACCCACAATGTGCTCGCCGCGATCGTGGCGAGTGGGCGCGATATCGCCCTGGTGCACCTGGGCACCATGGGCGTCTACGGTTACGGCTGGAGTGGCTCGGCACCGATTCCCGAGGGCTACCTGACCGTCAAGGTACCCACCCCCGATGGTGAGATCGATCGTGAGATTCTGCACCCGGCGAATCCCGGTTCGGTCTATCACCTCACCAAGACGCTCGACCAGCTCCTCTTTGCCTTCTACGCCAAGAACGACCTCGTTGCGCATCACGGACCTGCACCAGGGAATCGTCTGGGGCACCCAGACCCCTCAGACGTCGCTCGACGAGCGCCTCATCAACCGCTTCGACTACGACGGTGACTACGGCACCGTGCTGAACCGCTTCTTGATGCAGGCCGCGATCGGTCACCCGCTCACGGTGCACGGCACCGGCGGCCAGACGCGCGCCTTCATCCACATCCGCGACACGGTGCGGTGCATCCAGATCGCTCTCGAGAACCCGCCGAAGAACGGCGACCCCGTCAAGGTGTTCAACCAGGTGACCGAGACGTATCGCGTGAGAGAACTCGCCGAACTGATTTCCAGCCAGACCGGCGTGGACGTGGCCTTCCTGCCCAACCCGCGCAATGAGGCGGCCGAGAACGAACTCAACGTCAGCCGCGAACAGTTCTTGGAACTCGGTCTGAATCCGACCCTGCTTGTCCGACGGACTCCTCGAGGAGTCGCGCGACATCGCGCAGAAGTACCGTGAGCGTGCCGACACCACCAAGATCATCGCGCGCTCGGTGTGGCGCCAGGGCATGGAGACCTCGCCCGACCTCGACATCAAGTAGGTCGCTAATTCCGCACGTCGCGCGCCGGGCGCGTGTGAGAATTCGGGCATGGAGAATATCTACGAATACGTCCGTCACCCCCGCGCCGCCGAACTGCGCGCGAGTCAACCGGTCAAGACCGCCGACGTTCGTCGCGTGAACCACAAGAATCCCTTCGTGCGCTTCAACGCACGCTTCGGTCTGAAGATCACTCTCGTGGTGGGCACGATGTGGGCCGCCTACGTCTTCACCCTCCTAGCACTCCTCGCGCTCCCGTCCGCCATCTCGCAAGGTACCTACTACGTCATTGTGTGGCTCTCGAGCAGCTTCTTGCAACTGGTCCTATTACCCATCATCATCGTGGGCCAGAACATCCAGGCCGCGGCCGCCGACAAGAGATCGGAGGACACCTACAAGGACGCCGAGGCGGTCTTGAAGGAGGCCGAGGAGATCCAGAAGCATTTGCTGGCCCAGGACCAAGCCATCTCCGACATCGTTGCGCGACTGGAGAAACTGATGGGTTCGGCTCCGTCGGCCTAGAACCCGAGTTTGAGTTCGCAAAAATCCTTATCGGACTGCGGCGGAGTGACCAGCCTGCCCCACCCGAGACACACCTTCTCGTGCTATTAGTTTGTGGGGGTGCTCCACCTCGTGAACTGGGCGGCCGCGATGCCGCTGAACCCTCATCGCGGGGTGGCGTTGCCGGCGGCTCGATTCGTTCTCATCATGGTGCCGGTTCTCGCACTGTGTTTCTACGTCTTTGTCGTGGTCAGAGCCCGACGCAAGTAGTTCTCTCGGCGAATCTCACCGGCACACACGCCGCCTGGCCCGGCGCGAGTAGTCGCCTAGACCTCGCGACTGATTAAGCGCAGCGTGTTGCGGTCGGTGTGCAGGATCACCGTCGACTTCTGTTGGTACTCGACCACGGTGGTCTGCTCGTAGGAGAAGAAGTCGTCGCCAATCCGCAGTGTGACGTCGAATCGAGTGGTTTGGGCCAGGGAGTTGAGATACGTCGTCGACAAGATGCCATAACTCGAGGAACCCACCGACGATTCCAACTTGAAGGAGGTCGCTTCGGGTGCCACGGTGGCTCCCGCTATCAGCGTGGTGGCGTGGGGGACGATGAAGCAGCGGACGATTTGTTGGTTCGCACCATCCCACATCCAATAGCCGACCTCGGTGTGGAAGGGAATCGCATCTCCTTCGCGCCAGGTGGCGGTGCGGTAGTCCAATCCGTAGAGCGGGTGAGGACCAACGTTGACCGGACCGAAGGGGGCGAACGTGGTGCGTTCTCGGAACTTCGTCTCACCGAGCTTGCCCTTGTCGGAGTGAAAGGAGACGTCCAGACCGTCGAAGTCGGATTCCCACGTCCCAATCAGCCCGGCCAGCGGTCCCCACGGTGTTGTCGGCATGGTGCGTGTCATCTCTTCGTTGGTCGCGGCTCGGTCAGTCTAGGGCGTGGCGGGCGAAACCTTGGGCGGCCCGCTGATCTGGTCGATCACGAGGTAAGCGCGGGCCAACTGGGTGAAGGCGACGCCGGCGAGGGCGATACCGACCCAGGGTTGGGACCCGACACAGTGCGGCAAAACCCACCGTAATCAGCACGTCGGCGAACAATCGGAGTTCGAAGCCCTTAAGGCCGAGGCGTCGCGACATCCAATACGACGCCGCGAAGGTGTTGAGCACCGGAATCAGTGCCTCGACCGTCCAGCGACCGCGTAGACCCCTCACGCACACGGCGAAGGAGAGTGCGCCAATCATGGTCAGTCCGACACCCGCCCCGAGGGCGGCTCCCGCGAAGCGGGCCGAGACCGGATGTGCGTGGCCCGGCCAATGAGTGATCAGTCCCACCAACAGGGCGAAGCCCGCGTAGTAGGCCAAGATGCCGAACTGCGTCACGCGACGCAGGGCCCCCAGCGCCTCGAGTTCGGGTCGGCCGAGGCCCGTCGTGGGCGCAAAGGTGTCGCGCGTTCCGTAAGGTCGGGTCACGTCTGACCACTGAGCGCCATTCCAGACGCGCCACTGGCGTTCGCCCGAGGGGTCGGGATACCACCCAGGTGGAACGGGATTGACTGCGGTACTCATCGAGATAGTCTCCCATAGCGACGGGAGGGCGATGGGCGAGAACATAGTGCCGGCGAGCGTCGACGGTGCCGACGTTGTCGACGCCGAGATGCTCGATGCCGTGGTGGCCCAGTTGTGCGAGAGTGCGCCGCGCTGGGCCACGACGAGCGCGGCGCAGCGCGCGGCGTTGGTGTCTCGGGTCATCGCCGACACTCGCGCGGTGGCCCCCGAGTGGAACGCTGCGGCGTGTCGGGCCAAGGGTCTCGATCCCTCCGGCAATGACGCGGGCGAGGAGTTACTCGCGGGAATCGGCATGTTCGTGCGATTGCTGACCGACTATCGACGTTCCCTCGTAGATATTGCCCGTAGCGGTCGCCCGCAGTACCCGGGACCGGTGCACCAGCGCCTCGATGGTCGTCTGGTGGTGCAGGTTCTGCCGTCCTCGCTGTTGGACCGCGTGATCTACACCGGCGACCGTGCCGAGGTGTGGATGGAACCCGGAGTGGATGAGGCGACTCTGCGTGCGACCCAGGCCGCGGCCTACGCCCGGCCCGCCGAGCACGCGGGCGTCAGCCTGGTGCTCGGCGCTGGCAACGTGGCCGCCCTAGCGCCCAAGGACGTCGTACATAGATTGATCGGCGAGGGGCGCGTCGTGGTCCTGAAGGCGAATACCGTCAACGACTACCTGGTCGAGTACTGGCGGCGGGCGTTGGCCGCATTCATTGACGCCGGTTTTTTGCGCATCGTGACGGGTGGCGAGCACGTTGGCGGCTATTTGCTACAGCATCCGGGAATCGACGATGTGCACCTCACCGGCTCGCGGGCGACGTACGACGCCGTGGTCTTCGGCGCCGGCGAGCGAGGTGCGCGTCACAAGGCGCGCGGTGAGGTCCAATTGAAGAAACCGGTGAGTGCGGAACTGGGTAATGTCTCGCCGGTGATCGTCGTGCCGGGTCAATGGTCACGTCGTCAGGTGCGCTACCAGGCCCAGCACGTGGCGACCATGATCGTCAACAACGCCGGGTTCAATTGCCTGACGCCACGCGTGCTGATCACGCACCGTGACTGGCCGCAGCGACGCGAGTTCCTCGATGCCCTCGAGACGGTCTTGGCGCGAATACCCACCCGACGCGCGTACTATCCCGGCGCCTTCGAACGCCGCGACCGCTTCACCAACGCGCACCCCGAAGCACATCAGATTGGTTCGCGTAACGACGGCAGGATGCCCTGGACGGTGATTCGCGACGTCGACGCCAACGACCACGGCGACATCTGTTTCAACGTCGAGGCCTTCTGTGCTCTCACGAGCGAGACCGCACTTGAGGCGGGGACGCCGGAGCAGTTCGTGGCGCGGGCGGTCGAGTTTTGCAACGAGGTGCTCCAGGGTACCTTGTCGATGACGCTGCTCGTCGATCCGCGGTCGTTGCGCCGCGGCGCTATGAAGTCGGCGGTGGACCAGGCCATCACCGACCTGCGCTACGGCTGCATCGGGGTGAACGTCTGGCACGCGCTGGGGATATTGATCGGCGCCACTCCTTGGGGCGCATATCCCGGACATCCGCCCACCGACATCCAGTCGGGGGTGGGGACGGTCGGCAATACCTTGATGTTCGCGCGAACGCAGAAGTCAGTGGTACGCGGCCCCTTCGTCGCGTGGCCCAAGCCCGCGTGGTTCGTCACTCACCGCCGCTCGGCCCTCGCGATACGTCGGATCTTCGACGTGCAGTGCACCCTGTCGTGGGCCAGGGTTCCCGCGGCCGTGTGGGCGGCGATGCGGCCCTAGGGGTGCAGTGCCACCACGGTGGTGACGCCGATGGCGACGCACACTTGGGGCTGACATGCGACATCGGTCAGCGCCGAAGGTACGTAGGACAGTGCGACGTTGTGCACGCCTTGGGGGGTCCACTGGACCATGGAGGGCGTGTGGCCGCTGAGTTGGCCAACCGCGAGACAGAGCGACGTCGTAGCGCACGACATGGTGGCGGCGTTGAAGGACAGGTTGGTCTGGTGCCACACGTGTTGGTTGCCCTGGGTGACGATGGCGGACGCGGACGCGGTGTTGACCAGTGCAGTGCACTGCAGCGCGCACTGGAGTGAGCGCAGCGAGCGCCACGTGGCGGGCGTCGACACGGTGGAGAAGAGAGCGCCGCCATTGAGCGTATGGCGCAGGGTGACCACGTGGGTGGGTGACGCGCTGGCGATGAAGCAGTCGGTGACCGCGACGCACGAAAGCGCCGTGTCCGTGGCCCACGCCCAATGAAGGGTCCTCGGGGCGCTCCAGGTCGCGCCCGCGTTCGTGGTGTAGGACAGGCGGATCAGATTGTTGGCGGCCACGTCCAGCGCGGCGCACTGGGTGTCGCTGACGCAACTGAGGTCGCGCATGACCAGACCACCCGGGGGTCCCGCCAGTGAATTGATACTGCCGTTGCCGGCGTTGATCGACCAGAGCAACTCACCACTCGACTTCGTGCCACCGAAGAAACATCTCGTGCTCGCACAACTGCCGGCGTCGAAGGACGCCACCGGTGCGGCCGGCACGTTGAGCGTGGACCAGACACCCTTGTGGTTACGAATCTGGGCGGTGGTGGTGGGCGCATTCGCCGTTCCCGACGCGCCGAGCGCGATACAGGTGCCCGAGGAGGTGCACGCCACCGCAGTCAACGGAGCGTTGAGGCTCAGCGAGGGCACGCCCACGGCCGCGAGCGCGGCGGGCGCGGTGGTACAACCGACGAGGAGCAGGGCGCCCGACATCAGAAGGGCGCCGCGACCCATGCGTCGCTTCATGATGATGTGTCGGCTCATAGAGCGAATCCTTCGTGGGGAACCTGGTGGGTCAATGCTAGTAAGAGCCGTCAGGGCGTTTCGACGGGCTGGGGTCTACCCTGTGCTGATGAGTTGGATTGACGTAGCCATTGCGTCGCTCGTTGCGGTCTCAGCCCTGCGAGGCTGGTCGCAGGGAGTGTTGCGCCAACTCGGGGGATTTCTGGGCCGGATCCTGGGCTTCGCGGGTGGCGTCTACCTCGCGACTGCCCTCACGCCACACATTTCCCAGGTGGCCTGGCGGCCCCTGGACGTCGTGCTCATCATTGTCGTCGCCACGATCGCGGGTGGCCTTATAATGCGTTTCTTCGGTGGCGTCTTCTCCAATCGGCTGCGCGAGAATCACCTCGGACTGGCCGACTCGGCGCTGGGAGCCGGCGTGGGCGCCGCGGGGACGCTACTCATCTGTTGGCTGGTGGCCGCCCTCCTGGCGGTTGTTCCTTGGGGTTCGGTGGGTCAGTCCATCAACCATTCGGTGATCCTGCGTTACGTGGGGCGCGTGTTACCCACGCCGCCAGCGGTGGAGAGTGAACTGCAAGGTGTTCTCAATCAACTGAACGTACCGAGTCTCTTCGCGAAGGTGGTCGCCCCCACGTTGCCGAGCGTCGCGCACAGCCCGCTGGTGACTACCCACCACGTCGCGTCGCCGGGTGGGGTCGTGGTGGTCGAGGGCTACGGCGGGTGTGGCCTCTCGAACTTCGCCACCGGATTCGTCGTGGCGCCGGGTGAAGTGATCACGGTGGCCCACGCGCTGGCGGGGGAGAAGAACATATTCGTCGATTCCCATCTGGGTCGGGTCGTTCTCTTCGATCCACGCTTGGACGTGGCGGTGGTGCGCGTTACGGGTCTGGGCGCCCCGGCGCTGGCGCTGGGTACCGATGCGTCACGCGGTACGCGAGGCAACCTCGTGGGGTACGCGACTCTGGGTGACCGCGTGTCCTCGCAGGTGATCTCGCTGGGCACCGTCAGCGCGCCGGGTCGAGATATCTACAGTGGCGCCGTCTTCACTCGAACGATGGACCTGATTGATGGCTCGCTCAGCGCGACTGAGTCGGGCGCGCCCGTCTTGGTGCACGGTGCCGTGGCGAGTGTCGCCGTCCAAAGGGCGGTATTCGACTCGTCACGCGCCTACGCAATCCCCGTGTCGCAGATCCGCCGTGAACTGTCTCACGTGCACGCGACGGCGGTGTCGACGGGTCGTTGCGTCAGCTGACCGAACGCACTGCGTCGGCGAGCACGCCCAGTCCATCGGCTCAATTGCTCGTCGGTGATGACCAATGGCGGCAGGAGGCGAATGACGTTACCGTAGGTTCCACAGGCCAGGGCGATGACGCCGTGGTCGTTGCAGTACTTGACAATGCCCTTGGCCGCCGCCGCATTCGGCATCTTGGTGCCGGGCTCGACGAGCTCGATCGCCACCATCGCGCCGCGTCCGCGCACGTCGCCGATGATGTTGACGTCGCGGGCGAGCGAGGTGAGGTTGTCGAGCAGGATCTTCTCCAGGTCGCGTGCTCGTTGCACCAAGTTGCGCTCGCGCATCACGCGAATGGCGGCGAGGGCCGCCACCGCCGCCACGGGGTTGCCGCCGTAGGTGCCGCCCAGACCGCCCTCGTGGACAGAGTTCATGATCTCGGCGCGACCGGTGACACCCGCGAGAGGCATGCCCCCGGCGAGTCCCTTCGCGGTGGTGACGATGTCGGGGACGACTCCCTCGTGATCGACGGCGAACCATTCACCGGTGCGGCCGAATCCACTCTGGATCTCGTCGGCGATGAAGACGACGCCGTTGTCCGTGGTCCACTTCGACAGTGCCGGCAAGAAGCCGTCGGCGGGCACGATGAATCCTCCTTCGCCCTGGATCGGCTCGATGAGTAGTGCGGCGACGTTCTTCGCACCCACCTGTACTTCGATTTGGTGAATGGCGCGCGCGGCGGCCTCGGCCCCCGAGAGTCCGTCGAGGAAGGGGTAACTCATGGGGACGCGGTACACCTCACCGGCGAAGGGACCGAAGCCGTCCTTGTAGGGCATGTTCTTGGCGGTCAGGGCCATCGTCAAATTGGTGCGGCCGTGGTAGGCGTGGTCGAAGACGATCACGGCCTGGCGACCGGTGGCGTGGCGCGCGATCTTCACCGCGTTCTCGACGGCCTCGGCGCCGGAGTTGAACAGGGCCGAGGTCTTGGCGTGGGTGCCTGGGGTGAGGGAGGCTAGTTCCTCGCAGACCTCGACGTAACTCTCGTAGGGGGTGACCATGAAGCAGGTGTGCGTGAAGGCGGCCACCTGAGCCGAGACCGCTTCGATGAGTTCGGGCACCGCGTGACCAATGCCGGTGACGGCGATGCCCGAGCCGAGGTCCAAGATGTGGTTCCCGTCGATGTCCACGAGAATCGCACCGTCGGCGCGATCGATGTAGATGGTGAAGCCGTTGGTCACACCCGCACTGACGACGTTCTTGCGTCGCTCCTGCATGGCCTGAGACTTGGGTCCGGGCAACTCGGTGATGACTTTGCGCTCGGTGCCGACCGATGAATCAAGTGACGAAACCATGATGAACTCCTCGACGAGGTCCGAATGTCTCGGACGTCTCTAGCGTAGTTCGCGTGTTGCCGCACCCGTCCGAGATGACGAAACGGGTGACCGTGGTCACCCGTTTCGTCCCTGGCGGAGGAGGTGGGATTTGAACCCACGGTGCCCGTAGACACAGCAGTTTTCGAGACTGCCCGATTCGGCCGCTCTCGCACCCCTCCGTTGACGAGTCTACAACCCCGGGCCGACCCCTCTCGTGGGCCAACTTCTAGAGTGCAACTATGTACGACCTTCGCGACCACGAGTTCATGCGCATCGCCTTGCAAGTGGCACGCGAGGCCGCGGCCCACGACGACGTCCCCGTGGGTTGTGTCCTGGTGAGTGACGGCCAAGTCCTCGCCGTCGGCGAGAATCGCCGCGAGATCGACCGTGATCCCACGTCCCACGCCGAGGTGGTGGCGCTGCGCAGGGCCGCCCACGCTCGTGGACGGTGGCGGATGGACGGGGTGACGGCCTACGTCACGTTGGAGCCTTGCGTGATGTGTGCGGGGGCCCTCCTCAACGCCCGCGTCGACCGCGTGGTGATCGCCGCCATGGACGAGAAGGCCGGGGCGGTAGGGTCGCGCTACAACGTGCTGAATGATCCGCGACTCTTGCACGAGGCGGCGCTCACCTACGACGTCGACGCGTCGGAGTCGGCCGCCCTCCTGCGCGAGTTTTTTTTGAGTCGGCGCGACCGCTCGGTCCAGAATTGACTCCTCGGTCCGCCGTCGTCACGGGCGGTCGCACCCGGCCGCAAAAAGTTGACTAGTTCTATCGGGTTTAGTTAATATTTCCGATTGCGCGGCACCTCGTCGCGTCGCCGTGTGAATGACCGTGTCAGAGGAGAATGAAATGACCGAATGGGGATTTGAGACGCGTCAGTTGCACGCTGGTACGGCGCCCGACACGGCGACCGGCGCCCGGGCCGTGCCGATCTACCAAACTGCGAGTTACGTATTCCGTGACACCGAGCACGCGGCCAACCTCTTCGGACTCTCAGAGCTCGGCAACATCTACACGCGCATCATGAACCCGACGCAGGACGCGTTCGAACAGCGCATCGCCTCGCTCGAAGGCGGCGTCGCCGCGCTGGCGGTGGCGTCGGGGCAGGCCGCTGAGACCCTGGCGCTCATCAACCTGGCCGAGAACGGTGGACACATCGTCGCGTCGTCGTCCCTCTACGGCGGCACGTACAACCTGTTGCACTACACGCTGCCCAAATTGGGCATCGAGACGACGTTCATCGACGACCCTGACAATCTGAGCGAATGGGACGCCGCGGTGCGCCCGAATACCAAGGCGTTCTTCGCCGAGTCTTTGGGCAACCCCAAGGGTGACGTGTTGGACTTCGAGGGGGTCGCGCGCGTGGCGCACGACCACCAGATCCCCCTGGTCGTCGATAACACGCTGGCCACCCCCTACCTGGTGCGCCCGCTTGAGCACGGCGCCGACATCGTCGTGCATTCGGCGACCAAGTTCATCGGCGGTCACGGCACCTCAATTGGTGGCGTCATCATCGATGGCGGCACCTTCGACTACGAGGGCTCGGGTCGCTTCCCGTCCTTCACCGAACCCGATCCGAGCTATCACGGTCTGGTGTTCGGGCAACTGCCAGATTTCTTGTTCCCCGCGCGCTTTGTCCTGAAGGCGCGTCTGCAGTACTTGCGCGATCTTGGTCCAGCGGTCGCCCCACTTAATTCGTTCCTCTTCCTGCAGGGGATCGAGACACTGAGCTTGCGCATGGAACGCCACGTCGCGAACGCCACGGCCGTCGCCAACTGGCTCGAGGCCCGCAACGACGTGACCTGGGTCAAGTACGCCGGACTCGCCTCGAGCCCGTGGCACGAGCGTCAACAGAGGTACCTGCCCAAGGGAGGCGGAGCCATCGTGGCCTTCGGGATCGAAGGCGGCACCGAGGCCGGCCGCCGTTTCATCGAGGGGCTGACGCTGTTCAGTCACCTGGCTAACGTGGGCGACGTGCGTAGTCTCGCCATTCACCCCGCCTCAACGACTCACTCGCAGTTGACTGAGGCCGAGCAGGTCTCCACCGGCGTGACGCCGGACCTCGTGCGTCTCTCGGTGGGTATCGAGTGCCTCGAGGACATTCTGGCCGACCTCGAGGCGGGTTTCCGGGCGGCCCAATCCGCGTGAGTTTGACGTCGCCCGGGTTTTGGCGAGTGGGTGACGAGCCCGGACGACGACAGTTCGTCACATTCGATCGCGGCGGAGTGGGCTTCTCGCTCGAGGGAGGTGGTCACCTCGACGAAGTGACCGTGGCCTACGAGACCTGGGGCGCGCTCAACCGCGACGGCTCGAACGCGGTACTGATTCTGCACGCCCTGACGGGAGATTCCCATGCGGCGGGTCCCGCGGGCGCGGGCCACCCGAGTGCTGGCTGGTGGGACGAGATCATCGGACCGGGCAAGGCGGTCGACACCGACCGGTACTTCGTAGTGTGCCCCAACGTGCTCGGTGGGTGTCAGGGCACGACCGGCCCCTCGTCGTTGGCGCGCGACGGACGACCATACGGCTCACGCTTCCCCGTCATTACGATCCGCGACCAGGTGAGCGTCGAGGTGGAGCTCGCCCGTCATCTGGGTATCGCGACGTGGTCAGGGATTGTGGGCGGCTCGATGGGTGGCATGCGAGCCCTCGAGTGGGTCGTGGGATACCCCGAACGCGTGGACCATGTCGTCGTCCTCGCGGTGGGGGCGGCGGGCACCGCCGACCAGATCGCGTTGTGCTCGCTGCAGGTGCGCACCATCGAAGCGGATCCGCATTTCCACGGTGGCGACTACTACGACACGGGCGAGTCACCTCGGGTGGGGCTGTCCATCGCACGCGGTATCGGGCAGTTCAGCTATCGATCCTGGACCGAGTTCGAGTCGCGCTTCGGTCGCGACGTGCAAGACGACGAGGCGGTGTTGGAGAAGGGTCGTTACGCCATCGAGTCGTACCTGAACTATCACGGTGACAAATTGGCGGCCCGCTTCGACCCCAACAGTTACGTCGTGCTGAGTGAGGCGATGAATCATCACGACGTCGGTCGAGGTCGTGGCGGGGTCGTGGCGGCGCTGAAGAACGTTCGCCACCGCGTCACGATTGCGGGCGTCTCCTCGGACCGGCTCTACCCCCGGGAATTGCAAGAGGAGTTGGCCCGGCTCATTCCCGGTGCGGGGCGAATGGTGTTGATCAATTCTCGCGCGGGACACGACGGTTTCTTGATCGAAACGCAACAGGTCGGTGACGTCATCGGCGCTGGTCTCGCCGTCGACGCATGACGCAGCGAACCCCGTCTAGGTGAAGTCCGAACTCCACTGCACGACCCGCCCGCGACCCCTCATTTTGGCCTGGTACAGCGCTGCGTCGGCTCGCCGAAGGGTATCGTCGACACTCTCGGAGGGTAGGACCAGAGCCACCCCCACGCTGACGCCCAGAGTGATGGACTCGCCGGCCGCCGTCAGCGGTTCGCGGAAATCCTCGACAATCTGCTGGGCCACACTGAGCGCATCGTCGACCGAGTGAAGAGTGGTGAGGAGAATGACGAACTCATCGCCTCCGACTCGCGCCACGACGTCATCTTTTCGTCCCGCCGCTTTCAACCGCCGAGCGGCGGCCGTGAGAATGGTGTCGCCGATGAAGTGACCGTACGTGTCATTCACCACCTTGAAACCGTCGATGTCGATGTAGAGCACGCCGACGTGCTCGCCGGTGCGGGTGATGCGTTGTTGTAGTGACTCAGCGCGCAAGTAGAGGTCGCGCCGGTTCACGAGTTGAGTGAGCGAGTCGTGAGTCGCTTGGAAGTGCAACTGTTCATAGGCTGCACGACTTTCGGTCACATCGACGAATGTCGATACGAAGGAGATTGGTTGATCGAACTCGTCTCGCTGCTGGCCGATGGCGTGTTCGACCCAGACGGTCGTCCCATCGGGTCGGCGTAGCCGTACTTGGCGACCCGCGTGATTGACTCGACCCGAGAGCGCCTCGCTACGCATGTGAAGATCGAGTTGATCGTCGTCGGGGTCCAAGATGTCGGTGACGGCGTGCGTGAGCAACCACTGCGACGAACGGCCCACCATGTCGCACAGGGCGGGATTGACGGCGACGAAACAGCGGTCGAGGTCAACGACGGCCATACCGACGAAGGCCGACTCTAGGGCGAGTTGAAAGAGGTTGGCACTTTGGGCGAGTTGGGTCCGGGCCGCGTGCTGGAGAGAGATGTCACGCACGTTGACGACCGACCCGGTGACTCGACCGACGTCGTCGAGCAGTGGCTTGGCGTTGGCGGCGACCCACTTCTCTTCGCCCGTGACGGTCACCAGACGAGCCTCTAGGCGGCTCAGGTCGCCCGCGTTGATCTGCTCCTTAGCGGAGTCCAGGCCCGAGATGTCCTGGGTGTGCAAGAACTCATCGATGTTGTGCCCGATGACTTCGTCTTGTCGGCGACCGAGCAGGGTCCATACCGACGGCGTGATCCATTCGATGAATCCGTCGGGGCTCAGACGGGCGGTGACGTCCACCTGGTTCTCGAGGACGAGTCGAAACAGTGATTCAGATTGCTCCAACCTCTGCTCGGTCAGGACCTCGCTCGTGATGTCGCGCAGCGCAATGATGCGACTGCTCAACGTGCCTTCGCCGGTGCGCACGTTGCGGCCACGTCCCGACACCCATCGGTACTCGCCGTCGGCCCGACGGAAACGAAAGGGTGCGACGGAGAACAATTCGTCGGTGCGAAGATCACGTTGTCGCACGATCGCCGAGAAGTCGTCAGGATGCGCGAAGTCCTGGACGCGCTTGCCGATTATCTCCTCGGGGCGCCAACCGAAGAGTTCCATCGAGGAGGGCGACGCCCACCGGTATACGTGGTCGGCGTCGAGAAGGAGGATCAGATCAGCGCCATTCTCGGCGAGGAGTCGATACCGATCCTCGGCGGCCGCGAACTCTTGTCGCACCATCTCCTCTTCGTGCACGTCGCGTAGCGACACCATGTTCGAGACGATGGTGCCGTCCACGCCGAGATTGGATCGCGTCCGCGCCACCATCCAGCGCACCGCGCCCGATGAGGTGAGAAATCGTGCTTTGACGGGCTGGCGCTTCATGCCGCTCGCGACGTTGGCGCGCTCGTAGAGGATGGCGGGGCGGTCCTCGGGGAAGACGAATTCGATGGTCGCTTTGCCGACCATCTCATCGGGTCGCCATCCGAGGAGTTCGAAGACCGACGGCGACACCCAGCTCAGGTTGAACGCGGGATCACTCTCCACCACGACGTCCGACGCGTTCTCCGCGAGGAATTGGAATCGCGCTTCGGAGGACTCGAGGCGTTGGTGGGTCTCGACGAGCACCTGAGCGTCGCGCCAACTCGACACGATGCGTGACTCTTTGGTGACCTCATCGATGAAGCGACGCGCCGAGATGGATATCCACCGGTAGTCGCCTCTCTTACGGCGCAATCGGACCAGGAACGACGCGTTCACGGCGTCGGGTTCGCGGCTTCGAAGGAGGAGGATCTTGGATAAGTCGTCGGGGTGGACGAAACTGTCGATTCGTTTGCCGATCACCTCCTCGGGCTGCCAGCCCATCAATGGGGTCACTGAGTCCGAACACCATTGGCCCACCGCATCCTGCGAGGCCAGGACGACGACGTCGGCGGGGTACTTGGCCAAGATGCGAAGGTGATCCGTCGCCGCCCGCAGTTCCTCGCGGGTGGACACCTCCGAGGAGACGTCGTAGAACAGGGAACTGATACCAATCAGTTCGCCCTCCACCTCCACGGGATACGTGTCAATGTTCAGCCACGTGAGTCCTCGATTTGGAGACTGCACCCCCATGACCAAGCCGAAACATGACTGGCGAGTGCGCCTGGTGATGGTGGATGGCCGCTCCTCATCGGCGAAGGGCGTGCCGTCTTCGTGGACGGCCGGCCACAGTGGGTCAAAAGAGGTGCCGCTGAGAAGTTCGTTGCGGTCGACGCCGAGGAGATCCGACGCTGCCACGTTGGCGTCGACGATGCGACCATCGAGGTCCTGTAGGACGATGCCGTCGGCGAACGAGTCCAAAAAAGTACGCGTGGCGAAGAGCCGACCAATCGGCCCGCTCACTGCGTCGTCAGGTAGAGACTCCGTCGTCACGACGCCGCCCTCCGTTTGGCCGATTCTTAAAACCTCGTAATGCCTCTGAATATATGGATGACGATGAGTTCGTACCTAGGGCAGAAAGTCACTTCGGTCATCTCGGTCGATTGATCGGGCACCCTTGCCGAGGGCTGGGGCCACAGTGATCGACTCCGCCTGGGCCGGTCCCTGACGGTGATGTGGGAGCGTTCCCGAATCCGAAGGGCGTCGTTCCTGGAGTTCTTGGATCGTCGCGATCAACTTCATCGTGCAGGCGCGGCGTGGCCGCCGCGGCGCCGCGACGTCTCAAGATTGGCTGAGTGTTATCGGATACTTTCCTTAAAAGTCATTAGGGCGTCGCCCCGTTAGCGAAGTGTCACCTGATCTCGGATCCCTTTGAACGCCGAGGATTCGACCGCCATTTCCGCCGCGCGTCGAAACCGACGACTGAGAGGACCCCGGTCCCGCGGCGCGGCATCGTCGATAGGGTGGCCACAGACGTATTTGAGTTGTCAGGTTGATCCCTCAGTTGTGCGGCCTCGGCCCACCCGAAGATAAAAGGCGGCGACGTGATACCCGAAGGCCCCGATACTTCGTTCTCGACTCGTCAGCAGCTGGCTCGGGGGAACACGTCGCCGTCGGCGATCCTCGCCGGTCGTATCTCGGGCACACGCCCCGAAGGGCCACCCAATCAAGAGGCCCTGGCGACGATCTTCCCCCCCATCGCTGATTACGCGTTCCTCTCGGATTGCGAGAACAGTTGCCTCGTCGCTCCCACGGGCTCGATCGAGTGGTTGTGTCTGCCACGACCTCACGACGCCAGCATTTTCGGGACCATCCTGGACCGCGCGGCGGGGTCTTTCCGCCTGGCGCCGATTGACAGTGCCGTGCCGGCTCACCGCCAATACGTGCCGGGCACGATGGTGCTGGCGACGACGTGGCAAACGCGCAGTGGCTGGCTGATTGTCAATGACTTCATGGCGGTGGCCCCCTGGTACCGAGACGGTGAGCGCTCCGAGTCGCATCGACGCACCCCGGGAGATTTCGATGCCCGACACGTCCTGGTGCGATCCGCGGTGTGTCTGCACGGGAGAGTCGATGTCCAACTCAACTGCGAGCCGTCTTTCGACTACGGTCGCGACGACGCGGTCTGGGATTTCACCCGCAACACGTACGAGCAGGTCGCGACGCTCAACCCCAACGTCCCACGACTGGTATTGACCGGTGATATGAGATTCGGTATCGAGGGTCGCGCGGTGCGCGCCCGCCATCGTTTGATCGAAGGTGAATCGCTGTTCGCGGTGTTGAGTTGGGGCGACGTCGAGCCGCCGTTCACCCGTGCCGAAGTGGACGTGTCGCGGGCCGAGACGAGCCGCTTCTGGCGCGACTGGATTGACGGGGGTCACTTCCCCGACCACCCCTGGCGTGAGTTGCTTCAGCGCAGCGCCCTCACCCTCAAGGGACTGACCTACGCGCCCACCGGCGCGATGCTCGCGGCCCCCACAACCTCGTTACCCGAGCAACCCGGTGGACAACGGAACTGGGACTATCGCTACACCTGGATCCGCGACGCGGCCTTCACTCTGCGCTCTCTGCACGGGCTCGGATTCGACACCGAGGCGGACGATTTTCTTGCGTTTCTCGGGGAAGTGCTCGAACCTCGGGTCGCCACGGCGGGAGCGCCACGGACCCGTGGCAACCTTCAGGTGCTCTACCCGGTCGACGGCGCGAACGCCGTGGCGGAGGTTGAGCTCGACCATCTCACGGGCCACGGGGGAAGTCGGCCGGTGCGCAATGGGAACTCGGCCTACAACCAGACTCAGTTCGACGTCCTCGGGGCGATCGTCGATTGCGTCTTTGAGCACACTCGATCTCGTGATTCGCTCAGTGAGCGCTCGTGGCGCATCGTGGTCCAAGCGGTCGAGACGGCGTTACGGTCCTGGAAGGAAGTGGACCGCGGGATCTGGGAAGTGCGCGGCGTACCCCAACACTTCACCTTCTCCAAGATCATGTGCTGGGTGGCGGCCGACCGCGGTGCGCGTTTGGCGGCGCTGCGCGGCGAGAGGGAGCGCGCCGACCTCTGGTGGGCCGCCGCTCACGAAATGCACGCCGACATCTGCGAGAAGGGGGTCAGTGAGGAAGGCTTCTTCACCCAGGTGTACGGTTCGAACGAACTGGACGCGTCGCTACTGCTACTGCCCACATTGGGATTCTTGCCCGTCGACGATGAACGTATCAGAGCGACCGTGATGGCCATCGCGACCGATCTCAGCGACGGCGCCTTCGTCTACCGATATCGTCCCGAGGTGACCGATGACGGCCTGGCGGGACAGCCCGAAGGGAGTTTCACCGCGTGCTCCTTCTGGTTGGTCTCGGCGTTCGTCGCGATTGGCGATCTCGACCGCGCTCGCAGCCAGTGCGAGAAGTTGGTGGGGGCGGCGAGCACGCTCGGGCTCTACGGCGAGGAGATTGATCCTGCGACGGCCCGCCATCTCGGGAACTTCCCCCAGGCGCTCACGCATCTCGCTCTTATCAATGCACTCTTGGACGTCATCGACGCCGAACAGCGCGCGACCGGCAAGGCGATTGGACCGGCGGGTTCGCCTAGTTGGTGGAACGCCGTGGGAATGAGCGATCGACCCGCGTCAGCGACCTGAGAGGATCCGACATGAACTCTGCCACTCTGGAGGTTGTCCAGTTCTCCTCGCCCGCCCGATCCCAGATTTTGCGAGACTCCAGGAGGAATGATGTCGTCGAACACTGATCTCATTGAGGGGACGATCAAGGGTCTGTTCCAGCCGGTGCTCAGCGAGTGCGAGACATCTGACTTCGTCATCATCGCCAATCGACTCCCCATGCATCATTCGACTACGCAAGGCAACAGTCAATGGCTACCGAGTCCCGGTGGTCTGGTCACCGCGCTCACGTCGGTGCTGCAGAGCAGGAACGGATTGTGGATCGGTTGGCCGGGGATCTCGGACGACGTGGACACCCCGAGCACGTTCGAGGGCATCGCACTCAAGTCGGTGTCGATCAGTCGCGAGGAGTACGAGGAGTACTACTTGGGATTCTCCAACGCCACCCTGTGGCCGCTCTACCACGACGCCATTCGCGCCCCCACTTTTCACCGTACGTGGTGGCACACCTACGAGAACATCAATCGGCGTTTTGCCGAGGCGGCGGCACAATCGGTGGCCCCCAACGGCACGGTGTGGATCCACGACTACCAATTGCAATTGGTACCGGCGATGCTGCGTGCCTTGCGCCCGGACGTGCGCATTGGCTTCTTCTTACACATCCCCTTTCCACCCAGTGAGCTCTTCACCCAACTGCCCTGGCGCCGCGCCATCATCACCGGACTCCTGGGCGCCGATCTCATCGGATTCCAGGTTCCCCACGCCGCGTCGAACTTCTCACGCATTGCGCGCCGTCTCGTGGGCGCCACCGGCACCGATTCAGTGCTGCATTTTGATGGTCGCGTCATCCGGGTCGGGGCGTTCCCTATCACCGTCGACACCTCGCTGATTTTGGCGACCACCGCCGAACGGCGGGTGCGTAAACGCGCCGCGGAGATTCGACACGACCTCGGTGATCCCGAAGTGGTGCTACTCGGTGTGGACCGACTCGATTACACGAAGGGGATCCAACAACGTCTCACCGCCGTCTCTGAGATGTTCGCCTCGGGTGAACTGGTGGGGGGCACGCACGTGGTGGTTCAGGTGGCGGTGCCGAGTCGTGAGTCCGACGCGCACTACGACCTCGAGCGCCACAATCTCGAGCAGGTGGTGAGTGCGATGAACGGCGACTACGGATCGGTGGGCAGTCCGGTCATCCATTACCTGCATCAGAACCTGCCTTTCGAGGAATTGGTGGCCCTCTACTTGGCCGCGGACGTCATGCTCGTGACGCCGTTTCGTGATGGTATGAACCTGGTCGCCAAGGAGTACGTGGCGTGCCGTGGCAACCTGACCGGCAAGCTGATCCTGAGCGAGTTCGCCGGTGCCGCCGCCGAACTTCGTGGTGCCTTCATGGTGAATCCCCATGACCTCGACGGGATCAAGGAGTCAATCTCCCTCGCCCTCAAGGCGGCGCCCGACGAGATCAGGGCGCGCATGTTGAGAATGCGCCGCAAAGTCTTTCGCCACGACGTGTCGGATTGGGCGCAGTCGTTCCTTGCGGCCCTCGGCTCCACGAGCGGCTCATCGGTGGGGGAGGTGACGAGCTAGAGCTCGTCGACCAACTCCGCCACCGAAGTAACCACGCGCGAGGGTTGGAATGGATAGCGTTGCGCGTCGTCGGCGCTGTTGGCTCCGCTCAGGACGAGCACGGTACTGATGCCGGCGTCGACGCCAGCGAGGATGTCGGTCTCCATGCGGTCACCCACCATGACCGTGGAGTCGCTGGAAGCGTCCACGACGCCCATGGCCTCGCGGATCATTATTGAGTTGGGCTTACCCACGACGAAGGGCGAGACGCCGGTGGCGGACTCGATCACCGCGGCCATCGCCCCGCACCCCGGTAGAGAGCCCTCGAGCGAGGGGCCATTGGGTTCGGGGTTGGTGCTCACGAAATGACTTCCCGCTTCGATGAGCCGGATCGCCGTGGTGAAGTCCTCGTAGGAGTACTCCCAGGTCTCTCCGAGGACGACGTAGTCGGGGCTGGTCGCGTCTTCGGAGTACCCCACATTTTTGAGGGCCTCGTGCACGCTCTCGCAGCCGATGACGAAAGCGGCACCGCGGGGTCGCTGCGAGTGGACGAATTGGGCGGTGGCGAGCGCCGAGGTCCACACCCGCTCGGCGGGCACGTCAAGCCCCATCGCCCCCAGGTCGGCACTCACTCGGCGCGCAGTGAATAAGGAGTTATTGGTCAGAATCATGAATGGACGACGTGTGGCGCGAAGGCGTTGCAAGAACTTGTCCGCGCCCGCAATCATCGCGCCATCGTTGATGAGCACCCCGTCCATGTCACAGAGCCACGTCTGCACATTGGAGAGATCCATCACCTCTCCAGTATGTCGTCGGACGACGATGTCGCAATCGGCGTGAGCATCGCGCCGCCGCTGTCGGTGCGCAAACTCACCGCGAGCGTCATCGTGGAATCACTTCGGCGCGCGAAAATCCTTAAAGCGCACGCGTGAACCAGTGCGCAAGATGGCCCGACGATAGATCCCGGTGGCCAAACGGGCGACCGCGAAGGTGCTCGCGAGGGTGAGGGCGACCGACACCATGAATTGCCACCACGTGACTGCGCCGAAGCCAACGAGAACCGTCATGGCGAAGGGCGCGGTCAGGGGAATGTAGGCGAAGATCTTCACGAGCAGTGACGGGGTCGCGGAACTGGCGGCGGTGAGGGCCACCACGTAGCCCACGATGAGGGGCAGACTCAGCGGCAACGCGAGGCTCTGCACCTGGTCCTGACGTTCGGCCATGGAGCCGGCGGCGGCGTAGACCCAGCAGTACAGCGAGTAGCCCAGCACTAACCACACGAGGGTGCTCACGACCTCGAGCGGACCGGTCCCGTGCAGCAAGTCCGAACCGACGATCTTGGACAACACCAAGGCGAAGGCGACGATCAGCGACGCCTGCACGAGCGCGGCGACGCCAATGCCCAACACTTTGCCCGTGAGGAGTCTGATCGGGCGCACCGTCGACAAGAGCACCTCGATGACGCGACTGGACTTCTCCTCCATGACGCCGACGAGGATCCAGGTGTTGTACTGCGACAGCATGATGAAAATCAGGATCACGCCGATGAGGGACGTGGCGTTCACTCCTTTGGTGGTTCCGTGGTGCAGGGCGACGATGGACAGTGGTCCAGAACTCGCGAGGGCCGCCGCTTGCTGGGCGGTGAGGTGGGCCGCGGCCAAGGCACGCTCATCACCGAGCCGCGTCGCCACGGCGCGCACCGCGATAGCCGTCGTCGAGAAGTCCGAGGGCGAATACTGGGTGGTGACGAGGATCTCTTGACCGTTCACGATGGCGAAGTCGATTCTCCCGGCCGTCATGTCCGCGGTCGAACGCGCCATGCTGGACTCCGACACGAAATTCACTGACGCTCCGTTGGCGCGGGCCGCGGCACTCACCGCTGCGCGCGCCCCGGGCGTGAGGGTGCCGACGACGCCGATCCTCTCGTGCGGCGTGGACGAATGCCTGACCACCGGGATAATGATTGCCGCGCCCACCACCAGCAAGATGATCACCGTACCCAGGAGATAGAAGCGGCTGCGCAGTCGTTCACGCAATTCGCGGCTCATCACGAGAGCCACGTCGCCGGTGACGAATCCGCGGCGCGGCGGGCGCGCGGGTCGGGCGCTGTCGCGGGTACGGGTTTGTCGTCGGCGACGCCACCATCGCAGGCCCAGCGCAACGATGATGGCCACCAGGATTAGGACGTAGCGAATGACCTTCACTGGAGCGCCTCGCGAAACACTTCGGAGAGGCGGCGACGACGCATGACGAATTCACTTACGTGACCTGCGCCGCGCGCGGCCTCGAGAACCGTGTCGGTGTCAACGTGCTCGTCGAGTTTCAGTCGTACCTCGCCCCCGGTGACCTCCGACAGGGTCACGCCGTCGATCTCGCGGGCCCACGCCCCCGTTCGATCACCTTCGACGCGTACCACGAGGCGTCGCGATCCGCTCGTGGCCAGATCGTCCACCCGACCCGTCACCACCAGTCGACCGTGGTCGATGATGATCACCGATTCGCACAGGTCTTCGACCTGGTCGAGTTGATGACTCGAGAACAGGACACAGCAACCCGCTCTGGCCTGTTCGACCAGAATGGCCCCGATCTCGTCGATACCACTGGGGTCAAGACCGGCGAGGGGCTCGTCAAGGATGAGTAACTCGGGTCCGTGCAGTAGAGCCGCAGTGAGCTGGACGCGCTGCTGATTTCCGTGCGACAGCGATTCGACCTTGTCCTGGGCCCTATCAGCGAGGCCTAGGCGTTCGAGCCAGGACTGGGTAGCCTGGTGGGCTTGCAGTGCACTCATGCCGTGTAGGCGACCAATGTAGATGAGCTGATCAGCGATGCGCATGCCGGGATAGAGACCGCGCTCTTCGGGCATGTAGCCAAAGCGACGTCGAAGGGGAGAGTCGACGTCGGCACCGTTCCAACGAACGCGCCCCGCGTCGAGATCGGTGAGGCCAAAAATCGCCCGCATTGTGGTGGTCTTGCCGGCCCCATTGGGACCGAGGAACCCCACGACCTGACCGGCTGACACGTCAAAGGAGAGTTCGTCGAGTGCGGTGAGGTTGCCGAATCGACGCGTGAGTCCCACCACTTCAAGACGAGTCGCCATTCCCCTAGGGTAGTTCTCGATCCGCAACGCCAATATTGACGCGAGTGCTCACCTCTGTCGCGCTTCGATCGTGCGTCAAGTCTGTCATCAACGATGTACGCCGATCGCGACGTACCTAGAGCGCGCTCGCTGGCGCGTGGCGTTTCACGACGGTTGGCGCAGCGACCGTCACCGGTGCGTCTATGGTCTGCTTCTCGTCAAAATCTCAGACGTCCGCAACGCCGCGCCGCCGCAACGCAGCGAGTCCCATCACCGTCGGGATCACCGCGCTCCGGTAACTCCTGAATAGGAGTCTTTATCGTCAGAGCGGGTATGAGGATCTCTTGTTCAAAGGTGATCCACCGAAACTATTCGTGTTCGTCACTTGGTTCTATGAGGTGCTCTGGCCGGAGGGAAGGGTGAATTGAACCGCACCGAACTCGATGGAGACCGCTACCAGGGGTGACGAGGAGGGGGCGCCATCGTTGGAAGTGGTGACGTTCTTGACCGCAACCAGAGTCAGATCGATGGTCTCGACCGGTGTGGTCGACTGGGGAGCGAAGAGCACAATGGACGCCGAGTTCAGGGGATTGGCGCTGTAGAGGCTGTCCGTTAGTGCGAGCGACGCATCGCCAATCGGAATCGTCATCGTCGCAGGGTTGAAGGTGACTTTGCCAGCTCCCGCTCCAGAGGACTGCGAACCAATGCCCAATGTTTGGTCGATCGAGGAGGAGAAGGAATACAGATTCACCGTCAGCGGTGTCCCCGCCGATGCGCCGGTCTGCGGCGTGAAAGTCAAGGTCCCGACCACTTCGCTGTTCGGAGTCGACGGTGTTGCGCCTGCCCCCGCTGCTCCGGTCGGTCCCGCTGGTCCCACTGCCCCGGTGGCACCACGCGGTCCGCTGGCACCCGGAGGACCGGGGGGACCGACGACGTTCCACTGCACGGCAGTTTCGTCCTCGTGGCAGTCCGTGGCGTTGGACACGAGACGCAGACTTCCTTTGTGGTTCGCACACGCGATCAATGTGCTGGTGCTCGAGGTCGACGCGGAGGCCAGTGAAGCGGTCGCCGCAGCGCCACCGATAATCACAATCGCCACCGTAGTGGCCGCGAGTGATCGCCTCGGGTGACTTCGCAGAATGTCCGTTATTTTCACAATCGCCCCCACAGTTGATTATTGGCTCGAATGATTATCAATATATGTGTCTGAATAATTGAAGTCAATGGTGGCTCGAGCGCCGATTCCTGATCGTTGAGTGACTTCGAGCCGAAACGGTTCGTGGACTCGTCACTCGGACCGGGTTGATCAGACCCCGGGCGGGCGCTGAGGACAGTATCGCGGACGGGCTTCTCGACGAACCGCCTTAAATTCTCACCACGGAGGCGAACTTCAATCCAAAATCTGAAGCCTGCGGGGCGCCTCACGTCTCGTGGGCATTCTCGGTTGTGACGAGTACCCGTGGCGGAGGAGGTGGGATTTGAACCCACGGAAGGTTTCCCTTCACACGATTTCCAATCGTGCCGATTCGGCCGCTCTCGCACTCCTCCAAGAATTCACACCGTGGCGCGAATTTGAATACCGGCTTGCAAGGCTACCCGAGACGAGCGGGGTGTGGTTCCGGTAGCCTTGAAAGGCCGAGGTTCAAAGCGGTGGTCGGGTCCCGTGCGACGGTCGTTCGTGAACCGAGTCAGGGGTGGAAGCCAGCAGCTCTCAGCGGATTGCGCCGGGTGCCACGGTCAGCCTGACCACCGCTTTGGACCTCGGCTCTTACAGCTCACCGTTAGCATTGCCCCATGGCCACTCCCTCTTCGGTTCCCACGTCCATTGATGGAGTGACGTCTCTCTATCGACGGTTTCGACCCGGTCGATTCGCTGAACTTCGCGGTCAAGAGCACGTGGTCCGCGCGCTCCAGGGCGCGGTGGCGCGCGATCGAGTCAGCCACGCCTACCTCTTCTCAGGACCGCGAGGAACGGGCAAGACCACGACCGCTCGCATTCTCGCCAAGGCACTCAATTGTGAGAATCCCGTCGAGGGTGATGCTTGTAACGTGTGCGCGAGTTGCGTGGCGATCACTCGGGGATCCTCACTCGACGTCACTGAACTCGACGCCGCTTCCAACAATGGCGTTGACGACATCCGTGAAATCACGGCGGGCGCGTGGCACGGCACACCGGGTCGCTGGAAGATCTACATTTTCGACGAAGTCCACCAGCTCTCTAAGCCCGCCTCGGCGGCGCTGCTCAAGACTCTCGAGGAGCCGCCGCCGCACGTCATCTTCGTCTTGGCCACGACCGATCCCCACAAGGTGTTGCCCACCATTCGTTCGCGTACCCAACACCTCGAGTTCCGACTCATCGGTGGTGACACGCTCAGAACCCTGCTCGATGACGTGCAGGGGGCTGCGGGTCTGGCCGCCGACGACGCCACCATTGAGACGGCGGTGCGCTTGGGCCGAGGCTCGGCGCGTGACGCGCTGAGCGCCTTGGACCAACTTCTCGCCACCGGCGCGAACGACGACGTTCAGCCGGACTTCGATGGGCTCTTTCGCGCACTGACCGAGGCCGACGCCGTGGGCGCGATCACCACCTTGGCCCACCTGGCCCGTGATGGTTGGGACCCCGAACAATTGGCCGAGAGTTTCGCGGGCGAAGTGCGTCAAGCGTTCCTCCTGCAGGTGGCCCCCGAAGTGGCCGATGCGGTCGATGCCGACCGCGAGAGATTGCGCGAGTGGGGAAGTCTGCTCGGTCTCGCTCGCACGGTCAGGGTTCTCGAGACCTTCGGGCGGGCAATACGTGAGATGAAGAGCGCCCCCGAGAAGATTGTCGTTCTCGAGGTGGCGATGGTGCGTCTCGTGAGGCCCGAGCTGGATGTCTCATTGGATGCGCTGGGCGAACGGGTCACCAAACTCGAGCGCCAGGAGCGATCAGCGGCACCGCTCGCGCCCGCGCCGGCCGCACCGGCGTTGCGACCGATTGGCACGACGACATCACCTCTCGCGGCGAGCGCACCTGAATCGCCAACGGTCGTCGTGGCACCAGCGACTCCGCCCGCACAGAGCCCACCCGTCGCTGAATCACCGGGGGAGCTCAGCGCTATGAGTGTGGAGGAGTTTCGCCGTCGCTTCATCGAGCGTGTCGTGCCGCGGACCTCGCGCGGTGCGCAATTGGTCCTTAAATCTGCTCAGGTCGTCGATTTCGACGGATCTCGTCTGACGCTGGCGGTGGCCAGTGAGGGGATCCGCCAGAACACTGACCAGATATCGCAGGGTCTTAAGGGTGCGCTCGACCACGAGTTCAAGGTCCCCCTCGTCGTCGCGTGGGTCGTGGATGGCACAATGAAGCAATCGACGCCGAATGCTCCGGGGCCTCGTGTGCGCACACCCGCGCCGGAGCCCACCCCCGACTTCGACGAGACCAGTGCCGATGACCACCAGGGCCCGGTGGTGGCGTCGGTCGCCGAGCACCTCATCACTGAGATGTTTCCCGGGGCGGAGGAAGTGTCGTGAGCTACCCCCCCTCCCTGCAGACAGTGGTCGATGAACTCGGGAGATTCCCCGGGGTCGGGCCCAAGTCCGCTCAACGCATCGCCTTCTGGTTGATGCGCCAGCCCGCCGAGGACGTGCGGCGCCTGAGTCAGTCCTTGGGTGACATGAAGGAGAATCTGAGCTTCTGTGAGCAGTGCTGCAATTTTGCTGAATCCGGCGGTCTTTGCCCCATCTGCGGCGATGAACGCCGTGATCAGACCGTCATCTGCGTCGTGGAGAGTCCACCCGATGTGGTGGCGGTGGAGCGTAGCCGTGCCTTTCACGGTACGTACCACGTTCTGCACGGGTTGCTCAGTCCCCTCGAGGGCGTGACACCGGACCGCCTGAGAATCCAGGAGTTGCTCGCGCGACTGCACGGGCCAGTGAAGGAAGTCATCCTGTGTTTCAACGCGAATCTCGAGGGTGACGCGACGGCCATGTATCTGGGCCGCCTTCTGCAGGTCCCGGGTCTGGTCGTGTCGCAGCCGGCGAATGGTCTGCCCGTG
The DNA here is from genome assembly GCA_963734655.1 of uncultured Acidimicrobiaceae bacterium. GTDB lineage: Bacteria > Actinomycetota > Acidimicrobiia > Acidimicrobiales > RAAP-2 > RAAP-2. The sequence goes on along the minus strand of CAVTHY010000002.1, from coordinate 143,488 downwards.
GGGGGCGATTTGGAGTTCGCTGACGATTTGACCCTGTCGCGCGCAATAATCGGGCGGCGAGTGCTGGCCGACTAGGCGAAGCGCACGACGCAGGCGACGCCCACCACGAGACAGTAGATCCCGAAGGGATTCAGGGTCTTGGTGGTGAACCACCGGGTCAAGAAACGCACTGCGACGTAGGCGGCGACACCGGCGAATACTGCGCCGACGAAGGTCTGGGTACGCACACCCTGCCCGAGGGGTCCCATCAGCGAGGGCAGTTTGTAGAGGCCAGCGAGCAAAATGACGGGCGTCGCTAGGAGAAAAGAGAAGTTGGCGGCGTCCTCGTGGTCGAGCCCGCGCGTCAACCCCGCCACCATGGTGACACCGCTACGCGAGATGCCCGCCAAGAGGGCGAAGATCTCGGCGGAACCAATGGCGAAGGCGTCGCGCCCACTGAGAGTACCCATCTTCTCGTAGCGCGCGTGTCGTCCGCGAGAGTTGCGCATGCGTTCGCCCACCAGGAGTATGGCGCCGTTGATGCTGAGGAAGATCGCCGCGGCCAGTGGCTTGGCGAAGAGTTCGCGCAGTGGCTTCTCCAGCAGGACGCCCACGATGCCGACCGGAATCGATCCCAGGGCGAGGAGGAGGAGTAGTCGGTAATCGCGGTCCATGTTTGCGCTGGAGAGGCGCCACAGTGAGGTGACTCCCTCTCGGCGGCTCGCGCCTACTTGGCGTAGCAACCCGCGAAACAGTTTTATCCATGTCGCGCGGTAGAACACGATGAGCCCCAGAGCGGTGCCCACGTGCAGACCGACGAGGAAGACCAGGAAGAACGACTGCGCTTGGGACTGACTCGACACAAGATTGTGCCAACCGAGAAGGCCAGGCAACAAAATGCCGTGACCGAGACTCGAGACGGGGAAGAGCTCGGTGATGCCCTGGACGAGACCCATGACGATGGCTTGCAGATAGGAGAGCGAGGCGAGCACCCCCCCACGCTAAACCACTCGGGTCCCGCTCGACATGTTCACAGTGCCAAACTGAACTCGTGCGCTACCTCACGATTGTCCGTCACGCGAAGGCTTCGCCGGCTGAACACGGCGTCAGCGACTACGAGCGTGCACTGAGTGCCCGAGGGCGGCGCCAGTGCGAGGAGTTGCGCGGGTGGGCGTTGGATGACACTGCCCTCGGGGACCACGGTCCAGTGACGGCGTTGGTATCGTCCGCGCTGCGGACCCGCGAGACCTTTCGCCGAGCGTTCGATGGCACGTCGTTCGTGAGTTCGGTCTCCTTCAGCGACTTGATCTATAACGGACGACGCGAAGTGACGGCGGAGGACCTATTGATCGACCTCGCCGCGGTCGATCCGGTCACCACGTCGTTACTCGTGGTGGCGCACAACCCCACGGTGCACGAGCTCGTCGAGAGTCTGGCGCAGGTGGTTCCCGCGACGCTGCTGGAGCGTGGCTATCCGCTCGGGGGAGCCTTCGTGCTGGAGCTCCGTGACGATCGGCCGGTTGGCCTCTCGCGCTACCGAGTGGTGGCCGAGTTCATACCCGACGGCCATCGTTAGAGGGAACGAAGAACGGCGGCGTCGCCCTGGCCACCGCCGCCGCACAACGCGACCGCGGCGGTGCCGCCGCCGCGACGTCGCAGTTCCATCAGCGCGGTGAGGGCCAGACGGGTTCCGGACATGCCGATGGGGTGACCGAGCGCGATCGCGCCGCCATTCACGTTGAGGCGGTCCTCGTCGATATTGAGCGCGTCCATGGACGCGAGGGCCACGGTGGCGAAGGCCTCATTGATCTCGACGACGTCGAGGTCGTCCACGCGCACGTCGGCCTTGGCCGCGGCCTGGGAGATTGCGTGGGCTGGTTGCAGCAGCAGCGACGTGTCGGGTCCCGCCACCTGTCCGTAGCCCAGGACCTCACCGAGGGGTTCGAGGCCGAGCGACGCCGCACGCTCGGCGGACATCACCAGTACCGCGGCCGCACCGTCAGAGATTTGTGAGGCGTTACCCGCAGTGATCGTGCCGTCCGCCTCGAAGGCGCCGCGCAGGCGTGCCAACGTGGCGGCGGTCGTTTCGCGGCGGATCCCCTCGTCGAGATCCACGCGCAGGTCCTCACCCTTGCGCTGGGGGACGTGCACCGCGGTGATCTCCCGTTCGAAGTACCCCGCGGCGGTGGCCGCCGCGGCTAAGAAGTGGGAGCGGGCGGCGAACTCGTCCTGGCGCGCGCGCGAGATGCGACCCGAGTTGTGGCGCTCGGTCGCCAGACCCATCGCGCAGTGGTCGAAGGCGCACGTCAAACCGTCGTGCATCATTGAGTCCACGACGACGTGGTCGCCTGCGCGGTACCCGGCGCGTGCGCCGGGCAGTAGGTAGGGCGCATTGGTCATTGACTCCATGCCGCCGGCGATGACGATCTCTGCTTCGCCCGAGCGCACCATGAGGTCGGCGAGGTAGATGGTGTTCAATCCGGAGAGACAGACCTTGTTGATGGTCGTCGCCGGGACGCTCATGGGCACGCCGCCCGCCGCGGCGGCCTGACGCGCGGTGATCTGGCCCTGGCCCGCTTGGAGGACTTGTCCCATCAACACGGCGTCGATCGTGGCGGGATCGAGGCCCGTCTGGGCGATGAGGGCGGCGATGGCCACGCCGCCGAGGTCGGTGGCGCGCAGTGGCGCGAGGGCGCCGGCCAATTTGCCGATGGGGGTACGAAGTCCGGCGACGATCACACTGCGGGTCATTGGCTCACCTCCAAATGGTGCTCATGGCGACCCTAGACGTTCTAGCGAGTTGACGAGAAGAGCAGCACGAGGGCGATGCTCAGTAGTCCCAGGGCCGAGAATGCCGTGAGTGAGCGGCGCACCACGGGGCGCGCCAAGGTGATGGCGGCACGGTGCACCGTCGCGACGAGTCCCGCGTACCACGCGAGCGAGACCAGTGCTTGGACGAGGGCGAGCAGGATAATTCCGGGGCCCAGCGCAAAACCTCGCGGTACGAATTGGGGGATGAAAGCGACGGCGAACACGGCGGCCTTGACGTTGGTGAGATTGGTGATCAGACCGAGTCGAAATGCGCTGAACAGCGTCGTCGCGGCGGTGCCGCTGATATCGAAGGCACTCGACGAACGACGCAAGGTCGCCAGAGTGCTCGCGGCGAGGTAACCCAGGTAGGCGACGCCGGCGAATTTAAGGATGTTGTAGGCGAGGGGGGAGCGAGCGAAGATCTCGCTGAGACCGAGGGCGGCGCTCGCCCCCCAGATGACCAGACCCGAAGCGTTTCCCAGCACCGAGGCCATTGCGCACCGCGACCCGCCCACCAAGCTCTGGCGCAACACCATGGCCGCACCTTGGCCGGGAACCATCGCCAATATCAAGGCGGTGAGGGCGAACGCCGGGATGAACCGTACTAAGGACATTCGACCATGCTACGAAAGTCCCTGTGGAGGAGTAGGGGTCGGTGAGTAGCCTCAGCGGTAAGGAGGAATGATGGATTCCCTACTCACCGATATTGACCACGTGGCGATTGCCGTGCGCGACATCGACGCCGCCATTGCCTGGTACGCCGAGACCCTCGGGGCGCTCGTGGTGCACCGCGAGGACGTGACCAGCGACGGGATCAGCGAAGCACTCATCAAGGTGGGTGATTCGTACGTGCAGTTACTGACCCCCACCCGTGACGACTCCACCGTGGCGGCCTTTCTCGAACGCCGCGGCGAGGGCCTACATCACGTGGGATATCGCGTGACCGACTGCGCCGCCGCGCTCGCGGCGGTGAAGGCCAGCGGCGCTCGCGTGATTGATGAGGTGCCGCGACCGGGTTCGCGCGCCACCACCATTGCCTTCGTGCACCCCAAGGCCAGTTTCGGGACGCTGATTGAACTCGTGGAAGAATCCTCCGCCACGCTCTCAACCCACCAGTAAGGGGTGCTGTCGAGATGAACGACTTCGTCGAGCCGCGAGCCGCGCGGGTGAGGAGACCTCAGTAGCCTTGAGCACTATGGAGAATTCAATGGCCCAACGTTTGGCCGAACTCGAAGCTCGTAAGGCCGAGGCACGAGTCGCGGGCGGTGAGCGAGCAATCGAGCGCCACAAATCCAAGGGCGGCATGACCGCGCGCGAGCGCGTCGAATACCTACTCGATGAGGGGACTTTCCAGGAACTCGATATGCTCACCCGACACCACGCTTCGGGTGTCGGTCTGGATGGTTCTCGCCCTTTCACCGATGGCGTCATCACCGGATACGGGCAGATCGATGGACGTCAGGTGTGCGTCTACTCCCAGGACTTCACGGTCTTCGGCGGGGCCCTCGGTGAGACCCACGGCGAGAAGATCCACAAAGTCATGGACCTCGCCACGTCGATGGGATTGCCGATCATCGGGCTCAACGACGGAGCCGGCGCTCGGATCCAGGAGGGGGTTGCGGGCCTTAACGCCTACGGGGGCATCTTCTTTCGCAACGTGCGTGCTTCGGGTGTCGTTCCCCAGATCTCCGTCATTCTCGGTCCGTGTGCGGGGGGCGCGGTCTATTCACCAGCCATCACTGACTTCACCATCATGGTCAAGGACACCAGCCACATGTTCATCACCGGCCCCGACGTCGTCAAGGCGGTCACCGGCGAGAGCGTGACGCTGGAGGAACTCGGCGGCGCCATGACCCACGCCACCAAGTCGGGTGTCGCGGGTTTTGTCTTCCCCGACGAAAAGACGGCCCTCGACGAGGTGCGCTACCTTCTCTCGTTCCTGCCGTCGAACAACCTGGAGGAGCCGCCGCGGGTGATGTCGGAGGATCCCGCGGACCGACTCTGCCCGGAACTGCGTGAACTCATGCCGAGTTCCCCCAACCAGCCCTACGACATGAAGAAGGTGATCGCTGCGGTCGTGGACGATGGGGAGTTCACCGAGGTGCACGCCGCCTTCGCCGCGCAGATCACTTGTGGTTTCGCGCGCATCGACGGATTCGCGGTGGGTATCGTCGCCAATCAACCCCAGGTCCTCGCGGGCGTGCTCGACATCGATTCGAGTGAGAAAGCGGCGCGTTTCGTGCGCACGTGCGATGCCTTCAACATCCCGCTCGTCACTTTCGTCGACGTCCCGGGCTTCCTCCCCGGAGTGAGTGAGGAATACGACGGCATCATTCGCCGTGGTGCGAAATTGCTCTACGCCTTCTGCGAAGCGACGGTACCGCGCGTATCGGTCATCACGCGAAAGGCCTATGGGGGGGCCTACGTCGTCATGAATTCCAAGGGCATCGGGGCGGACTTCGCATTCGCGTGGCCCTCGGCCGAACTCGCCGTCATGGGTTCGGCCGGCGCGGTGGAGATCGTGCATCGACGAGAGCTGGCCGCCGCCGAGGACCCGGACGCGACCCGACGTCAGTTGGTCGCGGAATATGAAGAGCGGTTCTCCTCGCCCTTCATCGCCGCCGAACGGGGATTTATCGACGACGTCATCGATCCCGCCGAGACCCGCGCGGTCATCGCCCGTTCGCTCAACGTCCTGCGCATCCAAGCGCGAGGACTTGCCGAAGCGCAAGCACGGGAATATCCCGCTGTGAGTCCCGTACGCGACAATGGATCCGAAGTGTTCGAGGAGGAGATGGCCGTCGTGGCCATCGCTTTTGAGATGCTCACCGATACGACGCCGGCAGTTGAGGAGTCGCGTGATGTCACGCCCGCGTGGCGTTTTTCAGGACGATGGTTCGACCACCCCCAAAGAGACCTTTGATCAGGGACGACGTGGGGTGAATTCCGATACGACGTTTAGCGCCACTTTCGTCGGATCTCTCGGCGCCCTGCGCTCACCCGAGATCTCCGACGTCGTGGCCGCGTCGCGCGTCTGCGTTCTCGCGACGGCCGCAGCGTTCAGGGGGCCCAGCGACGCAATCGCCGAGGTCGTCGCCGAACCGGTGTGGGGAGACGCCACGATGATCAGTGTCGCGGCGATCGATCGCCAAAGCGCCAACGACGCGACTGTGGTCGATGAAGTCTCCAACGCCGATCTCGTCGTGCTGGTGGACGGCGCTGTCCTGCACGCGCGCAGCGTATGGCGAGCCTCGGCCCTCGGCGCGGCACTGGCTACGTCGCGGCTCGTAGCGGTCGGCTCGGTCGGCTCGGTATTGGGTACGACGATGATTGATCCGCGTGGTGGTGCACCCACCACCGGCCTGGGTCTCTTCGATGAGGTGGTGCTCAGCGTGCCCGCGGGAAAGGAGCAAACCCTGCGTACTCAGGAGCTGCTCGCGGACAGCCACACGTTGGTCGAACTCGGCGCTCGATCGATCCTGACCTACGAGGGAAGGTGGATCGTGCGCGTCAACGAGGACCTCGTCGTCACTCGCGGCGGCGTCGCGACCGATCTTTAGGCCTCGGAGATGGTGAGCGTCTGAATGGTGACCGTTTCGCGCGGCTTACCCGAGGGCGAACCGACTTGGTCGATGGCGCTGACCACGTCGAGACCCTTGACGGCCTTGCCGAACAGTGCGTAGAGCGGTGGTAGGCGCATACCGTCGGGCCCGGAGATGATGAAGAACTGCGAACCGTTGGTGTGGGGTCCGGCGTTGGCCATCGCGAGCGATCCAAGTTCGTAGCGTCCCGCCTTGGGCAACTCGTCATTGAAGCGATACCCGGGACCGCCCGCGCCCGTACCGGTGGGGTCACCGCCCTGTAGGACGAATCCGGGGATGATGCGGTGCAGCACGATGCCGTCGTAGTAGTGCCAGCGCGCCAGGAACACGAAACTGTTCACCGTGGCGGGGGCGCCCGCAGCGTCGAGGAGGAACTCCATCGTGCCGTGCGAGGTGACCATGGTGGCGGTGTAGGTCTTGGTGGTGTCGATGATCATCGGGGGCGCGGCGTCGAACTTCTGACGTTGTGGGCTCGAGCCGTCGGGGCTGGGGATCAGGTCGCTCATGGATTCCTTTGATTGATGATGAAATAGCGGACTACGACGACGGTCCTCAGCCGATCTTGAGGAGGTCCACGATGAAGACGAGAGTGTCGTTACCGGGGATGCCCGACTGACCAGCGGCACCGTAGGCGAGCGAGGGCGGAATGATGAGCTCGCGGCGGCCGCCCACCTTCATACCGGGTAGACCCTTGACCCAACCCGCGATCAAGCTACCGGTAGCGAGCGTGGCGCTGAAGCCACCCTGGGACCACGACGACTGCAGGTCCTTGTGGGTCGCGTAGTCGGCGAGTACGTACTGCGCAGTGAACTTGTCGCCCGTCTTCAACGTGGCACCCGTGCCCTTGATCAGGTCGGCGACCTCCATTGAAGCCGGGGCGGGCGTGGTGGGTACGACCATCGTTGGTGCCTTGGTAGAAGTTCCTGCGGGCGAGGCGCATGTAATAGGGGCGAAACCCGCCACCGCGAAGGCTGTGGTCGAGCACTTCGTGGAGACGACCCCCACCGTGGTGGTCGCGGTCGGTGCGGTGGTGGTCGGAATGCTCACCGTACTGGGCGTCGACTTCTGAAAGAACAAGGCGGCGGTGCCCACGACGAGGACCGCGACGACGAGAACGATGATGCCGCGGCGCAGGTTTTGGCGCCGTTTGTTTTGACGCTGCAGCTCCTCCATTTTCTGACGGCGTGCTTCTTTTTGACGTTGACGTTTGGTGGTAGCCATGGGAGCGACATTACTAGGGCGTCAAAGAGCCCCCGAACGAGTGGTCGTAGGAGGCATCCGGCCCCGTCCGGTGATGGAGAGGGCTTTAGCGCTGTTTAAGGGCCGTGACGGCTCAACTAAAGTTGTTAGCCATGGCGCTCATCGTCCAAAAATTTGGTGGAACTTCAGTTGGCGACGCGGAGCGCATCCGGGCCGTGGCCGATCACGTGGCGCGCACCCGCGCCGCCGGTAACGACGTCGTGGTGGTGGTATCGGCGATGGGAAAGTTCACCGATGACCTGATTCACCTTGCTGATCAGGTATCTCCTACGCGTCCCCCACGTGAACTCGACATGTTGTTGACCGCGGGCGAGAGAATCTCCATGGCCCTGGTGTCCATGGCGCTGTCGGACTGCGGTGTTGAATCCGCCTCGTTTACTGGCTCGCAGGCCGGCATCATCACTGACACCGACCACACGCGGGCCAAGATCCTCGAGATGCGCCCCGACCGGATACGTGAAGCGCTCGAGGGGGGACTCGTGCCCGTGGTGGCGGGCTTTCAAGGGGTGTCGACTGATCGCGATATCACCACGTTGGGTCGAGGAGGTTCCGACGTCACCGCGGTCGCTCTGGCGGCGGCCCTGGAGGCGGACGTGTGTGAGATCTATACCGACGTGACCGGCGTCTTCTCGGCCGATCCGCGCGTCGTGCCCAAGGCCCGACGACTCGCCAAGGTCTCGTTTGACGAGATGATGGAAATGGCGGCGACCGGTGGCCGTGTGTTGATGCTGCGTTCGGTGGAGTTCGCACGTCGCCACGGTGTTCCGTTGCACGTTCGTTCGAGTTTTACCTGGGAACCAGGAACCTGGATTGTGGAGGAGGACCCCACTATGGAAGAGGCCATTGTTGCCGCCATCACCGACGACACGTCGGAGGCGAAGTTGACGGTGGATGGAGTGCCGGACCGTCCGGGCGTCGCCGCGACGCTCTTTCGTAAACTCTCCGACCGCGGCATCAACGTCGACATGATCGTGCAAAACACTGGGACCAACGGCCTCACCGCGATCTCGTTCACGGTGGCTCGCACGGACCTCGATGCGGCACGCGCCACCTGTGACGAGGTCAAGGATGAAATTGGTGCCGCCCTGGTCACGTCGGTGGAGAAGATCGGCCGAGTCTCGATCATCGGAGCGGGAATGAAGACCAGCCCGGGAGTCACCGCGTTGATGTTCGAGACCCTGTCATCTCACGGCATCAACATCGACATGATCTCCACCAGTTCAATCCGCATCTCGTGTGTCGTCGAAGCCGACAAGGTCGCCGACGCGGTGCGGGCGCTGCACACCGCTTTTGGCCTGGACGCGGCCTAGCCCTAGACTTTTGACCATGCGAATAGCGATTATCGGGGCCACGGGTCAGGTCGGCACAGTGATGCGGACAATTTTGGCCGAACGTCAGTTCCCCGCTGACGACGTACGGTTCTTCGGTTCGTCTCGATCGGCGGGTTCTGCGTTGGAGTGGGACGGTCGTCACATCACCGTCGAGGACGCCAACACCGCCGACTTCTCGGGAATTGACATTGCCTTGATGTCCTCGGGCGCGACCTCGTCGAAACAGATCGCTCCGCGCGTGGCTGCGGCCGGAGCCATTGTCGTGGATAACTCCTCGGCGTGGCGCATGGACCCCGAGGTACCTCTCGTGGTGTCAGAAGTCAACCCGCACGCCTTGGCTTTCATCCCCAAGGGCATCGTGGCGAATCCCAACTGCACGACCATGGCCGCCATGCCGGTCCTCAAGCCGTTGCACCTCGCGGCGGGACTTCGTTCGATGGTGGTCTCGACCTATCAGGCGGTCAGTGGTGCCGGTCGCGACGGCGTTGATGAACTTGCTGGACAGCTCGAGGCCAGTGCGCGCGGCGACGTGCGACAATTGACATTCAACGGCAGCGCATTCGCCCTCGAGCGAGGCGACAAGTTCCCCGTCTCCATCGCGCACAACGTCATCCCGCTCGCGGGATCGATCGTCGAGGACGGTTCCCTCGAGACTGGCGAAGAGCAGAAGTTGCGTGACGAGAGCCGCAAGATTTTGGAGATTGCCGATCTGTTGGTCGACGCGACGTGCGTACGAGTACCGGTGTTCACCGGCCATTCGCTGTCGATTACCGCAAGTTTCTCGCGCCAGATTTCGCCCGTCGAGGCGACGGACCTGCTCAAGAACGCCGCGGGCGTGATTCTCGAAGAGATTCCGACGCCGCGGCTCGCCGCTGGACAGGACCCTAGTTACGTCGGTCGTATTCGACGCGCCGAAACCGTGACGAACGGTCTGTCACTCTTCTTGAGTAACGACAACTTGCGCAAGGGTGCGGCCCTCAACGCGGTGCAAATCGCGGAACTGCTGTTGGCGCGTTAGTCGGCGCCGTCGCGCCCAATCTGGCGACGCGCCAGATTGACGCAGTGGTCGCCGAATCGTTCGTAGAAGCGGGCCAGTAACGCGAGTTCCACCGCGACCGGGACCGGCATCGACCCCGAGGTCAGTTCAGCGGTCAACGAAACGTGTAAATCGTCGAGTTCGTCGTCAATATCTTCGATGGCTCCTGCGGCCTCGAGCTTGCCATCGATGATCACGTCGGTCGCCTCGCGCCAGATGGTGGAGGCCACCTCGCCCATGCGTTCGACGAGGCCCCGACTTCGCGGTGACATCTCTGCGCCCATGCCGCGCGCCGCGCGCCGCGCGATGTGCTCGGCCAGGTCACCGTTGCGTTCCACTTCAGGCATCACCCGTAGCAGGGTCAAGAGGCTGGCGCGTGACTCGCTCGACAGCGAGGCGCCGTGGACGAGCAACTGTTCCACTTGTGCCACGATCTCGTTGACGAGATTGTCGATGACCACGTCTTGTTGCACCACGTGCTTGGCTAGTTCGCGGTCGCCGGCCAAAAGAGCGTGGGTGGCTTCGGCGATGCCCTCACCCACCAGCGCGAAGATGTGGACGATCTTCTGCATCATCGCCGGCGTGACGGGCGATTCGCCGGTCGCGACGCTCGCCGGCGTTCTGGCGCTGCCAAAGACACGGTACATAGTGAGAGGATACTCGCGTGTCACAACCGCTCTCTAGGTTGGGGACGTCAAAGGAGAATTGTGGTTGTTGCGTGGGGGGTCATCGGTGCAGTCGTGGGGGCGCTCGTCGCCGGGGTGGTCGCGACCAGGAGGTCACACGACCTGCGCGAGCAGGTGAGCGGCGCCGAGACCCGGGCCCGGGTGGCCGAAGCGTTGCACCAGGCGTCGGTCGAGTCCCTCGAACGCGAACGTTCCGATCACGCCGAGGCGGTCGCCAACATGGAGACGCTCTTTGAAGCGACTTCGAACCGGGTTCTCGCCAGCTCCATGACTCAGTTCAACGAGACTCAGGAGCGAATCTTGCGTGAGCGAGACTCCAAACTCAAAGACAGCCTCGGACCACTCGAGGAGCTACTTGCGCAGTACAAGAGCAATCTGGAGGGCTTCGACAAGAATCACCGCGAAGCACTCTTCGACGTCAAGACGCGTGCCGGTGAGCTACTGGCCGCGCAACTCAAGACCCAAGAGGAGACCAGCCGTCTCAATCAACTGCTCGGACGAAGCGCTGATCGTGGCCGCTGGGGTGAAGTCCAACTCGCCAATGTGATGGAGGCGTCGGGACTGCGCGCCAACATTGACTTCGATCTTCAGGTGACGCAGTCGGGCGAGGCCGGACAGCGTCAGCGGCCGGACTGCATCGTTAAGTTGCCCAATAACTCATCGATCGTGATCGACGCCAAGTTCCCCTTCGCGAACTTCGAGAAGGCGTTGGCGAGCGAGAGCCCGAATGAGCGACGTCTCTACGAAGAGAAGTCTGCTTCCGACCTACGAGAGCACGTCAAGGCCCTCGCCACCAAGTCGTACTGGCAGGCCCTGGAGTTCTCACCGGAGTTCACGGTGTGCTTCGTGCCCAGTGACGCCGCATTGGCGGCCGCCTACGAGGCGGACGCCACGTTGCACGCCTTCGCCACGGAGAAGCGCGTCCTCTTGGTAGGACCGACCAACTTGCTCGCCCTCCTGTGGTCGGCGGCCGAGGTTCTCCAACGCCACGCTTTCGTGGCGAATGCCCAAGAGATCCTGAAAGCGGCTACCGAGTTATACGGTCGAATTCGCGTGGTCGCGGGACCGCTGGCCAAATTGGGCAAGTCTCTCAACGACTCCGTCTCGAGCTATAACGACGCCATTGCCTCAGTTGAGTCGCGCCTGATCCCCATCGCCCGGCGCGTGCGTCAGCTCGATGGAGCGACCGGGGCCAAGCCCATTGACGCCCTCCAGGAGATCACTTCGAGCGCTAAGAGCCTCGACGCGCCCAAATGGGGGGCCGATCTTGACGACCCGGACCTCGCCCTGCAGTCCGAGATCATCGAACTCGAGGCCTTCGACGACAATGGCGATGAGGAGTAGGCGGCGAGGGCTGAGTAAGTTCTTACCTCGTGGCACGAACTCGAGCGCATCGTCGTCGACAGACCCTTCGCGTGGTCGTGGCGCTCATCGTTACCTTCGTGGTGTTGGTCTTCGGACGCGAGGTGTCGCGTTCGGCCCACCAGGAGACGTCGGCGCGGCTCAGTGAGAACCTGAGTTTCGCGCAATTGGCCGACACCTTGCTGGGCCAGGAGGACACCTTCGACGTAAATTTGGCGAATCTGCTGACGACCGGCGGCCAATTGAGCCGCGTAGATTTCGCAGTACAGCTCTCGGAGTTGACCCAGGACCTTTCGGTGTGGCGTGATGTGGCCGGGCAGCTGAGAACCCCGACCTTGACGCCAAACCTCAATGTCACCCTCGCGGCCGATACCTTGACGCGGGTGAGCGACTACGACGTGATCCTGGCCTACGTGGCCCAAGGGTTGAGTCTTTCGGGTCCCAGTACACCGCCCGCCGCACCCTCCTTGGCGGTGGCTCAGAGTTCTCTCCTGGCGACTTCGGCCTCCTGGGGTTCCGAACGCCATTTCCTTGCGAGCGCGCCGGGCCACGTCACCCTGACGGCCCTCAGCCACGCCAGTGCCGAACTCAACGTTCCTCAGTACGTGCAGACGCTCGCGGCCGCACCGAGTCTGGCGGCCACGCGCTCAATAGTGATCGCGGCCGTCCAGGTGCAACCCGCTCCGTTCCCCGCTCCCGCCCTCAGCCTCGAACTCGCCCCCACCACCACGATGCAAGTGCAGGTCTCGGTGTCGAATCTGCGAGAGATCCTCCAACCCGTGATGCTCACGATGGTGTTCACCCCCTTAGCGGGCAGCGTGCAACAGATCTCGTCGACCCAGACGCTCGCGCCCCTCACGTCGTTCGCCTTCGCCAGCCACACTTTCTCAGTCTTTCCAGGGGAGAGAGGTAACCTGAGCGTGACGCTGAACGGGGTACCGGCGTCGGCGGGACTGCTCCACAGCCGTACCTACGCGGTGAACGTGTCGGCGTCGGCCCTGGGCTGACGAAAGTTCAAATGGGGTTACTGGCGAGTTGGCATACGATGTGAGTGCCATCCCAGACAGTGAAAAGAGAAATCGTGTCCGAGTCCATAACCGTGACCAACAATCAGACCGGTGAAACTCGCGAGATCCCCATCGTCAACGGTGGCGTCGCCGCGTCAGAATTCGCCAAGGTGGCGCCGGGCGTCTGGTTCTACGACCCGGGCTTCATGTCCACCGCGGCCGCGCAGTCGTCGATCACCTACCTCGACGGTGACGCGGGTATCCTGCGCTACCGCGGCTACCCCATCGAGCAACTCGCGGAGAACTCCTCGTTCATCGAAGTCGCCTACCTGCTCGTGAATGGTGAATTGCCGAACGCGGCCCAGCTCGACGTGTGGGCGACTGACATCAGGTACCACACCTACATCCACGAGAACATGCGAAAGCGCTTCTTCGAAGGCTTCCACTATGACGCACACCCCATGGGCATGCTGATCTCCTCGATCGCCGCCCTCTCGACGTACTACAAGGAGTCCAAGAACCTCGGCGACCTCGAGGTCCTGTACAAGCAGGTCGTACGCCTTATTGGCAAGATGCCCACGCTGGCCGCTGCCGCGCACCGTTTCTCCGTGGGAATGCCTTTCGTCTACCCGGACAACACGCTGAATTACACGGAGAACTTCCTCTCCATGATGTGGAAGGTGGCCGAGCCCTCGTACCAAGCCGACCCGGTGCTAGCGCACGCGCTGGACGTGTTATTCATCTTGCACGCCGACCACGAGCAGAATTGTGGCACGACGGCGATGCGTACCGTGGGCTCCTCGCACGGCGACCCCTACGTCTCGACGGCCGCGGCCGCGGCCGCGCTCTACGGACCCCGCCACGGGGGGGCCAACGAGGCGGTCTTGAAGATGCTGAACAAGATCGGCCACATCGATAACATCCCCGCCTACATCGAGACGGTCAAGGCCGGCAAGACGAAGCTCGAAGGTTTCGGACACCGCGTCTACAAGAATTTTGACCCGCGGGCGACGATTATCAAGAAGACCGCCGACGAAGTGTTCGCGGTGACGGGACGCAACCCCCTACTCGACATTGCGCTCAAGCTCGAGGAGATCGCCCTGGCGGACGACTACTTCATCTCGCGTCGCCTCTACCCGAACGTGGACTTCTACTCTGGCCTCATCTATCAGGCGATGGGCTTTCCCGTGGAGATGTTCACCGTACTGTTCGCCATTCCGCGAACGGCGGGATGGCTCGCGCACTTCAAGGAACTTCTCGAGCAGGACATGAAAATCTCGCGTCCGCGCCAGCTCTACATCGGCTCCGATGTGCGCGATTTTGTGCCCATGGCGCGGCGCTCGGGGTAATTCCCAGGTCGATGATCCGTCCGGGGTCGGCTCTTCGACGCCCAGTGGCGGACTCACGATGGGGCGCCACATCGTTGCGAGCAGCGAGGCAACCAGGTGAGTGACCGCGTCGCCCCATCAACGTGGAAGCGTGGTTCGCCCCACTCACGTCGGCGTGGTGCAGTCGTGCCAGAGAGATCCGCGCCGCGAACTCGAAGGAGTCGTCACGACGATTCGTAGGGCGTCGCGACGTCTCGGGTGTATCGGGCGTTGAGGATGGTCATGGCAGCGTAGGCGACGCTCACCGAGACGAGTGGCGCGGTCGCCGCACGAACCATCGTGCTCACGGGCAACACGAGAGTGACGAAGAATCCCACGGCCGCCAATGTCCACGAGGCACCGACGTTGCGCCATTGGATGCGCGAATTGAGAACCGCCTGTTCGACCATCGCCAGGAGCATCACTGAACTCGACGCAGCGAGGAGCACCATATAGGTGCGATCGATGGCGTAGCGCGGTCCGAGATAGAGGGTTAGGACCTTCTGGCCCAAGACCGTGAAAGCGCCCACGAAGGCGAGCCCGGACCAGAAAGTGAGGCCGATGACACGACGATGCAATCGTCGGAAGCGAACGTGGTCACCAGTGTCCAGGGCCTGGGCGAGGTGCGACAAGGTGGGGCTCGCGATCGCGGAGGACAATTGCGTCGGGATCTGACTGAGGGTCATCACCCCGGCGAAGGCGCCCAACATCACTGCCGATATCGAGTGGGTGGCGCTTAACCAGACCACCGCACCGTTGTTGATGAGCATGATGCTCGCCATGCTCAGCAGCAGAAACAACAGTGGACGCCACGATACGCTCGCCCCTCGAAGGCGTGGTCGCGTCCACGACGTTGGAAAGACCCCGAAGGAAATCAGTACGCTGGCACCCGCCGAAAGACACGTTGCCAATGCGAACATGGCCATTGACGAGCCCGCCACGGCGTGGACCACCAGCACCAGGATGACCCGGATGACGCCGTCGGAAGCGAACTGGGTGGCGTTCATCACGAAGTAGCGATGGCCCGACGAGATGCCGCGCTGGACGCATTGGAGCATGGCGAAGGCGACGAAGACGGGTAGAAGCAACGTCGCGCCCACGTTGCCCTGGAAGAGAGTGTGGGCAATCCACGAATTGAAGACAATGACAATCGCGGCGAGCGCGACCACGCTCAACCACGCTCGTCCGGCGATGACAGCCACCACGGGTCGGGGAGATCTGTCCTCGGAGAGTGCCTTGACCACCAGTCGCGCAGCGTAGGTCTCGAATACGCCGAAGGCGGCTCCGAAGTAGGTCGCGACGGCCCACCAGGTTACGAAGGCTTGATACTGCCTGGGCGCCAACCAACGTGCGGTCAACGCCATTGTCACTAACGTGCCGAGTCCGGTCAGCGAGAGTCCGGCCGCGATGATGAAGGCGCTGCCACCCCAGCGTGAGAAGAAGAGCGAGATCACGGGGGGAGTCGACGGCTCACGGCGGTTCGACTAGCCCTCGGTGCCACGAGCGAACCACATCGGCCAAAGCGTGCCTGCATGAAATGGGCGGTGCTTCACCGGCTTAGTCTATTTAGCGCGGATTGTGCGAGGACGAATCAGCGGTCACCGACCACCGTCAGCCGGCGCGAGCCGGCGAGCACCGGGCGAATGGTTCAGCGCCAGTAGCGATTCAGCAACGTCACCGCGAATTCGGCGGCGACGAGGAGCTGCAGTGAGATCAGCGCGACGTCCGCGTAACTCATGATGGTGTCCCTCACCGCGGGCAGCCGTGGCGCGCGACCCGTTTCCAATCCGAGGATGACGAGCAAGGACGGGATGAGCGGTATGAGGTATCGCCCCTGGAAGCCGTCAATCGCGGGCCACGTGTAGGGACTGTAGACGAGGTAGAAGGAGAGGATGATGGCGAAGAACGTGGCAAACAGCGCGGCGAGCTGCCAGAGCATCCGCCCGATCTTCTCGCGACGGCGATACGCGAGGAACACTGCGGTGAAGAGGATCGCGGTGAGAAAGAGGTAGAACCACCTCGGGAAGAAACCGTCGAGCCAGCCGATCCCGGCCAGAAATTGCATACCGTACGGCAGTGCGCCAAAACGGAAGGTTCGAAAGAGCACGTGCAGAAAGTTCCAGGGGTATTCGAGGACGAAGAGCAATTGGCGCACGGGGGAGATCACGCCGGGTATCGCCGGACCACCTTTGCCCTGGGCGCCGAATTTGGCCCATAGTGCGTACACCAGAGCCGACGTCGCTCCGAAACCCAGGATCTTGAGGATGTAGGAACGGAGGTTCGAATACAACTCGGCAATGGGCAGGAGTAGGGCGAGGACGAGGTAAGGAGGTTTCTCGATCACCATGAAGAAGAGGCTGATGTACGCGAATCCGTAACGGGTGCTGAGGTGCGGACGTCGTCGAAGCCTCGAATCCACTGCGCCTCGAGGTTCCGAACCCCGGCCCGAGTCGACGAAGCTATTGAAACACGAAGCGGCGAAGACCATTGACAGCGCAATGAAGAGGGCATCGGGGTTGACCGAGACGGCGAGGGCCCCGACCGACGGGAAGATCAACAGTACGCCCAGAGAGGCGGCGATTCGCTTGGGGAGTTGCGACATCGACCATTTGGCGAGCGCGACGAATGCCACGAAGTTCATCAGTTCGGCGAGGTAGTAACCCACAAGGATGCGCTGACTGACGAGTTTGCCCAACCACACGCCAATGGTCTGGGGAAGGTAGAGAAAGGGCAGGTAGGCACCCGTCGGATACTTCGTGAAGGTTTGAGGGGTATTCCACAACTGAGCGAAGCCGTAGCGGAATTCGGTGCGCGTCACTCTTTGGATGGGATCGAAGGGAATCTGCGAGAACGGAATCTCGGAGTCCAGTACGTCGACGGGGAGTCGGCTACCTGAGACACCCTTGATTGTCGACGTGACGAACTGACCCTGGGAGATTCCTACGGCCCGGTCGAAGTGTTCGAAGGCGTCCGGACTCTGGAACGGTGGGAAGAGAGCAATCAGACCGAGTCCAATCACGAAATAGACGGAAAAGAACACCCGTAGGAATCGCGGTGAGAGACGGTCGAACTCGAGGTTGTCCCCCGAGTCTGGCCTCGAAGGTGCTGAGGCACCACGGTGACGGATGCGACCCGGGGTCGGGCCCTTGCTCGCTCCGCGCGCGTGGGCGCCGATCGTCGCTCGTTGACGCGGTTGGCGAGAACGCCGTCCATCGACCGCCGAGTCACCGGTCGCCTGATGCGCCGTGGTGCGCGACACGATCAGTTCCTCCAGCGGCGGTCCCGGCCGTTTCGAGAGAGTCCGAAAGACGGCCGCGGTATCGAGGGCGTCGGCGAGGGCCGAATCCCGAGGAACATCCGTGAGACCGAGAGAGTCGGCCAGATCCTTCGACGAAGGAGACGAGGTCCCGTCTTCGCTGGCGCGCGAGAGCGCGGTCGTGTCGAGAAGATCGCATTCGCCCAAGAGTGCGCTGAGTCCTGCGCCAGAACGAATGAGGCGAGCAGTGAGCGCCTGAACGTCGGTTCCCACCAAGGTGATTCTTCCCTCACCGCCCATTGACAGCCACGCCTCGATGTCGTCGAGGTCCCTAGGGACATTCGCGCCATTCGTCACGACGCTCTGGGTCGCGGTCGCGGGAGGGAGCACCGAGTCGAGGGCGAGGACGGACGGACGACTCTTCCCGAACCCGATCCAACGCCGGTAGTCGTGGATCTCGCCGTCGCGAATGGCCACCATCGCCACCTCGAGCATCACCTCCTCGTCGAGGTGATCATTCGCCCGGTACCCGATGGCGATGAATCGGCGAGGGACGGTTGATCGACCGGGGCGGAGTTGAAGCAGCACCGCTCGAGTCGTGGCGGCCAACTTCTTGGACAGTTGAGGCATAAAGGTTGGTTCCACCCGAGATCGCTTGAAGTTGCCTGGAGTTTACTGAGATGTCGCAGAAATCCACAGGGAGTGATGTTTAGGTGATCTTGAGAATCTGCGGCGGAGTTCGATCGGGCGTGTCGGGCACGGTGAGGAATGCAGGACGCTGCGGTGCGGTCGTGGCGAACCTGCTCTAAGAGCGCCATGTCGCAATGATCGAGAGTATGGTCCCCGCCAGTACCTCAGGACGCACCCTGCGTCCACGATTCGTTCCGGAGTCTATGGATCAAGTGAGGCGACACCTGGACGAAAGCTGATCCACTCGCGAGCTCGGAGGGCCCATCTCTCGACGCCCCACCAACTGGCGGCGGCCAGGGGCAGAGTTGCGGCGATGGTGGCCAGCGCAAAAACGAGATAACCGTGTCGCTGCAGATGTCCGAGGGCGAGCAATTGACCCACGGGGAAGGCGTAGATGTAGACCCCGTAGCTGAGATCGTTGGTGGCTCCTACCTTGCGTAATGGTAAGTGGGCGCCGAGCCAAAGTACTGGGTACACCAATGCTGGTCCAGAGATCAAGTCCGCCACGTGCGACAGCGGGTGGCCGAGTGCCATGCCGAGCGCGGCCAGCACGACGAGGGCGCCGGCCAGTCTCCCGGAGTCCGCAATGCGGTCTCGATAGAGGTACACCAGGGCTCCGACGACGAAGATGGAGCCAAAGCGGAGGGCGTACTGGGCGCTGGGAAAGAGCGAGGGGTCGAAGAACACCGTGACCTCCGCGATCCACAGGAGCACGGCGATGCCTACGACGAAGCGACGACGGACCAGGAGACCCAGGGCCGCCAACACCGCGACCCCGATGTAACACAGGAACTCCCACGAGAGAGTCCAGAGGGAGCCGTCCCACGCTTGAGGATACGGAACATTCGCGGGCGTCCCGGAGATGGTGTAATCGTTCATTCGAAGGTAGAAATCGCTGGCGACGTAGTGGAGGGGACCATGGGGTGCCGACCAGTATCCACCCACCCCATGATGTGCTGACCACCAACCAATCGCTCCAAAGACGGTGGCCGTGACGATCAGGCAAACCCAGAAGGCGGGGAAGATACGCAGCACCCGATCCCAAAAATATTTGACGAGCCCTCGTCTCAGACCAAAGCGGGTGGTGTGGCGCATCGCGGAACCACAGATGAGAAAACCCGAGATCGCGAAGAAGCCATCGACCGAGATATCGCCGAGGGTCTGATTGCCGAGGATCCGCTCGTTGCCGAAGCCGCCAATGGGGAAGGTGTGGGAGAAGATGACGAGAAGCGCGAGGGCCAGACGCAGGAAGTTCAGACTGTTGGCCCGCTGGCGCAGAGTAAGAGTGTCACCAATGTGCAAGGAAGGCTTCGAGGGCCCGGGTTGATTCATGGGAACGTTCCTCGTCACTGGGTGGCGGCGATACCCGAACGAGCCTAGCCGTCTCGACGATTTAAACCGTGCCCGTGGAGAGGAGTCTGGTGTCGTACGCTCGCCACCTCAAACGATGAGGCGTCTCACTTCACGTGGTCTCGCAGCGCATATCCAGTAATGCTCGAGTAGCCAATTAACGAAGTTCGGGACTCGAAGTCCGAACTCCGCGGGAATATCCATCCGACCCTCGAGGACGCTCGACCACACTGGACCGCGATTCGCTTTCGCGGCCGCGACGCTTCGTCGTCGACGCCGAAGGTACGTGGCGTTGAAGATGAGCCAGCGCCAGGACGCCAACTTCTCCTTGATCCAGCCACCGCGGAGCGAGGACAGGAGGATTCCCAGTTCCACGGGCACGGCAATCGGCGCTAGTAGCAACAAGGATCGTGCGTCGTAGAGGGTCAGTAGGCATATCAATCGATTTCGCTCCAGCAAGAACCATTTGGAGTGGTTCTTGGTGAACTCGTAGTGGTGGATCCCCACGGCGGACGGCTCGAATACGATTCGCTTTCCCGACTGCCACGTGCGCAGTGAGAGGTCGGCGTCTTCGACGTAGGCGAAGAATCGTTCGTCGAATCCTCCTAGTTTGGTCCAATGCTCGCGCCGACTGGCGAAGAATGCCCCCGACACTCCCGCGACTGGTTCACGGGGCGCTCGGGCATCGAATGATTCGCCGTAGGAACCGGCCCAGGAGAACATCAAGAAATGGATGGGGTTACCGATGGAGTTCACTCGCTGCGGCCACCCCGGGAGCAGGACCGCGCCGGTTGCCAGACCCACATCGCTGTCGGAGAGCCGATGCACCAAATGGGCAATGGCGTCGGGCTCCACGATGAGGTCACTGTTGACAAAGACCAGAATGTCGCGCGTCACCTGGGACGCCGCGAAATTGCACCCTCCAGCGAAGCCGGTGTTGGAACCCGGGTCGAAAACTCGTACCCGAGGGTCGATGCCGACATCGCCAACCGCGGGCGATCCATTGTCCACGAGGACCACCTCGACGTCGACGCCGCGAGAATCGAGAACCGCATCAATGCACTCTTGGAGTAAGGGTTCGCGTCCAAATGCGAGAATGATCACTGAAACCGAAACCATGGCATCCTTTTTTGGGTGGAAGTGCGCGAGCCTCTCAGGGGCAAAATCGCGACACGAACCGGCGCCGAGAGGATTCGCGCCCCGAGAACAAATCTATTCGATGGGACTTGGCCAGCCGATGGGCGCGATTGCTCGACGCGGCGAACGCCTGTGTCGAAATGAGACGCGGCGACGGGGCAATCTCAGTGCCCGCCCGAGTTCGACCGGATCGCGCGGTATTCGACGCGAGCGTCGAGACGATGGGCGCGGAGCGTTAGCCCGGTGCGCCGGAGTGCGTCACAGTGCCGATGTGCGAATATTGCACAATGACGTCTGAGGAGCTCGAGACCGCCTTCGCCTCGACTTGTGTGGTCGTTCCCGCGTTCAACGAGGGTCGATCTATCGCCAGCGTCGTCCAATCCATCGAGGAGCACATGCCCGGAGCCACCGTGGCCGTCGTCAATGATGGTTCGCACGACGACACGGCGCAGCGCGCCCGCGAAGCGGGAGCGACGGTGTTGAACCTCGTTATCAATCTGGGGATAGGAGGGGCCGTGCAGACCGGCTTCAAGTTCGCCCTGGAGCGAGGCTTCACCTACGTGATCCAGATCGATGGCGACGGTCAACACGATGCGAGCGAATCACGCCACTTGATCGAGAAGTTGGTCGATGGCGGAGCCGACATCGTGATCGGTTCGCGCTGGCTGGGTCGCGGCGACTACGTCGCGGCGCGCAATCGACGGTACGGAATGAAGATCCTCGAGTCAATTGTCTCGTGGAGGGCGGGGAGTCGCTTCACCGATACGACTTCCGGATTTCGCGCTCTCAATCGTCGGGCGATCGCCCTCTTCGCCGAACACTACCCTCGGGACTATCCCGAAGTCGAATCGATCGTCGTCGCGCACCATTACGGGCTCACCGTGGTGGAGGTCCCGGTCTTGATGAAGCAACGCGAGCATGGTGAGTCGAGTATCAGGGGCCTCAAGTCTCTGTATTTCATGGTCAGGATTACTATGGGACTCATGCTCGGCGTCGTCGGGGGTGAGTCCCAATGAAAGGTGACATTCTCGCGGCGTGCATCAGCGTCCTGCTTCTGGTGGTGTCGATCCGAGCCATTCGCAAGAAGCAATTGACCGAGACGCTGGCGATTTTGTGGCTCGGCGTCAGCGTGGCCACGGTGATCTTGAGCATCTTGTTGCCCTTTGGCACCATCAATCCGATTGCCAAGTTCTTCGGAATCGCTTATCCCCCCGACATGGTGCTGGTCTTCGGCATGCTCTTCCTCTTCCTCTTCGTCTTCCATTTGTCGGTGACGATGAGCTTGCAGCGGGCCCGACAAAAGACATTGGTGCAGGAACTGGCCCTTCTCAATGCTCGAATCGAATCGCACGAGACGCGATAGATGGATTCCAAAGTGTGGCGGGCTGCCTCGATGCCTCGCGAGAGTGCCGGGGAGCGGCGTCGATCTGATGAGGCGAGTGAGTCATTGCCGCGGTCGCGGTCTTGAGTGACTTGCAGTATTGGCGTAGTGCGATGACGAGATCGCGTATGGTTTTGGTCGCACTCGTGACTGCGGCGGCGGTACTGACGTTCGCCACCGTCGGGTTCCCGTCACTCTTGCTCATGGCCGGTGCGTGGACCTTCGCCGCGGCGGCCAACCGCCGACTGCGCGCCTTGGCCGGCGTGGCGTCGTGGGCGGTGGGCGTCGTTGTCGAGGTGGGGTTCCTCGGCGGCGAAAGCGCGATCATGGCCATTGTCTATCCGCACTTCCAACCCCAGTTCGTGTACGTGGTGATGCTGGTTATTCCGCTCCTGGTGGCGTTGGCCGTCCTACGTTGGCCACCATCGAAGGTCACGCTCGCCACGGAGCTGAGGGCCCAGCGCGCCAGTGCCGAGCCCTGGCTCGCGCTCATCGGGATCATTTTGATCGAACTGATGTTTGAGGCGATCAAATTGCACGGGACCGATTACGGCATCACGTGGGCCATGAATGGTGACGCTCGAAACAATGTGGCGTTCGATCGGAACATCCTCTCGGTCGGTGGTGTCACGCTACAGGCCATGAAGTCCTACCCGGCCCTGGTCAATGCAGTGACCGCCGTCGTGGATGGCGCCGGTGGTCGTAGTCACCTCTCGACCGCAGCACTGATGATCAGAGACGTGCAGGCGATGGTGTCGGTCTTCATCATGTCGACTATCGCCATAGCCCTCTTCTTCATGGCCGCCGCTTCCGAGGTGTTCCCACGACGCGACGAGGAGGAACGACTGCCTCTCGCGTTGATCATTCCTCTCGGGGCGTGTGGCTCGGTCGCCGTGGGCGCCTGGGTGTTGGGTCTGGGCCTCGCTGGTGGATTCCTTTCAGCGATGGGCTGTCTGGCCTTGACGGGTTCGGCCGTCGTCCTGGGAATGAGACTCGCGCGCGCCTACAGCAACTTCGCGTTGATCATCCTGGCGGCCGATCTCGTGATGGTGCTGACGTCGTGGACCTTCTTGTTCGTGGTGCCGGCGACGGCACTTCTCGTGGGCATCGGGCGCGGAGTGCAGCACCTGGGAGAAGTTCGTCGCGATGGTGGTGACGCACGCGAAGTGGCGTTGACCCGAGGAACACTCATCACCTCGGTCGCCGGACTCGCGGCGGTGGCGGTGATTCTCCTAGCCAACGGCTCTGTTCTGTTGGCGCAACTCAAGGCGCCTGGTGGCATAATCCCCACCAGTCCGAGATTGTTCGAGCTGGTGGGGCTCACGATCGTGGTGGGTGTGGCCATCGCGCCGAACAAGCGCCAACGCGGCGTCCGGGGCGTCCTTTTAGGGATCTACCTCGTGTGTGCCGCCATGGTGGCGTGGATCTGGTCGCTGCATCCTGGCGGAGTCGACTGGTCCTACTACGCGACCAAGACCGTCTGGCTGGTCACGGCCACGGTGTTGTGGTGTCCGTTCATCCTCCTGATCGATATGGTCAGGATCGTCAATCGGGTTGACGCCCGCGCGAGCACGAGGGTCGTCTCGAGCACCGTGCTGTCGATCGCCGGTTCGAGCGGACTCTTGTGGGGAATTGGGCACGAGACACCCTTCCCCTTCCCCTGGACGTGGGCGTTCGTCGGATCCACCATTCCCTCACCCCAGGAGATCCGACTCGTCACCCACCAGGCGGATATTGGCGGACCCTTCGTGATCTGGCAGATCTCCACCCCGTACGAGGACCAGTTGGGCAATTTCTGGTCGGCCCTCACCTGGGACTACAACGAGAATGGCACCGTCAAGAGCAAACGGGGCGCGATGACGTTCGTGGCGTGGGCGGGCTGGGAGAATGGTTCTCTCTCGGCGCTCTGCACCGCCGTCACCGATAACCAGATGAGGGTCGTCACGAATAATCCGCGCCTCGTCCCCACGCTTCGACTGAAGTGCCCCGGGTATCGTCCCGTGCCCAGTCAAGCCCACGAGCACTAGTTGGTGTGCGCCCGGGGTACGTATCTTGGCGGGTTGGTCTCGCGCTCTCTGGGGTCCATCCGTCGGACCCGAGGTCCGTGGCACGAGGATCAGCCGGATGACGATATGGTCAGCGAGGCGACCCTAGGTCTGATTGGCCGACGTGGTCGACGGCGTCAGAAGTCGCGTCAGCCCCTCTTGGACGATGGACACCTTGAGCTCACCATCGCGCGAGAAGAGGAAACCGCGCGCGAGCCCTCGACCGGCGTGGGCGATGGGTGAGTCCATGTCGTAGAGCATCCACTCGTCGGCGCGCAGGTCGCGGTGAAACCACATGCAGTGATCCAGGCTCGCGCCCATGAAAGAGCCGTTATCCCAGCGCACCGCGTGCGGGGCCAGGATGGCGTCGTAGAGATTCATGTCGCTGGCGTAGGTGACGATACTGGCGTGCAGCAGAGGGTCATCGCCCAGCTGTCCGTCCGCGCGGATCCAGAGTTGCTGGCGTGGTTCGATCGAATGCTCCGGGTCCCACGGCAACTCTCCGATGTAGCGCTGTTCAATGGGGTGCGGCATCCGATTCCAATCGTCCACGTAGCCGAACTCGCTGTGCACGCGCTGTTGCACCGGGAGGATGGACTCGGGTGGGGGAACGTCGGGCATCGCCACCTGGTGTTCTAGGCTCACCTCGTCGACGTGGAAACTCGCCTGCATGTTGTAGATGGCACGGCCGTGCTGGATGGCGACCACTCGGCGCGTCGCGAAGCTCCGGCCGTCGCGAATGCGGTCGACCTCGTAGAGCGTCGGGGCGCTCGAGTCGCCCGGGCGCAGAAAGTATGAGTGCAGTGAGTGCACCCGTCCCTGATCGACGGTGCGCCCGGCGGCCATCAGGGCCTGAGCGGCCACTTGTCCGCCGAAGGTGCGCTGGCGCTCTCCTGCGGGGTGCTTTCCGCGAAAGATGTTGACTTCTATGGTCTCGAGGTCCAGGAGGTCAACGAGAAAATCGAGAGCGAGGGACATAGGTCCATTGTGTCAGTCCCGGCAGTTCTCGACGCACGAACTGGAACTAAGGTTGAAGGGTGTCCATTGCCGTGAGCGACCTCGTCGCCTGGTCCAAGTCCCACGAGGGCAGGAAGTTGATCCGTTTCACCGCGGCCTCGGCAATCACGACCGCCGTCTCGCTCAGCACGATTCTGATCGTGTACGGATTCCACATCATCTCGGGCATCCTTTCGGCCACGCTCTTCGGCAACGTCGTAGCCATCGCGCCCTCCTACTACCTGACGCGTATGTGGGCCTGGGGCAAACGGGGTCGCAGTCACTGGCGCAAAGAGGTCCTGCCGTATTGGCTCATGTCGTTCGCGGGTATTGCCTTCTCACTTATCGGAGCGACGTGGATCAAAGGGATCGTGCACACGTACGACCTCGACCACACCGTCGACACGTTGCTCGTCGGCGGCATGAACCTAGTGAGCTTCGGGGTGTTTTGGATCTTGAAGATCTTGTTGTTCAACCGTATCTTCCACACTCACCCGCTCGTTGATCTCGACGAACATCTGCGCGAAGAGGAAGAAAAGCAGGGTGCCCCGGAACCTGCGTGAACTTCGCGAGTGGTCGCGCAGTTATGAGGGAAAGAAACTCATCCGCTTCACCACCACGTCACTGATTTCGACGGTGATCTCCGAGAGCCTCATACTCATCACCTACGGCTTCAAAATCATCCCCGGTGAGGTCCAGGCCACGCTGTTCTCGAACGTCGCGGCGATGCTGCCGGCCTACCACCTCAACCGGCGCTGGGCGTGGGGCAAACGCGGCCGATCAAGGTTCCGCGGCGAAGTGTTGCCCTACGTGGGAATGTCCTCGCTGGGAATGACCTTCTCGCTCGTGGGGGCGACCTACGCGCACCACGTCGTGCATGCGCACCACTGGGCGCACGTGATCAACACCGCCATCGTGGGAGGCACCAACATCGCGGCCTTCGCGATCTTCTGGGTGTTGAAGATGCTGCTGTTCAACCGCATCTTTCACCCCGGGCAACGTCCCGTGCGGGCCAAGCACTCGGTGCGCGCACAGCGCGAACGCGAACGGGTCAGTCGCGAAAGTTAGTGAACTGCAGTGGGACGTCGAGGTCGGCTTCCTTGAAGAACGCGATCGCCGTCTGCAGGTCGTCGCGCTGCTTGCCGGTGACGCGCACTTGATCACCCTGGATCGAGGAGCTGAGATTCTTGACCCCCATGTCCTTGACCATCTTGTTCACCTTCTTGCCGAGTTCTTGAGAGATGCCCGCCTTGAGGGCGACCTTCTGACGCGCGGACTCCCGTGACTGGCCACTTCGACCTTGCCCGGGTCGAGCGTCTTCAGTGACACCGAGCGCTTGACCATCTTCTCCTTCGAGCAGGTCGAAGAGTGCGCTGAGGCGGTCCTCGGTGGAGGCGGACAGGGTCAGCTCCTTGTCGCTGACTCTCGATGGTGGCGCCGGTACCTTTGAAGTCGAACCGCGTCGAAGCTTCTCGGTTGGCTTGATCGACGGCGTTGCGGACTTCTTGCATGTCGATTTCGGAGACGATGTCAAAACTGGGCATGACGAAAGTCTAGGACTGCTCATTGGAACCGTCGCGACCCCAGGCACTAGGCTCGTCGACGGGTCGGTGCCCGAGCGGCCAATGGGATCTGGCTGTAAACCAGACGGCTTTGCCTACGGGGGTTCAAATCCCTCCCGGCCCACCACGGTCAATTCAGCAAGGCTGAATTGACCACGCCCCTCCGGACCGATCGGCGGAGTACGGTGACTAGTCGTGAACGGCTCGAAGTCCCATCGCCTGGTGCGCAGCGCACGTTGGGTGCAGCCGGCGCTACGAGAGCGCCGCCGGCGGTGTCGAGTCGGGTATCTCGTTCCTCGAGCGTCGCTACACGCCCCTCGGGCGCTTTCGCCCGGGCCCCTTCGAGGGCTGGGAGTTCCTCTGGCAGCCCGCGGTGCTGGGTTTTCTCGCGATGTGCCTGCTTTTTGCGGGTGGTTCGTTTCCCAATTCACCGCTCAAACTGGACATGGCGGGCACCTGGTTCTTCGGCGAGCCCGCTCGGGCCATCTCTACGTCGCCCACACAAGTGACACTGCTGCTCTCGGTGGTCCTGGGTTATGGCGGGCTGGTCTTCTTGATGCGGGTGTGGTTGCGGCTGGTGGAGATCCTGAAGTTGCATCCCGGCGCGCCGCTGCGTTCGCTGTGGTGGGTGTTCGCCATGTGGGCGGCTCCGATGCTTCATCGCCCCGCCGATGTTCTCGCGCGACGTCTTTAGTTACGCCGCCCAGGGCGAGATGACGAGCTACCACCTCAGCCCCTACGTGTTAGGACCCTTTTCACTGGGCTCGAGTCCCTTCGTCAACCCAGTGGACCCACTCTGGGTCAACGCGCCAGCCCCCTACGGTCCGTTCTTCTTGACTCTCGACGGCACCATCGACCGATTGGCTCGACACAATCAACTGGCCACCGTGATTGGTCTGCGCCTGCTCGAACTGGTCGCGGTGGTGGCGTTGGGGCTGGGAGTCAGCGCCCTCGCCCGGGGTCTGCGACGTGACGCCGGCGAGGCCTTTGCCCTGAGTGCCCTCAATCCCATCGTCCTCATCACTCTGATCGACGGAGCTCACAACGACGCACTGATGACGGCTCTCCTGGTCTGGGGGGTGGTCCTGGCGTTGCGTCGCCACTTCGTGTGGGCGGTGGTGGTGTGCGCGTGCGCGGCAGCGGTCAAGGCGCCCGCAGCCCTGGGTCTGGTGTTCATCGCCTGGACGTGGCTGGGCTCGCGCGCGTCGGTGCGCGAACGACTGCGCCCCATTGGCCTGTCGCTGGGGGTCACCGCAGTCGTGTTCGCACTATGGACGTGGCTGGCCGGTTTCGGCTGGGGCTGGGTCGCGAACCTCACCTCCAATGGCGCCGTGCGCAGTTGGGATGCGCCGATGACGGCCTTGGGCCTGGCCCTCGCCGACACCGGCCACGTGCTCGGGTTGCACTCGCTCAGCGTCACCACGACACTCACGGCGACCCGCGCCTTGGGTTTCGTCATGGCGTTGGGCGTCACCGCGTGGTTGCTCCTGTCGGGCAAGCACCACTCCTGGGTGCGGTTGCTGGGGCTCTCGCTGATCGCCCTGGTCGTCCTCGGACCCGTCGTGCAGCCGTGGTATTTCGTCTGGGGCATCGCGCTCCTGTCGGCCAGCTACGTTCGCCGTCAGCATTTTTGGATCCTGCTGCTGTCGATCGTCGGCCCATTCGCTGGCCTGCCCGGCGGACGTGACCTCGTGACGGGGCTCGCGCAGTCCAACCTGCTCTTGATCGCGACGGCGATCATCGTCCTCGGGGGGGTGCTGGTGGTCCCCATGGGGCGCTGGACGCAGTGGAGCTGGGCCGAAGAGCCCAGTGACGTCTTGCAGCCCTGAGTCGAGACCGTCGGGAACGACGTACTGGTACTCGACGACGTCGAGCCATCGATTGTGCTTGCGGCCGACTTCGATCTCGGTTCCCACCAGGGTGAATCCAACTTTTTCGTGCAAGCGGATGCTACCCCCGTTCTCACCGACGATGCGCGCGATGATGGAGTGGTATCCCGAGATCTTGGCGGTGGCGATGAGTTCTCTCATCAGCAGTTCACCCACGCCACGACCGCGTGCCCCACGGTGCACGTACACGGAGTTCTCGACGGTCGAAGCGTACGCCGGGCGGGAGCGGAAAGGGGAAAACACGGCGAAACCGAGGATTCTCTCGTCGTGCGCGCCAATCTCGCCGACGACGTCGTCCTCGTTGATCGCGACGAAGCACGGATGCGAGGAGCGGTGTGTGCCGATCCATTCGCGCTTGCTCCTCGAGCGAGCGAGGTACCAGGTCGAAGGTGTTGGTGGTCTCGAGAACTTCGAGGTTGTAGATGGCCATCAGCGCCTTCGCGTCAGCACTCTCGACCAGGCGGGTTCTCATCGCCTAAAAGGGTAGCCCTTGGCGGTTGGAAAGAAGTACCCGCGGCAGAGTACACTGACCAACCGTGTCAATTTGACACGACTGCCCTCTTAGCTCAGTGGTAGAGCACTTCCATGGTAAGGAAGGGGTCGTCGGTTCAATCCCGACAGAGGGCTCGCCAGGCGGCGTAGCTCAGGTGGTTAGAGCACACGGCTCATAATCGTGGTGTCGCGGGTTCGACTCCCGCCGCCGCTACCAGGCGCAGTACCGAAGTGCCGCAGTATCGCAGTACCGAAGAGGAGAGAGCGAAATGGCTAAGAACGAGAAGCGCGTGCAGGTCACCTTGGCCTGCGAGGAGTGCAAGCGCCGCAACTACATCACGATGAAGAACAAGATCAACGATCGTGAGCGCATCGAGATGAAGAAGTACTGCCAGTGGGAGCGCAAGCACACCACGCACAAGGAGACCCGCTAGGGGTCCTCCCCGCGCGGGATGGTAGGCTGTTTCTTCCCTACGGCCGCCCACCGGATTTCTGGCGAGTCGCACGCAGAGGGCAGTGGCTCAATTGGTAGAGCACCGGTCTCCAAAACCGGGGGTTGGGGGTTCGAGTCCCTCCTGCCCTGCTCGAAGATTATTTCGACGCAGTACCGACGAAGTAACGAAAGATACGAGATGAACCGCGAACAAAAGCGCATCATGCAACGAAAGGGACAGGTGGGTGCCGAAGCGCATCCGATCGTCGTGCGGGCCGCGTGCGCAACGCGCTACGCCACGCGAGTTCTTCACCCAGGTCCGAGAAGAGCTTCGCCAGGTGGCGTGGCCCACGCGTCCTGAAACAATCAACTACACGTCCATCGTGGCCTTTGTCCTCGTCTTCATGACCTTGTTGATCTTCGGCTTGGGTGCGGGATTCTCGAAGTTCGTCACGTTCCTCTTCCAGAAGTAAGGCGAGATCATGAACGATACGCAGATCCCTACCGAGCACGACGACAGCGAGTTGGACGAGAACGAGATTCTCGACATCACGATCCTCGACGAGGACGTCGAAGAAGAGCCGGTCGCCGAGAGCGCCTTTGATCGTCCCGGACGCTGGTACATCGTGCACACCTTCGCGGGCCACGAGAAGAAGGTCATTGGCGCCTTGAACAACATCATCAAGAGCCGCGAGTTGACCGACCAGATCTACGAGATCTACTTGCCCGAAGAGGACGTCACCGAGTTCAAGTCGGGTAAGAAGGTCACGGTCGCCAAGCGGATGTTCCCCAGTTACCTGCTGATCCGTTGCGAACCGGACCCCGAAATCTTCTACGTCATCGGTTCCACGCCGGGCGTCACGGGTTTCGTGGGTGCCGAGAAGACTCGTCCCACGGCGTTGACGCGCCGCGAGGTCGACAACATCATCCGACCCCAGGTCGAGGGTGTTGAAGTACCGGTCGCCAAGCGACGCCTACCCACCCACGAGTTCGAGATCAACGACACCGTTCAGATCAAGAGTGGTCCCTTCGCGACGTTCTCGGGCCACGTGGCCGAGATCAACGAGGACCAGCTCAAGGTCAAGGTCCTCGTGGACATCTTCGGTCGTGAGACGCCCGTCGAACTCGATTTCACTCAGATTACGAAGCTCTAGGTCCTAAGGAGACACCATGGCCAAGAAAATCATTGCCGTCGTCAAAATTCAACTCCAGGCGGGTGGGGCCACCCCCGCGCCGCCGGTGGGTACCGCCCTCGGACCCCACGGTATCCAGACCATGGAGTTCTGCAAGCAGTACAACGCCGCCACCGAGGCGATGAAGGGCACCGTCATCCCGGTCGACATCTCGATCTACGACGACCGCTCCTTCACCTTCGTGTTGAAGACCCCGCCGACCCCGGTGCTCTTGCGCCAGGCCGCGGGCATCGACAAGGGCGCTCACCTGGCTGGTCGCGAGACCGTCGCTACGGTGAGCATGGCGCAGATCGAAGAGATCGCCAACACCAAGATCAAGGACCTCAACACTGACGACCTCGAGCAGGCCAAGCTGCAGATTGCCGGCACGGCGCGCTCGATGGGCATCTCGGTCGCGGGCTAGGAGAGAACAATGAAGCACGGTAAGAACTACAAGAACTCGCTGACTCAGGTCAACCGCGAAGAACCGATCACGGTCAACGAGGCCCTCGACAAGGTGAAGGCCCTCGCGACCGCCAAGTTCGACGAGACCGTCGAGCTCGCGGTGCGACTCGGCGTCGACCCTCGCAAGGCCGAACAGATCGTACGTGGCACTATTTCGCTGCCCGCTGGTACCGGTAAGACCAACCGCATCGCGGTGTTCGCCTCGGGAGAGAATGCCCAGGCCGCGCGCGACGCGGGAGCGGACTTCGTCGGTGCGGACGACCTGGTCGCCAAGGTGGCCGGCGGATTCCTCGATTTCGACATCGCCATTGCCACCCCGGACCTCATGGGTCAAGTCGGTGGACTGGGCCGCGTGCTCGGACCGCGTGGACTCATGCCGAACCCCAAGACCGGTACGGTAACGATGGACGTCGCCAAGGCGGTCGCTGAGTTCAAGGGCGGTCGCGTCGAGTACCGCACCGACAAGATCGGCAACGTCCAGTTGCGCGTCGGCAAGGTGAGCTTCTCCCGTGAGGACCTGGCCAAGAACGTCCACGCCGTCATCGACGAGCTCGTGCGCGTGAAGCCCGCCAGCGCGAAGGGTCGCTACCTGCTGTCGATCACGGTCTCGTCGACCATGGGGGTCGGCGTCAAGATCGATCCGACGCACACCCGCGACCTCGACGAGGTCCTCACCTCGGCCTGAGCTGGTTTTGACGGGGGAGCGCCTCCGTCACTACGATGTACCGACGCACGAAAGTGCCACAGATTGAAGAAAGCCGAAGACATCCGGTGTGGGGAGACCCACTTAAGTGGCGTAGCAGCCAGCCTGACGAGGAATTCGAGCTCACCGCAAGGTGTCTCGTTTACTGCGATGTCCGAGGCCCGTACCGGGCGGCATCCGGTGAAGGAGTTCACATGAGCAAGATTCCCACCGCGAAAATCGCGACCGTCGACGAACTCAAGGCCAAGGTCGATTCGACCTCCACGGCCGTCGTCACTGAATACCGGGGTCTCACCGTGGCGGAGATCTCCAAGATCCGCCGCCAGTTGCGCACGATCGGAGCGGACTACAAGGTGTTCAAGAACACCCTCGTACGCCGCGCCGTGGCGGGCACCACTGTGGAGCCCATGACCCAGTTCCTCGAGGGCCCCACGGCCATTGCTTTCGTCGACGGTGACATCTCGGCGGTGGCCAAGGCCCTACGCGACCTCGCCAAGACCTCGCCCAAGTTGATCTTGAAGGGTGGCGTGCTGGACGGAAAGGCCTTGAGCCCCAAGGACATCGCGGCCCTGGCGGACCTACCGAGCCGCGACGTGCTGCTGGCACAGTTCGCCGGCGCGCTGGCTTCGCCCCTGCGCACCATGGCCAGCCTCTTGAAGGCCGTGCCACAAAACTTCGCCTACGGCCTCTCGGCCCTGCTCGACTCCAAGGGAGGCCCTGTGGCCACCCCTGGGGCCGAGATCGCCGAGCCGGCCGCCGAGACTCCGGCCGGGGTCGAGGAAGCTGCTCCGTGCAGCGAGCGACGACGCCGCGACTCCCGTCGCGGAGGTCGAGGCCGACGCTGAGACCCCCGTGGTCGAGGTCGAGGCGGACTCCGAGGCGCCTGAGGGTGTCGCGAGCGAACCGGCCGAATAACCCACCATCGCAGTAACGAAACGAAGAAAAGAAAGGAATCACCATGGCTGGAACATTGACCAAGGAGCAGATTCTCGACGGCATTGCTGACCTGTCGGTGATCGAGCTCAGCGAGCTCCTCAAGGAGTTCGAAGAGAAGTTCGGCGTGACTGCGGCGGCCCCGGTGGCCGTTGCCGCTCCCGCGGCAGCCGGCGGCGGCAGTGCCGACGCCGAAGCGGCCGAGGAGAAGAGCGACTTCGACGTCATCTTGACGAGTGGCGGCGACAAGAAGATCGCCGTCATCAAGGAAGTCCGCGCTCTGACCAACCTCGGTCTGAAGGAAGCCAAGGACCTCGTGGACGGCGCTCCCAAGCCCGTTCTCGAGAAGGTGTCCAAGGCTGACGCCGACAAGGCCAAGGCTGCCCTCGAGGCCGCTGGCGCCACCGTCGAACTCAAGTAATTACAGCGGTTTGTACCGAAGCCCCGGCCGGCTTGCCGGCCGGGGCTTGGTACACCGTGGACCCAATGCTTGACGGCGGTCCAGAATTTGCCTAGGGTGAGCGCAGCCTCCGTGGCCGCGCCCGTGTCGTACGGGCGCCACTTGCGTCTGCTCGCCCTAGAGTAGTAGTGTCGAAAGACCGTGTCCCTGCGCTCTATTTTGTCATCCCCTGACGAGGTTTTTGTACTAGAGGCACGCAATCAATGCAGTAGCCACCCACTTACACGGAGGATAGACCGTTGACGTCTCGGTCCACTAGCCCCGAACGCTTTAATTTTTCGGCCCTGGGTGAAGCTCACCCCCTGCCCAATCTTCTCGAGATTCAGCGAGACAGCTTCGACTTGTTCATGAAGCAAGGACTGCGTGAGGCCTTCGAGGCCCTGTCGCCGATCTCAGACTTCACGGGTCGTCTCTCCCTCGAACTCGAGTTCGACCCCGACGACCCGGACCTGAAGAGTCCGCCGAAGTTCACGGTCGAGGAGTGTCGCCAGCGCGCCACCACCTACTCGCAACCGATCTTCGTGCGTGCGCGCTTTTTGAATTCCGAAACCGGTGAGATCAAGGAACAGACCGTCTTCATGGGCGACTTCCCGATCATGACCGAGCAGGGAACCTTCATCATCAACGGCACCGAGCGAGTCGTGGTCAGCCAGTTCGTACGTTCGCCGGGCGTGTTGTTCCAGCCCGGCAAGGACGAGAAGGTGGCCTTCGAAGGAACTATCCACCCCAGCCGGGGCGAGTGGCTCCAGGTCGACCTCGAAGAGAAGAAGAACAAGGCCGCCAACGCTGGCGCCCGCATCGCGCGCAAGCGCCGCATTTCGATCTTCACCCTGCTGCGCGCCCTGGACACCGCCATGGACGAGGGCTTCTTCGAGAAGTTCGTCGCCCACTTCGACTTCCTCGAGGACCAGTTCCACGCGGACTGGAAGAAGGCGCACCTCGAGATCGCCAAGCACATGGACAAGTACAACCTCGAGGACAGCCCCGAGAACTTTGCGCGCGCCTCGCAAGAGACCGCGTGGCTCGAGATCTACCGTCGCGCCCGTCCGGGCGAGGTGCAGACCATCGAGGCCGCCCGCCAGTACTTCGAGGGTGCCTTCTTCTCCGAGAAGCGCTACGACTTGAGTCGCGTGGGTCGCTACAAGCTCGATCGCAAACTCGGTGCCGAAGTCGCCAAGAACGTCGAACTGTTCGGCGATCTGCTGGAGCTGCCGAATGAGTCCCTGCACGTCCTCTCCAAGGCCGAGGTCCTCGCGACCGCTACGTACCTGCTCAACCTGGCGCGCGACCGTACCGCCAAGGAGACCGTGTACCACATCGACGACCAGGACCACTTCGCCAACCGTCGCATCCGCAGCGTCGGCGAACTGATCCAGAACGCGCTACGTACGGGACTTTCACGTATGGAGCGCGTCGTGCGCGAGCGAATGAACACGCAGGACGTCGAGGCCATCGCTCCCCAGACCCTCATCAACATCCGTCCCGTGATGTCGGCGATCAAGGAGTTCTTCGCCACGTCGCAGCTGAGCCAGTTCATGGACCAGAACAACCCGCTCTCGGGTCTGACCCACAAGCGCCGCTTGTCGGCACTGGGACCCGGTGGTCTGTCGCGTGAGCGCGCCGGCCTCGAAGTGCGCGACGTTCACTCCTCGCACTACGGCCGCATGTGCCCCATCGAGACGCCCGAAGGACCCAACGTGGGTCTGATTGGCTATCTCGCCAACTACGCGCGCATCAACGAGTACGGCTTCATCGAGACGCCCTATCGCGTGGTGACCGGCGGTCGAGTGACGGGTGAAATCCGTTACTTCACCGCGGACGAGGAAGAGCGCTACGTCATCGCCCAGGCCAACACCGAAGTCGACGAGTCGGGCAAGCTGACCGCCGACCGCGTCCTGGTGCGCCGCGGACCGATCGGCACCGGCCTGCGCGTCGGTGCGTCGAACAAGTCCTCCTCCACCACCTCCGAGATTGACTTCGTCAAGCCCGACGAGGTTGAGTTGATGGACGTGTCGACCAAGCAGGTCATTTCGGTGGCGACGTCGCTGATCCCCTTCGTCGAGCACGACGACGCCCAGCGCGCCCTGATGGGTGCCAACATGCAGAAGCAGGCCGTGCCCCTCATCATGCCCGAGGCCCCCTTCGTGGGAACCGGCATGGAAGCACGGGCCGCTCTGGACTCGGGTGACGTTCTCCTCGCCGAGGGCGAAGGCGTCGTGACCTCGGTGTCGGGTGACCGCATCGTCGTGGAATACGACAAGGGCGTCACGGACCGTTACGGCAAGGCGTTGGGTAAGAAGCAGTACAACCTCAACAAGTTCCGTCGCTCCAACCAGGACACCTCGATCAACCAGAAGCCGCTCGTGGTGGGTGGTGAGGTGCTGAAGACCGGTGACCTGTTGGCCGACGGCACGAGCACGTCCAACGGTGAGTTGGCCCTGGGCAAGAACTTGCTCGTGGCCTACATGCCCTGGGAGGGCTACAACTACGAGGACGCCATCATCTTGAACGAACGCCTGGTGCGTGACGACGTGTTGACGTCGATCCACGTCAAGGAGTACGAGATCGACGCTCGCGACACCAAGTTGGGCGCCGAAGAGATCACTCGCGACATCCCCAACTTGCCCGACGACATCCTGGCCGACCTCGACGACATGGGCATCGTGCGCATCGGGGCCGAAGTCCAGCCCGGTGACATCCTCGTCGGCAAGGTCACGCCCAAGGGTGAGACCGAGCAGTCGCCCGAGGAGCGCCTGCTGCGCGCCATCTTCGGAGAGAAGGCGCGCGAAGTGCGCGACACGTCGCTCAAGGTGCCCCACGGCGAGTCCGGCAAGGTCATCGACGTCAAGGTGTACAGCCGCGACGAGGACCACGAGATGCAGCCGGGCGTGAACCAGCTGGTCAAGGTCTACGTGGCCCAGAAGCGCAAGATCTCCGAGGGCGACAAGCTCGCCGGACGCCACGGCAACAAGGGTGTCATCTCGAAGATCCTGCCCGAAGAGGACATGCCCTTCATGGCTGACGGCACTCCCGTCGACATCATCTTGAGCCCCCTGGGTGTGCCGAGTCGAATGAACGTCGGTCAGGTGCTCGAGAGCCACTTGGGCTACGCCGCGCGTCACGGTTGGACGGGCGTCACCGTCAATCCGGCCGTCGGGACCTCGGGTCACGACGACCAGAGCGACCCCGAGCACCGCCCGTATCGCAAGACCCGACCGCGCACCGAGCCCGCGGTCTACGTCGCCACTCCGTCCTTCGACGGCGCCCACTGGGACGAGACCGAGCGCGCCAAGGACAAGCCGACCATTCAGCAGACCTTCGAGCGCCTCAACGTCGACGGGGCCAACGGCAAGCGCTTGTTGTCGCAGAACCACGACGGCAAGGTCGTTTTGTACAACGGCCGTACCGGCGAGGCCTACGACAATCAGATTTCGGTGGGGTACGCCTACATCTTGAAGCTCGCCCACATGGTCGACGACAAGATCCACGCCCGCTCGACCGGACCGTACTCGATGATCACGGCCCAACCCCTCGGTGGCAAGGCGCAGTTCGGTGGACAGCGCTTCGGTGAGATGGAAGTGTGGGCCCTCGAGGCCTACGGTGCCGCCTACGCCCTCCAGGAACTGTTGACGGTCAAGTCCGACGACATGAAGGGTCGCGAGCGCGCCTACGAATCGATCGTCAAGGGTCAGAACCTTCCCGAGCCGGGTATCCCCGAGTCGTTCAAGGTTCTCATCAAGGAAATGCAGTCATTGTGTCTCAACGTGGAAGTGCGCGACAAGGTCGGCGCCCACGTGGACCTCGCCGACACCGAAGAGGACTTCTTCTCGGTTACCCGCGAACTCGGCATCGACATCAGTCGACCCGAGCGTGGATCTGACGAAGAGGACGCTCGCCGTGCCGCAGAAAGGAAGTTGTCATGAGTCCGCTCGACGTCAACCAGTTCGACGAACTGAGCATTGGTCTGGCCACCGCCCAGAACATCCGTAGTTGGTCCTCGGGAGAGGTGAAGAAGCCCGAGACGATCAACTACCGCACCCTACGTCCCGAGAAGGACGGCTTGTTCTGCGAGAAGATCTTCGGACCGCAGAAGGCTTGGGAGTGCGCCTGTGGCAAGTACAAGCGGGTGCGATTCAAGGGCATCGTCTGTGAGCGCTGTGGCGTGGAGGTCACGTCGGACAAGGTGCGCCGCGACCGCATGGGCCACATCGCCCTGTCGGCTCCCGTCGTGCACATCTGGTACTTGCGCGGTACGCGTTCGTGGCTGGCCTACCTGCTCATGGGCACTGCGCCCAAGGAGGAGCTCAAGGCCAAGCAGCTCGAGAAGGTCATCTATTTCGCCGCCCACATGGTCACCCACGTGGAGGTCGAGCGTCGTCACCAGGACCTGGCCGACCTGCGCCAGGCCCTCGGTGAGGAACTCCTCGAGATCGCCGAGCGCGAGGCCAAGGCCCTGGACACCAAGTTGAAGGACATCGAGGCTCGCGCCGCGAAGCTCGAGACCGATGGCGCCAAGGAGTCCGAACTGCGCGCCCTGCAGCGTGGCACCGAGAAGGAGCTCGACGCCGTGCGCAGCCGCTTCGCCGAAGAGCGCGAACTGGCCAAGCAGGCCTTCGACACCTTCGAGGGCATGCACTCGCGTCAGATCATCGAGGACGAGGTCCTCTATCGCGAGATGGAGTTCCGCTACGGCGAGTACTTCGAAGGCGGCATGGGCGCCGACGCGATCCTGCAGCTGATCGACCGCATGGACTTGGATGAAGAAGAGCGCATGATGCGCGAGATGATCGACGCCAAGGACGGGCGCAAGCCGCTCTCGGCGCAACGTCACGCCAAGTTCTTGAAGCGCCTCGCCATCGTGCAGTCCTTCAACCGTCGTGACGCGCACGGTCACCGTCTCAACGACCCGCGCGCCATGATCCTCGAAGCCGTTCCCGTCATCCCGCCAGACCTTCGTCCGATGGTCCAGCTCGACGGTGGTCGCTTTGCGACTTCGGACCTGAACGACCTCTATCGTCGCGTGATCAACCGTAACAACCGCCTCAAGCGGTTGCTCGACCTGGGCGCGCCCGACATCATCGTCAACAACGAGAAGCGCATGCTGCAAGAGGCAGTGGACGCGCTCTTCGACAACGGCCGTCGTGGACGCCCGGTGGCGGGCCAGAGTGGTCGCCCCCTCAAGTCGCTGTCGGACATGTTGAAGGGCAAGCAGGGTCGTTTCCGTCAGAACCTGCTGGGTAAGCGAGTCGACTACTCGGGCCGTTCGGTGATCGTGGTCGGTCCTCAGCTCAAGTTGCACCAGTGCGGTCTTGCCCAAGATGATGGCGTTGGAACTCTTCAAGCCCTTCGTCATGAAGCGTCTGATCGAGACCCAGATGGCGCAGAACATCAAGAGCGCCAAGCGCATGGTCGAACGGCGTAAGGCCGTGGTGTGGGACGTCCTCGAAGAGGTCATCCGCGAACACCCGGTGCTGCTCAACCGCGCGCCGACGTTGCACCGACTGGGTATCCAGGCCTTCGAGCCGATCCTCGTCGACGGCAAGGCCATCCAGATCCACCCCCTCGTCTGCAAGGCGTTCAACGCCGACTTCGACGGTGACCAGATGGCCGTTCACGTGCCGCTGTCCGCCGAGGCGCAGGCCGAGGCGCGCATCTTGATGCTCTCGACGAACAACATCTTCACCCCGGCCACGGGTCGGCCCATTACCGAGCCGGCTCAGGACATGGTCTTTGGTGCGTACTACCTGACGCTGCCGGCGAACGAGAAGATCGAGAACCCTCGAGTGTTTCGTCACGTCTACGAGATCGAGAACGCCCTCGCGGACAAGGTGATCACCTTGCGCACGCCCATTGAGATCCGCCCGCTCGAGGGGTCCTCCCTCGACGTGCGCCTCGACGCGCGCGGGCATCGACGTGGTCGGGGCGAGTCGTTCGTTGCTGACGACGCCGGGACGCGTGTTCTTCAACGAAGCGTTGCCCTTCGGCTTTCGCTTCGTGAACGAGCTCATCGGCAAGAACGCCACGCCGATCGGATCGATCGTGGAGGACATCTCGGCGAGCTTCGGCCGCCAAGAGGTCGCCAACGCGCTCGACGCCATCAAGTCGCTGGGCTTCAAGTACGCCACCAAGTCGGGTCTCACGATCTCCATCGACGATGTCGTCACGACGTCGGAGAAGGCCGAGATCCTGAACAAGTACGAGGAGCAGGCCGCCAAGGTTGAGCTGAACTACCGCCGTGGCGTGATCGTCGACGACGAGCGTCGCCAACAGGAGATCGAGATCTGGACCAACGCGAACAAGGAGGTCGGTGACGCTACCGACCGCGCCATGAACGCCCAGCTCGACAACCCCATCCGCATGATGGTCGACTCCGGGGCGCGTGGCAACTCCTCGCAGATCCGTCAGATCGCGGCCATGAAGGGCCTCGTGTCCAACCCGCGCGGTGAGATGATTCCGCGACCGATCAAGTCCTCGTTCCGCGAGGGACTCTCGGTCCTGGAGTACTTCATCTCGACGCACGGTACCCGCAAGGGTCTGGGGGACACCGCGCTACGCACCGCGGACTCGGGCTACCTGACCCGTCGACTCGTCGACGTGGCCCAGGAACTCATCGTCAAGGAGTTCGACTGCGGGACTCAGCGTGGCATGTGGATCGAGCACGTGGCGGCGGACACCCGCGGCCAGCGCGCCCACCTCGAGACCAAGCTCTGGGGCCGGGTCGTCGCCGAGGATGTCGTCGCTGAGTGACGGCTCGACGGTGAGCGCCGGGCACCATGTTGATGATGGATGACGTCGAACGCTTGCGCGACGACGCTGCGGTGGGCCGGGTGCGCGTGCGCACCACGCTGACCTGTGACGCCGTGCAGGGAGTGTGCGCCGCCTGTTACGGTCTGTCACTCGCGACCCACCAGCTCGTCGAGCTCGGCGAAGCCGTGGGGGTCATCGCCGCACAGTCCATCGGTGAGCCGGGTACCCAGCTGACCATGCGTACCTTCCACTCCGGTGGTGTGACCGAGAGCGACATCACCCACGGCTTGCCGCGCGTGGTGGAGCTCTTCGAGGCGCGTACCCCCAAGGGTGCCGCCAAGGTCGCCGAGTTCTCCGGTGTCGTACGCGTCGAGTTGATCGGCCGCGAGCGCAAGCTCACGGTCGTCGGCAACGACGGCGAGGTGCAGGAGGAGTCGATTTCGATCGCGCGCCACCTGCTCGTCGAAGACGGCCAGGAGGTCGAAGTCGGTACGCCGCTGCACGATGGTCCCCTCGACCCCAAGCTCATGATGAAGTTCCGCGGTACGCGCGAGACCCAGCAGTACCTGGTCGAAGAAGTCCAGAACGTCTACCGCGACCAGGGTGTGTCGATCCACGACAAGCACATCGAATTGATCGTGCGCCAGATGACCCGTCGTGTCCAGATCGTGGACGCGGGTGACTCGCCCTGGCTGCCTGGCGCGATGATCGACGTCAAGCTCTTCAACGACACCAACAACATCTTGGAGGAGAACTCCAAGGAGTCCGCCGACGGTCGTGCCCAGTTGATGGGTATCACCAAGGCGTCGTTGGCGACGGACTCGTGGCTCTCGGCCGCCTCCTTCCAGGAGACGACTCGCGTGCTCACCGAAGCCGCCATCGAGGGCAAGCGCGACCACCTCGTGGGTCTCAAGGAGAACATCATCATCGGTAAGTTGATCCCGGCCGGTTCCGGCCTGGACTACTACAACCAGCGCGAACTGCGTCTCGACATGCCCGACGCCGAACTCCTGCCCGAATGGGCGCAGGTGTCCGACGACGACTTGGACTTGGCCAGCTTGCTGGGTGAATTGACCTCGGACGACTCATTCTCCGCTGATTTGACGGCGTTCCAGAACATCGGGGCGAATTACGACGAATCGGCGATGCCCGAAAACGACGCGACCAATCCTCGAAGACGGCTTGGGCGAACAGGCGCTGTAGGCGGACGATCCGTCGCCGGCCCCCGGGTCGGCGGCGGGTTTGCCGATTTGCCAGTCCGTGTCGTAAGATAGAAAGTCCGCGCGCTGGCATCGCTGGTGCGTGTAACGAACGATGTACAACTAGAAGAGGTTCTGCGTGCCCACAATTGCACAGTTGGTCCGAAAGGGCCGACAGGACAAAGTATCCAAGACCAAGACGCCGGCCCTCAAGGGGGCCCCTCAGCGTCGTGGCGTGTGCACCCGCGTGCACACGGTCACGCCCAAGAAGCCGAACTCGGCCCTGCGCAAGGTCGCGCGCGTGCGCCTGACCTCGGGTGTCGAAGTGACGGCGTACATCCCGGGCGTGGGTCACAACCTCCAAGAGCACTCGATCGTCCTCGTTCGAGGCGGTCGTGTGAAGGACCTTCCCGGTGTTCGTTACAAGATCATTCGCGGCGCACTGGACACCTCGGGTGTGCGTGACCGCAAGCAGGCCCGTAGCCGCTACGGCGCCAAGAAGGAGAAGTAATGCCTCGTAAAGGTCCCGCCGTTCGCCGCGAAGTTCCCGCGGACCCGATTTACAAGTCGATGTTGGTGACCCAGATCACCAACAAGATCCTCGAGCGCGGCAAGCGCACCATCGCCGAGCGCATCGTCTACACCGCCCTCGAAATGGTCGAGGAGAAGACGGGTGCCGACCCCGTCGCCGCGTTGAAGCGCGCCCTGGAGAACGTCCGCCCCGAGCTCGAGGTGCGCAGCCGCCGCGTCGGTGGTACCACCTACCAGGTCCCGGTCGAGGTACGTCCGCGTCGCGCGACGACCTTGGCGATCCGCTGGCTGACCGACTTCGCCAAGAAGCGCCGCGAGAAGACCATGGCCGAGCGCCTCGCCAACGAGATCATCGACGCCTCCAATGGCGTCGGCGCCGCTGTGAAGCGTCGCGAAGACATGGCCAAGATGGCTGAATCCAACAAGGCGTTCGCGCACTACCGCTGGTAAGTAAAGAAAGTATTTCACATGAGCACCCCCCGCGAAATCTCCCTCGACAAGGTTCGCAACATTGGCATCATGGCGCACATCGACGCCGGCAAGACCACGACGACCGAGCGCATCTTGTTCTACACCGGCAAGAGTTACAAGATCGGTGAAGTCCACGAGGGCGCTGCGGTGATGGACTGGATGGTCCAAGAGCAGGAGCGCGGCATCACGATCACCTCGGCGGCGACCACGTGCTACTGGAAGGGCCACCGGATCAATATCATTGACACCCCTGGTCACGTAGACTTTACGGTGGAAGTCGAGCGCTCGCTCCGTGTTCTCGACGGCGCAGTCGCGGTCTTTGACGCCGTCGCCGGCGTCGAGCCCCAGACCGAGACTGTCTGGCGTCAGGCCAACAAGTACAACGTGCCGCGTATCTGCTTCGTGAACAAGATGGACCGCACCGGTGCGGACTTCTTTCGCTGCGTCGACATGATCGCCGACCGTCTGAACTGCGTGCCGGCCGTCATCCAGTTGCCGATCGGTGCGGAGGGCGCGTACTTGGGCATCATCGACGTCGTGGCGATGAACGCCACGATCTACCACGACGACAAGGGCGAGAAGCTCGAGGTCGTGCCGGTGCCCGAGGAGTACAAGGCTCAGGCCGAGGACTACCACGCCAACCTGATCGACATCTTGACGACCTTCGACGACGAGTTGATGGAGAAGGTGCTGGCGGACGAAGTGCCCACCACCGACGACTTGCACGCGGCGCTGCGCCGAGGCACCCTCGGCGGACACTGCGTGCCGATCCTCAATGGCTCCGCCTTCAAGAACAAGGGCGTCCAACCCATGCTCGACGCGGTGGTGGACTATCTGCCCTCGCCGCTGGACCTTCCGCCCACGCACGGCACGAAGCCGGGCAAGGAGGACGAAGAATTCCGCAAGGCTGACGACTCCGAGCCCTTCTCGGCGCTGGCCTTCAAGATCATGACCGACCCGTTCGTCGGTAAGTTGACCTTCCTGCGCGTCTACTCGGGAACCCTGGAGAAGGGTGACACCGTCATCAACACGACCAAGGGATCCAAGAAGGAGCGCCTCAGTCGCCTGTTGTTGATGCACGCGAACAACCGTGAAGACCTCGACACCATCCGCACCGGCGACATCGTCGCCGCCGTGGGGCTCAAGCAGGTCACCACGGGTGACACGCTCTCGGCGATGGACAAGCCCATCCAGCTGGAGAATCTCGTGTTCCCCGAGCCGGTGATCCACGTCGCCGTCGAGCCCAAGACCAAGGCCGACCAGGACAAGCTCTCCAAGGCGCTGTACGCGCTGTCCGAGGAGGACCCGACGTTCCGTGTGCGCACCGACGAAGAGACGGCCCAAACGGTCATCTCGGGCATGGGTGAGTTGCACCTCGAAGTGCTCGTGGACCGCATGCTGCGCGAGTTCGCGGTCGACGCCAACGTGGGTAAGCCCCAGGTGGCCTACCGCGAGACCGTTCGCAAGAAGGTCGAGAAAGTCGAAGAGAAGTACGTGCGCCAGACCGGTGGTAAGGGTCAGTACGGTCACGTGGTCATCACCCTGGAGCCCACGGGTCCCGGTGGCGGTTACGAGTTCGTGGACGAGATCTCTGGTGGTGTGATCCCCAAGGAGTACATCGGACCGGTCAACCAGGGCATCACCGAGGCGCTGACCTCGGGCGTGCTGGCGGGCTATCCCGATGGTGGACGTGCGCGTTCGCCTGACCTTCGGTTCCTACCACGACGTCGACTCCTCGGAAATGGCGTTCAAGATCGCCGGCTCCATCGCCGTGAAGAAGGCCGCCCGCCTGGCGAGCCCGGTGTTGCTCGAGCCCGTGATGGCCGTGGAGGTCGTCACGCCCGAGGACTACATGGGCGACGTCATTGGCGACCTCTCCTCGCGCCGTGGCCGCATCGAAGGCATGGAACAACAGGGAAATGGGCAGACCATCAAGGCCCTAGTGCCCCTGGCGGACATGTTCGGCTACGCTACTGACCTGCGTTCTCGCACCCAAGGGCGCGCGACGTACAGCATGCAGTTCCACTCGTACGCGGAAGTACCTGACTCGATCGCTAAGGAGATCGTGGCCAAGGCCACTGGCGCGTAAGAAGCAGTAAAGGACTGGGCAACCAGTGAAACCAAGGTCCAAACCGTCGTCGGGGAGGGCCGAAACAAAACCGACGGACTCATAGTGGGTTCGTCACGAGACAGAAAGTAAGTCCCCGACAATGGCAAAGCAGAAGTTCGAGCGCACTAAGCCGCACGTAAACATTGGAACCATGGGTCACATCGACCACGGTAAGACCACTCTTACCGCCGCCATCACCAAGGTTCTCTCCACCCGCATGCCGGGTACCGCCTTCACGCCCTTCGACCAGATCGACAAGGCCCCCGAAGAGCGCCAGCGCGGCATCACCATTTCGATCGCCCACGTGGAGTACGAGACGGCG
This sequence comes from uncultured Acidimicrobiaceae bacterium, assembly GCA_963734655.1. GTDB lineage: Bacteria > Actinomycetota > Acidimicrobiia > Acidimicrobiales > RAAP-2 > RAAP-2. Next base: position 98,703 of record CAVTHY010000002.1, on the reverse strand, counting down.
AACCGTCACTACGCCCACGTCGACATGCCCGGTCACGCCGACTACGTCAAGAACATGATCACCGGCGCCGCCCAGGTCGACGGCGCGATCCTGGTCGTGTCCGCCACCGACGGTCCCATGCCCCAGACCCGTGAGCACGTGCTGCTCGCGCGCCAGGTGGGTGTGCCCTACATCGTCGTGGCCCTCAACAAGGCCGACGTGGTCGACGACGAGGAGCTCCTCGAGCTCGTCGAGATGGAGATCCGCGAGCTGCTGACCAGCTACGACTTCCCCGGCGACGACGTGCCGATCGTGCGCGTCTCCGCTCTGAAGGCCCTTGAGGGCGACGAGGCGTGGGGCGACAAGATCATGGAGCTCATGGACGCCGTCGACGCCTACATCCCCGAGCCCGAGCGTTCGACCGACAAGCCGTTCTTGATGTCCATCGAGGACGTCATGTCGATCACCGGTCGTGGCACCGTGGTGACCGGCAAGGTCGAGCAGGGCATCATCAAGGTCGGCGACGAAGTCGAGATCGTGGGTCTGCGTCGACACGACCAAGACCGTCGTGACCGGCATCGAGATGTTCCGCAAGCTCCTGGACCAGGGTCAGGCCGGTGACAACCTCGGCGCCCTGCTTGCGTGGCACGAAGAAGGAAGACGTCGAGCGCGGCCAGGTGCTGTGCAAGCCGGGTACGATCACTCCCCACACCGTCTTCGAGGCTTCGGTCTACGTGTTGACCAAGAACGAGGGTGGCCGTCACAAGCCGTTCTTCGCGAACTACCGTCCGCAGTTCTACTTCCGTACGACCGACGTCACCGGAACCATTGAGTTGCCCGCGGGCACCGAGATGGTCATGCCGGGCGACAACACGGAAATGACCGTGACCCTGGGTAAGCCGATCGCCATGGAAGAGGGTCTGACCTTCTCCATCCGCGAGGGTGGCCGCACCGTGGGTTCGGGCCGCGTCGTCAAGATCCTGAAGTAGGAGTCGCAATGGCCGACAACCGTCAAATGATCCGAATCCGGCTGAAGGCCTTCGACCACCAGGTCCTGGACCAGTCCTGCGCGAAGATCGTGCAGACCGTGGAGCGTACCAACGCCCGCGTGCAGGGTCCCGTGCCGCTGCCGACCGAGAAGCACCGCTACACGGTGGTTCGCGGACCGCACAAGCACAAGGACTCGCGCGAGCACTTCGAGATGCGCGTGCACAAGCGTCTGTTGGACATCGTGGACCACTCGGCGAAGACGGTCGACTCGCTTCAGCGACTCGACCTTCCCGCCGGCGTGGACATCGAGATCAAGATTCGTCAGAATTAAGTACTCACCGAGGCCCCGCGGACGTTTTGCGTCCGCGGGGCCCCGTGGTGTACGGTTAGTACCCCTGTCGGTACGAAGGGCAACAACAGAAGTGTTCAGTCGCCTCATTCGAGGGACACTGAACCGAACAAGTCGAGCGCTCCGTTCGGGTTTCTATGGCCCGGCGGAGCGTCTGTGTGTCGGGACAACCGATACGCAGGTTATAGGAAGAAGAGAGGCACACGTGGCGACCAAAGCGATCGTCGGCGAGAAGGTGGGCATGACCCAAGTCTGGGACGCCCAGAATCGGGCCATTCCGGTGACTGTGGTCAAGGTCAGCCCAGCTCGCGTCGTCCAGGTAAAGACTCCCGAGAAGGAGGGCTACTCGGCCGTGCAGGTGACGTGGGGAACCCGCCGCACCTCCACGTTGTCCAAGCCCGAGCTCGGTCACTTCGACAAGGCGGGCGTCACCCCGGGCAAGAAGCTCGTCGAATTGCGTCTCGACGACGTCTCGTCCTACTCCGTGGGCCAGGAGATCCTGGCCGACGTGTTCGAAAAGGGCGAGATGATCGACGCCACCGCCGTGAGCAAGGGTAAGGGCTTCGCCGGTGGCATGAAGCGCCACAACTTCTCGGGTCAGGGCGCCGCCCACGGTAACCACAAGCACCACCGTGCGCCGGGCTCCATCGGCGCGTGCTCGACCCCGGGCCGCGTCTTCAAGGGCACCAAGATGGCTGGTCGCATGGGTGGTGGCCAGGTGACCACCACGAATCTCGAAGTGATCGGTGTCGACGCCGAGCGCAACCTCGTCCTCGTCAAGGGTGCCGTACCCGGCCCCCGTGGCGGCGTGGTCGTTCTGCGCACGTCGGTCAAGAACCCGATGAAGGCTGGAGGTGCTCGATGAGCGACGTCTTTACCTTGCGCGGACCGGTCAAGAAGGACCGCCCCGAGCCCGCCCAGCGCTCGGTCGCTCGCAAGAGCGTCGAGGGCAAGGAGCTCGGCACCGTGGCGCTCGAGCCCACGATCTTCGGCATCGAGCCCAACATGGCCGTCATGCACCAGGTCGTCAAGGCCCAGCTGGCCGCCAAGCGCGCCGGAACCCAGTCCACCAAGACCCGCAAAGCAGGTCCGCGGTGGTGGCAAGAAGCCCTTCAACCAGAAGGGCACCGGGGGGGCCCGTCAAGGAACCATCCGCGCCCCGCACTACCCGGGTGGTGGCATCGCCCTCGGACCCAAGCCGCGCAAGTACGACCAGAAGACGCCCAAGAAGATGATTCGTTTGGCGCTCTACTCGGCCCTGTCGGACCGCGCCGCCCTGGAGCGCGTCGCCCTCATCGACAGCTTCGCCGCCTGGACCGCGCCCAAGACCAAGGACGCGGTGAGTTCGCTCGGCGCCCTGGGCCTCTCGGGCAAGATCCTGGTCGTGCTGAGTCGCGAGGACGCGGTGGCCTTCCACTCGTTTCGCAACCTCGAGAACGTCAAGACCATCGACGCCGGCGAGGTCAACGCCTACGACGTCTTGGACGCGGACTGGGTGCTCTTCACTGACGCCACCCTGCCGACAGCGAAGGAGATCAACTAATGCGCGATGCCATGAGCGTCCTGATCCGTCCGGTGGTCTCGGAGAAGACCACCGGTCTGATGGACAACCGTACCTACGTGTTCATCGTCGACCCGCGGGCCACCAAGATCGACGTGCGCAACGCCGTCGAGCAGGCCTTCAACGTCAAGGTCACCAACGTCAACACTCTCAACCGCAAGGGTAAGTCGACGCGCAACCGTCGCACCGGTGTCGTGGGCTCGCGCCCCGGCACGAAGCGGGCCATCGTCACCCTCGCCGAGGGTGACTCGATCAACCTCTTCGAGAACTAAGGACTGCCATGGCACTGCGTCACCGCAAACCAACCAGCCCCGGTCGCCGTTTCCAGACGGTGTCGGACTTCGCCGACATCACGACGTCGACGCCCGAGAAGTCGCTGCTCGACCCCAAGCCCAAGACGGGTGGTCGCAACAACTACGGCCGCAAGACGTCGCGCCACCGCGGCGGCGGCCACAAGCAGCAGTACCGCATCATCGACTTCAAGCGCAACAAGGACGCCATTCCGGCCAAGGTCGCCACGATTGAGTACGACCCCAACCGCACGTGTCGCATCGCGCTGTTGCACTACGTCGACGGTGAGAAGCGCTACATCCTCGCCCCCAACGGCCTCAAGGTCGGCGACATGGTCGAGTCGGGTCCCAAGGCCGACATCCGCAACGGCAACACCCTGCCGATGCGCTTCATCCCGACCGGTTCCACCGTGCACAACGTCGAGCTGCGCCCCGGTGGCGGCGGCAAGATGGCCCGCTCAGCGCGGGATGAGCGTGCAGCTCGTGGCCAAGGACGGTGGCTACGCCACGTTGCGTCTGCCCTCGACCGAGATGCGCCGCGTGCCGATCGACTGCCGCGCGACGCTCGGCATCGTGGGCAACTCCGAGCACGAGCTCATCAAGATCGGTAAGGCCGGACGCAACCGCTGGAAGGGCATCCGCCCCCAGACGCGTGGTGTGGCCATGAACCCGGTGGACCACCCGCTCGGTGGTGGAGAAGGCAAGACGTCCGGTGGACGTCACCCGGTCTCGCCGTGGGGTCAGCCCGAGGGTCGTACCCGCCTGCCCAAGGCGTCGGACGCTCTCATTATTCGTCGTCGCCGTGGACGCGGCTCGCGGAGGTAGGTAGAAAATGTCACGTAGCCTCAAAAAAGGTCCCTTCATCGACGGACACCTTCTCAAGAAGGTGGACGCCATGAACGCGGCCAACGAGAAGAAGGTCATCAAGACCTGGAGTCGTCGTTCGACGGTCATCCCGGACATGGTCGGTCACACCTTCGCCGTGCACGACGGTCGCCGTCACGTGCCCGTGTTCTGCAACGAGTCGATGGTGGGCCACAAGCTCGGTGAGTTCGCCCCGACGCGCACCTTCAAGTTCCACGCCGGCCAGGAAAAGACGGGACGTCGCTAATGACTGGACCCAAGACCAACGAACGCCCCGGCACCCGCGCCACCCTGCAAGGGTTACCACATGTCGGCCTCCAAGGCTCGTGTCGTGCTGAACCTGATTCGCGGTGAGGACGTGCAGAGCGCCGCCGAGATTCTCGCGGGGACCACTCGTGAGGCCGCCGGCGTCATCGCCAAGGTGCTGGCATCGGCCGTCGCCAATGCCGTCAACAACGACAGCATGAACGCCGACGAGCTGTACGTCTCGGCGGCCTACGCCGACGAGGGCATCACCATGAAGCGATTCACGCCGCGTGCGCGAGGACGCGCCGCGCAAGATCCGCAAGCGTTCCTGCCACATCACGGTGATCGTGTCGCGCCTCGACGAGGACCGTCTCGAGTTGCTGCGCGTCGCGCGTTCGGCCCAGGCCGCCGCGTCGCGTTCGCGCCGCGTCGCCTCCTCGCGTCGTCGCAACGAGCCCGTGCCGGTCGCGCAGTACGAGCCGTCGGTGGACATCGACCGAGGACGAGATTGTCGACCCGATCGATCGAGGTCGACGGCGCTCGAGGCCGCAGAGCGCCGACGAGACGTGAACGAAGAAGTGTTGGCGAGGCCAACGAGGACGAGACGGTGTCCGACGACACCACTGAGGAGACCAAATAATGGGCCAGAAGGTAAATCCCTACGGTTTCCGCCTCGGCATCACGACGGACTGGAAGTCACGCTGGTTCAAGGAGCGCGGCTACAAGGACCTCGTCATCGAGGACTGGAAGATCCGCGACTACCTGACCAAGCAGCTCGAGAGCGCCGCCGTCAGTCGCATCGAGATCGAGCGTAACTCCGACCGCATCCGCGTGGACATCCACACCGCGCGCCCGGGTATCGTCATCGGTCGCCGCGGCGCCGAGGCCGAGCGTCTGAAGAAGGACCTCGAGAAGATCACCGGTCAGAAGAACAAGATCTCCTCGAACATCCAAGAGATCAAGCAGCCCGAGCTCGACGCCGCGTTGATCGCCCAGGGCATCTGTGACCAGTTGTTGCGTCGTGTGGCTTTTCGCCGCGCGATGAAGCGCGGTATCCAGACCGTCCAGAAGGCCGGCGCCATGGGCGTGAAGATCCAGGCGTCGGGGCGACTCGGCGGCGCGGAAATGTCACGTCGCGAGTCCTATCGTGAGGGTCGCGTGCCCCTGCACACGCTGCGTGCCGACATCGACTACGGATTTCGCGAGGCTCGTACCTCGACGGGACGCATCGGTGTCAAGGTGTGGATCTACAAGGGCGACATCCTGCCCTACCAGCTCACCAACGACGAGAAGATCGTGCGCGAGGCCGCCATGGCTGCGGGCGACCAGGTGCCGACGTCGGCGACCGCCGCCCCCAAGGGTGTCGTGCGCGCCGGTGGCGGACGTCGCCGCGTGGAGAGCGACGTCGTCGTCGAGGAAGTCGTGGTCGGCGCCGTCGAGACCGATGTCAATCCGGCCGATCTGCTGGCCGCCACCGACGAGGTCGAGCGTCGCTTGAGTGTCGAAGAGGACATCGAGCGTCGCACCGCCCAGGAGCACACCGACACTCCCCACTTCCGAAAGGACGCTGAGTAATCATGTTGATGCCCCGCAAGGTAAAGCACCGTAAGCAGCAGCGTGGTCGCATGACCGGCATGGCCAAGGGCGGCGTAGACATCTCCTTCGGCGACTTCGGTATCCAGGCCCTCGAGGCCGGTTGGATCACCGCGCGCCAGATCGAGGCCGCCCGTATCGCGATGACCCGTCACGTCAAGCGTGGAGGCAAGGTCTGGATCCGCGTGTTCCCGGACAAGCCCGTGACGCAGAAGCCCGCCGAGACCCGCATGGGTTCGGGCAAGGGCAACCCCGAGTTCTGGGTGGCCGTCGTCAAGCCCGGCCGCATCATGTTCGAACTCGGTGGCGTCGACGAGATCGCTCGCGCGCGCGGCCATGGAGCGCGCCATTCAGAAGTTGCCGATCAAGGCCAAATTCGTCGTGCGTCCTGGTACGCACGGCACCCCGGAGGTGACCATCTAATGGCGAAGACTAAAGAACGCGTCGCGGAAATGCGCACGCTAGGTGACGCCGAGTTGCTGGAGCGCTTGGGCGAGGCTCGTCGTGAGCTCTTCAACCTGCGCTTCCAACTGGCGACCGGACAACTCGACAACTCGGCCCGTCTGGGTGAGGTTCGTCGCGACATCGCTCGCCTGACCACCTTCCTGCGCGAGCGTGAAATTGCGGCCGCTGAGGCCGCGGGAGAGGGTGAGTAGTCATGAGTGACATCACGAACAACGAAGAGAACGCCGAGGTCGAAGTGAACGCCGACGCCGCCGCTGAGACCGCGGCTCCGTCGAGGTCGAGACCGCGGCCGACGAGGCCGAGGTGGAGACCGTCGCGCCCGAGGTCGCGGTCCGAGAGACCCCCGCCCCCGCGGCGGCCGAGCCCGCCGCCGTGGCCCCGGAGCGCAAGGGCCCGGTCATCAAGGCGCCCGTCGCAAGGAGACCAAGGCCGCAGTGGTGGATGAGGACGACTCGCGCTCGAACCCGCGTAAGGTCCGTGAGGGCATCGTGGTCTCGAACAAGATGGACATGACGCTGGTCGTCGCCGTCAACGAGCGCGTCAGCCACCCCCGCTACGGCAAGACCGTACAGCGCACCAAGAAGCTCTACGTGCACGACGAGAAGAACGACGCCAAGATCGGCGATCGCGTGCGCGTCCAAGAGACCCGTCCGTTGTCCAAGCTCAAGCGCTGGCGCCTGACCGAAGTTGTGGAGCGTGCCCGATGATCCAGCAAGAATCCCGTCTCAAGGTGGCCGACAACTCCGGCGCGAAGGAAGTGCTCTGCATTCGCGTGCTGGGTGGTTCACGCCGTCGCTACGCGTCGATCGGTGACGTCTTCATCGCTACGGTGAAGGACGCCATCCCCGGCGCCGCGGTGAAGAAGGGTGACGTGGTGCGCTGCGTCGTCGTTCGCACCAAGAAGGAGAAGCGTCGCCCCGACGGCTCCTACATCCGCTTCGACGAGAACGCCGCGGTGCTGATCAACGACCAACTGCAGCCGCGCGGTACGCGAATCTTCGGGCCCGTCGGTCGCGAACTGCGCGACAAGAAGTTCATGCGCATTATTTCCCTGGCGCCGGAGGTGCTGTGATGAAGATCCGTAAGGGTGACGACGTCCTCGTCCTCGCCGGCAAGTACCGCGGCGAGCGCGCTCGCGTGGAAGAGGCTCTGCCCGCGCAGAGCAAGGTGATCTTGGAGGGACTCAACGTCGCCAAGCGTCACACCAAGCAGACCGGTGCCATGATGCAGGCCGGCATTATCGACAAGGTGATGCCCCTGCACGTGTCCAACGTCGCACTGTGGTGCGCCGGTCACAAGGGTCCGGCGAAGGTCGGCTACAAGATCACGGACGGCACCAAGGTGCGCGTCTGCCGCAAGTGTGGAGAGACACTATGACCACCACCACTCGTCCCCGTCTCAAGGTGCGCTTCGACGAAGAGATTCGCCCGGCGCTCAAGGAGGAGCTCGGGCTCGACAACATCATGCAGGTCCCGCGCCTGGAGAAGATCGTCCTCAACTCCGGTGTCGGCCGTGCGACGCAGCAGGCCTCGTTGCTCGAGGGCGCCCAGCGCGACCTCGAGATGATCACCGGCCAGAAGCCGATCGTGACCCGCGCGCGCAAGTCCATCGCGAGTTTCAAGTTGCGCGAGGAGCAGCCCATCGGGGTGAAGGTCACTCTGCGCGGTGACCGCGCCTGGGAGTTCTTCGACCGTCTTCTGAGCCTGGCGATTCCGCGCATCCGTGACTTCCGCGGGTCTGTCGCCCAAGTCCTTCGACGGACGCGGCAACTACACCTTCGGTGTGAACGACCAGTTGATCTTCCCCGAGATCGACTACGACAAGATTGACGCGCCGCGCGGTTTCGACATCACCATTGTCACCTCGGCGTTAAACGATGAGCAGGGTCGCGCGTTCTTGCGCGCCTACGGCTTCCCCTTCAAGCAGGAGAATCGATAGTCATGGCGAAGAAAGCTCTTCGAATTAAGCAGCAGAAGACGCCGAAGTTCTCGACGCGGGCCTACACCCGTTGCGAGCGCTGCGGACGTCCGCGCTCGGTGTACCGCAAGTTCGGCCTGTGCCGCATTTGCCTGCGCCAGATGGTCCACGCCGGCGAAGTCCCCGGCGTGACGAAGGCAAGTTGGTAGGAGGACAGCTATGACAATGACTGACCCCATCGCCGACATGCTCACGCGTATTCGCAACGCGAACGCCGCCATGTTCGACAGCGTCAAGATGCCCAGTTCCAAGCTCAAGGTGAACCTCGCGAAGGTCCTCGAGCGCGAGGGCTTCATCACCGGTTTCACCGTGACCAAGGTCGAGGGTAAGCCGGGCGACACGCTCGAAATCAACCTGAAGTACTCCGAGGACCGCAAGAAGACGATCGCTGGTATCAAGCGCGTCTCGACGCCGGGTCTTCGTATCTACAAGAAGTCCGACCAGATGCCCAAGGTGCTCGGCGGCGTGGGCGTGGCCGTCGTCTCGACGAGCCACGGACTCATGACCGACCGCGAAGCCCGCAAGGCCAAGCTGGGCGGCGAGGTGCTGTGTTATGTCTGGTAACCACGCCCACGAACACGGAGGAGTGCTGATGTCGCGCATCGGTCGTAATCCCATCACGGTCCCCGGCGGGCGTCACCGTCGACGTGGCCGACGGCGTCGTCACGGTGAAGGGCCCCAACGGGACCATGCACCGCAACCTGCCCGAGGGCATCACCCTCGCCCAAGAGGGCGACGTGCTCACGGTGGACCGCGCCTCGGAAGAGACGTAGTCAGAAGTCTCTGCACGGTCTCACCCGCACGCTGGTCGCCAACATGGTGACCGGCGTGACCACGGGCTGGAGCAAGGAGCTCGAGATCATCGGCGTGGGTTATCGCGCCGCCACCTCGAGCCCCGCCGTCTTGGACCTGGCCCTGGGCTTCTCGCACCCGGTCAAGTTCAACGCCCCCGACGGTGTCACGTTCGAGGTTCCCACCCCGACGCGCGTCATCGTCAAGGGTGCCGACAAGGAAGTCGTCGGCCAGGTGGCCGCGACCATCCGCAAGATTCGTAAGCCCGAGCCCTACAAGGGCAAGGGTGTGCGCTACCTCGGTGAGAAGGTTCTGCGCAAGGCAGGAAAGGCTGCGAAGTAATGGCTCGTACTACTCGTGAACTACGTGAGCGCCGACACGCGCGCATCCGCCGTCGCCTCTCGGGCACCGCGGAGCGTCCGCGCGTCGCCGTGAGCCGTAGCAATAAGCACATCTCGGCTCAGATCATCGACGACGTGGCCGGGCGTACCCTGGCTGCCGCATCCTCGGTCGAGGCGGGGCTCAAGTCGACCAGCGGTGGCAACATCGAAGGCGCCAAGGCCGTGGCGGCGCTGCTCGCGCAGCGCGCACAGGCCGCCAACATCACCACCGTGGTCTTCGACCGCGGCGGATTCGACTACCACGGTCGCGTGGCCGCCTTCGCGGACCAATTGCGTGCCGCCGGATTGGAGTTCTAATGAGCGATCTCGAACAGTTTGAAGAGCGCACCATCAAGGTGAATCGCGTGTCCAAGGTCGTCAAGGGTGGTCGCCGCTTCTCCTTCACCGCTCTCATGGTGATCGGTGACGGCAACGGCAAGGTCGGACTGGGATACGGTAAGGCGAAGGAAGCCGGACTCGCGGTCCAAAAGGGCATCGAGGAGGCTCGCAAGAACCTCTTCGACGTGCCGCTCGCGGGCACCACGATCGTCTACCCGGTGATTGGCCAGGCTGGCGCGGGGCGGGTGCTGATGAAGCCCGCCGCACCCGGTACCGGTGTGATCGCCGGCGGCGCCGCGCGCGCCATCTTGGAGATGGCCGGTGTCAAGGACATCATCGCGAAGTCGCTGGGTTCCTCCAACGGCATCAACGTGGCCCACGCCACCATCGAAGGCCTCAAGCAATTGCGTCGTCCCGAGGAGCTGGCGTCTTTGCGCGGCAAGCCGGCCGACCACGTTATCCCGTCGGGGACGTTGCGCGCGTATCGCGAACGTCAGCGCGAGGGTGACCTCTTCAAGACGGAGGCGTAAGTCCAATGACTCAACTCAAAGTAACCCAGATTCGTTCGGCGATTGCCACCAAGCCCAAGCACCGCGGTACGCTGCGCGCGCTGGGCCTGCGCGGTATTAGCCAGTCCAACCTGCTGCCCGACCGTCCCGAGATTCGCGGGATGATCGCTCGGGTGCCGCACCTAGTTTCAGTGGAAGAGGTCAACTGATGAAGTTGCACGATCTCAAATCGCCCGAGGGCTCGACGCACCGAAAGAAGATCGTCGGTCGTGGTATCGCGGGTAAGGGTGGCAAGACGGCCGGACGTGGTACCAAGGGTCAGAAGGCTCGTCGCCAGATCCCCGCGGGCTTCGAAGGCGGCCAGTTGCCGCTCCTGCAGCGCATCCCCAAGCTCAAGGGATTCACCAACCCCTTCCGCGTGGAGTACACGCCCGTCAATCTCGACGCCCTAGTGACCCTCGGCGTCACCGAGATCAACCCCGACGTGCTCGTGGCGCGCGGGCTCGCGCGCAAGAAGGACCTCGTGAAGATCCTCGGCCGCGGCGAGCTCTCGACGCGCGCTGCACGTCTCGGCGCACCGTTTCTCGGCGTCGGCGAAGGCCGCCATCGAAGCGGCGGGCGGCTCCGTGACCGAACTCGACCTGCCTTTCAGCGTGCGTCCGCCGGCGGCGGGCAACCAGCACCAGAACCGGTAGAGTTCGTCCGTGCTGCGGCGTCTCTCGAACATCTTCCGGGTACCGGACCTTCGCAACAAGGTCCTGTTCACCATTGCCATCATCTGCCTCTACCAGTTGGGCGCCAATTTGCCCATCCCCGGAGTGAGTTGGTCCCAGGTGACCCTTCTGCAATCCAAGGCGGGGGCCAGCGGGGTACTCGGTTTCTTGAACCTCTTCTCGGGCGGCGCCCTGACGAGACTGGCCGTGTTCGGCCTCGGGGTCATGCCCTACATCACGAGTTCCATCGTGATCCAACTGCTCACCACCGTGATCCCCAAGCTCGCCGAATGGCGCGACCAGGGCCCCGAGGGCCAAAAGCGCATCACCCAGACGACGCGGTACCTGACCATTGGTCTGGCCCTGCTGCAGTCGACCGGGCTGGTCTACGCCTTCCACGGACACGACCAGGCGCTACTGGGCTTCAACATCGACCTGATCCCCAAGTTCAACCTGTGGATGGGCCTGTTCATGGTGATCATCATGACCGCGGGCACTGGCTTCGTCATGTGGCTCGCGGAGCTCATCACCCAGCGCGGCATCGGCCAGGGCATGAGTCTCTTGATCTTCGCGAACGTCGTGGCGGGTCTTCCCTCGGGCGGTAAGGCGGTCTGGAGCGAAGGTGGTCCGGTCAAGTTCTTCATCATCTTGGTGATCTCCATCGCCCTGCTGTTCTTCATTGTCTTCATGGACCAGGGCCAACGCCGCATCCCGGTGACGTTCGCGCGTCGTGTCGTGGGTCGCAAGGAGATGGGTGGGAACTCCACCTACATCCCGCTTGAAGGTGAACCAGTCCGGCGTGATCCCGATCATCTTCGCCTCATCGGTGCTCTACATCCCGGTCTTGTTGTCCAATATCGTGCCCTGGGCCAGTTTCACGAGTTTCGTGAACTCCTCACTGCGCCCGACCAGCTTCTTCTACATCGGCTCGGACTTCTTGCTCATCTTGGCCTTCACGTTCTTCTACGTGTACATCGCCTTCGAGCCCCACCAGCAGGCCGAGCAGTTGCGTCAGCAGGGCGGCTTCGTCCCGGGTATCCGTCCCGGTGAGCCGACTGAGCGTTACTTCTCGCGCATGTTGAGCCGACTGACGGTCGTGGGGGCGCTGTTCCTCGCCTCGGTGGCCGTCATCCCCAGCATCCTGATGGCGTTGTGGAACATCAACAAGTTCCCCTACTACGGCACCACCCTATTGATCGCCGTGGGGGTGGCCTTGCAGACGATGCAGCAGATTGACTCTCAATTGATGATGCGCAACTACGAAGGCTTCCTGAAGAAGTAGCGATGTCCGCACGCGTGATCGTCGTCGTCCTCGGCAAGCAGGGCGCCGGTAAGGGCACCCAGTGCAAGCGACTGGCGCAGCACCTGGGCATCCCGCACGTCTCGACCGGTGACATCCTGCGTGCCGCGGTGCGTGACAAGACCGCCGATTGGTCTCGAAGTGGCCTCCATCCTCGAGGCGGGCCAATTGGTCAGCGACGACCTGGTGAACCGACTGGTCGAGGAGCGCTTCGCCGAGCCCGACGCGGCTGGTGGTGCGCTGCTCGACGGCTTTCCGCGTACCGACGTCCAGGCCGAGGCCCTCGACCAGATCCTCGGTGACGACGGCGTGAAGATCTGCATCAACCTTGATGTGCCCAACGCCCTCGTGGCCGAGCGACTCTCGTCGCGTCGGGTGTGCCAGGAGTGCGGTGCGATCTATCGCGACACCGACATCGAAGCGATCTCGGGGACGTGCACGAATTGTGGTGGCGACGTCGTCCAACGCGCGGACGACATGCCCGAGGCGATCATCAAGCGGCTCGAGGTCTACGAACGCGACACCGCGCCCCTCCTCTCCTTCTACGAGGCGCGTGGTCTGTTGGTGCGCGTCGACGGCGACCAGGACCTCCAAGAAGTCACCGCCGAGATACTCGGCGTTCTCGCCGAGCGGGGTATGGCGTGAGGCGCTCCGCGGACGAACTCAACAAGATGCGTAAGGCGGGCAAGGTCGTGGCGGAGATGCACGAAGCGACCCGCGCGGCGATCCGTCCGGGTGTCACTACGCGGCAACTGAACGAAGTGGCCGCTGAGGTCATCGCCAAGCGCGGGGCCCGTTCGAACTTCCTCAACTATCACGGGTTTCCCGCGGTGATCTGCACGAGCCCGAACGACATGATCGTGCACGGCATCCCCGGGGACTACGTCCTGCGCGAGGGCGACATCATCTCGGTCGACTGCGGTGCGATCATCGAGGGGTACCACGGTGACGCTGCCTATACCGCCGGAGTGGGCGAGATCAGCGACCTCGCGGCGAAACTCATCGAGGTGACCGAACGCTCGATGTGGGCGGGCATCGAACAGCTCCACAAGGGCAACCGCCTGCACGAGGTGGGGCGCGCGGTGCAGAACGTGGCCGAGGCCGCGGGTTTCTCGGTGGTGCGCGAGTACGTCGGCCACGCCATTGGCACCGCCATGCACGAGAGCCCCCAGGTCCCGAACTACTGGCCCGGCAATCCCGGCCCGACGCTGAAGGAAGGCATGGTCTTCGCCGTCGAACCCATGGTCAATGTCGGCAGCCCTGACACCTACGTGCTCGAAGACGGGTGGGGCGTGATGACCCAGGACGGACAACTCTCCGCGCACTTCGAACACACCATCGCGGTCACCGACAACGGGCCCGAAGTCTTCACCCTCGCCTGATACCGCGAACCGGACCTCATCGGAATCATCCGAACGCGAGGTGCGCCATCGCCATCAGACGGGAATCGTCATCCCTATCGGCGGGACCGATGGCAATAATCCATCTTTATAATAGATGTGAAGTCACTATTCATCATTAATCATGATAAACTGAGCGCGTAGTTCCCCACCGACATGGGCTTTCGTCGACGGGGCACTCCATGAATGTATTGCTTCAGGCGGCGCTTTCAAGAAAAGCGGGGGGATCCTGGATCTCACTTCTAGAAAGGAAGACCACTATGAGCATCGTGGACATCAAGCGCAATGACGCCACCCTCGGGGACTTCGTCGCCGAGCAGATCGAGGTCGCACCGGTCGCGACCCGCGCACCCTCCCCACTAGCGCCCACGGTCGCCACACGCGAAAACGTGAGCAGGCGCGTGACGCGCTTCGTCGCCGCGCTGCGCCAGGGCGCCGCGACGGGTAGGAACGGCTTCATTTTGCACGACCGCGCGGTCTACCAAGAGTTTCGCGTCAGCGCCGAGCGTCAGGCGATGAACAAGTAGCCACGGTGTCGCGGCCGTTGGTCGTTATCCCATCGGTCGGAGCGTTCGAAGGTCGTGCCTCGTCATGGTGACGCGGTGATCGAGACACTTCGAGAGCGACGAATTACCCGAACGCCTACTCCGGCGCTGGGGACGACGCCGTCGGGCACGCTCGCGCGACACCGCGAGCCGATTTCACGAAGGTGACGGTCATGAATACTCTGAATTCAAAGAATGACAACTTCGCCGAGTCCAATACGTACGGTATTGATCGATTCCTGGGGGCGTCGGTCGGCACCACACCCGGGACACAGTCGATGTTCTCTACCGACGATGGTCGCCGTGACACCCGCCGGAGCCGACGTGCGGCCCTGGCGCGAGCTCGCCGGCGCGCGAAGCAGGTCGACTAGTCGTGGCGCTCACGGTCGAACTGGCGCTGCGCGAAGAGCGCGGCCTCGGTTCGACGCTGGAAACCCAACTTGGCCAGCAGGTTTGACACGTAGTTCTTCACCGTCTTCTCGGCGAGAAACATCACTTCACCGATCTCTCGGTTGGAAAGGCCCTCGGAGAGCAACTCGAGGATGCGTCGCTCCTGGGCACTAAGAGACTCCAGACGCATGTCTTCGGTGATCTGTCGACGCAGCCGTTCGCGCGCTCGCTCGATCTGCTCGGTACTGAGCAACATCTCACCCTGCGCGACGCGACGGATGGAATTGATCAAATCGTCACCGCGGACGTTCTTCAAGACGTAACCCTGCGCTCCCGCCAGCACCGAGGCGTTGAGAGCCTCGTTGTCGGCGAAGGAGGTGAGCATCAGACAGTTGAGGTGCGGGTAACTCTCGCGCAGACTACGACACAGGTCGACGCCACTGCCGTCGGGGAGTCGTACGTCGAGCACGGCGACGTCGACGTCACTACAGTCGAGGGCCAGCGCCGCTTCCAGGGTGCCGGCTTGGTGCGTCACCGTGAGATCAGCGTTCGCTTCGAGCAGTTCTCGTAGTCCGCGACGCACGATCTCGTGGTCGTCGACGAGGAGTAGTCGTATCACGTCAGGCCTTCTTCAGCGCAGTCCACGTCACCAGTGTGCCACTTCCGAGGCTCGACTCGATCACGCACTCGCCCCCGAGGTCGTGCGAGCGCGTCGCCAGATTGCGCAATCCTCGGCCAAACCCGGTGCCGTTGTCGAAGCCCACGCCGTTGTCGAGGACTTTGAGGACGAGGAAATCGCCGTCCGCGTTGATAGTCACTTCGACCTGGGTGGCTTCGGAGTGGCGCACGATGTTGGAGAGTATCTCGCGCAGCGCCTGGATCGTGTGGTGCGCGCAGTGCTCGTTGACCTCCTGGGAGAGGCCCGCTTGCATGTGCAGGTGAGCCTCGACGCCGAGTCGGTATGTCGACCTCATTGGTCAGCGCCATCGCGCGCTGACGCAGCGTGTCCTCAGTGGCGCGGTCCTGGTCGATTTCGAAGATGGTGGTGCGGATGTCGTGGATTGTCTCGTTGAGCTCGTCCAAGGCCAGGTCCACGCGAAGGCGCGCCTCGTCGTCGATCATGACGGCAGGGCCATCTGCAGTCCGAGTCCCACCCCGAAGAGGCGCTGGATGACCGTGTCGTGCAGGTCGCGCGCGAGTCGCTCACGTTCCTCGGCGACCGAGAGTTCTCGCAGTTCGCGGCGCAGGTTGGATTGGTCGATAACCGCGCCGGCCACCCGCCCGAAGGTCTCGAGGAGGAGTTCGTCATCGTGGCTGAAGGGCTCTCCGTTCGTGGGTTCGGTGACGTAGAGGTTGCCCCAGATGTGCCCGTTGCGCGTGATGACCGGGACGCCCAAGAATCGGGACATGGCGGGGTGGTTCTGGGGGAAGCCGACCGCACCCTCGTGTTGGGCGAGGTTGTCGATGCGTAGCGGTTGCGCGGCTCGAATGGTCTCGCCCAGGACGCCGCGTGCCGGTCGGCAGGTGGCCGATGCGGGCCTTCGCCTCGTCATCGAGACCGCAGGTGATGAATTCTGAGAGCGTGGCGCCGTCGCGCGCCAGTACTCCGAGCGCCCCGTACGCGCCCCCACCAATTCACTGGCGGTGGTGACGATCTGCAGCAACAGAGTGCTCAGGGCGGCGTCAGTCTCCATCAGGAGTATGGCGTCGATGAGCGCGTGCAGCCGGTCGGGGTCACGCAGTTCACGGAACTTCATCTCCACTACCCTTGCACGCGACGCGAAGCTCAGTGCCGTTGGCCGACGACGACCGACATGGGGAAGGAGACCAACTGACCCCCGAAGCTCGAGGCGTCACCCAGCACGTCGTCCATGGGCTCACGGTCCGAGGAGACCTCCGCGATGCCCGACGCCACCACTGACCAGGTGTGATTGCGGTCGTCGACGCCGTCGACCTGGACGGTGAGGACGTCGTGGCGCTGGGCGGCGAGCAGGATCGACGTATCGACTGGAGGCGATGAGAACTCTCTCCCTGTTCAGAACACGTATTCGGGCGGGCAGCGCCGTCGGTAGACAGCGTGACGGACACCAAGATGCGTGCGAGCGGGGCCGCCGACAGCCGGTTAAGACAATCCTCGCGCTCTAACACCGAAACGGCCGGCAATTCCTCCATCCGTCCAGCATGGACCTCGTTGCGCAAAGGCAACTAGGGCCACCGGTCACATTTTGGCCGTGGTTGCCCCGTGCGGGCGTCGCCGCCGCGTGGGGGTGGGGCGTCGCTTTTGCATTCTCGAGAAAATTCGGTAGAATAGTCAGCCGACCTCTTGTGGGGTCAACCGTCTAGGAGTTCCGTGCTCCTTCGCGTCGCAGTACCGCAACAAGGAGAAAGAACCTGAGTAAGCCAAAGGAAGACGCGTTCACCGTAGAGGGTACCGTCGTCGAGCCACTTCCCAACGCCATGTTTCGCGTCGAGTTAGAGAACGGTTACACCGTCCTCGCTCACAGTTCGGGCAAGATGCGCATGCACCGCATTCGCATTCTGCCGGGCGACAAGGTCCAAGTTGAGATTACGCCGTACGACATGACCCGCGGCCGCATCACCTACCGCTACAAATAACTCACGTTCCAGAGAGTTCGAGAAAGAAACGACATGAAGGTTCGCGCCAGCGTCAAGACCATGTGTGAGAAGTGCAAAGTCATTCGACGTGCCGGTCACGTCCGCGTGATCTGCGAGAACCCGCGTCACAAGCAGCGCCAGGGCTAGGAGAGGAAGAATATGGCCCGTATTGCCGGAGTCGACATCCCCCGCGAGAAGCGGACGGTGATTTCACTGACGTACATTTTTGGAGTAGGACCGACCAAGGCGCAGCAGATCTGTGCCGCGACTGGTGTGGACGAGTCCACTCGAGTCAAGGACTTGACCGACGCGGACGTCAACAAGTTGCGTGCCTACATCGACCAGAACATCACCGTTGAGGGTGACCTGCGTCGCGACGTCGCCCAGGACATCAAGCGCAAGATGGAGATCAACTGCCTCCAGGGCATCCGCCATCGCAAGGGCCTGCCGGTCCGCGGTCAGCGCACCCGCACCAACGCCCGCACCCGCAAGGGACCCAAGCGCACCGTCGCCGGTAAGAAGAAGGTTACGAAGTAATGGCTAAGCCCACCGCTGCACGCAAGACCCGTAAGAAGGAGCGCAAGAACGTCGCCTTCGGAGTCGCGCACATCAAGAGTTCCTTCAACAACACCATCGTCTCGATCACCGACCCTGAGGGCAACGTCCTCTCGTGGGCCTCGTCGGGTCAGGTGGGCTTCAAGGGGTCGCGCAAGTCGACGCCCTACGCCGCCCAGCTCGCCGCCGAGAAGTGCGCGCGTGCCGCCATCGAGCACGGTGTCAAGAAGGTCGACGTCCTCGTGCGTGGTCCGGGTTCGGGCCGCGAGACCGCGATTCGCTCGATCGCCGCCGCCGGCATTGAAGTGGTCGCCATCAAGGACGTCACCCCGCTACCCCACAACGGCTGCCGCCCCAAGAAGCGTCGCCGAGGCTAAGGAAAATCATGGCTCGTTACACAGGACCCGTTTGCCGACTCTGCCGTCGTGAGCGCACGAAGCTCTACCTCAAGGGTGAGCGCTGCCACACGATGAAGTGCCCCGTCGCTGAGAACTCCGACCGTCAAAAGCGCGCGTTCCCGCCGGGCATGCACGGCAACGCCCGTCAGCGTCAGGGCTCGGAGTACTTGGGCCAGCTGCGCGAAAAGCAGAAGGCTCGTCGTATCTATGGTCTGCTCGAGAAGCAGTTCCGCAACCTCTACGAAGAGGCCAGCCGTCGTCCCGGCATGACTGGAACGAACCTGCTGCAGTTCCTCGAGTTGCGCCTCGACAACGTCGCGTACCGCGCCGGCTGGGGTGCGTCGCGTGCCCAAGCGCGCCAACTGGTGCGCCACGGCCACGTCACCATCAACGGCAAGCGCGTCACGATCCCCTCGTACCGCGTGCGTCCCGGCGAAGTGGTCGGCCTCAAGACTGTCACTCGCGAGAACTTCAACGTCGTGCGTAACCGCGACGTGCTGGACCGCAACGTTCCGGGCTGGCTCGAGACCGGCGAGAACGGCTTCACCGTTACCGTGCGCGTCGTGCCCCAGCGTGAACAGATCGACGAGTCGATCAAAGAGCAGCTCATCGTCGAGCTGTACTCGAAGTAATCGTCCCTCACCGCCTTTAAGGAGTCCCCATGCTGATCATCCAACGCCCCACCATTGAAGCCCTCGGCGACGAGGTCAACCACCGCCAGTCATTCGGCATCGGACCGCTCGACCCGGGCTTCGGCCACACGTTGGGCAACTCCCTGCGTCGCACCCTCCTGTCCTCGATTCCCGGCGCTGCCGCGACCCGCGTGAAGTTCGACGCGGTCCTGCACGAGTTCGGCGTCATCGAAGGAGTGAAGGAGGACGTGCAGGACATTTGCCTCAACTTGAAGGACCTCTTGCTGATCGTGCACTCCGATGAGCCCGTCGTGCTGCGTCTCGACAAGCGCGCCGAGGGCCCGGTTCTGGCCTCGGACCTCTCCACGACGGCCGACGTCGAGATTCTCAACCCCGACCTGCACCTCGCGTACCTGACGAGCCCGAAGAGCGTACTGACCTTCGACCTGACCGTCGAGCGCGGCAAGGGCTACGTCGGTGCTGAGGGCAACAAGGGTTCCTCGACCATCGGCGTGATTCCCCTCGACGCGATCTTCACCCCCGTGCGTCGCGTGAGTTTCGAGATCGAGCCAGTTCGTGTCGAGCAGTCCAAGGACTTCGACCGCCTGGTGATCGAGATCGAGACCGACGGCTCGATCAGCCCGCGCGAAGCACTGGCGTCGTCGGGCAAGACGCTGGGCACGCTCTTGGAACTCATCGCCAACTTCGACTCCGAGGCTCCGGCCCTGGAACTCGGTGACGTCGGCACGGCGCAGGCCGCCGCCAGTGAACTCGATATCCGCATCGAGGAATTGGGTCTGACCGAGCGTTCGCGCAACTGCCTCAAGCGCGCGGGAATCAACACGATCGCCCAGTTGGTGAACGCCACCGAACGCGACCTGACGTCAATCACCAACTTTGGACAGACGTCCTTGAAGGACGTCACGGACCGTCTCGACGAGCGCGGTCTGTCACTGCGAGTAGAGGACTAAGCATGCGTGGAACTCCAACCAAGGGCAAGCGTTTTGGTGGCGACAGCGCCCACCAGAAGGCGATGATGGGCAACCTCGTCGCCTCGATGATCGCGGCGGAAGGGATCGTGACGACTGAGGCCAAGGCCAAGGCGCTGCGTCCCATCGTGGAGAAGGTCGTCACCGCGGCCAAGAACTCACCCGAGGGATCGGTGCACGCCCAGCGTCGCGTCGTGGCCTTCATTCGTGACAAGGACATGGCGCACAAGCTCTTCGTCGAGATCGCGCCACGCTACAGCGACCGCCCGGGTGGCTACACCCGTATCTTGAAGCTCGGGCCGCGCCAGGGCGACAACGCCCCGATGGCGCGCATTGAGTTCGTCTGAGGCGACCCCAGCGGCCACCCAACGGTGGCGCCTGGACATCGCCTACGACGGCCAGGGGTTGAACGGCTTCGCCTATCAGCCCGAGTTCACGACGGTGGTCGGGCTGTTGCGCTCGACGATCGCGACGACTCTGCACCTCCAAGAAGAACCCCAGATCGTGGGGGCGGGTCGGACCGATGCCGGCGTGCACGCTTTCGCCCAGGTGATCCACGTTGATCTGCCCGGTGATTTCTTCGCCTCACGAGGTGGTCCCGATGCCCAGCGACTGGTCCGGGCTCTCAATCGCCAATTGCGTGGTCGTGTACGGGTCCTGTCGGCCTACGTGGTCGATGACAGCTTCCACGCCCGTTTCTCGGCCACGTGGCGTGAATATCGCTACCTGGTACTCGAGACGACCCCGCCGGCCCTCGCGCTGCACGAGGCCTTCTCCTGGGCCGTGGCGGGCCCGCTGGACCTCGACGCGATGAACCGCGCGAGTGCTCAACTGCTCGGCACCCATGACTTTCGGGCCTTTTGTCGTCGACCCGATGGTTCAGACCCTGACCAGCCCCTCAATCGCCGGGTCCTGGGCGCGGTGTGGGAACGTCTCGAGGACAACTGGCAAATGAGTCCCGAACGAGCCCCGGCGGTGCGATTCACCATTCGAGCGCAGAGTTTCTGTCACAACATGGTGCGAAGCCTCACCTCGGCACTGGTGGCCATTGGCCAGGACAAGTTGCCCGAATCCACGATTTACGAGCGGCTCGAGAGCCATCGCCGTGACCACCTGCCCGCTCCGGCCCCCGCGGGAGGGCTGAGTCTGGTGGGGGTCGGCTATGGTCAATTTGCTGGAGGGCCCTCCGGTTTTGTAAGATGAAAAGTCCCCCTCGGCGTATCGAGGGATCACGAAGAGATCGCTGAAGGAAGAACTGTGCGTACGTACTCACCGAAGGAAAAAGAGATCACGCGCGAGTGGCGCGTGATCGACGCCGAAGGACTCGTCCTGGGCCGCCTCGCCACCGTCGCCGCGTCGCTGCTTCGCGGTAAGCACCGTCCGTACTTCGCCCCGCACCTCGACACGGGCGACTTCGTCATCATCATCAACGCGGACAAGGTCGTGGTGACCGCCAACAAGGCCAAGCAGAACTTCCGCTACCGCCACTCGGGCTACCCCGGCGGCCTGCGTTCGACCTCTTGGCAGACCCTGATGGACACCGACCCCGAAGCGCTGGTCTTCGACGCGGTCAAGGGCATGGTCCCCAAGAACCGACTGGGACGCGCCCAGATGGGCAAGCTCTTCGTGTACGCGGGAGCCGAGCACCCGCACGCCGCCCAGCAACCTTCGCAGTTCGACACCTCGGCGATTCGCCGCGGCTAAGGAGATCCACTCGTGACTACCCCGCTGACCCAGACCACCGGCCGCCGCAAGGAGGCCGTCGCCCGCGTGCGTTTGCGCCCCGGCACTGGAACGATCACCATCAACAGCCGCGCGTTCGACAACTACTTCACCTCGGCCACTCACCGCCAGATGGTGATGGAGCCCATGCGCTTGACCGAGACGGTCGAGACCTACGACGTCGACGCGACCATTGAGGGCGGCGGAGTCGCTGGCCAGGCCGGTGCCTTGCGCCTGGGCATCGCGCGCTCGCTGCTCGAGCTCAACGAGGAGTTGCGTCCGACTCTCAAGAAGGCGGGACTCCTGACGCGTGATGCGCGTAAGAAGGAGACCAAGAAGTACGGTCTCAAGAAGGCCCGTAAGGCTCCCCAGTACTCGAAGCGTTAAACGACATGGCCGTGCACTTTGGCACGGACGGCATCCGTGGCCGCGCCTACGAGGAAATCTCTGTCGACCTCGCATACCGTCTTGGACGGGCGGTGGGAACCGTGTTATCGGTGCCCATCTTCGTGGGATACGACACGCGCGAGAGTTCGCCCGTACTCTCGCGGGCCGTCCTTGCAGGACTCGCTGACGTCGGCGCGATCGGGCACAACCTGGGCGTCTTCACGACGCCCGGTGTGGCCGTCATCGCCCAGCGACGCGGGGGAGCGGGCATCGTGGTGTCGGCCTCGCACAATCCGTTCCACGACAATGGACTCAAGGTCTTGGGCGTCGGCGGAGCCAAGCTCGACTTCGCGACCGAGAAGGCCGTCGAGGACGCCCTCAACGCCGCTCCCGCTGCGCAGCACGACCTCCTTCGCCGAGGTCGACGTCGACGTCGACGTCGAGGCCGAGCACGAGTACGCCGAGCACTTGCGCAGTTTGGTGCCCGGAGACCTCTCGGCACTACACCTCGTACTCGACTGCGCTAACGGCGCGGCGTCACACGTGGCTCACGAACTCTTCGAAGGGACTGGCGCGCGGGTCACGACGTTGCACGACACGCCCAACGGCACCAACATCAATCTCAATTGCGGTTCCACCCACCCCGATGACTTGCGCGCCGCCGTGGTGCACTACGGCGCCGACCTCGGACTCGCCTTTGACGGCGACGCCGATCGCCTGATCGCCGTCGACGCTCAAGGGAACCTGCGCAACGGCGACGACCTCGCGGTGCTGTTCTCCCTCGAGGGTCAATCGCGCGGGGAGCTCCAAGGGGTGGTCGTGACCGTCATGAGCAACCTGGGACTGCGTCGGGCGCTGAGCGAGCGCGGCGTGGAGATTGTGGAGACCGACGTGGGGGACCGCAACATCCTCGCCGCGCTCGAAGAGCGCAGTTGGAACTTCGGTGCCGAGCAGTCCGGACACCTGATCTTTCGCCATATGAGCCCGACGGGAGACGGCCTGCTGACGGGGATGTTGGTGGCCGACATGGTGGCACGCTTTGGTCCATTGGCGGACCAGTGCGACGCCGCCTGGGAGCGGGTCCCCCAGGATCTGATCAACATCGCGGCGAGTGAGTACGACGACTTCGCGGTGCGTGAGATGTTCAACGACGAGTGTCGTCAGTGGAACGTGTCGAGCAGTGACGTTCGCCTTCTCATACGCCCCTCGGGCACCGAGCCCCTCGTACGCGTCATGGTCGAGGCACTCGATGGGTCCTTCGTGAAGAACTTCACCGCGCGCGTGCGCACACACTTCTTCGGTCCGTCATAAAGTCGGCGCCAAATCTACCCCGGTTAGACTGAAACCATGTGTGGCATCATCGGGGTCGTAGGATCCAACGACACCCTGGCGACACTGCTCCAGGGACTTGAGCGCCTGGAATACCGGGGCTACGACTCCGCCGGCATCGCCCTCGTTCGTTCGGGGCACACCTGGCGGGCCCGCACCGCTGCGGGCACGGAGTCGGTGGCGGCCCTGCGCGTCGAGTGCGAGGACGCCCCCCAGGGCTATCGATCGGGTATCGGACACACCCGATGGGCTACCCACGGTGCCCCCGAAGCGGAGAACGCCCACCCCCACCTCGACTGTTCGGGTCACGTGGCCATCATTCACAACGGCATCATCGAGAATCACACCGAGCTGCGCGAGGAGTTGCGCGAGCGCGGCCACATCTTCACCTCGGTCACCGACACCGAGGTGGTGGCGCACTTGGTCGAGGAACTTCGCGGTACGGGCCTGGAACTCCTCGATGCGGTGCGTCACGCACTGACGCGCGTGCGCGGCGCCTTCGCCATTGCCGTCATGGATGCGACCGAACCGGACGTCATTGTCGCGGCGCGGCGAATTTCACCACTCGTCGTGGGCACCTCGACTGGCGTGAGTTACCTCGCGAGCGACGTGCCCGCCATTCTGGGTCGGGCCACCGCCTTCTACGCGGTGAACGACGACGAGATCGTGCGATTGGGGCCCGAGGGGTTCCGCGCGGTGGACCTCGAGGGCGCGCCGGTCCGCCTGCGCCAACTGCAGATCGACTGGGACCTCGAGACCGCCGAAAAAGGCGGCTTCGACGACTTCATGAGTAAGGAGATCGCCGAGCAACCAGCCGCGGTGCGCTCCACGCTCCTGGACCGTCGTCGTCGCGACGGCACCATCGTCTTTGACGAACTACGCATCTCGGACCAGGAATTGCGCGAGGTGAAGCGCGTGGTCCTCGTGGCGTGCGGTACGTCGCTACACGCCGCCCACGTGGCCAAGTACGTGATCGAGCGCTGGTCGCGCCTCAGCGTCGACGTGGATATTGCCAGTGAGTACCGTTACCGCGATCCCATCGTCGAGATCGGCACTCTGGTGATCGGCGTGTCGCAGAGCGGCGAGACCATCGACACGATTCAGGCGATTCGCGAGGCGCAGCGTCGTGGCGCGCGCGTGGTGGCGATCTCGAACATCGTCGATTCCTCGTTGGCGCGTGAGGCGGACGCCGTGATCTACACCCGCGCCGGCCTCGAGGTCTCGGTGGCCTCCACCAAGGCCTTCGTCGCCCAAGTGGCGGCGCTCGAGTTGCTGGCGCTGCGACTCGCCCAGTTGCGCGAGACGCTGACCCCCGAGGAGATCGAGCAGTACCTCCAGGGTCTCAACACGGTGGGCGATCACATCGCCACCGCCCTCTCGCGGCGAGACGACGTCAACGCGGTGGCCCAGCAACTCCTGGACGCGCGCGACTACTTCTTCATCGGTCGCCACGTCGGTTTCCCGACCGCGCTCGAAGGTGCCCTCAAACTTAAAGAGATCACGTACCTGCACGCCGAGGGCTACGCCGCCGGTGAGCTCAAGCACGGACCCCTGGCGTTGATCGAACCCGGGGTCATCGTCGTGGCGGTCACGACCGACCCCAAGATGCACGAGAAGATCCTCTCCAACGTCGCCGAGGTGAAGGCGCGCGGGGCCACGGTCATCGCGGTCGCCACTGACGATGACGAAAGGATCGACGCGGTCGCGGACTTCGTCTTGCGCGTACCCGCCTGTGATCCGATGTTCTCGCCGATGATTGATATCGTGCCCCTGCAATTGTTGGCGTACTCCCTGGCGCGCGGGCTGGGGCGCAACGTGGACCGACCGCGCAACCTCGCCAAGACCGTCACGGTGGAGTGATGGCGACGGTGGCGGTGGGCGTGGACGTCGTGGACGTGGCGCGATTCGCTCTCGCGTTGCGTCGTCGTCCCCGCATGATCGAACGACTCTTCACGCAGCGCGAGCGCGACGACACCGCCGAGCGCCCCGAACGCCTGGCTGCGCGCTTCGCCGCCAAGGAAGCGGTGCTCAAGACGCTGGGCTCGGGCCTGGGCGACGCCTCCTTTCAGAGCATCGAGGTCCAGCGTCAGACCAGCGGGGCACCCGTGATCGTGCTGTACGGCGAGGCGGCGGGCCTGGCGCGCGTGCGCGGCATCACCGCGTTGCACGTCTCGCTGTCGCACACCGCCACGACCGCGACGGCTTTCGTCATCGGCTCCTCGGACGTACCACGTGCCGGTTGAGGGAGTCCACCGTCCCGCGTGGGCCGAGATCTCCCGGTCCGCCCTGGCCCACAACATTGCGGTGGTGCGAGAGTTGCTCGGCCCCACCCAGGTGTGCGCCGTCGTCAAGGCCAACGGGTACGGCCACGGTGCGGTACTAGCGGCGCACGCCATGATCGAAGGCGGCGCCGATTGCTTGGCCGTCGCGATCATTGATGAGGGCATCGAGCTCCGTGCCGCGGGTATCACCGAGGCGATCCTCCTGCTCTCAGAGATTCCCGCGCAGACCATTGCGGCGGCGCTCGCCGCCGAGTTGACGCTGACGGTGGGTTCGCTCGACGGGGCGCGCGCCGCGGCCAGCGTGGCCTCGGAGATCGAGGGGCGCCACAAGGTCCATCTCAAGATCGACACGGGCATGTTGCGTCAAGGTGTCGCGCCGCGTGAGGCACTGCGCGCCGCACGGATACTCAACGACTGCGCGGCGTTGGAGCTCGAGGGAATATTCACTCACTTCTCAGTGGCTGACGGCGAGAGCGACGAGGAGCGCGCGTTCACCACGCGCCAGATCGAGGTCTTCAATCGCGTGCGCCGCGAACTTCGTACCAACGGCATCGATCCTCCCCTCGTGCACCTCGCCAACAGTGCGGGCGTCCTGGGTCACCCGTCGTCGCACGCCACCTTGACGCGGCCCGGGCTCGTGCTCTACGGGTACCTCCCCTCCGCGTGGTTGGGCGACGTACTGGCCCAGCACGGGGCGGTCCTTCGTCCGGCCCTCTCGTTACGCGCGCAGGTGGTGGCCACTCGTCGCGCCGAGATCGGGGACCGTCCCAGTTACGGACGGCGCCGCGAGATCGAGGCACCCTCCACTATCGCGACGGTCCCCTTCGGCTACGCCGACGGGTATCCGCGCCGGCTCTTCGACGCTGGGGCGCAGGTTCTGATCAACGCCAAGCGGTACCCGCTGGCGGGCATGGTGACGATGGACCAACTGTCGATCAACTGCGGCGATGACGAGGTTCACGTGGGAGACGACGTCGTCTTGCTCGGTACCAGCGGCGACGCATCGATCAGCGCTGAGGATTGGGCCACCTGGGGCGCGACCGTGACCTGGGAGATCCTCTGTGGCATCGGCGCGCGCGTGCCACGCGTCCTCGTGGAGTGAGGCGTGGATCTCGCGGAACTCCCCTTCTGCCAGGCGTGCTCGCTTCACACGACGCGTCAACGTGTCGTCATTGGCTCGGGACCCACGACGCCTCGCCTGATGGTGGTGGGCGAGGCTCCGGGACGTAACGAGGACGAGGGCGGTGAGCCCTTCGTCGGGCGCAGTGGACAGCTACTCGTGCGACTGATCTTCGAGGAACTTGGTCTGGAACGGGCCCACTACTTCGTCACGAACGCCGTCAAGTGCCGCCCGCCCCAGAATCGCACGCCGCGCGCGAGCGAGGTGGCGACGTGCCATCCGTGGCTCGAGGCCCAGATCGCCACACTGGGTCCCACGAGGATCCTCGCGGTCGGTAACGTCGCGGCGAAGGCGGTCTTCGGCTTCGGCGAGGGCATCTCGCGCATGCACGGACGTCTCGGGCCACTACGAGGACGTTCCCGGCGTGGCGACCTATCACCCGGCCGCCGCCCTGCGCGCAGGTCCTAACGTGGTGGACGTGATGCGCGCCGATCTGCGAGTCGCTGCGGGCGCTGGGGGTGTGAGTGAGTTTCCAGCGCATCTGTCGCGACGACGCGGCGACCCAGGGGGCCGGAGAGGCCTTCGCTGCGGCGTTGCGACCCGGTGACATCGTGCTTGCTCACGGGCCGACTCGGCGCCGGCAAGACCACGTTCGTCAAGGGCGTGGCTCGCGGCCTCGGGCGTCATCGAGCGCGTGACGAGTCCGACCTTCACCATGGTGCGTCCACACGACGCCCACAACGAACTCGGTATCGCGACACTGCACCACGCCGACGTCTATCGCGTCGAGAGCATCGCTGAAGTCCGAGACCTCGACCTGGGCGAACTGGTCGAGGAGGCGGGGGTGGCTCTCGTCGAGTGGGGTGAACTGGCGGCGTCGGTGTTCGGACGCGAAGTGCTCACGTTGTCCTTCGAGCTCGTCGACGACGACGACGAGACTCGCGCCATCACGGTGGGCGGCACCATCGACACCGCACGATCCCGGGCGCTAGCTACGTGGAGTGAGTCGTGAACATCCTGGCGATCGAGACCGCGACCCCGGCGTGCGCGATCGGTCTGCGCACCGCCGACGGAATCGAGTTGGGCTGGGTGGTCGACGAGGACCGCCACCACACCGAGTCGCTCACCTCCTCGATCGCGCGGGCGCTGGCCGAGATCGAACCTGCGCGCGCGCGACCTCGACCGCGTGGTCGTGGACCGCGGCCCGGGACTCTTCACCGGTCTGCGCGTGGGTCTGGCGACCGCGCTAGGGCTGAGCGAGGGCACCGGCTGCGCCGCTGGTCGGCGTGACGTCCCTGGAGCTCTTGGCCCACGGGGCGCACGAGGCGGGTACGCGCGGGACCCTGGTGTGTGCGTGGACGGTCGCCGCGGCGAGATCTTCGTCCAGAACTTCCACCTTGACGACGAGGTCACGGCGCTGAACCAGCCGTCGGTCGCGGTGGCGCGCGCGTGGTCATCGAGTGGGCCACCAATGGCGCACCCGTCACGTTCACCGGCGACGGCGTCGAGCGCTACGCGCGGGATTTCGCGGCGGTGCCCAACGGAGAAGTGGAGCACTCAGTTGGTGCCTTCGATCACGGCGGCCCTGCGACTCGGCGCCGAGCGCGAACCGGTGGCCCAGGTGGAACCGCTGTACCTTCGAGAGGCCGACGCGGTCGCCAACTTCTCGACGCGCCAACGCTCGTGAGCGCTTGGCGGATCCGCCTGGCCGAGCGCGCGCGACTTGAGCGACATCCTCGTCATCGAGAACGCCCAGTTTCCCGAGCCCTGGACGCGCTCGATGATGCTCGACGAGATCACGAACACCGAGAGTCGCCGCTACAGCGTCGCCGAGGAGAACGGCGTCGATCATTGGTTATTTGGGATTGATGTTCGTCTTGAAAGACGAGTTGCACATCAACTCCATCGGCACACGTCCGGGTCACGAGGGACGCGGTGTCGCGACGTCACTGCTCGACGAGGCGTGGGCCGTGGTGCGCGAGCGCGGCGTGGCCCGAGCGACCCTGGAGGTGGCGGTCTCCAACTCGCGCGCGCTCGAGCTGTACTACCGCTACGGTTTTGCCCCGGTGGGGGTGCGAAAGAACTACTACCAAAAGAGCCACGAGGATGCCCTGATCCTCTGGGCCGACATCCGCGAGCGGCGCGCGGGGGCTTCGACGGACCAGCGCGACGTTCCCTAGGCTGGAGTGGTGACCCTCGCGCTAGCCATTGAAACGAGTTGCGACGACACCGCGGCGTCGGTGGTCGATTCCGATCTGCACGTGCGCTCCTCGGTCATCGAATCCTCGATCGACCAGCACCGCGCCTTCGGTGGCGTGGTGCCCGAGCTGGCCGGACGCGCCCACCTCACGACGATCGGACCCGTGGTGCGCCGCGCGCTCCTCGACGCCGGGCT
Source organism: uncultured Acidimicrobiaceae bacterium (assembly GCA_963734655.1). GTDB lineage: Bacteria > Actinomycetota > Acidimicrobiia > Acidimicrobiales > RAAP-2 > RAAP-2. The sequence goes on along the minus strand of CAVTHY010000002.1, from coordinate 69,596 downwards.
CGATCCCCACGCCCCCGCAATCGATGTCGTGGCCGTCACGAGTGGACCAGGCCTCATCGGATCGTTGCTGATCGGCCTCTCGGCGGCCAAGGCCTACGCACTGGCGTGGGAGAAACCCTTCGTCGGGGTGAACCACCTCGAGGGTCACCTCTTCGCTCCGCTCCTGGAGCGGCCCGACCTCGAGTGGCCGATTGTGACGCTACTGGTCTCGGGGGGGCACTCGATGATCGTCCTCCAGCACGGTCCCGGAGAGCACGAGGTCCTGGGCGAGACCATTGATGACGCCGCGGGCGAGGCGTACGACAAAGTGGCACGGTGGCTCGGCTTGGCATATCCGGGCGGTCCCGAGATCGACCGACTGGCCGCCAGCGGCACGCCGGGGGCGCTCAAGTTGCCCGTCTCGATGACGGGCGATGACTTCGACTTCTCCTTCTCCGGCCTGAAGACCGCGGTAGTACGCGCTACCGAGAAGAATCCCGAGGTCGTCCTCGCCGACGTGGCGGCCTCGTTCCAGGCGGCGGTGTGTGAACAATTGTTGAGAAAACTGCGGCGCACCCTGGAGACCAATCCCGCGGTGCGCGCGGTGGCGCTGGCGGGGGGAGTCGCCGCGAACTCGGCGCTGCGGCGCGGGGTCGAGGAGTTGGCGAAGGAATTCGGCGTCACTGCTTTGCTCCCGAGTCTTTCGATGTGCACCGACAACGCCGCCATGATCGCGGCAGCGGGATTGTACCGATTCGCCCACGACGGGCCCAGCGACTTCGCACTCTCGGCCCGCCCCAACTGGGCATTGGCGCAGGTCTCGTGAGCGAGCGTTGGATCCCGCTCGACGTCGACGACACTGACGCGGACCCCTTCGCCCAATTTCGGCGCTGGTTCGACGAGGCCGACGCCGAGATGCGCGAGCGTGAGGCCGTGGCGCTCGTCACCGCCTCGAGAGACGCGCGTCCGAGTGCGCGCATGGTGCTGTTGCGCTACGTCGGCGAGGACGGTTTCGGCTGGTATTCGAACTATCTCTCACGCAAGGGCCGTGAACTCGAGGAGAATCCTCAGGCCTCCCTGCTGTGGTACTGCGAGCCCCTGGGTCGCCAGATTCGCATCGAGGGTACCGTGCGGCGCATGGACGCCACGGCCTCCGACGCCTACTTCTCCTCACGTCCGCGCGGTCATCAGATCGGCGCGCACGCCAGCGCCCAGAGTTCGGTGCTGAGGACTCGCGCTCAATTGGAGGATCGACTGGACCTCCTCGAGGGGGAGTTCGACGGCGTAGATGTGCCCCGACCCGAGTATTGGGGTGGATTTCTCCTGACCCCGAACTACTTCGAATTCTGGCAACATCGTCGCGATCGCCTGCACGACCGGGTGGTATACGAACCCGCGAGCGACGGGTGGCGACGCGAACGCCTGTCGCCCTAGGCCCGGTCGACGTTGGCACTCAGCCCACTCGTCTGCTAAATTGGCAGTCACAACGTTTGAGTGCTAACCAAACAGGAGGCAATGCCAATGAAACTGCACCCACTAGAAGACCGCATCGTGGTCCGTCCCAACACCGCGGAAGCGACCACGGCGTCGGGTCTGGTCATTCCCGACACCGCCAAGGAGAAGCCTCAGCAGGGTGAGGTCCTCGCCACCGGACCCGGTCGTCGCGCCGACGCCACGGGCGAGATCATCCCCACCGGCGTCAACGTGGGCGACACCGTCGTCTACTCCAAGTACGGCGGCACCGAGATCACCGTCGACGGCGAGGACCTCTTGATCCTCTCGAGCCGTGACGTACTCGCCACGATCACGAAGTAGGCCGATATGTCCAAACTGCTTAAGTTCGACGAAGAGGCCCGCCGCGGCCTCGAAGCCGGTGTCGACAAACTCGCCGACGCCGTCAAGGTGACCCTGGGGCCCAAGGGCCGCAACGTGGTCATCGGCAAGAAGTTCGGTGCACCGACGATCACCAACGATGGTGTGTCAATCGCTCGAGAGATCGAGCTCGAGGACCCGTTCGAGAACATGGGTGCCCAGCTGGTGAAGGAAGTCGCCACCAAGACCAACGACGTGGCCGGTGACGGTACCACGACGGCAACGGTCCTGGCCCAGGCCCTCATCAAGGAAGGCCTGCGCAACGTCGCGGCCGGCGCCAATCCCGCGGGTCTCAAGCGCGGTATCGAGAAGGGCGTCAAGGCGGCCGTTGATTCGATCCACGCCCAGAGCCAGCCCGTCAACGACAAGACCCAGATCGCGCAGGTGGCCACCATCTCCGCGGCCGACGCGAGTATCGGCGAAGTCATCGCCGACGCGATCGACAAGGTGGGCAAGGACGGCACGGTGACGGTCGAGGAGTCCAACACCTTCGGCATCGAGCTCGAGCTCACCGAGGGCATGCAGTTCGACAAGGGCTACCTCTCGCCATATTTCGTGACCGACCCTGAGCGTCAAGAAGCCGTGCTCGAGGATGCGTACATCCTCTTCACGAGCTCCAAGATCTCCGCCGTGCACGACCTCGTGCCCGTGCTGGAGAAGGTCATGCAGTCGGCTCGCGCCCTGCTCATCATCGCCGAAGACGTCGACGGAGAGGCTCTGGCCACGCTCGTCGTCAACAAGATTCGCGGCACCTTCACCTCCGTGGCCGTCAAGGCCCCGGGTTTCGGTGAGCGCCGCAAGGCGATGCTCCAGGACATGGCGGTCTTGACGGGTGGCACGGTGATCTCCGAGGAGATCGGCCTCAAGCTTGATTCGGCTACCGTCGATCTGCTGGGCCGTGCTCGTCGCATCGTCGTCACCAAGGACGCCACCACCATCGTCGATGGTGCGGGTTCACCCGAGGACGTCGCCGGTCGCGTCGCGCAGCTCAAGCGCGAGATCGAGGACACCGACTCCGACTGGGACCGCGAGAAGCTCCAAGAGCGTCTCGCCAAGCTCGCCGGTGGTGTGGCCGTCGTCAAGGTCGGCGCCGCCACTGAGATCGAGCTCAAGGAGAAGAAGCACCGCATCGAGGACGCCCTCAGCGCCACTCGCGCGGCCATCGACGAAGGCATCGTGGCCGGCGGCGGTACCGCGCTGGTGCGTAGCCGCGCCGCCGTGGAAGCCCTGATCCTCACCCTCGCAGGTGACGAGGCCACCGGTGCGCGCATCGTGGCCAACTCACTCGAGGCGCCGTTGCGCCACATCGCGGCGAACGCCGGTTACGAGGGTGCCGTCAAGGTGCGCGAAGTCTCCGACGCCAAGGGCAACGTCGGGCTCAACGCCGCGACCGGTGAGTTGGTGGACCTCGTGGCCGCTGGCGTCATCGACCCGGCCAAGGTCACGCGCTCGGCGCTGCAGAACGCGGCGTCGATCGCGGCCCTGTTGTTGACCACCGAGGCCATCGTCGCCGACAAGCCCGAGCCGGCTCACGCCCCCGCGGGTGATGGCGGCATGGGTGGCATGGGCGGCATGATGTAACACGTTGCTCACGCGACGTTTGAAGAACCGGGCCTACGGGCCCGGTTTTTTCATCTTCAGCCACTCGTCACGCCGACTCCGCGCTGGCAAAATGGGACCATGCCTCGACGCGACCTGACCAGAGGACTTCGCTTCGATGACGCGGCGTTCGACTACGACCAGTTTCGCCCGCGCTACCCCCGCGCGCTCTTCGACGATCTCGCTCAGGTCGGTGAGGTCACTCCCGCGACGCGCATTCTCGAAGTCGGTTGCGGACCCGGCGTCGCCACCGAGGAGATGATGGCGCGAGGATGGTCGGTACTGGGGGTGGATCCGGGTGAGCAATTGGCCCGCGTCGCGCGCGAGAAGTTCGGCGACGAGCGTTTCGCGGTCGAGGTGGCGACCTTCGACGAGTGGCAGCCCCACGGGCGTGTGTTCGACTTGCTCTTCTCCGCTTCGGCCTATCACTGGGTGGCACCGACCCTGCGCTGGGTCAAGGCGGCGGAGGTGTTGGTCGAGGGCGGCGTCATTGCCTTGGCGAGCAACAAGCCAGTTGCCGAAGGGAGTTTTCACGTCTTCAGCGAGGCGACTCGCGAACTGCGTATCACCCACGGTGTCGATGATGAACGCGAGACCCCTGATATCGCGGACCTACGTGGCATCGCTCGCGACGCCGGCGACGACGTCGGTGCGCTGTGGGAGGCGATGTCACCCCAGGGTTCGACGGTGGTGGCCGGTGAGCTCTTCGCCGCCCCCGACGTGCGTTTCTACCCGTGGGCGACCACCTACCCGACGCCGGCGGCCCTGGGGCTCATCGGCACTTATTCGCGCTTCCTCGTCATGGAGAGCGCCAAGCGCGCCGCGCTATTCGAGCATCTCGCCCAAGTCATCGATCGACAGTACGGGGGCTCGCTGACCCGTCACTACGTCGCGGTGCTCGCGACGGCTCGACGCAGCTCGCGCTGACGAGGTCGTTTCGCCGCGGGTGAGGACGCTCAGACCTCGTCGCCGCTAGTTGTCGTCGCCCGCCTCGACCGCCACGTGCGGCACGATGCGGTCGAGCCATTTGGGCATCCACCAGTTGGCCTTGCCGAGGAAGTGCATCATCGAGGGCACGAGAACGGTGCGCAGGATGAAGGCGTCGAGCAGCACCGCGCCGCCCGAGGCCGATGCCGAACTCGGCGATGATGCGCTGACCGCCGAAGGCGAAGGAGAAGAAGACCGAGATCATGATGAGCGCGGCGGCGGTGATGACGCGTCCGGTGTTGGCCTGTCCGTGCACGATCGCCATCTCGTTGTCACGCGGTATTGACCCACTCCTCGTGCATGCGAGACACCAGGAACACCTGGTAGTCCATCGAGAGGCCGAAGAGGATGGCGATCATGATGATGGGCAGGTACGACTCGATGGGCCCGGAGCCCGAACCAATGAGTGAACTGCCCCAGCCCCACTGGAACACCGCGACGACGAGACCGAAGGAGGCGCCCACCGCCAACAAGTTCATCAGGGCCGCTACGAGCGGGATGAGAACGGAGCGGAAGGCGACCATCAACAAGAGACAACCCAGCAAGACGATGACCACCAGGAACAACGGAATCTTGGAGTCGAGGATGTTGGCGAAGTCGTCGGACAGGGCGCGCGACCCACCCACGTAGATACCCGTGTGCGTCGTCGACGTCGCGGCGGGGACGTAGTGCGAGCGGATCTCGTCGATGAGCGTGGTCGTGGAGAGCGACTGGGGACTGGACTTGGGCACGACCGTGATCAACGCCACCGTCTTGGTGGCGTTGACGGTGACCGGCCCAACGAAGGCGACGTCGGGGGCCGTGCGCAGCGTGGTGGCGAGCGACTGCATCGTGGTGACGTCGGCGGTGCTGGTGACGTTGCCGACCACTAGGAGCGGGCCATTGGATCCCGGACCGAAACCTTGTGCCAGGTAGTCGTAGGCCATGCGGGTGGTCGAACCCGCGGGGTCCGAACCCTGGTCAGAGATACCGAGGTTGAGGGAGAAGATCGGCAGGGCGATCAGCACGATCAGCACGAGGGACCCGAGGGAGAGCGAACGCGGGTGACGGCTCACGAAGAGGGCCCAGCGCTGCCAGCCCCCTTCGATCAGGGCGGGTTCGGGACCATCGCTCGCCAAGCGGGCGCGCTCGCGGCGGCTCAGTACGCGGTGCTTCTGGAACGCCAATAACGAAGGAAGCAAGGTGAGCGAGGCGAACATGGTGATCAACACCGTGACCGACGCCGCGATGCCGAGGCCGTCCAAGAAGGAGAAGCCCAACACCAACATTCCCAACAGGGCCACGCAGACCGTGGCGCCGGCGAAGAGAACCGCGCGACCCGAGGTGTTCACCGCGGTGACGATGGCGTCTTCGACACCCATGCCCTGACGCAGGTTCTGGCGGGACCTCGTGACGATGAAGAGGGCGTAGTCAATGCCCACGCCCAGGCCAATGAGCGAGCCGAGGATGGGCGCGAATTGGGCGATGGAGAGCCCGTGGCTGAGCAACGTGGTGGCGCCGGAGGCGATACCAATGGCGAAGAGCGCCACACCGAGGGGCAACAGCATGGCCCACAAGGAACCGAAGGCCAGGAACAGGACAACGGCGGTCAAGAGCAGTCCCACGCCCTCACCGGGTGATCCCTTCGGCGAGGACAACTGGCCAAAGGCGTTGCCGCCGAACTCCACCTGCAGTGCGGAGGAGCGCAACTTCGCCGCCGCGCTGACCACTGCTTGAATCTGCGGGGTACTGAGCAGGTTGGCCTGCTTGGAGAAGGTGACCGTCACGTAGCCAATGGTGGGGTCGATCGTGGAGTACTGGATGGGTGAGACCGTACCGACGTTGGTGAGCATGGTGAGTGAATTGATCACCGGAGTGATGTTCGTGGCGTCACTCGAGAGTTGTCCCGACGTCGAGTGAAAGACGATCTGGTCGGAGTCACCCGAAGCGTGGGGGAAGCCCTTCTCGAGGAGCTGGAGTGCGTGCGTCGAGTCCGTGCCGGGCAGACTGAAGGAGTTCGAGTAGGCCGTGCCAGCCGCCTGAGCGGCGGCGTTGACCCCGATGATCAGGACGATCCAGATGATCAGGACGAGCCAGCGGCGTCGAACGCTGAAGCGGGCGAGTGATTTCACGGGAGAGTCTCCTAGATGTTGGGGTCCCAGAGATGGGCGCGGGGGAGGAAGTGGGGGAGGAAGTCGCACTCCACACTAGGTGAACCACGAGGGGTCTCATCCACGGGCATCCGTTCTCGCGCGACCGGACCAGGACGAAGTGGACGTCGTCGCACCGCGGGGAGTCCCGAGTCGGCGGTGAGACCAATGGCGTCCAGTAGATTGGAGGAAATCACGTTCACCCCAGAGCGCGGTTACACCTCCGGAGGTCGCCATGGCGGAAGTAGAAATCGGTATCTTTAAGTCGGCTCGTCAGGCCTACGGCTTCGACGACATCGCGATCGTGCCCTCGCGGCGCACGCGTGACCCCGAGGATGTTGATATCTCCTGGCAGATCGACGCGTACAAGTTCGAACTGCCGGTCCTCGGTTCGGCGATGGACGGCGCGATATCGCCCACCACCGCGATCGAGATGGGTCGCCTCGGGCGGCCTGGGCGTCTTGAACCTCGAGGGCCTGTGGACCCGCTACGAGGATCCCACGCCGCTCTTCGACGAGATCCAGACCCTCGAGGACGACAAGGCCACCGCGCGCATGCAGCAGATGTACCTGGAGCCGGTCAAGCTCGAACTGGTCGCCGAGCGCATCCGCCAGATGAAGGCCGCCGGCATCACCACGTCGGCGTCGGTGACGCCCCAGAAGACCGACTGGATGGCCAAGACCATCCTCGACGCCGGGCTCGACATCCTGGTGATCCAGGGCACCGTGGTCTCCGCCGAGCACGTCTCCAAGACCGTCGAACCGCTCAACCTGAAGAAGTTCATCCGCGAGTTCGAACTGCCGGTCATCGTCGGGGGCTGCGCGAGCTACCAGGCCGCGCTGCACCTGATGCGCACCGGCGCCGCCGGTGTCCTGGTGGGCGTGGGACCGGGCAACGCCTGCACCTCGCGCGCGGTGCTCGGCATCGGCGTTCCCCAGGCCACCGCCATCGCCGACGTCGCGGGCGCGCGCATGCGCCACCTCGACGAGACGGGCGTCTACGTCCACGTCATCGCCGACGGCGGCATGTCCAAGGGTGGCGACATCGCCAAGGCCATCGCCTGCGGCGCCGACGCGGTCATGATCGGCTCGCCGCTGACCAGCGCCGTCGAAGCGCCCGCGCACGGCTTCCACTGGGGCATGGCGACCTTCCACCCGACGCTGCCGCGCGGCACGCGCGTGCGCACCAAGGTGCGCGGCACCTTGAAGGAAGTCCTGGTCGGACCGGCCCACGAGAACGACGGACGACTGAACCTCTTCGGCGCCCTGCGCACGTCGATGGCGACCTGCGGCTACGAGACGCTCAAGGAGTTCCAGAAGGCCGAGATCATGCTGGCGCCGTCGCTGCAGACCGAGGGCAAGCAGTTGCAGCGCGCCCAGGGCGTCGGCATGGGCCATTGACGCGTCCTGGTCGTCGACTTCGGGGCCCAGTACGCCCAGCTCATCGCGCGACGGGTGCGTGAGGCGCGCGTCTACTCCGAGATCGTCCAGAGCACCATCAGCGCCGACGAGGTTCGCGCGAAGAAGCCGTCGGCGATCATCCTCTCGGGTGGCCCCAAGTCGGTCTACGAGGTGCCCGCGCCGTCGCTCGACCCCGCGATCTACGAACTCGGCATCCCCATCCTGGGCATCTGCTACGGCGCCCAGCTCATGGCGCTGCAGCTCGGCGGCGAGGTCGCCCACACCGGCGGCGGAGAGTACGGCCGCACCGAGCTGACGCGACGGGGCCCGAGTGCGCTGATGGAGCGAGTGGCCCGACGACGCAGTCGTGCTGGATGAGCCACGGCGACGCCATCGCTGCGCGCCCCCGACGGCTTCGTGGTGACCGCGTCGACGCCCGTTGGCGCCGGTCGCGGTGATGGAGGACGCCGCAGCGTCGTCTCTTCGCGGTGCAGTTCCATCCCGAGGTCGCGCACTCCGAGCGCGGCCAGGAACTGCTCGAGAACTTCCTGCACCACGTGGCCGAGATCCCGCCGACGTGGACCAACACGTCGATCATCGATGACCAGGTGGCGACCATCCGCGCGCAGGTCGGCGCCGAGCGAGTGCTCTGCGCGCTGTCGGGCGGCGTGGACTCCGCCGTCGCCGCCGCGCTCGTGACCAAGGCCGATCGGCACCCAATTGACCTGCGTCTTCGTCGACACCGGGCTGATGCGCAAGAACGAGGGCGAGCAGATCGAAGCGACGTTCACGCGCCAGTTCGGCGTGCGACTTGATCCACGTCAAGGCCCAGGACCGCTTCTTCGAGGCGTTGGCCGGGCGTGACCGACCCCGAGCGCAAGCGCAAGATCATCGGCGAGCTCTTCATCCGCGAGTTCGAGGCGGTGGCGCGCGAGCTCGCCGAGGGCGAGCGAGAGTCCGCGGTTCCTCGTCCAGGGCACCCTCTATCCCGACGTCATCGAGTCGGGTTCGGGCCACGCGGCCAACATCAAGAGCCACCACAACGTGGGCGGACTGCCCGAGGACCTCTCCTTCGAGCTCATCGAGCCGCTGCGCAGTCTCTTCAAGGACGAGGTGCGCCACGTGGGCGAAGAACTCGGGCCTGCCCGCCGAGATCGTCTGGCGACAGCCCTTCCCCGGGCCCGGGTCTGGGCGTGCGCATCATCGGCGAGGTCACGCGCGAGCGCGCCGAGATCCTGCGCAACGCCGACCACGTGGTGGTCGACGAGATCAAGAAGGCCGGCCTGTACCGCGAACTCTGGCAGAGTTTCGCCGTGTTACCGGCGGTGCGTACGGTGGGGGTCATGGGAGATGGACGAACCTACGCGTACCCGATCGTCATCCGCGCCGTCACGTCCGACGACGCCATGACCGCCGACTGGGCGCGCCTGCCCTACGACGTCATCGAGTCGATCGCCAATCGATTGATCCGTGAGGTGCCGGGCGTCAATCGCGTGGCCCTCGACGTGACGTCCAAGCCGCCGGGCACCATTGAGTGGGAGTGAGCCGGCGTATCCTTCTCCGATGACGTCGCTGTGGGGCCACGACGCCGAGGACTCCTCGCCAGCGCCTGGACCCCGACAGTCTCCTCGAGGGACTGACCGAACCCCAGCGACGCGCCGTGGTCCAACGCGGCGGTCCCCTGCTGGTGGTCGCCGGCGCCGGATCGGGCAAGACGCGGGTCCTGACCCGGCGCATCGCGCACCTCCTCGCCACCGGCGACGCGCGGCCCTACGAGATCATGGCCATCACCTTCACCAACAAGGCCGCCGACGAGATGCGCCGGCGCGTGGTGGACCTGGTGGGCGAGGACGCCAAGAACATGTGGGTCTCGACGTTCCACTCCGCGTGCCTGCGCATGCTGCGCGCGCACGCCGACGTGCTCGGATACCAGCGCGGATTCACCATCTACGACGCGGGCGACGCCGAGACGCGCGGTCGAGCGCATCATGAAGGAACTCAACCTCGACACCAAGCGCATCAGTCCGCGCAGCGTGTCGGCGGCGATCTCGGCGGCCAAGAACGAGATGCTCTCGGCCGAGCGCTACGCCGACGCCGGGCACGCGCGACGACCCGCAACCACCGACGCATCGCCGAGATCTACCGTCTCTACGAGGCGCGCCTCAAACTCGCCAACGCCATGGACTTCGATGACCTGCTTGCTGAACGCGGTCGCGATGATGCGCGCCGACGCCGGACGTGCTCGCGTCGTACCAGCAGCGCTTCAAGTACCTGCTGGTCGACGAGTTCCAAGACACCAACGGCGTGCAGAACGAACTGGTGATGATGCTCGCCGCGCAGCATCGCAACCTGTGCGTGGTGGGTGACTCGGACCAGTCGATCTATCGATTCCGCGCAGCCGACGTGCGCAACATCCTGCAGTTCGAGCTGCGCTTCCCCGACGCCGACGTGATCCTGCTCGAGCAGAACTTCCGCTCGACCCAGACCATCCTCGACGCCGCCAACGCCGTCATCGCCAAGAACGCGTCGCGTCACGCCAAGAACCTCTTCACCGATCACGGGGCCGGTGAGCGAATTCGCCTGTACCGCGCCGGCGACGAGTACGACGAGGGTCGATGGGTCGCCACCGAGCTGCGTCGCGCGCGCATCGAGGCCGGCGTCGAGTGGAATCAGATGGCGGTGTTCTATCGCACCAACGCCCAGAGTCGAGTGCTCGAAGAGGAGATGTTACGCGCCGGCATCCCCTACCGGGTGATCTCGGGGATGCGCTTCTATGACCGCAAGGAGATCAAGACGGCCCTGGCGTACGCGCGCCTCATCGTCAACCCCCGCGACGAGGCCTCGGCGCGACGCGTGATCAACGAACCCAAGCGTGGCATCGGCGAAGCCGCCCAGGCCAAGCTCGGCGATCTACGCGGCCGAGAACGTCACTCTCCTTCGCCGAGGCCGCGCACTACGCGCGCCGCGGCCGGACTGACCGCCAAGGCACTCTCGGGGCGCCGAGAAGTTCGCTTTCGTCATGGACGAATTGCGCGCCATGGCCAACGACCTCACCCCGCGAGAGATGATCGACGCCATCGTGCGCGAGACGGGGATGGGTGACGCGCTTGCGCGCCGAGAACTCCGACGAGGCGTACTCGCGCTTGGAGAACCTGGGCGAGTTGGCGTCGGCCGCCGCGCAGTACGACACCTTGATGGACTTCGTCGAACGCATGGCGCTGGTGGCGGACTCCGACCAGCTCGACGGGGGAGCGGGCGCGATTTCGATGATGACCATGCACGTGGCCAAGGGTCTCGAGTTCCCCCTCGTGGTGATCACTGGACTCGAGGAGACGATCTTTCCGCATCGCCGCGCACTCTCCGACGACGCCGAACTCGAAGAGGAACGACGTCTGTGTTACGTGGGTCTCACTCGTGCCATGCGACACTTGATCTTGACCCACGCCTGGAGTCGCACGATGTGGGGCCAGCGCACCGACGCGCTCCCGAGTCGCTTCCTCCAAGAAATTCCGCCGGAGCTGGTGCACGACCTCTCGGCCTCGTTGCCGATGCGCCGCGCGACCTTCGCCCTCGACGACGACGGCTTCGTGGGTCGTGGCGAGCGACTTCACCGCGGGCAAGGCCTTCGGTGCCGGGAGCCGCGCCGCCGGTGCGGTCGACGGGTGCGGAGAACCTAGGTCTGCGCGGTCGGAGAGCACGTGGTGCACGACCGCTACGGTCGTGGGCGTAGTGGCCAAGGTCGACGGGTCGCGGCACTCACGCGCGAGCGACCGTCGCTTTCGACGATCACGGCACGAAACAACTGGTCCTGGCGATGACGCCGCTGCGGCGCGCGACGGGCTCTTAGTCACTTCTTAGTCGGTATTTGATATCGCCAACGACGCTTTCGAGGGAATTGGCTGTGTAAAATTGCGTACTTCATGAGCAACGAAGCGCCGCCGCGCCGCCAGCCGCGCCCGCAGCCGGGTCCTCGACGTTCGAGCGCCGTATCGGGTCGACGCCGCGGCACGGTCGTCGACTCTGCCCGCCTACGTCTACTGGCGCCGCCGCGCAATCGTCGTCGCGGCCGCCGTCACGCTTGTCGCTCTTCTCGTATCTACGGCGTGACGCTGGGCTTCGCCCTGAACAACCCCTCCTACGGCGTGTCGCTGCAGGCGCGCATGGCCGAGTGGGGCCGCCAACACGGCTTGGGGGCATCGTCACCTGGGCCGAGACCGAGTACAACAAGTTGCACCCGGCGGGGTGGGTGGCAACCCGAGCAAGACTTCAGATCCCCACCGTCCCGTCGGTGGTCATCTCCAAGGGCACCCAGTCCACTGCCGCTGCCCGCCAACCTGAAGACTCCCGCCGCGGTGCCCCTCGCGCGGCGAGGGCGTGTGGTACCCCGCTGGTCGTCTGACCGCCAACGGGCATGCCCGCCGTGTACACGACCTTCATCCGCCCCGACGCCATCCACACCAGCTACGTGGTCGGGCGTGGCGTGGATGGACACCAAGATCCTCTCGGGTCAGCTCTACTCGGGCTCGCAGATCCCCGGCGGCGGCCCGTTCCCCTTCACCGCTCCGATCTCGCGCCACCGCCTCCAAGACCATCGTCGCCGCCTTCAACGCGGGATTTCGCATGCAGGACGCCAACGGCGGTTACTTCACCAACAACAAGATGATCATCCCGCTGCGTCCCGGTGGCGGCGTCGGTGATCATCTACAAGGACGGCACGATGAACGTGGGCACCTGGGGTCGTGACTTCTACATGACGCCCAACGTCGCCTCGGTGCGCCAGAACCTGACCTCATCGTGGACGGCGGTAAGCCCGTCGCCGGGCTCAACAATCCCAACGCCATCGCGTGGGGCAAGACCCTGGGGGGCACCTTCAACGTGTGGCGCTCGGGACTGGGCATCACCGCCGACGGTGCGCTGGTCTACGTCGGCGGACCGGGCTTTCGATCAGCGACCTCGCCGACACGTTGGTGCGCGCGGGGGCGGTGCGCGGCATGGAGCTCGACATCAACACCGACTGGGTCCAGTACACCACCTACACGGGACCGATCGGCACGGCGATCAACGGCGCGCAACGGCACCAATCTGCTGCCCAGCATGATCGGCAATCCCGGACGCTTCTTCGCTAACTGGTGGACCCGCGACTTCTTCGTGATGAGTCTGCGGCCCAAGTACCAGTAGCGACCGCACGAGCGGGACTGAGCCGCTCGCGGCGACGGATCCGCCTAGCGGTCCATCACCTTGCGCCAGATCGGGCCGGGCAGGTGGCGCAGGATCGCGTAGACGTACCTCAGCAGCGGCGGACTCCAGATGACCGCGTCCGCGCTCGGCGAGCCCCTTGATCACCGTTTCGGCCACCTCGTTGACCCCGGTCGTGAAGGGCACTTCGGCCAGCCCTTCGGTCATGCGGGTGCGCACGGCCCCGGGGCGCACGAATTGCAGACGTCACGCCCGTGCCGGCCAGTGAATCGGCCATGCCCTGGCACAGTCGGTCGAGGCCGGCCTTGGCTCCGCCGTAGAGGTAGGCGCTCGAACGCACGCGTACCGCGCCCACCGAGGACATGACGAGGATTCGTCCGCTGCCCTGGGCCACCAGGCGGTTGCGCGCCTCGGTCAGCGCGGCGACGGGCCAGGTGAAGTTGACGTTCATCATGCGCGTGGCCGCCGCGGCGTCGCTCTGATCGCGTACCTGACTCCCGAGGAGTCCGACGGCCATGATGACCAGGTCGACGTGGTCGCCCGCCTTCTCGAAGGCGCTCGCGACCGCGCCCGCGGGCGCTCGGTGACGTCCTCGGCGTCGAAGATCACCGTATCGGTCTTGGAGGCGCCGTAGTCGAGCGCTTCGCGCGCGGCCTCGTCGAGCAGGGCTTGATTGCGTCCGGCGAGAACGACCGTGTGGGCGCGCGCGGCACAGAGCTTCTTGGTGATGGCGCGCGCGATATCGGAACTGCCGCCGAGGACGACGACGTTCTGGGGTTGGCCGAAGGCGTTTTCCATGGCTACTTTCCTACTAGGTGTAGTCGACGCGCGAGGTCGCTCGCCAACTGGTGTCGGGGGTCGACGCGGTTCTTGATCTCGAGGAATTCGGGCAGTCGCGGGTACATCACCCGCACGGCGCTCGGGGCTGAGTCGCGAGTCCTTGGCGAGGTAGACCCGTCCGCCGGCTTCGATCACCATCTCGTCGAGGTCGTCGAGCACGCCCGGGAGAGCGCTGGGCCCGACCGGCAGGTCCAGGGCCAGCGTCCAACCCGAGATGGGGAAGGACAAGAGGCCGTGATTGGCTGGGCCGAAGCGCTTGAGCACCGCGAGGAAACTCGGCACGCCCGAGGACGAGAGGCGTTCGATGGCGCGCACGACGACCTCGGCTTGGGCGTCGGCTCACGGCGAACTGGTACTGCACGAAGCCTCGGCGGCCGTAGAGGCGGTTCCAGTCGTTCAGCCCGTCGAGGGGGTGAAAGAACGCGCCCAGTGATTGATCTTCGCCCTCGCGTCGCTGGGGCGCGCTGCGGAACCAGAGCTCGTTGAAGACGCGGATGGACAGGGGGTTGAGCAAGCCCGAAGGAGCGTTGAAGGGCACGCGCAGGTGCGCCGACCCGGGGGCCACCAAGGACGTCTGCTCGAGGTCACGACGCGTGGCGTGCTCGCCTCGCGTGAGGATCGCGCGACCCATCGAAGCGCCCTTGGTCATGCAATCCACCCAGGCCACCGAGTAGCGGTAGTCGTCGTCACCCGCCACCATCGAGGCCATGACGTCGTCGAGATTCTTAAAACGCGTGGTGTCCACCAAGACCTTGTCGGTCTCGATCCTGTGAAGACGCAGCGTCACCGTCGTCACGATGCCGGTCAGGCCCATACCGCCGATGGTGGCCCAGAAGAGTTCGGGTTCGAGAGTGGGTGAGACCGTGAAACTCCCCTGAGGGGTGACTAGACGCATCTCCAGCACGTGGTCGCCCAACGAACCGTCGCGGTGGTGGTTCTTGCCGTGCACGTCGGCGGCGATTGCGCCGCCGATGGTGACCTGGCGAGTGCCCGGGGTGACGGGGACGAACCACCCGAGGGGGATGGTGACGTTGAGCAGCTCCTCGATCGAGACCCCCGCACCGACGCTCACGACGCCGTCGGGAGCGATGGTCCCGATACCGCCGAGCGAGCGGTTGTTGATCACGACGCCACCGCTGATTTGAGCGGCGTCGCCGTAACTGCGGCCCAGTCCGCGGGCGATCACGCCGGTGGCGAGCGATAACTCCTGGGCCACGGCGTCCTCGGAGGTGGGGCTCTGCACCTCGGCGATGGTGGGAGTCGTGCGCCCCCAGCCCGACAGTCGCTCACGGGTCATACGTAGGTACCCCCGAGCATCAGCCCCGCCCAGATGAGAGCCAGGATCTGCACCGTGCGGTTCTTGAGGAGCAGGTCCTCGGGCGACTCGCCTTCGGGCGACTCCGCGCCGCGAATGATGAAGAGGACCGCCAGCACCACCGGCGCCATCGTCAGGCGCAGGGGGATGACGTCGTGCTTGATCGACGAGAGTCCGGTGGAAGAGGTGTCGATCGCCCAGAGGCAGTAGGCGGTCACGACGACGGTGGCCGCGAGCGTGAGCGCCGAGTGCAGGAATTCGCTCGTGTATTCGGCCAGGACCGCGCGGTTCGTCGAGCCGACGTTGCGCAACTCGGCCGAACGCTTGCCGACCACGAGAAAAAGGGCGCCGAAGGTCACGACGATGAGGAACCAGGTGGAGACGGGGATGTGCGAGGCCACCGCGCCGCCGTAGGAGCGCAGGAAGAAGCCACTCGCGACGAGCCCGAGTTCGATGATCACGGCGTTCTTGAGCCAGAAGATGTAACTCAAGGTCTCGGCGATGTAGAGGGCGAGAATCAGGTAGAAACCCGCAGGGTGATGGATCAGGACCGGGAACGTCAGGCCGATGGCGGCCAGTACCGCCGAGGCCGTCAACGCGCGACCTTTAGAGAGGTCTCCCGACGCAATGGCCCTGAAGCGCTTGGTCGGGTGTTGACGATCCGACTCGATGTCGCGCAAGTCGTTCAAGATGTACATACTCGAGGCCACGCAAGGAGAACGCCGCGAAGGCGAGATGGTGTTGATAAGTACCGTGTGGTGAAAGAGCGACCCCGCCGCCCCCGGTGCGACCACCAGCAAGCCGTTCTTCACCCACTGCGGGATGCGCATCGCCGAGGCGAGCGCGCGCACCGTTCCCCGAGGGCTTCCTGGAGTACTCACGACTCTCAAGGCTACTCGCCCCCCTTCGCGACGCTCGGACGACGGGGGTTCGCGCCTCACGTAAGATGAGTGGTCGTGAAGCGTACCTACCGAGTAGTGGTCGCCAAGCCCGGTCTGGATGGTCACGATCGCGGCGCCAAAGTGATTGCCCGGACCCTGCGCGACGCGGGATTCGAGGTCGTTTACACCGGCCTGCACCAGACTCCGGAACAGATCGTCGAGGCCGTCGTCCAAGAGGATGCCGACGCGCTGGGACTCTCCCTGCTCTCGGGCGCGCATCTGGTGCTGGTGCCACGCATCGCCGAACTCCTGCGTGCCCAAGGTCGTGACGACGTCGTCTTGGTGGTGGGAGGAATCATTCCCGACGCCGATGTGGCCCGTCTTCACGAGATCGGTGTCGCTCGGGTGTTCACGCCCGGTGCCTCCCTGCACGAGATCGGTACCTGGCTCGAGAGCACTCTGGACGCCACCGCTCCCGTCGCCGTAGTCGCAGTCGTATTTCCCCCTCAAGTCAGAAAGCAGAAACGAATGGATCTCTTCGAGTATCAGGGAAAGCAGTATTTCTCACGCTTCGGTATCGCGGTCTCGCCCGGTGACGTGGCCGACACGGTGGAGGAGGCCGTTGAGGTCGCCAATCGCGTGGGATACCCCGTTGTCGTCAAGGCGCAGGTCAAGGTCGGCGGTCGGGGCAAGGCCGGCGGGGTCAAGCTGGCCAACGACGTCGACGAGGTGCGACTGCACGCGGGCAACATCCTCGGACTCGACATCAAGGGTCACGTCGTTCGTCGCTTGTGGATCGAGCGCTCCAGTGACATAGCGAAGGAGTACTACGCCTCCTTCACGCTGGACCGTCCCAATAAGACCCACCTGGGCATGCTCAGCGCGCAGGGTGGGGTGGAGATTGAAGTGGTCGCCGAGGAGAACCCCGACGCCATCGCCTTCTTATCCATCGACCCGGTGCACGGACTCGACATCGAGACCGCGCGTCGCTGGGTGCACGAGGCCGATCTCGACGAGGTGGCACGCGAACAGGCCGCGCAATTGCTGGTGAAGCTCTACGACTGCTACACCTTGGGCGACTGTGACCTGGCCGAGATCAATCCGCTCATCCTGACCCCGGACGGCACGGTGCACGCCCTGGACGCCAAGGTGACCCTGGACGAAAACGCGTCGTTCCGCCACCCCGAATGGGAAGAGTTCCGCGCGACCGAGACCGAGGACCCACGCGAGAAGATGGCGAAGGAGAAGGGGCTCAATTACATCGGTCTCGACGGGACCATCGGCATCATCGCCAACGGCGCGGGTCTGGCCATGTCCACGCTGGACGTGGTGAATCAGGTGGGTGGTTCGGCGGCGAACTTCCTCGACATCGGTGGAGGGGCCAACGCCGACGTCATGGCCGCGGCCCTCGAGGTCATCAACGCCGACCCCAAGGTGACGGCGATCTTCGTCAACATTTTCGGTGGCATCACCCGCGTCGACGAGGTGGCCAAGGGTGTACTCGAAGCCCTCGGCCGCGTCACCATCAACGCTCCGATCGTTCTGCGGCTCGACGGCACCAACGCCGTCGAGGGTCGTGCGATACTCGCCCCTCATCTCGATGACCGTCTCATCACCGAACCCACTATGTTGGACGCCGCTCGTCGCGCCGTGTCCCTCGCGAACGCCTAAGGAGCGCCATGAGCATCTTTGTTGACGAAAACACGAAAGTCATTGTCCAAGGTCTGACCGGCGGTCAGGGCAGGTTCCACGGCCTACGCAACCGCGACTACGGCACCAAGATCGTGGGCGGCGTCACGCCGGGCAAGGGTGGCACCGACGTCGATGGCATCCCCGTCTTCAACTCGGTGAAGGAGGCGGTCGAGGCCACGGGCGCGACGGCGTCCTTCGTCGTCGTCCCGCCGAAGTTCGCCTCCGCGGCGATTCTCGAGGCCGCCGAGGGTGGTATCACCTTCATTGTCTGCATCACCGAAGGAATCCCCGCGCACGACGAAGCGGTGACCTACAACAAGTTGGTCGAGAACTACCCCCACGTGCGTCTCCTCGGACCGAACTGTCCGGGCATCATCAGTCCGGGAAAGTGCAATATCGGCATCACCTCGGGCGACATTGCGCTCCCCGGGGGGCCAGTGGGCATCGTCTCTCGCTCGGGCACCCTGACCTATCAGGCGCTCTACGAACTGACTCAACACGGCATTGGCCAGACCACGTGCGTGGGCATTGGCGGCGACCCGGTCCCGGGTACCAACTTCATCGATTGCCTGGCGGCCTTCGAGGCGGACCCCGAGACCAAGGCGGTCATGATGATCGGCGAGATCGGCGGTTCGGAGGAGGAGCGCGCGGCCGAGTGGATCAAGCACAACATGACCAAGCCGGTCGTCTCGTACGTCGCGGGCGTGACGGCACCCCCGGGCCGCAAGATGGGTCACGCGGGTGCGATCATCTCGGGTTCCAAGGGCACGGCCCAGGCCAAGATGGACGCGTTGGCGGCAGCCGGGGTCCACGTCTGTTTGAACCCGACTGAGGCCGGTCAGAAGATGGTCGAGATCGTGCGGGCGCTCTAGGCCTTGGCCGTTCGACTCTGCGTCCTCGTCTCGGGCTCGGGAACCATTCTCGAGGCCCTGGTGGACAGGGGCGTGGCGATAGCCCTCGTGGGAGCGGATCGCCTGTGCCGGGGCCTCGAGGTGGCCCGCGATGCGCGCATCGAGGCACTGTTGCTGGACCGCGCCGCCTACGGGGGGTTCGCCGCCGACTTCGATCGCGACCGCTACTCGAGCGATCTGGCGCGTGAATTGAAGGCGCGCGATATCGGTCTCGTGGCCATGGCCGGATTCGGCACCATCATCACCGCGAGTTTTCACGACGCCTTCCCCGGACGCGTGCTCAACACGCATCCCAGCTTGTTACCGGACTTCAAAGGGTGGCACGCGGTCTCCCAGGCCCTGGCCGCGGGCGTGGCCGAGACGGGTTGCACGGTGCACGTAGCGACCCTGGCGCTCGACGACGGACCGATCCTCGCGCAGCGTCGCGTCGCGGTCGCGGCCGACGACGACGAGTCCAGTTTGCACGAGCGCATCAAGGCGGTAGAGCGCGAACTCTATCCAACGGTGGTCACTAGGGTGATGGCGGCGCTCGACGAAGGTCGCGACATTTCGTCCGTAACCAGAGAGATGGAGGAAGTGTAGATGCGTGCACTGTTGAGCGTGTGGGACAAGACGGGACTAGTCGATTTCGCGCGCGGTCTCGAGTCGCTTGGGCTTCGAACTCGTCGCCTCGGGAGGGACGGCGCGCGCGCTCGCCGACGCCGGCATCGCGCACCTCGACGTCGCCGACGTCACGGGTTTCCCCGAGATGCTCGACGGTCGTGTCAAGACCCTGCACCCGCGCATCCACGGAGGGATCCTGGCCAACCGCGGCGAAGCCTCGCACCTCGCTGCGCTTGCGCGCGCACGATATCGCCCCCATCGACTTGGTCGTGTGCAATCTGTACCCCTTCAGCTTCGGACCCTTCGATCGAGCTCATCGACGTCGGTGGACCGACCATGGTGAGCGCCGCGGCCAAGAACCACCACCACGTGGGGGTAGTGACGAGCTCGAGCCAGTACGGCGTGGTACTCGAGGAACTGCGAGAGTCGGGCGAGCTGAGCGGACGCCACTCGCCACGAACTCGCGCGCGCGGCCTTCGCCCACACCGCGGCCTACGACGCCGATATCGTGGCGTGGATGGACCGCGGGGGAGCGATTGGTCCCGCTGCCCGAGGCCGTCGACGAGGTGGTGCCGCCCACGCTGCACCTCACCCTCGAGCGCGCCGAGTGTGGTTCGCTACGGCGAGAATCCCCACCAGATCGGTGCGCGTTACCGGGTGGCCGGCACGTCGCCCTGGTGGGACAGGTGGTCCAGCACGCGGGTTCAGCCCTGTCCTACCTCAACCTGTTCGACGCCGACGCGGCGTGGCGACTGGTGCATGAACTCGCCGACGACGCGCCCGGGCTCGCGGCCGTGGCCATCATCAAGCACGCCAACGCTTCGGGGGCGGCGGTGGCCGCCGACACTGCACGACGCTTTCGCCAAGGCCCTCGACGCAGATCCGCAGAGCGCCTTCGGGGGCATCGTCGCGGTGGGGGGCGAATTGGACAACGAACTCGCCGACGCTGATCGCGGCGGGTCCCCAGGCCGACGTCATCATCGCCTGCGTCGTTCACCGACGAGGCCGTCACCACCCTGGTCGCTCGGCGCAAGGCGACGCGTTTGCTCAGCGCCCCCGCCCCCGAACCGCTGGGTCGCTCGATTCGAACCTTCGGCAACACGGCGCTGGTGCAGAACGCCGACGAGTTGCTCGTGCCCGTCAGCGACTGGCGCTGCGTGACCGACCTCCAACCCACACCCGAGCAGTTGCGCGATCTGGCCCTGGCGTGGCGGGTGTGCGCGCGCACGACGTCGAACGCCATCGTGCTCGCGCGCGACGGGGTCGCGGTCGGTATCGGCGCCGGTCAGCAGTCGCGCGTCGTGGCCGCGGGCATCGCCACCACTAAGGCGGGCGACAAGGCCGTGGGATCAGCGGCGTCGTCCGACGCATTCTTCCCCTTCGCCGACGGGCTCGAGTCCTTGACCAGCGTGGGCGTCACGTCGGTGGTCCAGCCGGGCGGCTCGGTGCGCGACCCCGAAGTCATCGCCGCGGCGAACGCCGCGCGAATCGTCATGATGCTCACCGGTGAGCGTCACTTTCGTCACTAGGAGCGACATGGCTGAACTACTGGATGGAGAACGCCTCGCGGGGCGCATCAAGATGGAGCTGGCCGACCGGGTGGCGCGCCTCGCGGCACTGGGTCGACCGGTGGGACTCGGGACGGTGCTCGTCGGCGACGACGGACCGAGCGCGAAGTACGTGGCGATGAAGCACGCCGACTGCGAGGCGATCGGCATCCACTCCTACCACGAGGAGCTCTCGCGAGCGCCACTCAAGCCGAGGTGGAGGCGGTGATCGACCGCCTCAACGACGACGACAACGTCCACTCGATCCTCGTGCAGTTGCCCTTGCCCGCGGGGATCAATGAGGAGCAGGTCCTGCTTGCGCATCAGGCCCGAGAAGGACGTCGACGGACTGCACCCGACCAACCTGGGTCGTCTGGTCATGGGGACGCCGGGACCCCTGCCGTGCACACCGGCGGGCATCGTTGAATTGCTGGCCGCGCATTCGGTGCCCGTCGAGGGCCAACACGTCGTCATCATCGGTCGAGGTCTCACCATTGGACGCCCGCTATCGCTGTTGCTGGCGATGAAGCGACCCGGGTGCAACGCCGCGGTGACCGTGGTGCACACCGGGGTCGACGACATGGCGCGCCCTGACGCGCAGCGCCGACGTCATCGTCGCCGCCGCCGGGGTGGCGGGACTGGTGACGCGCGACATGGTCAAGCCCGGCGCAGCCGTGGTGGGTGCGGGCACGAGCTGGTCGGGCACTAAATTGATGAGCGACGTCGCCGACGACGTCGCCGAGGTCGCGGGTTGGATCACGCCGCGCATCGGGGGAGTCGGACCGATGACGCGCGCCATGTTGTTACGAAATGCAGTACTCGCCGCGGAGAAGGTTCAATGAGCGCTACAGACGAATTGGGCCGTGAGTACGACGAGCGACCCTGGGGCAGCTACACGGTTCTCGACGACGGTCGAGAACGACCACAAGGTTAAGCGCATCGTCGTGACGCCGGGCAAGCGACTGAGCTATCAGACCCACAAGTTCCGCGCCGAGCACTGGTACGTCGTCTCGGGGTGGCCACGGTGGTCCTCGACGGGCGTCACCCTCGAGCTGAGCCCCGGGGAGTCCGTCGACATCGCCATCGGAGCGGCGCATCGCTGCGAGAACCGCGGCGACGAGCCGGTGGTCTTCATCGAGGTCCAGCACGGCACCTACTTCGGCGAGGACGACATCGTGCGTCTCGAGGACGACTTCGGTCGTCGCTAGATCAGTGCGCATCGACCAGCTGCTCGCCGCGGGCCCCACGCGGTCCTTCGAGTTCTTCCCACCCAAGTCCGATGAGGAGTTGGCGACCCTCAACGCAACGTTGCACGACCTGGAGAAGCTCAGTCCCTCCTTCGTCTCGGTGACCTACCGCGGCGGACGCGAATCGCGACAGCGCACCTTCGACCTCGTGACCGACATCCAGCGCGACGGGCATCTCGTGTCCATGGCGCACCTGATCTGCGTGGGACATCGCCGCGAGGAGATGCGCGAGATCCTGGAGAACTACCAGTCGGCGGGAGTGGTCAACGTCATGGCGCTGGGCGGCGATATCCCTGACGATCCCGACCTCGTCGCTTCGGACTTCACGCCACGCCATCGACCTGGTGGAGCTGGCGCGCGAAGTCGGCGATTTCTCCATTGGTGTGGCGGCGCACCCCCTCGGGCATCCTCGATCAGCGGATCTCGCGCAGCGATCGACGCCACCTTGCGGCGAAACTTGAGCGGGCCCATTTCGCGGTGACCCAGTTCCTTTTCGAATTGACGGACTGGACCAATTTGGTCGCGGAACTCGCGGAACTCGGCGTCACGAAGCCGGTGCTGCCCGGCATTATGCCGGTGACCACTCTGAGCGGGCGTGGCCCGCATGGCCCAGATGGGCGCCGCGGTACCCGCGTCGCTCATCGAACGCCTCGAGGCGGCGCAGCGACGTCGGTGGGGCGAGCGCGGTACGGGCCGAGGGCGTGCGCCGCGGCGACCGAATTGTGCCAGCAATTGCTCGATGCGGGTGCACCGGGACTGCACTTCTACACCCTGAATCGATCCACCGCGACGCAGCGAGATCCACGAAGCACTCTACGGCCCCGATGGGGTCCGACGACCCTAATTGGTCCACTCGAGCAACCAATTTCTACGTCGTAGGATGGGCGATATGGCTGACATCATCACAACGAACGCTCAAGGCGTCCTCAACGTATCTGACAACCCGATCATTCCCTTCATCGAGGGTGACGGCACCGGAGTCGACATCTGGCCCGCCGCGCAACTGGTGATGGATGCCGCGGCGAAAAAGCACGGCAAGACCATCGCGTGGAAGGAAGTCCTCGCGGGGGAGAAGGCCTTCAAGGAGACGGGCAACTGGCTTCCCGACGAGACCGTCGAGACCTTTCGCACCCACCTGATCGGGATCAAGGGTCCCCTCACCACTCCGATCGGTGGCGGCATGCGGTCGCTCAACGTCGCCCTGCGACAGATCCTGGACCTCTACGTCTGCCTGCGACCGGTGCGTTACTTCCACGGCGTGCCCTCGCCCGTGCTGCACCCCGAGTGGGTCGACATGGTGATCTTCCGCGAGAACACCGAAGACGTCTACGTCGGCATGGAGTTCGAGGCCGACACCCCCGAAGTCGAGAAGTTGCGCTCCTACCTGCACGACACCTTCGGCTGGGACATTCGTGAGCACGCGGGCATCGGCATTAAGCCCATCTCGAAGTTCGGCTCGGAGCGACTGCTGCGCGCGTCGTTCAAGTACGCGCTGGAGCGCGGTCGTAAGTCGGTGACGCTGGTGCACAAGGGCAATGTCCAGAAGTACACCGAGGGGTACTTCATGAAGCTCGGCTACCAACTGGTGAAGGACGAGTACTCCGACACCTTCGTGGGCTGGGACGACTGCGGGGGTGACCCGGGCGACAAGATCCTCGTCAAGGACGCCATCGCCGACATCGCCCTCCAGCAGGTCCTGTTGCGCCCGAAGGAGTACGACGTCATCGCGACGACCAACCTCAACGGTGACTACATGTCCGACGCCCTGGCGGCCCAAGTCGGCGGCATCGGGATTGCCCCGGGCGCCAACATCAACTACACCACCGGTCACGGCATCTTCGAGGCCACGCACGGCACGGCCCCCAAGTACGCCGGTCAGGACAAGGTGAACCCCGGTTCCGTGCTGCTCTCGGGAGTATTGATGTTCGAACACCTCGGTTGGCAGGACGCCGCCGACGACATCATCCGTGCCATGGAAGCGACCATCGCGGAGAAGATCGTCACCTACGACTTCGCGCGTCTGATGGAGGGCGCCACCGAAGTGAAGTGCTCGGAATTCGGCTCCGCCATCGTCGACCGCCTCTAAACAGACTCGCTCAAGGAGAATCATGACCACCCCCGTCCACGTCACCGTCACCGGCGCCGCCGGCCAGATCGGTTATTCGCTGTTGTTCCGCATCGCGTCGGGCCAGCTGCTCGGTCCCGACACCCCCGTCGTCCTGCGTCTGCTCGAGATTGAGCCGGCCATGAAGGCACTCCACGGTGTGGTGATGGAACTCGACGACTGCGCATTTCCCCTGCTCGCCGGTATCGAGGCCACCAGTGACCTCGATCACGCGTTCACCAACACGTCCTGGGCCTTGCTCGTCGGCTCGATTCCGCGCAAGGCCGGCATGGAGCGGGGTGATTTGCTGAACGTGAACGGCGGCATCTTCAAGCCTCAGGGCCGCGCCATCGCGGCCAACGCGGCCAATGACGTGCGCATTCTGGTCGTGGGCAACCCCTGTAACACCAATTGCCTCATCGCTCGCTCCAATGCGCCTGAAATTCCGGCCGACCGTTGGTTCGCAATGACGCGTCTGGATCAGAATCGCGCCGAGACGCAATTGGCCAAGAAGGCCGGTGTGCCGGTGAGCGACGTGAAGAACCTCGCCATCTGGGGGAACCACTCCGCCACTCAGTTCCCGGACTTCGCCAATGCCACCCTGGGTGGCGCGCTGACCCCCGAGGTCATCTCTGATCAGGACTGGTTGCGGGGCGACTTCATCACGACCGTGCAGAAGCGCGGTGCGGCGATCATCGAGGCGCGCGGGGCGAGTTCCGCGGCCTCGGCCGCCAACGCGGCCATCGACACCGTGGTGAGCCTCACGACGCCGACGCCCGACGGTGACTGCGTCTCGGTCGGTGTGACCTCGACCGGGCAGTACGGCGTGCCCGAGGGACTCACCTTCGGATTCCCCGTGGTGGCCGACGGACGTGGCAATTGGTCGGTCAAGGAAGATTTCGTTATCGATGAATTCGCCGCCGATCGCATCAAGGTGACCACGGATGAACTGGTTGCCGAGCGCGAAGACGTGCGCGCATTGGGGCTGGTGTAGCCCGCGTCATTCGTCAGGTCGGCGCTCGCTGGACCGCTGAGATTCCGCGACGCGCGTCGAGCGACGGGTTCTTCACCATGGGTGCGACCTGCTCGGCGACGTCGCCGACGGTGGCGCGAACCCCCTCGCCGACGTTCAGGGCCGACTGCGCCACACGGAGTATCGGTTGGCGCATCGTGGGGAACGCCATGGGCCGGCGCGCAGACCAGGCAATAAACTCGTCCTACGTCGATGGGAGACCGGGATGAATGATGATGGCCACAGCGCGTCAACTCCGGCTCGGGACGTGACGTCAGGACCAATGAATAGTTCATACACGTCGAACCACGCGTCGCGCTCGATGCGAGGCGCTCAACCACTTCTCCAGGGTCGCCGACGCTACGAGATGTGGAGTCCACAGTCACTCGAACAGGTATCGGCGGCGTTGAGCGCTGAATTGGGATCCGAGCAGATCTCGCCCCTCGAGAATATTTCACGGATCGGCTCCCCGGGGAGTCGAGAGCGTTCGCTGGTGATTGCGGGTCGTGACGCGGGAACCAGTCCGTGGCGCTTCGTCTTCAAGGGATCGATGATCGCGCAGGCGGGCGGTACGTGCTTGACCGGTGAGGTCGGACCGAGTCCCCAGTTTCTCATCGTCGTGCTGGTCTGGATGAGCGTGGTCTCGTTGTTCCTGATCAGTGGCATCGTCACGGTCGTCGTGGGTCTGGTCAGTGGCCAACGGACTCTGGTGATTCCGTGGGTGGTGGTTCCCACGGCGGTGCTGCTCGCCTCCTACGCACTGCACCGGACCGCGACAATCTCGGCGCAAGCTCGCTGGCGATCGACCGACCAGTGGCTGCGCAAACTCCTCGACGCCCGTGAGACGGCCTGAGGCACCCCTACGCGCCGACTCATTAGTTGGGGCGGGCACGATACTTCGCGACAGCGTCACCACGCGACGTCTCTCGATGTCGGCGTATTCTTCCCCGACGCCACCGCTCACGCGGCGAAGGTGATCGCAGGAGGACTAGTCCGACAGGGCGGCGTGCAGCCACGTCGCGAGCGGCACCAGGACGTTGACGTCACCGCGGACCTTGATGCGGCCTTCGCGAAGGGCACTCGCGCTGTCGAATTGGCCCGAAGTGAGGGCGGCGGCATCGAGGTAGTTGAGTCGCAGGACGGTGTCGGCCCCCGGGGCGCTACCCGGCGCGACACTGACCCTCACTTCGGAGATCGAGAGCGTCAGGGCCTGAGGTAGGGGCGCAGGCGCGTCGGACACCTCAATGACCACCTGGCAGGCACGCGCTCCTTGTGGCCACGGTGCGGACGCGTGGAGTCGGGCGTTGAGCTCCTCGAACCACGGGTCCGAGAGAAAGTCGCTCACGTCCTAGGGGGCGGGTTGGACGGCAGCGTCGCTGGCCGAGCGCTTGGTCTTTCGACGGATCTTGCGACCCAGCCAGGCGACGGGGTCGTAGTGGGCGTCGACCACTCGCTCCTTCAGGGGAATGATGGCGTTGTCGGTGATCTTGATGTGCTCAGGACAGACCTCGGTGCAGCACTTCGTGATGTTGCAATACCCCAGGCCCATCTCCTCGCGGATTAAATCCCGGCGGTCGTTGGTGTCGAGGGGGTGCATCTCAAGTTCGGCGTAGCGGATGAAGAAGCGCGGGCCGGCATAGTGCTGCTTGTTGTCCTCGTGGTCACGGATCACGTGGCAGACGTCCTGGCACATGAAACATTCGATGCACTTGCGGAATTCCTGGCCGCGTTGCACGTCCTCTTGGAACATGACGTAGCCGTTCTCAGGCATCGGGGGCGGCAACAGTGCCGGTACCTTCTCCGCTTGGGCGAAGTTGAACGAGACGTCGGTCACGAGGTCGCGAATGATGGGGAAGGTCTTCATCGGGGTGACCGTGACGGGACCCTCGGGCAGCGTATCCATGCGCGTCATGCACATGAGTCGCGGCTTTCCGTTGACCTCGGCGGCGCAACTGCCGCACTTGCCGGCCTTGCAGTTCCAGCGACACGCCAGGTCGGGCGCCTCGGTGGCTTGAATGCGGTGGATGACGTCGAGCACCACCTCGCCCTCGTTCTGGGCCACGGTGTAGTTCTCGAAGTCGCCGCCATTGGCGTCACCGCGCCAGACGCGCATCGTTACTTCAGCCATTAATGTGCCTCCTCGAGCAGGGCCTTGAGTTCTTCGGGCATGGGTAGAAGCGGAGACTCCTCGGTCACAATCTCGCTGTCCCAGTTGCCACCATTGGTGGAGTGGGCGAAATTGAACTTGCCGAACTCGGGGTCGGCGCCGGGGAAGTCTTCGCGGGTGTGGCCGCCGCGTGATTCTTTGCGCAGACTCGCGCCGATGGTCACGGTCTTGCACACCGAGATCATCGCGGGAAGGTCGGTGGCCAAGTTCCAGCCGGGGTTGTAGGCACGACCGCCCTTGACCTTGATGTTCTTCACGCGCTCGGTGAAGGTGTCGAGTTGCGTCGTGGCATCGTCGAGTTCACTCTGCGTGCGGATGATGCCGACGTTCGCCTGCATCATCTCTTGGAGGTCGCGTTGGATGTCGTAGGGATTCTCGCCGTCCTCGCGCTCGAAGGGTGCGAGGGCCTCGGCAACGGCGGCGTCGACCTCGTCCTGGTTCATAGGACCGGCGAGATCGCCGGCTGCGATGTACTCAGCGGCACCCTCACCGGCACGCTTGCCAAAGACAATGAGGTCACTGAGCGAGTTGCCGCCCAGACGGTTCGCGCCGTGCATGCCACCGGCCACCTCACCCGCGGCGAAGAGACCCGGGGCCGCGGTCGCGGCGGTGTCGGCCACTACTTGGACGCCACCCATGATGTAGTGACACGTCGGTCCGATCTCCATGGACTCAGTCGTGATGTCGACGCCCGCCAGCTCCATGAACTGGTGGTACATCGATGGAAGGCGGCGACGAATGAACTCGGGCGTACGGCGCGAGGCGATGTCCAGGTAGACGCCACCATGGGGAGTGCCGCGACCGGCCTTGACTTCGGCGTTGATGGCCCGGGCCACTTCGTCGCGGGGCAACAGTTCCGGCGGACGACGACCAGCGGTGTGATCGTCGTACCACTTGTCGGCCTCTTCTTCGGATTCCGCCGTTTCGGCGCGGAACATCGGGGCGACGTAGTCGAACATGAAGCGCTTGCCCTCGGAGTTGCGCAGTACGCCACCGTCCCCGCGCACGCCCTCGGTCACGAGCAGGCCCCGCACGGAGAGGGGCCAGACCATTCCGGTCGGGTGGAACTGGATGCACTCCATGTCGATGAGTTTGGCGCCCGCCCACAGCGCCATGGCGTGACCGTCACCGGTGCCCTCCCAGGAGTTCGAGGTGAACTTCCAGGACTTGCCCGCTCCGCCGGTGGCCAGGATGACGGCCTTGGCGGCGAAGGTCACGAACTCACCCGTGGCGCGACGATAGGCCACGCAACCGGCGACCCTGCCGTTGGCGTCGTGGACGAGCTTCAAGACCTTGCATTCCATGAACACGTCGGTGCTCATGGAGACGACCTTTTGTTGGAGCGTGCGGATCAGCTCCAGTCCCGTGCGGTCGCCCACGTGTGCCAGGCGCGCGTAGCGGTGACCGCCGAAGTCGCGTTGAAGGATCTTGCCGTCCTTGGTCCGGTCGAAGAGGGCGCCCCACTGCTCGAGCTCGAGGACGCGCGCGGGCGCCTCCTTCGCGTGCAGCTCGGCCATGCGGTTGTTGTTGAGGTACTTCCCCCCGCGCATGGTGTCGCGGAAGTGCACCATCCAGTTGTCCTCCGGGTACACGTTGCCCATGGCGGCGGCCATGCCACCCTCGGCCATGACGGTGTGGGCCTTGCCCAGTAGGGACTTGGTGACGATGCCGACCTTGAGTCCGCGCTGCTTGGCTTCGATGGCCGCGCGCAGACCGGCGCCACCGGCACCGATGATCAGTACGTCGTAATCGTGGTGTTCGTAGGTCACGTCAATCCTTCTTAGAACAACTTGTAGTCAGTGAGGGCGCCCGAGGCGACGAGGCGCACGTAGACGTCGGTGAGGGCCACGAAGACCAGCGAGGCCCACGCCAGGTTCATGTGCTTGGCGTTGAGTGGCGTGAGCAGCTTCCAGAAGCGGTAGCGGATCGGGTGCGCCTTGAAACTCTTGACCCCGCCGCCGCACAAGTGGCGACAGGCGTGGCACGAGAGCGAATAGGCCCACAGCAGCACGGCGTTCACGCTCAACACAATGGTGCCCACGGTCACGCCGTAGCCCAGACCCGGCTGGCGGAAGGCGCGCACGGCGTCGTAGGTCAGGAGGGTGTTGAAGACGAGACCCGCGTAGAAGAAGTAGCGGTGGAGGTTTTGCATGATGAGCGGGAAGCGAGTCTCGCCCGAGTACGAACTGTGCGCGTCCGATACCGCGCACGCCGGCGGCGACCACCAGAAGGCGCGGTAGTAACTGCGTCGGTAGTAGTAGCAGGTCAAGCGAAAACCCAGTGGGAAGATCAAGATCAACAGGGCCGGCGACAGCGTCCAGCCGTTGAAGGCAAAACCGGCCTTGGCCCCGGGTACGCAATTGCTAGAAAGGCACGGCGAGTAGAAGGGGCTGATGAGATCACGTCCAACGTTGGCCCCGACGTAGTAGTAGCGGTTCTGGAAGGCCGCCCAGGTGGAGTAGATGACGAACGCCGTCAGGATCGAGACCGTGATGACGGGCTGGATCCACCAGCGGTCCTGGCGAAGGGTCGCGACGTCGGGCCCACCTCGTGTCCCGCCTAGAACGACCTTGGTGGAACTTTCGGTGGTTGACACTGCGTCTCCTTACTGTGTCGATCGACGACTCGCGCACGCGTGCCGACAACCTGGCCCATTCTAAGTAGGTACTGCTCGGCCCGCTGAAGGCCAAAAGTTGTTTTAGTGGTGACCGCCGCGGCGCCCCTCGGCGGTCCCGCCGAGCAGGGCCCACACGACCAGGCCCAGGCCCGGCACGAGGAGCCAGATGCCAAAGACCAATGCGAGTACCACGAAGAATGCGCCCATGCCCATCACGAAGGGGAAGATCGAGGAGCCGGGAAAGGCACCGACCACGCCAGCTCCCTGGGTCTGAGTGGCTTGAGGGTTGTCCTCGGGGCGCGGCTTCATGCGCCGGCTCCACCAGTAGTAGTAGCCCCCGGGCAAGAAGCCGAGCAGCATGGCCGCGAACATCATGACGCCACCGGCGTTCTCGAGGCTCCAGTTCCAGTAGACCGCGCACATCAGGCCGAAGAACAGACCTAGGCCGAGGAGGATCTTGGCTTCTACCTTCATGCGTGCGACCCTTCGCTTTCGTGGTCCACGTCATGCTCGCCGTGGTGCAGTGAACGGTGGTCGGGGTGGTTGTGGTCCCAGGTCGGGCGTTCGGAGCGGATCTGGGGCAGTCGGTAGAAGTTGTGGTGCGGGGGCGGTGAGGTGGTGAACCATTCGAGAGTCTGGGCGTCCCAGGGGTTGTCGCCCGCGGGGTACTTCTTCCAACTGACCACGACGTTCACCACGAAAAGAATTGTCGAGACGCCGATCAGTACGGCCCCCAGCGTCGAGAGGTCGTTGAGCGTCTTCCATTGGGGGTCGTGCGGGTAGACCGCCATGCGACGCGCCATACCCTGCAGCCCGAGGATGTAGAGCGGGAAGGTGAAGACCTGGGTGCCGATGAATAAGAACCAGAACTGGGCCTTGCCAATCCGCTCGTTCAGTAGGTACCCGGTGATCTTGGGACCCCAGTAGTACAGACCGGCCATAGCGCCGAGGACGAGAGCCATGACCACGGAGTGGAAGTGTGCGACGACGAAGTACGTGTCGTGGGTGAAGAAGTCCAGTGGCGGACTGGCGAGGTAGATCCCCGTCAGTCCGCCGATGAGGAACGTGAAGAGGAACCCGATCGCCATCAACATCGCGGTCGAGAACCATACCTGTCCTCGCCACATCGTGCCGATCCAGTTGAACATCTTGATCCCCGTGGGCACCGCGATCAAGAGACTCATGATCGAGAAGAACGGCAACAGCACGACGCCCGTGGTGAACATGTGGTGGGCCCACACGCCCAACGAGAGCGCCGCGATCGTGAGCGTCGCGAAGATCATCCCCTTGTAGCCGAAGACCGGCTTGCGCGAGAACACCGCGATCACTTCAGTCACCATGCCAAAGAACGGCAGGGCGAGGATATAGACCTCGGGATGGCCCCAGAACCAGAAGATGTGCTGCCAGAGCACGGGGACGCCTCCTCCCGCCACGGAGTAGATATGCGTCCCGAAGTGGCGGTCCGCGTAGAGCATGATCGAGTCCGGCGGTCAACACGGGGAAGGCCAAGAGGATCAGGATGGCGGTCACCAGCATGTTCCAGGTGAAGATCGGCATGCGGAACATCGTCATGCCCGGCGCGCGCAGGTAGAAGATCGTGGCGACGAGGTTGACGCCAGTGAAGATGGCCGAGAAGCCAGTGAGTAGCAACCCGCCGATCCACAGGTCCGCGCCGGCTCCGGGCGTGTTGAGGCTGTTCGACAGCGGGGCGTAGGCCACCCACCCGAAGTTCGCGGCACCGCCAGCGGTGAAGAAGCCCGACAGCATGGTGATCGAACCAGTGAGGTACAACCAGTACGACAGAGCGTTAAGACGCGGGAACGCCATGTCGGGCGCGCCGATCTGAATCGGCACCATGATGTTGGCGAGCGCGCCGAAGGCGAAGGGTCCAGCGAAGAGGTAGATCATCACCGAACCGTGCATCGTGAATAGCTCGTTGTACTGCGCGAGCGATACCAGCGTTCCGTTGGGCGTGGCCAATTGGCCACGGATGATTTCGGCGAAGAGGCCCGCCGATGACCAGCATGATCACTGAGGTCACGGTGTAGGAAAGTCCGATGACCTTGTGGTCGGTCGACGTCAGCCAGTTCAGAATCCCCGTCGGTCCGTGGTGCTCTTCGTGACCCCCGTCGTGGTGTTCGACGTGAACGGGGGGATCGAGGACGTCAGTCATGTGTTATCTCCCGAATTTCGTGTACGAAGTCTTTGAAGCGACGCCCGAAGAGAGCTCCGCGTTGGTGGTCTTGAGAGCCGCGGCGGCCGCGGCGATGGCGGTCGGATTGTTGAACGAGGCCACCCACTTGGCGTAGTCACTCGCGCTCACCACTTTCACCTGGAAGAACATCAAGGAGTGGTACAGCCCGCAGAGTTGGGTGCACTGACCGAAGAACGTGCCGGTGCTCTGAGCACGAATGGTGAACTGGTTCACCACGCCGGGCAGGGCGTAGCGCGAGAAATTGAAGGCGTGCACGTAGAAGCCGTGGATGACGTCGGTCGACGTCAAGTTGATGTGCACGTTGGTATTGACCGGGATCTCCATGGTCGGACTTTGCGTGGTCTGACCGTAGACGAGAGCGTTAGTGCCCGGGTAGAGGAACTGCCAGCCCCACTGGAACGCGTTGACGTTCACCACGACGTTGGTCTGGGGGTTCGCGGTGGCCTTGTTCTCGACGACCAACGTGGCGGCGAAGAGTCCAAAGACGATGAGGATTGGCACGACGGTGTAGATCACCTCGAGGGGGAGGTGGTACTGGTGTTGCGCGGGAATGTGGTCACCCCTGCGGCGATAGCGCAACATGGCGTACCCCATCAAAACAACGACCAACGCGCCGATAATCACGGCGCCGATGGAGAAACCCTGCCACAGGTGGAAGGCCGATTTCGAACTTTCGGTCACGCCAGCACTCGCACCGAAGCCCGGAACGGTACAACCAGAAAGGACGAGTGCAGCCAGGGGGAGCGCAGCGGCTCGGCGTACGCGACGCCAACGGCGCGACCGATCCGGTGCACCCTGAGGGGGCAGGGCGGGTGTAGGCACGGCTAAACCTTAGCCAACTTTTTGGCGCCCGCCACATTGCAATCGGCTCATTTACTCACGGTCACCTCGAGCTCCGCGGGTGAAGTTCGCTCAACTCGGGGAGTCGGAGTCCTTCGGTGTCGAAGTCGGCGGGGCGTCGGGCTCGGGGGGCGACGTGACATCCGTCGTCTTGGACGCTCTTCAAGCCCTTTTCGAACTCGGTCTTGGCGGAGCCCAGATTGCGGGCCAACTTGGGGATGGCGGAACCGCCGAAGACAAGAACGACCAATATGACAATGACGATGATTCCGTCAACTCCATCAAGCGCAGCGAGCAACACGGTCCACTCCTTTGTCGTGTATTGACTACAGAGTAGTCCTCACACGCTTCGTGAGAGCCCGGCGACGATATCTAGAATGCTCCGATGCCCCACGTCTCGCGCCGCATCCTTCGCGACGCGCTGAGCGTGGCGCTGACCGTGGGTGCCTACGGTGTGGCGTTCGGGGCTGCAGGCGTCGCCGCCGGGCTTCACCGTTCTCCAGACCGAGTCTGTTTTCCCTGTTGACCTTCACCGGAGCCAGTCAATTCGCTGCCGTCGGGGTGGTGGCAGCCGGCGGCGCGGGGATCAGCGCAGTGGCCGCCGCGGCGCTGTTGAGCACTCGCAACGCGCTGTATTCGTTGCAAATGGCGCCCCAACTCGAAGTCAGGGGCTGGCGCCGGTTGCTCGCGGCGCAACTCACCATCGACGAGTCGACCAACGTGGCATTGGCGCAGGCACCCCAGGGCCTCGACGCGGTTCGACATGGATTCTGGCTCACTGGATCAGGCGTTTTCCTCTTTTGGAACATCTTCACCCTGGTGGGTGCCCTCGGCGCCAAATCACTGGGGAACCCCGCGGCGTGGGGTCTCGACGCCGCGGTGCCCGCCGCGTTCCTCGGTCTGCTCTGGCCTCGTCTGCACGACGCGCGGGTGAGGACCATCGCGGGCGTCGCGGCAGTGTTTTGCCTCGTCCTGACGCCACTTCTTCCCTCGGGTACACCCATCATCGCCACGGTATTGGTGGCGGTCGTGGCGGGCTGGCGATGGTGAACTCAATGACGACCTGGGCGGTGCTGATCGGGACCAGTGCCCTGTGTTATCTCATCAAACTGGTGGGGTACCTCGTGCCTGCTCGTTGGCTGGCCAATGAACGACTTCAGCGAATAAATTCGCTGGTCCCAGTCGTTTTACTTAGTTCGCTGGTGGTGACGCAGGCCCTCGCGGTCAAGACCCACCTCGTGCTCGACCACCGGATGGCAGGAGTGGGCGCGGCCCTGGCGGCCCTTATCGCCAAAGCGCCGTTCCCGGTGGTGGTGGTCAGTGCGGCGATCACGAGCGCGCTGGTGTACCGCCTGCACTAACCGGCGATGAGGATGCCCAGAACCATGGCAATCAGGGTCGCCAGCATCCCGACACCCGCGAAGATGCCCCGAGCCCGAGGCGTCGTGGCTCGCGTGTGCAGGAAAGCACCGACGCCTGCGGCCACCACCATGATCATCTTGATGGCGAAGGCGGCGTTCCAGCTCGAGGACTGCGTACTGCCGTGCACGGCGGCGTAATTCCAGAATCCCGTCACGACCAAGAGCCAGAAGGCCGGCCAGCTCAGTCGACCGAAGGCCTGGGCCACCCTTCGCGGGGCTTCTTCGCCCAGTGATCGAAGGGTCGGCACTAGTCCGGCGACGACGATCTGTCCGCCAAGCCAGACGCAGGCCGCCAGGACGTGCAGACTCAGGCGCACGAGGGTCGAAGTGGAGGCGAGCTGGCTGGTGGCGAGGATCATGACTACTTACCCTGCCACATCGGCGCTCGCTTCTCGGCGAAGGCGATGGCTCCTTCGAGGGCGTCGGCGCTCGCCGCGATGATTCCGAAGGCCTCGTTGTTGAGTGTCCAGGCGGCCTCTTCGCTCATGTCGAGAGCGTCGAGCATCACTCGCTTCGACGTGCGCACCGCTAAGGGGGCGTTGGCACAGATTCGTTGGGCCAGAGCCATGGCGGTCGACATCACCTCAACACCGGGAACGACGCGGTTGATGAGTCCGATCTCGTAGGCGCGTGCGGCGCTCGAATGGCTCGCCGGTGAGCGCCATTTCGAGGGCGACGGCGCGGGCGATCCGTCGAGGAAGACGGATGAGTCCACCCGCTCCGGCGATCAGACCACGGGACGCTTCGGGGATGCCGAAGACCGCATGGTCGGCGGCGACCACTAAATCGCAGCTGAGTAGCATCTCGAAGCCTCCCGCGAAGGCCGAGCCGTTGGCCGCACAGATCAATGGCTTGGGGAAATGGCGCTCGGTGATTCCTCCAAATCCCTGGGCGGTGGCAGGGAATTCGCCCTGGGCGAAAGCCTTGAGGTCCATGCCGGCACTGAAGGCCTTGTCTTCGGCTCCCGTCAAAATCACCACCCAGACGTCGTCGTCGGTAGTGCATTCGTCGAGAGCGTCGCTGATCGCTTGGGCGGTCGCGAGGTTGATCGCGTTGCGCGCCTGGGGCCGGTTGATGGTGAGGACCTCGACGTGTCCGTCGCGGCTGCGTAGTAGTTCCTCGGACATGACTCTCCTCACCTGGTGATCCGCGCCGCTGGTCGGCGCGACTTGGCCAAACGCTAACCGGAGGAGTTGGCGCGTGCGAAACTAGCCGCGTGTCGAATCAGCCGCGCGTGCTCGCCTCACTCAGCGCCTACGCCTGCGAGGGCGGTTTCGACGGCCGTTATCAGCCCGCCACGTGTTTCACGCCCACCATTGCCCTGGGCCGACACCCCGGTCCCGGGGGCGCCGAGAACCTCTGGGACGACTACGAGGTCGTCCTCGACCTCGCGAGCGAGGCGGGGTTGTCGGGGGTGTGCTTCGAGGTGTCCTGGGCCCGCCTCGAGCCACGCCGAGGACAACGCGACGCCGCGGCTCTCGACGCGCTACGTCCGAGCGATCACCCACGCCCAGCAACGCGGACTCCACGTTGGCGTGGCGGCGATCGACGCGGCGTGGCCGGCGTGGCTCGGCCTGGAGGCGTGGCTCATGCCCTGGGTCGTCCCGGTGGCCCTCGAGTACGTCGCGTGGTTGGCGACCTCCTTGCCCGCCGACTCGATGAGCGTGTTCGCCGCGCGCGAGCAACTCGACGCGGGGATTCCTTGACGACTCGAGCCGGACCCCCGTGGCGTCGAGGCGCCGACCGAGGACGCGGTGAGCGCGGCGAAGAACCTCGAAGTCATCGAGGTCCAGGTCGCGCGACGTCATCTGCGAACATCGTCACGAGTGTCAACATCGACCTCGACGAGATTGACGAGATCAGGACTACGACGTCGACGAAGTCCACGTGAAGTCGTTAGTGTGCGGTGCCGGACCGTTGCGCGGTGCTCGCGGTCTCCTCGCGAGAAGCGGTACGAAATGGGTACTCGTCGACAATGACGTGTCGCCCCAACTCCGACGAGATTAGACCGTCCCGTTCTCCTGATTGCGCTTGCGCACCATTTTGCGCGCGTAGTGGACACCGATCACGGTCGCGACCAGGAGGACGACGAGCGCGATGGAGGCCCAGCCCGAGTACTTCTCGATCTTGGGAGTTGCGAACCCCCGAAGTAGCCCAAGAGGCAGAAGGCGACACCCCAGACGAGTCCGCCCGAGCGCGTTGGCGATGAGGAAACGGCGGTAGTGCATCTTGGACATACCGGCGAGTCCCGGGCATGACGGCGCGCAGGAACGCGGTGAACCGCCCGAGGAACACGTAGACCGGGCCGCGTCGTTGCATTCCGGCGATCGCCGCGTCGAGCTCCTGCGCGGTGTCGTTGGAGCACACGGAGGGTCAAGAGTCGGTCGCCGAAGTGGTGGCCGACGGCGTAGCCCACGGAATCGCCCACGACGGCAGATACCACGACCAGCACGCACAGGACGCCGATGTTGATGTTGCCCTGGCTGGCGACGACGCCGGCGACCAGCACCGTCGTCTCTCCCGGCAGGACGAATCCGACGAAGAGCGCCGCCTCGCCGAAGACGAGCAGCACCACCAAGACGTAGACCAGAGGGCCCGGCAGAGCGAATGGATCTCGTGCAGGACGAAGGAGATGATGGACGCGCTGATCACGTGGACATCCTTACCGACAACACCGCGGTGGCGCGCTATTAATTAGGCGGAGTTTAGAATCCAGAGATGGCGAATCCACGCACCGCTGAGTCGCGCATCGCTCAAGTGATTCCCGTCGCGGGCGTGGGCCTTGTCTGAGTGGTCCCTTCTGCCCCTGCGGTTGTTCCTGGGGGTAACCTTCGCCTTCGCCGGCCTACAGAAGCTCGCCGACCCGGCCTTCTTCCAGCGCAACGTCACCCTCGTCGATCCAGTCCCAGATGGCCGGCGCCGCGCGCCTCAGCCCCATCCACTCGCTGCTGCACGCGATGTTGCCCCACGCGGCTCTGATCGGGTGGGTCATCGCCTACGGCGAGTTGGCGATCGGACTGGGCACGCTCCTGGGCCTCAAGACGCGCATCGCCGCGGCGGCGGGGGCCTTCTTGAGCCTCAACCTCTTCCTGGCGGTGAGCTTTCACTCCAAGCCCTATTTCACGGGCGCCGACATCGTCTTCTTCTTCGCGTGGCTGCCGCTCATCATCGCGGGAGGCGGCTCACGCCTCAGTGCCGACGCCATGATCTGCTCGGGCGGCAGCGAAGCAGGCGGGGATCAGCGCGTCACCGCTGGTGGCGGTGCCCTTCGACAATGTGCAGACGTGGTGCGGGAACTTCCACAAGGGTCACTGCAAGGCGCTCGACAACCAAGCCGTGTTCCATCGACGCACTGTCCGGTCCTGCACCAACGCCCTCCCCAGGTGACGCCCGTGGCCATCAACGACCTTCGACCGGCGCTCGGTCGTGATCGGATCGACGACGGTGGCGGTGGTCGCCGGCGCCGCCGTGGTGACTGGATTCCTGACCACCGCCGTCGGTCACCTCGAGGCGTCGGCGGTCTCGGGAGAGAAGGCCTCCACCCCTTCGACGCTTGCCCGGAAGTGCGGCGGGCGCCAACTCTGGTAGCGGGGGCGCGCACCACGGGGACGCTGCTCGGCCCCGCGACGTTCGGTGCCGGTCGGCTCCGCGGCCACCTTCACCATCCCGTCGTCGGGCGACCCGGGCATCGTGTTGCAGTTGTCCAAGGGGACCTTCGTGGGCTACGACGCGGTATGTCCCCACGCGGGATGCCAAGTGGGCTACGCCCCGTCGGCCAAATTGCTGGTGTGTCCGTGTCATGGTTCGGAGTTCCAGGTGGCGACGGGCCAGGTGATTTCCGGACCCGCCCCGCACGGTCTCACGCCACTCACCATTGTGGAGTCGACCAACGGTAATCTCTACCTACAATGAACGAAACTCCGCGCCGAGTGCTCGTTGTGGAAGACGACATCGACTTGGCCCAGGCCATTGCCGACCTGCTGGGCGACGAGGGGTTCGCCGTCGAACAGCGACACGACGGACAAGAAGGTCTGGCCGCGGCGCTGGAGTCCCCCTTCGATGTCATCATGCTCGACCTGATGTTGCCCAAGCGCAATGGGTTCAGCGTCTGCCTGGAGATTCGTCGAGCGGGGATCCAGACGCCCCTACTGATGCTGACGGCCAAGAACGGCGACCTCGACGAGATCGAGGGGCTGGAGGTCGGAGCGGACGACTTCTTGCGCAAGCCTTTCGAGTGGTCCGTACTGCTGGCGCGTATCAACGCGTTGCTGCGCCGATTC
Organism: uncultured Acidimicrobiaceae bacterium; assembly: GCA_963734655.1. Lineage (GTDB taxonomy): Bacteria > Actinomycetota > Acidimicrobiia > Acidimicrobiales > RAAP-2 > RAAP-2. The sequence goes on along the minus strand of CAVTHY010000002.1, from coordinate 30,742 downwards.
GATCGCGGCCAAAGTCGCAAAGTCGTGGTGGGTGACGTCGTGCTCGACACCATCAGTCGCCAAGTATCGACCCACGGGCGTGGAGGCGAAACTTACGTCGCGTGAGTTTCGAGTGCTCGAGTACCTCATGGAGAGCGTCGATCGCACGGTGACGAAGAAGGAGATCCTCGACGTCGGTCTGGGGATCGGACTTCGACGGTGACCCCAACGTCGTCGAGGTGTACGTCGGCTACCTTCGCCGCAAGCTCGACGTCAAGGGCACGACGTCGCGCATCAGGACCATTCGCGGCGTGGGGTACGTGTTCTCGAGTGGGGTATGAGACGACGCGCGTTATCGATTCGTGCCCGCCTCACTTTGATCTTCGTCCTCGGTCATCGCCCTCGTGTTCGTGGCCACGGGCACGGCCATCTACCTGGTGGCGAAGCACTCCAATGACACCGAAGCCCGGACCAGCGTCAGCCAAGCGATAGCCCAGGTCCAAAACGCCGAATCACGAAATATCGTGGCCGGCGCTATTCCCCTGGTGCTCAACACGAGCGACAACGTCGTCGTGCAGGTCACCAATCTGGCTGATCGCCAGGTCTGGGCGGCGAGTCGGGTCATCGCCTCGTACCCGGTACTCTCGCACGAAGTCGTGGCGGTGCATTCCTCGAGTGAGTACCTCGTCGATCTGCTCGAGTGGGTCAAGACGAGTCCCATCCGGGGTCAACTGAGCCTCGGTCAAGCGCAGAGCGTCACGACGCCACTCGGTTCGGGACTGGTCGTGGGATTCATCTACGGCGACTCGATTGCCCAATCGAACCACCGAATCCTCGTCGACCTCGTCGTGGCCATCCCGTTGCTGTTGATCATCGTGGCTTCGATCGTGTGGTTCTCCGTGGGTCTGACCCTCTCGCCGGTTGAGGCGATCCGTCGGCGGGTCGCGACGATCGCCGCCAACGACCTCGCCGAGAGAGTGCCCGAGACCGGTGGCGACGACGAGGTCTCACGTCTGGCGCGCACGCTCAACGCGATGCTCAACCGCCTCCAGACGAGTACGCGCCTCCAGCAGGAGTTCGTCTCGAATGCGTCGCACGAATTGCGCAGTCCGCTCACCACCCTCCTGGCCACCGTGGACCGAGCATCTCATCATCTCGACGAGACGGACTGGGTGGAGTTCACCGACACCATCCGTCGCGAGGGGCGGCGAATCGACTCACTGGTCGACGACCTCTTCTTCCTGGCGCGCAGTGATGAGCGCGGCGAAGAGATGCGGCGCGAGGAGGTGGACATCGACGACATCTTGGGCGAGGAGGCGCGGCGCGTGCGTCAGATCACGACGCTCTCGATCTCCACCGCGGGGGTGCAACCCACGCGGGTCTGGGGAGACCCCGCGATGCTTCGTCGCATGGTGCGCAACATCGTCGACAACGCGTTGCGCTTCGCCAACGAGGAGGTATCCTTCTCCACCCGTTACGTCGGTCCGATGGCGGAGATCTGCGTGCACGACGACGGGACGGGCGTCGACGTGACCAACTCCGAGCGGTTGTTCCAGCGGTTCGTGCGTTCCGACGCTGCGCGCTCGCGCGCGTCGGGCGGTACGGGCCTGGGTCTGCCGATCGTGGCCGAGATCGCGCAACGCCACGGGGGAGAGGCCCGCTTCATCACCGTCGAGTCCGGTTCGACGATGCGCATCTTGATTCGACGTTATTAGTCTGATTGTGAGGCGCCACGCGAGCACCGCGCCGCGGCTGGAGAAGTGAGGACCGTTGAGGGAACGCACCGTCCGAGTCATCCGATGGTCACTACTGCGACTCCTCACGCTCGGCGCCCTGGTGGAAACAATCTGGACGATCTACGTCGGCTACGAACTGCCGCGACACTACGTCGCCAATCACTGGGATATCGCCTGGGTGGGGCTCGACGTGGCCCAGGTACTGATGTTGAGCGCGTCGGCCTGGGCGGCGTGGCGGCGCAACACCCTGCTAGTGATCTTCGCCACCGCGAGTGCGACGCTGCTCATGGTGGACGCATGGTTCGACGTGACGACCGCACGACGGGGCGACCTGGGTCAGGGAATCGTGTTGGCGGTCCTGGTGGAAGTGCCGTCTGCTTTCATCTTGCTCTGGGTGGCCTATCGGGGGTTGCGCCACGCGGCGCTGCTCCCCGCTCGGGGGATGGGTGCCTCGCGGTCGAATACGTTCGACACCCTGGAACCCTTCGATTAGGCCTCGAGCTCGATGCCCTCGAGGGCGAGCAGGTACCGCTTGACCCTTTCGCCACCGCCGTAGCCCCCCAGTCCGTTGCTCGCCACCACGCGGTGACACGGGACGATGACCGGCCACGGATTTGCGTGGTTGGCGTTGCCGACGGCCCGCGCCGCCCTCGGTCGTCCCGTCAGTTGGGCCACCTCGGCGTACGTGGCGACGCAGCCGTAGGGGAGTGTTTGCAGAGCTCGCCAGACGTCGCGCTGGAAAGGGGTGGCTCGCGTCGGAGCGAAATCGACCTCGAAGGAGGTGCGCGAGCCCTCGAAGTACTCCTCGAGCTGTCGAGCAGCGCGTGCCACGCAGTTCCACTGTGCGCTCGAACTTCGCGCGGGCGTCTCGTGGGGCATGTAGATCCGGGTCACCCCGAATTGATCGCCTTCGACGGTCCAGGGCCCCAGGGCCGAGGAGACGGTGGCGTAGGAAAGTTCCATAAAGTCTTTCTAGTCGCGCCGGGGAGCACGGATGCACGTCTATTCGGGCGAATACTGTCGAAAGACCCGGGTGTCGAGCACCCGGGGTGGCGTAGTGCGCCTGCTAAAACTAAGTCATGAAAATTTCTCTCTTCAGAGAGTCGCGCGCCGGCGAGACACGGGTTGCCTTAACTCCCGAAGCCGTCAAAGCACTGGTGAGCGACGGGTGGTCCGTCGAGGTCCAGCGCGGAGCGGGCGCCCTCGCACACTTCAGCGATGACTACGTATTCCGAGGTCGGCGCCGTGATCGTTGATTCCCCGGCGGGCGACGTCAATCTGCGGGTCAATGCCCCGACCCTCGAAGAAGTGTCGCGGTTACCCGAAGGATCGACCCATCTTTCGTTCCTTTCGCCGCTGCTGGCGAGTGAAGTCGTTCGCGCGATGAACGAGCGGCGGATCACGATCCTCTCGTTTGACCTTCTGCCGCGCATCTCGCGAGCCCAGTACATGGACGCCTTGTCATCCCAGGCCACCGTGTCGGGATACCGTGCGGCGCTGGCCGGGGCCACCGCACTTCGACCGTTTCCTGCCGTTGCTGACCACCGCCGCCGGTACCATCCGTCCGGCCAAGGTCCTGGTCATGGGTGTCGGGGTAGCGGGACTCCAGGCGATTGCCACCTCGAAACGCCTCGGGGCCAAGGTGCGCGCCTACGACGTACGCTCGGCCGCCAAGGAAGAGGCCGAGTCCGCGGGTGCGGTCTTCGTCAAGCTCGGCGTCACCGCGGATGCGGCCGGCGGTTACGCGCGCGAACTCACTGACGACGAACGGGCCCAGCAGCAGGCGGCGTTACTCACTGAAGTCGCGAACGCCGACATCGTCATCACCACGGCGGCCGTACCGGGACGCAAATCACCGATTCTCTTGACGACCGCCATGGTCGAAGCAATGAGCGAAGGTTCACTGGTGATCGACATGGCCGCCGATGGCGGTGGCAACTGCGAACTCACCGTCGCGGGCCAAGTCGTTGAACATCACGGCGTGCGCGTCGTGGGTCTGGCGAATCCGCCGTCGCAGATGGGCGCGTCGGCGTCCTTCATGTACGCCAACAACGTCTTGAAGCTCCTCGCGCTCTTCGGTGCCAAGGGCGAACTCAAGCCCGACTGGTCCGACGAAGTGGTGCTCGGAGTGACGGTGGCCCGCAATGGACAGGTCAATCACGCCCCGACGGCCGAAGCCCTCGGCGTGGAGCGAGTGGCGATTAGCGTCGCGAAGGAGAACGAGTAATGGGTAACGCCCTTCTGCAGTACGCGACAGTTCTGATGCTGACGATCTTCGTCGGCATCGAGATCATCGCCAAGGTGCCCAGCATCTTGCACACGCCGCTCATGAGTGGGTCCAACGCCATTCACGGCGTCATCCTGGTGGGCGCCATGCTGGTGCTCGGCTCGGCGGACACCACCCTCGAGGAGGTGCTCGGTTTCCTTGCGGTGATCCTGGCCACCTTGAACGTGGTGGGTGGCTTCGTGGTGACCGACCGAATGCTCGAGATGTTCAAGGCCAAGCCCAAGGCGCCGATCGCCAAAAAGGATGAGGTGGCGTCGTGAGTCGCGGGACCCTGATTGACCTGCTGTACCTGGTGTCGGCGACGACCTTCATCGTCGCCCTCAAGGGCCTCGGAAGTCCCAAGCGTGCGCGCCTGGGCAACATCGTCGCGGCCGTGGGCATGCTCATCGCCGTCGTGGCGACCTTCTTCAAGCAAGTGGACGGCCACAACCTGTACCACGTGACGCTCATCCTTATCGCGATGGCGATCGGCATCGTGGTCGCGGTGCCGACGGCGCGCTACGTGCGCATGACCGCCATGCCCCAACTGGTGGCCATCTTCAACGGCGTCGGTGGCGGCGCCGCGGCGCTCGTGTCGATCACCGAGTTCATGCACATTCATTCGTCGCGTCCGGCGACCTACGTCACGCTCGAGGTGTTGCTCGGCGTCTTGATCGGTACCGTGTCGTTCTCTGGTTCGGCCATCGCTTTCGCCAAGCTCCAGGAACTCATGACCGGGCGACCCGTCACCTACCCGGGCCAGCAGGTCATCAACGCCATCTTGGGCGCCGCGGGTGTGGTGCTGATCATCATCATCCTGGTCAACGGTCAGACGACGCTGTTGTGGGTGCTCCTCGGCTCTCGCGTTCGTCTTGGGCATCGCCTTCGTCCTGCCGATCGGTGGCGCCGACGTGCCGGTCTTGATCTCGCTGCTCAACTCCTTCACTGGTCTCGCGGTCGCGGCCTCGGGCTTCACGCTGGGATCGAACCTGCTCATCGTGGCGGGAACCCTCGTGGGCGCCTCGGGTATCTTGCTCACGCGTCTTATGAGCAAGGCCATGGGCCGCAGCCTCTCGAACGTGCTGTTCTCGGCCTTCGGCTCGGTCATCACCGCCAGTCGAGCGCGACGGGCGCCGACGCTCGTCCGGTGCGTTCGGGGAGTCCCGAGGACGCCGGGGTGCTGTTGAGCTTCGCCAGTCGCGTCGCCATCATCCCGGGGTACGGTCTCGCGGTCGCCCAGGCCCAGCACGTGCTGCGCGAACTGGCCGAGGAGCTCGAGGCCAAGGGCATCGAAGTCTTCTACGCCATCCACCCGGTGGCCGGACGCATGCCCGGTCACATGAACGTGCTTCTCGCCGAGGCCAACGTGCCCTACGAGCAGTTGCTCGAACTCGACGAGGCCAACTCCGAACTCCAGACGGCCGACGTCGCGCTGGTGGTGGGCGCCAACGACACCGTCAACCCGGCCGCCAAGGACGACAAGAGTTCGCCGATCTACGGCATGCCGATCATCAACGCGGACCTGGCCGAGAACGTGCTCTTCCTCAAGCGATCGATGCGACCGGGTTTCGCCGGCATCGAGAATGAATTGCTCTACAACCCCAAGACGACTCTGATCTTCGGAGACGCCAAGGACACGTTGACCAAGATCGTCGCGGCGGTCAAGGCCAATTAGTCTGCGGTCGTCGCGGCGCTACGCGTCGGCCGTGAGTTCATTGAGCTGTTGAAATTGAACCGGTGTGAGTTCGCGCACGGCCGCGGCGTTGGCGCGAATCTGCTCCGCCGTGGACGCGCCCGCAATCACTGAGGCGACCGGCCGGGTGGCTCAACAGCCACGAGAAGGCGAAGTCCAACATGGCCACCTCCGTCTCCTCGCTATAGGCGAAAAGGGCGTCGACGCGTGAGCGCAATCGCTCGCCGAGCCAGTGGGCCTTGCGGTCATCGGGCATCAAGGACAGTCGGGTCCCCTCCGGGACCGGCGCGCCCGGTCGAACCTTGCCGGTGAGGAGTCCGTTGGCCAAGGGGTAGAAGGGGAGGAAGCGAGGTCCAGTTCGGCGCAAGCCTCGAGGACGCCGTCGGTCTCGGGTTCGCGCGCGAGGAGCGAATACTGGCTCTGAATCGAGACGAAGCGCGGTCCGTCGCCCGCGGCGGCGGCCGCCTCGCGTAGCTGGGCCGCGGAGAGGTTCGAACAGCCGATCTCGCGGACCTTGCCCTGGGCGACCAACTCCTGCATCGCGCCGAGGGTCTCCGCGAGTGGGGTGTTGTCGTCGGGGAAGTGCAGTTGGTAGAGGTCGATGACATCGGTACCGAGTCGCAGCAGTGACTCGTCGCACGACGTTCGCACGTACTCCGGTGTCGCGCAGCACCCCGCTCTTGTCGTGGAGCATGCCGAACTTGGAGGCGATGATGGCCTCGTCACGACGCGAGCCCAGCGCCACGCCGAGCTGCACCTCTGACTTGAGGTCGCCGTAGATATCGGCGGTGTCGAAGAAATTGATGCCGGCGTCGAGGGCGGCGAGCACGACCGACGTGGTGGCGTCCTGGTCGAGGCGGCTGCCGAAGTTGTTGCATCCCAGCCCGACTTCTGACACCCGCAGTGATCCCAGTGTGCGTAGTTTCATTGGTGTCCTTTGAACGTTCGCCAGCATAGACAGGTGCACGGCGAACCCGGCACTCGGCGGCACGCTACGGGTCACTCGAGAACTAAGGTGGGCTCATGAAAATCACTGTCGATTTTGACCTGTGCTCCAGCAACGCGGTGTGCATGAGCATCGTGCCCGAGGTCTTCGAAGTTCGTGATGACGGCTACCTCTACGTCCTTAACGAACAGCCTGGCGCGGAGTTCGACGAGCGCGTGCGCGAAGCCGTGGCGAGTTGCCCCAACGGCGCGATTTCAATTGAGGAATAAGTGGTGAACGGACCGCGCGTCCGGTTCGCGCCCTCACCCACCGGATACTTCCACGTGGGCTCGGCCCGATCGGCCCTCTTCAACTGGCTCCTCGCGCGACAATCGCCCCGACGGCGTGTTCATCTTGCGTATCGAGGACACCGACGTCGACCGCAATCGCGAGGAGTGGGTGGACGGCATCATCACCGCGATGGCCTGGCTGGGCCTCGACCTCGATGAGGGTCCTTTCCGTCAGAGCGACAACCACGCCGCCCACACTCGCGGCGACCGAGGCGCTCTTGTCCAGTGGCCACCTCTACTACTGCGACTGCACGAGCGAGGACGTGCAAGCCCGCAAGGGTGAGAACAAGACACCGGGCTACGACGGCTATTGCCGCGATCGCGGACTCACGCGATCAGCGACGACGGCACTTCGCTTCGCGACGCCGCGCGAGGGCGTCACCGTCGTGCACGACCTGATCCGCGGCGACGTCGAGTTCGCCAATCAGAGCATCGACGATTTCGTGGTGGCCAAATCGTCGGGCGCCGTCCTCTACGCCCTCGCCAACGTGAGCGATGACCGCAACGACGCGCATCACCCACGTGATTCGCGGTGAGGAGCACCTGCCCAATGCCCCCAAGCAGATGATGTTGTGGAGCGCGCTCAACGATGTCGTTCGGCGACGACGTTGCCCTGCCGGTGTACGCGCACCTGCCGCTGCTGGTGAATGAGCAGCGCAAGAAGCTGTCGAAGCGCAAGGACCCAGTCGCCACCGAGTCCTATCGCGACCAGGGCTACCTCGCTGACAGCGTTCGTCAATTATCTGGCCCTGCTCGGTTGGAGTCCGCGCGGGGACGAGGAGATCGTCGACTCTCCACCATCATCGAGCAGTTCCGCCTCGAGGACGTCTCGCATTCGCCCGCGTTCTTCGACGTGAAGAAGCTCAGCCATATGAACGGCGAGTATCTGCGCGCTATGACGCACCAGGATTTCGCTGCGGCCTGCGCGCCCTGGGTGTCGCCGTGGCTCACGGCCTGGCGACCCACGGACCGCGAGGTGCCCTGGACGGCGCAGCAGTTCGACCCCGCGCTCTTCGCTGAAAGTCGCGCCCTTGGTGCAGGAACGCGTCGCGACGCTGGGCGAGGTGCCGGCGATGGTGGCGTTCTTCTTCCTCGACGAGGTGGCGATGGAACCAGCGGCCTTCGACAAGGTCATCGGCAACGACCCCCTCGGTCAGGCGCTGCTCGCGGCCGCTATCGAGCGGTTCGCTGAGGTCCACTGGGACGCCGCGGCTCTGCACGCGGCCACGCTGGAGTTGGGCGAAGCAATGCTGTTGAACCTGCGAAAGGCCCAGGCGCCGATTCGCTGCGCGGTCACTGGTTCCTTGGTGGGCCCGCCCCTCTTCGAGTCGCTCGAGTACCTGGGGCGCGACAAGGTGATCGGCGCGCTTGAACGCGGCACTCGCACGATGTTCAGCCTGATCTTCGGGCCACTGCGACTGGCCCTCAAAATCGTCAGCGACGGTTCTCACAGTCGTCGTTCTGTATTTCGCCGTGCACCTTCGTGCAGATTTGGCTGACTGGTCGTATTCACTCGACGGCCAATGCTCAGGCGATCTTGGTCTTTGGCACGGCCGAGGACAACGGCAAACCCTCCCAGGAACTCCAAGCTCGCCTCGACGAGGCTCTCGCCGTCTATCGTGCGGGTCGCGCCCCGTGGATCGCGGTGACCGGCGGGAGCCGGCCCGGCGACGTCTACACCGAGGCGGGGGTCTCGGCCACGTACCTCGAGGCGCACGGGGTGCCCAAGGCGCGAATCATTGTGGGGGGTGGTGACGACACCTGGCAGAACGTTGCGACCGTGGCCGTCAAGGCTCAAGGCTCATGGCCTCTACAGCGTGATCACCGTGACTGACCCGTTCCACGAGTATCGGGCGATGGCCAACGCCTCATCGCAGGGCCTCTCTCCCATCCCGTCGCCGGTGGAGAATTCGCCGACCATCAAGCATTCGCTCTGGCGCTACTACTTCAAAGAGACCTTGGCGGTCGGGGTGGGGCGCATAATTGGCTACGGGCAGTTGAGCTCTTGGACGACGTCCACTCACATTTCCATCCCGTCTGGCGGTTGAGTCACTTGCTCGGTTAAGATTGCCAAGCCCTTCGGGGGTGGTGTAATTGGCAACACAACTGGTTCTGGTCCAGTTATTCAGGGTTCGAGTCCTTGCCCCCGAGCGAAGAGAGTGCGTGATTCCACACGTGCTCTCTTCATGGTCCCATCGTCTAGTGGCCTAGGACATCACCCTCTCAAGGTGGAGGCACGGGTTCGAATCCCGTTGGGACTGCAAAGGATATTGGGCGAAAGCTCAATGATTTCAATATTTTGGACTGACTGGCAGTTGTGGCTGCGAGCCACTGCGAAAGTCCGCCAATTAACGCCCCACCAACGCCCGTGGGAGGCCCAAACAATTAATAAGAGTGCGCATTTGATTGTGATATCAACGTTTGATGGCACTTCCAAACGACCAGTACCGCCTTTTGAGGTGTGCCTCGGAGGGCGGGAACGTTGGCACGGTCCGTTGGTTGTCCATGAGTTTCAGAGCCGTTAATCAAACCCGGCAACTTCAGTCAACTTGTCTATAGGTGCATGATTTGACACGTGACTTTTAAGTCACATATAGTGAGCTCCGTGGAAGACGAAGATCTAGTTTTCAAGGCATTGGCTGACTCGACCCGCCGACTGCTCTTGGACCGGCTATTCGAACACGACGGTATGACACTCGGGGAATTGGAGTCAGAAGCTCCCCACTTAACAAGGTTCGGGGTGATGCGCCATCTTAGTGTCCTTGAACAAGCTGGTCTCGTTGTGACTCGTAAACAGGGTCGACACAAGTTCCACTATCTGAACCCCGTTCCCATCAGGTTCATTTATGAGCGTTGGATTGACAAATATCAGGCTCGACAAGCCGCTGCATTATTGGATCTGAAGAGTCAAATAGAAGGTAGGAAATAGCCACAATGTCTGAATCCAGGATCCTTACTCAGGTCTACGTCTTGTATATCAACGTAACGCCAGGAGAGTTATGGAAGGCGATCACGGATCCTCCGACGATTGCGAGATTCTTCTTTGGCAAATTGACTGAAGGTGACTACGAGGTCGGAGGGTTTCTTCGCAGTTGGTCCCCCGATCACGAGAAGTTGTGGGGCAATAACGTCATTTTGGAATGCGATCCACCTCATCGTCTGGTGCACGCGTGGCACAGCCTTTACGACGATGAATTGGCTGCGGAGCCTGAAAGTCGAGTCACATGGGAGATAGAGGGGCAACTCGGTGGATACTCCAAGCTCACCTTGATTCATGACCGGCTGGATGCATCGCCCAAGACAGCCGTGAGCGTGCGTGGCTGGGCCTACATCCTCAGCAATCTAAAGACAGTGGTCGAAACTGGAAAAACCTTGCCGCCTCTTATGTAGGCGCGTGCCAAAAAGCTGTCTAACTCTGCAACATCGTTCAACGGAAAGGGAAAAGCATATGCCGAAGGCAACTGGGGGATCGTTCGAAATCACCGGAAAAAACGGACCAGCTTTACAGCGGTTCTATTCTGAACTCTTCGATTGGAGCATCGACGATGCAGGCGATGGCTCAGAGTGCGGACTGGTTGACGCTGGAGAGAAAGGAATCGCAGGCGGAATCGGAGGTAGTCAAATTGCCGGCGAGGGTGGTGATCCGGCACCGTTCTTGGTGAAAGCCGAGCAACTCGGTGGGACGGCGATAGTTCCCTCTACTGACATCCCAAGTTTCGGGCTCGCCTATGCATTTTTCGCAGATTCCGACGGCCACGTCCACGGACTTTCAAAAGGTGCTGGCAGATGACATCGCAAATCTCCACAGCTAGCATTTCTGACGACTTCATGCAAGATCGGATGTCTAAGGCGAAGATTCTTTCGTTGGTCGTGCTAAAACCTTCTGACGAACGATCCAAGTCAGATGCCTCGGCCATTGTTTGGGAACACGGGCGACGCAATTTGGCGCTGCAAGCGGCTGGGATTATGCCCATCGTTTGCCCAGTTGGGAGTGCCGAGGTTGCCGGCATCGCTTTTTTCGATACCGAGCCTAGTGAAGCGAGAATTCTGATGGAGGATGACCCCGGGGTTCGTGCAGGGATCTTCACGTATGAGGTTCACTCGTGTCTCGTCTTTCTGAAGGACGAGACGTGAGTGGTAACAGTTTCGTGTGGATTGCTTGTCACCGATACCCCTCGAACAGGTGGGTGTGCCCGGGCTCTGCGTGACACCAGGCTTGACGGCCTCGTCCTTTGAAGAATCATGCTCTAGTTGTCGACAAGACTTACGAGTTTCCGAATCCGCTCGCCGATTTGGTTCCACGAGAGAACGGCGGTGCTACGCGGTATCTTTCGTTCATCTGGGATAGCCAGAGATCGAATTCATGGCCCTCGGCACTACGCCACCACTCGCCCCACAACTTTTCGCCACCAATTGGCCTCGAAAAAAGGTGGCCATCGCGCTTTATGACAAGTATTGGGTCGGTGTCCCTGGACCATCAGTTCTCTCGATCGTTTTTACATCTCGCTATCGCGAGGATGTGGAACGCACCGTGACGCCACCGTGGCGCGCGAGGAAGTCCAAGATCCTGGTCATGCGGTCGTGGTTCTGCGAAGGCGGCGCGCCCAGGGGTGCGAGCGCTTGGTGCGATCCCCCTGGGTAGCGCACGTACTCCACGGACTTGCCGCGCGACTTGAGCGCGGTGTAGAACTCGTCGGACTGCGAGGGGGGCGTGCGCAGGTCGCCCTCGCTGACGTGCAGGAACACCGGAGTCGTCACCTTGTTCGCGTGGGTCAGGGGCGAACGGTCTCGGTAGAACGCTGCGGCGCGCCAGGGATCGCCGTCGAGAGTCTTCGCGAGCCACCATCCAGCGTCACTGGCGCCGAACTCCGAGACCAAGTTGGTGACCGGTGCTCCGATCACTGCGGCGCGGAAGCGGTCGGTCTGACCCACGATGAACGATGTCATGTACCCGCCATATGAGTAGCCCCCGACGAAGAGACGCTTCTCATCCACGTGTCCGCGACGCACTGCGTCGTCCACGCAAGTCATTAGATCGAAGTAATCCTCGCCTCCCCAGTCACCGTTCACCGCGAGGGCGAAGTCCTCGCCGTAGCCGGTGGAGCCGCGCGGGTTGGGCAGGATGACGCTGTAGCCCGCTGTGACCAGGGTCTGGTAGAAGGGCAGGAGTAAGAAGAGCGGATTGAAACCCTGGGGACCGCCATGGATTTCGAGATATAGCGGCGTCGCCTTGATTCGTCCTCGCGAGGAAGTGCGCGGCGGACTCATCTCGAAGTACTCGATTTCGAGACCATCACGCACCCGCACCTTGCGCCGTCGCGCGCCCGCGAGGTTGACTGCCCCGAGAAGGTCGTCGCTCGCTCGACTGACACGCACGGGACGCCCAGCTACATCATCGAGGTCGCGAATGAACACGTCGCCGGGCTGATCGACCCAGGCGCTGCAGTACGCGAGTAGGGTCCGACCTCGTTCGCTGAAAGTGTCGAAACCGTAGACCTGGGTATCGCCATCGATGACCGTGGTGGTGTTACGTCGTCCGACGCGCGCCCTGAGGAGTGATATCGCTCCGCGATCACACACCGCGAAGAGCAATTCGCTCGAGGAGAGCCACCGATAGGGCGCCCGACCGAAGACCGGTCGGTCCAAGTCTCGGGCGACGACCGTCGCCTCACCGTGAGCGACGGCGTCGAAAACGAGGATCTGGGCATTGGGTCCGGCAGGCTGCTCGAAGGCACGCACCGCGCACACCGCGATGCGCCGTCCGTCGGGGGAGAAGCGCGGCGAACTCGGCGCCGTCAGTATGGCGCTGATGCGCTGGGGGCGTCCCCCCGCCGTCGAGACGGTCCAGACCTCACCGCGTTCGCCGATGTCGTTGCGCTGGCGCGAGCGGTCGCTCACGAACACCAGGCGATCGGCGTCGGGAGACCAACTGGGCTGCTCGTGGTTGTAGTCGCCAGAGGTGACCTGGCGAGTGGTGGCGCTCGAGAGCTCGTGCACGAAGATGTGGGTGCGGCCATCGAGCCATCCGCGGCCGTCGAGTCGGTTGTACGCCCCGCGCACTACGCGCGGGGCGTTGGCCGCGGTGGGGTCCTTGTCGTCGGGGTCCCTGAGGCCAGTACTCACCACGAGGGCGAGTGACTGGCCATCGGGGGACCACTCAATCCAACTTACGGGACCGGGAGCGGCGATCTTGATGGGGGTGCCGCCCTCGAGGGGCGCGAGGTAGGCGGTGGGCGTTCCCTCGCTGGCCGACAAGTATGCCAAGTAGGCGCCGTCGGGAGACCAGCGCGCCGTGAAGTCGGAGGGACCCGAGGTGAAGTGACGCGGCAAGCCGCTGCCGTCGCTCGCCGCGACGACGATCCGTGAGACGGGGGTATCCCTCTCGACGTCGAGGGACGTCTCAGTCCAGGCGACGCGCGCACCGTCGCTCGAGATCTGAGGGTCGACCACGCCCTTCATGAGGGTTAGGTCATCAGGTCTCATCGCACGGCGCACCATCTGATTCCCCCCACTTAATGGGTCCCGCGGACCCTCGTAGAGATTGTGTCACTTCATTCGCCCCTTCGCTTCGAAGGGTATGGGTTCACCTCGAGATCCGACGGAATCCCCTTCATGGTTCGCCACGGCGTAAGGCCACGACACTACAAAGCAATGTACAAATGAGGGTTCGACCTCTCCGCTTAGTCTCAGTGAGAATTCGATGGAGGGGCGACGAAGTCATAGGGCAACCCTTCTCAGGTGGAGGCACGGATTCGAATCTCATGGAGGCCGTTAGGACCGTACCGTAGATTTAACCTGATCAGATCATCCAGGGTTCATTAGGTTGCGAGTCGATTCAGACCGGCAAATCCGTTTCTTCACAAGCGTTGTCGGAGGACGTGCTGCACGAGATCCAGAATGACTTTCCCAATGCCCGGGCCGCATAGTTGAGTGTGTCCATCGATGGAGCGTGACGTCCTGATTCGAGTCGCGAATCGCTGACTTCGTAGTACTCATTCTCCCAGTTAGGGCCTCCTAGGATAGAGGGGTCACTCGGGAGATTCCACGTTGGATTCGGCGCGTGCGGTATCCACTAAACCAGTTGGTTCCACGAAATCGCGTTTGGGGTTGCGATTATGGCGATTTCCGCAGCAATGTCATGTCCTCGTCGTACGATGAGGGAACGATGTGGCAAGCTCCCGATATTCAAGACGCCGCGACAGAGGTCGGTCAATGTCTGACGAGAGGCGACACCAGTTCGGCGTTTCGCGTCATTGCTCGTTTTCTTGAGATTTACGAGAAGGCGGACTGGCCGACTCGTCAACGCATGGTCGAGCCCCGTCCGGAGCCCACTGGCAGCAATCGGTACGACGCCATGTTGGCCGGCGTCGTCGAATATGCCTGTGCGACCCACCGAGTCCTGGCCCCCTCATGGGTCAATGATCCCCAATACTTTCTCGATGAGTTCTGGTTCGTTTCCGGAATGAAGTCGCTTCACGCCGACGCCATCGTGCACAGCCCTATCTCCTTCAAGCGGCGGGGAGTCTTCTTGACGCAGGGTGCCTTGACATACGCATGACGAGCTTCCTGGGTCGAAATGAACTCTTGAATGCCTTCGAGTTGTTGGATAACGAGTTGGGAAGAATGGGCGTCGAAGCTGATCTCTTCGTGGTCGGCGGAGCCGCGATGGCGGTGGCTTACGACGCCCGTCGGGCCACTACAGACGTCGACGCCGTTTTCGTACCTTCGAAGGAAGTGCGGACCGCCGCGTTGAGGGTGGCTGAAGAATTGGGTCTCGAGGAAGATTGGCTCAATGACGGCGTCAAAGGATTTCTACCCGGAGAAGACGTCGAGCAGGTAGGCGTTTATGAGGGGAAGAACCTGCATGTTGCCGCCGCGTCGCCAAAGTTCTTGTTAGCGATGAAGTTGATGGCGTCGCGTACTGAACGAGACGTCGATGACATCAGGACTTTGTACGAGATCTGCGGATTGACAACCGCCGAAGAAGGTTTGGCGGTGCTGGAGTCTTTCTACCCTCAAGATCTAATCCTTCCTCGGGTCCAGTTCTTGTTACAAGAGATGTTCCCCGAGCCTCCTCACCTCTCTAAGGGCAACGGGTTGTCTCTTTGACGTGCGGCCGTACCATCGAAACTTGAATCCACACTCCTGAAGGTCCCCGTGCGCAAGAGTTCGCCAGTCGCGTAAGCCCGGTCCAACAAGCGCGAGGAATGTCTGTACCCATGGAAGTGATTGAGTCCATGTAAGAACCATTGATGTTGCAGATTGGCCTGGACCCCTAAAAGCGGTCAAGGTGGCGTTGAGCTCATTTCTTCGAACGTCAGAATATCTAGGGCCGACGTCCCATTAGACCCGCGAGTCTGACGTAGGGTGGCGCGGATTCGGGTTCTTCGACGACGATTCCAAAAGGATCGCCCAGCGCGCTCCGCGATTCGTCGGGCACCAATGCGCCAGCGAACCCCAAAACGTTCTCCGCCAGGGAATCATCGAGCAAGGCGTCCTGACCCGTCGCGTGGGCGAGGTCCCACGTGTGAATGAGGACTTCCATCAACTCCACCCGAGCCGCCATCTCGGCGGGAAGGGTAGCGAAGGGGAAGTGCATTTCTCTTTCCTCGACGCCGGGTTCTTCCCACGCGGCCAGGATGGACTGACGCGCGGCATCAAAGGATGACACGACGTCGCCATTTGTGTAGTCAGTGGCGTCGGGATCGTCGGAAAAAGTCTCGCCTCGAGTCACCATGCCAAACATCAGCGCCCCGCCCACCATGTGGTTCAACAAATCCTTGACGTTCCATTCTGCACACGGCGTGCTCCCATTGAACTGGGACGCGCTGACGCCGGAAACAACATCGTGAGCTTGGTACAGAGCACGCTCGAGATCACTCAGCGACGTGTACGACATTGCTTCTCCCTTGATCGACTCCTTGCCTCAATCTATCGAGTGACTCGCCGGTGGGTCGGAAGTGCCGTGGACACCATTGGCGCCTATCTGTCCGGTCCCAACGTCCGCATTTCGAGACCGGGGTCCTGAACCGCCAAGGTATCTTAAATACGGGATCTCGGCCGGTCATCCGTAGGGATCGCTCAAGGCGTCTTCGAATTACCGAGGTGTCCGTTGGATCCATACGACACTCTGGTTCCACGAAATAGTCGTTGGGGCGGCCAATGAAATCTGTCACGTCATGGTGAACATCTGAACCTGTGAAAATCTACGTCGAGTCTCCGCCGACGTACGGCTGATATCCCCCATTCGGGCTCAGGACCATATTCATCCACCAAATCGCCGTCGTCGGTGACAATGTCGACATGGTCATCGACCACTGGAGACGGAGTCGCTCACGACGGCTTTTCGATCCCACATCGAGATGTCGTTGCGTCGAGGGCGCCGCGTGCACGGCGCAGGGTTCGGCAGTAATCTTCGGATTGGAGGTGGCCAATGACGTTGACGACCAAGATCACCGGAGGGTTCTCCGAGCACATCACGTGCCAGATTGAGCCGGGCCAGTCCGTTTTCGCCGAAGCCGGGAAGTTCCGATGGAAGACGACGAACGTCACCATGGAAACGCGACTGTCGACCCCGGGGGGCAAGGCTGACCAGGCTGCGCAGCAGGCCAAACAGGGTGGGAGCCTGCTGAAGGCGGCGTTGGCGACGGCGACCGAGGTGGGCAAGCGGGCCTTGACGGGCCAGAGCCTCGCCCTCCAGTGGTTCACGCCGGCTGGGGGTTCGGGACTGGTGTCCTTCGCCGGCGATCAGCCCGGCCAGGTGCGCGCCATCGAGCTCAGTGACGGTGTGGGGTGGCGGGCCGAGAGCCGCGCCCTGATCTGCGCCGAAGGCAGTGTCGCCTACGACATTGATTGGGCGGGATTTAATCTCGGCCGACGCTCGAAGCAGGGATTTCTTTTCGAGCACTTCACGGGGAACGGGACGGTGCTGGTTGGCGGCGGCGGCAGTCTGATCGACCTCAACCCCGCCGACTACGGTGGCAAGATACAGGTCCACGCGGGCGCGGTCGTCGCGTTCGCCGACTCGGTCAGCTTCAATGTCGAGCGCATCGGCGCCCTTAACGCGCAAATGGTGATGACCGCAGCCTTTGGGGGGACCGGCATAAACCAGATCACCCTGAGTGGTGACGGGCCGGTGATCCTGCAGTCGACGCTTCATCGCGAGTTCGAGAATGAAGAACGTAACGATCACCGCGCTGAGAGCAGTGGCATCGACGGAATACTCGGTCGTATCTAGGAGGAAAATTATGGCATTGATGGACAAGATGAAGGCACAAGCCGCGCAACTGGCGCAGAAGGCGCAAGAGGCGGGCAAGGCGGGGCAGTCGAAGATAGAGGAGGTCCAGGCGAAGCGTCGGGCGGACGGGTTGCTGCGCGAGCTTGGCCGGGCCGTGTACGCCCAGCACTCCGGGACCGCGACGCCGGAGACGAGTGGTCAGATTGACAGTCTGATCGCGGAACTGACGACCTACGAGGCCGAGCACGGCCCGTTGGCTGCGACGTCCGTCGACGACGAGGGCACCGACACTCCGCCCGAGGGTGAGACCCCGCCGGAGGGCGGCTTCAAACTCTAGGGACCCGTGCGCTGCGATGGCCTTCGTCCCTCGGCGTGCCGAGGGGCGGGTCGACCATGACCGGTTCTTGCGTCGTCACATGTTGAGGGCTGGCCGCTAGCGCAACGAATCCCCGCGATGGTGGGAAGGTATGCCGTCAAGTATCTGAGTGGACTTCGGGTGAGGTCCGCGACGGATGAGCGACCGCTGACGGTTGCGCCCACACTCTCGAATCGAAAGAGGACCCCAAAAGCGGAGGACGCGTATCGGTTATTGAGACTTTAAGCCATTGTGGGGAGAATACGATTTGCGGGGGTGCGATCGAGCAATCAAGGCAACTCCGTGACCGTCCGGGAATAGTTCATGTCGTCCGCGTACGGGAGGTTTTGGCTGCTCACTCGAGCCAATCGTAGTGAGGTAGCTCGACTACAAACCAATAACAGGGTCGACTGACAGTGACAGATGCTCCGGTCCTCGTCCGTAGCCTCGTCGACTTGTTGGCTGCTCAGTTTCTCTGAGGGATTACCGAGTGAACGCGGACGATGAAGATCGCGAACGCCTCAATAAAGTCGCGCAGGAACTTCGCTGTTGTTTCGTCGGAGATATCGCCGTCGTCGCCAAAGAGTCCCGGAATGAATTGGATGTACGCCTCGGGTGAGTTCATTTGCGGTGAGTCGAGAAAACTCAGAATACTTCGCAAGTTCTGTTGAGCGACGGCCGTGCCAATCTTCCCGGGTGACGTACCGATCACGGCAGAGGGTTTGTGCGCGAATGAGTTCGTTCCCCAGGGACGGCTCGCCCAGTCGATCGCGTTCTTGAGCGCGCCCGGGATATCGCGATTGTATTCGGGCGTGATGAAGAGCACGGCGTCAACGGCGGAAATGCACTCCTTGAGAGCTCGTGCTTCGACCGGGTAGTCGTCGTCGAGGTCACGGTTGTACAACGGTAGGTTGTCGATTCGAATCTCCGAGAACACGAGGTTCGAGGGCGCCAGTCGTTCCAATGCTTTGGAGAGTGTTCGATTGATGGAGTTCACCGAGAGGCTACCGACGAAATAGCCGACGGTGTAAGTCCTTTCATTGTCCTGTGCCATCCCCTGAGTATCTCACAGGACCAATATTTGTGCGGCGAAGTTTGCGAAACGCGATAGTGGCGGCACCGCGATCGTTCGAGGGCTGGCGCGAGGTCTCGTGCCCTGAACCTTCGTCGTGATCGGCTCCGCCACCAGGGGAGTTCGACTTCAGTTCGACACTTCGGTCTGCTACGACTTTCGAGGACCGACCACGTTCCTGTTCGTGTACGCGGGGGCATCCCTACCGTAGGCCGTACTAGCGATGGAGTGACGCCGCGTTGTCCCACCGAACCATCACGCCCGTACCCACGCTCCGGTGAGCGCGAGACGAACCGTCGGCGGCAAGGTCCGAACATCGTCGTCGTTCTTCTCGGATTCACTGTGGCCGACGTCCCGGGTTCCTCGGCCGGTCGGTACCCGCCGGGCAGAGTGAACGGACTCGAGTTTCGTTCGACTGCGTCTGCGTGAACTGACTGAGAGAACAATTGGGCCAGTGAACCCAGTGACCCTTAGAGTGGAGGTGCATCTCGAGCCGACGCAAAGATTGAGTTTCAAAGTGACGGTGACAATGAAAAGTGGGAGCGGCAATATGGACGATGAGACGATTCTCAAAAGGATTACCCGACTGAGTGATGAAGAGCTGGAGCTCGAAGAGCACAGTGCGGCTGACACTCTCACCGAGGAGAGGGCGCATCGACTCAAGTCAATCGAGATTGAACTCGATCAGTGCTGGGATCTGTTGCGCCAACGTCGCGCGCGTCGATCAGCTGGCCAAGACCCCGACGATGCAGCGTTGCGCCCCGACGTGATCGTTGAAGGCTATCTGCAGTGAAAGGAACCTTCGACGACGATCACGTCGATTGACAAATAGGGACTGCTACTTGGCCCTGACCTCGCCGAGGCGGTTGACGTGCAGCGGCCTTTGCGCCTTCGTCGGTCGTCGAGACAGGTGGGGATACGAACGAAGCCAACGTATCTCGGTTTTTCGTTGCTCTACCGGTCGAGTATCGCCCGTGGATCGCGACCCATGAAGGCGGCCAGGCGTTCCCAGTCGTCGGCGTCCCCAGGGGGTGGAACCTCCGCCCCGAAGGGCGATCCTTTCGCCACCATGTCGCGGTACTCCGGTTTGATCATGGCTCGCGCTCCCTCAAGGGCCGGCGGGGCGAGGGAGGGGTCGAGTCTGGCGAGCTGTCCAGTGGCCGCCGCTAGGTCCCATGCGTGGGCCGCCAACTCGGCGAGATACATGTTGACCAACGTCGCACCCGAGTACTCCTCACCCCAGGGCATGGTGAACGACGACGACAGCCGCGCATCGTCCTCCCACGCCTGCGTCGCCTCCCCGGCGGCGTGGCGTAATTGCGTGGGCGCGTCAGCTAGTTCGACGTGGGGCGAGTGGTCACCGGGCGGGGGCGCCTGTCCTCTCCCGAGCGCGGCTGCTCGATGGGCAGCTTCGACCAAGTGGTCGATGAGATTCGCCACGTCGTATCCGGGGCAGGGAGTGCGGTGCTCGATCTGCTCTGGTGTGATCCCCGACACGATCACGGCCGCGTTCTCGTATGACTCCAGTAGCGCATGACGTCGGTCAGGGGAGGCCATGGGGTTTTCCTTTCGACGTCCGGCGAGCGCACACCACGGCATTCTAAGAGGCCCGAATACAAATTCACCAACGAACGAAACGACGATGGTCGACGTATCGACCGCACCGAAATGGACTACTCCTGGGTCGGACGACGAAGCAGGTTGGACGAAAGTGCAACGCCTTCAGGTGTCTGAGCGCCCGGTGGGTCGACACGACGTACGCCGCGGTTCGTATGCTGAGGACTCTATTGGTCCCCTTCAGCAATTAAAGATAACGATGAGGACTTTGACCTCGCCCCGCTCCGAGTAACCGAGTGGCTTAAACCCCGTGGCGACGGATCTCGTCAACTCCTCGGGTCGTGGCGACCCGAGGAGTTGACGGGGACCGCATCATTCTCAAGCGGAGATTTCTTGATTTTCCCCGTGGCGAATATTGATGCGGCGGGGTCGTGAAGCTTCGGCGACGGGTAGGTGCAAGAACAACACACCATTGACGTAATCCGCCTGGACATTCGTCACGTCGATCTCTTCACCCAGGGCGATGCTTCGGGTCATCGTGCCGACGGGGCGCTCGTTGAGGAGCAACTCCAGGGAGCTTTCGTCCGCACGGGCCGGTTGCGCCGAGATGGTGATGACGTTGCGACGGACGGTCACATCGATGGAGTCCGCCTCCACACCGGGCAGGTCAATTTGCACCAAGTAGGCGTCATCCTTGCGATAGACGTCAACCGGCATCGGCGCGGGTCGGCTTGCCGTGTTGAGGAGACCGAACGGGTCTCGAAAATCACGGAACGGATCAGTACGCAGAATCATTCTTCCTCCTTTGGTTATGGAACTCACCTCTGAGTTCACAAAATTCATTGTGTCGAAAATTGGAGGGATGTCAATAAAACGAAATTAAGAATTTTGAAAAATGTCTTTCACTCGCGAACTGTGCTTCTCCTATTTGTTCGTTTCCTCCCGCGGTCGAGCGCCAGAGGTTCGCCGTGTGCGGCACTGTCGTCGAGACGGCGGCGCTCGGCGTTCGTGGCCTTGCTCGGCGGGGTGCGTCACCCGTGGTGGAACCGGGTCATGATCGTGCACGGCGTCGCGCAACCGGGAGCGGAGATGACCAACTTCAGAGACATCGTCACGTTCGTTCATTGGGTGAGAGTGCAGGATGCCGAACGGTTCTCGCCTTCGGGCACTACCTTCTCGAACGACGCTGATCTCCGTGAGGAATCCGTCATCGCGCCGCGCTGGTGGATTCGACTCGGCCTACGACGGGCGGTCACGTGCAGTTCTCCATCGAGGACCCCTGCTCGTGACAAGTAGACAGCACCCATTCGTGATGTCATCAACGGGCGATGTGCGAGAGAGTTCGCACGACCGATGGCGGCGTCCTTGCTTCAAGTCTCTCCGGCTCCAAAGTGCGTTGGCTTCAAAACCATTCGAGCGTCTGGCCGTGGGCACCGGCGAAGGCGACGGGAACGCCGTCTCGGGCCAGCACGAACGGTGTCGGGCTGTTGGCGTGGGTCGTGACCAGATTTCGTTCAAGCGGGGAGACGACGCCGATTCCCTCGTTCGATATCCAAGTCGCGTCACAGGAACGCACCTTTTCTACGAAATCGCGTCTGCGCTCTGCTGCGAGGTAGGTCAGGACGGCGCTGTGAAAGATAACCAGGGTCGCGTCGTGGGGGGCTTCGCCCGCCACCTCCTCGAGGCGTTCGATCAAATCTCCCTCGAAGAGAAGCGGCGGGTCTGCCCGGACGATGTCGACTGCGGCTCTGAGCCGTGCGAGACGAAACTCCTGTTCGGGCCACACCAGCGCCTCTAACCATCTGGTCGATGAGGCGTCACCAAGGTCCAGTGGGTTCAGGTCGATCCCCGCTCGCCAGACAACGTGGGGCAAGGACTCGGGTAGTGGGGGATTTCCTGAGGTGGCGCACGTAATGGATACCTCACTGGGGCCGTCGTCGGGATTGATCTGACGCACGGCGTCATACCGGTAGCTGTAGCGGTCCGGAAAGAGACAGAGACCAGCCGACGCACCGACTTCGAGCAGGGCCAGGGGTTGGGGGAGGCTCGCGAGAAGAGGCAGCAGGACCGCACATCTGCCCGGTTCATTTGTCTGCGTCCTCCGTCGAAGCGCGACGTCAACAATCTGGGACCAATTGGAGAGCAGAAAGTTGCGGAACACGGCGTAGGGGCCAGGCTCGACGCCGAGGAATCGGCACGACGCGAGAAGCAGATTCGGTTGCTGACAACGTAGCGGTAATTGGTCGATCAGGGCGAGCACAGCATCATCGTGAGCGATTGCGCTAGCCCACTCAAAGTACGTAGGCGAATAACCCCGTGCCTCGGACTCGGCAAAGTCCTGATATGTCGGTGCACTGCTCACAGTCCGAGACTAGTTATCCTGCGCTTTGGAATTACTTCTCCTCACCAATCGAGATCGAATCACCTCTTGAGGACTTGACACCGTTTCTGCGAACTCTCACCTGGTCGAATTAGTCCTCCTCGACAGGGGTGACCGGTTCCGGCGTCAGCCAATCGAACGCGAAATGGCGATACATTGAGACCACTGATAGATCGACGCAGACCTGCGATGGGCGAAGGGTTCACGACGATCTGTCCCCGTCATCTCCGATGGTGGCCACGGAAGTGATCGCCGTTCGTCGGCGCTGAGAAGAGGAGGCGCGTGACAATTTCGAGCCAGGTGAAAGTCGCGGTGAAAGTCGCGGCGAAGATCGCCGTCAGTGGGGGCACCTCATCCGCGCGGGTCGGTGTGTGAGCGCGCCGCCCGGGACTTTGCACGTGCTGACGCACGCCATCCGTACGCGACGACTGAGTGCGACGGCGTTGGTGATGGAATCCATCGAACGCCTCGAGCGAGCTCACCAGTTGAACGTCACGGCGGCGACATTTTACGACGATGCGTTGCGCGACGCGCACCGTCTCGATCAGGACGAGTCCACCATGGGCGCGTTGGCGGGGATACCAATGCTCGTTAAGGACCTGGATGATCTGAGAGGCCATCCCACGAGAAAGGGATCCGAAGCCCTTCGTGGCGCACCTGCGGCGCTCTCCAACGGCGTCGTCGCCGAACGCCTCCTGCGCGCAGGAGCGATCGCGGTCGGAAAGTCCACTCTTCCCGAGTTCGCCATCGAAGGGTTCACCTCAAGTCTGTTGACGGGAGACACTCGCAATCCCTGGAACGAGAAGTATTCACCGGGAGGATCATCGGGCGGTTCCGCCGCCGCCGTGGCGAGCGGATTGGTCGGCGTCGCGACGGCGACCGATGGCGGCGGCTCCGTTCGGATCCCCGCATCGCTGTGTGGGCTGGTAGGGCTCAAGCCAACCAATGGCGTGATTGGACGATGGCCCGCTCCCGACTGGATCGATTATTCGACCGACGGACACTTCGCCACATCGTGCGATGACTTGAGGTTGTTGATGGACGTCACGCGAGGGCCGGTTCCTGGCGATCCCACGGCGCCCCCACTTCACGACTGGATTCGACTGGGGGATCAGCCCCCGGCGCTCTACGCCGCCCCTCGCACCTCACCGCTGGGTCCCCTCGATCCTGACGTGGCTGCGCAGTTGTCGAGCGGGGCAGAGGCCTTGGCCGAGCGTCTGGGCGGCACGATCACGTGGCTCGAGCCGGACGACTTCTTCGACGGCGGCGACCCGGATCTGGACTGGTTTCCCGTCACTTCCGCCGAGCACGTCGCCGCCCTTGGTCGTGAGTGGGTGCTCGAGCACTTCGAGGATTTCCACATCGCGACCCAGGAGTACCTTGGCGTCGGCCTACGAGTGACGATTGACGAATACCTGGCCGCGAGACGCCGCCGCTTCCTCTACGTGCGTCAACTCGACGAGCTGTTGGGCGAGCGGGGACTCCTGATCACGCCCACGGTGGCCGCGCCGGGTTGGCTGGCCGACGGACGGATGCACGAAGGGGCGCCGCTGCACGGCCTTTCTCCCGAGGTCTATTCCACGGCCCTACAGAACGTCACGGGCAATCCCGCGATCAGCATCCCCTTCGGTCTACTTCCCAATGGCCTGCCCTTCGGATTACAAGTGACGGCGCCGCACTACCACG
Organism: uncultured Acidimicrobiaceae bacterium; assembly: GCA_963734655.1. Taxonomy (GTDB): domain Bacteria; phylum Actinomycetota; class Acidimicrobiia; order Acidimicrobiales; family RAAP-2; genus RAAP-2. The sequence goes on along the minus strand of CAVTHY010000002.1, from coordinate 6,506 downwards.
ACTACCGGTTGATCGATATTGCGGCGCTGATGGAGGCCAGCTATCCGTGGCGGCGGACTGCGCCAGGTTTCGAGGGACTCGAGACCATTCTGGAACGGATCTGAAACTCGCCAAAGATTCGTGCGGGCGTGGGACAATGGGGCCATGTACGTGCCACCTAAGTTCCAATTGGGCGACGACGACAGCTGGGGCCTGGTCGCCGAAGTGGGCGCCGCCACTCTGGTGCTCGCCACGAGCAACGGTTTGGAGAGTGCCTTCGCGCCCGTTATCGTGAGCGAGGACCGACGCAAGTTGTACTCCCACTTGGCCAGAGCCAATGCGTGGTGGCGTGCGGTGACACCCGATGCGGAGGTACTCGCTCTCTTCGTCGCCGCCAGCGCCTACGTGAGTCCGCTGAACTATCCGAGTCGCCATGAGGCTCCCGACGTGGTTCCCACGTGGAACTACGTGATGGTCCAGGTTCGCGGACGCGTGCGGATCCACGACGATGCGCACTGGAAGCTTGAGCAGGTCCGCGCACTGACCCACCACTTCGAACGTCGATCACGATCCCGAATGGCTCGTCGACGATATGGACGAGGAGTATCGCGCGACTCAACTGAGAGCCATCGTTGGCGTGGAGATAGACGTCGTCTCCGTCGAGGGCAAAGCCAAGCTCTCACAGAATCGTCCCGACGACGATCGGCTGAGCGTCCAAGCGCGATTCGCACGGGGTACCCTGGCCGAGCGAAACGTCGCCGAGCGGATGAGAAACCCCGATTGATCTGGCATCGTCTCTCCCCGCCTCACCGGGGTGGAGTGGTGTCGCACGGCATTCTCCCGCGAACGCCGAGACGTGTGAACATTTCGGTCGTACGGCCAGCGCGCGGTCACCGAACTCGTTAGATTCATAACGAGGGTCGCACACTTCAACGAGGAAGTGCTCGGACGGCGGGGGGATTGTATGAGTGAAGGATTTACGTCGGAATCGTTGGGGGCCAAGCTCGAAGTAGTGCCGGGAGAGCACCAACGATTGCGGCAAGGCGTTCTGGGTCTGCTCGATATCTCCGCGGCGACCATGGCCAACATCGGTCCGGCAATGAGTTTCTACTTTGGATTCGGCTACCTCGCCTATACCGCGGGGCTGGCGTCACCGCTCACCATCATCGCGGCGGGCGTCGCCATCTTGTTCCTGGGCAATACCCTTTCGGAGTTCACCAAGGTCATGCCCTCCACGGGCGGATTCATCTCGTTCATCGGCAAGACCTTCGGTGGGCGAGCGGCGGTCACCACCGCCATATTGACCGGGGCGGGTTACATCGCGGCGATGGCCTCGGTGATCGCCATCGTGGGCGGCTTCTTTCAGACGATTCTCCAGAACTACAACGTCAAGGGGCTCGAGTCGGTGCCGTGGATTGTTTGGGTGCTGATCTTCCTCGCGTTCGCATCGTTCATGATGATTCGGGGCATCTCGGTCTCCACCAAGTTGGCCGGATTCTTCTTCGCGTTCGAGATGGTGATCATGATTCTCGTCAGCATCGTGACGCTGGTGAAGTTCCACGGCTACATCAACCTCAAGCCGTTCGAGCCCAAGAACATCACTGGCGGCTTTAAGGGACTGGCTGCCGGCTTTCCGCTCGCGATCTATCTCTTCATCGGCTGGGAGAACTCGGCCGCGCTCGCCGAAGAGACGGACAATCCGCGCAAGAACGTGCCACGCGCCGTCTTCACGTCGATCCTCATCATGTTGGTGGCGTACACGTTCTTCGCCTTCTCCACTGTGGTGGGCTTTAAGGACAACGTCACCAACCTGAGCAGCGCCGCCATCCCCTTCTTGTCGATCGCCAAAGAGGTGTTCGCCGTCGCGCTCTTCTTCGCCTTCCTCGCCGGCATGACGTCGACACTGGGCGCCTTGATCGCCGGCACGAACTCCCAGGCCCGGTTGATCTTCAACGCCGGTCGCGAAGGGGTCCTGCCATCACTGATCGGCAAGGTGGACGCCAAGCGACGCACCCCGATCAACGCCTTGATGTTGTTCCTGGGACTCGGTTTGGCGATCATCGGCATATGGGGGCTCGGACACATCACGGGCGGTCACGGCAACCCTCACTACATGAACGCACTGTCGATGTTCGTGGAATCATCCACGTTCGGGACCATCTTGCTGCTGCTCGTGTACGGCATGAGCAATCTGGCGCTTCCCTTCTACTACCGCAAGCACCACCCCGAGCTCTACAACGGGGTTCGTCACGGGCTCCTGCCCGTGCTGGGCACGCTGTGGATATTGGTTCCGCTCTACTACCTCGCCAAGCCGGGACAGTCCGCGCCATATAACTGGTACCCGTACCTGGCCCTCGCACTGGTCATCCTCGCGATCATCTACGCGTCCGTTCTCGTGAAGCGTGATCCCGCGATCGGTGAACGCGTCGGGTCGATCGTGGCCGACGAATAGCCGGTCCCGCTATCGAACATCCTCTGGTGATGGATCGTCGCTTCGTACAACCTGCCCGCATCGTCCCGAGCCACTCTGAGATTTCAACGCCGCGGATCGGCGCCGAATCTTCTGGGCTCAGAAATCGCGGTGCGCCGGAAAACCTTTCACGCGACGCGGTCTGACTTCAATGGGTGGATGTAAGTTCCGCCGATCTACCGGTCTGGCGTGGCGAGGGCGCTATGCACTACTGCGAATGCCAACTCGATTGCCTGAGGTTGACCTACGACGGCATGGTGAAGTGCTGCACGGTCGACTCGGGCAATCTACGACACGTCGCGACAGCCCGCGTCGCGGTTCCTGGGTCGTCAACCACTCGACGTTCTGACGCCCCGCCCAGCCGTTGTCTACCAGAGTCAGGTGATTGTCGCAACGGGGTGAGTCGCCACTCACTTCGAGTGAGATTCTCAATGCACGGAGAGGCTGGATTTCCACGAGGGGATGATGTCGCTCACCGGCGTGCCCAACACGTCGTGCAACAATCCGCCGTAGACGGAGCGAAAGTCGGTCGTGACCTTGAGGTTGCCGTTGGGGTCGAGGTGCTTCAAGGGGGGCTGCTCGCCGTAGAGACCGCCCTTGACCCGATTGCCGATGAGCAACACCGGTGCCGAGGTGCCGTGGTCCGTCCCGTCACTGGCGTTGGACTGCACGCGCCGACCGAATTCGGAGTAGACCATGAGCGTCACGTCGTGCGAGCGGCTCCCCGTGCCGATCTTGGACATGAACGCGCCAATGGCCGCGTCGACGTCAGCCAGCAGCGCGTTCTGGTCACCCTGCTCGCCCGTGTGGGTGTCGAAGGAACTCAAGTTCACCTCCCACACTCGCGTGGGTACGCCGGCGTTGATCAGGGCGGCCACCAGGGCGAGTTGTTGACCGATCCAGGAGCCCGACGGCGACTTGGGAATGTGCGGGCCGATCCGCGAGGCGGTCGAGTAGAGGTCGTTGATCGACGTCGCGGCCGCCGCCTCCAAGGCGACGTCGGAACGCGACGCCCCTCCCAGGCGCGGCAGGACCGTCGCCACCGGACCCCAGGGCAGTTGCATGCCCCCGACGTCCACCATGGACGCGACGGTCCGGTCGCCCACGAACGCGGGCGGCAACGTCGATCCGACCCCGATGGCGTTGAAGGCGCTGTGGGGTTGGCGGTCCAACCAGCGTCCGATCCACCCCGAGTTCAGACCGGTCAACGACGCGGACTGCCAGATGGCCATGGAGGAGAAGTGCGAGAGGTTCGGATTGGGGTAGCTCACCCCCTGGACGATCGCCACCCTCCTCTGGTGAAAGAGCGTGTTGATCGAGGGCATGGAGGAGTTGAAGGCGAGGGAGTGGCTGAAGGGCAGCACCTGGGACGAGGACAGGGCGATGTTGGAGCGCACGCTCTTGTAGACCGGATCGGTGAAGGGCACCACCGTGTTGAGTCCGTCGTTGCCTCCGTAGAGGGTCACCAGCACGAGGATCGGGGTCGAGGCCGGCAACGGCGAGTTGCTGGCCGCGCTGGCCAGGGACTCCATCGAGAGCTGGGCGGCCATGGTCGCCACCACACCCGCCCCGGTCCACTTGAGGAACTGACGCCGGTCGAATTCGCAGTTGATCATACGCTCACCATGTACTCGGGGCTAAGAATCGCGGCCAGGGCCAATTCCGAAGGCGTCGCGAGCGACAACGTCAGGGCGTTGGCGGTGCGCGGCGTCCATTGCGGCACGCCGAGCCAGTCGGCGCACGCCTGGACCATGTTGAGGGGCTCCACGGCGAGCGGTGCGAAATCGCCCTTGGCGACGATGTTCTGGGCCAGTTCGAAGCGGTACTGGAACGCGACGCCACTGAGCCACGCCGTGCCGTAGGTCCACCCTCCGACGTTGGGGGGATTGAAAGGCACCTGACCCATCTGCGAGAGCAACCACTGCGTGTCACCGGCATTCAACGACGACGGACGCACCTTGAGGGCGCGACACGCCCCGACGAACCACTCGACCGGTGACTTCACGAGGGTGTTGGCGGGATCGGTCCAGGCCGGTGAGTACACCAGGGCGCTCACCAGTGAGGCGATGTCGCGCTTCGCGAAACTCTGCGCGAGCGACGTCGGGGGCGTCGTCGAACCAGACACGAAGCGGAACCAGAGGCGGTCGGTGATGAACTGGACATTCTCCTCCTTCGACACCACCAGTTTGGCGAAACTGTCGGCGTTGAACACCCCCGTGGATCCCAGGAGGCCCAGGGGGACCGAGAAGTGCTCCTTGGGGTTGAAGGTGACGTTGCCGTTGGACTGGTCAGTGGAGTATCCCGTCAGGGCGAGCGCCGCGGCGGCGACGTCGTTTTGGGTGTAGTGGTTCACGCCAATAGTCATGAGCTCCATGAACTCACGGGCCAAGTTCTCGTTGGGCGCCTGCACGTAGTTCTCGTTGTTGTTCAGCCAGACGTTGAGAGCGCCGTCGACGACCATCTCTCTGGCCATGTCCATGAAGTTGCCCAGGGCGTGGAAGCGCTGCGTGTTGTTCTGTTTCTTCATGGTCAGCGGGTAGGTGACGCTCGAGATCGAGGTCGCCCAGTGCCCGTGCCAGAACCACGTCATACGCTCATTCAGAGGGTAGCGGGCCGCGACCATGCGGTCGAGCCACCACATCACCAAGTCACTGCTGTCCGTCTGGATCTTCTTCCAAAAGGCGTTCGATTTGGCCTGATTGTTCCCCGAGGGGAAGTAGCCGAGGTCGGCGAGGACCAGGGGGCCGATCGCGTTGAGCGCGGGGTCGTTGATGCCGTGCTTGAGCACTGCCGCCTGGGTCGCCGCGAGTCCGTGCTCCAGCAGGTTCGCGTACTGACCCGGCGTCGGGCCGAAATTGAACCGGTGTAACAGGCGAGCTGTCGCGAGGCGCTGTTCGTACGACGGGGCTGCTCCCACCCCTATGAATTTACAGCGCCATACTTAGAAGCGAATGTGAAACTAGTTGCCCAGATGAGAATTGTGCGCGAATTGGGATTGCTGGAATCGTGGTCCAACCCACCAGCCAGCGCTCGCGTAACGCGAATCACAGTTCGGTGACCGTACTGGCGGCGTCGAGGAGGGCGAGAGGGCTGTCGAGCAACGAGCCAACCATTTTGGACCACGAGACGCAAGCGCATGAGATTGTCGTGTCCTCTCAGACGGCGAGAGGTGATCCTTGCCGAGGCCGGTACTGGCGACGCCGCACGGTGGTGCGCCACCGTACTCACGTGGTGTGGACCAGGAACGCCGCCGCCGCGTCGAGCGCTACTGGGGCAGCGAGAACGACTGCGTGGGGCGAGGGGACCCGCGCGGGGCAAGTCCCGGCGTGATGTGATCGTTGCGACCACGCCTAGCACCGTGCTCGCCGATCACTCTGGTCGAGGGAGCGCAGTTGGTGTGGCGGGGAGTGAGAATCTGTCGTGGCGTCATTTCCAAAAGGGCTGTTGGCACCACTATTTTCAACGGCGCGCTCGATCAGGTTGGTGGATCCTCGCACTTCGCGGATGACCTATCGGGTGAGAGGGTAACGCCGCAGATGACACGACTTTCTGGGAGTCTCCAATGGGTCCCCGATGCACGGACGGCCGCTCCGAGACGGTCACAATGTCGTGTTCTGCTAGTAAGGGGACTCGATCGATTTCTCACGAGGGTGCCGGTCGACCGGCCCTCGCCTGGTGAAAACGGTCCCGCCGTGCGCGTCAAGCCAGAACGATTCTGAAAAACCCCACAGCATCCTGCGGACGTGATCAGGACCTTGTCGCCGAGAGCGAACGCCCACGATTTGAAGAGGAATGGTCGGTCGTCGATGTAAACATTGGCCGCGGGGCTGCCGTCCATCGCCCATAGCACACGAGCGACCCTGAAAGATGTCACAGCAACGTTTTCACAACTAATTGACAACAACTTATCTACTTAGCCACAATGTGATGCTTATCAATAATTACTACAGATTTAGGGACGAGGCTGGGAATGTCGGGATCATCCAGAGCTGTACGTCAGGGCGAGCGAAATGGATCGACCTACTCCATGATGGACATCGCGGGTCCGCCGCGGGCG
>CAVTHY010000001.1:0-448752 GCA_963734655.1 uncultured Acidimicrobiaceae bacterium | reverse complement strand
TCACCTGAGCAAACACTTTTGCGCCCGTGTCGCGTTTGAAGACGTCTCCTTCGAAGTCGGCTATGGCGAGGTCTTTGGCTTCCTCGGTCCGAACGGCGCAGGCAAGACGACGACGGTGAGGACGCTCGGGACCCTCTCGCGCCGACTTCGGGCTCGGCAACGGTTGCCGGCATTCCGTTGAGCGCCGAGAACGGCCCGGCGATCCGGCTCGCAGATCTCGATCATGCCCGAGTCCCCCGGTCTCTACCTCCGGCTCACGGTCGCGGAGAACCTCGAATGCTTCGCTCGTCTCTATGAACTTACCGATGTGCGGAGGCGCATCGACCGTGCCTGCAGGCGGTCAACCTCACCGATCGGGCGAACGACCTCTGCGGTTCGCTTTCGAAGGGCCTTCGCCAACGTGTCGCGCTTGCGCGAGCTCTGCTCAATGACCCGACGGTCCTGTTTCTTGACGAGCCCACCTCCGGGCTCGACCCCGTCGCGACACGTGACGTTCATGCGCTCATCGCCGCTTTGCGAGATCGAGGGGTGACCATCTTTCTCACGACGCACCGGCTCGAGGAGGCGGAGCGACTCTGCCATCGGGTCGCGATCTTGAATACGACGCTGCGCCTCATCGGGCGACCTGATGAGTTGCGCGCAGCAGTTGTTCAACCGCAGCCTCGAGGTGCGAACCCGGGCGCAGCTTGACGATCCGGCCGCGTGTTTGCGGGACTCGCGGATCGTGCAAGGTTGGGAGCAGTCGCCGTCCGGCTCCTACGTGCTCAACGTCACCGATCCCGAGCCGCCGCACCTGATTCGCGCGAGCGCTCGTGGGTGCGAGTGGACATCCTCTCGATCGCCGAGTCCCGCCACTCTCTGGAAGACGTCTACCTCGAGCTCGTCGACGAGGACGTCGAGGCGAAGCGATGAGCTTCAGTTGGGCCAGGGTTGGCGCGATCGTGCAGAAGGAGCTGCGCGATTACCGTCGCAACCGTTTCGTCATCTACACGATGTCGTTCTTGCCGCTCATCTTCATCGCCGCCCCGATGGTCCAACTCTTCACGCTCAAGGCCTCGATCACGAGCGCCAAGTTCGATGCGCGCATCGGGCTCGCCTTGCTCTACATGTTGATCCTTCCGGCGATCGTCCCTTCGGTCTTCTCGGCCTACTCCGTCGTCGGCGAGCGTGAGCAGGGCACGCTCGAATCGGTCCTCACGACGCCCATCCATTCAGAGGAGTTCCTCATCGGCAAGGCCCTGGCCGCGTTCCTGCCTACGTTTGCCGTCGCGTATGTGATCTTCGGCATCTTTCTCGGCGCTGTCGCAGCCTTCGCCCATCCCGCCGTCGCCTCAGCGATCTTCGAACGCAACCACCTCCTCGTTCAACTGCTCTTTACCCCGCTCGTCGCTGGCTGGTCGATCTGGGCTGGCATCGCCATCTCGACCCGCATGAGCGATGTCCGTGCCGCCCAGCAACTCACCGTCTTGGCCAGCCTGCCGCCCGTCGCCATCGTGGCCCTCATGAACTTCAACGTCATTACCCCCTCGCTCGGCCTCGCCCTCGGACTCGCCGGGGCCTCCTCGTCTTCGACGCACTGGCGTGGCGGTTGTGGCGGCCTTGTTCAACCGCGAACGTCTCGTCACCGGCAGACGCTGATGGCCCGTTCCAGTCCTGCACCGAAATGACCTCACCTACAAATAAACCGCTAACAGAAGTCGAAGGAGCATGAGAATGACAGCAACTCTCAGGTTGACGCGTAAATCGATTGGCGCCGAAGTCCGTCGAGGTCCGTATGAAGTCTTGATCGATGGTAAACCCCTCGGGTTAATCGAAATGCACAACACCACGGAGTTTCCAGTCGAAGCCGGACGTCATACCCTGCAGATCCGCGAGGGTCGCAACTCGAGCCGAACTGAGAACTTCGAAGTGGCTGATGATCGAGTCGTCGCCTTTCGATGCACGGGAAAGAGGTTTCTGCCGCTCTTTCTCCTTTCCTTCGTCGCGCCGGGCCTGGCGCTCGTGTTAATACGCGAATAGGTGTCCTTCCATGGACGCTGGTGGAAGGCGTATGCGATCCCCGCCGTCGTAGGTCTGAGCTGAGGCTGTCGCGGCTCAACTATCACCGTGAATGAGTCAGTCATGGTCCAAGCAGCAGTTGAGGATCGAAGGGCTCATGAGAATAGAAGGAGAAAAGATGACCGTAACCTTGAACGTCAATCGAGAAGGATTCGGTATGGAACTGCGACGCGGAACGTTCCACGTACTGCTCGACGGCAATGAAATCGGATCGATTGAATGGAAACATTCGGAGGGCTGGCCGATTGAGCCAGGACAGCACATGTTGCAAATCAAGGCTGGTCGCTACGCCAGTCAAAGACGTTCCTTTCACGCAGTCAACGGAGAAGTCGTCAACTTCCTTTGCAACGGAGCTCGGATCTGGCCCCTTTACGTCGCGTCCATCTTCAAGCCCAACTTGGCGATCTCACTCAGGCGCGAGTGACCGGACGGGTCTGCACAGACTTTCGGTGGCACCGCATCTGCATGGCGTAGCGATGTCAGAAAAATAGACATTGTTACATGGCGGTATCCCAGCGCAAATTGTTAAAGAAGGCGGCTGGACTCCATGCCCTGGGTCAAGAGGCTCAGTTCACGGGGTTTGGCCAATCTGGACAGATGCATGTGAGAAATTTCTCTCCAACATGTAATTGTCGCGACCGTTGGGATCCACGAGCGTGAATGTTCAGAGTCATCTGGCGGGCCCGTCTTATGGTGGGCCGCCTGGGTCTCGATCCCGGCACCTTGAGAGTGTTTCCAGATCGTCCAGGGACGTCCATCAGCGTCCAGATTTGTTGGCCAGGCGAAGCGCGGTGTCCACCAACGTCCACCGAAGTCCACGCACGTTTGATGTCGTGGCTAGACACTTGGCTAGACCCGGGCTCGTTTCAAGTTCAAGTCACCATTCTATTTCGAGGGTTCGACGGTGAGGTCGTAGACCCATGCATGGGTGAGAGACGGGCGGACAGCTGACCTCTCGCACCGAGCCTTAAGAATCTGGGTTCGCTAGTGTCACAGATCATGGCTGGGATATCCACTTTGGCGAGTTGATTGGGTTCGGGACCGCAGCGAGAAAGGTGTGAGTGAGGACTCGTGACGTTGGAAAATGAACCCGCGGCCTGCAAATTCCACGCAATTCTACGAGCGATCGTTCGGTTCGACTTAGGACCGGCGCGGGGACCAGCGAAATCGGCGCAGGGACAAGAGGGTGGCACCGGCGCCCCATAGTGCAACGACCAGAAGATCGTGCCAGGCCCAGGGTGAGGAGCCTCGGGGAATCTGAAACGACCTATCCATTGCAATCATGAGATGGCGTACCGGCAGGTAGTTCGAGAATTTCGCGAGACCCGATCCCGGCGGGAGCGGGAACCACAGTCCCGCCAGGAAAAGGAGCACGAAAAAGACGATGCTAGTCACCGGTCCCGCCGTCTCTTGATTGGGGATGACGGCGCTGATAGCGACGCCCATGGCCGAGAAGCTCATGATGCCCACGAGGACCGCGAGGAGGAGGGCTATCCACGATGACGGGAAGGCAACGTGGTACCCGAACCGACCAATCACCAGCATCAAGAGGACTTGGACGATCGCGACGATCGTGGTGCTGAGCAGGATCGAGACGATCAAGACCCACGACGGTAACGGGCTGAGTCGGAGTCTCTTCAAGAGCCCCGTCTCACGGCGCACCACCAGGGTGATGGCGAGGGTGTTAAATCCAGCCGACATCACGCCGTAGGCGATGAAGCCGGGGACGTAGTATTGGACGAGTCGGATGTTGCCGAGACTCTCCACTAACTGGTTACCCGCACTAGCGCCGAGCATCACGAGAAAGACCACCGAGAAACCGACGGTGAATATGGCGCCCACCCGGTTGAGCCAAAAGGCGAGTTGCTCGTACTTCACCTGGTGGGCCACGAGGCGTAGATCGCCCAGCCAGTGCCCACGTCCAGATGTCGAATTGGTCATCGAACTCATATCACCCTCGCCGCCGATTCGGCGCGGTCCTCTCTAGTCAGAGCGAGGTAAATATCTTCGAGTGTCTCGCGCGTCACGCTCAGTCCTTCGATGGCGACGTTACCCTCGAGGGCCCAACTGATCAATCGATCAAGCGTCCTCAGCTCGTCTGTGGTCCTGAGCTCAATGACGTCACCGTCGACGCGCGACGTCGTGACCGGCAAGTCCGACACCGCGACATTGTGAGGAAGGGAGAAGCGGATCGTGACCTCACCCTTGTCACGACCTCCGAGGGAAGCGGTCGCACCCTGTGCCGCAATGCGTCCCCGCGACAAGACGGCTACGCGATGGGCCAGCGCCTCGACCTCATCCATGTAGTGGCTCGACATCAACACGGTGGTCCCTTGGGAGGAGAGCAAGCGGATGAGGTCCCAGGTGGTGCGCCTTGCGGCAGGGTCGAGGCCGGTCGTGGGTTCGTCGAGGAAGAGCAGTTCCGGATTGCCGACGATGCCGAGACCGATGTCGAGTCGGCGCTGCTGACCACCGGAGAGTTTCTTGACCTTAGCGTCACTCTTTTCGGTGAGCCCGACCATTTCGATGACTTCATCGATGTTTCGGGGATGGGGATAGAAGCCAGCGTTTCGCTCGAGCACTTGTCGAACCGTGAAGAACGATTCGACGGCGAGTTCTTGGAGTACGACGCCAATACGTTCTCGCAACCACCGTAAGTGTTGACGATCGCCGGGGTCGACGCCCAATACCTCGACAGTTCCACTATCACGGGGTAAGAAGCCCTCGAAGACCTCGATGGATGTGGTCTTGCCAGCGCCGTTGGGGCCCAGCAGAGCGAAGATCTCGCCTCGTTCGACTTCGAAACTGATGTCGTCCACCGCCTTGATGTTGGGGTAGGACTTGCGCAGACTATCAACGCGAAGGGCGAGGGTCATGCGACGACGACTCCTCTTGATTGAATTGAGATCATTTGGCGATGTCTCGCATCAGGAAGACCTTAGGGGGTCGTTTTTCAAATGTAAAGACGTGTCGCGCATTTCCCGCCCTTCATTGGTTTGGCCGCCTCTCACTATGTACTTCGCGCTGGCGGCTGCGATGTTCGGGACGACGTTCTCCTTGTAGTTCTGATAGCGGGCTTCATCGAGAATGTCATCGAAGTAGATCACGCAGGCCTTCACCAGTCCTGCGACTACTCACGCCGATTCACCCTCGTGACATCGATCAAGCATTTGATTACTTCCGGTGCATGGTGGCACGCCCGTCACGTCGTGCCTTCGACCCCAACGATTGCCACCAAATGACACGCACTTGGGAGAAGCAAACGCTCGATGCGAGATCGCTTGCGCCCTGATGCGTGACGGGCAATATCTGCCAACAACCTCTCTCGTCACTTGACGGTAAGGAAAGTACTTGATAACTAGGAAAGTGCAAGTTAGTATCCAGATAGGAGAGCAATCGATGCACTGGAGGACATCATGAGTCATAGGCAGAGTTTTGGGTCCGCTGGCAAGACATCCAGCGAGGACCCCGAGACCGAGTTGGTCGGGATCTATCGCCGACAGGAACAGGTCATCAAGGGCGTGCTTGTACCGATTTGGTACTGGTGGGGGTTAGCGGCGGCGATGGTTGCCATTGGTGCCGCTAGAGATAGCCATTTATGGGTCGTCTTGGCCACTGTGATTCCGGTAGCAGTGTTGATGATGGCGGGGCTCACCGCGAGAATGATTCCGCAAGCTCGCCGTCGCATTATCGTCCACGACGCCATCCGGCCTGGACCTCGAGCCGTGATCGCGATAGTGAGCTTCATCGTTCTGGTCAACGTGGTGACAATAGCCGTCTGTGCCGCCACTGTCTCGACGCACGTCCGATTCCCTTACACCATCGGTTATTCAGCTGGAGCTGCCGTGCTCGTCACCATCGGGCCGTTAATCAATCGGTATGTTCGCAGGCTCATGACATACGGAGTCCGCCAACAATTGAATGAGACAGCCGATGAGGGCAATCGTTGAACACGGCTGGCTTCGATGAATTGATTCACGCTCCGACGCGGTTGGACATTGTCTCGCTGCTCGCAGCGGCGCAATGGGCTGACTTCAAGTTCATCCGCGATGAGCTCGGCCTGTCCGACTCTGCATTGTCGAAACAACTTTCTATCTTAGAGTCGGCCGGCTACGTTGAGATCCGAAAGACGTTCGTGGGCAAGCGCCCGCGCACTTCTGTCGGCCTGAGCAAAGAGGGCCGTCGGGCATTCGACAAGCACGTGGTCGCGCTGCAGCGAATGCTGAATCGATCCAAAGAGGCTGCGGGCGAAAACGGAGGAGTCGATTGACATGGAGCCGTGATGCGTAGCCCAGGGCCGCAGCCTTAATCACTTCCGACGTCATATGCCCAACTGCTTGGAGATCCCGGGCCCAGTTGGCAGCACTTCCGTGGTTCAGACGGCAACATCTATGAACTCAAACGACGAGGGAGAGTGACTGTGATAAGTGAGTGCCTCGAGGAGGCTTATGACAGACCTCTGTTCACGGGGGTGAGCCAATCAGGCCAGTCGCAGAAAGAATATCTCTCCAACCTCTAAGTGTTGCGACCGATGGGATGCACGAGCGAGGACGATCAGGTTCTTCTGGTGGGCCGCCCGGGTCTCGATCCCGGCACCTTGAGAGTGTTTCTAGAAGGCGCTGCTGTCGATCTAGTTGACAGATGTCAAGCAAACCTCCAGCAGCGCCCCCGAGGGGCGGAATTGATGTTCCAGATCCTCACCGAACGAGAGGAGCGCTCCTCGGTCGCCGCCACCACCAACTTGCCGTTCTCGGAGTGGGGCAAGATCGTCCCCGACGCGCGACTGGTCGCGGCCATCATTGACCGGCTCACCTTTCACGCGCACATCATCGAAACCGGCTCCGATTCCTACCGGCTGCGCACCATCAAGGCCAAACGCACCCGCTAGTTGCGACTCTGGACTTGAGCGTTGGTGTCAAAGAGGCTGAAGCGCACGGGGTTGAAGCGTTCGCCATGCCAGGTCACCATATCCACGTATTCCTCGTCACGAGGATTAGCCATCACCTCGAGGAAGTGCTCGAAGCCCGACACGCCTCCGACGTCCTCGGGCGGGCGAGACCTCGCACCGTCTAAGCACACTGCCTTCTTCAGCGTCCGCGACACGTTCTCGGCACCTTCGACCTCGATGTCGTGCACCCAGTGATCCCCGAAGTCATAGAGATAGGTGAAGTGGTCGTGAATCTTCAAGAGTTGATGAATCCGCCACTCCACAGTGTCCAACAGTTCCTCGTCCTCGTCCCAATCATTCTCGGGAAGGCCAAAACGCTTGCCATAGATCTCAAATTCGTGCAGGTGATAGTCATCCCAATCAAAGGCCCCCTGGATCACAGGGTGCAATTTCGCCAAGGTCAATGAACCCGGCACCAGAACTCGGCGCCAAATATCTGGCTCAATGTCGCGCAGGCGAATCCGCAGTTGGAAGACACTGCGGGAATTAAATCGTGGCTCGCGAATCACTCACTCAGATTAGAAGTTGGCGCCCTCCGAGAGGTGGGGCCAAATTTGGTGCGCACGATGGGGCCAAATTGACTTGACATTCCCAGCGAACCCTCATTAATCACTGCTAATCAGGTATGACATACTACTGATTTCCGTGACCCGCTGTTGACCAGCGCCCAAATGATGCCCTTAAGCACCTTTCTCGAAACCCTAAAATTATCTGACATCTTCGGTCCAATTCTCAGAGCGAGTCGATTAGGCGGGCTCAATCCGAGAGGAGCGGCTTGATGGCGTCAAAGGAAGACCCGAGGTGGTCGCGCTCAAGTTCGAGATCGTATCGGGCCTGAAGGTCGATCCAGAACCGCTCGCTCGTGCCGAAGAACCGTGCAAGGCCGGCTAACAGCTCAATGTCGGCCTTCGTTCAGGGTTCTCGTCGCGGGGGACGAAGGAGTCGAATTGACGACTTGCTAATCGTTCCGTCTCATATTACGATAGTACTAGTTATCTAGTTTACTACGGAGAAGTCATGATTGAGTTCTATCTGGACACCAAATCCGGCGTGTCACCGTACCTTCAGATCGTCCAGCAGGTCCGGCGTGCACTCAAACTCGGATTGATGCATGAAGGTGATCAGTTGCCCACCGTGAAAGAGGTCGTCTCCCAAGTGGCTATCAACCCCAACACTGTCTCCAAGGCCTATCGGGAACTAGAACACGAGGGACTGGTAATTGCTCGCGCCGGGGTGGGCACTTTCATCGCATCCTCCGACGGTGCCGTCGCGCACGACGTTCAGTTGCCGATTCGACACGACATGCTCAAGTGGATGGAGCAGGCCCGATCCATGGGTCTCGACGACGAGAGCATCGAAGCAATATTCCGAGACTGCTTTCGGTCAACCTCAAAGGCGGTCCCGGCGTGACCGCCGTGCTGGAGGCAGAAGGTCTGGGCAAGCGCTACGGACGAAATAAGTGGGCACTTCGAGATTGTTCAATCAACATACCAGCAAGCCACGTCGTTGGACTCGTAGGACCAAACGGGGCCGGAAAATCGACACTATTGAACCTAGCCGTCGGACTACTTTCACCGACCCTGGGCAGTGTCAGAGTTCTCGACGACATTCCCGCGCGCGACGCCAATCAATTGGCGCGCGTGGGTTTTGTCGCCCAAGACCCGCCGCTATTTTCCAGTCTCACTGTGCGGGAACACCTCCGACTCGGCGCCGCGATGAATCCGAGGTGGGACCAAGACCTCGCGGTACGGCGAATGAGTCAACTCGGTATCGACCCCCGCCAGCGCGCCGGGAATCTCTCCGGTGGACAGCGAGCCCAGGTCGCCTTAACACTTGCAATATCGAAGAGACCGAAGGTCTTGATCCTCGACGAGCCAGTCGCGAGTCTCGATCCGCTTGCTCGTCGCGAGTTCCTCTCGGTCCTGATGGAGACCGTGACCGAGCACGACGTCAGTGTCGTGCTCTCGTCGCATCTCGTTGCCGACATCGAGCGAGTGTGTGACTACTTGATTGTTCTCACCTCGTCTCGCGTGCAAGTCGCCGGTGATATTGATGATTTGCTCGCCTCCCATCACCGCCTCATCGGCCCGCGACGTGAGATGACCAGGATGGGTGCGGATCAGTACGTCATTGCGGCGCGACACACTGAACGTCAGAGCACTTTGTTGGTCCGCTCTGACGGTCCGATCGTGGACACTTCATGGACGATTGAAGCCGCCAGCCTCGAAGACCTGGTCTTGGCCTATATGGGTCGGGGCAAGGAAGTTGAACCGAATCTTTTGACGAACAACGAAGACGACTCATGATCTGGTTCGCGTGGCGACAATTGCGCACGCCGGCGATTGTCATCGCGGTGGTTCTTGTGGTCTCTGCGATGATCTATGGCGTCACGGGCCCCGGTCTCGTGCACTGGTTCGACACGGTGGTCAGACCTTGTAAGACGAACAACGACTGCAACTCCGTGACGAGGATCTTCATTGAGAAAGACCAGTTGTCGCAAGACTTCGGAAAGATGCTGTACTACCTTCCCATGTTGCTAGGAATGTTCTGGGGAGCGCCTTTGGTAGCGCGGGAGTTAGAAACGGGCACGTTTCGACTCACCTGGACTCAGAGCGTTCCACGGCGGCGCTGGTTCGCGACCCGCGCGGCCATGGTCGTTTTCGGGTCATTGATAGCGACCGGTCTTCTCAGTCTGATGGTCACGTGGTGGTCGAGCCCCTTTGACATGGTCAAACACTACGCTTTTGGAACCTTTGACCAGCGCGACGTCGTGCCCATCGGGTACGTGATATTCGCCGTGACGCTCGGCATCGCCGCTGGTGCGATACTCCGCCGTACGATTCCGGCCATGGGTGCCACATTGGTCATCTTCGTCGCGGTCCGGTATTTCGTCACCGAGTGGATACGACCGCGCCTTGAGAGTGCGGTGCAATTCACGACGAAGTTCCAAGGTGCGGTCACCCCGGGCGGTGCGAGTCTTTCGCCCCACATTGGCCCTGGCCCCCAACCAGGTGACTGGGTGCTGTCCAACACCGTGGTGAACGCGGCGGGCCGCAGCGTCCCCCAGTTAGCCCTCGATAGCATTCAACACTGCGACCATCAAGCCGCGAACGATGCGTTTTTCAAGTGCATCGACAGCTATCACCTCCGAAGTATCTGGGCCTATCAGCCCGCCGGCCGATATTGGCTCTTTCAATGGGAAGAAATGTTCCTATTCCTAGCGTTGGCGGTGATGTTGAGTGCATTCAGTTACTGGTGGATTCGCCGACACGTCACTTGAGACAATGGCTTTCGCACAACCACGTCCGGGACGACCACGGGAACTTACAGGGTGAGATCACCATCGGCCCCGAGGAGAACTGCCAAACTATTGACCGCAACATCACCCTTGTGGGCGCTGAGGTGCGGAGGTAGGGGGACTCGAACCCCTGACTTCGTGCATGCCATGCGCGCCGTTTCGTTTCGCCGACATTCGCTGGTGGCCGTATGTGTCGGAATGGTTGGGACCTCAATCCGCGCACGGACAATTGCGACCGCACGTGCGGGGACCGTCTGTGCATCTAAAAGCGTTGCCAAGGAAATTGGCTGGACCCCATTTCCTGAGTTAAGAGTCTCAGTTCACGGGGTCGGCAAATCTGGCCAAGCGCAGGAGAAATATCCTTCCGGCTCGTAAGTGTTGCGACCGTTGTGATCCACGAGCGTGAACGTTCAGAGTCTTCTGGTGGGCCGCCCGGGTCTCGATCCCGGCACCTTGAGATTAAAAGTCTCCTGCTCTTCCCGATGAGCTAGCGGCCCGGAAGTTGGACGTTCGCATTTCGCAATGCTCGACTCCGGACTTCTTAGGTTAGCCCAAGCGATATGCCGTTATTTTCCCCTATGAGGGCATCGGAATCGGCGGATCAATGTTGTGTCGGCGGCACGAACATTGGCAGAATGGTGTCCGATTCCACATTTGAGATGTTGACGAGAGTCCGCCGTCACCAGTCGACGATTCACCGAACACTTCGCGATGACCAGTCGCAGGTGATGAGAGACTCCCGCTCCTGGCCCGAATTATCGATTAGGTCGACACGAGAATCATCGTGACACACCTCGCAAGGGGCTGACTCAACTCCTCGGCGATATAGCGTTGCGCACATGTCGTGTACGCGAGGTGCGGCCCATGACGAGGGAGGTTCATGGTGGTACTACTCATTGCTGCCGTGCTAGTAGCGATCTTCGCCTTGGCTCGCCGCTACGATTTCCCTCCCGTCGTGCGGTTGTACTCCCAGTGGGGGCGTGCGCGTCCCTTCGTGGTCAGCTATGTGCGCGCTTCTCCCGCCACTTTTATATATCTCACGATTCTCATGATCACCACACTGGTCATGGTGACCTCGAGCGATCAAGTCGTGGCCCTCTTACTCCGAGAACACAGTACGAATTTGACTGAATTATTCGCCAACCCGGTGCGAGTGGTGATTCTAAGTGCGTTCTGGGCTCCCAACTACGAATTTCTCGTGTGGGCCATCCTCTTCGCACTGGTCCTGGCACCGGCGGAGCGGTGGTTGGGTACTAAGCGGTGGGCGGCCGTGTTCATTACCGGCCACGTCGTGGCCACCCTCGGAGTCGCCTGGGGATTGTGGCTGGCCATTCGACACGGCTATGCGTCGCGACACCTGGAAAACGCCATCGACGTCGGTGTGAGTTACGGGTTCGCTGCGGTCGCCGCAATCTTCAGTTATCGCCTCCCGGGGAGATGGCGTTGGTGGTGGGCGGGAGCGCTTGTGGTGACGGCGGTTATCGCGCTCATCATCGGTCGCTCGTTCACCGATGCGGGTCACCTCGTCGCCGTCGTGATTGGGTTCGCGTGTTATCCCTTGAGTCGAGGTGACGGCCCGGGCTCCAGAATCTCCTCACCCATTTGGTCGGCCCAGCCGCGGTCCGCAGATCTAGGGAGTACAGAGTAATTCGCGTCGTGAGGCGAGGCCAGGAGTTCGGCGATGCTCGAAAGTATTCGACCAAGTAGTCCACCTTCTTGTCGACGGGTAACTATGGCAAGGTGAGTGCCCACCCCGGTCGATTTTCATCGACGCGTGCGCGAGGGAGATCCACGACGAGGAAATCTGCGATGGGACCGCAAGTGTGACCAAGAGGACGTTGACCCTTTCGTACCATAGTGGTGAGGGGATTATCGCTGCGATAGCTCGCCGCCAGTTTTCGCACGACCGAACGACGTTATGGGAGTGGAGCGATGGCTCTAGGTATTTTGAGTGACCCTTGTGTCAACTCGCAACGTCGGAAATTTCACGACATCGCCCTTGAGTGCGAGGACGGTCCTATCTGCGCAAGGGCTGCCACGTGAAGGTCCAGCGAGCAATGACGAACCCCACGACGCCCCAGATCCCGAGCACGATGAAGGTGCGCAACACCAGTCCGGTGCCCGCAGTTGTCGAGAGGGCTGTTTGCATCGATTGAGCCAGCGGTTCCAATGGTAAGTAGTTCGACACGCTCACCAGCCAGTGGGGCATCAGGTCGGGTGGGAGGAAGACGCCACTGGTGAAGCTCAGGGTGATCGTCACGAATGGTCCGACAGAAGATCCCATCTCAGCAGTGGTGATCAAACGGGTGAGCGCGAGCGCAATGGCAGTGAAGGAGAACACCCCGAGCATGGTGTAGCAGAGCATCGCGACCATGGCGACCAGTCGCAGTCGCAACCCATATACCAGAGCAGAGATGGACATCATGACGATCACGAGGGCGAAGGAGATCAAGACGTTGAAGATGATCTGGCCCGTGAGGTACGAACCGGGGGGCAGGGGCGACACGCGGAATCGTTTGAGCCACCCCGCTTCACGAGCGCTCACGACCGCGACCATGACACCGGTGAAGGTACCCAGCATGAGTCCATAGGCGGTGAGGCCTCCGGCGTAGAACGCGATCGCGCTGATGGGGTAACCGGCCGCCGCGGCGATAGTGCCCTGGTGCGCGAAGACCCAACTCAGGATGACGAGAAGACCCAGCGGCATGACGATACCCAACGCCACGGTCCGAGTACTGCGCAGGTAGGCCTTCAAGTTGTAGATCGCCTGAAGGAAACTGAGCCGCACGAATCTCATGGCTCGCTCCCGGTGGCACCCAGGAAGACATCGTTGAGCGTCGGGCGCACGACCTCGAGTCCGTGAAGCGTCCGGCCGCTTGAACGCGCCCACGCCAACAGGCGCCACAGGACCTCTTCTAGATCATCACCCAATAGTGCGCTCACCGTGTTGTCGCGGTGGGCGAAGGTGACCCCGGCCACTTGGATGAGAGTCTCGAGATCGACGTCGTCGGGCAAGTCGAAACGCAGGGTGGTCACCCCGAAGGAACTGATCAGTGCCGACGACGTTCCTTCGGCCACGATCTGACCATTCGCCATGATGACCAGCCGGTCACAGAGTCGTTCGGCCTCCTCCATGTAGTGGGTGGTGAGGATAATGGAGGTGCCGGTATCGCGCAGGCCCTCGATGACTCGCCAGAATTCGCGGCGCGCGACCGGATCGAAGCCCGTCGTCGGCTCATCGAGAAACAGCAGTTTCGGCCGACCCACGATGCCGAGAGCGACATCGATGCGCCGCTTCTGTCCACCCGAGAGCCTCCCGACCCTCTCTTGCGCCTTGTCGGTGAGCCCGACGAGAGCCAGGGTCTCATCCACCCCACGAGGATGAGAGAAGAAACTGGCGAAGAGTTGAAGGGTCTCCTTGACCGAATGCAAGGGATCGAAGTCGGAGTCCTGTAGGACAAGACCGATCTGGTCACGCCACTGGCGTCGAGCGTGCTGGGGGTTTTCGCCCAACACGCTCACGCTTCCCTTGTCGGGTCGTTGGAATCCCTCCAGCATTTCCATCGTCGTGGTCTTGCCCGCGCCATTCTCGCCCAGGAGGCCGAAGATCTCGCCTTCGTGCACGCAGAAACTCACATCGTCGACGGCTACCAAGCGACCGAACCGCTTCGTCAGGCCCTCGACGTTGACCACTAGGTCCATCTCGCCACCCTGCGCTCGCGGAAGTTGGCGGGCGAACACTTCGCACAATCGATTCGCTCCACCATCCACCTCGTGCCTTAGAGGGCTCTGAACTGCGGAGGCGAACCTCCGGGGTACGAAACCCTTCATCCTCTTTCATAACAATTGTGTCCCGAGTGGCGAGTGGGAGAAAGGGGCGAAAGACATTTAGGGGCTTCGAGGTGGGGTGGGACATTCTGCCGTGGTCGCTGCCCCGCAAGAGTCAGTTCAACATGTCTCTGACCAGGGGAATTACACGAGTGGCGTAGAGTTCGATGCTGCGCATCTGCATCGAGTGGGGAAGTCGTCCCGCGCTGTATTTCATGTCGAAGCGCGAGATCCCGAGGGTCTTCGTGGTGGAGGCGATCTTGCGAGCGACCGTCTCGGGAGAGCCGACGTACCAGGACCCGTCGGGTCCGACGTCTCTCGCAAAGTCTCCGGGTTGAACGGGCCCCCAGCCTCGTTCGGCTCCAATGCGGTCGCGCATCTCCTTCATGTGGGGCCAAATCCGTTCCCGGGCCTCGTGGTCGGTGTCGGCGATGAAGCCCGGCGAGTGCACCGCGATGGGCAGTCGCGCAACGTCAAACTTGTCGAGCGCGCGCTCGTAGAGGTCGACGAGTGGTCGGAATCGAGCCGGATTTCCCCCGATGATGGCGATCACCAGGGGTAGTGCGAAGCGAGCCGCGCGCACCACTGACGGGGGGCTCCCGCCGACGCCGATCCACGTAGTCAGGTGACCTGACTCCGTGGTGGGATAGACGAGTTGATCGTTCAGGGACGACCTCGTGGTGCCGCTCCACGTGACCGGTTGTTCCTTCAGCAGTTCCGCGAAGAGCGCGACCTTCTCTTCGAAGAGGATTTCGTAGTCTTCGAGGTCGTAACCAAAGAGCGCGAAGGACTCGGTGAATGAGCCGCGGCCGAGGATGACCTCGGCGCGGCCGCGTGACAACGCATCCAAGGTAGCGAATCGCTCGAAAACCCGCACGGGATCATCGGAGCTCATGACCGTCACCGCCGACCCGACGTGGATGTTCGTCGTCTGGGCGGCAATCGCGGCCAGGACAACTTCGGGAGAGGTGATGGCGAAGTCGTCACGGTGGTGCTCGCCGACACCGAAGAAGTTGACGCCGAGCTCGTCGGCGAGGACGGCTTGTTCGACGACGTCGCGGATCACCTGCGCGTAGGAACGAGGACGAGCGTCGGGACCATCGGTGACGTCACCGAAGGTGTCGAGGCCAAATTCAAGGGTCGTGGTCATGAACCTTCCATTATCGTCTTCGCGCTAGATAGGGAGATTCGCCTGGCCATCTTCACGCAGGTGTCGGGACCCGTGATTAGGAACGTCGCCGAGCGATGCGCCGGCACTCTGTGGATTGGTTAGGCGACGTCGGTGCGCGAGGACTCATCGTTTGCTGCGGCGGGCTCCGTGGTGTCGAGGACTAACACGGGGGCGTCGGTCCTCAACGGTGCGCTGAGCAGTTCTGATCGCTTCACCGGTCTCATCGATTCTTGGAGCAACGACGTCATCGTTTCGCGGTTCTTCGGGTCGCGGACCGTTCGGTGGTCGTCGAGCCGGGTGATCTCGTCATCGGACTCGATCCCGTATTGATTGATCAACATCTCTCTCCTCTCGAAGTTGGAAACTCCGCGATGTCTCTCGCCGTCCGCAACGCCATGCACTCTTTCCTAACGCTACGTCCATGAAGTGCGGGGCGAAGGGATTGGCCCCGATACCGCTGGTCCTTTTTAAAAATCCTGATGGATACCCATAAAATTCCTCACCGCCGTCATGTCCCGCCGTCCGAACCCGGAGCGCGAAGTCCTCTGGCCGTGGGCCTCACCGGGGCCGAAGAAGTATGGTGTCGCGTATGTCTGAGTTCAACAACGAGTCGGTCGCTTTGATAGAGACCACTCTCAACAATGTGGACCGCGTACTCGAACGCCTTCGCGTTGGCACGTATCGAACGTGCCAAGTGTGTCAGGCACCGATTGATGAGGCGGAACTGATTTCCACGCCACTACTGGCGAACTGTCCGGCTCACCCCGAATTGGCGTAACGAACGCGACGGCTTCGGTGGAGTCGACGCGTTTGTTGCTGGAGCGGCGGCAGCTACTTCTTGGTCGCCCAAAAGATTTCGGCAATTTCGTCGATCTCACCCAGCAATTTGTCGGCCACTGCGACGTCGTTGGTCTTCTTGGCTTCGCCCGCGGTCTTGGTCGCGTTCCAAAAAAGTTCGTGCAGGTTCGGGTGTGCCTCGAGGTGGGCAGGCTTGAAGTAGTCGGTCCACAGTACCCAGAGGTGATGCTTGGTCAGTTCACTACGCTCCTCCTTGATGAGGGTGGCGCGAACCTTAAAATCAGCGTCGTCGGATGCGTTGTATTTCTCCATGCAGGCCTTCACCGACTGGGCCTCGATTCGGGCTTGGGCCGGGTCGTAGACACCACAGGGAAGGTCGCAGTGCGCGGAGACGCTGAGCGGGGTGTCCAGGGAGTCGAGAAGATTGTTAATGCGAGTACGAAGCGACATAGCTTCACCTTTCGATAGACGGGGTCGACGAGACCGTTTCTTCTCGCTCAGGTTAGCCACAAGTCTCGTCTAGCGTTCACGAGCGTGAAGGGGTTGTTGGCGACACTGGTGCGTCGAGTCAAGGTCGAGGGCCCCTCGATGCTGCCCACCTACACGCCGGGAGACGTCCTAACGGCCATTCGCAAGTGGCGTCGAGTCCGCGTGGGCGACGTGGTCGTCGTGCGCGATCCGCGCGATCCCTCGCGCTGGCTCATCAAACGCTGTGTTGCGCGACGAGGCTCGATGGTGGACGTACGCGGGGATAATGAGGGTGCGAGCACCGATTCGCGCGAATTCGGCCTGGTGAATAGCAAGAATGTCCGCTACCTGGTTCTGGTGCGACAGAGATAGGCAAACAAATCCTGAGTAGTTTCATCGGGAATAGACCTATAGGCTCGTGAGGTGGCCCGTCTCGCCGTCCTGTCCTATCACACGTCGCCCCTGGCCCAGCCCGGTACCGGCGATGGCGGGGGAATGAACGTCTACGTGCGAGAACTCGCCAGCGCCATGGCCCGTCAAGGTCACGAGGTCGACGTGTTCACCCGTCGGGACTCCCCCGGTCTCGCGCCGGTCAAACTGGTGGAGCCCGGATTTCGCGTGCATCACATCTCCGCTGGCCCCCCACGTGTGCTGGGGCGCCACGAACTGGGGGATTATGTCAAAGACTTCACCGACGAGATTGCGGTGTACTTCGAACGAAGCGGAGTCCCTGACGCCCTGCATGCCAATTACTGGCTGAGCGGACTCGCCGGTCACCGACTCAAGCACGAACTCCACGTGCCGCTCATCATGACCTTTCATACCCTTGAGCGGGTCAAGGCCGATCACTTCGAAGGTGAATCCGAGGACCGAGCCCACCAAGAGGCCGCTATCTTCGCGTGCGCCGACGCGGTGTTGGCCAGTTGCGACGTCGAAGCCGCTCAGTTCGTCGAGTACTACAACGCCGACCCGGCGCGGGTGCACGTGGTACCCCTCGGCGTCCAGCATGCTTTTTTTGCGCCCGGCGAGCAGCGTGCGGCGCGTCAGGCCCTCAGTCGCGACGAGAATGACACGATGCTCTTGTTCGTCGGGAGGCTCCAAGCGCTCAAGGGTGTCGATCTCGCCCTCGAGACCCTCATCACCTTGCGTGGGCGCGGTCGAAACGCGAGTCTGGCCATCGTCGGGGGTCCCTCGGGTCCCGAGGGCGCCCGGACCCTGGCCCAACTCCATGAACGAGTGCGCGAGGCCGGAGTCATCGCCCACGTGAGTTTCGTCGCCCCGCAAAGTCACCAATTGCTCTCCAGTTGGATGCGTGCGGCGGACGTAACCTTGGTACCTTCGCGGTCTGAGAGTTTTGGCCTGGTGGCCCTAGAGTCCTCGGCGTGCGGCACTCCGGTGGTCGCGAGCGCGGTAGGTGGCTTGTTGACCTTGGTGGACCCTGGCGTGAACGGCCAGCTCGTCGCTCAACGTGACGCCGAAGTGTGGGCCGACGCGGTGGAAGAGGTGATGGTCGCGAATCTCGACAGTTCGATGTCCAACTCGGCGGTCATTCTGGCGCAGCGCTATACGTGGCGTTCCGCGGCCCGATCCCTGGATGCTCTGGTGGGACAATTGGTGGCCGCCGGCCTGGTGCGGTGCTAATTCGAATCGACGTGATTTTTCGAAACGCCCGTACCGCGAATTACCAAAGGGCGAGCGGAAAACGGCCGTATTTGATTACTGAATAATTCTTCAGACAAGACCTCGGAACACTTCGGCTCGGCAAGAGAAGCGTTATAGGGTCGCGCTATGTCTGGAAGGTCTACTCACCGAGCAGTCGGTTCGTCTCCCCACCGTCGAACTCCACGCACGTGGGTCGAGTTGTCGACGACGCGGCTACTGGTCGCCATCACAATATTGTCGTCGTCGCTGTCGGTCGCTCTGGGAGTATTACCCTCGGCGGCGGATTCGTACCAGATCGCCAATGATAGTTCGGCCGACAGTTGGTACTCCAACCAGCCGCTCCTTACCCCTTCGGCCGTGGCCGGCGGCGCCTTTGGCGACCTCTTCAACACCGCGCTGAGCGGCAAAATCATGGCCCAGCCACTAGTGGATCAGGGCCAGGTCCTCGTCGTGACGGAGAACGACAACGCCTACGGTGTCAGTTCTTCGACCGGTAGTCCTACATGGACGATGAATTATGGTCCTGCCGCCACACCCGCCGTCGATCTCCGGTACGGGGCCAATGCCTGCGGCGACATCGGCTCGAGCGTTGGCATCACTGGCACCCCCGTCATCGATCCCGCCACCAACATCGCGTATTTCGTCGCGGCGAGAGCGACCGGCCCGGACCGGATCTACAACTCCATCGATTACGGTGCCTCGACCCAATACTTCTTGGAGGCCGCCAACGTGAACACTGGTGCGCCGCCCGCGGGTTGGCCGTCCAACGGCGTTCTCATTTCGGGCCACGCGGACAATGATTCGAATACGCTATTCAACGCCGATTACCAGACGCAGCGTCCAGGACTGGTGTTGGTCAACGGGGCGGTGTACGCCACCTTCAGCTCACAATGCGATTTCGTCCCGGTATCAGGCACCTACACGGGCTGGGTCGTGGGAATCTCGACCACGGCGCACTCGGTCACGACCATGTGGGCCAGTGAAGTCGGCGGTAATCAGGGCGGGGGGATTTGGCAGTCGGGTGGTCCTCCCGTGGTGGACTCCCAGGGCAACATCTACGTCGTCTCGGGCAATAGTTTTTCGCCGTCCGTCTACCCGCCCGCGGGAAGCGACGGGTTCAACGCAATTGCCAACCACGCCGAAGCGGTCGTCAAGTTGAGCACCTCAACGGGAATATTGACTCCAGTCGATTGGTTCGTGCCCGCCAATGCTTCCTCTCTCGACACTTATGACCTCGACCTGAGTTCGGGGGGGCCCGTCGAGTTGCCCGCCTCGATGGGGACGCCCCAACAACCGAACGTTTTGTTAGCAGTGGGTAAGGACGCCACCCTCTACTCATTGGACATGTCTAACCTCGGGGGATATCAACGCGGGACGGGTGGTGGCGACGCGGTCCCTTCGGAGTTGGCGATCAGCGGCGGAGTGTGGGGGCGGCCGGCGGTCTGGCCCGGTGACGGCGGATATATATACCTGCCGACCACCAACGCTGCGGGTGGATATTCCACTGGAACATTTAACGCGTATCAGCGCGTCGTCGAGTCCTCTGGTGCGGTGGGTTTTCAATTAGCGGGAACGTCGGCCAGTTTCGGTTACACCTCCGGTTCGCCCGTCGTCACGTCGAACGGCGTGAACTCTGGATCTTCGCTGGTGTGGATCATTCATTCCAATGATCAAAATGGGGGAGGGGGGGCCCTCGAAGCGTTCGAACCCATCCCTCAAAACCCCGGACCGAATGGGACGCTCACCAGAGTGTGGAGTTCCGCCGGCTTCACCGCGTCGAAGTTCACCTCGCCGGGCATTGGAAATGGCGCGGTCTACGTGGGCACCGCAGATGGGCACCTCTTGGGGTTCGGCTTCACCTCGTCGGTACCCCCGATCACGGGCAACAATGTCAATTTCTCTCCCACCACCGTGTCACAGTCGACCGTGGGCACCGCGACGTTCACCGCGACGTCAACAACGACAGTCACGTCCTTTTCGTCCTCGGGATCGGCGTTCACGATAGGTAGCCCTAGCCCCAACTTGGGCGCATCGGGGGCGACACTGCAACCCGGAAACTCAATCAGCGTCCCCGTCACTTTCACGCCGAATTCGATCGGAACGAACTCCGGATCGCTCACGGTAAATGTGTCGACGGGATCAGTCATGGGGGCGGTGACGGTGACTCTCAGTGGTACCGGCCTGAGTGCGACTTCAGCCGTCGTGGCCTCACCGGCTTCGCTCAACTTTGGCGATCAACCAATCGCTGGACATTCGGTGTCCACGTCGGTGACGATGACGAATCAATCAGGTTCGCCCATCACCGTCACCGGCTTCACGTCCCCACTCGCCACTACCCCCTTCACCGTCACCGGCGCACCCGCCAACCAGGTGCTCGCCAACGGTGCGTCCGTCACTTTCACGGTGACGTTCACACCACCGGGCTCGTCAGGAAATTTCTCCCACTCCTTTAGCGCCGTGGCGACGCTCGACACGAGCGTGGGCAACTTCGGGGTACCACTGTCGGGTGTCGCGTCCCCTCCCGCGCTTCTCGCTATCGTGCCGACGTCGCTCAATTTCAACAGCGTCCAGGTCGGTCAGAGCGCGACATTGACGTTCAACGTGGAGAACAACGGCGGCCTCCCGCTGACGATCACCTCGTCGTCCCCACCGACCCTCGGTGTCGGTATCTCCGCCACGACAACCCTGGCGGCGAACACGATCATCGCCCCGAACTCCTCAGTGCCCGAGACGGTGCGCTTCACTCCCAGCGGGGCCGGAACCTTCAGCGATACGTGGGTGGTGGCGAGCAACGATGGCAATCCCGCGGCGACGCTGGTGATTCGAGGTACCGGGGTGGGGACCGCGTCGGGCGCGCCGTCAAGTCCACCGAGCACCGGTGCACCGTCGAGTCCGTCGGGTCCGGTGTTGCTCGCCTCGTCCGGTCCGTTGAGCATCGTACCGACAACGCTGACTTTCAATAGCGTCCAAGTCGGCCAGAGCGCCACTTTGACGTTCAACGTGGAGAACAATTCTGTCCTCCCTCTGACGATCACCTCGTCGTCCCCACCGACTCTCGGTGTCGGCTTTGCTGCTACGACCACCCTGGCGGCGAACACGATCATCGCGGCGAACTCCTCAGTGCTCGAGACGGTGCGCTTCACCCCCATCGCGGCCGGAGCATTCAGTGATACGTGGGTGCTCGCGAGCAAAGACGGCTACCCCGCGACGAGCCTGGCGATTCGAGGTACCGGTGTCGTGAATGCGCCGGGCGCGCCCGTCATTGGCTCGGTGTCAGCGGGCAATGCCCAGGCGACCGTGGCCTGGGCACCACCTTCGGACGAGGGGGGTGCGCCGATCTCGAAATTCACGGTGACAGCGAGGGACGCCACTCGCCCGGTGAACGGCGGGCAGACGTGTTCGGCGAGTGGATCCGCTGCTCCCGCGTGCACGGTGACCGGACTCACCAATGGGGATAGCTATACGTTCAGCGTGACAGCGACGAACGTCGCGGGTCAAGGGACCGCGTCGGGAGTTTCGTACGTGGTGACCCCGAGGGCCCCGCTACTGATTATCCTTCCAAGCTCCGGCGGTACGGGAACGCTGGTGCATCTACGGACCACGGGCGGTGCTTCGGGTGCGACGACCAGGTACTTCACCATCGATGGTACGGCCGGCGGTTGTCACACCAAGGGTGACGTCTTGCGCTCCTTGACGGCCGGGACGTGCATCGTGGTCGCGTATCGCGCCGCGCACGGCGGTTCTCCCGCGGTCGTCTCTGCAGGTGTCGTCATACATATGTCGGGTCCGCCCGCGAATCGAGCCTCCATCTCGGTGACGATCAGCGTCTCGGCGCGGGGCAGCGCACTCTCGCCCACCACGAAGGCTCTCCTGGTGGC
This sequence comes from uncultured Acidimicrobiaceae bacterium, assembly GCA_963734655.1. GTDB lineage: Bacteria > Actinomycetota > Acidimicrobiia > Acidimicrobiales > RAAP-2 > RAAP-2. The sequence goes on along the minus strand of CAVTHY010000001.1, from coordinate 426,643 downwards.
CCTGGCCTCGACATTCGCGAAACCAGTGAGCATCACCATCGCTGGTTATGCGCTGAACGATGCGGCACTAGCCAAGGCCCGTGCGGCATCGGTGGCCCTCTATTTCTCGGGCTCGGCGAAAGTGAAGGTCAGTATTTCGTCGGTGACCTCCTCGCCTTTGAACATTGTGACCATCGAAGTAGCGTGAAAGGCCTGCGAAATGGCCGGGACACCCGCGGACTGGCTGACGAGGTGTCTTGTAACGTACGACCATGTCGTTTGAACTGGTCATCATTGGTGGTGGGCGCATGGGCTCCGCCTTGGCCGAAGGGTTGCTGAACGCGCAGTGGTGTGCGCCCGAGCGACTCGCCATCGTCGAGAGCGCGGTGGCGCAACGCGCACTCCTGACCGAGAAGTTCTCGGGTGTTTCGGTCATCGCATCGCTCGAGCTCGAGCACGTTGGCCTCGAGACTGGTGTGGTGCTGAGTGTCAAGCCCGATTACGCCGAAGGCGTGGCACGTATGGCGGCGGCGTGTGGAGTGCGACGCCTTCTCTCAGTGGTGGCGGGACTCTCGACCCAGCGAATCGAAGCGGCATTCTCGGGTCCCGTGGCGGTGGTGCGTTCGATGCCCAATACTCCGGTGCTCGTGGGAAAAGGTGTGAGCGCGATCGCGGGTGGTTCGCAGGTCACCGCAAGCGACCTCGACTGGGCTGAGTCGATCCTCGGCGCCGTTGGCAGCGTGGTGCGGGTCAGTGAACGAAACATCGACGCCGTCACCGGCCTCTCGGGATCGGGTCCGGCGTACGTGTATTTGGTCGTCGAAGCGATGATCGAAGCGGGGGTTCACCAGGGCCTTTCTCGCGAGGTATCACGCCAGCTGGTGGTGGGCACCCTCGAAGGGTCGGCGGCGCTGCTCGTGCAGACGGGGGAGTCGCCCGAAGAGTTGCGCGCCCAGGTCACCAGTCCGGGCGGGACGACTGCGGCGGGGCTACGCATGCTCGAAGGCCGTGCGGTACGGGCCGCCTTCTTAGAGGCGGTGGCCGCCGCGGCGGAACGTTCACGCCAATTGGGGCGTTAGGACACTACCGCTTATCGGGTGCTTTGGCTAGCGTTAGGTAATGGCGCCCCCTCGTCTACGGCCTCGCAAGCTCTCAGAACCTACTATTTCGCGTCTTCCCGTCTATCAGCGGATCGTGGAAGGCTGGCAGAATCGCGGGGAAACGAGTATTGATTCGCGCCAGATCAGCGAACTCGCGGGAGTGACGGCGACCACCGTGCGTCGCGACTTGGCCGGTCTCGGCACGCTCGGTACTCGCGGTTCGGGGTACGAGGTCGACGTTCTGGTCGGGCGCATTGGTGAGGCCCTTGGCCACGACCGCTCCTACCAAGTCGTGGTGGTGGGCATGGGTAATCTGGGTCGCGCGCTGGTGAACTCCAGCAATTTCCTCATTCGTGGCGCTAATCTGGCCGCTCTCTACGACAGTGATCCGCACATCGTTGGAACCGAGATCGCAGGACACATCGTGCGCTCCATCGACGACGAGTTGGTGAAGGCCAGCGTGGCCGTCATCTGCGTGCCACCCGAAGCGGCCCAAGATGTCGCCGACAAGCTCGTCGCCGCTGACGTGCACGCACTCCTCAACTTCGCTCCCCAGGTGCTCAACGTGCCCCTCGGCACGGCCGTGCACTACGTCGACTTCTCGATTGAGTTGCAGATCCTTATGTATCACCTCAACAACGGCACCGGACCACTGGGCGGGGGGCTCCTGCACTCCCTGGGCATCGCCGCGACCAACCCGTTGCGAACCCCGTAGAATCAACGGGGTGAGGCGAGCAACATGGCACTGATTGCGGTCGGTCTCGACCACGAGGGTGCCAGCCTGGACCTCCTGGAGCGCGCGACGGTCCTCGAGCACGAGTGGGTCAAGGTGTTGCGCACCCTGGTGGGCCACCGCAATATTCACGAGGCTGTCTTCGTGTCGACGTGCCTGCGTACCGAGGTCGTCGCGGTCATCGACCGATTCCACGGCGCCATTGAGGAAATCACCGCGACCCTCTCAGAGGTCACGGGCCTCGCGCCAGCGGAGTTCGAGGAGCATTTGAGCGTGCACTTCGATCGCGGGGTCGCCAATCACCTCTTCTCAGTGGCCGCCGGACTGCGTTCGGTGGTGCCTGGTGAATTCGAGATCTTGGGCCAACTGCGTCGCGCCATCGAGCTCGCCAGTGATGAGCACGTGGCCGGACCGACGCTGACGGACCTCTTTCAAAAAGCACTCACCTCTGGACGTCGAGTGCGCAACGAGACGAGCATCGCGCGCGGCACGACGAGTTTCGCCCACGCCGCCGTCGAGATGACGCTCGAGTCGTTGGGCGCAGAGGCCGGCGGATCCACGGCGGTCGTGGTCGGTGCAGGACAGTTGGCCACGGGCGTCGTGAAGAGCCTGCTGGCGTCGCCGGCGGGGATTGGCCGGGTGGTGATATGCAATCGCACCTTGTCGCGCGCCCAGGATCTCAGTCTGGGGATCAACGACGAGCGCGTCATCGTGTCGTCGTTCGAGGGGTTGCACGACCAGGTGGCGTTGGCGCGTTCGGTGGTCGTTGCCGTTGAGGTACCCGCACCGATCATTACCCTTGATACCCTGCGCGCTCGCACCGCGCCGTTATTGGCGATGGACCTGGCCGTACCCCGAGGGGTCGCGCGCGACGTCGACACTCTGGCCAGTGTGGAGCGCATCGATATCGGCACGCTACACGCTCGAGTCAACCAAGCGCTGGACGACCGGCGCGACGCCGTGGCCGCCGCCGAAGGTATCGTCGTCGCCGACGTCGAGAAGTACCTCGAAGATCAGCGAGCGCGTGGCGCAGCGGTGATCGTCTCGGACTTGCGCGCCCACTTAGACTCGTTGGCCGCGGCGGAGTTCTCGCGACGCGCCTCGGAGATCGACGCACTTGGCAACGAGGAAGCAGAACTCCTGCGTTCGGTCGTACGTTCGGTGGTGGCCAAGATCGCCCACCGCCCCACCACCGCCTTGAAGGAAGCCGCCGGAACCGACCAGGGTTCGCGCCTCTCCGAGGCCGTTCGTACATTGTTCGACATCTAATGAGTATTCGACTCGCGGCGCGGCGCTCCCCCCTCGCGTTGCTGCAGGCCCGCTACGTCCAAGAACGCCTGCTCGCGCACGAAATTGCTTCTGAACTGGTACTCGTCGAGACCCACGGAGACGTGAGTACCGACGTGTCCCTGTCCAGTCTCGGAGGGCAAGGGGTATTCGCGGTCGAAGTGCAACGTTGCGTGGCGCGCGGCGACGCCGACGTGGCAGTGCATTCGGCTAAGGATCTGCCGAGCACGACGCCCGAGGGATTGGTGCTCACCTGCGTACCAGAACGCCGCGACCCCGTCGACGTGCTCGTCGGACGCTCGCTCGCCGGGCTCGGACCGGGGGCGACCGTGGCCACTGGTTCGCCGCGGCGTCGGGCCCTACTCCTCGAACGCCGGCCCGACCTCAACATCGTCGAGTTGCGCGGCAACATGGCCGCGCGCCTCGCCCGTGCGGGACGCGACGGTGTCGACGCGGTCGTGGCCGCCGCGGCGGCGCTCGAGCGATTGGGCGAGACCTCGCGGGCCGCCCAGCGCCTCGACCCTGACTGGTTCGTGCCCCAAGTGGGTCAGGGCTCCCTCGCGCTCGAGACGCGGCGCGACGATGAAGTGACCGCTCTCGCGCTCGCCCCGATCAACGACCTCGATGCGTTCGAGGTGCTCGCCGCCGAGAGAGCGTTCCTTCGAGAGCTCGGTGCGGGCTGTTCGGTTCCCGCCGGTGCTTTCGCCACGTGGCACGGTGGTGAGCTTCACGTGTCGGGGTTGATGATCGCCTACGACGGCAGTCGAAGTGTTCGTCATCGGGTGAGCGGCCGTGATCCTCACGACCTCGGGTACGAGCTCGCCCGCACGCTGCGCGATGACCTTGGCGGTGCCTCACTACCAGGTTGGCGACGCTGACGTGCTGGTCGCCCTCACCCGTGAGCGCGGTCACAACGAGGAACTGCGAGCGTTGGTTGGCGACCAGGCTGACGTGCTCGAACTTCCGTTGACGGCGACGCGCTTTCGCCCCCCGCGCGACGTCGACCGTGACATCCGCTCCTTGGATCATTACGGTGAGTTTCGCTCCTTGGTGGTTACCAGTGCGCGATGCGAGCGCTACGTGGCGCTCGCCCACGAAGCGTGCATCACGGCGCCCGATGTCTTCAGTGTCGGTCCCGCCACGAGTGAGGTGCTCGAACGACTCGGGCTTAAAGTGACTCGCGAGTCCTCAGGTACCGCGCGCGACCTCGCGGAGTTCATCACCGAGGGCCCGGTCCTCATGCTGGCGGCGGCGGGGGGTCGGGTCGAATTGAGCGAAGCACTGGCCGCGCGTTCCCTGCACCCGTACCGGGTCGAGTGCTATTCGACATCGAGCGTCGACCTTGACGACGGCGAGAGGGAGCAACTGCGCTCGGCCCGGGTGGTGTTCATCGGCGCACCCTCCGCCTGGCGAGTGGCGAGGACCATCGTGGATGATGGCGCCTGGGTTCTGGTCCCGGGTGTGACGACCTTGGCCGCGGTGAGGAGCGACCACCACCGGGTCCTGGTCGGTTGGGGCGAGGATTTCGCGGATGCGTGGCGCGAGGTCGTGTCGAGCAACGCGTAGCGATCGCGGGGACTCGCGAAAAATCGCGCCCCAGACATTGATTGTTGAGCCACGACGATTTACTATTCGTTCAACGCGGCACACGACATGAGGGGATGTTGATGACCGAGGTAATTGATGACGTGGTACACGCACCGCCCCAGGCGTCAGCCGGGCGAGCGAAAATTCAGATAGTGCCGTTGAAGGGTCTGCCCTTTGCCGGCGCGGCAGTGTTGCTCGTCATCGTCGCGATTGCGACGAACTGGCGATGGCTCTTGATGTTCGCTCACGTGGCGGGCGGAGGGTTGTGGACTGCCATCGACCTCTTCGTCGGCCTCGTAATAGGACCCATCATGGGACGATTGTCGATTCCGGCTCGGGCGGAGTTCGCGTCGAAATTCATGCCGGCCATGGTGGTGATCATGCCGACGCTGGTGACGATGAATCTCGGGTCCGGATTCCAACTCGCCCGCCAATTGGGCAATCTCAGTCCCTCGAGTCCCAATCACGCGTGGGTGATCTCTTCGATGATCGTGGTGGGCATCATGGCTACCATCGCGCTCGGCATATTGGAACCGGCGAACATCGCGGTGCTCTTCGAGATGAACAAGCCCGTGCCGAACGGTGAGCGCATCGGTCGATTGATGAAGCGTTTCGTGTACAGCGCCGGCATCACGGGCGTCATGCAACTCGCGACCTTGGTCATTATGACGAGATTGGCGACGCAATGAGTGACGCGGCTAGCGCGAACGTGGACCGACCCTTTCCGCCGGTCGCTTGGCTCACCACGGGGGCCCTCGCGCTGGTAGTGGTTGGGGGTATCGTCATGGCGTCCTACGCTCCACGGCGCGCTCCCCTCGGATTGGTCGCGGTCCTGTTAGGACTCGCGGTAGTGCTGTTGGTCACCGTGGTGGTGATCTTCGCTCGGGTGCGCGATTTCGCGTGGTCGACCTTCGCCCTGGTCTTCAAGTGGGCTTTGCTGGCCTACGTCGTCGAGGCGGGGATGATCGAGTTCTCCTTCATCCGCAACCACACCAGCGGCTCATCACTGGCTCTCGTGTCGGGAATGCTCGTGGTCTTCGGGGTGAGCGTCCCAACCACCATCGCATTCACCGCGGCCCGTTTTGCGGAGAGTTAGGCGCTGTTCGCCCCGTCGTCGCGCGCGAGGTTGGTCACTCGTGCCCGAACCGTTGTACGGCTGGAGCCCAGCCGCGGGGTTCGCTCTCCTCGCACGGCGGTAGCGCGCATCAGCGGCGACCTTCCTACGACGTTCGACGTCCTTGCAGTGTTTCGGTGATGCGCGCCGCGTCGGTGCCCACGACGCAAAGAGTCCGGGCCCGTACGCCGACAAGGCCCCGTGGCAATGTCGAGCGCCGCGAGTGAGTGCTGACTGTCGAGGAACTCCAGTGCTGGCATCGCCCTCAGGTCAATTCCGCTCGGTGGGTGCCATACGTGTCGGAGGTGCGAGGGGACCTCGCCCGTCAGGGAGGACGGCGAGTTGAAGCGTCGCACGACGAAGCGCGTTACCGGGGCATTCGCGCAACGTCGACCAATGAGAGGGGGTGCATGAATTTTTCTCACCCTGCCAAGTGACGTCGGTCCGATGAAATGTGACTAACTTCGATTTACTAGTCAACTGTGGGGGGATGACGTCATGAGCATTATCGATACGAGCGCTCCGGCCACCGACGCGTTGCTGAGAGCGCGTCCACTCTGGGGTTCCTTCATTGGCGGCGCCTTCGTCGAGGGCGAGACTGACAGCTTTGAGGTGCTCGAGGCCGCCACCGGACGAGCGATGGCGCGCGTCGCTAATTCGAGTGGCGAGACTGTGGCGGCGGCGGTAGCCGATTCACGTCGCGCGTACGAGTCCGTGTGGCGCGACATGTCACCACGCGAGCGTGGAGCACTCATGCGTCAAGTCGCGGTCAAGATCCGTGAGCACGCGGATGAGTTGGCTGAATTGTGCGCGCGTGAGGTCGGTAAACCAAAGCGTGACGCGTTACGCGTCGACGTGGTGTCGAGCCACACGAACTTCGATTACTACGCGGGCATCGCCGATACGGTGCACGGCGACATCATCCACCAGGGGCCCGTGGAAGCGCGAGTGGTCTATGAACCCTACGGAGTGGTGGGCGCTATCCTGCCCTTCAACTGGCCGGTGCAGCACCTCGCCAAGAAGTGCGCCCCCGCCATCGCGGTGGGCAATACCGTCGTCGTTAAGCCCGGCGAACAAGCGCCGCTGGCGATATTGCGACTTATCGAACTGGCGAACGAGGTCTTGCCGCCGGGAGTGATCAACGCGGTCAACGGCATGGGCGCGGGACCGGCGCTGATAGCCAATCCTCGCATCGAACGAGTCACTTTCACGGGCTCCACCGCCACGGGTCGCAAAGTCATGCAATCCGCGGCCGAGCACCTGACGTTCGTGACCCTGGAACTCGGTGGCAAGAATGCGCTCCTGGTCCTGGACGACGCCGACGTCGATGCCGCCGTGACGGTAGCGATCGAAGGGATGTTCTACAACAACGGCATGGCCTGCACCTCCACGTCGCGCATCCTCGTGCACGATTCTCTCTACGACGAGTTCGCGGCGAAATTCGTCGCCGCCGCACGGGATCTTCGAGTGGGCGAGCCGCTCGAGGCGGGGACCGACATCGGTCCACTCGTGGACCGGCGCCAACAAGAGCGAGTCGAGGCGTACGTTGCGACAACGATTGCTGAAGGGGCACCCCTGTTGTTTGAGGGCACGCTGCCCGATAACCCCGAATGGCGAGATGGATTCTGGGTGGCTCCGCGGATCTTCGGTGACATCACGCCCAAGAACACGATCGCCAGAGAAGAGATTTTCGGTCCCGTCGCGGCCCTGATGAGGTTTGGCGACGATGATGAGGCCGTGGCGATCGCCAACGACAGCGACTACGGCCTCACCGCTGCCATCTGCACCTCGGACGAGACCCGCGCCGCCCGATTGGCGACTCGCCTCGAGGTGGGCATGGTGTTCGTGAACCAGTACACCCGCCGCACGTTCATTGGCTCACCCTTCGGCGGCGTCAAGGGATCGGGGTACGGTCGCGAGTACTCCGCGGAGACCTTGCACGAGTTCGTGCGCGCGAAGAACGTCCGTTTCCCGTCGGGTCACGGTGCGGTCCCCACCTGGCCCCCGAGGAGTTAGCTGATGACTCGCCAACTCACCGTGGGCACCTTCACCCCGTCGTTCCTGATCGCACTGGCCCGTCGCGATGGGCGCTTCGCCGACGCGGATCTCGACGTGATCGAGGCATCGGTGACGTCGTCGCCTCAGCAGTTTCGTTCCCTGTCCCAGGGCGACTACGACGTCGTCTTCACCAACCCCGACAACGTCATCGCGTACCAGTTCTTGTTGGATAATCCCCTGAAGGAACTACTCTCCCTGCGGGTCTTCGCCGGCATCGACCGGGGACTCGGACTCGGGCTCTATCGTGGCGCCCGCGTGGACCCGGCAACGCGGGCTGGGCGCCTTGGAGTCGACGTGGCCATCTCGGGCTTCGCGTTCGTGGCCTATGAGATCCTGGCCCGTCAGGGATCTCTCTCGATGAGATGACCATCGAGAATTTAGGCGCGACCCCGCGAAGGGCCCAGGCACTCATCGAGGGGACCTGTGACTACACCATCTTGAACGCCGGCAACGAATTGCGTGCCGTCAAGCGAGGGGTGCGTGCTGGTCGAGCCCGTCACCGCCATTGGCCCGTACCTCGGTACGGTCCTGGCAGCGATGCGCACCGATGACGGAGAGGCCGTCGCGGCACAGAATCGATTCCGCGACGTGCTCGACGCCACCATCATGAGTGTGCTCTCGGGATTCCGTGACGCCGACGTCCTGGCCGCGGTGCAGGCGCTTCTCGCACTCAACGACGACGACGCCCGTCTGCATCTGAGGGCGATCAAGGATCTATCGACCGGCCTGGTTCCCGGAGTGGGGGTGGATGTGGCATCATCACCACGGTGCTTTCCCTGAGAAAGCGTCACCGACCCAGTGAAGAACTCAACCAGGTGCTGGGCGTCCTCGATACCTTCATCGACGCCGACGTCTTGGTATCAAGAGCGATTGCGCGACGCGTCATAGGCTGGGGGCGTGTTTCCTATCGAACGACCTCGTCGACTCCGTCGCACGAGCGCCCTGCGGCGCTTGGTGGCCGAGACGAACCTCGCACCCGATGACCTCGTGGCCCCCCTGTTCGTGGCGGAAGGTCGCGACGAGGCGCGCCCCATCGCTTCGTTGCCGGGCCACTTCCAGCACACGCTGGCGTCGCTCCGGAGTGAAGTCCGTGCGCTACGGGCCGCGGAGCGTCGGTGGCGTGATTCTCTTCGGAGTGCCCGAGGCGAAGGACGAACTGGGTTCAGGAGCCTTCGACGACGAGGGAATCGTGCAGGTGGCCCTGCGCACGCTGCGCGACGAGTTCGGTGACGAGATTGTGGTGATGGCGGACCTGTGCCTGGACGAGTACACCAGTCACGGGCATTGCGGCGTGCTCCGGGCCGACGGCACCGTCGACAATGACGCGACTCTCGATCTCTACGCGCGAGCTGCCGTCGCCCAGGCTCGGGCGGGGGCCGCGGTTGTTGCACCCTCGGGCATGATGGATGGCCAAGTCGGGGCGATCCGCGAGGCCCTCGATGCCGAGGGATATTCGGACACGATCATCATGGCCTACGCCGCCAAGTACGCGTCGGCGCTCTACGGACCCTTTCGCGAGGCGGTGGGTGTCGAGATTGCCAACGGTGGTGATCGGCGTAGCTACCAGCAGGACTATCGCAACCGGCGCGAGTCTTGGCGTGAGGCACGGCTCGACGTCGACGAGGGTGCAGATATCGTGATGGTCAAGCCCGCGATGACTTACCTCGACGTGTTGAGCGATCTGCGTCGCGAGGTTGACGTGCCCCTGTGCGCCTATCACGTGAGCGGGGAGTACTCGATGATCAAGGCAGCGGCCGCCAACGGCTGGATCGACGGCGACGCGGTGGCGTTGGAACAACTGACGGCGGTGCGTCGCGCGGGTGCCGACTTCGTACTGACCTACTTCGCTCGAGAGGTTGGCGAGGCTCTGAATTCATGAGTGCCAATCAGGAGTGGTTCGACCGCGCGCTGCGCGTAATCCCCGGCGGTGTCGATTCGCCGGTGCGTTCGTTTCGCTCCGTCGGGGGAACGCCCTACACGGTGGTGAGTGGCGCGGGCGCCTATGTCACCGACGTTGAGGGTAAGACCTACATTGACTTCGTCCAGTCCTATGGTGCCTCGTTGCTCGGCCACGCTCACCCCGCGGTCGTCGAGCGACTGCGCGACGCGGTGACTCGGGGGACCACTTTCGGCGCGCCGACCCCGGGCGAAGTCGTGCTCGCCGAAATCATGACCCGCCGTGTCCCCGGCCTGGAGCAGGTACGCCTGGTCTCATCGGGCACGGAGGCGGTGATGAGTGCGGTGCGCGTGGCTCGCGGGGCGACCGGACGCGACAAGGTGTTCAAGTTCGACGGTTGCTACCACGGTCACTCCGACGCATTGTTGGTAGCGGGCGGCAGCGGCGTGGCCCAATTGGGCTTGCCCGGTTCGGCGGGCGTCACCGCGAACGCGGTCGCCGACACGATCGTGGCCCCCTACAACGTGGTGCCCAGGTTGGATGAATCGGTGGCCGCGGTGCTGGTCGAACCGGTGGCCGCCAACATGAACTTGGTGGCACCGCATCCGACGTTCCTGGCCGAGTTACGCGCCGAATGCGATCGGGTGGGCGCGTTGTTGATCTTTGACGAGGTCATCACGGGATTTCGACTCGACTACGCGGGGGCTGAGCAGTACTTTGGCGTCACCCCTGATCTCTACTGCTTCGGCAAGGTCATCGGTGGCGGGCTCCCCGTCGGGGCATTCGGTGGATCGCGCGAGATTCTCAGTGTGCTCGCACCCGCGGGTCCCGTCTACCAAGCGGGCACTTTGTCGGGCAACCCACTGGCCACCGCCGCCGGCGCCGAGGTGCTGGGTCGGGTGACGCCGTCGGACTACGCCGAATTGAGCACACGTGTCGCACGATTCGCCGGGCAATTCGAGCAGGCGGTGCGCGAGAACGGACTCTTCGCACGCGTGCCGGTGCGCGGTCCGCTTCTCGGGCTGTACCTATCGCACGAGGAATTCGACGAACCCGAGAACTTTGCCCAGGCCCAAGCTCTGTGCGATAACGGCTTGTTTCGTCCTTTCTTTCACGCCATGCTCGACGAGGGCATCGCGCTCGCCCCCGGGGCCTACGAGATATTTTTCGTTTCCCTCGCCCACAGTGACGAAGACCTGGCTCGTACGGTGGAGGCCGCCGCCGCCGCCGCGCGCGCCGCCGCCGGCACCCCGCTCGCGTCGTGAGTGGGGTGCGTTCCGAGGGTTGGACTGTTCGCCCGAGTTTCGCTCCCTACGGTCCCACCGCCCCTGTCACCTTGTTGATGGATGAGGCGGGCTTCACACAGTTAGCGGGAGACCCGACCGTCGCTTGGCAAACGCCATGGAGTGAGGTGACCGGTCTGCGACTGGTCAGGTCGCGCGCGGGAGTAAATGTCATCGCCGTCGTGGGGGGCGTGCTCTACCAGTGGCGCCGAATCGAACCAATGAGCCGGGGGCAACTTGACGAAGTGCGCACGGTGTTGGTGGCGCACGGCGCGCGTGAACTTTCGCGCGGACGCCGCAACACCGCGGTGGCCATAGTGGCCATCGTGACGCTGGCCTCCTTCGGCGGATATTTCGGGGGGCTCTTGAATCAACGAGGTACTTCCTCGGTAGTGACCGCACTCGAGAGCCTCAATTTGAATTCGCGCGACGTAGCCGGCACGTGGTCGTCATCAACCCTCACGTCGTCGTCGCTCCTGGCGACGCTGTTGCCGGCGCCGGGCCAGGTGCAGTACATCGACCCCGCAACGACGAGCACCGCAGCGCCCCAAGCTTCGCCCTTCGCGCTCGCGGGAGTCAATTTCCAACGCTGTCTCAATGTCGCGAACATCGATGATCGCCTCTTCGGTCTCGCCGGCAGGGCACCGCGTTACCAGGTCAGTTCACCGGTGTACTACTCGTCGGACGTGGGTGGCGTACAAGTCGAGTCAACGGCCCAGTACTACGATTCCCCGCCGAGCGTGGCCCTCGACGTGGCCGAAATGTCGCGGCCGTCGTTTGGCCGCTGTTTCGCTCAAGCCGTGGGTGATGAGTTGATCGGCGCCAATACTGGGGTGACACCGCAATTATCGAGCGGACACGACTTCGCGACGCCGACGTTCGTCAAGGGGTGGTCACGCGGCGGTGAGGTGGCGGTCAGTCTGCCGTCGCTTCAAGTAACTAAGGCGCACTTGGTCGTCGTGGTGGAAGCCGCGGGACACTACGAAGTGACGATCTTCGCGTTGGTGGCGAATCTGGCTCGGGCCCGCTCGACCATCGTCACTCTGAGCAATGAACTGTTAGCGCGAGTGACGTCCACGAACGCGATATCGGCGTAGTTGTTCAAGCCCGGTGAGTGGTGTCGGCGCGGGGCCGTCGTCCGATCCTCACGAAAATACTGATGCTCGCCACCACGTAGGCCAACCACACGAGCCCCTGCAGCACGGTGGGCTGGTCGGCGTACCCCAGCAATGAATGCATGATGTCACCTAGGTTCGACGATTCGCGCATAAAGCCACTGGTGTTCCACATGACGTGCGACCCGAACGTGATCCAGCCCAAGTGCTGAAGGTTCTCCATGGCGTCGGCCAATAATCCAGCCGCGAAGAGCATGAGGACAACGCCGAGGACTCGAAAGAAGATCTTCAAGTTGATCTTCGTGCCCATGCGATACATCGCAACCGCCAGGACGAGGGCGACGCCGAGTCCGAGCGCACCGCCCAGGAGTACCAGGTAGCCGTGTACCGGCGTGGCGGCCTGGTGCGAATTCGCGAAGAGGATGGCGAGGGTGAACACCATTGTCTCGAGCCCCTCGCGACCGACCGCTTGGAACGACAAGAGTCCGAGACCCCAGCGGTTGCCGGTGGAGAGGGCCGCGTCGGAGCGCGCTCGAAGTTCGTGAGCCATGGTGTGCGCGTGTTTGTGCATCCAGAACGTCATCGCGGTGAGGAATGCGGCGGCCACCACGTAAGTTGCGGTCTCGAAGTAGGTCTGCACGCTCGAGCCCGAGTAGCGCGAGATGGCGACGTAGGCGCCAACACCGCCCAGTACCGTGAAGGCCAGTGCCGCGCCGACCCCCAGGAAGACTTCACGGAAATGTTGAGCTTGTCCGATGCGCTTGAGGTACGCCAACAAGATCGCGACGATCATCGACGCCTCGATCCCCTCGCGGAGGAAGATGACGAAGGTGGGAATCATGCCACTTCTTTCGTTGGGGTGACAAGATCACGTCGATTGATCACGCTTTTATCCTATGGGTGAGTGAGAAATTAAGGCAACCGTCGCGCTACTCGCCTGACGACGTTCCGAGCAACATGCGGTACGCCTCTTCGGGAACAGCGTGCGCGAGACGCACCATCGCTCGGTACCCCACTTCGGCGGGCCCCTTGGTGTCGTTGCTCATCAAGTTGGCCATGACCGCCAGCAATTCATCCATCAGGGGCTTGATGCGCAGTCCGGCACCGACGCATATCGAGAGGATCTTGGGTTCGGAAATGAGGCGCACGAAAGCTCGGGCCAACTTGTAATAGTCGCCGTAGGCGCTCTGCATCCACTCTTCGTAAAGCGCGAGGGCAGAGGCGTCACCCGAAACGAGGGCCTCGCCCAGTGCCGCGGCCGCCAACCGTCCCGATTCGTACCCGTACGCGATGCCTTCACCGTTGAAGGGGTTGACCGTGCCTGCGGCGTCGCCGATTGTCAAAGTGTTGGGTCCCACGCGCGGACCCACGGCCAGACCCATGGGGAGTCGCCCGCCGGTGGGCGGTCCGAGACAGGTCTCGTCGTTCAGCCCCCATGCTTCAGCCGTTTGCGCGACGAAGTACTCCTGCAACTTGGTGGTATTGACGCCCTTCCAGGCACCGCCCGTCGAGAGTAGACCCACGCCCACGTTGACGCGTCCGTCGCCCAAGGGGAAGATCCAACCGTACCCCGGGACGACGTCGCCCTTAGGGTCGCGGATGTCGAGGTGCGAGTCGATCCAGGGCTCATCGTGGCGATCGGAGGTGTAATAGCCGCGCAGTGCCATCCCCATGGGCCACTCGCGATTACGTGTCGTGCCCAGGGCGCGCCCGAGACGGGAGTTCTGACCATCGCCCACCACGAGGTAACGGCCACGAATCTCTGCCGTTTCACCCGTCTCCTTGTCCTTGACGACCACGCCCTCAGCGCCGCTCAGGGCCTCGTGGGCCGAGGGCACTGCGTGGAGCAGGTCGACGGCTTCCACGCCCGACAACAAGGTGGCGCCGAAGCTGACGGCGCGCTCGGCCACGAGCCCGTCCAAGTTAAAACGGGTGATCGTGTAGCCGTAGTTCGGGAAGATTGGGTGCTCGGGCCACTGCATCTCGAGGGACGCACCAAATCCGTAGGAGCGCAGACCCTGGTACTTGTGACCGTGAGCGGCGACCTCGGGTTCGAGACCCATCTCAATGAGTTGGTGCACCGAACGCGGCGTGAGACCGTCGCCGCACGTCTTTTCGCGGGGGAAGGTCTTCTTCTCGATTAAGCAGACTGACCAGCCAGCACGCGAGAGCCAGTAGGCGCACGCCGAACCACTGGGTCCCGCCCCCACTACCACCACGTCAAATACGTGAGACCGAGCGGCGACTTCTTGGAGAGTGGGCATTGAGACAGATTAGGCGCTTGATCCTGCGTGGTCGTCTCGAAGGACATCGTCGGGAGTGATAGAAATGAATCCGTGAACCAGTATTTACCGATACTGGGACTCCTGATTCTGGGAGCGGTTTTCGCGTCGGGATCGTTTGTGGCGTCGGCCTTGCTGGCGCCTCGCAAGCGCCCAACTGACGCCAAGATCGCGCCCTACGAGTGCGGGATTGTCCCTGAAATCGAACCACCTCAGCGCTTCCCAGTTCGTTTCTACCTGGTAGCGATGATTTTCGTGATTTTCGATATCGAAGTGGTGTTCATGTATCCCTTCGCCGTTGTGTTCCGCCAATTGGCTGGCTTCGGCCTGGTCGAAGTACTCGTCTTCTCCCTCACCGTCTTTGGCGCCCTGCTCTACTTGGTACGCGAAGGAGCCCTCTCGTGGGGACCGCGCCAGCACCTGACGCTGGGTATGCCTGAACGCACCAGCTCCTCGACCATTGTGCGCATTGGCGCCGATACCGACCAGGCGGCGTAGTGGCCCTCGAAGATCTGCAGCACAATTTCTTGACCGCGCCCATCGAGGATTTGGTGCGATGGGCGCGTCGCGCGTCTGTCTGGCCCGCTTCTTTTGGTCTGGCCTGCTGCGCGATTGAGATGATGGCGGCCGGGGCCGCGGACTTCGATCTCGCGCGTTTTGGCATGGAGGTGTTTCGAAACTCTCCCCGCCAGGCCGACTTGATGATTGTGGCTGGTCGAGTGAGTCAAAAGATGGCTCCGGTGTTGCGTCAGGTCTACGACCAGATGATGGAGCCCAAGTGGGTCATCTCGATGGGCGTGTGCGCCTCGACGGGCGGGCTCTTCAATAATTACGCCATCGTTCAGGGTGTCGACCAGATCGTGCCCGTCGATGTCTACGCCCCGGGTTGCCCGCCGAGCCCCGAGACGTTGATGCACGCGATCCTCACGCTGCACGAGCAGATTCGCACGGGCGAAATCATGAAGCGCCGTGCGGAGGGAACGCCGACACACCTCGGGAGCGACCACGCGAGTGGCGTCTGGACTCCTGAAGTGCCGGTGACCGTCAGGATGGGCACGCCGAAGTGATCCCCCCTCCCCCCTTGGCCCCCCCAGGCGTCCTCATTGAGGAGGCGCTCGCGTGCGACGCGGCGTACTTTCCGACTGTCGATCAGTACGCGGACTTGGCTGTCGCCCTCAAGGCCGACGGTTTCGAGATGTGCGTCGACGTCTGCGGGGTCGATTACCTCGAGCACTTCGATCGGTATACCCCCGAAGGCGTCACGCCCACCCGTTTCGAGGTCGTTGCGAACCTCTTGTCGCTCTCGCGCAAATCACGCGTGCGCGTGCGCGTGCAGGCCGGTAACGATTCGCCGCGCGTGGACTCCCTGTTCCACGTCTATCCCGGCACCGAGGCTCCCGAACGCGAAACCTTCGACATGTTCGGCATCCTCTTTGACGGCCACCCCGACCTCACGCGCATCCTCATGCCCGAGGACTGGGAGGGCCACCCGCTGCGCAAGGACTACGGCGTGGGCCACGTACCGATTCAATTCAAGGAATCGCCGGGACCGCGATGAGTGACGACACCCGCATCGCGGAGCGCCCCGATCGCTTGACCGTCGAGACTTCCGAGGGCGCGCAGGAACTCACGCGGCGCGGCGACACCGGAAGCGACCAACTCGGCCGCGAGGTCGGAGCGGTCCTGCGCCTCGACGGCGTCACCCTCGATCCGCGCCAGGTCGACTACGAGCGCCACGACGACGAGACCATGATCATCAACATGGGTCCGGCGCACCCTTCGACCCACGGGGTGTTGCGCCTCATGCTCGAACTCGATGGCGAGTTCGTCTTGCGCACCAAGGTCGTCATTGGCTACCTGCACACCGGCATGGAAAAGACCGGCGAGACCCTGAGCTACGTCCAAGGCGGCACCAACGTGACGCGCATGGACTACCTCTCGCCGGTCATCAACGAACTCTCGTATTCGCTGACCGTCGAAAAATTGCTCGGCGTCGAAATTCCCGAGCGCGCGACGTGGATTCGCATGCTCATGAGCGAGCTCAATCGCGTCTCCTCGCACTTGGTGTGGATGGCGACGAACGGCATGGACCTCGGATCGACCTCGATGATGATCTACGGCTTGCGCGAGCGCGAACTGATCCTGGCGTTCTTCGAGAAGACCGCCGGGCTGCGCCTCAACCTCAATTACGTGCGCCCGGGCGGCGTTGCGGCCGACCTGCCCGACGGGTGGGAGGACGACATCGAGGTCATCTGCAACACCATCGAAGAGCGCACTTACGAGTACGACCAGCTCCTGACGGGTCAGCCCATCTTTCGCAACCGACTCATCGGCGTCGGCGCGATCACCGCCGAAGAGGCGCTGGCGCTCAGTCTGACCGGCCCGTTACTGCGCTCCACCGGCGTGGCGTGGGACCTGCGACGCTCGATGCCCTACCTGGCCTACGACCAAGTTGATTTCGACGTGGTCGTGGGAACTTATGGCGACAATTTCGACCGCTACGCGATGCGCCTCAATGAGATTCGCGAGTCCATTCGCATCATTCGTCAGTGTGTCGAGAAGATGCCGTCGGGTGATTACCGCAGTCAAGACCCCAAGGTGACCCCACCGCCGCGCGCGCGCATCGGTGAGTCCATGGAGGCGCTGATCCACCACTTCAAGCTCTTCACCGAGGGATTCCACGTGCCCGCGGGCGAGGTCTACTCGGCCGTCGAGTCTCCGCGCGGCGAGATCGGGTGCTACATGGTCTCCGATGGCGGCCCCAAGCCCTATCGCATCCACGTGCGCGCGCCGAGCTTCACCAATCTCCAGGCCATGCCGTTGTTGATGCGCGGCGCGTCGGTGTCCGACGCCATCACCATGATCTCGACGGTCGACCCCGTCCTGGGAGAGGTCGACCGATGAGTCACTTCCGCGCCGACATCCGCCAACGCGCCGAGGAGCTCGTTGCCCTCTACCCACGCCAAGCGCTCGGCGATGTTGCCGCTGCTGCACCTGGCCCAGGAGCAAGACGGCTACCTGAGCGACGAGGGTATCGCCGAAGTCGCCGCGCTGACCGACACCACACCTGCCGACGTGCGCGGCACGGCGTCGTTCTACGACATGTTCCACCTCGAGCCGGTGGGCAAGTACGTCGTGGGGGTGTGCACCAACATCGCCTGCCTGCTCGCCGGCGGCGAGGAATTGCTCGAGCACGCCTCGCGACCCTGGGCTGCGCGGTGGGCGCCACGTCGGATGACGGGCTGTTCACCCTCGAAGAGACCGAGTGCCTCGCCGACTGCGACCTCGCGCCCTGCGTGCAGGTGAACCACCGTTACGTGCGCACCACGACGCTCCCGAGACCTTCGACGCGATGGTCGACGACCTGCGCGAGGGACGACTCGATCACGACGTGCCGCGCCACGGGACGCTCATTCGCGTCAAGCGACAGGGCGGACTTCGCGTGTCCAAGGACGACGTCGCCGCCGAGCGGGCCGAGGCCCTCGCCGCGCGCACGGCGCGCGCCGAGGCGGCCGCCGCGGCGCCGCGGCGGACCCAAGGAGAACAAGTGATGGCGACCCTCGACGCCCCGCGCATCGTCTCGTCGCGACGCGACTATGTTCGATTCCTTCACTCTGGCGTCGCTACCTCGAGACCGGGGGCTACGTCGCGCTGCGTAAGGCCCTGACGATGTTCCCCGAGGACGTGGCCGCCGAGGTCGACAAGGCCTCGCTGCTGGGTCGTGGCGGCGCGGGCTTCCCGGCCGGACGCAAGTGGTCGATGCTGCGCCGTTCGGCGATCTCCTACCTGGTGGTCAACGGCGACGAATCCGAACCCGCCACCTTCAAGGACCACTACCTGGTCGAGCGCGACCCGCACCAACTCGTCGAGGGCGTCATCATCGCCGCCTACGCCCTGCAGGTCACCCAGGCCTTCATCTTCCTGCGCGGCGAGTTCGCCCTCGGTCTCGAGCGCGTGCAGCAGGCCCTCAACGACGCCTACGCCCACGGCGCGCTCGGACCCAAGATCTTCGGTTCGGACTTCTCCCTCGACGTCGTGGTGCACCCGGGCGCGGGCGCCTACATCTGCGGCGAGGAGACCTCGCTGCTCGAAGCGCTCGAGGGCAAGCGCGGTTTCCCGCGCATCAAGCCCCCCTTCTTCCCGGCCGTCACCGGCCTCTACGGCGAGCCCACGGTGGTCAACAACGTCGAGACCATGTCGAACCTGCCCTGGATCATCAACCACGGTGGTGAGGCCTTCGCCGCGCTGGGGGCGGGTCGTTCCACCGGCACGCGGCTCTTCGCCCTGGCCGGCAACGTGAGGAACCCCGGTGTCTACGAACTCGAGATGGTCAAGAACACCTTTCGCGACATCATCTTCGACCCCGCCCTGGGCGGGGGACTGGCCGAGGGTCGCACCCTCAAGGCCTTCATCCCCGGCGGGGTCTCGGCCCCGTGGTTCGGGCCCGAGCACCTCGACACGCCCCTGGGTCAAGACGAGGTCGGCGCGTTGGGCTCGATGCTCGGCTCGGGGTCGATCGTGGTCATGGACGACGCCAGTTGCGTCGTGCGCGCCACGTGGCGCATCACCAAGTTCTTCTCGCGCGAATCCTGCGGGCAGTGCACGCCCTGTCGCGAGGGCTCGGGCTGGATCGAGCGCATGATGTACCGGCTCGAGCACGGCGGGGGGCGCATGGAGGACCTCGACTTGCTGCTCGACCTGTGCGACAACATCGCCCCGGGGCTGAGCTGGCCGCCCCAGCAGACCACCATCTGCGTGCTGGGCCCGTCGATCCCCTCGTCGGTCCACTCGGCGCTGAGCATGTTCCGCGACGATTTCGTGGCCCACGTGAACCACGGAGGATGTCCCCATGACTGACGCGATCGCGCACCAACTGACTCGCTCACCGTCGACGGTCGCGTCGGTCGAGGCCGCGCCGGGCGAACTGCTCATCGAGGCGGCCGAGCGCGCGGGCACCTATATCCCACGCTTCTGCTACCACCCGCGCATGGAGCCGGTGGGGGTGTGTCGCATGTGCCTCGTCGAGGTCGATGGGCCGCGCGGGGCGACTCTGCAGCCGGCCTGCTACCTCAAGGTCACCGACGGCATGAACGTGACCACCGACTCGGACAAGGTGAAGAAGGCCCAGGACGGCGTGCTGGAGTTCCTGCTCGCGAACCACCCCCTCGACTGTCCCGTCTGCGACAAGGGGGGCGAGTGCCCGCTTGCAGGACCAGACCCTCGCGCACGGTTCGGGCGAGACGCGTTTCGCCGAGGAGAAGCGCCACTTCGTCAAGCCCGTCGAGATTGGCGAACTCGTGCTGCTCGACCGCGAGCGCTGCATCCAGTGCTCGCGCTGTACGCGCTTCGCCAGCGAAGTGGCCGGCGAGGCCCAGATCGCCTTCGCCGGACGCGGCGACCTCATCGAGGTGGCGTCCTCGCCCACGCAGCCCTTCGACTCGTTCTTCTCGGGCAACACCGTGCAGATCTGCCCGGTCGGCGCCCTGACCGCCAAGCCGTATCGCTTCAGCGCGCGCCCCTGGGACCTCGAGCAGGTGGAGAGCACCTGCACGACGTGCGCGGTGGGCTGTCGCGTCGCGGTGCAGTCCTCGGGCAATCGACTGACCGGGTCCTGGGTATTGATTGCTGAACCGGTCAACCACGGTTGGCTCTGCGACAAGGGTCGCTTCACCTTGGATTCGATCGACGCCAATCCTGAATCGAAGCGACGTACTCTCAGCCGCCACGCGCATCACCGAGCCCATGGTGCGCATCGCGACGGTGAACTGACCCCGGTGTCGTGGGGAGTCGCGCTCGGCCGAGGCGGCGCGACTCCTGCACGAGGCGGGCGACGCCGACGCCATCGGAGCCATCGGTGGCGCCTCGCTGACCAACGAGGGGCCTTCGCCTGGGAGCGTTTCCTGCGCGGAGCGATCGGCACCGAGAACCTCGACGCGCAGTTCGGCGACGGGCTCGATCCAGTGTTGCTGCAGAGCCTTGCCCCTGGCCACCATCGACGACGCGGCGAACTGCGCCCGTCGTGCTCACCCTGACCGGCGACCTGCGCGAAGAATTCCCGGTACTGTTCTTGCGCTTGCGCGAGAGTTTCGCGCACCGCCACCACGCGCTAATCGAGATCTCGAGTGCACCGAGCGCGCTGCGCCCCCTCGCCACGCACGTCCTCGCGGCACGTCCCGGAGAGACGCCGCCATCGCTCAAGCCCTGGTGGGGGCACCGCTGCCGGTGGGCACCCTGGTGCACGAGAGCCGAGCTCGCCGCTGCGCGCAGCGCGCTCGGCGACGGCTCCGAAGTGGTCATCGTCGTCGGTCGGGCCAATATGGCCGAGGACCAGCGCCTCGTCGATCGAAGCAATCGCCACTTTGGCCCAAGGGCTACCTCAAGCAAAGTTCCTCGTGGCTCTGCGTCGTTCGAACGTGCGCGGCGCGCTCGACATGGGCCTGGCTCCGCGCTTGCGTCCGGGACGTGGCTTCGACGCTGCGGCGTCGGGTCGCGACACTCACGCTCAACTCGCCGCCATGGCACAAGGAATCCAGCGCACCACGGTGGTTCTTGGAGGGTGCGTTCTGGGCAACGTCGTGGACGTGGACTTGGCAGCCGGGCGCTTGAGCCGCTGCGAACGTTATCGCAGTCACCGGCCACGGCGGTGCCACGCTGGCGTTCGCGGACGTCGTCTTGCCGGCCAGTGTGCAATACGAGCGCACCGGCACGGTCACGAATCTTGAGGGAAGGGTCACCGCCGTCGCGCCCAAAATCAGTGCACCGGGTTCGGCATGGTCCGACGTGGCCATCGCCGCTGAACTCGCACTCGAGTGGGGAGCGAACCTCGGGCTGGGTTCGGTGGAGTTGGCGGCCCAGGTCATCGAGGAAACGACTGGTTACGCGGCGCTGTCGGTACTGCAGGACCAGGCCTTCGACGGGGTGGTGATGGGGCTCAACGTGACGCCCGTCGCGCGCCACGCAATGGACCCGATGGCCTTTCCCGGCATTCGTTCGACCAAGACAGTCGGATTGGCTGACTCGACGGGAGCGACGGCCTTGTTGGATGCGACGAACAGCGTCGTGACGACGAGCGCGACCTTCACCGACGTGGCTCATTGGTCAGGTGGACGTGCCGCTCGCCGACGCTTACGCGCTACGCCTCGTGCTTGCGCGCCGACTCTACGATCGTGGGATCGCCATGCAGGGTTCGCCGGACGTGGCGGCGCTGATCCCCGAAACCACGTTGACCGTCCACCCGAGGGACCTGGATCACTTGGGCCTCGCCAGCGGAGCGCGCGTCATGGTGCGCGCGGCCGGTGCGAACTTCGAGATTGGTGTGTTGACCGACGAGACGGTGCTGCGTGGCACGTGCGTCGCGCCGCTCGGCACCCTCGCCGATGGTGTGAATGTCGTGGCCCAGATGATTGATGCGTCGAGTCCAGTCACGCAATTGCGACTGGAGACGCGATGAATTTCGCCTCCGTCGATCCGCTCTTCTCCAACGGGGTGCACGTCACATTGGCGATTCTCATCATCGTTCTCGTTAAGGTGCTCGTCGGCTTCGCTGTGCTCATGGGCTCCGTGGTCCTGATGATCTGGTTCGAGCGCAAGGCCATCTCGGACATGCAGAGCCGAATTGGTCCCCAGCGCTGGGGACCCTTTGGCATCCTGCAGACCCTGGCCGACGGGCTCAAGCTCTTCGCGAAAGAAGATCTCATGCCGGCCGAGGCTGATCGCTTCGTCTTCAAGCTGGCGCCCTACCTCGTCTTGGTGCCCGCGCTCATCACCTTCTCGGTCATCCCGCTGGGCGGGACGGTGACCGTGGCGGGACACGTCATTCAATTGCAGATCGCCAATCCGCCGATGGGCATCCTGGTGATGTTGGCAATGTCAGGCGTTGCAGTGTACGGGATCATGCTCGCTGGATGGGCCTCGGGCTCGAAGTACCCATTGCTCTCCTCGGTGCGGGCGAGTGCGCAGATGATTTCCTACGAGGCGGCGCTGGGCATGACCATCGTCACCGTGGCGCTGGTCACGGGCTCGCTGTCGACCCACGACATCGTGAACAGTCAGGGCGGCGGTATCTGGCACTGGAACTTGATCCGCCTGGGTTTCGTTCCCTTCATCGTGTTCGTCATCGCCATCACCGCTGAACTCGGTCGACCACCCTTTGACGTCGTGGAAGCGGAGAGTGAGTTGGTGGGCGGTTTCCACACCGAGTACTCATCGATCCGCTTCGCCTTGTTCTTCATGGCCGAGTTCATGAACACTCTGACGATGTCGGCGCTCATCGTCACGCTCTTCCTCGGGGGACCTGCGGGCTACATACCGGACATTCCCCACGTGCGCTGGGTGTTCCCGATTCTTTGGTTCCTGGTCAAGACCGTCGGCTTCGCGTTCTGTTACATCTGGTTCCGTGCGGCCCTTCCGCGCTTTCGCTACGACCAGGTGATGGAACTTGGTTGGAAGCGGCTCATCCCGTTATCCCTGGGTTGGATGCTCATCGTGGCCGGGTTCCTCGTCAAGCCGGCCGACGGATTCGCCATGGCCGCCGTGGTGATTTTGGCGTGGACGCTGTTGAGTCGCGCCTTTGAGTTGGGGGCGGACCGCGCCAGTGGTGTCGGGGCGTTGATGCCCATAGTGGGTGAGCGTCCGCTGCCGGGTGAGGTTATTCGTGCAGTCAGCGAGGCGTTGGACGATGAGGACGAGGGGGAGTGATGGCCGGTTGGACTGACTTCTTCGGTGGCTTCAAGCTGACGCTGGCTCACATTGGAAAGCCGCGCGTCACCAATTCATATCCCAAGGTCAAGCGACCTAAGCAGCCCCGCCAGCACGGACGACACGTCCTGAATCGATACGAAGACGGCATGGAGAAGTGCATTGGCTGCGAGTTGTGCGCCGGCGTTTGCCCCGTCAACTGCATCTACGTTCGAGGACTCGATAATCCCGCCGGACCACCCCGTCTCACCGGGTGAGCGGTACGGCTACATCTACGAGATCAACTATTTGCGCTGCATCCATTGCGACCTGTGCGTCGAAGCGTGCCCCACCCAAGCGATCACCGAATCCAAGATGTTCGAATTCTCCTTCACGAACCGCGCCGACGCCATCTACACCAAGGCTCAGTTGCTGGTGGACGACGAAGGATTCCCTCAGCGCCTGCCCTGGGAAGACTGGCGACCTGGAGAAGCGGCCATGACTGGCGGTTGGATGCGCGCGACGTCACCAGCGGGTGACGCCACCTTCGAAGGCGTGACGCAGTGGAGCGCCGACCTCGGGGCCGGCGTGCGCGCGGCCGAAGCCGGCCAGTCGGACCGACGCGATGACGAAGCCACGGGCTCCAAGCAGATCCGCGAGGTGTTCTCACGCCACCTGAGCCTGACGACGTCCCCCTCGACCAGCGCGGTCTGCAAGGACTGATGAAGACCCTGGAAGAACGCCGTCCTCGTCGCCGTACGAAGGGGACGAATTGATGCTCGCCACGGCGTACGCCATCCCCGACGTCCTCGTCTTCGCGACGGCCACCCTCTTGATCCTGGCGGGCGCGATCGGCGTCATCGCGATGAAGAACCCGGTGCATTCGGCGCTGAGTCTGATTATGGCCTGCTTGGTGTGGCGGTCGCCTTCCTCGAGCAGAACGCCGACTTCCTGGCGGCCGTGGAGGTCATCGTCTACGCCGGGGCCATCGTGGTCCTGTTTCTCTTCGTCATCATGTTCCTTGGGCGTGGACAAATCCAAGCATCCTCACGTCGAACCCCTGGTCGGTCAGCGCTGGCTCGCGGGATTGGGCGTCGCTGTCACCGTGGCCGGGTCGTGATCTTCTCATGGCGAACTCGCACTGGGTGAGTGGCGTCATGTCGCGTCTCAACCGGCGGCAGTGGCCCTGGCCATCGGGTTCCGGGCAACGTCACCCAGCTCGGCGACTCGGTCTTCACTACGTACCTGCTGGCCTTCGAGGCGACCGCGGGACTGCTCATCATCGCGGTCGTCGGCGCGGTGCTGCTGGCGCGGCGCGAACGCACCGGCGACGGCGCAGGAGACGAGAGTGTCGATCGACGTGACCGGCGACCGGGGCGACGAGCGTGGTGAGTCGTGTGACGCGACGAGACCGAGGAGGTGGAGTCGTGACCATTCCCGCTTCGTGGTACCTGTCCTGGCCGCGCGTGCTCTTCGGCATCGGCGCCTTCGGCGTCCTGACCCGGCGTAGCGCGCTGATCATGTTCATGTGCATCGAACTGATGCTCAACGCGGTGAATCTGACCTTCGTGACCTTCGCGCGCACCATGAGCGACATCGGCGGACAGACGTCGGTGTTCTTCATCATGGTCGTCGCGGCCGCCGAGGTGACGGTCGGACTCGGCATTGTGGTGGCGGTCTTCCGCCGGCGCGCTTCGACCTCGGTCGATGAACTCTCGGAATTGCAGGGCTGATGTCGCATCTCGCACCGCTGATCATGGTTCTGCCCCTGGCTGGGTTTCTTGCTCGTCGCTCGTCAACGGGCGCTCGCTTGAGCAACCGAATGGTCGGGGTCGATCGCCACCGGCGTGGTGGGTTTGAGTTTCCTCGCGAGTGCGATCGACCTTCGTGCTGTTGTTGCACGACCACACGCGCGAGGTCACGCGTCAACCTGTTCACCTGGATCTCGGTCGACACGCTGCACGTGCCCGCCGCCCTCTTGGTCGATCCCCTCGTCGATCACCATGTGCCTCTTCGTCACGGGAATCTCGACGCTGATCCACCTGTACTCGACGGCGTACATGGAGGGGGAGAAGGACTTCCGCAAGTTCTTCCTCTACCTGAACCTCTTCGTCTTCTCGATGCTCACCCTCGTGCTCGCCAACAACCTGGTACTCACCTTCGTGGGCTGGGAGGGCGTGGGCGTGTGCTCCTACTGGCTGGTGAGCTTCTACTTCGACCGCGACGCGGCGGCCTCGGCCGGCAAGAAGGCCTTCATCTACAACCGCGTCGGCGACGTCGGGCTGCTGCTGGCGATGTTCTTGCTCTTCGTGCACACCCACACGCTCACCTACCTCGGGATCTTCTCCTCGACGTCGCTGCTCTCGCCGACCATCGCCACGCTGGTGGTGCTCGCGCTGCTGCTCGCCGCGACGGGCAAGAGCGCGCAGATCCCCCTGTTCAACTGGCTGCCCGACGCCATGGAGGGCCCGACGCCGGTCTCCGCGTTGATCCACGCCGCGACCATGGTGACCGCCGGCGTCTATCTGCTGGTGCGCATGTCACCGGTGCTAGCGCTGTCGTCGTCGGGGCGTATGACCATCGCCGTCATCGGCGGCGTGACCGCGTTCGTCGCGGCCACCATCGCCACCGCGCAAAAGGACATCAAGAAGGTGCTGGCCTTCTCCACGGTCTCCCAGATTGGCTACATGGTCCTGGCCGTGGGCGTGGGCGCCTACGGCGCCGCCATCTTCTTGATGGTCAGCCACGCCTTCTTCAAGGCGCTGCTCTTCCTCGGTTCGGGTTCGGTCATCCACTCCCTCGGGGGCGAGCAGGACATGCGAAAGATGGGCGGTCTCGCCAAGTGGCTGCCCCTCACCTTCCCGACGTTCCTCATTGGCTGGCTCACGATCTCGGGCGTGCCCCCCTTCGCGGGCTTCTGGTCCAAGGGCGACGTCTTGACCAACGTGTTCGCCCACAACAAGCCTCTGTGGGTCCTGGGGATCGTGACCGCGATCCTCACCGCGTACTACATGAGTCGCCTCTTCATCTTGACCTTCCGCGGCACCGAGCGCTTCCGCGAGGTCACCCACCAGCACGACCCGCACGAGTCGCCCCTGGCGATGACCGCGCCGCTGTTGATCCTGGCGGCGCTCAGCGTGCTCGGGGGGCTGCTCGACCTGCCCTGGGCGCACGGCTTCTCCCTGACGCACTTCCTCGTCGCCGACGTTCGGCTACGTGGCGCCCAGCGCCGCGCAGAGCACGATGACTGCAGACGGGACTGGCCCTCGTCGACGTGGCCGCCGCCGCGATCGGCCTCTTCGCCGCCTTCACCATCTGGCGCAACACCGTCGAGTCCGCTACCTTCGAGAGGCCCTTCTTCGAACACGTCTGGCGCTGGGACGACGCCTACGACGCGGTGATCGGTCGACCGCTCGAGCACGTGGCCCAGTTCTCCAACGACGTCGTCGAAGACCGCATCATCGATGGTGCGGTCGAGGGTCTCGGAGGTTCGGTGCGACGAAGCGGCGAAGGAATTCGCAAACTTCAAGCGGGCATGGTGCGCCAGTACGCCTTGGCCATGGTGCTCGGCGCGACCGTCATCGTGGTCTACCTCGTGGGACGGGTGAGGTAGTCGATGCACTCTTCTTTGTGGCTGAGCGCACTCATCGTGCTGCCCCTGCTCGGCGCGCTCGTGGCGATGCTCGTGCGCAAGACGCCCGGTGCCTCCTACGTCGTGGCCGTGCGGTGTCAGCGCGCATCGAGGTCGTGCTGTCGCTCGTGGTCGCGGTCGCTCTACAAGAGCAACATCGCCGGGGCCCAGGGCTTCGACTTCATCTCTCGTCACGTCGTCTCGGCTCCGCTGGGACTGGCCTACGACGTCGCCCTCGACGGACTGAGTCTGTTGATGGTCGTATTGACCGCGCTCGTGCTGCTGCTGTCGCTGCTCGGGGGGCGCGACAAGCGCCGCGAGCCGGCATTCGTGTCGTGGCTGTTGATCCTCACCGGACTCACCATGGGGTCCTTCGTCGCGCACGACGTGCTCGAGTTCTTCGTCTTCTTCGAACTCACGTTGGTGCCGTGCTACTTCATCATCTCGGGCTGGGGTGGGCGCCGAGCGCGCGCGCGCCGCGCTGAAGTTCTTCTTGTACACCTTCACCGCCTCGGCGTTCTTGCTGATCGGGATCTTGTACATGGGCTTCGCCTACCAGCACCAGCACCCGACCTCGGCGCTGACCTTCGCCTACGGCGCCCTGGCCGCCACCACGATGTCGCACGCGATCGCGGTCTGGCTGTTCGTCGGCTTCGCGTTGGCCTTCGGGGCCAAGGCCCCGATCTGGCCGCTGCACACGTGGTCGCCGCTGACGTACGCCGAGGCGCCCACCGCGGGATCGATCGAACTCTCGGCGCTGCTCGCCAAGCTCGGCAGTTACGGACTGTTGCGCTTCGCGGTGGGACTGTTGCCGCTCGCCCAGGTGAGCGTGCGACCCTACGTCTTGACCCTGGCGGTGATCGGCATCTTGTACGGCTCGATCCTGGCGTGCGTCGCCAAGGACC
Organism: uncultured Acidimicrobiaceae bacterium; assembly: GCA_963734655.1. GTDB lineage: Bacteria > Actinomycetota > Acidimicrobiia > Acidimicrobiales > RAAP-2 > RAAP-2. The sequence goes on along the minus strand of CAVTHY010000001.1, from coordinate 398,996 downwards.
TTGAAGCGCTTCGTCGCGTACTCCTCGCTGGCCCAGATGAGCTTCATCACCCTGGGCGTCATGTCGGGCTCGACCATCGGTGTCACCGGCGCGGTGCTGTTGATGTTCAACCACGGCATCATCACCATTGGCTTCTTCCTCATCATCGGCTTCCTCGAGCGCCGACGCGCGAGCATCCAGATCGCCGACTTCTCCGGCCTGCAGGGCCCGGCCCCGGTGCTCGCGGCGCTCTTCACCGTCGCGATGCTCGCCAGCATTGGTCTGCCGGGTCTGTCGGGCTTCATCTCGGAGTACCTGATCCTGATCGGGACCTTCACCACCCACGCGTGGTGGAGCGTGGTCGCGGCCCTGGGCGTGCTCGCCTCGGCGGTCTATCTGCTGTGGGCCTACCAACGCGTCTTCCACGGTCGCGCCGAGGGTGCCAACGCGGAGATCGCCGACGTGACCGCGCAGCGAGCGCTGGGTCCTGGTACCCGTGGTCGTCTTGATCGTGGTGCTCGGCGTCTTCCCCAAGCCGGTGCTGGACCGCATCACCCCCTCGGTGCATACCTTCGTCACCCAGATCGCCACCGCGAGCGTGACCAAGTGAACACCGCTGACGATCCCCTCGATCCACTACCTGACCATCCTGCCGGTCCTGATCTTCTTCGGTTCGTCCCTGTTGCTGCTGATCGTCTCGGCGATGTGGCGGCGCTCGGTACCGGTAGTGTTCTCGACGTCGCTGACGGTCCTCACCTCCGCAGCGGTGCTGGTGGTGACCTACTTCCAGTGGCGAGGTCTCGACAAGAGTGGCGCGTCGACGACGGTCGCGCACGCCGTCGTGCTCGACGGTTTCTCCGTGGTCGCCACGGCCGCGATTGCGCTATCGGTGGGTCTGGCGGCGTTGGTGGCGCACGACTGGGCCATGCGCGAGAACGTGCGCGGACCCGAGTACCAGATTCTGGCGCTGGCTTCGAGTGCTGGCGCGGTGCTGATGACCCAAGCCAACGACTTGATCGTCATCTTCCTCGGACTCGAGATCCTGTCGTTGGGCCTCTACGTCCTCGTCGCCCTCGATCGTCGCAAGACCGAGTCGGCCGAGGCCTCGTTGAAGTACTTCATCCTGGGCGGGTTCGCCTCGGCGATCTTCATCTACGGCGCGGCCCTGCTCTACGGGGCGACGGGTTCGACGAACCTGACGACGATTTCGTACTTCCTCGGCTCCAATGTGCTGTTGAAGCCCGGTCTCTTGGTGGCGGGCGGGGCCCTGCTGCTGGTCGGCTTCGCCTTCAAGGTTGCCGCTGTGCCCTTCCACATGTGGTCGCCCGACGTCTACGAAGGTGCCCCCACCCCGGTGACCGGATTCATGGCCTCGATCGTCAAAGTCGGCGCCTTCGCGGCGTTGGTGCGCGTCATGATCTCGGGACTCGGTACGCAGTTGGGTACGTGGCGACCCATCTTGTGGGTGCTGATCGCGCTCACCACCGTCGTGGGCGCGGCCCTCGCGCTACCCCAGCGCAACGCCAAGCGACTGCTCGCGTACTCCTCCATCAATCACGCCGGTTTCATCCTGATCGGCGTGTGGGCCGGCACCGCGCGCGGTTCGGCCGCCCTGCTGTTCTACCTGGCGACTTACGCGCCCACCGTAGTGGCCACCTTCGCCATCGTCACGGTCATGGGCGGCCTGGGCGACGAGCGCCACTCACTCGAGTCCTATCGCGGCCTGGCTCGCCGCCAGCCCTGGTTGGGCGCATCCCTGGCGGTCCTGCTGCTGTCCCAACTCGGCGCGCCCCTCACGGCTGGCTTCTACGCCAAGTACTCGGTGCTGGCCGCGGCCGTGGACGCCGGCGGATCGGCGCTGGCGTTGATCGCGCTGCTGAGCGCGGCGATCGCCGCCTCGTTCTATCTGCGATGGACCGTGGTCCTCTACGCCGAACCCGACGAAGAGCTCGACGCTGCGCGCGTGATGGTGCCGCGGGGCACCGCGATAGTCATTGGTGTTGGGCGTGGTCTTGACGTTGCTCTTCGGAGTGTGGCCGGGTCCCCTGGTGACCTTGGCGCAACACGCCACCGTCTACTTCCTCCCGTGAGTCGCGTCGCACTCGCTACGTCACGATTCGCCCTTCCCGGCGCCACCGCTGCGTTAGAGGCGCACGAGGACGTCGACTCACCGCTGCTCATCTCCGAGTTGGCCCGACTCGGGATTGAGGCCACGCTGGAAGTGTGGGACGACGACCAGGTGGACTGGGAGTCCTACGACTTGGTGGTGCTCCGCTCCACCTGGGGTTACGCGGCGAAGATCGACGAGTTCCTCCGCTGGTCGCACGCCCGGGCGCGACTCATCAATCCCTTCGCGATTGTCGAATACTCGAGTGACAAACATTACTTGGGTGACTTGGCCACCCAGGGATTCCCCGTCATCGCCACCACCTACTGCGAGGTGGGCGAGGATCCGGTGTTCCCGGCGGGCGAGTTCGTGGTCAAGCCCGCCGTCGGTGCGGGGTCGATCGACGTCGAACGCTTCGCGGCCGAAGAAGTCGGGGCGGCCCGCGAACATGTGGCGCGGCTGCACCGGTCCAGGCGGTGCGCGCTGATCCAGCCCTACGTGGCCAGATCGACGAGTATGGCGAGCGCGCGTTGATCTTCCTCGATGGCGAGTTCTCGCACGCGATGACCAAGCGCGCGCACTTGAACGTAGCGCCCGAGAAGCGCGATGGCGAGTTCCGTACTCGCCAGATGTCGCGGAGCGAGGCGGAGCCCGAGGCGTTGCGCCTGGCGCAAGAATTGCTGAGCGGACGCTTCGCGGACCTCGCGTACGGTCGCGTCGATCTAGTCAACACTCCTGACGGGTGGCGACTGATGGAGCTGGAGTTCGTCGAGCCAGCTTTGTATTTGACCTACGACGATCGAGCTGCCGCGCGAGCGGCCCTCGCGGTGGTGCGGCGGATTCCCTCGTAATTGTTCGCTATGGAGAGCGCGTACGGGCGCTGGCGCGACCTCCGTGCCGACGCGGGGCCCTCCCGCGAGTGCCGGTCTGCCCGTTTCCGCGCCCAGTAGGTGCCCGCCTTGCGCTGACTCCGGGGAGCTACACAAATTCCTCATTCAAGACGTTCAACCCGGAATCTGGCCACGAACGAGAGCGACGTTCATGATCCGTCGTGTGGTCGCGGCGTCGAGGACCTCGCGGCACACAATAGTGCGCGAGGAACGCCGTCAATAGTTCGGCGCGTTGTTGATTCTCCCGCGTGAGATACCACCGCACCAACGATCGCAACGATGGCCATCTCGCATTTTCGAAGTGCTTCACGTCGAGGCCGAGCTCAATGCGCCCTTCGCCCGGGGGCGATTTCTCCCACGTCGTGGGTGTGGCGCTCGATGGAAAAAAGGTGACCAAAGTACCGGCGCACCGGCACTGCCGGCGTGTAAAGCGGAGATGAGAAAGGGAGTCATATGAAATGGCGGTTTGGAGTATCAGTATTAACCGCTACTACGATCCCACGGCGGGACAGTTCACTTCAGTGGACCCGATGGTGATCTTGACCGGTGAACCGTATTCGTATACGGGTGGGAATCCGGTCAATGCTATTGATTCGAACGGAATGCTCACATTCCCATCTTGGCTCCCTGGAGGAGGGGTCGTGACCAATTTCCAAAATCAGATTAGCGGCGGAGTGAAGCAGATCGCCGACGGAACATACGGTATATGTTTCTCTGGTGGCGTTGGATTTGGCTTAGGTATTAATGGGCAATTGTGCCTTGTTGAGAGCGGGTTGGGCCGGCACATCGGTGCAACCGAGACAGTGGGTGTGGGTGGCCAAAGTCCAGCCGCAGGGATATCGGTAGGACTTCAGGAAAGTAACGCCACCGCGCCAAGCCAACTTGCAAAAGGTTTTGGAAATGTTAACGGAAGCATCGTTATCGGTCCCGACATTGGAATAACAGCAGGGGTCTCTGGTATCGTCGGAAATGGTATCTGTAATAGAGCGATTGTCGGAGGCGACGTCAACGTCAGCCTTGGCGTAAAGTTTCCGATTCCCTTTTCGTTCGGTGGTGGAGGGAGTTGGACATGGGTCCAAACCGCATGGTAACTCCAGGTCAGAAAAAGGTAGTCCGAATTCGGTGTAGTTTGCGGTACGCACCGAACCCCGGTTCTGGTCCGACACTCATTGGATGGCCGTTTGCATGGATGGAAATAACCACAGACTCCATAACTTTCTCGGCGGGACGATTTGTTCCGTTTGGAAGACCCAAGTGGGAGGTGCGAAAGGCCGCGCTGACAAAACTCGAGCGGACTCGAGGAGGCGTCCGTTTTATTGCGGAGGGTTTTTCAGATCCATGGATTGCGGGTTCCTTATTTCTGCAGAGCTTCTTGGCAAAATTAGCCACCGCAGGAATTGTAATTCCGGACGGTCCCGTTGTCCCAAGTGGCTGGGACAAAATCTGACATTCCACTGACTGAAGGTCCCTTAAAGTTCACGCCTCTGGATTAGGGTACACGGGCCGATCGGGAGTCAGGATCTCTTGGTGTCCATGAAATTGGTCGCTGAAAGGTGAGGCGAGTTCAAAGGTTAAGTGGTCAATGTTTCAGCCCCCTTCGCTTTCGAGCACGCGGACCTTCGCCAGCATTTCTACTGAGCTGACCGGCTAGAAAACCTTCGAGCATCAAACGAACCGCGGCCTTTTCGCTCTCTCCGAGCAACGTCGTTGCTTCAAAGGCCATCTGCAGCCAGTCGTTGCCAGCGAGTCGATCCTCCCCACCAAAGACCAGGGCGTCTGCGCTCACCGATAATGCGATCGCTAGCTTGCGCAGCACGCCCAGTGTTGGCTCGCTCACCCCGGACTCGTATCGACTGATCTGATTGGTGGTGACACCAACTCTGCGTGCGAGAACGGACTGGGTCAGTCCACGTTGACGACGCAGTTCAGCCAGTTGCTCGGGAAAACCCACGTGCTCAGCCTAGTGTTCACTAGCAAGAAGTACCACTATAAGGCTGATAATAAACATCAAAAATAGTGTTATAACGTCGCATGGACACTTCGATCTTCACCACCCCTGTCGACATCCTTTGCGCACTCGAACCCAACGAACTCGACGCACAGTTACTGAGCGAGGTGACTCGCCACTGGCACGACACCCTCATGGCTTCACCCGAACGCGAGAACATCCTGGCCACGCTGGGGCTGAGACTCCATGACGCAATGTCATTGGAACTCGGTCTGTCGGACCGGTCGCTCGGACTGCGCCTGCCGAACCGCCAGTGGAAGGCGGGTCGGATCATCCGCAGCCGACTCCAAGCATTGGGGGTCTTCAAGGAGAGCGGTCACGAGGCTTTTCGTGGATGCCTGGTCGTGCCCGCCCGAAGTGACGATGCGATAATTGCGTTCTTCGCACGTCGCCTCGAACGCCCACACGACGTGCACTGGGCGACTGGACTTCCCGGAGGCATCTTTCAATACGAACCTACAAAGTCGAGTGAGGCTGGAGAGTCCCTTCGTGTTGTCACCACGTCGATCCTTGACGCGTTGGCTGTTCTGGGTGCCGCGTCGCTTAATGAGATGAATGGTCCGAGCGCTCTGACGCTCTTCGCTCCCGCTCGACCCAAAGGGTATTCAGCAAAAGATCTCAAGACAATCGCCGGGCGCGACGGTGGGATTGTTGTGGTGGGTCGTGGCAGCGACGATCTCGTGGACCAACTACGACGTCTCGGCGCGACTGTCACCCACAGCGCGATCGATTTCGATATTGCGCGCACCCTCCAACTGGCGTCCGACGCCCGGGCCGTGCTGAGTGCTTGGTTCGATCCGGCACGGTTGGCGACGGCTCTCTCGACGTCGCTTTCGCCCGCGCCGAGCGCGTCAGAGCTCGAGACCCGACCAACTACGCCTCCTTTGCGCGACCTCTCGCACGACGCGTCGCCTGGGCACGATCCAGTTGTTACGGTCGAACTGACGAGCGACCGCGATGAGCTCTACGTGCAGACCTCGACGAGGCGTTGGCGACTTCGCGGGGCGAGGTCGCGCGCGAATATCGAGGGGGACTCTCTCAAGGTGGCGCTCTTCGTTAGTGACGAAGCGAGTGGTCGCTTTCATCTCGACACGCTCGATCTCTACAGTGCGCGCCAACGTTTCAGCTTCCTCGACGCTGGCGCCAGTGAACTACGCACCCCACGTGATCAGCTTGTCTCCGAGATGAGAGAGGTCGTGCACGCCGCCGAAGTCGCGCGCGACTCTCCGCAACGCGAGGACGCACCGGTAAACGAAATGAGCGAAGCCGAGCGCGCCCACGCGCTGGCCTGGTTGCGTAGTCCCGACTTGCTGGATCAACTGCGCGACGATCTCGGCCGTCTCGGGGTCGTCGGTGAATCGACCAATCTGCTGGTCTGCTACCTCGCGGCGCTCTCGCGCAAGTGTGAGCAACCCTTTGGAGTGCTGGTGCAAAGCTCCTCGGCGGGTGGCAAGTCCACGTTGGTCGAAGCGGTGAGTGCCCTCGTGCCCCCCGAAGACTTGGTGGCACTCTCGGCGATCACGTCCCAAGCGCTCTACTATCTCGGCCGCACGGGGTTACGTCACAAGGTCCTCTTCGTCGCCGAAGAACACGGCTCGAGTCGCGCGGCCTACGCGTTGAAATTGCTCGTGAGTGAGGGTCGCCTGTCCATTGCCTCAACTGGCAAGGATGCGCGCGGCGAGCTGCGCACGCTGAACTACGAGACGCTCGGACCGCTCACGTTGATGATGACGACCACCTCGACGTCAATTGATCCCGAACTGGAGAATCGACTCGTCGTCTTGGGGATTGACGAAGGACCGGCCCAGACCGACGCCATCATGGCTGCGCAACGCGCGGCAACGTCGCTCGCGGGACTTGCCCAAAGGGCCGAACGCGAGGAAGTGCGTAGTCGCCAGCACAACGTGCAACGACTCTTAGAACCGTTTCCCGTCATCATCCCCGCCGGGCCAGTGGACTTTCCCAGTTCGGCGACGCGACACCGTCGCGACCACGCCAAGTTCCTTTCACTGGTCGCCGCCACGACGCTCCTGCACCAGTACCAACGCGACCGCCACGTGCTCGACGTCGACGGAAAGTCGGTGACGTACTTAGAAGCGACCCCGGGTGACGTCGACCTCGCGGTCGACCTGTGTAGGCGAGTGTTGCTTCGAAACACCGAGGGGCTCGCCCCCCAGGCCCGCCGATTGCTGGAAGCGATCCGCCTTCACGCAGCGGACCAGACCCGAGGTGGCGAGAGGGGTGCGCCAGTGGACGTCACGCGCCGACAACTGCGTGAACGTCTGGGTTGGTCCGACCGTCAGGTGCGTAGCGCCACCGATCGTCTGGTGCAGCTCGAGTACCTGGTCGTGAGCGGTGGGGGCCGCGGGCGATGTCGGACCTACTGCCTGGTGCCCGACTTCGCGCCACTTGGTGTTACGTCGACTACGTTCGATGTTGGCGAGGCGCGACCTTGCGTAGGGCGAACTCACGAGGGCGTCGCACCAGGACAAAGTGACGCATTCGCGCAGTTAGCCCCGTTCGCGCAGGTGAGTGGGCGCGCGCATTTGTCCAGCGACGAATCGTACTCTGAGGTGCCCATTGCATCGGCGAAACGCAGCGAACAGTGAAGTCGGACCAAGCGGTGAGCGACTATCTCACGTCGTGCGCGGTCCACGGGTACGCGCAGACGACCCTGCGTGCGCGGCGCTACTACTTAGCGTCCTTCACTCGTTTCCTCGACGAGCGCGACGTCACCGACGTGGAGCTCGTTACCCCGAGCATTCTCGACTCCTACCAGCGCCACCTCTACCACGCGAAGAAGGCCAACGGCCTGCCGCTCAGCTTTCGCACGCAGGTCCAGCGCATCATTCCGGTGAAGGGTCTCTTCGAGTGGCTGACGCGCACCGGGGTTCTCGCACTGGACCCCTCGATATCACTCGTGCTGCCTAAGGTCGAGCACCGCGTACCCGAGGCGGTCTTGAGCGTCGAGGAAGTCGAGGCGGTCCTCGCTCAGCCCGACACGACGACGATGCTCGGACTGCGCGATCGGGTGATCCTCGAAGTCTTCTACTCCACAGCGATCCGTCGGGCCGAGCTGTTGCAGCTAAAGGTCGCCGATATTGACCAGTCGCGCCGTACGGTCTTCGTGCGCCAGGGCAAGGGAGCGCGCGACCGCTTCGTGCCCATTGGAGAGCGGGCGTTGCACTGGCTGCAGCGTTACCTCGACGAGGTGCGACCCGAGCTCGACCGAGGACGGGTCCACTCGACGCTCTTTCTCAGTGCCACCGGGGGAGTGATCGCCCCCGACGTGCTGTCGCGCCTGGTGAGTGTCTACGTGCGCGCGGGGGCTCCGACCAAGCGCGGGAGCTGTCACCTCTTTCGCCACACCACGGCGACGTTGATGCTCGACGCCGGCGCCGACGTGCGCTTCATTGCCGAGATGCTCGGCCACCAGAAGCTCGAGACGACCATGACCTACACCCGGGTCTCGATGGCCAAGCTCCAGGAGGTCCACTCGAGGTGCCACCCGGCCGAGATGCGTCGAGTCTCGAGGCGAGACGGTGACTGGTAAGTCGCTCGCGCTGACGATGTCTTCGCTGCGCGATCCACAATTGTGGCCTCGGCGGAGTGTTGACGACATACCGTGCTCGTATCATCAAGGTATGTCGTTCCTCGATCGTCGTTACACCATGACGCCGGGCGCTCAGTTTGGCCAGAGGCCATGACCGTCAGGGTTGCGGTTGAGGCGAATCTGCTCGCGTGGGCTCGCGAGCGCTCCGGGGCGTCGGCTGAGGACGTGCTCGCGCGGTTCCCGGCCTTCGATGACTGGACTACCGGGCGTTCGCAGCCAACCCTGAAGCAGCTCGAAAAGTTCGCCCAGGCCGTGCACGTGCCCATTGGCTACTTGTTCATGGCCGAGCCGCCCGAGGAACCTCTACCGGTGCCGGACTTTCGCACGATGGGCGACGTCGCAATCCTCCGTGCCAGTCCCGATCTGCTCGAGACGCTCTATCAATGTCAGCAACGCCAGGACTGGTACCGCGACTACGCCAGGGTGCATCGCGAGCCGTCGATTCCATTCGTCGGTTCGATCACTGGCTCTAGTGATGTCGTCGACGTCGCTGCACGGATGCGCGAGACCTTCTCCTTCGGAATCGCCGAACGAGGGGCGACCTGGAGCGAAGCGCTACGACGTCTGATCGAATCGTGCGACCGACGCGGTGTCCTGGTGATGGTGAGCGGCATCGTGGGCAGCAACACCCATCGCAAACTCGACCCCCACGAGTTCCGGGGATTCGCACTGGCCGACGAGCTGGCTCCGGTCGTGTTCATCAACGGGGCCGACACCAAGGCCGCCCAGATTTTCACCCTCGCACACGAACTGGTTCACCTGGGGATGGGCGAGTCGGGCGTAGACGACGTGGATATGAGCGCTGCTGAGGACAACGCCACCGAACGGTTCTGCAACGCCGTCGCGGCGGAGTTCCTACTGCCGGCGGTTTCGCTCGCCGGGGCGTCGATTGGCCTGGACCAATTGACTGCCGAGCTGGATCGACTGGCTCGCGACTTCAAGGTGAGCACTCTCGTGGTGCTAAGACGGCTATTTGATCTCAAGTACTTGACGTGGACGCAGTATCGCAGCGCGTACGTCGAGGAGCGTGAGCGAGTACTCGAGATTCTGGGGCGGCGAAGCGAGAGTGGCGGCGGCAACTTCTACAACACCCAGCCGTTACGGGTCAGCAAGCGATTCGCTCGGGCGCTCATTGAAAGCACGCGAGAGGGCCAGACTCTTCACCGCGACGCGTTCGCGATGCTGGGCTTCAAGAAGATCGCCACGTTCAACGAGCTGGCGCTACGCCTCGGAGCGGAATGATGGCCTACCTGCTCGACTCGAATATCTTCATCCAGGCGAAGAACCTGCACTACGGTTTCGATTTCTGTCCAGCGTTCTGGGACTGGCTCGACCAGAACAACGCGAGTGCGAGCGTGTACAGCATCGAGAAAGTTCGCGACGAATTGATTGGTGGAGGTGACGAGCTCGCCGACTGGGCCAAGGCCCGCGATGCCGGATTCTTTCTTCCGCCCAACAACGACACCATAAGGAGCCTCGCGCTAGTGAGCAGTTGGGCCAGTGGCGGCGGCTACGAGCCGGGTGCGGTGAGTCAGTTTCTGCAGGTGGCCGACTACTACCTCGTGGCGCAAGCACTCGCCCTCGGTTATGTCGTCGTTACTCACGAAGTCGCCGCGAACTCAGTGAAGAGGATTAAGATCCCCAACGCTTGCATCGCGCTCGGAGTCAAGTCGATGTCACCTTATGAAATGCTCCGCACTGAGCGAGCTCGTTTCGTCATCGGCAGGTAGGTTCGCGAGTCGAGACAAAATTGGTCGGCGGATTCCTTCGTTCTTCAAACTGGGCGAGTTTCGCAAATGCCGGGCAATGGCTCCAGTAGTAAATCCGAATTGAGTAGTCTTTGTTTGGGGTGAAATACCTGACCAATAGCTAAATACTTTGTTCAAGTGTGGATTCGTTACTGGGACGCAGAATCAACCGCTACCACGTTGTTCTCAGGGTTATTGGTGGATGTCGGGTCGGCGGCCACGACTCCCCTGGCGAGCCTTAGAGCGGAGACGTTGAGCCTCTCTCAGATGCCGTCAGGTTGGTCGGCGCGCCAACCGACCTACGACGTGAGAATGGGATGCCTCACCGGTCTCTTGGAGCCCCGAGGGGTTACCCAAACACATGTGGTGGAGGTGTACTACCTCGCCCGCGGCTCCCTGCCACAGTTGATCGAGACGCTCAGCACGTATTCCAATGCTCAGTTGGCCTATCAAAAGATCGCCTCGATCATTGCCGCTTGCCGAACCGTGTCCGGAGTACTCAAGGGCTACGCCGTTACTGGCACGGTGCGACCAATGGCGTCAGTGCACTACGGGAATTCGAGCGTGGTGTACGCGCTGACGCTCTCGGGCGCCCACGTAACGTGGCGGTCGGATTACGCCATCGTGCGCAAGGGCAACGCGATCATCACGGTGTTGGAGGGTAGCTACCCCGCCGTTAGTGACGTGCAGTTCAGTCATTTTGTGGCCACCGCCGTCGCCAAGGTGAAGTAACGATGCGACTCACTGGGTGGGGCGAAGATACTCGGTGAGTTCGCGGATGCGGAGATCAGTCGAAATACCCAGCATGAGCGCAGTCCGATGCGTTCGCGGGTCGTGGGGCCTCCTTCAATCTGGTGTTGCGTAGCGCACACCGTGGGGGCGCGACTCCCCTGGTCGCCGGCGGCTCAGACTCCGCCCGCGGGTCCTGTTAGATCTAGGTGGAGTACGGACGTGCCCGAAAGACCCAACACGGTGGCCGTGTAGAAACCTGGCTTGGGGGGAAGCAGACGCAACCAGTAGGTGCACGACGAGTTGGCTGGCACCGTGGTAGCGCACGAGGGTCGTGCGGGCGAGAGGGTGAAATGACTCACGGTCGTTGCGCTCTGCCATAGGGACACCGGCTGGGCCGAGGACGTGGGGTTGTTCAAGACGTAGGGCAGGGTGGGCGTCTGGTCGGGGAAGTCGATGCGTGTCGCCGAGGCGACGAGTTGGCCGAGGTGGGGCGCATCGTTGATCATCACCTCGCCGTAGTTCGATGGGCGCCCCGCTCCACAATGCTCCACGAACGTCAGGTCGAGGCGGACAATGTTCCCCGACGCGTTGGCCGCGATGTCCCAGATGCGAAAGCTTCCGGTGAGCCGGGTGCATCCGCTGGGTCGACCGGGCCCGGTCACCTCGATACCGGGGAATCCGGCGCTACGTTGCGCCGCGGGTTGGACGTTGTCGTAGGTTCCCACGCTCAAGGTTTGCCCGGCGACGGGAGCGAAGGAAAAGGTCACGAGACCGGCGGGTGACTTGTTGGCGAGGTAGATGCCCGTGGTCGTCGCCGTCATCTTCACCCAGTGTGCGAAGTACACCGAGGAGACGCCATTGTCAATGAAGTCGCCCTTCTCGGAGAAACCCGACACGATGACCTGCTCGGACGCGGTCGTGGCCGCGTCCGCCGTGACACTCGATCCCGTGAGAATGACTGACGGTACGCCAAGAATTAACAGCGCTCCAATCCTCATTGCGGTGCTGAAACGATCCCTCATGGGCATCCTTGTTCCTCGTTGATCATCTCCCGGCGAAGCCGAGGGTCGATTGGGTCTTGCGTGATTGCGACGCCCGAGCGAGTGCCGTGTGGCCTCTCTGACGTCTCGAGCCTAAGTCCATCGGGGCACGACTTCACCGATTTGTGACGTTGTTGGGAATCAGTGGGGCGCCCTGTGAGGTCGCGCTGCGAAGTTGAGTACGGCAGAAGGGTGGACCGTGCGGCGGATCGCGGGTTACGGACGTGGTGCGGGTGCGGCGACTTTGATGATGACGTCGCTGCTTCTCCTCGTCCCGAGCGCGGACGCAGGAGCGGCGACGGCGACGAGCGCATGGCAGGTGACGTCGGGCGCCTCGGCGAATGCGAGTTGGTACGCCGCCACCTACGCCCAGGGGCGCTTCGTGGTCGTTGGCCACGGGGCCGATTCCGCCTCGTCGCGGAATGGCGTGACGTGGGCGTCACATCCCGCACCGGCGGGTCAATGGCAGTCCGTGGCGTACGGCGCCGGCAAGTTCGTGGCACTGTCCTCGGTAAATGCGAGCTTCGAGGAGATGACGTCGACTGACGGCGTGCACTGGTCTGCGCAGTCGGGACCCAGCGGAGAGTGGACGGGAATCACGTATGGTGCGGGCCGCTTCCTCGCGGTGAGTGCGTTCGGGCAGTTGATCACCTCGACCGACGGCGTGCACTGGATCACCACGTGGTCGCGCTCACAGTTCCTGCTCAACTCCGTCACCTACGGCAACGGTCGATTCGTCGCGGTCGACAGTGCCGATGGCGACGCGCTCATTTCACTTGACGGTTTCCATTGGAGCTTCTATACGATCAGCACCCCCGGGGCTCCGTGGTTTGCTGTGAGCTACGGCAATGGTGTCTTCAGCGCCTTCAGTCCCACGGGTCTTTCGGCCACGTCGATGTTGGGTTATGTCTGGGTCACGCACCGAACCTCGGCTCCCCAACAAATGAACGCCTCGACTTTTGGGTGCAACACTTTCGTCGCCACCGGACAGGTGTCGGGTCACGTGAACAAAGTGATCACTTCGCACTTCGGTGCGTCGTGGCTCGCCACACCAGTGCCCGCCGACACGACCGCGAATTGGACGGGCGTCGCTTACGGGGCGGGTGAATTCATCGCCGTGGACACGGCGGGGACTATTGCCACTCACCACGTAGCCGGGTACTGCGGACCGACGGTCGCCACTCCTCCGCGCGACGTGTCGGGCAATATCGAGAACGGCCAAGTATGGACCTACCAACATCCGCCCATGAGTCAGGGCGGCGCCGCGATAGACGGCTACCTGGTCAGCATCACCGACGGGAACCGGACGTGGAGGTGCCACGCGCCGGTCTATTACGAGCCCAACTGCATCATCAAGGGCCTTCACAACCGCAGCGTCTACACCGTCACCACTCAGGTGCACAATCGTTTCGGCTACTCCGCACCGACGGATCCCGAATGGGTGATTCCGGTATCGACGTGGAGACTGCAGGCGGTGACGCTGACGCCCACCGTGCCAGCGTCGCAACCTGCGACGGTCCAGGTCACCGGGGTCATCGCGAACGCCGAAGGCATCTACCCCCAGAGTCCGGTCAGCGTTCACTTCGGGATCCAAACCTTCTCGTGCGTGCCTAGCCCCTTCGGCGAGTGCCTCATTACCGTGGCGCACCCGCAACTGGGTCGGGTCGCTATCTTCGCGAGCTATACGGGCTACGGGGTCTCCTACCGCTCTCCGACGAACTACGTGTCGGTGGTGGCGGGCAAGTAGTTGTCCCGCGAGTACCACTCTCTCGACGATTTCTCAGTACGCCTGGCTCTCGATCGTCGAAGGACCGCGAAGCGACGGCCCAACTCGATGCGCGAGACAACGGCAGTGGATTCTCGCCAACCACGGGGCCGCGTAGAGTTACGCGCCGCCGGCACCTGATGGGGGGAGAGTGTTCGATCGAAGTTCTCGGCGACGGGGCTGACTGCGTCGAATTTCCTTTCGTATTCTCACCAGTCGATTTCCGGGCGAATCGGATCGTCGCACACGCGCTGCGCAGGAACCGGCGAGTCGCCGCGCGATCGGGCCGGTTCTTTTCGAGCCGCATCCCTTCACCTCAGTGACTTCAGGGAGGACCGCTTCGCCTGAGCGTGACGAGCGTCGGACGCGACGAGGACGACTCGGGCCCACCACCGACCACCTCCAACGGCCAAGGAGAGAAGCTGGTGGGTCCCACGTGACTCACTCGACGCTGCTTTCCGCCTTGTGGGCGGCCGCGAGGATGTCCTCGGGCACTACGGTGCCTGGACGGTTGCTCGGGTCGTTCGTGAGGAAGCGACCGAGTACGGGTATTTCGGTGATGGACTCGGCGCGCAGAATCGCGGCGACCACCGGCACGAAACTCTCGGCGGCCGGATACACGATGTAGCGCGGCAACCAACGGGGGTGATATTTAGCATTGAACTGCCACAGGGATTCGATCGGCAGGATGCCCGAAAGTCGCTTGAGTGTCCAACGCTCGACGCGGGTGAACGTGCCCTCGCCGCGTTCGCCGTCCAGTACTGAGCGAAAGGCCGCGAAGTTGAGACTGAGTCCCTGAGCACCTATTGCTTTGAGGTGATCAATGGTCGCGCAGAGCGCGTAGTCAATGAGGCCGTTGGGGTGTTCACCCGGGTCGCGTCGCATCAGGTCGAGGGAGTATCCCTTGATGGCGGGCGAAGGCACGAACTGACACGCCGCCGCTGGTCGTCCGTCGGGTCCGTAGACGAGGGTGAGAAGTAATCCCTTGTCCTTGGGGTCAAATAGTCGACCGAGCATCATCGAGAAGCCGCGTTCACCCTCGCCCCGGCGCAGCATGGAGATGAGTTCGAGCACGCCGATGACCTGACGGGGGTCGATGTCCGCGGGGTCGAGGAACTCCACGGTGTAGCCGTGCTTCTTCAGGCGCGTGGTGGCTTGGCGCAGACCCTTCATCTTGCCGCCGTCGAGCGAGAACTTTTGCACGTCGACGATTGCCTCGTCGCCGAGGTAGAGGTAGTGCATCCCCGCCGCGTGGTACGTGCCCAGCCACTCTGATCCGGCGCCCATGATGGCGATGGTCCAACCACGCGCGTCACAGTACGTGCGAAAGGCGTTGAAGACTTCGGTGCGTTCGGCGTCGGGACCAATCGGGTCAGGTGAGACGAGTGCGACGCCGCCGTAGACGGCGTAGGCGACGAGGGAATCGCGAAAGAAGAAGAATTGCTTGTCGTCACGCAGGGCGAAGTAGTCCAGCGTGCCACGACCGTGGCGTCGCACGATGTCGCGGGCACGCAGTTCCGCGACGCGCCGCTCGGCGCTGGTGCCCGTGCTCGAGAGGCGCCGGTCGACCACTGGGCGCGTCAGCACGTAGAGCATCGCGATGATGATGGAGACACCGACGGTCAAGAGCACCGGATCCACGAAGTCCGTCGTCCGGTCGGGCAGGAAGATGTTGTACTGACCCACCAGACGCTCGACACAGGCCATCACCACCACCCCGAAGTTCGGTAGCACGTAACGATGGGGTGCCGCCGCTTCGAGGCCGAGGGACGCGGCCATGACCGCGATCACCGCGATGCCCGCCAGGCGCGGCAGGATCGTACTCGCGCTGTTGCGGTCCGAGGCAGCGAGGAAGAGGCGGCGCTGCAACAAGAGGAACGCGGCGAGGGCCGCGGCCACGATCGATGCGAGTAACGTCCCCCCGCGCGCGAGGTGCGCCACTACGGTGATCGCCAGGGCGGCGAGGGCGAGGAACCACGCGCGGCGCTGCCCGCGCCGCACGCCGCGGGCCAGCATGATCATGGCGATCCCCGCCACTGCGGTGACGACGGCGGCCGACTGCGCCACGCTGAGCGGTAACACGTTGAGAACGGTGTGCAGTCGCGTGCGCAACGGTGGAGAGGCGGTGACCGCGACGTTGATGAGCCCGTCGATGAAGAGAAGACCACTGGCCCAACGTCGTATCGACCGCTGGTGGCGCTGGATTTGCAGTCGCCCCTCGGAGAGGGGGAAGGGTGAACCGTGGGGCCACGAGCCCAAGGTGGTGGTTCCGGGTGGTGGTCCCGCCTGGGTCGGCGCGCCACCCACGAGGCGTTCGAGGAGGCGCGAACGCGATAGCGGCGACTCGCCTCCGATGAGGCGCACCTGCACGTTGCTCGCCGCCTCAATCTCGACGATCCCCAAGCGAAGCACCGAGGCGAACACTGGAGGTAAGCCCAGGCGACCCTCGCGCTTTATCAACACCGTGCGCGAGGGACCCGGTACCGCACAGACTCCGCGATCGAGAAAGGCCAGCGCGGGACGCGGAGCGCCCCCAATGACCGCACCCACCCCACCGCGTTCGACAATGCGTCGGGCGAAGTCGAGGGCGTTCTCCTGATCGACCAGGGTATTAGCGAGGGGCTCACTCTCGGCGTCGCCGTGGTGCGAACGATTGAAACGACGGCGCACCACGAGACCGGCAATGCCGACCACTAGGGCTTCAGCCAACACCAGGACGAAGAGGTTGACGATGAGATTGCCCCAGAAACTGTTGGTGTGCGGCGCGCGCACTTTGTAGACGTGGTGCGTGAAGTGGCCGATCAACTTGGTCACAGAGTTAAAAGCGTCGACGCCGATGAGCGCCAACAGGACCAGCCAGATCCACGGGGCGAGCCGACGATAGAGGACGCGCGACGCTACGAAGCTCGCCAACGCCGCGGGGTCCTCCAGGCGATCCGCGTCCGCGCGGTCAGCCAGGTCCACGTTGTCGACGTCGACCTGGTGCGAGCCCGCGGCAATGGCCAGGTCGCGCACGCCCTCGGACGAAGCGACTTGGAGCATCAGGTCGCTCGCCAGTACCATGCCGAGGTCCGTGAGCAACGACTGGGCTCGTTCGTCACTCGACAGAGCGGCGTCGTCACTGCCGGGCAGGACATAGAAATGGTGAGTCTCGTGCGCGACGAAATCACGTACCGCGGCGACAAATTCGCTCAGGTGAGCGAGCGTGGCGGCGATCTCGTCGGCGAACTCGATCTCAAGATTGGGGAAGAAGAGATTGCCGGCCACCACCACGACGGCCGGGTCGTCAATGTCACCGAGGAGAGTTGTGAGTTCGACGAGTGGTCGACTCCTGGTTGGTGTCTGTGCGGACAGGCTCAGATCGCTGACCACGAAGACGTGGTGTCCGTAGGGAATCGGTAGCGTGTGTCGTTCGGTCGCTCCCATGCACGTCTAGTCTCGCAGAGATTGAACTTCTTCCACCTTGGGGAAAGCCTATGACGACCACTAATCCACAAGAACACTGGTATTGGCGCCAAGGGCCGGTGAACGCGGGTCCCTGCGTCATCGTCGACATCGACGGTGTCCTGGCGGACGCCGCCGGTCGACAGCACTTGCGAGGTTGGGGCGACTGGCGGGCGTTCTTCGACGCATGTGATCAGGACCCTCTGATTTCGGAGACTTCTCGCTTGCTTGACTTGCTCGACCCGTCCCTGGCAGTGCTCTTGGTGACGGGGCGTCCACGACGCGTCCAGGCAAAACTGTGGAATGGCTAGAACGCTTCGGGGTGCGCTGGGACCTGCTGGTGACTCGCGACTTCGGGGATTACTCGGGTGTTTCAGAATTCAAGCGCGACGTGCTGCACGACATCCAGGCATCGGGCTTCGAGGTGCGCCTGTCGTTCGAGGACGACCCGGGTAATCACGCGATGTACGTGGCTGAAGGCGTGCCGTGCCTCTACATCCACTCGGGCTACTACCTCTAGGGTCGACGCCCTAGTGTTTCGCGACCGAGAAGTTCTCGCACCTCGCGCGCCGCGCGTCGGCCCGAACCGATGCTGGCCGGGATGCCGACCCCGTCGTAGGCGCTGCCGGCCAAACGGATCGTGAAGGGGGCTAACGCCTGGCGTGCTCGCGCCACCAGTTCCTGGTGTCCGACGTAGTACTGGGGTAAGCCCTGGGGCCAGCGCTGCACTCGCGCGAAGAGCGGGTTGCCCGCGCGCCCGAGAACCGTCGTGATCTCACGACGCACCCGTTCGATCAATGCATCGTCGCCGAGAACTTCGCTACGTCGGTCGTCGATTCGACCCACGTGAGCGCGCATCAGGATCTCGCCGTCGCGCTGGAGGTGGCGCCACTTTCGATCGAGGAACGTGAGGGCGGTAGTCATCATGATGTCGTCGTTCCACTCGGTGCCCAGAGGAATCAGCACTCCGGTTCCCGTGGGCGGCAGTTCGGTGTCGCGCGCACTGAAGACGAAGGTAATCATGGCCGCACCCGCACTGTTGATGCTCGAGAGATCCGCGAGGCGTTCGCCGAGGTGGGCGGTCAGTCGCCCCGCCGTGGGCGCCGGCGTGGCCAGTATCACGGCGCTGGCACCCGTTGACGTGTCGGCGGTGTCGACTTCCCAGGGATAGGTCCCCGAGGGGGCCGCGCGCAACGCGGTCGCCGCGGTCGCGGTGCGTACGACGACACCGCGTTCGCGCAGTTGGCGTTCGAGCTCGCTGGCGAGCGAGCCGACACCCGTGGTGAGCGACATAAAGAGAGGTCCGAGGACCCGCTCGGCGCCATCACTATTGGGGGCTCCCGCGCCGCTGCGCAGTGCCTTCATGAGCGAGCCGCCGCGTTGGGCCGCCTCGAAGAGAGCGGGAAAGACCGCCGACGCCGAAAGTTCATCCACCCGTCCGGCCTGGATACCGCCGACCATGGGTTCGATGAGTTGGTACGTCAACTCGCTACCGAGTTTGGCGCGCAGAATCGAACCGATACTCACGTCCTGGGTCACCTTGAACTTGCGCGGCGCGTGCTCGTCGCGCCAGGCGGACCAGTGCGAACTCCACGACAATCCGCGCATGCCCTTGAGAGCCTTGGCGTTGGTCGGTACGCCGAGTACGAGCCCCGAGGGCAGCGGTTCGAGGGCGCCGTGGAGCCAAATTGAGGCACCCGAGGCGGCGATCGGTTCGAGTTGGCCCTCGAGCCCCAGTTCTCGCGCCAGAGTCACGGCCTCGGGACGTCGCGCGAGGAAGCCGTCGGGTCCCAGGTCGAGCACACGGCCGGCGAACTCGTCGGACGAGAGGGCCCCACCCAGGCGTTCAGAGGCCTCGAGGAGTTCGACGCGCGGAGTCGAGCCATCAGGCCCATCGCTGGCGCCGGTCAGTTCCCACGCCGCGGCGAGTCCGGCAATCCCTCCTCCGATGATCACGACGGAGGTGCGCGCGCTCACGCGCGCGCCATCACGATATCGGCCAGCACCGCGATGAAGGCCGGATCGTCGTTGAGCGACGCCGTGCGCACGAGGTTCAAACCGAGTTCCTTCGCGAGCTCCTGAGCCTGGATATCGATGTCGAAGAGAACCTCGAGGTGGTCCGAGACGAACCCGATGGGGCACGAGACGATGTCGGTGAGTCCCGCCGCCCTCTTGGCACGTAGCACCTGCAAAATATCAGGGCCGATCCACGGGTCGGCGGTGCGACCAGCCGACTGCCAGGCGAGGTCCCAGTTGGTGATCCCGGCAATTCGCGCCGCGCCCTCGGCACTCTCGCGCAGTTGTTCGGGGTAGGTGTCGCCGTGAACCAGGATCTTCTCCGGTAACGAGTGCGCCGAGAAGATGACTTCGGTGGTGTCGTGGCGCTCGTCGGGAATGAGCGCCAGGGCGTCCAACACACGCCCGGCGATCAGTTCCAGGAAGCCCGGCTCGTCCCACCACGCGCCGATTTCGCTGAACGAGACCGTCTCGGCGAGCGAGGACCGTGCGCGCTCCATGTACTGATCGGTGGACATCGACGAGGAGTGCGGTGCCAGTACCAGTCCGATGACGTGGGTGATGCCGTCGCGCGCAAAACCTGGGGCGACGTCTTCGATCATGGGTGGTTCGTATTTTGAGCCAAAGCGTACGTCGAAGGCCCCCGGCGCTTTGACCTGCAGTGCGGCGGCGAGGGCCGCCACCTGTGCGGCGGTGCGCTGGGCGAGGGGAGAGGTGCCACCAATGTCCCGGTAGCGGTCCGCGAGCTCCTTCAGGAGTTCGGGGGTGGGGGGGCGACCGTGTCGAATTCGGGTGTAGTACGCCTCCACGTCCGCGGGGGTCGTCGGTGTGCCGTAGGCCATCACGAGAACGCCGGTTGTCATTGCACGCCTGCCAATCCTTCTTCGTGGACCACGCGGACCACGGCTTCGAGTACTGCGGGGTCGGTCGACGGCATGACACCGTGACCCAAGTTGAAAATGTACCCTCCCTCGGTGCCGGCGCGCGCCAGCACCTCGCGCGCGGCCGCGACGCCAAGTTCGACGCCACCGAGGCAGCGCGCGGGGTCGAGGTTGCCCTGCACCGGTTTGGCCGCGCGACGGCGACCTTCGTCGAGGTCGACGTGCCAGTCGATGCCCAGGACGTCCGATCCGGCCGTCGTCATGAGCGTGAGCAGCTCACCGGTGCCCACGCCAAAGAGGATGGTGGGCACGTCCAGGTCGACTACTCCCTCGAGGACGCGCTGGGTGGCGGGCAGAGCGAAGCGGCGATATTCATCGCGCGTGAGCGACCCGGCCCAGGAGTCGAAGAGTTGCAGTGCTCGTGCTCCGTGGCTCACCTGGGCGCGCAGGAAGGTAATGGTGATCGCGACCAGGCGATCGAGCAATTCATCGAAGAGAGCAGGGTCGGAGTGCATGAGTGACTTGATCACGGCGAAGTCGCGGGTTGGTGCACCCTCGACCAGGTAGCTGGCCACGGTGAAGGGGGCCCCGGCGAAGCCGATGAGCGGAATGTCGGTGCTCGCCAAGTTCGCGACGACTAAGTCGACCGTGGCGGTGACGTGGGCGATATCCTCACTCGTGAGATCGCGCAGGCGCGTGAGATCGCTGGCGTTTCGAAATGGTTGGCTAATCACGGGACCACGACCGGGCACGACGTCGACACCGAAACCGATGGAGTGATAGGGAACGACGATGTCCGAGAACAGTATCGCCGCATCGACGCCGTAGCGACGTACTGGTTGTAGGGTCACCTCGCAGGCCAACTGGGGGTCGGCAATGGCCTCCAGTATCGATCCGGTGCCGCGAAGGGCCCGATACTCGGGGAGGGATCGTCCGGCTTGGCGCATGAACCATACGGGAACGTGATCGACGTTCTCACCACGGCAGGCTCGGAGGAATACGGGGTCTGACACAAGGCTCCTTTGACGGCCCTCAGCCTAGGTCCGATGGTGCGAACAGGTGCCGAGGGCACCCACCCCGCGAAGTCCCCTAGAATCGTCAAACGCTATTTGCGAGTACTGAGAGAGGTCCGATGGCTCACGAGCGCGAGATTAAAGAGGAACAGGAGTTCCTCGACCGAGCGCTGGACGCCCTCGACCACATGCGATCCGAAGCGCGATCATTGCGCGACTCGGCTGCGGTGGCCACGATGCGCGGTGCCGGCGACCTCGTGGAGCGCGACGTGGTGATGGGAACGGCTCTCCAGCGACTGGACCAACTCGCCATCGGCGATCAGTCCCTCTTCTTCGGTCGCATCGACTACCTCGACCGCGACGATCGCCCGGGCGATACCTATCATGTGGGTCGACTCGCCGTCTCCGACGTCGAGCTCAACCCCCTCGTGGTGGACTGGCGCGCACCCGTCGCCGAGGCGTTCTACCGTGCCACGGGAGTGGAGTCTTTGGGCCTGGCGCGCCGACGCCACGTAGCGATCCGGGGACGAGACGTGCTCGGCGTCGAGGACGAGTTCTTTGCCAATGAGTTCGGCGAACTCCAACTGCCCGATGGCGCCGAGCGCGACGCCACCGAGGAGGGGCTCGTCGACGGCGGACTTGCCCTCGGGGGACCCGGTGCGCTGTTGGCGGCACTCGGACGCGCACGAACGGGACGAATGGCCGACATCGTCGCCACCATCCAGGGCGAGCAGGACCAGATCATCCGGCACCCGTTGCCCGGTGTGCTCCTGGTCCAGGGAGGGCCGGGTACAGGGAAGACGGCGGTGGCGCTGCACCGTGCGGCCTACCTACTCTTCACCCACCGCGCCACACTGGAACGACAGGGCGTGCTGGTAGTGGGACCCAATCCGCTCTTCCTGAACTACATCGAGAATGTCCTGCCCTCGTTGGGAGAGTCTGGGGTCACCCTCTCCACCATCTCGGGGCTGGTGACCAACGTCGAAGTGCGAGGACGTGACGACGAGGATGTCGATCAACTCAAGGGTGACGTGCGAATGGCTGCATTGCTGTCGCGTGCGTTGCGCACTCGCCAGCGACCCTTGCGTCTGGAGGTCTCGATTCCGGTGGGTCGGGCCATCATCGTGGTGCGTCCTGAGGACACTGTCGACATCGTCGATCGTGCGCGTCGACGACCGGGCAATCACAACCAACGCCGTTCGGCGGTGGGTCGTGAGTTGGCGGCCCGCTTGGCCGCGCGATATCACGACCGTTTCGTGCGCGACAACGTTGACGAGGGCGGCGCTCTCAACGAACTTGCCGATCAGATACGCGCTACGTACGAGTACAAGCAGATGCTTCAGCGCATCTGGCCCCGCCTCTCGGGCCAGGACCTGCTGCACGACCTCTTTGGCGCGCCCGCGTTGTTGCGCGCGGCGGGCAAAGGTCTCTTCAGTGAACAGGAGTTGGCCTCGCTCGAACGCCCGCGTAGCGCCACCCTCGAAGAGATCCACTGGACCAAGGCCGACGCCGCATTGATTGACGAGGCTCGCATCCTGCTCGGTCCGCGCAAGCGCCCGCGTTCACTTATCAAGCCCGTCGATACCGGCGTGCTCGATGGGGTGGACCTCGACTCCTTTTCTGGCGACATCCGCGCGGCCGCCTTGCGCGAGGCGCAGCGTCTGACCCCGAGTGTGACTTCGGAACTCGACGAAGCCGAATTCGTCACGTACGGTCATATCGTGGTCGACGAGGCTCAGGACCTCTCCCCGATGGAGTTGCGGGTCTTGAAGCGCCGCGACCTGACGGGCTCCATGACGATTGTGGGGGATATGGGCCAAGCCACGACCGCCTCCTCGTCGGCGTCGTGGAATTCCGTTCTCGAGGTCCTCGAGCCGCGTCGTTCCCCCACTCGTGTTGATCTGACGGTGAGTTATCGCACGCCCGAGGAGGTCCTCGATTTTGCCGCCGCCACCTTACGTGCCGCGGCCGTTGACCTGGAGCCCCCCCGCCCGGTGCGTCGCGCCGGGTACCTGCCGATCGTCGAAGTGGTTGATCCCACTGAATTCGCGACGTCGCTGGTTGCCACGGTGCAACGAGAGATCGACGCGGTGACGCCCGGACGCTGCGCGGTGATCGTGACCGCCTCGCGTGTCGAAGAGGTGGTTCGGATTTTGAATACTCGAGGCATCGTCGCGATCGACCCTCGTGATCAGGACTCGAAGGGTCTGGGTGCGGACCTGGTGGTCCTCGGTGCCGAGAGCGCCAATGGTCTGGAGTTCGACGCCACGATCGTGGTGGAGCCGAGCGAGATCGTGCGTCGTGGCGCGAGCGCCGGCGAGAAAGTGACGCCGCGGGGTCTGCGGACCCTCTACGTGGCGATGACGCGCCCGACGCGCCGACTGGCGATTCTGGCCACCGGAGAACTCCCCGAGACAATCAGATGACCAATAATCGCGCGGATCGTCACGGGCACCTCTCAATCTTTGGTAGAAAGTAAGGCGTGAGTCAGGCGATTCCCCTCAATAGCCTGGCGGAGCAAGAGAAGATCGTCCACGATCGTCCTCCGATGTTGGCTATCGGCGTGATGATTTGGCTCGGCAGCGAGCTGATGTTCTTCTCGGGACTCTTCGCCGCGCTTTTTACCATCCGTGCACATCTGGCAGCGTGGCCCCCGCAGGGTACGCACCTCGACGTGTTGCAATCGGGCATTTTCACGATCATTTTGGTGGCGTCATCGTTCACTATGCAGTGGGCGGTGTGGTTGATCGAGCACCGTCGGCGTGCCGAGGCGCGTCGATGGGTGATCATCACGATCATCATGGGCACCGCCTTCGTCGGCAACCAGGTCTATGAATGGACTCACCTGGCCACGCGTTGGTACACCAACTCGTACGGCTCGGTGTTCTACATCACCACGGGTATCCACGGATTGCACGTGTTCCTCGGGTTGGTCGCCATGGTGTTCCTGCTCTTTCGTATGCGCGGCACCGAAGGTGACCCGGGCGAGCTCTCCACTTTCCAAGGTGTCAGTTACTACTGGCACTTCGTCGATGTCGTTTGGATCGGGCTGTATTCGTCCCTGTTCCTCCTGAAGTAGGTCGTGATGAAGAGTCGTACTCGAGTGCCATTTATCGCTGTCACCGCTCTGGTGATGATGGGTCCCGTCGTGGGCCTCGCGTCGACGGCGATGGCGTCAACCACGACGCGTACGCCATACCAGACTGGGCGAATCAATGCCGGCACACCAAATTCCACGAAGGTCACGAAGGACGCCGCGGGCAACGTGGTGAGCTACGGCAACAACGCGATTACCTATACCGCGCCCTCGTCGGCTCTCGCGACACTGGGCCAGTCCCTGTTTCTCGAGAACTGTGCGTCGTGTCACGGCACCCAGGCCAATGGCGTGCCCGCCAACGGCACGTCGGGGGCCTTCCCGAACCTCGTCGGGCTCGGTCCGGCAACAATCGACTTCTGGATCGAGTCGGGTCGTATGCCCGCGGCCGACCCGCGCGCGGTGCAGGCCAACCGTCGCGTGCCGCGACTGTCGCACGAGCAAGCGTTGGCCGTGGCCGCGTGGGTCAACTCCCTGAGTCCGAGCTACCCCGACATTCCATCGCCCAACCTGGCGAGTGCCAACGTGTCCGACGGTGCCGCCTTGTTCGCCCTGAACTGCGCGGCCTGTCACACCATCGAGGGTGATGGCGACGCGTTGGCCGCAGGTACCTACGCGCCGTCGCTTCGTAATATCCCGGCCTTCCAGGTGGTGGAGGCCATTCGTACTGGTCCGGGCAATATGCCGCGATTCACCGGCAACCTGAGCGACTTCCAAGTGGCCGACATTGTGAAGTACGTCACCACCGAGATCCAGCACCCCCAGAATCCTGGTGGAGCGGGCCTGGGCGGGCTCGGGCCGGTGGCTGAGGGATTCGTTGGATTGTTGTTGGGCGTGGGCCTGCTGGCCCTCGTCGGGTTTTGGGTAGGAGAGCGTCAGTGAGCGAGCACGAACAGCGCACCCCGGTGCAGTTGAACACGGTGTCCGCCGATGATCCGCGGCTGCAGCCGGCGGCTCGTCGTCCGGAACTGGTGGAGAAGGTCATCGCCATCGTCTTCCTGCTGGGTATCGTGCTCATCGCGGGTTTCGGGGCGGCGTACTGGGTGAACGCAGCGCCCTGGACGTTGGGGGCCACCTTCGGTGGCGGCCTGACCTTGATGGGTGTCGGACTGATCGCCTGGGGTAAGTACCTGATGCCGCGCGGGCCCTTCGTGGAAGAACGTCACACCATGGCGAGCTCCGAGGATGAGCGCAACGCTTTCGCGGCGGCGATCGTCGAGCGCGGCGGTGGCGTGATCAAGCGTCGCAAATTCCTCGGCGGACTGCTCGGCGCCGGTATGGGGATCTTTGGCGTCGTGGCGGCATTTCCGCTCGTTCGCTCCTTGGGCCCGTTGCCCAAGGGCACGTTGTTTCACACCGACTGGGCCAGGGGCACCTACTTAGTGGATATCACGGGGCGTCGCGTTCACCAGGACGACTTGGCCATTGGCTCGATTGTGACGGTATACCCCGAGGGTTTGGAGAACACCGACAATGGGCAGGCCGTCGACCAGACGGTGCTCATTCGCCTCTCGAATGAGAACTTCGTGACGCAGAAGGGTCGCGAGACCTGGGGGCCATCGGGATACCTGGCCTACTCCAAGCTCTGTACCCACCTCGGTTGCCCGGTCGGTCTGTACGAGCAGCAGTTGCAGCTCCTGGTCTGTCCGTGCCACCAGTCCATGTTCGACGTCACTAATGGCTGCATCCCGAATTTCGGTCCCGCCCCACGCCCGTTGCCGCAGTTACCGCTGCAGTTCGACTCGGCCGGATACTTGCAGTCACAGTCGGACTTCAACCAGCCCGTCGGCCCTGGATTCTGGGAGCGTTCATGAGTCAGACCATCAACACCAAGCGCGCGCAGCGAGAAGCGGCCGGGCCCTACGGCAAGCTTGGTCAGAGCCTGAACGAGCTCGACGATCGCCTCGGCATCGCCAAGGGTGGCCGTACGTTCATGGACAAGATTTTCCCCGACCACTGGTCATTCATGTTGGGCGAGATCGCGCTGTACTCCTTCGTTGTCTTGCTGGCCACCGGCATTTTCCTGACGCTCTACTACGTGCCGAGTCAGGACTTGACCACCTACACCGGGAGTTATCTGCCGCTGTATGGACAGAAGGTGACGGAGGCCTTCGCCTCCACGGTGAACCTGTCGTTTGCGGTACGCGCGGGACTCCTGATGCGTCAGATGCACCACTGGAGTTGCGACATTTTCGTGGGCGCCATCGTCGTGCACATGGGTCGCGTGTTCTTCACTGGAGCCTTCCGCAAGCCGCGTGAGACCAACTGGGTGATCGGCACGACGCTGCTGATCCTCGCCATCGTCAACGGCTTCTTGGGCTACTCGCTACCCGATGACTTGGTCTCGGGTACGGGTATCCGAATCGCCTACTCAATCATCTTGTCGATCCCAGTGGTGGGCTCGTACGTGGCCTTCTTCCTCTTCGGTGGCAACTTCCCGGGAACATCGATCATCCCGCGCTTCTTCATCCTGCACGTGTTGATCATCCCGTTGGTGATTCTGGCTCTCGTGGGCGCGCACATGGGTCTACTGGTGCGCCAGAAGCACACGCAGTTCCCCGGCAAGGGCAAGACCGAGAACAACGTCGTCGGCTCGCCGATGTTCCCAGTGTTCATGGCCAAGACGACCGGTTTCATGTTCGTGGTCGCGGGGGCCACCGCCCTGCTCGGCGCCTTCGCCCAGATCAACCCGATTTGGCAGTTCGGCCCCTACACCGCCTCGCGCATCTCCTACGCGGTCCAGCCCGACTGGTACATGGGTTTCCTCGACGGCGCCCTTCGTATCTTCCCTGCTTGGTCGTTCCATAGTTTTGGTTACACCATCCCCCTCGAGGTCACCATCCCCGCGGTGATCTTCCCAGGAATTTTGTTCAACCTCATCATGGCCTGGCCGGCGATCGAACGTAAGTTCACCAAGGACAACGCGATGCATAACCTGCTCGATCGACCCAGTAACCGTCCCAAGCGCACCGCGGCGGGCGTCGCCGTCGCCGTGCTGTGTGCGATGCTCTTCATCGCCTCGTCCACTGACGTCATCGCGAACTTCTTCCACGTCTCGCTGAACACGGTGCTGTGGACGATGCGTGTCCTCTGCATCGTGGTGCCGATCCTGGCCTACCCGGTGACCTACAAGATCGCCCGCGAGATGCAGGGCTTCTCCGGCGCGGGCAAGCGTAAGACCACCAACATCGTGACGCGCACCATCGAAGGCGAGTACTTGGCGACACCGGCTCCGGTCTACGTCGACGACATGGTGCACGAGCACGAGCACGACGCGGTGCCCGTTCCCACCTACGTGGTCGAAAACGAAGCGAGTCAGGGCGACGAGAACATCAGCGGCGTCCGGCGCGTCCCGCGCTAAATCATCGATCGGATACGAGTTATGCGGACGCTGGGCATCGTATCGACGACGGCCCTCGTCCTCGCGGGAGTAGGCGCCGGCGTGGTCCTGGGTCATTCCGCCACAGCGGTGGCGACGGCTACCTCGAGGACGGCGACCACTGCCTTTGAACGACCCCAAGCGGGCTGGACGGTGGCCACGGAGTCGGCGCGTGGCGTCATGGTCGACTACAAGATGATCAACGTCGCGGGGGTGTCCTTTCGCACGATTCGACTGCACGCGCGCACGACCCTGCTGCGCTGGCACGTCGGCACCCAGGATCCCCCCTCGCACTACGGCCAGATTCCCGCCGACGCGGGTCCGTCGATCAACTGGCCCAACGAGGGACTGGCTGGTGTGGTGGCCGTCTTCAACGGCGCGTTCAAAGTGGGGGCCAAGGCCGGGGGGTCGATGGTTGACGGAGTGACATTGTCGCCGATGCTGCCCGGACGACATGACCCTCGCCATCAACGCGGCTGGCCACTGGAAGATGGGCGTGTGGGCGGCGGGTTTCCCGGGTCCGGCCTTCCACGCCATCGCCTACCGCCAGAACCTGATGCCCATGGTCGCAAACGGCCAGCTCACGAGCGCGGCACGTTCGAGCAACGAGTACATCTGGGGGGACCCGCTCAAGCCGGGGCCACAGGAACCACGCTCCGCGCTCGGTATCGACGTGCACGGCAACCTCGTCTACGTGGCCACCATGTCGAAAGTGTCACCGACCTTGATCGCCCAAGCCCTTCTCGGCGCTGGAGCGTTCGAGGGGATGGAGCTCGACATCAACCCGTACTGGCCGATTCTGGGGGCGCCTTTCGCACCCTTGCACGCGCCGGGGATTTATCCGGTGCAGATCCCCTACGCCGAACACAATCCCACTATCTACAACACTGGGTGGGAGCGGGACTTCTTCGTGGGACTTGCCGAGCCCGGCGGTTGGAACTGCTCGTGGACGAGTCAGGGTCTCGGAAGGATTACGGGAGGGGCACAGCCCCAGCCACTTCGTGAGGTGTGCAGTAGCAAAACTGCATCGCCGAGCACACCTTCCGTCGCTCGATAGCGGCCGTGCGTAACATGGGGTCGTGGTGAGCGTCCCGGACCCAAAATGGCCGTCGGCGGCGTCACTGTTGTTGGACGGCGAAGGGCCGGGGGAGCGATCCGAGGCCATGGTGTCGCTCCTGGGGGCGCACACGTTCACCACGTCGGTCACGCCTCGCTCGAAGGAGTCGACGCCCGCCGCGGTGCGTGCGGCATTGGCGCGCTACTCCACCTGGTCCTTTGAAGACGAGGTCGATCTCGCTGACGCTATTCTCATGCGCGACCACGGCGATATCGCCAACCCCGATACCGACGAGGGAAAGATGGCGTTGGGAGAGGCGTTCGACACGTCGTTCCCCAACTTGTGGATTGTGCTCGGGGGCGACAACGCGTTGACCTGGCGAGCGCTGTCGGCCGTGGCCCGGGGTCGACTCGACCAATGGGGCCTCATCACCTTGGACGCCCATCTCGATATGCGCGAGGGTCGCTCCAACGGCTCACCGATTCGCCAATTGCTCGACGAGGGACTGAGCGGCGCACACGTGGTGCAAGTGGGCCTGGCCGACTTCTCTAACTCTGCGCCGTACGCCCGCGACGCGCTCGACGCGGGAGTGACCCTGATCCCTCGTCACGAGTTGCGTTCACGCAGCATCAGCGAAGTTTGCGCACGGGCGCTCGCCATAGCGGGCGAGGGTGGTCGTCCCGTCTACGTGGATATCGACATGGACGTCTGTGACCGCAGCGTCGTACCGGGATGTCCGGCCGCCGCGCCCGGCGGCTTGAGTGCGGACGAGCTGCGCCAATTCGTGCGGCTCCTTTGTGCGTCTCCTCGAGTGCACGTCATTGACGTCACCGAGATCGACGTCGCGCGCGACGCGCCCGACGAACGCACCGTGCGCCTGGCCGCACTGGTGGTACTCGAAGCCCTCTCGGGCTACGTAAGGAGAAGGTTGTGAGCATTCGCTTGGGTTTTGAAGGTTTGGGACGTGCGCAATTGCTGGCAGTGGCGCGCGGCGGCGAGGACATCGTCATTGACGACGAGGTCGTGCGCCGACTCAGTGCCCAACGCGCGGCAATCGAGGAGATGGTTCTCGAGTGGCATTCCGGTCTACGGGGTATCGACCGGATTCGGATCGTTGGCGACCACCTTCGTGGCGCCTGATCAACGTCGCGCCCTCCAGCGCGCGCTGATCCGTTCGCACGCTGCCGGGGTGGGACCCGAAGTCGAGGTCGAGGTGGTGCGCGCAATGATGGTGTCCCGTCTCACCACGCTGTGCTCGGGAGTCACTGGTGTGCAGCCGTCGACGGCCCTGGCGTACGCCGCGCTACTCAACGCCCACATCACGCCCGTGGTCTACGAATACGGCTCGCTCGGATGCTCGGGGGATTTGGCACCGCTGGCTCACGTGGCCCTGGCGTTGATGGGCGAAGGCGACGTTATTTTGCGCGACGGCACCCGCAGCGGAGCCGCGCAGGCGCTGGAGGCCGCGGGCCTCGAGCCGGTGGAACTCGCGGAGAAGGAGGGTCTGGCCCTCTTGAACGGCACCGACGGTATGTTGGGCCAGCTCATCATGGCTCTCGAGGACGGTGAGAACTTGATGGCGCTCGCTGACGTGTCGGCGTCGCTCTCGATTCAGGCGCTGCGCGGCACCGACCGGGTGTTCATCGATGAACTTCAAGCCCTGCGCCCCCACGTCGGCCAGCGCCGCAGCGCAGCGAATTTGCTCGCGCTGCTGGCTGATTCGAGCATCGTGAATTCACACATTGGTGATACCACCCAAGTCCAAGACGCCTACTCGCTGCGCTGCGCTCCCCAAGTGCACGGTGCCGCGCGCGATACCTTCACCCACGCCATCACCGTTGCCGACATCGAACTGGCCTCGGCCATTGACAATCCGTCGATCCTGCCCGACGGCACCCTCTCGTCGAACGGGAACTTTCACGGGGCCCCCGTCGCCTACGTGCTTGACTTCCTCGCCATCGCGGTGGCCGACGTCGCGTCCATGGCCGAGCGGCGCACCGACCGACTCCTCGACGTGCACCGTAACTACGGTTTGCCGCCGTTCCTCGCCCACCAGGCGGGAGTCGATTCCGGCCTCATGATTGCCCAGTACACCCAGGCCGCCATGGTCTCAGAGATGAAGCGCCTCGCCGTTCCGGCGAGTGTGGATTCGATCCCCTCCTCGGCCATGCAGGAGGATCACGTCTCGATGGGTTGGCACGCCGCGCGTAAGTTGCGTCGCTCGCTCTCGGCCTTCGCCGACGTGTTGGCGATCGAACTGGTCGCGTCGTCGCGAGCGATGGCGTTGCGCGCGCCGCTCAGCGCGTCGCCGGCGACTGCCGCTGTGGCCGACCTTGTCAATTCGGTCACGGGAGGTCCGGGTCCCGACCGCTGGCTCTCGCCGCAGTTGAGCGCGGTGGGCGAGCTCGTGCGCAACGGGCAGATCCTGGCTACGGTGCGTCAGTACCTGGACGTTCGCTAGACAAAGGAGTCAGTTATGGAAGGAGCCCGTCCCGTGCGTGCCGCTCGCGGCACGACGTTGACGACGCAAGGCTGGCCCCAAGAGGCAGCACTGCGCATGTTGCAGAACAATCTCGATCCCGAGGTGGCCGAACGCCCGGACGATCTCGTGGTCTACGGAGGCACCGGTCGCGCGGCGCGCGACTGGCGCAGCTTCGACGCGCTGGTGCGCACCCTCACGACCCTGAAGGGTGACGAGACGATGCTGGTGCAGTCGGGTCGACCCGTCGGAGTCTTTCAGACCCACGAATGGGCGCCGCGCGTGCTGATTGCCAACTCCAACCTGGTAGGGGACTGGGCGACGTGGCCAGAGTTCCGTCGTTTGGAGTCCCTGGGACTCACGATGTACGGACAGATGACGGCGGGCTCGTGGATCTACATTGGTACCCAGGGGATCCTGCAGGGCACCTACGAGACATTCGCCGCCGTCGCGGCCAAGCGATTCGGGGGAACCCTGGCTGGGACGTTGACCTTGACCGGAGGGGCCGGTGGCATGGGAGGGGCTCAACCCCTCGCGGTCACCATGAACGACGGCGTGTGCCTGTGCGTCGACGTGGATCCCACGCGCCTACAACGACGAGTGGACCAGCGCTACATGGACGAGTGGACCGATGACCTGGACGACGCGATTGCCCGCGTGCTGAGTGCGAAGAGGGAAAGGCGGCCGTTGAGCGTCGGTCTGCTCGGTAATGCCGCCTGGGTTTTCCCTGAATTGCTGCGACGCGGCGTCGAGGTCGATATCGTCACCGACCAGACTTCCGCACACGACCCCTTGAGTTACTTGCCCGAAGGTATCGACTTAGCGGACTGGCACGACTACGCCGACAAGAAACCCGAGGAGTTCACCGACCGCGCACGCGTCTCCATGGCGCACCAGGTCGAGGCGATGGTCGGGTTCATGGACGAAGGCGTGGAAGTGTTCGACTACGGCAACTCGATTCGCGGCGAGGCCCAACTCGGAGGATTCACGCGGGCCTTCGCCTTCCCCGGTTTCGTGCCGGCGTATATCCGTCCGCTCTTCTGCGAGGGCAAGGGCCCCTTTCGCTGGGCGGCCTTGTCGGGTGAACCGAAGGACATCTGGCGTACCGACCAGGCCGTGATGGATCTATTCCCCGACAACGAGCCCCTGCACCGCTGGATCACCCGTGCCCAAGAGAAGGTGGCCTTCCAGGGTCTCCCCGCGCGAATTTGTTGGTTGGGATACGGCGAGCGCGACAAGGCGGGCGTGGCCTTCAACGACCTCGTCGCCTCCGGCGAGATCTCCGCGCCCTTGGTGATCGGACGCGACCATCTCGACAGTGGCTCGGTCGCCTCGCCCTATCGCGAGACCGAGTCGATGCTCGATGGCTCGGACGCCATCGCGGACTGGCCGCTACTCAACGCACTGGTCAACACCGCCTCGGGTGCGTCGTGGGTGTCGATCCACCACGGTGGCGGCGTAGGTATTGGCCGCTCGATTCACGCCGGCCAGGTCTGCGTCGCCGACGGTACCGCCCTGTCTCGCGAGAAACTCCAGCGAGTCCTCACCAACGACCCCGGCATGGGCGTGATCCGCCACGTGGACGCGGGCTACGAGATCGCCGAGGAGACCGCGCAACGTCGCGGCGTGCGCATTCCCATGCGCGAAGAGTGATGACCAGTCGCCTGCTCACCAACATCGGTGAACTCCTTACCAACGACCCCACCCTCGGCGACGAGACACCGGTAGGGCGGCTTCGCGACGCGGCCCTAATACTGGACGACGAGCGGGTCCTGTGGGTGGGGCGTGCCACCGACGCCCCCGAAGCCGACGAACGATACGACGCCCGTGGCGCCGCGGTGATCCCGGGCTTCGTGGATTCGCACACGCATCTGATTTTCTCGGGCGAGCGCAGTGACGAGTTCGAGGCGCGCATGGCCGGCGAACGCTACGACGGCGGCGGTATCGTGCGCACCGTGGCGGCCACGCGTGCGGCGAGCGACGACCAATTGCGCCAAGAGAGTGACGCGCGGGTCGTGGCCTTGCGCGCCGGAGGGGTCACCACCGTGGAGGTGAAGTCGGGTTACGCCCTCGACGTCGACGGTGAATCCCGACTGGTGGAGTTGGCGTGCGAGATCACCGATGAAGTGACGTTTCTCGGCGCGCACGTGGTGCCCCCGGAGTTCGCCACGGACCGCGACGCCTACGTGGCTCTCGTGGCCGGCGAGATGATGACACGTTGCGCATCGGCCAAGTGGACTGACGTCTTCTGCGACGTAGGGGCCTTTGACCTTGACGAGGCGCGCACCGTGCTTGAGTCCGGCCGTGCGAAGGGGCACGCGCTTCGACTGCACGCCAACCAAATCGCCGACATCGGTGCAGTCGCCCTCGCCGTCGAGATGGACTGCGCCAGCGTGGACCACTGCACCCACCTCAGTGACGTTGACGTGGAGCGTCTGTCCGCGTCCTCGACCGTCGCGACGTTGCTACCCGGCGCCGAGTTCTCGACGCGTTCGCCCTACCCGTCGGGACGCCGTCTGGTCGACGCCGGTGTCAGTGTGGCCCTCGCCACCGACTGCAATCCGGGGACGTCCTACGTCACCTCGATGTCCTTCGTCATCGCCCTGGCGGTGCGCGAGATGGGGTTGAGCGTGGACGAAGCTGTGTTTGCCGCCACGCGCGGGGGAGCGTCGGCCCTGCGCCGCGACGACATCGGACACCTCGCGGTGGGAGCCCGCGGTGATCTGGTCGTCCTCAACGCGCCGCGCGCGGCGCACCTGGCGTATCGACCGGGGTCGCCCCTGATCCGCGAGGTTTGGCGAGGCGGGGGCGACGTTCATCGACGATTCGGGTAGAGCCCTACGGAACTCAGCAATGACGCATCCACAGATTCGGTTCCACGTAGACGCCGAGGTCATTGTCACAATCGATGACGACGAGATCGAGTGCGTCGGGCACCACGTAGGCACCACTCTGTGGAAAGAGCATGCCGGTCCACGACTGCCATTCTTCGACCGAACCCGCAATCTCCATCGATCGCTCGGCGGGACCGAGGATTGTTGCGCCCATTCGCTCGTGGAGACGGATCCAGGGGTCGACGTGTTGGCCGTCACCGCGTCGCCATCGAGCGAAATCAGCCATCTTGGTGAGTGGGTAGCGCGACTTGAGCGTGGGGCGCACCGGCGCAATGACGTGAGGCACGCCGTCGTGTTCACCGCGACGTCGAAGTTCGCTCAGAACGAGCGTGGAGAGGCCGCGTCCGCGATATTGCGGGTGGACCGCGGCCGCCATGATGCTGAGGGTGTTGGCCGGAGACACCTGGAACTCCGAGAACGTACGCACGAGTGCGTCGTCATAACCGCTCGGGAGGTGCTCCACGGATTGATCCCACGCTAAGGGGATGCCCCACCCTCCGGCAACGACGTGATCGTCGTGGACCACGGTCACGTCGTAGCGCGCGAATCGCTCCTGTACGGCGCTCATGAAGGGATGCGCAATCGCGTCGTGAAAAATGAATTCCGGCCACGAGTTCTTGAAGGCTGCCTCGAACTGGTCATGGAGATCCGGGCGTTCGGCGGTGGTGACGATCTCAAACTCTGACACGGGCCCATCGTAGAGTTTTGGCGCGTCGTGGATGGCCACCCGATCTCGTGGCGCTTCGAAACCGGCGACATGGCCGGAACGGTCCTCGTGGGGTACCGTCGCCTCGCGAGGACTGAGTGAAACGTGACCGGTGGGCAATAAGTTGGAGTAATGACCACACCCCTCGTCCCCGACAATCTGCCCTCCACCCTCGCGGGTCTTCGCGCGGCCGGTTTCGTTCATCGCAGCGTCCGCGAGGAGATCCGCGCCAATCTCGAAGAGCGGCTGCGCACCGGTAGGTCACTGTCGTCGGCCGTGATGGGATACGACGATACGGTCTTGCCCCAACTCGAGACGGCGCTGCTCGCCGGCCACGACATCATCTTGCTGGGTGAGCGCGGCCAGGCCAAGACCCGCATGATCCGGTCCCTGGTGGACCTGCTCGACGAATGGCTGCCTATCGTCGCAGGCTCTGAAGTGCGCGACGACCCCTTCGCACCGCTGTCGGTTTTCGCGCGCGAACTCGTTGCCGAACGCGGCGAGGAGACTCCCATCGCGTGGGTGCACCGTTCGCAGCGCTTCGCCGAGAAGCTCGCGTCACCCGATACGTCGATGGCCGACTTGATTGGCGAGGTTGATCCCATCAAAGTGGCCAGAGGATTGTTCCTCGACGATCCGCGGGCACTGTCCTTCGGTCTGGTGCCGAAATCGAACCGCGGCATCTTCGCCATCAACGAGTTACCCGATCTCTCGGAGCGTATTCAGGTCGGACTGCTCAACGTGCTCGAGGAGCGCGACGTGCAAATCCGCGGCCACCTGGTGCGACTCGAGCTCGACTTGCTGGTGGTCGCCACGGCGAACCCCGAGGATTACACCAACCGTGGCCGCCTAATCACGCCACTTAAGGATCGTTTCGGTTCCCAGATCCGCACGCATTATCCCTACGAGATTTCGACCGAGATTGCCATCGTCCAGCAAGAGGCGAAGCTCCCCAGCGCGGATCGACCCATTGAGGTGCCGTGGTTCATCGAGGACATCGTCACGCGCGTGAGCCACGTGGCGCGCGCCAGCCACGTCATCTCGCAACGCTCGGGCGTTTCGGTGCGCCTCTCCATCGCCAATTACGAGACGGTCGTCGCGAGTGCGCTGCGTCGCGCCCTGCGCACCGGTGACGTCACCGTCGTGCCGCGCGTGAGCGATCTGGCCGCCATGGTGCAGTCGACCCAGGGAAAGATCGAATTCGACACCATGGATGACGAGGACTCCGATCAAGTGATCGCTGCGCTGATTTCCCTGGCGATACGCCAGAGCTTCATGGAACACGTGGTCCTCGAGGAAGCGGGAGCCATCGTCGACGCCTTCGCCTCCGAGGCCATCGTGCATACGGGTGACGATCTGGCCGATCAGGAGTATCTCGACGTGCTCGCGGTCATGCCGGCACTAGATGGCGCCGCACGACGCGTGGCGGGCGAGGGGGCCAGTGACGGAGCCGTCGCCTCGGCGGCGGAGTTCGTCCTCGAGGGCCTGCACCTCACCAAACGGCTCGCCAAGGACGCCTCAGGGGCTCGAGCGCTCTATCGTTCGAGGAACCGTTAGTGGCCATCCGATACGGTTTTCGTCGGTTTCGTGACGACGACGGTGATGACGTCGACGTCGACGTCGACGTCGACGAGTTCTTACAACTCCTCGCCGACGACGTGATGGAGCACGGCGACCTCGAGGCGGCCATGGATCGCCTTCTCCAGGAGGGTTTCACCACCGCCGAGGGTGAGCGGGTGGAGGGGTTGCGCGAATTGCTCGAGCGCACGCGCCAGCGTCGCCAGGAACTCGAACGACAGGGTGATCCCGACGGCGAACTCCAGAAGTATCGTGAACGCCTCGATGAGATCGAGGCCACCGAGGCGTCGGCGGGCGAGGAGTTGATGGCCGAAGCCAAGGAATCTGGCGACGAACGTCGCATCGAGGTGACGCGTGACCTGGTGGACCAGCGCGCAATGCAGCGCGATCTGATGGGTGATCGTCTCGGCGAACGACTTCGGGAGTTCCAGGACTACGAGTTCATCTCGTCGCGGGCCCGGGAGGAATACGAGCAACTCGTCGCCGAACTCAATAGTGATCTGTTGGCCACCTACTTCGAGCAGAGCAAGGAGATGTTCTCCAATCCGGACTCGGCCGAGCTCGAGCGGGTGCGCAACATGATGGACGCTCTTTCGACGATGATCGAACAGGACCGTCGCGGTGAAGAGCATCGACCCCTCCTTTGATGACTTCATGGAAAAGTACGGCGATTTCTTCCCCGGAGCGCAGTCGTTGGACGACGTCGTGCGCATGATGGCCGAGCGCGCAGCGGCGGCCGAGGCGATGTTCAACTCACTCTCCTCGGAGCAGCAAGGTGAGCTGCGCGGACTTTTCTCACAGATGATGCAGAACATGGACCTCGACTTCTCCTTGAGCCGCCTGGTCTCCAATCTTCGCCAGGCCACGCCCGATATCGACTGGCAGCGCGCCCATCGCTTGCGCGGCCAACAGGGTGGGTCCTTCTCCGGAGCGACCGGGATCGCCGAGCAACTCGGCCAGCTTCAGGGACTGGAGAATTTTCTTGGTCGTACTCGAGCCGCTCACGGATTACCCGAAGTCGACATCGACGCGGTGCGACGGCACTTGGGCGATGACGCAGCGCGCCACATGACTCGTCTGCAGCGCGCGCTCCAGGGCCTTAAGGATCGAGGCTTCGTCGACCGCGACCAGGGCCGACTCGAACTCACCGCCAAGGGTGTGCGTCAGATCGGGCAGCAGGCGCTGAAGGACCTCTTCGGTCAATTGCGCGACTCTCCCACCTTGGGGGGGCATCGTACGGCGACGGTGGCGCGCGGGGGCGACCGCGAAGAGACCGCCAAGCCCTGGGAACCCGGCGAACCATTCTCGCTGCACTTGCACCAGACGTTGCGCAACGCGCTCTATCGACAGGGTCCGGGCACTCCGGTCAAGTTGCACCCCGACGACTTCGCCGTCGAGGAGTACGAGGCCACTCGCCGCTCCTCGACCGTCTTCGCGATCGACCTGTCGTTGTCGATGGCGATGCGCGGCAATCTCGTGCCGGCCAAGAAGATGGTCCTGGCGCTCACTCAGTTGATCCGCTCGAAGTACCCGCGCGACTTTGTGGCCGTGGTGGGCTTCGGCGAGACCGCGCAGGAGTTGCGCATCGAGGATATTCCGGCCCTGACCATCGACTACAACTACGGCACGAACTTGCAACACGCCCTCGCCCTGAGTCGTCACCTCATGCGCAATGAGCGAGGCGAGCGTCAAGTGGTGGTCGTCACCGACGGTGAACCCACAGCCCACCTCAACGATTACGGAGAGCCGTTCTTCTCGTGGCCCCCGGTCGCCGAGACGTTGCAGCGCACGATGGCCGAGGTGTTGCGCTGCACCAAAGCGGGCATCGTCATCAACACCTTTGCCCTCGACATCGAACGCAGTCAGTTCCCATTCGTCGAACAGATCTCGCGGGTCAATGGTGGTCGCACGTTCTACACCTCGGTCGACGAATTAGGTGTCTACGTGCTCGACGACTTCGTGCGCTCACGCCGGGCGGGCTAAGCGCCCTGATCGCAGCGCTACGGTAGGAGTGTCACGAGGACGCAACGTGCTCGGTGAACGGAACGGGTAATCATGGTCACCGCCGCGTCAACGTCCAAACGGAATTCGTCCCTCGCTTGGGTCGCGACGGCAGTGGTCGTGGTCATCGTTGTCGCACTCATCGTGGTGAAGATGGCGAGGGGCTCGGGTGGTACCAGTGGGTTGGTCGACGTCGCGGCGTCCGCCACTCTTCAGAGCGAGGTGACGACGCCCAACATGGCAGTCGCCAACGCCGTTCAACTGGCAGTCGCTCCCTCCGTGGTCACGCCGCTGACCCACATCACCGGTCAGCCCCTGTTGACCCTCAATGGGAAGCCCGACGTGTTCTACGTCGGCGCCGAGTGGTGTCCCTTCTGCGCCGCCCAACGCTGGGCCCTCGCCGTAGCGCTGGGTCGCTTCGGGACCTTGTCGGGTCTTGACTTGACGTGGTCGTCAGACACCGTCGGTGAAGCGTACCCGCGCACGCCGACTTTGTCCTTCGTTCACGCAACCTACTCCTCGCCCTACATCAGTTTTGAGGCGGTGGAGACGCAAACGCGTACCCACCAGCCCCTGCAGACACTCAGTGCTCGTCAGCAGGCGCTGTTCTCGAAGTACGACCAGAACAGTTTCTTGTCCGCCAATCAACCGGGTTACCCGGGATCGATTCCGTTTCTCGACCTGGGCAATAGTTACTATCAGGCAGGTTCGAATTTCCTTCCCGGAGTTCTCAGTGGCCTGACTCAGGCGGGCATCGCCGCGGGACTCAGTACGTCCAGTAGTCCGGTGACTCAGCAGATCGTGGGTGCGGCGAACGAGATCACGGCCAGTATTTGCACCCTGACGCACGCGCAGCCGACATCGGTCTGTCGCGCCTCAGCCATCACTTCGATCAAGTGATGAGGGATCTAGGGGTTTGGGGCGATTGCCTGGCGAGCGAGCTCGAGGAATTGCGAAAGGTCGACGGGCTCTTCGCTCGCGTCCTCACTAAAGTCGGGTAATGCGCTGAGCACGACCACGCAGGGGCCCACTGACAGAGCCGACTGCTCCTCGATGGCGTCAGCGGCCTCGGCGAGCTCCAGGGCCAAATCGTCGGCGTCGTAGTACACCTCGTCGTAATCCTCAGAGGCCACCTCGGCGACGGTGACGGCGAAGTGGGGTCCGTCGTCGAGCGCATCGGCGAAGAAACTTAGGCAGCCCAGTGAGTCCACGTAGGAGCCCGAGGTGACGAGGTCGAACATGGTGGCGATCAGTTGGTCTTGGCGAATTGAAGAACAGCTGACTCGCCGTGACTCGTCGAGCGCATCGGCGATAGTCACGGTGAATTGCGCCAGATTGGTGGTGGGCGCGAAGCCCACTTGATATTGACCGAGTGCCACGGGAATCCCCGTGATCCCGCCCCAACTGTGACCGGCCTGGTCGCGCACCACGGTAGTCTCCACGAGTCCGACGCCGTAGTGAGTGCTGACCTCAAACACGTGGCACTGGCTCAGCGCCTCGATGCGCGTCATGGCGTCGAAGGCGACATTGGCGCGCTGAGCGGAACGATCTCCCGCGCCCGCATTGAAGCGCTCTTGCAGTTCGCCGAGATCGAGCCCGATGTCGCGTCCGACCAAGAGAGTGGCTTTGAACCACGATTCCCAGGGCATGTCGCTCTCGCGCGGTAGCAGCGCGTAGGCGTCGAGCGCGTCGCTGATGGCCCGTGCGACGTTGGTGCGTCGCGCACTGAGTAGTCGCCGTCGCGCGAAGACGAGAAGGGTGTCGCTGTCGGCCTCGCTGAGCGAGCGCCTCACCTCTTCACGATGATCGTCGAGTGAGTCGAAAATGGAGCGGACGAAGTTCGACAGCGAGTCGTCAATGGGGTTGCTCTCGAACCGCACGAGGTCGTCGTCTCGACTCTGGTAGACCAATCCGTCGAATGGGGAGAGCAAGTTCATAGTCCACCACAGTAGGTGGGGCGAGCACCGCTCGTCGTCATCGGGATTCGTCAGAGACCGCCTCGAAATCCGATTTGCATTCCCGGGGGAATTCCGACACAATGACACTGTTGTAATTACAACGGTGGTAGAGATCACCGACGGGGAGGAAGTCGACATGGAAATCGTCAATACGTTGGTTGGGATGGAAGATCGCGGCTGGCAGGCTCGGTCGAACTGCATGGGAGTCGACCCGGACCTCTTCTTCCCCGAGCGAGGTGCCTCGACCCGCGAAGCCAAAGAAGTCTGTCGCGGATGTGTGGTGCGCGAGGATTGCCTCGAATACGCCCTCGACAATGGCGAGAAGTTCGGCATTTGGGGTGGTATGAGCGAGCGCGAGCGGCGTCGCCTGCGTCGCGCTCGCGCAGTGGAGCGTCGCGCGCAAGCCAGTTAGTTGGAAGCGATGCGTGACTCGATCGTCACGTCGCTGCTGAGACCTAGTTGGGACCAGCGTTGGTGATCCTCCCTCTCCAACAATGACTTCGGAATGAGGCCAACGAGTTCGGCCCGGGTGATGGCGCCGGGTGATTCCAGGTATGAGGCGACGTGGTCGTAGATCCGCGAAGGACTGGCCCCTGAGATGTCCACCAGATTGCAACTCACCTGGACGGCGTCACCGACCTGCAGACCCAGGGCCCGCACGCCGAGACGACGAACCGATTTCGCCAAGACTTTGGCGCGCTCGAGGGTTACGTTCTCCAGCCAAAGATTCCACGCCACCAGGAGCTCGCGTGCCCCCACCACCACGGCACCGCGGTGGACGTCGGCGGTCGCCGGACCGAGGTCGGGGGTCAAGTCCTTGAAGGCGTGCGCGCGCACGAACGGCAGAGTCCGCTCGCCCTGCACCAGAGGACCGTACAAGAAGACGGGGACCTCGTAGTTGGAGGCGATCCACTTCGCGGTATCGTCGCGCAACCTCTGTGCGCCGTCGATGTCGTCGGGAGAAAGTGCGACGAAGGGCACCACGTCGACGACTCCGAGACGGGGATGGACGCCTTCGTGACGCGCGAGGTCCAGCGATGACAACGCGGAGGCGACTAGGGCGTGGACGTCGACCAGCAATTCAGGTGCCGTGTTGATCAGCGTGAAGACGCTGCGGTTGTGAAAGACGTCGCTATGGCGGTCGCGTAGCGACGCTCCTGCCGCCCTCGAGAACTGTTCGAGGATGTCACCGTTACGGCCCTCGGAGAGGTTGATGACGCACTCGAACACGCCACGACCCTAGACCGCCTCAGGCGTGTGTTGGGGCGCTATTCGCACGGGCGCCGCACTCGTGGCGGGGTGGGAACGAAAAGGTAGACTGGAGTCCCGTAGTACGACGTTCTCTTGAAGGAGCACCGTGAGCCAGGTTCCGAGCAGCGAAACCACTGAGGTCATCGACCCCGTTGGTCACGTCCAAGTCGTCTACCTGGGTCCGGTCGCACCCCACTGGGAGTGTCGCATGGTATTCGGCGACGAGGAGCAGATTCAGGCCTTTGTCGACCGGATCGATGCGCGTCTGCGTTTCTTGCCCCCCCACGACCCCCAGTTCCGCCGCAATCGCGAGCGCGTGAACCGCGACGCCGAGCGAGAGAACCTGCTCGTCGAGTGGAACCTCGGGTACGAAGAAGAGGTCTAGGCCAGGGGCGAGTTGGACACTCGCTCGTACCAAGCATTCGCGTCACTGAGTTCGGCGTTACTGGGCAGACCATCCACGCGCAGGAGAGCGCTGAAGGCACTCAGCGAATGCGACAGCGCGATAGTGGAGACGAAGTTGCGCGCCAACTCGTGGTGCGAACCTTGATTCGAAATACCAAAAAGCGCCGCGGCGGCGTCTTCGCCTCGCGCGTCGCTGAGACGGTGGCGGCGCCACGCCTCACTCAGTGAGGGCCGTGGTCCCATCATTGCGGTGGTGATCTCGGCGGCGGCGGCGTCGAAGAACGCGCTCAGCACGCCACACGCGGCGTTGATGGCCCGTGTCGCGTCGGTCTCGTCGGGCAACTCGATCTCGTCGAGCAATGCCTCGGGGTTGCTCATGAAGGACGCCATATTCTCGGGGTTGATCATGCTTTGGAGTCGCGCCATCAAGTCGCCCTGCGCGGCGGCGGACTCTCGCACCGCGTCGACGAGCAACGCCCGAAGTGCGTCTCCCGTGCCTGGTTGGGAAAGCACCAGTGACGCCACGAACTCGCGCGCCAGGGCGAAGACGTAGACCTCGTCGCGATCGAGGGACCATTCCTCGGCGAAGGCCATGAGGTTGTTCACGACGAAGTGTCGGGTGGCGTCTTCGCGGGGCAGGGGAAGAGCCGAAAGTGACCAGGCACGCTCAGAGAAGTGTCCCGCGACAGAACCCAACTGGAAACCGAGGAACAGCGGGCCGAGTGAACCGGCGAGTTGAGCGAGCATGGCGCCCCCCTCGACATTTTCGAGGTCCATCGACGCAGGCGTCTCGGTCATGGGACTGATGAGAGGCTTCCACTGGTTCAGCGCCGCCAGGGTCAAACCTGATCGATTGACCGCCGTGACCTCGGGGTTCGAGGAGACGCTGAAGAGAGAATCGACGTGGCGCCCCACGAGCGGGGCGAATTCTTCGAGTCGTTGCCGTTCACTGGGCTGGGGATTGGGGTCGCCGTCGTCGCCGCGCGCCACGTTGAGGGCCAGTTGCACCGCAGTCTGAAACCACGCGTCGGGCCCCTGCTGTCCGAGCATCTTGAACAGGTCACCGAACATGTCACCCATGGGAAAGTCACTCACCCATACAACTTATTCGTGTTTGCCGCGTTGATGTCGGGGAGCCGTCTCGACGCGGACCTAGCATGGATAGCCATGGCCACG
The DNA here is from genome assembly GCA_963734655.1 of uncultured Acidimicrobiaceae bacterium. Lineage (GTDB taxonomy): Bacteria > Actinomycetota > Acidimicrobiia > Acidimicrobiales > RAAP-2 > RAAP-2. Next base: position 355,782 of record CAVTHY010000001.1, on the reverse strand, counting down.
GACGTAGCGCTCGATATCGGCACGGCCCGCACGCGTCTGGCGACTGCCGATCGGGGCATCCTTTTTGACGAGCCCACCATGGTCGCCATCGACACGACGTCGGGTGAAGTCGTGGACGTTGGCCACGGGGCGATTGACCTGATCGGCCGAACGCCGCGGCACATGGTCGTCTTTCGGCCTTTAGCCCAGGGCACCACCGTGGACTTTGACGTGACCGCGCGCCTCATCGCCGGCCTCTTCGAGCGCGCCGGCGTCTCCAAATTGAGTCGGGCACGTGTCGTGATGAGTGTGCCGTCACTGGCCACGTCGATCGAGCGCCGTGCATTGCGTCAGGCCGCCATCCAGGCCGGAGCGCGCGAGGTCTCGCTGATGGAGGCGCCCATCGCGGCCGCCATCGGGCTCGGTCTTCCGGTCCAGGACCCGGTGGGGTCAGCGGTGACGGTGCTCGGCGCTGGAGCATCGGAGGCCGCGCTCATCTCATTGGGCGGCATCGTCTCGTCGGGCGCGCGCCGAGTGGGTGGCGGCGACATCGACAACGCGATCGCGACCCTTCTGCGGCTGCGCCAGGGCGTCGTCGCGGCCCCGTCGATCATCGAAGACCTTAAGATCTCGATGAGTTCGGCGCGCAGCCGAAGTCACGGCGAATCGCGCACCATCAGCGCGCGCGCCATCGAAGACGGCAAGATTGAGACGGTGGAGGTGCGCGCCGAACTGGTCAACGCCGCGCTGGCCGACACGGTGAGCGCCACGTTGCGACTCATTCAAGAGTGCCTGGCGGATGCGCCGCCGGACTTATCCCAGGACGTGAGTACGCAGGGCATGGTGCTCGTGGGCGGACACGCGCAACTCACCGACTTAGCCGAGTTGATTGCCCACACCACCGGAGTGACCATTCGCGTCGCCGACGAGCCGGGGACCGTGATCATTCGCGGACTGCAAATGTGTCTCGAGCAGATGTCGTCGCTGCACGGCCTCTTTCGTCAAGTCGATCGCTGAGTCACTCGTCGGCTCGGCTCGAATTGGTCGACCGCGGCCCGCACCTGCCAGTCGCGGTCCTCGCTCGCTCGGGCCAGGGCGGCTTCGATGTCGGGCCCCTCGAAGTTGGCGAGGGCCACGATGGCGCGTCGGCGCACGGCGGGCTTGTCCTCGAGGGCGGCCACGATCACCGGGCGCGCTCGGTCGTCACCGATCGCCCCGAGGGCCGCGATCGCCGATTCGCGACATCGCGCGTCCTCATGGTCGCTCGCGACGCCGATGAGCTGTCTCGAGCGCGGGGGCGTAGAGATGTTCGCCGAGGGCGAAGACCGCGCCGTCCACCACGAGAGCGTCGCTGTCATCGAGCGCGTGGATGAGCAAGTCAAAGAGGGACTCGTCGCCGAGTGGGCGCACCGGCGATGAGTGTCAACGCCTCGCGGCGCACGTCGACGTCGACGTCCAGCAGTTGCGTGCGCCAGACCCCGTCAGTGACAAGGTCACGGCGCAGCGCGGCGCGTAACGCCAGGACCCGCCGTCGGGGGAGCGCGTCGCTCAAGTGCTCAATGATGAAAGCGTCGAGGGTGGCGTCCTCGCGGTATCCCGCCGCGAGCAGAAGGACATCGACGTCGTCCGGTAGCGTTGATTCATCACTGTGCACGAGTCCATCTCACCACCTTCTCGCCCCCGACGTGGCTTTCGTCGACTATTGACGACGCTCGCCCTCGTCGCGGTCCTGCTCGTCGGGTTGCGATCGTGGTCGACGAACGACCTACGCGATCACCCCAGGAAACGCCACCAATGTCGCGCCACTGGTGAGTGTCAAGGGTCTCGGCACCGATCCTCACCGTGACCGCATCATGCTGGTCGACGTCTTCTTGCAACCTCTGTCGGAACTGCAGTACCTCTACATGCGACTCTTCGAGAGCCACGTTGAGTTCGTCAGCGCCAATCAGTTGCTCGAACCCGGTATCCCCGCGGATCAGCTCGTGGCGCAGGGCTTCTTGCAGATGAGTGATTCCCAGACGGCCGCGAAAGTGGCGGCGCTGCGGGCCCTGGGTTGGAAGATACCCGCGCACGCCCGCCGGTGCCGTGATCACGGGTGTCGTCGACAACACCCCGGCCTCTCGAGCGGGGCTGCACGTGTCGGCGACGAGATCACCGCCGTCGACGGTCGAGCCGTCACTTCGCAGTGCTCGCTGGTGGGAACTCTCGTGCACGTGGCGCCGCCACACCAAATTGACGCTGACCGTGTTGCCCGGCAAGTTCAGCGCCACCGGCGTCCTGACCAGAAGCCACGCAGTACCCAGTCGCCATCACCACTGCGGTTTCGCCCAACGCTTCGCGCCGCCACCAATTGCGCTCAGTTTCCCACGTGCGGGCCCGTCGCTGGTTGGGGATCGCCCCCGAGGACGGCGATCGACTACGCGTTGCCGGGATCGATCACCCTCAATACCGCCAACATCGGCGGCCCCTCGGCGGGCCTCGCGATGACCCTGACGTTGATCGACACGTTGAGTAAAGGGTCACTTACCGGAGGCCACGTGATCGCCACCACCGGAACGATCGATGCCTCGGGCAACGTCGGGGACATTGGTGGCGTCGGCGGAGAAGACCATTGCGGTCGAGAATGCCGGCGCCCACTACTTCTTCGTACCCCAGGGTGACTACGCGGCGGCCAAGAGCACGCGGCCAACGCCAGCCTGCACGTCTATCGGTGTCACCACGTTGTCCCAGGTCCTGGCCGATCTGCGCAAACTGGGGGGAGCCCGCGCCGGTGCCCTTCAGCGACGCCCCACTAAGCCATTTTCCCTTCCTCCTACGTCCTAGGCTTAGGAGAATGGAAGAACGGCGAATGCTCTCGACGACGCGTCAATCATCGACTGAAATCGCTCGAACCAACTTCAACACGGTGCGTAAGGGCGGTTTCGACCCCCAAGAGGTCCGGTCGCACCTAGAAACGGTCTCACGTGAAGTCGGCCACCTCGAAAGTCGCATTCGCGACCTGCAAGAACAACTCTCCGAGGCCCTGCGGCGCGCGGCGAATCCTACTTTTGACGAGGCGACCCTCGCGAGTGCTCTGGGAGCGCAGAGCGCCGCGATCCTGCGCTCGGCCCACGAAGAGGCGGGTCGCGTTACCGCCGAGGCTCAGGAGCGCTCGGCCCTCCTCTTCTCCGAGAGCCAAAAACGCGCGGCCAACCATCTCATCGAGGCCCAGGAGCGCGCCGGAGCGATGCTGACCGAGGCCGAACACGGTGCCGCGCAGATCGACCACGATGCGCGCCTCGCTGCCGAACGCTTGATCGAGTCGGCCAAGGTCAACGGCGATGCCATGGTTGAACGTGGGCGCGAGCAAGGTCGGGCCATTGTCGAACAGGCCAACGAGGCTCGACGTCAACGTGCTCAACGATCTGGCGGTCAAGCGCAAGGCTCTGCACATTCAGATCGATCAATTACGCGCCGCGCGCGATTCGATGAACACTTTCGTATCCAGCGTGCGTGAGCAGATCGACGCACTTCTCGACAACATCAATGGTTCCGATGAGGCGGCGCGTGCCGCGGCCCTCGAGGCGCTGCGCATGCGTCCGCCGAGCCCCGACCTCACCGAAGAGGAACTACTCGCGGGAACGCCACTTCGTCACGTCCCCGAACCCCAGTTGCAGATGGTCGCGCCGTCGAGCGCCGTGAGCAATCTGGAGCCGCGTCACGGCGCCTACGCCGACGGCACCCGCTCAAATCTCCGGTGCGCCCGTCGACGCGACCCGCGACACCCACGCCACCGAGTCTTTCGTCGACGATGACGTCACCGGTACCGACGTGGTCAATGAGATCTTCGCCCGACTGCGCAAGGCCACGTTGGAGGAACGCGGAGTCACCGTCGCGACCCCGAAGAAGGTCCCCGCGCCGACGAAACCGGAGACACCGCTCGATGAACTCTTCGCGCGACGCGACCTGGCCATCAACGAATCGCTGTCAGTGTTGACGCGCAAGGTCAAGCGAGCGCTCCAAGATGATCAGAACGTCACGTTGGAGCGCTTGCGCGACGTCAAGGGTCCCATTACCTCAGAACTCGAAGATGAACTCGAACAACGTCGCCGTTACGCTGAGGCAGCGGTGGACGCCCTCGCCGACGCCACTGCTGCGGGAATGCAGTTCGCCTTCGACGAGGCCGGCGTTGCCAGCGAAGCGCAGGCGAGAGCGGGAATTGACGACTGTGCCGCCGATCTCGCGGTGACCATCGTTTTGGCCCTGCGAAAGCGTATTCTGGCCGACGGCAACGGTGACGCCGCCGAACGGGCGAACGCCGCCTACAAGGAATGGCGAGGCGCACGAGTGGAACGCCTCTGCACCGACGCCGCTCGTCGAGCCTTTCACCTAGGTGTCACCACCGCCAGTACCGGGCGCGCGTTGCGATTCTTCCCGACGCCCAATGACGCACCGTGTGACGCGTGCGCGCTCGACGCCGCCGCTCCAGCGCGGCCCGCGGGCCAGGCCTTTCCGAGCGGATCGGCGTACCCACCGCTGCACGCCGGCTGCGCCTGCACTGTCGTACCGGTCTAGTTTCTGACCTAGGCTCGAAGGGTGCGCTCACCCTCGGACGTCAGCCCTCCCACGCCGACTGAGTCGCCCGTCGCGGCGCTTGTTCATCGGTATCGGGATCTTCGTGCTCATCGTTGTGCTGGCGTCCCTGCGTACCCTCGCGGTGATTTGGACGGACCAAATGTGGTTCTCCCAGAATGGCTTCGGCCAGGTCTTCAACACAATGTGGGCGACCAAGATCGGTCTGGCTGTGGTGTTCGGCCTGATCTTCTTCGTCCTCATGTGGGTGAACTTGATGTTGACCGACCGCTTTGGTGCGCGCGATTTGAGTTTTGAACCCGAGGATGAGGTGGTGCGCCGCTTCCAGAACGCCGTTCGACCCTATGCGGGTCGTGTCTACGCGGGCATCGCGGTATTGACGGGATTTATCGCGGGGCTCAATGCTTCGGGTCAGTGGCAGACGTGGCTCCTCTTCGTCCACCGTCAATCGTTTGGTCAGACCGACCAGCTTTACCACAAGGACATCGGCTTCTACGTCTTTGATCTGCCGTTCGCCTCATTCGTAGTGACGTGGACCATTGTTTCGCTCGTGGTCATCTTGATCGTGACTTCGATTCTGCACTTCTTCAACGGGGGTATTCGCACCACCCGCAAGTCTCCGCGCGTGGCTCCTCGGGTCAAGGCCCATCTCTCGGTCATCGGCGCGGCCATTGCGTTGATGAAGGCCCTGGGGTACGTCATCGCCCGCTGGGAACTCGTGAACTCGACCAATGGCGTCGTGCAGGGCGCGGGCTACACCGACGTGCACGCGCGCATGCCGGCCCTGACAATTCTGATCTTCTTGTCACTGGCGTCGGCGCTGATCCTGCTCGCCAACGTGCGTTCGCGTGGCTGGTCATTACCCGCCGTCGCGGTTGGCCTCTGGGCGTTCGTGGCCCTCATCATTGGCGTGCTCTATCCGACGTTTCTCCAAACTTTCAAGGTGAGCCCCGCCCAGTCCACGCTCGAGGCGCCCTATATCACTCGCAATATCGCCGCGACGCGTCAGGCCTACGGACTCACCACAGTGCAGTATCACTCCTTCGCGGCAGCGAGTTCGGTGCCATCGGCCGTTTTGAAGGACGACTCGGCGACGCTCAACAACATTCGGCTCTGGGACCCGGATCCCAACATTGCCCTGGCGACCGTGACCAAGCGCCAGTCGATCCGCGCGTACTACACCTTCTCCACACTGGGGGTGGATCGCTACATCGTAAATGGAAAACTCACCCCAGTACTGATCGGTGCACGCGAACTGGCCCCGGGGAACCTCTCCTCGCCGACGTGGGTCAACACCCACTTGCAATACACCCACGGCATCGGAGCGGCCGTGTTGGCCGCCAACCAGGTCGACCCCTCCACCGGTAATCCGATGTTCGTCGTGTCCAACGTGCCCTCGGTGTCGACCAACGGCTTACCCCAACTCACGACACCGGACATCTACTTCGGTATCGGCGACAGCGGGTGGGTGGTGGCGAACACCAAGCAGGCCGAGCTCGACTACGAGACGTCATCGGGTCAGCCCGTCGAGACCCACTACGCCGCCTCGGGTGGCGTCGCGGTGGGGGGATTCCTGAGCCGACTCGCTCTGTCGGCGCGCCTGGGTGACTTCAACTTCTTGATCTCGAACCAGATCACCGCCCAGTCGCGGGTGCTCTTCGTGCGCGATGTGACCCAGATGGCCCAGAAGGCCGCCCCATTCCTGTCCTTCGACTCTCAGCCCTACGCGGTGATTGCCAACGGCTCGGTGAATTTCGTGTTGGATGGCTACACGACCTCCAGTCAGTACCCCTATTCCCAGAACGCCAGCAACTTGAACATCAGTCAGGGTGGGCTTCCCTACAGCTTCAACTACGTGCGCAACGCCGTCAAGGTCGTCGTCAACGCATACACCGGCAAGATGACCTTCTACGTCATGGACCCGACCGACCCGATCATCCGTGCCTACGAGGCGGCTTTTCCGCACATGTTCCAACCCTTGAGCGCGATGCCCACGACCATTCGCGAGCACCTGCGTTACCCGACTGATCTCTTCGCGGTGCAAGCGGCCACGCTCGGGCGCTACCACATCACTTCGGCCAGCGCCTTCTATAACGCCTCGGACCGCTGGGAGGTTTCGCCCACCACGGGCGCGGGTGCCCCGAGTCAGAGCCTCCAGCAGACCACCGTCACCGACGTCAACGGCAACATCGTCTCGGCGAGCCTCTCGCCCATGGCGCCGATCTACCAGGTGGGTTCCTTACCCCAGGCCAACCACCAGCAACTCCTCGAATCGTTGGCCTTCGTTCCCGCCGGGAACTCCTCTCAGCTGCAGAGCCTCAGCGCGTTCATGGTCGCCACCAGCGACCCGAACGACTACGGACAGTTACACGTGTACATCACCCAACGAGGTCAGTCCACGGCAGGGCCCGCGCAGGTCGACTCCGAGATCTCGGCCAACGCAGATGTCTCGTCGAAGGTCACCCTGCTCGACCAGCACGGGTCACAGGTTCTGTTGGGCAACGACCTCATGGTCCCGCTCGACCAGAGCGTGCTCTACATCCGCCCTTTCTACGTCAGCGCCACCTCGAACTCGATCCCCGAACTGCGCTATGTAATCGCTGTCTTCAATCAACAGGTGAGCATCAGCCCCACGCTGTCAGGCGCCATCGCGGGCGTCCTGGGCGGCACCGTGCCGACCAACACGGGCGGCAACACCGGGGGCACCACCGGCGGTGGAAAGACCGGCCAGACGGCGGCGTATTACCTGGCGCAAGCGACCGCCGACTACAGTGCGGCGCAAGCTGCGCTGAAAGCCGGCAATCTCGGTACCTACCAAACCGACGTCAAGTTGATGAATCAGCAATTGCTGTTGGCCCAGAAGGCACTCGCTGGATAGCACGCATCGAGAATCGTGATGCCTAGCTTCTGATAGGATGGAAGTTCGCAACGCGGGGTGGAGCAGTCTGGTAGCTCGTCGGGCTCATAACCCGAAGGTCGTAGGTTCAAATCCTGCCCCCGCCACGAATATCGAAGGCCCAGGCACTGCCTGGGCCTTCGTACTGTGCAGAGCTGATTCGGTCGCGCAATCATTGCGACAGCAAATCTCGATTGTGCCGATGAGGATACGGTGACCGGGAGTAGTTCGATTTGTCACGAATTACCCATTTTCCCATTTACCTATAATGGGACTAAGGCTATAATGGCCCAAGACAAGGGAGCCACATGGGACCACAACTCGTAGAGACTGACAGCCGCAGCCGAGTCGTACTGCCGGGCCACGCCAATGAGCGTTTTTTGGCTCGCGAGAATGCGGACGGCAGCATTTTGCTTGAACCGGCACGGGTCGTGAGTGACGCGCAGCACGAGTACGACAATTCACCAGAACTCAGAGAGCTACTTGATCGGGCCGCATCGTCAGAGTATTCGACCGCCCGGCGGCGACTGGTGTAAGTGGAACCGTCTTACTCCGCCGTAGCCAACCAGCAACTTGATCAAGTCATGGATTCTGGCGACATTGATCTCTACAACGGACTTGTCACGGCATGCGAGTTCATCTTGGATAATCCGGCTACTGCGCAACGAGATTCGTCGGCCATAACAACCAACGTGGGAATTCGTTTTCGCTATGCGGTACCAGGTCATGCCCCTTACAAAGTGTTCTGGGCGTCTGAAGGCCCAACAATTGAAGCAGTATTCCCCTATCCGACATGATTAGTGGATCGCACAGACGGTTTCCCATGCGAAGCCACTCTCAGGTCCGGTCATTCTCAAAGGAACGTTGATGACGCAGCGCATTGTTGTGAAGCTCAATCGATTAGGTGATGGCGATGGGGTGTGCAGGCCCCTGTACATCCGGGGTGTGCAATCAATCTCATCAGCGTGTTTGCGAGTTTTCTCGGTCTTGAAGAGTAGTAAAGGGTACTGCCCCCGCCACCAATCACGAAGGCCCAGGCTGAGCCTGGGCCTTCGTACTGTCCGGGTCGGATTCTAAGAAGCCTCAATCGGCAATCGGGCTATAAAGTATCGGTTCTTCTGTCTCACTTTGGCCTCGGCAGTTCTGTCTCTCGGCCTGGCCTCGGCAGTTCTGTCCCACTTGGTCCATCTCGCTAATTGATATATTTTCGTTCATCGCCTTGTTTGGACCTCAGTCCGGACGAGGAGGGCCGCGTTAGTGGAGCTATCAATGATTGAGCGGGGCCACCAAACGGTCGGCGAAGTTGGCCGATTCGGGGACACTGATCAGCTCGAAATGGTCGTGAAGATTTATGTGCAGACCACAGTTCCCCAACCCACGGTGTCGTCCAACAGATTGCTCCTACTCGGGAAGGCCTGCCACTCCGGCCAGTGATTCGGCGCGGTCCCGAATACCGCGGAGCATCTTTTGACTCATCAGGAAGCTCACGATTTCAGTGGGTTCAACGATCAGTCGGGCCCACGCACGCTTATAGGTGTAGCGTTCGCGAACGAGCAATCGGACTGAGCCGTTTGGGTCGTCTTGAATAACGAACGACCACGTGAAGTCATACGGCGGCGCACCTTTACCCAGCGGAACATCTCCCGACAGAACCAGTGATCGCCCTTGTTCGATGCTAGCTACTTTGAGCGCCACTTGAGGAGCGAGTCTTACCTCGTCACCGAGCGCAATTTCCTGCCACTCGGGCACGACGTGACTAGCGCTGTGGATATTGCAGCCGATTAGGTTCTCTAGGGCGTCGTAGCTATACATGCCCCCCCGTCCTTGGCCGATCTGCGCAATCCAAGGCCAGACGAATTCAGCCGAGCACTGGATGCTGATCGCGCGAGTTGCGATCAGGTCAGCCCTCTCGATGAGCTCATCGCCCGTCAGTGCGGCACTTTGCTCGTTCTCAGTGGCGCCCCAGTTCAATTGCCATCGACGACCGGCTATGAAATAGGAAGCCGTTATGGCGCTCATAACGACGCACCGATTAGCGTGCCAACTTTTCATCGCCGCTCATCTCCGACGTCAAGCATTAGTTGTGTCAATCTGATCGCGATGCTCGACAACAGCATGAACCATAACCATGAGTCGCATCTGGTGACAGTGCCGAACGACACTTCTTATCGTGTGGTCCCAGCGGCGATACGAACTCCAATTCTCTCTTTTTCGCGCGACTGCCAATTTTGAACCTTCAGCGCCCTAACGACAACATATTCAGGGCCATTGTGCTCTGGTTCGACTGAGATGGGCGGTGTTAATTTTCAATCAGAAGTTCATTTGCGTTGAGATTGTGGCAGGAAGATGGACCGCTCGTCTCACGAGACGCGATGTTCGGGCCGAACGACCGCAGTGCGTTGGTCGCACGGGACGGACTCGGCGCCTCCTTTTCAAGGAGTTGCAATGGCCACCTTCGAAACTCCAACCGCCCACGAGGAATTGCCTATAACTGAATCTCAACTGCACGTCGTCTTCGGATATGGTCAGGTAGGCCGCGCGCTGGTCGCTCATCTGGCTGGCAATCGTCAATCCGTTCGCGTCGTGTCACGCCATCAGCCGACTGACTTGTCAGTTGGCGTCGACGTGCGTGCCGCCGACGTCACCGATGTTGAGGCGGCCGTCGACGCGGCGAAGGGCGCCACAGTCATCTACCAATGCCTTAACGCTCCGTACACCGAGTGGCCAGAGAAGTTTCCGCCCTTGCAACAGGGTGTAATTGCCGCTGCGGAGCGCACCGGCGCACTCCTCGTGACGTTAGAAAACGTCTACGGCTATGGTCCCACGGGCGGACAGCCGATGACTGAGGAGTTGGCGCTGAACGCAACTACGATCAAGGGCCGGGCACGGGCGGCGATGACCAATCAATTGCTGGAGGCCTCCGATGCCGGCCGGATTCGCATGACCATCGGGCGCGCCGCTGATTTCTTCGGTGCGGGCGTCAAGGACTCAACACTCGGCGAGCGTGTGTTTGCGCACGCGATTGCGGGGAAGAAGGCGGACTTCGTGGGGAATCCCAGTCTGCTTCACACCTACAGTTACGTCCCCGATATCGTTCGTGGACTTGCCACCTTGGGCGCCGATGATCGAGCCGTCGGCCAGATATGGCACCTCCCGGGCCCCGAGACGGTCACTACGCGCGCACTCCTCGACCTCGTCGCAGCCCAAGTGGACCATGACGTACGAATCCGCGCAATAGGTAAACCTCTACTCGCGGTACTAGGACTCTTTAACCCTCTGATGAAGGGACTCGCAGAAATGTCTTACGAGTTCGACGCACCATTCGTTCTTGATACCTCGAAGTACCGGTCAACCTTCGGCATCTACGTGACGTCACTCGAAGTGGCCGTTGCCGACACAGTCGCGTGGTACCGAAATCAAGGGAGATCAAGTTGACCATTTCATCAGTCCTCGGCGATGCCGAGGTCACCGCGACCACGGCTTGGTCGCGTCGTGTTCGACGCGTCGGTGGATTCATTCAAGTGGCATTCGCCACCTTCTGGTTAATCCGGGGAAGCCTCACCATCCGCGGCACCGTCGGAGCGATGTTGGCTCTTAGCCTTGGCGCCGTCGCAATCGTCGTCATCGTCTATGGTATTCGCGCTACGGCAGGGAAGGCACCACGGCCGAACACTGTCGAGGGGAGACACATCGAGCGTGTGGTCACCGTCGCGAGCATCATCCAGTTGGTAGCGTCGTTCGCAGTGCCAGTTGCGGTCATTGCCGCCGGCTACCCCGACTGGGTTCTGCCCTCCATCGCGATCACAATAGGTCCGCTCTTGATCTGGCTCGATTGCCGGGTGCACATTCCGCGGCTACGTTCAGTTGGTTGGGTACTGATTGTTGGGCCGATCGTCCTCGGTCTTTTGATGTCAGGTCCATCGCTCGCCGCGACGACCGGAATAGGTGCCGGTGTCCTTTTACTCGGCACAGCGACTCTGGGTTTCCACGACCTGGTTGGAAACCAAGTGCTCGGACTTCCAAAGGTGCCACGACTTCCGGTTGACGTTCGATAGGTGAGTCATCCAGAACACCCATGCTGTGGCGGCGGTCACTTGTGTGTCACGGCAATCATGAGGACATCGCATCGGTCGCGCCGGGCAATCAGCTACGGTCGCTGCGGTGACATCATGGCTCGACCGACTTCAATCAACAAACTCAGCAAGATAGAAACCTCGACGGGGGTGTGCAAGAGGTTGTGCACGAGGGGTGTGCAGGCACTTCCACCAGGGAAGATGGGCGATGCGCCGTACCTTGCTACTTCTTCATCACAGTCCCCCCGCCACCAAGTAGTAAACGATCGAAGTTGAAGGCCCAGGAAAATCCTGGGCCTTCGTCCTTTCCGAGGTGCCGCCGAGTCGCGGATTCGAAAGCGTGGAGAAGTTCATGATGCGATTGCGCTCGTAGGCAAGGTATCGCTCAATGGCGTTATGCGGAATGACTAGATTTGCGCCACGTACAGAATATGGACACGTCACTTGCAAATTTCCATGAACTATGTATCATTCGCATATGAGATTCCAGCCAGCACTGAAGTGGCTGACGGGCACGATTGCCACCAGTGTGACAATCTTTGGCTTCACGCTCAGTGGCACTGCTCACGCCGCCGCCAATACCTACTGTTCTAGCGGCACAACGACCTATAGCGGTGCCAACGGCGGCCAATGGGGCACCGGTGACAACTGGACCAACGGTCAACCAAGCGCGCAGTGCGCCGCGGTAATTCCCACGAACACGACTGTGACGCTGTCCACTGTAACGCAAGCTGGTAATTACGGCAACGGCGCCGCGGGTGCCGCGGGCGGCCTGACGATCAGTACAGGCGCGACTCTGATCGTGGAGGGTATCGCTAGTGACGTTCAGGGCAATGGGTCTAACGCCACCACCTTGCTTGTCGGAGCAAAGGGGCTCATGATTGACAGAGCTGCGACACTCGACCTTGAGGCCACTGGCAATACGCAAACAGGGTCGCCCGCCGGATACAAACCTGGTGGCTCGGCGAATCTCACCGTCAACAGCGGCGCGAGCGGTCCCGCAAACCTAATCAACAACGGCAAAATTGTGACATCGTCGAGCGATCCCGCCTGGGGTGAGTCGATCAATGTCGGCGGGACGGTCACCAACGCCGGCAGCATCACTGATCAGTCCGGTCTACTCACGCTCCAGGGACAACAAGTGCCGTACATTTTTGACAACAAGGGATCATTTACCGTCGACACTGGCGGGTCCTTCACGATGCTCGCTGGCAACGGCTCGTCCTTCACCAACATTGGATCCTTCGCCAATCGGGGGACTGCGACGCTCCAGCAGTCGATGTACTGGTACCAGAACGGCGGGACCGTGACCGGAAACCCGCTCGAGTTCACCGGTGGCGAAACCCTCAAGGACTCATCGGGATCGGGGAAGTTCGAAATCACGAACTGCACCACCACTGGGCTCATCGGCACGGTGCCGGTAAATCAGACAATCACCGTCCTCGGTGGGTGCTCGGGCACGACGCTCTATCTGGGCAGCAGCACTAGCAAGGCACCGGTTGTCAACCACGGCACGATCGTCCTCGATGCGCCAGCTGGTGGAAGTGACGGCATCATCGCCGGTGCGGAGCTGGTCAATCACGGAACGCTCGATGCGAAGGTCGGCGGCGCACCGCGCCTTGCCAATCAACTGCTCGTCCCCCTCGTGAACGAGTCGGGCGCCACGATCAACTTGAGTGGCGGCGAACTCGAGCAGACGACCGGCTCGGCCACCACTAATGCCGGCACCGTCAACGTCGCTGCCGGTGCGACCTGGCTCGTGCAGGGTGGTTCGTTCACGAACAGAGGCACTCTTGCACTTCAGATCGTCAGTCGGACCAAGTTCGGTGCGGTGAATCTCACTGTTGGAAGCAAGTTCAATGCTGGTGGGAGGCTCGCACCGAGATTGGCATCTGGCTATAAACCTGCCACAAAGACCGAGTTCCCCATGATCATGATGAACGGTGGCAGCCCCCACGGCGCCTTCGCCGCGGTGACTGGTGGATTCAGAGTCGACTACGCCAAAGAGACGGCAAAGACCCCGTACCTGGGCGTGATCTACACAACCGTGCCCTAATTTACTGGCAATTGTGGACAGTCTTGCCGCCACACGTGATTCGCCTAGGGTGTGCATCCCCCTGGGCACGTGGGGTGTGCAAGGTCACCAATCAGGTATTTTATGGCGCTTTGAAGCAAAGGGACGGATGCGAGCAGAGTCCCCCCGCCACCAATATCGAAGTCCCAGGCTCTGCCTGGGACTTCGTACTGTCCGGAGCTGAATCGGTCGCGCAATCAACCCACAATGGGGTAACCCAGAGGGGCGGGGCGACACGACCCCGGTGATTTCCTTGCCTTACGAGCCCAATAACCACCGGTCCGGCAGGTCGGGTTCGTCCGTAATACCTTCCACCCGTAGTGGCGCACCCTTCCGTCCTCTCCAAGAAATATTGCTACTACGTCGCGACGGTTGAGCACCGGGTATGCGTACTTACCGGGGAGACGACGCAAGTCGAGCGAGCACCTCGAGATCCTGTGAGCCACCGAGCACCATGAGGCGATCACCAGAATTGATGACGGTCGCGCCGTTCGGGCGAATGACGTCGCGTCCTCTTTCGAGGGCGGTGATGAGCGCGCCACGTGGCACTGTCGTTGAGCGCAGTGCCACACCGATGAGCGGGGAACCGTCCATCACCGTGATCTCTGAGATGCCCGTCGAGCCACCCAGTTCCGCGGTTCGCCGCAGGTTGGCTTGTAACGTTCGGCGATAGTTGAGGACGATGTCGGAGATGGCAATGGTGCCAATCACCCGTCGGTCGTCGTTGATGACGGCTGCCCAAGTTTGTGGCGTCGACGTCAGGGTGTCGAGGACGACGTCGAGGTGGACCGATCCGTGAATTGGCGCGAAGGTGGGTTCGATCAGCCCCTCAAGGTCTAAGTCCTTGCCAGCTGGACGTTTTCGAAGCGCGTCGGAGGTGATCACCCCGACGTAGTGGCACCGTGGATCGACCAATGGCGCGGCGTTGACTTCGCTTCTCTCCATCTGTTCAAGGAACACAGCACTCTCACCAGGTTCGAACAAGACACATTTCGCCGGGGCCATGGCCTGCGAGGCAGTCGCCAGGGCGAGCAAGGGAAGTCCGGTCAGGATTCGGTGCGCGGGAGACTCGGCCCGGCTGCGTAGCTGGCTGCGGTAAATGGTGTCGTCGTTGCGCCGCACGATCAGCGTAGCGAGGCCAACGGCCAGCATGGCCGGCACTATCAGCGACAGAGTCCCCGTCATCTCGGCGACCATGAGCATCACGGCGAGCGGTGCACGCGAGATGCTTCCGAAGCAGGCCATCATCCCCACGATGACGTACGGCGCGGGGTCGTGGCCGAGGCTCGGCACGACCGGCTCCAGCAGTCGCCAGACGGCGGCCCCGACGAAGGCACCGATCACCATGCCCGGACCGAAGATGCCTCCCGAACCTCCCGATCCGATCGAGAGCCCGGTCGTCGCGATGCGCGCGAAGGGCAAGATGAGGACAATCCAGAGTGGGATGTGCAGCAGTTGGTTGCCGAGACCAGCTTGAATCCACCCGTAGCCGGTGCCGAGCACTTCGGGGACGGCTAGACCTATGCAGCCCACGATCAGTCCGCCGATCGCCGGTCGGACCCAGCGCGGGATCGTGAGTCGGCTGAAGAAGGCGGCCATGCCGTAGAAGCTCTTGGCGTAGAGCAGTCCGACTAGCCCGCCGATGACGCCGATGATCCCGAACCAGACCAACTGCACGGCGCTGGTGAGGTGGTAGTTTCCGACGTAGCCAAAGAGTGGACCGAATCCCTCGAACGACCCCCACACGCTATAGCCCACGATGGACGCGATGAAGGAGGGGAGCAGCGCTTCAACCTCGAAGTCGTCGCGGTAGAGAATCTCAGTGGCGAGCACGGCGCCCCCGAGGGGGGCACCGAAGATCGACCCGATACCCGAGCCGATTCCACTCGCCACGGTGATGCGCGCGTCCGAGGGACTGAGGTCGAGGAACCGGGCGAGGAATGAGCCGAACCCGGCACTGATCTGACCGGTTGGTCCCTCGCGGCCACCCGAGCCACCCGAGCCGATGGTGAGTGCCGAGGCCGCGATCTTGACGAAGACAGTGCGCAGTCGAACCCCACGAGGGTTGTGGTGCACCGCCGCGATTGCCGCGTCAGTGCCGTGACCCTCGGCTTCGGGTGCGACTGCGAAGACCAGGACGGCTCCTGCCAGCGCGCCCACGCACGCGATGAGGGGGATCGCCCATGGTCGTTCGAAGTGAGAGGACGCTAAGGCCCCACCTTCACTGACGGGCAGAGGGACTCGGTAGCCCGCGAGGACCTGGAGGAAGACGTACGTGGCGAGTCGAAGCGCCTCATAGAAGACGACGGCGCCGAGTCCGGCGATGACGCCGATGACGGTGCCCAGTACGAGCCACTTCTGGGTGTAGGTCGCCGACGCGAGCCACTGGCCGACGCGCACCCGCGTTGAGCGCATCTCTCGTGGCCACCGGCGCTTGCCGGCGATATCGCTGAGGGGCATCTAGATGTCCCATCCAGTTGACCAGTCCTGTTCGGGGACCTCCCCTGCCGCCGCCGCGAACCGGCTCAGGGCCTGGACGAGAACGGACTGCTCCGCGGGGGCAATCGTGTTCACTATTGCCCCGATCTCCTTGCGGCGACGATCCGTCACCGCGCCGACCAGTTCGAGACCCTTCTTCGTCAGTGCGAGGCGGACCTGGCGACGATCCTCTTTTTCGGGTTGGCGAGCAATCAACTCCTTCTTCACGAGCCGGTCGCACATTCGAGTGGCCGTGGCCGGCGTCACCCCGACCGACTCGGCCAATCCGGCCAGGTTCTGCGGTCCTCGTGACGCGAGCACGACGAGGGTCCGGTACTGGGTGAGGGTGACCTCCTCAGCGATGTCGGACAGCGAACGTGCGGCCACCGCCACGAGGACTCGGCTCGCCGAGAGGACGGCGTCAACCACCGATTCCAAGGGCTGAAAGTCACTTGATTTCATACACCGATTATTACATATACTAATTAGGTGAGGTTTCACTCGATGGTCTACCAGTGGTCTTAGGGCGCAAACGGCGCTTGAGAGCAGTCATCACACAACTGGCATGAGAAAGTACCGCCATGAAAGCGCTCGTATATCAAGGTCCTGGCAAGAAGAGTTGGGAGGAAGTTCCCGATCCGGTCATTCAACACTCGACGGACGTGATCGTGAAGATGGTCGCCACGACAATCTGCGGCACCGACCTGCACATCCTCAAGGGTGATACCCCCGAGGTACAAGTCGGCCGGATCCTCGGACACGAGGGCATCGGTGTCATCACCGAGATCGGTGCGGGGATCACGCAGTTGGCGGTGGGCGACCGCGTCATCCTTTCGTGCGTGAGTTCGTGCGGAAGGTGCTCCAACTGTCGCCTCGGCCTCTTCAGCCACTGCCTCGATCCCGAAGGCCTCGCGGGTATCGGATGGATCTTCGGATACATGATCGACGGCACGCAAGCGGAGTTCGTTCGGGTCCCCTTCGCGGAGAATTCTGTCTATAAGGTCCCCGAGGGCTTGACGGACGCCGAGGGCATTCTGCTTTCGGACATTCTGCCGACCGGGTTCGAGATCGGCGTCCAGTACGGCAAGGTGAATCCGGGCGACGTCGTTGCCGTGATCGGATCAGGGCCAGTCGGGCTGTCCGCGGTCATGACGTCACGTCTCTATGGTCCCTCCAAGATCATCTCCATTGACCTCGATGACGCTCGCCTCAAGCGAGCCTCGGATTTCGGCGCGACCGACACGGTCAACTCGGGAGATGCGGACTGGAAGAAGCAGGTACTCGCCCTCACCGACGGGGCGGGAGTCGACGTGGCTATTGAGGCCGTCGGTCTTCCCCAGACCTTCACCATGGCGACCGAAATCGTTCGCCCCGGGGGCAGCGTCGCCAATATCGGCGTGCACGGAAAGCCGGTCGAGCTGGCACTCAACGAATTGTGGATCAAGAACATCGATATCTCGATGGGTCTGGTGAACACCAACACGCTGGCGATGTTGCTGAAGCTTGTCGCTGAACACAAGTTGCCCGCGGACAAGTTCGTCACCCACGAGTTCACCTTTGACCAGATGCTCCAGGCATACGACGTGTTCGCCAATGCCGCCCAGCACGACGCGCTGAAAGTCCTGATTCACTAGTGCAAGGCCGACGGGTGGCTGATGCTAGGTGCGACACGCAAATCCCTACATTCGCCACTCGCCGGGCGCGTTCTTTTGCACGCCCGGTCAGCGAACTGACCAGTGCGCGGAGGCTGTCGCGATCCAAGTGGTGCCGGCGAGGGACGACGTAGATTCTGAATCATCGGGCACCCTGTACGAAGGAGTTCGACATGCCGAGTGCCAAGTCTCGAAAATCCAAGTTGGTGCGCCCGGTCGAGAAGCGGGGATCAGAGTCCGGCGAAAAGGGTGACCTCAAGACGCTTCCCCTCGCCGAGGTCGAGAAGTCACTGGCGTCGTCGTCGAAGGGTCTCACCCAGGTGGAGGCCGCTACACGCCTGAGCCAGTACGGGCCGAACGAGATTGAAGCGAAGAAAGTCAACGAGTTCGTGAAGTTCCTCGGTTACTTCTGGGGACCCATCCCCTGGATGATCGAGGTCGCGGTAATCCTGTCGGCCGTGCTGGGTCACTGGCCGGACTTCGCCATCATCCTCGTCCTGCTCCTCGCCAACGCCGGCATCGGGTTCCGGGAAGAGCATCAGGCCGGCAAGGCCATCGACGCCCTGAAGGCGGAACTGGCAATCACGGCCCGCGTGCTGCGCAACGGCGAGTGGACCAATCCGCCGGCACGCGAGCTCGTCCCGGGCGACGTCATCCGACTGCGCCTGGGCGACATCATTCCCGCCGACGCCCGTCTGCTCGAGGGGGACCCGGTCGAGATCGACGAGTCGGCGCTCACGGGAGAGTCGCTGCCCGCGTCGCGCGGTCCAGGCGACGCAGTGTTCTCCGCGTCAATTGTCCGCCAGGGCGAGATCGGCGCCCTCGTCTACGCCACGGGCACCAATACCTACTTCGGCAAGACCGCGGAACTCGTTCAGGGTAGTGAGACGGTCAGTCACTTCCAGCGTGCCGTGCTAAAGATCGGCACGTACTTGATCATTCTGGCCCTGGCGATGGTGGGCCTGATCATCCTCGTGTCGCTCATCCGTGGCGATCCATTCCTCACGACGTTGCAGTTCGCCCTAGTACTCACGGTGGCAGCTATTCCCGTGGCCATGCCGACGGTGCTCTCAGTGACGATGGCCGTCGGCGCACGTCTTCTCGCGAAGAAGAAGGCCATCGTCAGCCGACTCGTCGCGATCGAGGAACTCGCCGGCGTGGACGTGCTCTGTACGGACAAGACCGGCACCCTGACCCAGAACAAGTTGACGCTGGGTGACCCCTTCGCGGTCGATGGGGTTTCGATTGACGACGTCATCCTGGATGCAGCGCTGGCGTCGCGTGCCGACGACAACGACACGATCGACCTGGCGGTACTCGGTGGCCTGACGAGCGATCAGTCCTTGCGCGGCTACCACGTGGAGCACTTCGAGCCCTTCGATGCGGTCAGCAAGCGTACTGAGGCGACGGTCAAGGGATCAACGGGCTCTACTTTCAAGGTGACCAAGGGCGCCCCTCAGGTGATTCTCGCTCTTTCGGCCAATACTCACGAGTTGAAGGCGAGCGTGGACCAAGCGGTCAACGACTTCGCGGCGAGGGGTTTTCGCTCATTGGGAGTTGCGCGTGCTGAGGGAAGCGGTGAATGGCAGTTCCTCGGCGTACTGCCCCTGTTCGATCCGCCGCGCGTCGACGCCAAAGCGACCATCGCGACGGCGAGCCAGATGGGCGTCGAGGTCAAGATGGTCACGGGCGACGCGCTCGCTATCGCCAAGGAGACCGCCAAGACCCTCGGGATGGGCACCGACATCCTCGACGCCGCCAGTCTGGGTGACACGAAGCGCATCGAAACTGCGGGCATGTCAAAAACCATCGAAGGAGCGGACGGTTACGCCCAGGTGTTCCCCGAGCACAAGTACCACATCGTGGACGTCCTACAAAAGGGCGGCCACATCGTCGGCATGACCGGAGACGGTGTCAACGACGCTCCCGCACTCAAGAAGGCCGACTGCGGGATCGCCGTTTCATGAGCGACCGACGCGGCGCGCGCGGCGGCGTCGATCGTGCTCACCACGCCGGGCCTGTCGGTGATCATCGATGCGATCAAGGGGAGCCGCAAGATATTCCAGCGGATGGACAGTTACGCCATCTACCGCATCGCCGAAACCTTACGAGTCCTGCTGTTCGTCACCGCAGTCATCCTTATCTTCAACTTCTTCCCGGTGACGGCGATGCAGATCGTGCTACTGGCCCTTCTCAACGACGGTGCCATTTTGTCGATCGCCTACGACAATGTCCGCTACCGGAATCGACCCGAGGCGTGGAACATGCGCGTCGTACTCGGGATGGCCACCATTTTGGGAGTCGTGGGACCCGTCGCCGCTTTCGGCGTGTTCTTTCTCGGTGACCGGGTCTTTCACCTCAGCCACCCCGAACTGCAGACCATGATGTATTTGACGCTGTCGGTGGCCGGACATCTGACGATCTTCCAGGCCCGTACCCGCGGTTCTTTCTGGTCGATCCGCCCTGCTCGAATTCTGCTTCTGGCGGTGCTCGGCACGCAGGTCCTGGCGACGTGCATCGCTGTCTTGGGCATCTTCATGACGCCCCTTGGGTGGCGCTACGCGGCCCTCGTGTGGGGCTACGCGCTGGTGTGGTTCGTCGCCACCGACCGTGTCAAGTTGATCGGGTATCGACTGCTCGATCCCTCCAGCACCGCCGCGGACGACGCAGCGTCTTCGACTGAACATCGCTCCGGAGCTGACTTGGCCACGATGGCCGCGAGTGTCGCCCCATTCCACACTGACGTCGACACCAGTCCGGGCGAGCCCCTCTACCACGACTCCAGTGCGTGCCCCTACGCCAAGGAGATCACCCGCGACGATCACGCTGTGCCGGGCACCGATGGTCGTCGGCGCTGCGAGTGGTGCGAGGCGCACGCCGCGGTGTCGCCGTTTCACACCGGCACTGACACCAATGCCCCCGTGTTCCATGACCTTGTCGCGTGTCCCTACGGGCAAGCCATCACCAACGACGGCCACGCCGTGGGGGGCACCGGTGGTCGTCGCAGGTGCGAGTGGTGTGAGGCACACGACACCAAGGACGCACTCAATACGTCACAGCAAGAGATGATGGGATGAAACTCAATAAAGAGGTCTTGGACGAGATGAGAATCACGTCGGGTGATTCTGCTGGTCTCGAGGATCGCAGTACTAAGCACGTGGCGGGCGACTGGCTGGTTCACCCGGACAAAGACGGCAAGAAGGGTCATCAGCGCAAGAAAGTCGCCGAGGAGGACCTCCAGGAGTTCGTGGACGAGCTTGCCACGGCGCAGGAGTTGCTGTGGGCGGATGGTTCGTACTCTCTTTTGATCGTGCTCCAGGCGATGGATGCGGCCGGCAAGGACGGGACCATCAAGCACGTGATGTCCGGAGTCAACCCGCAAGGTTGTCGGGTCCAAGCGTTCAAGCAGCCGTCGACCGAGGAGCTTGGGCACGACTTTCTGTGGCGCTGCTCCAAGGCGCTGCCCGACCTCGGGAGCATGAGTATCTTCAACCGTTCCTACTACGAGGACGTGCTGGTGACTCGAGTGCATCCCGACCTCCTGGCCAAGGCTCACGAGATGCCCAGTGGCGGACCGAATAAGAAGTTCTGGAATGATCGCTTCGCCGACATCAACGCTTTCGAGCATCACCTCCATCGCAGCAAGACGCGAATCGTCAAGGTTTTCCTGCACGTGTCCAAGGAGGAGCAGAAGAATCGATTCCTCAGTCGTCTGGATGATCCGGCGAAGAACTGGAAATTCTCCGTGGCGGACCTCGCCGAGCGAATGTACTGGGACGAGTACCAGAGCGCGTACGAGGAGGCGCTGAGCGCTACCTCGACCACCTGGGCACCGTGGTACGTGGTACCGGCTGATCACAAATATGCGCTACGAGCACTCGTTGGTGGCATCATCGTCAACGCCATTGACGAGATGGGCCTGAAGTCGCCCACAATTCCGGCGGGAAGCAAAGAAGCGCTCGAAAAGGCCAAAAGTGAGTTACTTGCCGAGAGGTGAGCGGACAGGTGTGGTTCGAATCTCGCGCGCAACCTCAAGTACTTCAGAGCCGTCCGACAGGTACCCTTGACCACCGACCGACTCATTCGAGAACCGAAACCGAACTATGACGTTACCCATGACCTCTCAATTCGTCTCGGGACGGAGCGCTGAAGGCGGGAGGCTCAGCAGGGTGGAGATTCAGGGCACAGGTAATTCGATGTTCTGCACTAACTGGACGTCACAGCCGTGCCCTAATTTACGAAGATGCCCTTGACAATTGTGAACAGTCTTGCCGCCTCACCTGATTCGCCTAGGGTGTGCATCCCCTGTGCACGAGGGTGTGCAAGGTCACGGATCAGGTATTTTATGGAGTTTTGAAGCAAAGGGACTGATGTGACCAGAGTTCCCCCGCCACCAGGAAGTAAATGAGACACGACGAAGGCCCAGGGAAAGCCTGGGCCTTCGTCGTGTCTGACGTCTTTGCCGGACAACATTTTGATAAGGGTGATGAGACTTGGCAAATGATTGGCCCATTGAAGGATGTCATTGCCTTTTTCGAGAAGTCGATTTCACTCACTCCGCCATGGTCTAGTGCCGTTGTCGCCATGTACCGAACACTTTTCCAAGAGATGGACACGTGATCGACGCCAGCTCAATTCGAGCCAATTCCCGTAGGCGACTCTTGGTTCATCAAGACGGCTGGCGGATGTCGTGTGAGCGGCAATGCACCCAGGGTGTCATTGGACATGACGCCAAGAGCTTCATCGTCATCTCACGTTGAACAACTCAAACTGTTAGATGCATTGGTGCATAATGTCAATTGATCGGTGACCTTCTCCTCTGGTCAATGCGAGGGGGATGCGAGAGAATTTCCATGGATCTGAGTTTGATTCTCCGTGGGAGGTTTGCGGGAGGCAAGAGATGCGTGTGGGCAGAATTCTTCTTGTGGCGGCGGGGGCATTGTCGGTCGTGGCCGGGTTGGGTGTGGCAGGTGCCGGTGGTGGACTGCTTTGGGCGAATGCGACTCAGCGTGATGCGACTGGATATTTCAACTCGTCGAGCGAGTTGTTTCAGTCCGGTGGCTCGGCCCTGACATCGTCGGTCGACTTCGCAATGCACCCTGGGCCCAATGATTGGTCTTCGATTAATCCCCTCGGTACGGTTCGAGTCAGGGTCGACGTGGCGAGCGGTGGGACATTCGTCGGAATCGCCGCCACCGACCGCGTCAACCGGTATCTTGCGGACGTCAATCACGACCGGTTGACGTCGGTCAATGTTGTACCGTTTCGACCGATCTACGAATCTGTCGCGGGTACTCGGATTCCCGCGTCTCCGGCGGCCCAACAATTCTGGGTGACGTCGGCTTCGGGGGTGGGCGTGCAGCAGATTACGTGGCGGCCCACGTCCGGGAGCTGGTCGGTGGTGGTGATGAGGGCCGATGCTGGTTCGGGCATCGTAGCCAACGTCTCGGTCGGAACGAACACGGGGATTGTTGGTCCTCTGGGCATTGGCTTGACAGTTGGCGGAGTACTCGTATTCCTGGCGGGCGCTTTGATGCTCGGTTTCGCGGTCGTAGGGCTGGAGCGTGGCCGTCGAGAGAGGACGCACCCGCGTGCCGCTGAGGGATTCGCAATTCTCCCCATGGACGAGCCCGCCGCGGCGACGTCGGGTGCGGTGTATCCGGCGCGCCTCGACGGGCATTTGGACCCATCACTGAGCCGTTGGCGATGGATCATCAAGCCGTTTCTCATCGTGCCTCACCTCGTCGTCCTCGCCTTCTTGTGGTTGGCTGTCATACCCCTCACGATGTTCGCGGGTTTCGCCATCTTGTTCACCGGTCGCTTCCCAGAACCCATCTTCAACTACACGGTGGGCGTTATGCGATGGACGTGGCGGGTGGGTTTCTATTCCTTCAGCGCATTGGCGACCGACCGATATCCTCCGTTTTCGCTCGAGCCCGATGACTCGTATCCCGCGTCCTTCGACGTCGATTACCCCCAGCGGTTGTCGCGGGGGCTCGTACTTGTGAAGTGGTGGCTTTTAGCGATTCCCCACTTAATCATCGTGGCCGTCTTCATGGGTGGCGGATGGGGCTTCACGAGTGGTCATCTCAACGACTGGACCTTCGCCTCGCGTGGAGGGGTGATTGACCTTCTGGTCTTCGCGGCTGCGGTGATCCTCATCATCACGGGCCGCTATCCCCAAGCGCTGTTTGACTTCGTCATGGGGATGAACCGGTGGAGTTTTCGCGTGCTGACTTACGTCTTGTTGCTGCGCGACGAGTACCCTCCTTTCTCCTTCGACGCTGGTGGGACGGATCCTGGAAGTACTGATCCGTCGGCTTCACCGCCCCCGACCGATCCCGAGATCGACCGCACTCACCCCGAGGTCGCTGGTGTCTCATGAGGCGGCTCGCTCTCGTCGGCCAATTCGTCCTTGGTTCGTTGACGCCATCGGTAGGAGATGAAAGTCGGACGATGGGGTCGGGGCGATGTGGTGAGAGGAGAAAGCAATGCGCGCACTAGTCATTTATGAATCAATGTTCGGTAACACTCGGCGAGTTGCCGAAGCCATCGCCGATGGCTTGGCGAGCGCCGCGGAAGTACGTCTGATCCGAGCGGACCGCATGACAAGTTCCGATCTCGACGGGACCGTTCTCGTGGTCATCGGTGCGCCGACTCACGTGTGGAGTCTGCCTCGTGCGAAGACTCGCCAAGGGTCTCCGGACTATGTCGCCAAGTCCGGTGGCGATCTCGTACTCGAACCAGGCGCGGCGTCGTCTCCCGGCGTGCGCGAGTGGTTGAGCTCGTTGACCGAAGCCGCAATTCCCTTCGCGATCTTCGACACTCGTTTCGAGGCACCAGGGATGTTCACCGGTCGCGCGTCGAAGTCCATCTCTAGATCGATACGACGGCGGGGAATTGAGGTACTGCTGGCACCCGAGAGTTTCCT
The DNA here is from genome assembly GCA_963734655.1 of uncultured Acidimicrobiaceae bacterium. Classification (GTDB taxonomy): domain Bacteria; phylum Actinomycetota; class Acidimicrobiia; order Acidimicrobiales; family RAAP-2; genus RAAP-2. The sequence goes on along the minus strand of CAVTHY010000001.1, from coordinate 331,127 downwards.
CGTTGATCGAAAGAACCACCTGATTCCAGGTGAAGTCGAGCGTGCCCGGATATGGGGGTTCGATGTCGGCGCTCAATTGGCGAGTCGATCGCGATTGGATTGGTCATCATGAGGAGCCCACTCATCGCCAGATCACGAGACCATGATCACGCAAATGGTGACGATTCCTGGCTCGAGACGAAGGTTCGCTCACGGCGCAGTTTGGACTGGCAACAACGCGTCCTCGTTGCTCTGGAGGGTCTCGTTTCCATCTCCGCATTGGGTGGCGGGGCGTACATGACGTCCCACCCGCTGACCGCGATGCCACTCAAGTATTTGCAGGGCACGTGGTTCGACTCGTGGCGTTGGCCCGGGGTCGCCCTCATCTTCTTCGTTGGCGTTTGCCCGGCGCTAACGGTGACGTCGGTGTTCTTGCGACACCGGTTCGAGATGGCTGGTCATTTTGCGGTGGGGGTGGGTCTCGTGGCTTGGATCTTGATTGAAGCGCTTTGGGTAGTAGTTTCACCGGACTTGCAGATCACCATCGGCACCATCGGTGTGATGATCATCGTTCTGGCGATTTCGGAACGCCACCGACGCATAGGGGGCCGAAATGTCGAGGTCTGACCCGATGTCATGGCATGAGATCGATCGTGTTTCACGAGAATTTTGATCACCGTTGGATATCAACGGTTGACTGATTCTTGTCGACGAATGAACCATAGGGTGGATGTACGATAAAGCCTCCAGTACCGCCGAACGAGACACAGCGATTGCTAGAACTACGTTCACTCGGATTGTTGGACAGTGTGACTGAAGAGCGTTTCGACCGAATCACTCGTCTCGCTCAGCGGCTGTTCGGCGTATCAACGGCACTGGTCACACTCGTAGACGAAGACCGCCAGTGGTTCAAATCCCGTATTGGCATTGATCTCACCGAAACGCCGAGGGACATCTCTTTTTGCGGGCACGCAATTTTGGGTGATGACGTGATGATGGTCCCCGACGCCACCAAGGATGAGCGATTTGTGGACAATCCCTTCGTCGTGGGGAGCCCTGATATTCGTTTCTACGCGGGTTGTCCGATCGCCGGCCCCGGTGGGACGACGCTCGGTACTTTGTGCCTCATCGATCAGCATCCGAGAGAGTTAACGGCGGAGGAAATTGAATCGCTTCGAGACCTGGCCGAGATGGTCGAGAACGAGATCGCCACTAGCAAAATGGCAGTGACCGATTCGCTCACTGGCTTGGGTAACCGCCGGGGATTTGAGTTGGCGGCCTCAATGGTGCTTGACATCAACCGCAGAGTATTGGCAGATTCTGCCCTCCTCTATTTTGACCTCGATAATTTTAAGTTGATCAACGACGAGTTCTCTCACTCAGAGGGGGACCGAGCACTTCGCGAATTTGCGGACCTCCTACGAGGAGCGTTTCGGCTGTCCGACGTGATTGCGCGGTTTGGCGGTGACGAATTCGTTGTACTCCTCTCGGGACCGGGCGAACCTGAAGCGGCAATAGGTCGGTTGCAAAAGGCGCTTGACGATAGAAATGACAGTGAAAGTAGCCGTTACCGCCTCGAGACGAGTGTAGGTGTGGCCATTTTGGGACGGTCGGAGATTGAGAACTTGAAGATTCTCATCAGCCGAGCGGACGAGGCCATGTATCGAGAGAAAAGGAAGAGACACCCCTGATTACCCGGGACGTCGCATGTCTTGTCGAGCCCAGACCTTGTCACCACAGCACCCAGGAGAGCGTCAACGATCTTACTAAGGAATCTTCGTCGTGTGGTCGGGACGGCCAGCAATAGTTCTTGTGTCGTCGGGGATATAGGTTCCACTTCGCACCGAAGAACACGTGGATGAGGTTGGACCATCACTCATGTTCGAGACACCTCTTGAGCGACGACGCCAAGTCGTCGCAAAAGTAACGCGCTCGTAAGAGAATTACGAATTCTTCTTGGCACTGTCATGCCGTCGTCACCTGAAACGAACGAATGTTCAACTTTGATCGTTAGCGTTACAAAGAGACGGTATCGAACCGGGGAATCGCATCTGACCACTTCCGTGGTGTGGGGGGTAGAACGACCATGCAAAAAAGAGTCAAGATAATTCTTCTGACGGTACTCATCCTCGCGGTGGGTGGTTTGGCAATCGGTCTATCCACCTCGGGTGGAGGCGGATCGAATGGATCGAAGGGCTCCGCCGCCACGCTAACCTTCGCCGAAGGACCGGGAGCTAATCCGAACTACAACTTCCCTTTCATGACGTGCACCTATTTTTCTGTGGCGAACATCAACGCCTTCCAGGATGAGATGTATCGTCCCTTGTACTGGTTCGGCTTGGGTGCTAACGCGACTTACACGCCTGCCCTGTCGTTGGCGGCGGCGCCGCAGTTCTCTCAGAGCAATCGGACGATCACGATCAACATGAAGGGCTGGAAGTTCGCGGACGGTCAGAACGTCAATGCCCAGTCGGTCATGTTCTTCTTGAACTTGTATCACGCGCAGCGCGCGAACTACTGCGGCTACAACAAGGGGTACGGAATTCCGGACCAGGTGGCGAGCGCGAGCGGCCAGGGAAACACGGTGAAGATCAACTTCACCACGTCGGTGAACACCAACTGGATCCTGTACAACTACCTCTCTGAGATCACGCCCTTCGCGGACGCGTGGGACGTCAGCGCCCCCGGTAAGTCGTCAACCTGTGCGACTGGTGTCTACGGCGCCCCGGCGACGGACGCCGCGTGCACCTTGGTGTACAACTACCTGATCAAGCAGGCGGCCAGTCAGTCGACTTACACCGACGCCATGTGGCAAGCTGGCGACAGCGGTCCCTATAAGTTGACCCGCTTCGACAACCTCGGAAACGTCACTTTCGTACCCAACCCGATGTACTCGGGTCCGCAGAAGTCAATGGTCGCGTCCGTCGTAGAGTTGCCCTACACCACGACCGCCGCTGAGCAGATCGCTCTGCGTGAGGGCAAGGTGGACCTCGGCTACGTCGACCCGACGAACCTGACGGCCAACGGCACCCCGACGCACCCCGGTGCGAATTGGGCTCCCGTGGCCGGCAAGTACAACATCGACGTCGGTGCACCCTGGTCCGTGGACTACGCGGCGTACAACTTCAATTCCGCGAGCCCTCAATCGAAGTTTCTCGACCAGCTCTACATACGCCAGGCCTTGCAGTTGACAGTCAACCAGCCCTTGATGATCTCCAAGATCCAAAAGGGCTACGGCTACCAGCAGATCAACCCGTTACCGCCCGTGACCGCCGCCGCGATCTCCGGACCGGTCTCGAAAGTTAACCCGTACTCGTACAACCCGACGAGGGCTCAGGCGCTGCTGAGGAGCCACGGTTGGACCTTCGGCGCTAACGGTGCGACGTGTGCCACGCCCGGTTCGGCCTCGAGCGAGTGCGGTCCGGGGATCACGAAGGGTGAGGCTCTCACCGTGACGATGGAGTACGGCAGTGGCATACCTCAACTCGCCGTTCAGGTCGCCACCGAGGTGTCGGAGTGGAAGGCCATTGGCATCAACGCCAAGACGCTGGCCGAGCCGTTCAACAAGGTGGTCGGTGACTGCGTGAGCAACACCGCCAACTGGAGCATCTGCCTCTGGGGCGCGGGATGGATCTACGCGCCGGACTATTACCCCTCAGGTGAGTCGTTGTTCGTCCCCGGTGCGAGTTTCAACATCGGTGCCTACAGTTACGGCCCGCTGACCGCCGCCGTGAAACAGACGACGTTCGGTACCGCGACGTTAGGTAACTTCGCCAATATCGCCGCCCAACAACTGCCGGTGCTCTACCAACCCAACAGCACTAACGCCTACTCGGGCAGTGGTATCGGTGAGGTCATCAAGACCCTGAAGAGCAAGATTGGCTTCACGCCGAACTCACTCACTAATTTCATGCCGGAGTATTACTACTTTTAGGATGGGTCTTCGCCCCGGCGCCGGTTTCTTGCCAGTGACGGTCATGGTCGAATGGTGTGCTCGGTCGGGGCGTGGTGAGTGATGCTTTACGGGTGACGCCTGCGTGAAGAGCGCGATTCTCCGTCGTCGACAGTTGCGACACTTCGAGAACGCGAAGGGTCGAAACGTGCTCACCCAGAGTGCCCTGGTCGAGTCACCCCCGGTGGCGCGAACACATTGACGCGGGTGACCCGGACGAGCGCCGGGCTGTGAACTTCGCACAGTCGCGATGACGCAGTGGCCATTACCTTGGGCCTCGATAGAGCGTGAGTCGAGTTGGTGCCGAGTCGATGAACCACTGACCCGGAACCTTCGAGAGGCTGGCGACGACACCAGAAGGCGAGGTCCGTCGCTTGCCGTCTTGAACGACTTCATGGGCGGAGCGGTGTGAGGATGTGCGCCAACGGTGACTTCACTCGCTTTCGCTCGACCATCACGATCAACCTTTAAGGTCAACAGGGTGGTTGACGGGCGATTCATCTGAGTAGTTGAAGGAATCAATTAGCGAGGGTTTTTGATCTGGATGACCAATAGCGATTCTCTGTCGGTGAACGTAATTCGCGGCTTATGCATGGATATGGTCCAGCGAGCAGATTCAGGGCATCCCGGCACACCTATGGACATAGCACCGCTCGCCTACACTCTCTGGCAGCAGTATTTGCGGTTTGATCCCTCCGATCCGATCTGGCCAAACCGCGACCGATTCGTCCTCTCCGAAGGCCATGCCTCCACGCTGCTGTGGTCGTTGTTGCACCTCAGTCGAACTCAGTCGGTGGAGGGTGACTATGAGATGCTCGGTCAGCCGGCGGTGACACTCGATGATCTCAAGACGTTCCGCCAACTCGACTCCCACTGTCCTGGCCACCCTGAGTATCGCTGGACGAGCGGGGTCGAGGCGACGACGGGACCGCTGGGACAAGGGGTGGCCATGTCGGTCGGTATGGCCATGGCGCAACGGTGGTTGGCGAATCGCTTCAATCGTGACGGTTTCGAGATCTTTGACTTCAACGTCTACGCGCTCGCCGGGGACGGGTGCATGATGGAGGGCGTCGCCTCGGAAACCGCGTCATTCGCTGCCCATCAGGGACTCTCACAACTTTGTTGGATTTACGACTGCAATCGAGTGACAATCGAAGGGCACATCGACCTCACGTTCACCGAAGACGTCGCGGCGCGGTTCCTCGCCTACGGCTGGAACGTGGTCACAGTGGCTGACGCCAACGATATCGAGCTCATCGGGCGAGCTTTCCATAGTTTCGAAGCCGAGGCGGAGCGCCCCACTTTGATCCTGGTTCACAGCCACATTGGCTACGGTTCGCCGGTGGAGGACACACCAAAGGCCCACGGAGAACCTCTCGGCGTTGAAGGCGTCAAATTGACGAAACGGTTCTTCGACTTGCCCGAAGAGGAGGAGTTCTACATCCCCGAAGAAGTGTACGAGAGCTTCGCACAAGGCGTGGGGGCTCGCGGGCTCAATGCTCGCACGAAGTGGGAAGCAAAGTTCGAGTCGTATCGCGAGACCTATCCAGTGTTGGCCGATGAGGTGGATCGCATCCAACGACGTGAACTTCCCGAGGGCTGGGACGCGTCTCTTCCGACCTTTGCCGCGGACGCGAAGGGCCTCGCGAGTCGCGATTCGTCGGGTCAGACGCTCAACGCTCTGGCACGGGCGGTGCCGTGGTTGCTCGGCGGCGCCGCCGACCTATCCCCCTCGACGTTAACGAGTTTGCTCTTCGAAGGCGCGGGCGATCTGCAATCGAATTCGCCCGGTGGCCGAAACATCCACTTCGGGGTCCGTGAACACGCCGCCGCCGCCGTCACCAACGGCATGTCGCTCACCAAGCTTCGATCATTCTGGTCCGGGTTCCTCATCTTCTCGGACTATGCCCGACCAGCGATACGTCTGTCGGCCCTCATGGAGATTCCCGTCGTGCACGTCTTCACGCACGATTCGATCGGCGTCGGCCAGGACGGCCCCACCCACCAGCCGGTGGAACAACTGGCGTCACTTCGAGCGATGCCGGGGATACTCGTGTTCCGACCCGCCGATGCTAATGAGGTCGTCGAGATGTGGCGTATCGTCCTCGCTCTCAAGAGGGAGCCCGCCGTGGTGGTACTTTCTCGACAGTCGCTGCCCACCCTCGATCGTTCGGAGGTGGCGTCGGCGTCGCTCGTCGAACGCGGGGCCTACGTCCTCAGTGACGTTGACAACCGCCGACCCGATGTCTTGTTGCTTGCGACGGGCTCCGAGGTGCATCTGGCGCTGGCCGCCCGAGACGAACTCGCCCGAGACGGCATCGGTGCGCGCGTGGTGAGCATGCCCTGCTGGGAGTTGTTCGAGCGTCAGTCCCAGGAATATCGAGATTCGGTCCTTCCACCGAGCGTCCGGGCGCGCGTCGCAGTGGAACAGGCGGCGACCTTCGGTTGGGATCGTTACGTGGGTGATCTCGGTTCGGTCGTAGGGATGCACACCTTCGGTGCCTCGGCGCCCCTCAAAGCGTTGCAGACGAAATTCGGCTTCACGGCTGACAGCGTGGCTCAGGTGGCGCGCGACACCCTTGCCGCGGTAGGAGGAGAATCATGAATCCGACACGGCAGTTGCACGATAGCGGCCAGAGTCTCTGGCTCGACAACATCACGCGAGGCATGCTCGACGACGGCGACATCGCTCGCTATATCGACACCCATAGTGTGAGCGGACTCACGTCCAATCCCTCCATCTTCGATGCCGCCATTGCCACGGGCGACTACGACGAATCGATTCACGAGGCATCAGAGCACGGACTATCGAGCGAGGAGATCTTCTACAGTGTGGCCGTGACTGACCTGCAACGTGCGGCGGATCTTTTCGCACCACTTCACGCACGCACCCGCGGCGTCGATGGTTGGGTCTCGCTCGAGGTCTCACCACTTTTGGCTTTCGACACTGCCAAGACAGTGGAGGAAGCCAAGTCGCTGCACGCCCGCGCGCAACGCGAAAACCTCTTTGTGAAGATACCTGGCACCACCCAGGGTCTTCCAGCCATCGAGGAATGCATTGCCTGCGCCGTTCCCGTCAACGTGACTCTATTGTTCGACGAGAGCCAGTACCGAGCGGCCGCGGACGCCTACCTGCGCGGAATCGAGCGACGAGTCGCCTCGGGTCTCGATCCTGCAGTGGGTTGCGTGGCGTCGCTCTTCATCTCACGTTGGGATACGGCGGTAGCGACGGTAGTGCCGAGCGAGCTAAAGAACCAACTTGGACTGGCCGTGGGTCAAGCGACGTACCGCGCGTACTGCGACGTCATGGAGTCCGAGCGTTTTCAGCGTCTCGAGAACGAAGGGGCGCGAATGCAGCGTCTGTTGTGGGCGAGCACCAAGACTAAGGACCCCGCGGCGCCCGACACCATGTACGTCACGGGCTTAGCCGCACCATTTACCATCAACACGATGCCCAACAGCACGCTCGAGGCCTTCTTCGATCATGGTGAAGTAGGGGAGATGCTCGCGCGCGATGGGGGTGACTGTGACGAAACGCTGCGGCGTTTTACTGCCGCTGGGATCGACATCGGGCCGCTCGCGGAGAAGCTTCAAGACGAGGGCGCTTCGTCATTCGCCACGTCGTGGAGGAGCCTCGTCGCTAGAATCGACGCCCAATCGGATGCGGCCAAGGAGACCAAGTGACGTCAGAGAATTCTTCACCAGAGGGTGCCGCCTGGATGGCCCTAGAGTCGCACCACGCCGAGGTCGGCGCGCGACATCTTCGAGATTTCTTCGCGGCGGACCCCGAACGTGGGAAACGCCTGAAGATCGAGGCCGAGGGGCTCTACCTCGACTACTCCAAGAACCGGATCACCGACGAGACTATTCGGCTGCTGGTGGACCTGGCGGTTGAAGCGGGTCTCGCTGAACGACGAGATCAGATGTTCCGGGGCGAGCACATCAATGTCTCCGAGGACCGAGCCGTTTTGCACGTCGCGTTGCGGATGCCCAAGGACTCCTCGCTGATAGTCGACGGCGTCGACGTCGTCGCGCAAGTGCACGCGGTGCTGGACCAGATGTCGGCGTTCGCCGACCAAGTCCGCTCGGGGCATTGGAGGGGCTCCACCGGCAAAGTGATCAAGAATGTGGTCAACGTGGGCATCGGGGGTCGGACCTCGGGCCCGTGATGGCCTACGAGGCGCTGCGCCACTACTCACGTCGCGATCTCACCTTCCGGTTCATCTCGAATGTCGACGCGACCGACTTCGTGGAAGCGGTGCACGACCTGCGGGCTGACGAGACCCTGTTCATCGTGGCCTCCAAAACCTTCGGAACCCTTGAGACGATCACCAATGCGCAATCGGCTCGAGCGTGGCTCATCGACCAGCTCGGCGACGACGCCGCCGTTGCTCGGCACTTCGTCGCTGTCTCGACTAACGAAGAAAGAGTATCGGCGTTCGGTATCGACCCGGCGAACATGTTCGGTTTCTGGGATTGGGTGGGTGGCCGCTATTCGATGGACTCGGCCATCGGTCTCTCGACAATGATCGCCGTCGGACCTGAGGCGTTCCGTGAGCTTCTCGCCGGATTTCACGCGATGGATGAGCATTTCCGCACCGCCCCCTTCGAGGCGAATATTCCGGTGATGATGGGACTGCTCGCGGTGTGGAATCGCGACTTCCTCGGTTGTCAGACGGTGGGGGTGATGCCCTACGACCAATACCTCAAACGTCTTCCCGCGTACCTTCAGCAGCTCACCATGGAGTCCAATGGCAAGCACGTCTCACTCGATGGCTCGCGAGTTGAACATCCGACTGGCCCAATTTATTGGGGAGAACCTGGGACCAACGGTCAGCACAGTTTCTACCAACTCATTCACCAAGGAACTTCTATCGTGCCCGTGGACTTGATCGGATTCGCGCGCAGCCTCAATCCAGTGGGAGAGCACCACGACATTCTCACGTCCAATGTCTTCGCCCAAGCCCAAGCGCTCGCCTTTGGCAAGACCGAGCAGGAGGTGCGCAGCGACGGCGTGCCGGATCACGAAGTGGCCCATCGCGTCATGGAGGGCAACCGACCGACGAATGTGCTTCTCGCCGAGGTACTTACTCCGCGACTACTGGGTTCGCTGATTGCGCTGTACGAGCATTCCGTCTTCACTCAGGGCGTCATTTGGGGGATTGACTCATACGACCAGTGGGGTGTGGAGCTCGGCAAGGTCCTGGCCGTGCGCATTCTCCCTGAGTTGGCCTCGATTGACGAGCCGGTACTCGTTCACGACTCTTCGACTAACGCGCTCATCGAGCGCTACCGAGCGCTCAGGAGGGAGAGCCGATGATCGCCGAACAGCCACCGCACTTTCGAACCGTCGGGGTCGGTCGTCGGAGCGAAAATCTGGAGTTGGTCTGGTTGGCCACGAACATCCGCGCGTGATTGTCGACGTCGATGCGCGAGATCTCGACACCGGCACGGAGCGTTTCGATGAACTCTTCACCGAGTTCGCCTATCTCGAATATCGCGATTCCCGCGCGGAGGGCGATATCCCAGCCCTCGTTCCTGGAGGTACTGTCCTGGGCGCAAGGGTCCGACCGATGGTCAACGCCGGTGCGTTCAAAGGCCGACGGCGAATGACCTCCCTCTCCCTTGCGCCCGCCCGAATGAATGGCACCGACTGGCGTCAGACGGCCCGGCGGCGCCCGGCGAACAGCGCTGCCGTACCAACGAGCCGGTTTGAGGTGGTGCGCTCGCTCCTCACCATTGAGCGAAGGACGGTGTGAGCGTGGAGATCGAACGAGAGAAGCGTCAGGCGGCCGAAGAGGCGAGTGAACTGGTGGAAGACGGAATGCGCGTGGGCCTCGGTACTGGCACGACGGTTGCTTTCTTGCTCGACGCACTCGCGCGGCGAGCCCCGAAATGCGTCTTCGTTGCGTCGTCACCGCGAACCGAGGTCGCCGCCCGCGCACTCGGGCTGAACGTCCAACCATTTGATGACATCGCGCGCCTGGACCTCGCGATTGACGGCGCCGATCAAATTGCGCCCGATGGGTGGATGATCAAAGGCGGCGGTGGTGCGCACACCCGCGAGAAGATCGTCGCCGCGGCGGCCGAGCGATTCGTCGTCATCGCCGACAGCTCCAAAATCGTTGACGCACTTCGCCCCCCGGTACCCCTCGAACTCTCCTCCTTCGGCCTGTCGGCAACGCTCTTCGAGCTCCACGAGTGCACGGTGCGCGTCGCGCCACAGAGCCCGGACGGCGGAGTGCTGGCGGACTTCCACGGTAATGTCGTCGTACCCTGGGACCTTTCTCGATGGCTTGCACAGATCCCTGGGGTCGTCGCTCACGGGCTGTTCGCCCCCGAAATGGTCAGCGAGCATCTCGTTGGCACAAAAAATACCGTGCGTCACACAATTATGGGAGGTACGCCGTGAACCCCGATCAGCTCTCACTGGACTCTCAGGTGCCTGACAATCACGTCATCGTTATTTTCGGAGCGACGGGCGATCTCGCCAAGCGAAAGATCATCCCGGGCCTGTTCCACCTCGCGTCGGCGGGCTTACTACCCGAGCGCTATCGCATCATCGGTGCTGGCCGCTCGGGCTCGGGCATGGACACCCACACTTTTCGCGCCGAAGCGCGCGACGCGGTCCAGCAGTTTGGTTTGAATCCTCCCGAAGGCGAATGCTGGGATTTCTTCAAAGAGTCCCTCACCTTCGCAGCGATCGAATCCCACGACTTCAGCGGTTTGCACCACGCGGTTGCTCTAGCCGAGAGCCAGATCGGCGGGGATGCGCGACGCCTCTTTCACCTCGCCATCCCTCCCGACGCCGTGCTTTCGGTCATTGAGGCCTTGGGCGCCACCGGACTCAACGAGAACTCGCGGGTGATCTGTGAGAAGCCCTTCGGGGTAGACCTGGCCTCGGCACGCCATCTTGACGACGTGATCAAGTCCAATTTCGAAGAGACCCAGGTCTTTCGTATCGATCACTTCCTGGGCAAGGAGTCCATTGACAACATCTTGGCGTTGCGCTTCGCCAACCGGCTGTTCGAACCACTCTGGAATCGTGACCATGTCTCCTTCGTGCAGATTGACGTGCCCGAGACTCTGTCAATCGAGAATCGCGGTAGCTTCTACGAAGAGACGGGGGCCTTTCGCGACATGGTCGTCAGCCACCTCTTTCAGGTGCTGGGTTTTCTCGCCATGGAGCAACCGACCAGCCTGGACGCTGGACCACTGCGGGACGAAGTGCACAAGGTCTTTCAGACCCTTCGCCCTATTGACCCCATCCAGGTCGTTCGTGGACAGTACGACGGCTACCGAGACGAGCCGGGAGTGGCGGCCGACTCCCAGACCGAAACGTTCGTGGCGCTTCGCGCTGAAGTGGAGAACACCCGTTGGAAGGGTGTGCCCTTCTACCTTCGCACCGGCAAGTGCCTGGCCCAAAGCCGCCAGGTGATCACGATCGGATTCGACGAGCCGGTCATGCGTCTCTTCCCCATGGTTGAGAATGCCCCGAGTTGGCGTGGCAACAAGCTGGTGGTGGATTTCGCCGATCCCGGCTCGATCCACGCGCACTTCCTGGCGAAGGAGCCCGGACCACGTATGCACCTCGATTCAGCCGAGATGACCTTTCGCTACAAGGACTCTTTTCAGTCCGCCAATCATCTCGAGGCTTACGAGCATCTCATCCTCGAGGCCATGCTCGGCAACCGCTCACTCTTCACCCGCTCTGACGGAATCGAGCGACTCTGGGAGGTGGCGGCTCCGTTGCTCGAAAATCCACCTGCGGTGCAACACTACGCCAAAGGCTCCTGGGGCCCCGCGTCAATCGCTGACGTGGTCGCGCCAAATCATTGGTGCCTCCCAGAATGAGAACTCGAGGTTTCGTGCTCGTCTCCTTCGTCGAGGAGAACCTTTGACGAAGGAGACGGTCCTTGATCGCAAGTGCATTGGAGAAGTTCAGCGACTCGGCGCCATTGGCCCGACCTTCACGATTGCAAAGCGCCCACACCATCGCCTCATCAATTCTTCTGGGGATGACCCCCATCCGTTCATGGAGCACCATTCGTTCGACGGCTGAAGTGTGATCCTCGGTGGAGCGATGTTTGTGTCGTCACGCCAGGCCCGGCGACGCCCGTGCGCGACATCGATGAATGGCTCGAGCGTTGCCGCCAGTGGACGATGACAGTGACACGCGCTCCGCGGATCCCCGCTTGCCGATCACGACCCCAATCTTTCGATGTGATCCCGTCCGATGCCCGGCGGTGCGGGAGGTGCGTTAGCTCTCTAGACGCCACGGCGGAGTCATGGGGGGACTGCGTCGAATGACGCTGAGGACTCTGCGCTCGCAACCGACCGCCCGCCGTCAGTGCGGCGCGGCGCTCAGTTGCGCGAGAGTGCTGACGACAACGTCGGCGCCGTTGGCCCGCAATTGGTCGGCGTAATCGTTCACGCCGGGTGCGTCGTGATGGTCGACCCCGATAACGAGGGAGAAGTGTCCAGCGCGTCCGGCCTGCACCCCCGCGAGGGCGTCCTCTAGTACTACGCAGTGGGCTGGCTCGATGTCCAGCATCCGTGCGCCCTCGAGGAAACTGTCGGGGGCTGGCTTTCCGGCGAGGTGACGTTCCCTCACCACGACGCCGTCGACGATGGCGTCGAAGAGTTCGAGAATCCCCGCTGCCCCTAGAGCCGCCTTGGTGTTCTCGCTAGCGGAGACCACGGCGACTTTGACACCACGTCGGCGCAACGCGCTGACGAGATCCCTGGCACCTTCGAAGACGGCGACGCCGTCGCGTGCCATGACCTCGAGCACCATTTCGTTCTTTCGATTGCTGAGTCCCTTGACACTTCGTGCGTCCACGGGATCGTCGGCGTCACCCTCGCGAAGGGTGATGCCGCGCGAGGCGAGAAAATTGCGCACCCCGTCTTCGCGGGGTTCGCCGTCGACATACTGGTCGTAGTCGCCCTCGATGTCAAAGGGTACGAACGGGGTACCTGCGCGTTGGGCCTCGCTTAGGAGGAACTCGTCGAAGGCCTGTTTCCACGCCGCGGCGTGCACTGCCGCGGTCTTGGTCAGCACCCCATCCATGTCGAACAGCCAGGCGCCATAGGCGCCAAGGTCAACCTTCGTTTCCCCATGGTCTGAGGTCGCCCCGTTCATTCCTTGTCCTCTCGCCTCGCCGGGTCGGCCAGACGGTGAATCGGTTCGCGTCCATAGGGTTGACGCGGTGGCACCAGAGCCGTGGGAGGAGCGCCCCTACTGGGCACTTCGAAAATCGATTCTTGATGGGTCGAGACGGTGACGGCTTCCTCGAAGTGGAAGATCTCCAGCTCGTCACCTTGTCTGAGGACGTAGCTAGTCGTCGAAGGCGTGGTCTCAACGTGCAGGCGACGGCCTCGCAATTCGACGTTGAAGGCGAGGCGACCAACACCTTCAGGAAGCTGGGGCGCGAACTTGAGCGTCGTCCCGTACTCGCGCATCCCTCCCAAGCCGGCGACCAGTCCGATCCACGTTCCCGCCAGTGATGCCATGTGCAGGCCGTCACGAGTATTGTGCTCGAGGTCATCCAGGTCCATCAGGGCGGCCTCGGCTAGATAGTCGTACGCCAACGCGACATACCCGACTTCCGCGGCGATCACTGACTGACAGCAAGCCGATAGCGATGAATCGCGCACGGTGAGTTTTTCGTAGTACTCGAAATTGACCCCCTTCTGCTCCTCAGTGAATGCGTCGCCTCTCAGAAACATCGCTAGTACCAAGTCGGCTTGCTTGACTACCTGCTTGCGGTAGAGGTCGAAGTACGGAAAATGCAACAACAGGGGATAGTCCTCGGGCGCGGTGGCCGCGAAATCCCAGGTGTCGTGTTCGGTGAAGCGTTCGCTCTGGGCGTGGACGCCGAGCGCGCCATCGAACGGCACCACCATGGACTCGGCCGCGTGACGCCACGCGGCGATTTCCTGCGCGTCCACGTCTAGGGAACTGGCTTCAATTGGGTGCTGCTCGGCAAGGTCGGCCGCCGCGACAAGGTTGCGCTGCGCCATCAGATTCGTGTAGACGTTGTTATCGGCGACGGCGCTGTATTCGTCGGGACCGGTGACACCGTCAATGCAGAAACCTCCCTCCAGATTGAAATGCCCGAGGGAATTCCACAATCTCGCGGTGGCCGTCAGCAGTCCCAATCCAACGCCCGTTTCGAATTCGGCGTCGCCGGTGGCGTGCAAGTACCGGATGACGGCGTCGGCGATGTCAGCCCCCACGTGGAATGCGGCGGTGCCGGCGGGCCAATACGCCGAACACTCGGCGCCATTGATGGTTCGCCACGGGAACGCCGCGCCTCTCAGGCCGAGGCTCGTGGCTCGATTGATTGCCGCGGGGAGCGTGTCGTGGCGCCAGTTCAAGGCGTCGGCGACCGCATTGGACATCGTGTAATTGAGTACGAATAGAACGAAGGTCTCGCTATCCCAGAACGCGTGGCCGTCGTACCCGTTGCCGGTGAGGCCCTTGGCGGGAATAGCGCGCCGCTCATTACGGGCCGCCGCGGCCAGCACGTGGAAGAGTGAGAAGCGCACGGCCTGTTGGATCTCGTCGTCGCCCTCGACCTCAACGTCGGCGCGATCCCAGAAATCCCCGAGATATTCGAACTGCCGCGCGCACAGGCCATCCCACCCCGTGTCGCGCGCCGCATTGAGCGCGCCGTCTACCTGATCGCGAAGTGCCTCCTTAGTACGCTCGGCGGACCAACCGTACGTGACGTACTTGACGAGGTGCAGGTGCTCGCCCGGTTCGAGGGAGACTGTCACCGTCACCCGGCCGAGGTCGTCGAAACTCTCGGAATGGACCTTCATCGACGGTGGACCCTCGATCTCATGATCCATGGCGGCGGCTATCAATTGTCCGCTGAAGTTGGTGCCGTGGAGGAGTTCGCACCGGAGCCCGTCGTGCGAGTGGAACTCGGCTCGCAGCGGAACATTGCTGACCGAGGATGCCCGCGGATCATCGCGCGCGGGCAGCGCCGGTTCCTGGGCTACCAGTTCTGACTGGACGACGAGACGTACTTGATGATCGACCGCTTCAACGTCGTAACAGATCGCCGCCACTGATCGTTGGACGAGGGACACGATGCGCTGGGAATGCACGCGAACTCGCCGTCCAGAGGGTGAGGACCAATCGACGCGTCGTTCCAGGACGCCGGTGCGAAAGTCCAAGGTGCGCTCATGGCCATGCAGTTGGCCGTAGCGGATGTCGAAGGGCTCGTCGTCGACGAGCAGTCGGATGACTTTGCCGTCGGTGACATTGAGTACCACCTGGTCTTCCTCGGGGTACCCGTAGCCCGCCTCAGCGTAGGGGAGCGGTCGAAGTTCGTGGACGCCGTTGAGATACGAACCAGACAGGCCGTGGGGGTCTCCCTCGTCGAGATTGCCCCGCCAGCCAATATGTCCATTGGAAAGTGCGAATACTGACTCACTCTGCGCCAGGACATCGAGATCCAAGTCGGTCTCTCGTATGCGCCAAGGCTCGGTGGCGTAGAAAGGATGCAGAATCACTTCTTGTCGCCAGAGTCTCGATCCGCAGAGGTGTGTCGGCGCCCGGTAGTCAGTTGTCCTTGGTTGTCAATGGTCCGTAAGTTCAATGTACCCCCAGTGATCACGACGCCAGTATCCTCGCGCCTCTTGCCAGGCTCATCCGATCGAGCGACCTTCGGTTCCCGGACGAAAGTTTTATGTGCGGCGTAACGAAATCCCCATTTTTAAGTTAACGATTCATCGGGGAAGCGTGTCGCAAGCTTCGCGCGGCCAGCAGTCGCAACGAAAACGGTGGCGGAGCCCGTACGTCTCCGGCACCCTCGGGCGAACGCCCGAGTATGACCCCCGTGGTGACCTTCGCTACCCTCGACGCTTCCCGTTGTTGGTCTGCCGCCTCGATGACGAGTCGGGTTCTGGGTTCATTTCGAAAGAGAACGGACGATTGTCATTTGGCCATCATCGAGATAATCGAGACGTTGGGACGTCGACGCTTAATCGTCATAGCGGCACTGACACGCGCGACAGCGCGAGTGTGTCGGGGCGACGGTGTGCGCAATCGTTGCCGTGGCGCAGGAAACGGTGATACCCGGAACACGCCCGCTATGGGCTCGGCGAGCAGCGTTGACGTCTCGGAACGAATCGCGATCACTCAGATTTGCGCAAGTGAATCTCCGACCACGTGGTGTCAGCTCACTTCTTTCGGAGACCAACGGCTTACCCGGCGAACGAGGTTCCACCGTTGCCTCGCAGTGCTGCTCGACCCCCGTTCAACCGCCCTTGCCAGGATTCTTGGATGGACGGCGACAATTTCATCTCGTGACGGACAGTATGGAGATGTGAGAGGAGGCGGAGATAGAACGCGTTGCCCGGTTCCTGAAGGTTCTTGTCGTCCTGGTAGTGGCATCCTCCATGACGCCTTTGGTCCAAACTGATTCATCGGCATCAGGTGTCGCGCCCCCGAGTTGTCGGGCGAGCCAAGTGACGCTCTCGACCACTTCCGACCAGCCGCTGTACACGGGAGGATCTCGAGTGCACATTTATGTCACACTGCACAACCACAGTGCTGTTGGTTGCTCCTACGACACCGGTCCCTTCTCACCGAATCTTGTCCTCTCAAATTCCGCAGGCGCCACCGCCTGGGGTTCATGCTGGTTCGGTGGTGGCCCCGCACCCTGCGCCTACTACCTTCGCCGGAATGTGCTGGCCCCCGGCGCCACGTACCGCGACCGTCTCACTTGGGATGAGCGCACCGGTCATCCCGATCTGCTCGCGCCCGCTGGCCGTTATACCCTCACGGCGAATCTGCAAGGCCTTGCACTGGTCGCCTCCACGTCCTTTGACATCATTCGGTCGCACTTCGTTACGGTCACTCTGGGTGATCTCGGACGTGACTATGCCCTGGCGGTCGGCGACTATCTGGTTGTGCGCTTGTTCGACCCGCCACTGCGGTGGACCTCGGCGCTCTCCTCCACTCCGCGGACAGTGGACGTCATCACTGAGGTCAACCCAGTCGCTGGTCTCTTCGTCTTTCGCGCCCTCAGACCCGGCAGCGCGCGCATCTCCGCAGTCGGGAATCCAACCTGCTACCCCGAGTGTTTGATGGCCAGCAGGAATTTCTTCGTTACGGTGAGCGTCCTCGCGCCCTGAGGACGAGCGCTGGAATCTTCGTGAATGACCATGCGCGGGTGCGGCAATCGCTCGTTCGGCGTCGCGGCGGTTACGTTCCGCGTCACGATCTCGGTGGACCTGAAGTCCTGATCCTTGGCGCCTGTCCGGCCAAGTTCACGAAGACCTCGCGACGGTAGGTTCTCGACTCTCGATTCAACATCAGCGAAGCGAGTGAATGTCCGGCCTCAGGCGTAAGAACGGTTCAACCTGGCTACGACGCTCGTGACTCGGTCCCGTCCAGAGCGACAATGAGCTCTATCGATGCTGGGTGCAGCTTCTGGGGCGCTGTTCTCACCCAATTTGTCAACACATCCGTGGGCTCGTGGTGCCGGAAGTGAAAAGGACTATCGACCATAGGCCACTGTGCCCAACAGATTTATGATTGTCGATGTATAGGTGAGAAGAATGAGTCTCATGAGAGAGTCCACCAAGTAGGAGATATATGTCAGCCACCATCAGCACCGACACCTCAGAAATTCTCGATGGCATGCGTGCCGCAATGGGCGACGTTCCGTCGGCCATCGTCAAAGCAGGTAGTGCTGATCCGCGTATGGTCGCCGAACAGATTCGATCCAGCGCATTCGCAATGCCGCCCGAAGGAGGTGCTCTCGATCCTCAGACCCGGACCCTCATCTACCTCGCCGTGGCGCTCGCCACGTCGAATCACGCTTGCACGATAGCCATGACGAACAAAGCTCGCGTGCAATCGATTGACTCGGCGAAGTTGCTCGAGGCCTTTCACATTGCGCGCTACGCCATGGCAACGAGGGTCGTGGGGGATGCGGAACCGCTCTTTGAACTCATCAACGAGAGATGAGTGAGCGGCTTCGTACCGAGAAGTGGATCGCTGAGGACCTCCAATAAATAGGTATCTTTCGTGAGAAGGTTGTTGCGGTAGAAAATGACGATGTGAGTCGTGTCCAGGTTCGCTGGAGGGTGATGAAGAATCAACGACGTGGAAGAATCATTCGAACAGAGGACCAATCGCGCGCCGTGGAACTGCATCGATTGCTCTCGTCGATAATGCTGTTGGGAGTATCGGTCATGATCCCGTGGGCGATCTATCTTTCGATTCACCTCCCCGTACGTTTTCGGGCCCACAACTGGGATGTTGCCTGGGTGGGATTTGATGTTGCACTGATTCTGGTTCTCGTGGCGGCGGCGTGGGCTTCGTGGAATCGTCGGCAGATTCTCGCTACGACCTCCATCGTGGCGGCGACGATGCTGCTATGTGATGCGTGGTTTGACGTGAGCACATCCGTCGGAACGAGCGATCAGTCGCGTTCCATTGTCGGTGCCCTTATCTTCAACCTGCCTCTCGCGGCCTTCTTCGTTCTGCTGGCCCATCGGATCATGTTGCGAACTGCGGCGGTTCTCGCGGCGGCGCTGCGGGTCGGTTCGGTGCCGCAGCGTGCCCACGATGTCGCGATACCCTTCGCCACCACCTGGCGCGAACCAGAGATGAGCGACGAGTCACTTCGCAATGATCATGGACCAGGGCATGGCTCTCCAGAGTGAATCGACGGTCGCCGCCGATTCACTTGCCATGTTCTCCACGGCCAACGCCACACGATGCGAACGGCTTGATTCCCTGGTCGGCCGTTTCGCGGCCACACCTCTCACGGCGGTATGTGAAAAGACTGACCAGCCTCACTCGTGACGCCAGCTACGCCACAGTGCTGCATAGTCACCATTCAGGGCAAGCAGTTCGTCGTGGCTTCCCAGTTCGGTGATGCGTCCGTCATTCATCACACAGACTCGGTCGGCGTCGTGGGCGGTGTGCAGCCGATGAGCGATGGCAATGACGGTGCGACCTTCGAGGACTGCGGACAGGGAGCGTTCGAGATGTCGTGCGGCTCGCGGGTCGAGCAAGGCCGTCGCTTCATCCAGGATGAGGGTGTGAGGATTGGCGAGTACCAGTCGAGCAAGGGCGATCTGTTGGGTCTGTGCGGGACTCAAGGCGTAACCGGTGGTTCCCAACTCGGTGTCTAGTCCCTGGGGCAGTTGGCGCACCCACGTCAGCGCATCGACCGCGTCGAGGGCTTCCCTGATGGCGTCATCACTTGATTCGGGGTGGGCCAGGGCCAGATTGTCGCGCACCGTACCTAAAAAGATGTGGTGCTCCTGGGTCACCAACATGACGTGGCGACGAAGCGTCGTGAGTGGTAACTGGCTGAGCGTGACACCCCCGAGCGTCACGGCGCCCGCCCGCGGAGCGTCCATGCCCGCCAGTAGCCGCCCGAGCGTAGATTTTCCAGCTCCCGATGGACCGACGATGGCCAGTCGTTCACCTGGGCGCACCACCAGTGAAACATCGGTGAGGACGTCGCGTCCCTCGCCGTAGGCGTAACGGACATTCTCAACCCGCAGTTCCTCATCGGCCGGCTCCGGACCCGTCACCGGTCGCGAGTCGCGAACTTCGGACACGCCCACCAGTCGGGCGAGGGAGGACTGGCCCAACTGCAATTCGTCGAGCCAGGACACGAAGCGGTCGAGTGGATCATTGATCTGCACGACGTAGAGGGTGACGGTAGTGGCCGCTCCCACGGAGATCACGTGGTGCAGCGCAAGGAATCCGCTCCATCCCAAGGTGGAAGCGACGGCCAGTGCGAAGGCTCCCTCGGTGATGGGGAACCACACCATGCGCATGAGCAACGTGTACATCTCAGCGTAGAAGTTTTCGCGCAAGTTGGCCTCGATGCGACGATTCTGACGATCGCCGAGTTGCAATGCGTCAACGGTACGGGCACCTTCAGCGGTCTCTGACACGGTGCCGGCGAGACTCGCGTAACTCGAGCGCTCGCGGCGGTAGCCCGGGGTGGCGTAACGCAGGTAATAGCGTGTCGCGAAGAACAAGAAAGGGAATGAAACGAGGCAGGCGAGGGACGCCACAGGGCTCACCAACAACATGGCGCCGAACGTCAATAGTGTTTGAACGATGGCGACGAGCCACTCAGGCAGTGCGAAACGCACGGTACGCGACATTGCCTCGACGTCACTGGTCGTTCGACTGAGTAAATCGCCAGTGCCGGCTTGCTCCACTACGAGCAGGGGCAAGTTGAGAACACTTAGCAAGAACGCCCCGCGTAGTTCGGCAAAGACGCGCTCGCCCAATATATAACTCCGGCGTCGCGCGAAGAATGACAAGGTGCCATACGCCAATGATGAACCTGCCAGCACTTCGAGAAGCCCGGCGATCTTGGCGTTGGTGAGCGAGTGCGAGGTCGCATCGTTGATTATCAGACCAATGACGTACGCGGGTACGAGCGCAGCGACCGCCGCGAGGGCGTAGAGGACCAACATCAGCGCGAGCGAAGCCTGATGGCGTCGAATGAGGGTGCGGGCGTAAGTCCTGACCTCGGCAAAACTCGCAACGGGCAGAGTACTCACGGTTCGTCCGTTCGCAGCACGATGCGTCGGTAGTTCGCTGATCTCGTCACGAGCTCACTGTGGGTCGCGTGGTCGATGACGCGGCCTTGGTGCAGCAGGTATACCTCGTCGGTGGTTTCCAGTAGTAGCGGGCTGCTCGTGACGAGTGCGGTGCACTGACCGGTGCGCGCAGGCCGCAGGCGCTCAGCGATGCGTTGCTCGGTGTGAGCGTCCACTGCAGAGGTCGGCTCGACCAGGATCAAGATGTCGGCGCCAGTGAGTAGGGCCCTCGCCAGTACCAAGCGTTGGCGCTGGCCCCCTGAGAAACTGCGGCCCCTTTCCTCGACCCGGGTGGCCAGGCCGTCCTCGAGCGGTTCGAGTATGTCGTCGGCGCTGGCGGCGTACATTGCCGCATTAATGGTGACGTCGTCCCTCACGCCGCGCGTGTTCAGTTCGTCACCGAGTCGACCAGAAAAGAGGCGTGGCTCGATCTCGCTGACCACGACGTGTCGTCGAGTGTCGGCCAAGGTGAAACTCTCCAGCGCGGTTCCGTCAAGGGTGACGCCATGGGTGTCTGCGCTGAAGCGACCCAGGCGCTCGACGAGCGGCACGACGTCCGAACTGTCGGCGCTCACCAGTCCCACAACAACTCCTTGGCGCAACGTGACGCCACTTCTGGCGTCGGTGAGTTCAAGAAAGTGGTCAGGCCATGATCGTGAATCTACGTCGCGAACCGTGGGTGCGACGCGGAGAATTCGAAGAACCTTACTCGCACCCACGTAGGCGCGGGTTACCGAGATCACGTATTCAACGGCAGTGCGTAGTGGCGTCGTGAGGAACGTGGTGTAACCGAAGAAGGAGACGAGCTGACCGGTTTGGAGGCGCCCATTCATCACTTCGTGGGCCCCGATGAACGTGACGACAACGGTGAGGATAGCGGGGAGGAGAATCTGGCCCGATTCCAAACCGGCCTGCGGGGTGGCGATGCGAACGCCCGCTCGTCGGACTCGTTCATTCTGACGCTGGTAATTTTCGTAGAAGACGTCTTCGCCGCCGACACCGCGTAGGATGCGCAGTCCGGTGACCGTATCGGACGCTTGAGCAGCCAACCGACCAGCGGCCTCACGTTGGGCGGCTTGGGCGCGGTGCAGAGGTCTCATGAGCGGTATGGTGAGCGAGGCCAGGATCGGGACACCGAAGAGCACTATGAGGCCGAGTTGCAACGAGGTAGCGAGCAGAATGCCCGTGACGACGAGCCACGACACTATTGAGCCGGCAAAACGGGCGGAGGAATCGAAGGAGCCACCGACGCGCATGGCGTCGGCCATGACGGTGTTGACAATGTCGCCGGCCGGCACCTCATTGGTGAGAGCGTCGCCGGTGGCAGTGATGTGACGGCCTATGAGGTGACTAGTGCGAAAAGCTGCGTGCATCCAGTTGGTGACGGCGAGCTGATGGCGCAACGATCCGCACAGGGCCTGGATGACGCCCAGTCCCATCACGACGGCGACCCACCCCATGAGAGCGCGTGGGTCGTGATGAACAACTCCAGCATCGATGGCCTGGCCGACCGCAGCCCACACCAGGGCTTGAGTCACCATCCACCCGATGCCGAAGGACGCGTTGAGTGACAACAGGCCTCGTTGACGGTGGGCCAGCCACATCAGGTATCGCTGCGGCGACTGGGTCGGTGGCGTGCCGGGATTCGCGTCGGGGAGTTCTCGGTACGGCAAGTGCGGCATGACGTTCCTTCGACACTGAAGTATGCGGAGAATGCTGTCGGGAGCGGTAGGTCTGTCTCATTGGAGGCACTCTGACTGATTCGCCAAAGCATTCAACCTTAGGCCGTCTCACCTCAGGCGAGCGGCTCGCACCCTCTCGTGTGATCGTACTCCTCGAAGGGTCGGAATCGTTGAACATTTGTGCCCACTACTTCGATCTCGTGCTCTCACGCCGCGGGTCCGGATTGTCCGCAACGTTTTAGAGGTCGCCCGATGAGGGTTGCGCGAACACCGGCACCGTCGCACATTGTGTAGAAGCTCTCGTTCACACGGCGAGAAGGCTTTGTGCGAACCCCGACCAGATTGACGGCGTCTCGCAATTCCCGATCTAGCGCCGGTGTCGAAGGGGTGCTCGGCCATCGTGGTGGCACCTGCGCAGGAGCGACGAGTAGTTGAGTAAGTAGCGTGTATCGACATGAGTAGTCACGTGCCCTACCTCAACTCTCGAATGCAGAAATTCGCGGGCACGATCTTTGCAGAGATGTCCGCACTGGCGGTGGCGACCGGATCGATCAACTTGGGCCAGGGCTTTCCAGATGCTGACGGTCCCGATTTGATCAAGCGCGCCGCACTGCGAGCGATCGAGAATGGGCACAATCAGTACCCTCCGGGCAACGGGATCGCCGAATTACGTTCAGCGATCGCCGCACACCAGAAACGCTATTACGGGCTCGACGTTGACCCGGTCAACGAGGTCCTGGTCACCGCAGGTGCGACTGAAGCGATTGCGGCGTGTCTCCTGGGTCTCTGTGAGATCGGCGACGAAGTCGTCATGTTCGAACCCTATTACGACGCGTACGCGGCCTGCGCCGCATTGGCCGGCGCGCGACGTCGCGTCGTGGCGCTGACGGCCCCGGGCTGGACATTTGATCCTGCGGCGCTGGAGGATGCGGTCAACGATCGGACGCGCCTCATCTTGGTGAACACACCTCATAATCCCACTGGCAAAGTATTCAACCTCGCCGAACTTGAATTGATCGCGGACGTCTGTCGCCGGCATGATCTGATCGCCGTGACCGACGAGGTGTATGAACACCTCGTCTACGAATCGCCCCACATTCCGCTGG
The DNA here is from genome assembly GCA_963734655.1 of uncultured Acidimicrobiaceae bacterium. GTDB lineage: Bacteria > Actinomycetota > Acidimicrobiia > Acidimicrobiales > RAAP-2 > RAAP-2. The sequence continues at coordinate 307,806 of CAVTHY010000001.1, read as the reverse complement.
CGACGTTGCCCGGCATGGCCGAGAGGACGGTCACGATTTCATCGGCGGCCAAGACCTTCTCGTTCACCGGCTGGAAAATCGGGTGGGTGTGTTCGACGCCGGAATTGGTCGCAGCGGTGCGCGCGGCCAAGCAGTACCTCACGTACGTGAATGGCGCGCCGTTCCAGTACGCCATTGCCGATGGTCTCAATGAGTGCGACGAGTACCTCGTGGCGGCAGTTCGAGTACTGCAGGAGAAACGTGACTTTCTTGCCCAAGGTCTGAACGCCGCCGGCTTCGACGTCCTCGGCACGCAAGGCACTTTCTTCCTCACGACCGATATTTCGGCGCTGACCGATGAGGACCCTTACGACTTCTGCCGGGCGTTACCCCTGCGGTGCGGGCTCGTCGCGATACCGAGTTCGGTATTCTACGATGACAAGATTGCTGGTCGACACCTGGTGCGTTGGATGTTCTCCAAGAAACGCGAGGTGTTGGAGGAAGCGGTCGTGCGTCTCGCGAGGCTCTGAGGACACCGAAACGTCTCCGCTACGTCTCTTTCGCGACCGCCGGATACGGAGATTTCTTCGCCACCACGCGAGTGGTGAATCGACTCAACCATGGTTGGTCGGGGCACTGGATTCAGTGCTCGGGAGGTGACTACTCGAGTCGGCGTAGAGACCGTGGTCCGGCAGATCTGACGTCGCGGAGAGCAATGACGGCAACGGGATGGGGACCCGGTGGACGCGGAAAACCAAGGACGCGAAATCGTCCGGGCCGATAAAACCATTGCGGCCGGGGGTGCGCTGTCCGTGACAGCCCGGGACCTAGGGCCTGGACGATTGTCGTCAGGGGGTCGCGGACCTCGGTATCGTTGCAAGGGGCTCTGTATTTGAGTCTTCTGGTCCAAGATCGGGACGTTGCGTTTCTATATTTGAGAAGAGGTTAGTTGTGAGTAATCCCAGTGCTTCGTATTCCGTGACCATGCGAGTATCCCTCGATGACGCCACGGCCCTCGCCGGCGTGTCGCGCGCCGTCAGCGATGCCGGAGGTCTGGTGACGGCGTTGGACGTGACCGAGCCCATCGAGGGCAAGATGATTGTCGACCTCACGTGCAACGCCTCGGATGACGACCACGCGCAGAAACTCAAGAGTTCTGTCAACGCCGTGGAGGGTGCCACGGTCAAGGTCATGAGCGACCGCACTTTCTTGATGCACCTCGGCGGCACGATTGGGATCGCGCCCAAAGTCACTCTCAAGAGCCGTGACGATCTCTCCATGGCCTACACCCCGGGAGTGGCGCGCATTTCCCAGGCGATTGCGGACGATCCCTCCAAAGTGCGAAACCTCACCATCAAGCGCAACACCGTGGCGGTGGTCACCGACGGATCGGCGGTGCTCGGGCTGGGCAACATCGGGCCCGAAGCCGCGTTGCCGGTCATGGAGGGCAAGGCTCTCTTGTTCAAGCAGTTCGCCAACGTGGACGCGTGGCCCGTCTGCCTCGCGACTCAAGACGTCGACGAGATCGTTCGCATTGTCCAGTGCATTGCGCCCGTCTACGGCGGGATCAACCTCGAGGACATCTCGGCTCCGCGCTGCTTCGAAATCGAGGCGCGACTTCGCGATCTACTCGATATCCCGGTCTTTCACGACGACCAGCACGGTACCGCCATTGTGGTCTTCGCCGCGCTGATCAACGCGCTGCGTCTGGTGAAGAAGGAGATGGCGGACGTGCGCGTCGCCCTCCTGGGGGTGGGTGCCGCGGGCGTAGCCATCGCCAAGTTGCTCATGGCCGAAGGCGTCGGCGACATCATCGGTGTCAACAGCCGAGGAATCCTTGACGAGAATGACCCCAAGCTTGACGCCGATCGACTCTGGTTGGCGAAGAACACCAACAACGAGAAGCGCCGCGGGACCATTGGCGACGCCCTGCGCGGCGCCGACGTCTTCATCGGTGTCTCCGGACCTGACCTGATCACCGAGGAGGAGATTGCCTCCATGGCGCCTAACTCCATCGTGTTCGCACTGGCCAATCCGGCGCCCGAGATCGATCCCGCAATTGCTCGTCGTCACGCCGCCATCGTGGCCACGGGGCGCAGCGACGAGCCCAACCAGATCAATAACGTCTTGGCCTTCCCAGGGATTTTTCGCGGATTACTCGATGCGGGTGCGTCGCGCGTCACCGAGGAGGTGGAGCTTGCGGCCGCCCACGCAATCGCCGATATCGTCCACGAGTCCGAGCTCTCGGTGGAGTACATCATTCCGACGGTGTTCAACCCCAAGGTCTCTAAAGCCGTCTCGGACGCCGTCGAGCGGGTCGCCCGCGCACACTGAACGAAAAGTTCTAGCCCGGGCGCAACAAGCACTTAGCCCGTTGACGGTTAGCGCGCGAGGCCGAGCGGGTAGTGGCGGTGGCGAGAGTGGGTGTCGAAGTGGTGGTGGTCGATGCGCGCGTTGAGCATCCAGGTGTCCTCTTCGGGATCTCCCGAGAGTCCCTCGGCCAGCATCTCTTGGGCAATCATCTCGTTGGAATCGACTTCGACCTCAACCAGGATTGCGTGCAATTTGGAAAGGGTGATTGATTTCATGACCCCACCTTGCCGTCCCCATGGTGCACCCGTGTCATCTATTTTACAAATGGGCTGGATATCTACCATCTATAATAAAGATGAGATGATGCCGCGATACCGCAATGACGCTGCGCGGGACCTCTGCGAGGTGAAGTGATTCGCGTTTGCCGGCCGCCTCGTTGCTGACGCCATTCTCGAATGGCGGGCAAGTCGTGGGTAGCGCTCAGACCTGCGTTATGGCGCCTTGCGATTCTGCAGTCGCCTCCATTCTTGCAGCCGCCACAGCATGCGCCGCAATGGCGTGACACATCGGGTCGCTGCAGTCAATTGGAACTGTCGAGTATCCCGGTACTCGGACTGTCGAGGTATCGCTTCACGATGAAACTCGATCGTGCCACTGCTTCGACCAGCGCCAACGTCGCGAGTGCGGTGAGTGCCCATTGCGCCAGCGACGAGGCCGAGCGTTCGATCGGTCCCTCAGTCGAACGAAGGATGACGAGGACGAGGACGAGGCCGTATTCGAGACCACTACGACGCAGGACGACTGACCTCGTCGCTCTGATTGCGCGAACAAACATGATGCGAGCACGTACGTAACCGATACCGACGCCAAGGAGCGCACCCAGGACTGCTCCCAGGACGTGAGTGTCGGAAAGTGACGCGAGGTGCCACACGAACTGGCCGATGATCAACACACTGATGAGAGGATCAAGCAAAGTGATGGCGAGGGGTCGAATCCTCTCGCGCGGCGCCAGTTGGCTCGAACGCGACTGGAGCCGTCCTCGGCGCACCAACAACGATATCGTGACCAGCGCCGCCAGTGTCAGCAAACCAACGACCGGGTTGGACGAATTCTGCATCGATTCAGCCTACCGAGACCCGTGATCACCCCCCGGGCGACACCTGGGGCGCCGAGACCAATGCACCACGCAATGAGAACAGACTCGTCACACTCACGACGCGGTTTCCGTCGATAACATCTCTCGCATCGTCTCTTCTCACGTGTAAAAGGTGTGTCCTCGTGAACGTTCTCTTCATCACTCTCGACCAATTCCGCGCTGACTCCTACGGCGCGGCCGGGCACCGCCTGGTGAGGACTCCCACACTGGACCGCCTCGCGAACGAGGGCGTGCGACTGGCCCAGCACTACTCCCAAGCCGCCCCCTGCGCCCCGGGTCGCGCGGCGCTCTACACCGGTACGTATCAGATGAACAATCGTGTGGTGGCCAACGGTTCGCCACTCGAAGAGCGTTTTGACAACGTGGCGCACCTCGCGCGTCGGGCCGGTTACGTTCCTACGCTATTTGGCTACACCGACCAGGGTCTCGATCCCAGCCAGGCCAAAGGACTCGATGATCCTCGTCTCGACAGTTACGACGGTATCCTCCCCGGCTTCGCGCTAGGGCACTACCTCCCCGAGAGTCAGGCTACCTGGGTGGCGTACTTGCGGGACCTGGGTTACGACGTGCCGATGGGCTGGGCTCCGGCTCTTCGAGGCGAGTCCGATCGCCCCGCCGAACACTCATTGACAGGCTTCTTGACGGGCAAGTTCCTCGAGTGGCTGGAAGTGCAAGAGGACGCGTGGTTCGCGCACGTCAGCTTCTTACGTCCGCACCCTCCTTACGCTGCGGCGGGAGAGTATTCGACCCTCTATGACGCCTCCGACGTTGAACTGCCCATCGTGCCCGTTGACTCAGGTGATCGTCACCCCCTTCACGACGTCGCGATGGGGATTGCCTACTGTGCCGCGCCCCAAGAGGAAGAAGCCATGCGTCACTTGCGCGCGCAGTACTACGGGATGATTTCAGAGGTTGACTACCAGCTCGGCCTCATCGTCGCTGCCCTCGAAGAGCGCGGCGAACTCGATGACACTCTGATCATCATCACGTCGGACCACGGTGATCAACTGGGCGATCACGGTTTGATCGAGAAACTCGGATTCTTCCCTCAGAGCTATCACGTCTTGGGAATCTGGCGTGATCCGCGTGGGACCCGGACTGGTCGCGTCATCGAGCAATTCACCGAGAACGTGGACATCGCCCCGACGTTGGCGGCTGCGCTAGGTCTGGAGGTGCCCGCGCAATTTGACGGGCGCGTCATGACGCCCCTCTTTGAAGGTCGTGACGTCGAGTGGCGCTCCTCGGCGCATTATGAGTGGGACTATCGCAGTCTGTCTCTCGCCAGTGCTCCTCAGCCGTGGCCGCTCGATCGCTCACTTTCACGCCAAAACTTGGCGGTCTCACTGACCGCGCAGACCGCCTACGTGCAGTTCGGCGACGGCTCCTACCTGTGTTTCGATCTCGGGGCCGATCCCACGTGGCGCACGCCCGTCGGTGATGTCAACCGCGTGCTGGCCGCGGCGCAGGACATGTTGCTGTGGCGCCAGGAACACCTCGCGCGTACCTATACCGACATGCTGCTCGAGCCTGAGCGCCCGGGACGTTGGCCGACGCAATTGCGTCGCTAGGCACTGCCGGCCCGTCATGATGTGAGGTCGTTCACCTCGCAGAGTTTGCCGGAACACCTCGCCGCCCTTGAGTATCGGTGTGAGTGAAATGAAGCGAATGTGACGCGGGGGTTCCTTAGCGTCACTGGTTAGTCACACTGCCCTCACTTGACCGTCATTTTTCCATCGTTGTTCGCGGATCAATCGCAATCATTTCATTTACTTCAAGGTCGTGTTGCTCGTCGATGGGATTAGATGGCTCCATGAACCACACCATCAATAAAACCAAGCGCGCCTCGAAGGCTCGTTTTCTCGCCGCGGTCCTTGGATCGACGGTGGCAGTATCGTCCCTATCCGTTATGAGCGTGAGTGCGGCGACGTCGCACTCGGTTCCGACCATCCTGTTGTACAACGCACAGGGCTACGGTGACAAGGTTGCCGCCGCCTTCAACGCCACGAACCCTGGTTTCAAGATCGTCGTTGACGACGACTCGACCGGTCCGCTGTTCACCAAGATCCAGGCCGAGATGGCCGCGGGCAGCCCGAAGTGGGGCATCTTCTGGGCCGACGGTGCGACGCCGTTCGCGGCACTCGACAAGCAGGGCTACTTGTTGCACAACGTGGTTTCCCCGAATACGGCCTACAACGCCGCGGGCATCACGAACTTGCCCGCCGACAAGGCTTTCGCACCCACTGGCGTGACCGTGGTGGGATCTCTCTGCTACGACTCGGTGGCGAGCAGGGGCCTTACGCTCCCCTCGACGTTTGCGGGATTGACGAAGTTGCCCGCGGGCGTCTTGGGTATGAACGACCCGACGCAGTCGGGTCCGACCTTCCCGCTGATCGCCGGCATCATGGCCCACCTCGGCGGCATCACCTCCACGATGAAGCCCACGACGGCTCAAGTCAACGCGGCGATTACCAAGGGTGAAGATTTTCTCTTGGCGCTCAAGAAGAACGGTTTGCAAGTGCACCCGACCAACGGCCCAACCCTGGGAGCGATGGAGACCAATCCAGCGACCCTCGACATGGCGATCATCCAGTCGTCGGCTTGCTACGGTGACATCAACGCCCAACCTAAGCCCTTCTGGCCGACCGGCAAGGTGAAGTACCTGGACTACTCGGTCTCGCTTTCGAGCAACATCGCGGTGGACGCCAAGTTGTCGCCCGCCTTGCAGGCGGACGCCAAGAAGTTCGTCGCCTTCGTGGCTTCCGCCAAGGGTCAAGTCGCCATGCAGAAGGGCGACCCCTACGGTGACGGCCTGTTCTGGCCAGTCATCAAGGGCGTGAACCCCGAGAAGTTCGTACCCAACTACAACGTGACGCACGCCTTCGCCATCAACCCCTACGTGTGGGGACCCCTCGAGAACCAGATCAACAGCTGGTTCGAGAAGAACATCCTCAACTGATTAATCTTCGTCGACTCAGCCACGGTTACTGCGGTAGCCGTGGCTGAGTCGTGAGGTACGCAACTTGTGACCGTAGAAACTTTCCTCGCTGAAACAGCCCTGACGCGCCAACCGATGGCGCGCATTCGTCGCATCCGTTGGTCCGGTCTGCTGGTATGGGCGGTCCTGATGCTGCTCATCATCATTCCGGTGCTGACGTTCGTCGCGGCGGCCGTTAGTCCGCGACTCTTTCGCCAGGGGACGTCGTACTTCACCTTGTCGAACATTTCCGCCGCCTTCCAGGGCTACACGGGTCGCGGGATCTTGGACTCACTGTGGGTCTCGACCCTGGTGGGCGTCTTCTCTGTGAGTTTCGCGACCGCCATTGCGTGGATGGTGCAACGCACCAACATCTATGGACGACGTATCTGGTCTGGAGCAATGTGGCTGCTTCTGTTGTTGCCCACCTGGATGACTACGTTGGGTTGGACCGACGTCGTGGCACCGGGCGAGTTGGGCTCCGCTCTGGGCGTGCACACCCTTTTCTTCTACCATATGTTCTTCGGCGCTTCCGGCATCGTCTTCGTGCTGAGTACCGCCGCTCTTCCCTTTTCCTACTTCGTCATCTCGGTGGGTATGCGAGGACTCGGTTCAGAGTTCGAAGATGCCGCGCGGGTGCACGGGGCGGGTCGACTTCTCACGTTGCGCACGGTGTTGCCGATCATCGCCCCCGCCCTGCTGAGCGCGTTCGTGATCTCCTTCGCCGAATCGATGAGCGACTTCGGTGTGGCGTTCACTCTCGGCTCGGCGGCGCATTTTCCCATCGCCACCTATACCCTCTTCAACGCCATCTACGCCTTCCCGGCGAACTTCCCGGTGGCCGCGGTCATCGCCGCGGTATTGATCCTGTTGACCGTCCCCCCGGTGTTCTTGCAGTCCCGGGTGATGCGCGGGCGCTCGTACGCCGTCCTGAGTGGCCGGACCAAGGCGGTGCGCCGTCACCAGTTCCGTCCACTGACTCGAATTGGCATCACCGCGGGCCTCGGCGTCTTCATGTTCTTCGTTCTCGGTCTACCGCTGCTGGGTGCCATCACCAGCTCCTTCACCAACACGGCAAGCTTCATCACGCCCTCAGGCATTCACTGGACTCTGCAGTCCTACAAGGACGTCTTCCAGCCCCTGCCGTCCTTCACCACATTGGGTCCGCCCCTGTGGACGTCGAACCAACTCGGCTTCTGGGTAGCGAGCGGTACGTTGATCGTGGCCTTTGTGCTGGCTCGTCGGATGGCGTCACGTTCGCCCGGTATTGGCCAACGCATCACTGACGTCTTCCTGCTCGGCTCGATCGCTATTCCCGGGATCGTACTGGGCGTCGGCTACATCTTCTTCTACGACCAGCACTTCATCACCGCCCACGTCGTCGACCTCTACGAAACGATGCCGCTGTTGATCATGGGTCTCATCGCGTCCGCGGTGCCCTCTCAGGCACGTCTGTTGACCGGCCCGGTGGGCCAGATCCAGTCGTCGCTCTCCGAGGCGGCGCGAGTCCACGGGGCGAGTAAGTGGCGCGCCTTCCGATCGACATCGGTGCCGCTATTGTCGAGAGCCTTGGTGTGGGCGTGGCTGCTTACCTTTACCAAGACCATCTCCGAGCTGGCCGTCGCACAGATCCTCTATCAACCGGGTCACGAACCCGCCTCAGTGGTCATCGAGACGTATCTCGGAACGATCTTCGCGCCCATTGGCTCCGCCGCCACGGTGATCACCTTGGTAGAGATGGTGGGAGTGATTGGCGTAGTGCTGTTGATCTTCCGACTCGTCTTACCCAAGGGATGGCGTCGGATTGGTGAAGCAGGAGCCCCTTCATGAGTCGAATGCAAATCCAACCCGCGCGCGTCGTGATCAAGAACGTCCGTAAGGAGTTCGGCAACAAGGTAGCGCTCAACGACGTGTCCCTGGTGGTCGAGCCCGGGACTTTCACCGTGCTCCTGGGCCCTTCGGGTTCGGGTAAGACGACTCTGCTGCGTTGTCTGGCGGGTATCGAGCAACCCACCAGTGGTGAGATCACCATCGGTGACCAGGTCGTCTTCGGAGCGAACCGTTTCGTGAGTCCCGACAAGCGTGAGTTGTCGATGGTCTTCCAGGACTACGCTCTCTGGCCACACATGACGGTGCGCAAGAACATCGCCTACCCCCTGGTGAATTCGTCACTCACCAAGGCTGAACGCACTCAGCGCGTCGACGGCATGCTCGAGCGAGTGGGAATCAGTCTCCTGGCGGATCGCTACCCCAACGAGTTGTCGGGTGGCGAGCAACAACGCGTGGCGTTGGCCCGCGCGTTGACGGCTCAGGTGGGTCTCGTACTCTTTGACGAGCCCCTGTCGAACCTGGACGCGGATCGACGTGACCAGTTGCGCATCGAGATCGCGACGTTGACGCGAGATGCCGGTGTGACGGCCGTCTACATCACTCACGACCAGTCCGAAGCCTTCGCCCTGGCCGATCGCGTCGGTGTCCTTCGACAAGGCGAATTGGTGCAATACACCCGGCCAGAAAAGATCTACCGCCACCCCAAGAGTGCCTTCGTCGCACGGTTCACAGGAATCTCGGGAGAGTTCCCAGTGAGTGCCGTGCGAGAGATCAGCGAGAAGCGCGTGCAGGTGAAACTACCCTTCGCGCCACACATCCTCATCGAGGCATCGAAGTCCGAGAACAGTCCCTACGACAAGGACCCCCACCTCTTCGTGCGGGCCGCAGGCGTTCACCTCGTGGCCGCCAATTCTGACGATGGTGCCCCCGGCGTGATTCGAGATGTTGCTTACAATGGACGCGGGTACGAACATGTCGTCGAGGTCGGCGAGAACCAGAACCTGACCAAGGTCTTCGTGGCCGAGCGCTTCGAACGTGGCGACAACGTCAAAGTATTGTTAGACCCTCAATCGTGCTTCGTGATGAACGCACAGGAAGAAGAATAGAGCCATGTTGGCAACCACGGTGTCCTCAGGAGTCGTTGTATTGGTCGGAGCCGTGTTCCTGGCCTGCGCGGTCGAAATGGTCGAGGCCCTCACCATTGTCTTTGCCGTGGGCCACACCCGCGGCTGGCGTTCCGCCTTCGAGGGAGTGGCCGCCGCGCTGGTTGCCCTCACGGCGCTCGTGGCTGCTTTTGGACCCGCGTTGATACACGTGCCGCTGACGTGGTTGCGACTCATCGTGGGAGGCGTCTTGCTGATCTTCGGTATGCAGTGGTTGCGCAAGGCCATTCTGCGCTCCAGCGGCCTCAAGGCTAAGCACGACGAGGACGCGATCTACAAGGAGACCGTCGCCGAATTAGAGAACGCCAGCGCCGGGACGAATCGCGACCGCATCGCCTTCGTGATGGCCTTCAAGGGCGTCTTCCTCGAAGGACTCGAAGTGGTGATCACGGTCCTGACCCTGGGCACCTCGGCGCACCGCCTCGGGCTCGCCTCGGCTGTCGCCGCCGTCGCGCTGGTCCTCGTAGCAATCATCGGGGCCGTCGTGGCCAAGCAACTCTCTAGCGTCCCCGAAAACGCCATGAAGATGAGCGTGGGGGTCCTACTGGTGACCTACGGGACCTTCTGGGTCGGAGAAGGTCTCAAGGTGCGCTGGCCCGGCAACGATACTTTCCTTCTGGCTTTCGTGGGCATCTACGCCGTCGTGTGCTGGGTCCTCGTGAACGCAATCAAGCCCAAGAATCCCTCGAGTCCGGTGAAGGTGGACGCATGAACGATCGACCCCCTCTCGTAGCACGACTCCTCAAGGGCTTCGGCATGTTCTGGTGGGACTTTTTGGTCGGTGACACGCCGGAACTCTTCGTGGCCGTCCTCGTGATCATCGGCGCGGTGGCTCTGCTGAGCGTGACGTGGCACGCCAACACGGTCGCGGTCATTGTCTTGCCGGTCCTGGCCATTGCGGCATTGACCGTGTCGGTTCGCCGAGCCAGCAACGCCGCCAAGGGGAAATAGTCCCCTTAGGCGAAGGCCGCGTCGAGGGTGATCGTCGTGCCCGTTAGAGCCTTGGACACCGGACAGCCGGCCTTGGCCGCCTCCGCCACTTCCTTGAAGCCAGCCTCGTCGAGGCCCTCCATCACGCCGCGCACCGTTAGGTGGATGCCGGCGATGCGAAAGCCACCGGCCGGGTCCGGCTCGAGGTTCACGTCGGCACTCACGCTCAAGGTGCCCGGGATGCCGCCGGCCCGCGCAATCAGTGCCGAACACTGCATGGCGTAACACGACGAGTGCGCGGCGGCGATGAGCTCCTCCGGGCTGGTGACGCCCTCAGCGTTGTCCGCGGTGCGCCGCGGGAAACTGACGTCGAAACTTCCGACGCCGCTGCTGACCAGTTCCACGACACCGGTGCCGTCGTTGAGGCCCCCGGTCCAGTCGGTCTTCGCATTACGTATCGCCATAGTGAGACTCCTGTCGTTGATTAGGTGACTGGCATCCTACCGATGCAGTCGAGAAACCAGACATAACGGTCTAGTCGAACTTGGTACCGCACGTCCGACAGAAGTTCTGGCCCGACTCACGCGGCGTCGCGCATGAGGGACAACTCTGCGTTGGGGACGGCGTCGCAGTGGTGTCCCCAACGCCGACCGATTGGCGAGGCGTCGTGGCGACGGGGGTCGTGGTGAAAGTCGCACCCGAGGTGAAGGTGGACGGGGCCGATCCAGATGTCGCCGTTGGTCCGTACCGATTGGGATCGACGGAGGGAGAAATCAGGAAAATGAGGTTCACCAGCGGTACCACCAGCCACCAACCCGAGTGGTTGCTGTCGTGGAGGCGCCGGACCCCCACGGCCAGGGTGGGCATCAGTAGGCCGAAGTCGTAGATATAGAAGAGGTGGGTAAACGCGATGATGACGTACCAACCAATCCAGAAGGCCAGGATCCAGAACCAGTACTCCGATCGCGAGGCGCGACCGCTGAAGGTGGCGTATTTCTGGATTACGCTGCGAATTGCTTTGTCCATCGACACGTCGTCTCCGTCTCTTTCTTGGTAATAAACTACTGAGAATGCAGTAGGGCGATCGTCGCGCCGTGGCTCAACCGGTGTTGCGCAGTCCCGTGGCGATGCCATTGATGGTCAAGAGGAGCGCTCGCTGCAACGTGTCGTCGACGGGTTCATCGCTGTTGCGTTGGGCGCGCACGCGCTCGAGCAACTGAATTTGCATGAGTTGCAAGGGGCGCAGGTACCGGTCCCGGGTCTCGAGGGTGGTGGCCAGGAGAGATTGGGATTCGAGGAGGCGCTCGGACTCAGTGACAGCGAGGAGCTCGGTCATCGTCACCTCGTGCTCGGCCACGATCATGTCGAACAGGTAGTGCAACTCGCGCGGCACCAAGTGTTCGACGTACTGGCGAGCGACATTGAGATCGGTCTTGGCCAATGTCATTTCCACGTTGGAGATGAACGTCGTGAAGAAGGGCCATTCGAGGTACATTTGGCGCAAGTCGTCACCGTGGCCCGCCGCGCGCGCCGCGCGAAGTCCCGATCCTACCCCGATACCAACCCGGCACGATTTGACGAGACTGAGTCCAGCCAAAGACCCAGGGAATGGCGCGTAACGACTCGATGCCGTCCTCACCGGTGACGCGACGTGCGGGACGCGAACCCATGTGCAGGTTGGCGAGTTCGGTCACGGGTGTTGAACTCGTGAAGTACGCCGGCAAGTTCTTGTCGCCGACCAGTGTGCGATAGACCGGCAGGGACGTTTCGGCGACGAGAGTCATTGTCTCGTTCCAGATGTCGAGTTTCAGGGGGTCAACCCACGGGCTGGAATGGAAGACCACCGCTTCCAAGACGGCGGCGAGCAGGAGTTCCAGGTTCTCGCGCGCCAGCGAGGGCAGAAGGTATTTGTCCGAAATGACCTCACCTTGTTCGGTGATCTTGATCGAGCCGTTCAAGACGCCGTAGGGCTGGGCCAGCACCGCATCGTGAGTCGGTCCTCCGCCGCGCCCGACGCTGCCCCCGCGACCGTGGAATAGCCGCAAGTGAATACCGTGACGGGCGGCGGCGTCGCGCAATTGCCGTTCGGCCAAGTGGATGCCCCACTGCGACGCGGTGATGCCGGCGTCCTTGTTGGAGTCGGAGTAGCCCAGCATGATCTCTTGGACGTTGCCGCGTAATTCGACGAGGTGGCGATAGCTGGGGACGGCCAGCATGGTCTCGAAGATCTCACCTGCGTGGTGCAGCTCGTCGAGCGTCTCAAAGAGTGGGGCGAAGCCAATACGCGCGAGTCCTGAGGTTAAGTCGACGAGTCCGGCTTCTCGAGCCAGCACCACGGCGGCGAGCAGATCATCGGCTCCCTTGGTCATCGAGACGATATACGTCTCACAGGCGTTCGTTCCGAAGTGGTCGATGATCTCGCCAATTGCTGTGAAGGTGCGAAAGGTCTTCAAGTTCACGCCCTCGAGAGGGCCGGGATACGAAAAGAGGGGCCGTCGTGACTCGAGTTCTCGGCTCAGCACCTCGAGGCGCTGCGCGCGCGAAAGCTCCGCGTACGGGGTCGTGCAGTTCGCCCAGGCGGTCCATCACGACGGCGAGAGCCGCGTGGTGCGCTTGGGCGTGTTCGCGAACGTCGAGCGTGGTGAGAGTGAGCCCGAAGGCTGAGACGGTGATGATCGATCGCTCCAAAGTGCCGCGAGCCAAACGCTCCGAACCGTTCTCGATCAGCGAGTTGTAGAGCAACATCAGGTCCTCGATCAGCTCGTGGCTGGAGGCATAATCGAGGCCCGCACGGTGACGACTGCGTTGTTCCATCCGCCGCTGGGTCTCTTCGAGGCGCACTCGGATGCAACTGAGCTTGAGTCGGTAAGGTTCTTCGGCGTTCAATCGGAGGTAGCGAGACTCGGGATTGAGGCGCGTGAGATCGTCGGCCAGAGAGAGACGCAAATCTTCGGAGATTCCCACGTGTTGAGTCGATACCGAGATCTCGTCCATCAACTTGCCCAACATGGCGCGCAGCGCGCGCACGGCGAAGTCGAGGGCCAGGTCGACGACGGAAGCGGTGACTTCGGGAGTCACAAAGGGATTACCGTCGCGGTCGCCCCCGATCCAACTTCCGAAGGTCAAGGGCCGGCTATTGGGCGCGAGGGACACGCCGAGTCGTTCAGCATTGGAGACCAATTGTTCGAGGACGTCGGGCACCACGCCCCTCATGAGGTGGTCAACGTAGTGCAGGGCGTTGCGAGCTTCGTCGAGTACCTCGGGACGCTCGAGACGTAACTCATCGGTCTGCCAGAGAGTGTCGATGAGTTCCGCGGCACGACGCTGGCGCAACGTTTCGCGCAGGGGAGAGTTCGACGCGCTGGCTTCGTCCAGGAGCGCGCTGATTGAGCGCAATTTCAACAGCACCGAGCGGCGAGCGGCCTCGGTGGGGTGGGCGGTGAAGACGGGGCGCACCGCCAAGTTGTCGATGGCTGCGGTGACGTCACGCGCCTCGACTTTGCCCGCTGCGACGGCGCGAAGGATCTCGTCGGCGACGCGGGCCAGGGGACCGTCGTCGTCGTTACGACGATCGCGGCTCTGTCGGGCGCGGTGCGTCTGCTCGGTGACGTTGGCGAGGTGGAAGTACATCGAGAACGCCCGGACCAATTGGCTGGCCGTTTCCAAGTCCAGACTCTCGAACTCACGAAAGGAGTGATCCATGTCGCGTCCGGCGTTCGAGCGCACCGATTCGACGAGGCCGAGAAATTTCTCACCCTCCTGACGGTGCAGGGTGTCATCGAGCATTGCCGCGAGAGCGCTGAGGTCACCGTAGAGGGCATCGCGATCGTCGAAATGGGCTTGTGAGGCGGACAACACCGAACGTGCCGTCAATGCGGAAGGGTCGGTCATCCTCCAACGTTACAAAATAAACTCAATTCGTCATTCGCTCGATGAGAGATAGTCATGATGCATACGCTTTGCGGCGGCCCGCGATCCACTGGAAGGACTGCTCACTGCCCCAGGGAGTCTGGTGGCGCGAGCGCCGTTCGGTGACGATGTCGAACTCGTCACCCAACAGTGCGGCCAGGTCCTCGGCGCCATAGCGGTGGACGGGTAGACCCGAACAGGACTCCGGACCATCAGGGGCAAAGACGCCGATGACGACCGCACCACCCGGCGCAAGAACCCCGCGCAGAGTGTTCGCGTACCGTTGCGCGTCGCGTGGCGATAAGAAGTGCAGGACGGCGCGGTCGTGCCACACGTCGTAGTGCCGGGTGGGTTGCCACACGGTGACATCGGCCTGTACTGTGGCCACGTTCTCGCATCCCGCTCGATCGCGCGTGACGGCGAGTGCGGTGTCGGCCAGGTCCAGAACGGTCACATCCGTGAAACCTCGCGCGAAGAGGTGATCCACGAGCCGGGATTCGCCCCCGCCGATGTCGATGACCGAATTCTCCGCCGTCACGCCGAGCAGGTCGAGGAGTTCTAAGGACATGGTGGGTTCGGGTTCGGACCAACTGCGCTCTGGGACCGTGCGCGTCGCGTAGACGTCGTTCCAATGTTGACTCACGATTCATTCTCCCATAGTGAATTCCTTCGACACGCACGGGCAGAAATACAAAGAGCCCGGGAGGGGGCCCGGGCTCTTTGTTACTACTCCGGAAGCGCTACACGACGGTAGTGTCGTCGACCCTTCGGTAGTGCCGGAGACCGAGCAGCGACAGCACGAGCATCAGTGCCGCTGCGATGAATGCGCCGATTGCCGCGTAGAGAGCAATCTGACCGAAGAACCACGCCTCGTAGGCGCTGAGCAGTGAACCGCGCAGCATCGTTCCCTTGAAGATGGTGTCTACCTGGCTCGCCAGTGCCTTGTTGCTAGGGTCCGCCTGGGCCTTGGTGCTCAGTTGGGAGTAGGTGAGGCCTCCACCAATCTCCTTGAGGTGCACCGCAATGAAGTCATCGGCGTAGACCTCGGCCTGCGCGCCGGTCAACATCTGCTGACCCGCGTACTGTGAGACCGAGGGAATCATCGATGGGGTAATTTCGCTGCCGGCGACGGGATTGGCGAAGGCGGCCTTGGGAGGGAAGAAGATCTTCTGTTCGGCGAGTTGAGTGGTGACCTGGTTGTTGGCGAAGTTGTAGCCAATCAATAATCCAGTGCCCGCACCGATCAAGACGATTGTCAAAATCGCCCCGACCCAGGTGAGTAAGAGGTCCAATGTACGACGCTTCATAATAAAAGGTCCTTTCTTTAAGTACCTCTTACATTGTGCGACCTTTCACAAGCCTTGGGAAGCCTTCACCTAGGGCCCGATGTCATAACACCGAGGAGTGGGGCCCTTACAAGGTGATGCCGAGGCGCGCGAGAAACCCGACGCCCATGACGGCTGCTTCACAGCCCACCGCTTCGAGATCAGCCAGGTCATCATCGTTGCGTACACCCCCGGCGGCAACGACCTTGAGGCCACTCGCGCAGACCCGGGAATAGAGCTCGAGGTCGGGCCCGCTCATCGTGCCGTCGCGAGCAATCGCGGTGACGTGAAGACGCGTCACTCCCGCGTCACGACAACGTTGGACCGCGTCGTCGACCCCGAGTCCCGTGGAAGCGAGCCAACCGCGCACCGCGAGGACCCCGTCACGCACGTCGAGTGCCGCCACCAGTCGATCACCGAGCGCTTGGGCGTAGATTGCGAGGTCCCCGGGCTCGCTCCAGAGAGCGGTCCCGAGGATGACGCGCTGGGCTCCCGCGGCGAGCACGGCCGTGGCGGCGTCGAGGGAACGGATGCCGCCGGACACCTGCAACGGGATGACCCCGGCCAATCGTGCGCATCGCGCGATGACCTCCGTGCGCAGTGCCCCGTCGCGTGCCCCCTCGAGGTCGACGACGTGGATGAGATCGGGTTGAGTGGCCACCACACGTGAGAAGAACTCATCGAGGGGCTGGCGAAACAAGACGCGGTCGTAGTCGCCTTGCTCGAGGCGTACGGCGAAGTCGCCTAAGAGGTCGATGGCGGGAATCAGTTGCATAGTCAGCGTGTTAATACGCTAGCATATTGATATGACTAGCGGCAAAGTACTTCCGGCGGGAGCGCACGACGAGACTATCGAACGTTTCGACGAGTTGGTGGCCGCCTTCGTGCGGTTGCGCGATCCCGCGACGATGTCCGCCTTCCTGCACGATTTGTGTACGACGGCCGAACTCGACGCGATGGGCCAGCGACTGCAGGTGGCTCGATTGGTGAGTGACGCTGTTCCCTACCAGGAGATCTCTCGTCGTACCGGCGCCTCGACGGCCACTGTCACCCGCGTGGCGCACTGGCTGCGGTACGGCGAAGGTGGTTACAACGCTGTTTTGAAGCGAGGGCGAAAATGAACCGACGACTGACTTTGGCCCTGCCCTCCAAGGGTCGACTGCGCGAACCGTCGTGGTCGTTGCTCGAAGCGACCGGCGTGGCCCCTCAAGAGCCCGGGGAGCGAGTGTTGCAGACCTTCTGTCGCAACGCCGACATCGACCTCTTGTTCGTGCGCGCTGATGACGTGCCCGAATACGTCCAGGACGGCATCGTCGACTGCGGCATCACCGGGCTCGACTTGGTGAGCGAGCGTGATTTCGACGTGGACGTGTTGTTGCGCCTGGGTTACGGCACCTGCTCTTTGCAGGCGGCGGTATCGACTGAAGACGCAGCCCAAGGTTTCGCGGACCTCGACGGCCGGCGTATCGCCACGTCGCACCCGCGTATCGCCACCCGATGGCTGCAAGAGCAAGGTCTGAAAGCAGAGATCGTGCGTGTCACGGGATCGGTCGAGATCTCGCCGCGCCTGGGACTCGCCGACGCCATCATTGACTTGGTCTCGACTGGTTCGACCTTGCGGACCAACGGACTGCGCTCGCTCGGCACGCTCTTCGAATCCGAAGCGGTGCTCGTGGGACGACGAGGCTCCTCCGACCACGAAGCCCAGCGCACTTTGACCATGCTGCTGGCGTCAGTGATCAACGCGCGAGCCACGCGCTATCTCTTGTGCAATATCGCCAAGGAACGTCTGGGCGAGGTGACGGCACTGTTGCCCACGACGGGTTCGCCTACGGTGATGGACCTGGCCACCCCGGGTATCGTGGCGGTTCACGCCCTGGTGCCCGCGGCGCAGATTTGGTCGCTCCTACCCCAACTACAAGCCTGCGGCGCGAGTTCGATCCTCACGTTGCCCGTCGAAAGAATGATGCCATGAGCACACCCGTCAAGACCGACCGGCCGATCACCATCGAGGAGATCGTCGCCGACGTGCGCGCCCGGGGTGACGCGGCCCTGGTGGAGTGGAGTCGGCGGCTCGACAAGACCACCGCCGACACGGTCGAGCGCGCCGTCGCCTACGGGGATATCCCCACCGCCGCGGTTCTCGATGCGGCGCAGTCGGTGCGCACGTGGCACGCCGCACAGCGCCCCCAGGATGTCACTCTCGAGGTGTCGCCGGGCGTGACGCTCGAACGCCGTTGGACGCCGATTCGTTCGGTGGGCATCTACGTCCCCAAGGGATTGGTGTCGTCGTTGATCATGGGGGCCGTGCCCGCACAAGTGGCGGGGGTGGAACGCATCGTGGTGTGCACACCGCCGAGTGGCGCTCCCGCGGTCGCCGCCGCCGCCGCATTGTTGGGCATCGATGAGGTGTGGGCGATTGGCGGTGCGCAAGCAATTGCGGCGATGGCCTACGGCACCGAATCCATCGCCGCGGTGGACAAGATCGTTGGGCCCGGTGGCGGCGCGGTGAATACGGCGAAGTTACTGGTCAGCAAGGACGTGGCCATTGATCTGCCGGCCGGACCGAGTGAGATCGTGGTGGTGGCGGACCTCGGCTTTGACGAAGCGATCATTCAACAGGAGCTCGACGCGCAAATGGAGCACGGTCCCGACAGTCGCGCCTTCGTGGTTCGCGTGGGTGACGACCTCGAAGCCGCCCTCGCCGAAGTGGAGAACTACGCCGCCGAGCACGTCGCGCTGCTCGGGCCCCGGGCGGAGTCGCTGGCCGGGCGAATACGCAACGCGGGCGCAGTATTTGTGGGTCCGTATTCGCCGGTACCCGCCGGTGACTACGCGACCGGTGGCAACCACGTGTTGCCGACGGGGGGGTGGTCCAAAGTCTCGGGCGGACTTGGTCTGGAGACGTTTATGAAGCCCGTGACAGTCCAGCGCGTGTCGCGAGATGGACTCGAGCGCCTCGCTCCGACCATCGAAGCTCTGGCCGAACTTGAAGGTATGACGGCGCACAAGGCAACGGCGCGCCGATGAATATTCCTCAAACTCTCGACACCTACCAGTGGCCTCCCTCTAACGAAGAACTGGCCGCCCGCGTAGGGCTGCAGCCCAATCAGATCCTTCGCTTCGACGGCAATACGCCCGCTGCTCCGCCGCCGAGCGCTCGTCCGGCGGCATTGGCCAAGGCCTTGGCGGACGTTAACGAATATGACCGCGGTCGCTACCAGGCGTTGCGACAGGCCATCGCCGACTACCACCACGTCGGACTCGACCAGGTCTCGTTGGGTGCGGGCAGCGACGAGTTCATTGTGCTATTGGCGGCGCTCTTCGCCGAGAACGGCACGGTCGCTCAAGTGCCGGCCGATTCGTATTCGATGTACCGCTACGCCGCGGGAATGGCCGGGGCCACGATGGTGGATGATCCCACGAATGCCGATCTCGTGTACGTGTGCCGACCCAATAATCCCACTGGCGAATTGTGCGCGATACCAAGGGTTTCGGGGCAGTTGGTCATCGACGAGGCCTACGCCCAGTACGCCGGCGTCGACGAGATCGAACGGGTGAAGGATGGCGCGATCGTGCTGCGGACATTCTCCAAGGCCTTCGGCCTGGCGGGCGCGCGCGTCGGATACGCCATTGCGAGCCCCGAGATCACTGGCGTCATCAATTCGCGCCAGGCGCCCCTCTCGGTGTCGTCGCTTTCCGCCGCGTTGGCACTGGCCGCGATCTCGTCGCCGATCGACGTCGCGTCGCAGGTGGGTGAACGCGAGCGCGTCGCTCGAGAGTTGCACTCACTGGGCCTCACTCCTCTCGCGTCGTTCACCAACTTCCTCTTCATCCCCATGGAGAATCCCCAGGCGCTCGTCGAGCGGATGTTGCCCTACGGGGTGATGTTGCGCGCCTACGCGCGCGGACTGCGTATCTCGATCCGTGACGAAATCGACGACGACATCCTGATCGGGGCGCTGCGTGCGGAACTGCTGGGCGAGCCGCTCGAGCAGGCGCCCTTGCGCTACCGGCGCGCCACCGCCGAGACGTTGCTCAACATCCGTCTTCGCGTACCCGGCGAAGGCCGCGTCTACGTCAATACCGGTGAGGGTTTCTACGATCACATGCTCACGCAGTTGGCGTTCCATGGGGGTATGGATCTGCGTCTTGAAGGCGTCGGCGATCTCGAGACCGGGGACCATCACACCGTGGAGGACATGTTCCGCGCCTTTGGTGAAGCGTTGGACCAGGCGCTCGGTGACCGTCGGGGTCTGGCGCGCTACGGCGAGGCGCGCGTGCCCATGGACGAAGCGCTCGCTCACGCCGTCGTCGACCTCTCAGGTCGGGCCAAGGCGACCTTACACATCGACCCGGATCCGGGGATGGCGGCGCACGCCTTTGAGTCATTGGCCCAGACTGCGCGTATCACTTTGCACGTGACGGCCACTGGCGAGAACGCGCACCACGTCGCCGAAGCCGCCTTTAAGGCGGTGGGGCGCGCAATGCACCAGGCCCTGGCGCGCGACGGGTCACTCGTACGCTCGACCAAGGGTTCGTTATGAGTGACGTCGTCGTGGTCGATTACGGAGCGGGTAATACTCGATCCGTGCGGGCGGCCCTCACGCATCTGGGTCGTACGAGCGAAGTTAGCGCCGATCCGCAACGGATCGCTGAGGCGCCCTACGTGATATTGCCCGGAGTGGGATCGGCGCGCAGTGCGATGATGCACCTCGACGACACGGGCGCCGCTGTTGCGCTGCGGAGTCGTTTTACCGCCGAACAGCCGATACTGGGGATCTGCCTCGGGATGCAGCTGGCCCTGCAGGCCAGCGAGGAGGACGGGGGCGTGAAGGGTCTGGGTCTGCTCGAAGGTCTGGTCGTGCGCCTCGATGCGCCACGTATCCCTCGACTGGGTTGGGCCCTTGTCGAGCCCTGGGGTCAAGCCTTCTACTTCGCGCACTCCTTCGTCGCCGAATCACCCGACGCAGTGGCCACCTCCGAGGGACTCGTCGCCGCGGTGCAACGTGGCTCATTTCTCGGAGTCCAGTTTCACCCCGAGAAGAGCGACGCCGCCGGACTCGATTTCCTGGAATCATGCCTCTCGCTCGCCTGATTCCCTGTCTCGACGTCGCCGCGGGTCGTGTCGTTAAGGGTGTCAGTTTCGTGAACCTGCGCGACGTGGGTGACCCGGTCGAACTCGCCCAGTTCTACAGTGCGGGCGGCGCTGACGAACTGGTGTTCCTCGACATCACCGCGACGCCCGAGGGTGCCAACACCATGGTCCACGTCGTAGAACGCGTCGCCGACGTGTTGGAGATTCCCTTCACGGTGGGCGGTGGGATTCGTTCAGTCGAGGACGCATCGCGCATCATCGAAGCGGGCGCGGACCGAGTGTCATTGAACTCGGCGGCGTTGGCCAATCCCGAGCTCATCACCGAAATCGCCCGACGCTTCGGTTCACAGGCAGTCGTGGTCGCCATCGACGCCGGTAACGACGTGGTCTACACCCACGGCGGGCGAGTGGCTACCGACATCGCGACGGTCCCTTGGGCCGTCGAGGCCGCCACTCGTGGCGCCGGGGAGATCCTGCTCACCTCCATCGCGCGTGACGGTCAACGCTCGGGCTACGACCTCGAACTCACCGAAGCGGTGCGCGACGCGGTCGATATCCCCGTCATTGCCTCGGGAGGTGCGGGCTCCGCTCAGCATGTCGCCGACGCCTTGCGCGTCACCGATGCGGCGCTCGTCGCCTCGATAGTCCACGAGAACCCCGCTGGTCTACCTGGTCTTCGTCGCGAGATCCAGGCTCTCGGTATCGAACTGCGGCCCCTAAAGGAGAGAACGTGAGCGAAGAACTTCGTGCGGCCATCGTCCAAGACGACGCCACTGGTCGGGTCTTGATGTTGGGGTGGATGGATGAAGAGGCCTTAGCCCTGACCCGGTCGACCGGGACGGTGCACTTCTTCTCGCGTTCACGTCAGCAACTCTGGCAAAAAGGCGAGACCTCGGGAAATCTCCTTCACGTGGTCGAAGTGGTTCTCGACTGCGACGAGGACGCCGTCTTGGTGCGCGCTCGCGCGGATGGACCAACGTGTCATGACGGATCGACATCGTGTTTCACGCCATGGCTTTGGCGAAAGATCCTGCAGCGTGAGGAACAGAACGCGGAGGGTTCCTACGTGGCTTCATCGTTGTCTCGGGGTACCGCGTTCCTCGCGCGTAAAGTCGGCGAGGAGGCGGTCGAGACCGCGGTAGCTTCGTTGGCCGAGGGTGACGAGCGATTCGTTTCGGAGGCGGCTGATCTCTGGTTCCACCTGCTGATGTTGATGCGTAGTCGCGGTGTCGACCCCGCCGACCTCGAAGACGAATTGCGACGTCGCGAGAACTAGGGTCCGACCTAAGGTCGGTCTATGAGGTTGTCGCGATTATTCGTCATGAGTGCGCTCGTGGGTAGCGTGTCGTGGTCACTGGGACTAACGCTCATGGTGGCGAGCCCCGTGGCGGCGGCACCGCCCTCGCGCGACGCGAACCTAGCCTGCGCGCGCACCATCGTTTCCGGGTGGTCGTTGACACGCGTCGCGAGGGAGACCGTGGTGGTCTCGGCCCAGGGTAGCGACCTGGCTCGAGTGACGAGTGCCGCTGCGCAGGGGTACGGCGGCTTCCTACTCTTTGGCGCTGCCGCGCCGGCTTCGCTGGCCGCGACAATTCACTCACTCGCACATCTCGAGCCGGACGCGCGGGCTCCGATGGTCATGTCCGACGACGAGGGGGGTGGCATCATTCGTTTCTCGAACGTGGTCGGCCACTGGCCCTGGGCTCAGGTCATGGGTTCGACCATGACCCCCGCCCAGATCACCCAGGTGGGGCGTCGCGTCGGGATCGCCCTCGCCAAGGTCGGACTCAACGTTGATTTGGCGCCGGTGGCGGACGTGGACGGGCGCCCGCAGTGGCCCGGCGTCGCGAACCCCGACGGCCTGCGGTCCTTCGGCGCTTCGCCCACGAAGGATGGCGCCGACACGGTCGCCTTCGCCAGCGGTCTGGCCAGTGCCCACGTGCTGGCGGTCGTCAAGCATTTCCCTGGGCTCGGCCACGCGACCGGGAACACCGACAACGGTCCGGCGGCGACCCAGTCGTGGTCGATGTTGCAGTCCACGGGCCTCGTGCCCTTTCGTCAGGCCATCGCCAGTGGCGTCGACGCCGTGATGATGTCTAACGCTTCGATCCCTGGCTTGACGACCTTGCCCGCAGGTCTCTCCGCTGTCGCGGTGTCCCAATTGCGCAATCAGCTAGGTTTTCGAGGCTTGATCATGAGCGACGCCTTGGGGGCCGGTGCGATCACTGCGCGCCACCTGACAATTGCTCAAGCGTCGGTCGACGCCTTGGCTGCGGGCGTGGACCAGGTTCTCGCGACCAACCCTCCCTCATTTGAGCAGTCACTCCAGACGGCGTCGCTCACTACCGCGGCGATCGTGGCCGCGGTCGAGCACGGAACCTTGACGCGCCCCCTGTTGGTCGCTGCCGCCGCGCAAGTGCTGGCCGCGACCAACACTGTGGCTTGCGTGAACTGATCACAGGTAGTGCGGGGGCACCTCGTGGTGGTCTCGACGAACTCGGCGCAATTCTTCCTTGAGCCGTGCGATCTCTTCACGCAGTGACGCGACCAGTTCGTGCAACTCCTCGCGACTCAGTTCTTCGCTCATCGAAGGACCACGGTGCGGCGCGTGACGTACTCAATCACGGGAACAGACCGCGTAGGCGCGTCGCCTCAGCAATACGCTCCACACCGACGGCCAGAGCCGTCTCGCGTAGGTTGACTCCTAGCTCACCGTGGCGGATCCAAATGGCGTCAAAGGCCTCGTGCATCGTCTTCTCGAGGCGTTGCTGGAAGAGCTCCTTCTCCCACATATAACCCTGCAGGTCCTGGGCCCACTCGAAGTACGACGCCACGACGCCACCCGCGTTGGCGAGAACGTCGGGCACGACGGGAATACCGCGCTCGTTAAGCACGGCCGCGCCCTCACCGGTGGTCGGTCCATTGGCGGCCTCGACCACGACCGAAGCGACCAATCTCGAAGCGACGCTCTCCGTGATGACGCCACCCAGTGCGGCGGGGATCGCGATGTCGGAAGGAATGGAGAAAAAATCATCCAGTGGTACTGCATCGGCTCCCGCGAATCCGACCACCGTGCCGGCCTCGGCGAAGTGTTGCGCGAGGCTGGCGGAATCGATGCCGCCGGGTACGTGAATGGCACCTCGGACGTCGGCGATACCGACGACCTTCATGCCGCGCTCACTGAGCAACTGCACCAGTGGCGCACCAACTTTGCCGTAACCCTGAACGATGACGCGCTCGTTCTCGGGGGAACGTGCGAGGTTCTTCAACAGCGCCAACGTGCAGATCGTCACTCCCAACGACGTCGCACCAGCGTGACCGAGAGTGCCGCCGATGGCGAGGGGCTTTCCGGTCACGACGCCGGGCGCGGAGTACCCGCGCAGCATCGTGATGGTGTCCATGATCCAACTCATCACCTGAGGGTCGGTGTTGACGTCGGGCGCCGGGATATCGGTCTCGGGCCCGATGACGGGAGCGATGGAGAAGGCGTAGCGCCGCGTCAGTCGCTCGAGTTCGCGGGCGCGAGAGCAGAGTCGGGTCGACGCGTACTCCACCCTTGGCCCCACCGTAGGGGATGTTCACCACTGCGCACTTGATCGACATGTCGGCGCTGAGCGCCGAGATCTCGTCGACGTTGACCGCTCTGGTGGAAACGGATACCGCCCTTGCCCGGGCCGCGCGAGGTGTCGTGTTGGATGCGCCAGCCCGTGTACATCTCGATCAATCCCGAGTCCAGACGCACGGGGACGGCTACCTCGAGAATTCGTTCGGGGGTGATTATGCGCTTGATCATCCCGTCGTCGAGCCCCAGAAGATGGCCGGCACGTTCGATGAGTGAAGAGACGTGAGTCCAAGGATTGAAGACCTCGGACCCCGTCTCATTGGGACGTGTGACCACGTTGTCACCAGCCTTTGAACGGAGGAGGGCCCTGTCGCCCTCTCCGCCAGCGTAGGGGAGGTGCCGACCCCCGTGGTGAATCTAAAGTCCCGAATAGGGCTCTGACGCCTCGCGCGAGGAGTCGCGCCCGCCCGAGGCGAGCCACGCCGCGTGCATCTGGGCGTAGGCGCCCCGGTGGGCGATGAGCTCCGCGGGCGTGCCGACCTCGAGTATTCCTCCCTGGTCGATCACCACGATGCGGTCAGCGCGCTGGGCCGTCGTCAGCCGATGAGCGATGAGAATGGCGGAACGCCCTTCGAGGAGACGGTCGAGGGCCCGTTCGATGATGGTCTCGCTGCGGAGGTCGAGCGACGAGGTCGCCTCGTCCAGGATCAGGACGCGCGGCCGAGCTAAGAAGGCGCGCGCCAGGGCGAGCAGTTGACGTTCCCCCGACGACAGAGTCTGACCGCGTTCGTGCACCTCAGTGTCCAACCCGAGGGGAAGGCGCTCGATGAGGTCACCCAGCCCCACGACCTCGACGGCCTCGTCGATCTCTTCGTCGGTGATGCTGGTGCGTCCGAATCGAAGATTGGTGCGGATCGATCCGGCGAAGAGGAAAGGCTCTTGGGGAACTACACCGAGTTGGGACCGAAGTGAGTGCAGGGTCACCGTGCGCACGTCCACCCCGTCGAGAAGGACGCGACCCTCGGTCGGGTCGTAGAAGCGGTTGGCCAATTTGGCCAGCGTCGACTTACCCGCTCCAGTCGGTCCGACGAAGGCGACTGACTCACCCGGGGCAATCTCGAGGTTGACGTCCACCAGTACCGGACGTGCGGGGTCGTAGCCGAAACTCACGTGTTCGAAGGTGATCCGCCCGCTGAGCGTGGGAAGTCCGATCGCGTCCTCGGCCTCGTCGACGCTCGGGTGCCGTCTCGAGGAGTTCGCGCAGTCGAATCACCGATGAGCGACCTTGCTGGAGCGAGTTGTACTGCTGTACGAGCAATTGGATGGGTTGGAAGAAGCGGTTGAGGTAGAGGAAGAAGGCGATCAGCGCGCCAATGCTCAATCGATGGTGCAACACCATGTCGCCACCGATGCCCAGGAGCAGCGCCTGACCAAGAATCCCGATCATGATGGTGGCGGGACCGTAGATCGAATTGACGCGTCCGGTGAAGAAATTGGCGTCGCGATAGGCCCCGACCACGTGGCGGTGATTGCGGATATTGCGGTGTTGACGATTGTTCGCCGTCACCACGCGAATGCCGTAGAGCGACTCCGACAGGTCGGCCAGAACGTTGGCGATACGGTCGCGGCTGAGCAGGTACCCTGTCTCCGAGGCCCGGTGGAACCAAATCGAGAAGACGACCAGCAGTGGCACGACCAGGAGCACCGTCCAGGTGGCGAGCATCACGTTCAGGTTGAACAGGATGGCCGTGATCACGATCATCGTGAGACCCTGCAGGGCGAAGGAGCTGATGCCGTCTTGGATGAGTTGCTGGAGGTTCTCGATGTCGCTGGTCATGCGACTCATCAAGACGCCGGCCTTCTCGTCGGTGAAGAAGTCCAGGCTCAGTCGCTGGAAGTGGGTGAAGACGCGGATGCGCAAGTCGTGCATCACGCGCGCGGCCAAGCGTCCCGGTCACCGTCGCCTGAATCCGCTGGCCGAAGGCCGAGAGGACGGCGAGTACGAGGTAGAAGCTGGCGCACACAATGACGACGGTCGTTGAATGATGGTCCGGCAATCATGCCGTTATTGATGGCGTATTCGGTGAGCAATGGTCCCGCTTGCAACAAAACGCTGGTGACGATGACCAGGAGCGAGCCGTAGACGACGAGTCGCGGATACGCCGCGCAGCATCGCGCGGCAAGGTGAGTCGCTGGCGCTCGGCTCGGGCTGGGTCGTTGGAGGAACGCGAGATCGCGAAGGTTCGTGCTCGGGTTCGCTCGCAAGAGTTTCTCGGCCTCCGTCAGCCAGTTCACTGGGAATTCCTCCGAAGGGCAGGCCCGACTGCGCGCCGCGCCCGCCAAACATCGCGCCACCCCCGCCGCCCCAACCGCCGCCCCAGGCCATTTGCCCTCCTCCATGGTCTGGGCCAGGATCTCGCCGTAGAGGGTCGAGGTGGTCAGGAGTTGTTCGTGAGTGCCGTCGGCGACGACGCGACCGTCTTCGAGGACGATGACGCGTTGGGCGAGGGCGATGGTAGAGATGCGGTGCGCGATGACCAACGTGGTGCGTGACGCCATGAGCGTGGCGAGCGCTTGTAGATGACCGACTCCACGTGCACGTCAATGGCGCTGGTGGCGTCGTCGAGGATTAGGATCGGGGGATTGACTAGGAGTGTGCGCGCGATGGCGATGCGCTGACGCTGCCCCCCGGACAAGGTGTAGCCGCGCTCGCCGATCACCGTGTCGTACCCTTCGGGAAGTTCGCTGATGAAGTCGTGCGCCGCCGCGGCGCGCGCGGCGGCCTCGATGTCGGCGAAGGTTGCGGTGGGCACGCCGTAGGCGATGTTCTCACGCACGCTGACCGAGAACAAGAACGGCTCGTCGAGCACCACGCCGACATTGTGATCGCAGCGAGGTGAGCGTGACGTCGCGCACGTCGTGACCGTCGACGCGCACGCGCCCTCGCTCGACGTCGTAGAAGCGCGTGGCCAGTCGCGCGACGGTGGACTTGCCCGAGCCGGTGCGCCCCACGAGCGCCACGGTCTCGCCGGCCCCGACGTGCAGGTCGAAGTCCTTTAGAACCTCAACGTCGGGTCCGTACCCGAAGTACACGTGGTCGAAATCGAGCGCGCCCTTGACGTCGAGCAGGTCGTAGGCACCCGGGTCGCTCGACGATCTCCGGGTTGCTCATCGAGGATCTCGAAGATTCTCTCCGCGCTGGCCTTGGCACGCTGACCCATCATCACCAACTGCCCGAGCATCATGAAGGGGGCCTGCAACATCAAGAGGTACGCGTTGAAGGCCAGAATGGCCCCGATACTGAGGTGGCCGTGGATGACCATGACGCCACCGAAGGCCAAGACGAGGGCGAGGCCGAGTTGGGGCAGATTCTGCACCCAGGGGGACCATTGTCCGCGAATCTTCGCATCGGTGACGTAGGCCCACGAGACCCGCTCAGCGGCATCGGCGAGACGGTTGATCTCGGCCTCCTCCTGGGCGAAGGACTTCACCACGCGCACGCCGTTGACGTTCTCATCGACGATTGTCGCGACGTCGGCGAGGCGCGCCTGGGTGATCCACGAGATCGGAAAGAGGACCCGGCGCATCTTGATGCCCACGACGTAGAGGATGGGCATGACCACCATGGCGATGCAGGCCAGTAGTGGGTCGATCTTGAGCATGAAGCCAAAGGCGAGCACGCCGATGACGGTCTGCACCAGAATGAGGGGAGCGAAAGTGGAGTACATCTGCACGCTGCGGATGTCGGAGTTGGCGCGACTGATCAACTGGCCCGACTGGACCCGGTCATAGAAACTGAAGGAGAGCCCGGTGAGGTGCTCGTAGATCAGTGAGCGCAAGTCGGCCTCGACCTCGTAGGCGGTGCGAAACAAGTACTGACGAGAGAGGATGCCACTGACTCCGGCCAGTACGGCGAAGATGATGATTTCGATGACCGCGTGGTGCAGCGATGCCGCGTGCTTCTCCAGCGAGTTGGTGATGGCGTTGTTGAGCAGATTGGGTACTAGGGTCTGAAAGATCAGGCTGGCGAAGGACAGCACGATGGACGCCACGAAGGGGAGCCGGTGCGAGGCAATGATCGGCAAGATGCGTCGCCACCAGGCCAGATTCGTGTCACGCGAGATGTAGGCGCGCGGACCCGGGTACCCGGAGCGCACTCCACCGAGAGGATTGGCATCCTCCGTCTCCTCCGCCGGCGGGCGGGGAAGGAGGGAGTTTGGCACCGAGCCATCGTAATGGGAACGGCTCGCCTCTTTGGCGGGCACCATCGATCGAAGTGTCGCTGCGGAGCTCCCTTACGGGTCGCGAAAAGCGTAAGGTGACCTCGTGCCCACTCCGCTCATCATCCAGCACCCCATCGTCGAGGACAAGGTCCGACAGATCCGCGACAAGTCGACGTCCAACGCCGACTTCCTGCGACTTTCGGGTGAGATTTCGCGATTCCTCGCCTACGAGGCCTTTCGCGACATTCCCGTCACCGCAGACCACGGTCGACACCCCGGTAGTCGACGGCGCACCGGCGGTGTGCGTCGACACGCAGTTCGTCATCGTGCCGATCCTGCGCGCGGGCCTCGGTATGACGCCCGCAGTGCAGGAGGTCCTGCCACGTCATCGCGTGTGTCTGGTCGGCCTGCGTCGCAACGAGAAGACGCTGCTCGCCGACGTCTACCTCGACGGACTTCCCGAGGACCTCGAGATGGCTCCCGTGGTGCTGTGCGACCCGATGCTCGCAACGGGTGGGTCGCTCATCCAAGTCCTGGACATGCTGCGACGGCGCAACGCCGGTGAGATCACTGCCCTGTGCCTCATCGCGGCCCAGCCTGGTCTCGACGCGGTGCGCGAAGCGCATCCCGACGTGCAGATCGTGGCCGCCGCACTCGATCGCGAACTCACGTCCATTGGATACATCACGCCCGGCCTCGGAGACGCGGGTGACCGTCTCTTTGGACCACCCGTTCGCTGATTAGAGGCCGATATCCTCGTGCCAGAGTTCCGGATGCTCGTGGATGAACGAAGCCAGTAATTCAGTGCAAGCCCTGTCGTCGAGTACGAGGACCTCGATGCCGAGTTCGTTCGAGCCAGTCGTGTCCACCGACGAAGTTCGCGGCTTCTCCAATCACGACGGCGCCGATATTGAACTGACGCACCAGACCCGAACAGTACCAACACGGTGACAGTGTGGTCACCATGACGGTGTCGCCGTAGTTCCTCCGCCGTCCGGCATTGCGAAAGGCGTCGGTCTCAGCGTGTACTGAAGCGTCATTGTCTTGAACGCGGCGGTTATGGCCCGAACCCAATAACTCACCATCGCGGGTGAAGAGTGCGGCACCGATGGGGATGCCACCTTCGGCCAGTCCCGTACGAGCCTCGTCGAGCGCGGTGATGAGCATCGAACTGGCAAGGGCACGGTCCAGTGGTTCTCGTGAGGTCATGGACTTCAGTATGCTCCAACCTCGTGAGTGGTTCCACCTACCCCGTCGCGATTGGCACTCAACACGTTGATTTGCCGCTGGTGCCATTGTCCGAGGAATTGGCGTTGGCGTTGCTCATAACGGTGGACATGGGCGTGGAGTTCATGCGTCGTGCGGGCGAAGAATTGGCGCAACTCCTCGTGCCCTACGACATTGACATCGTCGCCACCGTGGCGACCATGGGCATTCCGGTCGCGATAGAAGTCACGCGCGCGTTGGGTCTCGATCAGTACGTCATCCTGCACAAGACCCCCAAGATCCACCTCGCCGACGCGGTCACGGAAAAAGTACGATCCATCACCACCGACGTCGATCAGCGCCTGCTCTTCGACCGCGCCCGTATTGGCGACGTCGCGGGCAAGCGTGTCGCCCTCGTCGACGACGTCATCTCGACGGGTGCCTCGACGGGTGCCGCCCTGCGGTTGCTGCATGGCATCGACGCCAACGTGGTGGCGATCGGTACCTTGGTGACGGAAGCCTCGTTGTGGAAGCACGCGCTGGGTGAGGATGCCCAGCGCGTTCACGCGCTGGGATCAATTCCAGTGTTCCGTCCCGACATTGAGGGTGGTTACACGGAGGACTGGGTCGGCTGACCCACGGGAGTCGATTGACGCATTCGGCTGTGACCAGGTAAAATAGTGACCGCTAACATGTCCCATGGCCGCTTTCTCCCCGGTTCGCGAGGCTCTCTCGAACCGACAATTCGCTCTACTGTGGACTGGACAGGCCGTTTCGCAATTCGGTGACGGCGTGATGTCAGTGGCCTTGCCGTTGCTGGTCTTGACGGTAACGCGAAGTGCAAGCGACCTTGGGTTGGTCGTCGCCGCTCGGCTCGTGCCGACGGTTTTGTTCTTGTTGCTCGGAGGAGCTCTCAGCGACAGGATTTCGCGACGGCTGGCCATGTTGGTTTCGGACGCCAGCCGTGCACTAATTAGCGCCGCACTGGGGGTCCTCGCCCTCAACGGCACGTTGAATATCACTGAGATGGTCGTTGGTGCGGTGATCTTCGGTCTCTTTGACGCCTTGTTCTATCCCGCGTCGACCGCACTGTTGCCCGACGTGGTGACGGGGGAGCACCTGACCGCGAGCAACTCGCTGAACGGATTCTCGAGAACACTGGCCGGGGGATTGCTCGGTCCACTCATCGGCGGCGTGATTGCTTCGACGATCGGAGTGTCGTGGTCGCTCATCATCGACACGAGTACCTTCGTCGTGTCGGCCGGCTGTTTGGGCCTCATGCGAACGACACCGCGACCCGCATCCTCAGGTACCTCGATGGTTGCTGAGATTCGAGAGGGGCTGGTGTATTGCCTGCGCACCTCATGGTTGTTCTGGACCATCGTCGTAGCGGGCGTGGCCAACGCCGTCATCTTCACGCCATCCACCATCATGTTGCCGCTCTTGTTCAAGAAAGTGCTGCATTCCCCGAACTGGATGGTCGGTGTCGGGTTCGCGTCGGTGGGGCTAGGTGGAATAGTCGGCTCCTTGGCCATGATGTCAATCGTGCGCCCGAGAGCGCGCGTCCGTGCCATGTGGTTGTTCTGGGGGGTGGCGTCGATATTGGGTGTCGCCTTCGGCCTTGCGAACTCGGCGTGGACCGCCTCGGGCATTGCTCTGGTCATCGGAGCACTTTTGATGATGGGCAACATTTTATGGAATTCGTTGATGCAGTCCGAGGTCCCCGCGGAGATGATGGGTCGGGTGTCATCCGTGGACTGGACCTTCTCGCTGGGCCTTTCGCCCGTGGGCGTCGCGGTGGCCGGCGTAGTGTCTGGGTCGGTGGGGGTGCGCACCACCATTGTCGTACCCGGCGCCGTCGTGGGCGTCTTGTCGATGGTGATCCTTGTGAGCGTGCGAGCCATCACGAGCATCGACCGGCGGCCGCCGCGCGATGGCGCGCGCGAGTAGATTCTGCGACTGTCCCACGATCTACACGTCTGACCGCGACTCGTCGAATTCAAATCGAGATGAGCGCGGGACGAAGATGTTCACGCGATGTCCTCAAACGTGGTGGCGAGTGCGACTGCCTGGTGCCCCTTCGCAGTGTCGTGAGACCTTGGTTCGTTGTGTCGTTGTGTCGTTGTGTCGTTGTGTCGTCGTGTCGTCACCCGTCATGAGGCACGACCTGGTGACGCGACGTTCTCCGCTCGTCGTCCGTCGGGAGTCGCCGCACCCTGCTTAGAAGTAGAACTCGCGAAGCAACTCAGCTACCAGTTGATCGTCGCGAAGCGCTTCGCCCGTGACGCCGAGCCGACGACGCGCGCCGGGTCCCCGCGACCTCGTGGTCCCGTCATGAGATGATCCCCGGCCCCCTCACGACGGGGGCCGGGGATCATCTCACCTAGGCCTGGGGCTCGAGTTCTTTTTGGCGAGCGACTTGGCGCGCAACGTGGCCGGTGGCCTTTTCCAAGACGAAGTAGATCAACGCGGCGGACAAGATGCCAAAGAAGACCGACATGTCAGCGCCACCGAACCATCCGGCCGCACCACAGTTGGCCTTGGCCGTGCCATCACAGTAGAAGGCGCCGAAGTGGTTAGAGAATGGCGTCATCCAGTGCAGCGGGAAGTTCACGGGCGGCGGAGCCTTGGAGTAGGCGCTGGTCGCCAGGACCAGTCCCACCACGAAGGCGATCATCGCGTTCCAGTTGTAGCCGCCATGGCCCCAATAAATGTTGTCCGAGGTCGTCTTCTGCATCTCGGCGGCGCTGTAGCGGTACTTGCGTAGCAGCCAGTCGGTCACGTAGATGCCGAACCATGGGGCAATCCATACAATGATCACGCCCACGAAGTCCTTCATATAGATCGAGAACGACGAGCCGAAGGTCGCCCAGATGGTCAGACCACAGGCAATCACCGAGTCCATGAGAACGGCTTGGTAGCGCTTGAGTCTGATGCCCATGGCCTGTACGGACACACCCGAGGAGTACAGATCGAGAGAGTTGATGCCGAAGAGTTGGACGATGGCGAAGATCAGGAAGATCACGACAAACCACGAAGGCAGGCCTTTTTGGTGAAAGAGCGCCTGGAAGGGGTTCGCACTGTTCCACACGCTCGAATTGGATAAAAAGCTGAACGCCAGGGCGCCCATGATCATCATGACGATCTCGGGCAGGGCGGTGCCGACGAAGATCCAACCAACGACTGACCCTTTCTTTGAGTTGCGCGGCAAGTAACGCGTGTAGTCGTTCCCGCACTCGGTCCACCCCAAACCCGACAGGGCGATGGTGAACGCGAGGCCCGCGCTGTAGGGTTCCCAGCCGTGGGCGAAGACGTAGACGCCACCCGGGTGCGCGTGCTGTGCTTCGAAGATCACGAAGATCACGAAGATCACCGCGAAGGGGATAATGAGGGCGCGAAGCACCTTGACCATGGTCGCGTGTCCGAGGTACGGCATGACTGCTTGGATTGCGGTGGCGAGGATGATGAAGAGCACTTTGACCGTGCTGTTGGGATCGAAGCCCGCGTACTGGCTTAAGACAATGGCCGCCCCCACGATCAAGATGAGACCCTCGGTTTCGAATCCCAACTGCGTGATCCAATTGAAGAATGAGACAACGCGCGAACCTCGGGTGCCGAAAGCGGCGCGCGACGCCGTGAATGCCGTCGTACCCGTTTCTTGACCCTGCAGTGAGGCGACACCCAACAACAGGAACGACAAGTTGCCGATCACGATGATGCTCACTGCAGTCCAGAAGCTGAAGCCAAAACCCATCAATAATGCGCCGTAGACGAAGTATTCGACGTTGATCGCCGAACCCGCCCACATGGCGCCAATATTGCGTGGGGTCGCCCAACGTCTGATTCTCCGGGATGAAGTCGATGCCGTGCGTTTCTATTTTGAACGCTTCGTCACCGCTCGATCCGTCGTGTAATTCCCTGGTTGCCACTGAGTGGTCCTCCCTAATAGATGGTTTTCATCTGTCGCGACTCCGTGAGGGGCTAGTCGTACCGCCTCAGTCTTACCGAAAACTTATGAATGGAATAGGCGGTCCTGTTAATTCTCAGGTTTTTTATTACTGAGCTTTTAGTCCGACCTTGCGAGGTATTCAACTGCGCCCGCCACACTGGAGAAGTCAGAGAACGAGTCCCGAGGAGGATCAAATGTACCGTCCTAAGAAGAGGCAATGGGTGCGCCGCGCCGCCGTGAGTTCGGCGCCTGGGCCTAGTCGCAGTTACTGGTTTGGGCGTCACCCTCATCAGTCAGAGCGGGGCCACTTCGACGGCGCTCAAGGTGGCAAAGACCACATCCGCCGCCACGTCGACGGCCAGTAGCGCAACTCCCACACTCAGCATTTCTCCCAAGTACCACGTCGTGGGTGGGCACCACGATGATTCTCACCGCTCGAGCGATGGCTCGCAGGGGTACGGTGACAATTAGTTTCCGGGCGCGTCGGGTGCCTTGGAGGAGGTAATGCGTCCATCCACCCCTCGCCAGAAGTACAACGTGGAGAATGCCAAGGTCGAAGAAACGATGGCCACCAGCGTGAAGGGTAGGGCGGTGTTCACGGTAAAGAGGAATCCCGAGGCGATCGAGGCTAACGCCAGTGACGCCGTGGTGGAAGTGGCGTAAAGACCCTGGCGTCGTGAGAGTTCGCGCGCATGCGCACCCTGGCTCAGCATCGACACAATCGAGGGCGACGACAGGGCGGCGCCCAAGGATTCGGCTGAACCGACAAAGAGCATAATCACGTTGTTGTGGATGTGGGGGTAGGTGGCCAAGAATGCCGCTCCATTGAGCAGACCAAAGAGGGCGGTCTTGCGTCGATTCAGGTGATCGGCAATCCAGCCCCCGGTGCGACTGAGGAGCACGAACGGCAGGGCGAACATCGTCCAACTCAGGCGGATCTGCAGCGTCGTCGCGTGGTGCGCGTGCATCAACAAACTCCAACAGGTCTCGTACACTCCGACCGCCAGTCCTGTCGCTGCGGCGGCCACCAGCGCGCCGGCGAAGGGGCGATTCCACTGGAGCGGGGTCAGAGGCGTCGGGTCATAGGCCCGGTCCCCCACATTGGTGTTGTACGCCACTACCGCCGCTACCAAACTGACGATTCCCGTGGCGAAGAAGACCCACCCGAGATCGTTCACCGAGGCCACCACTCCCACCAGGGGGCCAATGGCCGCACCCATCAATTGCGCCGCCATGATGCGTGAAACGGCACGACCACGTTCGTTCTCGGCGAAGAGGGCCGCCACCGCAGACATCGAGGCCACCTCCAAGGCACCCGCCGAAGCGCCCTGGACGACGCGGGTGAGGGTGAACCACACTGCGCTCAACGGCAGGGCGTAAGTCATTGAAGCCAGGCCGTAGGTCAGCAGACTGAACACGATGATTGGCCTGCGTCCGAATTTGTCGGCTAGATGGCCGAGAAAATATTGAGTGACGACTCCCGCGATGAAGAACGATGCGACGATGAAGCCAATGACGTGCGGGGATCCACCGCGGTGCTCCAAGAATAGGGCGAGGAGCGGCAGACCCAAGGTCGCCCCCATCCACTGGATGAGCACGATCACGGTGAGGCGATTGAGCGTCTGACGCGGCGTTGAGGCAGGCACCTCGCCACGCTAGTTCGCGGCGGCGCCACTATCAGAGAACGTGACATTCGAAGAGGATCACGAAGCCCAGGCCCACGTAGAGCCACGGGACGAAGTAGCGCCCGCTCTCGTTGACCCCAGCGCAATCACGCGAGGGTGTGTCGCCAGGGCCCACGCAACGGCGACGAAGATCACCTGCCAAAGTGCGAAGACGACGCAGAGCGCAATCTCGTGCGCGACGTCCGTTGGCGCGCAATAGGGGAATCCACACGGCGAGATTGTCACCGCCCAGACCGAGGGTTATCAGGAAGGTGGTCACGGCGCCGCGTCGTGAGGATGCGCTCGTCTCGTCGCGGCGGTGGCGCCAGTTGCGCCACGCTAACGCCCACGGCGCGAGGGCTAACACCCCGACCCAGCGCACCGGTAGGACGTTAAGGGTGGAACCGACGGCCGCGGCGAGACCCACCAGGACGACGACGCCGGCGCTCTGCGCCAGCGTGGTCGACGAGAAATGACTCCTCGGCGTGAGAGTCAACTGCGCGGCGAAAGCGAAGAGATTGTCGATCATCGTGCCGATGTAGGCGAATGATCCGACGAGAAGAAGGACGACAATCGAATGCATCGCCCTGACATTACTGGGCAGTTATGGGTCCTTCGTATTCCCCACGGATAGTGTGGACGAGGATGATGCGTCACGTCGAAGCACCCTCCGCCGCACAACTTGAGGCGGCCGCCCGGGTCATTGCCGATCACCTGGAACCCACGCCGACCGTGACTCTTCGACTACGTGGTCGGCCCGTGCTCGCCAAACTCGAGAGCCTGCAAATCACGGGCTCCTTCAAAATTCGTGGCGCCCTGGCCGCCGTTGACGCGGCGCATCGTCAAGACCCTCACGGGGCCGTCATCACCTCGTCAGCGGGCAATCACGGCCTGGGCATCGCGCACGCTTCGAGCATTCTTGCACGTTCCCGCCACCGTGGTGGTGCCGGCCAACGCTTCGGCCGTCAAGGTCAAGAAGCTGCGTAATTACGATATCGAACTCATTCAGTTCGGCTCGTCATACGACGACGCGCAGGCCCACGCACTCGAACTCGCCGCCGAGCGGTCGATCCACTACATCTCACCCTTCAACGACACCAACGTCATCGCCGGACAGGCGACGGTCTTTTCCGAGATGCTCACTCAGGCGCCCGAGATCGAGCACATCGTGGTGCCCGTCGGTGGCGGTGGATTGGTGTCGGGCGTATTGATGGCGCGTGCGCGTCACGGTCGCGAGGACGTGCGAGTCACTGGGGTTCAACCCGAAGCGAGCGCGGCGATGTACCACGTGTTGAGGGGCTCCTCCATGGAGCAGGTACGTCATCGTTCAACCATCGCGGATGGCTTGGCGGGTGGAGGCGACGACGGTGCGGTGACCAATGAGCTCGTCGTCGCCCATCGCGTCGCGCTGGTGCTGGTGGAGGAGCACTTCATTCGCCAGGGGGTGCGTGAGGCCGCCGAAGCCAACGGCCTAGTTCTCGAGGGATCCGCCGCTGCCCCCTACGCCGCCATCGTGCACGAATTGGTGGATGACCGCAGATTCTCGCATCGGCTTCATCGCGAGTGGCCGCAACATCGCACACGGCACTTCTGGTGGAACTCCTTTCTGAGCCCTTGGGCTGAAATCGGACGGCGGGGTACCTCGCGACGGACCGTTAGGGTGAGCCTGTGAATTCAAAGCGTCGCTTCGCCTCGCTTCTCGCTCTGGCGTTGGCGGCGCTCATAGTCATCACGGCGGTGTATTCGTTATCGAGTAAGTCCTCGGCGCGCAACGATCCGCTGGTCCTGAACGGGCGCACCCCTCACGGAGTGGAGCTCGCGCTCTCGTTGTCGACTGGGGGATCGCTACGTACATCGGGCACCGTGTGGCTTGACGTCGACACGAGTGCCGCGAAGGCAACGTTGCTGGTTCCCGTCCTGACCGCGGCCACCGAGTTCGACGCCCGCGTATTGGGCCATCGGGTCTACCTGACCTCACCAAATCTGGCCAACGCCACCGGTCCCGTCTGGTACGTGCAGCCTCTACAGTGGCCCTCGCTGACCGCCCTCGGACCGATTCTGCTAAAACCGAATACGGCACTACTCACCTTGCTCGCCAACGCACGCATCACTCATTCGGGCTACTCCACGATCTACGAGATGAAACGGACGAATGTGTCCCTCGGGACCTTCTCGCCGAAGGCGAAGTCGCCCACCCTCCCCGGGAACCTCGATCTTATTTTGACGACCGGGCAACAAGGGGAGTTCACCGCCCTGTGGGCACGCTTGACGTCGAGTACCGACACCACCATTGTGAACCTACGGGTGCTTTCCTACGACCAGCGTGTGGCCATCGTCGCGCCGCCACCGTCGCGGGCGACGACGCCTGCGGGGCCGCTGTTGAGCCAGTTGGTAAAGAGTGGAGCTCTGGGCTCACTGGTGCTTCCCTCGCAATTGTTGCAACTGCTCTCGCACGCCAAACTAGGTTGAGTGCATGAGCGTCCACGCCGAACCTCGTTGGCCGGCGTCGCTGGCTCTCCTCACCTGCGTCGCGCTCTACATCGTCTTGCCCAACCGACTCGTGATCGGTCCGCGACTACTGATCCCGGTGCTGATCATCCTGGTGCTGATTCCGCTCTCGCTGCGCCGCCATCGTCACCCTGACGATTCACCCCGCGTGCGACAGTCGACGTTGGGATTGATTGGATTGGTCACCATCGCCAACGTCACGTCAATGGTCCTGCTCGTGCAGCGCCTGCTCAACACCTCGGTGTCCCAGGGGCGCGCGCTGATCTACTCGGCGGTGTCGGTGTGGTTGACCAACATCATCATCTACGGCGTATGGTTCTGGGAGATTGACCGTGGTGGACCGACGAGGCGCGCCGCGGGCGCGAAGGACGTCTACGATTTGCAGTTCCCTCAAATGGAGAATCCCCAGCTGGCGCCCACGGGGTGGGAACCTCGGTTCACCGACTATCTCTACACGTCCTTCGCCAACGGGACGAGTTTTGCGCCGGCCGACGCGATGCCCCTGTCGCGGCGAATGAAGGTGCTGTTCGTCACAGAATCCATGGTCTCGTTCATCACCATCGCCGTGGTCGCTGCGCGCGCCG
Organism: uncultured Acidimicrobiaceae bacterium; assembly: GCA_963734655.1. Classification (GTDB taxonomy): domain Bacteria; phylum Actinomycetota; class Acidimicrobiia; order Acidimicrobiales; family RAAP-2; genus RAAP-2. The sequence goes on along the minus strand of CAVTHY010000001.1, from coordinate 269,433 downwards.
TCAACATTTTGAAGTAGCCACGGTCGCGTCCTCAAGCCTGGACGAGGACACCGCGGTCGACGAGAGCCTCGGGCCTAGGCGTTCATCAATCGTTCGAGAAAGGTTGACGCGCGACTCTGACGACCCCGACGTGATTCGTAGTGATCAGCCCACGTCGCGAGCGCGATGCCGGTATTGATGCCTAACCAGCGAAGGGGCTCAGTCTCCCAGCGTCGTGCGGGAGAATTTACGAACGGCAGCGAGTTGTAGGTTGTCTCGACGCCGGGGGTGAGGATGAGATCGGCTAGGGCGTTGGCGCACACGTAGCTGAGAGTCACGCCGTCACCGGTGTAGCCGCCGGCCGCCGACATGCCGCTGTCGTGGTCGACCGTCACGAAGGGGAATTTGTTGCGGGGCATGGCTAACGGTCCGCCCCAGCGATGCGTGACCTCGACGTCGAGAGTGGGAAAGAGGTCGTGCAGCGATGAGGTGAGTTGGGCGAAGACGTGGTCGTTGGTGTCGTAGCGCGGCTCAACGGTGGAGCCGAAGTGATAGGGGGAACCTCGTCCACCGAAAGCCAGACGATTGTCAGATGTGCGTTGGCCGTAGACCAGCAGATGTCGTTCGTCCCCGAACGTGGGGAACGTGTCGAAGCCGTAATCAGCCCACCACGCCTGGGTGAGGGGTGCGGTGGCGATCATCAAGGAATAGAGCGGCACGACGTGGCGGCGCAGTCCGGGCATGGTCGGGGTGAAGCCCTCAGTCGCACGCACGACGTACCCCGCTCGCACCGTGCCGTGCGTGGTGATGACTTGTGCTCGTCGTGGTCCTTTACCCGGGACAATCCTGGTGACAAGGGTATTCTCATAGACGTGGCTTCCGCGGCGTTCCACGGCATCGGCGAGCCCGCGCGCCAAGTGGGCGGGTTGGACACGCGCGCAGTGGGGGGAGTACGTCGCGCCCCGGGCGCCGTCGAGCCAGGCGTACTTCTTCAGCTCAGAAGATTCGATCCAGCGCAGGTCGTCCTCGCTCACGCCGTGTCCTTTGGCCTGAGCGACGTAGTCGCGAGCGCGAATTTCTTGCAGTGCTGATCGCGCGAAGGACAGCGTGCCACCTTGGGCGAAGTCGCACTCGATTCCGTCTTCGCGAGTGGCGGCGCCCAGTGAGGCCACTGAGGACTGCAGTACGAGGCGCTGACGGGTGTACGCGTCGAGACCGAAGTTATCGATGATTGAAGAGGCCGGTGCCGGGAAGAGAGCCGAAGCCCAGCCCCCGTTGCGACCCGATGCGCCGAACCCGCAGACTCGCGCTTCGAGGACGCATATTCGAAGTTCGGGATCACGGCGCAATAGTTCGCGAGCGGTCCACAAGCCCGTGTACCCGCCACCCACGATGGCCACGTCAACGTCAGCGTCGCCCCGTAGTGAGGGCCGGGGCGACGCTGCGTCGATCTGGGACCACCACAACGAGGGTGGTGGCTGCATTACAGGTGGCGTCGTACGGCTTCCGTGAAGACCTCACGCAACGTGCCCACCATGAAGTCGATATCGTCACGTGTCGATATCAGCGGCGGGGCCAACTGCACGACGGGGTCACCTCGGTCGTCCGAACGACAAATGAGCCCACGTCGGAACATCTCGGGAGAGACGAAGCCACGCAAGAGTCGCTCGGCCTCCTCGCCCTGCCAGGTTTCCTTGGTCTCCTGGTTCTTCACCAGTTCAACGCCCCAGAAGTACCCCGTTCCGCGCACGTCGCCCACGATGGGTAGGTCCTTCAAGTCATTCAGGCTTTTGCGGAAGTACTCCTCGTTGGCCATCACGTTGCCCAAAATGTTCTCACGCTCAATGATGCCAATGCTGGTCAGGGCCATGGCCGCTGACAAGGGGTGACCCGCCCAGGTGAAACCGTGTTGGAAGGCGATGTCTCCGTTCTGGAACGGTTCGGCCAATCGGTCCGACACGATCATCGCGCCCAGGGGGGCGTATCCCGCAGTGATGCCCTTGGCGCAGGTGATGATGTCGGGGACGTAGTCGTACTTTTGACCACCGAACCAGGTACCCAGACGGCCGAAAGCGCAGATCACTTCGTCCGAGACGAGGATGACGCCGTAACGGTCGCAGATCCTGCGCACTTCCTGCCAGTATCCAGGGGGCGGCGTGAAGCAGCCGCCGGCGTTCTGAACGGGTTCAAGGAACACCGCGGCCACGGTCTCAGGACCCTCGCGTAGTAGCGCCTCTTCGATTTGCTGAGCCGACCACAGCCCGAAGGCTTCGAAGTCGTCCGCGTGGACTTCGGCGCGATAGAAGTTCACGGCCGGCACCTTGACCGCGCCGGGAACCAACGGCTCGAAGGGTTGGCGATAGTTCTCCAGTGACGTGATCGTCAACGCCCCCAAGGTGGTGCCGTGATAGGCGATGTCGCGACTGATGACCTTGTAACGGTCGGTGTCGCCACGCATCTTGTGGTACTGGCGCGCGAGCTTCCACGCGCTTTCGTTGGCCTCGGCGCCGCCGGTGGTGAAGAAGACACGGTTAAGGTCACCGGGCGCGAGGCTGGCAACCTTCTCCGCGAGTTCGATCGCCTTGGGGTGAGCGTACGTCCAAATTGGGAAGAACGTCATGTTGTTGATTGACTCGGCGGCCGCCTCGGCGAATTCGGGCCGGCCGTGTCCCAGGGCGTTCGTGAACAGGCCCGAGATGCCGTCGAAGTACTCCTTGCCGTTGACGTCGTAGACGTGAGTTCCCTCACCGCGAACGATGATGGGAATCTCGTGATTCTCCGAGTAAGCACCCATGCGTGACATTTGCAACCATAAGTTGCGTCGCGCACGTTCGGAGTAACTGTGACTCACCTGGTGCTCACCACTGACGGCAATACCATCGGTGAAAATTTCGTTGATACTCATTTCGTTCCCCAAGCGTAGGTCTGCTTTGAAAGTTTCAAATACAGAAAGGTTTCAACTTCGGTCACCCCGGGAATACTCCTAATGGAGTCATTCAAGAGGTGCACCAATGCGTTGTCGTCGAGGGCGATGACCTCGGCGATGATGTCGAAGCTCCCCGCGGTCATGACCACGTAGTTTGCTTCATCGATGGCCGCAATTTGATCGGCGACCAGTCGGACGTCGCCATGAACTCGGATACCAATCAACGCTTCGCGGCCGTAGCCGAGTTGCAACGGATCAGTGATCGCGACGATCTGCATGACGCCCGCGTCTTTGAGTCGCTGGACGCGCCGACGTACGCCCGCTTCAGAAAGACCGACTTCGTCAGCAATCGCGCCGTAAGGGTCGTCGGCCATCGCGCTGCAGGAGCCCGATGATCTGTCGATCAATCGAGTCGAGCGAACCCGGTAACGCGACTAATTCCACGGGGGAACGGTCGGTCACTTTGGCACTTGACTTCTTAGGTTTGGCTGCTGGCATTGGATTCTCCCGCTCGGTCGTTTTAGCGCCCAGGCTGCGGATAGAGCAACTATAGCGGCTTTTCACGCCGAATCCAGTGCTCAATTGTCAATTCTGTGTTAAAAACCCTTGTGAAGAGTTGCCCATGCTCAGAATATCTGGCAGAGTGACAGACGAAGTGACGGAGTGGTCACGGCGAGAAACCGAGGGGGCAATATGCGCCGATTAGTCAAATTTCATCGGGGGCGAGTACGTCGCTCCCCAGAGTGGGAAATACGTTGAATTGATCAACCCGGGTACCGGGGAGCCCTTTGCCGAGATGCCCATCTCGAGCGCCGCCGACGTTGACGCCGCCGTCGCAAGCTCCGCTGCCGCGTTCGTTTCATGGCGTCGCACGACGCCCTCGCAGCGATCGATCGCGTTGCTCAAGATCGCCGACATCCTCGAGGCGAACGCGGCACGACTCGTCGACGTCGAGTCAGAGAACTGCGGCAAAATCATGTCGGTCACGATGAGCGAAGAGATTCCTCCGATGATTGACCAGATTCGTTTCTTTGCCGGCGCCGCGCGAGTTCTCGAGGGTCGCGCCGCGACGGAGTACATGGAGGGGATGACGAGTTACGTACGCCGTGAACCCATTGGAGTGTGCGCCGCCGTGACGCCTTGGAACTATCCGATGTTGATGGCGGTATGGAAGTGGGCGCCGGCGCTCGCCGCGGGCAACACGATGGTGATCAAGCCCGGCGATTCGACACCGGCCTCGACGCTTTTGATGGCCGAATTGATGGCCGCAGGTGCTGCCCGCTGGCGTCTTCAACGTCGTCTGCGGCGACCGCGACACCGGCCGTGCACTTGTCGAACACCCGACGCCCGCGATGGCCTCGGTGACTGGTTCGGTGCGTGCGGGCATGCAGGTGCGCCGAGTCGGCGTCCAAGACCCTCAAGCGAGTACACCTCGAGCTCGGCGGCAAGGCTCCGGTGATCGTCTTTGACGACGTCGACATTGCCGCGGCCGCGGCCGGTATCGCGATCGGCCGGCTTCTTCAACGCTGGTCAGGACTGCACCGCGGCGACGCGTGTACTCGCCGGACCCAAGGTCTACGGCGACTTCGTCGACGCCCTGGCCGAACAGGCCCGCAATACCGTGATTGGCGCAGCGTGACAACGATGACGCGCTGTTCGGGCCCGTCAACAACGCGAACCAGTTCGAGCGCGTGACCGGATTCCTCGATCGCAAGCCGACCCACGCAAGTTTTGCCGCGGGCGGAGAACGGGTGGGTGACACGGGATACTTCGTCGCCCCGACGGTGGTCGCTGACCTGCACCAGGACGACGAGATGATTCAGACCGAGATCTTCGGACCCGTTATCACCGTGCAGAAGTTCTCTGATGATGACGAAGCCCTGGCCTGGGCCAATGGCGTGGACTACGGCCTGGCGTCTTCGGTGTGGACGAGGGACCACGGTCGCGCCATGCGCTTCACTCGGGACCTTGACTTCGGGTGCGTCTGGGTCAACACCCACATCCCGATCGTCGCCGAGATGCCCCACGGTGGATTCAAGCGCTCGGGATACGGCAAGGACCTCTCGGTGTACGGTTTCGAGGACTACACCCGCATCAAGCACGTGATGCACAACATCGAGTTCTGATTGCGACACGCGGAGTGATGAAGTACATCGACAACAATGGCCTAGCCAGGGACGATGGCGAGACGTCGGTTCGCGTCGTGACGGCCTACTGCGGTGTCCCCGTAGCCGAGCATGCCGGAGGATCCATAGTTCTCACGATGGATCCGACCTTCTCGAATCGACAACCGGCGTCGATTCCTCAGTGTCACGGATACATCGCGACGTCCCAGGTTCGCTGGTGCATTGGTTTCTTGCTCGGGTCAAGAGAATCGAATACGAAGAGTTGGTCGTGAACGACAGCATCGAAGTTGGCGGTGTTGACAAAGCGGTAGCGTGAAGTCGAGACAATTAAGAAAGGATGATCAACGATGATCATCGGCGTACCCAAGGAAATCAAGACGGACGAGAACCGCGTGGCCCTCACCCCGGCGGGCGTGCGCGAGTTCACTTCGAACGGACACCAGGTCTCTCATCGAAGCCGGGGCCGGAGTGGGGTCGTCCATCAATGACGACGCCTACGTGGCCAACGGCGCCACAATCGTCGCCACCGCTGACGACGTCTGGGCGCACGCGGATCTCGTGTTGAAGGTCAAAGAACCGATCGCGGCGGAGTACCACCGCCTGTCGGCGCGTACCGAACCAGGTGCTCTTCACGTACCTGCACCTCGCCGCATCACGTGAGTGCACCGACGCCCTCGTGGCGTCGAACAACGTGGCCATCGCCTATGAGACGGTGCGCCTGCGCGACAACTCGTCTGCCCTTGCTGACGCCGATGAGTGAAGTCGCGGGCCGAATGGCACCCATGATGGGCGCGCATCATCTGATGCGTCCCGGCGGAGGGCACGGCACGCTGATCGGTGGCGTTCCCGGCGTGGCGCCAGCCAACGTGGTGGTCATCGGTGCGGGAGTCGCCGGTCTGGCCGCGGCCACGGTAGCGGCGGGCACTGCACGCCAACGTCAAGATCCTCGATCGCAACCTCGACCGATTGCGCCAAGTGGACATCCACTTCGACGGACGCGTACAGACCATCGCCTCGTCCACGCTGTCGCTCGAAGAAGCCTGTCTCGACGCCGACATCGTCATCGGTGCGGTACTGGTGGTGGGAGCCAAGGCGCCCAAGCTGGTCTCGAACGAGCTCGTCGCGCGAATGAAGGACGGCTCGGTTCTGGTGGACATCTCGGTGGACCAAGGAGGGTGCTTCGAGGCGACCGCGTCCGACCACCCACTCGAATCCGACGTTCGTCGTCAACGGCTGCGTGTTCTACTGCGTTGCCAACATGCCCGGCGCCGTACCCACGACATCGACGCACGCGTTGGCCAACGCGACTCTGCCCTACGCGCTGGAACTCGCTCGACACGGATGGCGTGAAGCGGTGGTGGCCGATGACGCGCTTGGCCGAGGGGGTCAACGTGGTCAATGGCGCCGTGACCTACGGACCGGTGGCCGAGGCGCTCGAGATTGCCCTTCACGCCGCTGCGCTCGCTGCTCTAGAGCGGTTCAACCCACGGGCAGTGGCGACAGCCGCTGTCGCAGCAGGTGCCGCGTTCGAGGTGCGCGTCTCGCGTCTGCACGACGAGCCCGGTCGACGGATCGAGGTAGGTGCGTCGACCGTGCGGCGACCGCGGCGTCGTGGGCGGCCATGATCAAAGCGTAGTCGGGTCGCGAAGGGATCGAGGCGCGACGGATGCGGTAGTGGCGGGTTCGTTCACGTTGCGTCTTCGGGCATCGCCAGGAGGACCTTGCCGAATTTGCCGGGTTGGGCGAAGAACGTCGTAGGCTTCTTCGACTTCGCTCAGTGCGAATGTCGCGGCGAGGGCACGCTGATCTCGCCACGACGCCAGGGTCCGTCGAGAGCGTCACGCACGTGAGCGATGACCTCAGCTTCTCTTCGTCGTGCCGCGAGCGCAATGTCGAGCCGGTCAACGTCGAGCGCGTGTCGCATGATGTTGAGCAAGTTGACCTCGGCTCGCGACCCTCCGCCCGCGACGCCGATTACTACGATCGCGCGCGAAATGGCGCCAGGCGGCTCTGCGCGAGCGTGAGGTGCGCGGCACCCACCAGTTCGAGTACGACGTCGACCGGCACGATACTCACCACGTCTTCGAGAGAGATGACCTCGTCGGCGCCCGAGGTCGCGCAGTGTCGACGTGGTGCGCGCGTGCGCGTGACGGCGGTGACGTGCGCGCCGACGTAGACGCCCGATCTGGACCGCGGCGCGAACCCACTCCTCCGCTCGCGCCCGAGACCAGGAGGCGCTCGCCCTCGTCGAGGTCGACCTTGGAGAACGAGCGCGTCGTAGGCGGTGATGAACGCCTCGGCGAAACCGCCGGCCTCGTCCATCGCTACGTGGTCAGGCACTTCGATGAGGTGCGCCGCCGGCACGCAGCGCACGCGTCGCCTGGGCACCGCCGCCCGACGATGGCACACACGCGACGTCCGAGCAAAGCGGCGTCGACGTCGTCGCCGACGCTGATCGACGCGACCCGAGAGTTCCATTCCGGGGATGTCCGCGGGCCAGCCCGGCGGGCGAAGGATAGAGGCCGCGGCGTTGCAGGAGGTCGGCGGCGTTGATGCCAGCGAATTCCGTGGCGACCAGAACCTCGCCCGGGCCCGGGGTACGGGTCGATGCGTTCCTCGAGTTCGAAGTGAACCTTGGTCGATGACGACGGCGTGCACGGTTCCGACATTAGGTGAACGACCGAGAGATGCGTCCGGTAGTTTGTAGTTATGACCCTCTACGACATCCCCGTTCACACCCTCGAGTGGTGAACCGAGTTCCCTCGCTCCCTACGAGGGCAAGACGGTTCTCATCGTCAACGTCGCCTCCAAGTGCGGTCTCACTCCGCAGTACGAGGGACTGGAGAATCTGGAAAAGACCTACGCGACGCGCGGTTTCAGTGTGCGTGGGTTTCCCGTGCAACCAGTTCATGGGTCAAGAGCCGGGCACCGCCGAGGAGATCCAGACCTTCTGCTCCACCACGTACGGCGTGACCTTCCCCCTCTTTGAGAAGATCGACGTCAACGGTGACGACCGTCACCCGATCTACGAGCAACTCGTCGTCGATAGCCGACGCCGAGGGCTACAGCGGCGACATTCGCTGGAACTTCGAGAAGTTCCTGGTGTCCCCCGACGGCTCGGTGCAGCGTTTCGCCCCTCAGGTGACGCCCGAGGATCCCGACCCTTGTCGCCGCGATCGAGTCGGCGCTGGACTAGTCGTCCAACGGGCGACGAAGTTGAACGTAGGTCGGACGAAAGCCGAGTGCGGGCCAGAAGGACGTCGCTGATTCGTTGTCGACGTGCCAACGCACCTCGGCGTAGTCAAACCCGTCGTCGAGGGCGTCGTTGAGGACGTGCGCCAATCAACGTCGAGGCGACTACCTCGGCGTCGAAATTCGGGCCTGACCGCTAGTGAGCCGAAGTACAAGGTGTCGGCGAAGTTACCGCGCAATGCGGGCAGGGGAAATGTCACGCACTGCGCAGCGGATTGACCATCGACGTCGACGAGGAAGTAGCTGGCACTCGGGATCGTCGAGCAGTTCCATCAGGTCAGCTCGATTGGCGGAGCGTTGTTTGTGGGTGAGAGTCGCGGGGTCGACGCCTTGCGCTCGGTCAATCAAGTGCATCAAACTCCAATGCGGTCGCCAGGTCGGTCACGGTGCCGCGACGCACTCGGTACTCGCGCGGCCAGGTGACCTCGCGGCGGTACGTCGAGGGCGCGCGGCCCCACGCACGCTGAGAATGCGGTAGTCGCGTTCGATCCAATCCTCGGTTCCGCTACCGGCGAGCGCCCAGACCAAGTGTGCGTGCGACCCTTGTTCGCGCCACGAGCGGCAAGCCGGCTTGCAGAGTCGGTCGAGCACGTCGGGGGCTTCGTAGGAGAAGCCGTCGGGTCCCGTCCACGTCTGGCATCCGTAGTGGGAATCATTCGAGGGTAGCCCCATAAAGATGTCCGCGGATGCGACCGCTCAAGTCATCGACCCATATCGGACTGCTCGAGTTCGCGAGGGCAAACTCGAACTCTTGACGGGAGAACTGGTCCGAGACCAGAGGCTCGATCGCGGCGTCGCTGGCGAGTTGTTCGACGACGCGTTGGGCAATGAGCGAGGCGTCGCTCTTGACTGCCACGACGAACGGGGCTCACGAATCCACCGTAGCGGCTGTGTCAAAGTATCGCTATGACAATTCAGGCAACGTTGTTCGACATGGACGGACTGCTCATCGACTCTGAGATCCTCTGGCACGAGGCCGAAATCGAGATCTTCGGTGCGCTCGGGGTCGATCTTGGCGAGGCCACCAACCGGAGCACCAAAGGTCTCTTCGTCGATGAAGTGGTCGAGTACTGGTACGAGCGCTACCCCTGGTCAGGACCGAGCAAGTCCGAGGTGGTAGCCCTGCTGTTGGCGCGCGTCGGCGACCTCGTCGAATACAAGGGTCGTCTGTTGCCGGGTGCGGAGCGCGCCCTTGAGCTCACATTGGCGCGGGGTCCGGTGGCACTTGCCAGCTCGACGCCGATGTCCCTGATCGAGAGGTGCCTGCAACATTTCGGCCTGGCCGATCGTTTCGCGTCGCTGCATTCGGCCGAGTTCGAGCCCTTCGGCAAGCCGCACCCGGGAGTGTTCCTCACTGCCGCCGCCTCTCTTTCGGTGTCGCCCGGATCGTTGCCTGGTCCTCGAAGATTCCGCGGCCGGAGTACTCGCGGCCAAGGCGGGGCGCATGACAGTCGTGGCGGTGCCAACTTCCTCGGATCGATCTCTGGCGCCCTTCTCGTTGGCGGACCTCGTCGCTCGATTCACTCGAGGATCTGAGCGAAGAGTGGCTCGACGAGCGCTTCGCCACTACGACAGCCCGGTGACGTCGCGACTTCGAGTCCCCCTTGAGTACGATGGACGGACGCAACGAAGGAGACTCGTGTTTCGCCCGGTCAGCGCCGAACTTGATTTTGTAGCCATTGAAGAGGCCGAATTGGTCCGTTGGCGCGAACACGACATCTTCGCGCGCACCCTGGCCCAGCGCGAGGGCGCGATCACCGTGGGTCTTCTACGAAGGACCGCCGACGGCCAACGGCATGCCGGGCCTGCACCACGTGTGGGCGCGAGTCTACAAGGATTTGTTCTGTCGCTACCAGACCATGCAAGGGCATTTCGTTGCGCGTCGCGCCGGTTGGGACACGCACGGTCTGCCCGTCGAGGTCCAGGTGGAGAAGCAGTTGGGATCTCGGGCAAGAAGGCGATCGAGGAACAAGTCGGCATCGCCGAGTTCACCCGACTCTGTCGTGAGTCGGTGCTGACCTACGTCGGGGAGTTCGAAAGGCTCACCGAGCGCATTGGGTACTGGACCGACATGGAACACGCGTATTACACCTTCCACCCGTCCTACGTGGAGTCGGTCTGGTGGCAACTGCAGCAACTCTTCGATCGCGGTCTGTTCTACGAGGACTTGAAGGTAGTGCCCTATTGCCCGCGCTGTGGCACCGCCTTGTCGAGTCACGAGCTGGGCCAACCCGGCGTCTACACCGATGAACTCGACGAGAGTGCATTCGTGCGTCTGCCCCTGCTGGACGCCGCGGCCCACGGCGGCCTCGCCGGTGCTACGCACCTCGCAGTGTGGACGACGACACCCTGGACCCTCCTGGCTAACGTCGCGGTCGCGGTGAATCCCGATATCAACTACGCAGTGGTTGGGGGCCTCGTCATCGCCGCCGATCTCGTCGAATCCGTGCTGGGTGAGGGCACTCGCATCGATGCCACCTTGCCCGGGCGAGACCTACTCGGTGCGCACTACCAGCGGCCCTTCGACGACGTACCTCTTCCGGAAGGTGTCGACGCGTGCTACGTGGTGGGCGCTGACTACGTCACCACCGAGGACGGGACAGGTCTCGTGCATCAATCGCCGGCGTTTGGCGAAGTCGACCGTCTCGTGGGCCGGGCGAACGGCCTGCCGACGCTGAATCCGGTCGGTCCCGACGGGACCTTTACCGATGCGGTGCCCTGGCTCGAGGACCGCGACGTTCGCGAGGCGAATCACGACATCAATGATGAGCTCGAACGGCGCGGCCTCTTATTGCGTCGCATGGACTACGCCCACTCCCTTCCGCACTGCTGGCGCTGCGGCACGGTGCTGATCTACTGGGGAAAGCCCAGTTGGTACATCGCCACGAGCCAGTTCAAGGAACAACTGATGGGTGAGAACGCGGGTATCGACTGGCATCCAGGGCACATTCGCGATGGGCGCTTCGGCGAGTGGCTCGCCAACAACGTCGATTGGGCGCTTGAGCCGCGACCGCTTCTGGGGAACACCTCTTCCAATCTGGCGCTGTGAGGATAATCACCTAACGTGTGTGGGCTCGCGGGCGGAACTCTCGGAGCTCACGGGCCGTGATCTCAGTGACCTCGACCCGCACCGTCCGGCCATTGACGAGGTCGTCGTGCCCTGTCGCACCTGTGGTGCCGCGGCGCAGCGCGTTTCGCCCGTCATCGACGCTTGGTTCGATTCCGGGGCAATGCCCGCGGCGCAGGTGGGCTATCCCCACGTGGCCGGCAGTGCGGACGCGATGCAGTTCCCCGCGCAATTGGTGTGCTGAGGCGATCGACCAGACGCGGGGCTGGTTCTACTCGCTGCTGGCGGTCAACACCCTGGTGTTCGGTCACACGCCTTACGAGCACGTCTTGTGCCTTGGTCACATCGTGGACGAGAACGGGAAGAAGATGAGCAAGTCGCAGGGCAATGTGATCGACCCATGGGAAGTGCTCAATACTCGCGGAGCCGATGCACTGCGCTGGTGGATGTTCTCCCAAGGCTCGCCCTGGACCTCGACGCGCGCGAGCTTGGGGGCTATCGACGCGTCGTTGCGCGACACCTTGGCGACACTGTGGAATACCTTTAGCTTCTTCACCACTTACGCGTCGCTCAATCAATTCGATCCGCTGGACCCCGAGATCCCAGTGGTGCCGGATCGTCCAGCGATCGATCGCTGGATTCTGTCGCGTCTCGAAGAAGTGACGGCGACCATGACCGCTGCCCTGGAGGGCTACGAGCCCCTGAGCGGTACCGACGCATTCGCGTCGCTCGTCGATGATCTATCGAATTGGTACGTGCGTCGAAGTCGGCGTCGGTTCTGGCGCACCGACCCGCGCACTCCTCGGTCGGACTCCCTCGCCGCCCAGGCGACTCTGCTCGAGGTTCTCCAGCGCGTGACCTTATTGCTCGCTCCGTTCTGCCCCTTCGTCGCCGAACGTCTGTACCGCGAACTCTTCGGCGTCAACGACGATGACTCGGTGCACCTGGCCGACTGGCCTGTGGTCATCCAAGATCATCGTGACCAAGATTTAGAGTCCGCGATGGAGGTGGCCCGCTCACTGACGTCGCTCGGACGTGCCGCGCGCGCGGATGCGGGAATCAAGGTCCGCCAGCCGCTCTCGCGTGCGCTGGTCTTCTTGCCAACGGGTGTGCCAATGCCTCCGGCGGGCATTGTCGAGGATGAGCTCAACGTCGACGAGCTCGTATATGGCTCGGAATTGGCCGAGGTATTGAGTTTTGAACTGGTGCCGAATTTCCGTAGCGTCGGTCCGAGGTTGGGTGAGGCGGTCAAGGAACTGAAGCCCGCGCTCGCGGCCCTGGACTCGGTGGTCGCCGCCGAAGCCCTCGAAGCCGGCCGCACCATTGCGGTCACTCTCTCGACCGGTGTGTTCGAACTCGGCGCCGACGACGTGGAGCTTCGTGTCAAGAGCCAGAGCGGCTTCGCGGTATCGCGCGAGGGCGGCGAGGTAATCGCGTTAGACCTGGCGTTGAACGACGATTTGCGCCGGCGCGGCTACTTGCGCGATGTCGTGCGACAGGTGCAGGATTTGCGAAAGACCTCCGGTCTCGATGTCTCGGACCGAATTGTCCTGCACGTCACCGGACTTGACGACCTACGCGATGGGTTTGCGACGCTGGCGAGCGAGGTGTTGGCCACGGAGGTGTTGAGCGGACCTGGCGAGGGTGAAGCGACGGTCCTGGAACTTGATGACGACCGAGTGGCGTTCGCGTGGATAACGAAAGTCGAGAACCCTGCGAGTTAGCGCGTGGCGTTGATCTTGGTGAGTAGCACGGTGAGCTCTGCGCGCTCGTCGCACGTCAGTCGGTTCGAGAGGTGTTCTTCGAGGTACTCCATATGTACCCTCAAGGCGTCGTCGAGCCGTAGGTTGCCCTCGGGTGTGATCGCTACGTGCACGGCGCGTCGATCGGTCGGACAGAGTCGACGCCCGACTAACCCGGCCTCCTCGAGACGGTCGATAAGTCGGGTGGTACCACCGGTGGAGTGCACGATCGCCTCGGCAATCTCATTCATCTTCAGGCTGCCCTCAGGCGTGCGCCGAAGTTGCAACAAGACCTCGAACCAGGCGAGGGGCAAAGAGCAATTCTCCTCGAGTCGCATCGCGAAACTGCGAGAGAGTCGGGCGTTGGTGTCAAGGAGCAGAGCGAACAACATCACCCGCTCATCACTCGACGGACACGCCGTACTCAAGGGACTCACCATTTCCACGGGTTAAACATATCACTTTCTTAGTTAAGCAATTATTGCTTGACAAGTTATTGCATATGCAACTATAATCTCCATTGCACAGTTCCGTGCACAACATTCAGGAGATTTCACTATGAACAACTTCCCCCCCGCCGGTGTCTACAACATCGACCCTGTCCACTCCACCTTCACTTTCGTCGCGCGTCACTTGGTCGTCTCCAAGGTCCGTGGTCGCTTCGCTGAGTTCGAGGGAACCCTTACCGTGGGCGACACCCCCGAGACTTCATCGGCCCATGTGACCGTGCAGGCAGCGAGCATCACCACGGACAACGAGATGCGTGACAATCACATCAGGAGCAACGACTTCTTGGGCCAAGAGACCTACCCGACTTTGACTTTCAAGTCGACGAGTCTGACGTCCAAGGGTGGCAGCGACTACGAGTTGGTCGGCGACCTGACCATCCGTGACGTGACCAAGTCGGTGACGTTCGCCGTGGAGTTCACGGGCGAGGGCCCGACTTTCGTCCCCGGTCAGACCGTGATTGGTTTCGAGGCCACGACCGAGATCGACCGACGTGATTTCAACGTCAACTTTGAGGGCAACCTCGAAAACGGCGCTGCGGTCGTGAGTCACAAGATCGTCATCGAGCTCAACGTCGAGGCGGCGTCGGTTGTGCCGGCGGCCAGCAACTAAGTCGATTTTCGCAGGATTGAGTTGACGGCGCCGGGGCGAACAGCCCCGGCGCCGCGCTCGTTACGATGGATCCGTGAGTGAAGAGACAAATCCCAACGGTCGGGGAATGAAATCGACGCTAGGTGTTTTGGGCGCACTGGCCACCATCATCTCGGTGTGGTGGTTCGCATTGCGTCCGCGTCGCCATCGCGACGAAGAATAACGACGTCGGTAGCATCCAACTATGGCGTCCGCGTCGTTCGCACCCTTGCGTCATCGCGGGTTCGCTCTAGCCCTCGGTTCGAATTTCATCTCCTCGACCGGGACCTGGATGCAAAGCGTCGCGCTTGGCATTTATCTGCAACTCACCACTCACAACTCGCTCTGGCTCGGTCTGCTCACGGTGGCGGCGTGGCTACCCGCGTTGGTTGGTTCACCCCTCGGTGGAGTGATGGCGGACCGTTACTCGCGTCAACGCTGGATCCAGTTCAATAACCTTGCCCAAGCGGCTGCCGCGAGCGCACTGGCGGTGGCCGCGTTGTCCCACCATCTCTCGGCACCTCTGGCGTGCTACCTGGCTATCGCCGAGGGTTTTTGCTCGTCGGCTTCTTGGGCCGCGTGGCAATCACTGCTACCTGACCTCGTCGCTAAGGATGAGGTGTTGGCCGCCGTCTCGCTCGGTTCGGCGCAATTTAATCTGGGCCGTATCATCGGACCCTCACTCGCCGGCGTGACGCTATTACTCGGTAGTCCCGGCTGGTGCTTCGCCGCCAACGCGGTGTCCTTCATTGTCGTGGTCGTCGCGTTTTCGTTCGTGCGCACGCCCGCGCGGCCCCGCGTCACGACGCCACTGGCCATTGTGACCGAGACAAGGGTGGGACTGCGCATGGCCTGGCGCACGCGTGGGTGCCGTAACGCCATCGTTGGCGTGGGTGTCGTCGCGCTCTTCATCAGCCCCTTCATCACCCTGGTGCCAGCCATGGCAATTGATGTTTTGCACACCGGCAAGGCCGGAGCGACTTCGCTGGTTACGGCACAGGGTGTGGGCGCGGTGATCGGTGCGTTGACCCTGCCCGGAATGGCGAGGCGGACCTCACGCCTGTTTGTGCTGCGCGCCTCGATGGTGGCGATGGCGGTGATGGAAGCGCTCTACGCTTACGCGCCCAATCTGGTGTGGTCGTCGCTGGCCCTGGTGGTACTGGGCGGTTCCTACGTGGGGACTTTGACCGGCCTCAACACTTCTGTGCAATTGCACGCGCCCGCCCAGGAACGCTCGCGCATTCTCTCGCTCTACGTCTTGTCGCTCTCGTTGTTCTATCCCATCGGCGCTCTGACCCAAGCGGCGTTGGCGCATCACTTCGGGGTGCGATCTGTGTCGTTGGTCGCCGCGCTGGCCTTTGGGCTCGTCGTAGCCGGCCTGAGTTTTTTTCGCCCCCACTACTGGCGCCAAATGACCTCTGACCCGTCGCAATCGTTGTTTTCCGTGGCAGACTAGAGCCATGACCTTCACCGCTATTAATCCCACCACCGAAGCCGTCGTCGCCGAGTACCAGACCCACGATGATGCCTACGTCGACGCCGCCCTCGCCAAGGCTCACGAGGCGTTCGTCGCGTGGAAGAAGACGCCTTTCGCCGAACGCGCCGAGTTGATGAATAGGGTCGCGGAACTGCTCGAGGGCGAGATACCTGTCGCTGCCGCGCTGATGACCTCTGAGATGGGTAAGACCTTCGCGGCCGCTAAGGGTGAGGCCGCGAAATGCGCGCTCACCATGCGCTACTACGCAGAGCACGCCGAAGGCATGCTCGCCACCGAGTACGTCGAGACGAAGGCGTCCAAGAGCGGCATCCGACATGAACCGCTCGGACCCCTGCTGGCGGTGATGCCCTGGAACTTCCCTCTGTGGCAAATCATCCGTGTCGCGGTACCCAACTTGATGGCGGGAAACCCGATTGTTCTGAAGCACTCCTCGAGTGTGCCGGGTTGCGCACACTATGTCGAGCAACTCTTCGCGCGTGCTGGCTTTCCCCAAGGCCTCTTCACCAACCTCTATCTGGAATCGCGTCGTATCGAGATGGTTATCGCCGACCCGCGCGTCGCGGCGGTGACCGTAACCGGCGGCGAGACCGCTGGCCGATCAGTCGCGTCGATTGCGGGTAAGTACCTGAAGAAGTGCGTGCTCGAACTCGGTGGTTCGGACCCTTTCATCGTGGGAAAGTCCGCCGACCTGGATCACACGGTGCCCTTGGCAGTGACTGCGCGACTCCAGAACAATGGCCAAGCCTGCATCTGTGCCAAACGCTTCATCGTCGTGCGCGACGTGGCCGAGGAGTTCATTTCGCGCTTCTCCGCGGCCATGGCGGCGGCGCCCGTGGGAGACCCGATGGACGCCTCGACCGTGCTCGGGCCACTCGCCAACGAAGCGCAGCTCGAGACACTTTCCAAGCAGGTCGCCGAGTCCATTGCCCAGGGAGCAGTGGCGACCACCGGCGGTAGCCCCAGTCAGGGTGCCGGCTATTTCTTCCCGCCCACGGTATTAGTGGATGTCCCCGACGCGGCGCCCGCTGGGCACGAAGAGCTCTTCGGTCCCGTTGCCGTGGTGCACGTCGTTGACGATCTGGACGAAGCGATTCGTTACGCCAATGACACTCCCTGGGGGTTGTCGGGCTCGGTGTGGGCCACTGATCCTGAGGAGATCGATCAGGTCATCGCCGGCCTCGACGTGGGCATTGTCTTCGCCAACGCCATGGTCGCATCGATGAACGAATTGCCCTTCGGTGGCGTCAAAGCGTCGGGTTATGGACGCGAGCTTGGTGTAGCGGGTGTTCGTGAGTTCACTAACACGAAGTCGTTCTATATCGCGTGAGTCAGTACTACTTCGATCACGCGGCGTCCGCACCGCGTCGAGACGAAGTCACCGAAGCAATGGCGCGTTGGATGCACGGTGTCGTCGGCAATCCTGCGGGTAGCCACCGTGCCGCGCGCGATGCTCGCCGCGCGGTCGAGGAGTCGCGTGACGTCGTGGCTGCCTTCGCGGGTGTCAAGCCCGGCGGCGTGATCTTTACCGCTGGCGGAACTGAGTCGTGCACCCTGGCGGTCGCCGGTGTGACCCACCAGCACCGCAGGTCCCACGAGCGCACAACTTTGGTGGTGTCGTCAATCGAACATCACGCGGTGCTGGACGCTGCTCGAATGATGGCCCAGGATTTCGAATCCGTAAGCGTGCGCGAGATCGGCGTTGATGCGGATGGTGTTGTGGATGTCTCCGCGCTGCACGACGCCCTCGACGACACGGTGGCCCTGGTGAGTGTGATGGCGGTCAACAATGAGACGGGAGTGCTCCAACCTCTGGACGCCGTGGTGGCCGCCGTGCAGGAGCTCGGACCTGCCCACATCGTTAGCCACTCTGACGCCGTCGCGGCCGCACCCTGGCTCGACTTGGCGCAGTTCTGCGCGGGGATTGACGCAATCTCGCTGTGCGCGCACAAGCTCGGTGGGCCGGTGAATGCCGGTGCGTTGATATTGCGAGGTGACGTAGCTCTCTCGGCGATGATGCCCGGTGGGGGCCAAGAGCGCGGACGACGCGGCGGAACGGTCGACGTGGCGGCGTGCGTGGGCTTGGCCGCGGCGATTCGCTGCGTGCAAGTCGAACGCGTGCAGGGCGACGAATCGGTGCGTCGGCTTCAGCAGCGTCTGCGCGCGGAGCTTTCTCAATTGCCCGGCGCGCACGTCACCGTCGAGGGAGCCTCGACGGTGCCCGGGACAGTGCACGTGACGTTCGAGGGACTCGCCAGTGACGAGTTGTTGTTCCTGCTCGACCAAGACGGAGTTTGCGCTTCAGCCGCGTCGAGTTGTTCGAGTGGGGCCGCCGTCACGAGTCACGTTTTGGCGGCGATGGGCGTCGCTCGCGAGCGCGCGCGCGGGTCCCTGCGTTTGACGATGGGTCGCGAGACCAGCGAGGATGACGTCACTGCGGTGCTGACAGCGGTGTCGCGGGCCGTCCATCGCCTGAACGAAGAGTCGCGTCAACGAGGTTAACTGGCAGACTAGGACTATGAAAGTCCTCGTGGCGATGAGTGGCGGCGTCGATTCGTCCGTGGCGGCAGCACTACTAATTGAAGCCGGTCACGACGTGGTCGGGGCAACGCTAAAACTCTGGGGCGGCGTCTCGGACTCGGGCTGTTGTTCAGTGGCTGATGTCGACGACGCGCGACGCGTCGCACAAACCCTCGGGATTGACCACCACGTCTTTAACTACACAGAGGAATTCGAGAGTCACGTCGTGACCCCTTTTGTCGAAGGGCATGCTCGCGGCGAGTCGCCTAATCCCTGCATCGAGTGCAACCGCCACATCAAGTTCGACCTGCTCTTCGACCGTGCGCAACGATTGGGCTTCGAGGCAGTGGCTACTGGTCACCACGCCCAAGTCGAGTGGCGTCACGGTGAGCCGCTCCTGATGCGCGGTGCCGATGCCGCTAAGGACCAGAGTTACGTCTTGGGTTACTTGCAGCGTGATCAGCTGCGCCGATTGCTCTTGCCGATTGGCGCGATGGACAAAAGCGAAGTTCGCGCACACGCCGAACGAGTGGGGCTGCGTACGTGGGACAAGCCCGACTCCCAGGACGTCTGTTTCATCGAAGCCTCACGGGGTCGAGAGGTCTTCTTGCGCTCGCGCATCACCCTGTCGAGTGCCGATTTGGTGGACCGGGCGAGTGGCGATGTCGTGGGGCACACTGACGCAGCTGAATTGATGACCGTGGGCCAGCGGCGCGGTGTTCTGCCGGGCCGCGACGGCGAGAAGCGATTCGTTGCGCGCGTCGATCTCGCTCAACGTCGCGTCGAAATCGGGCGCCTCGAAGACGTGACGGTGACGAGCCTGCGACTCGACGCTGGTTCGCTGACCTTCGCGCGCGAGGCACTTGATTCCGGGACACCTGTTTGGGCTCAGTGGAGCGCGCACGGAGAGCCCCGTCGCGCAACACTGCGCCGCGAGGGAGGGTGGTCACTGGAGTTAGAGGACGTTGCGCGACCCGTGGCCGCGGGCCAGACGGTCGTGTTTTATTCGTTGAGCGACCCCACGGTGGTCGAGGGTGCTGCCCTCGTCGCGCGATGACGACGCCCGCGCGCCGAGCTGCCGAACTGCGTGAGACGATCAGTCGTCACGCTGATGCCTATTTCATTCGCGACGAACCGGTCGTCCCCGACGCCGATTATGACGAGCTGGTGCGTGAGCTACGCGACATTGAGCGCCAGCACCCCGAGCTCGCTACAGAGGAGAGTCAGCGAGTCGGGGCACCGGCGTCCGCCGTGTTCTCACCCGTACGCCACGCGGAGGCGATGTTGAGTCTCGACAACGTCTTCAATGTCGGGGAACTGCGCGCCTGGAGTGAACGCGTCGCGAAGGGGCTCGACGTGGCCCACAATAACCTGACCGAGACTCTGGAGTTCTCTGTCGAGCCCAAGATCGACGGTTTGGCGTTATCCATTACCTACCGCCGCGGTCACTTGGTGCAGGCCGCAACGCGTGGCGATGGTCGTGTCGGCGAGGATGTCACCGACAATGTGCGCACGATATTCAACGTGCCCCAGGAGATAGGACCGACGCGCGGCTCCTTCGAGATCCGTGGTGAGGTCTTCTTGGCCAAGACCGACTTCGAGCAACTCAACGCTACTCAGCGGTCCCTGGGAGCCAAGGTCTTCGCCAATGCGCGTAACGCCGCCGCGGGATCATTACGCCAAAAGGATCCTGCAGTGAGCGCGTCACGACCACTGTCGTTTCTCGCGTATCAACTCGTGGACCTTGAGGGTGC
Source organism: uncultured Acidimicrobiaceae bacterium (assembly GCA_963734655.1). Classification (GTDB taxonomy): domain Bacteria; phylum Actinomycetota; class Acidimicrobiia; order Acidimicrobiales; family RAAP-2; genus RAAP-2. Next base: position 249,435 of record CAVTHY010000001.1, on the reverse strand, counting down.
GCTTTCGCTGGCGACGCATCGCGCAACCATGGCACAACTTGCCAGCTGGGGCTTCCTGGTCGCTCCGGAGACACAGTTTGTGTGTGGCCCGTCGCCGATGCTCGCTGCGAGTACCTGGTTCGAGGAACATCGCCACGACCTCGCTTACGACATTGACGGAACAGTGATCAAACTGAACGATCTCGCGTATCGCGCCGCATTGGGTTCGACGAGTCGGGCGCCGCGCTGGGCCATTGCACGAAAGTTCCCTCCCGAGGAGCGCACCACGCGCCTGTTGGCCATCGAGGTCTCCATTGGACGTACGGGGCGGGCGACGCCCTACGCGGTACTCGACCCGGTCCTGGTGGCCGGATCGCGCGTGGCGATGGCGACGTTGCACAACGAGGACCAGGTGAGGGAGAAAGACGTGCGGCCCGGGGACCTGGTGATCGTGCGTAAGGCGGGCGACGTCATCCCGGAGGTCGTGGGTGCGTTGAGTGTCGAGGGCGAAGAGCGTGGTCCCGCCTGGCACTTCCCGAGCACCTGTCCCGAATGTGGGGGAGTGCTTCGCCGGAGCGACGTGGAGAGCGACACGTACTGCGTCAATCCCGCCTGTCCCGCCCAGCAGATGCAGAAGATCGTCCACTTTGCTTCACGCGGGGCCCTCGATATCGAGGGGCTCGGCGAACAGCGCGTCGCACAATTACTGGCCCACGGGCTCATTGCTGACGTGGCCGATCTCTTCAGTTTGGAGTCCCGAGCCCTCGTCGCCCTCGAGGGCTTCGGCGAGTTATCGGCCCAGTCCCTGATTGCCGCCATTGCGGGCGCTAAGTCCGCGCCCCTCAGTCGCATCTTGGTGGGACTGGGCATCCGTCACGTGGGTCCCGTCGCGGCACGAGAGTTGGCGCGGCACTTCGTAACCTACGACGCCGTGGCGCACGCTCGGCTCGAGGAGCTCGAGGCAGTGGAGGGGATAGGACCGATCATCGCTCAATCGGTCTACGAATACGCCCGCGACGAGGAATCGCGTGAACGCATGTCGCGCATGGCCAGTGCGGGGGTGGCATTGTCGAGAGCCGGTCGCCTCGACCATAACGGCAACTCTGCGAGGTCGTGCGGTCGTGGTCACGGGCAGTGTCGAGGGCTATACCCGCGACGAGGCGACGGCGGCAATCGTGGCACGAGGAGGCACTTCGCCAGGTTCGGTGTCGGCCAAGACGTACTGCGTAGTGGTGGGCGAGGCGCCGGGCGCGGCCAAAGTCACCAAGGCGCGTGAGGCCGGGGTGCCCCTGATTTCGGGCGCATATTTCACAGAACTCCTCGAGACCGGAACGCTGGTCGGCTACCCTCGAGTAAGCATTGAAATTAGGGTTGAGGTCGCTCATGATGGAATCGTCTTTCGCCCCCGGACACGAGTTCGCGGGACGCTATCGGCTGACTCAGCTCCTCGGCGTCGGCCATACCGTCTGAGGTGTACTTGGCCGAAGACCTCACCTTGCAGCGACAAGTGGTCATCAAAGTCCTTCTCGCCCACCTCACCGCGCACGAGGAGGTGCGCCGGGCATTTCGCGATCACATCATCCAGGCCGCGACTTTTCGCCATCCCCATGTCGCGCAGGTACTCGACGGAGGTCAGCAGTCGGGGGCGATCTTCATGGTGGGCGAGTACTTGGGCGGCGGGTCGCTCGAGGACCTGTTGCGTTCGGGAGTCGTGATGGGTATTGAGGAGACGGCGCGACTGGGCCGCGACCTCGCCTCGGCACTCGCCTACATCCACGAGCACGGCCATGTCCTTGGCGAGCTCTCTCCCAACAAGATTCTCTTCGACGAAGCGGGCATCGTGCGCGTCTCCGACGTCGCTCTCGCGGGACTGGCCGGTCCCCATCGCCACTACACGACTCGCGACGACGTGCGGTACTTCTCGCCCGAACAGGCGCGCGGCGACATCGTCACTGCGGCGTCGGACGTGTACGCCCTCGGTCTGATCCTCTTCGAGACGGCGACGGGATCGACGCCCTTTGAGGGGTCGACCGCGGAAGCCGATGTTGCGCGAACGACTCCGGGGACCGCTGCCCACGCGGCCCGAACTGGGCGGTCTCGATATCGTCCTGGCCCTGGCGACCGTACCCGACGCGCTGATGCGTCTTACCGCTGAGGAGATGACGATGCGCTTGTCGGGCGTTGTGCCCGACGAGGGGCCCTTCGTCAAGTACGACCAACCGGCGCCGTCGCTCTTGGGCAGTTTCGCCCTGTCCGAACCGCGCCAGTCGGTGGGCTTTCATCCACCCTCTCCAAAACAGATTGTGCTCTCTCCGCGGTCCTCGGCCACGTTCGGCCAGTCGCCCGGTTCGCGGCACTCCGCCACCACGTCGTTCGGCGCCCGGCTCGTTCGAGGACCTCTCGCCCATTGGGGGCGCGACGTCGACCGGTGTACCTCGCCGCCGCAGTCCTCATTCTTCTGCTGGCGGTGGGTGGAGGGTTAGCGTGGAAGCTCGGTTACCTCTCGAGCAAACACACCGCGCCGAGCGTGTACGGACTCACCCTGGCCGAGGCGTCCACGCTGGTGAAGAGTGATGGACTCACCCTCAACGTGACCGCGCACGTCGCGTCGGCCACCGTGAAAGCGGGTGACATCGTGACGCAGACCCCCGCCGCGGGTACGACCGTCGGAGCTGGTTCGGCGTTGTCGGTCACCGTGTCGAACGGCCCACCGACCGTTCCGGTGACCGTGCCCGCCAACCTCATTGGCATGACGTGCTCCGCGGCGACGAGGCGCTGGCCGCCGTGCACGTCACCGCCACGTGTCCGTCCGCGTCGATCGATCCCCAGCGCCACCGTGGCCAAGGGCCTCGTCGCCGGCTGGCTCTCGGGCTCTACGAAGAACCCCAGCGCGGTGACGAAGGGATCGACGCTTGATTCTCGAGACATCCTCGGGTCGCCAGTGGTGCGACCTCTACTACCACTTCGAGCACCGTCGTCACGACGACAACGGTGGCCGCGGGCACCACGACGTCGACTAGTCCGACGACGCCGACTCCCACTACGACCACGTCGGTTGTTACCAAAACCCTGACGATGCCCAACCTGGCCGGAATGGACCCGCACCCAGGCCATCGCCACTCTCAAAAAGGCCGGCCTTTTCTACACGACGCTTGGCCCGGGAGCCCACACGACCCTGTGGACTCACGTTGTTTCGACCATTCCCGCTGCCGGATCGACGGTACCGTACCTTTCGACGGTGACGTTGAATGTCACCGAATAGTCACTGCGAGTTCTGCATCGGCGCCGCGGTCACTACGCTGGTACTACGACGATGACGAGTGCTGGATTGCCGACTGTTTGATCTGCGCGGTGCCGATGGTGGTGTGGCGCGAGCACGATCCGGCACCATCCGACGAAGTACGGTCCCGGCTCATTGAGCGTCTCGGCCCGGTGGCCAAAGATTCCTTTGGGGGACGCGAGTGGTATTACGACGACCACATGCGCAAGATCCCCGATCATTATCACGGTCACGCGCGAAGGCGTTGAGGCGTCGGAGGGGCTCGTGTTAAAAGGTAGTCTGGAGCACTATGACTGACGTTGTGATGCCGGGCGGAGAGCCGTTTTTTTCCTCGGGTGGCCCCCTCGGCGTGCTGTTGCTGCACGGACTCACCGGTACGACGTCCAGCATGCTCGACCTCGCCAGGCTGTGCGCGGCGGCGGGCTACACGGTGTCGCTACCGCGACTGCCCGGTCATGGTACCTCGGTCGAGGACATGATGAGTACCGGCTGGTCGGACTGGTCGGGCGCAGTACTTGACGCCTACGACGAACTCGCCACGACGTGCGAGCGCATCGCGGTGATCGGGCTCTCGGTGGGGGGCGGCCTGGCGGCCCACGTGGCGGCACACCGTCGAGATGTGGCGGCCCTCGTCTTCATCAATCCCTTCATCAAGCACCACGGACCCGACTGGGACGACTCGGCCCAAGGGATGCTCGACGCCGGCGTCCTCACCTACGACTCGGTGGGTTCGGACGTGAAGAAGGAGGGCGTCATCGAGACTTCCTACGACCTCACGCCCATCGGCCCGGCTCTCAGCTGGCTCAAGGCCGTGCCCGAGGTGAATCGAAATCTCACCGCCATCACCGCACCCAGCCTGCTTGTTCACCAGCACGGTCGACCACGTGGTCGAAGTTGACAACGGCGATGAATTGGTCAATAAGTCCAATGGCTCCGTGGAGAGAGTCTGGCTGGAGAACTCGTATCACGTCGCCACCATGGACAACGACCGCGAACTCATCGAGGCTCGCGACGATGGCCTTTCTGGCGGAGCATTTGGGCCGATGAGTGGCGCTATCTCTCGCGACGAGGTCGCCAAGGTCGCTCGCCTCGCTCGACTGATCCTCGACTGACGGCGAACTCGAGCTCTTCACCGAACAACTGGGCCAAATCCTCGAACACGCCCGCGACATGAACTCACTGGACCTGACCGACGTCGTGGCGACGGCGCACCCCTTCGGCGTCACCAACGTGGTACGTGACGACGTCGTCACTCCGAGTCTCGATCGCGACACGGTGTTGGCCATGGCGCCCGACGTGGCGGATCACCGTTTTGCCGTGCCGCGAATCTTGGGCGAGGCGCCGTGAAGAGTGCCCTGCAGATAGCCGCGGACGTTCGCTCGGGGCGTCAGTAGCGCGAGCGCAGAACTTGACCGCACCCTCGCGGTCATCGAGCGAGCGCAACGTCGATCTCAACGTCTTCTTGCACGTCGACGTCGACGGTGCGCGCGCCGCGGCCGCCGCGCGATCGACGCGCGCATCGCGCGCGGCGAGGACGTCGGCGCCCTGGCGGGCGTGCCCATCGCGATCAAGGACAACCTGTGTCAAGTGCGGGATCCCGACCACCTGTTCCTCCAAGATCCTCGAGGGCTGGCGCCCCCCGTACAACGCGACGGTGCTCGATACGGATCATCGCCGCGGGCGCGGTTCCCGTGGGCAAGACCAACCTCGACGAGTTCGCGATGGGCTCGTCGACCGAGAACTCCGCCTTCGGTCCGACGCGCAACCCTCTAGATCCCTTCTCGCGTGCCGGGCGGGTCCTCGGGTGGTTCCGCCGCCGCGGTCGCCGCTGATATGACCTCGATCTCGCTGGGCTCGGACACCGGCGGATCCATCCGGCAACCGGCCGCGCTGTGCGGGCTGGTAGGTGTCAAGCCCACCTACGGCATGGTCTCACGCTACGGACTCGATCGCGTTCGCGAGTTCGCTCGATCAGATTGGGCCCTTCTCCAAGACCGTCACCGATTCGGCGCTTCTCCTCGAGGTCTTGGCGGGACACGACCCCAGGACTCCACCTCGCTGCCGGAGGCGGCACCCTCGCTGGTCGCGCACGTCAACGACGGCGTGGTCGGTAAGAAGTATCGGTCTCGTGCGCGAACTCTTTGAGGGCGCCGACGACAGTGTGGTGGCATCAGTGCACGCCGCCGCGCAAGCGCTGCGTGCCGCCGGGGCGGAGATCGTCGATATGTCGATCCCTGAACTCGGACTCACCCTGAGCGCCTATTACCTCATCGCCCCGGCCGAGGCCTCGTCGAATCTGGCGCGTTTCGATGGTGTGCGCTACGGACTGCGCGTCAATGCCGACGACGTGACGGCGATGATGGAGGCGACGCGCACCGCGGGTTTCGGCGCCGAGGTCAAGCGACGGATCATGCTCGGGCACCTACGCACTCTCGGCGGGCTACTACGACGCCTACTACGGTCAGGCTCTCAAAGTACGCACCCTGACCATCGACGCCTTCGCCCGCGCGTACCAGCAAGTCGACCTCCTACTCGGCGCCACGACGCCCAGCGTGGCGTTCAAGTTCGGCGCCAAGACGGCAGATCCGATGGCGATGTACCTCAATGACGTCTTCACCATCCCCACCAACCTGGCGGGCGATCCCGCGCTGTCGGTGCCCTTCGGCACCGGCGAGGAAGGCTTGCCCGTCGGGGTGCAACTGCTCGGACCCGGACGCAGCGAGGCGCAACTCTTCGCCGCCGCGCGCGTTCTCGAGATCGCTGACGGCCGACCGTGACGTTACCGAACGGGCTGGGAGATGGTGGTGGGCCTCGAGGTCCACACCGAGCTGCTGACCAAGTCCAAACTCTTCTGCGGTTGCGCGAACCACTTCGGGTCCGAGCCCAACACCAACATCTGTCCGGTGTGCCTCGGTCTGCCGGGTTCGCTGCCGGTGCTCAATCGCGAAGCGGTCGAATTCGCCATGCGCATCGGCATGGCGCTGCACTGCACGATCGCCCCTTCGACGTTTCACCGCAAGAACTACTTCTACCCCGACCAGTCCAAGGACTACCAGATCTCGCAGTACGACCTGCCGATCAACTCCGGGGGTTACCTCGACCTGCCCGACGGCAGTCGCGTGTCGATCGAGCGCGCGCACATGGAAGAGGACACCGGCAAGTCCACTCACCTTGGCGGGATCGGGTCGCCTCGCGGGCGCCGACTCCTCGCTCGTGGACTACAACCGCTGCGGCGTTCCGCTGGTGGAGATTGTGTCGGGTCCCGACATCCGCTCCTCCGCCCAGGCTCGGGCCTACGCCGCGGAGCTTCGCGGAATCCTGATCGCCACCGGAGCCTCCGACGGCCGCCTCGAAGAGGGCTCCATGCGTTTCGACGCGAACGTATCGGTGCGCAAGAGTGGCGCAGCCCTTCGGCACGCGCTGTGAGATCAAGAACCTCAACTCGCTGCGTAGCCTGCAGCGCGCCATCGACTACGAGGCGCTGCGCCAGATCGAACTGCTCGAGCGACGGCGGCGTCGTGCGCCAAGAGACCCGTCACTGGGACGAGAATCTGGGCGAGACCTCGACGTTGCGCGTGAAGGAAGACGCCGACGACTACCGCTACTTCCGTGATCCCGACCTCGTGGACCTGGCGCCAGACCAAGCGTGGCAGGACCGCGTGCGGGCCGCACTGCCCTGCGATGCCCGCGCAACGTCGCGCTGAGTCGTGGCGCTGCTTAGCGATCGCCGAGCGAAGCGCAGCTCGACGCCGTGGAGGTCGTGATCGACCTCGGGCTCGAGCGATACGTGCACGCCGCGCGGTCGCCGGCGGCTGACGCGGCGTCTGGCGCGTGGCGCGCGCGGCCAATGAGCTCGCCGCCGACGTCGATCACGTCGACGAATCTGAGCATCGACGCCTTCGTGGCGACGGTCACGATGGAACAACGCGGCGAGCTCTCTGCGACCCAGGCCAAGACGGTGTTGGGCGAATTGCTCGCCAACGGGGGCGACCCACGCGCCATCGCCGCAGACAAGGGCTACGAACAGCTTTCGGCCGACACGCCTCGGCGCCACCGTCGCCTCGCTCATCGAGGCAAATCCCGACGAGTGGCTGCGCTACCGTGACGGCGACGAGAAGCTCGCGCAGTTCTTCATTGGTCAAGTGATGAAGCTCACCCGGGGTCAGGCCAACGGCAAGGCGGTCATCGCCGAACTGCAGGCACGCCGCTAGAGCCGCGACGGCGTGGAGGGCCATCGAGGTTGAGCGGGGTCGGTGTCGGACGTGGTTTTAGACTCCCTGCACGAGCGTGCGGCGAGGGGTGAAGAGCATGGGTGAACACGTTGTCGTCGCCATGGACAAGTTCCGCTCCACCGCCTCGGCGGCAGAACTCGCAGCGGCCATCATCCGGTGCGGCGTCGCGGACTGCACTTTTGACGTGGTCGCCGCTCTCCGACGGCGGCGAGGGATTTCGTTCGGCCTTTCGAGGTGACGTCGTTTCTTTGCGCGTCCGCGATCCGTGGGGCCAGTGGCATGACGCACCACTTACTCTCGTCGCTTCGGTCGACTCTTTCTTTGGCGTCATCGAGGTGGCGGAGATCATTGGGCGTTCACATCGACTTACTCCGACGTCATCTGAGGCGTTGGCGGCCTCGAGCGAGGGCGTGGCCGACGCCATCCTCGCCAGTTTGTCGTTCGGTGTGGCGCACATGGTCGTGGGTTGCGGGGGCTCGGCCACCTCCGATGGCGGTGAGGGCTGTTATGAGGCACTATTGCGCGCCGGAGGGTCGAGCATGTCGCTGGAGGCGGCGACGGATATCGACGCCGACTACCTTGGTGCCCTTCGCTACGCCGAGCAGAAGGGCGTCGCCGGCAGCGATGTGGTCGATGGTGACGCGGCGCCTAGAGGACCTCGCCGATCGCTTCGAGCGTTACAGTGGTCGCGACGTGCGCCATACGGCGCGCACCGGCGCCGCGGGAGGACTGAGTGGTGCCCTCTACGCCCTCGGCGCCGACCTCGTGAGTGGTTTCGACGAAGTGGCGCAGGTCAACGCGCTCGCCACGCGCATCGCGGAGGCCTCAGCTGGTCATCACTGGAGAAGGTCGTCTCGACGCGGGCAGCCTCGAAGGCAAAGTAGTGGCCGGAGTGTGCGCCTTGACCAACGAAGATCAGCGCGTGCTCGTGGTCTGCGGATCTCTCGACGGCGAGGCCGCGAGCGCATTGACCCGTCGCTATCCTTGGGTCCAGGTAGTCGACTCTGGTGTCGCGATTCGGGCAACGCAGAGCCATGAACGACACGCTCGCAGGCGTCACTGAGGTCGTGCGGGAATTCGTCGCTGGCGAGTCCTAAGTACGCAACACGACGTTGACCGGTTCCTCACCGCGCTGAAGTCGCTCGACCTGGCTGACAATCAACTTGATGACCCGTGGCGACATGGCGCTGGTGGCCCCTCCGACGTGCGGCGTGATCAGTACGTTCGACAACGACGAAGAGGGGATGGTGCTCGGGGAGGGGCTCGGGATCAACGACGTCGATGGCGAAGCGCAGTCGCGCGCTCGCGGCCTCAGCGAGCAGCGCGTCGGTGTCGACGAGGGGACCGCGTCCCACGTTTACCAGGAGACTGTGGTCGCTCATGTGCGAAAGAAATCGCGCGTCCACCATGCGCGTGGTCTCCTCGGTCAGGGGCAAGCGACACGACGACGACATCGGCGCGGGGCAGCAACGCGGGCAACTCGTTCCACGCGTGAACGTCGACGCCCCCGACGCGTCGGGCGCGTGCGCGCCACGCGCACGATGTCGACTTCGAAGGGAATGAGGCGGGCCTCGATGGCGTGCCCGACCCCGCCGTAACCGAGGAGCAGAACGTCCCGGTCGGCGAGGCTCTCGTGGAATGCGAAGGACCACTGGCCCCGGTCCGCCGGCGCGTACGAATTCGGCGAGTCCACGCTGGGCAGCAAGGATGAGCGCCACGGCGAGCTCGGCGGTCGACGTTTCGTGCACTGAGGCGGCGTTGGCGTAGACGCTCCCGGGGGCAGTAGTGCGAGCGACCCCGTCGTAGCCAATCGACTGGCTCTGGATCAGACGTGCGTTAAGGTTCGCCAGGTTGGCCAGCCGGGTCTTCGGCGCCAGGTAGTCCGGCACCACCACGTCGATGTGTTCGCGTGGCGCGGGACCCGACAGGTCCCACACGACCACGTCGACCGGGGGATCGAGAGCGCGCAGAGCCGCGGCGAGAGACTCCTCCGGCACGCTGACGACGAGGGGCGAGGACACGTGTCGAGCCTACTGAGGTCGACCGGCCCTTCGAGGGGGTGGCGTCGAAGACCAGGAGCTCTCAGCCCCCTGTCTAAACTTCTCGACATGACAAGCGACACCGCACCTCGTAACGACGTCTCTGCAGAGGAAGCAAGTGGGCCCTCGAGCACCGCGACGCGCACCTTTGCCGACATCCGCTCCTCTAATCCGGGCCGTGACGTGCAACGAGTGGGCACGGCGCGATTCCTTGGCCAGGACGTGGACAAGATCCACGATCCCGTGTGGGCTGTGGTGGGCAATCTGGGTGACAGCCAGTGTTATTTGGGTGTGCAGGAGAAGGTGGCCGCGGTGCAGGCCGCGATGGCGCGGCGCATCGCGGGCGACGACCTCGCGGTACGCCTGATCGCTCCGGCATTCACGGTCGGAGTATCCGACGGACAGCTTAACGGGACGCCGGAGATGCGCTTCTCGCTCATCGGGCGCGAACTGGTCAATGACGCCGTCTCGGTGCACGTGGCGGCCAATCAAGTGGCGGGATTGATCGCGGTGGTCGCCTGCGACAAGCCACCGGTGGGCACCGTCGCTGCGCTGCTGGAACACAACGTCCCCGCGGTGATCCTGTCCGACGGTTCCATCAAGCCCGGGCGCGACACTTCGACCGGCGCGCCGCATCGACTTGGTCGACGCCTTCCAGGCGGCGTCCAATCCCGACATGGTGGCGCGCGAAGAGATCACGCTGCACGCGTGCCCCGGCCAGGGCAGTTGCGGAGGAATGTTCACCTACAACACGATGCAGACGTTCATCGGCGTTCTCGGGCTCGAACCACTGCACATGGTGGCGCCGACTTCGGACGACCCGCGACGCGTCGAAGAGTTCCCGGACCAGTTGGTTGGCTGCCTTCGTGACCATGGCCGAACGCGGGATTCGACCCCGCGACATCGTGACGCCGTCGTCGTTGCGTAACGCATTGACGGTCGCGATCGCCATGGGCGGATCGACCAACGTGATGTTGCACAGTGTCGAGATCGCCCGAGCCGCGGGCTTCGATCTATGGAACGACGTCCTCAGTCAGGACGAGTTCAACGCGCTGTCGCGTCGCCTACCTGTCATCGTCAACATGCGACCGTTCGGGGCCTATTCCATGGTCGACGTCGACGCTGCCGGTGGTCTGGCCGACCGTGGTCAGTGAGCTCCTGAAGGCGGGATATCTCGACGGCGACGACCGTGGGCTGCACCGGTGAGACCCTCGCGGCACAGATCGAGCGCCTCGCCCCTCCCGTCGCTGATCATCGCGTCATCTACTCGGCTACTCAACCCTTCAAGGACACCGGCGGGCTTCGATTGCTACGGGGCAACCTCGCACCCGAGGGCGGGGCCATCTTGAAGCTGGCCGGCGTCGAGAGTGGCATTGTCGACGGCGTCTTCACCGGCAGCGCCCGGGTCTTCAACAGCGAACGAGAGTTGATCGCGGCCCTGGACGAGCGTGCCGAGGACTTCCACGACAACGACATGGTGGTCATCCGCTACGAAGGACCTCGTGGGGCACCGGGAATGCCCGAGATGCTCGACCCGACCTCGAAGATCACCACGATTTGTCGTCAGCGCGGCATCACGATTGCCCTTATGACCGACGCTCGATTCTCCGGGGGCTCCGTCGGCCTCGTCATTGGTCACGTCGCTCCCGAAGCGCTGCTCGGCGGACCGATCGCCCTCGTACAGGACGGCGACACCATCACCGTTGACGTCAATGAGGACCGGATTGACTGCGCGGAGCTCGACGACCCGGCCGTCTTCGCGCGCCGTGCGGCAGCGTGGGACGCCGCGGTGCACGCCCACGGCGGGCAGCACCCGGACGCGACACCCGTCACGCATCGCGTCCTGAAGCGCATGCGCGCAACCGCGCTGCCGGCGCTTCGTGGGGGCGGGATGACGGACGTTCTAGGCACTCCCGGGCAAGGGTGCGACGTCAAGGTTCGAGGATTGGCCGAGGCATCGTGTTGTGCTGAGCCCGACGCGTGGCTATATTGGAGGCGTGACTTTTCGCGACTCCATTCTCGAGGTAGTAGTAGGCGCCAGGCGCCGGTAGTCACGCATTGTCGTACACCGGAGGCCTCCCAAAATGGGAGGCCTTTTTCTATATCTAACACCAAAGGAACATTGTGCAACTCACCGGAGCGCAAGCCCTCATCAAGAGCCTGGAGATGGAAGGGGTCGAAGTCATCTTCGGCCTGCCCGGCGGCGCCATCTTGCCGGTCTACGACCCGCTGATCGACTCGAGCATCCGTCACGTACTGGTGCGCCACGAGCAGGGGGCCGGCCACATGGCCGAGGGCTACGCGCTCGCCACCGGACGCCCCGGCGTCGCGATGGTGACGTCGGGTCCCGGCGCGACCAACATCGTCACTCCGATTGGCAACGCGCACATGGACTCGACGCCCCTCGTGGTGATCACCGGACAGGTGTCCTCGGCGGCAATCGGCACCGACGCTTTCCAGGAATGCGACATCACCGGCATCACGATGGGCATCACCAAGCACAACTTCCTCGTCAAGAGCGCCCACGAGATTCCGCGCGCGGTGGCGGCGGCCTTTCACATCGCCACCACCGGACGGCCGGGACCGGTTCTGGTGGACATCCCCAAGGACATCGCCCAGTCGATGATGGAGTGGTGGTACCCCGAGAACATCGAGGAACTCGACCTGCCGGGCTATCACCCGGTCGTCGAACTCGACGCTCGACGCGCGTCGAGCCAGTGCGTGTCGACCTCATCAGAGTCGGCCGAACGCCCGGTGCTCTACGTGGGTGGCGGCACGCTCAAGTCCCACGCGTCGGCGCAACTGCTGGCCTTCGCCGAACGTACCGGGCATCCCCGTGGTGACGACGCTGATGGCGCGCGGGGCCTTCCCCGACTCGCACCCCCAGCACCTGGGCATGCCCGGCATGCACGGCATGTACTCCGCGGTGACCGCAATCCAGAAGTCCGACCTGCTGATCTCGTTGGGAGCGCGATTCGATGACCGCGTGACGGGCAAGATCCCCGCCTTCGCACCCAACGCCAAGATCATCCACGTCGACATCGACAAGGCGGAGTTCAACAAGGTGCGGTACGCCGACGTGGCCATCCGCTCGAACGTGGCGGCCGTGCTCGAGGCGTGGGACGACGCCCAGGCCATGCCCCAGAACCTCGAGGTGTGGTGGAAGGAGATCAACGCGTGGCGTGAAACGTTCCCCCTCGTCTACGACGAGCCCGAGTGACGAGGGCCTGTTGCGTCCCCAGTTCGTGATCGAGTCCATCGCCAAGGCGGCGGCGCCGGGCACCATCGTGACCTCGGGCGTCGGCCAGCACCAGATGTGGGCCTCGCAGTTCTGGAAGTTCGAAGAGCCCGGGCACCTGGGTCAACTCCGGCGGAGCGGGCACCATGGGTTTCGGCGTGCCGGCGGCCATCGGCGCCAAGGCCGGTCGACCCGACCGCGTGGTCTGGTGCATCGACGGCGACGGCTGCTTCCAGATGACCGCCCAGGAACTCGTCACCGCGCGCTCCGAGGGCATCCCCATCAAGGTGGCGATCCTCAACAACGCCTACCTCGGGCATGGTGCGCCAGTGGCAGGAGATGTTCTACGACGAGCGCTACTCCGAGGTCTACCTGTCGCCCGACCTGCCCGACTACGTCAAGTGGGCCGAGGCCATGGGTTGCGTGGGGCTGCGCGCCACCAACATCGAAGAGATGCACGCCGCGATCGCCACCGCCAATTCCATCAACGACGTGCCCGTCGTGATCGACTTTCGTACCGACTCCTCGGAGAAGGTCTTCCCGATGGTCGCCGCGGGAGCGAGTAACGACGACATCATGGTCCACCCCCTGCAGAGAGAGTCGAAGTGAACAGCCCCGAACCCTTCCTCGGCGCCACCAGCCATTCGCCGGTGCGCCACCACATCTCTCGGTCTTGGTCGAGAACAAGGCGGGCGTCCTCGCGCGCGTCGCCGGACTCTTCGCGCGTCGCGGCTTCAACATCTACTCACTGGCGGTCGCTCCGGCCGAGACGAAGGCGCGCTTCTCGCGCATCACCATCGTCGTCGACGCCGAGTCGGCTCCCCTGGAGCAGATCGTCGAACAGCTCGACAAGCTGGTTAACGTGGTGGCGATCTCGGACATCGCCCCCAAGGACGCCCTCGAGCGAGAACTGTTGCTGGCGACCATCAAGACCAACGTGGACAGTCGAACCTCGTTGCTCGATGTGGTGGGCAGTTCGGGGGCAGCCATCGTGGACGTGGACGCCGGATCGGTGACGCTGATGCTCGCTGGCACGCCCTCGGCCTGCGACGAACTCGAGCGCGAACTCGAGAATTACACGACGATCGAGCTGCATCGGACCGGCCGCGTCGCACTCCCTAGACTTGGCAAAGCGGCTTCGGCCATCATCCCCGACTGAATAGAAGGACACCTGACATGACCACGATGTACTACGAAGCCGACGCGCAGCCCGAACTGCTCCAGGGCAAGAAAATCGCGATCCTCGGCTACGGATCGCAGGGCCACGCCCACGCGCTCAACCTGCACGACAGTGGCTACGACGTACGCGTCGGACTGCGCCCCGAGTCCTCATCGGTCATCAAGGCCGAAGACGCGGGCCTGCGAGTGCTCTCGATCGCCGACGCGTGCGCCGAGGCGGACGTGATCATGGTGCTGGTGCCCGACACCGAGCAGAAGCGCACCTACGACGAGTCGATCGCCCCGTACCTGACGGCCGGCAAGTGCTTGTTGTTCGCTCACGGCTTCAACATCCGATTCGACCTGATCAAACCCCCAGCCGACGTCGACGTTGCGATGGTCGCGCCCAAGGGCCCCGGTCACCTCGTGCGCCGCACCTACGTCGAGGGCGGCGGCGTACCGGCCCTGATCGCCGTGCACCAGGACGCCACGGGCAACGCCAAGGGCATCGCGCTCGCCTACGCGCACGGCATCGGTGCCACCCGCGCCGGCGTGCTCGAGACCACCTTCACCGAGGAGACCGAGACGGACCTCTTCGGCGAGCAGGCCGTGCTCTGCGGTGGCGTGTCGGCGCTCGTCAAGGCGGGCTACGAGACATTGGTCGAGGCGGGCTACCAGCCCGAGAGCGCCTACTTCGAGTGTCTGCACGAGCTGAAGTTGATCGTCGACCTGATGTACGAAGAGGGCATCACCGGCATGCGCTTCTCGATCTCGGACACCGCCGAATACGGCGACCTGACCCGCGGTCCGCGTATCATCACCGACCAGGTCAAGGCCGAGATGAAGAAGGTCCTTACCGAGATCCAAGACGGCACCTTCGCCGCCGAGTGGGTCAAGGAGAACGAGATTGGCCGTCCGCGCTATCGCGAACTGCGTGACTCGGGCAAGAAGCACCCGATCGAGGACATCGGCAAGAAGTTGCGCGCCATGATGCCCTTCGTCTCGGCGGGTAAGCAGAAGGTCTCCGAGACCTCTGGCGGCGACACCGACTGATCCCTTAATGCCGCATTGACGGCGGCGCCGCCGGCCACGTTGCGCCGGCGGCGCCGTCGTTCCATCTTGAGGTTTCGTTCCTCGCCACGGACTCATCGGGTGCGACACTCTCACGGTTCGATTGTGGCGTTTGGTACGCGTGGCCGAGGTCTCGGGAATCGGGGAGGCGCGCAGGCATCATCTTTCGCCACACGATTCGCGACGCCATCGCCACGATGATGGCGGCCATCACCTGTCACGGGGCCGAACCATGTTGGGTTTCGCCGTCCCATGCGACCTCGGCTTCGGAGGTGCACCGCCCGCGGCCAACGTGGCCACCACGCTGTCCCCCGGCGACGTCGTTCTGCGGGCGGAGTGTTGCTGATCTAGCCTAGCAGGTGCGAATTCTTCTCGTCACCACAGTGGTGGCCTCTCGTTTCGTGGGCGACGCGTCGAGGGCTGGGTTCGAGGGGCGCGTAAAACCGCGCTACGAGCTTTCGGCGTCGTTGACGATGCCGCGCAAAAGGCCGGGGAATACGAGCCCGTGGAACGGCGCGACGCCATACCAGTAGGCCCGACCAAGGAGACCCCGTGGTTTGAACCTCGCTCGTTGGGTGAGGCGAGAGCCACGAGGACTCGTAGTGATACGCCACTCCAACCAGGCCTCGCCGGGCAGACGCATCTCGGCGTGCAGGCGGATCAATTGGTCTTCCACGATTTCGTCGACTCGCCAGAAATCGACGAAATCTCCTACTCGTAGCTCGCGCGGGTCGCGTCGACCTCGGCGCAGGCCGGGGCCTCCCCAGACCTGGTCAAAGAATCCGCGAAGTTGCCAGAGCCATTCCCCCGAATACCAGCCCTTCTCTCCACCCACCGCGCAGACCGCGACGAAGACGTCGTGAGCACTGGCTCGCGAGTCGCGGTGGCGCTCGTCGTAGAGTTCCGTGCCGCCCGCCCAGGCGGGATCGGTGGCGTAGGCCCGAAAGGGCTGAAGGTCGGCGTCGGTGAAGGAGGTGGGCACGTCGTGGCGACTCGTGCGCCCGAGCGCCAGACGGATCGCCTCGCGCAGAGGTCGCTGGGGGGCTCCCAGCAATTCGACGGTATGCGTGTCGCGGACCACGACTTCATTCACCAGGCTGTCCACCAAGGGGCGCGCCAACGAGGCGGGGACCGGCGTCACCAGACCAACCCAGTGGCTCGAGAGCCGCGGTGTCAAGAAGGGTACCGGGATGAGGCGACGCTTGCTGAGTCCGGCTTCTTGGGCGTAGAGGTCCATCATCTGCGCGTAGCTCACCACGTCGGGCCCACCGATCTCGAAGATCCCTGCGAAAGGCGTCGGAGAGCCAATGACCGTGACGAGGTAGTTCAGCACGTCGGAGATGGCGATGGGCTGTGACTTGGTCGTCACCCACTTTGGTGTCACCATGACGGGCAGCACTTCGACGAGGTAGCGCAGCATTTCAAAACTGGCCGAACCAGACCCGATGATCACCGCTGCACGCAGTTCGGTCACCGGGATATCGCTCCGAGCCAGTATCCGTCCAACGTCGTGGCGACTGGTCAGATGCACACTCAGTGACTGGTTTTCAACCCCCATGCCCCCGAGATAGATGATGCGACCCACTCCCGCTGCTTCGGCAGCTCGACGGAAGTGCTCGGCATCACGTGATTCTTTAGCGGCCCAGTCGTCGCCGTCACCGATGCCGTGCACCAGGTAGACAGCTGCGTCAACGCCGTCCATGGCCTTCTCGAGCGGACCTTCGATCGCGCCGGCCACGATCGCGACGTCGTCGTGCCACGGAGCGTTTGCCAATTTCGCCGGGTTGCGCACGAGGCAACGTACCTGGTGACCCTCTTCGATGAGGCGCGGAACCAGGCGACCGCCGACGTAACCAGTGGCCCCGGTGACTAGGACGCGACTCATCATCTACTCGCTGTGTCCATGAGGGCAGGCTAACGCTCAATACCGCGGTGATGTGCGCGCGGAGGTCCTCGAACCAGCAATCAGAGATTCGGGGTCATCCCTGCGATGCCCGTTCCGGGCGCAGGTCCTAACACGACGAACGGGGGGTCGTACGAGATGCCGCCACTGACCGGGTTCACGGCCAGCCACCGCCCTCCGTCGAGGTCGTGTGCTCGCGAGATGTCCGGCGATGCGGGTTCCAGCGTCGTCGCGAGCGCCGCGGCTGCCGCGATACCGACTGGGGATTCAGCCGTGCATCCAACGATGACGCCGAGGCCGTTTCGCCGTGCCTCTTCGGCCAACGCCAGGGCCTCTCGAAGACCTCCGGTTTTGGCCAACTTGATATTGACGACGTCCCTCGCGTGATGTGCCACGATTTCGTGAAGGTCCGGCGAGTCCACACGCTTTCGTCGGCGGTGATGGGAGTTGCGACGTGCGCGCGGACGAAGGCCAGTCCGTCGAGGTCGTCGCGGTGCACCGGCTGTTCGACCATGTCGAGGTTCACTCCTGCGTCCTCGAGCACTGCGATGATCCGAACGGCTCCTTGGCGCGACCATCCCTGGTTGGCATCGACGCGCAAGATTACCGTCTCGCCGAGGACGCGACGTATCTCGAGCAGCGTCGTCACGTCGTTTCCTCCGGCCCCGACTTTGATTTTGAGGGTCCTAAAACCCTCATCGACGTGCTCCTTCGCGGTTCGAACGAGACCTTCGATGTCACTGCGGTTCCTCACCGCTGAGATGGTCATGTCCGTTGCGACTTTCGTGACGTGGCCGCCGAGATACTCCCAGAGGGGCTGTTCGTTGGCGCGCGCCGCCAAATCGTAGAGTGCGGCGGTGGATGAGAACACGTTCGATGTGTGCGACGCGCCGACCTCCGATGAAGGTGGACTACTGCCAACTCGAAAGTAGTACCGGGGCGACGTCACGACGCCATTGTTCGCGGAGTAACGAGCTCGCCATAGCTCCGTAATTTGAAGTCCTCGTGTCCGAGGCGTTGTGGTGGGCGTGCGTGGCTTAGAGGTTGCCCACGATGTAGTTGATGCAGGCGCACAACGAGGCGACGTCTGCGGGGTCGACGCTCGGAAACATCGCGATGCGCAACTGGTTGCGCCCGAGCTTGCGGTAGGGCTCGGTATCGACCACACCGTTGGCGCGCAGGATCTTGGCTACCAGCGCCGCGTCAATGCCGTCGACGAAGTCGAGGGTGCCCACCACGTTGGAACGCTCGGCCGGGTTGGCCACGAAGGGAGTCGCGAAGTCCGAGGCCTCGGCCCAGGTGTAGAGGATCTCGGCCG
Organism: uncultured Acidimicrobiaceae bacterium; assembly: GCA_963734655.1. GTDB lineage: Bacteria > Actinomycetota > Acidimicrobiia > Acidimicrobiales > RAAP-2 > RAAP-2. The sequence goes on along the minus strand of CAVTHY010000001.1, from coordinate 231,217 downwards.
ACTGGCGCGAACGGCCCGCGGAGAACTCCAAGCCGCCATTGTCGTTGAACCACTTGATCTGTGAGGCGAGCATGTGGATAGTGGCCAGCGCCGGGGTGTTGTAGGTCTGGTTGAGGCGTGAGTTGTCCAGCGCGATCTTGAGGTCGAAGAAGGCGGGCGTCCATCGGCCCGAAGCGGCCAAGGTCTCGATGCGGTCCACTGCCGCGGGCGAGCACAGTGCCAGCCACAGGCCTCCGTCGGAGGCGAAGGACTTTTGGGGCGCGAAGTAGTAACAGTCGAACTGCGTGGGGTCGACGAAGAGGCCTCCCGCCCCCGACGTCGCGTCCACGGCAACCAGCCCGGTGGCCCCGGCGGGTCGCTCGATGGGCATCATGACCCCCGTCGAGGTCTCGTTGTGCGTCAGAGCGTAGAGGTCGACGCCCTCAGTGGTGACCGCGTGCGGGTGAGTGCCGGTGTCGGACGTGATGATCTCGGGGTCCGAGAGGTGCGGGGCTTCCTTGACGGCACTGGCGAACTTCGAGGAGAACTCGCCGAAGGAGAGGTGTTGAGAGTGTTCGGCGACGAGGTGGAAGGTTGCGGCGTCCCAGAAGCAGGTCGAACCGCCGTTGCCCAGGAGGACCTCGTAGCCTTCGGGCAGATTGAACAATGCGGCGAGGCCCTCGCGAACTTCACCGACCTTGTTACGCACGGTTGCCTGTCGGTGGGAGGTGCCCAGGTAGGACGATACCCGAGTCCACCAGCGCCTGGAGTTGTTCGGCGCGGACCTTGGAGGGTCCGGCGCCAAAGCGTCCATCGCGAGGCAGTAGGTCGGCGGGAATCTGGAGGGACTCAGTGTGTAGTCATAGACTTAACTCTAGAGAATGAAACGGAGTAGTCGATGAGTTCGAGAGTAAGTGACCTTCTTGGAGGCCTCGCGCCCTCGGCCACTCTGGCGGTCGACGCCAAGGCTAAGGCCCTAAAGGCTGCTGGGGAGCCAGTGATTGGTTACGGGGCCGGTGAGCCGGACTTCGCGACACCCGCGCATATCGTCGAGGCCGCCGCCCAAGCGTGCTACGACCCGAGGAACCACAAGTACACCCCCACGGCGGGCATCCAGGAACTGCGCGAGGCCATTGCGATGAAGACCGAGCGCGACACCGGTCTGGTCGTCGCGCCGAACCAAATCCTGGTGACGAACGGTGGCAAACACGCGGTGGCCACCACGTTCATGACGTTGATCAATCCCGGCGACGAAGTATTGATCCCGGCTCCCTACTGGACGACCTACCCCGAGGCCGTGTACCTGGCAGGGGGAGTCGCGGTGCCGGTGATGACTTCAGAGACCAACGGCTTTCGAGTCACCGTCGACGATTTGGAACGTGCGCGTACTCCGCGCACCAAGTTGCTCGTCTTCGTCTCGCCCTCGAACCCCACCGGAGCGGTGGTTCGACCCGAGGACGTGGCCGCCATTGGGCGCTGGGCCGCGGAGAACGACGTCTGGGTGATGGCCGATGAGATCTACGAGCACCTGGTGTACGGTGACGCCGTCAACGTGTCACTTCCCGTCGTTGCCCCCGAGCTCGGCGACCGCTGGGTGGTCGTCAATGGCGTCGCCAAGACCTACGCCATGACCGGTTGGCGCATTGGCTGGATGATCGGTGCGAGTGACGTGATGGACGCCGCCGTTAACTACCAGAGTCAGACCACTTCGAATATCTCTAACATCTCCCAGCGCGCGGCAGTGGCCGCTCTCACCGGCGACCTCACCGCCGTGCGCGAGATGCGCGTGGCCTTTGATCGGCGCCGCCAGACGATGACGGCGATGCTCAATGCCATCGATGGGGTGACCTGTGCAGAGCCCGAAGGTGCCTTCTACTGCTACCCCAACGTCACGGGACTCTTGGGTCGCGAACTGGGAGGACGCGTGGCCCACAGTTCCTCGGAACTCGCGGCGTCGCTGCTCGAAACGATCAAGATTGCGGTCGTACCGGGCGAGGCCTTTGGCACTCCCGGTTACTTCCGACTCAGCTATGCGCTGGGCGACGCTGAACTCGTTGAGGGCCTCGATCGCTTGGCGGCGCTCGTAGCGGCCGGCTGAGAACCATTTAGTCTCTAACCAGAACAATACGAAAGGACCTCCCCCGTGGCCCGTGTCTTAGTTACCGAAGAAATCGCCGCGTCCGGCCTCCAAGAGCTGCGCGACGCCGGCCACGAGGTCGACGTGCAGTTGGGGCTCTCGCCCGAGGCCCTGATCGACGCGGTGAAGGGGGCGAATGCTCTCATCATCCGTTCCGCCACCCAAGTGGACGCCGCTACCCTCGAAGCTGCGACCGACATGGTCGTCGTGGGCCGAGCGGGCATCGGGCTCGACAACGTGGACGTGACCAAGGCCACCGAACTCGGGGTCATGGTCGTCAATGCGCCGGTCTCGAACATCCTCTCCGCCGCTGAGCAGACAATGGCCCTGCTCCTGGCCCAAGCGCGCAATATCCCCCAAGCACATTCTGCCCTGAAGGACGGCAAGTGGCAGCGCTCGAAGTGGGAGGGCGTGGAGTTGCACGGCAAAACCTTGGGCATCATTGGTCTGGGAAAGATTGGGGCGCTCGTTGCTCAGCGCGCCCACGCCTTCGGCATGCGCCTGGTGGCCTACGACCCCTACATCACCGAGGAGCGCGCCCGCCACATGGGTATCGAGTCGATGCCGCTCGACGACCTATTGGCCCAGAGTGACTTCATCACGATTCACCTGCCCAAGAACAAGGAGACCACCAACCTCCTAAATGCCGATTCGCTGAAGAAGACCAAACAGGGAGTGCGCATCGTTAACGTAGCGCGCGGCGGCATCGTCAACGAGGCCGACTTGGCCGAAGCGATTCGTAGTGGCCACGTGCAAGGCGCGGCCCTCGACGTGTTCGAGAAGGAACCCACTACCGAGTCGCCTCTCTTCGAGTTGCCCTCGGTCGTGGTAGTGCCGCACCTCGGTGCCTCAACCGTCGAAGCTCAGGACAAGGCCGGCATCACCATCGCCGAGCAGGTCCAGTTGGCCCTCGCTGGTGACTTCGTACCGTTCGCGGTGAACGTCGCCGCGGGGGAAGTGTCTAATGTCGTACGTCCCTTCATGGGGTTGGCCGAGTTACTGGGCCGCTTCATCGGCGGACTCCTCGACGGTGAGCCGGCCGATCTCGAAGTGATCTACCAGGGTGACATTGCGGGTTCGGGTACCAAGATTTTGACGCTGAGTGCACTGAAGGGATTGTTGGTGGCGACCGGACACGCCACCGCGTCCTTCGTCAACGCGCCCCAAATGGCGGCTGATCATCACATCACCTTCAGCGAGATGTCCACGCATGATTCACCCGAATACGTGAACGTCATCACGGTACGCTCGGGTCAGCACGCGGTGTCGGGCACCTTGATGACCGTGGGCACGCGTGTCGAGACGCGGATCGTCAGCGTGGACGGGCACAGCGTGGAGATCGCCCCGGCGGCTTCGATGCTGGTGGTGCGCAACAATGACCGCCCGGGCATGATCGGACTCGTCGGCGTTGCCTTGGGCGAAGCCGGAATCTCCATCACGTCGATGGCCGTGGGTCCGGACCACAACAGCGGCACGGCGCTCATGGTGATGTCGACGGCGTCGCCCACACCGACGTCGGTCGTTGAGAAAGTCCGCAACACCGAGGGCATCCTCGACATCCACTTGATCGCCCTACGCTAGGACCTCATTCTGGGCGTCGGCGGGGGCCGACGTCGCGGGAAGTTCGAAACGTAGCCTCAGGCCGCCGAGGGGACTTTCGCTGAGTTCCAGCGAGCCGTGCAGGGTGGTGACGATGTCGGACATGATGCTCATCCCCAGACCCGTGCCGCCCGAATCACGCGAGCGCGCCGGGTCAAAACGTTGGAACTGACGCGCGTCGCGTTGGTACGCCTCGAGGGGTAGCCCCGGACCACCGTCGTCCACCAACAAGACCGCGCGCCGATCGACTATCTCCAGGGTCACTTCGACCGGAGCATCAAAAGGTGTGTGGCGTGCGATGTTGGAGAGCGAGTTGTTGATGAGTCGCTCGACGTACTCCTCGCGTCCGGTTATCCATACGTTGGGTGTCACGTGGGCCTGCAGTGGACGTTCGGGGTAGTCGACGCGGAAGTTACTCAAGGCGTCATTGAGCACGTCGCTGAGGGCTACCGCACCCACCTCCAGCGAGGCGGACTCTCGCACCTCGGTGAGAAAGAGCAGGTCGGTCACCAGGGCGTCCATGCGCACGACTTCGCGGCGCACCCGCTCGAGGGCACGGTCACGCATGGCGTCGTCAATGTCCGGACGTTCGAGAATCTCGCTGTAACCCTTGATGACGGTGAGAGGTGTGCGTAACTCGTGTGATGCGTCGCCAATGAAACGCTGCATCTCTCGACTCGAGCGGCGTTCGGTCTCGATGGCTCGTTGCAATGATCCGACCATTGTCACCAGGGAGGTGCGAAGTTCCCTCAACTCAGGACTACCCGATTCGGGTGGGAACTCCGTGGTGTCGTTAGCGTGGGCGATCTCGCTGGCGAAATTGATCAAACGCTTGATGAGTCGGATGTCTCGATTGGTGAAGAGATACGCCACCCCAATGCTCAAGAGGGCGGCGAGGATCCCTACTAGCGCGACGTTGCCTTCGAGGCGGTGGGCCGCTTTCGTGATGGCGGCGGTCGAGGCGGCGACCACCAGGTACGATCCGCCGGCCGCCTTCTCGGAGCGATAGCGAAATCCGGGTAGGTCAGCACTCGATCGCACGGCCGTGAGGGAACGCGTGAGTTCACTCGGACTGGGTGCGGTGTCCAGGGCCACGTTGCCGGCATTGACCTGTGTCACCGTGCCGTGGTTGTCGATCACGTCAATTGTGAGGTCGTAACTATTGGACAGCACTACGTTGAGGGCGGCGATCGCGGCGTCACTAGGGTGACCGACGCCGCTGGAGATGACGGCGTTGATCTCGGCGTCGATTATCTTGTACTGCGATTGTGTCGAGTCGTTCACCGCGAACCAACCGACCGCCACCGCCGTCAACACCGTCGCGGTGATGAGCAAGATTGTCAGTCGGACCGAGAGCTTCACTCGTGGATGACAGGCGTGACCATCTTGAATCCCACGCCGCGGACCGTCGTGATCGGAGTGAAGTCGTCACGGTGCACTTTGCGTCGCAGATAGGAAATGTAGGTGTCGACGACCGTCGTCTCCGTCTCGAAGTCCATGCCCCAGATATCACGCAGGAGTTGTTCGCGCGTCACCAGCCGATTGAGTCGACTCATCAGCATTTCGAGCAGACGGAACTCGGTGGCCGAGAGTTCGATGAACTCACCCTCAAAGGCGACCTCGTGTCGGTCGGTGTCCAAGAGGAGCGACCCGCAGGTGTACCTCAGGACGTCACCCTCCACGCCTTGCGTACGGCGCAAGATGGCACTCACGCGCAGTAGAAGTTCTTCGACGCTGAAGGGCTTGCGCACGTAGTCGTCGGCACCGTAGCGCAGGCCGCGCGCGATGTCCTCGGTGGCGTCGCGCGCGGACAGGAGCAGGACGGGGGTGTTCACGTCGGACCGGCGCACCGTCTCGAGGAACTCGAAGCCGTCCATGACGGGCATGTTGATGTCGACGACGCACAGGTCGACGCGCTTGAGGCGCCAGATCTCGAGGGCTTCACGGCCCTGACTGGCCACTTCGGTCTCGTAACCAGCGAATCGCAGCGCGTCACTTAAGAGGTCGCGAACGCCCGACTCGTCGTCCACCACTAGAACTGTCGTCATGAGGGATTCTCCATAAGAGGAGCGTAACTGTTGGCGCCGGGTTGCGGCATTGCTGCGCTGTCGGTGGGGGGATTCTCATTGACCTCGTGAGTTCTTCACAGGAATTTCTAAGTCCCCGCTATTAGAGTCGGGGGCATATAAAAGGAGTTGTGGTGAGCAAGTTTGCTAGGCGCGCGGCGTTGACGCTGGCAGTGGTGGCGTCATTGGCCCTCGTCGTGCCGGTGAGCGCGGGCGCGAAAGTTTTGCACCCACCGTTGACGATTCAGCAATATCGCGCGGCTCTACACGACTACGAGCAGGCGTTGGATGCGATTAATTCGACCCTTCACCAGTCGATTGACAGCGCGAAGGCGACGGAGATTGCGGCGATGGCGGCGGCGACGACCGAAGCCCAGAAGTATTTGGCCCGGGTCGATTTCAATGAAGCTCGCGCCACCGACGTCGCCAATTGGCAGACGGCCCTGAGCAATCTGGGCCCCGCTCCGCAGCCGCCAGCCGGCTATTCACCGCCGACAACCACCTCCACGACCACAACTTTGGCTTCAACCAATTAGACGGTTCAGTGCTAGGAGCGCAGCTCGGCGCCCGCTCACGAGGGCACCCTGGATGGAGGGCGTCTGAAGGTAGTCGCCCGCGGCGATGAAGTTGTCAATCGCCTGAGGTTGTCGCAGATTGAGTGGCGTCTTCAGCACTGGCAGGGCGCGCGTCACGACGTCGCGGTCAATCAAGGTCACGTCACTGGACGCTACGTCGTAGAGGCGCACCACGTCGTCGCGGACCTCGTGGTCGCAGTTGGCGTCGAACACGCCGTTGGCGCAAGGACCAACGAGAGAGCGCCCGCGTGGCGCGCGTTCGCGTGCAACGCTGGAGAGGTCCAGGGCGCTCGACAAGAACCTTCATCGAGAGTCGATACGTAGTTGTGCGGTGTCGTGTTGTTCGGGTAACGACCACCACCAGGTGCTCTGTGCCCGCCAGCCGGGATCCTCTATTCCGGTGAGCCGGTGAGCCGGTGAGCCGGTGTGCGGAGGTGGCGTCGGTCGCGACGATGACGCATTGCGCCGCGTAGCGATTCCGGTCGCTCTCGACCCAGGTCGCACTCACGTTCAGCACGGTTTCATCTTGGCGCAGGGTGGTTAGTGAAAGTTGAGCGGCCAGAGCTTCGGGCAACGCCACGATTCCCCGGGGATGCGTACCGGGCCGACCTCAGGTGAAACTTTTGAGAATCAGTGCGCTGTAGTGCCAGGACGTCACCAGTTCGTCGTCGAGGAGCGTGCCGCGAAGGAATGGAGCCAACACTCCATCGAGGGCCCGCGCACTCACGCCCATCTGGCGAAGGGCGTCACGGGTGGAGAGATCGGAGCGCTTGACGATCTTGGCGGCCGAGGAATACCGCAACACTGCGAGTATGAAACCGATCTTGAGGGCGTCGGTGAAGGATAAGTCCGGATGACGCAGTGAGGCCACCAATCGACGAGGATCTGAGCGCGGACCACCGAGTTCGTAGGTCGATTCCCCATCGCTAAAGCGCACCATCGGCGCAAATGGACGTAAGTCGAATTCCTTCAGCACATCGGTGGCGACGAGTTCGGGGTACGCGGGGTTGATGAGTTGAAATCCCTCGTCCAGAATGAAGCCGCCGATGCTGCGCGACCTCAGTCGTCCGCCGACGTGGTCAGTGCTGTCGAGGAGGATGACGTGACGCCCCGCATCGTTGAGGACCTGGGCGGCGCGCAATCCCGCCAGACCCGCGCCCACCACCACAACGTCGGCGCCGTCCACAGTGCTCGCGGGCGCGGCGGACCTAGGCCGCCAGAGCGGCATCGATGCGTTGCATCACCTCGTCGCTCAGCAGTTCCAGCGCGTCCAGAGCGGCCATGTTCTCACGCACCTGCGGGGCCGAGGACGCTCCGGTAATGACCGTCGAGACATTCGGGTTCTTGACACACCACGCCAGGGCGAGTTGCGAGAGCGGGACGTCCAGGTCAGTCGCGATGGCGAGCAAACGTTCCACCTTCGCCAACGACGACGGGTTGGTCAATGATGAGCGCAGCCACTCGTAACCCGGCAGAGACGCTCGCGAACCCGCGGGTACGCCGTTTTGATACTTGCCGGTCAAGAGTCCCGAAGCCAGCGGTGACCAGATAGTGGTACCGAGCCCGATGTCTTCGTAGAGTCGCGTGTACTCCTTCTCGACGCGATCGCGATGCAACAAGTTGTACTGGGGCTGTTCGACGATGGGCTTGTGCAAATGGTGGCGCTCGGCGATGTCCCAGGCGGCGCGAATCTCGTCGGCCGACCATTCCGAAGTGCCCCAGTAGAGCGCTTGACCACGGCTCACCATGTCACTCATGGCCCACACCGTCTCCTCGATAGGAGTGGCGGGGTCGGGACGGTGGCAGTAGACGAGGTCGACGAAGTCCAGTCCGAAGCGCTCGAGCGAACCCTCAATGGCCTGGGTCAGGTATTTGCGATTCAGGGTGTTCGTCATGTTGACGGTGTTGAAGAGCCCCCAGTAGAGCTTGGTCGAGACGACGTACTCGTGGCGCTTCCAGCCGAGCTCACGAAACGCAGCACCCATCACCCGCTCCGACTCGCCCGCAGCGTACCCTTCGGCATTGTCGAAGAAATTAACCCCAGCATCTTTGGCGACTGACAGGCATTCTGCGGCTTGCGCGGCGGTTTCGATTTGGTCGGCGTTTGCGAAGGTCACCCAACTGCCGAAGGACAGGACACTGACCTGGAGGCCGGAACGGCCCACGCGACGATACTGCATTTCTGACATGGCTTCTCCTGCGAACGGGGTTCGCAGTACAGGTTAGACGGTGGTCTTACGCGGGACGTCGGGCCAGTTCTCAAAGGAGACTGGTTCGGCGGCCGGCTTCTTGACCAGTGCCACCACCCCCGCAATAGCGGCCGCTATTGCGAGAAGCACCATGATCTTCATAACAACTTTGATGAGGCCCATGTCTCTCACAATAGTTGAACGTTCTGGACAAGGTGCGCTGGCGCGGTACAATGTGGTCGTGTCTACCGGATGCCGCGAGCTTCTTCTTCGATAGGGCGAGTACCCACTCGCCCGTCGCCCCCGCATCGTGCGGGGGTTTTTTGTTTCTCGCGGTAGACGATTTTGGAGAGGATCATTATGCGCCCACACCCTCAGCAGCCGAGCCCCATGGCATTCCATAAGTATCGCGCCACGGTGCCCGTGGATCTGGTGGACCGCACGTGGCCAAACAACCGTCTCGTCAAAGCGCCCATCTGGTGCAGCGTTGACCTGCGAGACGGCAACCAGGCATTGATCGACCCTATGGACTTAGAGCGCAAGAACATCATGTTCGAACAGCTGGTCTTGATGGGTTTTAAGGAGATCGAAGTCGGTTTCCCGTCTGCTTCGCAGCCCGACTTCGACTTCGTACGTCATATCATCGAGAATCAATTGATCCCCGACGACGTGACGATCCAGGTACTGACCCAGTCGCGCCCCGACCTAATTCGCCGGACCTACGAATCCCTGCATGGCGCACGCCGCGCCATCGTGCACTTTTACAACTCCACGTCGACCCTGCAGCGTCGGGTGGTCTTCAATCTCGACAAGGAGGGAATCAAGAAGATTGCGCTTGACGCCGCGGTGCTGTGCAAGAGCTTGGAGGACTCTTCGCCCGAGACCGAGTTCGTCTACGAGTATTCGCCCGAGAGTTTCACCGGGACGGAACTGGACTACGCCCTCGAGGTCTGCAATGACGTCATCGACGTCATTGATCCGACCCCCGAGCGCCCCCTGATCTTGAACCTGCCCGCCACGGTGGAGATGTATACCCCCAACCTCTACGCCGATGCGATTGAGTATTTTCTGCGTCACGTGAACCGCCGTGACTCCATTGTCTTGTCCCTGCACCCTCACAACGACCGCGGCACCGGCGTCGCTGCGGCGGAATTGGGCGTGCTGGCGGGAGCGGACCGCGTCGAGGGAACTCTCTTTGGCAATGGTGAGCGAACCGGCAACGTCGACGTGGTGAACTTGGCGCTCAACTTGTTCTCCCAGGGCGTCGACCCCGAACTCGACGTGCGCGACATCGACAAGGCTCGTCACGTGGCCGAATACGCCAACCGACTGCCCATCCACCCGCGCCACCCCTACGTGGGTGAACTGGTCTACACGGCGTTCTCCGGTTCGCACCAGGATGCCATCAAGAAGGGCATGACCGCCATCGGCGACACCTACGACGTCTGGGAAGTTCCCTACTTGCCCATCGACCCCAAACACACGGGCCGCACCTATGAGGCCATTATCCGCGTGAATTCCCAGTCTGGCAAGGGGGGAGTGGCCTACTTGCTCTCGTCCGAGCACGGTCTGGACCTGCCGCGCGCGATGCAGGTCGAATTTTCGCAACAGGTTCAGAAGTTGACGGAACAATCGGGCACTGAAATCTCGCCCGCCGAGATTTGGGAAGTCTTCACCACGACCTACCAGCCGGAAAATCCAACCATCCAACTCATCTCGAGCGAGGTCGCGGCTGACCAGAACCAGACGCGAATCTTCGCGCAGCTGCTGGTGAACGGACATCACGTGACGGTCAAGGGTGAGGGCAATGGACCCATCGATGCACTCATGGCCGGGCTTCGGTCCGAGTTGGACGTGAACTTCAATGTGCGCGACTACACCGAGCACGCTCTCACTTCGGGCTCGGGTGCGTCGGCCGTGGCGTACGTCGAGGCGGAGGGTCCTGATGGTTCAACGTGGTGGGGAGTGGGGATGAGCTCTTCGATTCTCGACGCGTCACTCGAAGCCGTGATTTCGGCGGCAAATCGGCGTCGCTGAGTAGATGACCTGGCCATCGGACCAGTGTCGTTCGGACGATTGAATTGCCTGATGCGCGGCGCCATTGATTGAATGATGCGGGCCACGCCTCCTTGAACCGTGCGAAGGGTGGTTGGCATCAGCTCGGGTCATTCGAGATTCCTGCCCCGAAGGCGCCTCATGGATTTCGCTCGTATGTCTTTACGACGAACTCAAACACTTGAAGCTCACGTCACGTCGTTCTGATCGGTTTCGCAGTGCTCACCGCCCGGAGTAACATCGCGAGCGCGACGGCGGTCACTGCACTGGCCACGCCTCTCGTGCCAATCGCGATGGTCTCGAGTGACGGGTAGCGGCGTCGCCAAGGATGATGGTGCGACTGCTCGCTGGGGCGGTCGCACCATTACAAGATTGAAGTATTTTCGGTCCTAGGCTGGGGGAGTGTCTCATTCGTTCGTCGCGCTGATCTCCTGGACAGCGGTCAGTGCTGGAACAGCATCGGTTTGGGCACAATATCGACGGGTCGGCGTCCAGGGGATTGATGGTGTTTCGCTCGCCACGTGGTTGATGTTCACCCTCATCGGAGGGTTCTGGATGGCCTATGGCTTCCTCGGCGCCCACTCGTTCGCCGTTGTGATGGGCAGTCTTCTGGCGTGGCCGTTGCAACTCTCGATCGTTTTTCGTCTTAAGCCGTGGCGTTACCTCCGAGTTTCGGGTCGTTCCGTTGGGCTCTTCGCGGCTACTTGCGCGGCGCCCGGACTCATTGGCGGATGGGCCTGGTGCGTCTACGGCTGCGGTCTCGCAATGACTCTATTACGGGTGCCACAGTTCGTGGAGTTGATCCGCACGCGTGACGCTAGCGGTGTCTCGTCCGCCTCGTGGTTTATCGGCGCCGGCTGCGCATTGCTGTGGATTGTCTATTACTGGGATATTCAACTGTGGGCCCCGCTCATCGCCACCGTGTGTTCGGGCAGCGCGAGTCTGCTGATTGGCTCAATGGCGGTCTGGCGCCACCGCCAAGATCAGGACGAGTTCGTTCGTCGTGAGGTTTTTGCAAACTGATCATCGAGTCAGTACGTGGCCCGACTCGTCGAAGAGCCCGCGCAGGCTGGGCGAATGGTAGCGTGACTCGTACGACGTGATTTCGCGCTCGTGTCGCAAGGTGAGACCAATGTCGTCCCAACCGTTGAGTAGACGTTCGCGGGTCATGGGATCGAGTACGAAGGACCGCACCCAACCCGTTGCTGGCACTTCGACGACCATCTTCTCGACGTCGACCATGATGAGGCGAGTGGGGTCCTCGAGAATGAGTGCCGTGAGTTCCTCGACGTCTGCGACGCCGAGCTGGGCGATGACCAGGCCCTGCTTGGAGGAATTGTTGCGAAATATATCGCCGAAGGATGGCGCGATGACGGTCTCGAAGCCGTAGTCCATAAGTGCCCACACGGCGTGCTCCCGCGAGGAACCGGTGCCAAAGCGCGGGCCCGCCACCAGTACCGTGGCACCCGCGAACCGAGCGTCGTTCAGCACGAAGTTGGGGTCGTCGCGCCACTCGCTGAAGAGACCGCGACCAAAGCCGGTTCGCTCGACCCGCTTGAGCCAATCCGACGGGATGATCTGGTCGGTGTCGACATCCGCGCGTTCCAGGGGTACCGCGCGACCTTCGATGACGTGCACAGCTTTCATTACTTCACCTCGTCGGGAGTAGCGAAACGTCCGAAGATAGCGCTCGCCGCCGCGACCGCGGGTGAGACCAGGTGGGTGCGACCACCGCGACCCTGGCGCCCTTCAAAATTGCGGTTCGAGGTGGAAGCGCTGCGCTGGCCTGGCGCCAACTTATCGGGATTCATCCCGAGACACATCGAACAGCCTGGTTCGCGCCATTCGAAACCCGCAGACAAGAACACCTGGTCGAGACCTTCGGCTTCTGCCTGGTTCTTGACCCGATGCGATCCCGGTACAACCAGAGCGCGAACTGAAGTCGCCACCGTCTGGCCGCGCACGACGGCGGCGGCGGCCCGCAGGTCCTCGATGCGACTGTTCGTGCACGAGCCAATGAAGACCACGTCCACGGGGATCTCCTTCATAGGAGTGCCCGGCACGAGACCCATGTAGGAAAGCGAACGTTCCGTGGTGCTCCTCGTGTCGGCATCATCGAAATCCGCCGGGTCGGGCACGACACCATCGAGGGCCACGACTTGTGCCGGGTTGGTGCCCCAGGTGACATAGGGCACGAGGTCAGCGGCGTTGAGGGTGACCGTTTTGTCGAACACGGCATCGTCGTCGGAGATAAATGTCCGCCAGCGATTCGCGGCCTCATCGAAGGCGTCGCCCGAGGGGACGCCCGCGCGACCCTTGAGGTAATCGATGGTGGTGTCGTCCACCGCTACTAGTCCGGCGCGCGCCCCGGCCTCGATGCTCATGTTGCACAAGGTCATGCGGCCTTCCATTGAGAGGTCGCGAATCGCCTGTCCTCGATATTCGACGACGTAGCCGGCGCCGCCGCCAGTGCCCAAGGTGGCCACGATGGCCAGCACGATGTCCTTGGGGGTGACGTCGTCGGGGGCGTGGCCATTGACTACGACGGCCATGGTCTTGGCGCGTTGTTGGGGCAGAGTCTGGGTCGCGAGCACGTGCTCCACCTCGCTCGTACCGATGCCGAAGGCGAGGGCTCCGAGAGCGCCGTGCGTCGACGTGTGCGAATCACCGCACACGATTGTCATGCCCGGCTGGGTGACGCCGAGCTCTGGTCCGATCACGTGAACGATTCCTTGATTCTCGTGCCCACGGGGGAACACCGTGACGTCGAACTCTGCGCAATTCTCCTCGAGAGCTTCGAGTTGGCGTCGCGAGATGGGGTCGGTGACGGGCACCGAGAGAGGGTCGGTCGGTACATTGTGGTCGGCCGTCGCGAGAGTGAGGTCGGGACGGCGTACCCGACGGTTACTCAGACGCAAGCCGTCGAAGGCCTGGGGTGAGGTGACTTCGTGCACGAGGTGGAGGTCGATGTAGATGATCGCGGACTCACCCTCTGGTGACGCGACCAAGTGTTCGTCCCAGATCTTCTCGTACAGGGTGCGACCGGCCATTTATCGCAACCCCACGATCTTTACCCGCAGCACTCCCGAGGGGGCCTCATATTCGACGAGGTCGCCAATTGCGTGTCCGAGCAGCGCTGACCCGAGCGGGGACGTGGGAGAAGCCACCAGTACACCTTCGGGCTTCTCCTCGATGGAACCAAGGAAGAATTCCTGGAAGTCGTCGTCAGCGTCGCCCTCGTACACGATCTGGACGATGGAGGCGTGCTGGGCCACTTGAGCATTTTCGTCACGCGCGACGAGCTCGTGGTTGCGAATCACATTGTCGATCTGGCGGATGCGTGATTCCATCTTGCCCTGTTCGTCCTTCGCGGCGTGGTAGTCCCCGTTCTCGCTCAGGTCTCCAAGGAGACGCGCGGACTCGATGACGCGGGCAATCTCGGTCCGTCCGACCGTCGTCAAATGGTGGTACTCCTCGCGGAGTTTGTCCAGAGTTTCTTGTGTAATGCGATGAATTTCGCTCGCCATGGCACGTCCCCAACTAGAGCAGAGGTTCAGATTCTACCGGCTTACCCGCTCGGTCGGGTGAGTCGCTTTTGCTAGCCCCTGGTTAGTCAGAGCAAAATAGGAGCGACAAGGAGAGCAACCATGACTCAACAGGTTCACTCGATCGCCGTGATCGGCGGCGACGGCATCGGCCCCGAAGTGACGGCCGCCGCCCTTGAAGTCGTACGGGCGGCCGGAGTTTCCTTCACGACTGAGCAGTTCGACCTCGGCGCCGCCCGCTTCTTGAGAGATGGCTTCGTGCTCGACGATGAGACCTTGGAGAGATTACGCGGCTTCGACGCGATCATGCTCGGGGCGATTGGTCCGGCCATTGGCGACACTCGCATCCCCGGGGGCACTTTGGAGCGTGGTTTGTTATTGCGCATGCGGTTCGGCTTAGACCTCTATATCAACTACCGCCCGTTCCACGGAGTCGCGGGCTCACTCGCCCAGGGCTGTGACTTCGCTATTGTTCGCGAGAACACTGAGGGTCCCTACGCCGGCGAAGGTGGCGTTTTACGACATGGGACACCCCACGAGATTGCGACCCAGGGTTCAGTGAACACCCGTTTTGGGGTCGAACGCTGCGTGCGTTACGCCTTCGAGCGTGCCGCCAAGGCCGCGCGACCCAAGGTCACACTGGTACACAAGACGAATGTCCTTACCTACGCAGGTGACCTCTGGTCGCGCGTGGTCGCCGAAGTGAAGAACGAGTACCCCGGCGTGGAGGTGGACTACAACCACGTGGACGCCGCCTGTATCTACCTGGTCGAGGACCCGCAACGCTACAGCGTCATCGTGACCGACAACCTCTTCGGCGACATCCTTTCGGACCTCGCCGGGGCCGTTACGGGGGGCATCGGTTTCGCCGCCAGCGGCAACATCAACCCCACCAAATCGGGGGCGTCACTGTTCGAACCCGTGCACGGCGCGGCCCACGACATCGTAGGAACCAATCGAGCCAATCCGCTGGCGGCGGTCTCTTCGGCGGTTTTGATGCTCGAACACATGGGCGAGAACGATGCGGCCTCCCGGATCGCTCGCGCCGTGACAGACTTTGACGGCGACGCTTCGCAACTCGGAACGTCCGGAATCACGGCTCACTTGTTAGAGAGGTTGTAAATGCCCATCACCCCCACCAAGAAGATCTGGATGGACGGTCAACTGGTCGACTGGGAGAACGCCACGACGCACGTCTTGACCCACACCTTGCACTACGGCACCGGGGCCTTTGAAGGCATTCGTGCCTACAAGACCTCCGCGGGGCCGGCTGTCTTCCGTCTGCGCGAGCACATGGAGCGCCTCCTGCGCAGTTGCAAGATCCTCATGATCAGCGTGCCCTTCACCTTGGACGAGCTGGTGGACGCCTGCATCGAAGTCGTGCGGGTGAACGACCTTGTCGATGGTTGCTACCTACGTCCGCTCGTCTACTTGGGCTACGGCGAGATGGGTATCAATCCGCTCAACTGTCCCGTCAACGTCGCCATCGCCGCCTGGCCCTGGGGCGCCTACTTGGGCGATCACGGTCTCGAGAACGGGGTGCGGATGAAGATCTCCTCGTGGATGCGCCACGCCCCCAATGCCATGCCCACCGCCTCGAAGACGGTCGGCGGCTATGTCAACTCCACTCTCGCCAAGGTCGAGGCCATCAAGGCCGGTTACGACGAGGCGATCATGCTCGGACCCGACGCGCGTATCTCGGAGTGCACTGGGGAGAACCTGTTCATCGTGCGTGACGGCCTCATCATCTCACCGCCGCCCTCCGAAGCGGGTGCGTTGGCGGGCATCACGCAGAACAGCATCGTGACGGATCGCTGACGATTTGGGCTTCCGGGTTAGTTTCGAGGCGCTGCGCCGCGACGACCTCTATATCGCAGACGAGGCTTTCCTCACCGGTACGGCGGCTGAAGTGGTGCCGATCGGCTCGGTGGATGACCGCGTGGTGGGTGACGGCAAGCCGGGGCCCATCACCAAGGCCATGCAAGCCACGTACTTCCAGGCCGTGCGCGGGGAACTTCCTCAGTACGAGAGTTGGCTGACGAGGGTCTGAGCCCCGCAAGGTAGTGTCGGAGCGTGACTCAACCGACTTTTTCTCCCGTGACGCGCAGTGGCGAAGTTCGTCCGACAGTGGCGACAGCGACCCCTGAGATTGGGCGCACCAAGAAGGTCGGCCTCTTGCGCCACGCGCCCACGATGTCGGGCGCGGGGACGCAAGCCCCTGGCGAAGGTTTCGCGATGACGCTGTCGGAACGTGAGTGTGCCGATCTCCACGTCGAAGGCGTTGACCACCACGACCTGGTGGTCGGTATCGCTCTCATCGCCGCCAAGCGCGCGAGCCTGGCTGGACGTGGTCCCACGGTGTACGACGTGCGGGCGGCCCTGGATCACTTCGGCCTGCGTAGCGATGGTCCCTCGGACACCGACTGGCTTCGCAGGGATTGCTCATAGCTACGTCGCCCAGCGGCGATTCGTCGGACAATGTGACCGAGGACCAGCTTTTCCCCCAGCCCTAGCCGACTCAACGAGGAGCCCGCATGACATTCGTATTGAATGAGGAACAGCGGGCTTTTCGAGATGTCCTCAAACCCTTCGTAGACGAGCGCATTGCACCTCACGCCGCTCGTTATGATCGCGATCAAGAATTCCCTCAGGACAGCTGGGATGCCTGCGTCGAGATGGACCTTCCCGCGCTGTGGGTCCCAGAACAGTATGGGGGTGTCGGGGCGGACATGGTCACCCAGGCAGTCGTCGCGGAGGAACTCGCGCGTGGATGCGCTTCCACGTCTGTGACCTGGCTGATCTCCAAGCTCGGCATGTTGCCAGTAATGAATTTCGCCTCTGAGGAAATCAAGTCGACGTATCTACCCCGGATCGCTGCGGGAACCCACCAAGCGAGTTACTGCCTCTCGGAGGCTGACGCCGGGTCCGACGTCGCAGCGATGCGATGTCGTGCCGAGCGCGACGGCGACGAATATGTACTCAATGGATCGAAATATTGGATCACCAACGCTGGCGTCTCTGACACCTACACCGTATTCGCTAGCACCGATCTGAACGGCCAAGAGTCACGGCATCACGTGTTTCCTGGTCGAGAAGGATTGGGGAGTTCGCAGTTCCCCAAGCACGAGGACAAGCTGGGGCTGCGCGCTTCGCCGACTGGCGAAGTGGTCTTTGATAATGTCCGCGTGCCCGCTGTCCCACCGCATTGGCGAAGAGGGCGAGGGGTTTCGCATCGCGATGCACACGCTCGACCGTTCGCGTCCGACCATCGGCGCACAAGCGGTCGGGATCTCCCAGGCCGCTATTGACTACGCCGCGGGATACATGACACAACGCAAGGCCTTCGGGGCACCGATCTCGCAGCTCCAAGGCCTTCGTTTCATGATTGCCGACATGGCGATTCGCACCGAAGCGTCGCGCGCATTGGTCTACGCGGCCTGCGCCACGATCGACGCCGGCGACCCCGACCGCAATCTGAACTATTTGGGCGCGGCGGCGAAGTCCTTCGCGTCAGATACTGCCATGAGTGTCACTACCGACGCCGTCCAACTGCTTGGTGGGTACGGCTTTACCAAGGATTTCCCCGTCGAGCGATTCATGCGTGATGCCAAGATCACCCAGATCTACGAGGGAACGAACCAGGTCCAGCGAGTGGTGGTTGCAAAACACCTGCTCAAATAGTTCTGGGACCGTTGGATTGGAATCCAGTACAGATTCTCTGGATCATCGCCGTTCTCATTTACGGTCCGGCGTCTGGAGCGGGGTCGGATCGCCGTATCGTGCGCAGTGTCCATGTTACGGCCACGCACCCATCACGGAGAGAGTCGACTCTCACCCGTCGTGTCTCGAATTCTCGCAAACTCCCAGAACATGGTGGACAAGGTTCGCGCTTCGACAGGCGCATCGTCACTCGAGCCTGGACACACTCGCGCGAAATCTCACGATGTTCAATGTTCACCCAAACGCCTTCGCACGTCCGCGGACCGAAGCGGCGACTCCTACGTGATTACTGTGGCTCCCGGGGGCCGTTGCTTAGGCAGTTGCGCGCAGCGATGCTCGGAGTTCTAGATCGTGACCCGCACGGACCGGTTCATCGCGAAGAGCATCAAGTTGAGCTTTCACCCTGAAGAGGTGTTCTGGGTCACGCTACGACTCTCTCGTGCTGCGACCACCATGTTGGTTGGTCGCGCCGTTCTGGAGTGTTCGCACCACGATTAATGCGTCTTCAATGAGGCAACGTCCCTAATGAGAAGTCCTTTCGCAGTGTCGGGGCAGAAAAAGCGTAGGGGGCGCTAGGTTGACCTTAGGTCAGTCCAGACGTTGCGCTTTCTGTAGTTTCCAATTTTGGAAATCAGACGAGAGCAGGCAACGGATGAGAATGTCATTTACCAATCAACATGGTCACTCGACCGTTCGCGTCGTGTTGCGCTGGTTTGCGGCACTGGCAGCCACCACTTCGCTGTTAGCAACGGGTCTTACCGTCATTGCTAGTTCATCCGCCTCAGCGGCACCTACGGTTGTCGTCGCTGGCGGAGGTCGGAGTCCTCTCGTGGCCCAAGTCGCCCAGGCCGCCCTCACGCTTACCTCCACGAGTGGCACGGTGGGCACCTCCCTCGCACTCACTTCTAAAGGTGGTTCGGGCACTGGTGCGGTTACCTACGTGATCAATAATTCCGGCACGGCGGGCTGTCTGATCCGCTACGGCAAATTGGATGCGGCCAGGGCCGGCACGTGTACGCTCACCGCCACCAAGGCCGCGGACGCCACGTACTTGGCGGCGAGTTCTCCGCCAACGAAAGTGACGTTCGCGGCAGCGCCCCTCAAGGCCCAGGCCGCCCTCACGCTCACCTCCACGAGTGGCACGGTGGGTACTGCCCTCGCACTCACTTCGGGTGGTGGTTCGGGCACTGGTGCGGTTACCTACGTGATCAATAGTTCCGGCACGGCCGGCTGTCTGATCCGCTACGGCAAATTGGATGCCACCATGGCCGGGACGTGCACTCTTACCGCCACCAAGGCCGCGGACGTCACATACTTAGCGGCGAGTTCGCCGCCAACGAAAGTGACATTCGCACCGTCACCCCTCGCTACCCAGGCCGCCCTTACGCTCACCTCCACGAGTGGCACGGTGGGCACTGCCCTCGCACTCACTTCGGGTGGTGGCTCGGGTAGCGGTGTCGTGACCTACACCGTCACGAATGCCGGATCGGCGAGCTGTTGGATCACCGGCAGCCAGTTGCACGCGACTCGTGGCGGCGCCTGTATCGTCAGGGTGAACAAGGCTGCGGATACTAAGTATTCAACCGCGAGTTCTCTGCCGACGAAGGTGACCTTCATGGGCACTGTGGTTGCAACACACTTGACGTGCAGTGGTGAATACGGATTGGTCAGGGTCGGTCGAACCGTAACTGTCTCGATCTTTGGCGCTCATTTCTACAGCAAGCCCACCATCAGGAGCACCCAGACCGGAACCATCGCTGACGTTATCCACGATCATGGCAACGAACTGGTTGTTCGGGTCAGTTTGCGAACTGGAGCAACGATCGGCAAATACGTTTTCCGCGTTACCTTGGCCAACGGGAGCACTTGCAGCGTGCAGTACTTGGTTAGGTAGCCCTTCGTGGGGCTGCTGCACACCATGTTGATTATCAATGTGGTGTGCAGCAGCCACTACCCACCAGAGGGATCACACCGCCGATGAGTCGTAACACACAGTGTCAGCGAGTTCCATCACCGAGGAGTCGAGCCCCCTATCCATCGTTCGCGTCGTACAGTCGGTGTCAACGGAGTCCTACGAGTTGTCATTGCACAACGCGCGACGACGTGGTATTCGAAGGACGCTCGCAGGTACTGAGTTCAGAGAGGTCGGCGGCTCGATTCCAATCGCTCGCGCAAGTTCGAAAGTGCGGCCCTCGGGTCTCAAATGTGCCCTGTGAAGCCGGTCGACGTTGCGAGGATTGCGTGAATGTTCTTGACGAGCCACCGGAACGTTGTGCCAACTGTGACGAGAGACACGCATCTCATGCGGACTGGTCGATTAGTTGTCAGTGGTCCGAGGATGAGATCGTCTCCCTTTCCACCGGGGATCGTTGATGAATAGCAATTTCCAGAAACTTCCGACGTGGGATCTCGCGAGACGAAAGTCCATACTCTCCATCTCGGGGGGGAGGGTACGTGGTCGCAATCCGATCACAGTGCACGACTTGACAGTCCTGAATCCGCGCCCACTGTCTGCTGGGTCCGTGCGGCTCCTACGCGATGAGGTGGCACGACTGAGCGTGGCGACCAGGGTGCCCGCGGTGCAGCCGGGCTATCCGTCCAAGAGTTCCTCACCCAACTCAAATATGTGCTGGCGTCGCCATTATGTCGATAGGCGAGACGTTTCCACGATGGTTCGAGGCAGAGACTGACTATTCTGGTCATCGATACGGGTGCCAAATATGGCTCGGTCCGAACCACCGTTACAGTCGAGGTCCTGACCGAGGCGTCAACACGACGTGTTTTGATGAACGTCTTTCCAACCACTTCCATACAAGGTGACAGGAGGTCGCAGATGTCGGCCCATGAGATTGATGCGTACTTGCGAGAGGTCGATGAGCCTAAGCGCAGCACGCTGCAGGCACTTCGCCGGACGATACTCGAGATCATTCCTGACGCCGAGCAAGTCATTTCCTACCGAATCCCCGCGTTTCGCTTGGACGGCATCGTCGTTGCTGGCTTTGCTGCTTTCCGCAACCACCTGAGCTATCTACCCTTCAGCGGTTCGGTACTCTCGCAACTTAGCGAAGACCTCAACGGCTACGCGATGACGAAGAGTTCGCTGCACTTCTCGATTGACCAGCCGTTGCCGAAGCACATTGTCAAAAAACTAATTGACGTACGCATTGCGGAAGCTACCAAATCGACGCAATAGGTGAGAGGGAAACTCGAGCGGGATTAATTCGTCGATGCGACCAGCGCGGCGAGAGCGCTGGCCGAGGAGAGGGCCGCGTCCACTCCCCAGGAGTCGTCAAAGAGCCACTGATGGCCGTCATCATTGATGCGCGCGACTACTCGGGGAATATGGAGATGGCGCTTCGCCAGTACCGCAATGACCAGGTTCTCTTCGTCACGCTCGGTACAGGCGACGAGCACCTCGGCGCGCAACGCCCCGGCCGCTTCGAGGGACGTGGCCACGCTGGCGTTGCCCGTCACCACCTCGAATCCCTCTGCCGTCAGTAGCGCGGCACGACGCTGGTCAGTTTCAATGACAGTCACGTGGTGCGCTGACGCCATGAGCGTGCGCGCCACTTGTCGACCCACATTGCCACCTCCGGCCACGATAACTTCCATTATCCCCACCTCCCGCCTAAAAAGCTGTGCAACCGCTCGAGTGCCCCCGAGGCGACGACGAAACTCACGAGGTCGCCCGTTCGCAGCGTCGAGGCGCTGCCGGGTATCGAAGAATGGCCGCCGCGAGTTATCTCCACGACCCTGATCTCGCCCTCGACGTTGAACTCGCTGACCCGGCGGCCCACTAAATAGTCCGGCACGCTCGAACGCACCAATAACGACTCGCCATTGCCGAAGACCAATTCCGGGTCCAGGGAGCGATAGCGCAGCAGCAGGTGAATCCGGTCGACCGTCATCTGCACGGTGGTGACCATCTGCAGTCCGAGATGGGTGCTGATGTGGTACCACTCGAGGTTGTGTAGCCTCCCGAGAACCTGGGGCACACGGAAGGTATCGCGCGCGACTCGGGCAGCGACGATGTTGACACTGTCATTCGAACTCAGGGCCACGAAGGCGTCTGCCTGTTCGATCCCTGCTGAGGTGAGAACCGAGTGGTGCAGGGCGTCACCTTCGATGAAAGCACCCGAGAAGGAGGACGGCAGACGTTCGCGTGCGTGAGCGTCCAGATCGATCACGTTCACCGATTCGCCCTCCGCGTGCAGGCGCGCCGCTAAGGCGGCTCCGGATCGACCACAGCCAACGATGACGACGTGCATCAGGACTCCTCTCGAGACGGTTCTGGCACTCCACGCCGTTGGCGCGAGGACTCACGCCGGCGTACTAGGGCCTTATGGATTTCGTCAATGATGAGCAACGCGACGCCGAAGCCGACGAGCATCAGCCAGTCCATCAGGCTCAAGGCAGCGGTATTGAATATTCCCTGTAGGAACGGAACGTAACTGACGCAGGCCATGAAACCCAGTCCGATCATTCCAGCGCCGAGAAGGGCCGGATTGGAAAAGAGGCCCATGCGTCTCACGCTCTCACGATCAGTGCGCACCGTGAAGCTATTGAAGAACTGGCTGACCACGATACTGCCTTGGGTCATCGTGAGGGCTTCGCGGTAGGTGTGGTTTGACGCGGTGAAATCGGCGAAGGGTAGATGCGCACTGTGGATTCGCCAGAAGAAGACGAAGACAACGGCGATGGACTCGATCGTGCCGAGAAAAAGGAAGCGACGCACCACGGCCCATGAAAAGAGGTGCTCGCTAGACGCTCGAGGAGGTCGGTCCATGGTGCCCGGTTCAGGTCGTTGGGCGCCGAGGGCGAGAGCGGGTAACACGTCTGAACCGAGGTCGATCGCCAGGACCTGCAGCGCCGAAAGTGGAACGAGAGGAAAGCCGACGAAGGTGGCGGCCAGAATCGGAGCCAGTTCGGCCAGGTTGTGGCTGAAGAGGTAGACGAGGAAGTGCCGAATGTTTTGATACACGGCACGTCCCAATTCGACCGCGGCGGCAATGGACGCGAAGGAGTCATCGAGCAGGAGCACCTGCGCCGCGGCCCGGGCCACGTCGGTCCCACCTTCGTTCATGGCCACGCCGACGCTGGCACGCTTAAGGGCTGGCGCATCGTTTGCTCCGTCACCGGTCACCGCCACGACTTCACCGAGTGACTCCAGCGCGAGCACGATGCGCAGTTTGTGCTCGGGCCGAACGCGCGCGAAGATGATCTGCTCGCCACCGCGTAGGGTGGCGACGAGATCTTCGTCGTTCGTGTCATCGAGGTCGTGACCCGTGACCACGCGAGCCGCACCCGTGGTGATGATGCCCACCCGCCGGGCGATCGCCTCGGCGGTGAGTCCGTAATCACCGGTGACCATGTAAATTGCAATCCCGGCGCGTCGACAGGCACTGACCGCTGCGGTCACTTCAGCACGCGGCGGATCGAGCATCCCCACGAGGCCGAGCAGACTCAGATCGCGTTCGGCCTCGTCCTGGGAAACGTGAGCAGTACTCACGACTTTCACTGCGACGGCGAGAACGCGCAGTGCCGTCCCCGCCATGTCGTCGTTGGCCGCTTCAAATCGTTGGCGAAGGGCGGCGTCGAGCGGCGTGATCTGTCCATTCCAGATCACCGTGGTGCATCGCTCGAGGACTGCCTGGGGTGATCCCTTGGTGCACACGCGCACGAGGTTCTCGCTTTGATGAAGGGTGGTCATAACTTTGCGATCGGCATCGAAGGGGAATACGCCGACACGCGGCGTGCGCCGGTTCTCTGTCGCGAGATCGATGCCCGCCTTGGAGCACGCGGCCAGGATTGCAGCCTCGGTCGTGTCACCGAGCACCCGCCAGCCGCGACCGTCACTGGGTGGCAGAAGGCGCGCATCGCAGCACAGCCCTCCGGCGACTAGCAAGTCGTGAACGTCGTCGGGTTCCTCGACGGTGCCGTCGGGTCCGTAACCGATGCCACTTACGTGGTGAACCCGGTCCGAGACGAAGATTTGTTGGATAGTCATTTCGCCCTTGGTGAGTGTCCCGGTCTTGTCGGTACAAATCACCGTCGTCGACCCCAGGGTCTCGACCGCAACGAGTCGCTTGATGAGGGCTTGACGTTTGGCCATGCGTCGTACGCCGATCGCCAAGGAGACCGAGAGGGTGGCGGGAAGCCCCTCGGGCACCAGCGCGACCATGACACCTAGGGCGAAGACGAAGGAGAGCGCCGCGGGGTTACCGGAGAGCACCCGAATTGCGAACAGTGCCATACCGGCGACGATGGCGACCATGGCGACTCGACGAGCCATCTCGTTCACCTGGCGTTGCAGGGGGCTCGCTTCGCGCGGGACGTCTGCGGTGAGGCGAAAGATCCGACCGAACTCGGTGTTGAGCCCGGTTGCGTACACCACGGCCTTTCCCGAGCCGTTCGTCACCGAGGTTCCCATGAACACGCAGTTGCGCGATTCGAGCGGTTCACGGGCATTGGCGGCCGGCTCGTCGCTGCGAGTAACGGGCTGACTCTCACCAGTGAGTGCCGCCATTTCCACAGTCAGCGCGTGTGATTCAATGATCCGACAATCCGCTGAGACCGCGTCGCCGGCGTCGAGGATTACCACGTCGCCGCGCACGAGCTGTTCGGCCGCCACCTCAGTCAACTCCCCGCCGCGTAGAACTCGAGCTTGGTGCGGCACCATTGCCTGGAGCGCCTGAGCGGTTCGCTCGGCCGAATGCTCCTGGAAGAAACCGATGAGCGCGTTCAAGATGACCACGCCGAGAATGCCGAGCGCGAGTTCCAAATTCGCCGGATTGCGCGGGGTCGTGAGCAGATACGTGGAGAAGGTGAGACCCGCCGCCACGGCTAGCACGACGACGAACATATTGGTGAACTGGGCAGCGAGTTCGAGTGCTATGAGACGTTGGCGAGGGGTGGGTAACTCGTTGAACCCGTCGCGGGCCAATCGGCGATGAGCCTCCTCGTTGTCGAGACCACGAACGTGGGAATCGAGTGCCGCCAGCACGTCCTCCGCCTCGAGCGTCAGCAGGGAGTCGTTGGGCGTCGCGGCGTCGGGAACTTTTGCTCCCGGGTGATTCTCAGCGATGGTCACGGCCCCCAGTCTCACACTCAAAAGTGGGTGATTCCTCGTACGAATCAAGGTCGAACGACCCTCGCACGACCGAATTGTTCTCGGTATCGGCGAAACGCAATGGGAGTGACTTCGCGTCGAAATCGACCACCGGGGGCGAGGGGGCCGTGTTAATGAGTGGTCGTCGTTGACCGGTGCCTTTGCGCGGTGGGTACTTTGGACCTCGGTACAGTAGATGGGTGCCACCAGTCGCCGCGGCGGCTAATGGCGACATCCGACCGCAGCACGCCTTCGTTGCCTTAGACCCCTGAAGTAGGAATACCATGCCAGCCTTGACCGCCAGTGCCAATGACGTGATGCGTCGCGCCATCGCCAAGATGGACCCTGAAGCCGTGATGCACGTGGTAGACGCTCTCCAAATCAAGGGATCCAAACTCAGTGCCGTGATCGCGGTGCCGCTGCGCAACTTGCAGAAGAAGCGAGACGTTGCCGCCTTTGCTGCGGGTTCGCCCATCGACGCCGTGTCGGGCCTGTTGGAACTGTTGTCGATGGAGCCACTCGAGAAAGTCATCGAAGCACTCGGTGAGCACGCCGAGACTCCCAACTACGAACAGCTCTGCGCGGCCATTGCCTCCCTGCGAGGTGAGTCGCTCAGCGAGGACGAGCTCGTTGCGGTGCTCGCTTTCGCCATCGGCCACGATTTTCCGGCCGCTCCACACTGTCGACGAATTCTCAGCGAGGACGAAGCACTCGCGTTGCCTGATATCGAGGTGTCGAGTGGACACGCTTCGCTGTTATCGCCCAAGTTGGTTGACGAATCGGTGCGCGAACAGCGACGGGCACGCCGCGAAGAGGAGAAGGCCCGCAAGCAAGCACGGGCCGCCAAAGTCAAGTCCGACCACTCGGCACCCAAGAACAAGGGGGAAAAGAAGAAGTCATCACCCGCCACCGCGGTGGCCGCGGAGACGACGCGTGCCACTACGCCGGTCGCCGGGTCCCTCGAGGTGACGCGTCGAGTGGTGTCTCTGACACCGGCCGAAGCCGCACTCTACGACGTGGGGCATCCGTTGGCGGGATGGGTGGTGACGACTGAGGTGCCCTTTGACAACGTGGACCCGGTCGCGCCCGAGCAACAATCCAAGATTCGTCCCGCTGTCGTGGTTGCCGCCTCTGATGAAGGACTGTTGGTTCGAGGTGTGTACACCAATGCGTCACCGACGCGCAGCCTCTTTTCGCCCTGGCGTCGGATGGGCCTTGATCACGTGTCGTACGTCGACGTGGCACGTAGCCCCGTGCCGGCCGACGCCGAAGTGAATCGCCTAGGAGTCTTGAGCGTCGAGGAATGGAACGTTCTGCTCTAGGGGGCTATGGGCGCGACGAGTGCGACACTGGGGCGCACTGAGATGATGGAAAACTCGTAGTCCCCCGACAGTCACGGGTCACTCGGCTCTCGCGACCCGAGTGCGCGAACGTCGAGATACGTTCCACCACGTGAATATTCCGGCCAGTGAGAGAGCGAGACCCGCCAACTGCACTCCGATCGAACCCGAGTGCGACTGCTGCCCGAGTAGCCAGCGCTCGTCGTAGGCGCGCACCAGACCCCAGATGATCATGGCCACAGCGCTGATGGCACCCGACGGCGCGCGTGAGTCCACTTGGCCTCGAGGCGCAAGAGCAACAGCCACAGCACAGCGTCTTCGCCGCCTTGGATCAACGGCACCGGCACTCGTTTGCCGACCTGGCCCACGTAGTGCATGCCGAACCAGGACGTCGTTTCGTGACCCCCGCCGTTGACCATGAACTGGGGACCGAGAACGCGACCCAAGGCCCAGCCCGCCACGAGGGCGGGAATCAAGGCGTCGGTGAACGCCGCCAGTCGCGTGTGCGGGCCACCAGCGACGTTGCACGATAGATCCCAACCGGCAACGCCAGGGCGATGCCGCCGAAGCTCGCCAGTCCACCTTGCCACACGGCGATCCACCGAGCGGGATGTCCGGAGTAGTAATTCCAATTAGTGGCGACATTGGCAAGTCGAGCGCCGACGAGTCCCGCGATGATCAGGGCGATGGTGTAGCGAGCGAAGGCGCGCGGTGTCGATGCCGTGACGACGAAGGCGCCGTTCGGCGTAGAAGAACGCAACGTACGCGGCAATGCCCAGGCCCAGATCCGTAGAGGTGAAAGACGAAGGGGCCGAGGTGAATCGAAGTGGGTACGCCCGACATCGCTAGGCGCGCACGCGACCAATCCCCGCGAAGCCCTAACCCAAGCGCATCGGAGTGATGTGGACCTGGTACCCGGTCTGAGGCGCCTCGATCATGTTGCCGCCACCGACGTACATCGCGACGTGCTCGTCACCGTTGTATCCGTAGAACAAGAGGTCGCCGGGTTGGATGTCCCAGAGGGGCACGCGCACGGTGTCGTCGAACTGGCCACCCGAATAGTGCGGCAGCGATACGCCGACGGCGTCGTAGGCCAACATGACCAGTCCCGAACAGTCGACGCCGCTGCGCGAGGCGCCGCCCCACTGGTACCACGACACCGAGGTAGGACTCGGCGGCCGCGACCGCGGCGGCACCCAGCGGGTCGGGCGGGGGAGCGGTGCCCGAGCTCGGGGGGGCGGGGGTGGCGATGGCGGCGGTGACTGCCTCACCGAGGCCGCGGCGGCGGCGGCCTGGTATGGCGTTGTAGTACGCCGAGATCTGTCCCTCGACCTGGGAGCGGGCCTGTTCGATGTTGGCCTGCAGCGTGAGGTATTGGCTGGTAGTTGGCCTCAGCGGCGTTGGCTGACGGCTAGCGGCCTGGGCCTTCTCGGCGTTGAGGAGTCCGCGTTCCTGGGTCAATTCGACGCGATTGGTCTTGAGGCTGGCGATGACCGAGCCGATATTGCCTGTGGCGAGTTGGTTGTAGACGTCGGTGGCACCGACGTTGGCGGCATTGGTGTTGAAGAGGGGATTGTTGGTGGCGGCCGACCCGTTGGTGACGTAGGCGAAGACGGCGTCGGCCTTGAGTCGCGCGTTGTCGGTGACGACCTTGCCCTGGATGCCCGCGACGATGGCCTTGGTGTTGGCGATGGTGTTGATGATCTGGGCGTACTTGAGGTGCGCGAGGTCGTACTTCTGGCCGAGGTACTGCACTTGGGCGCCGACGCGTTGGATCTGGCGTACAGATCGGCCGCGCGCTGCTTCTCCTGAGCGATGGTCATGGCGCCGGCGGGGCGCGAGAGGACCGTCACTGCACTGATGGACACCACGACCGCAGCGAGAGTGGTGAGTATCCACCGAGACTTATACGGCCTGTTCGCGAGCCGAAGCGTCGACAGGCGCGCGAGACGCTCGACGTGAGTCATGGGGGCCAGGCTACCTTCTCGGCGCGTCGCCGGCACCCGGCCAAGGACATAAATTTCGACTTAAAATACCTGGTCAATGGCCAGTAAATTCTTGGCGTAGCACTAGCGTTTCGTGCGGAAATTGCCAAGGGAACCATTGTCTAGGCTGGAGGAATGAACGTCACCATGTTGCTCGCCGATTCCGCCCAAGTCGCCGAGGGCAAGCTCTACATCCTCGGAGGCGGCTGGTCACTGAGTGGTCCTGAACCGGTGCCCTCGGCCGTGGCGATCAAGGTTGAGGTGGACACGCACGAGTTCGACCGCATGCACCACTGGGAGTTGTTCCTCGAGGACGCCGACGGCCAACTAGTACAGTTCGATTCCCCTCGAGGGTCCCCAGACGATCGAGATCCGTGGCGACTTCTCGGCGAGCGCGCCCGAAGGCGTGCCCGCGGGAACTCCAGTGGACGTGCCGATCGCCGTGAATCTCGGACCCATTCCCTTAAGTCCGAACTCTCGTTTCACCTGGCGTCTGGTTATTGACGGTGAATCACTCGATGGCAGCACGGCGTCATTCTCGACGCGGCCGCTCCCCGCCGTCATCTGAGCGACCGCGCGATGCCCGAGGTCGTCCTCGAGGCCGAGGTTCTCGCACGCTCTCGCTCCATTTCGTCGGACCCTTCGACGTGTCGCGCCCACACTGCGTCGAGACCTGCCCTGGATCGGGATTGACGACCCGTGGGCGATCTTCGTTTCGGAAGTCATGCTGCAACAGACCTCGACGACTCGGGTGGTCGAACCATGGCGCCGATTCCTCGATGCGTTTCCCACGCCCGTCGAGTTGCGCTAATGCCCCACTGGCCGACGTGCTACGACTCTGGAGCGGACTGGGCTTTCCGCGACGGGCCAAGTCGCTCCACGGTGCCGCGCGTTCGATGGTCGAACGATTCGACGCCGCGGTGCCCTCATCGATTGACGACCTCTTGAGCTTGCCCGGCGTGGGCCCCTACACTGCCCACGCCGTCGCATCCTTCGCCTTCGACCTTCCCGTCGCGGTACTCGACACCAACGTCGGCCGGGTGCTGTCGCGCGCCCTGGCCAATCGTGCCTGCGTCCGCGAGAGGCCCAAGCCGTTGCGACACGACTACTGCCGCGCACGACGCGAGTCGCGGCCTTCAATCAGGCGATGCTCGACCTGGGTGCGCAGTTCTGCACTCGAACATCCTCGTTGTGCTCACGTGTCCCCGTCGCGCGACTGTGTCGCTTTCAACGTGAAGGAGGAGAGGACCCCGCTCCAGGCTCGGCGGGCGTGTCGCGCCCTCAGGCGCCCTTCGCGGGCTCGGACCGCCAGGTTCGAGGACGTGATCATGAAGTCGTTGAACGAAGGATCCCTCACGCAGGCGCTCGCTACTCTCACACTTCGCGGACGTGGACGCTGGGCGCCTCGAAGAATTGCTCGAACAATTGGTGCGTGAGGGGCTCGTGAGTCGAGACGAAACGCACTTCGACCTCGGCGGGTTCGCCGGGGACACCCGGTAGGGTTTGCGCGTGACATTTCTCGACGTGGCGCACTTCAAAGAGGTCTTGGGGCACTACGCCACCGGCCTCGTGATCGTCACGGGGACTTCGGGTGAAGGACCGGCCGGCTTCACCTGCCAGACGTTCGGTTCCCTCTCACTTGAGCCCATCGCTCGTCACCTTCGCCGCTGGATCCGATGGCCATTCGTGGTCGCAGGTTCGCCGGAGTGATTTCGTCGGTATCAGTATCCTCGGCGGTCGACCAGGAACCTCTCGCGCGCCGCTTCGCGACGTCGGGACTCGACAAGTTTGACGGTGTACCCTGGGAAAAGGCTCCAGAGGGTTCGCCGTTGCTCGACGGGGCCATTGCGCACCTCGAGGGCCGAATCACAGCGGTCAGCACTCACGGCGACCACGACGTCGCCGTGGTGGACGTGACCTACGCGCACGCGAGGAGTGGTCATCCTCTGATCTACTTCCGCGGAGGTTTCGGCGAACTCGCCTGAGCCCGCGCGACTGGCTACGCTGACTCTCGGAACGAGGAGGAGCGCCGTGCACGAAGGGGAGACCTCGTGTTGCTGATTCAAATTGCCGGGGGCGTCGTCCTGGTGTTCTTGATTGTGGCCTTCTTCGTTCGGGGGCGCGTCACGCGCCACGAAAGGCCTACCCCCAAGAAGTCCAGGTCCCGGACAGAATTTCGCCCTACACTTCCGCCCTCTCCCTATCAGCCCTCGCGCGGATTTCGAATCCTTGACGGTACTGAGCCCGTCCCGAGTCCACCGGTGCAACCGCCACGTCTTGATCCGAGGAAGGAATTCGTTTTCAATGACACCCAGTTGGCGTCGGGGGAATCCATCTCGCCGCCGCAATTGCGCCACGACGAAAAGTGGGCGCTCGATCGCTCGATGCGGCACGCTCCGCAACTGCACGTGCGTCGTCGTCGTCGCTTTGTCGGGGGATTGGTGACCCTGATATTGGCGGCGGGTCTCATCGCGGTGTTGTGGCTGGGTACGAATTCGCTGCGCCATTCACCCCCACCCGCCCAGCACCACAGCGGTCTGGCGCTGGTGACGTCGATCAGGACCCTCTAGGGGCTAGCGCCCAATTCGTGCACGATGAAGGCCAGTACTTGGGCTTCGTCGTGCCATGCGTCGTAGCGTCCGGAGGGTCCACCGTGGCCAGCACCCAGCTCAGTCTTGAGATAGGCGAGGTTCGCGGGATTGGCGTCGCGTAGCTTGAGCACCCATTTGGCCGGTTCCCAGTAACCCACGCGTGAGTCGTTGAGACCGCCCGCCGCGAAGAGGTGCGGGTAGACGCGTGTCGACTGGTCGTCATTGACGTCGCGCACATTGTCGTAGGGGGAATAGGACTTCATCGTTCGATAGGCCTCAGGGCTGGCGTCGGGATTGCCCCATTCCTCCCATTCGCCCACCGTTAGCGGTAGTGAGTCGTCGAGCATGGTGGTGAGCGCGTCGACGAAGGGCACCTCGGCGACGACGCAGTGAAATAGCTGGGGCGCGAGGTTCATGACCGCGCCCATCAAAAGCCCGCCCGGCCGATCCACCGCGTGCGCAGAGTTGAGCCGACGTCGTCCAGTCCTCGGTCGACGAGGAATTGCGCGACGGTGACGAAGTCAGAGAAGGTGGTGGGTTTCTGAGCGAGTTTGCCCATTTCGTACCAGGAACGCCCCATCTCGCCGCCGCCACGGACGTGGGCGATAGCGAAGATAATCGCCGCGATCGAGCAGCGAGAGTCGCAGCGACGAGAAGGTGGGGTCGATCGAGATCTCGTAGCTCCCGTAACCGTAGAGCAAGAAAGGGGCGGGCGCCCTTTGTCGTCAACTCACCATCCTCAGCGCGGGACACCACGTCAGCGCTCGCCACGATCGATACGGGAATACGTACGCCGTCACTCGCTTCGACCCAGAGGCGCCCGGTGACGTAGCGCGTGGCGTCGTAGCCGCCCAGGACCCGCTGCTGCTTCAAAACCGTCATGGCACCAGTGGCAACGTCGATATCCGCGACGAGGCGCGGCGTGACCAGTGACGAGATCGAGACGCGCACTTGAGTCGTCTCGTACATCGCATTGGCCGAGAGTGACACGGTGCTCGGCGCGGGCCCACCGTCGACGAAGTAAGCCCGTGCTAAGACGTCCTCGCCGAAAGGGTCCGCTGCATCGAACAACGGAGCGATGCGCACTGCCGCGCTGCCGTCGTAGCGCTCCGAGATCGCCAGGAAGTCAGCGAATGCGTCAACCCCGTCGAGGCGCTGGCCGGGTCGGTGCGCGATCAATTCGCGCCAGGGTGATTCCGTCGTCGACGCGGCGCGCCAACAACCGAAAGTCGGTGGCCTCCTCATTGGTGATCTTGAGCCACCAGTTGTTGCCCGACCGGTCGCGGAAGTGTTCGACGCCGTATTCGATGTCCTGGTGTCGGGGCTCGATGAGAATGAAGTCCGCGGTCGGGGTCGTCGCGTCCAGGTAGTACATCTCTGACGTGGACGACGACGAGATCGACACGAGGATGACGTCGTCGTCTCGACTTCGCCCTACCGACACGTTGTACTGCGCGTCGTCCTCTTGCATGACCAGGACGTCGGCGTCAGCGCCCGTGCCAATCTCGTGGCGCCAGAGTTGCCAGGGACGCATCGCGTCATCGACGCGGGTGTAAAAGAAATGACGGCTGTCGCCAGCCCAGGCGAAGCCGTAGTACACGTCGTCGAGAGTGTCGTCGAGGGGGCCCTGGCCCGCGAGGGGTCGCACGCTCACGCGGTGTCGCTCGTCACCTTCGAAGTCGACGCCGACCGCGACCCAGCGGTCGTCGGGACTGACCGCGAGGATCCCCACGGAGAGGAAGTCGTGCCCCTGGGCCTCGAGGTTCTCGTCCAAGATGACCTGTTCGCCCTCGATCTCGACATCGGGCGAGATCAGGGGCGGGGTATCGACCCCGGCCGTCACGCGCAGTCGGCAGCTGATGGGGTAGTTAAGTCCCTCGCGGGTACGTTCGTAGTACCACCAGTCGCCACGGCGTACCGGCACCGAGATATCGGTCTCTTCGATGCGAGCCTTGATCTCCTCGAAGAGCTGACTCTCTAAGGGCGCAAGGTAGGCGAGCTCCTGGGCGAGATACGCGTTCTCGGCTCGCAGGTGTGTGAGGACTTCCTCATTGTCGCGTTCATTGAGCCAGTAGTAGGGATCGACGCGGGTATCGCCGTGGCGAGTAATTTCGAAGGGACGTTGAGTGGCGCGCGGAGCAAGTGGCATTGCTCCACTCTGCCAGATGACGGGAATTTTCCGTCAGGGTGCGTCCCCGAGTTAGTACTATGGGCGTAGGGAATATCCTACGAAGGAGAACGATGAGCGTCGACAACCTGGATTTCAGTCGCTACCAATTGGGCTGGTCTGACGATCAGATCCCTGTCTTCAAGCCCAAGAAGGGCATCAATGAGGCCATCGTGCGGGAAATGTCCGGCATCAAATCAGAGGAGCCGTGGATGCTCGACTTTCGGCTCAACGCGCTCAAGCGTTTCGAACGTAAGCCCATGCTGGAGTGGTTCGCCAACCGCATGCCTAATCTCGACTTCAACGACATCTACTACTACATCAAGCCCACCGAGAATCGTGTCGAGCGTTGGGAAGACCTGCCCGACGCGATCAAGAACACGTACGAGCGCCTCGGCATCCCCGAGGCGGAGCGAAAGTACTTCGGCGGGTGTCACGGCGCAGTACGAATCCGAAGTTGTCTTTCACCGCAACCGTGAGGACCTCGAGCGACTGGGCGTCTTGTTCTGCGACATGGACACCGCCGTGCGCGAATATCCCGATTTGGTGCGTAAGTACTTCGGTACGGTCATCCCGCCCAACGACAACAAGTTCGCCGCGTTGAACTCCGCGGTATGGAGCGGGGGCTCGTTCATCTACGTGCCCCCCGGCGTCAACGTGGACCAACCACTGCAGGCGTATTTCCGGATCAACACCGAGAATATGGGTCAGTTCGAGCGGACCCTGATTATCGCTGACGAGGGCAGCCAGGTGCACTACGTCGAAGGTTGCTCGGCCCCCGTGTACTCGACAGACTCCTTGCACTCCGCCGTCGTCGAACTCGTAGCCCTCAAGGGGTCGCGCATCACCTACACGACCATCCAGAACTGGTCCAACAACGTCTACAACCTCGTGACGAAGCGCGCGCGCGCCGAAGAGGAGGCGCACGTCGAGTGGATTGACGGCAACATTGGTTCACGACTGACCATGAAGTACCCGAGCGTCTACTTGATGGGACCCAAGGCCTCCGGCGAGGTCCTTTCGGTCGCTTACGCTGGCCCCGGACAGATACAAGACGCTGGGGCCAAGATGGTGCACTGCGCGCCCGAGACGACCTCGACGATCATCTCCAAGTCCATCTCCAAGGACGGCGGCCAGACGACGTATCGCGGGCTGGTGAAGGTCGAAGAAGGGCGCCACGGGCGTCCAAGGCCTTCGTGCGCTGCGACGCGCTGTTGCTCGATGAACAGTCGATCTCCGAGACCAAGCCCTACATGGAGGTCGGTGAGCAGGACGCCTCGATCGGTCACGAAGCCACCGTCTCGAAGATTGGCGACGACCAGTTGTTCTATTTCATGAGTCGCGGTCTTACCGAGACCCAGGCCATGGGCATGATCGTGAATGGCTTCATTGAACCGGTCACGCGCACACTGCCCATGGAGTACGCCGTGGAGTGGTCGCGACTGATCGAGCTGCAGATGGAAGGTTCGATCGGTTAGGACTTTGGCGCGCATCAGTGCCCGCGTCTGAGCTTGACGAGCGTGACACAATGGAGACGACATGGGAATGCGTGAGGAATGTAAGCACTTCCAGAGCCGTACGTACGCCTCTGGTGAAGTCGCGCGTTTCTGCGTTCTCGGCAACGCACCCGACCAGCCCTGGAGTTGCCCGGAGAACTGCCTCACCTACGAGCGCCGATTCGCCGACGTGGGCTGGTCGCACGGGATCTCTGGCGCGTCGACCCAACGTCGAGGAGCCTCCCGCACACCGACGTGCCAGTCGAGGACCGGCGCGACATCCTCAACGCGGCCAATGAGATCATCGACGCGGTCGCTCCCGAGCTCTTCGAGGAGCGGCGACGGGTCTTGGACGAGATGGAGAAGAAGCAACGTCGCGGTTGGAAGTTCTGGCGTCGATAACCGACGACGCGCGCCCGAGGTCGACTAGCGCTCCCACTACACTTTCCAAGCCCACTTCTATGAAAAACTTCGCGCAGTCCGCCCTCTCCCACCTCGATGCCCTCGCGGATTCCTCCGCACGACTTGAGGCATGGAACGCCTTTAACGACGCTCGGACTACCGACCACCATCGACGAGGTGTGGCGCTACGCGCCCCTGGGTGAGCTCGCACCTCGACCATTTCGAGGTGCGCTCGCGCCACGAGGTTCCCGTCCTGTCGAGCTTCGCGCGCGAACTCGGCGACCGCGCGGGTCTGGTGGTGCGTGTGGTGGACGGCGAGGTCGTCGATGTTACGGGCGCGCTCGAGGGTGTCAGCGTCGAGTGCGTCGAGTCCACGTGGTCGGCGCACTACGCGAACGACGCCTTCGCGCAGCTCAACTGCGCGCTGTCGCCCTACACCATCACCGTGCGCGTG
Source organism: uncultured Acidimicrobiaceae bacterium (assembly GCA_963734655.1). GTDB lineage: Bacteria > Actinomycetota > Acidimicrobiia > Acidimicrobiales > RAAP-2 > RAAP-2. The sequence goes on along the minus strand of CAVTHY010000001.1, from coordinate 195,809 downwards.
GCCGACGACCACCCACGTCACGTCGCCCATCGTCATCTTGAACACCACCTATTCCGACACCTCGTTCCCCCAGGTGCACATCGCCCTCGGGCGCTCGGCACAGGCCTCGGTGGTGGAGTACCTCGACGGCGGCGTCGACGCCCTCGTCGTGCCCCTCGCGCGAGTACGACCTGGCCGATAATTCCTCGCTGCAGGTGAGCACCTACCAGCGTCTCGACGCCAGTGCTTGGCACGTCGCGCGTTCGACGGGCCACTTGGGACGCGACGCGCGTCTGCGTCAGGCGGTCATCTCGATTGGCGCGCACTACAACCGTTCGCGCAACGACGCCGAGTTCCTGGGCGCCGGGTGCCGAGAACGAACTGCGCACCACGTTCCTGGGTTCGGGCAATCAAGTGCACGACTTTCGCACCCGCCAGTTCCACCAGTGTCGGGCGCACGCGTTCGACGCTGCTCTCCAAGGGCGCGGTCGCCGACTCGTCGCGATCGGTCTACACGGGCCTGATCGAGATCGAGAAGGGCGCCAAGCGCACCGACGCGCGCCAGACCAACCACAACCTGTTGCTCTCGCCGCACGCGCACGCCGACAGCGTGCCCAATCTCGACATCCGCGAGAACGACGTCATGTGCGCGCACGCCTCGAGCGTCGGCCCCCTCGATGAGCTCCAACGCTGGTACCTCGAGTCGCGCGGCGTCACGCGTCCCGACGCCGAACGACTCATGATCCAGGGCTTCTTCTACGAGATGCTCGCCACGTTGCCCCCCGAACTGGCCGAGCGTGGTCGAACGCGACCTCGGCGAGACGTTGCACCACGTGGAGATCGTGACGCCGTGACCACTTACGACATCGGGACCCTCGAGGACTACGTACACGGTCAGGCGGCCCAGGTCAAGGTGCGCCGACCGCGTGCTGGTGGTGGTGCGCATCGACGACGACGTCTACGTGCTCGACGACCGCTGCAGCCACGAGGACTTCTCCCTGGCGTTGGGCGAGGTCGACGTGGCACGCTGTGAGATCGAGTGCGCGCGCCACGGGGCGATGTTCCAACCTCAAGGACGGCGAACCGACGTCGTTCCCGGCCACGCGACCCGTGCGCCACTACGACGTCGTGCAGCGAGGCCGGACGACTTCAGGTGGTGGTCAGTTGAGCACGTTATCGATCTCAGGGCCTGCGCGTGGAAGTCGCGGGCAAGGAAGTCTTGCAGGGCTTCGACCTGACGATGTCCTCGGGCGAGGTGCACGTCATCATGGGCCCCAACGGCTCGGGCAAGTCCACCTTGGCCCACGCCCTCGCCGGTCACCCGGGATACCAGGTACTGCGGCGGCTCGGTGCGCATCGACGGCGTCGAACTCCTCGACCTCTCGCCCGACCGAGCGCACGCGCCACGGGCTCTTCCTGGCGCTACAACACCCGATGGAGGTGCCCGGCGTTCGCCCGGTCGATCTTGCTGGTCGCGGCCGGCGCGTCGCGCGAGGGGCTCGTTCGAGCGCATGAGCGACGAGGCCCGCCGCGTCGAACTTGCGCCCCGAGGTCCTCGATCGATTCGTCAACGTCGACCTGTCCGGCGGGGAGCGAAAGCGCGCCGAGATGGTGCAATTGGCGATCCTGCGCCCCAAATTCGCGATGCTCGACGAGATCGACTCGGGGTCTGGACGTCGACGCCCTGGGCGCGGTGGCTCGACGCCTCCAAGAGGCCACGACCGAGTGGGACTGCGGCGTGCTGGCGATCACTCACTTCCGCCGACTGCTGCACGAATTGACCCCCACGATGATCCACGTGGTTTCCGAGGGCCGTGTCGTCGCCACCGGTGGGCCGGAAATGGCCGAGATCCTGGAAAGGGATGGCTACGAGCCATTTCGAATTGTCCAGAAGTAGAACGGTTTCTTAACAAGCGCTGGTAAAGTTGACCGATGCCCTCGGACTCCTCTGACGTCGCGCGTGGTCGTTCGCGACGCCCGAACCCCCAACCCGGCGCTCCCGCCAACGCGCATCGCCTAGCGGCACTCGGCGAGGCCATTGATCAAAAGGCCGGCGTCAAGCACAAGAACAGGGTGCCCAAAGGGGACGCGGACCGGCTGGCGTCGCCACAAGAAGTGGTGGATCTCGGGCGTGTCGGTTCTCGCGGTCATCGTGCTGTTGGTGGGCGGCGGGTACCTCTACACGCTGTGGCAACTCGGTCACATCAAGAAGATCAACGTCGCCGGTGAAGTGCAGCGCGTCGGCAACCAACCCTTCAACATCCTCGAGATCGGATCGGACTCGCGCGCGGGACTTTCGGGCTACATCGCGGCGCAGACCGGCGCCTCGACGGGTCAAGCCGGCGGTCAGCGCAGTGACGTGGTCAAGATCATGCACGTGGATCCCGCCAAAGGGACCATCACGGTCCTGTCGATCCCGCGTGACACCGTGACCACGTTGCTGGCCAATCAGGGCCTCTACGGCAAGGCCAACCGCCTCAATGTCAATTTTGGCACCGGGCCTTCGCTACTGGCCCAGACCATCACCGCCAATTTCGGTATTCCCATCGCCCACACCGTGGTGGTGAGTTTTGAAGGGATCATCAACGCCGCCCAGTCCATTGGCGGGGTCTACATGAACTTCCCCTACCCGGCGAAAGACGCATTCTCGGGCCTCAACATCCCCCACGCGGGGTGTCAGATTGTGAACAACTTCCAGGCGCTCGCCCTGGTGCGCAGTCGGCACTACCAGTGGTACCAGAACGGTACGTGGAGCACCGACGTCACCAGCGACTACGGACGCATCTATCGCCAGAACGAGTTCTTGAAAGCGATGATCGACAGGGCCAAGGGTCTCTATAACCCTTTCACCATCAATGGCTTCATCTCCAAGCTGACCACGGGAATCGCCCTCGACAGCAACTTCTCGTCAGGTGAACTCATCGGGCTCGCGCTGAAGTTCCACAACCTCGACCCGGCGAACCTGGCGACCTACACGCTGCCGACCACCCCGGGGAGCTACGGAAGTCTTGGCAGCATCCTCCTGGTCCAGGAGCCCGCGATGCAGAAGCTGCTCTTCCAGATCTTCGGTTCACAGTTACAGAAACCCACCAATCCGCCCCCCATCAATTCGGCCGGCTACTCACCGGGTTGGACGGTTCCGTCGTCGGCGTCGACGACCTCGTCGGTCGTCATCCCCTCCACGGGAACGAAGTTCCTGGTGAACGTCGCGGCGAGCACCGCTACGACAACGACGACGATCCCCCCCGAAGGTGATCAGTACTTCGACCCGACACCGTGCACGCCCAAATAGGCGTCACGTCGAACGCACTTCAGCGAATGCGACGCTAGGCGTCAATCTCATCGAGGGCCTGTGCGAGGGTGTTCCACGCGAGCGTGGCGCACTTGATTCGTACCGGGAATTTCACGACGCCGGCCAGCGCGGCGAGTTCACCCAGGCGTCGCAGGTTGGCCTCGCCATTCGGGTCGGCCGCATCCTCGCCGAGCTTGGTTTCGCGAGTCGTCATCAACTCTTTGAATGTGGTGATGGTCGCGCGAACTTGCTCAAGTGGTTTTCCCTTGACCGCGGTGCTCATGAGCGACGAGGAGGATTGTGAGATTGAACAGCCGTGGCCCGTCAATTTGATATCGGTCAGCACCCCGTCTTCAATTTGAACGTAGACGACGATCTCGTCGCCACAAAGGGGATTGAAACCCTCGGTACGGTGCGCGGGTGGGGCCAACTCGCCGCGATTGCGCGGGGAGCGATAGTGGTCGAGGATGATCTCTCGGTATAGTTCGTCGAGGTTCGCCATCGTTACCCGAACATTTCCACGGCGTGGGTGAGGGCCTCGAGTAAGACGTCGGTGTCGCTCACCAGCGAGTAAGGACCGTAGGACGCGCGCGCCGTGGCGGCGAGCCCGAAGCGCTTCATGAGTGGTTTGGCGCAGTGGTGTCCGGGACGCACGCACACGCCGAATTGGTCGAGTACCTGGGCCACGTCATGGGGGTGCACGCCCTCGACGTCGAGTGAGATGACGCCGCCGCGGTCTGCGGTGTCGGACGGGCCGATTACGCGCACGCGACCGGAGAATTCCAGGGCCAAGCGCGTCAGCGCATCGCCGGTGAGATCCTTTTCGTAGTCGGCGACGTTATCCATGCCCAGTCCCTCGAGGTAGCGAACGGCCGCGGTGAAGCCGGCGGCTTGGGCGATAGGTGGCGTGCCCGCCTCAAATTTCGAGGGCCCGATGGCCGGCGTGAACCCGTCGGTGCTGACGTCCTTGATCATCCCGCCACCGCCGAGAAAAGGCGGCATGGCCTTCAATATCTCCTCCCTGGTCCAGAAGACCCCGAGTCCGGTGGGCCCCAACATCTTGTGGGCCGAGAAGGCCAAGAAGTCGGCGTCGAGGGCGACGAGGTCGGTGGGCAGGTGCGCCACAGACTGCGCTCCGTCCACGGCCAACAATGCCCCGTGCGAGTGGGCGAGGTCGGCGAGGTCGCGAATCGGATTGATGGTGCCAAGCACGTTGCTCATCGCGGTCACCGAGACGAGTTTGACGCCGAGCATCAAATCCTCGATGCGATTGAGGTCCAGACGAAAGTCGTCGCTGACGGGGATGAAGCGCACTTCGATGCCGTGGCTCTCACGAAGCTGGAACCAGGGAACGATGTTCGCGTGGTGCTCCATCTCGCTGACCAGTACCACGTCGCCACGCCGTAGGAAAGTGGCGCCCCAGGAGCGTGCCAGCAGGTTGAAGGATTCCGTGGCGTTCTTGGTGAAGACGATCTCCTCGGAGCCCCCCGGCGCGTTCAAAAAGTGAGCGGCCGATTCGCGGGCGCCTTCGTAGATGGCGGTGGCTTCGTTGGCCGTCTGGTACACCCCGCGGTGCACGTTGGCGTGGTGGTGCTGGTAGTAGCGGTCCATCGCTTCGATGACCGAGCGAGGGGTGAGCGAGGAGGCGCCCGAGTCCAAGTAGGTGATGGGTCTGCCGTTGATGACCCGGTTCATCAGCGGGATATCGCCGCGGACCAGATGCGGGTCGAAACGCGTCACAGGGCGACCGGGCGACGAAGCTCGTCGTAACCGCGCTCTTCGATGGCCTGGGCCAAGGAGGCGTCACCCGAGGTCTCGATGCGCCCGTCGATCAGGATGTGCACGCGGTCGGGCTTGATCTCCTCGAGAAGCTTCACGTAGTGCGTCACCACCAGCACCCCCATGTCGGGGTGTTCGTCACGCACGGTGCGCACGCCGCGCGCCACGATACGAAGGGCGTCGATGTCCAAGCCCGGAGTCAGTCTCGTCGAGCAGCGCTAGGGTCGGGGCGAGCAGCGCCATCTGCAGTACTTCGTTGCGCTTTCGCTCACCGCCGGAGAAGCCGTCGTTGAGATGGCGCTCGGCGAAGGCCGGGTCCATGCCGAGTCGGTCCATCCACTCCATGAGGTCAAGTCGTACTTCGAGGACGCTGAGTTCTTCGAGGCCCTTGCGTGCGGCGATGGCTTGGCGTAGGAACTGCACCACCGAAACGCCGGATGATGGCTTCGGGGTACTGAAAGGCCAGGAATATTCCCGCGCGTCGCTCGTTCGTCGGGCGTCCATTTGGCGATGTCCTCGCCCTGGAGAAGGATGGTGCCCTGGGTGATCACGTAGCCGGGGTGCCCCATGATGACGTTGGCCAGGGTCGACTTACCCGCCCCGTTGGGCCCCATGAGTGCGTGAACCTCACCGGCATTTACCACTAGGTCCACGCCGCGCAAGATGGTGGCACCGTCGGCCTCCACGTGGAGATTCTTGAGTTCGAGCAGGGGCGTTGTCACGGGTGACAGCCTACTGGTGGGTCCCAAAGACCGTAACTTTTCCGCGGTGGCTCACCAACCTCGGGTGACCCACTCGTCGAGGTGGGGACGCTCCACGCCCAGGGTGGTGGCGCGCCCCGTGGCCGGGCCACACGATGGTGTCCTCGTCGAAGCGGCGAAAGAGTCGTTCCTCGATGCTGGTGATGATGGTGGGGAAGTCGCCCCCCTCGAACTTCGTGGCTCCGGGGCCTCCCGGGAAACAGAGTGTCACCACTGAAGAGCACGGGCGTGTCCACGAGGGCGAAGCAGATCGAGCCGGGGGTGTGCCCCGGGGTGTGCACGGTCCGCAGGCGAAGGTCGCCCACTGCGTGTTCGACGTCGTCCTCGAGAAGATGGTCGTAGCTGGGGAGCATGGTGGCGTCCTCGGCGCGGACCCAGACCTCGATGCCGGACTCGCGGACCTGTTCGACAGCGCCGATGTGGTCCCAATGCCCGTGGGTTTCGAGGACCGACGCCACTCCCAGGCTCCGTGCCACCTCAAGAAGGCGCTCGTGTTCGTTGGCCGCGTCGATGAGTGTGGCGACGCCGGTGCGTCGGCAACGCACGACGTAGACGTTGTTCTCAATCGGCCCGACGACGAAACGGTGCACTTCGGCGGCGGCGTTGGACCACACCAGAGCGACGTTCTCCATGATCTGAGTTTGTCAGAACTTCGGCCCGCCGTGACCTGCCTTACGATAGGGGCCAGCCATGATTGAACACGAACAAATCAACAGCGGTTCGTCCGTGCTCGACCTGCGGGTAGCGCGCTCGGAAACTCGTCCCCTCGCCAACCACGTTCTGATCCTGGTGCACGGTCTGCCTCGGTCGGTCGGTATGGGCCGTCAGGCCGCCGGCCTGCTGCCCGAGCTCGCTGAACACCTCTCCAACGAGTCGGGTTGGCTGGTGGCGACCGGCACCTTGTCAGGGGTCGGATCGAGTACCGGGACCTTTTCGGCCAGTCAGTGGAAAGAGGACCTGAAAGTCATCGTAGAGCGTGTCGCCAGCGGTGAACCACGCATCTCACTGGCGGGATTCGGATTTGGAGGCTCGCTCGCGCTACACATCGCCGCCCACGATGACCGCATCCGTGGAGTCGCCACGTTCGCATCACCGGCTGATCTCGAATTCTGGTGCGGTGACGCGCGCGAATTTCACCACGCCGTCCAAGTCGCTGGTGTCGTCGGTGCCCCCGACGATCTTCTGGATCCCGAGGCGTTGCACGCCGACGTGATGACGGTGGACCCGGTCGGCTCGATTGCCAAGATTCCGCCACGTCGACTCCTCATTGGTCATGGTTCTGACGACATGGAAGTTCCCGTCGCCGATGCCCGTCTGCTCGTCGCGGGGGCCGAGGGTCGGTGTGAACTTCGCATCATCCAAGGGGCGGGTCATCAACTGCGCGCGGACCCGCGCATGGTGGCGACACTGTTGGGGTGGCTCGACCGCCACCGTTAGCGCGTCAAGCGTCCAGTGCGTGGTCCAGTGCGCGGCGCAGGGCGCGCGCGGATTCCTCGGGTTCTGCGGACTCCGTGAGGTAGCGCACGACGACGAAACGCCTCAGGCCGGCCGCTACGAGCGCGGCCACGTTCTGGTCCGTGACGCCGCCGGTGACGAAGACCGGCCGGGGCGAGCGCGACTGGGCGCGCGCGGCGTAGCGCACGCCGGTGCCCGCGCGTCCGAGCTTGGTGGGCGTCTCGACGATGGGTCCGGCGCTCAAGTAGGTGACGGGTTCGAGTAGACCGGCGTCGAATTCATCATCGGCGTGGGTGGAAAGGCCGACTATTGCCTCGTCCCCGAGTACGTCGCGGCAGTGTCGCACCGAGGCGTCATCTTGACCAACGTGCACGCCGTCGGCCCCGGCTCTCAAGGCCAACTCGGCCGAGTCATTCATGACGAAGGGCACGCCGAAGTCGTGGCAGATGGGGATCATCAGTCGAGCCTGCTCGAGTCGCACATCATCGGGGAGGTCCTTCTCGCGCAACTGCACCACGTCCACACCGCCGCGCAACACCGCGGGCAAGAAGTCCGACATGTCGCTACGCACGCCCACGCATAAGTAGATCGAACGCGGGCCGAGATCAAACACGGTTCCCACCTTAATGACGCTCCCGCCGCCTCTCGGGTGGCGCTGTGGGGCAGAATGGGTGGATGCAGATTCCCGCCAAGGCCGAGTACGCCATCCGTGCGCTCCTCACATTGGCGGCGAGCACTACGTCGGTCAGCGCGGAGCATCTCGCCCAGGAACAAGAACTGCCCTCGAAGTTCCTCGGGGCGATCATGTCGGATCTCCGTCGTGGAGGGCTGGTTACGAGTCAACGCGGCCCCGAGGGAGGATTTCGCCTGGCTCGTGACGCGGACGACATTCAAATTGCCGATATCCTGCGGGTGGTTTCGGGACCCATGGCCGGTGTCCGCGGCATGCGTCCCGAAACCCTGCACTACGAGGGCGAAGCAACACACCTGCGTGATGTCTGGGTCGCGGTACGCGCCGCGTTGCGCGAAGTCCTTGAACACGTGACGCTCGGCGAAGTGCTGCGCGGCGACCTACCCGTCTCGGTGACCCGTTTTACGAGTGACCCCGACGCGTGGATCACTCGCCACCCGTGATGCGCATCCACACTGACGGATCCTGTCGTGGTAATCCCGGACCAGGTGGTTGGGCCTGGGCGGCCGGTACCGACTCCTACGCCAGTGGCGCAGCCCCGCACACCACCAATCAGCGCATGGAGGTCCTCGCGGTCATTGAGGCGCTACTGTCTCATCCCGTTGGTGAGCTCGAGATCGTGAGCGATTCCACCTATGTCGTGAAATGTTTTCACGATAAGTGGCACGTCGGTTGGCTGCGACGCGGTTGGAAGAACTCCCAGGGCCAACCGGTTGCGAATCGCGACCTCTGGGAAGTACTGATACCTCTGGTCGTGAACGCGGATCGCGAGGTGCGTTTCACCTGGGTCAAGGGCCACTCGGGGGATCCGATGAATGACTTCGTCGACGCGTTGGCGACCGCGGCGGCCGATTCGCAACGCGCTCGGCGGTCCGATGGCTGACGGTTTTGCCCCCCGCTCAGACTCATTAGGATTGCGCGGGGGACAATACAGACTCTTTGAAGGGAATGGCCGTGGCTAACGAGGTCCAGAAGTTCGATGTCGTCATTATCGGAGGAGGACCTGGTGGTTACGCCGCGGCCCTCTACGGAGCCGCAGCTGGTCTCAATATCGCCCTGATTGAGCGTGACAAGGTCGGTGGCACCTGTCTGCACCGCGGGTGCGTGCCCGCGAAGGAATTCCTCGAGACCGCGCACGTTCGTCGCACGCTCGAGCACTCCGCTGCCTTTGGCATTACGGCCAAGGGTGTCGACGTCGACTTCGCCGTCAGCCAATCGCGAAAGAACGAGATCGTCGACCGCCTCCACAAGGGCTTGTCGGGGCTTTTAAAGGGCCGCAAGGTCACCCTCTTCGAAGGCACGGCTCGTCTCGACGCGGGACAGAAGGTCACGATCCTCGACGGCGCCGACGCCGGCGTCGTCGCCGAGGGAACGAACGTCGTTGTCGCGGCCGGCTCAGTACCGCGCACCCTGCCGGGCTTCGATGTGGATGGCAAGTTCGTACTGACTTCGGATGAGTTCCTCAATCTCGGCACTCTGCCCGCCACCGCTGCGGTCATCGGAGGCGGCGCCATTGGCTGTGAATTCGCATCGATGCTGGCCGACATGGGCACTAAGGTCACCATCTTCGAGGGTCTGCCTTCGATCTTGGCCGGTTGCGATGCCGAGGTGGCGACCGTCGTGCAGCGCGCCTTCAAGAAGCGCGGCATCGAGATCCAGACTGGTGTCAAGATCACTGGTCACACGCCCGCGAAGAAGACGACCGCGATCAAGATGGAGGGCGCCGAGGACGTCACTGTCGAGATGGTCGTGGTCTCGGTCGGTCGCCGTCCGCGTACCGAGGGACTACTCGGTGAGGGCACCGGCGTGGAACTGGACGACCGCGGTTTCGTGGTGGCCGACGGCTACATGCGCACCGCCAATCCGAACGTCTTTGCACTCGGTGACGTCGTCGCTGGCACTCCGCAACTCGCGCACGTCGCTTTCGCCGAAGCCGTCGTGACGATCAAGACGATCCTCGGCGAAGCCGTGGTTCCCGTCGATTACGACCGCGTCCCCTGGGCCATCTACTCCAACCCCGAAGTGGCCTTCTGCGGCTTGACAGAAGCCGCCGCCAAGGAGCGCGGCTACGACGTGGTTGTCAAGAAGGACCCCTTCGGTGGCAACAGTCGAGCCCAGATCATCGGTGACACCGAGGGCGTAGTGAAGATCATCGCCGAAAAGCGCGCCGACGGTACCGCTGGACAGATCCTCGGCGTGCACATGGCGGGCCCTTGGGTCACCGAACAGCTCGGCGCGGGCTACTACGCCGTGAACTGGGAGGCAACGGCAGAGGAGGCCGCCGCGCTGATCATGCCGCACCCGTCACTCTCGGAGACCTTTGGCGAGACGTTGCTCGCCCTGTCCGGTCGAGGGATCCACGTTGGCTGACGTCACCCTCCCCTCGCTGGGTGAGTCGGTCACCGAAGGAATCATTACCCAATGGTTCAAAAAGGTTGGCGACGCCGTCGCTCGTGACGAACCCCTGTTCGAAGTTTCTACCGACAAGGTCGACTCCGAAATGCCCTCACCGGCGGCGGGGGTCTTGACCCAGATCCTGGCCGAAGAGGGTGACACGGTGCAGACCGGTGCGCGCGTCGCGGTCATCGACGAGAGTGGCGTGGCCTCGGCCGCGTCGCCTGCGGAGGCGGCCGCGGGTCCTGAAGTGAGCCCCGCCGCCGCCCATCGCGCGAGCGTGCCCGCGACCGTAGAGGTTTCCGGCGCCAACGGCGTCGTTCTTTCACCAGTGGTGCGCCGCATCTTGGCCGACGGTGGCGTCGAGCCCTCGACCGTGACGGGCTCGGGAACCGGCGGAGCAATCACGCGTCGTGACGCTGAGCGCGCGGTGGCGCAAGGCCCGACGGAGGAAGTCGTCGTCGCCCTGTCCAATGGACGACGCCGCATGGGTCAGCACATGAGCGTTTCGGTGCTCTCGGCTCCTCATGGCTTCGCAGCGGTCGAAGTGGACGCCAGCGTCTTTGACGAACTCGACGCGTTGGGCCGTGAGACCCACGAAGGATTCGCCATCACCGACGAGACAGTCGTCACGATCGCCGCGGTACGGGCCTTGGCGGAATTCGAATTCCTCAACGCGACCTTCGCCAACGACCAGTTGACCCTGCACCGCACCATTTCGGTGGGTTTCACCCGCCACGTCGACGATGACGGCATGCTCGTGCCGGTGGTGCACGCCGCCGCCGGACTGACCCTGCGCGCGCTGGCGCGTCGCACAGCGGAACTCGACGAGCGCGTGCGATCGCGTCAACTCAACGCGGACGACCTCATGGGCGGTACCTTCACGGTCGCCGCGGCCACCAGCGAGCACACCCTGTGGACCGAGCCCATCATCATTCAGCCCGAAGTTGCGGTCCTGAGCATCGGCGCCGTGCGCCACGTACCGGTCGTCGCCGTGCGCGATGGCGTGCGCGTGCTCGAAGTCGGTCGACGGGTCATCTTGGGGCTCGCCTTCGATCATCGGGTCTGTGATGCGGCGGGGGCCGCCAAGTACCTCGAGCGAGTGGGCGAATTGCTCGCCGGCCTCGACGTGGCCAGCGAGCGATAATGCTGCGTCGTCGGCACTTGGGACGCGTGAGCTTCGCCGAAGCCGATGATCTGCAACGGGCGCTCTTCGAGTCGGATGAGGACTACGTCCTTCTGTTCGAGCACCCGCCGACGTACACGCGCGGTATCCGCGCCCAGGAGGACCACTTCTTGATCGCGGCGGAACTCTTGAACGCCGACGTGGTCACGACCGACCGCGGCGGCGACGTGACGTATCACGCGCCCGGCCAAGCGGTGGGCTGGCCCATAGTGACTGTGCCCGACGAACCCGCGGCGGGGCGTCAGCACGTGAACAAATTAGAAGACGCCGTCATCGCAACGGTGCGGGCCTTCGATCCCGAGGGCAAACTGGGAGAGGTCGGTCGTCTCGAGGGTTACCCCGGCGTCTGGGCACGACTCGACACGCGGCCCCACAAGATCGCCGCGGTGGGCGTGCGTACCAAACGTAATCAGCGTGGTGTGCGCCGCACCCTGCACGGTGTCGCGCTCAATGTCGACATCGATCTCTCCGGATTTCAGGCGATTATTCCCTGCGGGATCCCGGATAAGCCCGTGGGTTCGATGAAGTCACTCGGGCTCGACGTCAGCGAGGCCGAAGTGGAAGAGCGCCTCGGACTCGAACTCTCTCAGCGTCTCGGGACGCACGAGCGCGTGGCGCGAGTGGATCGCTCGGCGTCGACGACGTCGGACGAACGACCGCTGATCCGACGCCTGCGTAAGGCGGGCGTGAATCCCGACGAGGCACTGCCCATCAACGCGCGTAAACCCGAGTGGCTGCGGATCGAGGCCCACATGGGCAACGAATTCCAGAGTTTGCGAACGCTGACCGAGGACCTTCGCCTCGTGACGGTGTGCGAAGAGGCTGGTTGTCCCAACATCTTCGAATGCTGGGAGAGCGGCACCGCGACCTTCATGGTCAATGGCGAGCGTTGCACGCGCGCCTGCGGCTTCTGCCTCATCGACACCCGCAAGCCCCTCGCCCTAGACCCCAGCGAGCCCGCGCGCGTCGCTGAGGCCGTGGTGCGTCTCAAACTCAGCCACGCGGTCATCACGTGCGTGGCGCGCGACGACTTGGCCGATGGGGGAGCGGGGGCCATCGCCGACACGATTCGTGCCGTCCGCGAGCGTTCACCCGAGACGGACATCGAGGTCTTGATCAGTGACTTGAAGGGTGACGCCGCGGCGCTGCAACTCATCATCGACGCCCACCCCGACGTGATGAATCACAACATGGAGACCGTCGCGCGCCTGCAACGCGCAGTGCGTCCCAGTGCCGCGTATCATCGTTCGCTGACCGTGCTCGCACGTTCGGTTGCCGCTGGCCTTACGACGAAGTCGGGGATGATGGTCGGCCTGGGTGAGAGTGCGGACGAGGTCGAAGAAGTGCTGGTCGATTTGGCCTCGGTGGGCGTGTCGATTGCGACCATTGGCCAGTACCTGCGCCCGACTGTGCGGCACCTACCCGTCGCTCGCTATTGGGAGCCGGCCGAGTTCGAGGACCTGGCCGAACGCGGACGTCGCGCGGGATTGGCTCACGTGCAGTCCTCACCGCTGACTCGGTCGAGTTACCATGCGCGCGAGGCCCTGAGCGACGCGACGCCGCTCGCGCTGCCGACTCGTCGCTGATTCTTCGCCATCGGAAATACGTTCGAGGGAATAGTTAGGCGCTCACTGCAAGAACGGCGGCGCGCGCGTCGCCGGCCGCGTCAAGATACAGAGGCAACTTCATCGTCGTGAGCATCCGGACCATTCCCTCGCCGACGTGATTGACGACGACACCCTCGACGTGGTTCTGCAACAAGAATCGCGCCACCCGGGCGTGGTGTTGTGCCGAGGAACCTTCGTCGTGCAGTCGGTCCCAGGAGACCTCAATCTCCTGCCACTCGACAACTTCACCGTTCGCTACTTGGGCTACGGCGATACGTTGCGCCCGGCCCCACCGGGGGTCGACTTGTCCATCACTGGTTACTGGTACACAAACGATCATGTGTGCAACGTACTTTGGGCCACGGAAGAGAAGAAGGCCTTCGACAAGGACCAAGGTACTCAATTGCGAGCTCGACTCAGCACGCTGTTTCCGGCGGTCGCCACATACAGTCTCGTGGTGTTGCTCACAGTGGACGTTCGCAGTTGGCAGTTGTCGGCGATAATTGGAGAATGCCCCGACTGATACCACCGGTGATTCCTCCAGGCTCACTCAACGGGTTAACTCAGCCCGACCTAGAGGTTGACGAGAGGTGGTACCTGCGTCCGTGGACCCGGGACGACGTGGGCGTCGTCGTCTCGGCGTATCGCGACGCCGACATCTTTTGGTGGATGCCGTACTCCTACGATGAGGCCGAAGCCGCCCAAGTGATTGACACTTGGAATGAGGAATGGCGTCAGGAGACGGGCGCGTGCTGGGCGATGGCGAAGCGATCGGACAATTCTGCTTTCGGCCGCGTCGCGGTGCAGAGCGTGGACTTCATCAGTGGCTCGGCCGACGTCGCGTATTGGGTGCTGCGTGAGTCGCGCGGTGAAGGATTCGCTCCACTGGCGCTCACCGCACTGTGTGAGTGGGCCTTCAATCAACTCGGTCTGCACCGTATGCAATTGCTGCACTCGGTGCGTAATCGCTCATCGTGCCGTGTGGCGGAAAAGGCTGGCTTCGAGCTGGAGGCAGTGTTGAAGAGCGATGCTCTCTACCGAGATGGATGGCACGATTCGCACCTTCACGTCCGCTTGCGACCGTCGCAGTTCTAGCGACAACACCTCGGTGCTTCACACGCGGTGGATGGTTGCGTCGCAGCATCGGCGAGAGTCGACCAGAATGTGTTCTGTGAGAAAGACAACCCCAGGACTGCCCTAGTGGCCACCGTGTTCCCCGATAGAAGTCGAAACGATTACCTTTTGACCGCCGACGCTGCGCGTATCTCCGTGGAGACCATCCACCGATGGCTCTCGACCGAGGCCTACTGGGCTCAGGGCCGCAGTCACGAAGCGGTGGCGACGTCGATCGAGAATTCCTTTCTCTACGCCATCGTGAATAACGATGCCCAGACGGTGGCCTGCGTGCGAATCATTACCGATCACGTGACCTTCGCCTGGGTGAGCGACGTGTTCGTCGACGCGGCGCATCGCGGACGCGGCCTCGGCTCGTGGATGGTCGGTGAAGTCGTCGACTATTGGGTGGGCCTCGGCGTGCGCCGCGTCCTCTTAGCCACTCGCGACGCCCATGAGGTGTACGCCAAAGTGGGCTTCACCCCATTGGCCCATCCCGAGCGCATGATGGAGGTCGATCGGCGAGCGGCTTTCTAAGCGAAGGCTGTCGACGGACAAGGAATCGGTGAGGGGTGAAGGCGAGACCACTGCGACCCGCTGGGCTCCGTCAGAAAATGTCGCCTTTGATTCTGAAGCCAGAATCGGTCAGGTGTTTACACGCGTCGCGTGACAACACTTGGCGTCGTAGGTTCGACCTCTGACTTCAGGTGCGGCTATCGAGGCCCCGATCCAGGGCCAAGGATTTACGCGACGAAGTACTTGGCCATCGGGTGATGGCAGATGATGGCGTCGGTGGTCTGCTCAGGGTGTAACTGGAAGCCCTCAGAGACCTCGACGCCGATGCGGCTCGCCTCGAGAAGTTCGGCCACCTTGGCGTTGTCGGTGAGATCCGGGCACGCCGGGTACCCCCACGAGTAGCGCCCACCGCGGTACTGCTGGCGGAACAGGCCGAAGAGAGACGGGCCATCTTCTTCCTCGTAGCCGAGTTCCTCCCGGATGCGCAGGTGCCACATCTCGGCGAGCGCCTCGGCCATTTCGACACCGAGTCCGTGCAGCATCAGGTAGTCGGTGTAGCGGTTCTCGGCGAAGAGCTCGGCGCAGCGCTCTGAGACCCGGGCACCCATGGTCACCAGCATGAAACTTGCGTAGTCCTGGTCGGGGCTGGTCACGGATCGAAAGAAGTCCGCGATGCACAAGAACGGCTCCACGTGTTGGCGCGGAAAGTGGAACCGTGTGCGCTCGACACTTCGAGTGTCGTCAGTGAAGACAATCAGGTCGTTGCCGTCCGCAGCGACGGGGAAGTGCCCCCACACGACCTGGGGGGTCAAGAGGCTCTCGGCCTTGGCAATGGCTAGCTGTTCACGCAACGTCGCGCTAACGCGTTCTTTGAAGGCCGGATCGTCCTCGCCGTCCTCGGGGCGAAAGCCCCATTGATTACGAAACAATGCCGTGAGGTTCAAGAATTCGCTGATCTCGTCGACCGACATGCCCTTGGCCACGCGACTGCCGAGGAAGGGGGGAGAGAAAAGGGGGTTGTCCATCTCGACGTTGGGACTGCGCGCGGGCAAGCCCTCGGGCGCCTCGCCCTGCTCACCGCGAATCTTGCGATGCACGTTCTTCTCAGAGATCTCACGGCCGAAGAGGGCATCGTCCTCACCGGACTTGCGCAGTTCGCCCAGGCGATCGAGCACCCGCAGTCCCTCGAAGGCGTCCTTGCCGTAGAAGACGCGGCCCTGGTACGTCTCGCGCAGGTCGCGCTCGACGTAGGTGCGCGTCAGGGCCGCCCCACCGAGCAGTACCGGTACGTTGGACATTCCGCGTTCGTTCATCAACTCCAGGTTCTCGCGCATGATCAGAGTGGACTTCACGAGCAGTCCACTCATGCCGAGGGCGTCCGCGTGGTGCTCCTCGACGGCGCTCAGCATCTCGTTGATGCCGACCTTGATCCCGAGGTTGACGACCTCGTAGCCGTTATTGGTCAAGATGATGTCGACCAGGTTCTTGCCGATGTCGTGCACGTCACCCTTGACGGTGGCGAGTACCACTTTGCCTCGTCCACCCTGGTCGATCTTCTCCATGAAGGGCTCCAGGTGCGCCACTGCGCTCTTCATCGTCTCGGCGGATTGCAGCACGAAGGGTAACTGCATTTCGCCGCTGGCGAAGAGGGCACCGACTTCACGCATGCCCTCCAAGAGGTGGTCGTTGACGATCTCCAACGGCGTGATTCCCTGGGTCATCGCGAGGTCGAGGTCGGCCTCGAGACCAACGCGCACGCCATCGATGATGCGCCGTCGCAGGCGCTCTTCGAGCGTGAGGTCGTCTATGGACGTGGCGTTGTTGGAGGCGAGCGTGGCGCCCTCGAAGAGTCGCAGCAGTTCGCTCAGGGGGTCGTACTCGTCGCTGCGGCGGTCGTAGATGAGGTCAAGACAGACTCGGCGCGCTTCTTCGTCGACGCGAGCGAGGGGCAGGATCTTCGAGGCGTGCACGATGGCGGCGTCGAGACCAGCTTCGGCGCACTCGTGCAGAAAGACACTATTCAGCACCTGGCGCGCAGCTGGGTTGAGGCCGAACGAGACGTTCGAGAGGCCCAGAATCGTGCGTACGCCCGGCAGCTCAGCTTTGATACGGCGAATCGCCTCAATGGTCTCGATGCCGTCGCGGCGCGACTCGATCATGCCCGTCGAGAGCGGTAGCGCCAAGGGGTCGATGAAGATGTCGGTCGCCGAGAGTCCGTAGCGCGAGACGGCGAGTTCGGTGATGTTGCGCGCGGCGCGTACTTTCCACTCGGCGGTGCGGGCCTGACCTTCTTCATCGATGCAGGTCGCCACGACTGCCGCGCCGAATTCTGCGGCGAGCGAGAGGAAGCCGTCGAGGCGCGTGCCGGGGCCGTCACCCTCTTCTAGGTTGACCGAGTTGAGTATGGCCTTGCCACCCAGCCACGTCAGGGCCTGTCGGGCCACTTTGGTCTCGGTGGTGTCGACCATGATGGGCACCGAGGACTGCGTGGCCAGTCGACTCATCACTTCGTTCATGTCGCTGACGCCGTCAGCGCCGGTGTAGTCCACGCAGACGTCGAGGATGTGCGCGCCTTCCTTGATCTGCTCGCGGCCAATGGCGATGCAGGCGTCCCAGTCACCCGCGAGCATGGATTCCCTGAACTTCTTGGAACCGTTCGCGTTGGTGCGCTCACCCACCAACAACACCGAACGGTCTTGGTGGTAGGTGACAGGGGAGTAGATCGACGCCACCGAGGGCTCGAGCACCGGATGGCGTTCGGCGCGGTGCAGGGGTCGTATCGCCTCGACGACGCGCGCCAAGTGTTCGGGCGTCGTGCCGCAGCAGCCGCCCACGGCGGCGACACCGTATTCGCTGACGAACTTGGAGAGATGTTCGGCCAGACCCTCGGGGGTCAGGTCGTAATGCATCTTGCCGTCGAGCACGCTGGGGAGCCCGGCGTTGGGCAGGCACGAAAGGGGCATGGGTGCGGTCTCGGACAACGTGCGCAGCGGCTCGTACATCTCGACGGGTCCGGTGGCGCAGTTCAGGCCCAGCACATCGACGCCGAGTGGGCTGAGCGAGGTGATCGCCGCGCCGATCTCCGTGCCCGGCAACATGCGCCCAGTGAGTTCGATCGTCACTTGTGCCTGGATGGGCACGACTCGTCCGTGGCGCGCCATCGCGCGATGACACGCGGCGATGGCGGCCTTGCCCGAAAGCAAGTCGAACATCGTCTCGACGATGAGCAGATCGACGCCTCCTTCGAGCAACCCGTAGGCCATCTCCTCGTAGCTGGCCTCCAAATCGTCGTACGTGATCTGTCCGAGGGTGGGGAACTTGGTACCCGGACCCATGGAACCCGCGACGAAACGTGGCTGGTCGGGGCTCGAATACTCGTCGGCCACACGTCGCGCTAGAACCGCCGAGGCGTGACTGAGGTCGAAGGCCCGCTCGCCAATACCGTACTCCGCCAGTACCACCGAGAATGAACCGAAGGAGTCGGTCTCGATGACGTCGACGCCCACGTCGAGGAAGGAGCGATGAAATCGCTCGATGGCGTCGGGTCGCGTCAGGACGAGTAATTCGTTGCATCCTTCGAAGGCGGCGCCGCCGAAGTCGTCGGCACTGAGATCCTGGGTCTGCAGGTTCGTCCCGGTGGCGCCGTCGTAGATGAGGACCCGTTGCGCTAACGCGGCCAGGTACGGGTCGTCCCCGAGGGGGTGGGCGAAGGGGGGGCGAAGTGAAGTGGCCATTGAACAATCAGGCTACCTGCGTGGTGGTCGCAGTCACTACGCTTGACCCGTGAAGATCTACACGCGCAAGGGTGACGACGGTACGACCGGACTGCTCTTCGGCGGGCGAACGGATAAGGACTCGGAAGCCATTGAGCTCAATGGGGCGGTCGACGAGGCGCAAGCCGCTCTGGGGTGGGCCCGTTCGCTCTGCGTCGGTGATGACGCGATGAATCTCATGATCGCCGGTTTGGAACGCGACCTGTGGATATTGATGGCCGAGGTGGCCACGAAACTCGAGAACCGTGAGAAGCTCGAAACCGGTCGCACTCGGGTGTCGCGCGACATGATCGACAATATCGAGGCCCAGATCGATGAGGCCAATCACACCGTTTCGATGCCGACCGAGTTCGTGGTGCCCGGGGAGAACCAATTGTCCGCCGCCCTGGACGTCGCACGAACCGTCGTGCGTCGCGCGGAACGCACCGCAGTCACGTGGGATGTAGAAGACTCCCTGGTGGTGCCCTACCTCAATCGCCTGAGCGACCTGGTGTGGACGCTCGCGCGCGTGGCCGAGGGGCCCGCGCACCGCACTGCTCGCAGTATGAACAAGGAGGCCCCATGATCAAGCACGCGCGCGTTGTCAGCGTCGACGACCTCGCTAACGCCACCACGGTGGTCGTTCCCGTGATTTTTGACGAGGACGGGGCGTTGATCGCCGAGGCCATTCCCACCACACTCGCTCGGCCACGAGGTTCCGCGCAACTTAGAGGCCAGCTGGAGCTCATCACGCGGGCTCAACGCGACGCCGGGGAGCGCACTGGCGTGGGCGAACTTCGAGGGCGCAACGCTACTGTTCGTCAGCCTGGGTGCTTCCTACAACCTTCCCGAGAACTTCCGATTGGCCGGCGCCAGCGCGGCGCAACGCGCCGTGGGCGAGCGCATCGTCTTCCTGCTGCCGACCGACGGTATCGAGTTGCCCGACGACGCGGCCCAAGCCCTCGTCGAGGGAGCGCTACTCGCGAGTTACGACTTCAAGAAGCCCGACGAGGACCGCGACTTCGACGTGTTGGCCGTGGGGGTCCCGCTGCCCAGCGTCGCCGACCATGACGACGTCGTCGAGGGCGTGCGTCGCGGCGTGGTGGTGGCCGACGAGGTGAACTGGGCTAAGCGACTCATCGATTCGCCGCCCAACGAAGTGACGCCGAAGGAACTCGCCAAGCGCATCGCCCAGCGGCTGGGTCAGGAGAGCAGCGTCCAGGTCGAGATCTGGACCGAGTCGAAGATTCGCGACGAGCGTCTCGGTGGTCTGCTCGGCGTGGGGTCGGGCACCGCCGAACCCTCTCGTCTCGTCTACGCCATTTATCAGCCACCCGTGGCGAACGCTCATGTCGCCTTGGTGGGCAAGGGCATCACTTTCGACTCGGGCGGCCTTTCGATCAAGTCCGGCGACGGCATGATGGCGATGAAGACCGATATGTCGGGCGCGGCCATTGTGATGGCCGCCTTGTCCATCGCCGCGCGGCTGCAGCTACCCGTGCGGGTGACCGCCATCGCACCGATCACCGAGAACCTGTCGGGGGACCGGGCCACGCGACCCGGTGACGTTCTCACGATCCGCAACGGTAAGACCATTGAGGTGCTCAACACCGACGCCGAAGGTCGACTCGTCCTGGCGGATGGATTGTCACTGGCCGTCGAAGCCAATCCCGACGCCATCATCGACGTCGCGACCCTGACGGGAGCCCAGACCGTGGCCCTGGGGGATGAAGTAGGTGGACTCTTTGCCTCCACCGATGAACTCGCTGATCTACTGAGCGAGGCCGGGGATCGCAGCGGCGAGATGCTCTGGCGTCTACCGCTCGTCGCCAAGTACGACAAGCACATCGAGTCCGACATCGCCGACATGAAGAATATCGGCAAGCCCGGCAAAGCGGGCGCCATCTCGGCCGCGTTGCTTCTGCAGAAGTTCACCGACGGGCGTCCCTGGGCACACTTGGACATCGCGGGCCCTGGTCGAGCCGACGCGACGCGAGGGTACGTCACCAAGGGCGCCACCGCCTTCGGCACGCGCACGTTGGTGGAGTTCCTCGCCCACGTCCGCGTCGAGCATCGACGACCTCGCGTCGGAGGACGACGGTGCCGAGGATGAACTCGAGTCGGGCGACGACTGATGCGCGTAGGGGTTACTGGTTCCACGGGTTTCATCGGGACGGCATTGGTCGCGGCCTTGGAGGGTCGCGGTGATGACGTGGTGCGCTTCGTGCGTCCTGTCGACGTCCGCAATCAACGGGCGCGTCGTTCGATGGGACCCCGAGCGCGGTGTGATCGATGACGCCGACTTGGCCAAGGTCGGCGGTTTCGACGCGGTCGTCAACCTCGCCGGCACCGGGATTGCCTCGCATCGCTGGAGCACGAGCGTATCGACAGGGAGTGATGACGTCTCGCGCACCGCGGCGACGGCTCTGCTGGTCGAGGCGCTCACCGCCATGACGTCGGGCGTCGCGGTTCTGGTCAGCGGCTCGGCGATTGGCTATTACGGCAATCGTGGTGACCAAATGCTCGATGAGACGTCGACCGCGGGCGACGATTACGTGGCCGAGGTATGTCGCGAGTGGGAGAAGGCGGCGGCGCCCTTCGCGCGCACCGGCGCCAGTCTCGCCCTGTTGCGCACCGGCATCGTGATGGGTCGCGAAGGCGGGGTGCTCGAACGCTTGGTGCCACTCTTTCGCGCGGGCATGGGTGGCGTCATTGGTCCGGGCCGTCAGTGGATGAGCCCGATCTCACTCCACGACCAAGTGGCTGCAATGCTCTGGCTCATTGATCACCAACTTTCGGGGGCATTCAACGTGACCTCGCCCGAGCCCTGCACTAATCGTCAGATGACCAAATCACTGGCCCGGGCGCTACGTCGGCCCGCCGTGGTGCGCGTGCCCTCCCTGGCGCTCAAACTGGCGCTGGGTGGAGAACTCGCCGAGAACACCGTGCTCACGAGTCAGCGCGTCGTACCGCACGCCCTCCTCGAGAGCGGATTTCGCTTCACGGCCCGCACGATAG
Source organism: uncultured Acidimicrobiaceae bacterium (assembly GCA_963734655.1). GTDB lineage: Bacteria > Actinomycetota > Acidimicrobiia > Acidimicrobiales > RAAP-2 > RAAP-2. Next base: position 174,266 of record CAVTHY010000001.1, on the reverse strand, counting down.
ACGAAGTGGTCACCTCAGCCCTGGGATAGTTGCGCCGTGACTCGGCGCACCCGCTGCGCGCGGGTCAACACGGGTTGTTCCAGGGACTTCGACGAATGGTCGTGGCCGTCACTGACGCCGACGAGTACCGTCGCGAAGAGTTCCTCGTCGTGGATCTGAGCCCACCTCATCACCTCGACGGCGTTACGGAAATTCCCCCACAGTGCCGCGGCGAGGCCGAGCTCCTCAAGGAGCAATAGCAGCGCCATCGTCGCCATCGCCGCGTCGGTATGCCAATAGGGCACCGGCCAGTTCTCACGCTGCGCGAGACCCGAGGACGCCTTATCCTCCTTCGCGTAGCGCGCAAAGTAGTCCTGCGGGCGCGAGGTGACGATGACGACCGCGCCGGCGCGCGCTAGACCGTCGTACCGGCGACTGCTACGTCGCCACTCCTCGTCGGTCGCCACGAGGAGGTACTCACCGACCTGTTCACGGGTCAGAGTGCTCATACGCACCCCGGCGCAATTACCCGCCGTGGGCGCGCGAAGCGCATCGGCGCAGAGTGAGTCGAGGAGGTCCTGATCGACGGGGTCGCCGCGAAAGGATCGGGTCATGCGTCGTCGGGTGAGCAGTTCACTGAGGTCCACGGGTGAGGTTTAGCAGAGGTTGGTCGCTAATGTTGACTAATCCAGTAAGATTTCGACGGACTGAAGGAGCGACAGTGTCATCACCCCGAGATTTACTCAATGCCGCCAAGGCCGAGATCCGCGAGATCGATCCTCACGACGTGGCGTCACACTTAGACGACTTCATCGTGCTCGACGTACGCGAACCCGACGAATACGAGCAGGGCGCCGTGCCCGGTGCCGTGCACATCCCTCGGGGACAACTCGAATTCTCGGTGGAAGGTCGCATCATCGACAAGACCAAACCCGTGGCGATCTACTGCGCCGGCGGCGTGCGCTCGGCATTCGCGGCTAAGACGCTCCAGGACCTCGGCTACGCCGACGTGGTCTCCGTGATCGGTGGCTTCAACAAGTGGAAGGACGAGGGTCTGCCCTGGAAGACGCCCGCGACCATGACCTCGGACCAGCGCATCCGCTACCATCGCCATCTTCTCCTGCCAGAAGTGGGCGAGAAGGGTCAGCTCAAGTTGCTCGAATCCAAGGTCCTGCTCCTCGGGGCGGGCGGTCTCGGTTCGCCCGCGGCGCTCTACCTCGCCGCGGCCGGGGTCGGCACGCTTGGGATCATCGATATGGACGTGGTGGACTCCTCGAACCTGCAGCGCCAGATCCTGCACAACTTGGAACGCGTCGGCATGCGCAAGGTCGACAGCGCGAAGGTGACGCTGACCGCCATGAATCCCGATCTCGAAGTTAAGACCTACGACATGCGCCTGGGCGCCGACAACATTCTGGACATTATCGACGGCTACGACGTGATCGTGGACGGTACCGACAATTTCCCGACGCGCTACCTCGTCAACGACGCCGCGCTCTTGAAGAAGATTCCCGTGGTGCACGGTTCGATCTTCCGTTTCGAAGGGCAGGCCACAGTCTTTGCGCCCTACGTGGGGCCCTGCTATCGCTGCATGATCCCCGAGCCGCCGCCCGCCGAGCTCGCGCCGAGTTGTGCCGAAGCCGGCGTCCTGGGCGTGTTGCCGGGCATCGTTGGTTCAATCCAGGCAATCGAGACCATCAAGATCCTGCTGGGCCTCGGCGAGCCGCTGATTGGTCGATTGCTGACCTACGATGCCCTCGATCAGAGCTTTCGCACCTTCAAGGTACGACGCGATCCCGAGTGCCCGGCGTGCGGCGAGCACGCGGGACCGATCCAGATCGCCGAGTACGACGACCTGTGCATGCCCCACGCGGTTCTCGCCTAGCCCGTGCAGCCATCAGTGGACGATGCCGCGGGGAATCCTCCCGCGGCATCGTCGCGCGGAGTGCGCTAGGCGCGTACCACGATGGTGCGTGCGATGCGGTCGTGAATCGTCTGCTTGCGTGGATTGAACAACGGGTAGAGGCAGTCCGCGAGGGCGAGCAGGCTGACCGAGACGGTGAGCGTGCTCGAACCAGCGCTCGACAGTATCTCCAATATTCCGTAGACCGCGATGAACGCCCAGCGGATGGCTGCCTGGCGTACCGTGATGATGTGTCCGGTGAGCGAGTCGCGCACCCTCGTCTGTACGGCCCGATTGCCGAGAGTCTGTCCGCTGGGCTTGGTTTGTAGGGAGATCATGTAGGCGGCCTGGACCCCGATGGCGACAATCTGACCTACGAGATTGCCGAGGAGTAGATCGAGCACGAGCGTCGGTATGATCAGGACCAGGGAGTCAATCAGGGTTGCGCCGACTCGGCTCCACCAGCCCGCCAGCACACTCGACACGACATCGTTGGCCACGGCGGCGTGCACCGGGGTGCCACAGACGCGGCACACCACGTCGTCTACCGAAGAACCACAATTGGCACAGAACATCCCTCTAGTCTGTCCCACCAGGTGCCAGAAGTGCGGCACGTTGGACTTTGGGCCCTTGTCCAAGCAGATTGCGTGCGAAGTGAACGCCTAGCATGGCCCTCGTGGGAGCCAATGAGCGCGCGACGGACTCGGGCATTGAAATACAACCCGTGTACCACTCCGGGGACTTGGCCCATTTGGACGAAGCGCGTGATCTCGGCGAGCCCGGTCAGTATCCCTACACTCGCGGCGTGTACGGCACTATGTACCGCGGACGATTGTGGACGATGCGCCAGTACGCGGGTTTCGGCACCGCCGAGGAGACCAACGAGCGATTTCGTTTCTTGCTCGCCGCCGGTCAGACGGGTCTGAGTTGCGCCTTCGACCTACCCACACAGATGGGTTTCGACTCGGACCATGGGCGCGCCGAAGGAGAAGTCGGTCGCGTGGGTGTGGCGATTAGTTCACTCGAGGACATGCGCCTACTCCTCGCGCAACTCCCCCTGGATCAAGTGACGACATCGATGACCATCAACGCCACCGCCTCGACTTTGCTGTTGCTCTACCAATTGGTGGGTGAGGAAAAGGGCGTGAGCGGCGATCTTCTGCGCGGTACCATCCAGAACGACATCTTGAAGGAGTACATCGCACGCGGTACGTACATCTATCCGCCACGACCCTCCATGCGACTCATCGTCGACACTTTCGCCTACTGCGAGAAGGAGATGCCTAATTGGAACACCATCTCCATCTCGGGCTACCACATACGTGAAGCGGGTTCGACCGCGGTGCAAGAAGTCGCCTTCACCTTGGCCGACGGCATCGCCTACGTCGAGGCTGCCCTCGCGGCGGGTCTGGCAGTCGACGACTTCGCTCCGCGCCTCTCCTTCTTCTTCAACGCGCACAACAATCTCTTCGAAGAGATTGCCAAGTACCGCGCCGCGCGCCGCCTCTGGGCCAAAATCATGAGGGAGCGATTCCAAGCGAAGAAGGCCTCGTCGTGGATGTTGCGTTTCCACACCCAGACGGCTGGATCCACCTTGACCGCCCAGCAACCTGAGAACAATCTGATCCGGGTGACGCTGCAGGCTCTGGCGGCCACCCTGGGCGGCACGCAGAGTCTGCACACCAACAGCTTCGACGAAGCGCTGGGTCTGCCGACGGAGCACGCCGTGCGCCTGGCACTGCGTACTCAACAAGTGATTGGCTACGAGACGGGAATCGCCGACACGGTCGATCCCTTAGCTGGTTCGTACTTTGTCGAGACTCTCACCACCCAGATCGAGGAGCGTGCGCAGGTCTACCTCGACGCCATCGACGAGATGGGCGGTGCCGTGGCCGCCATCGAGGCTGGTTACCCTCAGCGCGAGATTGAGAATGCCGCGTACGACTACGCACGCTCCATCGACGAGGGACAACGCATAATCGTGGGCGTCAATCGCTTCACTGACGAGGGTGACGTGTCGCCCGAGGTCTTTCCGATTGACCTCGAGCGTCAGTCGATGCAGATGGCGCGAGTGCGCAGTCTCAAGCAACGCCGCGACAACGATGCGGTGCGCGCGAGTCTGCACGACGTGGCGACCGCGGCCCGTGGCAGCGCCAACTTGCTCTATCCCATGAAGGCGGCGCTGAAGGAACTGGCGACACTGGGTGAAGTCGCCGACGTCCTACGCCAAGAATTCGGCGAGTACCACCCGCACTAACGAGCGAGGACCTCGGAGAAGTGCGTCACGGTAGCGGGCGACTCGTAAAAAGGGTGCGTCCGGCTGCGCCAGTCGTCGAATGACGCCGACGCACGGAAATCCATGTGGGCTTCGACGCTCGTCCACCGTACGATCAGCAAGAACGTCGAGGGATTTTCGATCTGTCGCCGTACTTCGGCACCGTCGCAACCCGGCGCCGTTTCGATGATGGGGAGTGCGCCGGCGATGGACGCGATGAATTCTTCTTCGCGACCAGGGGTCACTGGCAACCAGGCGTGTTCGATAATCATGATCGGGACAGTAGTCGTTCGCGCAGGACGGCATCGGAGGCCACGCCAATTGCGGTGTGAGCTAACGCGATAGCCCCGTCGAGCACCGCCTGGTCGGCTTCGGGGGTAACGCAGGCCGCGGCGAATTGGGGTTGGTGATTCACCGCGCCATTGGTCGGGATGGCCAAGAGGGGATGAATCGAGGGCACGACGAGTGAGACGTTGGCCATGTCGGTCGAAATGGTGGGCAGTGGCACGCCCTGATCGTCAAGGGCGAATGAGCGCCCCACCCCCTCGGCGGCACTGCGGTAGTGCGCGAGCAACCCCGGGTCGCTTTCCATGTGTGTGAACTGGCTACCAAGTTCGCTGATCGCGAGAGTGGCACCGGTGGCGCGCGCGCCAGCTTCGAAGCACCCCGCGAGTCGGTCTCGCAATTGAGCGAGGCGCTGCGCGGTGACCGATCGCGCCATGAAACGTCCGACCGCTCGGCGTGGAATGATGTTGGCCGCGACGCCACCCTCGATGATCATCGAGTGCACCTGGTCGCCGGGACGAAGTTGCTGGCGCAACAAGCCGACCGCTACTTGGGCAATGGTGAGCGCATCGAGGGCGTTCACCCCTTCCCAGGGGGCCGCCGAGGCGTGGGCCTCCTTACCCTCGTAGGTCACGTCGAAGTGGTCAACGGCCAGACACTGCGCCTCGAGTCGTTCGTTGGGCCACGGGTGCACCATCATCGCGGCGTGCGCGTCGCGGAAGTATCCCGCGTTGATCAGGTCAATCTTGCCACCCCCACCTTCTTCGCTGGGGGTACCGAGCAGGGTGACGGTGACGCCGACTTCGTCGGCGACTGCGGCAAGACCTATCGCGGCGCCGAGGGATGACGCTGCGATGATGTTGTGACCGCAGGCGTGTCCGACGTCGGGCAAGGCGTCGTATTCGGCGCAAAAAACGATGTTGAGGGCGCCGTCGCCCTTTTTGGCACGAAAGGCGGTCGCGAGGCCCGCGATGCCTCGTTCGACCACGAAGCCAGCCTGCTCGGCGGCCTCGGCGACTGCCTCCGCGCTCAGGAACTCCTCGTACCCCAATTCTGGATGCTCGTGTACGTAGTGGCTCAACGCGATGAGTTCGGGTGCCGCCTTCTCAATGGCGTCTCGAGCGGTGTCGACACTCATTCGATGACCGCCACGATGTCACCGGCGGACACGCCGTCTCCGGCGCTGACGTTGATGGTGCTGACCGTTCCGGCGCGTTCGGCGCGCACGGCGTTCTCCATCTTCATCGCCTCGAGGATGACGATCGTGTCGCCGATCTCGACGCGCTGTCCGACTTCCACGCTGACCTTGATGATGGTGCCCTGCATGGGGGCGTTGACGGTGCCCGAACCGGCCATCGCCACCGAGGAATGGTGCTGACGTCGCGGCTTCGCACCGTTCTTGACGCGCGCCGGCGGGTCGTCACGCTCGGGTAGCCACAGGGCCACGGCGACGCGGCGTCCATTGACCTCCGCGGTAACGTCCTTGCGCACGAGTGGCGCAACTTCGTTCGCGGCGGCGATCGTGGGGGCGGGGATCGACGAGAAGTCCAACGTGTTCTCAACCCAGTTGGTCGAGTGCGTGGCTTTGATAAAGGCTTCGTCAGAAAGGATGATTACATCGGCGGGCAGCGTCGTCGCCACGCCTTCAATCACGGTCTCTGCGATGGCGCGTAGGAGACGCCGACGCGCGCGCTCGCGGTCGGGGGCCCACACGGCCAGTTTGGCGATCAAGTTGTCGTAATACTGCGAGACCGTGTCACCCACGGCGTACCCGGCGTCGAGGCGGACGCCAGGCCCAGCGGGCTGGTCAAAACGGGTCAACGTGCCCGGGGAGGGCACGAAGCGTCCTCCCGAAGCGTCTTCTGCGTTGATACGCACCTCGATGGCGTGACCGTGGTGCCGGATGTCGTCTTGGGTGAAATCAAGTTCTTCTCCCGAGGCGATGCGCAACTGCCATTCGACCAGGTCGAGTCCGGTCACCCACTCGGTGATGGGGTGCTCCACCTGCAGACGAGTGTTCATCTCGAGGAAGTAGAACTCGCCATCTTGGTACATGAACTCGACCGTGCCCGCGTTGACGTAACCACAGGCCTTGGACACGCGCACGGCGGCCTCACCCATCGCGCGCCGCACTTCGTCGGGGAAGTTGGCCGCCGGGGACTCCTCGACCAGTTTCTGGTGGCGGCGTTGGGGCGAGCAGTCGCGCTCGCCGAGCCACAGGGTGTTGCCGTGGGCGTCCGCGAGAACCTGCATCTCGATGTGGCGCGGCCAGGTGAGGTAGCGCTCGACGTAACACTCCGAGCGTCCGAAGTAGTTGAGAGATTCGCGCATGGCGCTTTCGAGAGCGGCCTCGGCTTCCGAGGGGCTCTCGACGACCTTCATGCCGCGTCCCCCACCGCCGTAGGCGGCCTTGATGGCGACGGGCCAGCCGAACTCGTTCCCGAAGTCAATGACCTCCTGGAAGTCCACCAGTGTTTGGCTGCGTCCCGGGACGCCGTGCACGCCGGCCTTCTCGGCCGCCAGCCGCGAAGAAATCTTGTCGCCCATGACCTCGATGGCCGAGGGTGGGGGTCCGATGAAGATAACGCCCATCTCGGTGATGGCGCGGGCGAAATCGGTGTTCTCCGAGAAGAACCCGTAGCCCGGGTGCACCGAGTCAGCGCCGGAACGCGCGATCACGTCGAGGATTGCGGCGGTGTTGAGGTAACTTTCGGCCGCGGTCTGGCCGCCCAGGGCGTACGCCTCATCCGCCAAACGCACGTGCAACGCGTCGCGGTCGAGTTCGGAATAGACCGCGACGGTAGCGATGCCCATTTCCTTGCAGGTACGAATAACGCGAACGGCAATCTCGCCGCGGTTGGCAATGAGTACTTTCTTTAACACCTGTTCCTCCGCACGGTTGCCACTACGTTCTACCACTGACCAACTAAACCCTACTTGGGGTGTTCGACGACGAACTGACGTCTGAAAGGGGTCGAAATTCCCTACGTCACCTCGCTGGAGTGGGGCGCGCCTCGAGCGACCGGCCACTGTGGAGGCTGTGTCGCCAATCGTTGATTATGGTTTTGGAGTGACAAAGGTGACGTGGCACGTCGAACACCTCGAAGAAGTGGATTCCACGAATTCTTGGCTTGCTCGCCGCGCGCGCGAGGGTGCGCGCGAAGGAGAGGTCGTCTTCGCCGATTTTCAAAGTGCCGGGCGCGGGCGCCTGGAGCGGGAGTGGATCGCTCCCACTGGATCATCGTTGTTGTGCTCAGTACTGCTGGAGCCCCTCGCGGACTCTGACAATCCGCAATGGTTCGTCGTCGCAGCCGCCATCTCAATGTGTGAGGCCCTAGGCCGACTCTCGGGCTCGAGGCCGCGACTCAAGTGGCCCAATGACCTCTTGTACGGCGAGGAAAAAGTGTCAGGTCTGCTCGCCGAGGTCGTGGGGACTCAGATCGTCGTGGGTCTCGGTGTCAATCTCACGGCAGTGGATCCCGCGTATCCCGCGGCGACCACGGTGCTCGACGCTTCGGGCGTGGCGTTGGCGCCGCGCGACGCGCTCGATGCATACCTCGAGGCGCTCGCTCAACGCCGCGAACTTCTTGACGCACCCGCGGGCCGGGTGAAACTTCATGAGGAGTTCGTGGCGAACTTGTCGACCTTGGGGCGCTCGGTGCGAGCGGAATTGTCGAATGAGGTCGTGCGCGGACGCGCGGTCGGGGTGGACGAGGCCGGGGCGCTGCTCATTGACACCGGAAGTGATGTGCGAGCAGTGACCGCGGGTGACGTCGTGCACCTTCGACGAGAGGAACAGGTATGAATCGACCGCTCAGAGTGTTGGTGACCGGTGCGGGAGGTCAAGTGGGCGTCGACCTCGTCGATATCTTGCGAGGGGAGGTTCCCCTCGGGGCCAGCCCTTCCTACCTGCCCGACGGTCAAGCAGTGGACGAGGACGAATTCGAGGTACTGGCCCTGACGCATCACGAACTCGATATCACCGACCGCGACCGGGTGAGCGCGGCCCTGCGCGTCACCCGACCCGACGTCGTCATTCACCTCGCCGCCTACACCGCCGTCGATCGTGCCGAGACCGACGCGGACGCCTGCTTCGCGGTAAACGCCGCGGGCACCGGCAACATGTCGGACGCCGCCCGCGACACCGGTGCTCACCTGATCGCTGTCTCGACTGATTATGTCTTTGACGGTCTGAAGGGCACTAGTTACGTCGAAGAGGACCTCACCAACCCCTTGAGTGTCTACGGAGTATCGAAGCGCGATGGAGAAGTGCTCTGCCGTCCAGAAGACACCATCGTGCGCACCTCGTGGGTGATGGGTGTGCGAGGTAAGAACGTCGTTCACATCATCGCCGACCGTGCTACTTCGGGCGAGAACGTGCGTTTCGTCATGGACCAGACAGGCACCGTGACGGTCGCCAGCGATCTGGCTCGTTCTTTGGTGAGCTTGGCGCGTAGTCGTCCTGGAGGCACCTGGCACGTGGCCAATACCGGCACGACCACCTGGTACGACGTCGCCTCTTTCGTGGGACGTACCCTCGGGCGCGACGACGACTTCGCCACCGCCATTCGCACGAGTGACTTGTCGCCGGCGCCGCTCGCACACCGGCCTGAGCGAAGTGACCTCGACACCACCAAGTGGCGCTCGCACTTCGCGGCGATGCCCGAGTGGACCGACGGTGTCGAGCGCTTAGTGCACGACCGACTGTTGCGAGTGAGCCCGTGAGCGACATGGCGGGCCGCGTGGCCGCGGTGGTTGTCGACTTTCACGCCGAGAGCGCGTTGGCGGCGTGCGTCGACTCACTGCGACTCAACGAGGTCTCGACGATCATCGTGGTCGAGAACGGCGAACCCGGCTCGACGATTGCCGCGTTGCACGATCGCGGGGTCGACGTCGTTGAACCCGGTCTCAATCTCGGCTACGGACGCGGGGCCAATCGTGGTGTGGCGCGAGTGATCGGTCACGAATTCGTCCTTATCACTAATCCCGACGTCGTGGTGCACCACGAAGCGGTCGCCACGTTGGTGGCGGCACTGGACGCCCAGCCCCGCGTGGCCATCGTGGGCCCCCAGATCCGTCGACCCGACGGGAGCATCTATCCCTCGCACCGCGTCTTCCCGAATTTCTGGCTGGCCGGACTGCACGCACTGTTGGCGCCGGTTTGGGCCTCCAACCCCGCGACGCGTCGTTATCGTTCACGCCACGACGACGGCACTGTGGACTGGGTGTCGGGCGCGTGCTTCATCATTCGTCGCAGCGCTTTCGAGGAGGTGGGGGGCTTTGACGAGCGTTACTTCATGTTCGCCGAGGATATGACGCTCTGTTGGGACGTGCATCAGCGTGGTTGGAACGTTGCCGCCGTCGATGAGGCGGTCGTCACCCACGTCGAGGGCCTCTCGCGTCAGCGCGCGACCCGTTCGATGGTCTGGGCGCACCACCGCAGCGCGCTGCGCTTCGAGTGGCACACCGCGCACGGTCTACGCCGGGCGCTCGTTCCCTTGGCCGCGATGGTCCTGGGTCTGCGCCTCGTGGTGGTGTCGATACTGCATCCCCGGGGCTGAGAAAGTGCGGCGGTCTAGGCTGGTAACGGGCTGCGAGTGGTTCTGTGGTTGAAAGTCGATGCCAGCCGCGGGCGAAACGACCCACGTAAGGCGTTGTGAGACGCTGAGCATGGCGCGGTTTAGATGTAAGTCCTGATTTCGGCGTACCAAAGCGGTCCGTTCGCGATCAGGCGGGTGTGGGGTCAAAGACCAGGTCAGCACTCGCAGCCCTACGTACCTTTCCGACTTGACCGGTAGAGTTGTTAAGTCATGAGTGTGTTCCAGAAGATCCTCAAGGCCGGTGAAGGGAAGCGGGCGAAGCAGCTCAGCGAACTTGTCGGTCCTATCAATGCCCTATCCGGAGAGATGGCCGGCCTCACCGACGCCGAACTTCGCTCGAAGACCGACGTCTTTAGAGAGCGCCTCGCCGAGGGTGAGACGCTCGATGACCTGCTCATCGAGGCCTACGCCGTCGTACGTGAGGCCGCTTCACGGGTGCTGGGTCAACGTCATTACGACGTGCAGCTGATGGGCGGCATGGCCCTTCACTTCGGGTGGATCGCTGAAATGAAGACCGGCGAGGGCAAGACGTTGGTCTCGACGCTGCCGGTCTACCTGAACGCGCTGGCCGGGCAGGGAGTGCACGTCGTGACGGTGAACGACTATCTCGCCACCCGTGACGCTAACTGGATGGGTCAACTGCACCGTTGGCTGGGCCTCACCGTCGGCCGGGTGGGTCCGGACCTCCCGGATTTCGATCAAAAGCGCGAGGCCTACGCCAGCGACATCACCTACGGGACCAACACCGAATTCGGGTTCGACTATCTCCGCGACAACATGGCGCGTCGCCGCGAGCACATGGTCCAGCGCGGCCACCATTTCGCCATTGTCGACGAGGTCGACTCGATCCTGATCGACGAGGCGCGCACCCCGCTGATCATCTCGGGCCCCGCCGACGACGTCACCAAGCTCTACTACCAGTTCGCCTCCATCGCGCGCACGCTCGTGCGCGACGAGGACTACGAGGTCGACGAGGAGAAGAAGACGGTCATCCCGACCGAAGCCGGTATCGAAAAGGTGGAGCGCTTGTTAGGCGTTAACAACCTCTACGACGCCGTCGCCACTAACTACGTGCATCAATTGGGCCAGGCGCTACGCGCCAAGGAACTACACCACCGCGACAAGGAATACTTGGTAGACGGCGGCGTCGTCAAGATCATTGACGAGTTCACGGGTAGGACGCTGGACGGACGACGTTGGTCCGACGGGCTGCACCAGGCCGTAGAGGCTAAGGAGCGAGTGCGCATCCAGGAGGAGAACCACACCTGGGCCACGGTGACCCTGCAGAACTATTTCCGCCTCTACGAGAAGCTCGCTGGTATGACCGGTACCGCCGAGACCGAGGCCAGCGAGTTCGGCAATACCTACAACCTCTCGGTCGTGCCGATCCCCACGCACCGGCCCAACCAACGTAAGGACTTACCCGACCTGATCTACAAGACCGAGGCCGGCAAGATCACCTCGATCATCGAAGAGGTTCGCGAGCGCAACACGAAGGGCCAGCCAATACTTCTCGGCACGGCGTCGGTGGAGAAGTCCGAACTGATCTCGCGCGAGCTCTCCAAGGCGGGCATCGCTCACGAAGTCCTCAACGCCAAGCACCACTTTCGCGAGGCGGAGATTGTCGCCCAGGCGGGCCGCAAGTTCGCCCTCACCGTCGCCACGAATATGGCGGGCCGTGGCGTGGACGTCATCTTGGGCGGTAACCCCGAGGGCTTGGCGGCGCGCGAGGTGCAGGGTCAGGGCATCAAGCCAGATGACGAGAACTACACCCAATTGGTCGCCGCGGCCGAAGCCAAGTTCAAAGCCATGTGCGCGGCCGAGGGCGACGAGGTGCGAGCCTTGGGCGGACTCTACGTCCTTGGTTCGGAGCGCCACGACTCGCGTCGCATTGACAACCAGTTGCGCGGGCGTTCGGGTCGCCAAGGAGACCCTGGTGAGAGCCGTTTCTTCTTGTCTCTCGAAGACGACTTGCTCCGACTCTTCGCGACGGGCGCTGTCAGTTGGGTGATGGGACGTACGATGCCCGACGACGTGCCGATCGAAGCGAAGATGGTCTCCAAAGCCATCGAGCGTGCTCAGAACACCGTCGAAGGGCGCAACGCGGAGATTCGTAAGGACGTTCTCAAATACGACGAAGTAATGAACGAACAGCGCAAGGTGATCTACGGGCGCCGTCAGATGGTCATCGATGGTGAGGACATGCACGACATGACCATCGAACTCATCGAAGAAGTGATCACCGCCGTCGTGGAGAATCAACTCGACAGCGAGTTCTACGAGGAATGGGATCTGCGCGCCCTCTTGAATGATCTGATGATTTGCTACCCGGTGACGCTCAACGAAGAGACGTTGGGCGCCTACGGCGACCGTGAGGACATCGTGGCGCTCGTCATAGAGGACGCGCTCACGCTCTACGAGGCTAAGTGCGAAGGTTTCCCGGAAGGGCTCGAGACCGCCAAGGAGATCGAACGTGACGTGATGCTCCAGGTCGTGGACCAGCGTTGGCGCGAGCATCTCTCGGACATGGACTATCTGCGTGACGGCATCTACTTACGTCAAGTCGCCCAGCAGGACCCGCTGACGGCGTGGCAAAAGGAAGGCTACGAACTCTTCGAACAACTGCTGGTGTCGATCAACAGGGACTACGTCCGCTACATCACCCACGTGGAGGCGCAGGCCGTCGTGGACGAGGCGGCTCAAGCAGATCAGGCAGACTCTGGTCTCGAGTTGGCCGTCACCAACGTGGACGTGGTGGCCGAGAGCGAGATCGGACTTCCGGCCCACGTCGGCGCCGGCGCAGTTTCAAACGCCAAGCCCGCGCCGAAGGAAGGCGACAAGATCGGTCGTAACGAGCCGTGCTGGTGCGGTTCGGGGCGGAAGTTCAAGCAGTGCCATGGCCGACCTTAAGGCCGAAAACGCGCTACGCGATGCCCAGTCGGCCCTCGACGAACTCGAGGAGCGATGGTCCGCGGCGCGCGAGTACCTCAAAATTGACGAACGCCGCTCGCGCCACGAGGAATTGAGCGTGGCCGCCGCGGATCCCGACCTTTGGTCGAATCAGGACCACGCGCGCGAGGTCACGACAGAACTGGGGCGACTCAGCACGGACCTTGAGGACTTCGACGCGCTTCGTGCCAATCTGGATGACGCCGGGGTGTTGGCGGAGTTCTCGCGCGAGGCGCTCACGGGAGGTGAAGCCGATTGGTCGTTGCTCAATGAACTTTCCGAAACCGTCGCACACCTCAGTGCGCAGATTGCCGCGCTCGAAACCCAGAGTCTCTTCAGCGGACCATACGACCAGAACGACGCCATCGTGGAACTGCACGCGGGTGCTGGCGGCACCGATGCCCAGGACTGGACCGAGATGCTGCTGCGCATGTACATGCGATGGGCCGAGCGACGTGGCTTCAGTATCGAGGTCGACGAAGCCACGGAGGGCCAGGAGGCGGGGCTGTTGTCGGCGACGTTTATTGTCAAGGGTCGCTTCGCGTACGGCTGGCTGGGCGCAGAGCGCGGAGTGCACCGTCTCGTTCGTATCAGTCCCTTCGACTCTCAGGCGCGACGCCAAACGAGTTTCGCGAGCCTAGAAGTGACCCCGTTGCTCGAGGACGATGGAGAGGTCGAGATCGAGGAGAAGGACCTGCGCATCGACACTTATCGCGCTTCGGGGGCCGGCGGTCAACACATCAACAAGACCGACTCGGCCGTGCGAATAACGCACCTACCCACCAACATCGTCGTGAGTTGCCAAAACGAGCGCTCCCAACACCAGAACCGCGACCGCGCAATGCAGATCCTGGTCGCCAAACTCGCCGAGCGCGCTCGTGCCGAGCGCCAAGCCGAACTCGATGCGTTGAGCGGCAACCGAGGCGACAACGCGTGGGGTTCACAGATCCGTTCGTACGTGCAGGCGCCATATCAACTCGTGAAGGACCACCGTACGGACTACGAGACCGGCAACGTCGACGCGGTGCTCGACGGTGACCTGGACGGTTTCATGGAGGCCGAGCTGCGCCGTCAACGTTCACGGGCCTAAGAAGTTTCCAACACCAGTGTTTGTAGGGCGCTCTGGCGCCGATGCACGTTGGCCCCAAACTAGAATGTGTCGATAACTATGCGTCGCGATACTGGCTGCGCGTGATCGATTGAGGAGGTGTTGCCGTGATTCGATTCGAGAATGTTTCCAAGACGTACAAGAACGGAACTCCCGCCCTCACCAACATTTCGCTAGACATTGAAAAGGGCGAGTTCGTCTTCTTGGTGGGAGCGTCGGGTTCGGGAAAGACCACTTTCTTGCGCCTGTTGTTGCGTGAAGAGCTACCCGACCAAGGACGAATTCTCGAGGCCGGCCGCGATATCGGGAACTTACCCAAATGGCGCGTACCCTACCTACGACGCAATATTGGTTGTGTCTTCCAGGACTTTCGCTTACTGCCGAACAAGACGGTATTCGAGAATGTCGCCTTCGCCCTCGAAGTGATCGGTCGTCCGCGTTCCACCGTGGAAAACCAGGTCCCCCAGATCTTGGATTTGGTGGGTCTCGGCAACAAGTCCGACAACTTGCCCAGTGAGCTCTCCGGTGGTGAGCAACAGCGCGTCGCGGTGGCGCGCGCCTTCGTGAATCGACCTCTCATCCTGCTCGCCGACGAACCGACCGGCAATCTGGACCCCACGAACTCCGAATCCATCATGGCCCTGCTCGAGCGCATCAATCGCACGGGCACGACCGTCGTGATGGCCACCCACGACAAGGCTCTGGTGGACCGGATGCGTCGGCGCGTCATTGAACTCGACCGTGGTGAGCTGATTCGTGACCAGGTGCGTGGGGTCTACGGCGTCGAAGAAGGGTTGGCGATCTGATGCGCGTGTACCTTCGTTACGCCTTCAAGGAGACCTTCTCCAATCTGTGGCGCAATCGAATGATGACCATCGCGGCGGTACTGACGGTGGCTGTTTCGCTCTCTTTGGTGGGTGGAGCGCTGCTGCTCAAGCAGAGCGCGGCCCAGGCGTCGGCCAGTTGGCAACGTGGCACTCAGGTGCGCGTGTGGTTGAGCTCCACCGCGACGCCGGGGGAGATCTCCTCGGTCAAGACCCAGTTGGCCCAGATGCCCATCGTGAAGAGTTGCTACTACACCACGAAACTTCAGGACTACAACGAGGCGCGAAGCACCGTGCCCATTGACGAGTTCCAGGCCCTCAAAGTGACGGACATGCCGACGTCGTTTCGCTGCACGCCGACCGTGCCGACAGATGCGCTGACCGTCATCTCGACCTTTTTGCACCAGCCCGGCGTCCTCACCGTGACCGCTCCGGTGCAACAGATTCGCGAGATGAGCCACACGATCAGGATCTTGCAGGTGGTCTTCTTGGCTCTGGCGGGCGTGTTGTTGCTGTCGGCCTCGGTGCTGATTCTCAACACCATCCGCATGGCGATATTCACCCGGCGTCGAGAGGTATCGGTGATGAAGTTGGTGGGTGCAACCAACTGGTTCATCCGCGTTCCCTACATCACCGAAGGCTTCATCCAAGGTCTACTGGGCTCGGGGGTGGCGATGCTGGCGGTGTGGGCGTTCCACGTCTGGTATCCACTTCATAATGAATTCGCCCTTGACGCCGCGAAGGTGTGGGGTACGAACATCGTCGTGCTGCTAGTGGGTGCGGTGATTGGCTCGGTCGGTTCGGCCGTGGCGATCCGACGCTTCCTCGACGTCTAGTTCGCATCCTTCGCGAAATCGATGGCCAGTGAGTTGACGCAGTAACGAAGTCCGGTGGTCGTGGGGCCATCGGGGAATACGTGGCCGAGGTGTCCACCGCACTTCGAACAGAGGATCTCGATGCGGCGCTGGAACAAGGATTTGTCCTCACGTTCGACGATGCTGCCGGGTATGCAGGCGTCGAAACTGGGCCAGCCGCATCCCGAGTCGAATTTCTGGTCACTCGTGAACAACAACTGTCCGCATCCACCACACGTGAAGGCGCCATGGTCGTCGACGTGCAACAACGAACCCGTGAACGGTCGTTCGGTCGCGGCGCGGCGTAGCACCTCGAATCGTTCGGGGGGAAGTTCGGCCTTCCACTCTGCTTCAGTCTTGGTCACGTCGAAGTTCATGGATTCATCGTAGGAGTCGCGCGTCGGGTTGTGACGATCCGGCGTGCGAAGTGTCAGTAGTAGCGCGGGCGCGGTGCCTCGGGCAGTACCCGGGGAAACTCCGCCTCGTCGTGGAGCAATCGTTCCACCGCCCCGGCGATGCCGGCAGGGTCGAGCCCGATCTCGGCGAGTAACGCATCGGGATGGTGGTGCTCAAGATAGGCGCGCGGCACGCCGAGGATGCGAGTAGTGGGGAAGGCGCGACCGAGTTCCTGAGCGCGATTGCGCACCGCCGAGACCATCAAGGTGCCCGCACCGCCGTGGCGAGTGCCGTCCTCGATCGTGACGACGCGTTCGTGACGCACCGCGTCGTCGATCATCTCGGGGTCGGGGGGCAGCACGCGCACGTCGTAGAGGGTGATGCGGGCGGCGTCCGCCATGAGTTCGAGTGCTTCGTAAGCGCTGGCGGCCATCTTGCCGACAGCGAGCACACAGAGCGAACCGTCGCCCTGGCGCACGCGGCGCGCGCGCAGACCTTCGCCGTGATGGCCATCGAACGGGCGCGGCGGGGTCTTGGGAAAACGTAGGGCACTGGGTCCAGTCAGGCTCAGCGCACTGTTGAGCATGATTGGAATTTCGGCGGTGCTCGAGGGCGCGAACACCGTCATGTTGGGGATGGCGAGGCAGAGCGCGATGTCGAGCACGCCGTGGTGCGAGGGGCCATCGTCACCCGTGATGCCGGCGCGGTCGAAGACGAAAACGACCGGCAGATTCAACAACCCGACGTCGAGGTTGGCCTGGTCGAAGGCGCGCGAGAAGAACGTGGAGTAGAAGGCCACCACTGGCTTGAGTCCACCCATCGCCATGCCGGCTGCGGCGGTGACCGCGTGTTGCTCGGCGATACCCACGTCGAAGAATCGACGCGGGTAGGTCTCCTGGAAGGGCAGCAGGCCGGTGGGACCGGCCATGGCGGCGGTGATCGCCACGATGCGCTCGTCGGCGCGCGCCTCGGTCATGAGCGCCTCGGAGAAGACCTGGGTGAAGGAGAGCGAGGGCACGTCCTCGTCATTGAGTCGCGGCGGCAATTTGTAGTCGTGCATCTTGAGCACGTCGGACGTGGCGGGCTCGTAGCCGCGGCCCTTCTCGGTGAGGGTGTGCACCACGATGGGGCCGTCCCAGAGTGCAGCCGAGCGCAACGTCGCTTCAATTGATTCGATGTTGTGACCGTCGATGGGCCCGATGTAGCGCACGCCGAGGTTCTCAAAGAACGTGTGTGGCGTGACCATCTCGCGCACCACCGAGGTGAATCCGTCGATACCCAGGTAGGCCGCTTTGCCCAATCGCGGCAAGCGCGGCACCAATCGGCGGATGCGCTGGCGCAGAGTCAAGTAGGTCTTGTTGAGTCGCAACGACGTGAGAGAGGTGGACAGTCGTGAAATGGTGGGCGCGTAGCTTCGACCGTTGTCGTTGAGGACGATGACGACGCGCTGACCACTCACACCCAAGTTGTTGAGCGCCTCGTAGGCCATGCCGCCGGTGAGCGATCCATCACCGACGATAGCGACGACGTGACGTTCGCCGCCGTGACCGATCAACTCGTGCTTAGCCTCTAGGGCCACCGAGAGACCGTGCGCGTAGGAGAGCGCGGTCGAGGCGTGCGAGGATTCGATCCAGTCGTGCTGGCTCTCGGTGCGGTTGGGGTAGCCCGAGAGACCGCCGCGTTTGCGCAATGCCTTGAAACCGTAGCGGCGACCAGTCAGCAGTTTGTGCACGTAGGACTGGTGACCAGTGTCGAAGAGCAAGATGTCCTTGGGCGACTCGAAGACGCGGTGCAACGCCAGGGTGAGTTCAACGACGCCCAGGTTCGATCCCAGGTGACCGCCCGTGTTTTTGACCGAGGCGATGATGAATTCACGAATCTCACCACTGAGTTGGTTCAACTCTTCGTAGGACAGCGCCTGCAGGTCGGCGGGAGATTCAATGGACGGCAAAATCACATCCGTCAGCCTAGTTCTGGAGCACTCTCTTTCCGCGGGGTCAGACCTGGACCTTCACCTCAGCCCCGAAGACTCCCTGGCGCGGAGCACGAGGCTCGCAATAGCGTGCTCGGCGCCTTCTCCACTTATACTTCGGCCTATGGCCGTAGTGTTCTGGGTTGTCATCATTGTCCTCAGTGGACTGGCGGAACTGCACACCAACGCGCTCGCAGCACTCTTTGTCGGCGTGGGCGCGGGCGTGGCCTTCGTGGTGGCCCTGGGCGGCGCGTCGTTCCCCATTCAGGCCCTGGTGTGGCTACTGGTGACGGCCGCCACCATGGCCTTTCTACGGCCCTTCGCCCTCAAGAAGTTACGCCCGCCCGCTGGCGACCTGGCTTTGCCGATTGCGACGACGATGACCGGGCAATTCGGGGTGGTCGAGGACGAGGTTGGCGACGAGAGCCATCCCGGACGCATCAAGATTCGCGGCGAGCACTGGCGCGCGGTCACTGACGCGGGCGCGAGCATCGCGGTGACGACCCCCGTGGTCGTGACCAAGGCGTACGGAACAACCCTGTGGGTCGAACCCCGCGAGTCCACGAACGGTCGCTAGAGACCTAGGACGCCGGAGACGTCGGGCTCATGATGGGGACGTCGGACATCACACTGCGCAGCGCTTGAGCCGCGCCGAGTAGCGCGGCACTCTCGGCGGGGATGATCAACTTGGTGTTCTCGGATGCGGCGAACTTGGCGAGGGTGTCGAGTTGCAGGATGGCGACGAGCGTCGGGTCGGGAGCCTGGGCCTTGATCGCGGCGTAGACCAGGGCGACCGCCTGGGCGCGACCCTCGGCCTCCAGGATGGTGGCTTGGCGCAGTCCTTCAGCGCGCAGGATCGCCGACTGCTGTGCGCCCTCGGCTTCCTTGATAGCGGCTTGGCGCTCGCCGTCGGCGACGTTCACGGCCGACATCTGCGTCCCTTCAGATTCGAGGATGCGGGCGCGCTTCTCCTGGTCGGCCTGTTTCTGCAACGCCATGGCCTGGAGAATCTGCTCGGGCGGTGTGATTTCGAGGACCTCCACGCGGTTGATGCGGACCCCCCACTTGTCGGTGGCCTCCTCCATCTGGGTCTGCAACAACGTGCCGATGCGCTCACGCTGGGAGAAGGCCTCGTCCAACGTGATCGAGCCAAAGACTGCGCGAACCGAAGTGCGCGCCAGGTTGTCGGTACTGACCAGGTAGTCGGAGTTGGTGAAGAGAGCGAGCCGCACGTCGACGACCTGGGAGAAGATGGTGGCGTTGACGATCACTGCCACGTTGTCGCGGGTGATCACCTGCTGGCGGTCGCCGGTGCGCGGCGTCTCACGCACGTCGACGATCTTCATGACCTCGATAAAGGGAACGATGAAAGTTAGGCCAGAGTTACGGATTGCCTTGAACTCCCCAAAGCGCGTGACCACGCCCACGAATCCCTGCTGAACGATGCGTACCGCTTTGAGCAGGAAGAACGATGGCGAGTAGCACCACGATGACGGCGACGCTCAAGATGACCAATCTCATGGCATACTCCTCATTTCAGGTTCACTACGACGCGTGTGCCTACGTGACCCTAAGGCGGAGTGTACTCACCGGGAGCGCCGGTAGTCTGAAGAACATGTCTGACACCCTGGTGGCGCGCGACGTCGTGCAACGAGTACTGAATGAATCCATGGGCCGCGGCGCGGATTTCGCCGAGGTCTTCGTCGAGGACCGAGCCAACGCGTCGGCCTCACTCGATCAACGTCGTATCCAAGAACTCAGTTCGGCGCGTAGTCGCGGCGCGGGCGTGCGGGTAGTGGTGGGCGAGACGACGGGATTCGCGCACACCGCGGACCTCTCCGAAGCGGGTCTGCTCAGCGCCGCCCGGGCCGCGGCCGCGGTGGCGCGTGAGGGTCGCGGAGGCGTGCGCGAAGTGCATTTGGAGGACCTGCGTGATTTCCCCTCGCGCGCACGTGGTGGCGCCCTCCAGCGTCGACAAAGCGGCGAAGATCGAACTGATGATGCGCGCCGACGAAGTCGCGCGCGCCAGTGCTGACGCCATCAGCCAGGTCCAAGTGGGGCTGTCGGACTCGACGCGCCGATTCCTAGTGGCCAACTCCGAGGGCATCTTTGCCGCCGACGATCAGGTGCGCACCCGCTTCGCGGTCTCGTGCGTCGCCAACGGCGACGGTGGCATGCAGACGGGTTACCGTCCCTTGGCCGCAACGCGGGGCTTCGAATTCCTGACGCCCGAGTCGATCGATGAAGCCGCGCGCGGTGCGGCCCAGCAGGCAATCACGAAACTGTCGGCGCGTCCGGCACCCTCAGGCGACTTACCCGTGGTTCTTGGCGGGCGGATCGGGGGGCATCCTCTTCCACGAGGCGTGCGGCCATGGACTCGAGGCCGACGCCATCATGAAGCAGGCATCGGTCTACGCCGGCAAAGTCGGCGAGCAGGTCGCGTCCCCACTGGTCACCCTGGTCGACGACGGGACGATGATCGGTGAGTGGGGATACCTCGCGATTGATGACGAGGGTCGACCCGGGGCTCGCAACGTGTTGATTGAGAACGGCGTGTTGACCGACTACATGTGGGACTACTTGCGAGCGCGCAAAGAAGGTCGTCGCTCTTCGGGCAACGGTCGCCGTCAGAGTTACGCCCATCTGCCCATGGTGCGCATGACCAATACCTACCTCTTGGCCGGCGACTCCGACGCCGACGAGATCGTGGCGCAGACCCCCCGCGGCGTGTACGTGGCCCAACTCGGCGGCGGACAGGTGAACACTGCGACCGGCGACTTCGTTTTCGGCGCCACCGCGGCCTTCATGATCGAGAACGGTCGCATCACCACGCCACTGCGCGATTGCAACCTCATCGGCAACGGCCCCGAGATACTTGAAGCGCGTCGACGCCGTCGCCACCGACTTCTCTACGACACCGGGCACGTGCGGCAAGGATGGCCAGCAAGTGGCGGTGGGTTGCGGCCAGGCCACGATGCGCCTGTCGGGTATCACTATCGGGGGGACGGCGGCGTGAGCGAACTACTCGAACGCGCCCACGGCCCTGCTCGAGCGTGCCCACGGCGGCGAGGAGATGGAGGTCTTCGTCTCACGCGGCGTCGAGACCGAAGTGCAGGCCTACCAGGGGGAGGTCGAGAACCTCTCGAGTTCCGCCTCGGCCGAGATCGGCATCCGCATTCTGGTCGACAGTCCTCAGGGTGCGCGAGTGGGTAGCGCCTACGCGGGTTCGCTCGACGACGAGGCGATCGCCGAAGCCATCACCAACGCGCGCGACAACGCGCGTTTCGCGACCGAGGACGAGTTCGTCGCCTTCGCGCGACCCGACGGCGTGGCGCCCGCGTCGCTGTCGCTGAGCGACTCCCGCGGTGGCCTCGACGTCCATGGACGACAAGGTCGGCCCTGGCGCATCGAACTCGAGGCAATGGTTCGCGTCCGGCGACAAGCGCATTCGTCAAGTGGACTCCGCGAACTATTCGGATTACATGGCCGACGCGGCCATCGTCACCACCACCGGGATCGCGGCCACGCTTGAGCGCTCGGGCGCCTACGTGTCAGTCGAGGCCATCGCCTCCGAGGGCGACGAAGACCAGACCGGCTGGGGACTTTCGGTGGGTCGCGCACCGGGTGATCTTTCGCTCGAGACGGCGGCGTCGGACGCCATTCGCCGCGCGACGCGCATGTTGGGCGCGGTGAAGGCTCCATCCTCCAAGGGGATGGCGGTCTTTGATCCGCGAACGCGCCGCGACGCTGTGGTCCATCATGGGTGGTGCCCTGAGTGGCGACGCCGTGGTACGCGGACGCTCCTTTTTCGCGGGGCGCCTCGGCGAAATGGTCGCCTCGTCCCTCGGTGACCCTGATCGACGATCCCACGGACGCTCGACACTTCGCGGCGAGCCCCTTTGACTCCGAAGGACTTGCGTCGCGCCGCAATGAACTGATCATCACAGGGTCGACTGCAACAGTTCGTCTACGACACCGTCTCGGGTCGTCGCGCCGGAACGGCGTCCACGGGGAACGCCGTGCGCGGCGGAGTGTCGGGTTCGCCATCGGCCGGTTGCCGGGCGCTGCAGTTGGATGCCGGGTGAGTACGACCAGGACGAGATCTTTCGTCGCGTGGGCCAGGGGATCTTCGTCGAATCCTTGACCGGTGTGCATTCGGGTGTGAATCCGATTTCGGGCGACTTTTCGGTGGGCATCACCGGATTGATGATTCGTGATGGCGTGCTGGCCGAACCCATTCGTGAGGTGACCATCGCTTCCACGTTGCAGCGCATGCTGCTCGACGTGATTTACGTGGGCAACGACGTGGAGTGGTTACCCGGATACGACTGCCGCGCAGACGCTGGCAATCGACGCAATCGCTCTGTCAGGGAGTTAATCGCCTGAGGACGACGACGACGAGGTCGTCGTCGCGGCCGGTGGTGTGGCTGTCGTGGTCGACGCCGGCGGAGTGGCGGCCGACGAGGAGCCGCGCGAGTCGGTCTTGTAGAAGCCCGAACCCTTAAACACGATGCCCACACCGGAGAACACCTTGCGTAGTTCGCCCCCGCAACGTTCACACACGCTCAAGGGCGCGTCCGTGAACTTCTGCACGGCTTCGATTCGCTGGTGACAGCTCTGGCATTCGTATTCGTAGGTCGGCATCAACCTTCTCTTTTCCTGGTGGCTTGCCCAGTTTACTCGCCCACTTTCTCCCCTAGTCCGGGACCTCGGTAGCATGACGTGGTGGACGAATTCCACCAACTACGCCCTTCGCCCCTCGGCGGCACCTTTCCACGCGATCGGGGTCCGACCGAGGTCACCGCACGCCGCGCCCTGGCGCGCTGCCGCGTCATGATGGCGCCCGATACCACGGCCGCCATCGCGTCCAACGCCACCGCGAAGGGCGACGTGCTCGCCACCGCGCGCGTGGCGGGAATCCAGGCCGCCAAGGCCGCCGCCACCTTGTTGCCAATGGCGCATCCGGTGCTGGTGGGCAACGTGTACGTCAATTTCACCATCGGGGACAATTTCATCGAGGTCGAGGCTGGAGTCGACACCGTGGATCGCACCGGTGTGGAGATGGAGGCGTTGGTCTCGGTTACGACCGCCGCGCTCACCATCTACGACATGTGTAAGTCGATAGACCGCACCATGACAATCGAGCAGGTCGCGCTCTGGGAGAAGTCCGGGGGGCGCTCGGGGCCCTGGCGCCGTTCGGCCCCCGAGGGCGATACCGACGCAATGGGCCGTCGTGACGACATTGCGGGCACCGACCATTACCCTTCACGGTGATGGAGAGCACAGTTGAGTAGTCCGCGCGCGGGAGCCGAACCGAGTCGTGAGCGAATCGTCGCACTCGTGCTGTTGTTGCAGCGCGCCTTCAGTGACGCGCGTCCGCTCACCCAGGACGAGATCGTGCGCGACCTCAAGGTCGATGAGTACCCCGCGACGTCGAAGAATCCCAAGAAGGTTGCGGCCTACGTCGGCAACGACACGGCCGTGCGCCAGAAGTTCGAACGCGACAAGGCCCGCATCCGTGACCTTGGTTTTCAGATTGAGACCGTGACGCGTCCCGATGATCTGGTGGGCTACCAGATCGACCCGAGCAGCGGCTACTCTCCACCGATCCACTTCACGCCGGCCGAGCGCCGCGTGGTGGCGACGGCGCTCGGATTCTGCGGATTCGGTAAGTCGGGGGCTTTCAGCGTCTTCAACGACGGACCCGCGGGCGATGGGGGCCTGGAGTTCTCCGCATTCCTCACCCCCGCCATTCGCGCCATCAAAGTGCGGCGTCGACTCAGTTTTGAATACCAGTCCTCGGTGCGCAAGGAACGGGTGGTGGAGCCCCTCGAGATCCTGCACGAGGCCGGGACGGTCCTACCTCGTGGCGCGTGAGGTGGGCGGCGGATTGATCAAGGGGTACCGGTTCAGCCGTATCACGTCGATGCCGGTGGTTCTGCCCGAGGACTTCGTGGTGGATCACGCGACCACGGAACTCGCGGCGTCGTGGCGCCCTCAGTTCCAAAGACGCCCGACCCCCATCGACGTCGTGGTGCTCACCAACCACGATTACGCCGAGCTGCTGGTTCGCCAGTACCGGGGCGCGACCGCTGCCACCAAGAAGGATGGGCGCGTGGAGGTGGGCATCACGTTCGACAGTCCGCACGCCGCGCTGCGCTTCGTCCTCGAGGGGGCGGAACGGGTTCGTCTCGAGAGCCCCAAGACCCTGGTGAAGGACTTGAAGGAGTGGTTGGGCCAGGTCAACCGGGGCAAGACTCCCGCGGTGTCGGACATAAGGTTCCCGACGCTTCCCGCGGGCGACGTGCTCGGTCAGACGCTGCAGTTGTTGCACGCGGTGTACAACGCCGAGGACGGACTTCGCGTGTCGGAATTGGCCAAGCGCTTCTCACTGGAGCCCGATGCGGTGCGCTCCATCATGGGTCGTCTGGTGACCATGGAGCCAATGGTCGACGCCTTCGACGGGGCCATGTCGTTTCCGGCGCGGGTCATCAAGGACTGTGACGACTGGGATAACGAGGACACTGATGACTCGGTGTACCGCGCGGAGTTCGTGGGCGACGACGACGAGCCTTCGCCCTTCATGTGGCGCGACCTCTTCGAACTCAACGTGGCCCTGCGCGAGGCGTCGCGGCTCTTCGAGGACCCGGCGATCTTCTCGGCCATCGAGAAGATCGAAGACGTCACTAGTCACTTCATGCGCATCGAACATTCGCACAATGAACAATTGCTCTCAGCCGTCTACGAGGCGGTGACTCGACACGAACAACTGAAGATCACCTACGCGTCGGGGACCTCGGACACCGCGGAGGAGCGATGCATCGAGCCCTCGCAAGTGAAGGTCCTGAACGGCCACACCTACGTACGGGCGTTCTGCCTCAGTCGTTACGATTGGCGCACCTTTCGCGTGGACCGTATCGCGTCAATTCTCGCCAAGTCGCTGGTGACCGAAGACCGGGGCCGCGATCCGGTGCCGAACTGGCTGACGGCCGTGGGCGAGGAGGGCGATGAAGTCGTCGTCGTCGTCGAAGGTCACACCCGCTACCTCTTCGAGCCCCTGCCCGGCGCACAGTGGACGTCGCTCGGCGACGGGCGCCACGCCGTTCGTTTTCACGTCGCGGACTCTGATTTCCTCGATCACCTCATGCTCTTGGCGGGACCGGGGGCGGTGGTGGCGACCGAACAGTACTTTCGCGCCGGCCACGACCTGGTGCAACGAATCCTCACTCAGCTCTAGGCGACCGTTGGGCCCCGCGAGGAGGCCCCGTGTTGCGAGTGATGGTGCGACGATCGCGAGACGTGTCGTATCTGACGGACGATCCGGCACTCGAACTCGAAGGTGTGCGCGAGGGCCCGGCGCAGTGGTGGTGGCGTGGCGGGGGCGACCTGTCCCGCAGTGACGACGTGCTCCGCGTCCTGCAAACGAGTGAGCGCTCCGGCGTGGTGGGCTACGACCTCATCGTGGCCGCTCCACGACCAGTGTCGATCCTGGTGGCCCTCGACATCGAACACGCGCCCGCAGTGCTCAGTGCGCACCGCCGCGCCGTGGGCGACGCGTTGGAGTACCTCGAGCAGCGTGCCCTGGTGGTGCGGGAACGCCGTGGCGACGACGACCGTGACGTGTCCGGACAATGGACGAACGTGGCGGCCTTCACCCACGGGCTCAACCGGCACGGCGAACCCCACGTGCACGACCACGTGCTGGTGGGTGCGCGCCCGGATGGGGCCCGAGGGGTGCTCGACTCGCGCGCCCTCTTCGCGCACGCGCTCACCGCCGACGCGCTGTATCGCTCGTCGTTACGCGCCGGCGTCGCCGACTCGACACCGTACGCGCTCTGGCGCTCGTTCGAGGGCGTCGAACATGTGGGAGGGCTCGACGAGGGTTATCGCGCGCTGTGGGGCGGGCACTTCGACGAACGCGGGGTCAAGCACCACTGGTCCCGTGAGGAGGCTCTGGTGCGCTGGCGAGGCGACCTTTCGCGATACGAGTCTCAGGGCGTGGTCCCCGCGCCGACGCGAGCCAAGGGATATTTGGATGAACATGCCTTCGCAGCGGCGTTCGAGGGGCGTCCCGGCGTCGCGCGTCGACACCTGGTGCAGGCGTGGGCCAACGCCGCGACGTGGGGGAGCACTGCGCGAGACGTCACCGAGAGCGTGGACCGGCTGTATCCGACCCTCGGTTCGCCACGCGGTGTGCGAGAGACGATGCTGAGTGTGCGCGAGGCGCGAATGATCGCCGAGACGAGGGAGCGCGGTCCTCGACCGTTGCGCCCGAGAGAGATTGACCCGTGGCGTCAACGTTCGCGCGAGAACTCGCGCGAGGCGAGTGGACGTTCGAGGTAGCGACGGAATCTCGGATCGGCGTAGGACGGGGTGAGTTCAATCCACCGTACGTCCTTGCGCTCGTTGAGTCCGAGGGCGTGCCCACTCCTGCCGCGCGCCACGTCGCTGAGAGTGGCGTTGTCGCGTTCGAGCCACGAGCGTGAGAAACCCTCGGGTCGACCTCGACGAGAATGCTGCACCTGGTGCGACTCGACGAGTGAACGACCCGCCAGTTGCTGGATCATCTCCAGCGTTGTGCGGTCCGCGATCCCGGGGAGGACGACGGTCGTAGGAAAGAGCGATAAGAAGCCATCAGCATTCGCTCCCCACCGACTTCGCGCCTGACTGAGATCCTGTAGGCACGCGAGAGTGATCACCCCTTGGCCACCCCCTTCGGAGATGATGCTGGCGAGTCGTGGCAGAGGAGCGACATTCGCGAGTTCGTCGAGGGCGAGCAGCAGACTGGCCCCGCGGTGGTGTTGGTCGTAGGTGGCGTGCACCACCTCTTCGATCATGCCAACAATGAGGGGAATGCTGACTGCTTGATAGCGACTGGGCGCGACGATGTGCAACTGGTGTGGCGCCCGCAGGAATTCTTCGACGTCGAGGGGGGACTCTCGCGCGGAGGCCCGCGCAGCGTCGGTGCGCATACCGGCGAAGAGGCCAGAAGCGGTCGACCAAATCCCTGATCGCTCGCGTTCTTCGGTGGCTAGTACGCCGCCCAGTAACGAGACCGCGGGGTGTGCTGGACCATAGCGCGCGCCCAGATCTCTCAGCACGTCGTCCGCGCTTCGCGCGTCCACGCGTGACGCCAATTGGCCGAGTGATTCCCCACGCAACGCGGCCCCATGCAGCAGAGGAGCGACGAGTGCGCCGGCTCGTTCACTCCAGTGTGAATCACCTTCGTCGAGATGACGACGACGACTCACGTCGACCAGACTTCGCGCGGCCAGAACGGCGCCATCCCAGGACTTCGCCTGACGAATTGGCGAGTACCCCACGCGTCGAACACCCGGCGGTGTGGGCACTGTTCCCGACGGATCGAAGAGCAACGTTGCGCCATCGTGACGCACGCCGCTCAAAGTGCGCACGACATCATCTTTGGTTGACGTGATGAGCGATGATCGCGACGTCATCAACAAGTTCGGGATGATGAGTGACGTCGTCTTTCCACTACGACTCGGACCGAGCACCAACGTCGAATCGTTGTTCACCGCTCGATACGTCGTGTTGATGTGCACGTCCGAGATAGATGCCGTGATCGATCGTCACTTCGACCAACGGTTGGAAAAAATCACGAGGGTCCTTGACATTGCCATGTAAAGCGAGTGGACTTTAATTGTCCTTTGCGGAGGGGACGAGATCACGAAGTTGTTTTAGAAACGACGGAGTGGTGCTCTTCGCAAATGACCGTGCACTGCGAGCAGTCGTCGTACAGCTGTGAAGCTGGATGACACATGGTCGAGTACACGTCGATCAAGGCGGTACCGGCAACGAGGTCACCATGGTGGTGGCCACGAGGTCCCAATTTGATTCAACGTTGAAACCCAAGGAGGGAAAGTGGCACCAGCCGCGAAGAAGGCCGTAGCCAAGAAGGCTCCCGCTAAGAAGGCAGTTGCGAAGAAGGCTCCCGCCAAGAAGGCTCCTGCCAAGAAGGCAGTTGCGAAGAAGGCTCCCGCCAAGAAGGCCGTAGCCAAGAAGGCTCCCGCCAAGAAGGCAGTTGCGAAGAAGGCTCCCGCCAAGAAGGCCGTAGCCAAGAAGGCTCCCGCCAAGAAGGCCGTAGCCAAGAAGGCTCCCGCCAAGAAGGCAGTTGCGAAGAAGGCTCCCGCCAAGAAGGCCGCAGCCAAGAAGGCTCCCGCTAAGAAGTAGTGGAACCGGACGAACGTCCTCGAACGAGGATGTGAGGGTCGAGGGGGTCGAAAGACCCCCTCGAATTCTTTTTGTTCAAGGTATGAGGTCTTCGAGTTCGTCGACGTCGTAGGCCCAGTTGCTGGTGAGGATCGTTCGATTCTCCAATCCCAAGCGATTCGCCTCGTGGACGTGTCGACGGGCGGAGTCGGAACCAAAGGCGAATTGAAAACTACAATCTGTCGGTACCGCGAGGACATTGGTCCCCGTGCCGTGGTGGTCAGCGACGATGGTGACCGCGGCGGGTGGCTCCCAGGCTCCCAGACCCACGGGGTTTCGCAGATCGCCGTGGGCGACGACGATTGTCTCGTACCGTGGCGAGAGGAGACTGTGCGCGTTCTGGACCGCTTCGTTGAGTCCTTGGGCACCGCTGAGGATTACGTCGGCACCGAGGGATCGAGCGAACTGCGCAATCGACACTGATTCACACGCCACGTACACTGGGCGCGGCCGCCCGGCCTCGATCACTCCTTTCGCCCATTCCTCGCAGAGTCTTTCGACTTCCGTGACGCCAGCGCGTCGCAATCGGGTCTTTGAATGGGAGAACTCCCTCAACGGGACAACGATGGCGAGGGGCTCCATGGTCGACACATCCTAGGGGGAGCACCCGACCAGTCCAGTAACGCGGACGTGTCGTCAAATACGACCCGCGGGATCGAGGAGGTTGGGTGGTCGAGGGCTATGATTTGTTGCTAATGACTTCGTTGCTATCGGTCCAGAACCTGTCGGTCCAATTCAGGGTCCAAAAGAAGCTCGCGACCGCGGTCCACGACTTCTCTCTCGACATACAACCCGGAGAATGCGTCGGACTGGTGGGCGAGTCGGGTTGCGGCAAGACCACGACGGGTTTGGCCATGATGCGACTGTTGCCCAATAACGGTCATATCTCGGCGGGTCAGGTCCTGTTGAACGGGGTGGACCTGGCGTCGCTCAGCGAAGAGGAAATGTGCAAGCATCGTGGTAAGTCGGTGGCGTTGATTCCCCAGGACCCGATGAGTTCACTCAATCCCACGATGAAGATCGGTCGCCAGATCGGCGAAGGTCTGCGAATCCACGAGGGCGCAACTGAAGTCGAGGCCCGCAAGCGTGCTCTCGAGGTGCTCGAGATGGTGGAGATGCCTCGCCCCGGGGAGCGTCTCGATCAGTACCCCTTCGAGCTGTCTGGAGGACTTCGCCAGCGTGTCATCATTGCTATGGGCCTGGTGAACAGCCCATCGCTATTGATCGCCGACGAACCAACCACCGCCCTCGACGTCACCATCCAATCGCAGATCCTCGACATCCTCGATAATCTGCGCACCGAGCTCAAAATGGCCATGCTCTTGATCACCCACGATATGGGGGTCATCGCGGGTCGCACGGACCGCGTGGTGGTCATGTACGCCGGCGAGAAGGCGGAAGAGGCCGCGACCGAGCCCCTCTTCACCGCGATGCGCCACCCTTACACGCAGGCGTTGCTGGCGTCGATGCCCAGCATGGAGAACACCTCCAAGCACCGTCTGGACTCGATTGCGGGCATGCCGCCCAACCTCTCCAATGAGATCGTGGGTTGCCGTTTCGCCCCGCGCTGTCCCCGCGCCAGCGACCAATGCCGCGAGGTCGACCCTCCCCTCGAGGGCAGCGACCACCTCTTCGCCTGTTTCCACCCGTGGACGGTCCCGCGCCGCTGCGAGTTCGCGTCGAGTCGCGTGGCGTCCACCGAGACCAAAAGCCGCAAGGAGATCCTGCGAGCTCAGGGCATCGTCAAGGAGTTCCCCATCAAGGATGGCATTGTGCGCCACAAGGTGGGAGCGGTCCACGCGGTCTCGGACGTGTCCTTCACCCTTTACGAAGGTGAGACCTTCGGACTGGTGGGCGAGTCGGGTTGCGGCAAGACCACGATCGGTCGTCTGCTGGTGGGACTAGAGCCGCTGACGGCCGGTGAAGTCTATTTCGACGATCAGCTGGTCTCCGCGAAGGGATACAAGCCCTCACGGGTCTCGCGGCGCGACCGACAGATGATGTTCCAAGACCCGTATTCGTCGCTCGACCCTCGCCTGAAGGTGGGCGGAATCCTCGGCGAGCCCCTGGCCATCCAGCGCATTGGCAGTCGCTCGGAACAGGCGCATCGCGTGGCGGAACTGCTCAGTTCCGTCGGCCTCGACCCGCAGGTCGCTGACCGGTACCCGCACGAATTTTCCGGCGGTCAGCGCCAGCGGATCGGTCTGGCGAGGGCGCTGGCCCTCAACCCCCGTCTCATCGTGGCGGACGAGCCCGTGTCCGCGCTCGACGTGTCGGTCCAGGCCCAGATCTTGAATCTCATGAAGGACCTGCAGGCGCAACACGGAATGACCTACGTGATGGTGAGTCACGACCTCGCGGTGGTCTATTACATGGCTGACACCATTGCGGTGATGTACCTCGGCAAGATCGTGGAGATCGGCGACGCCGAATCCGTATTCCGTTCGCCCGCACACCCCTACACCCAGGGGCTGCTCGACGCCGTTCCAGTCCCGGATCCGACTCTGGACAAGGGCGAACGAATTCGGGTGACCGGCGAACTCCCCTCGGCGATTAATCCACCGTCGGGATGTCGTTTCCGGACTCGTTGTCCCTTCGCCCAGGAGATTTGCGCCGAAGAGGAACCTGGCTTCAAGGACTTCGGGGCCACCCAACGGGCCGCGTGCCACTTCCCCCTGAAGACGCCCGTCGCCTTATCGCTCAACGCCTACTAGGGAGTTCGCGCACTCCGCGGGTCGCGGGGCAAAAATAGTGGTCCGTTAGCGCTCGAGCAGGCGTACTTCGAAGGCGTCGCGCAGCGCTTCACCGACGTAGGTGATCGCCACGATCAACAAGATGAAGATGACGGCGAGGGGATACAACTGCCACCAGTACCCGTTCGCCAGGTACTGTGACGCGTTGTTGAGCATGGTGCCCCAGTCCGTCGCCGGCAGCGGCATGCCGAGTCCGAGGTAGCCCAAGGTGGTCAGGAACAAGATGGCGTCGGCGACGGCGAAGGTCGAGACGGTCACGATGTTGCTGACGGAGTTGGGGAAGACGTGACGCCGGATGATGTGCCAACTTCCACCACCCATGGCGCGCGCCGCCTGGGAATACTCGAGTTCCTTGATCAACAGGGCGTCGCCCCGGATGATCCTCGCGTTGCCGAACCAACCGATGACACCGATGATCACGATGAGACTCGTCACGGTGCGCGGGAAGACCGTGACCAGGGTGATGAGGAGGAAGAGCACGGGAATGGACAACAAGGCGTCGAGCAGGCGCATCAGGACTGTGTCCACCAAACCGCCTAGGAATCCCGCAATCATGCCGTAGAGCGTGCCGACGACGATGGTCACGAAGCCCGCTAGGAGGCCCAACGATCAGCGAGTACTCTCCGCCGAACATGATGCGACCCAATTCGTTGTACCCCGAAGCGTCTGTCCCGAGCCACGCACTCGCGGAGGGCGGCGCGTTCTCCGGGTTGAAGAGGGCGGTCGCCTGGTTGGTCTGATTGGAGTGCCACACCACCGGACCCGAGAAAGCAGAAGAGGAAGATGAGGGCGATGTAGATCGACCGAAGCGATCGCCAACTTGTTCTGCATGAAGATCCGCAGTCGTTGTCGCCAGAGCGGGACGAAAGCCGCGAAGGTGGATTCATCGTCGGCGAGCGGTGCGGGGGAGTGTCCCTTGGCCACCTCTTCGGCGAGAACGGTCTGCTCACGAATGCTCATTGAATTGGGCGTCAACAACTCGCTCGGTGATACGCGCCCCCCAGGGGTGATGAATTCTTCGGAGGAAGACGAGTCGTTGGGTGTCACGATCGCCCCTCCACCCGTACGCGAGGATTGATCACGCCCAGAGCCATGTCCGCCAAGAGATTGCCGAAGAGAGTCAAGATTGTTGTCAAGAGCGTGATCCCGAGCACGGTCGGAATGTCGCTATAGGTAGCGGCGTTGACCGTTTGATAGCCAATGCCCTCATAGTTGAAGACCGACTTCCACGATGAGCGCTCCGCCGAACAGCCCCGGGACGAACAATCCCAGGATGATGACGATAGGCCCGAGGGCGTTGCGAAAGGCGTGGCGAAAGAGGACCCGGCGCTGCGAGCACCCCTTGGCCTTGGCAGTGCGGATGTAATCCTGTACCAGGACGTCCAATACGGCGGATCGCATGAAACGACTCAAGAATGCGAGACTGAGCAGGGTCAGAGCGGCCACTGGCAAGATGAAGGCCTTGGGGTCGGTGAAGATCAACCATGCCGAATCGGTCGTCGGCGGCGTCGGCAGGTGGATCGTCCCGATACTGAACCAGGTGATGATCAGCAAGCAGAGGAGGAACGCCGGCATCCCGTACAGGATGAAAAGGACGCTGGTCGCTGAGTAGTCGAAGGCCGAGTTGCGTCGGGTCGCCTGGTACGCGCCCAAGGGCAACGCAATGAGGACGGTGATGATCAATGAGATCAGCGCGAGCCAGATCGTGCGTGGGATATAGGTGACCATCAATGACCAGACGGTCTGCTGATTCTTCCACGAGTATCCCCAGTTCCCGTGAAGAATGAGTTGAGTGAGGTAGTCCCAGAAGCGAATGTAGAACGGTTTGAGAAGGCCGTTCTGGGCCGCGAAGGCGTGGACCGCTGCCGGGGTTGCGTGGTTCTGCAAGATCACGTAAGCCGGTGCGAGGATACCGCCGGTCTCGAAGTAGGGGAGAATGAAGGTGACGAACATCACGATGAGCAAGACGGCGATCGATTGGATGAATCGTCGGATGAGGTACGCGATCACGAGTGAAGTCTAGCAATCTACCCACCTCCAATCCGTGGTGTCCTCGCAACAGTTTCTACGTGTTGAAGAGGTGGTTTAACGAAAAAAGGAGGGTCCCCGAAGGGACCCTCCTTTTTTCAAATGACCGTTAGCCGAAGTAGTAGTACTCCGGGTTGAAGTTGGTCAGCGAGTTCGGCGTGAAGCCAATCTTGCTCTTCAACGTCTTGATGACCTCGCCGATACCTTGGCCCGAGTAGGCGTTGGTGCCATTGGGCTGGTAGAGCACGGGCAACTGCTGGGCCGCGTAGTTCGCGAACGCCCCGAGCTTCGTCGTGCCGAAGGTCGTCGCCTTCACCAGTGTGGTCAGGGTGGTGTTGTTGTACGCGCCGATGTTGAAGCTCGCGCCCGGCACGAAGAGTGCCTCACCCGAAGGGTAGTAGTCGGGTGCGTAGATCCATCCCGCGCCCCAGAGGCAGATGCTCCAGGTGGCGGTGTTGCTCACACAGTCACCGACCACCTTGTTGAAGGGCTCTGCGAGGGTCTTGGCAGTGATGCCGATGGAGTTCCACTCCGACACCTCAGTCGAGACCTGGGTCTGCAACGACGGGATGCCGCTGCCGTACTCCAGGGTCACCGTCAAGACGTTGCCCTTACTGATGCCCTTACCGCACTCGTTGGCCGCTGCACCCGGCTTAGCGCACACCGCGCTACCCGAGGAGGTGTCCCAACCGTGGCTCTTCAGCAACGCGGCGGCCTTGTTCGGGTTGTAGGGGTACGGGTTCTTCGTCGAGACAGCTCCCGAGATGGACGCCGCAGTGACGGGTGGCAGCGGATTGATCTGCTGGTAGCCGTAGCCCTTGAAGATCTGCTTGATCATCAGTGGCTGGTCCACCGTCATCTGCAAGGCCTGACGGATGTAGAGCTGGTCGAGGAACTTGGCTTCGGGGCTCTTCGCGTTGAAGTTGTAGGCCGCATAGTCAACGGACCACGGGGCGCCCACTTCCAGGTTGTACTTACTCGCGACTGCCGACCAGTTGGCACCCGGGTTCGCCGGAGAACCGCTCGAGGTCAGGTTGGTCGGGTCCACGTATCCGAGGTCGATCTTGCCTTGGCGAAGAGCGACCTGCTCAGCGGCGGTCGTCGCGTAGGGAATCTCCACCACGGAGGCGACCATCGACTTCTGGGGGCCGCTGTAGCTCTTGTTCGGAACGAACGTCGCGTTGCCCAGGCTGTCGAAGTGCGTCAGGACGTACGGTCCACTGGCCCCACTCTGCCAGAAGGTGTCGGCGTAGGTGGTGAGCTTGCTCGCGACACCCTGGCCCGTCTTGCCGACGATGTAGTTGAACACCGAGGTGCACGCCGCATCGGTGGCCGCGGTGCCGTAGGCACCACTGGCGCACGCCGCCGGGGTGTTGGCAGCCGAGACGCTCCAGGCGTCAGGGAACGGGGTGATCTCTGACAGGTAGTTGTAGAGGATCCAGTTCGGGTTCACCGATGTGGTGAAGTTAATCGTTACCGTGTTGCCACCCGACGTGACGCTCTTCACCTGGTCGGGGATGCCGTATCCCGCGTTGTAGCCGCAGTAATTCGTCTTCTCCGCGTGGTACAGGTTCAAGAAGAACATGACCGACTGGGCGTTGATCGTTTGTCCGTCGGCGAACTTCCATCCCTTGGTGTTGATGGTGACGGAGTGATTGCCGTTGCCCATGACCGGGTTGGTCGCCAACGAAAGACTCTCGTTGTAGGTCGCCGCAGCGCCGGTACCAAACCAATAGAGCGGACGATACGTTAAGTCTTGGAAACCATTGATGTTCGACACTGAGAAGAAGGTGCAGGACATGTAGGGGAAAATGTAATTCGGTGACGCTCCAGGTCCCTCGGCGAAGGTCAGCGTCCCGCTTGGGGTGGCTGCACCACTCACGCTCGGAGCCACGAGGCCGAGCGTCAACGCACCAGCCGCCAGGCCGATAGTCGTCGCGAGCCTGAGCTTGTGTCTAATTTGCATAGTGTTATTGCCTCCCTAAACCACCGAAGTGGTTGATTGAACCTACCCATCAATAAGACGGGCTGGATGTCACTGTATCGGCAGGAGGGTGCCTTCACAAGAGAACAGTGTGAAGATCATAAGAATTAATGAAGGAGAAATCGTCGTCCCGTCACGCTCACCAGCGGGCAGTTTACGAACGTTGTCCCTGGTCAACTTGCATTACGCGCAGATTCTGGGAGGTCGATTCTCTCCGAAGTCCGGCGCCAGTGCTGTGCACATTGTTGTTGGCTTCCAAACGATCCTCACAGCGTGACTTTTCGATGTCAATGTGATGCGTGAGGGTCCGCCGCGAGTGCGAGAGAATCACCCCATGGCGAAGCGCGCGACAATGACTCTCCCTCATCTCGAGGTTGAGGCCGAATTGTTTCGCGAAGGCTTCACCACGCTTGCCGCAATCGACGAGGTGGGACGGGGAAGCGTTTTTGGCCCCTGCTGCATCGGGCTCGTCGTGATCGACGCCAAGGTCGGACCATTTCCCGAAGGACTTCGTGACAGCAAATTGCTCGCCGAGAAACGTCGCATCGAATTGAAGGAGCCCATCGAACGTTGGGTCGTCGACTACGCGCTGGGTGAATCGAGCGCCCAGGAGATCGACGACCACGGACTCACTGCCGCGCTTCGCCTGGCGGGTCGTCGGGCCCTCGCTCAACTGGCGCGCACTCCCGACGTCATCCTCCTCGACGGTTCCTTCGATTGGCTCAGCGACGCGCCAGCACTTTTGCTCGACGCGCCCTATCCCGACGTCACGGTGCCCGAAGTACGCACGAGGATCAAGGCCGATCTCACGTGCGCGAGCGTCGCCGCGGCGAGTGTGCTCGCCAAGGTGCATCGCGACCTTCTCGTCATTGGTCTCGCTCGCCAATTCCCGGGTTACGAGCTCGAAAGCAACAAGGGCTACGCTACCGCAGCCCACATGGCCGGCCTGCGTCTCCTCGGTCCGAGTGAATTTCACCGCATTTCGTGGAAACTGCCACCGCGCGCCGTTGGCTAGGTTCCCAGAGCGTCAGGCGATGTGCAGGTGCTCAAAGGCCATGCGCACCTCGCTCGCCAGCAAGTCGGGGTGCGAGAGGTGCGCTCCGTGCTGGGCGCCGGCGAGTTCGCGAGAGGAGAAGTATGGGCTTGAGGTCTCGAGTTGGCTCGCCAGCGCGTGGTAGTAGGGCGCCGCACGTTGATCACCGTAGAGGTAGCGCACCGGCACGGTGATCTCGTCGAGTTCGAAGGGCGCCAGTGGCGACGTCATCTCGGTGAGGTCCGCGCGGAGTGCCGGGCCGTCGAGCCGGCGCGACTCCTGCTCTGGCGCGCTCAATCGCTCCCACGACGAATCCGACACCACGCGGCGAAAGAAACGTTCCGCCTCGATGGCAGGATTCTCACCGGGAGCCGGAGTGGGCGAGGGCCGCGCGAGCACCCAGGGCAGAGGCGACTCGTAGGCCACGACGACCTGCGCGCTGTCGCGGCGTCCGTGCGGCCAGCGTCAAGGCGACCAGACCACCAAAACTGTGGCCTAAGAGGATCGACGGGACCTGTCGGACGCGGCCCAGTCTGACAACACGATCCAGGTCGTCGACGTGTTCATCGAGGGTCCCCGGACCAAGGGACCGCGATCGTTGGTATCCCCTCCGGTCGTAGGCGACCACGTCGAAGTCCTCAAGTCGCCGACTCAGCCGGGTGAAGGAAGCGGCCGGTCGAGTCCACCGTGGATCGCCGACCACGGTAGCGCGCGGTCGCCGTACGCGGTGGTGAGCCAGGGCAAGCTCGCCCGAGGGGCGAGGGTTCGAGGTAGCGCAGTCCCGTCGAGGTCGGGGCGCTGTCCACGGTGCAAAGTTACCGCGCTGGTGTTGCGAGAAATGGCGTCGGAAGAGGTACCGCGCTTGGCTTTTGACCAACCTCGTCTGTCGGACAATGCAATTAGGCTGGAGAACGTGACGACTCCTCTCGACTCCCCCACTTCTCTGCCTGCACAAGGGTTCATTTGGACCCAATGCGTGGTTGGTCGACGATATGTACGACCGATTCTTGAATGACCCCACGGCGGTCTCGGCAAGTTGGCGCGAGTTCTTCGTCGACTATCAGCGTTCGCGGTTCCCACGGTGAGCACCACTCACGCGGTGGCGGCGCGCGCCGGCACCTAAGCCGTCGAAGTGAACGCTGAGGCGACGCCCCTGCGCGGTGCCGCCGCGCGCATCGTGACGAACATGGAAGCGTCACTCGCCGTACCGA
This sequence comes from uncultured Acidimicrobiaceae bacterium, assembly GCA_963734655.1. GTDB lineage: Bacteria > Actinomycetota > Acidimicrobiia > Acidimicrobiales > RAAP-2 > RAAP-2. The sequence continues at coordinate 136,882 of CAVTHY010000001.1, read as the reverse complement.
CGGCCACCAGCGTTCGCACCGTTGCCGCCCGACTTGCTCGAAATCAACCGGGCGTCGCTCAATGAGTCCCTCGGGCGCACCACCGGGGCCAAGGTGTCCTTCACCCACCTCATCGCCTTCGCGATCATTCACGGGCTTAAGTCGATTCCCTCGATGAATGCCACCTTCGTCGAGGCCGTCGACGCCAAGGGCACGCCGGGAGTCATCCGTCACGAGCACGTCGGACTTGGTCTAGCCGTCGACGTTGAGCGCCCCGATGGGACGCGCAACCTCCTCGTACCGGTTATTCGCGACGCCGACACCATGGACTTTCGTGAATTCCTGATCGCCTACGAGGAACTCGTGCGCAAAGTGCACAGTGCGACGTTTGGCGCCGACGACTTCGTGGGAGCCACGTGCTCCTTGACCAACCCCGGCACGCTCGGCACCGTGCAGTCGGTACCGCGTCTCATGCCCGGACAAGGGCGCGATCTTCGGCGTGGGCGCGCTCGCCTGGCCCGCGGGATTCGAGGCGGCCGATCCCACACGCTCTCGCGGAACTCGGGGTGGGCAAGATCATGACGCTGACCTCCACGTACGATCACCGCATCATCCAGGGTGCCGAGTCGGGCCTCTTCCTCAAGTACGTTGCTGAATGCCTGACTGGCGGGCATCGATTTCTACGACGAAGTCTTTGAAGTCGCTCGGCATCCCTTACGAGCCCGCGCGCTGGTCCAAAGATCTGCGGACCGCTAATGGCGTGAACGACCACGACCATATCTTGAAGCAGATTCGCGTCCAGGAACTCATCAACATGTTCCGTGTGCGCGGTCACCTTAACGCGCACCTCGACCCGCTCAACACCGAGCCACCGGCGTTGCATCCCGAATTCGACTTGGCGACTTATGGACTCTCGATCTGGGACCTCCAGCGAACATTTCGTCGTCGACGGTTTGGCGGGACGCACCGAAGCCACTCTCGAAGAGATTCTGTCCATCTTGCGTGAGGCCTACTGTCGCACGACGGGGATCGAGTACGGCCACATCATGGACCCCGCGCAGAAGCGCTGGATCCAAGAGCGTGTGGAAGGGGTAAAGACACGTCACCCCCGTCGAGGAGCAGCGCCACATCCTTAATGCGCTCAATGAAGCCGAGGTATTCGAGCGCTTCTTGCACTCACGCTACGTCGGACAGAAGCGCTTCGGCCTCGAGGGCGGTGAGTCGACCATTGTGGCCTTGCAGACGATTCTCGACGCCGCCGCGGATCAGGGTGTGCGTGAATCGGTGATCGGAATGGCTCACCGCGGGCGTCTCAATGTGCTCGCCAACGTGGTGGGTAAGTCCTACAGCGACATCTTCTCTGAGTTCGAGGGCAACCTCGATCCCGAGAGCGTCCAGGGCAGCGGTGACGTCAAGTACCACAAGGGGGCGCGCGGCGTCTACAAGAACGCAAACGGCGCCACCATCGATGTGTCGATGGCGTCGAACCCTTCGCACCTCGAAGCGGTGAGCCCGGTCGTCGAGGGCATCGTGCGTGCGAAGCAGGATCAGGTCGTTCGACCGAGCGACGGGACCAATTGGGTGGTCGGACCCGACCACTTCCCCTTCTTGCCGATTCTGGTCCACGGCGACGCCGCGTTCGCCGGTCAGGGTGTGGTGGCCGAGACGCTCAACCTCTCGCAGCTATCGGGCTACCGAGTGGGCGGGGCGGTGCACATCGTGATCAACAATCAGGTCGGCTTCACCACCGCGCCGGAGTCGGCGCGCTCGAGTTTCTACCCGACTGACATCGCCAAAATGATTCAGGCGCCGGTCCTACACGTCAACGGCGATGACCCCGAAGCGTGCGCGCGGGTGGCACGACTGGCCTACGACTATCGCCAGGAATTCCACCGCGACGTCGTCATCGACATTGTCTGCTACCGCCGTCACGGCCACAACGAGGGCGATGATCCGAGTTACACCCAACCTCAGATGTACAAGATCATTGATCAAATGCGCTCGGTGCGAAAGGCGTACACCGAGACCCTGATCCGCCGAGGTGACATGACCATGCAGGAGGCCGAACTGGCCCTCGACCAATTCAACGAGCGACTACAGAGCGTGCTGGACGAGGTCCGAACCGTGCCGGTTCCCGAACTCGATCAGATCCCGGTCGCGGAGATTCCCGCCGACCTGCCCGCGCCCGAAACCGGGGTCACGAGGGACCGACTGCTCGAGATCGCGCACGTGACGATGTCGGCTCCCGACACCTTCACCATCCACCCCAAACTTGAGCGTCAATTTGTCCTGCGCCGGGCCCTGCTCGAATCGGGCGACGTCGATTGGGCACTGGCCGAAGCGATGGCCTTCGGATCCCTCACCATGGAGGGGACGAACGTGCGCCTGATGGGTCAAGATTCGCGTCGGGGAACCTTCTCGCATCGTCACGCCGCACTGATCGATTACGACAACGGCGCACAATTCGTCCCGCTGGCCAATCTCAACTCCCCGGGCTTCTTCACCGTGCGCGACTCTTTCTTGAGCGAATATGCGGCGCTGGCCTTCGAGTACGGGTACTCGGTGGAGTCCAACAGTTCACTGGTGATTTGGGAGGCGCAGTTCGGCGACTTCGTCAATGGCGCCGAGATCATCATCGACAACTTCTTGGTGGCCGCCGAGGACAAGTGGGGTCAGACCGCGGGACTGGTGATGCTCTTGCCCCACGGCTACGAGGGTCAAGGGCCCGAGCACTCCAGCGGCCGTATCGAGCGGTTCTTGTCGTTGTGCGCGCGTAACAATATCCGTGTCGCCCAACCTACGACGGGCGCCCAGTACTTCCACCTCCTGCGTAGCCAGGTCCGCCGCGAGCACGTGACGCCGTTGATTGTCTTCACGCCCAAGTCAAGGTTGCGCGCGGTGCAGACGCGTTCGCCCCTCGAATCATTCGAACATGGATCGTTCGCGCGGGTGCTCGACGATGCGGTGCAGGACCGCGCCGCGGTGACCCGCGTCGTGTTGGCCAGCGGGAAGGTGTCGCACGAGGCCATCGCACGACGTGACGAACTCGGTCTCGCGAACGTGGCCGTGGTGCGGGTCGAGCAGATCTATCCGTGGCCCGTCGAGGACATCGAGGCGGTTCTCTTCTCGTACCCGAACGCCGATGAGGTGGTCTGGCTCCAGGAGGAGCCCGAGAACATGGGTCCCTGGCCCTTCGTTCACCTGCAGATGCACAAGGCCCTGCGCGATAAAACCGTGCGCCACGTGGCGCGCGCCGAATCGGCGAGTCCCGCGACGGGATCGCACCTAGTGCACGAAGCCGAACAGGCCGATCTGCTCGTTCGAGCTCTCCAGTGAAGCCCCACGTCATTCGGGTCGTCGTCGACGGCTCGAATCTGGCTACTGAGGGTCGTACCATCCCGAGCCTCGTCCAACTCGACGACGCGGTGCGAGCCTTCCTCGAGGAGTACGACTCACGCCGACGTCATTGTGGTGGTTGACGCGAGTTTCGAGCATCGGGTCGGCGGCGTCGGAACGTGAGCGTTTCAAGGAGGCCGAGATCGCTGGCGAGATCGTCACGCCCCCGGCCGGAGCGGTGGGTCGAGGCGACGCCTTCATCTTGAAGATCGCCCAGCGCATCGGTGCCGTCGTCCTCTCGAACGACTCGTTCCAGGAGTTCCACGAACAGTACCCGTGGCTCTTCGACGAAGGGCGTCTCATTGGCGGGCAAGCCCGTCAAGGGCGTCGGTTGGGTGTTCACCGAGCGCCTACCGGTGCGCGGCGTCAAGTCAGTTCGCGCCACCGCGCGCGGTCAAGAAGCTGGCGGTTGCACTGCCCGAGGGTGTGGTGCCGGCCATCGGCGACACTCTCACGCCGGTCAAGGCGCCGCGTGCCGCCAAACGTCGCCGTCGTCAAGGCGGAGCCAGTGACCAAGACCAGCGCCCAGGTCAAGGTGGCGAAGAAAGCCGCAAGATCTGAAATCAAGGAACCTAAGGAGACTCGAGTCTCCAAGGAACCCAAGACCGTCGCGGGCGCCGGAGTCGCACCAGCCGCGAAGTCTCCTCGCACGGCCAAGAAGGCCGTCGCCGCCAAGAAGACGTCGGTAAAGAAGGTAGCGCCTGCACCGCTCGAGAAGCAGGCAGCGTGCCGGAGCCACAAGACTCGTCGCCGCCGGCGGTCGCGCTTCGTCGTGGACGTCAACCTGTCAATCGCCGAGGGTGGTTTCGCCGCCTTCGTCAAGCAGTTCAAGATCGGCGCGACGCTCACGGGCGAAGTGGTGGCCTTCACATCGCACGGGGCCGTCATCAAAGTGACGTTGAAGAACGGCGACGCCCATCGAGTGTTACGCCCCGACCACGTCACTCGGAGACCCCGCGCCCGCGCGGGCGCGTGACGTTTTGAAACGCGGCGACCAGCAGACCTTCCGATTGGTTACCGTCGACAGTGAACGACGAATCGCGGAGTTGGCCCTGACATGACTGATCTCTCACTCGACCCCGAGGACTGGATCCCTCACCGCGCGCCCTTCTTGTTGATCGACCGACTTGGTCGAGCATCGAGCCGGGTGTACGCGCGAGCGGGCGCTGGACGCTCACGGGCGACGAGTGGTTCTTCCCCGGTCATTTCCCGGGCCGCCCCACCACGCCGGGAGTCCTGATGCTCGAAGCGGTCGCCCAAGTGGGTGCCGTGGCCGTGCTGAGCGACGAGCGTTTCACCGGGTCGCCTTCCCCTCTTCGGAGGTGTCGAGAACGCGCGGTTCCGCCGTCAGGTCCTACCGGGCGACACGCTGCTGCTCGAGTGCGAGATGACGCGTCTGTCCGCGCGCGGTGGCAAGGGTCACGGACGCGCCGTCAGTCGATGGGCAGGTAGCCGTCGAAGCCGATCTGTTGTTCATCCTCGCCGACGCGCCGTGAAAGTCGCCACCTGGAACGTCAATTCGTTGACGGCGAGGTGGCCGCGGGTCGCACGAGTGGACTCGACTGCACGAACCCGACGTGCCTTGATCCAAGAGACCAAGCAGAGCGACGAGAAGTTCCCCTTCGCCGCCTTAGCGGAGCTCGGTTACGACGCGGCGCATTTCGGCCAGGGACACTGGAACGGCGTGGCGATCATCTCGCGCGTGTGGCTTGAGCGACGTGCGCCGCGGACTCGAGCGACGACGCCGAGGCGCGCTTCATCGCCGCGACCTGTCGAGGGCTTGCGGGTCTACTCGTGTTACGTCCCCAACGGTCGCGCCCTTGACGATCCGCACTACGACTACAAATTGCGCTGGCTCGAGACGCTGCGAGTCCTGCTCGCCGAACGCGACCGGACCCAGCCCGTGATGGTGGGCGGTGACTTCAACGTCGCGCTGAGCGACCTCGACGTCTACGACCCCGCTGTCTTCGAAGGGGCCACCCACGTATCGAGCGCCGAACGCGCCGCGCTGCGCGCGGTGCTGGCGACCGATCTGGTCGACCTGGGTCGTCTCGTGCACGCTCGATGAGCCCAGTTACACTTGGTGGGATTACCGCAATGGTTCGTTCCACCGTGGCTGGGGACTTCGCATTGATTATCTCTTGGCCGACGCGCCGACGGCCGCGCGCGTGCAGCGACGCCTACGTGGACCGCGACGCGCGAAAGGGCGAGAAGCCCTCGGACCACGCCCCGGTCGTCGCCGACCTCGACTGGTAGTGCTCGAGCGGCCCAAAACGTTGGCCGACTCCTCGACGCACGGGTGCGGCCGCCTCGAGTTCGCGGCGAATCGCTTCGAGGCGCGGCGGCGTTGTTCGCCGGTGACCGGCTCGTTACGTTGGGCGATCTCGGCGAGGACCGTTCGATGGGGCCGAGGAAGCGCGACGGGACGCGGTCGGGAAAGCGCGGGTCGTTGCGCCCCTTGCTCCACGTGATCAGCAGAGTCGCTTCGGCGCGACTGAGGGCCACGTAGGCGAGTCGTTGCTCCTCGGCCAACTCCTCGGGGCTCGTGGCGTTGTAGTGGGGCAGTTGACCTTCGGCCCATCCGACGGCGACGACGTGCTGGAACTCGAGTCCCTTGGAACGGTGGATCGTCGTAGAGCGCGACCGCGTCGGTCGCTCTCGCTCTCCACGCGACGCGACGCCGATTCGGTGCGTAACAGGTCCGACGCCGGGGAGTGCTCGGTCCCGCGGCGCTCGGCGGGGATGCCGTGCCGACTCGAGGGCACTCGCCATGACGTCGAGCTGGGCGTTGGTGCGCGCCAACACCGCCATTGATTTCCACGGGCTGCCGGGCTGGTGGTGCACGGACAGCCAGGTCGCCACGTGCTGGGCCTCGTCGAGGTCGGTGGCGTATCCGCGCACCAGGGGCACGTCACCGTCGTCGTGGGCAGGCACGATGCCGCGCGCCCCGGGTTCGAGCAGCGTATTAGCGACGGCGATGATGTGGGCGGTGGAACGGTGGTTGCGCGTGAGGTCCAAGACAACGGTGTCGGGCCACGTGCGCACGATGTCGAGCAGTAGTTGGGGATTGGCACCATTGAACCCGTAGATCGACTGGTTGGGGTCGCCGACGCAGAACAGGTCGGGATCGTCGCCGGCCATCTGGGCGAGCAGCATGAACTGCAGGGGATTCATGTCCTGGGTCTCGTCGACGAAGAGCGCGCGCGTGCGATGTCGAAAGGCGCCGCGCACGTTGGGCTCGTCGCGCAGGAGAGTGATGGCCTCGCTTAGCAGGAGGTCGAAATCGAGGACGCCGCGACTGCGACAGAGCCCCACGTAGCGATCGAGCACGTCGGCGAAGACGGCCGGGGGCAACGGGGCGTCACGACGCGCCTTCTTCGCGGCACGTGCGTAGGTGGCGCCGTGGAAACCTTGGCTGAGGGCCCAACCGATCTCCTGCTCGAGTCGCGGCAACTGCCAGTCCTCGAGTTTGACCTCGCCGTCCTCGCGCAGCTGTTGGGCGAGGAGTGCCACGACGCGACGGCGGTTGGCCTCGATGGTGAGGGGCTTGAGGTGGTGGTCCTGGCGGTACTCGTTGACGATGTTCATGGCGGCGCGGTGAAACGTGCCCGCGCGCACGTCGCGGATCCCGGCGCGAAAGAGGCGCTTGCGCAGTTCTTCGCCGGCCTTGCGAGTGAAGGTCATGGCCAGGACCTGGTCCGCGCCCACCTCGTCGAGGGCGATGCGGCGCTGGATGCGCAAGGTCAAGACGTGGGTCTTGCCCGAACCCGCAGTGGCGCGCACCAGGAGGCGCCGGGCGTCGGAGGTCACGGCCTCGCGTTGCTCGGGAGTGAGGCCGATCAATAAATCGTCGGAGAAACCGATCTCGTCGCTCATGGTGCTCACGACGCTACCGTTCGGGCGTGACGTGGGGCTCATGTGGCTCTCGGACCCAAGACTCCGGCGTCGAAAACGGTTGGGCGTCGGGGCTTCAGTAACCTGAAGGACGTGCTGCGTGCCTACGGCGAAGGAAACATCTTTGGAGAGGCCTACGGCGACGGACCTGTTCAGGTGGTCTGGCTGCACGGGTGGGCGCGCACCAGTGCCGACTTCGGCGCGGCCGCGACACTGCTGGCGCGCGACGGCATCGCCTCGGTGGCCCTCGACCTGCCGGGCTTCGGCGCGTCACCCTTGCCGAGCAGCGCCGGTGGCAGTGCGCTCTACGCACGCCTCCTCGAGCCGGTCCTCAGCCAGTTCGGCCGCCGGACCGTTGGTCTTAGTGGGTCACTCCAACGGGGGCCGCGTCGCCATGGCGCTCACCCTGGCGCACCCCGATCGCGTGCAGCGCCGTGGTGTTAAGTGGCGCCCCACTGATTCGCCTCGCCAACGCGCGTCGCTCGCCATGGGCGTATCGAATGGTTCGTGCCCTGCACCGGCGCCGACTGATCAGCGAGGCGCGCATGGAGGCGGCGCGGCAGAAGTATGGTTCGAGGGACTATCGAAATGCGACGGGGCTTCTGCGCGAGATCCTGGTGGCGAGCGTGAACGAGAACTTCGAGGCACAACTCGCTCAGGTCACCGCGCCGGTGTCCCTGGTGTGGGGGGCCAACGACCATGACGTGCCGATCGAGGTCGCTCGGCGAATCAGCGCGCTGCTGGTGCATTCGCCTGACGTGGAGCTCGACGTTCTGGCCGAGACTGGGCATCTGGTGCCCGACCGAGCGGCCCGCGCAGCTCTCGGCCCACGTTCGCCGACGGGTGGTGGGGGCAGTGAGAGTGTTCTGGTTGGTCGCGGGCATCTCGGGGCTGTCCCTGGGATACGTGCTGCAGATGGTGCGCTGGCTGCGGGTGCTCCAGCGCGAGCACTATGAGGCCGTCGTCGACGTTGCGGTTCTGGCGTCGCTGGACGTGGCTCTCGTTGCGCGCGACGTCGTTCGTCGCGTTGTGGCGCGGCCGTCCCCGCGTTGCCTCCTTTATCGTCTGGTGCACCTTCCCGATCGCGGTGGTGGTGTCGGTCGTGGCGCACGCGGTCGCGGTCGTGGTGGTCGACGCCATCATCTCCGGCGTTCCGTGTCCCTGGGGTCTCACGCCACGAGGACGCACCGGAAAGCTGCGATGGACACGACGTCTGTATACCGTCGCGGTGCTGGGCACACTGATCTCGGCACTGCTCGTCGCCCTCGGCACCCTCGTCGCTAACCCGTGGCTCTTCGGTGCCCTCGCGGTGTGGACCCGTACCCGCCGCCCTCGCGGCGGCCGCGTGGTTGCTCGCCCCCTACGAACTGCGCCGGGCCGCCGAGTTCGTCGACCAGGCGCGCCAGCGACTCACCCGCGTGCGACCCAGTGGTCGTCGCGATTACGGGCTCCTACGGAAAGACCTCGACCAAGAACCATCTGGCCGACCTGTTGAGCGGCGACGGCGGGGTCGTCGCCACCCCTAAGAGTTTCAATAACCGTGCGGGACTCTCGCGCGCCATCAACGAGAACCTGCCGACGGGACGAGGGTCTTCGTCGCCGAAATGGGCACCTACGGTCCCGGTGAGATTCGTGACTTGTGCGCGTGGTGCCCGCCCGACGTCGCGGTGGTGACCGCCATTGGACCAGTGCACCTCGAGCGCATGAAGAGCCTCGACGTCATCGAGCAGGCCAAATTCGAGATCACCGAGCGCGCGCGAGTCGTCATCGTGAACATCGACGATCCGCGCCTGGCGCGTTGGCCCGAGCGCGCCTCGAGGGTCGTCGCGTGCGCACCGCGGGGTCGAGTCGCAACGACGGCTGACGTGCGCGTCGTCGCTCGAGGGGATGTCTGGCGACGTAATGGGTGGACGCCGAGGAGGTCGCCACGATGGACCCGGTCGTCGGGCGTGCAGCCGACCAACGTCGCCTGCGCGGTCGCCGCTGCCCTTGAAGTGGGTGCGCTCGGTTCGGAACTGCCGCGACGACTTCGCGCAGTGCGCGCGGTCGCCAATCGGGCCACGGTCGCCACCGCGGCTTCGGGTGTGGTGGTGGTCGATGACACCTTCAACGCCAACCCGGCGAGTGCGCGTGCCTCACTCGCGATACTCTGATCGTGTGCGGTCCGGGCGCTCGCCGGGTCGTCGTCACCCCGGGGCTGATAGAACTCGGTGGGCGAGCAGGGTGATCGAGAACGAAGAGTTGGCTCGAGAGATCGCGCGCCGCGGCGTCGAACTCGCCATCGTCGGGCGTACCAACAGTGCGGCCCTGATCGATGGGCTACGGGCGCGAAGCCCGTCGTTTCAAGGTTCGCGACGACGCCGTCGCCTGGGTTCGCGCCTCGCTGCGCGGCCGGCGACGCCGTGTTATACCTCAATGACCTGCCCGACCACTACCCTTGATGCTTTAGACGAGCGGTGAGGTAGTTGAGTGACAGTAGGCGTGTTGTTCGGTGGCCCGAGCCCCGAACACGACATTTCAATTCTTGACCGGCCTGTTGGCCCTGCGTGAGTTGCACCGCGGTCGCGGCGAGGCGGTGGGCATCTATTGGACCAAGTCCGGCGACTTCGTCCAGGTCGCCGTCACCAGCGAGGCCGAGTCCTTCCTCGAAGGCGTACCCAAGGGGTCGAGTGATCTGTCCCTGCGCCTGGGCGCTGAAGGTGGTTTCTACGTGGCGGGCGGTCGCTTGTCGAAGGAACGGCGTCTCGAACTCGACGTGTTGATCTTGGCGACCCACGGCGGGCCGGGTGAGGACGGGACTATTCAAGCCGCCCTCGACCTCGCCGGCATTCCCTATAGCGGCCCCAGCGTCGCGGGCGCCGCTATCGGCATGGATAAGTGGGTGTTCTCTTCGTTGGTGACACACGCGGGACTGCCGTCGTTGCCGCGAGCATTGCTCACGCAATGACACGGCGCACTTGGATTTTGACGGTCCCTACATCTTGAAGCCCCGTTTCGGCGGCTCGTCGATCGGCATCGACGTGGTGGCGGACTTGGCCACGGCGAAGGCTCGTCTGGTCACTAACGTCCACCTGGCACGCGGCTGCGTCGTCGAGCCCTTTCGCGCCGACCTCACTGACGTGCAGATTGCGGTGCGGACCTTTCCCCACGTCGAACTCTCCGCGATCGAGAAGCCGATTCGCCGCGCGGCCGATGCCGAGATCCTCGACTACCGCGACAAGTACGTGGGCGGCGAGGGCATGGTGTCGGCGCCGCGCGAACTGCCCGCGACAGTTGCCGCCGGGCCAGGGCGACGCTGTTGAAGCCGCGGCGCGCCAGATCGTGGACGTCGCGCTGGTGCGCGGAGTGGCGCGAATCGACTTCTTGGCCAATGACGCCGAACTCTACGTCAACGAGATCAATACCATTCCGGGTTCTCTCTCCAAGCACCTCTTCGTCGCGCCGCCGTTGGCATTTTCTCAGTTGCTGGCAGGATCTAGCGGCCGAAGCGCTCGAACGCCCAGCTCATCGCTACAGCGCGGCCGGGGCGGACGGACTCGTGTTGCGCAGCGCCAGTTCCATCTCCTCGAAACTGGCGTAATCGCGGCACGCGCTGCGAGCGCGTCCACCAGTTCGTCGGACTCCGGGTCCAGTAGAAGCCCCTGGCGTAGCGCCCAAAAAGCGGTCTCCACGTCGCCCCGGTCCAGCGCGGCGTCGTGCAGGGCCAGCGCCACCCACTCGCCGTCGCGCTGGAGCTGGGCGCGGTGCCCTTCGAAGGTGAACCACTCGAATCCCTTCAGGACACTCGCCAGCGGTTCGCCGTGCACCAGTCGCAGTGCCTGCAGGTACAGATCAAAGGCTTCGTTACTCGTCGACTGGCGACTGCGCGCGACGAGTCGATGAAAGTCCGCGATGTCGAACTCGACGCCGCGCTGGTGGTAGAGACCCGAGGACACCGGTTCGAGGAGGTAGCCGCGATTGTCGCTGCCCAGGGCTCGTCGAATCGAGGATGCGGTATTGGTGAGAGTGGTCTTGGACGCATCGACGTTGGCGTGCACGAGGACCCGGGTGCGCAGTCGGTCGCCGGTGACGGGCTCTCCGGGGTGCATCGCGAGGTACGCCACCATTTCAACGCATCGCCGTCGCAGGGTCGGGACGAAGTCTTCGACGAGACCCTGTACCTGAGGGTAGGCGCGTAGCAACTCGACGCGCACGTGTCGTGGCGAGGAACTGGTGAAGAGCGGCGTGCCGCTCGCGGGCCGCAGCGTGACGCAGAGTTGGCGCAACTCCTCATCGATCTCGGTCGGATCGCCCAGGAACACCACCAGGGTCGAGGCGTCACGGCGACGCGCCAGTGCACGCATCAGTTCGTTGTCACTGTGAGCGAAGCCCACCACACCGTCGTGAAGAGCCACGATGCCCTCGGCGAGGTCAGGTGTGCTTCGCGAGAGGTCGACGGGGAGTGAACCCCCCTCACGGGCGTAGCCGAGCGTGATCCCCTCGCGAGAGGTACTAATGATCGTGACCACGACCGGGTCGAAGTCCGCTCTCGTCGCCACGGCGAAGGAGTCGTCGCTCACCACGACCTCGCCGTCGAGCTGTGATCCCACCACGTCGCGCAGCCGAGCGATGAGTTGCTCGTCACCCTCGTGCAGGCGTCGAGCGAGGGAGTCGAGAAACTCGTCGCCGTCGTCACCGGGGGAGTGCGAGGTGCGCAGACGGTCGCGCCGTCCCTTGGCCGCGATCGCCACCGCGAAGAGTCCGAACTTCTCGGGCACCGGAGTGGACGGCGGCGAACCGGTTGATTCACTGGTGGTCGCTGCGGTGGACCGCGCCATTGTCGTCGTGGTGCTCGTGATCGGTGAACGCGTGGGTGAGGCGCTCGCCTGGGCACTCGAAGTGACCAGGAAGGGCAGCGCCATGATGACCAGTCCCGCCAACCACGCGCAGCCGTTGGACGGCAACGTACGAGAATGGCGAAGCCGGTGGACGTACGTGGCGAAGAGACCAAGGAAGATCAGCCAAAAGATCGCGAGACCGACCAGGAGATCACGGAGGACTGCGCCGTTGGTGACACTGTAGGAGAAGCGCCATTTCGTCTCCACCACGTAGGGGAGCAGTACGAAGTACAGGGTCAGGGCCACACCTTGGAGGGGTCCGGTCGAGACCCGCTTCAAGGTTGGGCTCGAAGAGTCCACGAAGTCGGTGCCCCCGTGGCGATGGTGATCGCCAGTTGGCAATTCTGCTGGGCTGAGAGGTGAACGATGGCGCCCACCCCGAGTGAGCGAGTCCCGCAGATCAAGTCGCTCGTGACGGCGTGGTCGGCGCCCAGCAACCACAGTCCGGGCCCGTGCAAGGGGAACAGGGCCTCGGGAGAGTTGAGGGTCAGATTTCCGGCGCGGTCCTCGACGCTCGCGTTCGAGACGGCGCTCGTGGCGGTCCCGACGGAGGAGGGCGCGCGCGCCACGCTGGTCGTCGCGACGACGGAGGGGGCTGTGGTCGTCGTGGAGGTGTTCGAGGTGACCGCGAGGTTCGATCCCCTCGGGGTCGACACGGGTGAGGGACCGGTGGTCGTCGACGTTGGAGTCGAGCTCGCTGGGGAGGGAGTCGTCGTCGAGGTGGGATGTGCCCTCGTGATCAATGGCGTCGTCGTGGTGGTCGCTAGGGATGTCGTGGCTGCGTGCAGGGGACGAGAATTCAAGGTGAAGACCAGCACCAGCAACAGCAGGGGGCTCGACCACATCAGGAGATGCGAGATACGCAGGGTGAACCGTCGACGGGTCATGGTTATCGAAGGTTAGAGGTAGTTGGGGTCGGGCACTGAACGGTTCGCTCATCCCAGGAGGTGAGCGAGGGCGAAAACCTGCAACTCGCGCTTCAGGGTGGGTAGCGACGAATGGTCCGCCCGGGCCAGGTCGCTCAACGCGACCCCGGCGAAAACGCACTGGTAGGTCAAACGGGCGAGTCGCTCGTGGGGCCCGTGGCGCAGCGTTTCGAGGCGAGTGAGGAGCGGAGAGCACTCCGCCGCGACGGGCTCGAGGTCCTCGAAGGGGGCTGCGACCAGCCGGGCACCTTTCTCCTTCAAGAGCCAACGCCGCAGGCGACCACGCAGGGCCGACAGCAAGTCGGGGGCGGCGTAGCTACGCGATTGGCCCGACCAGTCTCGAATCAGGTCGTTCAGCAGTGCGACGGCGACGGCCACCGTCTCGTGGGGTTCATCGACGATCCCTTCGCCGAAGCGCAACTGACGACACACACTTACCACGCCGGGCAACAGTGTCTGTAGCAGCGCGCGCGCTACCGACTCATCGTTGGATCCCATCAGGAGGGCCTGGACGATGCGCGCACGCTCGATCACGCTGCGTCCCGCCCCGGTGTCGAGGGCGCTCACCACGTCGAATAGATCCTCGGCACCGTCGAGCGCCAATTCGGCGTGGTGGGAGCGCAGGTGTGCACAGGCGAGTCTCGAGGAGTTACTGCGTCCCTCGAAGCGCCAGTCGTTGCGCAATTGGCTGAGGTAGTCGTGGGCAAGGGTCATGACGTTGAGTACAGTGCCGCAAAGTCAGTGCAACGTACCTGTTCCGACGACATTTCTTACACACATACGTGTCCATAGCGCTGCGCACATCGTGAGTCGCCCGCCGTGAGCGGTGACGTAGTCTGGAGGGATGGACCTCGAAACCTTTTACGAGAGCAATGAAGCCCGTCGCGAGAGCGCGGAGTTCGAATACGGCGATGACTGGACTGACGCCCAGGGCAATCACTACGAGTTGTCGTGGGTCGAAGCCACGGGTGAGCTCTACTTGATGATCGAGCCCGATGCGGCTATCACCGAAGATGCTTTCGGCGACTACTACCCGATGTCTGAGCCCGTGAGCGAAATGACCGTGGTGATTATTGCTCAAGTGGCCAATCACGAGCATCTCGAATCGTTGCTCGACGGCTGGGATGAGGCGATTGTGCGTCCCAATTCACTCGAATGGCTGTACCAGCGCTTCCCGAAGCAGTAGTCGAGCGCCTCGTCCTATAGGTAGGGCGCGGAGGAATTCGCCACTTGGCACAGGCGTGTCAGGGCGGGGACAAGGTCGTGGAGTGGCACGCGCTCGGCTTCGCCGATAGTCGTCATCAAGGGATTCCAACTACCATCGCTCGACGTGGCCGCGGCCGCGGAAGAGCTACCTTTTAGGAGTTCGCTCATTGCCTGTCCCTGAAGCACGTTACTCTGCGCGGGCGAAATTCCCTTCGCTTCACTTTTCGCTTGCAGGACGAGGGCCTTGTGCACGAACACGCACGACGTGCGTGCTTGCGCTACTGCCGAGCCGGTACCACAGGCGCTCAACAGCACTCCAGCGGCGAGGAGCGGAGCGACGATGCCGAGGCGGCTTAGCCGAGCCACGAGTCGGCGGCTTGCAGTAAATAATCACTCACACCGCGACCACGTTCAAAGACCTCGCAGAGAGGGTCTTCGCCCTTAGAGACCTGCGAGAGTGAGATGGCGCGCCGCGCCACAATCGAGATGCGCCGTTCGCTGGTCTCGGTGGGGGAGGCGAAGGAGTCAGTGGCGGTGACTTCAAGGGGCATCTCCATGCCTCCTACCGGCGCCAGGTCGATGGCCAGACGAAGGAGATCGGGGCTGTGGGGCATTGGCGGCAGGCTCCACGTCAACACGAGGGGGAAGTGAAACTCGTCGGGTGGATCGACGTCGTCGGGTAGCCCGAGAACGGCATCCTCGAAAGCCAGCAACGTGCGCGGATCGACATCGAGTTCGATGTGCAGATCGATGGGTCCGCCGCAACCGTCTTCGGGGTGCAGGTCCACTTCCCACGCTTGGCGCAGTGAATAGGTCTCCACGAAATGGCGCTCGTCGTGCACATGAAAACCGTGAGTTACTGCGTGATCTTTAAGGTCAGCTACGAAACCAGCTACGTCAATGGCGGCCATTGATATTCAGGTTAGCCTTCGCCGCCACTACCGTGGACACGTGCCAACCAGTCTGCTCGACCCATTACGCCTCTGTGCCCTTGAGATCCGCGACGCCGTGGCCAGTCATCGGGGGCGGGGTTACTCCGGAGCGCGCGACACGCAGTATCACTTGGACGTGGTCGCTGACGAGGTGGCATTGAGGGTATTGGGTGCGGCGGGCTTTGGGGTGGTGAGTGAAGAATCGGGCGTGACGGGAGGCGGTGAATACACCGTAGTAGTGGATCCCATCGACGGTTCGACTAATTGTGACCACGGCGTTCCGTTTTACGCAACGTCACTGGCAGTGATGCGGGGCAATGAACTCGTGGCGGGGCTAGTGATGAATCAGGCCACCGGGACGGCCTTCGAAGCGGAGAAAGGTGCTGGTGCGACTCGCGACGGACTAGTCATTTCTCCTAGTGGACAGACGATGGTCGCCAAGTCGATCATGGCGTTTTCTGGACTACCTCCGCGTCACCTGGGCTGGGCGCAGTTCCGTGCCTTGGGAGCCGCGAGTTTGGAGATCTGCCTCGTAGCCGACGGATCACTCGATGTCTACGGCGTGGCTCAACACTCCACGCTCAACCCGTGGGATTACCTGGCTGGACTATTGATCCTGCGTGAGGCCGGTGCGGTGGCGAGTGACTATCGCGGGGACGTCTTGGAGACGTCCGAAGCGGTGGTGCGCCGGCCCATTTTTTGCGCCACCCCGGAGTTGCTGGACTTCATGTTGTCAGTGGGGGCGATTTAACTTTATTCGTCACGAGGTGAGGCCATCTAGACTTGGTATTTCTCGGGCGCTTAGCTCAGTTGGTTAGAGCAGCTGATTTACACTCAGCAGGTCGGGGGTTCGAGTCCCTCAGCGCCCACCGATCGGGACGGTGCGCGAACCGCATCGCCCGCCATGGCGTCACCAGCCAAAGGCACCCGAAAGACGGGCTGAATGGCATTGCGGCTATCCACTCGAATTTCGTGAATGAGAGCCTGCAAGAGCGATTTAACTACGGCTAGTGAGCCTTCGGTGATGGCTTCGTTCACCCGGTCTCGTAATGTCGCGATTTCCTCGGGTGAGGCGCAGGTGATGTCGGCCTGTTCCATCTCTCCGTTCAGTTCTTCGCGGCGAGCCCGAAGATCGGTGGCGCGAGTGGCGAGTTCTTTCACTCGTTCGCTGCACAGCGCCTCGGGCATGGAACCCGACTCGAAGGCTCGCAGGTAGCGATCGACGCTCATGTCGACCTTGGCGAGTTCATTGGAGACGGCGCGAAGTTCGTCGCCGTAGCGCGAGTGACCTTCGCGGGCTTGCATTTGTGCTTGGCCAACAGCAGCACGAAAGAGGTCCGAATCCTCGTAAGCGGCGAGGAGCGACTCGATGATGGCGCTGTCGAGCACCTCGGCGGGCAGCCGGTCGGCGCTACAGGTCTTCGTGCCGTAGCGCTGGCGTGAACCGCACGTGTAGTAGCGGTAGGTCTCGTTGCGACCGGTCGCGCGCGTGCCCGCGAAGCGCTGGCCACAGTTGTTGCAAACAACGAGTCCGGTGAGCAGGTAGTCCGAGGCGTTGGTCGCGCGCTTGGCGCTGTCCTCTGCGCGCTCGTCGAGGATTACCTGTGCGGCATCAAACAACTCCTCGTCGATGACAGCCGGGTGACTGCCCTCACACCACCCGTCGCGGTAGCGGACCTGGCCGAGATAGACACGACTGCGCAGCACCGTCAGGACCGACTTGAACGACCAGGGCTTGCCCGAGCGCGTCACGAGGCCCGCAGCGTTGAGCCAGTTGGCGACGGCGTGACTGCCGAGGTGCTGATTAGCGTAGAGGTCGAAGAGCACCGGCACGAGCGGTGCCTCGGACTCATCGACGCTGAGACGCCCCTCGCCTTTCACCGCTCGGTAGCCGTAGGGGGCGGCGCCGCCGCACCAACCGCCGAGGCTGGCCTTGCGGTCCATGCCCGCGATCACGCGGTCGATGATGGTCGCGCGTTCGAATTCGGCGAAGACTCCGAGCATCTGGACCATCATGCGTCCGGCCGGTGACGTGGTGTCGAATGGTTCGGTCGCCGAGCGAAAACCCACGTTCACGCCGTCCAAGGTCTCCAATATCTCGGCGAGCCCGCGCACGCTGCGCGAGAGTCGGTCGACGCGATAGACGAGCAGGAGATCGAACTTTCCGGCCCTCGCGGCGCGCAGTGCGCTGGTGAGTCCGGGTCGTTCTAACTTGGCGCCCGACATCTGGTCGGTGAAGGTGGATACGAGTTCCCAGTCCTCTTGGCTCGCGACATAGTTGCTGAGTTTCTCCAACTGCGCGCCGAGTGAGTAGGGCTGGTTGACTTCGTCGGTCGAAATCCGGGTGTAGGTGGCGATGCGCACGATTCTCTCCTCAATCGGTGTCGCTAGACACCATTTTCAAACACAGTGAACGTCCATATTGCTAGTCAATCATGCGTCCACGCTGTGACGCCGGACGGTTCAATCACGACTTCGATTCGCTGGCCCTGGACGAGTACGGACCCGAGGAGCGTCGCGAGCGCGGTGGTGGCGAGAATCTCCTGCGCGTTCGACAGATCGACGAAGACGGGTGCGTTGATACACAGCGAAGCCGAGGCGTTGTCCGTCGGGGTCGTTGGTCTAGGAGGCTGCACGGGTCGGCCAGGGCTGGGACCACGGGGTCCGGGACCACTAGAGCCAGGGTAGGCGACCTTCGGAAGGGGGTTCTTGGGCAACGTCATGACCATCGCACCCCCGCGCCAGAACTGACGTCCAGGGAACTATCGTCGTCTCCGCTCCACGGCCACACGGTGTTCTGGCTCTTCTCACGGTCACCCGCCTCACGCGCCTCGATGCGAGAACGCGCTCGGGCTCGATGGCCCAATGCCGCGAGCCATTCGTCGCCCGCCGTGAGCCAACCGGTGCCGACCCATTTCCAAAGGCCCAGGTTGATCGTCGCCTGGGCCGTCGTGGGGTTGGTGCGCCTCTCCTGCCACGCTTGACGCTGGCGGCGCAGGAATGTGAAAGTGACCGAGTAGCGCCTCGACTTGGTCAGCCAGTGACCACCGAAACCGAGCGAGTGCGCCCAAGCCCGCAAGCGCGCGAGGTGAGGACGCGCCCCCAGATTCCACGCAGTCTCGACCATTCGACGAAGATGGCCGGTGACCCGGCAATCGTCGAGGTCATCGAGACCCGTTAGGCGATGGTCGAGGGCACCAGCGTCGTCGGTGGACTTGGTCGAGTACTTGGCGATGTAGTTAGCAATTGCGCGCGAACTATTCGACCCTGAGATCGCGTCAGCGTGTGAACTGTTCGCGGGCGATTCATCCGGTTCGCTACTGGCGATGACGCGCACGTCACCTTGCTGACCCCAGCGCGCGAGGCCGAGCGGCTCGTCGGAAAACCCGAGGGGCAGTGGTGCCGACACCTTTGAGGCGGCCGCGTGAATGGCCGCAGTCAACATCGTGGTGTTGATGCCCACTGCGGGCGAAACGGCCTCGTCGTCGCGGCTGTCGAGTCGAATGACCGCGTGCAGGTGTACCACGCCTCGACGTTGAAACTCGGCGACCTTCACGAACGAGAGTCGGACTTCGTGATCGAACTGCGTGATGTTGAGTCTCAGTTGACGGGCCAGCTCTCGACGCACGTAGATGGTGGTGCGCCGCCAGAGTTCGGGGCAGGTCGCGTTCCAGAGCACCGCGCGCTCGTAGTCGTAGCACTCGCCGCAGAGCGGCTCACCCAGTAGCGCGTCGCCGTCGTGGTGTCGGGCCCAGCAACTGAGAATCTTGCCGTGGACGCAGTACTGACCCTTCGCACCGGCTCGACAGGGTGCACTCTTCGAGCGAGTGCCGTGCACAGTACCAAAGCTCGGGGCGGTGAACGTGGCGAAGACCATTGGGTGTGTCGACACCGTGTCGGGAAGACCCTTGCCGCCCGACAGTCCCGAGCGCACGAGCATTCGAGCGTCGCTCGCGTAGGTGGTGGCACACGAGGGGCACCGAGTGGCCCTTCTCGTGCCGCAGGCCTTCAGCAGTAGACCGTCGGGCTCGTCGTTCGTGGAGTAGGTGCGCGCGACTTCTCCGGTCGCTACGTCCACTGACGTGACCGAGCCAATCAGACGGATCGGGTGGGCACACCAGCCACAGCGTTCACCCTGTTCGTTGAACCGCTCCAGGGTGGCCGTGGTGCGGGTACGTGCCGCGACACCGCTCAACACTCGATCGTCGAGTAACGCACCAACGGTCCGGTTGTCTACCACGGGTTGTCCTCAGGCTCAGGCCCAGGCCCAGGCTCCGTCGCAGCGCGAAGTCGGCGACCCCGTTCGCCGATGGTTCGGATGTCGGCGTCGCTTAGGTAGTAAGTCTTCAGGCGAATTGGCGTGCCGCCCTCGTGCAGCAGCAGCCCCACGCCGTGGTTATTCGCGTCTATGTCCGCCGCGGAGAAGCCCTGGGACGCCCAGCCGCTGCCGAGCACGGTGTCGCTCGCCTCTCGGGTGGTGCAGCGAAAGGCTAATCGGATGCCAAAGAGATCGCGTAGCGCCGAGGGAATGACGTCGGCGGACGGCTTCTGCGTTGCGGCAAGGACGATCACGCCAGCCGCCCGACCTCGCGACACCAGGTCGCGCAACAGTTCAGCGAACTGACCGGCGAGCTTCTTTTCAACACCCGCGACGTACAGGGCGAGTTCGTCGATGACGACGACGTGTAGGCGCATGGTGCCGTCACGGGGCACCTTGCGCAGCCCTCGCGCCAGGAGTTCGTGGTAGCGCGAGTTCATTTCGTCGCGTAGCTCTTCGAGTACCTCGATCGCGAGTTCAAGGTCGGGCCCGACGAAGCGATGCGCACAGATCGACCACGCAGCGAGTTCAACCAGCTTGCCGTCAAAGAGCCAGAGGTCGACGTTCGAGTCCAGTGCGCAGGCCGCGACGAGTATGGACAACGCGGCCGACTTTCCAGAACCCGGCGCTCCGCCCCCGAGGATGTTCTGTTCGATTAGCGACAGGAGGGTCATTACACCCTCTTCATTAGGACCAAGCGGGATCGGCTCGCGAATGTCAAATTGGTCCCGGTTGAGGAGCGGGCACGGCAACATGCTCGAGTCAAACGGGTCACGCCGAATGACCGTGAGCGTCACGAGGTTCTTGTTGGCCGCGTCGGCCGCGACCCGTACTGCGAACGCTTTGAGGGTGGACACGAGGGATTCCGCGGCGAGCGCGACGTCGCTAACTGAGGTACCCGGTCCGAGTTTCAGTATTACCGCATCGCCGAACTCGGTAGGCCGTACCTTCTTGATCCGGGGCGGTCGTCCGTGCAGGATGCCGCGCTCATGGACTATCGCCCGGTATAGCGTGCGTCGTACATTGGCGACGTGCCAACTGCGCACTATCACTCGCCGCAGGGTTGGCACTCCCATACCTCCTGCGATAGGCAGCACGCCCACGATGATCGCCAGCGTTCGTCCGAACCTGAAGTAGATCAACGCCGTGAGTGCACTTGGCGTACCGAGCAGCAGCGCGTTCACCCACCAGTCTCTGATGAGTTCCCCCGCTGCCTTCCAATAGGACTTCTCCGATGAATCCGGCGGAGTCTTTCGTGGTTGAGTCGTCATTGCGAGCTCCTTTGCACAACGGGCTCCGCGAGCGTGAACTCCCGGAACCCGTTGCGTCGGTGGTTAGGCCGTGACTGACGTCGACGACTTGGCTGGGACAGTTGCGCTGGGGCCTTCGACGAGTTCGACCGATCGAGCGTGAAAGCTCGTACCGTGTCGTCCCGAAGGAAGTTCCCAGTTTGAAATCACCAGTTCCGTGAATTTCACCGCTACACCCGCCGCAATACCCTTGGTAAACTGCGATGACTTGACCGTGATGATTTCTTGCTCACCATCGCCGATAGCGACGACCGAAAGGCTATAAATTCCTTTTCCGTCGCTATCTAACTTTGGGGTCTTCGACTGGAAGTCGATGACCTCACTCGGTGCGCCAAGCGCAATTGCGCTCAGGTTGTCTGTTTTAACGTGATGCCTCACAATGCCTCTTTCCACATCTTCTGCATTGCACCGCGTCGTGCGGCACAGCCATTAGACGTGGGCGACGAAGTGCCACGCTCGTAACAGCGCAAAGTAGTAATGGCATTACTACTTTGGGACGTTGCGACGATGTTTTGCTTTGTTGTGGCCAGATTTCAGGTGCTCGCGTTCTCCGCGTGTTCGAACCACTATCCCTTGAACATCATTGTCTTTGCCGTAAAGACGGTTCGCGAAATCGTGCAGCATTGTCAAGTACGGGTCGGCGACTTGACCCGCTATTTCATCGACGATGACGACTACGGTCCCTCGCTTGATCAACTCATCGGGTGCGAACTTCTCGACCCCTAGGAGTTTGGCCAGCGCCTTCTGTGGGGACTTCAAGAGAAGGTGCGCTCGGGCAACGTCAATCCAGACATCCGCTTGTTGCTGGGGCCTCAGTGACTTCAGCGTCTCGTCGTGCGAGTAGTCCAGGGCCAGCGCACCGTTACCAATTTCCACCGCGAGTCTCAGCGCCGACATCGCCACAGTCGTGGTTGTAAATGTCTGCATTTGATTGTTATGTGCTTCACTTGCGCGTTGAGCCAGCTTTCGGGCGTCGTCTAACCTCGTCCCGACGTCGTTGCGGTTACCAGTCCGCATGGCCAGTCCCGCGAGTACCAGGAGCCACGAACCAACCGCGTCGACCGTCTCTGAATCGTTGAGTCTCTCGATTTCATTGGACGACGGCATCCCATCAAGTGACGCTTCTCGGGCGCGAAAGAGGTAACCGGATTCGAGCAAGGCGCGAACCTTGGCGCTATGGCCGCGAAGTACGAGGCACTTTCCGGTGACCAGGTCGCCCCATTCCTTACCTGCAATAATCGCCTGGTTCGCGGCCATGACCGCGACGTCGTGTTCGTGAAGTAGGTTCATTACTTCGCTGGTCGCTAGAAAGCCCTCCGCCAGCAGCCGCAGAACCGTCTTCACCGTCCGGTCATTCGTTGCTCGCTCCCGAGCCGTGTCCAAGTCGCGAATCAATCGTGGGAGCACCACGCTGAGTTCTCGGTAAGCACCTGTGGCCACATACTCCAGAGCTTCCTCGACCCGAATTTCTAAATCTCTAACTCGGTGGGTCGCAATTCGACTCGACGATGTTGAAAGAGAGGTGCGTGAAGTGAGCGCGAGTTTGATTCGCTTGATGCAACGGGATTGATCTTCCAGACCAGAATCGGCCAGCAAGAGCTCGACCGTGGTGGTACCGAGCAACTGTGCCAAACGCCCGGTCAATGGCGTATTACTTATTTGCTGGGTGCCTCGCTCTAACTTGCTGATTAAGGCCTGAGAGCAGCCAGCGCGACAGGCAAGCTGCTCCTGGCTCAATCCCAACTCGCGGCGGAGCAGCCGTAAGAAGGCGCCACCGGGGCGCCGTGGCGTGGCGCTCGTCTTAAGCTCGTCGTTGCTATGACGGCTGCTGGGTTCAAGAGTTTCGGTAACACGACTAACTAGGGGTGCAGTTGGACGTCAATCTTGTGAAAAGTAACGCTTGGCGACAAACTAGGATGAAATAAATACCCTGATCTGTATAAATAGGCGTATATTACAATTTGGTTACTGAGTGGCGACCCCGCCGAGCGCCTTCGGCCCCGTCCGGGTCGCCACAACATGGCCTCGCGTGTGAGAACTTTCTTTACGTATTCAAGAACTCGCTATCCGGTGGTCAGAAAAGCAGCCTGACGGAGTCCGAAGGGTTTAATCGCAAGCTCAATTGGTCGAGGTCCTGACCGTACAGTGGGGTCAATGCGTCCGAGTAACCGGACGCACGTGGATCCAGGCTTAGTATCAATGGTTCAAATTCTTATTGACATTTAGGAAAAATTTATGTGATACTTCCCCCATCGATTGTTCCAAAAACTTCGTCCCCAAAAGTCCGCTCTAATATCATAAAAGAAGGGTCACAATATGGCTCGTTTGCGCAGATTTAGCATTATTGCAATTCCTGTACTCTGTGTGAGTTCATTTGCCATCGCAACAGGCCCCGTCTCAATCGAATCCGCCCCAGCGGGCGCCGTTGTTGTCGTACCGGTGCCATCCAACATTGTGTCGGCAATTACAGCCGCATGTCAGACCGGCACATTCGTGGTGCCGACGATGCCAGGTATTCCTACTGCACTCGTTGGCACTTCGATCAATACTGGTGGTTGTTCTTCGTTTGGCCCGAAAAGCAGTGGCCCAATTCCAAGTGCAAGTGGAGTGCCCTACGGATACTGCGTCGCAGTTGCGAATGGATTTGATAATGGAACCGGAAGTGACGAGTTCGGGTATCTCTTGCAGAACTGCTCCTCAGCCGTAGAGATGCTCCAAGCTTCAAATTCTGATTATTGGCTCGTGGGCGCGCAGTATGTTTTGATGTGCCAAGAAAATAACTTCACCCGGATTTTGGTTGCAGCCAACGATTCTTTTTGTTCGAATGGACCGAGCGGAAACGGAGCTTATGCCGGAAACTGGATGGTGAGGGGACGGTCATATATCCAGTTGCCTCCCAACGATATCTGGATATCTGTTCAACCAGGTTGCACAGGAGTTGGAACTAGCATTGAATTGTGTCAGTCAGCTTATGGCGCTTCTGGCATGACGGAATACTGGACTGCTCCTTAGTGAATTTTGAAATTGGATTCAAAATCGTAAGATGAATATCATCCTTCGATTGCTGAACTCCTGCTGTGTCCGTTGGCGCTCACTTTACGCTCAGAGACATTAGTTCAGCAATCGAAGTTGGAGATTTGAGAGTGGACATGTGGCTTGAGCAATCTAGCCCTAAGAGATCTAATTGTTTGATTGGCCGGAATGAGGTGACCAACACGTCACACTGCGATTTCTATGGGCGGAACAAACTCGACCAGCATTATCTAAAATATGGAAATTGACGTAGACCTCTATCTGACGGGACTGGCCAATGATTCCGCCCGGTGGAAGCGACGAGGTCGATTCGGTACTGCTCACTTTGTCGAAGGACTACTCGATGGTTTGATAAATGTTGAAGCAATCACCCGTGAGGAAGCTTCTGCATGGAAAGACGTGTTTCTTGGTCCATTCAACATTGCTCCCGCACGATTTAGTTCCGTCGGTGCTGCTCAGGCAGTTTCTACTTCGCTCGTGCCAGATGCCTTTCCCCACTTCATTGAATTAATTCCCGCCAATCAACCTGCGAAAGTTCTACCTCACGTCTGCAGTTTCCAAATTCTCGGCGTCGAACGATATGACGTAAAGGGAGCAATCGTTTGGCGGATAGTTCCTCTCCTTGGTCCGGAGAGCTCAGAGGAAGATATAAGTGTTGCAGCTCTTGGAACTGGTCTAGATATGAGTTCAATTGAGATATCTGACGATAGAGGATTTTCATATCAATTGAGTACAGGCAGTAGTGCAGGACGAATGGACAGGGTTGGGCGGCAGGAGTTCCTTCCCGCATTGTCGGACGACGCGAAAATTTTGAAGGTCCACTTGGAAGAAATGATATTTGAGATTGATCTGGGTTCCCACTCTTAGAATTACGTTGGCGTTGGGGCGGCTTGAACCAAACAAGCGGACAATGACGCCGCCGCTCCTTTTACGTCGAGGGTTCCAGTTGGTGCCATCGGAGGTTCCAGGGAGCCAAGATTCCTTTGAGGCAATAGTCCGAAAGAGCCGACAGAGATCGTGAGGCATTGGTTCTTATTGTGTGACTCAAGGTCCACCTCAGCGCCCACCTCAGCGCCCACCCCAGCGCCCACAAAATCAGATTGCGCGAACCGTTCAAACATGGCGGAAGTCGATCTCGTGGTTCACGATCGATATGCGTCTGCACGATGTCTGATCGCGGTCACCTTGACCGAGCGTGAATTATCATCGATGAAGTACAGCACCCGATAGTCGCCGCGGCGCGCTGAGTACGCCGGTGCCAAGGGTGGCCCGAGTGGTTTTCCAACGCGTCTGGGGTTGTCGAGTAGCGGCCCAGTGATGAATTCGTACACCGCATGCGCGATTTTCTCGGGGAGCACGTCAGAGAGCGCCTTTGCTGCAGATCGGGCAATTAGGAGGATGTATCGCTCACTACTTGGTGTCGACACTGCGCCTGGCATTCTTCATGACCACGGCGAGTTGATCGCTGTTGAGAACGTCACCTTCCGAAAGCGCTTGTACGCCCTCCTGGTGAGCGAGTAGCAGCGCTGGGTCGGACAGCACGGCAATCGTCTCGCGCATGGCGTCGTAGTCGTCGGCCCCCATGAGTACGGCGGCTCGGCGTCCGTTCTTCGTGATTTCGATTCGTTCGTGCGTTGATCTGGCTTCGTCGACCAATTTGGACAGCTGAGCTCGAGCATCGGCGATGGGCAGTGTGGTCATGTACAGAATTATAGCGTAACTGAAGCACGGTGGCTTGGCGGGTTCGTATTGTGTGACCCAAGGTCCACCTCAGCGCCCACCTCCAGCCGCACCTCAGCGCACCTCAGCGCCCAGGGACTGTTGTGGGAACAGCAACTTCTACCTTGGTATCTATCAAGAAATTTCTTGGCAGATTGGCGTTGGATGTCTCACCGTGGGGAGTCAGCGGCGATTCCAAGTTCTCGCGCCACCGCTGAGATCTGACGCGCAAGGGTGGCGTCGCGATCGCTCAACGCGTGGATCTCGTGCGTCGTGAGTCGTATGACCACCAAGGCATACCGAAGATCGACGTCTGGGTGGTGATTGGCGGCTTCCGCGAGAGAGCCAACGACGTTGACGAATCTGACGCCGCGGGCGAAGGTGTCTGTTTTGAAGGAAGCGCTCGCGGATGTCGCTGAGACGTCCCACTCTTCGACCCCTGGCAACTGGTGAAACTGCTCGGCCGTAAGTGCTGCTACCACGACGTGATCCTAGAACCATGCTGGCGAAGGAGTCGTCAGCCTGACAGGTGAATGGTGGTGCAGGTTCGTTCAATCAATCCGGTCTAAAATTCCGAAGGGTTCCAAGGCTCTCCGTGAAGGTCCACCATTCGGGACAGCGCGAGAAAGTGCGAATCACACTAAAACCCGTCGCGGAACGTTGCCTGTCGACACCGCCGATATTCATCACTGATCTCATGAAGGCGTGAGTAATGTCGCGCGAGTAACTTCCGATATCAGCGACGCAGTCGGTACGTCGCGGGACGGGGTATGGCCGAGCTCAAACCTTTGATGGGCTGAGCGAGCAGCCGGGACACTTTCTCCACGACAATCGCAATCACAAGTTGTCAGCCGTCAATGAGTTCGCCCGTGACACGTTACGTGTGCGACGTCTCTTCGATTCGAGTTCACGTCTTCCTTGACATGTAACTATATGGTTACATATAATCGATGAATGTGGACGACAACCTTGTTTTTAAGGCGCTCGCAGACCCGACACGACGTGTACTTCTTGATCTCTTGTTCGAGCGTGAAGGTCGCACGTTGAGTGACCTCGAGTCTCACGTGAGCATGACACGCATAGGAGTCATGAAGCATCTACGTCTGCTCGAGGGTGCAGGCCTTGTCGTTTCGCGCCGGTCGGGTCGCGAGAGGCTTCATTTCCTCAATCCGATCCCGATTCGACTGATCCACGACAGATGGATCGATAAGTACACCGAGCGTCAGGTTTCGGCGCTTGCCAATTTAAAGACCAACTTGGAGGCAAATAGATGACAACAGAGAACACATCAGTGACGACCCAGATCTATCGCGTCTACATCAAAGCCACCCCCGAATCCATATGGGATGCAATCACGAAACCCGAGTGGACGACTCAGTACGGTTACGCTCCCCTCAATGAGTATGAGCTTTGGACCGGCGGTGCCTTTCGGTCGTATGCAAACGAGGGTATGAAAGCCTTCGGCTGCCCGGACGTAATCAGCGATGGCGAAGTACTCGAGTCCAACCCGCCGCGCAAGCTGGTTCAGACATGGCGGATGACGATGACACCCGAGATGGCAACGGAGGGTTTCACCCGCCTCACCTATGACATCGAATCTGTTCGAGGCGGTGTCACCAAGCTCACCGTCACCCACGACATGACGGGCGCGCCAATGTGGGCCGGCGTGATGCGGGGCGAGAGCGAGTCGGGCGGGGCTGGCGGCGGATGGAGCGAGATTCTTAGCGGTCTCAAGACACTTCTCGAAACCGGCCAGTCGCTCCCCTTCCAGAGTGGACCCGAAAACTGATGTCCTCCCTGAGCCGACCTCTACGCCACATGGGTTGGGACCAAATGGCTCGCGACGTGAAGTGCGTCGCGTTCTCGTGTGGCGCTTCAAGAACGGACGGAGGGTCGGTTCTCATTGTGTCCTCCAAGGTCCACTAATTGAACAGCACGAATGCCCTGGTCGCGAGATACTTGTTGCGAAAGGTACGGCCGATGAGCGATTCAGCGAACTTTCAGTCCACTGGTCGAGGTTTCCGCGGTCCTTCGGCGACTGGTCGCGTCGAGAACTCCAAACCCGGGCATCCGTACCACGGCGAGCTACCAGAAACGTCGGTTGTCTAGGTCGTGCTATCCGGCAAAAGTGGCGAAGGTCCAGTGATTTCCGTCGGGGTCTTCCACCGTGAAGTCACGCGACGGATAATCAGCGTGATCCACGATTGGATTGATCACCGACGCGTGGATCGAGAGCGCTCTCTCCATCACAGCGTCGGGATCAGTGGTGACGACGTGGAGCGAGTTGACCCCCGGTCGGCACGGGGTGCGGCGTTCGTCAGTGCTGGAGAGGAGTACTCGACCACCTTCTGGCCAATCCAATTGGCAGTGGTGGATTGAGTCAGTCTGCTCTCCTGGAATCATTAGATCTTCGGTGAATCCAAGGGCCAACAACCATTCACGTAACCTCGGCGCGTCGTTGCTGACCACGCTTGGCCAGATGTTCGCCTGGCGAATCCCGCTGTTTCTTACGGCCATGACAACCCCGAATCCTAATGCGCCAGATGGTGAGAACCGATGAAGAGATTCTCGCACCGCGAATCCTATTGTGAGATACAAGGTCCACCCGCGGTCAATATCAAAACGAGACTACAGGTCAATTTCGATCTTTAGGGCCTCATCGCATACCTAGGGATGTGGCCGTCATCGAACTCCCTCAGCACGCTGGCGATACGTCCGCGCTCGCTACCCGTGCGACATGCTCGACACTTCCAGTTGCAGATCTCTCTACCGCCACCGCGGGTATGCGGCGCACGTCGATAGGTTCGCGGAAAAGTAACTTGACGCAACCATAAGGTTGCTATAGAGTAGCAACTAGCAAGTTGCTATAATTACATTGACTTCAAGGAGAACCCCATGAAGACGAGCACCGATTACCGCATCATTGTCCGTGTCAACGCTCCGGCCGCCACCGTGTTCGAGTTGGTCACCTCGACCGAGGCGATCACCGCCTGGTGGAGTCCGACTGCGGGCTCGGGTGAGACCGGCGGCGAATTGCGATTTCCGATGGTGGCGAATGAGCCGCCTCTGACCATCCGAGTCGATGAGGCGACGCGCCCGACGACCGTGCGATGGATGGTCACCAAGTGCACATTCATGGAGGACTGGGTTGGCACGCAACCGACCTTCACCATCACCGCGTTGGGCTACGACACCTGCGAGGTCGAATTCGTACACCGTGGCTTGAACGACAAGCTTGAGTGCAAGGACATGTGCAGTCGAAGCTGGGACCACTTCATCGGGACCAGTTTGCGCGAGATGGCGGAGGGCGGCCCTGGCGCTCCCAACCGCAGCCCGCGCGATCTTGCGCGCCGCGCCACCAAGGAGCTGGGTTAAACCGTGATTCGTCGGGGACTGCCTGGCAAGATTGGGCAGTCCCTGACCCGGAGACCGGTGCTCGACACCACCACCCGTCGATAACTTCTAGGAGGAAAACATGTCGTTCCCTGATCGCATTGAACGCACCATTCGCATATCGCGTTCGCCACGAGAAGTTTGGCAGGCGCTCACCACGTCCGAGGGCCTGAGCTCGTGGTTCGGCGAGCGCGCAACCATCGACCTTCGCCCGGGTGGCTCGGCAACCATGACCTTCGTGAGCGGGATGACCGTTGACATGCGTGTCGAGCGTGTCGAGGAACCCACGGTGTTCGGATACACGTGGCGACTGCTTGACCTGCCCCAGGAAGACCTCCGGCGAACATACGTCGAGTTCACTCTGGATCGCGACGGTGACGGTACCCTTCTACGCGTCGTCGAGACCGGCTTTGCGCAGCTCCCCGTCGACACCCGGCGTCAGACCTACGACTCGCACAGTGAAGGGTGGTCGCGAGAGTTGGCAGAACTGGCAGAGTACGTCGATGGCCCATGACATCGAGGCCCTCGCCGAGCAGGTCTTCGTCGCCCTCGCTGACGCGACCCGCCGCGCGATCCTCGCGGCCCTCGCCACCGACGGCCCGTCCACCGCTACCGATCTAGCTGCTCGACTGCCGATATCGCGCCAGGCCATCGCTAAGCACCTCGCACTAATGACCGAAGCTGGCCTGGTCTCGCCCGAGCCGGGCGAGCGCCGGCGGGTGCGCTACCGGCTGCGGCCCGAACCGGTACTGCTCGCTCAGCAGTTTCTCGCCGCGCTCGCTCGCGACTGGGATGACCGACTCGAAGCGCTGCAGCATTTTCTCTCGGCGCCGTAGTGGCGTTGACTGCGCAGCCAGAGTGACGACGACGACGAAGAGGACCGCTCGAGGGCATCAGTAGCCAATCGCGGCCAGTGGGGGCGGAATCCCGTGCGCTGACACAAGATGCTCCGAGATCTCAGGTCATGGGGCGGGCGAGGTGCCGTTGCTGAGAGAAGTCCGTGACACGTACCCGTCTGCACGACCGTCGGGCGCCACCGGCCATATATGGGCCTACTCAATAGGGAAGACACCGACGACTTGAACGTTGGAACAGAGTCTCCTCACCACCACTTAAGGGTCGGGGCATCCTTTCGATTTGTCACTGAAGGCTCGTTGGTCAGTAGTGGGTGCGTAGGTCTCTCCTCGCCCCCTCGACGTCAGGTGTTAGCTGAGCGTTCGATCGGACCGCCTAACTGGACCGCGAAATGATGTCAATCAACTCTTTGGCAACCCACCACCGCACTGGTCGGCCTGGGTTTCCAAATCGCAACTCGATCGGCGAAAGGATCGCGAACGATTCCAAGCGATGGAGCAACTGTCTGGCGGCCTCGTTCGTGATCTTGAAGCGTTCGTGAATAAAATTCGCCGAGACTATCGGGTGCTCGGGCAACATTTCGAGCACTTCCCACAGCGTTGAATCGTGACGTACAGTTCGCTCCGCGCCGCCACTCGCTCGTTGCCGCCAAGCGGCCGCGAGATTCTCGATCTCGCCAATCAGTGAGGTCGCCGTCGACGCGGATCGTTCCAAGGTCGTGGCGAACCAACGGACCCACGTTCCCAGTTCACCCATTCGATAAAGGGTCAAACCTGAGAGGTAGCCGCCCGGATCTCGAGCGACGAAAACGCTGAAGGGAGGGGGCACTAACACGCCGAGTCGTCGAACGATGAGCCAGTTGATCAAGACCCGCCCCAATCGACCGTTACCGTCAGCGAATGGGTGAATGGATTCAAATTGAGCGTGCACGATTGCGGCCTGTGTCACAACATCGAAAACTTCGGCGTTCGCGAATTCGATCAGGTCATCCATGAGGGGACCAATAAGTTCGTGGGGCGGAGCGACGTAGGCGGCCTCGCGAGGCGAGTTTCCTCCCACCCACACTGGTCGATCGCGATACGCCCCGAGTAGCGCTACGTCGAGCTGGCCCGTCGCATGGTCCATGAGGCGACGGTGCCACTCGAGGAGGGACGCCGTAGTGAGCGGCTCTCGGCGAGCAGAGTCAACCGCCGCCGACACGATCGCCAGATTGTCGGCCACCCACGCGGACGGTCCCGTCATCAACAGTGTGACTTCCGCGGCAGCGATCTCTTCGAGCGGAGCGCGGATCTGTTCGAATGCAGAACTCGCGACGCCCTCGAAACGAAGGAGAAGCCGCGCCAGCGGTTCCCAAGCAGAGGGGAGGTGGTCGCTGGACCGTTTGATCGCCGCTATCGCTCTCTCCGTGGCGCGCACGACCGTTTCGGGAAACTCGACGCCAAGATCCGCCAGCAAGGGGGGTACTGATGCCTTTACTGTTTGCCCTTGCCAATCGAAGACCACTTCGCTGAACATTGAAGCTCCTAGGAAAATAGAGAAAGTATTCCAAGCATCATTTACTTATACTTGGAATACTAGGGAAATCGGGGCGACTTCCGCCACTACTTCGAAGTTCTCGCTCAAGTGTCGCCGCGTCATCACCGAGGCAATCCGTCATGATTTGTGGTGCTCTCGACGCCCTGGTGGTCGTGCTCTCTAGGGTATTCCCGAAGTGCTGGGCGGGCACCTCGCGCGGCCCCGGCTTCGCCACTTTCTTGAGGAAGTGGTCACACGAGCCAACTAAAGTACTCGCAATTCACAAATAGTCTGGGAGAAAAGACCATGAGTGTACGAGTCGATCTCAACGTCTCGCTGGACGGCTACGCGACGACCGAAGGCGGTACGGCGGACAACCCGATTGGGGAGGACTGGAACAAGCTCACCGCGGCCTATGTCGCCACGCGCACGTTCCGCGAGCGGGTTCTGCACGACACCTCGGGCGAAGGCACGACCGGCGTCGATGACCGTTACGCAGCGGCGTACTTCGAGGGCGATCGGCGCGGAGATCATGGGTGCTGGCATGTTCGGTTTCCACTCATTTCCTGATGACCCCGACTGGAAGGGCTGGTGGGGCGACGAGCCGCCGTTTCGAGTGCCGGTGTTCGTGCTCACCCACCGCAAGCGCGACTCGATCGACATGACCGGTGGCACGACGTTCCATTTCGTCGACGCGGACTCCGCCGCGAGGTCCTCGCAGCAGGCCACCGCTGCCGCCGGGACGGGAAGGACGTGCGAGTCGGGGGCGGCGTCAGCACGGTGCGAGAGTTCCTGAAGGCCGGTCTTGGTCGACCAGTTGCACGTCGCGATCTGCGCCCATTCTGCTTGGTCGCGGGATCAATCTGTGGAGCGACCTTCGCGGGTTCGAGGACGGCTACCATGTCACACCGAAACCGCCGAGAGCGGCACGGTGCACGTCACGTTCGCTCGCACCCGATAGTCAAGGGCTGCTTCGGCAAACTGTGTTGGTGATGGGGCGCGGTAAATGTCACACCACGAGCCGATACTGATCACGTGATTACGGCCATTCTTGAGCGCACTGCGACCTCGACGACCATTAGCCAGGCCTACGTCTACGCGTTCGACCCCACGCCCGAGCAGATGAATCTCCTTCGCAGCCACATCGGGGGCACGCGCTTCGCCTACAACGCTCTGCTGGGTCTGGTGAAGGCCAACTGGGATGTGAACCGCCTGAGGAAGGTGGCGGGTGAGGAGGTCTCGAGCAAGGACTACCTCGGCACGGGCCACCTGGACCTACAGCGTCTCTGGTACGAAATGCGCGACGAACTCGCCACGTGGTGGAGCGAGAACGGCTCCTCCACCTACAACTACGCCTGCTTGAACCTATCCAAGGCCTTCACCAACTGGCGTCGTGGAAGGGCCAAGTTCCCCTCCCTCAAGAGACGTGGCTCGTCAGGATCGGTGACGATCATGAGCGGTGCCGTGCGCCTCGTTGATTCACACCACGCACGCGTCAGTCGCATCGGGGACCTGAAGACCTACGAGTCCACGCGCAAGCTCTTGCGGCACTTCGAACGCGGGACCGGCAAGGTAGTGGCGGCCACGATCACCGAGCGTCGCGGCAAGTGGTTCATCTCATTTTCCGTCGAGGTGCAGCGCACCGCTGCGGCGACTAGGCCCCCTGAGAAGATCATCGGCATCGACGTTGGGCTCAGCACTCTCTACACCGGGGCTACTCCTGATGGCGATCACGTACTTGGGGTGGCCAATCCCCACTACACCACTACCGCCGAGAAGAGGCTGGCGCACGCTCAACGAATAGCCGCGCGTCGCCAGGGACCCCGCAAGGGTGTGGCCCCGTCCCAGCGTTGGCGACGAGCCAACGCCCGCGTCCAGAAGGTCCACGCGGGAGTCGCCAACTCACGCAAGAACCTCATCCACGAGACGACATCGATGCTGGCGAAGAACTACGACCTCATCGCCGTTGAGGACCTCAACGTCAAGGGCATGGTGAGAAACCACTCACTCGCCAAGCACATCTTCGACGCGAGTTGGGGAGAGTTCGTGCGCCAGCTCGAGTACAAGACCAAGTGGTACGGCTCGACACTTGTGAAGGTAGACCGGTTCTACCCGTCATCAAAAACCTGCAGTCGATGTGGAGCAGTGAAAGCCAAACTGTCTCTCGACGAACGGACGTATCACTGCGAGGCCTGTGGCCTCACTCTTGACCGCGATGTGAACGCGGCTACGAACCTGGCCCGACAAGGCCTGGCGGGGACACACTCCGCTACTGGACGTGGAGGGGAGGTCAGACCTGATTGTCAGAACCTTGGCATGACGGCACACCCCGACGAAGCGTCAACCGACACGCCACCAGAAGTCGGCGCGTAGGAGATACTTCGGTTCAGAACTCAGGTGGGACGTATTTACCGCGCCCCATCGCCAACAGAGTTTGCCGAAGGAGGTCAAGGGTCCAAGGCGCTTCGAGCAGAGTCCCAGTGCTGCCACGCATTGTTGATTGCTCACCGCCGACTTGGCGAGAATTGGTTTCTCGTGCGTTCACGAATCGCCATTCGCGAACGCCGAGAGTTGAAGTGTGCCGCGATTCATCGCACGTCCTTTCTTCGCGACACCTAATGATTCTCTGCGATCGATTGGTATGTAACGAGATTTCAGGGACGAAAACAGATATTCTTGCGGCGACACTGCTCCGCGGCGGTGGGTGCGTCGGGGGAGAGTAGTGAAATCACCACAAAAGACCCATCCTTTCTTGGGTGCAGTGTCGTCACTTTTACGTCGAACGCGAACTTCATTTCGGCGTGTCACGTTGATCGTCCTCGTGCTGGCGATGATGTCGGTTTCACTCAACGCAATCCACGCGCCGCTCGCATCGGCGTCGGGCAACGCGAACGTGCAGGGCAAGTGGACCTCCCCGTCGGACAAGTCGGGGTACTACCTCATCACGAATGAGGTCTTCGCCTCGGGCGCCTTCGCTTTGACGGTGATTTCTTCTGGTAAGTCGTATCCAATGATCGACTGTCGGGTCACTGGCAATTCCTTGAAGTTCGTCTACGAATTTCCCGGGACGGTTATCAACGTCGACGGCGCCTTGGCCGACTATGACGGCACCATCTCGGGGAACACGTTGGTGCTCCACCTCATCGATATCCACGGCTGGGTGAAGGGTAAGCCGCGGCGTTACACCCCCAGTCAGTTAGGTGGAGGCCCGACGTCCCTCACGCTCACCCGCGTCGCCGCCTTGAGCGTGACGAGCGTGTCGCCCTCGAGCGGATTGGTGGCGGGTGGATCGAAGATCACCCTTAGCGGCACCGGCTTTGACGGAGCGACGGCGGTCGACTTCGTCCTGGCGAGTGGTGCCCCGGTGCCCGCGACGTCCTTTAACGTCGTCAATGACACCACCATCACCGCAGTCACCCCGTCGGTGAAGGACCGTCTGGGCAGCGCCGATCACCTCGTCAGTGACGTGATCGTGTCGGTCAAGGCCGACAAGAGCACCGCGGGAAAGGGCGACCAGTTCACCTTCGCCAACCTGTCGGTCACCAAATTGAGTTCGGTCGCGGGTCTGGCCCAGGGTGCGCAGTCGATCACTGTGACCGGCACCGGTTTCATTGACGTCACGGGAGTCGATTTCGTGCCCGCCGATGCCCTGGCGAGTGCGCCACCGGTTGTGGTGGATATTTTCCACGTCAACAGCCCCACCTCGCTGACGATCACCACGCCGAGCGCCACGTCGTTGATCGCTCCGGGCGCGAGCAAGGTCCTGACTGACCTGGTGGTGAGCGTGGGCACCGAGAAGAGTGCGACGTCCTCGAAGGACCAGTACACCTTTAAGTACTTGCAGTTGACCAAGGTCGCACCAGGCACCGGTCCGCTCCAAGGCGGTACCCACGTCGCCCTGACGGGCCAGGACTTCAAGCAGGTGACCGACGTCGTCGTGGTCTACGACCCCAAGAAGCCCGGGGTGCGCGCTCCCTTCTCCGTCCTCAGTGACAAGAAGATCGTGCTCACTACCCCCGACATGCGCCCCTACGGTCCCAAGGGCGCTACCAGCATCCCCACCGACATCATCGTCTCAGTGGGCAACTACGTGACCAAGGCCCACACCACCGACCAGTTCATATTCTCTCAGTTGGTTCTCACCAAGGTCGCCCCAACTCGGGCCCCGTGAGCGGTGCCACCACGGTCACCCTGAGCGGCTCGGGTTTCACCGGGGCCACCCGCGTCACCCTCACCAGCGGCACCCGCAGCGTCACGGCCATCCCCACGGTCCTCTCGGACTCCTCGTTGCGCTTCACCACTCCCTCGATCGCCAAGCTCGCCGGTCTCACGTCCCTGGTCTTTAAGGTCAGCGTCGCCGTCGGCACCACGACGAGTGCGCCCAATGCCACGGCCCTCTTCACCTACCGCGCACCGGTTCTCACCAAGGTCGCCCCGAACTCGGGCCCCGTGAGCGGTGCCACCACGGTCACCCTGAGCGGCTCGGGTTTCACCGGGGCCACCCGCGTCACCCTCACCAGCGGCACCCGCAGCGTCACGGCCATCCCCACGGTCCTCTCGGACTCCTCGTTGCGCTTCACCACTCCCTCGATCGCCAAGCTCGCCGGTCTCACGTCCCTGGTCTTTAAGGTCAGCGTCGCCGTCGGCACCACGACGAGTGCGCCCAATGCCACGGCCCTCTTCACCTACCGCGCACCGGTTCTCACCAAGGTCGCCCCGAACTCGGGCCCCGTGAGCGGTGCCACCACGGTCACCCTGAGCGGCTCGGGTTTCACCGGGGCCACCCGCGTCACCCTCACCAGCGGCACCCGCAGCGTCACGGCCATCCCCACGGTCCTCTCGGACTCCTCGTTGCGCTTCACCACTCCCTCGATCGCCAAGCTCGCCGGTCTCACGTCCCTGGTCTTTAAGGTCAGCGTCGCCGTCGGCACCACGACGAGTGCGCCCAATGCCACGGCCCTCTTCACCTACCGCGCACCGGTTCTCACCAAGGTCGCCCCGAACTCGGGCCCCGTGAGCGGTGCCACCACGGTCACCCTGAGCGGCTCGGGTTTCACCGGGGCCACCCGCGTCACCCTCACCAGCGGCACCCGCAGCGTCACGGCCATCCCCACGGTCCTCTCGGACTCCTCGTTGCGCTTCACCACTCCCTCGATCGCCAAGCTCGCCGGTCTCACGTCCCTGGTCTTTAAGGTCAGCGTCGCCGTCGGCACCACGACGAGTGCGCCCAATGCCACGGCCCTCTTCACCTACCGCGCACCTAAGGGCTAACGCGACTGCGTTATCTCTCGACGGTCGGTACGTACGCCCGGTGTGACGCTTCGTCGTTTCTAATCTGAAGCGTTTTCTTCGGCCTGGTTACGGACCGTGACAAGTCGGGTCCCTCATCGAGGTGAGACTCACTGATGAGCCTCCGCTCAAGCGGGTCTCACCTGGGCGTGAAACACCACTGAGGAACATGGTCGCGAATCGAATCGATGAATGCCCAACTCGAGTGATGGCCACGTTCACGACGCGAGCAATGCCTACTTTGTGGGGCTCTGCCGTGCCACACGATTCCGTCGAGAGGCGGCGACTTCGTCGCTCGTGCGCGACGCACGAACGGTAGAAATCCAGGGAGATTGCGCAGGTATTAGGGTCACTCCTTAGAGGCGGGGAGGCTTGAAATATGACACATGACTATCGCTATGTTCTGAGCGAGCGAGAGGGGGACACCGTCACCATTTGGCTCAATCAGCCCGAGCGGCTCAACGTGATGTCCTTGGCACTGATGGAGGAACTCGACGCAGCCTTCGACCATGCGGGTCGCAGTGATGTCACGGGCATCATTCTGGCCGCGAAGGGAAGGGTGTTCAGCGCGGGGCACGACTTTGCAGAAATGCTCGACCAGGACCTGCAGAGTGTTCGCCATCTCTTTGGCGTGTGCACCAAGTTGATGAACACTATCCAAGCCGTCCCCCAACCGGTCGTCGCGAGGGTCCACGCATTGGCCACAGGAGCCGGATGTCAATTGGTGGCGTCGGCCGACTTGGCCGTCGCGGCGCAGGAGGCCTCGTTCTGCACGCCGGGCGGCAAGGGAGGGCTCTTTTGCACCACTCCACTGGTGGCGGTGGGGCGATCGATGGGCCGTAAGCGCGCCCTCGAAATGGGAATGACGGGCGACCCCATCGACGCACGGACCGCGGAACTCTGGGGACTGGTGAACCATGTGGTTCCCCTCAGCGAACTCAGTGAGGCCACCGCGCAACTGTTGGGTCGCGCCACGCGAGGCAGTGCGGTCTCCAAGGGCATTGGCAAACAGGCCTTTTACACGCAGATCGGACTCGACCAGCCACAGGCGTACGCGTACGCCATCGAAGTGATGTCGGCCGCGAGCCAAATTCCCGACGCCCAAGAAGGGATTGCCGCCTTCATCGAAAAACGACCAGCCAAATGGGGTGGCACTCCTCGAGCGTCGAGTGTTTCATCACGAGTGTGAATTACTCGTCTCGTTCGCACGAAGATGGCGTGATGGGTAGGTGTGCATGAGAGCCTTTCAGGACTACTACCCGGAGCACCTCGCCCAGTGCTACGGCTGCGGACGGCTGAACGAACACGGCTATCGAATTAAGACGTATTGGGATGGTGATGAGAGTGTGACGCACTTCTCGCCGAGAACGTTTCACACTGCGGTTCCCGGTTTCGTGTACGGAGGGCTGCTCGCCTCGATCATCGACTGCCACAGCACTGCGAGCGCCTCCGCGGCGATGTACCGCTCGCAGGTCCGAGAGATGGACAGCGAACCACCGTTTCGTTTCGTTACGGGTTCGTTGCTCGTCAGATATCTGAAGCCGACGCCCCTCGGTCCGCCATTGACGATTCGCGGGCGGGTGCAAGAAATCAAGGGACGCAAGGTCGTCATCAAGTCGACCGTGTGGGTAGAGGGCGTGCTGACAGTCGACGGCGAGGTGGTGGCGATTCAAATGCCTGAGAATTTTGGCATCTGACATACCCGACTTTTCGAAGTGGCGAATGGGTGTGCCCGCGGTGATCAGAGTTCGCCTCGTTCAGTGAAATGGGTGGCCGCGTGCTCAGAGGAATCCACGTCTGGGTCGATGCGATGCGACCAGGTATTCCATTCGGTTACCGGAAAAGGCGCGAAACTGGGAACTCCCTGCGTTACTGTTGCCACGATGACGGGTCCCACGCCCTACGTTCACTTCCCGGGTTGCGCTCGTGAGGCGTTGACGTTCTACGGGGACGTCTTTGGATGTGGCGTGCAACTGCATACTTTTGCGGAGTTCAATCGAAGTGATGGTCCCTCGGACGCCATTGCGCATGGTTGCCTCCTCGGCGATTCGGTGAGTATCTTCGGCGCCGACGCGGTGGGGGACCAGTCCCCCGTTCGCTGCGACGGGATGATGTTGTCATTATTGGGAACGGCGCCTCCCCTCGTCATGCGCCAGTGGTTCTCCCAGCTCTCGCAACGTGGCCGTGTGCTTGACGACTTGCGGCAACGACCGTGGGGGGCATGGGATGGCCAAGTCGTCGATCGGTACGGCGTGCATTGGTTGATCGGCTTCGAGGTCGACGACGCAGAGTAGGGCACGTGTTCCGCTGGATCGCCGTGCGAGAAAGCGGGCCCGTTCGGGCGTCTGTCACGACGGACCGGGCTCGCCCCCTCGGATCGAAGGAGCAGTCCGTTCTCTAGATTTGTGAGATGGGACTCTACAACGACCACCTCATGCCGCGACTGGTGGGCCTCGTGTGCGGGAACAAGTTCTTCGATCCGTGGCGTCGTCGGGTCTGTGAGGGACTCGAGGGCGACATCATCGAATTGGGTTTTGGATCAGGTACCAACGTGCCCTTTCTGCCTGCGTCAGTTCACCGTGTCGCGGCGGTCGAGCCGTCACGGGCCGCTCGCGAGGTGGCCGCTTCGAAAATCGTGCGCAGCGACATCGACGTCAGCTTCGTCGACCTCGACGGCGCGCATTCGCTCGCCGACGACTCGCTGGACGCAGCCCTGTGTACGTTCACGCTCTGCAGCGTGGAGAGACCCGACGTCGTATTGCGCCAACTCCTACGCGTGTTGAAACCCGGGGCCGCATTGCACTTCCTCGAACACGGTCTCGCCCCGGACCAGCGCACCGCACGCTGGCAACATCGTCTCAACGGTCTCGAGGAGCGCCTCGCGGGTGGCTGTCAACTCACGCGCGATCCACTCGCCGTGATCAGCGAGTCCGGATTCGTCATCGAGAGCAGCGAGCAGGAATACGCCCGAGGACCTAAGCCGTGGAGCTATTTCACCCTGGGAATCGCCCGAAAGCCGGTGTCGCGCTAAC
The DNA here is from genome assembly GCA_963734655.1 of uncultured Acidimicrobiaceae bacterium. GTDB lineage: Bacteria > Actinomycetota > Acidimicrobiia > Acidimicrobiales > RAAP-2 > RAAP-2. The sequence continues at coordinate 97,208 of CAVTHY010000001.1, read as the reverse complement.
GCTGAGAGTCCTGTCGCGGCGCGGAGTGGTTGATCAAGGGACTTCTCGGGGGAAGAGGGGGCACTGATTCACGCGCCGTCGCCAGGAGCGCCGCTTGTTCCGACGAAGAGACGACGACGCGGGCGCGCCATCGCTGTGATGAAGCGCCCGCGTTACTTGACCGCATGCCGACTCCGAACTCCATCATGCGAGCGGTGTCGGCGTGGCTACTCCCTGGTGACAGGTACCGACGTCGCTGACGTGACCGTGTGAGCCGGGAAGGGCACTCTCACCTCAAGGATCCCGTCCTTGTACGTGGCCTTGACATCGTTACCACTCACGCCTTCGGGCAGCGCCACCTCGCGCTCAAACTCGCCGTAGCGGAACTCGCTGCGGTAACCCGACTTCTCGGCGTGTTCCGTCTTCTCCTCGCGGTGCGCGCGAATCTTCACGAATCCTCCGCTCGTGGCGACTTCGACGTCCTTATCGGGGTCGAGCCCCGGGAGTTCCGCACGCACTACTAGGGTGTCGCCGTCGTGGAACTCCTCGACGCGCATCCATCCCTCCACGTCGTCGACGTCGAAGAACCGACGCCAACGCTCGGGGAGTCCGAACATCGGCCACTCCGTGACATGATTCATGTCTCGACGTACCAGTGTCATAACTCACCTCCCAACTAGCCGCGGGCCTCAAATGACCCGGTACTCCCATGGTGCCCCTCAGCCGCCGTTTTTGCTAGAGACCAAAGTCGTATTTCTAACTCTCCGAGATCGTGAAAGACGCGGCGCCGGTCGGTAGTATTTGGCGAGATGCTCACCGCTGATGGGGTCGTCGATCGAATCGAGTGGAGGTCAGGCCCAAATGGCGCAGAGTGGTTCGCACATCTCGAAATCACCGTCGCAACTGATCGACGAAAGGATCGAGGAACTCGACGACTGGCGTGGCCCAGTGCTCGCGGTTATCCGCAAGGTCATCAGGGCCGCCGACTCGGGCGTCGTCGAAGAGTGGAAGTGGCGCGGTGTCCCCGTGTGGTACTGCGACGGCATGATCTGCACGGGCGAGTCGTATAAGAGCGTGGTGAAGGTCACCTTTGCCAAGGGAGCATCTCTCCCCGATCCGTCGGGCCTCTTCAACTCCAGCCTCGGGGGAAACACCCGACGGGCAATCGACTATCACGAGGGCCAGAAGATTGACGAAAAGGCCCTGAAAGCACTCGTGCGTGCCGCCATCGCCTTGAATCAAAGCAAGCGCTCGAAGTAGGTATTGAGCGCGACCAATTGTCGCGGTCAGCGTTGCCGGCATCATCGTGGCCGCCAGAAGCAACGCGTTCTTCGAGGTGGTCGTTCACCGGGCAGTGCACCTTAATTCCAACTCGTTCTTACGGGTTTCTTATGACGTTGTGCCCTAGGAGGGCTAACGAAATCGGGTCGATACTTAATGACGGGAGGGGGGCTGAACGAAGGGCAAGAAAATGGTCATGGTCCGAAGAGTCAACGTGCTCTCAATCGCAATTGCAGTTGGAATCCTTGGAGTGGGTGTCCCCGGTGCTGGCGCACTGAGCGCGAATCACTCGCCCGTTACTTCCGTCACTAGCCACGTAGTGAAGATGAAGAAGCTCGCCTTCACGTCGAACTACTCCGGTAGCGTCAAGATCCTCTTTGCTGCGAGCAGTGTTTCGGGGACCATGAGCGGCGTCGGCAAGGGCACGACGCTCGGTCAAGGAACAGTGACGGCCTCGGGTGTCACGACTTCCTTCTCCACTTCTAGTGCCACCGACCCCCTGAGCGGGAGCGCGGTGCTTAAGGGCTCGGGTGGCTCGCTCACCGTCAAGTCGCTCACCGTCTACGCCTCCACTACGTCGTCAGCCGCCCCCACCTCCGCTACCCCTGACCCGGTCGTCATATCGGGCACCGTCAAGGTCATCAAGGGCACGGGCAAGTTCGCCGGCGCTACCGGGACGCTGACCGTGCACGCCTCGTTCACAGTGAACGCGGTGAGCGGTAGCGAAACACAGAAGTTCATCGCCACGCTCAAGGGTTCCTTGAGCGTCAAAGCCTAAACACCAAGACAGGAGAATGAAGATGAGAAAGTTAGTGACTCGAATCGCCGCGAGTGCAATGGTGATCGGTAGCGTGGCGATGTTCGGAGCCACCGGTTCGGGAGCTTCAACGCCCCACGCAGCGACCACCACCTCGAGCGCCGCCCTTCGTATCGGGTAACAAGTGGCTGTCGGTCAACGTCGACAGCGTGATGGGTGCGGGCAGTCCGGGTGCCACCGGTGTGTGCTACGTGGCCAACACCTACATCCAGGGCCAGACCGTGGTCTTTCGTATGTGGGGTATCGACAACTTGACCGGCAAGCCGCTCCTCGGTGATGCCTCGCCCGCGACCCCGACCAAGGGATCGAACGTGCAGAGCGTGGTCATCAAGGACCTGCCGGGTGTCTCACCCAACCCTCAGATGACCTGGAACGCCCGTGACGGTTACTTCACCTACGGATGGGTCACCTCCAAGTCGACGCCGACCGGTGTCGTGCCGTTCAAGGTGATCGTCACGCTCAAGCCGGTGCCCGCGACGTACAAGATCGTCAAGGTGATGGTCAACGGTGTCTCGAAGAACAAGAAGGTCATCAATACCCCCGCCATCCCCGCGAAGGGGTACGCCTACTCCGAGAGCAGTTTGTCCGCCGGTACGGGTGGACTCCCATCCCCTTCGCAGTTGACGATTAACGCAGCCGCCTAGTACCCGCTTCACCACGCAGTTCCTTCACAAGCCCGAACGAAGCTCATGGCTCGAGTTCGGGCTTGTGAAGCGCACGCGACGGAAAAATCTTCTGTCGCGCGGATCACGCCCGCGGGCGCGAAAGGAGTTCTCTGATGTTTCGCACTGCACACGGTGGTCGCAGCCACCGGTTTCTCGCGGTCGTTAGCCGCCGCCGTCTTACCCCTGACGCTCTTGATCAGCCCGAGCGCCAGTGGGGCCGACACCGTCAACCCCATCAATCTGGTGGCCCCCGCTAATCTGCCGGGCGTGGCATCGCTGCCCGGGCCGGTCAGCCCCACCTTCAGTGTGGCGAGTTCCCTCGGGGCACTGAGCGTCAACCCGGTCGCGGGCGCGCAAGGCACTCCGATCACCATCTCGGGCACGGGTCTCGCCCCTAACGCTTCAGTCGTCATCGAATGGTCGACGTCGAGTGTTACCTGGGTCGCCGACGTCGAACCGGGGACGGTGAACTACCTGGGTCGTTCGGCATCGAATTTCAACGTGACCCTGACCACGCTCACCAGCGACGCCAACGGTGCGTTCAGTTATTCGATGAAGGCTCCGGCGGACTTCGGCGGTCTGCACACGATCTACGCGGTCGTCAACGACGTCGAAGTCGCCCAGAGTGGATTCACTCTGCTGCGCACGGTGAAGGTCACGCCGAGCAGTGGTCCGATCGGGACGCCGATCACCGTCACCTATACCGGCATTGGGCGCGAGTCTCTACACCGGTGGCGCATCAGTGCTCTACGACAACCACTACACGGGCGAGATGATGGCCAATTGGACGCGCGGTACGGCCAGTGTCCAGATTCGCGCCTCGGGTCCGGTAGGGACTCACTACATCGATATCGGTGACGCCATCAGTTATCTCTACATGAATATTGCGCAGTCCCCCGTGCCCTACGCCACCGGCGCCACCGCGACCTTTAACGTGACCAAGGACAACGGCCCGACACCCGCGCGAATTGACTGGCCGGCCAACGTCGCGGCCACCGTCAGCCAGGTGACCACCTTCGCCAACTCCGGCGTCGACCCCAATTCCAAAGCGGTCGCCACGTTGTCGAGCACTCAGGGTCCCGTGAACTCCAAGATCAACCTGAACGGTGACGAACCTGCCCGTCTCGAGCAATCTGACGCTCGCCTGGGCCACCGTGGTGGGTAGTCGCGTCAACTGTTACAGCACCTGTTGGGCTTTCAACTCGATTCCCCTGGGCAGCGCGACGGCCACCAACGGTTCGCTCAGCGCCGCCCTTACCGTTCCTGACGGACTGGGCGGATGGCACGTGGTCCAGGTCCTCAACGGCACGACGATCGAGGCGCAGGCTTCCTTCTACGTTAAGGAGAGCATCGTCCACATCGCCAACGGTTCCGGAAAGGGATTCAGCGCGGGTCTGGCCACGGCCAATGACACCGTGGCGGGCCTCGCCACGGGCCAAGCCGGCGTCGGGACGAATACTTTCCACCAGGGCCAGGAATTCACCATCAGTATCAAGGGGGTGGGTTGGACCCAGCTCGACAATGTGCTGGCCGTGGACTACGACAACAGTTACATGGGTTACGGTTGCGGATTCAACTCCAACGGCTACATGGTCATCCACCTGCACGCGACCGGGGGAGTAGGAACTCACCTGATCGACCTCTATCCGATGATGTACTCGCTCTCGCCGTCCTTCGCCAACACGCCCTACGGTATGGTGCCGGTGCTGTCGTACGCGCGCGACTACCCGGGTCTCGCCCTGGGTTATCACGTGCCGGCGATTCGCTTCGCCATCAACGTGATCAAATAGGCGCGTCACTTCCACGAGGCCAGAGCCCCGTCACCGTTACGGTGACGGGGCTCTGGCGTTAGTGCCAGGATCGTTCACCGACGAGCGAGAGTGTCGCCGGCAGGATCAGGCCGCGTACCACAGTGGCGTCGATCAGCACTCCCGCGGCCAGTCCCACGCCCAACTCCTGAAGACCGGCGACGTGGCCCAGGACCAGTCCACTGAGGGCGAAGACCATGATCAAGGCCGCCGCACTGACGACTCCGCCGGTCCGGGCGAGTCCCTCGATGATGGCCTCGTCACTGCTCAGCCCCGACTCCCTCGCCTCGCGGATTCGCATGACGATGAAAACCTCGTAGTCCATGGAGAGGCCGAAGAGCATCGCGAAGACGAAGACGGGCACCCACCCTTCCATCTGGTCAACGCGGTAGGTACCGAGTAGTGAGGCGGCGAAACCGAAGCGAAAGACGGCGACCGTGACCCCGTAGGCCGCGGCCACACTGATGAGGTCGAAGAGGACCGCGAGCGCGGCCAGGGTGAGGGAACGAAAGGCCCGCCACAGGATGAATAGCGCCAGCACCATGGCGAGTGCCACGATCCAGACGAATGCCCCGTAGGTCCGGCTGAGGTAATCGACGCCCTGAGCAGCGGCACCTCCCACCACCACCTGGAAGCCGGGAGGCAGAGCGGCGGCGGCGACGTCGTGGCGGCGGATGTTCGTGATGAGTCGTTGGGTGGCGGCGGCGCCGAATTGGTCGCGGGCAACGACGAAGATCTGGGTGTAGCGACCAGAGGGGTCGACGTAAGGAGCGGTGATACCAACGGCTACGTCCGACACCTCGGGTTCACCCAGAATGACCGTACCCAGGCGGGCCTGGAGGCGCTGGAGAGCGGCACTGCGCCAATTCTCTCCCGGCGGCGCCGTCACCACCACTTGTACGGGGGTGATGACGCCGGTGCCCACGTGGTGCTCCATGAAGAGGTCGGCTTGCGCGGAGGGCAGCGACGAGGGGACCGCACGCAGTGAGCCCGGGGTCAACTGCAGCCACCACAGGCCGGTCGACAACAGGGCGACCAGCACGAGGGCGACGAGCAACGTCCGTCGAGGAAATCTCAGAACCAGTCGGGTCGTGCGTCGACCAGGAACTGGCGAGGCGGTCGCGTTCACCCATGAGGCCGCCGAAGCCCACGCTGCGCAGTCCGCGCGCGCCCAGGAGCGATAACAACACGGGTTGCAAACTCAACGCCGCGGCGATCGACACCAGTGGCACCGCGACGCCGGCGGCACCCAGCGAACGAAGGAACGGCACCGGCACCAACAACAAAGTGGCGAGGCCGACGCTGACGGCCACTCCCGAGATCATCACGGTGCGACCGGCGTGGTCCATCGTGGCGACGATCGCGTCCGTCGTGGACGGCGCGCGTCGCATCTCGGCGCGGAAGCGGTGCACGATCAAGAGGGAATAGTCAATGGCGAGTCCGAGGCCAATGAGTTCGAGGACGTTGGGGACGTAGAGCACCATCGACATCAGGTGCGAGAGAAGATAGACCACCAGTAACGACGTGGCGATGGTCGCCGCCGCGACGACGAAGGGGATCGCGACGGCCACGCAGAGTCCGAGGACCGCGATCAAGACCGCGAAGGCCAGTAGCACCGCGACGAGCTCACCGCGTCGCAGGTCACCGCGCAACACCGGCGTCACGTCATTCTGGAGTGCCGCGGGGCCCGTCACCATCGCGTGCGACAAGCCCTGCGCGACCAGTGCGGCCCGGAGACGTTGCGTCCAGGTCGCCGCGTGCACCAGGTCCATGTTGGTGTCGGCCTCGAGGTACAGGACACCACTGATCGACTTGGCTTGGAGGATCAGACCGGTCGGCACGACGCGCACCGCAGTTGCCACGCGACGCTCGATGGTGGTGGCACGCTGACCGTTCTGGGGTACGACGATGGTGAAAGATCCCTCCACGTTCTCGTGAAAGTGTGCCGCGAGTATCTGATTGGCCTGAGCCGATTCAGTGCCGGGCACGCCCAGTGAGGTCGAGAGGCGCGAATTCAACGCGCCGTTGGCCGTGAGTCCCAACAGCGCGAGTGCCAGCCACACCACGAGGACGAGAACGCGGTGGCGCACAACCGTGCGCGTCCACCGGTTCAACATACGTGAAGTGTAGGACGAGGGCCGAGCCGAGCGCAGAGCGTGTCGTCGGGTCCAGCGGTCCGAACCATGGCCTGGGCGCACGGCGTCGCCGGCTCACGTTGACCCGTCAGTGTGCGCGCGAGAGGTGTTTCTTGGAGTCAGCGCTCGAGTTCAGGACTCACGGGTGCGGGTTCCCCGGGTGGTGGTCACCAGAATTGGCCGGCCGCTCGCGCCCGGTGCGCTGCCCGCGTGGTCACCGGCGACCCACTGCTCGCACCGCTCTGCAGACCTCGCGAAGGTTCTGCGCGCATGAGAAGGTCGATCACCCATCGGCGGGTGATACCGCGACTGCGCGCTAGTCAGGGTTGGCGCGAGCCCCGTCACCTCGAACGGTCGAGTGCACGATCTCCTCCAGATCGAGCACGGTCGCACGGTCCCATTTGTGGACGTATTGAGCGTTCGTTGTCCTCGTTTTGTGAATAGCGAGGCCCTCGCTTGACAAGATGAGACTTCTCTCATTTTGCGTTCATCTTCGGTCAAGAAAGGCTATTCATACTGGTTTTCGTGATACGTCAGCAATCTCGATCGAGCGGTGAGCGCGTGACCTCATCGTCTCACCTACCGAGGGGAGATCACTAATGCGCGGTCGTCTACGTTGGGTGAGCGTCGCCGTGGCGGTGAGCGCCATCGCCGGTGGCGCTGCCGCCATCTTCAACACACCGGTACCGAGTTCGAGTGCCGCGAGCGTCAGTCATACCCGTGTCGCCCCCGAGCGCGACGTGGTCACGCCCGAAATCAGCGCTCTGGCGTCGCAGGCCAAACAATTGGATGCGGAGATCACGGCGGCACAAGCGGAACTCTCCCAGCTCCAACACGAGGTCGCCTACGAAGCAACCCTGAGTCACTACCGTCTCGCCACCGCGTCGACGTCAGTAGCCCCGTCACCGCATCCGACGACCACGGTGCACGTTGCTCCGGTGGTGCACCACGAAACCACGACCACGAGTCCGGCGAGCACCAGCACTACCACGCAGGCCACGACGACGACACAGGCCACGACCACGACCGTCGCACCCACTTCCACGGTGCCCGTGACGAGCACCACGGTGTGCAGTAACTACCACGGTGACCAGTCCTCGGGCACCTCCACGACGGTACCGACGACGAACTGCTACTCGGGAGGCGGCAATGACAACTGACAAGAACTCACCGCGGGCCGGCGATGAACGCCCGGACTACGACGCGTTGGTCCCCGACGAGCTCCTCGCGGCCAGCCATCGCCGCGCCGCTAGCCGCGCTCGCACCTCGCGGACCTTGGACCGCTCCACGATGCGTCGTCGCGTGTTACCCACCGTCGTCGTGACCTCGGTGGCGATGGTGGGAACAGGTCTCGCGAACTCCTACGTGGGTTCGACGCTCCCGGTCGCCACCACCACGACCACCTCGACCGTGCCGGCCTACGTGTCGCGCCAGGCGGCCCTCAACGCCCAGACGCTGGCAACCTTGAGCGCGACCCTGGCCAATGATCGACGAATCGTCTCGGCGCTCACCACGACCGCGCGCAGTACGAGTGCGGCTGCCGCGTCGGCGGCCGCCGCCACTCTCGCAGCGATCAACAGTGCCGCGGCGGCGGCACGCCAGGCCAGTGCGACCACGACGGTGGGTTCGAACACCTCCACCTCGACGCAATCTTCCTCTGGTGCGGGCCCCACGACGACGGTGACGCGCGCGACCTCGGGGGGCACCGCCACCACCGCGACCACCTCGCCGCAGGCGCCTGCGCTCCCAACGACGACCGCACCGCCACCCGTCACCACGACCACTGCGGCGCCCGTGGTCGTTCCCACGACGGTGGCACCGCCACCGCCTCCGACCAGCGCCACGACGGGAGCTTCGAGTGCCGGTTGAACAACTCTCCGACACGTGGGTCTCGAGCACGCGGGCGATGGCGAGTCCGATCATCTTGAAGGTGGCGAAACGTGCGCGCAGCGAGGCGGACTTCGAAGCGCTCGCTGCAACGGGCCTTGGGCGTCTTTCATGACGTCGAACAGGCGTGCACGCGTTTCTCGGCGTCGAGCCCGCTGATGCGGGCCAACGCCACACCCGCGCGTTGGCACCGCGTGCCCGGCGTGCTCTTTCAAGCGTTGCAAGAGGCCTTCGGCGCCTACGAGAGGACGCGGGGCGTTTTCGATCCACGGGTGCTGAGCGATCTGGTGTCCCTGGGCTACGACGCGTCGATGCGATTCGACGCGTCCGGCGACGTCAGCGTCGAGCGCGCGCGACGCGATTGCCACGTGTCGCGATCACCGTGGCGGCCACGCTTTCGTGCCCACAAGTGCGACGTCTGGCTGGGCGAGGCGGTCGAACTCGGCGGCATCGGCAAGGGTCTGGCGGTTCGCTGGGCGAGCGAGGTCCTGGCCCCGCACCTCTCGGACTACCTCATCGAAGCGGGGGGCGACTGCTATCTGGCGGGACACGCGCCCGACGGCGAGCCCTGGCGCGTGGGCGTGGAGGACCCCTTCGGCGAGGACACTCCCGTCGCGGTGCTGAGCGTGAGCGACCGGGCCGTGGCGACCTCGTCGATTCGCACTCCGCCACTGGCGCGTGGGCGAGCAGCCGGTGCACCACTTGATCGATCCGCGCACGCGGCGCAGCGGCGGCGAGGGTTTGGTCGCCGTCACGGTCGTCGGCGCCGACCCGGCCGCACGCCGAAGTCGACACCAAGGTCCTCTTCCTCGCGGGCCGCGAGGGTATCGCAGGGACGGCCGCGGCCCAAGGTAGCGCCGCGTTGTGGTGCGATGACGAGGGTCGTGGTGGGTTTCAGCGCGGCCATGAGGCCCTACGTCTGTTGGGAGAGGGCGTGAACGTCCCCCGGGGTGAACGCGCGCGCGTCGTCGGGGCCTGGACCCTCACCGGCCTGGCGGCGGTGGCGCTACCGCTGGCGGCGGGATTCGGTTTCGCGCGGTTGTTCGCGCCCACGCTGCACAGTCGCTACTTCCCGTGGTTGACGGGACGTGCCTTGGGCATCGCCGCGTACCTGGCCCTGACGCGCTCGGTGCTGCTGGGCGTGTGGATGCGCCACCCCTGGCGTCTTCGCCGTCCCTTGGTGCACTCCGAGACACGACTGCGGGTCCACGCCACGCTCGCGACCGCCACCGTCGCCCTGGTCGCCGGACACCTGGTCGCGCTGGCCTCGGACAAGTACGCCGGCGTGGGATGGGTGGGCGCCTTCGTCCCCTTCCGAGCCGTGTATCGACCCACCGCCGTCTCCCTGGGCGTCATCGCCATGCTCTTCATGGTCCTACTCTTCGTCACGGCGCGTTCCGCGGGGCGCGTTGGCGCTCGCCACTGGTTGGCGTATCATCGACTGGCGGCGGTCAATTTCGTCCTGGTGTGGTTCCACGGCGTCTTGGCCGGCACCGACACCGCGGCCCTTCGTCTGCTCTACGTGGGCACCGGGGGTTTCGTAGTGTTCCTCGCGTTGACCCGTTACACCATGGCCCGGCGCGCACGTCCCCAGGGTGACGTCGTCGAATCGCCGAGGGTCACCCTGGGTCGCACCAATATCCCCGCCTCCTCCAGGGAGTCGGTGGCGTCATGACGATCGTGGACTTGGACGGGGTCCGCCGGGAACGTGCGGGCAAATTGTCCCTCGTCGCGACACCCCGCCTGGTCGTCGCCGGCGAGACGGGTGCCCGTCTCTTGGCGGGACCGCCCGCTGATCAGGGCCGCGAATCACGCGAGAGTCACGAAGCACGCTGGGGGACCCTCAACATCGAGGACGTCGATCCGGTGCGGTTGCGCGCGACGGTGCGTGACAGCGGACTGCTCGGCCGCGGGGGCGGGGGCTTCCCCACGGCCACGAAATTCGACATCGCGGCGCAGTCTCCCGGAACCCCCATCATCGTGGTCAACGCCAGCGAGGGAGAGCCCGCGAGTCGCAAGGACCAGACGCTGCTGGAGTTGCGTCCCCACCTGATCCTCGACGGCGCCCTTTTGGCCGCCGCCGCCGTAGAGGCGTCGGACATCGTGATCTACACTCACGCCTCGCACGCGGCCGCCAATGAATCCCTACGCGCCGCTCTGGACGAACGCGAGCCGTCGCGGCTGCGCATTCGACTGGTAGACGCCCCCGATACCTACATCGCGGGCGAGACGAGCGCCGTGGTCTCGTACCTCGACGGTCGTGGCGCCATTCCGAGTCGCGGGGTGATTCCAGCAGCGCGCGTCGGTATTGCCCAGCGTCCGACGATCGTCAACAATGTCGAGACGCTGGCGCACTTGGCCCTCATTGCCCGCCGGGGCGCGGCGTGGTTCACCGAGGTCGGCGCACCCGAAGCACCGGGCTCCACGCTGTTGACCCTCGCCGGAGCAGTGCGAGATCCCGGGCTGGTGGTGGAGATTGTCGGGCCCACGACGCTGGGCGAGGTGCTCGAGGTCTACGGCGGCCTCAAGGTCGCGCCGCGCGCGGTGCTGCTCGGCGGGTACGAGGGGACCTGGATGTCCGGCGAGGATGCCTGGCGCACGCCGGTCGAGCGTCATCGCCTCGCCCGCCTCGGGATGTCCCTGGGTTGCGGAGTAGTGGCGGTCATTGACGACGAGATGTGCGGCCTCTCCCAGACTGCGCGACTGGTGGCGTGGTTGGCGAGCCAGTCCGCCGGTCAATGCGGCCCCTGCATCTTCGGCCTGCCCTCGCTGAGCGAACAATTCGACGCCGTGGTGAGCGGTCGAGCTCGCAAGGCCGATGTGCGCAGGTTGCGCGAACTCGCGACGTCGGTGAGGGGCCGAGGTGCGTGCGGACACCCCACCGGCGTCGCGACGTTGGTCGAATCGGCCCTGGACACCTTCGACGCACGAACTCAAGAATCATCTGCGCGGCGAAGTCTGTGCCGCCCCGAGCGGTGCGCGTGAATTCCCGCTACCGAGCGCGCGGGCACCGCGATGAGCGGTGTGCACGGTGAGATTCGTCTCGTCGTCGACGGGTCCAAATGTGACGGTCGGGGCATTTGCGCCCTGGTCATCCCCGAGCGCATCTCCCTTGACGTATGGGGCTACGCGAACGTGGACTCCTCCGCCCTCGAGGACGCTCGATTGATCGCCAGGGCTCGCCGCGCCGTGCGGGCTTGTCCGGCTCAGGCGCTGACGCTGGTGGGTGACACGCGCCGGACACGGCGGTTCGTCGTGATCGGGCGGTCCAGGTGAGGTCGTCGAGTCGTCAGTGTCGACACGACGACTCGATTTAGAGGAGAATTGAGACATGGCGTTTGAATCACCAAGCGAGCTCGGCTCTGGGGGGTATCGAATCCCCCCGCACCACCGCGGCGCGAAATCGCGGCGTACCCACTGGGGGCTCTGGACCGCGTCGCTGTCGGGAGTGGCGGGCGTCGTCGCTCTGCTCACTTTGAGCTCGGGAATCGGGGGAGCGACCCCCGACGTACCGACGGCTCTGCAAGTCGGCTCCCAGGCGTCCACCACGTCGACCCCGACCAGTGGCGCACGTCGCCCCCACGACCACCGCACCCACGACGTCGGTGCCCGGGGCGAGCACGACTCCCAGTACCCCTCCACCCACGACCGTCGCCCCCACGACCACCGCACCGCCCACGACCGTCGCCCCCACGACGTCTCTGCCGAGGACCAGCACGACTCTCAGCACCGTTCCGCCCACGTCGCCCGTCACCATTGTGATACCCAAGTCCAAGGTGACCGAGGGTACTGGCGGGAGTGATGATTCCAGTAACTCCCGAGGAGCACGACCAAACAAACGGACAATTAGACGTCAACGTAGGCACGGAGATCGCGGCCGGCCCGGCCGCGACGCAGGGGTGCCGAGTTATCTGGAGCGCAGTTCATGAGTTCACGCAACCTGCTTCGTCGTGTGGGTAGCGCGGGGCGTCTCGCCATCTTCAACACCATCATCCTCGCGTTGATCCTGGGTGCGGTGGTGGCGGTGTTCATACGTAACTTCACCTCCAGCTACCAAGCCGTGGCGGCGTCGAGCATCGGCGTGGAACTGAGAGAGTACCAACAACAGGCCCTCAAGCAGAAGCCCAGCAATCTAGAGGCGTTCTCGCGGAACTTCCTGGTCAATTACTCCTTGGCCCGAGGAGAGGTGGTCGTCATCGCCTTCGTCAACGCGGGACTGCTCTCGACGCCCGGATCGACGCCCGTGCTGCAAAACCCACTGGTGCGACACTGGTTGAGCACGCCGCCGAGTCGCACCGAGGTCCTCTCGACGACCATAGGCACGAGCCCGACCGAGGTCGTGGCCGCCCCCATCTTCGCCGGCCACCAGATCGTGGGCACGTTCATCGCCACGAGCGACTTGAGCAGTTTCGCGACTGAGCGCAATCGCGAGTTGCGCCTCTCGATCGCCGAGGGGCTCATTGCGCTGCTCGCCGGGGTGCTGAGTACCTTCTTGTTGCTTCGCCGGCTCCTGCGCAAGGTGGGTCGAATCACGACGACGGCGGACGAGATCGGCAGTGGAAACCTCGACCAGCGGTTGGGCGACCAGGGGAGCAACGACGAAGTCGGCGAGCTCGCCCAAACCTTCGACGCGATGCTCGACCGCCTCCAGGCAGTCATGATCGCGCAACGGCGCCTGCTCTCGGACGTCTCGCACCAACTCCGCACTCCCCTCACCGCGGCGCGAGGGCACCTCGAGGTGCTCGGTCGCGGCAGCGTCGACGACGCGGCCGAGGTGCGCGAGACCCTCGACGTGGTCATCGACCAACTCGACCACACCCGATCAGTCGTCGAGCGTCTTTTGATGCTGGGACACGCGATGGAACCCGACTTCCTCGACACCCGACCAACCGAATTACGACGTCTCCTCGACGAGGTGCACGCCGCCGTGAAGGTGTTGGCTCAGAGGAACTTCGTTGAGCCCCAGGCGCCGGACATCGTCATTGAGATCGACGTCGAGAAGGTGCGCGGGGCCTTGATGAACCTGGTGGACAACGCGGTGCGCGCCACGCACGAGGACGACACGATCGCCTTGGTGGCGAGGGTGGACTACGAGAACGAGGTGCTGCGGCTGAGTATCGCAGACTCCGGCCCGGGAATTCCTCAGAGCGAGCGCGAAGCCGTGGTGCAGCGATTCAAGCGCCCGGGGGCTCGTGATCGTGATGGTTCGGGCCTCGGGCTCGCCATCGTCAAGGCGGTGGCCGAGGCCCACGGGGGATGGATCGAGATTGACACCTCGAGCTACGGCGGTGCGCAGGTCACCATGGTGCTACCCATTACCAGGTTTAACGTGGAGTCGGAGGTCTAGAGGTGCGCATCTTGATCGCAGAAGACGACCCGGCGATCGTCTCGTTCCTCGTCAAGGGGCTCAGGGCCGAGGGGTACGCCACGGTCGTGGCCACGACGGGGGTGGAGGCCAACAACGCCCTGAACTCGTCGTTGGAGAACTTCGACCTGGTCCTGTTGGACTTGGGCCTGCCGGGCGTCTCGGGGGTCGAAGTGTTGTCGATGTTGCGACAGCGTGACGCGGCGCTACCGGTGATCATCTTGACCGCGCGCGCGGAGGTGGCCGACAAGGTGCGTGGTCTCGAGCTCGGCGCGAACGACTACGTGACCAAGCCGTTCTCCTTCGCCGAATTACTGGCGCGCATTCGCGCGACGTTGCGCAGCGCCTCGCAACCCACGACGAATGAACTAGTGGTCGAGGACCTGCGCCTCGACCTCTTCACCAAGGTGGCTTGGCGCGGCGAGCGACGTATCGACCTCGCGCCGCGTGAATGGGCGCTGCTCGAACTGTTCATGCGCCATCCGACCCACGTGCTCTCGCGCACGCGCATCCTGAACGAGGTCTGGGAGTACGGATTCGACCCGGGTAACAACATCGTCGACGTCTACGTCAGTTACCTACGAAAGAAGATCAACTTCGACAACGCCACACCCCTCATCTTGACGGTGCGCGGCGCGGGCTATCGCCTCGTGGCCCGTTGAAGGGCGCCGTGCGCGAACGGGTCCCGGCGAGGGCCCCCTAGAGTTGAGGGGTGTTCGTAGCGCGGAGCGAAGGTTGAGTCCCGTCCGTCGCCCCGAGGCAGTGCGCAGCGATTTCGGCCGACGCCTGAGCCTGCGCATCCGCCACGCCGTGGGCCTCACCCAGGATCCGCCGCCGATGTGCGACGACCCGGACCTGGCCTACATGCCCGTCGACGGCGTCGCGCGTCTCGTGCACGGCGACCTGTCGACGATGATCATCGGCGGTCTCGGCTCTTTGTTCTTGCAGATGCTGCATCCCCACGCGATGGCCGGTGTCGCGCAGCACTCGCGCTACCAGAACGACGCGCTCGGACGTCTCCTGCAGACGGCGAATTTCATCGGGCACACGACTTACGGACCGTCGAGTCAGGCCTACCTCGACATCGAACGGGTCCTGGCGGTGCACGAGGCCGTTCGCGGAGTGGCCGACGACGGCGCGAGTTACTACGCCAACGATCCTCACCTGTTGGCCTGGGTCCACGCCTGTGAGGCGTCGATGTTCCTCGCGGCCTACCAGCGCTACGGACGCGTGCCCTTGAGCGCGGCGGAATCCGACGCGTACGTGCGCGAGATGTCCCAGCTGGCGCGCGACCTGGGCGCGCAGGACCCGCCGAGCACCGTGGCGCAGTTGTGGGCCCAGATCGACGCCTTCCGACCCGAACTTCGCTTGAGTGCCGATGGCGAGGAGGCTCGTTCCTTCGTGGCGGAGGAATTCGTGACGGGGACCGTGCAGAAGCTCGTGCTTCGTCTCTTGGTGCAGAGTTCCTACGACCTCATGCCCGACTGGGCGAGAGCGCAACTCGGCGTGGCCCCCTCCTCACGCGGGCGTCGGGCGCTCGTGCGTCCGGCGACGCGCGTGCTGTGCGCATTCGTGCGTCGCTTCGTTCCGCCCACGCAGCGCGTGGCCGTCGAAGTATAGATTCGTCGTCGTGGACTACGACGAACACTGCGATCAGTTCCAAGCCGAGGGCGCGCGCTTCGTCGCGAGGGCCCTCGAAGCCGACCTCGACGCGCCGGTGCCGGGTTGTCCGGAGTGGCGAGTGTCCGATCTTCTCGCTCACCTGGGTTTCGTGCATCGTTGGGCGCGCTACCTCGTCGCGGTGCGAGCGCGCGAGCGCATCTCGGCGCGCGACATGGGCCTCTCGCGAGGACCGGTGGGCGCGCTGTGGCTCGGCGAGGGCGTGCGCGAAGCCCTCACCACGTTGCGCGAGAGTCAGCCCGACGAGCAGATGTGGGCGTGGGGTGCCGACCAGCACGTGCGGTTCTGGGCGCGACGACTCCTGCACGAGACGCTGGTGCACCGCGTCGACCTCGAAGACGCCATGGGCGTGACGAGCCAGATCGATTCGCTCATCGCCGTGGACGCCATTGACGAGTTCTTGGCGAATCTCGCGCGCGCCGGCGCCTTCTCGCCCGGCGTGGGGAATCTGGCGGGCAATGATGAGGTCATTACTTTTCGAACTGATGAGGGGCCTTCGTGGAGCGCGCTTTTGACGCCCCAAGGTTTCGACATCCTCGACGAGTCGCTGCCCGGCGACGCGACGCTCGCCGGGTCAGCGAGTGAAGTCCTGCTCACGCTCTATCGGCGGCGGACCCTCGAAGAGACGGCCTGCGCGACCGAGGGGCGCTCGGACCTCGTGGCCGCGTGGCTCGCGAACTGCGCGCTGCAGTGATCTCAACGTGAGAGGCTCAGCGAACGCAGCAGTTGGCGCGTGAGCGAGTTGGACGTGGCGTAGACCTTGCGGCGCGCGTAGCGCTTGCCGTACGCCGTGGGACCGTGAGCGGCGGCGTCGACGTTGCCGAGAATGCGCGCGTCACGGTAGAGCTGGGACCTGAGACTGCGTCGGCGGGCCATGTTCCTCCTTTTCCGTACCGACTGTATCGCCTACATCGCGTGCGGTGCCCGCTGGGCGCCGCACGATCCAGTCCCTCTAACCTTGAGTCATCGGGGGAGCCATGACACGTCGCGAGGGCGCGAAGACCATTGACGCGAAAGTGTTCGATCGCGTCACCTGGGCCCTGGCTGGTTTGGCGCTGTTTGCGGGATTCGCCCAATTCGGCGCGGTGGCCTCCCTGGCGGACGTGGCGAAACACTTCGGTCACGTGTCGACCTCCACCTCGCTGGCCAGCCAGGTGGGACTTTCGGGGTCGGTGCTGGGCCTGGGTCTGGCCCTGCTGCGCATCGCCTCGTTGGGCGCGCTGCCCCTGGCGTCGCTGGCCGACCGCCTCGGACGCATCCGCCTCGTGCGACTGACCCTCTGGCTCGGTCTCAGTGTGACCGCCGCGGCCGCGCTGAGCCCCAACTACTGGATATTCGTGGCCTGTTTCGCTTTGGGGCGGCCCGTATTGTCGACGGCGTCGACACTGTTGCAGGTCATGACCGTCGAGCTCTCCTCGACGGCGAGCCGCGTCGGGCGCCTGGCGGTAGTGGGAGCGGGCGCGGGCGCGGGCGCGGGATTGTCCGCGATTCTGCACGGCGCGATCCGGTCATCGGGCAGTTTTCGTTGGCTCTTCGCGCTGGCCATTGTGCCGGTGGTGGCGGTGGGGGCATTGTTGCGACTGGTGCCCGAGCCCCCGACCCGCGATACCACCTTGCTCGCCCGCATTGGCGTGGTGTCGCACGAGTACCGCGGTTCACTCTGGCGCGTGGCACTGGTGGTAGGGGTGCTGGGCATGATCGGGGGGCCGGCCAACGGCTTCGTCTTCGTCTACGGGGAGAGCATCTTGCATATCTCGCCGCCCAAAGTGGCCCTCATGGTCACCTTCGCCGCGGTGACGGGCCTGGTGGGGCTGGTGTTGAGTCGCTGGCTCGCGCAGCGGTGGGGTCGGCGCACGACCGCGGCGGCGGGATTGCTCGCGTCGGGTCTGAGCGCCACTCTGGCGTACGGAGGTGGTAAGACCCTCTTCGTCGCGGGGTATCTCGTGGGAGTGGGCGCGGCGGGACTGGTGACCCCCGTGATCACCGCTCTGGGCACCGAGATCTTCCCCCACCACGTGCGCGCCACCGCAGCGGGCTGGCTGGTGGTGGCCGGGGTCGTCGGCGCGACGCTCGGCCTGGCACTCTTCGGCGGTGTGGGCGACGTCATCCACGCGACCGGTAGCGCGGCCCTGCGCTGGCCGGCGGTGATCACCTTCGTCCCGATGCTCTGGACGGCGGGCTTGTTGAGGGCCCTACCCGATAGTGGGCACCGTGAACTGGTCTAGTCGGCGGGCGCGACACCCTCGACGAGCGACACCACGTCCTAGACGAGGGTGACGTCAGCGCGCAGGGCCCGGTGGTCGCTGCCACCGTCGGTCGCCGCCGAGGCGATGCGCCGCCACGGACCGCGGCCGAGGATGTGATCGATCTGGGAATGGGGACGCTGAGCGGGCCAGGTGCGCGCTCGCGCCAACGTCGTCCACCCGGGCAGGAAGACGCGCAGCAACGGTCGCCAGCAGTTGAAGTCACCGGCGAGGATGATCGCCCGTGAGGGATCGAGCCCTCGAACAATGCGCGCGACCCGGCGATAGAGCAGCGGCGAGCCGTGGCTGAGGTGCGCGCCGTGGACGGCGAGCACCTGCACCGAGTGATCGTCCACGCGGATGCGCGCCACGATGAGGGCGCGTCGCACCTTCTCACGTGGAAGGCGGCCCAGGGAGATGACCTCGAGGGATTCAATGGGTAGTGAGGTGAAGAGCCCGAGTCCCCATTCGCCCTTCTCGACGTGGGGCCGGACGCGGCGGTGCGATTTCTGTTGCGGCGTCAACTCGCGGTGTTCACGGAAATAGAGGCCGCGTTCGCCGGTGAAGTGGGCCAGGAATGGTTGCCAACGTCGCGGACCCTCCCCCGACGTCACACGCTCGGCGCGCGCCAGGGGGACGAATTCGCCGCGCATCCCCAGGCTTTCTTGGAGGATCGCCGCGAAGTCCGTGCCGTCGTCACCGCGCCAGAGCTCGGGGCAGATCGCGATATCGGGGCGCAGCGAGATCAAGTGTTCGAGGGCCCGAGTGGGTCGCCCCCAGCCGTCGACGCCGGCGTGAAGATTGAAAGTTACGACACGCACCTCTGCGACCTTACGCGCTCGACCCTTTCGCGTGTGGCAAGGTCTAGGGGTGGATTCTCTCAATGTGGCCTTTGGCCATCGACTGTGGTGGGTCGACGCGTTCATCGGCGACGCCGAGCGTGGCAATCCGGCGGTGGTGGTCCTGCTCGAACGACCGATGGAGGACGCGAAGCTCCAACAGATCGCCTTCGAGCTCGGCGTGTCCGAGACGGCTTTCGTGCGCCGCGTGGGCGACGGCTGGTCGCTGCGGTGGTTCACCCCCATGGTCGAAGTGGACCTGTGCGGTCACGCCACCCTCGCGACGCTGCACGTCCTGCTCAATGAACTCGGCGTGCCCGGCGGGGAATTGTTCTTCCAGACCCGCTCGGGCGTGCTCTCGGGACGCCGTCTGAACGACGGTCTCCTCGGGGTGGACCTGCCACGCGCCTACGTCGAGCCCGTCGACGCGAAGGTGCTCGGCGACACCCTCGGACCGGTCAGCGAGGTCTACCAGGCGGGGGCGTCCAGCGTTCTGGCGGTCGTGAAGGACTACGACACGTTGTGCGGACTCGCCGTCGACACCCTGACACTCTTCCTGGTCCCCACGTCACTGGTCATCGCGGTGTGCGAGGGTGGCCCCGACGTCGATGTCTCGATCCGGGTCTTCGCCCCGCGCATCGGCATCGCGGAGGACCCGGTGACGGGCTCGCGCGATGTGCGCGGTGGCCCCGTGGTGGGCCGATCGCACGGGGGCGCCGACCCTGTCGGTGCGCCAGGCCTCGTCGCGCGGCGGCGTGATGCACGCGCGGCTCTTCGAGAAGAACGTGGAAGTGGCCGGCCTCACCCGCACCTTCTTCGGCGGTGATCTGCGCGCGTGAGCGAGAGCTCTGGGCCCCGGCCCCCGCACGCGGGTGCGACGCCTGCCCGAGAAGGCGGCCTACGACGCGCCCACGGTCTTCGCGATCATTGACAGTGCCGTCATGTGTCACGTCGCCGCCACCGTGGACGGCCTGGCGATGGCCCTGCCCACGCTGCACGCACGCGACGGCACGACGATCTACCTGCACGGCTCGCAGTCCAACGCCCTGTTTCGCGCGGCCCTCGAGGCGGGTGTCGCCTCGCTGAGCGTGACGATCTACGACGGACTGCGCCTCGCGCGTAGCGGGTTCGAGAGCTCCGTGGCCTATCGCTCGGTCGTGGTCGTCGGTTCGACGCGCGAAGTGACCGACCCGGCGGAGAAGCGCCGGGCGCTCGACGCGGTCGTCGACGCCGTCCTCCCCGGACGCGGCGACGAGGTGCGCGCGCGTAACGCGCGAGAGGAGAACCTCACCCTGGTCGTGGCGCTCTCGATCGACGAAGCCTCGGCCAAGGTCTCGCACGGGCCGACCGATGACGACCCCGAGGACGCGGCCCTGCCCGTATGGTCCGGGACGGTGCCCGCGCGCATGGTCTACGGCGAACCCCTCGCGAGCACCGACGGAGCCATGGCCCTCGCGCAGGTGCCGCTTCCCGCGTCCGTGCGCCGACTCATAGGGCGCCCGTGAGCGACAGCGCCCATCTGGCCGCGCAGATCGCTCGCGTCGAGGCGACCGACGAGCGTGAAGCGGCGTCCATTTCCGCCACGCTCGAACGCCTGACCTGGCCGGGCGACCCCTTCGACGAGACGCTCAACGATCACCACCTGACGTCGTCGGCGTTCGTCCTCTCCTCGCGCGGCGTCATCTTGCACCTGCACCGCCGCCTGGGGATCTGGGTCCAGCCGGGCGGTCACGTGGACAAGGGCGAAGGTCCCGAAGAGGCGTGCGTGCGCGAGACGCTCGAGGAGACCGGGCTCGAGGTGTTCCACACCGACCCGCCCACGCTGCTTCACGTCGACGTGCACCCCGGTCCGCGTGGGCACACCCACTACGACCTGCGCTACGTGGTGCTCGCCCGGCCCCTCGACCCCGCGCCGATGGCCGGCGAGAGCCCCGAGGTGTACTGGTTCGACTTCGACCACGCCCTGCAGCGTTGCGAGGCGCCGATGGTGCCCGCCCTCGAGAAACTCCGGTTGGCCGCCCCACGGTGGCGGATGCGAGACTAGGGCGGTGGAGCAACTCGAGACCCTACGCGCGCTCAACGACGCCGATCGATGGATCGAGCGGGTGATCGCCCAACGTGAGCACCTGCCCGAGCGCGAGGAGCTCGCCACGCTCGAGGCGGAACTTCGCTCGGAACTGGCGTCGTTGCAAGCGGCGCAGCTCGCGGCCGGGCCGGTACGCCAGGCCTACCTCGCCGCGCAGACGAGCGCGAAGAAGCTCGCCACCCGCGTGCGGCGACCTCGAACGCTCATTGGCCTCCTCGACGGGCTCGGCGCGCGAACTCAGCGCCATGCAGCACGAACTCGAACAGGTGCGCGAGCGCGTCGAAGCGGCGGAGGACGACGAACTGAATAACCTGATCGCGCTCGAGCCACTCGATGAGACGATCGCTGCGATCAAGGCGCGCGCCCAGCCCGGCGTCGCGCGACGCACCGAGCTTCAGGGCGCGCTGAGCCAACTGCGCGCCACGTTGGACGAGGAGGTCGCGGCCCTGCGCGCGTCGCGAGCGACCCTGGCCCAGGGACTCGAGGCCCAGTGGCGTCAGCGCTACGACGCCGCGCTGGCGCGCGCGGGCACCTCGGGCGCGGCCTACGTGGACGCGGGTCGCTGCGACGGATGCCGCATCGCGCTCTCCCCGCTGGACTTTGACCGGTTCCGCCACCTCGAGGCCGGCGTGATCATGGACTGTCCCGAGTGCGGGCGGCTGCTGCTGCCGTGATCATCCTGATTCGCCACGGACAATCGACCACCAACGAACTCGGGCTGCTGGTGGGGCGCTCCGATCCTCCCCTCACCGAAAAGGGTCGCGAACAAGCCCGCCGACTCATCCCGCACCTGATCGACGTCAAGGAGGTCTGGTCGTCACCGCTCGAACGAGCGCTGCACACCGCGCGACTCTGCGTTCCCACCCTGGAGCCGGTCATCAAGGATTCCTTCATCGAGGTGGACTACGGGTCGCTCGACGGACGCCCGCTGGCCAGCATCACCGCCGAGCAGTGGCGTGAGTTCGAGGGCGACCACGAGCGTCCCCTCCTCGACGGCGAGTCGCTCGGCTCGGTCGACGCGCGCGTCCACGCTGAACTCGACGCCTTATTGGAGGATCCCGAGAGCTGGTTGCACCGCAGCGACGAGCACCTGGCCATTGTGAGCCACGTCTCGCCCATCAAGTCCGCCATCACCTGGGCACTCGGGGTGCACGGTTCGACCGCGTGGCGCATGAGGATCGACAACGCTTCGATGACCACCTTGGCGACGCGCCACGCGACGCCGATGCTCATCCGTTCGAACGTGGTGGCGCTCTAGTCAGCGCAGCGCGACGTAGAGGGCCACGAAGTGCAGCCCGGCCCCCACCAGGGTGAGGGCGTGGAAGAGTTCGTGATAGCCAAAGACCCGCGGGTTGAGTCGCGGCCGCTTGGCGCCATAGACCACGGCGCCCAGGGAGTAGACCAGACCCCCGGCGACGATCAGCCATAGCACGCTCGCGCCCCCGCCCCGGTAGATCTGGGGCAGCACCGCGACCGCGGACCAGCCCACCACCAGGTAGGGGAGGGTGTTGACCCACTTGGGGGTGTCGAGAGCGAGTTGGCGAATCGCGATGCCCACGATCGCGCCGGCGCCGATGACGATCATGAGCACCAGGCGGATGGTGCCGTGCATGGTGAGTCCGGCGATGGCCAGGTAGCTACCCGAAATAGCGAAGAAGATCGCCGAGTGGTCGGCCCGGCGCCAGGCCCGGCGCTGCACCGGGTTCCAGCGGATGCGGTGAAAGAGGGCACTGGTCGTCATCATGGTCGTCACGCCGACTACGTAACACAGGACCCATAGGACCTGGGACCAGGTGGCGCAGCGCGCGAAGAGTAGGGGCGAGAATGCGAGCAGTAGGACGACTCCGGCGACGTGGAGCCAACCGCGCATCAGTGGCCGCTCCAGGGCGGTGGCCGAGGGTGAGTTACTCACGTCGTAACCATAGGCGCCGGGTTCGCACCAGCCCTGATCGACCTGCGACATCGGCCCTGAGACGACGGGACCCGCCCGCTTCGTGAGAAACGGGCGGGTGCTCGACGTTTGGCCCCCCCAGCCAATAAAAAGAATTTAGTACGTTCGCGCGGACTGCTCTTTAGGCTCGAACCGCGAAATTACGCTTTGTGACTAATTTCACATGAGGAGCATCGATGAAGTTCGCGTCGTGGGTCGCGACTCCTGACCACTTCAGCGGGCGTGTTGGGCCCGGGTGAGAGGGACTGCGACGGGAGCTTCGCGCGACACCCTGCGTAGGGAGCACTACCCGAGACTTCGATGATGGCCCTCAATGCTCAGGCGCGCGCGGTGGCGAGGTCGATGACCTGATCGCACCAGGTCGTGAGGCGCGCGTCGTGGGTGGCGACGATCACGGTGCACTCCAGCGTGGAGAGCAGGGCCAACACGTCAGTGGTCTCGCGTTCGCCGAGGGCGCTGGTGGGTTCATCGAGCAGGAGCACGTCGGGGTGGCGCACCAGTGCGCGCACCATGGCCACGCGCTGGCGCTCGCCGCGCGAGAGTTCCTCCCAGTGATCATTGAGCTGCACGCCAAGGCCAAGTCGCGCGAGTGCGTCGAGGTCGGCGTCGCGCAGGACGCTGCCCATGGACAGCGACGTCGCGAACGTAGCCGCGAAGGAGGCCGGGTTCGCTCGGGACGAGGACGAGGTGTTGGCGTAACTGATCTTCGGCGATGTCCGCGAGAGCGGTGTCGCCCACCACGATTGCTCCACCGCGGGGATCATCGAGTCGCGCGAGTGTTCGCAGCAACGTGGACTTGCCCGCCCCCGAGGGCCCGCTGATGGCGACGCGCTGGCCCGCCGTGATGGTGGCGCTCACCCGTCGCGCGCCGAGGTGGCCGTCGACGAGCACGTCGTGGCAGGTCAGGGTGAAGTCCGTGGGCCAGGCGCGCGAAGCGACGGGCGGGGGCGACGACAAGTCGTCGAGTCGCTCCGCCCCGGCCGTGACGGCCACCGCGATCTGGACGGCGCCGCGCAACGTGGTCAGCGCTTCGAAGGTGGCGACGGCCACCAGGCTGGCGACGACGACCCAGACGGCAGCGCCGCGCGGATGAGTGAGGTCCACGCCCGCGAGCGCCGCGAGGGAACCCGCGACGCAGACAACGACGTCACGCTGTCGAGAGCGACGTCGCACATCCTCGGCGCGCGCTAGCGCGGTCACCGCCAGCGCGTCGCGTTGGCGTAAGAAGTCCGACGCCCCGAGCTGCTCGATCTCCGGGGCCGCGGCGCGCGCGGAGACCAGCGCGGCGACGTAGTCTCCCCGGCACGCCCGCACGGCGCGGTCCGCGCGGACTTGGGCCGCGAGGCGACCCCCCAGGATCGCGACGGCGCCAGCTTGCACCGCGACGAGCACCGAACGCCGTCATCCACCAGTGCCCCGTGGGGGCGAGGAGGACGACCGCGACATCACTCAGCGCCAGGGTGACGATCGTCGCCAGGCTCGGAATGACGCCGCGCAGCCAGAGGTCCTGGAGCTCTTCGGTGTCGGTGAGGGAACGCTCCAGCAGGTCGCCGGACCCGTAGAGCTGCCAGCGCGAGTAATTCCACGCGCCCACGGTCGCCATGAGCCACTCCCGCCAGCGCGCCACGGCCGCGAATCCGAGGCGGTGGGTGCTCATGCGCTCGGCGAATCGCAGGGGCGAGCGAAGGAACGCGACGAGTTCGATGCCGATCAAGAAGGCGGCGATGGCCGCGCAAACCGGGCCGATTGCGCACTCACGACCAGCAGGGCGATCGCGCCGACGAACAGTCCGGTGCCCGCCAACGAGGCGATCGTGACGCCATGAAGATGGCCCTGATCAGGTTCGCCGGTGTCGGCGCGGCCCGGCGTAACCAGGCGCGGAGCCGGGCGAAATCGCTCACGCGAGGCGCACTTTCGTGGTCGCGCTAATAAATACGGTCTCGTCCACCGAGATCTCGATGATCGCCATCTCGGGGCGGCGATCGAACTCGGCGCGAACGGCCGCGCGCGCGGCGCCGTCGAGGAGTCCCGCCACGTCGTCGAGGATCAGCAGTCGTGGCTGGTGCAGCAACGCGCGCGCGATGAGGATTCTCACCCGCTCACCCGAGGAGAAACCCTGCCCGTCGGCAGCGACGCGCACACCCAGGTGCGAGAAATGTGCCGAGTCGAGGTGCAGGGCGGAACAGGAGTTCGAGGACGTCGACGTCGGGAATCTCGCGTCCGAGGCGCAGATTCTCGCCGAGCGTGCCCTCGATCAGCGAAGTATCGGCGCTGACGTAGGCCACGGGCTGCGCGGTGCGGTTCACGCGTCCCGCCTGAGGGGGCGCGCCAACCCAACAAAGTATGGGCGAGCGTCGTCTTGCCCACGCCCGACGCCCCCAGCACCGCCACGCGGTCACCGTGGTCGATCACCAAGGTGACCGGACTCGGGTGCGCGAGGGTGACCAGGTCGATGCTCTCGAGGACATCGGCGCCACCGAATTGGCTCGCGGGAGGGACGATCGAGCCGCTCGCCGGCGGCCTCGATGGCCTCGCGTCGGTGAAACTCGACACCGTAGCGCCGCACGTGCGAGAAGAACTCACTGGTCACGAGAACACAGACGAGTGCGCGCAGCAAGGAGAGGTGTCCGTTCAACAGGCCGAATCCCACGTCCATGGCGACGAGGCCGACACTCACGCCTCCTAGGAACTCGGTCACGAGCGACGATCCCAGCGCGCTGCGAATGGCGCGCAGGGCCACTTGATGCTCCGAAGCCGACAGGGCGGCGATCTCCTCGGCGCCGTAGTGCACGGCCCCCAGCGCGCGAAGTTCGGGCGCGTGCGCTAAGAGCTCCAACTGGCGTTCGCCCAGGCGAGCGCGGCGCTCGCGGTAGTCATCGTCGAACGCCGCCGCGCGCGTCCCGGCTCGCTGGTAGAGCGGCACGGCCACGGCCAAAAGAACCACCACGATGCTGAGCGCCTGCCATCCGCCCGTCGCGAATACCACCACGAGGGCCAGGATCGAGGCCTGGGCGCTGGCTCGCACGACGGCGAGTCGTGGTTCATCGACGACGGTGTCGATGGCGTCGGCGATCTGGACCGGCGAACTGGTGGTGGCCCGGGGCCGCACGAAAAACGCCAGGATGACGGATCGCCAGTGTTGGCGAAGGCGACTTCCCACTCGAGCGAACCACGCGTCGAGGGCTTCGCCACTGACCCAGCGCCCCGCTACGACCAGGGCCAGCCAACCAATCCCTTCGCCAACGCGGCGCGCCGCGAGCCGATCAATCCCCAGGGCGGTGAGAAGGGCCAGGGCTATTCCCACCGTCGTGACGACGACACCGAGGATCGCGGCGGTGCGGCGACGCCCGGGGGGAGCCAGCTCGTCGGCGTCGAAGAGCGTTCTGGTCACGGGGCACCGGGTTGGTCGCGGTGCGCGAGCTCTCGCGCGGGACCGTTGAGCCAGTCACGCAAGGCTTGCGTGGCGCGGCAGTCATCCTCGTTGTACTCGAGGATTCGTCGGCGCCAGGCGTCGGCGTCGTCGGAACCCTGGGCCGCTTCGAACCATCGCATCGAGGCCTCGCCGCTGGGATTGTCGTCTCGCCACTGGAATCCGGCGGCGCGTGCGAGCACCTTGAGACCCAGAGGTCCGTCGGTCTGGATCTGGGACTTCGCGCACTCGTGCAGATCAATCCACTGCCGCGGGTCCGTCGAACGAAAATCGTCGAGGTCGACGCGGGTGGGTCCGCTCTCAAGGGGAGGGTCGACAGCCCGATTCATCGCGCCATCTTCTGCCTGGGCCCAGAAACAGTAGGCGGCGAAGGAGAGGCCGCGTGCGCGGCAGTCCTCGCGTAGAGCACGTGAACCACGTCCAGAACTCTGCGAAGATCCGTGCCTCGCTCCTCTGGTTGAGTTCGTCCCACTCGACAAAGGCGTGATAGCCACTCTCCTGGCCCGTCACCTCATCGCCGAGGCGAACGCTGGCGCCCCAGAGGTAGGTGTGCTCGCGCGTAACTCTCCATGTCGACGTCGACCTCGACGTCGGCGCTCGGCGCACCCCACGGCGTCGCTCTCGACGATGCGCAGCGGCGACTTCGCCACGTGCACGCGTGCGCGGTAGATCAAGTCCTCGAGTCGCTCAATGGCGAGGCCCAACACCGCCTCGCGAGATCCCGAGTCGTTCGAGGTGCGTCGCGCGAGTCGCGCCAGTCGTGGATCGAGGTCCGCGAGGTCACTTCGAGTGTCCACGGCGAACTCGTGCAGGAGGCGTTGCTGTTCGAAGTTGGTGTAGTGGATGAGCGAGACGTCGTCACGGGCCTCGAGCTCGCCTCGGCAGTGCTCGCGAAACGCGCAGTCCTCGCACTCGCGGTGCCAGTACGGCGACGTCGGGAAGTCGCCCTCGCCGCTGCGCCAGGCGTCGTGCGCGTCGAGGAGGGCGCGCCGCTCCTCGTAGAGGGCGTCGTAGGTTGTGAGGTTGAAACGCGAGTGCTGGGTTCCCGAGAGTTCGAGCCACCAGACGTCACGCTGGCGATCGACGAGGGCGACGCGCGCGAGTTCGTCGCCGAATCCCAGCGACTGCAGCACGCGGGTGGTGTGGGCGAGACCGATGCCGCTGCGCGTGAGCGAGAGCGTGGGACGCACGCACACGCCCGCGCGGGCCAGCGCGTGGGCGGGGGAGAGGCGCTCGAGGTCGGTGTGAAGGAGTTGACGAGTGGTGGACGCCTCGACCACTTCGGAATTCTTCACCACTAGCGGCGCGTAGATGAAGCGATCGTCGTGGCGCCCCAGGCGTACCAGGGCGTGTGCGCTGGCCCGGCGATGCCCCGTCACGTCGTCGGCGGAGTCGCGGACCGATGCACCAGTTCGACCCCGCGTTCGAGGGCGTCACGCGTATCGTCGATCGACGAGGCGCTGAAGGATCCCGGCGTCGTCGACAGGCTCAGCAGTACGCTACGGCGAAAGTACTCCGCCAATTGGCGTCGGTATTCCATCTCGTCCGAGGCGGGTACGCGGACGAGGGGTTCGGGGGCGCCGCGCGAGAGGCACACGCGGTGGCGACACGACAGGATTTCGTCGCCGCGAAGGGGGGTGCTCACGTAAAAAGACTACGGGGCTTCACGCCCCCGGTCTTCTGGGGTCACCCCCGGGGCCACTGGGCACGTCGTGGACCTATGAGCACTGCGCCCCATGGTCAGTCGGCGAGAGTCCAAAAGTCCCGGCCGAAAATAAGATTTCACACAGGATTGCGCCCGATTAAATCCGAGGGGGCGGCGAGATAACAACGCGAGCGCAATAATGGGCGAAAAAGAACAGAAATCCAGCAACTTTGCTGTACAACCCGTCATTTTGTGAATGACATTCGTAAGATATGTCCCATGGCCTTCGTAAGGAAGAACAAAAAGGACGGTAACGTCTCTGCACCGGTTGCGCCGTCGGCGTCGGCTGACGCGGGTCGTGGCGCCGCCGGGGCCTCGACCACGGCGAATGGCGCGCCCGCCGGTGGTCACGACGCTGGCTCGACGCCCGTCGTACCCAAGAGCATTAACACTGGTCAGGCGACCACGCGCCTGGGTGAGCAATTGATCGGAAGTCGACTCATCACCCAAGAACAGCTCGATGCCGCGCTCGCCGATCAGGTCGGTCGCGGGAGGACGTTTGGGCGAAGTCCTCGTTCGGTATGGGTGTATTGACCGAACAGGCTCTGGCGCACGCCCTCGCGGCTTTCTTCGGCTTCGACGTGGCGAATCTGCGTCGGGACAACGTCGATCCGGCCACGCTTGACACTGGTGCCGGAGAACGTCGCGCGCGAGTACATGGCGGTGCCAATTCGCATGAACGGCACGTCTCTCGAAGTCGCCGTCGCCGAACCGAGCGAGGAGCTGCGCGCGGCGCTCAGTCAGCTCGTGGGTCGCACGGTTCAACTGCGCATCGCGCCGCTCAGTGACATCCGCTGGGCCATCGACTCGAACTACCGCGCGATCGGCACGGTCGGCAAGTTGGTCCAGGCGTTCGAGTCGGTCGAGGGTTCGCGTCGTCGAGCGACGGAGACGCCGGTGGCGAGGCTCCCGTCGGTGACGACGCCCCGGTCGTCCAGGTCGTCGACCGCATCCTCACCCAGGCGATGCGCGACCGCGCGTCGGACGTGCACATCGAGCCCTCCGACGACGTCGTGCGGATCCGTTTTCGCATCGACGGCGCGCTGAAGGAGATCCTCACACTTGCCCGCGGCGATCGGTCCCGGGCTCGTGAGTCGCATCAAGATCATGGCGAACATGAACATCGTCGAGCGGCGTCGTCCCCAGGACGGTCAGCTCACCATCAACATCGACGGCAACGAAGTCGACGTGCGCGTCGCGACCGCCGCGACCATCATGGGCGAGAGTTGCGTCATGCGTATCCTGGACAAGACGCGCTCGGTCCTGCGTCTCAACGACCTCGGCATGCCCGACGGACACCCACGCTCGCGTACTCCAAGATGGTGCGCTCACCCTTCGGCATGGTGATCTGCGCCGGACCGACGGGCAGTGGCAAGACGACGACGCTCTACGCCACCCTGAGCGAGGTCAGCAACCCGACGCTGAACGTCATGACCATCGAGGACCCCGTCGAGTACGTGTTCCCCTCCATCAACCAGATCCAGACCAACGACCAGGCGGGCATCACCTTCGCCACCGGACTGAAGTCGATCCTGCGCCAGGACCCTGACGTCATCCTGGTCGGCGAGATCCGTGACGTCGAGACCACCCGCGTCGCCGTGCAGTCGGCCCTGACGGGCCACTTCGTCGTCTCCTCGCTGCACGCCACCGACTCGGTGTCGGCGCTGCACCGCTTCCTCGACATGGGCATCGAGTCGTTCCTCATCGCCTCGTCGGTGCTCGGCGTGGTCGGACAGCGGCTCCTGCGTCGGATCTGTCCGTCGTGCAAGGCGCCTCTATACGCCGACCCCGGAGGAGCTCGACTTCTACCAGGACGCTGGCGGACCGAACAAGAACGTCTTCTACGCGGGCTCGGGCTGCAACTTCTGCAGCCACACCGGGTACAAGGACCGGATCGGTGTGTACGAGCTCCTCATCATGACCCCCGAACTGCGTCGCCTCGTCGTGGGGTGGGCCACTCAGGAGGAACTGCGCACCATGGCCGTGAGCCAGGGCATGCGGACCATGCGTCAAGAGGCAATCAGTCTGGTCGATCAGGACATCACCACCATTGAAGAAGTGATTCGGAGCATGTACACACTATGAGTAAAGACAAGCCAGCCAGACCAAGTTTCAGCTACGAAGCCTTCGACCTCGACGATCGGGCAAGCGGGTCACGGGTGTCGAGACGGCCGTCTCCTCGGGCGCCGTCCACTTCGCCCTGCTCGAACGAGGGCTTCCAGCCCATCGAGGTCGACCGAGAAGACCGAGCATCCTGCAAGTTCGAGATCACCAAGAAGAAGGTCCCGCGCAAGGACGTGATGAACTTCACCCGCCAGTTGGCGGTGTTCATGCAGTCGGGCATCCCGATCATGGAGGCCCTCGAGGTCATCGTCGAAGAGACGCAGAACAAGTTGCTCAAGGGCGATCTTGATCAAGATGGTCGACGACCTGCGCGCGGGTGACACCTTCGCCGCCGCGGCCGCCGCGACACCCCGAGGCGTTCCCCAACTTCTACGTGGGGATCCTCGAGTCGGCCGAATTGACCGGGAACCTGGACGGCGTCCTCAACCAGTTGGCCGACTACATCGAACGCGACACAGAAGGCGCGCAGCAAGTATCTCGGCGGCGCTGATCTACCCGGCGGTCGTCGTCCGTCATGTCGGTCGTGACGGTCATCGTCCTGGCCGTCTTCGTCCTGCCGCGTTTCGTGGTCTTCTTCAAGTCCCTGCACGCCAAACTGCCGCTCGTCGACCCGAATGCTGCTCGACGTCTTCGAGTTTCTTCATCGCACGTGGTGGTACGTCATCTTCGCGGTGCTGATCGCCATTGTCGCGGGCTTCATCGCCATGCGACGCTCTCCGGGCGGCCGACGGGTCCTCGACAAGTTCATGCTGAAGCTTCCCGTCGTGGGCGACCTGACCCAGACCGCCATCCTCGAGCGGGTCTGCCGCGTCCTGTCGTCGATGCTGCGGGCCGGCGTCGACCTTCCGCGTTCGATGACCATCACCGCCGATTCCGCGAACAACGCGGTCTACCGCGACGCGCTCGTACGGCATCCGCGACGAGATGATGGAGGGACAGGGCCTCGCTGGCCCCATCGCGCGCACGGGACTCTTCCCGGGCGCGGCACGCCAGATGTTCCGCGTGGGCGAGGAGACCGGAACCCTCGACCAGCAACTCGAAGTGGCGGCCGCGTACTACAACCGCGAACTCGAGACCAAGCTGGAGCGCGCGACGTCGCTTGTTCGAACCGGCCATCATCATCTTCATGGGCGTCGTCGTCGGCTTCGTCGCCGTGGCCCTGATCTCGGCGATGTACGGCATCTATAACCAGGTCAAGGCATGAAATTCGGGTCTGTGCGGCGGGCGCGGGTCGCTCGAACGGACCGACGTGGTCAGCACAGTGGTGCCTCACGCTCTCGTCGCAACAGACACGCGCAGGACGGTTTCACGCTCATTGAAGTCCTGATAGTCGTCACTATCGTGCCCATGATCGTCGGCGCCCTCGCTGCGGGACTCCTGGCCATGTTCTCATTGCAGTCCGGGGTCGCCAATCGACTCTCGAACACTGCGGACGCCCAAGTGGTCTCGGCGAACTACACCAACGACGTGCAGAGTGCGGCGTTCGTCACGACCCGACTTCCTCGAGTCCCCAGTGCGGAACGGGAACCCAGTTGCTCGGTCTCGAGTGGAACTACAACGCCGCCAACAACGACTACGTGACGAGGGTCTCCTACGTCAGCGTGCCCGTGACCAACGGGTCCACCACGACCTATTCGCTGGTGCGTCTCTACTGCACGAACGAGTCGTCTGTCCCGTCGAGCACGACGACGATCTCGTACAACTTGCCTTTTGGGCAGGCAGCGCCCACCATTTACTGCAACTCGAATGACAATCCCTGCACTCCCCAAAATGCTTGGTTGTCGGCGGCGGGGGTGACGGGGGTCACTTTTCCGATCACCGAAACGAGCGGCACGGTTGGTCAGGCCAGCTATAACACGTACTCCTACACGTTGCACGCGGTCCCCCAAGCCAGTTCTGGAGCGGTGCCGCAATTGGGGACGCCCATCAATGGTGCGACGACGACCGGTTGCGGCTTCGCCACCCCGGGATCGGGCACCTACGCCTCGAACCTCTGTTTCGTCGACTTCGCCTCCCTGACCGGCAATAATCTTCTGGCGGCCGAGCAGAATCAGAATGGGATCAACAGTTGTTTGGAGATGACGGCGACCCTGCCGGGGAACTTCCAGTTGTACTTCTGCATCAAGATCTTCGGAGCACCGGTGGCACCCTCGGGGTTGCCGACGTGGCAGTACGGCTTCTTGGGCAATAGCATCAATAACGTTCCCTTCTATACCAATATTTCTGGAAAACCGGCGATCTACCAGAACTGCTTGGGTGGACAAGTGATGACCACTCTCGTCCCCGGGACCAATATCGAACAGTGCTACACCGGCGGTGGGGGTACCCCGAATGCCGCCGGCAGCGCCGTGACCACCATCACTTTCTCCAATATCGTGGTCAATAATCCCCAGGGCGTCCCCGCGACGGGTTGGGAAGTGGTGTCTGCCGATGCCGAATCCACCGACAGCAATGAAAGTCTGCAATGGACGTCGGACCAGACGCTCACGTTGTTGCCCAATTCGACCACCAGCGCGTACGGCAACGCCTGTCAAGGCGGCACGGGTGTCGTCGTGGGGAGTGGCACCAAGACGGTGACATGCATTGGCCAGTCTAATGGTCAAAAGACTGGGACGGCCATGGTGGTGGCACCCACTCCGAGCAGCGTGACTGTTAAATTGACCGGTGGCGGCCTCGAGGGCATCTCGTTCGGGCTGGTCCTGTGAATCTCCCTCGGACGTCCACGAACCCGGTCGCGGGCCGGCGGTGCAAACGCCACCGGACGCCTCACTTTGAAGTGCCGGCGGGGCTACTGGTGAGTCGACCAATCCGGGGCGAAGTTCACAATGTGCAGTATCCGCGATTGACCTGGTGGACCCGTGAGGCGTAAAATCCGCACGATGGAATCGGAGCCCAGAGGTTCGAGTGGCGCGGGCGTACGACGAGGTTCAGAATCAGGCGACACCCTGATCGAGGTCCTCATCGCCCTGGTGGTCTTGGGTTTGGCCTCGGTGGCGCTCCTGATCGCCTTCGCGACCTCGATTTCGGCGTCGTCGGAACATCGGAACTTGGCGACGTACAATTCCGTGCTCACGGCGGCTTCCCAAGCGGTCATCTCGGCCTACCAGTCAGACCCGACATACTTTCAATGTCCGAGCGTAACCCCGGCCGCACCAACCCTCCCCTCTCCCTACGCGGCCGATACGGTGGCGTACGGTACGGGCGTCAATTCGGTCCAGTACTGGAATGGGACTGCGTTCACGCCCACGTGCATCGCCAACGCACCCCAGGAGGTGACCATCAGTGTCAACGGGATCCCGTCGTCATACACGAACACCTTCGTTGTCTACCCGCTCAGCAGTGCGAACGCGACCGCCAACACCGGTACGGCGACGTCCATCATCTTTGCTCGGTCTCCCGGTTCGGGGATCAGCGGTATTCCCCTGGGCTACACCAACTCGGTGAACACCTCGCAGCCCGTCATTGAGTTGTTGGTAGGCGGGGGACCCGACGCCAACGACCTGTCACCCATCTCCTTTACGCTCAATAACGTTTCGGGGAGTGCCGGGACCCTGTCAGGCTGTTCACCCTCTCCGGGAAATCCGAGTCTGGGCTACGTGAGCTTCTCAGGATGCGTCGTCCAGACAGTGGGTAACGCGACTGGAACCTTCACCCTGACGGCGTCCACGCCCGCCGGTCTCACCTCCGCGCCGAGCGCCCAATTTACCGTTGGCCCCCCGTCCTACTTCCTTTCTTTCTCCCAGGGTGGCGGAACGCAGCCTTCCGCCCGCGAATCGGGAAACACCTTCGCGACCTCGCCGACCGTCGCGGTGGTGAACGCGTCGAATAGTCGCATGACGAGCTGGTCGGGAACGATCACCTTCACCGTCTCGGGCGGCGTCTTGACGTGCCCGGGCACAACGTCAACGACTACGGTGACCGTTTCGACGTCCAACGGTCTGGCGACTTTGCCAGCGTCGTGCACCTTCGCGGGCGGCTACATCTACGACAATACCGACCCCAATAATCCCGTCATATTAGCGACCCCCTACACCTTCACCGCCACGGCGACTGGGTCGCTCCCGGCGGTACCGGCGACCAGCAACACCTTCTCGGTGTCGAAATATGGCCCCGCGACCCAACTCGTGTTCAGCGCTCAGCCGAGCGGGGTCGACGGCACGAGTGCGAGCGCCGTGTTCCCCGGGCAGCCCGTCGTCACGGTCGAGGACTCCTTCGGCAACGTGGTCAATACGGCCACTGCGGCCACGAATCCGGTCACCCTCACCATCACCGGCGGCGAGATCCTGGGCGGTTGCACTCAAAACTGGTCGTTGGGCGTCGATACCTTCTCGGGCTGTCACGGTAGCGCCTACGCCACCGGCCTCAAATTGGTTGCCTCGAGTACGGGCCTCACCTCCGCCACCAGCACCGCGTTCAATATTTCCGGGGCCGCGACCCATCTGGTCTTCATCACGCAACCAAAAGCCGGGGCGTCGGGCGCCCCGCTGACGACCCAGCCCGTCATTGCCTTCGAGGACTCTTCCAACCAGGTGGTCACCTCATCGACCTCGGCGATAACCCTCACGTCCTCCGGGGGCAGTCTGACCCTCTGTACCGGTCTCGCACCGGTGCTCGGTGTGGCAACGTTGGGGAATTGCACTTTTACGGGCCTCGTGAACACTCCCTACACCCTGACCGCGACCGCGACGAATTCCCTCAATCAAGTCATCACGGGAACGAGCAGCGCGTTCACGCCCGTCTCTCCCGGGGTTCCAAGTCAATTGGTCTTCACCACCCAGCCCATTGCCGGAAACTCCGAATCCGTCTTTGCGACGCAGCCGGTGATTTCCGTTGAGGATGCCGGCGGAAACGTCGTGACCACCTCAACGATGGGTGTCACCCTGGCGCCGTCGGCGGGGACGCTGTTGTCGTGCTCCGGCTTGACCGCGGTCGCGGGCGTCATCAATGTGGCGAATTGCACCTTTGCTGGAGTCGTGGGTACGCAATATTCGCTCACCGCTTCGCCAACATCGGGGTCGTTGCCGTCGGCCACGAGTGGCTTCTTTTCGCCGACCGGCCCGGGCGCGGTGTCAGCGACGACCTCGACGGTCGTCGCCTCACCTCCTTCAGTGATCGCCAACGGTATCGCCACCTCGACGGTGACGGTCACTTTGGAGGACTCTTACGGCAACGTGGTTCCGGGCAAGTCCGTCATCCTCAGTGCGGGCGGCGGCAATTCGACCATCAACGTCATTTCGGCTACCACCGACACCAATGGTGTCGCCACCTTCACGGTGGCCGATTTGAATCCAGAATCGGTGGTCTACAGCGCCACGGACGCCACTGATTCAATCGCCCTGAACCAAACCGCGACGGTCCAGTTCATCTCTCATCCCACGGTCACCTCGACCAGCCCTACGCCTCGTGGCCAAGGGGCCGTCAGCCAGACCATCACGATCAACGGCAGCGGGTTCATCAATGGTGCTTCAGTCGCCTTCTCGGGCACTGGAATCACCGTCAACTCAACGACTTACGTGAGCCCAATCGCACTTTCGGCAAATATCTCGATTGCCAGCAATGCCTCAACCGGCGCGCGCAATGTCACGGTCACCAATCCCGACAGTGGCACGGGCACCGGGACGAACGTCTTCACGGTGACCCCGGGTCCGATTGTCACCTCGACCTTGCCTTTGTCGCGTGATGAGGGGGCCGTCAATCAGACCGTCACGATCAACGGCAGCAACTTTGTCAGCGGCGCCACGGTCGCCTTCTCGAATTCAGGGATCGCCATCGTCTCGTCGACGGTCACGGGAACGACGTCGATCACCGCCGTCATCTCGATTGCCAGCAATGCTCCCACCGGCGCGGGCAACGTCACGGTCACCAACCCCGATGGCGGCACGGGCACCGGGACGGACGTCTTCACGGTGAACGGCCCCCCCACGGTCACCTCGACCAGCCCGTCGTCACGCGGTCAGGGAGCCGTCAGCCAGACCATCACTATCAACGGCACGAATTTCGTCAGCGGTGCGTCGCTCGCCGCCACCTTCTCCAACCCCGGGATCACCGTCAACTCCACGAACTTCGTGAACTCGACCTCGATCACGGCCACCATCACGATTTCGGGATCGGCCTCGACCGGTGCGGGCAACGTCACGGTGACCAATGGCGACGGTACAACGGTGACCGGGACGAACGTCTTCACGGTTAACGCCGCCCCCACGGTCACCTCGACCAGCCCGTCGTCACGCGGTCAGGGAGCCGTCAGCCAGACCATCACCATCAATGGCAGCGGGTTCTTCAGCGGAGCGTCGCTCGCCGCCACCTTCTCCAACCCCGGGATCACCGTCAACTCCACGAACTTCGTGAACTCGACCTCGATCACCGCCAACATCACCATTTCGGGATCGGCCACGACCGGCGCGGGCAACGTCACCATCACCAACGCCGACGCCGGCGTGGGCACCGGGACGACGTCTTCACGGTTAACGCCGCTCCCACGGTCACCTCCACCAGCCCGTCGTCCCGTGGCCAGGGCGCCACCAGCCAGACCATCACAATCAACGGCACCGGGTTCATCAATGGTGCCACAGTCGCCTTCTCGGGCACTGGAATCACGGTCAACTCCACGACCTACGCGAGCCCAATCGCACTTTCGGCAAATATCACGATTGCCAGTAATGCCTCCACCGGCGCGCGCAATGTCACGGTCACCAACGCCGACGGTGGCGTGGGCACCGGGACGAACGCCTTCACGGTTAACGCCGCCCCCACGGTCACCTCGACCACTCCTTCGTCCCGTGGCCAGGGGGCCGCCAGCCAACATCACGATCAACGGCAGTAACTTCGTCAGCGGCGCCACGGTCGCCTTCTCGGGCACTGGGATCACTGTCAACTCGACCACATTTGTGAACGCAACCACAATCAAGGCCTACATCACGATCTCGGGCTCGGCCACGACCGGCGCGGGCAACGTCACGGTCACCAACACCGATGGCGGCACGGGCACCGGGACGAACGTCTTCACGGTTAACGCCGCCCCCACGGTCACCTCGACCACCCCGTCGTCTCGTGGCCAGGGGGCCGCAATCCAACTGATCACGATCAACGGCAGTAACTTTGTCAGCGGCGCCACGGTCGCCTTCTCGGGCATTGGGATCACTGTCAACTCGACGACATTCGTGAACGCGAATACAATCCAGGCCTACGTCACGGTCTCGGGCTCGGCCACGACCGGCGCGGGCAACGTCACGGTCACCAACACCGACGGCGGTACGGGCACCGGGACGAACGTCTTCACGGTTAACGCCGCCCCCACGGTCACCTCGACCAGCCCGTCGTCACGCGGTCAGGGAGCCATCAGCCAGACCATCACCATCAACGGCACGAATTTCGTCAGCGGTGCGTCGCTCGCCGCCACCTTCTCCAACCCCGGGATCACCGTCAACTCCACGACCTACGTGAGCTCGACCTCGATCACCGCCAACATCACCATCTCGGGCTCGGCCTCGACCGGCGCGGGCAACGTCACCGTCACCAACGGTGACGCTGGCGTGGGCACCGGGACGAACGTCTTCACGGTTAACGCCGCCCCGACGGTCACCTCGACCAGCCCGTCGTCCCGTGGCCAGGGCGCCGCCAGCCAGACCATCACCATCAACGGCACCGGGTTCATCAACGGTGCCTCAGTCGCCTTCTCGGGCACTGGAATCACCGTCAACTCAACCACCTACGTGAGCTCGACCTCGCTCACCGCCACCATCACGATTTCGGGCTCGGCCTCGACCGGTGCGCGCAACGTCACGGTCACCAACCCCGACGGCGGCACGGGCACCGGGACGAGCGTCTTCACGGTCGACCCCTGGTCCGACTGTCACCTCGACCACCCCGTCGTCCCGTGATGACGGGGCCGCCAGCCAGACCATCACGATCACCGGCACCAACTTCGTCAGCGGCGCCACCGCCGCCTTCTCGGGCATCGGAATCACTGTCAACTCCACGACTTACGTGAGCGCGAACTCGCTCACCGCCAACATCACCGATCGCCGGCATCGGCCACCACCGGCGCGGGCAACGTCACGGTCACCAACCCCGACGGCGGCACGGGCACCGGGACGAACGTCTTCACGGTCAACGCCGCCCCGACGGTCACCTCGACCAGCCCGTCGTCACGCGGTCAGGGAGCCACCAGCCAGACCATCACTATCAACGGCACCGAATTTCGTCAGCGGTGCGTCGCTCGCCGCCACCTTCTCCGACACCGGGATCACCGTCAACTCCACGACCTTCGTGAGCTCGACCTCGATCACCGCCACCATCACCATTTCGGGATCGGCCTCGACCGGTGCGGGCAACGTCACGGTGACCAATGGTGACGGTACAACGGTGACCGGGACGAACGTCTTCACGGTTAACGCCGCTCCCACGGTCACCTCGTCCAGCCCGTCGTCCGTGAGACACAATAGGACCACTTCCATTACTGTCTCCGGTACGAACTTCGTCAGCGGAGCGGCGGTCACCTTCTCCAACCCCAGGATCACTGTCAACTCCACGAACTTCGTGAACTCGACCTCGATCACGGTCAATATCACTATTAGCAACCAATCCAGCACAGGTCCCTGCAATGTCACGGTCACCAACCCTGATGGGAGCCAGGGTACTGGCTTCAACATCTTCACCGTAACGTGAGCAATGAGAGACGAATGACGCTCTTCAAACGAGTCGTAAAGGGAGTTCTTCGAGAAAGAAGCGAAACGATGCCGAGGTCTTTTCGGGGGCGTCGAGGTGCAGAGGGTGAATCAGGGGCCATTCTGATTCTCGCTCTGGTCTATATCGTTGCGGTGAGCCTGGTGGTTATCGCTTTGGCCGAATGGGCTACTAACAGCCTCAACAATACGACGGTCTTTTCTTCAGCGACTGAAGCTCACTATGCGGCGACCGGTGTGACCAATCTGGCCATAGAGAGCATCCGGACTGCTCCCATTCCTTCGAGCACTCCGACCCAGGGGGTCGCAACACCGCTGAGCAATTGCTGGACCCCAACGAGTGGCTCGGTCTCCGAAGAGACGATCAATAACAATCTGGTGGCGTCGTGGTGTAGCACGGTGGAGTACCTGGGCCAAGCGAATACTCGGGTGGTCACCGTCTATACGTGCCTGTGGAGCGCCGCACCAGACCCCACTGGCGCGCAGTGTCAAGCCAACCCGATGTTGACGGCGGTTGTAACGTTCGACGATTACCCCTCCAATGGCGGACCGGAACTTCGCGTGCAGTGCAATCAGGCCGGATTGACGTGCGGAGAAGGAATTTCCTTGAACACTTGGGTCTGGGGTAAAGCGGTCAGCACGCCGTTGGCGACCATTTCGCAGACCGTCGCCTTCTACAACAGCAGTTACTCGTCGGTGCTCAACGGCGACACTGTGGTCTTTGGCTCGGGTACCTATCAGCTCTACGCCCAGGGCAGCGGGTTCGGCGCCATTACCTACGCCAGCACCACGCCGAGTCTCTGCACCGTGAGCACTTTGGGCTTGGTGACGTTGGTGGGGGCCGGCACGTGCAATCTGACCGCCACTGCCGCCGCCAATACCGAATATGCGGCCAGTGGTCTGGCCACGTTCGCGCTCACGATCAGCCCAGCGGACACGACCTTGACGGTGGCGTCATCGGGTAGCCCGTCGATCGCCGGTCAGACCGTGACCTACAGCGCAACATTGTCGGTCACTTTACCCGGGGGCGGGAACCCATCAGATCCAGTGACGTTCTATGACGGCGGCACTCCGATCAGTTCGTGCGCATCGCAGAGCCTTTCGGGGACTTCCCCTGATGTTGCCACCTGCGTCATCACCTACGCCTCCTCGGGCTCGCACGTCATCACCGCTCAATATCCGGCAACACAGGACTACAACGCCTCGAGCGCCTCACAGATCACCCAGACGGTGAACAGCCTGTCATACAGTGGAAGTACGAGTGCGAACATGACCACCACTTCCCAGTACTACGGGATCAATACGCCCTCATCAGTGGGATCGACGACGAAGGCCAATGGTTTGGTTCTTACGAGTGGGATTCATTTGACGGGACTTACCTTTAGTGTGCCCACCGCGTCGACCTCGACGTTCACGTCCACTATCGGCTATTACTCGGGCTCGACGTGGAACCCTACAATGACGTGCACCATTGGATCGGGCAGCAAACAATGTACCGCCACGGGGAACGCGTCCGTACCTGCGACCACTCTCTATTTCCAGGCCAACCTATCTTCGGGGACCTCTAATCAAATAGGGAGCTGGACCGTGACCTACACTCAGCCGTAGGTCAAGTTCGTACTTGATCGTCTGCAGGCTTATGATTCGTCGCGACTCAACTCTTTTCGTTGTTGTAGGTGATCGCTCGGTCGCCTAATTAATCTAAATAATATGAAAGGCCTCGAGTCAGCGAGGATTCCAGTGATCTGACGTTGGACAATCGATTGAGTGTGTCGATCAGTTCGGTTACGTGTTCCAAGGCATACAAACTCGGCATTTTGGTAGGGGCGTTCGTGACACTTCCGGTGAATCCGTGCGATGACCTAGAGAACATCCACTCTGGCCAAGTGGGTTGTCGCCGATCAATGCCGTTTTGGGCCACTCTCACGTCCAGGGGGATGGACCAGGGGGCGAGTGACAATTAAACTCGCTGCGGGATTGGAATCACTTGGAACTGAATGTTGACTGTGAATTGCCACTGGGACCTTAACACCGCCGATTTGAGAAAAGCGTCTCCGACGTTCGAACTGATGAGATCATTCTTGGTGGGTCCACGTTTCGCTACCTAGAGATATTTTTTGGGGAGCAACTAGAAGTCGCGCACGCCCAAACCTCGTTGTCCACGTTGCCATTAGTTCACAGGACTTTCGTTTTGATCTTTCGAGATTGAACCTTGTTTGATTCTTTGGCGAAATTACGAAACGAGTCCATGCCACCACGGCGAGAAAGCTCTGAAATTGTTCAGGAGATCACCTAAGGGCTGTATCGAAATTGTTCGACGGCGCGCCCTTCAAATTACTGTGACTGTGGCAAAGCGCAAAAGCCGATTTACCGTAGGGGAGCTAGCGAGTTTTGTCGACGGCACGTGGGGTAGGAGGTTGAGAGTTCTGTCTCATCCTCGATGTACTGGCAAGCGCCAAGAGGTTCGACCAAGGTTTCGTTGGGAGGTGAAAACGCAACTTGTGTGGATGTGAAAAACGCTTCTTTTTCTTGTTGTGAATCCATTGTGTATTTGTTATGCGGAGGAACCCAAATCCCAGGGAATAAAGGATTTTGAAGGTATTTACATTCTGTGAAATTTCTCAGTCAAGAGTACTGTTGTTGGTGTGTTGGGTTGTAGTGCAACCCTTACCTGGTTAGCGTTATTTGTGACGTTGCGCCCGCAAAGTCTCCGCGTGTCGGAAAGAAATTGAGAAATGAGAACCGCATGATTTCAACCCTGAAGAAGATTCAGGCGAAGAAGGCTGCTCAGGAGAACAACGGTGGTTTCACCTTGATTGAACTTCTGATCGTCATCGTCGTCCTCGGTATTTTGGCCGCTGTCGTGGTCTTTTCCCTCGGTGGCGTTACTGGTCAGAGCGCCGTCGCGGCGTGCCAGGCGGACGGTGCCACGGTGAGCACCGCGATCGCAGCGTACAACGCTCAAGTCACCAACAGTGTCAGCTAACCTCCGCGACCGCCGCGAACTTGGTGACCTACCTACCTGAGTGTCCTTCCCGAGCAACCCCACTCACTACCTAATTGACATTGCTCGGTGGAAGTCCTGTACGTCA
Organism: uncultured Acidimicrobiaceae bacterium; assembly: GCA_963734655.1. Classification (GTDB taxonomy): domain Bacteria; phylum Actinomycetota; class Acidimicrobiia; order Acidimicrobiales; family RAAP-2; genus RAAP-2. The sequence continues at coordinate 55,437 of CAVTHY010000001.1, read as the reverse complement.
GCTGCTCCGATGCGGCACTGGCACTGCACCGCACTGTCTTGAACGCGACCGCTACTCCTATCGGCGGATTGGACCCTCTGGGCTGGTTCAGCCACCTGTGATTTCCCCGACGACCGTAACGTAAGTGGCTTGATTGGTAATGCTCCTCGTAATAGAGGCGCCGAAGAGGTAACTTAGGTGCCCGGCCATTATGGGTCGGGCATCTCGGCTCTTCAGACGAGATTAGGAGGCCTTCGCATGAGTAACTATCGCTCCGTCGATGGAAGTCCTGGCTGCAGGAACTGTGGGACCAAGGAGGTTCGGACCTGCTCCTGTCGGGGAACTCTGCTCCCCGTATCCGCGTCGATGGCAAGCTACTGCCGATCGAGGGTGCCCCGCACTCTGGGGGAGACGAGATCCGTGACGTGGCTTGGCCGCTACTGACCGAGGGCCAGCGAGAGATGTTCGACGTCGAACAAGACGTGGACTTCGCCTTCTCGTGGCACGACCGGGCCCGAATCCGCGGCAGTGTCTTCACCCAACGTGGTCAGATGTCGTTGTCGTTGCGCGTCATTCCGTCACGCATTCCAACTTTTGAAGAATTGGGTCTTCCCATGCGCGGCCGAGATGGTGGCGCGCCAGCCGCGGGGCTTCGTCCTGGTCACCGGACCCACCGGATCGGGAAAGTCGACCACGCTGGCCTCCATCATTGACCGGATCAACGAGACGCGCCCGGCGCACATCTTGACCATCGAAGACCCGGTCGAATACGTCCACAATCACAAGATCGCGGCAGTCTCCCAACGCGAGATCGGCCTCGACAGTCCTTCCTTCCAGACGCGCTCTGCGCTCGGCCCTGCGAGAAGACCCCGACGTCATGCTGATCGGCGAGATGCGCGACATCGACTCGATCCAGATTGCCCTGACCATGGCCGAGACCGGCCACCTCGTCTTCGGCACCCTGCACACCAATGACGCCGCCCAGGCGATCGACCGCATCATCGACGTCTTCCCGGCGTGGCGCCAGGAACAGACCCGCGTGCAATTGGCGGCGTCGTTGATCGGCGATCTTCGCCCAGCGGCTGATTCCCAAGATTGGCGGCGGCGTCGTCGCGGCGTTCGAGGTTTTGGTGGCCACGAGTCCGGTGCGCAACCTGATTCGCGAAGGACGATCGAATCAGTTGGGTAACGTGATGTTCACCAATGCCAAGGAGGGCATGCAGATGCTCGAGAACAGCCTGGCGCAATTGATCGTGGACGGTGTCGTCACCTACGACGACGCCTTGGCCGCGAGCGCGCACCCCAAGGAATTGGCTCGCGCAATTGAGTCGGTCGAGATGAGGGCGAAGGGGCTGCTGACCCGGTGATCACCCGACGGGGTCCCGAACTGCCCTACAAATTGGTCGCCGGAGTGACTCCCAGTGCGGGTCAGTGGCTGGTGGCGAGTGCGAAAGTGTCGCGGCGCGACGTTCTCGCCCGAGGAGCCGCGCCTCATCAGCACCTTCAGCTTGGTCCTGGACGAGCGACCCATCGTTCGACGCCATCGTGATCAATGCGCCGATTGGGCTACCCGAGCGGAGTCGATCTGGGATTTCGAACCTGCGACCGTGAGGCGCGAGAATTATTGGGTTCGCGCGGCAACGTGATCACCGCCGTCCCGGGTCGTCGGGTCTTCAGGAGAGCCGACATGTCCGTCGAGGGGCTCGACGCCATTACCCAAGTGCTGATGCCGCGCTATCGCGACGTGGCCAACGAGATGTCGCCCTATCGCCAGCGTCAGGTCTACGAGGGCCATCCTGAACTGAGTTTCTTCCAACTCAACGGTGGCGTCCCCATGAAGACGCAGCGGTTTCGCCTCGCGGGCCAGGAGGAGCGGCGAAAGTTACTGGTAGTCAAAACTTAACGGTATCGAGCGCGTCTTGAATTACGAGATCGATCGCGTGCGGCCCCATCAACTCATCGACGCGGCGGTCCTGGTCTGGTCGGCTCGTCGCGCCTTCACCCACACGGCACGTCGGCTTCCCTTCGAGCCCGAATGGGACTCCGAAGGACTTCGCATGGAATACGTGATGTAACTAGTGCGCATTGGGCCAGTAGTGCCAGTGCGACATGAGTAAGGGACCCACCAGAATCGCCAAAATGGTGCCCGCGGCGAGGTAGACCCCGTAAGGGATGGGCTCATCGCGCGTACGCTTCTTGGTCGCAATGAGGCCCAGCCCCACGACTGCGCCGAGCAGGTTCGACGCGAAGAAGCCAATGAACACGACGCCGAGTCCGAACCAGCCCAGCGCGAGGCCCAGCACCAGAGAGAGTCGCACGTCACCGAAACCTAGTGAGCGCGGACTGAAGAAGTTGAGCGCGAAGAAGACGACGAACCACACGATTGCGCACAGTGCGGCCAACCCAGAGGCGGTGCCACTGGCCGTAGTGGGCGGCCGAGATGAGGAGCCAACTCGCCACCGCCGATCAAGGTGGGGTAGACGATCGACCAGGGGCAGCAGACAGGTGCTCAAGGTCGATGAGTGCGAGCGCGACGAGCGCCGCGACCAGGATCAGGTAGGCGACGAGGTCGAGGTGCACGCCAACGCGCCAGGTGGTGAGGGCGAACAGCACGCCGGTGAGGAGTTCCACTAGCGGATAGCGCATCGAGATGGGGGAGCGGCAGTGGCGACAGCGCCCACGCAGGAGGATCCAGGAAACCACAGGAATATTGTCTCGTTCGGCGATGGGGTGCTGACAGTGGGGACACGCCGAACGGGGGCGGACGATCGATAGGTGCCGCGGGACGCGATAGATCACCACGTTGAGGAACGAACCCGACCACGAGGCCCATGAGCGTGCAGTAGGCGAGGAGCAGGGTCACGTGGTCGAAGGCACAGGATTGGAGCTCAGCACCACACAACCCTAATGAAGGAGTCGGCCTGTTTTGGGTGACGCTTCTCCCTCAGTGCCACCATTCTTCATCAGGGCACGTCATTATGCTGGTTTGTAATTACACGGACGTTATTCGAGTCGGCCCCGACCCAATTCCGTGAAGTGGAGAGCTCAGCGTGGCACATTCAATCAATCGCCGCTACCGATACGGTTCCAGCTTCGTCGACCAGGAATCAGGGGTGCGCTTCGAAGGCCATCACCCCGCCGAGCGGCCCGATCTGTGGAAGATGTACCTCGATGGCGCCGAGGGCAAGTATCGCAGTTTCGGCTTTGAAGAGACGCTGCACCGCAAGGACCTTGAAGCGGGCAACGGCGTCTCCTTGTTCTTCCTGGCCTTCGATGCTGATAACAAGGTTGTCGGCGGCGTACGGGTGCACGGGCCTCTCGAGAGTCGTCACCAGGCCGCGATCATGGGCGAAATGGCCGCGTCGACAGAGATCGAGCAAATCGGCGAGTTAATCGATCAAAACATCGCCCTGGGTGCGATCGAGATCAAGGGTGCGTGGTCGCACGGCGAGTCCGCTATTGGTCACCGGCTACTCGTCGCGTTATCGCGTTGTGTCGTGCACGCCCTCAATTGGCTCGGCGCGGAGTTCGCAGTCATGGCCGTGGCCGACCGACTCCAGCCCCTCGGGGAATTGACGGGCGCCGTACGAATCGGCACGACGTCAGTGGCTTTTCCTGACGAGCGCTATCGCACTGTGGCGGGAATGTATCGGAGAAACCTCAGTTACGAACTCAGCACGCCGGACAATCAATTGGCGTACCGCCGCGAGGCCGAACAACTGTCGCGCGGACCTCGAGTGGCGGCGGGGGCGTTGGAGGCGGACGCCCCCCAGTACCACGCGTGGAAGCCCCTGGTGCTCGACGTCACCACCCGCGCGCCGCGCGAGGTGTTACGAGTGTTGCGCGAGGATTCGTCGTTGCAGATCCTTGACCGATTCGAGGAGCAACGACTCCAGCTCCACGCCCTCGTTGATCTCACACCCGCCGATCTGGTCGGGTGACGGGCAGCGTTGGGTCTACTACCCGTGGCGTCGTGCGGTAGTGCGATTGCTCGGGCCAAGAAGTTTCGAGTCGTTGCGACTGAATCGGAACCGCAACAAATTGACGAAGAAGGAACAGACGAAGTTGCGCGGGTTGCGCGTCGGCGTGATCGGCGCGAGCGCCGGGCACTCCATTGCTCACGTGCTGGCGATGGAAGGGATCGTGGGTGAACTTCGACTCGCGGACTTCGACGACATCGAACTGACGAACCTCAACCGCATCCCCGCGGGGGTCATGGACCTGGGCGTGAACAAGGCCGTCGTACTGGCGCGGCGAGTCGCTGAGATCGATCCGTACCTGCCGGTGACGACCTTCACCGACGGCATCACGCCAGAGAATCTGGCGCGATTCATCGACGGGCTCGACCTGATCATCGAGGAATGCGACTCACTCGACATCAAGTTCCTCGTGCGCGAAGCGGCGCGCGAGAGCGGGATCGCGGTTCTGATGGAGACGAGCGATCGAGGGGTGCTCGACGTGGAGCGTTTCGACCTCGAAGCGCACCGTCCCATCTTTCACGGGCTGCTCGGTGATATGTCGTACGAGAAGTTGGCCGGCCTCACGACGGAGCAGAAGGGTCCCTTCGTGCTGCAGTCTGCTCGGCGCGGCCGACGTGTCAGCGCGCGCGGCGGCCTCGGCGTTGGAGTTGGGTCACACCATCAGCGGCTGGCCCCAACTCGCGAGCGAGGTGACGTTGGGTGCGGCGACGGTCGCAGCCGCGGTGCGACGTTTCGGACTCGGAGATCTGCCCTCGGGGAGGGTTCGCTTCGACGTCGAGGAGATCCTTTCCGGGATCGAGCCCGTCACCATCGATCACTCGCTGCAACAGGCGCTGCGCAACCCGCCGCCCACGGATCCCGCGACGACCAGCCTTGACCCCATTGATCGCATCGTTGACGCCGCGCGACGCGCGCCCTCGGGTGGCAACGTGCAACCTTGGCGCTTCGAGGCCGACGATTCCGAGATCCGTTTCTACCTGGTACCCGAGCGCACGTCGAGGATGGATGTGCGTAATCGCGCGAGTTATCTGTCGATCGGCGCCGCGCTCTTCAACGCCCGAGTGGCCGCGGCCGCTCTGCACCGGGTGGGACAGGTGCAACTCTTCCCCGAGTCGAGGTCGTCGCTGCACGTGGCGACGCTGCAGCTTGGGCGAAGGGATGGACCCGGAGATTGGAGCTTCTCGAGCCCTACCTCTTGAGTCGTTCGACCAACCGCCGCATTGGTCAAGTCACCACGCTGGACCCCTCGCAGTTGGAACTGATGGCGCGCGCCGTGCAGAAGGAGGGCGCGCAACTTCGGGTGGTGACCGACCGTGAGCGCATCGTCACGCTCGGGGCAATGCTCGGCCGACGCCGATCGGCTGCGTTTCCTGATCCCCGAGATCCATGGCGAGATGATGCACGAAGTGCGCTGGCCCGGGCGTGATTCTCTCGAGGAGGGTCTGGACGTGCGAACCCTCGAGATGGACCCGGGCTCGCTCGGACATGATGCAACTCCTGGCGCGCCCGACGTCATGGACAACCTGCGCGACTGGCGGGCGGGGCGAGTGCTCGGCCTGCGCACCCAGGCGGCGGTCAATTCGAGTTCGGGGGTCATGGTCGTGACGGTGCCTCGCGCCGAACCGCAGTGGTACGTGCGCGCGGGCGCGGCGATGGAGCGATTGTGGCTGACTCGGCGAGAGATCTCGGTCTTGCGATGCAACCGGTGTCGCCGCTCTACCTCTTCGCCACCAATGAAGAAGAGATGATCGAATTGGGCGGCGAGCGGCGCGTGCGATGAGCTCTCGGAACACTCCGAGCGCTTTCGCGACGTGCTGGACATCGCCGACGACCGAAGCGCTCGCGATGGTCTTTCGTGTTTTTCAGGCCGACGCGCCGTCGGTGCACAGCATCCGTCTGCCACTCGATCACTCGCTGAGTCGCCAATTCGATACCACGGACGTCGAGACCGGCCTCCAAGCCTATGGAAACTGAGCAATTTCTTAGGAAATTGGGCAAATGTTTATGATGACCGTGTCATTGGCGGGGTCCTAGTATTTGGATGATGAGACCGGGAATTGGCCGTCACATCCTCGTCGGAGGGCGTGCTAGCCGAACTCATGGTCGCGGTCGCATGCCGCGGAGGTGGTGGGTCGATGAAATCAGGTGAGGAGACCCGGCTCGTCGTCGAGACGTTGCTCGAGGTCATCCCGGGCACCCAGATCGTCGCGATCATCACCGCCAACGGCGAACCTTTCGAGGGTCTCGAGATGGAACCCCTGATCAGCGCGGGTGCCCACGAACCTTCGAGCGTATCAGTCGAACTCGTCAAGGAGGCGCTGTCGCGCCGGACGCCATCGAAGACCTATCGACCGTGATCGACGGGCGTCGAGTGGGGAATCCTGATCAATCCCATCGAGGCTCGCGAGGGTGTCATCGTGGGCGCACTGATCGTGGCTCGCGAAGGGCGCGTCTGGTCGACCAGGGAGCGTTCGCTCGGGCGTGGTTTCGGCGGGCTCTTGAGTCACGTCGCCGCCCAATTCCTTCGTGAGAGTAAGTTGCTGCACCAACAACGATTGGACGAATTGGTCGCAGGAGTGGCCGAGCGGCTGATGTCGGCGATCGTCGACCACTCGTCAAGAAGTGCTCGACGGGACGGTCAAGGAGTTGTGCGAGTTCCTCGCCAGCCGACGTGGCCTTCATTCGCCGCAACGATCACGTGCGGGGACTCTCCATCATGGAAGCCGAGTGGCCCCGTCGCGAGAACGTCCCGGACCCGGATCCCCTCGGTGAGGTGCCCTTCGATTCCGACCCCGTCTTCGCGGCGATGCGCGACCTCCGTGCACCGTACCTGCCGGGCGTCGAGGACTACGAAGAATACCTGGCGAACGTCGAGGCCTCGGCGGGACTTGAGAAGTATCTCGCGCACTTAGAGGAAGCGACCGGCATGGACGACGTCTACGGCGCGGCCGTGCCGCTGTTGATGCACGACAAGACGTGGGGCATCCTGGGTTTCCTGCACTTCACCAAGCACACGTGGGTGCAAGCCGAGATCAACGCGCTCCAGGCGGTCGCGTCGATGCTCGTGCAACTCCAAGGCGCGCATCGACGCCGAGGAGCAGACGATCTTCAACGCGAACCACGACGACTTGACCGGACTGCCGAACCGCCGCGCCCTCATCCAAGAGTTGGTGCACCGTCTCGAGTCGGGTCGCGACACCGCGGTCATGATCATCGACCTCGACCGGTTCAAGGTCATGAACGACTTCCTGGGCCACGCCAGTGGCGACCGACTGCTGGTGACCATCGCCGACCGACTGCGCACGAGCATCCGGGCCAACGATTTCGCCGCGCGATTGGGCGGCGACGAGTTCGTCTTCCTCGTCGACCAGATCACCAGTGAGATGGAGATCCTGGCGACGTCGTTCCGACTGCTCGAAGTGATTTCGCGAGCCCGTCGACATCCACGGCCAGATGTTCAGTCACACCGCCAGCATCGGTATCGCGTCTCGCGCCCGACGAGAAGCCCGACGCGGTCGAGATGCTCGGCTGGGCCGACGTCGCGCTCTACAGCGCCAAGAGCCGTGGCCGCAACCAGGCCGTGGTCTTCGACGCGCAGTTGCGCACCGTCGCGAACGAGCGCAGCGAGCTCGAACTCAGTCTGCGCGACGCCATTGACGAGGGCGGCCTGCGCCTGCACTTCCAGCCCGAGGTCGACCTGCGCACGGGCCGGCTTGCTGGCGCTGGAGGCCCTGGTGCGCTGGGAGCACCCGACGCGCGGCATGATCCCGGCGGCCGAGTTCATCACGGTGGCCGAGGAGACCGGGCTGATCGTCAACATCGGTCGCTGGGTCTTCGCCGAGGCGTGTCGCACGATGGCGACGTGGAGACAGCTCTACCCGGACGCTGACTTCGTCCTGCGCATCAACATGTCGCCGGCGGAGTTCCTTGATGGACGACATCGTCGAATTCGTCGAGGAGTGCCTCGTTCTGAACGGCGTGCCGGGTGACGCGCGTCTGCATCGAGATCACCGAGTACACGGTGCTCGACAAGCCCGAGAAGACCGCGAAGATCCTGCTGGGCTTCCAGGCCTTGGGCGTCGAGGTGGCGCTCGACGACTTCGGTACCGGTTTCGCGTCGATGACCGAACTCAAGAACCTGCCGGTCAACGTCTTGAAGCTCGACCTGAGCTTCGTCCAGGGCATCACCCACGACATCTACGACCGCGCGATCGTGGAGTCGATCATTCGCTTGGGCAGTGCGCTGAGTCTCAAGGTCGTCGCCGAAGGCATCGAGACGACCGAGATCGCCGACAAGCTCGTCGACCTCGGCTGTCAACGCGGCCAGGGCTACTCTGATCTCGCGTCCCGTGCCGCCCAAGGACCTCGAGCCCATCCTGCGCGCTGGGTCGCGTGCCGATCGAGTCACTGCGCAGCCAGCAGAGCCTGAACGAATCACGTGGTCCACGGATGATGCTCAATCCTGACCTGAGCCTGTCTGAGTTCAATCGTGAGTCCCTCGACCCGAGTTACGAGCCGTGGCTGTTCCAGACCATGATCGACGAGTTGGCGACGAACGAACTCGGCATCGGCTTCATCTACTCGCTGCTCGAACAGTTGGCCAAGCGCTACGAACTGAGCGACGCTGTGGTCGTCCTCGAGCACGAGTCACTCGACGACGCAGGAGTTCCGCCTCGGCGGCAACGGTGTCGGCGCCGAGCGACGCGAGTCGTCTCTCGTCGGCTCCGGGGGTCTACTGCGAGCCCGACGTCGTGCCCCAGATCGAACTCGACGCGGTGCGCACGGCGTGCCAACTCGCGCTGGCCCTGCACCTGGCGCGCTTCACCGCCGCGCACGACGCGTTGACGACGATCGCCAATCGGCGCACCTTCGACATTGCTTTGACCAACTCGCCGGTTCGTTCCGCGCGATACGGCTGGGCCTTCACCCTCGTGCTCATCGACCTGAAGGAATTCAAGTCGTCAACGATCGCTTGGGCCACGACGTCGGCGACCGTGTACTGCGCCACTTCGGTTTCGCCCTCGCGAGCTCGGTGCGCCAGGGCGACCTCGTCGCGCGCATCGGCGGCGACGAGTTCGCCGTCATCTTGAACAACGCCGAAGGCCACGAGGCCATGGGCTTCGTCGAACGTTTGCGCGAGAACCTCGCCAAGGCCGGCGAGAACCATCGAATTCACCACCGGGACGGCGACGTCGCCTCGTGACTCCACCGACCCGGCGGAACTCGCTAGGATCGCCGACGCGCGTCTCTACGCCAAGAGGGGTATTATTCACCGATGATTTCGCCAACCGAAGAAGATTTCGAACTCGAGCTGCGCGCCCTGCCGGGCGTCGTCAACGTGGGTTTTCGCTACGGCGAGAAGGGTGACGTCGAGGCGGTCTCGCTCGTGGTGCACAGCGACGACGCAGGACCCGTGCGGGTGGTCGCCAAGCAGATCGTGAGTCTCTACTACCCCGACGCCACGGTGAGCGTGGAGGAGATGAAGCTCGAACCCGTCGCGGCGGGCAAAAGTGCGAAAGGTGACGCGGGTCGAGTGGTGCTCGTGCGGGCTGAATTCAACTCGCACGAAGGCTTTTGCGAAGTACACCTCAACCTCAATGGCCGAGTCGGCGTGGGTCGTTCGGAGAATGGACCGCTGATCGGTGGCGCCGAAGCCACACTCGACGCGCTGCGGCAACTGGAATTTGACGTCCCCTTCTACCTGGTGGGATCGGTCAATGTCGCGACGGTGCGTGGATGGCCGGTGATCGTGACGCTGACGACCACGAGCCAACGAGGCCGATCGTCATGGTATCGCCCAAGCCGAGACCGAATTGGTCTCCTCGGCGAAGGCGACCCTGAACGCGCTGAACCGCTACCTCTCACAACTCGAGAACTTCGCCTGATCACTGCCGCTGCCGACGTCGATCGGTGACGAAGGGGCTGCACCGTTCGAAAGATTCCGCGTCGCGCTATCTGAGTGTCGTTGCCGTGTGGCGTAGAAGCGACGCCGGATGCTCGTGGGGAGGTTTTCAGCTCGTCGGCGACGCATCATCCTCGACGGCAGCGTGACGTCGACCTTACGCGCTGGCACCACTTCGTGGCGAGAGGCCGCGCGATGCTGCGGACACGAGACGAGTAGTCGACAACGCCGTCAGTCGTCCTCTCGCCGAGTGAAGAGTTGGGGAGGTGGTGAGTGTACTCACGGAGAGCGGGTCTTCCGATGTGTTGGTCGACGAGCGGTCCCAAGATTTGTGCGGAAAGTGCGACATCGCGCGCGGGTGTTGTGGATAGTGAGTTGACCTATAAGCGGGGTTCTGTCCACCTCCGAAGAGGCTGTGTGGCCATCCATCTGAGCGACCTACCTTGGGAGTGCCTCTCACGAGGCTTGCGGGCCGCGTTCCCATGTTTGATCTTGCTCCGGGTGGGGTTTGCCGAGCCACCCCGGTCACCCGAGGTGCTGGTGCGCTCTTACCGCACCGTTTCACCCTTACCTGATCCCCTCGCGGGGCCATCGGCGGTCTGTTCTCTGTGGCACTGTCCTGCACGTCACCGCGACTCACGTTTCGCGAGCACCCTGCCCTGTGGAGCCCCGACTTTCCTCACCCCTCGTTGCCGAGTCGTGCGACCACCCGGTCAACTCACTATCCGTCCACTATTCTGACACACGAGTATTGCGCCACAACTGACCGATGCGCGACGCAGCCGGGCTACTAGCCTCGCATCGTGATGGCAGATGACGTGCGCGCACGGACGAGCCGATCTTCGAAGTGGGGCAGTTCTACGAACTGATCACGCGCATCTCGAAGTCGGCCTTCGGCCGGCGTCAGCCGCGCTGGGTGCGCGGGGAGATCGCCAAGGTCTTCGAGAAGGGCCACCTCTACGTCGACCTGGTGGACGCCGGCTCCGCGTCGTCCGACGCCAAACGGCCCGTTCTCAACGCCCACTGCTGGACGTCGGTCTGGGGTCCCCTCAAGCGCAAACTGGCCGACGACGGCGTCGCCATCAAGCCCGGCGTAGTCGTCAGCTTCTTCGGCTACGTCGACGTCTACGCCCCCCAGGGCAAGATCGGCTTCACCGTGACCGCGCATCGACGTCCAGGGACTCCTCGGCGACGTCGCGCGGCGACGCGCGGAACTCATCGCGCGACTCGCCGGCGAGGGCCTCCTCGAGACCAACAAGCTCGTCGCGATGCCGCCGGTTCCGCTACGCGTGGGACTCGTGGCGAGTCCCGGGCACTGAGGGATACAACGACTTCACGGGACAGTTGCTCAACAGCGGCTACTCCTTCGAGGTCTCCCTCGTCACGACGCTGGTCCAGGGTGATCAGGCACCCGCGCAGATCGTCGCCGCGATCGCGGCCCTCGACGCCGCGCGGCTCGACGTGATCGCCATCGTGCGCGGCGGCGGGTCCAAGGGTGACCTCGCCTGCTTCGACGACGAACGCGTGGCGCGAGCCATCGCCGCTCGCCGCCACGCCCGGTGTGGACCGGCATCGGCCACACCGGCGACGAATCGGTGGCTGACCTGGTGGCCCACACGCGCGCGATCACCCCGACCAAACTCGGTGAGGAGTTGGTGTCGCGCGTGTCGCGCCTGGGACCAACTGCACCTGCGACTGCCCGCGCAACGGATCGGCGTCGCTCTCGAGGCGGTGCTCGAGGAGGCCACGGAATTCGTCGCACGAACGACGGCGGACGATGATCTTCGCCGTGCGCGACCGCTTGCGCTGCGAGGAGCGCCACCTGGGCACCGTCCGCGAGCGCCTGCTGCTGCAGAGTCGCTACCTCCTCGAGCGCGGCGACGACGTCTCTAGCGAGCAGTCGTCAACTCCTGAGCGCCTACGACCCCGCGCGGCGCCTGGCCCAGGGCTGGTCGATCGTGACGCGCCCCGACGGCTCGACGGTGACGGAGCACCGCGGACGTCGTGGTGGGCGACGCGTTGCGGGTGCGGGTGAGTGACGGAAGTATTGAGTCAACGGTGACGACGAAGGATGGAGACAAGTTGATGAGTACGTGACTGGAATGAAGCGGCCGAGGAACTCAACGCCATTGTGGCGTCGTTCGACCAGGGCGAGGTCTCGGTCGACGATCTCTTCGTCAAACTCGAGCGAGCGACGCAAGATCATCGAATCCCTCGAGGAACGCTTGAGTGCGACCAAGGCGAAGGTCGAGGAACTGGCGCCGCGCATTGCCAAGGTCGCAACGGGTGAGTGAGCGGCTGCTACTTCCGCCAGCGTGCTCTCGGGGCGCGACTTCGCTCGTACGAGCGACGCTGGCGCGCCAGATGGCGAACTTCACCTACGTGGTCGGCGACGCGACGCACGCGCGAGGTGCTCCTGGTCGACCCCGCGTACGCGCCCGAGGATCTCTTGGCGTTTCTCGCCGCCGAGGATCTTGACGTTGGTGGGCGTCGTCGCCACGCACTACCACGCGGACCACATCGGAGGCAATCTCATGGGTCACGTCGTCCAGGGTATCGCCGAGATCGCCGCGCGTGGTGGACGTGCCGATGCACGTGCAGGCGAGTGAAGTCGACGTGGGTGACACAAGGGTACGGGCGTCGGCGTGCCGCCGGTACTGCCTCACGAACCTGGCGACGTCATCACGGTGGGTTCGATCGACGTCACGTTGGTGCACACCCCGGGTCACACTCCGGGCAGCCAGTGCCTGTTCTTCGAAGGACAAGCTCGTCAGCGGTGACACGCTGTTCCTCTACGGGTTGTGGGCGCACCGACCTACCCGGTTCGGACCCGCGCGAGATGTACCGCTCGCTCCAGGAACGCCTCGCGCACTTGAGCGACGAGACGCTGATCTACCCCGGGCACTTTTATTCCCCCGAGCCATTCGCCACACTGGGTGACGTGCGTGCTCACAACGCGGTCCTCGCTCCGCGAAGTGTCGACGAGTGGCTGGCGTACTTCGGATGACGACGTTGCGAGCGAGCGACCACGTCGTGATCGTGGGTGCCGGACTGGCGGGCTGGCGCACCGCCGAGGAATTACGCCGTCACGGATTCGCGGGTCGTCTCACTCTGGTCGGTGACGAAGCCGAACGCGCCCTACGACCGACCACCACTCTCCAAGCAGGTCCTGTCGGGCAAGTGGCCCCTGGCGCACACTCTCCTCGCCACCCCCGAGAAGCTCGCCGACGCTGGAGTCGAACTTCGACTGGGAGTGGGTGCGCGCAGCCTCGACGTGGCGAGCACAGGCGTGACCCTCAGCGACGATGGCGTCGTCGAGGGCACGCACGTGGTCATCGCCACGGGAGCCCGGGCGCGGCGCCTCCCCTGGTACGAACCCAACAATTTCGAACTCAGAAGTCGAGTCGATGCTCAGCGCCTGATCACTCGCCTCGAGGAGTTGTCACCGGGTGACGTGGTCGCCATCGTCGGCGCCGGATTCATCGGTGCGGAGGTCGCCACCGCGGTCAAGACTCGAGGTCTGCACCCCGTGGTCCTCGAGGCGGAAGATCGCCCTCTGCTACACGTCCTGGGCGAAACCGTTTCGCAGTGGCTGCGCGGCCTACCCGAACTAGCCGGCGTGGAACTTCGTACCAATCAGAAGGTGTCGGGTGCGACCTATCGCTACGACAACGGCGACGCCGACGTCGAATTCATGGACGGCTCAACACTGCGTGCGCGGGCCGTCATCGCGGGTGTGGGTGCGCTAGCCCAATGTCGAGTGGCTCACCGACTCCGGCCTGATACTCGACAACGGTGTGGTCACGGACTCCAATCAACTCTGCGCCGAGCGCGTGGGGGCGGTGGGCGACGTGGCGAGCTTTCCGTGGTCGCAGGGTACCCACGTGCGCATCGAGCATTGGCAGGTGGCGACCGACCACGCGCGGAGCGCTCGCGAGCTACTGGACGACGGGAGAATCGTCGCCAGTGGTAATCCCGTATTTTTGGTCCGACCAGTACGGCAAGAAGATCCAGATGCTCGGGCACCCGCGTCCTGACGACGACGTGGTGAAAGTCAAGGACACCGGTGAGGGACAGTGGCTGGGCCTCTACAGCCGATCGGGCGTCGTCATCGGGCCTGATTGCGTTGAATCAACCCCGGGCGCTGATGCTCTCGCGCGGTTTGCTCGAGCGTTCGACGGCGCTTGACGCCGCTCTCGCACTGGCGCCCTGGGCTCCTCGCACGTCGTCTTGAAACGAGGAGTTTGGACCCTGTGAGCCCGTTCGCGCCCGGGGCTAACTTGAGGCTTATGGACTTTGAACTCAACGAAGAGCTGTCGGGGCTTCAGGCGATGGTGCGGCGCCTGGCCCAGGACAAGATCAAGCCCCGCGCCCGCGAGATCGACCTGAGCGGGCGAGTATCCCCAGGACATCTTCGAGGAATTCGCGAAGGCCGACCTGCTGGGGCTGTGCATCCCCGAGGAGTACGGCGGCTCGGGAGCGGGCATCTTGGGTCTCACCCTCGCCATCGAAGAGGTGACCAAGTACTCGAACGTGCTCGGGCTCATGCTGCTGCTCACTCGACTGCCGACCGGACCGATCATGATCGCGGGCACCGAAGAGCAGAAGCAGCGTTATCTGCCTGGTATCGCCTCGGGTGACCCAGCGTGCCTCGTTCTGCCTCTCCGAACCGGGCGCGGGTTCGGACGTCGCGGGCATGAAGACGCGCGTCCGCGACGGACCCCGACGTCGAGGGCGGCTACGTGCTTGAACGGCACGAAGTGCTGGATCTCGGGGGCCATGCAGGCCGACTGGTTCGTGGTCTTCGCCAAGACCGGCGACCCCGCGTCGCGGCACCACTGCGACATCGGATGCTTCATCGTCGACGCCGACCAGGTCGGCGTGACGCGTCCCCGCGTCGACCACAAGATGGGTGTGAAGGGAATCGACACCGGCCGAGTGGTCTTCGACGACGTCAAGGTCGGCCCCGAGCAGGTGCATTGGCGGGGGCTTCCGCCTCATCATGCAGTCGCTCAACGCCATGCGACCCATCGTCGCGGCGCGCGGAATCGGGCTCGCCGAGGGCGCCCTGATGTACGCGACGGAGTACGTGAAGAATCGTCCGGCCTTCGGCCAGACCATCGCCGACTTCCAGGGCATCCAGTGGGAGATCGCCAAGTGCGCCACCGAGATCGAGGCGGCTCGGCTCTCACCTATCGCGCGGCCTGGCTGGCCGACCAGGGCAAGTTCACCAAGGAGTACGTGCCCATCTGTCCATGGCCAAGTACTACGCCACCGAGGTGGCGGTCAAGGCTTCGGGACTCGCGCGTCCAGACTGCTCGGTGCGGCCGGGCTACATGGAGGACCACCCCACCGAGATGTACTACCGCGACGCGCGCCAACTCACGATCGTCGAGGGGACCTCACAGGTCCAACTCGGTCTCATCGGCCGTGGCATCGTGGCCAACGACCTCTGGTGGGACTAGGCGCTCGAGCGCGACCTAGATATTGACGACGGGGCAGGTGAGGGTTCGGGTGATGCCCGGCACCTTCTGGATGGCGCCGACGATGAACTTGCCCAAGTCGTCCACGCTCTCGGCGCTGCAGCGAACGATGACGTCGTAGGGCCCAGTGACCTCATAGGCCTCGACCACACCGGGCACCGCGCGCGTCGCCAGCACGACTGCTTCGCTCGAGCCAATTTCGGACTGAATCAAGATGTACGCCTGAACCGACATGGGGAACCTTTCACTTCGACTCCCACTATCTTGCCCTGTCGTGACGCGAGGCGCTAATCCTCGCGGAACCGCTTGCCGATGTGCCACTGGTGACAGTGTTCGCAGCGGTAGGCCGACAGGTCCACGCCGTTGAGGGTCCAGGCCAATTGCGCCGCACTGCGAGCCTCAGCCTGGGTGCGGTAGCGCTTCTTGGCCCCGCCCTCCTTGGTGAAATGCCCCGCGACGTTGCCCAGCGCTCGCGTGGCAATGGCGGGGCGACGTCGGCGCTGTTTCATCGTCATTGAACCTAGCGGCCCGGTAAAGTTGTCGAGGTGAGCACGCAACTAGAACAAGAGCTGCAGGTCATTACCGAGACCCAGATCGACGAGGGCGACCACGAGCGCTTCACCCACATCGTCCTAGAGGGGTACACGCCCAAGAAGGGCGACTTCGTGCCCGTGGGCAACTCGGTGGTGGAGGGGATCATCAACGCCTCGCCGGTCACCGCCCTGTGCGGCAAGATATGGGTGCCTGGGCGCGACCCCCAGAAGTACCCGCTGTGTCCGACGTGTCGAGAGATCGCCGAAGGGATGGGCTGGTCCCTCCCCGGCGCCTAGCGCCCGAGGCATCGCCCCTACGTCATGACGTCACCATCGACACGCCGTTCGCCGACCCTTCGACGCGCACTGGAGGTGTCGTGATGCCTCGCGCCCTGGTGCTGCGCCACCATGATGAGGACCACCCGGGTCTCGTGGGCGAGGCGTTTGCCGCGCGAGGGTTCGAACTCCACGTGGTGATGATGAATGAGAGCACGCCCACCCCGTCGGTGGAGGGCTACGACGTCCTGCTCATCCTGGGGTCCTCGAGCGCCGTCTATGACCATGAGGTGGAGAAGGCCTGGTTCGGCCGCGAACTCGGGGTCATCGCACAGGCCGGCGAACTCGACGTTCCCGTACTGGGTATTTGTTTCGGGGCCCAGGCCCTGTGCCTCTTCCACGGTGGTGACGTGTCGCGCTCGAGTGAACCAGAGATTGGCTGGTACCACATCGAGGTCGAGCCGGGCGTGGATCTCCAGGCGGGTCCGTGGTTCGAATTCCACTTCGACCGCATGACGCTACCCGCGGACGCGCAACTCTGGGCCACGTCGGCGCGCGCGGTACAGGCCTTCGCCTACGGGCGCAACGTGGGCGTGCAGTTCCACCCCGAGATCGACGACCAGCAATTGCGCGACTGGCTCGAATCAGCCGCAGAGAGTGCGCGCGACTTCGGCCACGATATCGAGGAGTTGCTCGCCGCGACCGCTCGTGAGGTGCCCGCGGCGCGCGAGCGTGCCGCGCGACTCGTGGAGTTGTTCCTACGCCACAGCGGTCTGCTCGTCTAGTTCCGGTGTGTCGTAGACCCCTTCAGTAGGCTGGACGGGTGAGTAACCCTTTTGATGACCTCGAGAGCGTCCGTATCGAGCGTCCGGCCGCCGGCGGCGGCGTGAGCCACCTGGGCGACGGTCGCGTGGTCTTCGTGCGCCACAGCCTGCCCGGTGAACTGGTGCGCGTCGCCCTGAGCGAGGAGACCTCGAAGTTCGCGCGCGCCGACGCGGTCGAGATTCTCGAAGCGAGTCCCGAGCGCGTGGCGCCCCAGTGCTACTACGCCCGCCCCGGGGGGTGTGGTGGGTGCGACTTCCAGCACGCGTCCTTGGCGGCCCAACTCTCCTGGAAGGGGACGCTGGTCGCTGAGCACCTACGACGCATCGCGAGTATCACTCGTGACGTCGAGGTGGTCACGCTTCACCAGGGACCGCACACCCGCACCCGCCTGCGCTGCGCCGTCGATGAGGATGGCGCTCTCGCGCTGCGCCAATCGCGCAGCAACAAGTTGGTGACGATCTCGTCGTGCCAGGTCGCGGACGAGCGGTTCAACGACGCGTTCGCGACGCCCTGGCACCACGCCGAGGAGGTCGAGCTACGCGCCATTGGAGAGGGTCAACCCTTCGCCCTGGTACGTCGCGTGACCGACCGGGGCACACTCTTCGAGCTCACCACACTCTTCGGCGAGCCGATCGAGCCTTCCACCCATTCGCGCGTCGCGGTCGACGGGCACTATTTCGACGTTTCGCCTCGGTCGTTCTGGCAGTCGCATCGCGACGCGCCCGAGACGCTACTGCGCACGGTGCTCGAACTGGCCGACGTGGCCCCCGGTGATCACGTGGTTGACCTCTTCAGCGGGGTGGGGCTTTTTTCGATCCCCCTCGCGCGTCGGGTCGGGCACACGGGCAAGGTCGTCGCGGTCGAGGCCTCACCCTACGCCGTGCGCGACGCGCGCAAGAACGGCGACGGACTGAGTCAGTTGCGCGTGCGCGAGTGGTCGGTGACCCCGCGCGCTATCAATGACGCGGTCGCCCCCGGGGATGTGGTGGTGCTCGACCCGCCGCGCAGTGGACTGGCCAAGGGGGTCGCTCAGGCGCTCGTTCGGCGCGGACCGCGACGCATGGTCTACGTCAGTTGTGACGCGGCGACCTTCGCGCGTGATCTGGCGCTACTGGGCGCGGGCGGCTACGCCCTCGGTGATCTGCGAGTATTCGACGCGTTTCCCATGACCGAGCACGTGGAATTGGTGGCTGTCCTTGACTTGGGGGCCTAGAGGGTGGAAAGTGCAGGTGGGGACGGAATCGTTTCGCACCCGTGAAGGGGGTTGACAAATGTCGATCAAGTTGGACCACCACCACCGCATCACCGCTCAGAAGTTGTTCGGACACCCGTTAAATCACAATATTCAATGGATTGACGTGTGCGCGTTACTCGGTCGCTTCGGCGAGGTACACGAGACGCATCGTGGCAATTGGGCGGTCACCGTGGAGGGTGAGACCATCTCTTTCGGCTCGACGAGGACGCGCGACCTCACCGAAGACCAAGTCATCAAGGTCCGCCACTTCCTCGAGGCTGCCGGTTTGTCCGCGCACCAATTGGCCGCCTAACGCCGCTACCGTGGGTGGCGTGAGCAGAGCCCCCTACGTACTGCTCCCACCCTCAGAATCCAAAGAACCCGGTGGTCACCGTGAGGTGGCACCGGGTTTCTTTGATAGTGCGCTGTCGCTACCTCGTGAACAGGTTCGCCTCGCGCTCGCGCGGACCTTGGCCGGTGTCTCGCCCGACGTGGCCGCCAAGGTACTCAACTCTCGCGGGCCGAACCTTCAGAGGGCTCTCGAGGTCTCGCGTGAGTTCACTGAGGGTACGGCCCTTGTGCTGCCGGCTTGGCAGCGATACAACGGCGTCGTCTGGTCACACCTGGATCCGATCTCTCTTTCTGACGCGCAGCGGCGACGTCTCCTCGTGCCGTCAGGGGCATACGGACTCGCCCTCGGCACTGACGTAATCGCCGATTATCGCCTGACTTTGAAGGTGAGATTGGACGGAATCGGTACTCTCGCGAGATTCTGGCGCGCCGCTCTCACGCCAGTGCTCGAGGAGTTTTCGGATGTCCAATTGGTCAGCCTCCTGCCCAAGGAACACGCCGCGGTCATTGGAGCTAGCGAAGTTCTCGCGCGACGACTGGTGACAGTCTCGTTCCAACAGCACGACGGCGAAGGCGCAGCCGGACACGACGCCAAAGCCGTCAAGGGTGTTGTGGCGCGCAGAGTGCTGCTCGATGGTCTCGACGCCGTCGAAGGTTTCCGGTGGAAGGGCTGGCGCGGCAAGATTCATCGAGGTCACTATGTGGTGCGAGCACCACGCGTTCCAGCGAGCTAAATGGCGAGCCTGTTCACCGATGACAAGTGATTGGGTTGATTCACTGGTGACCGAGGATCGTCGCCTAAGGAGAGTGTGACCGCCGTCGCCTGCTGCTCCACTGAGACAGTCGTCACCGCTGGTGACTGTGGCCACGACACGACGAGGGTGACAACCAGTGGCACGGTCATCGCCAGGTAGTAGTGCCACGCGCTGACGTGGAAATATCTGAACCACGTGCACATCGCGGCCGCGATTCACGCGAGCGCAAACACTCGTGCGCGACTGAGTGACGCGGTGGCGAGAGCCAACGCCAGTCCCGGCAAAAGGTAGTACGGGACCATCACTGGATCAACACACAGCGCAGTGATAACGCCAAAGCGGCCAGCCAGATGACTTGTGGCCGCGACGGCTTGCGAACCTTGACGAAGACGCCAATAGTAGGGCAATGGCAACCGCCAGGATGCGACCGGGTCCGGCAGCCACGACGGGCAGAGTGCACCTTGACCAGTACCTCAAGGCCCGGTGATGGCCATTGGCCAGTTTCACGTGCTTGAGTGTCGGGACCATCTGAACGTGCGCTGGATTGAGCACGGGCGCGAGAGATACCCAGGGTGTCGGATGGTTGACAGTAACGAAATTTGGCTGCTTCAACAAGATCCGTGTCGTGGGTCCCCACTCCTGGTTGAGAGGTGGCAAGAAGAGAAATGCCGACGGCACTACCATTTCGAGAGCGACGCACTGGCCATCGCCTGACGGGGACCAAGGCGACCACGACAGGAACCAACAGGAGGACGAGAGGTTGGATCGACATGGCCAGACCGAAGAACAGCTCCGACGCGAAGCCAGTCACTCTCCGCGCCGCGATAAGTCCGTAGATCCCAAGCGCGAGGGAGAGCGCATCCTCGGGGTGACCCCAAAGGGCGACTGATGGCCAAATTAAAGCATCTCGAACGACAAGAAGCACATTCGTCGCCGTGACGCCACATTGAAATGTCGGCGAGCCAATGTCGAGAGGGAACAAAAGTGTTGGCACCGAGTGCCAGTTCGACCGGTCCGAGAAGCCACCACGCCGTGGGTTGCGGGACGGGCGGAGAAGCCACGAAGAGAGGTGAAGATGCCCGGCCACTTTTGCGACCGGGGCGAGGATGAATGGCGATTCCGGGAAAAGTCTGGAACGCTGCCGGATTGTTGTAAATCTGACCTTGCCTCCCCAGGTAACGTATTGGGCAGCACGAAATGTATTCCAAATGTCATCCGGGGTGTCCCAATTCGTGGAGTGATAGAAAAGTCGGTTCCATAAGAAGGAGTAGGTCATGCCCGTCACCACGATGACGAGCATGCCAAGCAGTGGCCCGACGTGGCGACGCGGCCAGTTACTTTCTCGGCCGGTCACCCGAGGCATTGGTTCTTCATCCCTTTGCCACGACCATGGTCGGCGTTGCGTGGGAACTGACGACGACCGCACACGATCCGCGGTCGCGAATCTTGAGTGCCGACGATGCGCGAGATAACGTCGGTCAAAATTGGGAGTTCGGAAGGTTCATCAATATCACCATGAATCTCTCATTTTCTTGGTCAAAGGCTAGTGGAGGTGAGCGACAATTGCGACACTCAACGGAGGTATTCGGGGCTTTCTCGTCTGCTGTTGATTTCAAAAATACCGCGGCGGGCATCAATGAATGGATTAGCACGGTTCTCGACATAGGTCATGGGACATCGGGACGCCGCCGTGGCTCTATTCGCTGTCAAGGGTGATGACGACTTTGCCTCGCGGTTCGCCCTCCGGGCTTCGTGTCAACGTGTCGAGCGCTGCGCGCCACTCTGAGAGAGCGAAGCGGTGCGTCACGAGGAACGAGGGGTGGATTGAGCGTTCATTGAGAAGTCCGACGACCTCGGCCCATGACTGTCGAGTGTAGGAGAAGCTTCCCTGGATCACCAGGTCGTTGTTGACCACGTCATCGGGATAGAGGGTGACCGCCGTGCCGTGGGCCGGCAGGCCGAGGAGCACCACGACGCCGCCGCGAGTCAGCGGCCATCAGGGCGCTCGAAATGGCCGGTCCCTGGCCGGCGGCTTCGATGACGAAGTCGAAACGCGACCCACCGATGTCGGTCACAAATTCATCGACCCCCGCGTGGTGCGCGAGGTCACGTTGCGCTTCACGAAGGCCGAGCATCGTGACATGAGCGGGTGAGAAGCGTTGCAGGAGGAGTGCCGCCAAAAGGGCCACGGTGCCGTCACCAATTACCAGACAGCGTGAACCAGCGCGCACCTGTGCTCGGCTGAGTGCGCGCCACACCACGGCCATGGGTTCGATGAGTACGGCGTCGAGCGCGCTGACCTCGGGGTGGAGTTCGTGCACGAGGTGCTCGGGCACCGCGATGAGATTCAGAGAGTGCACCATGACGGGTAAAGCCGATCTCGTCGTAGGTGCGACAGAGATTGGTGGCACCTCGTTGGCACTCCTCGCAGTGACCGCATGGCACGATGCCCTCGACGACGACGAGGGCGCCATTGTCGGGGATGCTGCGCCAGTCGGCCGACCCATTCGTGCCCCAACACAACGGGGTAGTGGACGTAGGCCGCATCGATGGTGCCCGCGATGATCTCGAGGTCGGTGCCGCACAGTCCCGAGACCACGGGCTCGACCAGGACGTGACCGGCCGCGCACTTCCGGCACGTCGATGTCGGCGAGTACGACGTCGTCCGGGCGCGCGAACGAGCAAGGCCCTCATCACCGACCTCCACTCAGAATCTTGGTGATCCGCTCGGCGTACTCGCGAACCAATGCCCCCAGGCGCCCGACGTCGCCGTCGGACATGTCAGCCTTGAGACCGGTCAAGGAGATCGCCCCCGCGCAGTGGCGCTGGTGGTCGAAGATGGGCGCCCCCACACAGACGATGCCCTCGGACTCCTCCTCGTTGTCGACGCCGAAGCCGACCAGTCGCACCCGGTCGAGTTCTTGGTGGAACTCCTCGGGCGACGGTGATGGTCGAGGCGGTGTGGCGGGGCAACCCCGCCTCACCCACAACTCGATCGACCTCGGCGGTGTCGAGTTGGGCGAGGATCACCTTGCCCGCACCGGTGGCGTGGGGCGATTCGCGTTGGCCCAGCGTGGCGTGAAAACGCACCGCCCCTCGACCGTCCACTCGCTCGATGAAGACGGGGTATCCGTCGTCGTTCATCGCCAGTCGCGCGGTGAGTCCCGTCTGTTCGGTGAGTTCGTGCAAGAAGGGGAGGCCGATCTTGGAGAGCGAGGTGTGCTGCGACACCAGGTCGCCGAAGCGCAGGAGTGCGAAACCCAAGTGGTATCGCGGACCGGGTTGTTCGATGTGCAACAGCCCGAAGTGGGCGAGGGTACGCGCGGCCGAACTGGTCGAACTCTTGGCCATCTTGACCGCGTGGGCGAGTTCGGTCAGGGAAAGCCCGCCCTCACCCGCGTCAGCCACGGTCTCGAGAATCTCGAGGGCGCGACCCGACGCTCTTGACGGGGTAGTCCTGAGAGGGCAATTTGTTCGGCATCGGCGAACATAGTAACAATCTTTTGTTAAATCTGTGGCAGTCATTGACTCAGAGGGATATCACTGCTTAGATGTCGTTTTGGATTGACGAACGGAGTTCTGTGATTCCGAACACTGGGGATGTGCGACGTCGCCGGGTGCAGCACGCGCGCGCTCGGCTCGCCGACGTCGCCGAGCGATTCGAAGGTCGTCCCCTGGTGCTTTCTTCGAGTCGCGGCGGTGGCGTGGGCCACGGGTGCGATTTCTACTCCCATCGACCGAGTGGCATCCACCGACCCGATCTGGGTCGTCTACCGCGACGGTGAGATGACCCTGGTGACCAGTTCGGTCGAAGTCGAGCGGATTCGCTCGTGACTTTCGCTCTCGAGGAGCTGGGCTTCTCACTGGTGGCGCGCCGTGGTACGAGGCCCGACGCGCATCGGCGTCGTTGCCGTGGAACTCGTCGGTGAGGACTGCGCGACGGACGTGGAGGGTCTCGGCGTGGACGCCACTTTCGAGTTCACCGCGGCGCGCTCTGGGACTCTGCGGAGCCGAGATCGACGTGCTCAGTGGCCTCGCGCGCGTCGCCACCGACGCCGTCGAGGGGGCTATGGTCGCTGGGCGCCCCGGTGAGATGAGCGACCACGAGATCGCCGCGAGTGTGACGCGGTCATCTCGAGTCATTCGGCGCCGACGCGGTGTGTCTCATCGTGGGCGGCGACGAGCGCTTGGCGCCGCTTTCGCCATCCCATCATGCGCGGCGACGTGCCCCGTGAGTCCGTGATGGTCGTCGTCGTGGCGCGCGATCGCTGGGTCTGCACGTGGCACTCACGCGCCTCGCGAGCGTGGACGATGTCCCGACGGCGCGAGTTGATGGAAAAGTGCGAAGTCGTCAGCGCTCACGTGCGCGACGCGACCCGGGTGGGGGCCACGTGGGGCGATGTCTACACCGCGCTGGCCGAGGGGTATCGCGCGGTGGGCCAGCCCGACGCGTGGCGCGAGCACTTCCAGGGCGGCCCCATTGGCTACGCCCAACGCGAGTTCGAACTCTCGCCAGAGTCGCACGAGAGCCCGTGGTGGAACGAGGCGATTCCCGTGGGGTGCGCGACGGCGTTCAATCCCAGCTTGGCGGGCGGTGCCAAGATCGAAGACACGTTCGTCGTGGGCGCAGATGCGCTCGACCTGCCTCACGTCGACGCCGCGCTGGCCGCGGCTCAGCGACGATGATTCGGGCACGGTCGTACTTCGGGCGAGAGAGAAGAAGGCACTATGACACGACGCAGACACGGTCCAGGGAGTGGGGACGCCCCTGCGCGAACAAGGCGCTCGACGCCATCGCTGGGTCAGCACGTGGCGTCGCGTCACGCGCAGCACCGCGCGTTTTCCCGATGGCGCGCAGTTGCGCGTGGAGATTCCCTCGGTGGAGAACCCGACGGCGATGGCCGCGGTGATCGCCGAGGCCGACCGACACGGCCATCAGTGGTGCACCGCGTCTCCCAGGGCAGTGGGTCGATGCTGCTGAGTGAAGCCGAACTGCGCGAGATGAGCGTCGATGGGCGCCGACCGGGGCATCGAGGTCAATCTCTTCATCGGACCGCGCGAGGAGTTCGGCATTGGCGGATCGGTCCGCTCGAGTGACGGGCGCGCCCTGTCGGGCCACTTGCGCGGACTGCACCAGTTGCGCTACGCCATCGAGGACGTGCTGCGCGCGGTGAACTGCGGCATTCGCGGCTTCCTGATCGCCGACCCCGGTCTGATGGAGCTCCTCGTCGAGACATGATCTTCCGCGGCGATCTGCCCAGCGACATCGTCTTCAAGGCGTCGGCCGTTCTCGCGCCCTCGAACCCGGTGAGTTTTCGCCAACTGGCCGCAACTCGGCATGACCACCATCAACGTCCCCTCGGACGTGACGCTCGAGGAGATCGCCGAGATGCGCGCGCTCGACCCCACGCCGATCGACCTCTACATGGAGGCGCCCGACGCACTCGGCGGCATGGTGCGCGGACACGAGCTGGCCGAGATCGTGCTGGTGGCCGCGCCGCTCTACGCCAAGTACGGACTGCGCAACGCGCGCGCCGTCTATCCGGCCGGCCACCAGGTCATGTCCGACGTCGTCGAGAACGTGCGCGAGAAGGTGCGGCGCGCGGCGATCTCGCTCGAATGGCTGGCGCGTAGCGGCGAGGACGTCGACGATGTCGCGAGCCCGGCGCCAAGGGGATCGGAGTCCCGGTCCGATGACCCTTCGTTCGCAGGCGTGGTTCGCGGGCGAGAGCGACGTGGCGCTGGACGCGCGCGTGGCTCTGGCCATGGGCGGCAACCCGCGCACGTCGAACGACACGCCGGTGATCGGACTGGCCAATTCCGTCCAGCGATCTCAATCCGTGCAATCAGCCCCTGCGCGACCTGGTGCCCGCTCTGCGCGAGGGGATCGAGTCGGCCGGGGGCGTGGCCGTGGAGTTCCCGGTGATGAGCCTCGGTGAGGACATCATGAAGCCCGCGGCGATGCTGTACCGCAATCTGGTGGCCATGGAGGTCGAGGAGTCGCTGCGCTGCCAGCCCCTCGACGGGGTGATCGTGCTGGCGGCCTGCGACAAGTCGGTGCCGGCGGGACTGATGGGCGCCTTCAGTACGGACCTGCCGACCTTGTTGGTGATGTCGGGTCCGCGACCCTCGGCGCACTTTCCGGGGCCGACGCATCGGCACCGGCACGGACCTGTGGCGCGCGTGGGACGAGCGGCGCGCGGGCAGGCTCTCCGACGAGGAGTGGGCCGAGTTCGAAGCGGCGCTGACCTTGGGACGTGGCACGTGCAACACCATGGGCACCGCGTCGACCATGGGCGATCTTGTGTGAGACGCTGGGCCTCGCGTGGCCGGGGTCGACGTCGATCCCCGCGGGCGACGCGCGCCACCTCGAGATCGCCGCGCTCGCGTGGGTCGCGCATCGTCGAGATGGTGCGCGACGACGTGCGTCCCTCGCGCATCGGGCGTCGCGGATTCGTCAACGCCGCGCGCGTGCTGAGCGCGATCGGCGGCTCGACCAACGCGGTCATCCACCTGACGGCGATGGCGCGACGACTCGGGCGTGGACCTGGGACCTCGACGACTTCGACGAGGCGGGCCGCCGCGTGCCCGGTCATCGTCGACGTCGAGCCGTCGGGCACGGGGCCTCATGGAGGACTTCGACCGGCGCCGGCGCGACGCCGAGCCTGTGGCGCTCGCTCGGCGACGTTCTCGACGGCGGCGCGCTACGCGCGACGGGGCGAGTCGACTCGCGGACGTGGCGCAGCGCGGCGCCGCCACGCGGGTCGCGGTCATCCGATCGCTCGACGACCCGCTCGACGCCGCACGGGGCGTTGCGCGTGGTCTACGGCAACGTGGCGCCCGACGGCGCGCTCATCAAGCGCTCCGCCGCGACGCCCGTCGCTGCTGCGCCACCGCGGTCCGGCCATCGTGCTGCGTTCGGCGGCCGAGGCGGAGGCGTTCGCGCTGCGCACCGACGACGGTCGACCCGCAGAGCGTGCTGGTGCTCGCGGGCGCGGGCCCCGTCGGGCGGACCGGGCATGCCCGAATGGGGCATGGTCTCGCTGCCCCCGAGCGTGCTGGCGCGCGGCGTCACCGACATGGTGCGCGTCACCGACGCGCGCATGAGCGGCACGAGTTTTGGCACCGTGTTCTTGCACGTCGCGCCCGAGGCCGCCGTCGGTGGTCCGATCGCCCTGGTGCGGACTGGCGACGTGATCGCGGTCGACGCCGACGCGGGCACCATCACACCTCGAGGTGGACGACGCGGAATTGTCACGTCGCCGCAACGAACTCGCGCCCGCCCGCGCCGCCGGCGCGGGGCTACATTTCGTTCTACAACGCCCACGTGATGCAGGCGCCCGAGGGTGCGATTTCGATTTCCTGGCGGGCACGCCGGGAGCAGGCACCACGGCTCGTCGAGCCCGTGGTGGGAAGGTCTTGATCAATGGTTGCGAGAGCGCGGCATTGAGTGAAGGGAGTCGACCGTCAAGGTGGCGGTCGGGCGTGTAGCAGCAGGGGAGCAGATATGAAGATGATGAGAAAGAGGGGCGTCGCGGCGATCGTGGCCGCGACCGTCTTGACCGGAACGGTGCTGGTGTCGACACCGTCGTGGGGTAGTTCCACCACCACCTTGACCATCTGGGAGAACTACGGAACCGAGCAGAACGCGGTCGCGCTCGAAGAACCTCGCCACCGCGTTCACGGCGCAGAACCCCAGCATCAAGATCAACGTCGTGTCCGAGCCGGCGTCGAATTACTTCCGTTGCTGCAGTCGCGCGCCATCACCAAGAACGGACCCGACATGGCCGTGATGTGGACGGGCCTCTACTCGCTGCAGTACTCGAGTTTCCTGGACAACCTGCAAGGGCAACGTCCCGGCGGCGGACCTGGCCAAGATGGAGGGTCTCAGCTGGATGTCGCCGCAACTCAACGCGGCTCGAACGAATCCTCTGGTGATGCCGCTCGAGACCCAGTTCTACATCGGGTTCTACAACAAGACGCTCTTCGCGAAGGCCGGCATCAAGTCGGTGCCCACGGACTGGACCCAGCTCTACGCAGCGTGCAGCGCGCTCAAGAAGATCGGCGTCACGCCCTTCACCTACGGCAACGGGGGCCAGGCGCCTGGCGCGGAGTTCTACCCCTGGTACGACATGAGCTACATGATGATCGGCAACTACTCGGTGAACCAGTGGAAGGGCCTCTACAACGGCTCGATCAAGTGGACCGCGCCGGCCAACGTGACCGCGCTGGCCAACTGGGCCAAGCTCAAGTACACGATGGGCTGCACCAACCCCGACGTGATGACCAAGACCAACAACATCCAGGACTTCGAGACCGGCAAGGCCGCCATGTTGATGGACGGCACGTGGGACACCCTGCAGTACACCAAGTCGATGGGCTCCAACGTGGCGGCCTTCGTGCCGCCGTTCTCGGTCAAGCCCATCACGCGGTGTCGTGCAGTTCCCCGGTGACGGCATCAGCGCGATGAGCTACTCGTCGCACAAGGCCGACGACATGAAGTTCCTCGACCTTCATGACCACGCCCAAGGCGGCGCAGCATCATCAACGCCGCGGGCCTGATCCCGGACATCACGGGCACGACGACGAGCAACCCAGTCAACCAGCAGATGTTGAACTTCGTCACGAAGCAGCACATGACGGTCTACCCGATGCTCGACAACGTGACCCAGGTCAACGTCGTGAACGCGGGTTCGACGGAGTTGCCGACGGTGCTCGACGGTCAGACGTCGCCCATGGCGGCGCTGAGCAAGATGCAGCAGACCCTCAATGCACTACCCGCGTCCCAACGCGGTACGCAGTACGCCGGATAACACCTTGGCGAGGCAACTGGCCGGCGCGGACGCTCGCCGCGCCGGCCAGGTCTCTCCCCTTCGAAAGTCAGCATTCATGAGTCTCAGCGCGTCACTCCGCGCGTCGCACGAACGCGCGACGCCCACGGCGGTCCGTCGCTGCTCACCAACGCCGACGCCGTCGCGTGGGTGTGCTCTTGATCCTCGCCCGCCCTCGCGCTCGTCGGTCTGCTCATCGCCTACCCGATCGGCCAGGCGATCTACTACTCCTTCACCTACTGGGACGGCCTCACCACGCAGTGGGTCGGGCCCTCGACCTGGGGCAGGCCTTTCACAATCCCGACCATGTGGACGGCGCTGAAGAACAACGCGCGACTCCTGCTCTCGGTGCCCTTCGCGCTGGGCATCCCGCTGCTGGTGGCGGTCATGTTGCACCAGCGCGTCGCGGGATGGAAGATCTTTCGCTCCATCTACTTCTTGCCCACGGCGATCTCCTGGGTCGTCATTGGCCTGGTGGCCGAGCACTTCTTCGCCTACTCGGGCACCCTCAACTCGCTGTTGGCCGCACATCGGCTTCTCGAGCGTGCACACCAACATGCTGGGCTCAGGAGAACCAGGCGCTGATCGCGCTCGGTATCACCTTCATCTTCTCGATGATCGGCACGAACACCATGTTGTTCCTGACGGGACTGGCCACGCTGGACCCTCGCCTCGAAGAGGCGGCGCGCATCGACGGGGCGGGCGCGTGGCGGATCTTTCGTCACATCACGCTGCCGCACCTGAGCCGCTTCATCCAACTGGCCTTCGTGATGACGGTCATCTCGGCGTTCTCGGCGCTGTTCTCGCCTCATCTTCGTCATGACCGGCGGCGGACCGGGCTACTCCACCACGACCATGGAGTTCCTCGTCTACCAGACGGGCTTCAACCAGAGCGAGTTCGGCACCGCCGCGCTCTACGGACATCATCCTCTTCGTCATCACCGCCCTGGTGGGCATCGTGCAGCTGCGACTGATCGGAGCGAAGGACTAGTGAGCACCTGATCGCGCATCCTCGTCGCCTGCGCCGAGGTGCCACGGCGCCGAGCCCTCGCGCCGCGCGCTCGTCGCTCGCCGGCGCTGGTCGCACGCTGATCTTCGTCGCGATGGTGCTCATGGCCGTCGTCATGCTCTACCCCTTCGCGGTGATGATCCTGATCGAGCTTCAAGACCAACGCGCAGTACCTCATCGGTCACGGGTCCGTCCACGCCAGACGTGGCAGCAGATCAACGCGACGTTGCCGATCTGGCAGGAGCTCTGGAATTCGACCGTGGTGTGCACGCCTGTCGATCGCCGATCATCCTGGTCGATCGGCGTGATGGCCGGATTCTCCTTCGCCAAATTGCAGTTCCGTGGCGGCAACGTGGTCTTCCTCGCGCATCGTGAGCGCGATGATGGTGCCCCTGCAGGCGATCCTCATCCCCGAGTTCGTCAACATCGCCAAGACCGGGCTCACCAATAACTACCTCGGGGCGGTCGTCGTCTACGCCGCCCTGGGCACGCCGTTCTCCATCTTCCTCTTCACCACGTACTTTCGGCGCATCCCCGACGAACTCATCGAAGCGGGCATCGTGGACGGCCTGGGCTACTGGGGCGTGCTCTGGCGCCTCGCGCTGCCCATGGCCCTGCCGGCGATCGCCACGGTGACGGTGCTGCAGTTCATCCAGATCTGGGACGACCTGCTGGTGGGCCTGCTGTTCTTGCAGAATCCCGGCGAGCGCACGATCACCGTCGGGCTCGCGGCGCTCGCCGCCGGGCACACCACGTCGATCCCGCTGCTTGATGGCTGGCTCGCTCGTCTCGGCGCGCTGCCGGCGATGATCGTCTACCTGGTCTTCCAGCGCTTCTTGGTGCGGGGCTGACGATGGGGATCGACCGATGACAAGTGAGTGTCGATGAGAGGAATGAGCCGTGGCTGAGATTGTGTTTGACCGAGTGGCGAAGGTGTACCCCGGTGGCAACACCGCGCGTGGAGAACCTCTCGCTGCACGTGGCCGACGGCGAGTTCATGGTGCTGGTGGGACCCTCGGGTTGCGGCAAGACGACGGCGCTGCGCATGATCGCGGGTCTCGAGGAGGTCAGCGACGGCACCATCTCCATCGGCGGCAGCGTCGTGAACAACGTGCTGCCCAAGGACCGCGACATCGCGATGGTCTTTCAGAACTACGCGCTCTACCCCCAGATGACGGTGGGCCAGAACATGGGTTTCGCCCTCAAGATCCGCAACGTCCCCAAGGACGAGATCGCGCGGCGCGTCGAGGAGGCGGCGAAGATCCTGCGACTCACCGAGTACCTCGACCGGCGCCCCAAGGCGCTCTCGGGCGGCCAGCGTCAGCGCGTCGCCATGGGCCGGGCCATCGTGCGCGAGCCCCAGGCGTTCTTGATGGACGAGCCGCTTGTCGAACCTCGACGCCCAGCTGCGCGTCGAGATGCGCACGGAGATCTCGCGCATCCAGCGCCTGCTCGGCGTCGCCACCATCTACGTCACCCACGACCAGACCGAGGCGATGACCATGGGCGACCGCGTGGCGGTGATGCGCGGGGGCGTCCTCCAACAGGTCGCGACCCCCGAGGCACCTCTACGACCACCCGGCGAACTCCTTCGTCGCCGGGCTTCATTGGATCGCCGCCCGATGAACCTGCTGAGCGCCACCCTCGTCGAGGTCGACGGCGCGCTGCGCGCGCGTTTCGGCGACCAGAGCGTGGAAGTGCCCGCGTCGTATCGCGCGTCGCATCGCCTCGAGCGAGCACCTGACGCGACCACTCCTCCTGGGCGTGCGGCCCGAGGACCTGGTGGTCGCCGCCGCGGACGCCCCCGGCCGGTTCAGTGCCACCGTGACCCTGCGCGAAGCGCTGGGTTCGGAGATCCTGGCGCACCTCAACTTCGGCGACGAGGACGTGATCGTGAGCGACGACGCCGACGCGTCGGCGCCGGGTGGTCACTCGACGCGAGTGGTGGCGCGACTGGGCGCACGCACGCACGTGGTGGCGGGCGAGCGCCTCGACTTGACGCTCAACCCCGAGCAACCTGCACTTCTTCGACGCCGCCACGGGCGAGACGCTGCGGGTGCAGCGAATGAACGCGTACGTCGACGCCGCCCTCGACCTGCGCACCCTCGCGGGGGGTCTCGATCACGCCGAGGGAATCTGTTGGGACCCGGTGCGTGGTTGCTTGTGGGCCGGAGGAGAGGATGGTCAGATCTACCGCGTCGAGCTCGACGGCACTCTCAGCGTCACTCATCGAGTTCCCGGCGCCGTGTTCCTCGGCGTGGCCCTCGACGCCGCGGGCGTGCTGTACCTCTGTGACGTGGGCCACCAGTGCGTGTGGCGCTACGACCACGAAGGTGATCCGGTGAAGTACGGGCCCTTCATCGACTACCCCAACTACGCGGCCTTCGCCGCCGATGCCACGCTGTACGTCTCGGACTCGGGTTCCTTCCTCGAGGCGACCGGAGCCCTGGTCGCCATCAGTCCCGACGGGACGCATCGCCGCCTCGACGTGCCCGCGATCGAGTACGCCAACGGACTGTTCGTGCACGACGGGTACCTCTACTACGTCGCCTCGGCGTTGCCGGGGGTCTGGCGCGTTCCCCTCGACGGGGGCGAGGTCGAGCTCGTCGCTCGTCTGCAGCGCTGCGTCCCCGACGGATTGGCCTTTGACGCCCACGGCGCGCTCTACATTTCGTGCTACCAGCCCAATCAGTTGTGGCGATTCTCGCCTCGCGGCGAACTCGATCTGATCGTCGACGATTGGACGGGGGAGTTCATCCTCTCGCCGACCAACGTGGCCTTCTACGGTGAGCGTCTGGACCGGCTGGCGTTGGTGTCGCTGTGCGGGCACTCCATCACCAGCATCGACGTCGGCGCGAGCGGCGCACCTGTTCTTCGACCATCGATCAAGGAGTGACGTGAGCGTCCAGAGCTATAACCCCACGACTGGAGAGGTACGGTCGACGACCTTCGTCGACTCTGACGCCGCCGAGGTGGCGGCGATCTGCGCCGTCGCACGCGAGGCCGCGCTGGACCTCGCCACGCGACCACTCTCTTGGCGCGCCGCTTTCCTCGACGCCGTCGCCGCAGCACTCGAAGCGGACGCCGACGTGATCATCGCCCTCGCGAACGACGAGACGGGACTGGGCGAGGCGCGACTGGGCGGCGAACTCAAGCGCACGTGCTTCCAGTTCCGCTTCTTCGCCGACGTGGTGCGCGACGGCGGCTTCCTCGAGGCCAGTATCGACCACCCCTACGACTCGCCCATGGGCCCGCTGCCGGACCTGCGTCGTCAACTCGAACCCCTTGGCGTGATCGGCGTCTTCGGTGCGTCCAACTTCCCCCTCGCCTTCTCGGTCCCCGGTGGCGACACCGCGTCGGCGCTGGCAGCTGGTTGCAGTGTCGTGGTCAAGGCTCACCCCGCGCACCCGCGCACCTCGTTCGCCACGTTCTCCGCGATGAATCGCGCGGCACGTGAGCAGGGGGCTCCCGTAGGACACGATTGGTCTTGATCTTCGGGCTCGAGGCGGGAATCGCCCTCGTCGAGGACGACCACGTGGCGGCCGTGGGATTCACCGGTTCCTACGGAGCAGGCCGCGCGCTCTTTGACCGGGCCCAGGCGCGGGCGGTGCCCATCCCCTTCTACGGCGAACTCGGCAGCGTCAATCCCCTCGTCGTCACGCGGCGCGGCCGCCGCGCAGCGCGCCCTCACGTTGGGCGCGGGCGTGGTCAGTTCGGTGACCCTGGGATCGGGTCAGTTCTGCACCAAACCTGGTCTGATTTTCGTGCCCGAGGGCGCCGACGGTGACGCTCTCGTCGCCGCCGCCGTCGAGGCCCTCGATCAAGGTGCCGGTGCGACGATGTTGAGCCAGGGGATAGTCGAGCGGTTCGAGGAGGGCATATCGAGTCTCGCAGACGTCGAGGGACTCACCGAGATCGCTCGCTCACGGCGTTCGAGCGCGGACGCAGGATCGTTCGCCACCCTCTTCGCGTGCGACGTCGACACGCTGGGCGCCCAGCACGAGAGCCTGATGAGCGAATACTTCGGCGCCATGGCCATCATCGTTCGCTACCAGACGGTGGAGCAACTTCTGGTAGCCATCGACTCACTTGAGGCGGCCCTGACTTTCACGGTGCACACTGTCGACGACGACGAGGACGCGCCGGCGTTGTTGGCAGCCGGTAAGAAGAAGGCGGGGCGGGTCATCGTCAACGGCTTCCCCACGGGAGTGGGCGTATCGTGGTCGATGCACCACGGCGGGCCGCATCCGGCGGCCACCAGTTCCCTGCACACCTCGGTCGGGGCAACGGCGATACGGCGCTGGCTTCGTCCCGTGTCGTATCAGGGAGTGCCCGGCGAGTGGCTTCCCGTCTCACTGCGCGATGAGAATCCGCTCGCCATCCCCCAGCGCGTCGACGGCCAGTTGCGCGTCGCCACCACCTAGGTTCCTCGCCTTCGCCTCTTCACTGCGCGGACCCCGGACAGCTGTGGCGACGGCCTCGGCACCGGAGGGTTTAGCCCAGGGCCCCGAGTTCGTCCAGTAGTGCGCGTACGCGCGACTTGATATCGTCGCGCACGGCGCGCACCACCTCGAGGGGCTGACCCGCGGGGTCGGTGAGTTCCCAGTCGTCGTAGCGTTTGCCGGGATAGTACGGACACTCGTCGCCGCACCCCATGGTGACGATGACGTCGGCGTCACGCGCCATCTGGTCGGTGAGCTTCTTGGGACTCTCGGCGCTAATGTCGATGCCGACCTCGTTCATGGCCACGACGACCGCGGGATTGAGGGTCTCACCCGGCGCCGAGCCCGCTGAATAGATGACGACCCGGTTGCCGCCGAGTTGGCGCGCGAAGGCGGCCGCCATCTGACTTCGTCCGGCGTTGTGCACGCACAAGAAGAGGATCTCGGGGGTCATGGCTGCTCCGGGGAAGAGAGAGGGTAGTAACGTCGCTTCGCCCACAGCGAGACGTAGACGAGCCCCACGAGGACGGGTACCTCGATGAGCGGACCCACCACGCCCGCGAGCGCTTCTCCGCTCGTCACGCCAAAGACACCGATGGCGACTGCAATGGCCAGTTCGAAATTGTTGCCGGCCGCGGTGAAGGCGAGCGTGGCGGTGCGTTCGTAGCTCAGGTGCAGGGCGCGACCCAGGGCGAAGGAGCCGGTCCACATGATCGCGAAGTAGCAGAGCAGCGGTAGGGCGATCCGCGCGACGTCGCCGGGCCGCGAGGTGATGGTGTGGCCCTGGAGCGCGAAGAGGATGATGACGGTGTAGAGGAGACCGTAGAGGGCGAAGGGCCCCAGCCGTGGGAGGAACTTCGTCTCGTACCAGGTGCGACCCCTGAGTCGTTCGCCCCAGGTCCGCGTGAGATAGCCCGCGACGAGGGGCACGCCCAGGAAGATGGCCACCGTCTCGGCGATCTTGGCGATCGACAAGTTCAGGCCCGCGGTGCTGAGACCCAGCCAACGCGGTAGCGACCTGGAGGTAGAAGTATCCCAGTAGCGGCGAACGCGACGATCTGGAAGAGCGAGTTGAGTGCCACCAGGACCGCGCCCGCCTCACGGTCGCCTCCCGAGAGGTCGTTCCAGATGAGAACCATGGCGATGCAGCGCGCCAACCCCACGATGATCAGTCCGGTGCGATAGGTCGCCAGGTCGGGCAGGAGTAGCCAGGCCAAGGCGAACATGACGGCGGGACCCACCACCCAGTTCAAGACGAGTGATGAGACCAGCAGTCGTCGGTCGCGCGTGACGCGGTCGAGTCGGTCGTAGCGAACCTTGGCGAGTACCGGATACATCATCACCAGGAGTCCGAGGAAGATCGGGAGTGAAGTGCCCGACGTCACCTGCACCGCGTTGAGCCGGCTCGACAGGCTCGGGATGGCCCGGCCCAGTCCGATGCCGAGGACCATTGCCAGACCCAGCCAGACGGGCAGGAATCGGTCGAGGAACGAGAGCCGCTTGATGACGGCCACGTGCTCGAGGGGTTCTGACGGGTGGCTGATCTCGTTGGTGCTCATGAAGGAGTGGTCCGCCCAGGGAGTAGGTCTGAAGTGCACAGCGTGGTCCACGAGGCTGGTGATCACCACCGGCGACGAGAAACACTTAACATTGATGTATGTCAATCAGTATGGCAAACAAATTGACATATGTCAATGTGAGGTGATCATGGTCCGTCGGTCAATTGAGGTCAAGGTGTCGTCGTCGCTGGACGACCTGCCGTTCGGTGACCTCGCAGATGATGAGCGAGGCGCAGGCCGAAGAGGTGGCCCACGTTTTTAGCGCCCTGAGCGATCCGGTGCGACTGCGGATCTTCTCGCTGATCGCATCAGAGGGCGAAGTCTGCAGTTGCAACCTCGAGGCTCCCGTCGCCAAGAGCCAGCCCACGGTGTCGCACCACACCCGAATCCTGGCCGGTGCGGGTTTGATCGTGGGGGAGAAGCGTGGTCGCTGGACGTACTGGCGAGTGCTGCCGGGTCAACTCGACAAGGTGGCGGACCTCCTTCGCCCCTGAGTCTGTCGCTCCTCGCTCGCGACCTGCGAGACTGGGGCGGTGACGTCGACCTTCGTGCCACCGTTTCACAGTGCGCGTCTCGTGCTGCGCGAGATCGTCGAGACCGATATGGACGATCACGCCCGTCTGTTCTCGCATCCCGACGTCGTGCGCTACCTCTACGACGACAGCATGACGGGCGAGGAGTTGCGCGCCCATTTCTCGCGCCGACTCTGGCAGGGCGCGCCGATCGAGGGCGCGTGGTCCAATCTCGCGGTGCAACACGACGGGGTCTTCGTCGGCGAGGTCGGCATCAACCTGGTGAGCGCGACGCATCGCTGTTACGAAGTGGGATACGTCTTCTTGCCCGAATTCCAGGGTCTGGGTTTCGCCACGGAGGCGACGCGCACCCTGGTCGATCTCGCCTTCGCGACACTCGACGCCCATCGGGTCGTGGCGCGTCTGGACGCGCGCAACGACGCCTCTCGTCATCTGCTCGAGCGACTCGGTATGCGCTGCGAGGCGCACTTGATCAAGAATGAATTCGTCAAGGGCGAATGGACGGATGAATTGATTTTCGCGGTGCTCGAGGACGAATGGGTGTCGCCGCGCGGTTGAACTATCCCTCGCGCGCTCTCCAGTAGGGCGCCACCGTCTCGACGCGCGCCAGGGTGGAATCGACCATACCGAAGCGCCCGTCGTCGTTGCGCCACGAGTCGTAGGCCGCGTCGATCTCGGCGCGCGTGCGCGCCACGAAGTTCCACCACATGAAGATCTCGGTCTCGAGGGGCACGCCGCCGAGGAGGATCACCGTCGACGAGGTCCTCGCGAGGACGCTGAGTTGCGTCACGACCGGGGCGAAGATAGGCCATGGTCCCGGGGCCGAGCTCACGACCCTCAAGTTCCACCAGACCGTCGAGCACGATCGCGCCGTACTCGTACGTGCTTTGCAGGGGAAGCTGCACCGTCCCCTTGATGCGCAGGTCGGCGCCGACCAGGTCGTGGTCACAGCGCGCCGGACTGCGCGCGTCGCCCAGTTGCCCCACGAGCACCGTGGCCGCTCCGTCGGCGAACTCGACGTGGGGTAGGTCCGCGTGATGCTCGAATCCCGCGGCGTCGCCGCGCAAGTCGTCACCCTGGGCGATCCAGAGTTGGATGCCTTGCAACGTGCCGCGGTAGTGACCAGTCGCCTCTTCGGCGTGGCTGACCCCGTGGCCGGCCGTCATCAGATTGAGCTCGCCCGCGGCGATGACTTGTTCTGAACCGAGTGAGTCGCGGTGCAACGCTTGGCCGTCGATCAACCAGGTCACGGTCTGCAACCCCATGT
This sequence comes from uncultured Acidimicrobiaceae bacterium, assembly GCA_963734655.1. Classification (GTDB taxonomy): domain Bacteria; phylum Actinomycetota; class Acidimicrobiia; order Acidimicrobiales; family RAAP-2; genus RAAP-2. The sequence goes on along the minus strand of CAVTHY010000001.1, from coordinate 18,478 downwards.
GGGGGTGCGGCCCGATATCGAGACCGCTGCCTTCGGTGACGTCGGCGGGTCCCATGTGGTCAGCGAAGCACCACGCGCCCACGGTGCGCCGCCGACGCTGGGGCAACGAGCGTCGTACCAGCAACGAGCCCACCTGGGCACTGTGCGCGCTCAGGATCTCGGCGCCGTTGTCCATCGTGGTTTCTTCCATGCGGTCTCCGCTTGTCAAACTAACGCGTCGGCGACTCTGACGAATACGCCGACCCCAGCGTGGCGGACCTCGCGAAGCATCCGAGCCCGGTCGGGCGAATTCCGTGCGTCGAGTGAAAACTGAGACGCTCAGGTCTCAGGGCCGGTGGACCAAGAAGGTCGAATTAGGTTCATTCTCCTCGCGGGCGTGCATTACTACGTCTGACGTAGTACTATGGACGGATGGGTACAAAAACAAAACGGGTGAGTTGGCGACGAGCGAACGATCCCTCCATATTGATCCTCACGAGTCTGGCCAATGGCGCCAAACACGGCTACGCGCTTTCCAAGGACATCGAGGACTTCGCGGGCGTGGTGCTGAGTCCGGGCACGCTCTATGGAGCAATCACCCGTTTAGAAGAGATGGGTCTCATCGCGGCGCAGCCCGAGGAGCGTCGTCGTCGTCCCTACGCGATCACCGCCGCGGGGAGCGCCGCGCTCGCCGAGGCGCTGACGGACATGAGTCGACTGGCCGGGGTCGGACAACAACGCCTGGGCCTCGCCACGTGGAGGATGGCGTGAGGGCCAACCAGTCACGGGCGCAGCGGATGCTGCGTTGGTACCCCGCCGCGTGGCGAGAGCGTTACGGCAGTGAACTCGTCGATCTGATTGACGACACCTACGGTGAGCGCCCCCTGGGCGCACGGGCGTACGCCTCCTTGGCGCGGACGGGGATCGTGCAGAGACTCCGCTACACCTTCTTGCTGTCTCGCCCGGCGTCGCCGGGTGATCCGGTGCGCGAGGGGGCGCTCACGGTGTGGTTCGCGTGGGCCTGTTACGTGGTGGCGGGCGCGGGCTTCGCCAAGTACTCCGAACACTGGGACGTCGCGACCCCATTGAATCACCGCGCCATCCCGGAGTTCGCGATGATGCTCGTACAGGTCAGCGCCTTCGTGGGCGCCGGGCTGTGTGGGGTTGCCGCGTTGGTGTCGTTGAGTAGTGCGTGGCGCTACCTTCGTGACTCCGGAGTGCGCAGGGTCGAGCGCCTCATGCGTTCCGGACTCGTCGCTGCGCTGCTCGCGGCGATCTCGACGAGTGTCATGATCGCGGTGGCGCACCACTCCTCCTACGCGCAGCGCAATGGTTCACTCGGTGCGTATCGTTTCCTCGGGCTCGGCTGGAGCATCCTGCTCGTCGCCTGCCTCGCGGTGATGAGCTGGAACATCGGGCGACTCGTGCGCCAACTCGAGTATTCGCCACGCCAATTGACCTATCTGGCGGTGGTGGCGCGCCTGCTCAGTCTGACGATGGCGGTGATCTTCGCCTCCTTCGTACTGTGGTGGATGGCGATTGCCCGCTTCGCTCCTCGGTTCTTGGCGACGGGGTTACTGGGGGTGTCCAACTCCACGGTCTCCGTGCCGATGCTGGGTAGTGCGATGCTGATGGGCACCGGACTGGTCTTGGCCGCCCGAGGAGTACGTCGGTCGTGGCGGCGTCCGGCATAATTCAGCGCGCGCCTTAGGTCCACAGCGTGACTGCTCTCGGACGACGTGCGTCTTCTACTCTGTGGTGTCGCTGTTAGACATGGGCCATGAGTTTCCCGCCTCCAGCGCCGCGCGAGGCGGGCGAAGCGTGATGAGCGTCGGGGGGAGTTCGCAGTCCCTCACGGACTGGATTACCCACGCGCTGGGCTCGCCTCACGACAATATCGTCGCGTCGTGGGTGCCCGCCGGCTTTGCCGCCTACGCGCGCGTTCTGCACGAAGTCGACGGGTACGACAGCCCGTCGCCGGTCGTGCGCTGGGGTGACGTCGCGAGGTGGAGCGGGATTGTCTTGGGCCCCGCCACGCAATGGATCGATGTGGCGCTACCCGAGACCGTCCCCTCAGAGGTTCCCCCGTGGCGCAATCAGGGACCACGTGAGGGGTGGCTGTCACGGGTTGACACCGCGGCCCTCGCCGCCGTTCTCGATCCCAGCGAATGCGCACGGTGTTTCTTCGGCGTCTGGAGTGGCTATGGTCACTTGATCGACGTGAGAGGAAGCCTCTTGAAGGACGTGCCGCTACCCGCTCGTTACGCGCTCCAGCCCACGCTCGAACTTCCTTGGCGCGAATATCAGCTCTACGAGGGTACGCCGGCCGGAGCGACGTCGTTCATCGCCGCGGGGGGTCGGTTCCAATCGGCCAGCATATGGTGGGCCGCCGACCGGTCTTGGTTCGTGGCCAGCGAGATTGATCTGGCGGTCACCTACGTCGGCGCCTCGCGCGACATCATCGATCGGCTGCTCGAGGACCCTCGTCTCGAGACGACTCCGTCGAGCTCGGACGCATCGATCATGCGACGCGTCCCCTCATGGCTCGCGTCAGTGATCGACGCCGCCTCTGAGGAAGTACTCGCCACGGGGTCGACCGAAATCTCGCTGTCCATGGGAAGCCTGCGCGTCGTCTTCGACCGACGCGGTCGGGGACACGGCTTGATTCACACGAGTTTCGAGAGAACCTTCGGTGGCCGGGGGGCTAGCGGTGGACGGGTCGAGGCCGTCGACAAAGGGGAGCTACGTGACGGGTTGCGGTTGTACATCGAGAGCGCGGTATTCTCCATGATCGCGTGAAGTCGTGGTCCTTCGACTCGCCGACCTCGTTCATTCCCTGCACGAAGAGCGTTCCAACGCACTGGTCGACATCCACCAGCTGCGCCAGGGTGCGCCCAACGACCTTCGACGCTCCTCGACGACCCGGGTATCGGTCATAGGAGCGGGCGCGTGGAGGAGACTAGTGGGAAACACGAGTGGCGGAAAGGAGTCGCGGTGAGTTCACCCAAGAAGTTGGCCAAGTCCAAGGAGTTCAAAATCGAGCGTCGCGCCCTGAGCCTTTCGATCTATATGGGAATGGCACTGGCCGTGGTCGGCATCACGATCGGGATCATCGGTGGATCGCAGATCGTGCTCTTCGACGGTTTCTACACCTTCCTCGGCATCGGGTTGACGTGGATGGCCATGCGCGTCTCACACCTGGTGGAGGAGGGACCCACCATTCGCTATCCCTACGGTCGAGAGGCCCTGGTACCGCTGATCATCGGTATCGAGGGGGTCGCTCTGCTCGCTACGTGCGCCTACGCGTCGTTCAACGCGGTGCTCTCCATCATCGGCGGGGGCACGGAAGTACCCAACGGATGGAGCTTCAGTTACGCCGTTACTGCTCTGGTGATCCCCACCTTCATCTGGTGGCGATTGCGTCACCCCGCGAAGAAGTCCGAATTGGTGCGCGCCGAGTCGACGCAGTGGCTCGCCGGCGCCGGGCTCGGCTTGGCCATCTTGCTCGCGTTCATCGCGGCGAGCATCATGACTGGTACGAGTTGGGCGCTGGGAGCCAAGTACGTCGACCCGTCACTCGTCATCGCCACTTGTTTCGTCTTCGTGATCCCTCCCGCCGGCATGGTGCGCACCACCTTCATCGAACTCATCGAGGGTGTGCCCGACCCCGAGCTGCAAGAGGCGGCCAAGCTGGCCCTGGACCACGTAGCCTTCCAGTTCGCCCTGACCGACCGTCACATGCGAATGACCAAGATCGGTCGCAAGTTTTACGTGGAGATCGATTTCGTGGTTGACGCCGGTTGGACGGTGGCGCAGTCGGACCAGGTCCGCCAAGTGCTCTTTCGCATGCTTAAGACCATCCCCCACGATCTATGGCTGACCGTGGAGTTCACCGCCGATCGAGCGTTGGTGGAGTGAGGACCTCGTACGATTCGATCTTGGCGAAAAGCCCCCGATCGGTCTCTTCGTCTCGCGACCGCGGTGCGTCACTCGTGGGGCTGCTGCTCGTCCTCATCATCCTGGGGGTCATGGCAGCGGTGGCGGTGTCAGCAGTCGGGGGAACGGGTGGCACCGTGCTTCGCACCTCGGGGCAGACGACTACGACGTCGGCGGGCGAGTCCAACAATGCCGTGCTCCAAGCGGCGCTGAGTGCGACGTGCGTCGCCGACTTCACGTCGATATCGACCGCGGTGCAGGTCTACGCCACGCTGCATACTTCTGATCCTCCCGCGGGCACCTCGTGGGTCCCGGGAGTGCAGAGTGGGGCTGCGCTGCTGCAGTCGTGGCCGTCGGATCCGGGCCACTTCAGTTTCACCTGGGACGGTACGACCCTGGGCGTCGTGCCACGACACGGGGCGGCGTCTGCCGGCTCGGCGGGTAGTGCAGCTTCCTCGAGCGGTTGCTACGCACCACTGGGCTGACCCTCTCTATCGAGTTCCGCCAGCGCCCGAGACGCCGTCGGTCGGTTTCTATTTCTCGACGAGTCCGCCCGGCGCCTGAGCGCGTCGCTTGACGAAGGTAGTGATGCTGTTCGCGAGGTCACCGCGGGCGGCAAAGCTGCCGGTGTGAAGTTCAGCGGTGTCGACCGACACGCGACCCGCCACGGCGTCGAGAATCTGGCGATTGCCCGTGGCGGCGGTAAAGGAGTTGGTCGCGATACTCGAGGCGTATTCCAGCGCACGCGCACGCAATTGGTCTCGCCCGACGATCTCGGTGACCAGTCCGATCGCTAAAGCGGTCTCGGCCGAGACGTCGCGCCCGCCGAGGAACATGGCGCGGGCGAAGCTCTCACCAATGATGTCCACGACCAGACGTATGCCGGCTTCGGAGTAGACCAGGCCCAATTTGGCCGCGGGCACGGCAAACCTCGTTTCGGGTGTCGCAATTCGGATGTCCGCCGAGAGGGCCAATTCCAAGCCACCGCCGATCACGTTTCCCTGTAGGGCGACGACGATGGGGAGGACCGAGGTTCGCAACGGCGCGAAGTTGCTCTCGTGGGCGATGAGTTCCTCGGCGCCACCTTGGGATGCCTCGACGAGATCGTAGCCGGCGCAGAAGTCCGGTGGCTCGGCGGTGATGACGATCACCTTGGTGCCGTGCGGCGGCGACGAGACGAGTTCCTCGATTTGGTCGATGGTGGAACGGCCCAAGACGTTGCGCCGTCGCTCCGCTGTTGAGACGAATCTCAAAGACACCTTCGTCGAGTCTTTCCGTGACGACGCCGGTGGCCGGAGGAGTGGCTAGCCGTGGGTGTCGCTTGGCGCGCAGCCATTTCGTGGAGCGACGCCAGCGATTGTCAAGGCGTGTGCGCGTCAACGAGACCGTCCGCCCCAGTCGGGTCATGGTGGTCATGCGAGCCTCTCCTCTATTTCAAAATGCCTGTCCGTCGTGGTGACATACTCGCCGGATTGCCGGCAGGGGTGACTATTCATCACCGAGCATCTCTCGACGGACTTGGGCGGAGTGCTCACCCAAAGTGGGTGGGGGTAGGCGAAGCGATACCTCGCTACGTCCGTAGCGCAGGGGACTGCCCGGTAGCTCGATGGGTCCCAGGCTCGAGTGCTCGGAACTCCACACGAGCCCTTGCTGGCGAACCTGTTCGGTGGCGTAGACCTGGTCGATGGTCTTGACTTGACCGGCGGGCACGCCTGCTTCGTCGAAGAGGACCAGCCACTGCGCCACGTTGCGCTGGGCGAGGGCCGGGGCCATCAGGCGGTGCAGTTCGATTTGATTTGCGATGCGCTCCGCGTTGGTGACGAAGCGTTCGTCGGCGGGATCGATGCCTACAAGTGGGGCGAAGCGCGACCAGATGGCGTCGTTGCCGACCGCGATGACGATCGGGGCGTCCGAGGCGTCAAAGACTCCGTAGGGACAGACGGTGGGGTGTTGGTTGCCCGAGGGCGGCGGAACTTCACCCGCCACGAGGTAGCGCGTGCCCTGGAATGTGTGCAATCCGATCTGTCCAGCCAGGAGCGACGTCGAGACCCGTTGGCCACGGCCGCTCGTCGCACGTTCGACAAGTCCGGCCAGGATTCCGATGGTGCCGTAGAGGGCGGCGGTGATGTCCGCGATGGGCACACCGACCTTGAGCATGGGGCCTTCGGCGGTGCCGGTGACCGACATCAGCCCACCCTCGGCCTGCAAGATATGGTCGTAGCCCACTCGTCGCGCGTCGGGGCCGTCGTCGCCGAAGCCACTGATCGAGAGGCGCACCAGCGAAGGATTGATCGCCTCGAGGTCGGCGTCGCCAAGGCCCAGTCGGTCCATGACCCCGGGGCGGAAGTTCTCGATGACCACGTCGGCCCACTTGATGAGCTCTTCGATGAAGGGTCGTTCGCTCGGGATCCTTGAGGTCAATGTCGACGCTGCGCTTGTTGCGATTGGCCGAGAGGAAGTACGTACTCTCTCGACCACCGGGTGTGTCAATGAAGGGCGGGCCCCACTTGCGGGTGTCGTCGCCACTGCCGGGCTGCTCGATCTTGATGACGTCGGCGCCCAAGTCGCCGAGGATCATCGCGGCGTAGGGACCAGCGAGCACTCGTGAGAGGTCGAGCACGTGCAAACCGGCGAGCGGTCCACCCGACGTTGGTCGAATCGGGTGGGAGGTCTTCAATGCTCAACGGGTTCGTTCCTGTTCGTGATCAATGTGACGTACTACTGGGTCAAAGGTGAGATCACCGCAACGCCACGCTCACTGGTGGTCGACCGTGGCGTTGCGGTGAACTCGGGGTGACTACTTGATGCCGTCGGCCTTCAGTGCTGCGAGGCACGACGCCGTCGTGGTGCAGTTGGTCACGTCACCGAGCACCTTGGCCGACAGGGGCGAGCCCTGCAACCTCGTTACCCGTCGTCGCGTTGGCGATGAAGGGCGCGTAGGGGCCAAAGGTGTTGTGGATACTTGTTGTAGTCGATGCTGCCACTCGCGCCCTCGTAGTTGATCTTCTTATGGGCCTTGAGCAGGCTCAAGCAACTGGCGTAGGAGTAGCACGCCGTCCCTGGTGGGTTCGTCACCTTGGTCATATCAGCGGCCACGGTGGTGCCGTTGAAGGTCTTGGCGTAGGTGTCGGCCAGCGCGAGGGTGATCACCGCGTCGTAGGCGTAGTTGGCGCCCGAGAGGGGACCTGCCGCGGCCTTGCTCGGGAACATCTTCTTGAATCCCGGCCATGAACACGTTGTTGGCCGTTCCCGTCACCGAGGTACCCATGACCGAGGTCAACGTGGAGTGCGCTCGCGCGGTGCCGAAGGCCTTGATGTAGTCACTGCTCGTCGTGACGTCGGTACCGATCCAGGGGATCTTCGAGCCGAGTTGGCTGAACTCGGTCGAGAGCACGGCCACGGTGGGCGCGTCGGTCTGCGAGAAGATCACCTGGGGCTTGTCCGAGATCACCTGGGCGACCGTGTTCGTGTACGACGACTGGTCCGCGGTGATGATGTAGGTGTGGATCACCGTTCCGCCGAGCTTGATGAAGGTGGACCTCACCGGAGCGACGATGGTCTGGGCGGCGGCGTCGGAGTAGAACAGCAGGTCGGCCCTCTTGTAGCCCTTGATGTGCGCGTAGGTGGCCATGGCCACGCCGAGCTGGGAGTCCGACGGGCTGTCACGGAACAAGTACGGGTCGGTCTGGTGGTCACGACCGGTGTCGCCACCTTGGAACTCGTCGATGATCTTGTTCGCCTTCAGGACCGGCTCGACCGCGTTGATCTCTTGGGTGGTCGGTCCGATGATGCCCGCGATCCCGCCGCCCGAGAGCAACTTGAGCAGCGCCGTCTTGCCTTCGACCGGGTCACAACCCGTGTCACCCTGAGGAATCGACAACTTCTTGCCGAGCACACCACCCGCCGCATTGACCTGGGCCTGGGCGATCTGGGCACCTTGGTAGATGCCCTCTCCCAGAGCTGGCCAACGGGCCGGTGAAGCACGACAGCACGCCGTAGGAAACGGTGCCCGACGAAGCCCCCGCACTGGCGCTGAACCCTACCGTCATGTCCAGAGCCGACCAGCGTGGCGAGCGCCAGTGCGCTTGACATGGTCCGAACTGAAACGAATCTATTTTTCTTTCCCACTTCTTCCCCCCTTAGTTTGCTGCTTCTCTTGATGAGACCTCGGTACCCCTCTACGACATTCGTCCCGACGTAGAGATCGATGACCTCTTGATCGTGCAACAACTCGTGCGCCGGCCCGTCGAGGCGGTTCTTGCCCAGGACCAGCACGTAGCCCCAGTCGGCGTGGCGCAGTGAGCGACGAGTATTCTGTTCGACCACGCAGATGCCGACCCCGGTGGCGGCCACCGCTTCGATCTGCTCCCATAAGGCCTTTTGGAGCAGTGGCGAGAGTCCGGCGCTGGGTTCGTCGAGCAGCATGACTTCGGGGTCGAGCATGAGTCCGCGGGCCATGGCGAGCATGCTGCGCTGACCACCGCTCAGTGCGCCGGCCTTTCGACGTAGTGACTTGCGCAAGTCGGGGAAGAGCTCACAGAGTTCCTCGATGCGTTCGTGCACGCCGTGGCGACGGATGTAGCCGCCCATCTCGAGGTTCTCGCGCACGGTGAGGTCGGGGAAGGTGTTGGCCACCTGGGGGACGTAGGCGAGCTTGTGTTGTACCAGCTTCTCCGGGCGCCATGTTGGTGCAGTCCTTGTCGAGCAGCGAGGACGTGACCGCTCGATACTTTGATGACGCCCATGATGGCCTTGAGCAGCGTCGACTTGCCCGCCCCGTTGGGTCCGACGATGGCGGCGATCTTGCCCTTCTTCACCTCGAGCGACACGTGGTCGATGATGGGCGCCCCGCCGTAACCGGCGGTGAGTTCGCTCGACGCGAAGTACGACGGGTGCTTCAACCAATGTTTCGCTCATTCGTCGTCATTTCCTAGGTAGGCGTCGACCACGCGAGCGTTGTCGCGCAATTCGCTGAAGTGACCCTGGGCGATGACCGAGCCCAGGTCCATTACCACCACCTCGTCACAGGTCTTTTCGATGAAGGGCAGGTTGTGTTCGACGACGATCACCGTGGAGCCCGCGCGCTTCAGCTCGCGGATGGCCTCGCCGATTCGTTCGCCCAGTACGGGGTTCACCCCTCCCATGGGCTCGTCGAGAATGGTCAAGTCGTGGTTTGGCTGCGGCGATGCGCGCGAACTCGAGCAGTCGTTTCTGGCCCCCGCTGAGACCCGACGCCCTCGAGTTGCGAACGCCATCCAGTCGGTAGTGCGTCATGAGATCGAAGAGCTCCTCGCTCTCCGCCTTTTCCTCGCGGCGCAGGCGACCCGCGGAGGTGAGAGTACGCCATATTGATTCGCGCTTGCAGCGCGGAACGGCCGACCCGCACGTTGTCGACGACCGAGAGGTCGCGCCACTCTCGTGGGGTCTGGAAGGTGCGGATCAGACCCATGCGTGAAATGACGTCGGGACGTCGTCCGACGATCTCTTTGCCAGCGAAGCGCACGCTGCCCGAGTCGGGACGTTCGAAGCCCGACACCAGGTCGATGAGACTGCTCTTTCCCGCCCCGTTGGGTCCGATGAGTCCCACGACGGAACCCTCGTTGATCGACATGGAGCATTCGCTGACGGCGACGACCCCACCGAAGGTCTTCGTGATGTTCTTCACCTCGAGCAGCGGCGTGGTCATGGTGTGACCTCGTCTGTCATCGGGGCGATCGCCGTGACGTCCTCAGTAGCCGCGTTGGCCGTGCTCACTGCGTTAGTCGTTGGCGCACCAGTGCTGTCGAGGGCGTCGCTCGACGATCTAAACAGTCGTCTCGGGCCACGATCGTCGCGGCTGAGTTCCGTCGTTGCCCAATCGCTCGGGCAACAGTCCACTGGGGCGGAACTTGAGCATCAGCACGATGAGCAGTCCAATGAGGATCTGGCGCAACGCCGGACCGAGTTCCGGACGTGCGGCCGGCGAGGGGATGTAGCGTGTCATTTCGACGAAGCCGACGTAGACAATGAAGGAGCCGAGCACGACACCCTTGGGATTACCTCGACCGCCCACCAAGATCGCCGCGTAGAGCACGAATATCTCGGTGGGTCGCCAGTCCAGGGGATTGAAAGCGCCGATGTAGGCGGCGAAGAGCCCACCCGAGAGGCCCGCGAGTCCGGCGCCGAAGAGGTAGGTCCGGTACTTGGCCCAAAAGACGTTGCGACCGTACACCGACGCGGCTCGCTCGTCGTCGCGCACGGCGCGCACCATACGCCCGAAGGGGCTGACCGATAGGCGCTGGACCACCAGGTAGACGATGAAGAGCACGAGGAGGCAGAAACCGAAGAACAAGTAGTGGTACGCGTTGTAGGACAGCCCGCCACCCAAGGGATCGAAGAGACCGTAGACCCCGTTGTACCCATTGAACAGCGGGGTGTAGTTCTCCACCGCGTAGTAAATCGCCCACACCGCACCCAGGGTGGTGATGGAGAAGTACACCTCTCGTAGGCTGCGCAGCGCTATGGCGCCGATGATGGCGGCGAAGGCGACCACCACGACCACGGCGAGTACGACCGCGATGGGGTAGGGCAGATGCCAGCCGAGGATGTACACGACCGGAGACTGCGGCTTGCCAATGGTCATGACCATAGTCATGTAGACGCCCAAGGCGAAGTAGGCGTAGGCCGACAGGTCGAAGTCCCCCGCCCAGCCCCAGATCATGTCGATGCCCAGGGCCAGCACCGCGAAAATGGTGGCCTCGGTGAGAATTGCGGTCCAATATTGCAGCATCAGGCACGCACCATCTGGGCCGAGCCCCGCACGAATATCCCGTTGGGTTTGATGAGCAGCATCACGACCAGGAAGGCGAAGGCGATGACCAGTTGGTACGCGGACGAGACGTACGTACCCGCGATGGACATCACGAGGCCGAGCGTGAGCGCCCCGCCCAAAGTGGCGTAGGGTCGTCCGAGGCCCCCGCCGACGGCGGCGGTGATCGAGAGCAGCAAGAATCCGTTGCCGATGGTCGGCGAGATGGTGCCCACGGTCTCGCCGTATAAGAAGCCGGCGAAGCCCGAGACCGCACCCGCGACCGCCCACGTGCGCATCACGATGCCGCGCGCCGGTATTCCACTCACCTGGGAGAGCTCGCGATTCTGCGAGACCGCACGCAAGGCCTTACCGAGGCGTGTGCGCTGCAACAGGAAGTAGATCAAGATGGCCACCACTACCGCCGACACCATGACTTCGATGGTGAGGGTGGTCCACAAGAAGGGGCCCACGTGGAGCAGGTTCCCCTGGGAGAAGCCGTACGAGAGGTTGGCCCCGCCGAAGATGATCAGGAGGACATTTTGCAATACCAGGGAGACTCCCAGAGTCGCGATCAACGTCGAGAGTGATTTCTGGTTGCGAAATCGCTCGATCACGGCCCAGTTCATGGCGACCGCCGCCAATGAACCAAACGCGGTCGCCACGACGGCGCAGACGTAGATGTTCTGATGAAGGTTGGTTTCGCACACGTACGCCGTGTAGGCCCCGATGGTGAGAATCTCACCGTGGGCCAGGTTCACGACCCGACTCACCGCGTACTCGAGCGTGAACGCTACCGAGGAAAGGGCCAGGATCGCTGCTACCGCCAAACCCTGGCCAAGGCTAATCCAAAAGATATTCATGTCCCCCCGAACAACTCAGACACAAGTCCCTCGCGATGATTTACTCACCGGTAGCCTTGCCCAAGTGCAGACGAAGATAACACAAAGTCATCGCGGATAATGTAAATAATCACATGGCGGCGAGAAGATTTATCTGGTTTTTCCACTATCTCTCGTGACCAATTTGGTTGGGCCCCTCGTGACCAATTTGGTTGGTGACGGTGACGGCCGAACGGGGCTTCAATGGACGTCGACGAGCGCGCAACACTAAGTCCTCGCTACCAGGAATCTCTCGACGAGACCGAATGGGTCGACGTCAACCGATCCTCAGAGTTCGGTAGGTAGCGTTGACCCCCAACATGGTCCCAAGTGTGAAGAGTCCACGGGCCCGCTCACTGAGAGCGGGCCCGTGGAAGTCGTGGAGATGCTGGGAATCGAACCCAGGTCCGCCTGCTTCTTAGTGATCCTTCTCCGAGCGCAGCGCACAGGAAATTGTCGAGATCACCACCACTGTGTGCACCAGTGGTGATCCGTAGTTAGCTGAATTGTCCCGACGTCACCACTAACGAGTGTCGAAGGTAAGTCCCACTGTTTTGACGCCCGATTATCTGCACCGCAGGACTGGGCACAGGTGGACGTTGCTGCCTAAGCAGCAAGCACAAGCTGAGGCTTGGCGTTTATTTTTGTTTCCGGCTCTTTTACGTGGTTCCGGAGACCACGGCTCGCTTCTCTCACCTCAACGTCAGACGTCGAAACCAATCATCCCCTTGTTAACTACCAGCCCATCGTGGCTGGAAGACGATTCTACCGCAGATCGGCGGGAAACGGTCAGGCGAATTTCTCGGCGTTGCGGATACTGCGAGCCATCTCGCGACTCGGCGTCGCGCTTTCGGCGATCGCTTGGCGCTTGATCGTGTTGCTTGCGACCCTTGGCGAGGGCGATCTCAACCTTCGCTCGACCGTCTTTGAAGTACATCTTGAGCGGCACGATGGTGAGCGGTTGCGTCTTGGTCTTGTCGACGAGGCGGACCAGTTCGTGGTGATGCACGAGCAACTTGCGTTTGCGGTCCGGGTCGTGACTGCCGAAATCCGACCGCGAAGGCCCACGGCGGAATGTGCGACTGGAAGAGCCAGAGTTCGCCATCGTCGACGCGGGCGTACGCCTCGGCGATCTGGGCCTTGCCCTCGCGCAAGCGACTTCACCTCCGAGCCGGTCAACACCAGGCCGCACTCGAGGGTCTCGATGATCTCGTAGTCGTGGCGAGCGCGACGATTCGAGGCGACCACCCGGTCGCCGTTCGCCACGTCGGCTTTCGCCTTGGCGCGACGCTCCTGCATCTGTTTGGCTCGGGCCACGTCCACCAGCGTACTGAGAGCGCGCGTCTCGGAGCACTTCACTAACGTGGCTACGTGCTCACCATTTCTCAGTACCAGCGCGACGCGATGGTCGCCACTTGCATTCGCGCCCTGCCCGACGAGGGATGTGGACTCCTGCTCGGCACGACCGACGGCGTGGTCGCCGACGTGGTGCCCAGCGCGAACGTGGCCGCATCGGCCAAGGTCTACGAGATCGACCCCAAGGTCCTGCTGCGGACCTTTCGTCGAGCCGACGACGAGGGGCTCGAGGTCATCGGGGTCTTTCACTCGCACACCCATTCGCCGGCCTACCCCAGCCCCACCGACGTTCGCCAAGCACCCGATCCGGCGTGGCACTACGTCCTGGTCTCCTTGGCCGTGGTGCCCGCTGATCTGCGCAGTTACACGATGGTCGAGGGTCAAGTGATCGAGGAGGATGTCCGCGTCGAGGAGGGTCACGGGTTCTCGTGTCGACGATTAAAGTTGACGGGGTTAGTCAGGTATTGATTCTTCGTCGAAAGAGATCCCATGTCAGCATGTGCTGCGTATCCCCACCGTCCTGCGACCCGCGATGGGCGGCGAGACCACGATCAGCGTTGAGGGCACGACGATCGGCGCGGTCCTCTCGCACGTGACCGAACGATTTCCGGCGGTCAAGGGCCAACTGCTCAACGACGACGGCACGCTGCACCGATTCCTTAACGTCTACGTCAACGATGACGACGTGCGCTACCTCGGTGGGGTCGATGCCCCCGTGGCCGACACGCGACGAGATCACCTTGTTGCCCGCGGTGGCCGGGGGAGCCTGGTAGTGGCGCGCTACGCGTCCGTCCTCGATCTCATCGGCCAGACGCCCATCGTGGACGTCAGCGCCCTCTCGCCCAAGGCCAACGTGACGATTCTCGCCAAGCTCGAAGGTCGCAATCCGGCCGGTTCAGTGAAGGACCGCGTCGCCCTGTCGCTCATTGATGCCGCCGAGGCTGACGGCCGACTGGTTCCGGGCAAGCCCGACCAGATCCTCGATCGAACCCTCTTCGGGCAACACCGGCATCGCGCTGGCGATGGTGTGTCGACTTCGCGGATACCACCTCAAAGTCGTCCTGCCCTCGAACGTCTCACCCGAGCGACGCCAATTGCTGCTCGCCTGGGGCGCGCAGATCATCGACTCTCCCGGCTGCGAAGGTTCCAACGGCGCGGTGCGCCTCGCCCAAACGCTCGCGGGCGAGCATCCCGAGTGGGTCTTCCTCTACCAGTACGCCAATCCCAACAACCCGCTCGCGCACTACCGCACCACCGGTCCCGAGATCCTCGCCGACGTGCCCGAGATCACTCACTTCGTCGCCGGACTGGGTACGTCGGGCACCCTGATGGGCGTCGGGCGTTACTTGAAGGAGCACAAGCCCGCCACTCAGATCTGGGCCATCGAGCCGCCGAGCGGCGAGATGGTGGACGGACTGCGCAGTCTCGACGACGGCTACATTCCGCCGATCTTCACCGATAACCACGGCGCGCGAGCTGCTCGACCGCAAGGTCGTGGTGCGGCCCAAGGAATCCATCGAGTGGACGCGGCGCATGACCGAAGTCGGACTCTTCGTGGGCATCTCGTCGGGAGCGATCATGGCGGGTGCGGTCGAAGTGCGCGTCGCTGATCCCTGACGATCAGAGCGCCACCATCGTGACGATCGCCTGCGACGACGGCTGGAAGTACCTTTCGACGGGCGCGTGGAGCGACGACATCGACGAGGTCGTCGAGCGCGCCAAGAAGATCATCTACTTCTAAGCCGACTCGGGCATTCTCCACTACCGTTGTCGGTCGAAAGACCGTTGAGGAGAAACATGTCGGAATTTCGTGCCGACGGACGCACCCCGGACCAAGCGCGACCTTTATCGTTCGAGCGCGACTTCACCGAAATGGCGCTGGGTTCGGTCCTCGTGAGCTTCGGGCGTACGCGGGTGCTGTGCACCGCATCGGTCCAGGAGGACGTGCCGCGTTGGCTGCGCGGGATCGGGCAAGGGGTGGGTCACGGCCGAATACTCGATGCTGCCCGGCTCGACGCCCGACCGGGCGACGCGTGAAGCCGCCAAGGGAAAGCAGTCGGGACGCACCCAAGAGATCCAGCGCCTCATCGGACGTTCGCTTGCGCACGGTGACGCGCTTGGAGCTCATGCCCGAGGTATCGATCACCGTGGACTGCGACGTCCTGCAGGCTGATGGGGGTACGCGCACCGCGTCGATCTGCGGCGGCTACGTGGCCCTGCACGACGCCCTGACTCGCCTCGTGCAGAGGGGCGTTCTCAACGAACATCCCCTCAGCGATTTGGTCGCGGCGATCTCGGTGGGCGTCGTCGACGGGGTGCGCGATGCTCGATCTGCCCTACGAGGAGGACAGCCGCGCCGACACCGACATGAACGTGGTCATGACCGGTGCGGGCGGATTCGTCGAGGTGCAAGGCACCGCCGAACAGGCGCCCTTCTCGCGCGAAGAGCTCGACGAATTGTTGGACCTGGCGAGTTCCGGGATCAGCGGCATTCACGATGCCCAGCGCCTCGTGCTCGCGACGCTCGCCGAGTCCTCGAACGTGACGACCGTTCGTCCTCGCCACCGCCAATCCCCACAAGACCGAAGAGATGCGCGCGGTCCTAGAGGACCTCGGCATCGAGCTCTTGGCACGTCCCGCCCGACGTGCCCGAGGTGGAGGAGAGCGAAGTGACCCTGGAAGGCAACGCGCTCTTGAAGGCGCGAGCGCTCGTAGCGGCGACTGGCCACGCGGCGATCGCCGACGACACGGGACTCTTCGTCGAGGTGCTCGAGTGGCCGCCCGGGCGTCTTCAGCGCTCGCTACGCGGGGAGGACGCCACCTACGACGAGAACGTGACCAAGTTGCTCGACGAGTTGAGTCGACGTGGATGACGCCGGACGCGGCGCGGTCTTTCGCACGGTGATGCGCGTGGCGTATCCATCGGGTGAATCACTGTGCGTCGCAGGGTGCATTGCCCGGACGGATCTCACGAGAGCGTCGGGGCGACAACGGATTCGGATACGATCCGGTCTTTGAGCCCAATGGCGCGCGACGGACGCACGCTCGCCGAATTGACGCCCGAGGAGAAGAATGCCATCTCGCACCGATCGCGCGCACTGCACGCTCTCGTCGAGGCCTTAAGAACGTCGTCGGAGAGCGGCGGCGCCTTTAGGCTGGAACTGTGACGCGCGCCGAAGTAGCCATGTTCCCTTTAGGCATGGTCGTCTTTCCCCACCAGGTCGTTGGCTTGTGCGTCTTCGAGTCTCGTTACCAGCAGATGCTCGCCGACGTGGCCGATACTCAGCGCTTCGGTACATGTCTCATCGCACGCGGCTCTGAAGTGGGCGGAGGTGACGAGCGCACCTTCGTGGGAACGATGCTGTCGATTCGCGGTCAGCAGCGACTTGCCGATGGGAAGATTCTGGTCGTCGCTGAAGGGGAATCGTGCTTCGCGATCGACACGTGGCTCCAGGACGAGCCCTATCCGCGCGCGATTGCTGAGGAGCGATGCTGTGACGACGTCATGATCGACCCCGACCTCCTTCGCTTGGCCGAGTCTTCCGTGCGGGCACTTCGCCACCTTCAGAGTGAAGTGGCGGCCGACGAGGTCTTCGCCACCAATTGTGCGATGGCCGAGGATCCGTGGATCCGTAGTTGGCAACTGTGTTCGATGACGCCCATGGCACTCCTGGATCAGTTCAAGGTGATCTCACTCAGCGACCCCAACGACCGCCTGTCGATGTTCGTGGAGATCTGTTGCGAGCGCTACGGCGACTACCAGCGAATGCTGGCGGTCGACAATCGCGCGCCCTTCGACTGAGCGCCTAGGAGACTGTTGAATAATTCGCCGCGAGATGCCGCACTTCGTGGCGCGCGGCGTCGAGAATTGATGCATGCAAGGACTCAGCGAACTCAACCGTGAACTACTCGACGCGTCGGCGCTGTGTCGCCAACTCGTTCGCGAGGGCAGTGTCGAGGCCTTCTTGGCCGACCACCGCCATGACCTGTTCCCCGACGACATGTTCGAGGACCTCTTCACCTCGAAGCGCGGTCGTCCCTCGATCCCGGCCGACACGGTGGCGTCGGTCATGGTGCTCCAGGCCCTGGAAGGACTCTCGGACCGCGACGCGGCGCGCGCCCTGACCGACCGGATCAGCTGGAAGGTGGCCTGTGGACTCGCCCTCGACGAGACGGGCTTTGACTACTCGGTCCTCACCTACTGGCGTTCGAGGTTGCGCAACTCCACTCGCCCCGAGCGCATCTTCGAAGCGGTGCGCTCGGTGATCGACGCCACCGGGGTGTTACAGGGCAAGACCCGTCGGGCGCTGGACTCGACGTTGCTCGACGACGCCGTCGCGACCCAGGACACCGTCACGCAATTGATCGCCGCGATCCGACGGGTGCGTCGGGTCGTGCCGGGAGCCAGTGGTGTCGCTCTCCTCGCCCACGACTACGACACCCCCGCCAAGCCAACAATTGCCTGGGACGATGAGGTGGCCCGCGCCGAACTCGTGCACGCGCTGGTCGCAGACGCGCGGCGTCTGCTCGACGAGTGTGAGGACGTGGAAGATGACGAGGGCGTCGCCGCGACGTCGCTCCTCGCACTCGTGGCGGGCCAGGACGTCGAGCTCGACGACGAGGGTCACTGGCGCATCGTGCGCGCAGTGGCGAAAGACCGCGTGATCTCGGTGGTCGATCCCGAGGCGCGTCACATGCATAAGTCGCGCAGCGTTTACCGCGACGGTTTCAAGGCGCACCTGGTGGTCGAGCCCGAGACCGGTCTGATCACCGGAGCCCGACTCACCCCCGCGAGTACTCCCGACGGACCCACGGGCGTCGAATTACTGAAAGATGAGGAGCCCGGTCTCCAGGTCCTCGCCGACTCCGCCTACGCCTCGGGCGAGACCCTGGCGGCGCTCGGACGCGGCGGTCATCAACGCGCGATCAAACCCCACCCGAGCGCGAGCGCGGTTGCGGGCGGCTTCGAGCGCGACGACTTCGTCGTCGACGAGGACCGCGCGAGCGTCACCTGTCCGGCCGGTCACGTCGTCGCGATGACCACCAAGCGCAACGCCAATTTCGGCGCGCGATGCGCGAAGTGCCCCCTGCGCTCTCGTTGCACGACGGCCCGCCACGGACGCCACTTCACCCTCTCTCTTCACGACGCCCAGCTCGTCGAGTCGCGACGCGCCTGGCGAGATGGCGACTTCATTTTGGACTATCGAAAGTATCGACCGATGGTCGAAAGATCGATTGCGTGGCTCGTGAGGGACCACTACCGCCGAGTCAGATTCCGCGGCGTCCAAAGGAACCAGATGGGACTCAGCACCCGGGTCGCCGCCATCAACTTGAGACGACTGGTCAACCTAGGGCTCATCCACGACGCGGGTTGGCAACTGGCCACCACCTAAGACAGCGCAAGTCCAGGTCGTCAATAAAGGGACCACATCACGGGCACTGCCCACCAGGGTGGCCGACTTCGACCCTCTTCACATCGGCGCTTCGATTTAGACATGTCCCGGACTTGCAACCCTGAGAATACGCACCAATCTCGCGT